>NZ_CP107030.1:3600000-4529002 GCF_027474825.1 Maribacter halichondriae | reverse complement strand
TTAAAAAGTTCTCTTATTTTGTTGGTTAGTGATTTCGTCAGTTGGTTGAAATTCGGTTGGAGCTTACCTCATTTCTTGGTTGGGCAAATATGTGAACAAAAAAGCTAAAAAAAAAATCAAATACTATTGAATTTACCCTTTTTTTTTCTCATGTTCAACGGCTTCAAATCGAAATCTTTTAAATATATCGTTTTTACCTGAAAATCTATGGATTTTAACAGAATATCTTTTCGAGTTCGCTATGCGGAAACAGACCAAATGGGAGTGGTGTACCATGGTAATTATGCACAATACTTGGAGATGGGAAGAATTGAGTGGTTGAGGCGATACGGAATTTCCTACAAAAAAATGGAAGAAGACGGTATTATTCTCCCAGTAGTTTCGTTGTCCCTGAATTTTAAGAAATCAGCACTTTACGACGACCTGATTACAGTAGAAACCCGACTTAGAAAAATACCACTTGTTAAAATCGAATTTGACTATACGATATATAACGAGGCCAACGAAATTCTAGCCGAGGCAAATACGGTTTTGGCCTTTATGGAAAAGGATACAAACCGGCCAATGAAATGTCCTGATTACATACTTGAAAAAATTACCGCCTAATTTTAAAAGCTTAGTTCAACCCGCGGTATCGACAAGAACCTAGCTGATACTTTTTCTAATTCACTTTTTTGTACCCTTACCAAGAGTTCGCAATTGGTTGCCATTTCTTGAGAAGTTATCTGAATGTTATGCTGTTTTATAATACGCATCACTTTTTCCATTTCAGGGTATGCGAAAGTGATCCTAAGTCGAACCTCCAAATTCTTTTCGACAATGCGAGAAGCCTCTAAAGCCATTTGTGCGGCTGTGCGATAGGCTGAAATCAAACCACCGACCCCGAGTTTTGTTCCTCCAAAGATTCGGGCAACCGCCACCAACACATTGGTTACTTGAAAAGATTGAATTTGCCCGTAAATGCGCATTCCCGCCGAATTGTTGGGTTCGCCATCATCGTTGGCGCGATAACGAATTTTCTCAACACCCAATTGCCAGGCATAGCAAACATGATTTACGCTGTGGTGCTTTTTTCGAAGTTCATCAAGTTTTGTTTTTACCTCATCTTCCGATTGTATGGGAAAGGCATATCCATAAAACTTACTTTTCTTCTCTTTGTACAAGACTTCCGGCGAGGGCCGTATTAATGTTCGGTATGTATCAATCTCTTCTGACATTAAAAAATGACTACTAGTACAATACTTACCACCGCAAGGGCGATACCTCCCCAGTTTTTAGGACTTATTTGTTCTTTAAAAAGTAAAATGCCTAGAAGAGTCGATAAAAGCACGGTTCCTACATTGCTTATGGTAAAGATTACTGAGCTGGCAAACACTTCTGCATTTAGGGCCCTTAGTAAAAAATGGATGGTAAAGTAATTGAATGAACCGAGTATGATTCCACCTATTACATTCGGTAAATTTAATTTAAGGGGCTTTTTAAAAGAACTTATTAAAATGAAAAAAAGCCCAATAGTCCCTGCTGCACCAAAAACGGTCATAGAAAACAATGGAAAATCAACTTCTTCCATTTGCCAAGTTTGTAGCATCTTTATTCCTGCATCTACAAATCCGGTACCCATAAAAAGCAGTAAAGGCAGTATTAAATCTTGAAATTTTACGACAACAGTCTTATTTTTCTTCGAAGCAAAATATACGGCTGCTAAGGCCATTAAAATCCCAATGATTTTTACAATGTTTAATTCTTCCTTGTAAAGTGAGATTCCAACTATTACAGGTATAACAAATGACATTTTTGCAGCAACCGATGCTACCGAAACACCTAGCTTTTGAGCTGTCCTTGCAGTGATATTGAAAACGATGATAAAGAGTAGGCCTAAGGCCAAAGTGCCCAAAAACCAAGATTTTTTTGTTATATCGGATACCGAAAAAGGTTCTTTAAAAAATAGGAATGACACCGTACTAGCGGTAAAATAATTTACAATGATCGCATATGACGCTTGTATTTTATACTTTGTGAATAGTTTGAAAATCACGAACAGTGCGCTCGAAAAAAAAATGAATAGAGCAAGATCAAGCATGGGGCAACATAGATTTTAAATCAATTATATCTTCCTTTCCGACCCGTAGATTCCAGCTTGTGATGCCCATTTTTTGAGCAGCATCCGTATTTTCTTTTGAGTCATCGATAAAGAAAGTTTCTTGCGACTTTAAACGGTTCTGCTGAAGTACATACTCAAAGATATCGGCATTGGGTTTTCTAAGTTGTATTTCGTGCGAAAGATAGAACTGTTCAAAACAGCTTTTAAACCGATTGAATTTGTCAGATCCCATAATTTTGGCCACATGGGGAATGTGTAGCGCATTGGTATTGCTCAATAAAAAAAGGCGATATTGAGCTTCGTCTGCAAGTTTTTCAATAAAATTTAATCGATAATCGGGAAAATCGAGCAACATGGAATTCCATATTTCGGTGATTTTTACAGCTGAGGCTTTTGGATATAGGGTTGCCAGCTGGCTTATGAATTCGTCATTGGTTATTTTACCCACTTCAAATTGGTTATTTATAGCATAGGCTTCTGGGCCTAATTTTGGGTTTCCGCCATAAGTTTCAATTTCACGGAAAATAACCTGTTTGTCAAGATTTATAAAAATGTCTCCGAAGTCAAAGATGATATTCTTAATCATTATGATAAATTGTTAGAATGTCATTTAATATTTTTTCTTCGCTCGTCTTTTTCCTTGAAAAATTGGGTGCTTTCAATCCTTTTTCAAAATTGTTGCTTCCCTTGAATACCCTTGCTTCATCCCAAAGATTGGCATCGATAAAAGTTTGGAGGGTTTTAGCTCCTCCCTCAACCATCAAGCTGATAATACTTTTTTTATGAAGTTCAGCACAAATGGTCTCAACACTTATTTTATCAAAATCAAGCTGCAGGTATTCTAATTTTTCTTTTGCATTTGGAAGTTTTTTTTGGCTGTCAAAACCAAAGTCGAAACGCTACCATCATATATATTATTATTGGATGGTATTCGTAAATCCCTGTCAACAACTATTCTGATAGGGGAATTGCCTGCCCAATCACGCACATTCAATTTTGGATTATCTTCCAAAACCGTATTTGTTCCTACTAAAATTGCGTGCTCTTCCGATCGCCATTGATGTACCAATTGGCGTGATTTTTTATTCGTTATCCAATAGGGTTCCGGATTGGCTTCTCGCTCAGATTTATCCGGAGCCAAAAATCCATCCGAAGATTCTGCCCATTTTAAAATAATATAGGGACGTTTTTTTTCATGAAACGTCAAAAAACGTTTGTGATGTTCGCGACATTCTTCCTCGAGAACTCCCACTTCGACTTCGCAACCGGCATCGCGTAATTTTTGAATTCCCATTCCGGCCACTTTTTCATGCGGATCTTTGACTCCCACAACCACCCTCGGAATTTTGTTCGCGACGATAAAATCGGCACAGGGCGGAGTTTTACCGAAATGTGAACAAGGTTCGAGCGTTACATAGAGCGTAGCTTTTTTGAGAAGTGATTTATCGTTTACCGAATTTATCGCATTAACCTCTGCGTGAGGCCCACCACACGGACTTGTAAAACCTTCGCCGATTATTTTTTCATTATGAACGATTACACTTCCGACCATGGGATTGGGATAGGTGCTGCCCAATCCGTTTTTGCCCAATTCGATGCAGCGCTGCATATATTTTGTGTGTATATTCACTTCGCTAAAATAGGATTTTAAATCCCATTAATTTTAATTTACAAAATGCTTCTCCGAGAGATTAAAAACATCTTCCACAAAGAACTTGACGGTAAGTATGCAAGCGAGGAGATCGCTAATTTTTTTTATATGTTGATTGAGCATTATATGGGTTTAGAGCGGTTTGTTTTGGCGTTGCGACCTGACCTGATTATTTCAAAGGAGGAAGAAACACCATTTTTCGCAGCCCTTTCTGAATTAAGATTAAACCGTCCGATCCAATATGTGTTAGGGAAAACGACTTTCATGGATTTGGAATTGTATGTTGATGAAAATGTGCTAATTCCACGACCAGAAACCGAGGAACTGGTTGGATGGATTTTGCACGAATGTCAGGCTGAGCCTATCGAAGCACTAAAGAAAAATGTATCTGAGATTGAGCAAAGCCGAAGTCGAAAGACTGGATTAAAAATTCTAGACATCGGCACCGGCAGTGGCTGCATTGCAATTTCCCTTGCTAAAAATCTGCCGGGGGCAAAAGTGTATGCCCTAGATGTTTCCGATGATGCCTTACAAGTCGCACAAAGAAATGCGGAGCTTAATAAAGTGGAGATCAATTTTATCAATTCGGATATTTTAGGGGAGGACGTAGTGGATGATACGTTTGATATTATCGTTTCCAATCCGCCATATGTCAGGGAATTGGAAAAAAAGAAATGGCAAAGAATGTGTTGGAACATGAACCTGAATTGGCATTGTTTGTCGCTGATGAAAATCCACTACAATTCTATAGAAGTATTGTTCAATTTGCGCGGAAAAATTTGAGTTTGGATGGATTACTTTATCTGGAAATCAATCAATATCTAGGAAAAGAAATGAAGGCACTTTTAAAAGAACATAATTTTAAGGATATTGAACTCCGAAAAGATATGTTCGGTAATGACCGAATGTTAAAGGTAAGATTGTCAAAAAAATGAATAGCATTGTAGTTTTTTGTGGAAGTAGTGAAGGCAATGACCCAGCGATATTGCAAGCGGCTGCCGAATTGGGCAAAATTCTTGCTGAAAGAGAAATTATCTTGGTTTATGGCGGGGCTAAAATAGGGGTCATGGGAACAGTGGCCCAAACTACTTTAGATAAAGACGGGAAGGTCATTGGGGTAATCCCCGAGTTTTTAAAACATAAGGAAGTTTTCCATACCGGATTGACGGAACTCATCGTAACCCAGAACATGCACGAGCGAAAACTTAAAATGCATGAACTGTCGGAGGGTATTATTACACTTCCCGGCGGATACGGCACTTTGGAAGAACTTTTTGAAATGATTACCTGGGCACAACTTGGTCTGCACCAAAAGCCGATTGGCATTCTGAATACCAATGGCTTTTATGATGACCTCTTACAATTATTGCAAAAGATGGTATCAAAAGGCTTTCTAAGCCAAGAAAATTACGATATGATTTTGGTGGACGATGATGTCGATGGCCTATTGAAAAAGATGGTGGCGTATATTCCCCTTCCCTTGCCCAAATGGATTAAAAAAGAGCAGACCTAATGAGCGTAAAGGAACAAATAGAATCCCTAAGAGAAGAACTTCGTGAGCACAACTACAACTATTATGTGCTTGACAATCCCACCATATCGGATTATGAATTCGACATGAAGTTAAAGGAGTTGCAAGCCTTGGAAGAAAACCATCCAGAATTATATGATGCCTCATCGCCAACGTTGAGGGTAGGGGGCGAAGTGACCAAGAATTTCGAAACAGTTGTACACAATCATCGTATGCATTCGTTGGATAATTCCTATTCCAAGGAAGACTTAACGGATTGGGAAAAGCGTGTGCAAAGAATTTTGGGAGATATCGAAGTCGAATTTACTTGTGAACTAAAATATGATGGTGCGAGTATCAGTTTGACCTACGAAGAAGGAAAACTAATTCGTGCAGTTACCCGAGGAGACGGATTCCAAGGCGATGACGTTACAACCAACGTCAAGACCATTCGTTCAGTTCCGTTACAATTGCAAGGCAACTATCCTCCAAAATTTGATATAAGGGGGAAATCGTTTTGCCTTTCGAGGGCTTTGCCAAAATGAATCAAGAGCGTATCGAAAATGGTGAAGAACCCTATATGAATCCACGTAACACGGCCTCCGGAAGTTTGAAATTACAAGATAGTGCCCTGGTGGCCCAGCGCCCGTTGGATTGTTTACTCTATGGCATCGTCGGTCAGAACATCGGTATTGAATCACAATGGCAAATGTTGGAGAATGCTCGGGAATGGGGTTTTAAGGTTCCCTCAATTGCCAAATTGTGCAAGACAACCGATGAAGTTTTGGCCTTTATTGAAGAATGGGATATCAAGCGGCATGAACTTCCGTATGAAACCGACGGCGTAGTGGTCAAGGTCAATAATTTGCGTCAGCAAGATGAATTGGGTTATACGGCTAAGGCCCCCCGATGGGCCTTGGCCTATAAATTCAAGGCCGAACAAGTTTCGACCGTTTTAAATGAAATAACCTATCAAGTTGGCCGTACAGGTGCGATTACTCCAGTTGCGAATTTAGAGCCTGTTTTATTGGCAGGCACTACAGTAAAAAGAGCGTCGTTGCACAATGCCGACCAAATTGCAAAATTGGATATCAGAGAAGGGGATACCGTTTTTGTGGAAAAAGGAGGGGAAATCATTCCGAAAATAATTGGGGTCGATTTTACTAAGCGCAGTCCGGATTCCCAACCGACGAGATACATTTCCCATTGCCCAGAATGTGACACTGAATTAGTGCGGCAAGAAGGGGAGGCGCAACATTTTTGCCCGAATGATACAGGTTGTCCACCTCAGATTACTGGTCGCATCCAACATTTTATTTCCCGGAAGGCGATGGATATTGAAGGTTTGGGAAGCGAAACCGTCGAATTGTTATTCCAGGAGGGATTGATAAATAATTATGCGGATTTATACACTTTGACCAAAGAACAAGTTATGCCCTTGGAACGTATGGCGGAGAAATCCGCCGAGAATTTGGTCGCTGGGGTGGAGGCTTCGAAAAAGATTCCTTTTGAACGCGTTTTGTTTGGTTTAGGAATTCGCTATGTCGGGGAAACGGTAGCTAAAAAGTTAGCCAAGGCCTATAAGAACATCGATTCCCTAATGATGGCAAACATGTTGGATTTAGTCGCTGTCGATGAAATCGGGGAGCGTATCGCGGAAAGTGTGGTCGATTTTTTCGGAAACGCGGAGAATGTTGAAATCGTCAACCGATTAAAATCATACGGACTCCAATTTTCCCTTTCCGAAGAACAATTGCAAAATCAGACCGATATGCTGAAAGGCAAGTCATTTGTGGTTTCGGGGGTATTTGAAAAAGTTAGTAGAAACGAACTGAAGAAATTGATTGAGGATAATGGGGGCAAGGTTTCCTCGTCTATTTCCTCGAAGACTTCCTATGTGATAGCCGGGGACAATATGGGGCCAAGTAAGAAAACAAAAGCGGAAAGTTTAGGAGTTCCTATTATTTCTGAGGACGAGTTTTTAGGGATGGTTCAATAACTAATATATGATTACCAACACCACCAACCGATTTTGGTTCGCGCTATTATCGGTATTCGCATTCATACTTCGCGACCGACGAATGCGAAAGTGGTTTTGGGTCCCTTTTGTAATTATTGGATTAGGTTTTCTATTGCCCCAGAACATGATCATTCCTGTAAAAGGCGCAACGACCAAAAGTTGGGCCGATGATTCCTTTTGGGCCTACCCATGGGGTACTTCGATTACGCACAAGGGCATCGATATTTTCGCTGAAAAGGGAAAGGCTGTAGTCGCTTCAACTCATGGCATAGTGATATATACCTATGAGGGAGGAAAAGGAGGGAAGTCCGTCATGGTGCTCGGCCCCAAATGGCGATTCCACTATTATGCCCATTTAGATGAAATAAAGACATTCCCACTAAAACCCGTAAAAAGAGGAAGTATTCTGGGTACGGTAGGAGATACAGGGAATGCAAAGGGCAAACCGCCACATTTGCATTATGCGATTACCACTCCCTTCCCGTATTTTCATTTGAAGGATTCCGTTGCCGTTCATGGCTGGAAAAAGATGTTTTATTTGGATCCGGATATTTGGCTGAGGAAGAAATGAATGCAAAGATTTCTTTTTTCCGCTATTTTTGAAGGAAAGACGACTCAAATTTCCATAACAAATCCGAATACTATGAGCGAAACCCAATTAAAAAAAGCCCTGAGTCCGTTAATGCTTTGGGGCCTGGGAGTCGGTTATGTGATTTCAGGAATGTATTTTGGCTGGAATCTTGGCCTTGCCGAGGGTGGGACCTACGGACTCGCAATCGCGACCGTTTTTATCATCATTATGTATGTGACCTTTACTTTCAGTTATACTGAAATGGCCTGTGCCATTCCAAAGGCCGGGGGTGCTTTTGAATATGCCAATAGAGGACTCGGAAAGCATTTGGGTTTTGTTGCGGGTATCGCTCAAAATATCGAGTTCATTTTTGCTCCGCCTGCCATTGCCGCAGCTATCGGGGCCTATTTGAATCTCGTTTATCCTGCAATCGATTTAATGGTTTTTGCCATTGGCGCCTATGTGATATTTACGGCAATCAATATTCTAGGTGTAAAACTAGCGGCTTCTTTTGAATTGGTCATTACTGTTTTGGCTGTTATTGAGTTACTGATTTTTGCGGGAGTAACGCTTCCGGAATTCGAATTGAGCAATTTACAGATGAACCCATTGCCCAATGGGTATTCGGGAATCTTTGCTGCCATTCCTTTTGCGATTTGGTTTTTTCTGGCCATCGAAGGTGTCGCCAATGTTGCCGAGGAAGCGATAAATCCGCAACGAAGTATATTGATAGGTTTTGGTTCGGCAATTTTGACTTTGGTCATCTTGTGCGTCTTGACTTTTACTTCCGCAGTCGGAGTTGCGGGTTGGGAGGCTGTGGTATATCCCGAAGGTAGTGATTTAGCATCCGATTCGCCTTTGCCTTTGGCGCTCTCACAAATTATGGATAGCGGACATATTTTATATAGATTATTAATCGGAATCGGACTTCTAGGATTGATAGCTTCCTTTCATGGAATCATTTTAGCCGGAGGTCGTGCCACTTTTGAATTTGGAAGAAAAGGATACGCCCCTAAGTATTTGGGGAAAGTGCACAACAAATTTAGGACCCCGACAAACGCCCTTATTGCAAATACAGTAGTGGGAATCGTAGCTTTATTTACAGGCGCCACGGGAGAGATTATTACCATTGCCTGTTTTGGTGCATTGGGACTTTATATCGTATCCATGCTCGCATTTTTTGCGTTGCGAAAAAAAGAACCTGAGATGGAACGTCCTTTTAAAGTGCCTATGTTTCCTCTTTTTCCAGCTGTGGCCTTGATTATTGCTTCCGTGGCCATGATTGCGATGGCCTATTACAATCCGATGTTGGCTGCTATATTCTTCGGTATTGTTGTCATTTCTTATTTCTATTTTCTGTTCTTTCTAAATAAAAAAATGAAGTAACTTTCAGAAACGAATATCATGGACAAGAACGAGATTATTAAAAAGATAAAGGAGAATAAGCATTCCAAAATAAAGGTCGCCATTGTTGATATTGATGGGGTTTTGCGCGGAAAATTTATGCATCGCGACAAATTTCTCTCTGCCCTCGAAAGCGGATTCGGATTCTGCTCTGTAGTCTTCGGATGGGATATGGGCGATGTGTCTTACACCAATGATATAAAGGTAACGGGCTGGCACACCGGTTACGATGATTTTGAGGCACGGGTCGATTTGGATACGTTTCGAACGATTCCCTGGGAAGATGATATGCCCTTTTTTATTGTGGATTTTGCAAAGGAGAAAGCGGAAGATTTGGCGGTTTGTCCGAGAAGTCTGCTTCGGAAAATGATCGGCGAAGCCGAGGATATGAATTATACACCGATGTTTTCGCAAGAATTCGAGTGGTTCAATTATCGCGAGACTTCAGATTCCCTAAAGGAAAAAAATTACCGAGACATACAACCCTTGACCCCGGGCATGTTTGGCTACTCAATTTTGAGGATGTCCGAGAACTCCGATTATTTCGATGATCTTTTCAATTTGTTGGGAGCTTTTAATGTCCCTTTGGAAGGACTGCATACCGAAACGGGCCCCGGTGTGACCGAGGCGGCCATTCAATACAGCGGAATTTTGGAGGCCGCAGATCGAGCTGTGCTTTTAAAACAGCCGTTAAAGAAATTGCATATCGCCATGGCATCATTGCAAGTTTCATGGCTAAGCAGACTTCAAAGCTTCCGGGGTGTGGCGGGCACATCCATCAAAGTCTTTGGGATTCCAAAAAAGAAGGAGAATCTTTTCTATGACGGAAAGTCCAAAGACAACATGAGTGATTTGATGAAAAGTTTTTTAGCGGGACAACTCAAATGTCTTCCAGAAATATTACCCATGTTTGCCCCCACGATAAATAGCTTTAAGAGATTGGTGGTAGGGGCGTGGGCTCCTATCAATCAAACTTGGGGTCACGATAATCGTACTTGTTCGCTGCGTGTATTGGCATCGGGTAAAAAATCGACGCGGATCGAACATCGTGTGGTCGGATCGGATGTGAATCCGTATTTGGCGATGGCCGCTTGTTTGGGAAGTGGACTTTATGGCATAAAACATAAATTAAAATTGGACACTCCCGAGACGAAAGCCAATGGTTACGAGGTCAAAAAAGGAATTTTGCCCTCTAATCTGTGGGACGCTTCCCAAAAAATGAAAAACTCCAAAATCGCCAAGGATCTTTTTGGAATTGAGTTTGTAGACCATTTTACAAAGACCAGGGAATGGGAATGGAAACAGTTTTCTGCAGAAGTAACCGATTGGGAGACCAAACGATATTTTGAAATTATTTGAAAGAATTGTCTTTGAGAATGTCACACTGAGCTTGTCGAAGTGCACTCGAAGGATAGCAATGTAATTGGATTTGACTATTATAATAAATGGACCTAAATAAAATTCACGGCTTTAATTTTCCGTGCCCAATTCGATTCGGTGCCGGGTCAAGCAAAGAACTGGCCGATTATTTAAAGGATAATAATCTCAAGAATCCGCTTTTGGTCACGGACGGAACAGTTGCAGAACTCTCCTTTTTTAAGGAAATAAAAACAGACCTCGAAAATAACGGATTAAGTACCGAAGTATTTAGTGAGATGCACAAGAACCCGGTAAAGTCCGATGTACTAAAGGGGGGAGGCCTATCATGAAACGAGTCGGGACTGCATTGTCGGAATTGGTGGTGGTGTCGCTTTGGATGTTGCAAGGGCCATTGCTTTGCGAATCAATCACAAACGGGATTTATTTGATTATGATGATTTGATCGGGGGAGATAAATACGTAACAGAAGACATTCCACATTTTGTGACCATTCCCACCACAGCGGGAACAGGAAGTGAAGTAGGCCGAAGTGCCATTATTTCGGAGGATTCATCGAAGAAAAAACGGATATTATTCAGTCCGAAATTAATGGCCAAAATCGTTTTTGCCGATCCTTTGTTAACGATGGAACTACCGCCATTTATTACCGCCGCCACGGGAATGGATGCCCTGACCCACAATATGGAGGCCTATCTGGCTAAAAATTATCATCCGATGTGCGACGGCATTGCTTTGGAGGGAATTGCTTTAATTGCTGATTCGTTGGAAATTGCCACGCATAATCCCAATGTGGATTCACGGGCAAAAATGTTGTTGGCGTCCCTAATGGGAGCCGTTGCCTTTCAAAAAGGATTGGGTATTGTGCATAGTTTGGCACATCCGTTGTCAAGTTTATTGGATACCCACCACGGATTGGCCAACGCGGTAAATTTGCCTTACGGCATGCAATTTAACTATGAAGGGTTTGAAAACCGGTTCGATAAAATGGCCGATGCCTTTGGGTTGAGAACTAAAGCGGGAAATAGGGTAGTGGAATACCTTTTTGAAATGAACGATAAACTCGGAATGCCTACGAAGCTTTCTGAAATTGATGTCAAGCAAGAACATATCAAAGAACTTTCAGATTTGGCGGAAGCGGATTTTTGCCATCCGAACAATCCGAAACCTGTAACTCGGGAAGATTTCAAAACGCTTTATCAAAAGGCCCTATGATTAAAATCGGAATCTCCTCCTGTTTTATGTATCCAGATAAGGAACGGACTGTCTTTGGGCACAAATCGTTGAGTTATCTCGAGAATGACATGGCGCGATATCTAACGCGAAAAGGAGTGCTTCCGGTGTTGATTCCAGATGTTGCCGATGAATTATTGGAAGATATTTTAATTGAAATGGATGGATTCGTTTTTCAGGGAGGCGTCGATTTGGCCCCCGAAACCTATGGCGAAAAACCTATTGGCAAATGGAAGGGGGATGCTTATCGTGACCAATACGAGTTAAAGATTATGGATTATGCGGTCAAGAATTCAAAACCAGTGTTTGCTATCTGTCGCGGTATGCAATTGATGAACGTTTATTTTGGAGGAACACTTTATCAAGATACCATTACACAAAATCCAAATGCCGAAAATCATCGATCGGCTGAATTGTACGATACGATCAGACATCCCATAGATTTTGTCGAGGGCACTCTTTTGGATAAACTGTACAACGGAGTAGAAAATCCGCATGTCAATACGGTACACCATCAGGCTGTAAAAGACCTAGGAAACGATTTGGAGGTCTATGCAACCTCACCTGATGGACTCATCGAAGCATTTGGGTATATCAAAGAACCTGAAGGGAAAGTATTTGGTGTGCAATGGCATCCTGAATTTTCTCCGACTTTGGGGGCAGCAGTTATTAATGAGGATTTACTTTATGAAGCTTTTTTAAAACATACAAGGTGAGAACAATGCAGATAAAGAACCCGGCTACGGAGGAAATCATAGCCGACCTAGAAGAAACTTCAGCAACCGAATTAAATGTGAAACTGGAGTACCTACGAGAAGGACAAATTGAATGGTCTAAAAAATCAGTGGATGAACGCTTGTCATGTATTATCCAATTTGGGGTTTTGATACAGGAAAACGTAGATAAACTTGCCAAAATATTGACCTCTGAGACCGGGAAACCGTTACAACAATCCTTGAATGAAATTAAGGGTGCCCAAAACCGTATCGACCATTTGAAGCAAAACGCTACCAAATGGTTGGCGCCCGAAATCTTGGTCAATTCCGGAAATACCCATGAGAAAATTGTTTATGAACCTTTGGGAGTGATAGCTAATATTTCCGCATGGAACTTTCCATACAATGTCGGCTACAATGTTTTCTTATATGCCCTAGTTGCTGGTAATTCAGTGTTGTACAAACCTTCGGAATATGCATCCTTGACCGGAAAGCAATTTGAAAAGTATTTGTGGCAAGCAGGGATTCCAAAAAATGTATTTCAATGTGTTATTGGGGGAGGAGAAGTTGGCCAACGAATTCTTGAAGCAGATGTGGATGGTTATTTTTTCACGGGATCCCATACGACGGGACTTCATATTGCAAAATCCGTTGCCCATAAGTTGGTTCCCGTTCAACTTGAACTCGGAGGCAAAGATCCACTTTATGTCATGGAGGATGTTAAAGATGTCAAGCAAGCGGCCATCAATGCGGCCGAAGGCGCTTTTTATAATAACGGACAAAGTTGCTGTGCCGTAGAACGTATTTATGTTTCCGAAAAAATATACGACGAATTCGTAGATGCCTTAGTTCAGGAAGTCAATTCCTATAAAATCGGAAATCCTGCATCCTTGGAAACTTTTATAGGCCCTTTGACCCGGCCACAGCAAATTGAAATTTTGAAAGCACAGGTCGACGATGCCCTAAAACAAGGAGCGAACTTGTTGACAGGCGGGAAAAAACTTGAGGGCAAAGGGTATTACTTCGAACCCACGGTCCTGACCCATTGCAATCATGAAATGAAGATCATGAAAGATGAATCCTTCGGCCCGATTATCGGAATTCAAAAAGTAAGCTCTGATGAAGAGGCTTCGGAATTAATGGCCGATACCGAATATGGATTGACTGCTGCAGTTTTTTCTTCCAACGAAGAAAGAGCGATGGAAGTTTTAAATAAATTAAATGTGGGTACGGTTTACTGGAACTGCTGCGACCGTGTGAGTCCGAATGTGCCTTGGTCCGGTAGAAATAATTCCGGTCTTGGGGCAACCCTTTCGGCACAAGGAATTCGAGCTTTTGTACAGCCGAAATCGTATCATTCAAGGCCTTGATTTACTCAACACTAAAATGGAATACATCCGATGTGGAAGTATTGTCCGCCTCATCCGTGGTTTTGACTATCCAATAATAGATGTTGCCTGAAGAAATTGTCGCGGTAATGCTATTTTCCGTAACACTGCTCAAACTTTCGGTCGGTGGATTTTCACTTCCGAAGAAAACCTCGAAATCAACGATATCGTTGTCAATATCGCTCCCAGACCACTCTAGGTTTACCGTTGATCCAGTCAAAGTACTACCATTTTCTGGGGCAACAATATCGGCGGGAAAAGGAGCATAGTTGACGGCTCCGGCTCCCGCATTATAAAATTTCCATTCCTCGCTCATTGCTGTTGCATCGCTTATATCCGATAGTGACAAGACGTGCCATTTGTAGGCAATTCCTCTTTCAATAATGATGTCTGCCGAATTGGTGTTCGATTCAACAGTAGTTTCGACATCCGTGTTCAAATTTATAAGAACGACCTCGTATTTGTTGGCAAACTCGGCCTCGTTCCATCGAAAGGTTACCTCGCTTTGTGTATCATTGATGATTTTCCCCTCGTTGCATTCGGTATTGTTTTCAGGAAATACCAAGGTAGCGGCCAAGGGGTCGTTAATGGTTTCTTCCGGATCCGAGTGTCAGAGGTACTGCATGACGCTAGTAAGGCAAACAGAACAACAGCTGAAAATTTGAAATTGATATTCATAGAATTCCTTATTTTTTGATGATTTTACGCATGCTGTTACTTGATTCAGTTGTGATGATAATGGTGTAAATCCCTGCCGGAACGCCATCCATGTTCATTTTTAGCGTACCGTTTTCCGTTTTTTCCAATTTTTCCATGACACGTACCCCGTTTTGTGAAAAGAGGGTAAGTAGTACGTTTTCGTATTCGCTATCAGGTAATTGAACGGTAAGATCCCCGGTCTTAATTGGATTTGGATATACCGAGACACTCGAATAGCTCGCAAGAACAGTCTCTTCATAAACGCCCTGACAATCGGCATCTGTCTTTACCGAAACCATATTCTGGACCTTTGACAATGGAATCGTGATTTCATTCTCGGTAGTATTGTACTCCGTACCGTTCACATCTATGGTATAGTTTTTACCGCCCTTCATTTTCAACGTGACCAGTTTTCCTGAGGTGTCCAGTTCAGTTTCTACTTCTAGGCCTTCGGGTTCTGTAATCTGTACTGAAAAGCACTTTTCGTATTCGGGATGGCCTTCAACTTTAATGCATACTTCGTAAGAACCGGCATTCAAATCTTGGAAACTTGCAAAAGTCGTGAAAGGTTTTGAATCCAAAGGATTAATGCCATCCGATAGTATAGCGGTATATTTGAGCTTTTCTTCGGCAGTTATCAAGATACTGCCATTGTTGCTTGAAGCACAGGTTTCGCTGGTATTTTGGAGTGTAAAATTCAATGTCGGTAAGGTAAAATCTTGGCAATCGGTGGTACTTCTTACTGTAACCTGAAGGGTTTTAACACAGCCATTTTCATGGGCGACCGATACATAATAGGTGCCTGGTTCAAGTGTGGGGAATGTATTATTGGTCACATAATTATCGATGGGATCCTTGTTTTGTAAAGATACGTTGAAAAGATATTCGCTTTGATTTGCCAGATTTATTGCGATCGAGCCATCAGCATTGCCACAAGAAGCATCAGTGATGCTGATTTCAGTGTTTATTTGAAAACCTTCGTCGATTTCAAAAACTAAGTTGGTTACACACCCATTTGCATCACGGATGTAACCCACATAGCTTCCGGCCGATAAGTTTATAAAGGTGTCCGATGTTTGAAATGAAACTCCACCATCAATTGAGAACTGGTAAGGAGCTGTACCTCCCTCAGCTACAAGTGTTGCAATAGCATCTTCAGCCTCATAACAGGTCATAGCAACAATGGTAACCGTACCAGCGAGGTTTGGGGTCTCGGTAACTATAACACTATTGCTCATGATATCGACCCCGTTATTGTCCAAAACGCGAACCCTGTACATACCCGGGCCAATATTTGAAAATATTGAAGCGGTCTGGGTCAAGAGTAGATTGTCGTTTCCATCCAGCAGTTCAAAGGTATAGGGTACCGTACCTCCATTAGCATGGACCTCAATAGTAGCATCGTCTGAGCCGAAACAGGAAATTGGAGCGGTTTGAATCAAAGAAGCTTCCAATGGCTCGGTTTCGCAAACATCGCCAATGCCATTACCGTTCTCATCTTCTTGACCCGGATTTGCGACTTCAGGGCAATTGTCATGATCATTGAGAATACCGTCTCCATCCATATCGGGAAGGACTATTTCCGTGCTAACCGTATTGGTAATGATCGGTGGATTAAAGTCGAAATATATACTGGCCGTACCGTTGATTATATCTCCAATTACAATATCCGATTTGGGCTTTATCTTAAAAGCGACATAGCCATGACTGGCGGGTTCATTGGCTGAGCTGTCAGGAAGGTTTATTCCGTCAAAGGTAAATTCTACTTTGTTACCGTCTGTAATAAGAACATTGTGGTCGTGACTTGAAGAAATCGGAGTAAAGGTCTCCCAGTCTAGATTTTCACTAAGTTCATCTTTAATCTTAACATTAATGGCGGATGCCGTACCCGTATTTTGAAAACGAATTACATAATTCAAAAAATTGCCAACATCATCTATGAAAAGGGTTTCCCCTTCTAAAACTGTTTTATCGTTTGGGTCATACGACCCGATTAAGGTTTGATTTAATTGAAACTGATTATCGTCAACTTGGACATCATTTGTGGTGGGCGAAATCGAAGCGACAAAACCGATTTCTTCTGTTATATTGTTGGTTGGCGGAGCTTTAATATTGAAGGAAACATCTATAATTCTACCTTCGAATGGTTTTAGATTGGTGTAATTCCACTCTAAAATGTTACCAATGGCAGAATTTTCAGAAGGGTCTGCCCGTAGAAAGATGAGTTTGCTATTTTCAAACTCCAATGTTAAGGTACCACTGAGCGTAGTAGTTCCTGAATTTTGATAAACCAAGCGATACTCGCTGTCAAACCCGGGTCTTGATTCAGACATGGGTAATATTGAAACGATGAGATTATTCTCATCCGTTGCTGAAGTAATGCAATAATCAATTGTATCACTATTTCCTGAATTTGTAAATATAGATTCTTGAATACTGGGCGACGATGTCAGTGAGTTGTTATTTGAATTGGAAGATGTATTAAAGGTGCCTTCTCTAACAAGAAGATTGAATTCGCCATTGGCATTGCTAAATGTTCTATAGGTTTTATTACCATCGGTTGTTTCAACAGAGATATTCGGAACTGGACTGTCGAATGGATCACAGCCATTATTATCTATATCAAAAAGGATTGTCCCGTTGATAGAATTGGTACTATCGCTACAAGATTGAATAATTTCTTCTACCGTAGAGCATCCTATTGCATTGTCGTTAAAATTATGGCGGTCGGAATAATATATGTACTGACAGATATTGGCTTGATTACAGAGAGCTAGTTTCGGGTTGTGGTGAATTGATAGCCAAGTAGCCGCACTGAGGTCAGTTTTATCAATACCATTTATATCTATCAACTCATCGTTTCCGTATAATTGAAAATCACTGGTAATGGTTTGTAGATTATCCAAACCGTTCAAATTGGTTAAAACTTTATTTCCGCGAATATGTACACGGGATGCGTGGTTAAGGGTATTTAAAGTTTCTATATTAATTAGGCTATCATTATATTCTATGATTAATAAGTCTCCAATTGAGAAGACATTATCCAACCCTCCCAAATCTTCCATTATAGTATTCGTCGATATTTTCAAAGAGCCATCAATTGTTTGTAAACCCGAGAGCCCCGAAATATCAATGAGTTTGTCATTATGGCTAATTTCTAAATTCCCTTGCCAACCACCAGTAAGAGAGTTTATTGAGGTTAGTGAATTTAAATCGGTTAATCTTTCTAAATTGTCATTATTTCCTATTATTAAATCTCCTGCAATAGTAGATGACTCCAAATTATCCAAACCTTCTAGACTAATCAAATTATCATTGTTTACAATGCTAATGCTACCTGTAATGGTATTTAGTGATTCTAGTCCTTTTAAGTCTGAAAGATTATCATTATTTGAAACACCTAATCCACCTGCTTGTTCAAGATTGCTGAGGCCATTAAGATTTTCAAGTGCAGGATTGTTAGATAACGATATCCCTCTTTCAATATGTTTTAGGGACTCTAAACCATTCAGATTGGTCAAGTTTTCATGACCTTGAATTGTCAAACCTCCAACATATCTCAATTTATTTAATCCTGAAATATCAGTGAGTGTATTTTCTGCTCTATCTCTTCCAATAATAAGACCACCTTTAACAGCCATTATCAAATCGAGGCCATCTAGGTTTTGAACGTCAGGGTCATATGCCTGTATTTGTAATTCCTTTGGAACCGTACAATTGGGGTAATTTGTCTTAAAATTATCAACATCAGCTTGAGATTTGAGCAAAATTATTTGATCAGGGCATAGACTATTGCACCGCATCATTACGTCGAATTCTGATGAACAATCCCCAGTATTATTTTCAAAAATGGCCGTGTCAATATTCTTCGCCATAAAATTACAAACAGATGCCACACTACAATAAGAAAGGGTGGCGTTATCCTTAATCATCAGATTGGTCAGGGAAAGCCCGTCTATCTTTTCTAATCCATTCAATGAAGTTATTTTAGGATTGTTTTCAACCACCAGATCACCACTCACATAAACAACTCTATTTAATCCATTCAGATATTGTAATTCAGGGTTGTTTTTGATGATAAGGCTACCTTCTATATCAGTTATAACTTGAAGTCCGTTCAAGTTCACAATATCTGTACCTTCTATTGTTATTGAGACTTGAGGTTTAGTACAGTATGCATAATTTGATGCAAAGTTATCAACTTCTTCTTGTGAAGATAAAGTGATATCTGCACTAGGGCATTCGGGTCAGGACTACAAACAATGGTAAGATCTTGCTCATTGGCGCAATTTCCTGAATTACCAGATATATTGGCATATGTCAAATTTTTGGTGGTCATGAAAGTACATATAGGGGTAACCTGACAATTGGCCAAAGTAGCATTGTTGACCAATGTGATATTGTTAAGCCCCTCTGCATTCCAATTAGTCATAGCGGAAATATCATTTAGCAAAGGATTGTTATTGATGAAAACTGCATAGTTGGAATCATTAAAATCTAAATTCTCAAGACCATTTAATGAAGACAATACCGGACAATATGATATTCGCAAACCATCGAACCATCCATTAACAGTCTGTCCACCAGTTGAAGCATTGGATAATGCGGTTAAATCTGATAGTTTATCATTATTAAAAAACGCAATACTTCCTTCGGAGAGGGTTTGTAAAGATTCGATTCCCTGGAGGGAGGTAAGCTGGTTATTGTAATCTAAGGTTAAGCTTCCAATGGACTGAATTTTTGATATCCCGTTTAAATTCGGTAAGAGAGAGTTTTGATTTAAAGTCAAATCCTTTCCAATTATTAAAAGCCCACTTAGCCCAATCAGACTTGTCATCTTAAAATTGCTACTTAGATACAGCCGCCCATCAATGGTTTCAAGATTTTCAAGCCCTTGCAAATTCTCCAGGTTTTCATTATTCCTAACCTTTAAATCACTACTAACCAACCTCAATGAAGTAAGCCCTTGTAGATTCGATAAATTAGGGTTATGAGCGATTTCGAGATCTTCTACGGTATTTAAATTGGTTAGACCATTAAGACTGTTCAACTGTGTTCCCTCAATTGTAAATTTAGACTTGAAACCTCCTGGACTTGTAACTATTTCAGTCAATGCCTCAAGCCCATTAAAATTGCTGAGTAAAGCATTTCCGTAAATTCCTACATTGCCTCCTATGCGGATCAAATTTTCTAAACCTTGGAATGATGTCAAGTTATCATTCCCGGTTATATTCAAACCGTCACCAATTGTTCTAAGGTTATCCAGACCGCTAAAATCTGTTATCGATTCACCTCCAATTGATATTCCGCCGTCAATGGAAACGATATTTTCTAGCCCGACCAATGAGTCAACATTGTTATCCGCCAGATGTAGGCCACTTAAATATGTAAGGGAACTTAATGCTTGTAGAGATGTAATTTGCGTACCGTCAAGAGATAATCCACTATAGAGATTATGATTTAAACTAAGACTTCCGATAGAAGATATATTATCGATGCCTTGAAGGCTTGAGAGTAACGGGTTCCTGCTTACTCTAATTTGTTCGCCTATAAAAGATAGTTGGCCTAAACCGTAAAACGTAGTTAGGCTATAGTTTCGCCAAATAGTTATACCACCTGATACTGTCGTGAGCGCATCAAGACCTGAAAAATCATATAATGAGGTGTCAAGAATATTCAGATGCCTAGTAATTTTGATAATTTCGTCTAGTCCATTAAGATTGTTGATGCTACTACCTTGAATTATAAGGTCTCGACCAATCTCGGTACAATTTGGATAGGCGGTTTTAAAATTATCTATATCCGATTGTGAGGTCAGACTTATATTTCCTGAAGGGCATTGCGCAATACAATAAAAACAAACAAAAAATAGAACAATGGAGAGTAGGAATTTCTTCATAATAAAAGGGAATATCGGCAGGTCAGCGTCGTAGGTTATATAGTTTAGTCTTTTTCTAACGAAATCGAACCCCGATTATTTCAAAACAATTCCCATTATCTTTGTAACTGATGTGTAGTCCTTAAAACCTGTTGTCAATGACCGTAATCACTTCATATTCAGAATTTTTAGGAACTTTGGAAGCAGCCGTTCCATCAGGTAACTGGCCCGAAGCCCTAAAAGCCCTTTGGTACGATGCCAAGGGCGATTGGGAGGGCTCGCACGACATCGCCCAAGAAATGCACAATGAAATGGGAAGTTGGATTCATGCCTATCTGCATCGCAAAGAAGGCGATGAATTCAATGCGGGGTATTGGTACCGAAGGGCGGGGAGACCCTTTCCGCAAAAAACGCTCAAAGCAGAGCATCGGGATTTGGTGGAATTTATTTTAAAGCGATAAAATTCAGAATTCAGAGTTCAGAACCTGAAACAAGAAACTTGAAACTTTTTCAGTATTCCGAATACTCAGTTGGGTATAAAAGCCTCGTGTCATTTCTCGAAACCGTATTCTGGTACTTGGGCATGACCTTTAGTTTTTCCCAAACGGGGGATTCACTAAAATTCTTCCAGTTGGCATCGCGCTCTTCTTGATTTTCGTGTGTGGTCATATACACTAAATTCGGCATTCTGCTACCGGACAAGACTTCCGCATAAAAAACAGCATTGAAGCCTAGATCATTGAATAGTTTTACTTCTCCGCCGGCATTGAACATATCCACTTTTTTCGGTAAAGGTCTTCGGTCGCCCCTTCGTAGCTGCGCAATTCATAGACTCGATCTTTTAGAGGGCCATTTAAATTAGGGGTTGCCATTTGAGGCATTTCGGTAAATGCTTTCATGAGCATGGTTTCTATACGTTGATACGGCGCATTATCATGTGCCGCTGTGAGGTATGCCTTTCCACCGGTTAGATGTTTTTCATCCTTCATGATAGCATCCTCATAAAGTCCGAACTTAACTAAAGAATTAAAAGGAATCAAGACATACGTTTGTTTAGGAGTAATCGAATCCGTTGGTCTTGGCTTGAAAACCCCAACAGGGCCGATGTCCAATTTTTTTACTGCAGGAATAAAGGCGTCCTTCAAATAAGCATCCGTAGTCGCCATTTGTTCGTCCGTGTCAAAAGAATATACTTTGAGCTGATAATATTGTCTTGATTCTTGTGCGGAAAGTGAAAGTGACGAGGCCGCAAAGAAAAATAAAAAAATAAGTGTTCTCATAATGTAGTTGTTTATAGGATTGTTCGTTAAACTATTATTCTTGTGCCATTAGCGGCTACATTTTTTTCAGTGTCGAAATAGAAATCCACACGACCAAGATTGAGGCCAAAACAGCCTACCTGATTTACCAATACATTTTTCCCGGCCATATTCTGAACGACAGTTGGTTTTTCTAAAAAAGTATGGGTGTGGCCCCCGATAATCAAATCGGTGAGTTTTGTTTTTGCCGCGAGATGTAGGTCATTGGGCTTGTCTTTAACTTTATACTGGTATCCGATATGTGAAAGACAGATGATAAGGTCACATTTTTCTTCGGTCTTTAAAATGCGCTCCATATCACGCGCGATGGGGTAGGGATGATCGTACCTAGTTTCTTTGTAAAGAGATCTGGACACCAAACCTTTCAATTCAATCCCCAGACCATATACGCCGATTTTTATGCCATCAACTGAATAAGTGGTATAAGGCTTTACTTGACCATCGAGTATGGTATTGGCAAAATTATAATTGGCCGATAGAAATTTGAATTTCGCATGTGGCAATTGTGCCGCCAAACCTTCTACACCATTGTCAAAATCGTGATTGCCGATTGTAGCGGCATCATAGCGCAATTTGCTCATCAGTTTAAACTCGAGCTCACCGCCATAAAAGTTAAAATACGGAGTACCTTGAAAGATATCCCCCGCATCGAACAATAAGGTATTCGGATTTTCATTGCGTATGCTTTCGACCAGAGTGGCCCGCCGCGCCAGTCCGCCCATATTCGGAAATTGTGAATGATCTTTTTCAAAAGGGTCGATATGGCTATGCACATCATTGGTGTGTAAAATGGTAATTTTTTTAGCTGACGTACTGCACGAAGAAAGCGAGAGCCCACCTAGACCAACAAATACCGAAGAGGCAGTAGCATTGGCTAAAAATTTTCTTCTTTTCATCAGTTGGTCAATTTATAAAAACGGTCATCTACTACAGGGTTGAGTGTATCCACCTTTTTAAAATAATCGATCATTGCGTTTCGTATAAGATAATCGATACTGGTAACTTTTATGGCATCCTTAAAAAAAATCATATCGTCGCCACCGCTCACCAAGTAATCGGAAGTAGCTATACGATACGTTTTATTGATATCAAGGGGTTCTCCCTGAATTTTTATGGAAATTGATTTATCCTTGGCATCCAATATTATCTGCATTCCGGAAATCGGATGCGCCCTTTTTGAATGCACTAAAAAATCAACAAGTTCTTGTACCGATTTCCCGCTTAATTCAACCACCGCAATAGAATTTTCAAAAGGCATGACTTCGAAGGCAGTTCTTGCGGAAACTTTTCCTTTGGATATAATGGAACGTATGCCCCCGTGGTTCAATACAACAAAATCTATTTTGTGTCCTGTTCTGGCTTTATATATCGGATTTGCCTCCGATAGCAGAATATCGGCCATAAGGTTGCCAGCGGGTGTATTATAGTTTCCTTCATCTTTAGATATCATAAAAGGTGCATAGGCCAATGTACTGTCAAGCACTTCGTTGATACGATTTCGGTACGGTTTTATGAAGGATTCCAAAGAATCTTGAGCGACGAAGGAAGTGTCTATTTGAATTTGTATGGCCTCGACTTTTGCCATGTGCAAGGGTTCATGTTTACAGGAGTAGAGGCAAGTAATCGTTATAAATATAACAAAATGTTTTATTTTTAAATCCATTATCCTTTTTAACTTAGCCACGAATTGACAAGTGGATATTCTTTACATTTGTAAGACAGCATATGAACTCCGAAAGAGTTCTACAAATGTAAAAATACATGTTTAAGGGAATAAAAGATAAATTTAAGCACAAATCAGGGCTTAAATTCTTAAAGGCCGAACTGGCCAAGCCGGCACCGGTCGTTGAGCGGTCAAAAGGTATAACATCGATTGCCTGTCTTGTAGACCTTGACAAGTTCGATAATGCCAATCTGTTCTATGAATTTGTCGAGGAATTTTCCCTTAGACCGAATGCTGTCAAGATTATTGGATATAAAAGTTATTATGACAAAAACAGCCCCTATTCCACACCGGTTTTCTCGGACAAAGATCTTGGATGGAACGGGGATATTGAAAATAGTTATGTACTTGAATTCTTGAGCAGGGAATATGATCTTCTGGTCAATTATTATACCGAAGAAAACTTGTTGTTACAACTCATGAGCGTAAAGACCAAGGCAAGGGTACGGGTAGGATTTAAAGAAGTAGATCAGAGCTATAACGATTTAATTTTGGATACGCCCATGCATGATTTCAAGACATTCAAAATGGAGCTAAAAAAATATTTGAAGGTTTTTAACGAGATTGCGTAATGAAAGAACTCATAGGTACCGGTGTGGCCTTGGTCACTCCATTTAATGAAGATTTCTCGATAGATATCGAAGCTTTGACCCGTATCGTCGATTATTGTATCGAGGGCGGGGTCGACTATCTCGTAGTGCTAGGGACGACCGGTGAATCGGTTACCTTAAGCTCGACCGAGAGAAAATTAGTGGTTCAAACTGTCATAAAAGCAAATGATGGACGATTACCTTTGGTTTTAGGGGTTGGAGGTAATAACACGGCCGCTATTGTTGAAGAATTACAGTTACTAGACCTGAGTCCATTTTGTGCGATTCTTTCCGTATCGCCCTATTATAACAAACCGACACAAGAAGGTATATATCAGCATTTTAGGGCCATTTCATCGGCTTGTCCGATTCCAATAATTCTTTATAATGTGCCTGGAAGAACGGGTAGCAATATGCTTCCAAATACGGTTTTGCGATTGGCAAACGATTTTGAAAATATTTTAGCTATAAAAGAAGCCTCTGGCGACATTTCGCAAATCACCGAGATTATTGATAGAAAACCACAAAATTTTCAGGTAATATCGGGGGATGATAGCAATGCACTTCCAACCATTATGGCCGGTGGTTCAGGTGTTATCTCCGTATTGGGACAAGGAATGCCCGAAGTATTTGTCAAGATGATATCTTCGGCCTTAGATGGTAATACCACCAAGGCACAAGAACTGCAGTCCGAATTGAAAGAAGGTATGTCGCTCATTTTCGAAGAAGGAAATCCTGCAGGTATAAAGTCTATTTTTGAAGTGCTTGGCCTCTCGAGGGCGACGGTACGATTACCTTTGGTAGAGGCAACTCCCGAATTAAAGCAAAGAATCGCTTCATTTGTTAAGCCTTTTGCAGAAGTCCATTCTTAATAACCAACTTGATTTTATACGTTAAATCTTCGCCAAAAGCATTGTCCTGCCTTTTTAAACCTACTATTTTAGCGTTTTAAAATTGTTTTTTTTATCAGTCGATAATGCGTATTTTTGCAAAATGTTTTTTAGAATGAGACAACTTTTTTCTTTCTTGGCCCTAGTTTTATTCTTTGCCTCTTGCGGCGAGTACCAGAAAGTGCTCAAGAACGAGGATGTGAAGAACAAATACGAGTTGGCACAAGAATTATATGAAGAGGAAGATTATAAAAGGGCCAACAGGTTATTTGAACAAATAGCACCAAAATATGTTGGTAAACCGCAAGGCGAACGGGTCATGTTCTTCTTGGCCGACACCTATTTCCAGAGAGAGGATTATAATATGGCGGGATACCAATTTGAGCGTTTTCTTAAATCGTACCCCCAAAGTGAAAAAGACGCAGGAAGCCGCATTTATGGGTGCCGCGAGTTATTACGAACTTTCCCCTGAATATTCCTTAGATCAAACAGATACAGACAAGGCTTTGGCGAAGTTGCAGACTTTTGTCAATACTTATCCTGATTCGGAATATTTTGAAGAAGCCAATCTAATGGCCAAGGAACTCACGACCAAGCAAGAAAAGAAAGCATTTGAAATTGCCCGCCAGTTCAATAAAATTGGTGAGTTCGATTATACGTTTTTGACTCCTGCCGTTTCGGCGTTCGAAAATTTTGTATCTGATTATCCAGGGTCGGTATACAGAGAGGCCGCCCTTTTCTATAAATTCGAGGCGGCTACAAGAATGGCCCTTAATAGTTTACAGCGGTTGAAGCCTCAACGAATAGAGGAGGCCATGGCGGCCTATGCAACATTGAAAAAACAGTTTCCCGAAACGGCATATGCCAAAGAGGCAGAAAAATGGCTTAAAAAAATCGACAAAGAATCACAAAATTTCACCGAATTATCAAAATAATATCCCATCATCTATGAATGATTTAAAAAATTCAAAAGCTCCCGTTTCTACGGTTACCATCAACAAAAATGAGTTCGATGCCAAAACCGATAATATTTATGAAGCGATTTCGATAACGGCCAAAAGAGCGGTTCAAATCAATTCTGAGATTAAAAAGGAACTTTTGGAGAAACTCGAAGAATTTGCGACCTATAGCGACAGCTTGGAAGAGGTTTTTGAGAACAAAGAGCAAATCGAGGTTTCTAAATTCTACGAAAAGCTTCCTAAACCCCACGCCATGGCGGTCGAAGAGTGGTTGAACGACAAGATTTACCATAGGAATACTGAGAAAGACGCATAATTTAGTATTATGTTGAGCGGTAAAAACATCCTTTTAGGCATTACTGGAGGGATAGCTGCTTACAAGACGACCTTTCTCGTTCGTTTATTGATTAAAGCTGGTGCCCATGTCAAAGTGATTTTGACAGAAAGTGCCAGTTCTTTCGTTTCTCCCCTTACCTTGGCAACACTTTCCAAGAATCCCGTATTGACGTCTTTTGTGAAGGAAGAGAACAATACAACGGACTGGAACAACCACGTAGAATTAGGTCTTTGGGCCGATTTGATGCTTATAGCGCCGGCCACGGCGAACACCCTTTCAAAAATGGCCAATGGTGCCTGCGATAATTTATTGCTAGCAACCTATCTTTCCGCAAAATGCAAGGTTTTTTTCGCCCCTGCGATGGATTTGGACATGTACAAACATCCTTCCACCAAGGCATCCTTAGAAAAGTTACAATCCTTTGGGAATAGTATGATTCCAGCAACTTCGGGGGAATTGGCAAGTGGATTGCACGGTGAAGGCAGAATGGCCGAACCAGAAGCTATTTTAAAATTTATAGAAAATTACCTTTCCGAAGGATTGCCCCTAACTGGTAAAAAAGTACTGATTACGGCCGGGCCGACGTACGAACCGATTGACCCGGTTCGTTTCGTGGGAAACCACTCATCGGGTACCATGGGGTATGAGCTGGCCAAAGCTGCTTCCAATCTCGGTGCTGAGGTTGTTTTGGTTTTAGGGCCTTCCCATTTATCCATCGACAATTCAAGTATTGAATTGATTAGGGTTATGTCCGCCGACGAAATGTTTGAATCGACCCATATGTATTACAAGAATTCGGATATTGTTATTTGTGCGGCCGCAGTAGCGGACTATCGTCCCAAAACCGTTGCGGACCAAAAAATAAAAAAGAAGGATAAGGAACTGACTATCGAACTGGTCAAGAACAAAGACATTCTTTTATCTTTAGGCGAGCAAAAAGAAAATCAGTTTTTAGTAGGCTTTGCCCTCGAGACCGAAAATGAAGTTGAAAATGCCAAGGTCAAGCTCAAGAAAAAGAACCTTGACGCCATCGTTTTGAATTCCCTCAATGATTCTGGGGCCGGTTTTGGCGGAACTACGAACAAAATCACTTTTATAGATAAGAATTTTCAGATAAAACCGTTTGATTTAAAGACCAAGGCAGATGTTGCTTCGGACATTTTAAATGAAATCATCGAAAGACTCCATGCGTAACATAGTTTGTACATTCTTGTTTTTTGTTTTTGCTGTGTTTTCACATGCGCAAGAACTGAATTGCGTAGTTACGGTAAACTCCGATCAGGTTTCACAAACCAACCAACAGATATTTAAGACGCTCGAGCGTTCCCTAAATGATTTGGTGAACAAGAATAAATGGACAAATCGTGTCTACAAGGAGAATGAAAGAGTAAACGCTCAAATGTTCATTACGATCACGGAGTATGAGTCAAATAGATTCAAGGGTACATTGCAAGTACAATCATCGCGCCCTGTTTATAATGCCGCGTATGAAACCTCCGTCTTCAATTATAAAGACAACAAGTTAAGTTTCGAGTATATTGAATTTCAACCCTTGATTTTTAATGAGAACGTCTACGAATCGAATTTGGTAAGTGTAATCGCCTACTACGTCTATATAATTCTTGGATTGGATGCTGATACTTTTTCATTGGAAGGTGGATCTGAACATTTTAGAACTGCCCAAAAAATAGTTACCCAGGCTCAGGGAAGTAATTCCTCAGGGTGGAACCATACTACGGATAACGACCGCAGTCGTTTCGATCTTGTCGATAATTTAATGTCGAACACCTATCGTGAATACAGAGTGGCCATGTACAATTACCACAGAAAGGGACTTGATATCTTGGCAGACAACAACAGTACTGGAAAACAGGTAATCGCCGGTACGATGAATCTCTTTCAGACCATGATCAAAAGAAGGCCGAACGCTTTTTTGATTTCCACGTTTTTCGATGCAAAATCGGAAGAAATCCGGAATATCTTTTCCGATGGCCCTAAAGTAGATGTGGTCAAATTAAAGGAAACATTGAATAATATCGCACCGCTCTACTCCAGTACTTGGAACGAAATAAAATATTGATCTTTTAAATTCCATTACTTCATTATCTTTACCGCACTAACTTCTTAAGTTGTGCTTGTACACCTATCCATAAAGAATTATGCGCTTATCGACCATCTTGATGTTCGGTTCAATGCCGGTTTTACGGTTATTACCGGAGAGACGGGAGCTGGTAAATCCATTCTTTTGGGCGGACTTTCATTGGTCTTGGGTAAGCGTGCCGAACTTTCCTCACTACGTGATACCGACCAAAAATGCATTATCGAGGCCGATTTCGAAATCGGAAAATACAGTTTAGCCGATTTTTTTAAGGATAATGATCTTGATTATGAAAGCCGCACTATTCTTAGGCGTGAAATTCTTCCTAGTGGAAAATCAAGGGCTTTTGTGAACGACACTCCCGTGACCCTGGATGTCCTTTCCCGATTGGGAAGTCGTTTGATCGATGTGCATTCGCAGCATCAAACCTTGCAATTGGCGGATAATGATTTTCAGTTCAAGGTTATCGATGCCCTGGCGGAAAATCAAAGTGTACTAACGGAGTACGCCGATATACTCGACAGCTACAACAGGACTTCAAAAGACTTGAACGGACTTATCAAAAGACAGTCCGACGAAATCAAAGAATTGGATTATAACACCTTTCTTTTGGAGGAATTGGAAAAAGCTCCCCTACGGCCAGGTATCCAAGAGGAATTAGAATCGGAACATGAACAGTTGAACAATGTCGAGACCATACTGGAGCAACTCTCAAAAGGGCATCAACTGGTAAACAACGATGAAATAGGTATACTACACTTGTTATCCGAGTTGAAACAAGCATCCTCTAGATTATCTAGTTACGGAAAAAAATACGCGGCACTCAATGAGCGTATACAATCCGTTTTTATTGAAATGGACGATATCACCAGTGAATTGGAATCTCTGGAAGGTGGTATCGAGGCCAATCCTCTTTTATTGGAAGAAATCAATGGTAAACTACAGCTGCTTTACGATTTACAAAAAAAACACGGTGCCGCCGATATTGGGGCACTTTTGGAAATTAAGGAAGCGTTGTCTGAAAAAGTTTCCGAAACGGCCGATCTTGAGTCAAGGATTGAAGCCAAACAGCAAGAACTTGTGAAACTTGAAAAGGAGTTGGAGAATACGGCCGTTCTTTTAAGAAAGGCAAGAAACAAGGTTATACCCGACCTAAAGAAACAACTGGAAAGTAGTTTGGCGTCCTTAGGTATGCCCAATGCGCAGTTCAAAATAGAGATGGAGCCCTCAAAAGAATTCAATAGAAACGGCAAGGACGAACTAGTCTTTTTATTCTCCGCAAACAAGGGAACGGCCTATGGCGAATTGAAAAAGGTAGCTTCCGGGGAGAGCTTTCTCGTATTATGCTCACAATCAAGGCTATTCTGGGTAAATATGAAAGCCTTCCTACGATGATGTTCGATGAAATAGATACCGGGGTATCCGGAGAGATTTCGAATAGAATGGGTGAAATCATGCATCAAATGAGTTCGAGCATGCAAGTGTTCAGTATTACCCATCTTCCGCAGGTAGCATCGAAGGGAGATCATCATTTTAAGGTTTTCAAGGATGAGAACGCAGAGGTTACCAATACCAAAATGAAAAAGCTGAACGATGATGAAAGGGTAGTGGAACTTGCCGAAATGTTGGATGGTAAGAACCTTTCCGATTCTGCGATGGCACATGCAAGACAATTGTTAAATTGAGTTTTCGGCGAACAAGTACCATTGTACAAGCTTTCAAAAAGATAGCATTTCGAATTTCGTACCTCGTACTTCGTACTTTTTAAATATCTTTGAAATCAACAAAACCATTAGAGACCTAGAACATGGCGTACAATTTATTAAAGGGAAAAAGAGGAATTATTTTTGGTGCTTTGGATTCGAATTCCATAGCCTGGAAAACAGCTAAACGGGTACACGAAGAGGGTGGAACTTTCGTTTTGACCAATGCACCGATTGCCATGCGCATGGGCCAAATAAAAGAACTAGCCGAGCAAACCGGATCTGAAATTATTCCTGCCGATGCGACGAGCGAAGAAGACTTGAGCAATTTGGTAGATCAGTCGGTAGAGATTTTGGGTGGAAAACTTGATTTTGTGCTGCATTCTATCGGAATGTCGGTAAACGTGAGAAAAGGAAGGGCCTATACCGATCAGAACTATGATTTTTCGCATAAAGGGTGGGATATTTCCGCACTTTCATTTCATAGGGTGATGCAGACTTTGTTCAAAGCAGATGCCATGGCGGAATGGGGCAGTATCGTGGCCTTGACCTATATGGCGGCACAACGTACCTTCCCAGACTATAATGATATGGCCGATAACAAGGCTTACCTAGAATCGGTAGCCCGAAGTTTTGGATATTTCTTCGGAAAGGAAAAGAAGGTACGGGTGAACACTATTTCACAGTCTCCCACGCCCACTACGGCCGGACAAGGGGTGAAAGGCTTTGACGGATTTATAAGTTATGCCGACAAAATGTCCCCATTGGGCAATGCGACCGCGCTCGAATGTGCAGATTACACGGTTACCTTGTTTTCCGATCTAACCAAGAAGGTGACCATGCAGAACCTTTTCCATGACGGTGGTTTTTCCAATACCGGTGTGAGCAAGGAGGTCATGGATTATTTCTCGAAGTAATTTTGTCATTCCTAGACGGGAGGAATCTCGAACATGCCACGTCGACTTAATCACATTTTTAATGATTTGAGATACAGCAGCGTATCTTCGTGTAAATGAATCTATTCTTTTCTTTTATCATCCCCGTTTATAATCGACCCGAAGAGATTCGCGAGTTGTTGGAGAGTCTAGTCGCGCAAACCTACAGCAAGCCTTTCGAAGTCGTTATCGTTGAAGATGGATCTACGAAAGATTCGAAAGAAGTCATTGAAAAATTTAACGATAAGCTCACTATTTCCTATTATCGGAAGCCGAATTCCGGTCCTGGCGATTCGCGAAATTACGGTATGGAGCGGGCCAAAGGCAACTATTTTGTCATCTTGGATTCGGACTGTATTATGCCCCCGCAATATTTACAGGAAGCGGATGATTCACTTTCGAAAGATTTTGTGCACTGCTATGGAGGTCCTGATGCCGCGCACGAGTCTTTTTCCGCGGTTCAGAAAGCAATAAATTATGCGATGACGTCCCTTTTGACCACGGGTGGTATTCGTGGCAATAAGAAGGCGATCGGTAAGTTTCAGCCAAGAAGTTTCAACATGGGAATTTCAAAAAAGGCATTTGAAGATGTAGGAGGTTATGGCAACATACACCCTGGGGAAGACCCGGACCTTACCATTCGGATTTGGAATAAAGGATATGCGACCAAATTGATTCCCGAAGCCTTTGTATACCACAAACGTCGGATTGATTGGAACAAGTTTTATACCCAGGTCAAAAAGTTTGGTATGGTGCGGCCGATTTTAAATAAATGGCATCCTCGTACCGCTAAGATCACCTATTGGTTTCCCACAATGTTCTGCATAGGATTCATTCTAGCTTTTATACTTTGGTTTTCCGGTATTCGATTGCCCTTGCGCATGTTCGGTGTATACTTCTTTGTGATATTTATCGATTCGTGGTTGAAGACCCGAAGACTTAGAATTGCTGCGCTATCCATAATCGCGGTGATAATTCAGTTCTTTGGTTATGGCTACGGTTTTTTAAAATCAACTATTTGGGTTAATTTTAGTAAAAGAACCCCAGAGGAATTGTTCCCTAAACTGTTTTTTAAAACTCCCAACGCAGTGTGATAGGCAAAATAAGAAACGCATTAAAAAAAAGAAAAGTCAAACTATTTTTGATATTTCTTTTGTGTTCGGCTACGGCATGGTTTATCAGCCAACTTTCAGAAACATATACTGATAATGCGACTTTTGACTTACAATTCACAAATATTCCTGAAAATTATTTATTGGGAAAGGCTTCTCGGGAAGAGGTCAATCTAAGAGTAAGGGCAGGTGGCTTCCAGTTTTTGAGATTTAATCTGTTGAAGAACAAAAAGGTAGTAGTGGATTTAGCCCAAGTTCAAAAAGGAGATACAGGTTTTTTTATTCCTGCAGCAACCTATAGGGCGCAAATTGAAAAACAATTACCGGGCTCAATGGCCCTGCTTGAAATGGATAACGAACCCATCTATTTTGATTTTCTGGAATTGGGTACAAAAGTTATCCCCGTAAGACCAAGAATCCTGCTGAATCTGGCTCAAAACTATCTTCTTGACGGCGAGTTGGTGGTTGAACCCAATATTATAACGATTAAGGGCCCGTTGCGCGAAATTGACACAATAACTGAAGCAAGGACCGAAGAATTGAATTTGACCGACTTGACCTCCGATTTTTCTCGTGGGGCGGACATACAAATTTTCCCTGATTTAAAAAACACCACCTTTTCGACGACCCATGTTATTCTTAAAGGAAGGGTGGCCCGCTTTTCGGAAAAGGTTTTGAAAGTACCGGTAAAAGTGGTCAATTTGCCGAAAGGAACTGAAATTCGGACCTTTCCGAATCAAGTTTCTATCGTAGTGAAGGCCAAAATTGACGTGTTGAAAGATATCACTGATGCCGATTTTCAGGTTATTGCCGATTACAGTTCCATAAAGGATTCCAGTTCGAGTATTCTGCAGTTATCAATCGGTAAACGGCCAAATAATGTGCAACATGTCAGTTTGAACGAAGAACAGGTCGAATATATAATTAGGCGAGAATGATGATAGTTGGGCTGACAGGCGGTATCGGCAGCGGTAAATCCACCGTAGCAAAAATGTTCTCCGATCTCGGAGTGCCGGTTTACGAATCAGATCGTCAAGCAAAACGTTTGATGCAATCTTCCAAAAAATTAAGAAAAGCCATTGTTGACCTTTTAGGGCCAAAGGCCTACATTGAGAAAAAACTAAATCGCCCTTATATTGCCGAAATGGTATTCGATAACCCTGAAAGATTATCAAAATTGAACGCCATTGTTCATCCGGCCGTGCGAAAACACTTTTTGAAATGGGCAAAAAAAGGAATTTCCCTACGTCATCCAAGAAACGGCCATTATGTTCGAAAACGGACTACAAGACTTTTACGATAAGGTCATTTTGATTACCGCTCCAAAGGAGTTGCGGTTACATCGTATATTGAAAAGAGATCAGACTTCAAAAGAGGTCATTTTGACAAGAATGGGAGCTCAATGGGATGATGCGAAAAAAATACCCTTATCCGATTTCGTGATCGAGAACGTCGATTTGGAAAAAACGAAGTCGAAAATCGAATACCTTCACAAGCGCCTGCTTGAATATAGCTGAGTTTCGGCGATTTTAACATTTTTGTTAAGGTTAGGTTAAACGTACAATTTTCTAGATGTTAAATCTTTAATTTTACTTGAAGATGAATAAGAGGTTGTTTGTTCTATTGGTAATCTTGATGAGCCTCTCTCTTATAGGTATCATCTTTGTTCAAGGTTTTTGGATTAAACAGTCCGTTGAGGACAAGGAAGAACAATTCTCAAGAACAATTTCTGAAGTCTTGATTACCGTTACCGAGAAAATCGCCCAAAGGGAGACCAAAGATTATATAGAGCGCTTCATAACGCAGAATGACAGTTTGGGCGATCCGAAATCAGGTTCTTTCGGAAGCTTTATGTACGTTGAGCGGGATCTTAATTCGAACGAGATTGAACTGTATCAACATGGCATTTTAGAAGAGGACTATAATATTGCCTCTACGTTCTTTGATAATAATAGTGGTTTTGATAGTACGACGATCAAGAATTATACCAGTCGACGGAGTAAAGTAATATTAAAGGAAGACTATGGACTTGACGGGCGCTCTTACAAGCTCACGCCCATGGAAAAATTTGAAAAAATTGGTGACTGGTCTGCAATAAAGGAAGCTCAGTTCAAGGATGTCTTCAAAGAACATGCAAAAAAGGTTCCGATCCATAAAAGGGTGTCCAAGCAAGAAATCGAGTTATTGTTAGGACGTGAATTGGAAAATAGAGGACTGAAAATAGATTATGAATACGGCGTATACAGTAACGGATTGCCTACAAAGGTAAAATCAAAAAAGTTCAAGCCTACGCTTTCGACTGTATTCAAAGCACCGATTTTCAGGGATAGTGATGGGGATTCTGATTTTTCACTTCTCATCTCTTTTCCGAAAAAGAAGAAATTCTTGTTGGAATCGATTTTGAAAATGGCCCTTTTGTCCCTGTTGTTCACTCTGGTTATTGTTATAGCGTATTCTGGGGCAATTTATCAGTTGATTCGGCAGAAACAGATTTCCGAAATAAAATCGGATTTCATCAATAACATGACGCACGAGTTCAAAACACCGATAGCGACGATAAACTTGGCCGTAGAAGCGATTAGAAATCCTAAGATTATCGATGATAAGGAGAAAGTGATGCGTTATTTGGGAATGATACGTGACGAGAACAAACGCATGCATGCCCAAGTCGAAAACGTGCTCCGAATATCGAAACTGGAAAAGAACCAGTTGGATATTAGTAAGGATAGGGTTGATGTTCACGACATAATACAAGATGCTATTGCCCACGTTGAACTTATTGTGGCCGATCGAGGAGGATACATTGAAACGCATTTAGACGCTGAGAGACGCGAAGTTTTGGCCAATGAAATGCATTTTACCAACGTTGTGGTAAACATACTTGATAATGCGGTAAAGTATTCTGAGGAGGCACCAAAAATCGATGTTTTCACAGAAGTGGTCAAAAACAACATTATTATTAGAGTAAAGGATCAAGGTTCGGGGATGAGCAAGGCGGTACTAAAAAAGGTTTTTGAAAAATTCTATAGAGAACATACAGGAGATATACATAATGTTAAAGGGCACGGCCTCGGGCTTGCCTACGTAAAGAAAATAGTTGACGATCATCAAGGGGAAGTTTATGCCGAAAGTGAAAAAGATAAAGGAAGCACATTCTTCATAAAATTACCCTTAATATAAAAAATTATGGAAACAATAAACAAGAAGATTCTTTTGGTAGAGGACGACCCCAATTTCGGTATTGTCTTAAAAGACTATTTGTCAATGAATGATTTTGACGTCACCTTGGCCAAAAATGGGATGGAAGGATTTGAGAAGTTCAAAAAGGATAATTACGATATCTGTATTTTGGATGTTATGATGCCCTACAAAGATGGTTTTACGTTGGCCAAAGAAATTCGTGAGAAAAACGAAAATGTACCGATTGTCTTTCTCACCGCGAAAACGATGAAAGAAGATGTGCTAAAGGGGTATAAGGCCGGTGCAGATGATTATTTGAACAAACCTTTTGATTCGGAAGTACTTTTAATGAAACTTAAAGCGATACTTCAACGTAAAGCTTCTAACACACTTGCCGATAGCAAGAAATTCGAATTCAAAATAGGTAATTTTCATTTGAATTCTAAGCTAAGATTTTTAAAATATAAAGATACTGAGGCGATAAAGCTTTCGCCGAAAGAGAATGAATTGTTGCGTTTGTTGGCGCTTCACGAAAATGATTTGATGCCGCGTGAGCTGGCCTTGACAAAAATCTGGAGAGACGATAATTATTTCACTTCCAGAAGTATGGACGTATATATTGCCAAACTGCGAAAATATCTAAAAGTTGACGACAGTGTGGAAATATTGAACATTCACGGAGAAGGCTTCCGACTTGTCGTGAAGAACGAGGAATAATAACTATTACAATATTTATATTAAGGCATTCGTAAAATATACGGATGCCTTTATTTTTTGTTCAAAATTGACAAAATTTCCGAGGTGATCTCTTTCGGTTGTTTAGCTATGGAAACACGAATCGCATCGATTGGAGGTTCTAAGGTATCGAATTGTGATTTTAGTAAACCTGGCGGCATAAAATGGTCTTTCCTCTTTTGCATCCTTTCGAAAATCTCTTCATATGTACCATCCAAATAAACAAAGATCATTTGTTGTTCAATCGAATGATTGAGCAAAGCCCTGTACCTTTCTTTTAGTGCCGAGCAGCAGATAACGGTACCTTCGTTAAGGTTATCTTTTGCCAATCGATTAAGGGTTTGTAGCCAACTCTTACGGTCGTCATCGTTCAGCGGATGGCCTTGAGACATTTTCTCGACATTTTTCTCGGAGTGGTAATCATCGCCATCGTAAAAAGGCACGCCCAAAGTATGTGCGAGCATCTTTCCGATGGTGCTTTTTCCACATCCGGACACCCCCATGACAATCAATATCTGATTTTTAATCATTTTTACACTTTTGTATTCTTTTTTGGGTCTCGGTTATGACTTGTAAAATATTATCGTTTAGATCCACTTTAAGCGCGTTGTCATTCTTTTTGAACCAAGTCAGTTGCCGTTTGGCGAACCTTCGGGTATTTTTCTTTATTTCGGAAATGGCAAATTCTAAATCGCATGATCCATCAAAATAATGAAAGAGCTCTGTATAACCTACAGTTTGTAGGGCATTGAGGCTTCGATGTGCATATAGCTCTCTTGCCTCTTCTAGAAGTCCGTCGCGGATCATACCATCAACACGGTTATTGATACGTTCGTAAATTAGAGGTCTATCGGCAGTCATTTGTACGGTAATCGTTTTAAAGGGGCGTTCTTGCTTTGGTCGGTTCAAAAATGACGAATAGGGTTTACCCGTTGCCAAACAGATTTCCAAGGCCCGAATAAGCCGATGTGGATTCATATGGTCCACTTTTATATAATATTCCGGGTCCAGAGCTTCTAATTGTTTTTGAAGCGAGGTTATGCCGCTTTCGGCCAGTTGTAGATTGAGTTCTTTTCTAAATTTTGGGTCCACTTCAGGAAAATCGTCCAAGCCAAGAGTTACTGCATCGATATAAAGACCGCTACCGCCTACCATGACCACGATGTCGTGATTCTCAAAAAGCGCTTCCAGCTTTACGAGCGCGTCCCTTTCAAAATCTCCAACGGAATATTTATCAAAGATGCTTTTGTGTTGGATAAAATGGTGCGGTACGATGGATAACTCTTCTTCCGAAGGAACCGCCGTGCCAATTTTCATTTCCTTATAGAACTGACGCGAATCTGAGGAAATAATGTCAGTTTTAAAATGTTTTGCAATGGCAATGGCCAATTTTGTTTTTCCGATGGCCGTCGGGCCTACAATGGAAATAAGGGTTTTTAACATTACAACTGACTTCCGCATTTATAGCAATGAGATGCGTCATCACGGTGCCCCTCGGCAGAACAATCGGGGCATGCCTGGGTATTGACATGAACAAAATGTTCTTTGCCATCGCTCAGATTCTCTTTGCCCTTGCCTTGTTTGCCGAACTCCACGGTAACGATTCCCGTCGGTACGGCGATGACCCCGTAGCCCACTAACATGATCATCGTTGCAATCAGTTGGCCCTGTGGCGTAATCGGCGCAATATCGCCGTAGCCTACCGTTGTAAGGGTAACAATAGTCCAGTAGATACTAGTGGGTATGCTTGTGAAGCCGGCCTCATCCCCTTCGATATAATACATAAGTGTGCCTAGCATGACAGAAAGAATAACGACAGCAAAAAGAAAGACCGTTATTTTTGCCCTGCTCGCCTTCAATGCTCTTTTGAGTTGCGAGGCCTCTCCTAAAAATTGCACCAATTTCAAGATTCTAAATACTCGTAACAATCGGAATGCCCTGACAGCTAAAAACACTTGCGAACCCGCCAAAATATAAGATAGGTACAACGGAATCGTGGAAAGGAAGTCAATAATGCCATAAAAACTAAAAATATATTTTGAGGGCCTTCTTATGCTAATAATACGAGCAATATATTCTATAGTAAAAAAAATGGTCACGACCCATTCCAAAGTCAGAAGCGTACCATGATAGTTAGCATCAATTTCCTTGACGCTTTCTAGCATGATGAGAATCACACTAAAAATAATGACAATAAAAAGTAGGATATCGAACCATTTGCCCATTGGGGTATCGGCCTCATAAATGATTTCATGAAGCTTTTGTTTCCATCCGGCAAGTGGTTTTTCGTCTTTCAATTTTCCGCGGTTAGGGGAATTATTTTTTTGACCCTGCGTTTTCTAAGATAGGTTTCTATAAGATGTTTGGTGTTTTCGCCCCCGTTCATTGGGGTAATTATCGATTCTAAGATATGAATATTATTGATTTGATGGTTCAGGTCGTAAAAACCATAACCTTTGAACACTCCGTTTCGTATGAGAAGGGCACTATATTCACCTATTTCTCGTCCGCTGTCGACGATGATACATTCTTTGTCGCTCAAGCAATATTTATTCAAGGCCGATTTGACGCGGTCATTATAGCTCACAGTATTCTCTTTATTGATACATGCGCCGTTGCAATCTCCTTCGGTGTAGTTGGAACAATTCGATTTTGCTTCAGAAAGTCCGTTCAGTTTAAGACAGAGGGAAAATTCTTCCGTGATTTTATGAAGAAAGTTTTTGGCGCTATGAATGCCATTAAAAGTTGTGAGGTATTTTTTTGGGATCGACATTCTCCACGTTTAGGAGAATATAGCCTTGGGAATCTTCCGAAGTGAAAAGTCCATGACTGAAAAGCCTTCTTTTGGGGCGTGCGTTGAACTTAGGCCGATTCCGTCTTAGTTCTTCTTGCTCCTTGAGAATGGCCACCAATTCGCTTCCCGTTTTTTCAAAGGTTATTTTTTTGATCTCTTTTTGGAGTCTTCTCGCCTGGTTTCCACTTTTGGTGAAGTGCTGATTTACCCTTTTTTTAATATTGCTGCTCTTTGCCAGATAAATGATATCGCCATCCTTATTGTGCATATAATACACCCCGACTTCCGAAGGCATTTGTTCAACAATATCGAGTTGTCTTTCTGAAAGTTCACCTTGATTCTCTTTTCGTACTACATTTTTAATGATTGACTTATCACTATCTTTTGAAAGTAAAAGTTTGAATAACTTTAAGGTAGCGAGTGCATCGCCATTTGCCCTGTGCCTATCGCTTACCGCTATACCAAGTGAACGCACCAGTTTACCCAAACTATACGATTCGGCATCTGGGAGCAATGTCTTGGATAAATCTACGGTACAGAGTGTCTTGCGTTCGAAATTGTAACCCAACCTACGGAATTCGGTACGTAGAATACGATAATCGAACTGCGCGTTGTGAGCGACCAGAACGGAATCTTCGGTAATCTCTACGATACGTTTTGCAACCTCGTGAAATTTGGGTGCCGTTCGTAGCATTTTATTGTTAATGCCCGTCAGGTTTACCACGAAAGGTTGAATTTCCTTTTCAGGATTGACCAAACTTATGAACTTGTCGACTACTTTATGGCCATCGAATTTATGGATCGCGATTTCGGTAATGCCCTCTTCGTTATATTTTCCGCCGGTGGTCTCTATGTCCAATATGGTGTACATCAAATTTTTTCCTTCAAAAGTGTCGAGATTATTCTTTTCAATGCTGGTTTCTTGCTCCAAAGATACTGCTTCCGATCCGCACCATAGTACTGCCTTCTTCGATGGCGATTCGATAATCGCCGCTCATGCCCATCGAAAGTATCGATAATTCCGACATACTCTTTTTTAGCGTATCGTAGAGAGATTTGAGTTGTTTGAATTCCCTACGTATCTGTGCCTCGTTTTCGGTAAACGTTGCCATGCCCATCAGGCCTATAATGTTGATGTTTTCCAGGCCCTTGAATTCATTCGAATGGAGCATTTCATTCACTTCGTTGACATCAAAACCGAATTTGGTATCTTCTTCGGCAATATGGATTTGTAAAAGACAATCTATAATTCGTTGGTATTTTTTGGCCTGCTTATCAATTTCTTTGAGCAGTTTCAGACTATCGACCCCATGAATCAAGCCCACAAATTCGGCCATATACTTGACCTTATTGCGTTGTACATGTCCGATCATGTGCCATTCAATATCCTTAGGAAGTTTCTCCCATTTCTCGACCATCTCTTGAACCTTGTTTTCCCCAAAAATTCGATGCCCAGTCTCATAGGCGGCCATGATGTCTTCCAATGGCTTGGTTTTGGAAACGGCCACAAGGGAAATCTCGTCGGGAATATCGGCCTTTATACTTTTCAGGTTTGCTTCAATAGACATTTCAGTTTTTTTAAATTCTCAAAACTCATATATCGTCAACCCGCTACGAAGTTTTGGCTCGATATAGGTGCTTTTCGGAGGCATCACCTGACCTGCATTAGCGATGGCCTTGATTTCGTCTGTGGTAATGGGAACAAGGCTAAAACCTACTTCAAAATTCCCTTTGTCTATTTCATCCTTCATTTTAATGACATTGTGCTTGCCGTAGCCATATGAAATACGTTTGTCGTTTCGAAGATCATTAATTCCGAGGATAGGCTCCAAAACGGTTTTGAAAAGTATCTGTGTATCCAATTTGCTCAACACATCGCTAAAACGATATACTTTTTTCCGAAGGTAAAGGGAATAGAATTCGCCGTCGAGGTACATGCCGAAGTGATGCTTTTGAGAAGGTTTGTAAAGTATGTTCCCCTTATTTTCAATCCTGAAAAATTCATCCAATCGAATTAGGAATTCTTCCTTAGTGAGTCCGTTCAAGTCTTGCACCATCCGGTTAAATTCATAAATCCGGATTTCCGATTCAGGAATTAAATAACTCATAAAGTAGTTATACGGTTCCTTTCCTGTGTGGTTTGGATTTTCTTCCTCCAAATAGGAAGCCAAAAGGTCTGAAGAGGCACTTCTGTGGTGCCCGTCGGCAATATACAAGTCCTTTATTTTACCAAACTCCTTTTGCAGTTTTTCAACGGTCTGTTTATCTGAGATAATCCACAACCGGTGGGTGATTTTATCGGTAGTCGTAAAATGGTATTCAGGCGGATTGTTCTTCTCTTCCTCGATTATCCTTGAAATAGCGACCGAGTCAGAATAGGTCATCAAAACGGGCTCGGCATTAAATTCAACCGTTTTTAGATAATTGGCAAAAAGTTTCTCACGTCTCTGAATCGTATCTTCATGTTTTTTGATGACATCGTCTCGATAGTCCGCCACACTTGTTGCGGCAAAAAGTCCGCAGCAACTATAGGTATTCTTTTCAACTTGATAAATATAAAAACTGTCTGCTGCATCTTTCAATAATACGTTATCCTCCAAAAATTCAAGATAGCGGTTGTGCACCAATGTAAAGCGTTCGCTGCCCGATACCTTTTTGTCGAATTTGAATCCCGGATTTATGATATGGAGAAAGGAAAAAGGATTGAATTTTAGGGTAGCGTTCAATTCTTTTTTAGAATACGCGTCATACGACCTAGAGGCGACGAAGGAGACCTTGTCCTTTACCGGTCGTATTGCTTTGAAAGGTTTAACGAGGGCCATCGATCTATCTGAACTGTTTTGAAACAGTTTCCGCTTTTTTAGATTGGGAATAGTCATAAAATCCCTCACCTGATTTCACGCCCATTTTACCAGCGACGACCATATTAATCAATAACGGGCAAGGGGCATATTTAGGATTTTTGAATCCGTCGTACATCACGTTCAAAATGGAAAGGCAAACGTCAAGGCCAATAAAATCGGCCAATTGCAAAGGCCCCATGGGGTGGGCCATGCCCAATTTCATCACTGTTTCTATTTCGTGTACACCCGCAACACCATTGTACAAGGTTTCAATCGCCTCATTGATCATGGGCATCAAGATGCGATTGGCCACAAAACCAGGGTAATCGTTTACCTCTGTTGGTATTTTCCCTAACTTTTCGGAAAGGTTCATAATAGCCTTTGTAGTTTCATTTGAGGTAGAATATCCCCGGATGATTTCTACCAACTGCATGATGGGAACCGGATTCATAAAATGCATGCCGATGACCTTATCGGGACGGTTTGTGACAGCCGCAATCTGGGTAATCGAGATGGAGGATGTATTGGTAGCCAAGATGGTGTTTTCTGAACAGGTGGCATCCAACTCTTTGAAAATATTCAATTTCAAATCAATGTTTTCAGTGGCCGCTTCGACCACTAAATCAACATTCTTTACTCCATCGATTAATTGGGTATACTGATGGATTCTTTCAAGAGTTTTTAATTTAACATCTTCATTGATTTTTTCCTTGGCAACCATACGATCCAAGTTTTTCCCAATGGTGGCTACACCCATCTCCAACGATTTTTGTGAAATATCGATAAGATGTACTTGATAGCCTTTTTGCGCAAAGACATGGGCAATACCGTTGCCCATAGTTCCTGCCCCGATTATGGCGATGTTCTGCATGTTATTATTTTTTAAACGATTCAATTATTTCCAATGCTACTTTCAACGCGGCAGTTCCTTGTTTTAAGGTAACTACGGGAACGGTATCATTGTAGATGGCATCGGCGAAAGTTTCAAGTTCCTCTAAAATTGCATTGTTGCTTAAAATCTCCGGATTTTCGAAATAAATCTGTTTTTTCTCACCTTCGGCATTTTGTAATACCATATCAAAGTCTCCCACGGTTTCGGGAGCATCCTTCATTTTGACGACTTCCACCTTTTTTTCCAAAAAGTCTACCGAAATATAGGCATCCTTCTGAAAAAACCTTGACTTGCGCATATTTTTCAATGAAATTCGACTTGCCGTTAAATTGGCTACACAACCATTTTCGAATTGCAGCCGGGCGTTAGCTATGTCCGGTGAATTACTGATAACCGAAACACCGCTGGCGTTGATTTGTGTTACCTCGGAGCCAACCACACTCAATATGGCATCAATGTCATGGATCATCAAGTCCAAAACCACGGGTACATCTGTTCCTCTCGGATTGAATTCCGCCAAGCGATGGGTTTCTATAAACATGGGATTTTTGATTCCGTCTTTCACTGCCTTGAAAGCAGGGTTGAAACGTTCTACATGCCCCACTTGTCCTTTAACATTATATTTTTTTTCAAGGGAAAGTAATTCCTCTGCTTCCGCCAATGTATTTGTTATCGGCTTTTCAAGAAACACATGTTTTCCTTTTTCCATTGCTTTTTTCGCACAGTCGTAATGCGAAAGCGTGGGGGTGACAATATCAATGACATCCACTGCATCGATAAGATCATTCATGTTTTCAAAATAGGCATATCCGAATTCGTCGGCTACTTTTTTGCCATTAATGTCGTCGGCATCGTAAAAACCGATAAGTTCATATTTGGGGGATTCTTTTAAAAGGCGAAGATGAATTTTACCTAAATGGCCCGCTCCCAAGACCCCGACTCTTAGCATGAGATTGAATTTTGTTCAAAGTTAAGGATACTTTTTTTAGTTTCAGGTTTCTCTTGTTTCAAGTTTCAGGTTCAAAAAAGTTTATGGGTTTATTCGTTTAGATGGCTATAAAAAATAGTGCTAGAAACCCGAAACCTGTCACACTGAGCGCCCTTCTGAATAAAGAAGTCGGGCAGGCCGTCGAAGTGCAAAACCCGCCTGCCCGCCGTAGGAGGGAAACCCGATTTTTTCTACTTGCGAATTGCATTTTTCCGCTCTAACTTTGGAATTCCAAAACCAGACCCTTGAACGATACCTTGAAACATCGCGGAATGCGAAATAAATTGGCAGATACCTTGATCGAGAAGGGTATCTCCGATACGAAAGTGCTGGATGCCATTCGTAGCGTACCCCGACATCTTTTTATGGATAGTAGTTTCGAAGGCCATGCCTATCAGGACAAAGCTTTCCCCATTGCGGCGAACCAGACTATTTCACAACCCTATACCGTAGCCTTTCAATCGGAACTTTTAGAGGTGAAACCGAACCATAAAGTTTTAGAAATCGGTACCGGAAGTGGTTATCAGACCGCTATCTTGTTAAAGTTGAAGACCAAGGTATTCACTATTGAACGTCAACTTGAGCTTTTCAAAAAAACGAACATCTTCTTTAAGAAAATGGGGTATCGCCCAAAGAAGTTCATTTTTGGCGATGGTTATAAAGGATGGCCAGAAGAAGCTCCGTTCGACCGTATTATAGTGACTGCAGGCGCTCCTGAAGTACCGAAAGCATTACTTTCACAATTGAAGGTAGGGGGCAGGCTGGTTATTCCCGTCGGGGAGGAGGACCAAATAATGACACTTTACGTTAGAAAATCTGAAAAACAATTCGAAAAAAAGAAATGGGTCTTTTTCGGTTCGTTCCACTACTTGAGAACAAAAACTAAAGCTTTGAAATTATCTCGTATTGAAATTCTTTTTGATACGATCCAAATCCCTTTTGTTGTCGCGATCTTTGATCGTTTCCCTTTGTCATATAATTTTTTACCCTTGGCCAAGGCAATGTTCAATTTTGCTAAACCTTGGTCATTTAAAAAAAGGTTTAAGGGGATTATGGTGTTACCGGAAGTATTGACCTCTTTCTCCAGTTTTTTGAGCTCTTGCTTGTTCAACAAAAGCTTCCGTTCCGCTTTGGGTTTGTGGTTATAATGGGAGCCATGTGAATATTCATCGATTTGCATATTGATGATAAAAAGCTCTCCCCGGTCATTGAATTCACAGAAACTTTCAGAAATGGAAGCCTTACTAAGTCTAATGGATTTAATTTCGGTACCCGACAGTACAATCCCCGCTGTGAATTTATCCATCAGCTCATATTCGAACCGGGCTTTTTTATTCTTAATGTTGACTTTCTGTTGCATCTACTGCAAAAATAGAAACAATATGCCAATCCGTAGGTTATAAATAAAACTATATTGAGTTCTTAAAAGTAAGATTGATTATTAAATTCGTACTAGTATTAAAAAAAGATGAGAAAGAAGTTTGTTGCAATTATCCTGTGTATTGCCATCTATTCTTGTAAGGAAAAGGAACCTACTTTACCTTCTGCCCAAGAAATAGTGGACAAAAGTATAGAAGTATGCGGTGGAGATTTATATGAAAAAAGCAATGTGTTCTTTGAATTCAGGGATAAATCCTATGCTTCGGATGTTGTTGACGGACGGCGAATCTTAAAGCGTATTACCACAACGGACTCATCTATAGTACTCGATGTAAAAAGTCCTGGCGGTTTTGAGCGTTTTGTGAACGATAGTTTGGTTACGTTGCATGATACGTTGGCAAACAAATATTCAAATTCCGTAAACTCGGTTCATTACTTTGCCTATCTACCTTTCGGACTTAACGACCCAGCGGTCAACAAATCGATGTTAGGAAAAGTGAAGATTAAAAATGAGGATTATTTTAAGATAAAGGTCACTTTCGACCAACAAGACGGAGGCGATGATTTTGATGATGTTTATGTGTATTGGTTCAATACCGAAACCCTAAAACCGGATTATCTGGCGTATGAATTTCATGTCGATGGAGGGGGAATGAGACTTCGGGAAGCTTATAACGAAAGGAGGGTAGGGGGTATTCGATTTGTGGATTATAGGAACTACCAGCCTGAAGCGGAACTTGAATCGGTTCTGGAAATCGACAAAGCCTTCGAATCTGGTGAACTTGAGCTACTTTCCAAAATAGAATTGAAGAATATTACTCTCGAGTAGGGCAATTGCAATTGAACGACAGACGCATGTCGGTCGCTTTACCGTTGACCATTTGAACGATGAACATACTTCCGTTGTCGTGGTCGTCCATGTCGTAATATTTATCCTCCCCGATCATTTTATTCACCATTGACGGTGTAGTATTGCTGTGACCTACCACTAGAACGTTTTTATTTAGGTTATCCGCTTTAAATTGTTCGATGTCAATAATTTCAGGGTCATAATATTGAACCGTAATCTCTTGCTTGACGGAAGTAGGAGCTGCCGTCATTGATGTGCGCTCAAAGTCGGTCGTATAGATTGCATCCAAAGAGACATCGTTTAAAATCTCTGCCCAATGCATGGCTCTACCGAGACCGGCTTGACTCAACTCGGGATCGATATTTTCAGAATCGGACCTATCTTTTTCGGCATGGCGGATAAAATAAAAAGTAGAAACGGACGGCGTGCTATAATCTTCCGTGATTTGAGGTTCTTCTTTACAACTTGAGAATCCTATCAACAAGAAGGAAAATACGAGTAATATACTTTGTTTCATTCGATTGTTTTAATGCGTTTTTAACAATTTCGAAGCTTTGGCAGCCTAAATTTTTTCAGGGGCTGATCGATGTAATGCACTATTAGACAGCCTGTTTAAAGGCTTATCTAATTTTTTTCTTCTATTCTAACTAAAATAATCCAAAAATAGTATGCAAAACTTAACCTTTTTCGTTTTTTTTGCATATGCTGAGAACACTACCTACAATACTTTTCCTATTGTTTCTGTTTGCCTCACGGGCACAGAATACAGCCTTGCCTGTAGATCTTCGCCAGCACAATCTTACCGAGTATAATGCGAGTCTTTTGCACCCTGCTTTTTCGTTGACCCTGAACAATCCACAATCGGTCGCTTTGTGGTCAAGGTGGCAATGGCAGTCCATTGATGCGGATCCAACGACACTATTTCTTAATTACACGCGTCAATTGAATGTTAGTTCGGTTGCCGGTGCCGCTTTTTTTCAGCATAATACGGGTACTTTTCTAAATACAGGAGGGGTTTTGAACTATGGTTATAAAATGGAGTTCAATGAGAGGGCCTCGTTGGCTTTCGGCGTCAATCTTTTCGGCTTCAAACAACAACTAGCTGACAACAGGTTTCGACCAGACCCGCAAATACAGTTGCCACAATTGGTCATTGCCGATGATTTTATTCTTCAGTTGGCACCGGGATTTTTATTTTCATATGATAGGTTAAGTGTTGGTTTCGCATCGGAAAATCTATTTGATTATAACTTTACGACCAATAAACGAAATTCACGGCCCGAGGATAGAATTTATTTGGGAATGGCATCCTACGACTTTCCGATTAGTCTTTTCAATTTTCAGCAAACGGTTTTACGGCCCACGGTGTATGTAAAGTCCGTTCCGAACAATGACACACAAATAGGCATCGTCTCTTTGCTTTCTACCGAAAAGTTCTGGGTACAGACAGGATATAATAGCTTTTACGGAATCTCATTCGGCGGTGGCGGACGATTTTTCAAGCGATTTTCCATAGGAGCCCTAGTGGAATTCGGAACAAGTTCGAGTTTAAAAGGGAGAGATACTACTTTTGAATTTGTTACTGCCTATAATTTTGGTACTCCCGATATGAGGAAAAAAGTAGTTGGATTCGATGAAGAGCAGGAAGTAGCTCTGGAAGAAGAGTTGACCAAAGACGAGCAGTTAGCCAAAGAATTGGCCAAAAAAGAGGCCGAGGCCCAACAAATAGCGGAGCAAGAAAAAGAGCGATTACGCAAAGAGCAAGAAAAAATTGCAAAAGATTCGCTAGACCTCGTTAGAAAGAATACGGAAGCGTTGGCCAAAGCGCAGGAAAAAGAGCAGCAACGTAAGCAGGATTCCATTGCGAAGGTTAGCGAAACAAAAGCCATTGCCGAAAAGCAACAGATGGAGCAACAAAGCAGACAAGACTCCATCAAGAAAGCAGAAGAAGCTGCAGTGGCGGAAGCGCAACAGTTGGAACTTCAACGTAAACAAGACTCCATTAAGAAAGCGCAAGAAGCGGAAGCAGTAGTAGCACAACAGTTGGAACAGCAACGAAAAAAGGATTCGATTGCTATGGCGAAAGAGGCTCAAGCTTTGGCTCAGCAGCAACGCGTACAAGACTCCATTGCAGCGGCACAAAAAGAAGCATTGGCCGAAGCCGAAAGACTCAGGGCAAAACGAGAAATAGATTCATTGACGAAGGTCAGGATGGCTGAAGCAGAAGCGGCCAAAAAAGCTGAAGAAGAGAAAGTGGTGGGGGAAGCGGAAGTTGTGCAAGAAGATCCTGCCGACAAACCACAGGCCGGTGAAAAATACGAAGAAGTCAACACTGAAGACGGATTAGAACCCGGCTATTACTTGATTACGAACGTGTTCGGTACCAAGAAGTATTTCGATGCCTTTATGAAAGATTTGACCAGTCGTGGTCTTGAACCAAAGTCGTTCTTTAGAAGTTTGAATCAATATAACTATGTATATCTCAAGCGTTATGATACGATGACTGAGGCCAGAGCGGCTAGGGATAGTAAGTACGATGGCCGTTATCCGGATAAGACTTGGATCTTTAGGGTGGTGAGTAAATAGGATAGAATTCCCCCATTAATACGAAAGACTCCTAATGATTAATTTCATTAGGAGTCTTTTACGTATATGAAGTTTTGGTCCGTTTGGAAAAAACAACCTTATTTCTTGATTTCCCTATTAATGAGTACATCCAAATAGGCGACCGTATTCATTAAATATTTACGGTCTTTCGTTATGGTGGTCATTGCGACCGCTCCTTGAAGCATAGTATAGAGTTGCTTCGCAAACTGCAAAGGTGTAACCGGTAGGTGAAGTTCGTTGCTGTTCACTCCGTTTTCAAGCACTAGGGCAATTTTTCCTTCTATGGTCTTAATGGTTTCTCGTACTGCCGCCGCTAAAAGGGCATTGTTATGTTGTGCATCCACACCGATTTTTAAGATGGGGCAGCCACCCATTTCCATGGTATAAATATCATAATTTCGATAGAACTTGGTAAGTACAAAGAGTTTTTCTAGCGAAGTGCCCTCAGTATTCAGTTGCTCATCAATTGCGACCAGCAAACGCTTACTATTATATTCGAAGGCGGATAACGCCAGTGCTTCTTTATTTTCAAAGTTGCCGTAAAGGGCGCCCTTGGTTAGACCTGTAGCTTCGGTTAGGTCGCTCATACTTGTACCGACGTACCCTAATTTGTTGAAAATAGGGGCTACCGTCTCAATAATATATTTGGTGGTTTTTTCGGCTTTTGTGGTCATTTTATAGCAATTTTATACGAATATAAAAAAACTATATACTGCATGGTATATTGTTAATAAAAAAGTATCTCCACAAAAATAATTTTATGGAGATACCTCATTGGAGAACTTTTAAAGTTATTTCACCAGTTCGTTCTGATTTCTGAACACTAGTGCATCATCGAACGAATCGATAAGTACGATGCTATCGGCCTTAATGGTGCGGCCCAGAAGTTCTTTTGATAAATTGTTAAGCACCTCTTTCTGAATGACCCTTTTAATTGGTCTAGCCCCGTATTGGGGGTCGTAGCCCTTATTCGCCAGGTAATCTATTGCCTCGTCCGTCGCGTCAATGGCTATATGTTGTTTGTCTAACATCTTTTTCAATCCGTCCAATTGTAATCTTACGATTTGTGTGATGTCTTCTTTATTCAAAGGTGTGAACATGATAATATCATCGATTCTATTCAAGAATTCGGGGCGAATAGTTTTTCGCAATAGTCCTAGAACCTCTACACGAGCTGCTTCGGTGGCACTATAAATGTCATTGCTATTCTCAAATTTCTCCTGAATAATGTGACTGCCCAAATTGCTGGTCATGATGATAATCGTGTTTTTGAAGTCAGCCACACGACCTTTATTGTCCGTTAACCTTCCTTCGTCCAAAACTTGCAATAAGACATTGAACGTATCGGGATGCGCCTTCTCGATTTCGTCCAAAAGCACTACTGAATAGGGTCGACGACGAACTGCTTCCGTCAGTTGCCCACCTTCATCATAACCCACATATCCTGGAGGTGCCCCAACTAAGCGACTAACGGAATGTCGTTCTTGATATTCGCTCATATCGATTCGGGTCATGGCGTTCTCATCATCAAATAAATAAGCGGCCAAGGTTTTGGCCAACTCAGTCTTACCAACACCCGTAGTTCCTAAGAAAAGAAAAGAACCGATAGGCTTTTTGGTATCCTGAAGACCGGCTCTACTTCGACGTATCGCATCGGAGACGGCTTGAATCGCTTCTTCTTGTCCCACCACTCTTTTGTGTAATACCTGTTCCAATTTCAATAATTTCTCCCGCTCGGATTGCAACATCTTGGTCACGGGTATACCGGTCCATTTGGCAACAACTTCCGCAATATCCTCTTTGGTGACTTCTTCTTTTATCAAGGTGCCGGCGTGCTGTTGTTCTTGAAGCTCTTTTTGAAGGGTTTCCAGTCTTTCTTGGGCTTCCTTGATTTTTCCGTACCGCAGTTCCGCCACTAGTCCATAATCCCCATTTCTTTCGGCCCGTTCGGCGTCTAATTTGAACTCCTCGATATCATGTTTTGTCTTTTGAATATTATCGACTACTGTTTTTTCACTTTCCCATTGCGCGAATATTTCGTTTCGCTCTTCTTTGATATTGGCCAGATCGGCATTCAACGATTTTAGTCTTGCCTTATCGTCCTCACGTTTTATGGCTTCTATTTCGATTTCCAATTGCATGATTTTGCGATCGAGCACATCGAGTTCCTCAGGTTTCGAATTAATTTCCATCCGAAGCTTTGATGCGGCCTCGTCCATTAGGTCAATGGCCTTATCGGGCAAGAATCGGTTTGTAATATATCGCTGCGATAGTTCTACAGCCGCGATTACAGCTTCGTCTTTGATGCGCACTTTGTGATGTGCTTCGTATTTCTCTTTGATACCCCTTAGGATGGAAATCGCACTTTCGGTATCGGGCTCATCAACGACAATCCTTTGAAATCGTCGCTCCAATGCTTTATCCTTTTCGAAATATTTTTGGTACTCGTCTAGCGTTGTGGCTCCGATAGCGCGTAGTTCTCCACGTGCAAGTGCGGGCTTTAGAATGTTGGCGGCATCCATTGCGCCTTGACCGCCGCCAGCGCCTACAAGTGTGTGTATTTCGTCAATGAAAAGTACGATATCGCCATCCGAAGTAGTTACTTCTTTGATGACTGATTTTAACCTTTCTTCGAATTCACCCTTATATTTTGCCCCAGCGATCAAGGCACCCATATCCAAAGAATAGATAACCTTATCTTTCAAGTTTTCAGGAACGTCGCCTTGAATGATGCGATGGGCCAATCCCTCGGCAATGGCTGTCTTGCCCACACCGGGTTCGCCCACCAATATGGGGTTGTTCTTGGTGCGTCGTGATAATATTTGTAGTACACGCCTTATTTCCTCATCTCGACCGATTACGGGGTCTAACTTTCCGCTGTCCGCCAATTGATTCAAGTTTCGGGCATATTTATCCAAGGAATTATAAGTGTCTTCCGCACTTTGGGAAGTCACTTTGCCGCCCTTGCGTAGCTCCTCGATCGCCGATTTCAAATCTTTTTCTGTAACTCCTTGATCTTTGAGAATTTGCGAAATCTTGCTTTTCGATTTGAAAATCGCCAAAATCAAATGCTCTATGGAGACGTATTCATCTTCCATCTTTTTTGCAACGATACTGGCTTCGTTCAATGTTTTTCCCGCTTCACGGGAAACCATGATTTCGCCTCCTGAAACTTTAGTGAAACTTTCAAGTTCCTTATCCAATATTTGTTTCAACATGGAAACGTTTACGTTCAGTTTTTTCAACAGGAAGGGAAGCACATTTTCCTCGACCTCTGAAATGGCCTTGAAAAAATGTTCGTTTTCTATCTGTTGATGCCCCATTTCCTGAGCGATCAGCTGCGCCCGTTGGATGGCCTCTTGTGATTTTATGGTAAAATTATTAAAGTTCATATCTAAACTATTTTTATTGCTATTGTTTACTTTTGATTAATAGAAGTCAACAACCTTACCAACTGATAATGCCGGACAAAATGTCGGATAAAATCAATAATAGCAAGACATTTCGGCAGTGTGTAAGTTTGTCCAGACGATTCGACTGATATAATAAAAGTATACTTATGTTCAACAATTTATTTGGAAAGAAAGAAGCGAAGGAGAAAAAGGAAGAGTCTAAAATTCCGTGGATACCGCTTACATCAATCGAGCAACTTGATGAAATCAAGGAAAATTCCAAGGGTCGAACCCAAATGATTTTCAAGCATTCCACCACCTGTGGAATCAGCAGAATGGTTCTAAATATGTTCGGTAGGGGTTTTAATTTTGCGGAAAATCGGGTAGATCTCTATTATTTAGACCTACATAGCTTCCGAGAAGTCTCAAATGAAGTTGCGCATACTTTTCAGGTATTTCATCAATCTCCTCAACTATTGATAATTTGGAATGGGGTAGTGGTGGCCCATGATTCACATGGAGCCATTACCGATATTGATTTGAACTCTTATATATAAAAAATCCCCGATGATTCGGGGATTTTTTTTAGTTGAATTGTTGTCGACTTAATATTGATTTTAACCTTAGTTTTAGGTCCTCGCCGGCATCATAGACCATTTGTTCATTGGTCGGAAATGGCACGGCGGCCAAATTCAATAGTGAGACCAAATCGTTTTCCAAGGCTCTTTTATCACCATCATAATTTGCATATACGTGTTCGAATACGAATTCACTTGACAATGGATATGAATTTAAAACCTGCTGCTTCTTTAACTCCGTAAAACTAACTATACCAGCAACTTGAGCAGTTTTGAATTGGGTAAATTGATAAAAATTACACTTGACCGTCTTGAATTTATCCACCTTGATCTTGTTACCCAGACTATCTCGGACTACATTGCCTTCGGCATCGATGGCATATTTATAACCATCCTTGATCTGTTTTTCCTTAATGATTTGTTTTTCGCTTACTTGTTCAGGCGATATGGCAATGTCTTTTAGGGAAACTTCCATGGCATAGTCGTAGTCAATATCCGATAGGGGATTGGTATGGTACTCCGTCCATAGATTATCAAGTCCGTAGGTATTGAAGTTCAATAACTCCTCCTCCAATCTAGCAGGGATTATCTGATCGGTATGGTTTAGCATACCTACCCTGACATAATCGAGACCTTTGGTATGTGCTTCTTCCTTTTTCAATTTACTGTCCTCAAAACCAGGATTGATTTTGTTCAAATAAACAAAATCGTCATACGCTTTTCTATAGTCGTATTTACTAGTCGCATTCTCCAACAAGTCGGATGCGTTATCGTATAGATACTCCGATAGCTGGTCTTTCGCATCTAGTAAGTCGTTATCATAGTTTTCAAACGCAAATTCAGCATTTCGATTTTCGTCCATAATATAAAGTGGTATCAGGGGCTTAATGCGCTCTTGAACATTTTTCAGGTTATTGTAGCTATTGTAGATGGCCTCATAGTTGGCAGGATTTTCGTCTTTCTCCAAAAACGTGATTTTTTCCTGCTCTCGCTGCGAATACTTTTCAAAGGCTTCCTCCAATAAGAGAATATAGGGCTGATGTCTTTTTTTATCTTTGTTCTCCGCTAAATTCATCAACGAATTCTCGATTGCATTTGAGTAGTTGCCCGTATTTACGGCCTGCTGGGTCTTTTTTATACCACCACATGCGATAAACACGAATGTTACGAGACTGAATAGTAGTATTTTTTTCATGACGATAGGTTTTACTGTTTCCGTACCCTTTTCAACAGCCATGCCAAAATCGGGTCTATTGATAACGTAAAACGATAAACTATCGTATGAAATCGTTGAGAGACTATTTCAAGACAGTCTCTAAGGAACCTTTTTATAGGCTCGATTACTTCTTTTTGGGTTCAAATATGGGGAGTAGTTTGGTGCTCAATTCCCCGAATCCGATGCGTACCCCGTTCTTTGTACAATAACCCGTCATGGTTACGGTATCACCGTCATGAATAAACTTTCGTTCTTCGCCGTTATCGAGTTTAATGGGCTTTGTGCCTTGCCAAGCCAGTTCGAGCATTGAACCGTATGAGTCGGGAGTAGGCCCTGAAAGGGTTCCGCTGCCCATCATATCGCCACTGTTGACCTTGCACCCATTTACTGTATGATGCGCAAGTTGCTGTGCCATGGTCCAGTACATATACTTGAAATTAGACTTTGAAACCGCATTTGATTTTCCATTCTCCGGGGTAATCGCAACTTTTAAATGAATGTCAAAACTATGTTTTCCTTCTTGCTGCAGGTAGGAGAAGGGTTCAGGATTTTGTTCGGGACTTTCCACACGAAAAGGCTCCAAAGCATCCAGCGTAACGATCCAAGGTGAGATGGAAGAGGCAAAGTTCTTGGCCAAAAAAGGCCCTAACGGAACATATTCCCATTTTTGAATATCACGGGCGCTCCAATCGTTGAAAACTACCATTCCGAAAATATGATCCTCGGCTTCTTCAATGCTTATGGGCTCTCCCATAGCGTTGCCATCCGTTGTAATGAAAGCCATTTCCAATTCAAAATCGACTAATTTGGAAGGCCCGAAAATAGGTTTTTCGGCTCCTTTTGGAAATGTTTGTCCCATGGGTCTTCTCACCGGGGTTCCACTGGGCACGATGGTCGAACTTCTTCCGTGATACCCAACAGGTAAATGCAGCCAATTAGGCATCAGGGCGTTTTCAGGATCCCGAAACATGGTACCTACATTGGTAGCATGTTCTTTACTCGAATAAAAATCGGTATAATCGCCAATGAGAACCGGTAATTTCATCTCGATTTCATCCATCGAAAAAAGAACGACTTTTTTGTGGTCTTCGTTGTTTTGAAGGACCCTGTTCTCAATGTTGAAAATATCACTGATTCGGTTGCGCACCAAGCGCCAGGTCTGTTTGCCATCTGAAATGAAATCATTCAGCGTGTCCTGTAGAAAGATATCCTCGGTCAAGGGTATGCCCTCAAAATAACCCAATTGGTGCAAGGCTCCCAAATCGATGGCCGTATTACCTATTCGGGTGCCGATGGTAATGATATCATCACGTGTCAAGAAAACCCCAAAAGGAATATTTTGAATAGGGAAATCTGAATTTTCGGGTACGGGAAGCCACGTTTTTTTATCGGGATTATTAGCGTTGATGGGCATGCTTTTTTTGTTAATTGTTGTTTGATAAATTCTTGATCAAATATATTCTTTTCTACGAATTAACGATTGGCAATTTGTATTTTTACGCCTCATTTAACAGAATACTTTACTATGCAACGCGACCACCGCATTTTTGAACTCATCGAAGCTGAAAAAGAACGTCAAATCAATGGCATCGAGCTTATTGCCTCGGAAAATTTCACCAGCCCCCAAGTGATGGAGGCCGCTGGATCGGTGTTGACCAATAAGTATGCCGAAGGATATCCGGGGAAGCGATATTATGGAGGTTGCGAAGTAGTTGATGAGGTGGAACAATTGGCCATTGATCGCGCCAAAGAACTTTTCGGTGCAGAATATGCCAACGTGCAGCCGCATTCCGGTTCACAGGCCAATGCCTCGGTGTACCATGCTTGTTTGAAACCGGGAGATACTATTCTAGGTTTTGATTTATCCCATGGCGGACATTTGACGCACGGTTCTCCCGTAAACTTCTCAGGAAGATTGTACAACCCCGTTTTTTACGGAGTGGATAAGGAGACCGGGGTTCTCGACTATGACAAGATTCAGGAAATTGCTACGAAAGAACGCCCTAAACTGATTATCGCAGGTGCTTCGGCATATTCACGGGATATGGATTTTGCCCGATTCCGGGAGATTGCCGATAGCGTGGATGCACTTTTATTGGCCGATATCTCGCACCCTGCCGGTCTTATTGCCAAGGGAATTATGAACGACCCCATTCCACATTGCCATATCGTTACCACTACGACCCATAAAACTCTACGCGGTCCCCGTGGTGGACTTATATTAATGGGGAAAGATTTTGATAATCCTTTCGGAATAACCCTTAAAAACGGAAACCTTAGAAAAATGTCCGCCTTGTTGGATTTGGCGGTTTTTCCAGGAAATCAAGGCGGACCGTTGGAGCATATTATAGCTGCTAAGGCCATTGCTTTTCAGGAAGCTTTGTCAGACGAATTTCTTCAATATATGCTACGTGTCAAGAAGAATGCCGAGGCCATGGCTGCGGAGTTTGTAGAAAAAGATTACAAAATTATTTCCGGTGGAACCGATAACCATATGATGCTCATCGATTTGAGAAATAAGAACATTACGGGCAAGGATGCGGAAAAAGCCTTGGTAAAGGCCGATATCACTGCGAATAAGAATATGGTGCCCTTTGACGACAAATCTCCGTTTGTCACATCGGGTATTCGTTTTGGTACTGCCGCCATTACTACTCGAGGTCTAGAGGTGGCCGATATGCCGACTATTGTAGAATTGGTTGACCAGGTTCTGATGAATCCCGAATCGGAAAGTGTGTTAGCTTCCGTTCGTAAAGAAGTCAATGCGATGATGAAGGGCAGGGCATTGTTCAACGAATAAGTCGCTCTGAAATTACGATTAGGGAAAAATGAACAGATCTGCAGAAAATAATCGATGATTTTCCAAACTGTAGATCATCGGATTTTTACCAGAGTCAAAGTAAAGCCCCCAATATTTGTAGTATTCCTCAGGGCTTTTGTCGATTTCGACCGAATCTTGTGCCGTATCATCCTTATCTTCATTATTCGAATCAAAGACCGGAACGTAAATCTCAAAGGGCATTTCATCCAACGCTTTGGTCATATGCACATAGTGCCGAGCGATTTCCGAGATTATAGTGTGTAGTTGTTCTAGGATGCTCTTGGAATGGATTCTATTGATGATTATGGCGGTATCTTTTAGAAAAAGCGAAAATTCATCAATATCGATGGAAAAGGGATTGTTCGATTCAAGAACTTCAAGATTTTTGGATAGGGAGGAACCCACAGCATCAAATGCACCCCACTCATTTCTATTAAAATGGAATAAAATACCAGCTAAGCTAAGATTACAGGTTAGCTCTAACGTCAATAGACATCCTTTTTTTTTGGTCAGCTCTTTGGTCAAATAGATTGAAGCAAAGAAATCTCGCTCGACACTGTTGACAAAACTGTCCAATGCTTCAATTTGAAAATCTTGTGGTTTTCCCTTCAACAATGCTTTCCTAAAATTATCGGGTGTCAATGACATACGTACTTCGTAAAAGTCTTTACAACCCGTAAAATTAGAAGTAATCTATGAATCTAGACTATACAAAAAGTATAGAAAAACTAGCGATTTTGTTTGTAGCATAAAAAATTGAACTTAATTAACTAAAAATCAACTACTTAGAAGATAAAAAATAATGGTTATAAGAAGCCTCGCTCTCGTGCTTGCTCGATTAATGCTAAATCATTACCATGCTCAATACCAAAAATGGATTTCAGGTGACGTTTTCTTGAGTTAATGGTCGCGGCGGATACCGATAAAATCTCATGGAGTTCTTTGACCCTGACCCCTTTGGCGAGGTAATATAGTAGTTTTTTGTCCTGTTCGCTGACCATGTCCGCATATGCGGCGTTATTTCGTAACGCTTTCATGGCAATCGCGGTGTAATATGGGGGATTTTCCAATACCTTCTTGACCATGGCTATCAAAGTGAGCTTGTCGATTTCCGATTTTACCAGATAGCCGTCGGGGTTCGTCGTTTTACAGATATTCAGTATTCTGTAGGCATCACCGAAAGAAGACATGAATACTACTTTCGTGTCAGGGGCCACTTTGCGGGCCAAGATCCCTAGGTCTTCACCCGACCGGGCATCTTTTTCTTCAGGACCGAACAGTTGTATATCAAGTAGAAATATATCGTAGCAGTACAATTTTGCCGATTGCTCTATTCTAGACTTGGCGTCTTCGAAGGTCTTGCAGGTGTCGACTATGACCTTGTAGTCGTCGAACTCGGCAGCCTCTAGAATATATTTATAGCCTAGTGTTGTCATTTCGTGGTCGTCGACTGCCAAAATTCGCTTGTACTCTATGATGTCCGGATTTTCGGTGCTCATGAACTTTGATGTATTCCTTGTTTCTTTAAGAATTCGTTCAGTTCGGGGGAATGATACTCGATGGGTATCGTCAGTTGTAAGGTCGTTCCTTTACCTTTTTTACTTTCGATGAACCAGCTTCCGTTCATTTTTTTCACCCGCGAGCTGATATTGCGCATTCCGATGCCCTTTTTTCGTTTTCTAACCTCAAATCCGATACCGTCGTCGGTTACTAAAATACGTAGGTCATCTTCCGTTATTCCAAAGTTAATAACTATGTTTTTACATTGCGCATGTTTTAACGCATTTTGAACACTTTCTTGTATAATACGGTACAAATTTATCTTAATATCACCGGTCAAACCATCCCAATCGACCATTTCGTCATGGGTAAAAGTAGTTTTGACTTTAGACGCCTCTTCGGTCGTGTTCAATAGGCTTTGTATGGAGTTAATGAAATTCGGAATGTGACGATAGGCCGCATGGCTCAATTCATGGGAAATCTCCCTAATCTCATCTTGGACCTTTTTCATGTCTTCCAAAGCATTGTCCCTTAGTTTTATTGCCGTTTCGTCAGACTTGTTACCGAGTCCGATCAGTAACATTCTGATACCGTTCATTTTGCCCAATACGGCATCATGCAGTTCTTCCGAGATTCTTTTCTGTTCTCCCTTTTTGCCTTCTTCCACTTTTTGCTGTTGGGAGAGCATAAGATTGAAAATTTCTTGATTGGCCGCCTGTTGCGCCTTCTGAAAGCGCAATCTTTGATTTTTTCGCCGTTGGTCAACAAGAACATATACAAATACGCTAAAAAACAATGCCCCAAGGGCCAATCCTGTCCAAATCTGCTTTTGGTTGGTTAGCACTTGTTTTTCTTCTTCCAATTCTTCGTTCTCGGCGATAAACTCATCAGTCTCGAAACGGATCCGGGCAAACTTGTTACGCGCTTGGCGTTCTTGCTCCTGCAACTCATCGTTAAGCGTAATATATTCCTGTGTATAGCCCGTGGCATTTTTAGGGTCGATACGGGTCAATAACTGTAAGGTTTCCAAAAGGCGTTCGTTGTTACTGCTCAATTCTGCCGATAGTTTTGCTTTTCTCGCGGTCGCCAATGCCTTCATACTATCTTTTTCTCCTAAATAGTAATCGGCCAAAAAGTATTGGGTAATGGACTTGTCTGCTGTATCGTCGATACTATCCTGTATGCCAAGCGCCATCTTTAATTGTGATTCGACGGCTGTTTTATCCCCATTTCTATAACGGCTATATGCCAGATTGTTCATGGCCTTGGCATACAATTGTGGATTTATATACCTAAGGCTATCATATTCCAACACCTTTTTAAAATAGGGAATGGCCTCTTCATCTTGCCCATCGCTCTGATAGACCATACCGATGTTGTTCAATAAGCTTCGTTCTAAACCTTCTCTTTTTTCCAATTCTTTTAAGTATCCTTCTGCGATTCGGTAATATTCCAATGCACGGTCATATTCCTTTAAGCTTTGGGTAATATTTCCGAGATGATTGTAGCAGAGATATAATTGTCTGTTCTTTTCAAGGGGTTTTAACAATTCAATGGCCCGAATTGTTGTAATCTCACTTCCCGTAAAATCTTTGACCTCCTTTTGTGATACTGCCATATTGTACATCATCCTTCCGGAATAATAGTTATTTTTTAAGCCCTCATAGATTTTCTGAGCTTCATAAAAGTGATAAAAGCTACTATCGGGAATGGCCTTAACATTATAATATTCAGCTCTGTCCCAATGGGCCTCGGCTAACACCACAGAATCATTAGTCTTCTGGGCCTGTGCAATGGTTTCTTCATTTATCCTTTTGAAAAGGAGCGAATCCTTAAAATTTATCGTGGCTAGAGAAAGTTGGGAAAGGTATTTGGTCTTTACAGAATCCAATGAAATTTTTTGAATCTGTCCATAGGCTTTTTGGAACGCTATTTTTTGCATTTTTTCAGAAAAGTCTGAATCCTTGCCTTGTTGAATCCAAAATGAAATACTGTCGTTTTGCTCTGAAGAATAAAGAGTATTCGTAGACGAATTGTTTTTATCCCTAGAACAGGAATACAAACCCAATGCCAATATGGAAATGTAAAACAAGATTCGATATGTCGGTTTGGTCGGTAACATAGAACTTCTCCTACTTGCAAGATACAGAAAAAGCCCTAAAAACATGTTTAGGGCTTTTAACATCTGTATTAAAAATTGTTATTATTCTGTCCCTCTTTTATCGGTTGGGCTATCACACTGGTCGCAAGCCTGAGTATCTTGAACTACAACTAGGTCGGTATTGTCGTTACTTGTATTATCGGTGTTTGAAAACAGTCCAACGGTCATCAATACTACGGCAAAAATACTTACTGCTTTTTTCATAATCATTAAAATTTTAGGGGTTATGGTTCGTTTTAAATACAGTGCTAAACTACCAACGAATAGCGCTTTGGGCTTATGAAGAAAAATCTTGCGAGCAAACGAACCGGTTTGCGGGGTAATCAAACCTATTTTGAGAGAATTAGACTAATCGAAGGTTGAAATCGATTTTTTCGAGAGCATTTTTTTGAGTCCGTCGACATTGCCACGGTACCCTTTTGAGAAGGGTAATTGTTTGTGTTGGTCTTTTAACGAACAAATATTCTTGCCGTAATTGATCCGAGAGATGTAGTTGGTATTTACGATATAACTTTGATGGATCCGAACAAAATTTGTGGGCAGTTGATCTTCGAAGGTCTTTAGCGTCTTGAAGGCGTTGTTCACCGAACCGTCTTTCATAACAAATTCGGTGGTATTGTTATCCGACTTTAAATATAAAATATCGTTGGTGTTGAGGTACTGAAAATCGCTATATGATTTTAGGCAAAGTGTATTGGGTTCTTTTTTGGGCATTTTCTTTTCGAGCCTCAATAACGATTTTCGAATTTCAAACTCATTATAGGGCTGCAACCAATAATCAAAGAAACCATTCTTTATGGCATCATAGGCATATGCCTTGGTTTTAGAAATACCGATGATCAAAGGTACCTCCCTTAGGTAAAGATGCATCTCGATGACCATTTGGAAATATTCGGAGGCTTTGTCATTAAGGTTCACAATGATAAGATCGGGCAGGTTTTTCAAAATGGTGTTCAGGCCTTCTTGACTATCGCGAGCCACAGCAACGCACTCGAAGTCTCCGTACTCTTCCAAAAAGTGGCTGAGCTGCAGGTTCGAAGTCGCATCGGAATCGATTATGGCGTAGGTGTAGTCCAAAGCACGAAACAATTTTGTGCAAAGTAAGGATAGTAGTTGAAAGAAGACTATACGAAATGTTTAGAAAAACTAGCGATTTTGTTTTAATCCATTGAAAATGAAAGCTTTTGAGAGAAAATACCTATAACCTGAGCTTATTTGAAGTACGTTCTTTCATCCAGTCGATTAAATCTTGAAAACCTTATACATAAAAAGAACTCAGTTCTTTGGGGCGGCTTGAAATGCGCCAACATCAGGTGAAGCGGTACGGTCCATACCCAAAATGTCCAATGGAACGGCTAAGGCACCGTCAGGATTTGCGATGGACTTGGCCGCTGATGCCTCATCGATACGAAAATCATTATTCCTCGCATCCCAAAAAGCTACATCCTCGTTTACAATGAGTTGTTGGAATAATGATGCATTGTCAAAATCGTACAAGGGGTTGTTTTCAAAACTGTCGCTATTGTCCCTGAATTTGAGCAGGCAATGAGAAAAAGAATAGGAGAAAGCATTCGATCCGTTGTGACGCAATGTTAGTTCAACATCCTTATTTCCATCGATGATGCAGTTGATAAATTGCGCTTGGGTCAAATCGGAGGCATTTCCTTCAGTGCTAGCATTATCTATTTCCAAGGCAGCGCCAGACCGGAATCCGTTTTGCCAATAATTCGCGATGGTAGTATGTATGAAGGAGTAGTCGCCCCCTGAATTACAGTACAATGAAATGTTTCCTGCACTTCCAAAAACACAATTTTCCCCGACTATTGAAGCCGTTCGCCCCCATAGATTGACAGCCGCACTATTATAAAGTTGTGAATTCCTTAGGACTAGTGTAGGGGATGGCCCTGCTTCATCTCCTTCGACTAACAGACCGATAGTGGCATTTTTAAGGGTCAGATGGTCGATACTGTTGTCGATACTGCCTTTTGATAGCCAAATAGTTCCCCATTGCCCTGGAATGTTCTCAAACTCTGGCTCTAGGCGATCACCTTCAAAAATGACCTCGTTCTCCAATAATTCTTGGTCCGTACTCAATGTGCCGTTAATTTTCAGGGAAGCACCTTCGATAATCAAAATACCTGAATCTTTGTGAAAATGAACCCTGCTTCCGGCCGCGATTTGAAGTTCTTTGCCCGATGGAACGGAGGCATATCCATAAACGACATACGGTTTTTCGTTCGTGAAATTCAATTGGTCATCTGTCATAAGGAAGCCCTCGACTCGAATTTCCTTTCCTGATTCATCAAATCCCACAACAATTGTTTCCTTGGTACCGTCCGAAAGGGTTTTAGGGTAGAGGAATATGGCATCTTTTACCAGCGTAACGAGCTGCACTTCTTGTTGGTCATCCCCCGAATCGAATTGAATCGCATCGGTGTACAAAAATGTATTCTGGCCTGAAGTACTTATATCGTGGGTCGTTTCGATAAAAATAAAAAGACTATCCTGCGAAAAAACGGGAATATTGTGAAATTCTTTGCCCGCGACACCGTCAACATTGAGACGGTAATCACTATTCTGACCTTGTGCCAAACGTATGGAGGGAATTTCGATATCATCACGGGTGCGGTTATACACTTTAAGTGCATAGGTACTGCTCCCCAGATTGGTAAAAATGGTATCTAAAAACACAGTGTCTTTTGAAAATTCAAGATTTCCGGCACTTGGAGCATATTCCAGATCCTTTCGGCAGGCACTCCAAAGCACCAACATACCTAACAACACCAAGCTGTATAAAAATGGATGTATGGAAATTTTTACGTTCAAGGATCTTATATTCTAAACCCGTGCGGTAAAAACATTTTTGATGTCATCGGAAATCCGCATGGGCCTATTCGTTTTAGCGTTCAACAAGCACCACTCAGTACTGGAACGCAACAAAAGTCGTTTTGTTTTGTAGTCGAACATTTCAACTACCCTTTCTGAAGTGGCACCTCGACTTTTTGCAATATGGGTCTTTATCTGAATGACATCACCGAGTTTCGCAGCACTTTTATAGGTAATATGATGGGTCATCACTACCCAAATTACACCTTCTTGCATCTGGGCGGGTGCATTTGTTTGCCAATGTTCTTTTGAAATGTCTTGTATCCATTGTACATAGCGCACATTGTTTACATGTTCTAGGTCGTCGAGGTCATCTTCGCCGACGGTTAACAACTTTTCAAAAGTTTCCATCGCCCTATTTTTTGAAGATTTTGACCTCGAAGAGTTTGTCCCAATCCTTTCCGGTAACGAAAAACGTTTCTCGTTCTGGATGGTATGCAATACCGTTCAACACATTGTCTTTTGGGTCCCATGTATCGGTCTTGGTCACTTTTTGGTCCAGACCGCTAAAATTAACGACGCCTTCTATGGCACCGCTCTGCGCATCGATTATCATGGCACTGGGTCTTTGGTAGACATTGGCGTAAATTTTACCATCGACATATTCCATTTCATTTACCTTATCATTTATCGATTTATTGGTTACCGTTTGGATATGCCCTTCTTCAACTAAAGTAGCCGGATTTAAAAACCATATTTTCTCAGTACCATCGCTTTTGAAAATTTTCTTGCCATCATTGGCCAAGCCCCAACCTTCACGACTTTCGCCATATTGAAAACTGTCCGTTTTTGTGAAACTGTTTACATCGTAAATATATCCCACTCCGTTTTGCCATGTAAGCTGATAGATTTTGCCGTTCAAAATGGTAAGGCCTTCCCCGAAAACGGTATTGTCCAGATCAATTTGCTGCAAGACCTTTCCTGTTTTATAATCGACTTTTCGAAGCGAAGATCTTTCTCTCTTGCCCGTACTTTCATAAAGCGTGTCGTTGTGAAACTCTAGCCCTTGTGTGTAGGCCCTGTTGTCATGAGGATATTCGTTGATAATCTCGTATGTATATATTTCGGGAGCTTTGGCGGCAAGTACTTTGATGCCCTTTGTGACTTCGGTCGAACCATCTTCGTAGTTTATCTGTGCTTTTAAAATCTTGTTGCCCAAAGTAGGTATGTCAAGTGGAATGCCACCGTTCGTTTCCGAAAGTTCCTTTCCATCAATGGAGTAGACCACACTGTTAATGATTTTCTCCTTCGAATTTTTTATGGAGACCGTTATTGTTTCATTTTGGCTGAATTGTTTACCATCGACGCTAAGTTCAAAAAGTCGGCTCTTGTCTTCACCACCACAGGCCAAAAATGTGAAAAGCACGGTATTCAGTAGAAAAAATTTACTCATGTTCATAAAAAAGAGTTATTTACCTTGGGTGTTTGTTTTTTAAAAAGAAATAAATAGTCGATTCAAAAGACCGTTGGAAATAATAATAAGGGGCAAGTTAATCGATAAAATTAAGAATGTAAAACTATTGTGATAGATTTAAAAGGTCGTATATTTGTAGTTGGCAAGTCCTACACGACCAGCTCCTGTAGAATCCCCCAGGGTGGGAACGCAGCAAGGGTATATGGTCGTAGCGGTGCGATGTAGGTAGCTTGCCTTTTTTTGTGCCCTAAATTTGCCCTCCACTTTTCCGATACTCCTACCACTTAAAAATTCGAGTTTGTCTTTTTCTTTTCCCCTCTCCCAAGGCAAAATTTTTAACCGTAGCTAAGGCTATGCTAAAAAATTTTGCCTTGGGAGAGAAAAAATAAATTTCCCTAAAATCCCCGAATTTCTAAATGATCATGAGTATAACCCCATCTTTTATTCGTTATTTTGCAGTCGTCATGGAACGTAAGGTAGTACTCATTACGGGAGGTTCGTCAGGCATTGGAAAAGCGATCGGTATGTATCTTTCGTCCCAAGGATTTTCGGTATATGGTACTACCCGAAATTTGGAAAAACACGCACATTTTGAATCTTTCGAGTTGCTTTTCCTCGATGTTGGAAACGTAATTTCCATTCAAGAGGCTGTCGATACCATAATCGCAAAAGAAGGAAGGCTGGACGTTTTAATAAACAATGCGGGCGTTGGTATTACTGGGCCTATTGAAGAGACTCCGCATGAAGAAATATTGAAGTGTCTGGACACCAATTTTCACGGACCGCTGCATATGATCAAGGCGGTTCTTCCACAAATGCGGGAACAAAAATCAGGACTCATTATCAACATTACATCCATAGCCAGTTATATGGGATTGCCCTTTCGGGGAATTTATTCCGCATCGAAAGGCGCATTGGCACTGGCCACGGAAGCCATGCGGATGGAGATAAAGACCTTTGGAATCGAAATGACCACTTTGGGTCCGGGCGATTTTGCCACAAATATTGCATCTGGAAGATATCATGCCCCCGTTAATCAAAATTCACCCTACGGAGCGGCCTACGCTCAAACACTTAAAATGATCAACGATGATGTGTATAGGGCGGGCGACCCCGTTTCCGTGGCTCAAAAAGTATTGTCTATCATTAAGACCGATCAACCGAAAGTACATTATAGGGTAGGGGCGTTCATGCAAAAGTTTTCGCTCTTACTGAAGAAAATCCTGCCGGACAAAGTATATGAGAAACTCTTGTTAAACCATTATAAATTGTAATTTGTGAACTTGACAAAATAGTTGAAGAAGTTGAATTTTTAATCCAAATAAAGTAAACGAAATATGAAATTTTTTATAGATACGGCGAATTTAGACCAAATACGGGAAGCTCAGGCACTAGGTGTTTTAGATGGCGTGACCACGAATCCTAGTTTGATGGCGAAAGAGGGCATCACCGGTAGAAATAATATACTGAAACACTATGTCGATATTTGTAATATTGTCGATGGCGACGTTTCTGCCGAGGTCATCGCAACTGAATTAGAAGGAATGATAAAGGAAGGGGAAGAACTGGCCGAACTTCACGATCAGATCGTCGTCAAGGTACCCATGATAAAAGATGGGGTAAAGGCATTAAAATATTTCAGCGATAAGGGCATACGTACGAATTGCACTTTGGTCTTTTCGCCTGGGCAGGCTTTACTCGCCGCAAAGGCCGGTGCAACCTATGTATCGCCTTTTATCGGCCGTTTGGACGATATCTCGACCGATGGCTTGAACTTGATTGCCGAAATCCGTCATATTTATGATAATTATGCCTTTGAAACGCAAATTCTGGCTGCCTCTGTTCGGCACACCATGCACGTTATAGACTGCGCCAAATTAGGGGCCGATGTCATGACAGGACCTTTATCATCTATCGAAGGGCTGTTGAAACACCCATTGACCGATATAGGTCTGGAAAAGTTTTTGGCAGATTACAAAAAAGGTAATTAGCATTTCGGTACAAAGTACTACAAAAGACCGCTCTTCAAATGAGCGGTTTTTTTATTGGAATGAGGCATACATATCTGAAAAAGCATCGACGATTTTGGCATCTTTGGCAATAATGCATTTATTCATCGGATATATAATCAGTGCTTCGTGTAGTTTTCTGAAATCTTTAGCCCGAAACTGTTTCGATTCATCGAGACCTTTGTTTTTAACCATCTCTTTCCAGGTGGACTCATCGGTCATAATATTGATTCCAACGAACGAGTATTCCGGTTTTTTCTCAGAAACTTCTAGGGCACGTTGGGTTATACTATTAAAATGCTTTTTGTCATCTGCCGACCAAAAATAGAAAACCATATTTTTCTTTCCGGCTATTTCTTTAATCGAAACGGAATTACCTTGATTGTCGATAACAAAAACATCAGGTATCTCTTTATTGGGCTGAATATTCAGAATACCCTTGTACAAATTGTCAATTTCTTCAGAATGCCTGTTATTGTGTGATAATTTTTTAAATTCCTCGATAAATTGGGCATTGTTCTCTTCTTTGTCATGTCCTTTTAAAAGATAGTACAAAGCTACATTTCTAAAAAGGTTGTCCTTCAGCTCCTTTTCGATGACTACGCTGTCTATCAGTTTTAATTTATGCTTGTTATAATGAAGTTGGTTCTTTACAATTTCATCTTTACCGGCACAATCATGTGAACAACCCATAAAGGTGAGATTTTCAACGTGCGATTTCATAAAATCATAATAGGGCCTCAAATAGTTCAGCCTTTTATTGTCATAGCTCACATATTTACGATAGTCATAGAAATTATCGGGCAATTCGTGCATGGCAAGCTCACTAGTACGCCCTCTATGCTCGTAAGGGTAGCGTTCTTTATAATTGAAATAGGTATAATTTATTGCGGCTTCACCGATTTCTTGAGCGTTTTGAGATAAATCAACTTCCGAGGTCAGTTCTTTTAAATTATTTAATTTCAAATTTCGTAGCGAATCCATTCTCTTTGAAAAATCTCCGGGCTCCATCGGGTAGTATGTAGAAAGAACATCGAACATTTCTTCTTCGTTCGCCAAAAAGAGGTCGATTAAAAAATTGTTGATTTCTTCCCCAGAACCAGTGTAGATAAGCGATTCATCGAAGTCGACCGTGTTCAGGCGAAGCATAAGACTATCTCCTTTTTCTAAATAGACATATTGGAGTTCGGGAGCATGATTAAAATGATAAAGGCCATCTTCAATGGAGTCCAGTCGAAAGATAAATCGGTTATTGTCATCCAATTTAGCCGAATCGATTACCACATCGCCTTGGTGAAGCACTACATAGTTGTTCGTTGGATTTACAATCTCACCAGCAAAAAAAACATTGGGGGATTTTCTCTCTCCTTTACTACAACTTGCTAATACGAAAAGAAATAGAAAGAGTAATTTTTTAATCATAGACTAATATCTACTATGTAACGACCAAAATTAAGAAACCCATACAGGCCATGCTGTTAATAGTGCGTTAAAAATAAGGCAGTTGCGTTAAGATTTGTTAGCCATTTTCAGCTTGGTAAAGATTATCGACATTCCCTAGAGATTCGAATACAAATTATTTATTTTTGCACGAAATTTAAAAAGCACCCGATATGTTATCCGTTTCAAATTTATCCGTTCAATTCGGAAAAAGAGTACTGTTCGATGAGGTCAACGTTGCTTTTACACAAGGTAACTGTTATGGGGTAATCGGTGCCAACGGAGCTGGCAAATCCACATTCTTGAAAATATTGTCAGGCCAACAAGATCCGACATCGGGCCACGTTCACCTTGAACCCGGTAAGCGTATGTCGATTTTGGAACAGAACCATAACGCCTATGATGAATTTACGGTATTGGAAACCGTTGTTATGGGCAATCAACCTTTGTTTGCCATCAAAAAGGAGATCGATACACTCTATGCGGACTATAGCGATGAAAATGCAGATAGAATAGGCGAACTTCAGGTGCAGTTCGAAGAAATGAACGGTTGGAACGCAGATAGTGATGCCGCGGCATTATTGTCCAACTTGGGTATTGCCGAAGAATTACATTACACCCTTATGGCCGATATCGACTCTAAACTAAAAGTAAGGGTCTTGCTGGCCCAGGCCTTGTTCGGAAATCCTGATGTTTTGATTATGGATGAACCTACCAATGACCTTGATTATGAAACTATTAGTTGGCTCGAGAATTTTTTGGCCGATTATGAGAATACCGTTATTGTGGTATCGCACGACCGTCATTTCTTGGATTCGGTCTGTACCCATATCGCCGATATCGATTTTGGCAAAATGAACCTGTATTCGGGCAATTATACGTTCTGGTACGAAAGTAGCCAGTTGGCTGCAAGACAGCGAGCGCAGCAAAATAAAAAGGCAGAAGAAAAGGCAAAGGAGCTTCAAGAGTTTATCATGCGATTTAGTGCCAACGTAGCAAAGAGCAAACAAGCTACATCGCGTAAGAAAATGTTGTCTAAACTTAATATTGCAGACATTAAGCCTTCAAGCCGAAGATATCCTGCAATTATATTCGATAGGGAGCGAGAAGCAGGTGATCAGATTTTAAATGTTGACGGACTTGCCGCCTCGTCGGATGATGGTGATATTTTATTTCAAAATGTGAATATTAATTTGACAAAGGGCGATAAAGTTGCCGTCATTTCAAGGGATTCAAGGGCGACCACCGCATTTTATGAAATATTGAACAATAAGAAGAAGGCCGATAAAGGCTCATTTCAATGGGGAATAACGACTAACCAATCGTATCTGCCAGCGGACAATTCAGACTATTTTACTGAAAACATTAATTTGGTCGACTGGCTGCGTCAGTGGGCAAAGACCGAAGAAGAGCGAGAAGAGGTTTATGTTCGAGGATTTTTAGGCAAAATGCTTTTCAGTGGTGATGAGGCCTTAAAAAAATGTACCGTGCTCTCAGGTGGAGAAAAAGTACGTTGTATGTTGAGTCGAATGATGATGCTTCGCGCGAATGTTCTGATGCTCGATGAACCTACGAACCACTTAGATCTGGAAAGCATCACCGCTTTCAATAATTCGCTCAAAAATTTCAAGGGAACCGTACTTTTCACGACCCATGATCACGAGTTTGCCCAAACGGTTGCCGATCGGATTATAGAATTAACCCCTAAAGGCAATATTGACAGGTATTTAACGTTCGATGAATACATGTCTGACAAGACATTAAGGGAGCAGCGAGAGAAGATGTACGCTGTTCCTGTTTGAAGTAAGTAGAACCCAAATTCTTACATTATGAAAACCTACAAAATTATGTACCTTGCTTTGGTGTGCCTTATCGTCGGATGCAGCAAATCTGAAAATGGTAGTGAAACACTCAAAGAAACTGGATCGAAAGCCGATTATACACTGCTTGTGAATTCCATCGGATTGTTGAAGGCACAGCCGTTGAATGCGACCTCTGAGACACTTACCATCAATCCTGGCGAAAGCCCTTTTGAAGAAATGGTAATGCCTCGGCCGACCTTTAAACAAGGGACGGTTCTTACTATGTATCAGGAGACTACAGCTTGTGGAGGGGAAATTATCAAATATGATTTTAACGGTCATTCTTCTAACAAGTTTGAGGTCTTCTCAGACTTGGGAAGTTGTGATTTGACCGCAAAAGCTGTTTTGCATTCCGACACAGGATATTTCATAGCCTATTCCGTTGATGAAGGTAGTACGACCGATCATTTTGTCCGAGTACTTGATGCCAGTGGCACCTTGGTAACGGATGTATCTTTAAGCAAGGATCCTGTTGAACTGGCCGTTACCAATAACAGGCTTTTTATCTTGAATTTTGACGAAGAGGTAACGGGTGAGCATGGTTTAACTGTCATGGACCTCGCTAGTAACGGTCTTATCAATGAAATGAATTTAGGGTTCGATGTTCGAAAGATTTTTGTAAATAAGGATGCAAAACTGGTAATTAGTTATGACACCTTACACACTATAATGGACCCTGTAACTTTCGGTGAAACCTATATCAACTATCAAAGCGGTCTAGAGCCTAAGTTCGCGGATTCAAGCACCGAGCAATTCGATGCTAACGGAAAGCTTTACTACGAAAGACCGCCTACAGGTGAAAGTGAACATGCCAACGTTCCTGCAATTTATGATTTCGCCTCGAACACCGCTTTTTTATATATCTATGAAAACTTTTTGACCGAAGACCAAATCGATTTCGAATTTGAAATCGATGATACCACCATGGTCGGTTTCGATGAAAAGAACGGTTATATGCTTATTGGTTACCGAAAAGCAGGAAGTACCACCAAAGGAGGTTTGCTTCGGGTAAAACCAGTACCTGAACCTGCCTTTATCGACAATGTCAATGTAGATGGCATACCTTACGACATTTACGTTAAATAGAATGGAGAAGTACGATTATAAAGAAGCATCCCGACATTGTTCGGGATGCTTTTTTTATTGAACTCGTCTTGAGTTAATTATATGCTATGCATTAAAATACTTGCTACGCCAGATTTGCGGACTAAAGTTCTTGCCAAGGGCGAATCCGTAGAAAATGACCACTGAGGCGATGCATTTGAACATAAAAAAGAAAATAATCCAGAACTCGCTGGTCGAGCTATTTTTAGAGAAAAGACCGTCGGGAACCAATAAGGTTGTCAAGTAACTGATAAGAACAACCAAAAGGGTCAGGTTGACAATACTTTTGAAGGGCCACATCAATAATTTTCGCAACGGATGTAAGTCATTTCCCCATTTGTGAACTAGATAATAATAATCGTTGCCCATAGGCGCGAAAAGCAAGGGGTCATCCTTGTCTTTGAGTTTAAAAAGTTTTGAGGGGGCTATGATTTTGAAGCCTTTCACCTCAGTGTCATGCAACTTTTCGAGGGCATTTATTTTTGAAATTGCTTCGGCCGGAATATCACCTTTAAAATATTTTGAATCTAAAAAACGCAATCGATAATCGATACAAATTTGCTGAATTTGTCCTATATGAAAGATTTGCTCAGTTTCGAGCAAATCAAAATCAAAAAGGTTTATTTGAGTTGATTTGTCGCTGGAAATATTCTTTTCGATTCGTTCTCGGTGAACCGTGGTTTCCTGTAAGATTTTTTTTAATGTGTTCGAGCAGCTCCTCTTGATGGGCCTTATCATTATCCCTAACTTTAATAAGTCGCTCTTGAATGTTCGTTTTTTTTAATAGCATTTTCTTTTTCTTTAGCATTTCAAAGTTAATGATTTAAACAAAGACCATTTTTTTAAACCAAAACCATACTTGTTAATTTTTTGTTAATTTCTACCAACGACATAATCTCTTAACAGCACTCATGGTCTAAATTCTGTATCTTGCCGAAGAACCCATACCGTTCGTCGATCCTTTTACTTTTTGAATCACCCAAATACGAGAACTTATGCATCGCCCCGCATCCCCCATTGCCTTATATTTCCTTTTATTTTCTTTTTTGACTTTTGCCCAGACCCGAAATACCAGTTTCGACCAAGTACTTTCTGACCCTGAGAAATCGATTATTGCGAATACGGAAAGCTCAAAAAATTATAATACCCTTCTTGCCGCCATAAGGGCTACAGATCTCGAAGATTTGCTCGATTATGAAGGTCCATATACCATTTTTGCACCTTCCGACTTGGCTTTTGGAAAACTGTCCGAAAATGCGATTGCCGAACTTTTAAAGCCTGAGAATAAGAAGAAATTGCATCAACTTGTGACCTATCATATTGTTGCTGGTAAGCTCTCCGCTTCAAAAATATTGAAAGCGATGTGTAGAGGGAACGGTACCGCCACTTTTACAACCGTTCAAGGCGATGACATCGTGGCGACAATGAGCGGTATTGATATAGTCTTGACAGATGTACAGGGCAATACGGCCAGAATTACATTGGCAGATGCGGATCAATGCAACGGGGTCATTCATGAGATCGATAGTGTAATCCTTCCTGAAAAAATATAACGTTTTATCTTATAGTAGCACCCAACTCCGTTTCAAATCTATTCTGGAGTTTCTTCATGATTTTATCGATTTGAGTATCGGTCAACGTGGCGTTCTTATCTTGTAAATAGAAGCCGACCGCATACGATTTTTTTCCTTCTGGGAGATTTTTTCCTGTATAGACATCGAACAAGGTAATATGCTGCAAAAGTCTTTTTTCAGTTTGAAAAGCCAAGTCATGAACAGCCTTGAACGAAGTTTTGTCATCTAATAAAAGAGCCAAATCCCTTTTTACTTCAGGATATTTGGGAATGTCCTTCACGACAATTTCGTTGCTCTGGGCTACCTTTAAAACATTGTCCCAAACAAATTCGGCGTAGAATACTTCCGACTTAATATCAAAATGCTTGACCGTGGCTTTTTTGATGACACCAAAACGGACCAATTGATTTTTGTTCACGTTCAGCGAAAGACCTTCCGAATAGATGGCATCTTCAAGGGGCTCGGAAGTCGTATTTGAAATACCCAGACGGATCAATACGTTTTCTACGATAGCTTTTAAAAAGAAGAAATCTGTTTTTTCCTCAATTTTTTTCCAACTTTCACGATGCTGTTTGCCCGTAATATACAGAGCCAAGTGCTTGTATTCTTCCCGTTTTTCACCCATGTGATGATAGGTGTTACCGAATTCGAAAAACTTTAAATCTTGGTTTTTTCGATTGCTGTTGTACGCAATGGCCTCCAATCCGGTAAAAAGCATCGACTGCCTCATAACCGATAAATCTCCACTCAGAGGATTCAACATGGCCACTGTTTCATTCGCTGCGTTGTTACTTGTAAGCGACGAATAATCGGGTGATGTCAGGCTATTGGTCAAGATTTCATAAAATCCTCTGGAGGCTAAAAGGTTGCCGATAACATTTTGCACCTTGTAATCCTCAAACTTTGAAACCGATGCAATGGATGCGTTCAATTTTGTCTTAAAGGCAATGTTGTTATATCCATAGACCCGCAATATTTCCTCGATAACATCCACAGGTCGCTTTACATCGACTCGATACGAGGGTACGACAAGTCCCATGCCCGATTCCGTTACATTTTTTACTTTTATTTCGAGAGAGGCCAGTATCCGCTTGATCATGTCTTTGGGAATCTCTTGGCCTACCAGTCCATATATTTTATCGAAGCCCAAGAAAACTTCTATGTCCTTTTGTTTTTTCGGATAGAGGTCGACGATGTCGGAAGTGATATCGCCCCCGGCAATCTCTTTGATCAACAATGCGGCCCTTTTAAGACTATATTCAACATTCTCGATATCGATGCCGCGTTCGAAACGAAACGAAGCATCGGTGTTCAAGCCGTGTCGTTTGGCCGTTTTGCGAATTGAGATGGGGTCGAAATAAGCGCTTTCTAGAAAAATGGATGTGGTATCTTCGGTAACTCCGGAATAGATTCCACCGAAAACACCGGCGATACACATGGGTTTTTCGGCATCACATATCATCAAGTCTTCTTCATGAAGTTCTCTTTCCTCTCCATCGAGGGTCATGAATTTGGTGCCGCCGGGCATCGTTTTTACGATTATTTTTTTTCCGTGTATACGATCTGCATCGAACGCATGCAACGGTTGTCCTAACTCATGCAGGACATAATTCGTGGCATCGACCAAATTATTTTTTGGGGAATGCCAATGGCCCTTAATCGATTCTGCAACCAATGTGGAGAAGTTTGAACGATTAATTTGCTCAACGTCACTCCGCAATAGCGAGGTGCAAGAGTATTTTTTTCAACATGAACATCGATTTTCAAAGAGCGGTTGTCGACGTTAAAATGACTGGTCGGCGGTGTGATCAGCTCTTTGAAAATTTCCTTTTGCTGAAGTCCGGCCTTAAGGTCACGTGCGATACCGAAATGGCTCATGGCATCCGATCTGTTGGGGGTCAGGCCAATTTCGAAAACCTCATCGTTTTCGATTTCGAAAACTTCGGCACACGGTGTGCCAGGTTTGAGCACATCGCTCAATATCATGATGCCATCATGGTCTTCTCCCATGCCTAATTCGTCTTCGGCACAAATCATACCATGACTTTCTTCGCCTCGAATTTTTCCTTTTTTGATGGTAAACGGTTCGCCTTCCGCACTAAATAAAACTGTTCCAATGGTCGCTACAGGAACTTTTTGTCCTTTGGCGACGTTGGATGCCCCACAGACAATTTGAACGACCTCTTTGTTTCCTATATCTACCGTAGTCAGTTTCAAACGGTCTGCATTGGGATGCTGTTCACAGGTCAAAACCTCGCCAACGACTACCCCTTTTAATCCTCCCTTTACTGACTCGAAAGGGGATACTCCCTCTACTTCCAAACCGAGATCGGTTAAAAGTTCCGCTGTTCTTTCGGACTCCCAATCCAGTTTTAAAAACTGTTTTAGCCAATTGTATGAAATGTGCATGGTCAGGTTTTAAAGGGCGTAAAGATAAAACAATGCCAGAAGACATTAATAGGGATAGGCCTGATATTTTTTATTGTAAATTTCGAACTCCTAATTCGATAGAATTTATCAAAAGACCACCGATGAAGAAATTATCCCTATTCACACTTTCTTTACTTTTTCTATTTTCTTGTGAAGAACGAAAAAAAGTATTGCCCTCTGAGGGTGTTTGGGTAGCCGAACTTGAAGTCATGGACAATGAAATACTGCCCTTTAATTTTAAATTAATGAAAAGTACCGCAGAACGATTCTCCATGGAAATCTATAACGCGGAAGAGGTAATTTTGGTGGATGAGCTGAAGATTAATGGAGATTCTATTATGATCCGTACCCCAGTTTTCGAAGGTTATCTCGCGGGAACTTTTAGCGAGAACAAGATTGAGGGAAAATTCATCAAAGAAAGCCTTGACAGAATCGTTCCGTTTACGGCCACTTTTGGTAAAGCGGAGCGTTTTAGGGTCAAAAATAAAGCGACTGCCAATGTTTCCGGAATTTGGGAGGCTGAATTCAACGGTGGAACGGATGATGCCTATATGGCCAAAGGTATTTTTGCCCAAGTGGGAAGCAAAGTCACCGGAACCTTTAGAACCACTACAGGGGATTATCGCTATTTGGATGGCGTTATGGATGGGGATTCGTTAAAAATATCCGCCTTCGATGGAGCCCATGCCTTTTTATTTACCGCGCAAGTATTAGATAGTACCATGAATGGTATATTTTATTCGGGCAATCATTCAAAAGAACCATTTACGGCAAAGCGAAACGATAATTTTGAGCTGCCCAGTGAAGATTCCTTGACTTTTTTGAAAGAAGGCTATAATAAGTTTGCCTTCTCATTTCATGATGCTTCCGGTAACATTGTTTCGCTCGATGATGATAGATTTAAAAGCAAAGTTGTTCTCGTTCAGATTATGGGAACTTGGTGCCCCAATTGTCTCGACGAGACCAAGTTCTTTGTGAATTATCTTACCAAAAATCCGAATGAAGATTTGGAAGTTGTTGCCTTGGCCTTTGAATATGCCAAAACACCGGAAGGAGCCTTTAAAAGTATAGAACGACTCAAGGACAGAATAGGAGTGAAATACCCCATTCTTTTGGCACAGTATGGCACATCCGATAAGGATAAGGCGCAAGGGAAGCTACCTATGTTGAACCACGTGCTTTCTTATCCTACGACGATATTCATTGACAAAAAAGGCGAAGTTAGAAAAATACATACCGGATTTAACGGCCCTGCCACAGGAGAAAAATATATAGAATTTCAAACGGAGTTTGACGAATTCTTAAAACAACTTTTGTCGGAATAATGTTTTGAAAGTTTAGATAATCGTAGATTTCCCCAACCAAATATTTTCGTCGTTCATGGTCAGAATATCGTCCGAATCGACGATGTTATCGGAAATATAATCCCCAACATAATTGGTGCCGTACTTACTGCTTCCTAAAATATCGGAAGTCACCACTTTTTTGTTGAACGAAAGCAATACGGACGAAACCACGGCATTTGATTCCTCCTCAAGACCAAAATGTTGTAGTAATAAGGCGGCACTTAGAATAGCGGCTACTGGATTGGCAATATTTTTCCCTTTGGCCTGCGGGTAGGATCCATGTACCGGTTCGAACATAGCATTCTCGGTACCAATAGAAGCGGATGGCAGTATTCCCGTGGAACCCAATAGGGCGCTTGCTTGATCGTTCAGAATATCCCCGAACATATTGTCGGTTAGAATAACATCGAACTGACTGGGGTTTAACACCATCTGTGTAGTGGCTTTATCGATATAAAGACAATCCAATTCAACCTCCGGGTAACTTTTGCCGATGTTCATGACCGTTCTGCGCCACAATCGGGAAGTTTCCAGTACATTGGCCTTATCAACAAGCGTAAGCTTCTTTTTCTTTTTTTGGCCGCCTTAAAGGCCAAATGGGTAATACGGCTAATTTCTTTTTCGGAATATTCACACAAATCGGTGGCATGACTACCATCTTCACTCAAGCGTTTATCGCTGAAATAGATACCACTGGTTAATTCACGGAAGATTACAAAATCGGTGCCTTTGATCACATTTTCCTTCAAGGGGAACCCGGAATAAAATGATGGAATACTTTTACGGGACGAATATTGGCGAAGAGGCCCAATTCTTTTCTCAATTTTAATAAACCCTGTTCAGGCCGTACTCGGGCATTAGGGTCGTTGTCATATTCAAGGGCCCCTATAGCCCCGAATAAAATGGCGTCTGAATCCCTACAGATTTTTAGTGTCTTTTCAGGTAACGGATTTCCGTCAGCTTTCATCGCATCGGCCCCTACGGAAGCTTTTGTGAAGGTGAATGTATGACCATAGGTCTCACCAACGGACCGAAGGCTCTTGACCGCTTGTTCCAAAACCTCGGGACCTATTCCGTCCCCGCCCAACAGGGCAATTTTCAGATGCATTAGGTAAGACTTTCGATATTGATTTGGCTCGAATCAACGATTTCGTGAATATCCTCGTCCATAACCTCTTTTTTACGATCGGCATAGTCCAAGAATTCTTGATAGACCACGTCTAATTGTACTTTCGTCAATTCATATCCCACTTTTTTGGCCCTATACGCCAACGCGGCCCTTCCGCTACGCGCGGTAAGTACAATAGATGATTCCGTTACACCTACGTCGGCAGGATCGATGATTTCATAGGTCTCCCTATTTTTGATGACCCCATCTTGATGTATGCCCGAACTGTGCGCAAAAGCATTGGCACCCACAATGGCCTTATTCGGTTGTACCATTACTCCCATTTTTTGGGATACCATTTGACTTGTATCGTACAGTAAACGACTATTTATGTTGGTGTCCAACCCTAGGTCAGGATGTTGTCGTAATATCATGACCACTTCTTCCAAAGAAGTGTTTCCGGCTCGTTCCCCAAGACCGTTTATCGTACATTCAATTTGTCTTGCTCCATGGATAACACCGGCAATGGAATTTGCCGTAGCCAAACCCAAATCGTTATGGCAGTGACACGATAAGATCGCCTTGTGTATTCCGGTTACATTTTCTTTGAGGTACTTCATCTTGGCGCCATATTCTTCCGGCAGACAATATCCTGTTGTATCTGGAATATTGAGCACTGTGGCACCTGCCTTGATGACAGCTTCGCAAACCCTTGCCAAGAAGTCGTTGTCCGTACGGCCGGCATCTTCCGCATAGAATTCCACATCCTCCACAAATTTTTTGGCATAGCTAACGGCCTCTACGGCCCGTTCGATAATCGCCTCGCGATTTGAATTGAATTTATATTTGATATGAGAGTCTGAAGTTCCGATACCAGTATGTATTCTAGGTCTTTTAGCATTTTTTAGTGCCTCGGCAGCTACTTCGATATCCTTTTTAACCGCACGGGTAAGTCCGCAGACCGTAGCGTTTTTTACTATTTTCGAAATTTCGTCTACGGATGTAAAATCCCCGGGACTTGAAATCGGAAAACCAGCTTCTATGATATCCACCCCTAATTCATCCAAGCGTTGTGCAATGACCAGTTTCTGTGCCGTATCCAACTTACAGCCCGGTACTTGCTCTCCATCTCGAAGGGTGGTGTCAAAAATTTGTACTATATCTTTGCTCATTATATTTACGTAGTTTTAACTCGTCTTTACGAAGATAGTTCCACTAAGGTGAACAATACAAAAATAGGTCATTCATTTACAACGTCGATGTACTTTTTGAACGAATTAACCTATTGAATAACAACCACTTAAACTCTATTTTTTACGATGACAAATGCGCATAAAGACGCCTTGTTCGTTCTGGTAAAGTCACTTTCAAAGTCTGAGAAAAGGCAGTTTAAACTGTATGTTGGGCGTTTGGGGGTAAACACCGATGCGAAATTTTTAGCACTTTTCAATCTGTTGGACAAAATCAAAAACTATGATGAAAAGGTGATTTTGGGCAGCGGAATTGTAAAGAAAGCTCAACTATCGAACCTTAAGGCGCACCTCTACAAACAAATTTTAGTGAGCTTACGTTTAAATCCTGTAAACCAGAACATTCGAGTTCAGATTCGCGAGCAATTGGATTTTGCAACCATCCTTTATCAAAAAGGATTGTACAAGCAGAGTTTGAAAATTTTGGACAAGGCCAAATCCGTGGCCATTGAAAACGAGGAAAAAAATGTGGCCTATGAAATCGTGGAACTCGAAAAGCTTATTGAAACACAGTATATTACTAGAAGTATTCCCGATCGAGCTGATGAATTGGCAATTCAGGCCAAAGAGTTATCGGCTCAAAATGTTATAACGAGCAAGCTTTCGAATCTTTCGTTGCAGTTGTATGGAATGATGTTGAAAATAGGTTATGTGCAGAATGATAAAGACTACCAAAAGGTCACTAAATATTTTGAAAAACACCTTCCAAAATACAAAATTGAAGAGCTAGGTTTTCGTGAAAAACTATGGTTATACAAAGCCCATTTATGGTACAGTTTTTTAATTCAAGACTTCTTATCGTGTTACAGATATTCTAGTAAGTGGGTCGATTTATTCTATGAGCATAAAGATATGATTCAACTGAATCCGGTATTCTTTTTAAAAGGAAATCATTATTTGTTAGAATCTTTGTTTTATGTACGTTATGCCTCTCAATTTAAAGAAACACTTAATAAATTGGAAATGGTAGTTGAAAGTAAGGACTTTCCTAAAAATGATAATATCGCCTCATTGAGTTTTCTTTATATCAATGCCAATCGCCTGAACCAGCATTTTTTGGAAGGCACTTTTGCCAAAGGGCTTTATCTCGTTCGAATTGTCGAATACGGAATCAATAAACATAAGGATCGTATCGACGCCCATCACATTATGGTGCTCTATTATAAAATCGCTTGTCTGTATTTTGGTAATGGAGACAATAAAAACTGTATCGTTTATCTGAAGAAAATTATAAATAACAAGAATCTGAAAATGCGTGAAGACCTTATGTGCTTTGCTAGGGTATTAAGCTTAGTGGCGCATTATGAGGCGGGTATGGACTATCATCTGGAAGTTCAGTTGAAAAGCACCTATAAATTCCTGCTCAAAATGAACGATTTGCACGCTGTTCAGCGCGAGATGATAAAGTTCTTACGAAACCTTGGAAATATCTATCCCCATGAACTGCAAGACGAGTTCAAAAAACTGCATACCGAGCTGAAAAAATATGAAGACCATCCCTACGAGAAAAGGGCGTTTCTATATCTTGATATCATTTCTTGGCTCGAGAGCCATTTAGAGAACAAACCCGTGGCACAGATTATTCGTGAAAAATCCTTGGCACTTACCCGCTAACATTGAGAAGGGAAAATAACCACTTGACACATTTGCTGGAAATCAATCTGGCAATGATTTTTATAAGTACTTCGGGTGCATTGGGTCGATATGTCGATTTACCCGTACCGATTACCATTGGTGCTCGTGCCCTTTTGGCATTTATCTTGCTTTGGACTTATTGTCGTTGGAAGGGTTTCTCCTTTCATATCGCAAACAAGGATCGTCTCCATATTTTTTTGACGGGATTGCTTATGGGCCTCCACTGGATTTTTTACTTTTATTCCCTGCGTTTATCCAATGTGGCCGTCGGGATGCTGTCCTTGTTTACCTATCCGATCATTACATCATTTTTAGAGCCCCTTATCTTAAAGACAAGATTGCAAAGAGTTCATTTGCTTTTAGGGCTTCTGGTATTGTTAGGAATCTATTTTCTGGTCCCAGATTTTGATATTGAGAATTCCTATACCCTTGCCGTTTTGATGGGCATACTTTCTGCTGTTTTCTATGCCTTGCGAAATATTCTCTTAAAGACCAAAGTAAGTAATTACAACGGCTCGGTTTTAATGACCTATCAAGTCGGCATTATCGGAATACTTTTGCTGCCCGCTCTTTTTTGGTCCGATTTTGAGATGGTACTATCACAATGGAAAGGATTATTGGCTTTGGCATTATTGACCACGGCTATTGGCCATACGCTGTTTTTGAAAAGTTTCAGACATTTCTCCATTACAACGGCCAGTATCATAAGCAGTGTTCAGCCCGTCTATGGAATCGTCATCGGAGCTTTATTCTTGGCAGAAATACCTTCTTGGCCTACAGTTTTTGGAGGTATTTTGATATTGACTTCCGTACTTATCGAAAGTATGCGTTCCGGTAAAGAATAAAAGGAATTATCTTAAAGTCACTATGTCAAATCACTTCGACAGGCTCAGCGCTACGGATAAATAAAGATTATCGGAGAGACTAGTTCTCTTTTTCACCGTCTTCCTTTTGAATTCCCGGTGTTCCCATGTTGTATTGGTTGATGAGTCCGTCGCCTAGTTTTTGAAACTCTTCGCTTTTTGCCATTTCTCGAACTTTTACGGGATCAAAATTTCCGTTGAAATAGAGAAAAGAGCCACGGGCCGCATTGTTGTTGTAAATCAGTATTTCTTTCACGGCATTCCGTTTTTCGCGTATTGAAACGATATTCCGTTTTAGGTCATCGTTCTTTCGGTACACCTCGATAAATGAGTTGCCAGTAATACCGTTCATTTGCTTATTCAAAAATTCGGTTCTTGCCGGAGTGGCACTGGGGAACTGCATATATCTCAGGTCTCGGGTATTGCCTATCAACGATTGCATTTCAGGCGAAACGTTACTTAATAGTGATAGCATAAACTGGGGCACTCGAACCGCAGTAACTTGGTCATCGTTCTTGTGCGCTTCGTAAAAGCTGTCAATAGAGTTGTAACTGCCGCAGGAAGCGAAGAGTATCAATCCAATTAAAAACAGTGTTCTTTTGATCATGGTTCTAGTGTTTATGGTGTTTCTAAATATACTGATTTTAGCAACAAGCGTTCCAAACTGGATCTCGGGAGGAGGCGCAACAAATTCCACCATTTCTTTTTTCACGGGATGAAGAAACGAAAGCCTACTTGCATGAAGATGTATGCTGCCATTGGGATTGCTACGATCGAAGCCGTATTTAAGATCTCCTTTGATCGAGCAATCGATGGCGGCCAACTGTGCGCGAATTTGATGGTGTCTTCCAGTTTTTAAGTCTATTTCTAAGAGTACGTACCGATCCAATTTTTTGATCAATCGATAGTCCAGAATAGCTTTTTTACTATCGGGTACTTCCTTTTTGTGGGCGTACGATTTATTTTGTTTGGTATTGCGTTTGAGCCAATGCACCAAAGTATCTGATGGTTTTTCTGGCATGTTCTTGACGACCGCCCAATAGGTCTTTTTTGCCGCTTTTTCAGCAAAAGCTTGTTCAAACGCGGAAGGACCTTTGAGGTCTTGGCAAAAACCACGATGCCGGAAGTGGGACGATCCAGTCGGTGAGCGACCCCTAAATAAACGTTACCGGGCTTTTTGTCTTTTTCTTTAATATAAGCTTTGACAACTTCGCTGAGGGGCATGTCGCCGGTTTTGTCCCCTTGCACAATATCTCCAGGGCGCTTATTGATTACGATAAGATGATTGTCCTCGTATAGTACAAGAAGGTTTTTAGGGGTCGAGAGCATCTTTGAACCCACTATAATGTCAATTTTTTATCCCGAAAAGAAAGAAATAGAATCAACAATACTCCAGTAGTAACCGAAACATCCGCCATATTGAAAATTCCGGTTTTTAATAACCCAAACTTTATCTGAAAGAAATCCGTAACCGAACCGTATGCGATGCGATCGATCAGGTTACCAATACCACCACCGATAACGAAAGCAAAAGCAATGATCAACTTTCTGTTGAGATCTGTTTTTTGTAAAATTCGGAACAGCAATATAAGGAGCACCAGCACTGGAATCGCTTGTAAAAATATAATTTTTAAAATGGGGGAGAGGTCTTGTCCAAAGCCCAACATGGCACCGGTATTCTCTACATTGGTCAAAATGAAATTATCATTGACTACTTGAATATAGTCATTTGGGGAAACGTTTTTACGAACGATATCCTTTGAAATTTGATCGCAACCAATGTTCAATACTACCAAGATTAATATGAGTATCTTTTTTACCACTTTTTATAAAAAAGGTTTGAACTATCCAAGGTTTAATTTTTTGACTTCCGACTAATATTGCTCTTCGTCACTAGGAAAATCCCTGTTTTTTACATCCTTTACATAATTAGAAATGGCATCGCCCATTTCTTCGTATAAATTCATATAACGCCTCAAAAAACGTGGATTGAACTCGTGGGTCATACCTAATAGATCGTGGATGACCAAGACCTGTCCGTCTGCATGCTTTCCACCACCGATACCAATGGTCGGAATGCTGATCGCTTCCGATACATTTTTGGTCAATTCGGCGGGAATTTTTTCCAACACGATACCAAAACAGCCCAGCTTTTCCAGCAGCTTGGCATCGCTCATCAATTTCTCAGCTTCATCTTCCTCTTTGGCGCGAACGCTGTACGTACCGAATTTGTAGATGGATTGTGGCGTGAGTCCCAAATGTCCCATTACAGGAATCCCGGCATTTAAAATACGCTTGACCGATTCCTTGATTTCGATACCGCCTTCCAATTTTACCGCGTGTGCACCACTTTCTTTCATAATGCGAATGGCGGATCGTAGGGCCTCCTTGGGGTCGCTTTGATAACTTCCGAAGGGGATGTCGACTACCACTAAAGCGCGCTGTACGGCCCTAATGACCGATGTGGCATGATAGATCATCTGATCCAAGGTAATGGGTAAAGTCGTTTCGTGGCCTGCCATCACATTACTCGCGGAATCTCCTACCAAAATAACATCGACATTGGCGGCATCTACGATTTTCGCCATGGAATAATCGTAAGCTGTAAGCATGGAGATTTTCTCTCCGTTTTTTTTCATGTCCACCAAGGACTTTACCGTTACACGTTTGTACTCTTTTTTAGCCGTTGACATTTGGTTTTCTTTTGGTGGGTTAAATGTAAGGAAAATGTTCTGTTTTAAGTTTTACACCTATAGGGCATTTCGACAATGTTTCGACTACACTTTGACGGGCTCAGTGTGAAGGGATTTCACTTTCGGTTTTTGTCCTTATATTCTCCCTTGAGGGGAGAAAGGATTATTCTCGCATCCATGTAAAATGATTATTGTATTTTGTAGGGCCTAATCAAGATACTAATGGTATGAAAAAGGTTTTAATCTTCCTGTTAATTCTGTGTTCAACAAGCCTTTCTGCTCAAAATGACGAAAAAGCCGCCGTACAAAAAGCTGTGGAGGATTTCTTCGAAGGCTTTCATGCCCAAGATTCCCTAAAAATGCTCACGGTAATGGCACCCACTTTGGTCATGCAACGTATTGGCCCCGATAAGGATGGAAATACCGTTTTACGAACCGACGATTATCATCAATTTTTAAGAAATATTGTCGGCATACCCAAGGACCGCAATTTTCAGGAAAAGATAAAATCATATAGTATCCAAATCGATGGTCCAATGGCCAACGCGTGGACGGAGTATGAATTTTGGATCGATGGAAAGATGAGCCATTGCGGAGTCAATTCGTTTCAATTGATGAACGACGGCAGCGGTTGGAAGATGGTTTATCTGGTGGATACCCATCGAAAAGAGGGGTGTCAATAGGTTTCTTATTTGAAGTTATTGATGCTTTGCGGAAATAAGTAACCCCACCGTATAAATCTCTATGACGATGGGGTATTTGTTTATAGCACTCCTAATTAGACTGCGAAACCTTCACGATAGGTACGGCCCACGAATTGGTTGGCCTCCTCAAGATTTGTGATTCGCATATTTTCACCATCCCACAATAACTTTTTGCGCGCAAAGAATTCCATTTGACCTTCGCTGTTTTCTTTTTGCAGCATATAGCTACGAATGGCCAAATTGCCCATTAACACTGTTTCGGTCATAGGCCCCGCATAATCGAAGGAAGATGTCAATCCCTGATGTTCTGGGCTGTCGAAACCGGCTTTGCAGGCATCGACCCAAAGGCGTTGATGACCATATTCAGGTTCATCATTCGGCTCAACTTCTGGTCCGAATTCCGTGGTGCCATCGTTCAAATATAATTTTGGCATTAAGGGAGAACTGTCATTGATATTGGTCGAAATGATGCCTTTTTCCCCAATAATCAATACTCCGTTCGCACTGTTCTTCCCACCTATATCGTTATCTGCAGGAATAATATCAGGGTGTGCGGGACGTATGCCCCCATCACTCCAAGTCATTTCAATCGGAGATTTACTTTTTTCCGTGGCGTCAAAATGAAGCGTGATAAATGAAGAAGCGGGACATCCTTCCGGGTGATAGTCGGCGGTCCACATTCCTGAATACACTGCACCGACACTACATTCCGCATCCGTTGGATATTTAAGCCCCAAGGTTCTAAAGGGAATATCGATCAAGTGGCAGCCTACGTCTCCGAGGGCACCTGTACCATAATCCCACCAGCCTCTCCAACTAAAAGGGTGTAGGTTCGGGGTATAGGGTTTTTCGGCGGCTGGGCCTAGCCAAAGGTTCCAATCGAGAGCTTCCGGTTTTTGGGAAGGGTCCGGTGCGGGCATAGAACCTCCTTGAGGCCATACGGGGCGGTTCGTCCAAACCTGGACCTTGCTTATGGAGCCGATTTTATCATCGTCGATCCATTTTTGAACCATTTTCAAAAGCGGATTCGATCCCCTTGGTTGCCCATTTGGCTCACGATTTTTTGGTCCCGCGCCATTTGGGTCAACATACGTGCCTCACGAATATTATGGGTCATAGGTTTTTGAACATATACGTGCTTGCCACGTTCCATGGCATATTTAGCGGCAGGGCCGTGTACATGATCCGGCGTTGAAATCGTAACCGCATCGATACCTTTTTCTTTATCGAGCATCTCCCTGAAATCGGCGTATAATTTGGCTTTCGGAAAATTTTCCACCGAGCGTTTCGCTGAACCGGAGAAATCGACATCGCAGAGTGCGACCACTTTTTCTCGCCCTTTTACCGAAGCGTTCAAGATATCACTGGCACCTTTACCACCTGATCCGATGGCCGCCAAGTTCAATCGATCACTAGGAGCCAAATAGCCGACCCCACCCAGCACATGACGCGGTACAATAAATATGGAAGAAGCGATGGCACCTTTTTTAAGAAATGACCTTCTCGAGCTGGAAGAGTCCTTTATTCTGTTTTTTTTCATTTTCAAAAATTTAGTTGAATTATTTCTGAACTCTTAAAGGTAGAAAAAAATGGGGAATGTGTTGGTTGGCAGAAAATGGAAATTCTAGTTGCTAAGCTTTTTCTTTTTACGTACTGGTGGTCATAAAGTCGGCCTGTTTAGCATTGCAGGTTTTGAAGGCTACCAGTTGTGAACTGGCGGGAGCGATTGAGCACCAGAGTAAGGATACACAATAGACTAATTTTTTTCGTATCTTAGGTAAATGGACTTACCAAATGAGATTTATGATATCGTTATTACCATTGGTCTTGTTGCCGCAGGTATTGTTTTAGTCACTTACTTGACCAGAAAAAGCAGGAATTTCAGAAGTAGTAGAAATAAAAAGGCGCGAAAACAGCATCCTTATTAGCCTGCATAATTCAATCCGATAGCTATCGGGAGCTTTCCAACGGAGATTAGCTAGGCACTACAATCGCATCCATAGGAATTTTAACGAAATAAACATCTTTTAAAATCGTTGCTTTTTGTAGGTTAACCCACTCTAGCGGGGTATTGCTGTGGGTCACTCGTCATAGACATGCTTCAGCTTAAGGGTAGTTTTTATTTCGATACGACTACTTTTTCAGTTTGGCGACTTCAATCGAAATGAATTTTGGTAGATAACTTGGAGTGCAATTTTTCGATACTATTTCATCCTTATATAAACCTGTTTCTTCCCCGATGGCAATGCACCTAGCTCGATACTCTTCCTGCCATTTTCCTATTTGACCAGCAGTGTAGTTCATTGCCCATTGTACTTCCGGGGCCTCTTTTAATAGATTTTTTTCAATAGCGTCAAGTAAGAATTCTGTATTGGATTGGTCGGTTTTTCCCAGCCATCTCAATCGTGCCTGATAGTACCAAAAAGCCTTCTTTGTAACGTAGACGAACTATTTTCCCAAGATTCCATCAATGCGATTGTCTTTTTGTCCTTCGAAAGCTGATTGGCCATCAGCCAATCTATTAGTTGAATTCGCTCTTCAGGTTCATGATTCTGAATGTCATTGTCGAGCAGATCAATAACCTCTTGGGTAATAAGTTTATTGTCCATAATCAGAATTGCCAGATGACGTGAAAGATAGTCACTGGTCGACCATAACTCCATAGCCAGATCATGATCTTTTTTTATATCCTTGGCAATTTTCCGAAGATCTCCAAGCTTGGTAGTTTCCTGCCTAATTTTTGCATAGATATTTTTGGCGGTAGTCGATAGTCTCATCTCAATTATCACTATTATTAAATTACAAACAACCCTAGTTTATACTAACAAGTTACTCCATTTTTTGAAAACTTTTGCCTACCTGCCTACCACAGTCAGTCTCTTGACCGCACAAGCAAGATCTTCGCTCTTCCGGGGCGGTAACGACAGCGTTTAGTTTTTAAATGCAAATCAATGTGATTTTTTCTCGTATGTATGATATGAAAAGGTCTATGGTGCTGTGTTTCCTTGCTACGATGTTTCTACAGACTCTAATAAGTCAAAAAATAGAAAACGTAGTATCCTTTCGGGATATCAAAAGCGAAAGTTACTTTCGATTCAATTACGATAACGACTTCTTTACAGCGACGGATAAGAACTATACCCAAGGCTATAACCTCGAATTAGTTGCTCCCTTTTTTAAGACCAACCCTTTCAACTATTTGTTCTATACTCCAAAGGATGTTGAAACGCGGTATGGCTTGGCCGTGGAACATATTGGTTATACACCTACAAGTTTTGATTCTCCCGATATTCAGTTTGGTGACCGTCCTTTTGCTGCGGCGTTTATGCTCAAAAGCTTTAGTATTACTACCAATTTGGCGAATAAAATTCGTTTTACATCAGCCTTTAGTTTGGGACTCATTGGGCCTGGTGCTTTCGGTAAGGAAATGCAAGTTGCCATTCATAAAGCAACAGGAAACAAAATACCTTTAGGCTGGCGAAATCAAATCAAAAATGACATTGTGGTCCAATATGAAATAGGCTATGAAAAACAGTTGGTGAACTATAAAGGTTTATTTTCATTGCAAGTAAACGCCAGTACGAAATTAGGATCGCTTTTCATCAATGTATCACTGGGAATTAACACCACCTTCGGAATCATTAATTCACCATTTTCATCAAGTGGAAATAGCAATGTTTTTAAGTTATTTGGCTATGCCCAAACCCTAGTAAACTTTATCGGTTACGACGCAACACTTCAAGGAGGGGTATTCAATAAACAAAGTCCATATATAATCGCATCACAGGATATTACGCCATTCAAAGGACAGTTTAATTACGGAATCATATTAAAATCGAAAACCCTATATTTCGAATATGCGCGGTCCTTACTGACTAAAGAATTTAAAACTGGAAGCGCTTCTAAATGGGGCGGAATTAAAATCGGGTTCACGATTTGAAATTTTATGGAAACATAATTTCTGATGCTGACTTTTTTTCTGAAGTTTTGATAGCATTGGGGTTGGCACGATTTTGAAACTAGCGGTATCGGAGTTTAGAATATCACTGAAAGCTTAAATGCTAAATAAAAAAGACAGCCTTGGCAGGGGCTGTCTTTAAATTGTACGTATCACCTTCGTAAAGTACAATGAGTTAGCGTTGAAGATACTACGAATTATCTTGAACGGTTGCTTTAGGCGCATTCTTTTTTATTGAAGCAATTCCTTTCGACATGGCTGAAGTACTGGAATACATTTCACTACTACCAATTACTTGGCCGTTTGTAGATTTCAGACTGAAGTAAGGTGAACCATCCTTTGCCTTTTTTCTTTCGAACATCGTATCATCTTTGGAATTTTTACGGACGGATTCAATTCCGTTTTCGCACGCAGCTTTTGTAGCATAACCTTGACTACTCAAGATAACCTGATGATTACCAGCTTTAAGATTGAACCTGAATTTTCCGGCTTTATCTTTATTAATTTCGAACTTACCCATATTAATTTATGTTTTAGAGTTTTCTATTTAACTCAAAATAAATGGACTTATTTTATAGAGTGTCATAAAAATACAGTCCTAACGGGTGTTATACACTCAAAAACGAGCATGAATATTCTTTATCTAGCTAGTGCGATTGTCATGTTAGCCCCACGCGGCGCATTACAAAAGTCAGGGGCTTTTTAATAGTTGGTCCGAATACGAACAAGATGCTCGCCCTCCGCGATTTAATTGACCATGATATCCAATTGGTCTGTTTTAATCGCTATTTCTATCATATCACCGTATTCCAAGCCCTTTATTTTGGGAAGGATCAATTCAAGCATATTCGGTATTTGAACATGATCTGCTTTCGTTTCCGGATCGGGCATATAAACCAATCCCTTATAGGTTTTATCCTTATAATGCAGGGTTACATCAAAAAAATAAAAATTCTCGGGAGGAATATAATCCGACCAATCGATGTGCTTAAAAAAATGCTTTGGCTTCTTAATTACATAGGAACAAGGTGATATATCTAAATTGATGGTACCCATGAAATAGTTGCTTAAATCGAGTCCTCGTTCTAGAAAATGTTTGAATTGTAGTTTTAATGTTCCTTCGGGATAGCGCTCATCTTTGCCTTTTCCGGATGCAACACCATGACCTGACTTTATTTCGCCACGAACTATCGTATATTCTTTAGATTCGGTCATAGTTCTTTTCTAAACCGTTTTTAGCCTCTTTTAGCTACGGATTCCAATTGCTTATGATAGGTATCAATTCTTGCATAGGCAGTTCCGTCTACTAATAAGATAACTATTAGCATAGCAATCGTTGTGATGCTAATTGCCCGCCAAGTCGGGGTATTTATAAAGATAATCAGCAAGGCAGCAACCATGATTATAATCGGAATAGCTTTAAAAACGATTGTATTGTATTCTTTAAGAGTTGCTTCGGCACGTGCAATTTCAGATGCTACAAATTCAGGGGCATCTTTATGGTATGAAGTTTCAAATTGTGTAATCCTTGATTTATTGGTGAAAAATAATCCAAGTCCTATGGTCATAAGTAGAACACCTGCTACCAAGGTAGGAATTATGTATTCCCTTGCCATATCAGTTTTCCCTAACTGCCAAAACCCGATACTAGCGGCTATAAATGCGAGTCCGAAGAGAATGAAAAATGGTGTTGAAACTAGCTCGGCTTTTGCCCAATCTGTTGCTGTTTTTAATATGTCCATAGTTTAATTCATTTTATATGTTTCTCTGTATTCCGTTGGGCTGATGCCTTCTTTCTTTTTAAATAAGCGCGAAAAATAGGGTGGATATTCAAAGCCCAAATCATAGGCCACTTCAGAAATCGTTTTAGTGGGGTTCAGCAACATATTTTTGGCTTCTCCGATCAGGTACAATTGCAAATGTTCGGTCGAGGTTTTCCCCGTTTCTTTTTTGAGTGTATCACTTAGGTAACGTTGCGAAACCGATAGTTTGTCCGCTATTTGATCTATGCTGGGAATCCCGTTTTCCTGCAATTGCCCCGAATCAACATAGGCGCCTAATTGCTGATTGAACTGTTCCAGCAAATCATTGGACAGTTCTTTTCGGTTTAAAAACTGTCTTTCGTAAAATCGGTTGGCATATTTTAAAAGCGTGCCGAGTTGCGAAATAATGATGTCTTTGCTGAATTCATCCTGATTATTTTGATATTCAATGTGAATATTCTCTACAATAGATTCGATCTGCTTTTCTTCTTTGGGTGAAAGATGTAGGGCTTCATTGGCCGAATACGAAAAGAAACCGTACTTCTTAATCTGATGCGCCAATTCTGTCCCTTTCAGAAAATCTTCGTGAAAGTTGATTGAAAACCCTTTTTGGTCGTATACCACGCTACTGTCCCATTGCAACACTTGCCTTGGTGCGATGAAAATCAATGCGCCATTGGTAAAATCGTATTGTGTACGCCCATAGTTTACGTTACCTTTTACGATCTTCTTCAAGCTAATGGAATAGCAATCGTTGGTAATGGGTGGCGAACTCTCCTTTGGGCAAGGTAGAAAATCATCGCCTGCGGCAGAAAATACACTCAACATGGGATGCTCTGGGCGCGGAAGTTCAAGGTATTCCAAGTAAGCCGATAAGGTTTTGAAATGTTGCATTGTAGCTAAATTAAATATTCCACTTTAAACCTGTTTCCTTTTCTGAAATTTCCCACAGTCTTTTGGCTACAGCTTTATCTTTGGCGTGTGGCTCTAATTTATGTGCTCCAACTGGTCCAACCCAATTATTTCTTCCTGTAGGGCCGTAAAAACCACTCTGGTCTAAGTCTGGTTCAGTGGCACACATTAATTGTGGATAAGCACCTTTTTCAGCCGATTGTACCAATGGTGATAATTTCATTAGATTAAAGATAAATTTCATCATAGCACTACCACTGGTATTTATTAAGTTGGTACTTGAAGAACCAGGATGACAAGCATATGCTTTTACATCTGATTTGCCTGCTTCTTTCAATCTATCCTGTAGTTCATAGATAGTCATGATCTGTGCCAGTTTACTTTGACTATACGCATTATTGGGCGTGTAATCTTTATCCCAATTCATATCATCGAATTTGATGGTTTTGATTCCCATATCATATCCCATACTTCCTACCGTTACAATTCGTCCTTTTGATTTTTCAATAAGGGGGAACAGCAAAGCTTGAAGTGTGAAATTCCCATAGTAATTCGTGCCCATTTGACTTTCCCAACCGTCTACTGTTAAGGTTTGTTTCGGTACTTGGGCAATTGCCGCATTGCAAATTAGGGCATCGATTCGAGTAACTGTATTAAGAACTTCTTCCGCAGCTTTTCTTACAGAAGCTTGTTCTGCTAAATCCATCTTTATAGCTGAAACTTCTATTTCGTTACCAAGTTCTTCTTTAATGATTTTAATGGTGTCTTCGGCTTTCTTTGGGTTTCGATTGAGCATTACCACTTTTGCCCCTTTTGAGAGCAAGATTTTCGCTGCTTCAAAACCTGTACCGCTTGTAGTACCGGTTATGACGAATGTTTTGCCAATTAAATTCCCTATTCTTTCGGGCGTCCATCCTTTTTTACCAAATTGAGTTGTAGTCATCTTTGTTTTATTTTGTTGGGACAAAGATTAATACAAACTTGTGTTGTGGTCGTATACACAATTTCATATCATGTATACTTTTTGGTCTTTTTTGATTCCAAACAACACTAGTATGTAGTTATAGGTTACTGCATTTCTTTCTTAGCTTTAGCTTGGGTATTGTTGCCGGCATGAGCAAGATGCCTGTCTGCCGACATGGCAGGCTCAAACATGCGAGGTAGTAGCATCCCGAGAGTTACTAGGCACGGTACACTTTGTAGTACACGGTTTTTATTCTTCGTAGATGTCAAATTCGTTGGAGACTGATTTCATTAATTCTTTATTGGAGAAATCCGCTTCGGTCATCTTCGACAATGTTTCCAAGAAAATATCAAACTGTCCATTTTTAAATATGGTAAGCATTTTTCCGCCTTCGTTACAAATGGCTTCGTGCCACACGTTTGGTGGGACTGTAATGGTATCTCCTTCGCTTAAAATTATGGTTTCATCATCGAAAATAAGTTCCATTTCGCCAATCAACATATAGAATACCTCTGTCATCACTTTATGATGATGTCGCTTTAAATGAAACCCTGGTTTTAAGGTGTCCTCGATTAAGCATAATTCCCCATTCGTGTCTCTTGATGACAGTTTAACAAAGCAGTGGTCTTGCGAGTAATCGTAATTCTCACCTTCACCATTTTTTATATAGTGTTTGGGTTTCATGATTTATTTTTATGGTGTACGACAATTGTATACGGTAACAAGTTACTCTATATCTATAAAAAGGGACAGGCTTATTTTTGCCGGCACAAGTAAGATGCTCGCGCTAGCGGATTAACCCCCTTTTGCTCGGCATGACCTTCATATACACTGTTAGGCATATTTTTAATCTTTTTTAGATAAGTCTAACCAGTCTGGAATTGACTCAACCCCTTTTTCTCTACATCTTTTAATTGTATTTTCCAGGGTAACTGCGTCATACTCCATCCAATCAATTTGTTCGATGATCTTCAAATTTTCATCGAAACGCAACCATATCGTAAATTCCATTCCCCATTCTGTATTTACGAGTGCCCCATCATAATAAAATGGATTCAGATGTCCCTTACCCGCGACGGTATTTCCTTCCACAACAAGTGATTGTAAGTTAAGATGTTTTTGCTCGGGATACATTTTTTTAAACCTATCTTCTTCTTCATCCCATTTGTAGAACCTTTTGAATTTCCAAAGGCTATCCAAGTCCAATTGGAGCGTTATATCTTTAAAATGAAGATCCTCTCGATAAAATGAACAGAATTTATCCCAATCAGAGCGTTCGGCAAAAGTTTCAAAATATTCTAGGGCTTTATCTCGTGCAGCTTGTTCGAAGTCATTAGCATGGGCTGTTTTAGTTTGGTGACAACTATTTGTTATGAGAAGTATTACCATTAGTTGTAACCAATTTATCAGGGAAATACTGTTTTTCATGATTATTCCATTATGCCTAACACTGGTATATAGTAACAAGGTACTATATTTCTGTCATAGCAATATATATTGGTGTTGACTTACTGTTACGGCCACTAGATGCTCCTGTCGCCTCTGCCGGAAACTAGCGGTCACCGCGGACTTTGCCAGCCCCAAAACGTTCTATCCATATAAAAAATACAAATCCTATGCCATATAAGCATACATCTATCATATCGGCAGTGTAACGGTCGTTGAATTTTGGAAGTATGAGTTCAAAATAAAGCGCATATAATAGGGTAAGCGTAAATGCGATTCTAATGGGTATTTGTAGGTTTATATCATTCCTGATTTGCCGAACTAAATATTGACATATTTTCAATACGATGGGCATGCAAAGCAAATCGTTTAGATGATTATTTATAAGGGTAGGTAAATGAAATGAAAGGTGTTGCGCTGCATACACCAGCATCGCAATTGCGACGAAAACGGGAAAGTAATAACGTTTGATGTAGCTAAGAAGCATAAAATGGAAGGCTAACACATTAAGCAGAAATATAACTAATCACTAAGGCTAAAAAAGAACCTATAGCTAGTACAACGAGCCAAATGTAATAAAAGAAACGAGCTGTATACCTAATAAAAATATTATCGTGGTCTTTTACATTTTCAAAAAAAGAGTAACCGCACTTTTCTTTTTCGTGGCGTCTATTTTCTTTTGTTTTTGAATCGCTTTTTCTTTGCGTTCCAATTCCCGTTTTAAGGTAATATTGATGATGTTTCCACACGTGGGACAGTAATCTTGGTTTAACCACATTTCCCCACAATTGGAACATCTTCTATAGGTTTCGTTCGACATGTTTTTAATCAATAGGCTTGATATTGCATCAAATGGGCATTAAGCCGGTACGAACATTATACCCGTGCTCAAAAAGCCTCAATTTACAACTTTTTATGAGGTTTACTTCCTGTTGAAGGCACGGGTAAGGTGCTCTCGCTAAGGAGGGCTAACATCACTGAGAAATTATATTGTAGTTAAATCAAGAGGGCCTGGATTACCGTTGTGGCCACTAGTGGTAGCGGGGGTTTATTTTTTGTTGGCAAATGTTTTATGGTTTATCCGATCCAAAAAATTTATTAAAAATTACGCATGCAGTTAGGTCTCCGGTCACATTAACTGCTGTTCTAAACATTCCTAAAATTCTATCGATGCCAATAATAATGATCAGTCCATCTATTGGAATTCCTGTGCTCTGTAGCACTGATGCAAGAACGATGACACCTCCTCCTGGAATGGAAGGAGTTCCGATGGATGCAGCTACAACCGTAACAGTGATTAAGACTATGTTTATTACTGAAAGCTCAATGCCATAAGCTTGCGCCATGAATAAGGTGGTCACACATTGAAATAGAGCGGTACCATCCATATTTATGGTTGCTCCGACCGGAATTACAAAATCACTGATATTAGAGGATACTCCCAATTGCTCATCTGCTGTTTTCATAGATACTGGCATAACGGCTGCCGAACTGGCGGTTGAAAAAGCCAATAGCTGAGGTTCACGTATCAGGTTCAAAAATTTGAAGGGATTCTTCTGAGTGAAAACAGCTACCATTATTAAATAGAAGATCATTAAGAGGATCAAGCCCAGAACAACAACTAGCATATAGTAACCCAAACCGAGAAATATTTCAATACCTATTTTAGATAACAAGGCAGCCATCAAACCAAACACAGCATAGGGCACGAGCATCATCGCCCATGAAACTACAATCATGCAAATCTTCTGAATCGCTTCGACAAAACGGATGATAGGCCTTACCGTTTCCTTTTTGAGTTGGGTAATCGCTACGCCAATTATGATGGTAAATATCACTACACCGAGCATTTCTCCCATTAACATGGACTCCAGTGGATTATTTGGGATGAGCCTAGAAATAGTATCTGGAATGTTTTCAATCAGGTTGGTTTGTTCATTCGCCTCTATAAGATTTTCTCCACTGCTCGGAAATCCCCCCAAATTGAAAACATATTGGCCGGGCTTCATGATAAGTGTCATAACCAAACCAATAGTGATTGCAATGATCGTTGTGAAAACGAAATACAATAACAGGTTTAGCCCAAAGGTCTTAAGGTTCTCAGAGGTGTTGCTTACAATTCCTGAAATAATAGAAGCAAATATCAAGGGTATCATAATCATTTGAACCAACCTCATAAATATTTGTCCCGGTAAGTCGAGCCAATTGGCTAACGATAAACTTATACTTTCAGAAACAAGCCCTGTAGATGGATTGATTACAATACCAAGCCCAACACCTAAAATCAATCCAATGATCACCTTAAGCCATAAGCGACCTTTTATAAGGCGATCCAAATGAACGGACAAATTATTAAGAGGTCTGATTTCTATCATGCCGTGGTTTAAGAAATGGTTGTTAACGGTTTGTGTATGGTTAGTTGCGGGATGATTCGCAAGAAACATTCCGCTGTTGGCTAAGATAATTAATGCGCTTGATTTTCCGATGAGGAAATTCCGTAGCAACTAATTATAGACGGTGTGTGTGCCCAGCATGGGCATCTTTTAACTACAGAAATGTAGTTAATTAATCTAGAGGGTGCAAGTCCCTTATGGGCGGGGGTAACGCTTCGAACCATTAGTAAGTCGCAAGGGTGGTAACCGCGAGGTCACATCTGAAGGAAGCGAGACTACAAAACCCGGTACTGACGAACAGGAACCGTATACAGAGGCATATTTACTTGGGTAAGCAAGCACATCATTGTAACGCCCGATGATTACAAAAGGGTAGGTATGTAGATACGGCAGGGATCGGGAGAAAGAAGATGTCATTACCTGGGGAGGTCTCCAAAGTTACGTGTAGCTATATGGAGAAGTCAGCAGAGGTCATAGTACTTACAGGAAATGAGCTAGGGCAGAACCCTAGAGGTCTCACGAGTAAGGAAGGACTGAACGTAATTCTCTTCAAAATTCGCATAGGAGCACTAGTGGTAGCCTATGCCTAAATTAGAGGATAGTGCCAAGGGTGAAAAGAGCTTTGGTTTGATGATTTACGAACCGCCGTATACGAGACCCGTACGTACGGTGGTGTGAGAGGCGCACCGTGGGCTTTACCGCTCACGGCCGTCTACTCGATTAGCGGCTAGCTTTTTTCATCTCTTCCGTTATCTTGTCCATTTTTCTATTCCAATATTCCTTCATCTCAACACGTTGATTAGAATCCAATAGTTTCTCTTGATGAAAACTAATTAAGGTTTTGTTTTTACCCTTTCCAATTACTCGAACCTGAACCGTTGACATATTTTTCCAATCCTTCTTTTTCCAATTCAACCGAATATGTGAATAAGGTTTGAAGACTCGAACAAATCCCTCTATCCCGCTTTTGGTTTTATAATTCTCTTTTAGTAAGAAATCAGTTTTCAGGTCACCAAGCCAAATTTTCAATCCGTTATCCGAAAACATAAAATCCCACGCTGCTATTTCTGAAATGGCAAACGTTTTTTGAAGCCCGAATTGATACCCGACATCTTTTGTTTTTCCAACATCTCTAGACATTTATTATCGTTTTATTTTTTCGTGAATAAATTCGGTTTTTTCAGCTTGCCGCTAACACTAGTTTATAGTAACAAGTTACTTTTTTCTGTAATAGCAATATGCTTTGGTGTTGACTTACTGTTGTGGCCACGAGTTGCAAACTAGCAGTAGCGGGGGTTGTTTAAGCAAATGCTATTACAAGGCCGCTTTTAAGCCAGCGATCAATTGATCTACCTCGTTCATACTCGTGTAATGCAAAAAGAAATTCGCAGCACCCCAGGAGGCCTAGGGATGCCCATACCGGTAAGCGGACGCACGGCATAAAAATCGCCCTTGCCCAACATCAATTTGTGTTTGGTCAGGCTTTCATACACGGCGTCGATGTCTTTGTGCTGCGGAATGATCGAAACCGTTGGTGCTCTGTTTTTCAAGGTATCGGGACCTATGATTTGAACATCATCACGAGATCGTAGAAAATCAAGCAAACGTGCTAAAAGGGTGTTTTCATGTTCCCGGAACATTCGATTCAAAGCCACACGCCGTTCTGTTGGTGGGGCGGCAACATCAAAATGATGTTCATAAACATCATCAAAATAATCCAGTACGCCTTGTACGGCAGCTATCTGTGCGTGATCCGGACCTGCCGGTGTCAGCATATTTCTGGTGATGCCTTCTTTAAAAAATGCGATTGATTTTCCAATTGCCCGATGAGCGCTTTGTCAACATACATCAGGCCCAAATGCGGACCGTAGGTCTTGTACAATGAAAAGAGGTAGATATCCGCCCCCAGATTTTTTAGATCTGGCAGGGCATGTGGGGCATAGGCCACACCGTCAACTACACAGAGTGCCCCATGTTGGTGGGCGATTTCACTGATTTCCTTGACGGGGTTGATGTGGCCGATTACATTCGAACAATGGGGAAAGGCGAGCATTTTGGTCTTGTTGGAAATCAGGCCTTTCAGATCCTGCACATCCAATACTCCGGTTTGTGGATCTACAGGCCACTCGATAATTTTTATACCGCGTGTTGCCAGTTTCCGCCATGCCCCCGCATTGGCTTCGTGATCCTGACAGGATACAACGATCTCGTCGCCGTCTTTCCACATAGGTCGCATGGCATTTGCCAATACATATACATTCAGGGTGGTGGAGGGGCCGTAATGAATTTCGGAAGCAGTTACGTTCAGGTACGCGGCCATGCGCTCATAAGAAGAATCCATGAGTTCCCCTGCCCGTTGGGATGCGGGATAGGGATAATAGGGCTGCACCTTGTTCTTGCGATAAAAATCGGTGAGCCGATCGATAAACTGCTCGCAAGGATAGGATCCTCCGGCATTTTCAAAAAACGCCCAGCCTTTCAAAGTGGGTTCTGAAAAAGCAGGAAATTGTGAGCGTACAAAGGGTACATTAAGCTTCATAGTGTTATCGTTTAACTACCTGGTAATTGAAATTTCAATGAGGATAATTCTATTTTGGAAATTGATGCTATTGGTTTTTTTGGTAAACTATTATTTCGCTAGCGCTCTCTCGATAGCTATCGGGGGTGTGCCTACGGGTAGCTTAAATCATAAAATCAAATTTATTCTGAAAGATTAAGTTGCCATGAAATACCATATTTATCTTGACACCATCCAAATTTTTTACCAAAGCCGTAATCCCCTGAACCTTTGTAGTCGTCAAGAGGAACCATAATCTGGCCTCCATTTGAAGAAAGTTTTTTGAATAAAGTTTGTATTTCATTTTCAGAGTTACATGCAACGAACAACGATACCCCAGGCGTAAATGACCAAGCGTGATTATAATTACTTTCGGAAACCATATACTCCGTACCATTCAATATAAATACTCCATATTTGATAAGTTCCGGTGTTCCTCCGGCTTCACCTTCGGTATATTTTATGATATTCTTAATTTCGGAATTCGGAAATATAGAAGTATAGAAATTTATGGCTTCTTCTGCCTTTCCGCATTGATTGCCCACAAATGTCAAAAATGTTGTTGTTTTCATTTTTTTAAGTAACGCCTATATTGATTTTGATTCGTCTTGAGCGTTTAACAAAGTCGTTGGTCTTGAATCACCTAGATCCATTAGTTGCGCCTTTTGTCCAATCACATCAGCTTCTTTTTCCAATCCTAAATCGTCATTTATATTCACTTTACACTTCGTGTGTGAAGCGGGTTTCACGCGGCCTAGTTTCTGTTCAACTACCTGCCATGCTTCGTGAGGCAGATGTTCTTCCTGTCCAGATACCAAATGAATATCGGTTCCTTGTGCGTAGGCATATGCACTATGTTGGGCAGGTTTAGCTGAATTGGAACGTATTTTCACATTATCCAGAGCATATCCGGAAAGATTTTCAATACCAGCTTTCAAATGGTCAGGTAAACCGGTCTTGTTTTTTTTCGTTTTGCCAGTTTTAGTATTTTTATTTCTTGGTTCCATCGTATTGCATATAACACTAGAATAATATAACAAGTTACTACAATTCTTCCTAAACTTTTGTCGACTTACTGTAACGGCCACTAGTTGCTCCCGATAGCTATCGGGACTAGCGGTAGGGCGACAGTGTCAATGTCTACAAGCGCACTCATGATGTTCATTGAGATATGCAATGGTTTCCGTACTAAGTTTTTCTACAACCGAAATATTTATGTCAGCTAGTTTTTTAAAATAAATACAAGCTTTCCCCATTTTGAATTTGCCTAAATCTTTTAAAAGGGAATCACTCTTTTCTGTTTTCGAATAGACATAGAGTGAAAACTGTGCTTTTCGCGGTGAAAAACCCAACAAAGGAGCATCGCCTTCATGACCACTGGCATATTTATAGTGATAGCTTCCAAAACCTATTATGGTCGGCCCCCACATTTTAGGTTCAAAACCCGACCATTCACGCATCAATGCTATTAGTCGATGACTATCAGCTTTCTTTTGATCATTGTCTACATATGATTCAATAAAATCAAAGACATCTATTTCTGTTTCAGTGGTTTTATTTTTAGCCATTTTCGTAGTTATTTTTAAGTCGCATTGCAAGGCCTGCCAACAAATGTATATAGTGACAAGTTACTATATTTCTTTCTGAACTGAGAGGCTTAGTGTTGCGGCAACTAGCTGCAAACTAGCGGTAGCGGGGGAGTATCGTATCACGTTATGCTATTTCTATTAATGTCGTTGCTTTTGTATTTTTAATAAATGAGTTGGAATTATAAATTTCACAACAAGGTAGGAGCTTATTTTGTAAGCTTTGCTACGGTCAATTGGATAGATGTCTTTACACGACGGGCCTATTTTGAAATTCTTGAACAAAGTGTATCCTTCTGTCGTAAAGAAAAAGGGATGGAAGTTTATGCCTATTGCTTTATGCCCAGTCACGTGCATTTCATTTTTCGTTCTGCGCATGAAGACCCATCTGGAGTATTACGTGATTTTAAGAAACACACTTCTAGACAATTGGTAAAGGCCATTGAAAACAACCCACAAGAAAGTCGTCGTGAATGGTTGATATGGATGTTTGAACGTGCAGGTAAAAAGAAGAGCAACGTTTCCGATAGACAATTCTGGCAGCACCATAATAAACCTATTGAATTATGGAGTACCAAGGTCATAAAACAGAAGATTGATTACATTCATAATAACCCTGTTGAAGCAGGTTTTGTAACCGAACCTACACAATGGAAATATAGCAGTGCTCGAAATTTTGCTGATGACCATACTATTTTAGAAATAGATGAAATCGGTTTTTTGGGTTGAAGTCTTTTGGTTTACTGAAAATTCAAATACACATTTTTCGCTACCGCCAGTTTGCAACTGGTGGCGGGTATGAGTAAAAAAAAAATCGTTTATTGTATCAAATCAAAAGAGTCTGGCTTACTGTTGCGGTTGGTATTGCGTGCTTACTGTTGTGGCCACAAGTTGCAAACTAGCGGTAGCGGGGGGACTTTTAAGGCTTGGTACCCTGTAGAAATTTGTTCAATAATTCATCTTCGGTATCAGGGGTGCCATTTGCATCTGCGTCTGTCAGCCATCCATCCATTGCACTAACTCTTGTTATTTGTCTTCCTTGTCTAAAGACTAATTTGAGTCCGTGCTCTTGTTCCCAACCACATCTGCAATCAATTTCAAGATATATATCTTGGTCTCTATGTGGTCTTCTTGAAAGATTTATACCACCATGCCTAAAGTGCTTGACGTGATTCCAAATATCGTTTTTGTCTTTCATATCGATAAAAATTTGGTCGGACTCTTGAAGTACAATCTGATTTAGAAAATCCATGCAGTTTTTATACACGAGATGCGAAATGGCTTCTCTATCTTTTTTTGATTTACCTAAGAATGCTTTTATGGCTTGGTCTGCTTCTTCGATAAATTTTGGGTCTTCTTCAGGTAGAAATTCTCCATAATTTATTTGCATTTTGGTATTATCAAAAAACGGAATTTCGATAGGTTCACTTCCCCACCAACCGGCAATACTGCCCTTTTGATTTAATTCGCCTAGTATTTCGCTTTTTATGGTTCTCATTTTTTAGCTTGTTGTCAACACCAATATATGGTAACAAGTTACTGTATTTCTTTCTAAACTTTTACTGGCTTACTGTTGTAGCCACTAGTTGCAAACTAGCGGTAGCGGGGAGTTTTAATTCCCGATGATTGGATAAAAGATACAATAAATCATTCCCAAATTAAAAGCTGAATGACATAGTATTGCTCCTAAAATTGAGCCTGAACGTTTTCTACATAGGTAAAATAAAATACTAATAAGAAACGTACTCAGCACCCATATAAGGGTCGGTAGTACCAATAATTTCCATTCTTGATTAATGAATACTAGTCCGAAGTGAGAAATATGAACAAGAGCAAATGCCGCACTATCAATTAAAGATGCCTTGCTATCACCTACTGAATTTGCAAAACTTGAATGCACTATGCCCCTAAAGAAAAGTTCTTCTCCGATCGGACTAAATATCATTCCGGTCACCGCCATAATGCCAAATAGTTGAAGCTTACTTTGGGCATCGATTACTTCAGGAATATTATATGATTTACCAATATAGGTATACCAATTTTCGATGGTGTTACCATACAATGCGTCTCCTAAGAAATATAGTGCAACGCTAAAAAGAATACCAATGACAAAAGCAATACCAAGCCATTGACTTTTTGTAGGTTTTTTAATGCCTATTTTATTTCTACCGTATTTGCTTAAAAACACAAAGGGCGCAATGGCTGAAATAAGCATGATCACACCTATGAAGGCATAATTTGCTGTTTCATTTGCATGTAGTACCAAAATAAAACGAGGAATACAGATTACAAGAATTAAAAAAAGTCCAAACTTCCAATTGAAATTGAAAATTTTACTCCAAAAAGGTTTTAATTCATTTTGCATAGGTTGCTATTGACACTTGGTATTTTATCCTGCAACTAGTACTAGTATACCGTACCAAGTTACTCTATTTCTTTCTAAAGTTTTGCTGGGGTACTATTGACGGAATGAGCAGAATGCCCGCGCTAGTGGGGGCAACAATTATTTTAGTAGCAACTCTTCCTTCAAAGTATAATGTTGAGCAGTTTCGTCATATCTTGATAAAACACCTTTTGCATTCTCTGGAATATATGCCCTATCATATTTTTCACCTGCAAACACTTTTACAGATTCCAACGAATCAAATTGAAGCACAAGAAAAAACTCCATTTCATCATTCTTTTCCATTGTGGAAATACTGACTTTCTCCAATCCTGTAACACCCTTCCTTTTTACCTCGGGAAACACCTCATTAATAAGCATATTTTCATAAATCGGGGCGTTATCCAATGAAGTCCAGCCTTTCCAAGTTCTTATGATTTTTTTATTTCTATTCATTTGGTTTTAATTGTTGCCAGCAAAGATAATAGTAACTCGTTGTTACATTTCTTTCTAAGCTTTCGCAGGCTTATTATTAACGGCACGAGCAAGATGCTCGCGCTAGCGGGGGCATCTGTCATATTTTAGTATACTTTTCAATTATAGTATAAGGCATGTCAAAATTATAAACACCTTGTTGCATTAAATTATCTTGCCCTACAGTAAATCCACCCCATTCTTCTTTAATTAATTTTTCTATCAATTCTCTATGATTTACTAATTTGTCTTGATCTTCCTCTCTTACTATTTTTTGATGTCAAATCCAAAACTTAATTTTATAAATCCATCGCAATTAGGTAATCTTCCCCCAAGTGTGTGTCCTTCTATATGAAATTTAACCTCATTGTTATTTTTTAAGTAGAGTTTAAATTGTTTGATGGTAAAAAAGTTATAGTTATTATCCTTTTTTGTTAAAGTTATTGGTAGGCTATCATCAAAATAATTAAAAGTCAACAATAATCCCAGATGCCTTAAAGTGTATAAATTTTTTGTAGGACTTGATTCAATAAACTGTTTTTGTTGATCTGCCCAATTTTTCAAGACATCATAGGGAACCAATTTAGAAAATTCGTCGCGTTTTATTGAAATCACATCATCAGTAACAATATATCCAGCAAAATTCCCTAATTCATTAATTCGAATTCCATTTGACAAAACAATAGAAGTAGATGATAGGCCGATATTTCCAACCTGAGGTAGGATTGCTAATTTTCCATAAAGTCTGTTTTCATCTCTAATTTCAAATAATTCAAGATTTAGTTTTTTAAATAAATCGATAATTCCAGTAAAGTCGATACTCTCTTTTCTGATAATGTGAACGTGGTCAATAAAATCGTTGAATTCTAAGTCGGCAATAGTGTTAGGTTTAATTGTATTTATGTTACCATCTAATTCTTCGATAGTAATTTTCACATTAGGGGATGGTATGAAATATTTTACTAACGAAAAAAGTGTGTTGTCCTTAAATTGAGAATTACCAATGAAGCCTGTTTTGGAAAACGGATCCTCTTTAATTTTTATGGTAATAGAAGTACCTCTATCAATTACTAAACTTTTTTCTTCCTCAGATGGGTCTCTTAATATCGGATTCGAAGATAATCCGTCATGGAAATCAAGTGTCTTCATATTTGTTATTGCTTCTCCAAATTTCCAAGACGTAATCGTGATTTTTTCACCTAGCATGAAAGTTGAGAAAAAGCCAATGCCAAACTTGCCGATTGATTCAAATCCCTTGCTGTGGATTCCTTGGAAGTCATATTTGAACCTATTGCTTTTCCAATAAGAGCCTCCAAAATCCAATAACTCATTGGTCATTATTGTTTGACTCATTCCTATACCATTGTCTGTGATGTTCAAATAGAATTCTTGTCCAATTTTTTTATGGATAATTTAATCTCACCGACGTTAATGTTGTTTTGACCCGTATGAACACGATGCAAATTAATTGCGTCTAAACTATTTTGTATTAATTCCCTTAAGGCAATATTTATATTTCCATACAATTTAACACCTCCCAATTCTGATGCTATATGTATAGGGTTTGAAACTTTTATTTGAGTATTGATTGAATTCCATCCCGATGTTCTAATATATTTTTTTCCAAGTTCGAGTGAGTCATTAATTGACTTGACCCCTCTAGCTGTAAAGCCTTCAAGATTATTGACATCAAAATATTCATTTGCATTTTTTAATTCTTTGTCCAAAACTTGTAATGCCTCATAACAAAACCACCATGCTTTTTGTTCTTCAGACGTAAAAGGTTTGTTTGTTGAATACATTAATAAAGAATCGGTCGATAATTGTGGAAAGCCTAATTTCTTCTGGAATGTCCAATGTTCTTTAGATACCCCAGATATTTCACTTATCATTCTATTGGTTTTTGGTGTTCTTAAATTATCTAAATGAGCGGCATCAGCGGTTCTTAATAAGAATGATAATTTCTGACAATCTATTGACCAATCGGTGGGAAAGTTTGGATTAGTATATTTTGGCCCAAATTCTCGTTCAATATAGTTAATGTTGCAAGTATGACTCTTAGCGATTTTTCCAACAATTAAGCCCAGTTCTTCCCTTAAGGGTATATCAGAGATTAAGTATTCTCCCTCACGTAGGGTATCAGTTGCAATTCTCAAAGCAAAATCTCCATGTCTTTGTCTAATTGTAAAGAATAGCGCTTCTTCTTTAGCTTCTTCTGAGCTACCGTTTTTAACAATAAAATCGGTATAAAGAGGGTCTTTTTCAACTTCACTTTGGTTATTTAAAACAGAATAACACATTCCTGCGTCATGAACCAACAATACGGTATGTAAAACAAATGCTTCCAACGGATTGATGAAATTATTTTTTTCTCCGACAATGATATTAGCATAGTTCCATAGCATTCGAGAATGAGCAATAGAATGGTCTGTTAACCCTGGAAAATCCTCTGTAATTCCTTCTAAGTATTTTTTTATTGTATTTTCAATTAATGTAAGATTTGATTTTAATTCATTAATCTTACTTTCATTTTTCCAGATTGAAATATCAAAAGCATTAGTAAAAAGTGGGTTGTCTATTATTGTCATTTGTGAATGATTTTTATGCTGATTACGAAATACTGTAATAAGTATAATTATTCTCGAGATGCAAAACATCTACCGCAATATAAAAAACCCAAAGAAATAAATTCGTACAAATACCGACGAAAGCCTGTAATAAATGGGTCAGTGTAGAATATGCCAAGGCCAAACGCCATGCGTTATTTGTGTTTTGGAATATGGTTTTTGGTTAAAGCAGGTGCTGCATCAACTTTTTTAATATCTGCACCTTGATAAAGTTCTTGCACTAAAGAAGTATAACTTTTCGCAAAACGTTCATTTCCAGCCAACCCACCAAACAAGCTTTCTATCTTGATAAAAGCTAACGGATCCTTCGCAGTTGCTGCAGCTGCAGCATGCAATTCGTCATGCATGGCATCGATAATTTCCAAGGGTTGCCCGTTTTGGTCGACTTGCTTATCGCTATAATAACACCAGGCCGCAATGACCAAAGTGGCGAATTTGATGCTGCCGCCAGTAGCTAAATTCTCATGTATCGTAGCTATCAAAAATTTAGGCAATTTGGCCGAACTTTCCGAGCAGATACGGCTGACGCTGTCCTTGATATTGGGGTTGGCAAAACGTTCTAAGAGACTGTCTTTGTAGTCCGTCAAATTTATGCCTTTGATGTCTCCAAGAATTGGCGTTGCTTCTTCGTCTAGAAAGGCGCGCAAGTACTTGGCGAAAAGTTTATCTTCTACGCAGGCGTTGATGGTCGGGTGGCCGTGTAGGGCTCCTAAAAGTCCCAATACCGAATGCCCTGCATTGAGCAGTCGCAGTTTCATTTTTTCATAGGGCCCCACATCGGGTGCGAATTGTACGCCTACTTTTTCAAAGTCCGGTCTTCCATTCGAGAATTTATCCTCTACCACCCATTGTATAAAAGGTTCGCAGGTAACGGGCCAGGCATCATGTACGCTAAAGTCTTGTGCCAGGGCTTCGATATCCGCTGGCGTGGTTACCGGCGTAATACGGTCGACCATACTATTGGGGAAGCAGACTTCTTGGGCGATCCATTGCGCCAAGTCCGCATCTTGGGCTTTGGCAAAAGTACCCAGCATCTTGCGCATCATATCGCCATTGTGTTCGATATTATCGCAAACCAAAATGGTAAAAGCAGGCAAGCCTGCATCGCGACGTCTTTTTAAGGCCGCGGTCAAAAAACCATATACGGTTTTTGGGTCATGCGGGTGTTTTAGTTCGTGTTGAATGTCGAGGTTATCAAAATTGAATTCTCCCGTGGTGGGGTTGAAATTATACCCTCCTTCGGTAATGGTCAGCGACACGATTCTAGTATCGGCAGCTGCCATTTGGGCAATGACTCCTTCAGGGTCCGTAGTGCCCATTTTAAAATCGACGATCGACCCGATGACTTCGGGTTCGATGGTGCCGTCGGGCTGTTTGACCATCAGCGTATACAGGTGGTCTTGTTTTTTAAAAATATCGTATAGTTTTCGATCCCCTTCACGCAACCCAATCCCACAAAGTGCTGGGGCAGCACCGCCTTTTTTTAATTCGTGTAAATAATAGGCCAAGTGGGCGCGGTGGAAGCCGCCGACGCCGATATGTACGATTTCGATGTTATTGGCACAGCGACTATATTTTGGCACAGGAATACGGCTTCCTATTTCCTGTAGATTAGCTTGATTGAGTTGCATTGGGGTTTCCATGTTTATGCTGGGTTATTTGCTTTTCCTCGTTTCAATGCCCAATAAGCGAGTACGAAATAAACAATAGTGCACACAAATGCGTAGGTATAAAAGTCTTCTCTATTGGCGATATAGTCCGCTTCCGTAGCACTACTAAACAATACCCTACTCGCCAAAACCAAAGTAATTGCCAAGGCTGCGAGGGCAATAAATTTTAATAGTTTCGAAAGGATAGAAATATCTTTTGCATGCGCTGGTTCATTTTTAGCTTGTTCTGCTTGAAAACGTTCGATGGTTTCATTACGAACCTCTTCTGCTGCCGCTTCCTCCGCATAGATTTCTTTTGCCCCGTAGCGAGAAGCGAGCAGGGTATACACCGCGATGGTAAAAAACCAAGTGGGGATAAACAGGTAATAGAAGGAAATCACATCCAATGCGTTCAGTCCGAAACCGAAGGCCAAGCCCAGGCCCCAAGAAGCAACGGCGGGCATACTAAAAGTCAGCTGGCGGTACGAAGACCAGTAGCGCGTATAGCCAATTCTAGGGAATAGCTGATGTTCGGCAAACACGATCGCCCCCACGGGAACGACCAGCAGCCCTGCGTAGGTGAGTAGCGGTAGTATCTGTGAAAACACAAAGGGGAAACAGGCGATGCCAACGGTGACCACACCGACCACAATCGTCGTTAGCTTTCGGGAATGGTTGAAAAAAATAGCTTGTGCGGCCAAACCTGCTCGATATAAATTGGTAATCGCGGTCGTCCAACCTGCAACGATCACAATCACAAAACCCGACCAACCGAGGGCGTAATAGGCCACATCGCCCGGATCTAATTCTACGATGGATTTTCCTAAAATAACGGCGGCACCGGCACCCATGATTCCGGCAGCGATCCATGCCACATAGTGACCGAACATCATACCGGTACTAGTAGCATATCCGTAGTTCTTCTTTTTAGCAAAACGCAAGAGGGCCATATCAATTAATCCGAAATGGGTGATGGTATTGGCGGCCCAACCGAAGCCGATGACTTCGACCAATCCGATTCCGGGAGCTCCGTCGCTGTTGATGCCTGTCCAGATACTCTGGTCGCCTAGGGTCATAAAATCGGTCCATCCTGCAGGTAAAGTTTTATCCAAAACATCTAAAGACAAAGCGGGGAGGAGCACCATAGCGCCACTCGTAAACATCACAAAGAGCCAAGGGGCACAGATGCCCGAAAATTCAGAAACGGCATTAAAACCATAGAGCGCAATAGAAACCACAAAGATGCCCACGGCCAAAACTATCAATATAAACCAAGCGTTGGTAGGGTACCAATTGAGTTGCGCGGGAATATCAAAAGCAAATCGAACCGCTGTCGAAGAGACCGTTATCATCGCTGCCGAAATCACCGAAAAGATGATTACATTGGCCCAATTGTACAACTTGGTCATGGAGTCGCCCGCAATCTTATTCAGATAGGTATAGAGGCTCAAACGCGTATCAACGGCAATAGGGGAGGTGATGAATCTCCAACTCAGTACGGCCAGAATATTACCGATTAAAAGACCTAGGATGATATCCATCGTCTTGGCGCCCAGCGCGACAAAGGTCGCCCCGATGACAAACTCCGTCGCTGCGACATGCTCGGCAGCGTAGAGTCCCGCAAAATGGGTCCAATCGTGTAATTTATGTTTGGCTACGGGTAATTGTTCTTCGTCGAGGTTTTCAAATTGTTTAAAATCTTCTGATGTACTCATATTTTTGGTCGGTGTTGGAAAATTAGGTTCCTATAAATATTTGCGGTATGGTTTTACTTTTTATAAAAATATTTTGATGTAATGTGTCACAACGGCCCCTGCATAAATCAAGCGTGTCGATGTTTTCTAATATTGGAGCGGTTTTGTCAAATGCACAACACCTTGTTTGTATAATCAATAGTATAAAATCCTTAACAGTAATCAAAACTCAAGCATACCGGTTAAAAATCGCAACATAAGCATTTACAACCATTTTCCATCCGTTTACAAATCGTATTTGGAATAAAACTTGAGATATGGAAAAATTAGAGCCAAGTATGAGCTTATCGTCCAACAATCGAAATTAGCAATCACTCAAAAACACCCCGACTGCAAGTCCGCCTTCCGAGGTTTCCTTATATTTTGAGTTCATGTCCTTGGCGGTTTCCCACATGGTTTGAACTACCTTGTCCAATGGTACTTTGGCTTCCGAAGGGTCGGAGCCCAAGGCCAGTTCCGCAGCGTTGATCGCTTTGATGGCACCCATACTATTGCGCTCGATACAAGGTATTTGTACCAGTCCGCCAATAGGGTCACAGGTAAGACCCAAATGGTGTTCCATGGCTATTTCGGCGGCCATCAATACTTGCTCGGGAGTACCGCCCAAGAGTTCGGTCAAGGCCCCGGCGGCCATGGCGGAAGACACCCCGATTTCAGCTTGACAGCCGCCCATGGCGGCTGAGATGGTCGCTCCTTTTTTAAAGATGCTGCCGATCTCGCCCGAGACCAATAAGAACTTTTTGATATGTTCAAAATCCGCTTCATGGTTTTCGATGACCATATAGTACATCAATACAGCAGGGATCACGCCGGCACTACCATTGGTCGGTGCGGTGACCACCCGGCCCAAAGAAGCGTTCACTTCGTTGACCGCTAGCGCAAAGCAACTGACCCATTTTAAGATCTGTCGAAATTTCACTTCGGTTTGCCGAATGGTTTTTAACCAGTTCTCGGGCGCATTGTATGTGCCGGCTTCCAGCATTAAATTTTTATGAATTTCAAAAGCTCGTCGCCGCACGTTGAGTCCGCCCGGCAGCTTGCCTTCGGAATGGCACCCGATATACATACATTCGAGCATGGTGCCCCAGATGCGCTGCAATTGTTCGTCGATTTCAGTGTCGCTGCGCAACGAACGTTCATTTTCTAGAACGATTTCCGAAATCGGTTTCTGTTCTTGTTCGCAATAGGCGAGGAGTTCGGTGCCCTTTGTTATGGGAAAGGGAAACGTATTGAATTTTGCTATTTTCCGTTTAGCGTTTTTGCGTTCTTCGGTCACCACAAATCCGCCTCCGATGGAATAGTAGGTCCTTGATTTTTTACTTCCGTCTTGTAAAATCGCCTCGAATTTGAGTCCGTTTGCGTGAAATGGTAAGAACTTCCGGTTAAAAACTATATCTGTCTGCGGATCAAAAGCCAGTTTCTTTTCGTTGGCAAGGTTTAAAATATTACTTTCCTTTATCCCTAGTACAATACCATGAATATCCTCAACCGGAATGGTTTCAGGATTCGCCCCCGATAACCCCAACATAATGGCATAGTCCGTGGCATGGCCTTTTCCTGTCAAGGATAGCGAACCGTACATCTGTACCTTGATGTTTTTTATGTCTGTGAATGATCCAGCGGCCTTCATTTCTGAAATCCATCGTTCCGCAGCGCGCCATGGCCCCAAGGTATGGGAACTTGAAGGCCCGACCCCGATTTTAAGCATGTCAAAAACGCTGATGCATTCCATTTTTCAAACTGTTTTGAACTTCATTGTAAAGATAGACATTCGATTGTTTGAAAAATGGAAAGTTCAAGTTCAAGCGCAAGTTCAAATTCAGAAAACCTAAGAGCAAAATGGAAATTTAAAGTAGAGACCAAGACTAATTACCGTTTGACTATTTCCATGAAGGCCCTTTGCGCTTGACACTTGTGTTTGAACTTGAACTTGAAAATGACATCATGTCAGGTTGCTGCCCCTTGGCATATTGTTTGACTATTAGCTTATGAATTTCAAATAAGCACTAATATTTTAAAACACATATAATGAGTAAGATTATAGGAATAGATTTGGGTACGACCAACAGTTGCGTTTCCGTGATGGAAGGTAACGAGCCCGTGGTCATCCCGAATGCAGAAGGTAAAAGAACTACCCCATCGGTCATCGCATTTGTCGAAGGTGGAGAGATAAAGGTCGGTGACCCTGCCAAGCGACAGGCCGTAACCAACCCGGAAAAAACGATTTACTCCATCAAACGTTTTATGGGGAACAAATATTCCGAGTCTAAAAAAGAAGCGGAACGTGTACCTTATAAAGTAGTAAAAGGTGACAATGACACACCAAGAGTCGATGTTGATGGTCGCATGTACACTCCCCAGGAATTATCGGCCATGATTCTTCAGAAAATGAAGAAGACCGCCGAAGATTATTTGGGTCAAAGTGTTACTAGGGCGGTAATTACAGTACCTGCTTACTTTAACGATTCACAACGTCAGGCGACCAAAGAAGCGGGTGAGATTGCAGGCTTGACCGTCGAGCGAATTATCAATGAACCCACGGCTGCCTCTTTGGCCTACGGAATGGACAAGAAAAATGTTGATCAGAAAATCGTGGTTTTTGACTTCGGTGGGGGTACGCATGATGTTTCCATTTTGGAACTGGGCGATGGTGTCTTTGAGGTTTTAGCTACAGATGGGGATACCCACTTAGGAGGTGACGATGTTGACCAAAAGATTATCGATTGGTTGGCCGAGGAATTCAAGAAAGACGAAAGTATCGACCTGCGTGATGATGCCATGGCTTTGCAACGTTTGCGGGAAGCTGCGGAAAAGGCAAAAATCGAATTATCTTCTTCGGCACAGACTGAAATCAACTTACCGTACGTAACGGCCACGGCTACAGGACCAAAACACTTGGTGCGTACTTTGACGCGTTCGAAATTCGAGCAGTTGATCGAAGATTTGGTAAAACGAACTATTGAGCCTTGTCAGACCGCATTGAAAGCTGCGGGCTTGTCTAAAAGTGATATTGATGAAATTATCTTGGTAGGTGGTTCAACACGTATACCCGCCGTTCAGGAAGCTGTAGAGAAATTCTTTGGAAAAGCACCTTCGAAAGGTGTGAATCCTGATGAGGTGGTTGCCGTAGGTGCAGCGATTCAAGGAGGTGTCTTGACCGGTGATGTAAAAGATGTTTTGTTATTGGATGTTACTCCGCTTTCCCTAGGTATCGAAACCATGGGTAGCGTAATGACCAAATTGATCGATGCGAATACTACGATTCCTACCAAGAAATCACAGGTATTCTCTACTGCGGCCGACAATCAGCCTTCAGTGGAAATACATGTATTGCAAGGCGAGCGTCCCATGGCGGCGGATAATAAGACTATCGGACGATTCCATTTGGATGGAATTCCTCCTGCACAAAGAGGTACGCCTCAAATCGAAGTAACCTTCGATATCGATGCCAACGGAATTATTAAGGTTTCGGCAACCGATAAGGCGACGAACAAGACGCAAGATATTCGTATCGAAGCTTCCTCAGGTTTGACCGAAGAAGAAATCAAGACGATGAAGGCCGAAGCGGAAGCCAATGCCGAGGCGGATAAAAAAGCAAAGGAAACCGCTGATAAATTGAACGAAGCGGATGGTATGATCTTCCAGACCGAGAAGCAATTGAAAGAATTCGGTGATAAATTGTCGGATGACAAGAAAAAGCCTATCGAAGATGCGCTAGAGGAACTGAAGCAAGCCTACGAAGGCAAAGACCTTGCGGTCATTACGCCTGCTTTGGAGAAAATCAACGAAGCTTGGAAAGTAGCTTCCGAAGAAATGTACAAGGCACAGGCCGATGCACAACAGAACGGAGAAGCAACAGCCGATAGCGGAACCACCGAAGGCGGTGGAGCCGAAACGGAAGGCGATAATGTAGAAGATGTTGACTTCGAAGAAGTGAAGTAACCCTTCGAAACGTTATATATTATAAAGCACCATTTTAAATGGTGCTTTTTTTCTTTTAAGGAAGGAGTCGAAGAAATTTATGCTGCTGTCGTTTCGAGCGTTGTCGAGAACTTGCGCTACTTCATTTTAAAGGTCCTCCCTTGATATTTTGGTAAGCCCAAAGCAAGGCTTAATCGATATCCTTTTTATACTTTAAATATCTTGAATGACCAGCTAAAGGCAAGAATCCCGTTTTTTGAACCAATCTTAAAACCGGCAAAATAAGAAGCCGTTTACCGATTTGGCATCCCTTTTATTTTTAATTGCTAGAATATCAAGTAATTTTGCACCATGGTAAAAAACTACGCTTTTTTATTACTTTTTGTTGCAACCGGAATACCGACCTTGATGTATGCCCAAGACATTAAGATATTTCGGGCTTCCGATTTTGATTTGATCAGTCATGTAAAAAAGTGCCTGGTCCGTACCAACTACGGAAAGGAAGAATATGAGTTCGATCAAGATAGCTTGCTTAACAAATCGGTGACACGGTACAGTAATCAAGACTATGACATCACCTATTACAAATACAGAAATGGCGAGTTGACAGAAAAGCGTTTGGAAGTCTATCGCGACAATACGTTTGACGAAGCCACCTCTATTGCCAATTTCTATTCCATCGATACCACTGCAGGCAGAAAAGTGACCGAAAAGATAGTCTCCTATTCCAAAGAATTCCTGGATCAGTACGAATATCATTATAATGAAAATGGGAAGCTCTTTAGAATAAAGCGTTCCAATAATGAGGGTACCGATGAGACCAAAATCGATTTTACCGAAGTAAAAGGCGAGCATACCAAGACAATCCATTTGAACGGTGTACTTAACCAATCGGTACGTACTTCCGAAAAAAAGGAAAAGGACGGAAGTTTGCAAAAGATAAAACTGACCAAAAGTTTTATCGATGGTAATCCGAACAAGGCCGTCGAAGAAATTTTTAATGAAGCAGGTAAGCTAATTTCAAAAATCAATTATTATTTCGATACCAAAACCTCGCAATTTGCACCGCAGATTTCAATTTCCTATTTCTATGATGATAAAGGGATGCTGACCAAAACGGAGACCAAAAGTGGCGAAACTACTAAAACCAAAGAATATATTTATCAATTCGATGAAACCGGAAATTGGGTCAAAGAAATCATAACGCCCGATAATGCTTACAAGACAAGGGAAATAAGCTATTATCAAGTCGAGAAACCTGTTGAAGAGTAGGTAGATTATTTTGTATTTCTCTCCTCCCATTCCTCGTGTAAGATTCCGTAGCAGCAGGTATTTCTTTTAAAACCATCCAATAGATACACATCTTTACGTAGTATTCCCTCCAAAACACCGCCTAATTTTTCAACCGCTTTTCTCGATCGGGCATTCCGCTCATCGACCCTGAATTCTACTTTTTCGAATCCCATAGCACCGAAGGCATGGTCTAACATCAGTAATTTCATTTGCCCGTTAAGACCTCTTCCTTGAAATTCTCGGCCGATCCAAGTAGAACCGATATGTAACACCCTGTTTTTCCAATGAATGTTCATATAACGGGTACATCCCGCATAACTGTGGGTCATCTTGTCAAATACGATAAAGGGAATACTACTATTTTGACGCTGTTGTTTTAGGGCCGTCTCGACATATTTCTTCAGTCCTTCTTTGCTTTCAATATCGGAAGGGGAATACTGCACCAACTTTTCCTGTTCCGCAATAGGGTATAGATGATGAAAATTATCCAAATGTAATGGGGAGAGCAATACCCTTTCGTTTTCCAAACTAAATGGAATACATGCATCCATAGATTTACGTGCTTAAGGATTCATATTCGCTTTGTGTCATTCCGTATTGGAACAAAGAGGTATACCCGTCGCCCCGTCGGTCATGATCTTTGAGTTCTGCTTCTCTGACCATTCCGTTTTTTTCCATGACCTTCCCCGAGGCAATATTCTCGGGAATATAAACGGCGGTTATTTTGTTCAAATGCAGTTCTTCGAACCCGAATTTTAAAATGGCCTTGATGGCCTCTGTGATGTAGCCTTTATTCCAAAAAGGTACGGCGAGCCAGTAGCCCAATTCGGCCCGGTTGTTCGATAAATCAATAGTCAGGCCGATACCGCCCATAAAAGCCTTCTCGGTTTTTTCTCGAATGGCGAATATATAATTGTCCTTATTCTTAAAACCTTGATTTACCATGTTGATCCAAGAAATGGCATCTTCGTCGCGGTAGGGGTGCGGCATGCTCCGGGTGTACTCCGTAATTTTAATGTCCCCCGCGTAGGTTACAATATCGGGAATATCTGTCCACTTGGGCCGGTCGAGTCTTAACCGTTCGGTATGAAGTTCAGGAAAATGTTCCATATCAAATAAGTTGATTGATAAGTTCTTTTTTCAGCTCGTGGCCTCCTTCAAAAATACGTTGTTCGGCCTTGCCACGAAAAAGCAAGTCGATTTTTTTCGATTCTTCTTTTAAGCGTTCTTCGTTCAGGTATTCATCTTTGTTCCCGACAAGTACGGTTACCTTGGTTTTATCGCTTTGTAGAAAATGAAAATCATGCGCAGTTAGCTCACTGGGGATTCCGCCTGCGTAGAGCACCAAATGGTCACAATGTAGTTGCCGTTCGGCCAACCATCTTGTCGCGATGGAGACTCCCTGAGAAAATCCGAAAAGGATAAACTGTTTGTCTTCTGGAAGCTTTTCGGCTTCCAGCACGGCATCCAAATAGGCAATGACGTTTTCGGTTTCCAAGGGGGTATTTTCTTTGGTCAGCCAGCTGGCGCCAACATGACGATATTCATTTTTAAGATAGTATTTTGAGGGCGCTTGGGGTGCTATGATATAATTCTCTTCAGGGGGTAGCTCATCGAAATACTTCAGAAAATAACGACTTAAAAAACCGATGCCATGCAATACGACCCAGATGTTTTGGGTCTTATCGGTCAGTTCGTTTAGCGTTTCATAGGTATTCGTTGTATGATATAAAACTTTCTTTTCCTGGGAATCCATAAGATAAAATCTATTTCAAGGTAATGAACTCTTCTTGAGCTAATCTTTTTCCTGCGAATTTCGCATTTTGCGTCCTGATTTTGCCATTTTTCGCTTCCGTACCTATGGCTATGCAACCAAAAAATGACTTCATCAGACTACAAAAGCCTTCATTCTCGGTTCCAAAAATTAATTCAAGATGAGTTCAATGTTTTCTGTTGTTCTTGTAATCCGTAATTTTGTAAAAAATACTTCGATGAACGAATTAAAGGAGAAAATTTTAAAGGTTTGCAATGAATCTTCAAAGAATACGATGATGGAGACCTTGGAAATTGAATATATCGATGTTGGCGAGAATTTCTTGATAGGCAAAATGCCCGTGAATTCAAAAGTGCACCAACCCGACGGTGTATTGCATGGTGGTGCCATGGTGGCGTTGGCCGAAAGTGTTGGCAGCACGGCGTCCTATATTTTTTTGGATGCGGAAAACTATTTTGTCCGTGGTATTGAAATATCGGCCAATCATGTCAAAAGCGTCCGAGAAGGCGAGGTTTTTGCAACGGCCACGATTATCCATAAAGGACGCACCACACAATTATGGGACATTAAAATAAGGGATGCCGAACAAAACCTGATATCCGTTTGTAAACTGACCACCATCGCCCTCCCCAAAAAATAATATGACCGCTACGTTTTTTGAAAAAATTGAAGACCAGCTTTCGAAAAAGCTTCCCTTCGTGGTATATCGAAAACCTAGGGCGTCCGATTTGATAGCCATTTTGCAGGAAGATGACCAATTGCATCAAATATCCGATTATACCGAAACAGGATTTCTATTTGCACCTTTTGACACGAACGGCCCATCCTATTTTTTTAAGCCGGATACCGTTTTACGGGATAATACAGTTTTGCACAAAGAATCCGGACAAAACAAAACTGATTTAAACTTTCATATTGTTGCCAAAACGCTGCACCTAGCTCTTGTTGAAAAAGGCATATCCGAAATAAAAAAAGGAACTTTCGATAAAGTAGTACTTTCTAGAAATTTGGAAGTGGAGTGCTCGAAACAGCCTTTGGAATTGTTCCAAAGCTTGATTTCAAAGTATGACAGTGCCTTACGATATCTTTGGTATCACCCAAAAATAGGGATGTGGTCGGGGGCGACTCCGGAAATTTTATTGCGTATTGAAAATAACCGGTTTACTACCATGTCTTTGGCGGGCACGCAGCGGTTCATTGAAGATATCGACCCCACCTGGGACACCAAGGAAATTGAGGAACAAAAACTCGTAACCCAATATATTTTTGAGGCACTAAAAGGTAAGATCATTGATTTGCAGGTGTCGGAAACGGAATCGGTACGGGCGGGAATGTTATGGCATTTGCGTACAAAACTCTCTGGAATCATGCAAAACGGATTGGCGGAAATCATCAAAGCTTTACACCCAACACCAGCGGTTTGCGGATTACCCAAAGAAGCCGCTAAGAATTTCATTCTTCAAAATGAAAATTACAACCGTGACTTTTACACCGGGTTTTTAGGCGAACTGAATTTTAAAACGGATACGGCCCGTTCTTCGAACAGAAGAAATATTGAAAATAGGGCGTACAAGTCCGTTAAAGTAAGCACTGAACTTTTTGTAAATCTTCGGTGCATGCAATTGACGGACCAAAAAGCGATAATTTACGTAGGTGGCGGAATAACCAAAGATTCTCACCCCGAAAAAGAATGGGAAGAAACCGTTGCCAAAAGTAAGACCATGCTCAATATTGTCTTAGATTAAAAATAATTGGGCTAAGATCGGATGGCGTTGTATTTTTGCAGCTGATGAAATATGCTACCATCCCATCTGCACAATCGGTCGTGCAACATTGCAAGGCCAAGGGAATTGAAAACATTGTAATCTCTCCAGGTTCACGAAATGCCCCATTGACGATTGGTTTCTCCGAAGATTCTTTTTTCAAATGTTTCAGTATCGTAGATGAGCGGTGTGCAGGTTTTTTTGCGCTTGGCATTGCCCAGCAAATTCAGAAACCGGTTGCTTTGGTATGTACTTCGGGTAGTGCGTTGTTGAATTATTATCCTGCTATTGCAGAGGCCTTTTATAGTCAAATTCCATTGGTCGTGATATCCGCTGATCGCCCAATTTATAAAATCGATATCGGTGACGGGCAGACGATTCGTCAAGACTATGTTTTTGAACGTCATATCGGATATTCGGCAAACCTGAAGCAAGATGTCACACATGCCACGGACCGAATTTCGCATTATGCGCCACAATGGTTGGAAAAAAATTCCGTGGATTTGATACAGGAAGAAGTTCAGCAATTTAACGATGGGGAACTGAATTTGGCCATGAATACAGCTACTGGTCAAAAAATTCCGGTTCATATCAATGTTCCTTTTGAGGAACCCTTGTACAATGTCATTGAAAAACCCACGGTACATCCGGAATTTCAGTATAACGATGAGCCTGAACTTTCACCTTCGAATTTGCAGGGCTTTCTGGAGGTTTGGAATGCATCTGAAAGGAAGATGGTACTTGTTGGGGCAAATACACCGAATTGCATACAACAAGAATTTCTTGATGCGTTGGCTGAAGATTCTTCGGTAGTGGTATTGACCGAAACGACATCCAACTTACACCATGAAAGTTTCTTCCCAAGTATCGATAGTATTATCGCACCTATTGAAAAGTCAGCACAGCGGGGTACTATTTTCGAGAAACTGCGACCTGAGATCGTGTTGACCTTTGGGGGCCTTATCGTATCAAAAAAGATAAAAGCTTTTTTGAGGGAATACCGCCCCGAACATCACTGGCATGTGGATAGCCAAAAGGCCTTCGATACTTTTTTTAGCCTTTCACAGCACTTTAAAAGGGATGTCAATTCATTTTTCATGACCTTTCTTACGTCGACGAAACCCATTCGGAGTGAATATTACGAACAATGGAATTTATATAGGTCAAATTATATAAATAGTAGGGAAGCGTACTTGGAAGAAATTCCTTTCTCCGACATGAAGGTTTTTGACATTATTCTAAGCACGATTCCCAAGAACTACCAATTGCAATTGGCGAATAGTTCTACGGTGCGGTACGCGCAGTTATTTGATTTGAATCCATCTTTAAAGGTGTTTTGCAATCGGGGAACAAGTGGAATAGATGGAAGTACATCGACCGCGATCGGCGGGGCGATGTATCATAAAGAACCAACTATATTGATAACGGGGGACCTTAGTTTTTTCTATGACAGTAACGGACTATGGAACAAATACATTCGACCTGATTTCAGGATTATTTTGATCAATAATCAGGGAGGAGGCATATTTAGGATACTTCCAGGAACAGAGGATACCGAGAATTTTGAAACCTATTTTGAAACTACCCACAACCTAAATGCGCAAGACTTGTGTAAAATGTATGGAATCGGTTATCAAGCCGCAGACGATCAAGAATCCCTTGAAAATAGTTGCAAAACCTTCTATACACACTCTAATATACCCCAACTACTCGAAATATCGACGCCACGATTATTGAATGATAAAATTTTGCTCGGTTATTTCGATTTTATATCTTCGAAACTTAGTTAACCATTAATTAATTTTAGAACACTAACTATTATGAGTAAAAGAGACGATTTAATCGAGAAGTACGCTGCTGACATTAAAGACAAATTTGGCGCAAGTGCAGACATGGGACTTTTAACTAAAGTGACCATAGGTTTGGGTCCATCGATTTACAATTTGGACGCCTCCAAAGTTTCCGGAGCCGATGAAAAAGAATTGGAAACCGTAAAGAACAACTATTTGATCAAAAAATTGGGGATGAAAGATAGTCCGCAATTAATGGATGCTATCAAAAGTGTTGTTGAAAAATACGGATCTTCCAACAAGAACAAACACAGAGCGGTGGTCTATTACCAACTGTGCAAGCATTTCAAAAAAGAATCGGTTTACAAATAAAAGATGTATAGCTTAAATCAGGCCGCCTACCGAAATGTAGGCGGTTTTTTTATGCCTTGGTTTTAAACGACTTCACTATTTTTGCGACATGATAGCATTGGGCGAATTCAATTCTTTGGAAATATTACGGGATACCAGCGTCGGACTTTTCTTGGGCGACGGAGAAGGTAATGAGATTTTACTTCCGAATAAATATGTTCCAGAAACATACGAGATCGGAGATGCCCTGAACGTATTTTGCTATTTAGACCATGCAGAACGTCCTGTGGCGACGAACATCGAACCTGAAATCTTAGTCAACGAGTTTCAGTTGCTGAAAGTTGCGGAGGTCAACGAATTCGGAGCTTTTATGGATTGGGGATTAGAGAAGCACTTGCTTGTACCGTTCAGGGAACAGCGATCTAAAATGGTCGAGGGACAATGGTATGTCGTGCATTGCTATCTTGATGAAAAAACGAATCGCTTGGTCGCCTCGAACAAGCTAGATCGATTTTTAAGTAATGAAGAGTTGACGGTTTCGGAAGGAGACGAAGTAGATCTTGTCTTTACAAGATTGACCGATCTAGGTTGGGAAGTCATTATAGACCATCAGCATAAGGGTCTCGTTTACCGGAATGAAATATTTAAGAAAGTTTCGGTCGGCACGTATACCAAAGGGATAATCAAACAAATACGCTCGGACAACAAAATAGATGTTTCCCTTCAACCTCTAGGAGAAAAAATTCTAGAACCTGCGGCCAACAAAATCTATGAAACCTTAACGGCCCATGGCGGATTTCTGCCATTACACGATAAATCCGATCCCGAAGACATTAAGAAAGAGTTGCAAATGAGCAAAAAGACTTTCAAAAAAGGAATCGGTACATTGTACAAAGCCCGAAAAATAACTATTGAAAATGATGGTATTCATGTTGCTAAATAGTGTTTATTCCAACGCCTATAGCTTTGAATATCAGTCCACTCTTAATTTTGACAACGCTTTTTTGCACCTTTGCAACATAAAAAGCTATTTTTGCAACAATAGGCCAGTGCTTTTCATCGATGATGGCTTATTTTTTCTTAACTTTAGCGCAATTAAAGACCCCTAAAAACGCACTGACCCATGCCATTTATAGAAGAAAGCGATTTATTGGAACTCCATAAGGATATCGATAAGGCGCAAATCATAAACGAACGTCTTTTAGATCAAATAAAATTCAAGAACAAAGAACTGAAAAAAGTAAGATTCAGCGGAATGTTTTAGCTGGAATTACCGGTCTTTTTCTTATTGGCACATTGGGCATAACGGCCTTTACGGCAGGATTAAGTCAGAACAATTTTGAGGCCCAAGACCAATATGTACTATCTGATATCGATAGCTTGGATGCGATTAAAAGTAGACTTGACAATTTAAAACAACAGAATGAAGAGCTAAGTTTGGTTAAAGAGTTCTATTTGGCCAAGAATTTTTGGAAAAGGAGAAAGTCTATTCCGTTCAAGTTAAGTCTTTTGTTGATAACAATGTTACCCTGGCATCCGAAGCGCTTACCAATACGATGTTCGTGAAGACGAATCCGTTTTATTCGTATTCCTTGGGTAATTTTGAAACCTTGCAAGAGGCCCAGAAATTCCGCGCGCAATTAGTCGATATCGGTTTCAAGGACGCTTTTGTCGCTTCGTATAAAGAAGGAAAACGTATACAAATAGAAGATCCGTTTTAGTTTTGTCAAAATTCTCAACTTGGCTTAGAGCAGCTAGGTTACGAACGCTCCCCCTTTCCATCTCCGGAGTAGTAGTGGGTACAGCCCTCGCCAATTTCTATGGTCAATCTGATAACATCATATTTGTTCTAGCGCTAATGACAACAATAGGCTTTCAGGTAACTTCGAACTTCGCCAATGACTATGGTGATGGTGTTAAGGGAACTGACAATGATTTTCGTCTGGGCCCACAACGGGTATTACAAAGTGGATTGTTGACACGAAAAGAACTGAAAACCGGAATCATGGTTTCTATTGGGATTAACCTTCTATTGATTCTTGGAGTGCTTTATTTTGCCTTTGGTACTCAGAACTTGGCCTACTTCGCCTTGTTCGTTGTGCTGGGCTTGGCCAGCATTTGGGCCGCAATACGATATACCGTAGGGAATTCGGCCTATGGCTATAAGGGTTTAGGAGATATTTTTGTTTTCCTTTTCTTCGGGCTACTTGCCGTAGTTGGCACCCTATTTTTATATACCAAGCAATTTTCGTGGCCGGCACTTTTGCCCGCATGTACCATAGGACTTTTAAGTACGGGCGTTTTGAACCTTAACAATCTACGCGATTTCGAGAATGATAAGAAATCGGGTAAAAATACGTTAGTGGTTAAAATGGGATTCAATTACGGAAAGTTTTATCATTTTGGTCTGATACTAACAGCTTTCATTTGCATGTTAGTATTTGTTGTTGTCAATCATTCCGTTGTTGCCCAGTTTTTACCTTTATTGGCGTTCGTACCGATAGCCATTCATATGATGAAAGTAAATCATACCAAGGCACCCGAAAAATTGGACCCTGAACTAAAAAAGCTGGCCCTGAGCACATTCCTCATGTCGGTCTTCTTTTACATCGTATTTAATAATTTTTTGTAATTTTGAATACTAACCATCTAAACCCCAACTAATTTGGAACAACCTATCAGAATTCTTATCGTAGAGGACAATGTCATTATCGCCGACGATATGCAATCGATGCTCGAAGAGATCGGTTACGAAATTGTCGACAATGTCATTGTATATGAACAAGCAGAAGAAGTCTTAAAAACCAAAGAAGTAGACCTTGTTTTAATAGATATTATCTTGGCATCTGATAAAACGGGTATCGACCTAGGTAAACATATTCGTGAAAACTATGACATTCCGTTTATTTTTGTGACTTCCAACTCGGATAGGGCCACCGTAGAGAATGCCAAGACCGTAAAACCGAATGGTTATTTGGTAAAACCTTTCGAGCAACAAGACTTGTACACCTCCATTGAAATTGCCCTGTCAAATTTCATTTATTCGGACGGAAAACCAAGTTCGAACGATGGCAGTTCAGATGTACCGATGTCCAACAGTGTGCTGAAGGATTCCATTTTTGTTAAGAAACAGCATCTCTATTATCGTATTCAGTTTGAGGAAATACAGTTCATCAAAGCTGATAATGTTTACCTTGAAGTGAATACCGTTGATAAGAAGTTTTTGGTGCGTTCCCCATTGAAGGATTATCTTGAAAAACTACCAAAGCATAAGTTCTACCGGGCGCATAAGTCATACATCGTAAATGTCGATCATATCGATGCCATCAATTCAAAGGATATTATGATAAATAATAACTTGATTCCAATATCTAAAGAGTTTAAGGAGTTTATAATTTCAGCCATGAATTCATAGTAGAAATTCGTCGGCTATAAAATCGAGGCGCTTTTGGCGCCTTTATTTTTTGCCATAAATCAGAATTGGCTTTCTTCACCACAATTTTTCCTGAGTTTACAACAATTAATTTATTGACCAGACACTTGGAACTATATTCGTGTAACGATACTCCAAACGGATATACATCAAGCCACGAATAATTTTTTTCATTTTCATATAGTGTTCTCGTAAAAGGGTTCGGTCTTAATTGATCGGGCTCTTTTTTGATTCTGAAACTTGGTAATGTACTCAGAGAAATCATCAAATGGATTTCGAAATCTAGTCGGATTACAAAAATTCCTACAGCGGTTTTCCGTAGATGGAAACCACATCCATGAAATACATAAAAATCCGATGAAATGCACTAGCAAGACTCGCTGATTATTTTCACAACAAAAATCGACGGTTACACAACATTATTCTGAAAGTGGGGAATCAAAATCATAATTTTGAAATTATTGAAAGAGGTGCCCCAAACCTTATCCTGTCTAAAATAATACGCTAAAAAGCTGTGTACGTGCTATGCAGCTTTTTTTAATGTTTAATATGATAGTCAAGGGTATTTCTCAAGTGAAGGCATCACAAGTAAGTAAGGTTTGTCAAAAAATATAAATAGATATTCTTTTGGTTGTAGTTTGGTCGGCTAAGAAAATAGTAATTGTTGTTCTTAACAAAGCATTTCAGCTACAACAAAAATTTAGCGAAACCAAGGCAATTTTTTAAGTTTGGTCTTGCAGCTTTTTAGTATGAAAAAATTATTCAGGAAAATTCTAATTCTATTTGTCCTAATGGCCTTAGTAACGGGGTCAATAATGGCTCAAGAGACAGCTGCTACTCCCGAAAGCTCTTTTAGGGTTTTTCAAAAAACGGAAACTCCTTCTGCACGTTTCAATTTCTTTTTCGACACCTCAAATCGCTACAATGAAAATTCGGCCTATGATTGGCTGGATTCCGTAAATAAATATTTAAATACGGCCGAAAAAAAGCAAGATACCCTCGCGATAACCTACTACAAATTGATGCAGGCCCAGATTTACAATGACCTGGGGGAGTATGATAAGAGTTTGGCAATAGCGAAAGAGATTTACAATGGAAAAGAAGATTTTGAACTAAAGGAAAAGTCCGTTTTGCTTGACTTAATGGATGCCAATTTTGGAGAATTGGGGCTTTACACCGAACAAATTGAAATACGAAAGGAAAAGAAAGAATTAGGCCTCACCGAGGATGTGTTCTTCTATGACATCTATTCCAAATTGGGATTGCATCGCAAGGCCATGGAAGATTATATTGCGCAAGCACAAAAGACAGTAGGAGAGAAAGATTATTTTGCCCAGGCAGAATACAACAATAATGTCGGCACGTATTTGAGACTTGACAAGTCGACACCTACGGCCCTCAGTCATTTCAAAAAAGCGAAAAGCTACAGTGACCTGAACCTAATCGATGTGATGAAGGTCAAATCGGAACAGGAGCTCGTCGAAGCCAATCTTTTACATGCCACTATACTGGGGAATATTGGAAAAAGCCTAGTAGGTCTTGGCCAACATGAAGAAGCCATATCGTACCTTGAGCAAAGCCTTGAACTTTTTAAGGAATATAATAAGGGAGGTTACTCTGCGGATATTGTCGAGAATAGCTTAGCCATTGCAGAATGCTATCTTGAATTGAACGACCTTGAAAAAGCGACCGATTATCTGAGCGATAATTTGGCGACCAAAAAGCTCGAAAACCTGATTAAGAAAAACAGGTTAATGTCGGTTTATTATAATAAGACGGGCGACTATGCAAACGAATCTGCTTATTTACGGTATAATATACGTATCAACGACTCCATAAACGAAAACGAATCCGAACTAAGAAAACAACAATTGGCTACGGTGATGGGTAAAGAAAAGGAGAATACCAAACTCATTATGGCTGCACAAAAAGAAAACCTCGAACGCCAAAAAAGTGAAATGATAGCCCAAGATGAACGTACCAATATGGTACTTATATCTTTGGTGTTTACACTTTTACTTTTTTCAGGACTTGTTTATGCCTATTTGCGAAGTATTAAAAATCAAAGACTTATCGCAGAGCAAAAACATATCATTGAGAATGCCTTGGTCGAAAAAGATTCTTTGCTAAAAGAGATTCATCATAGGGTAAAGAACAACCTTCAAATGGTATCGAGTTTATTGAGCCTACAGACCAAGAACACGCGTAGTAAAGCGGCTATTGAAGCTTTGGAAGAAGGTAAGAGCAGGGTAAAGGCCATGGCACTTATTCACCAGAAACTATATCAGAACGATGATCTTTCGGTCATTGAAATGCAGGGTTATATCGAAAGCCTTATCAATAGCGTGCAATCCGTTTACAAAAAAGGTGGACACAATATCAATATTACGATTGATGCCGAGGGCGTGGAACTCGATATTGATCGGGCCATTCCTTTCGGACTAATTTTGAACGAGCTGGTTTCTAATTCTTTCAAATACGCATTTCCTGTTGACGATGATAATGGTAAGATTTACATTCATCTCAGAAAAATTGGAGACAAAGAAGGTTTCTTTGAATACACAGATAATGGTGTAGGGTTACCTGATGATACCGATGAAAGAGCGAATTCCTCTATGGGAATCCGCCTAATGAACCGCTTGGCCAATCAGTTGCAAACCAAACTAAATGTGGACAACAGCACAGAAGGTGTTCGGTTTTGGTTCAACTTTGTATAAATTTGGGGTAGTCAACTACCTCGGGGCAAGCCCACGAGGAATTCGAAAGGAAAAAATTAAATTCCGAGGACTTCGTCCGCCAAAATGGCTACGTGAAGGCGGGCGAGCCTCGGAGCATTTAAATCTCGATTATCGAGTAAAACTTCATTTATGCAAATTACTTTTTTAGGCCACGCCGCATTGTTGATTCGTCTAGAGAACAAAACCCTACTGGTAGATCCTTTTATTTCTGGAAATGAAAAGGCCTCTGAGGTTGTCGATATTTCGACCTTGAATCCTGATTACATATTGGTTACCCACGCCCACCAAGATCATATTTTGGATGTAGAATCTATCGCAAAAAGATCAGGGGCCACAATTGTCAGTAATTACGAGATTGCAACGTATTACGGCAATATGGGTTTTGCAACACATCCCATGAACCACGGTGGCCAATGGAAATTTGATTTTGGAACGCTGAAATACGTGAACGCCGTTCACACTTCTTCTTTTCCCGATGGTTCCTATGGGGGTCAACCCGGAGGCTTTATACTTTCCTCAGCGGGCAAACACATCTATATTGCAGGGGATACCGCCCTTACTATGGATATGAAATTAATTCCCATGAGCTTTGATCTTGATTTGGCCGTGCTGCCGATAGGCGATAATTTCACCATGGGGATCGATGATGCGGTCATAGCCGCAGAATTTATAAAATGCGATTCTATTTTAGGATACCACTACGATACCTTTGGATATATAGAAATCGATCACGATGAGGCCAAGGATAAATTCAAAAAAGCCGGTAAGCGACTTACTTTATTAGATTTGGGAAAATCACTTACGGTATAGGGCTATTTGAACGAATTTTTAAGTTCGGCACGGTGCATGAGCATTGGAAAAAATCGGAATAGGTAAATACTATGGCTTCCATGCGGCGGTTGTTTGCCTCGTATTTTTCAGTGCCCAACACATAGGCCAAGACCTCTCCAACTCCTGATGACGCTCCGCTAACCCAAACCGTTTGGCCGCATACCTGCCACATCGGTTATTTTAGAGACTGTTTTGAAATATGTGATTAGAATTTTTATAGGTCATTTTTGATGCCGTTCTAGGCAAAATTTTCTTGCATAGCCTTAGCTACGGAATAAAATTTTAACGACGAACGGCGCAAAAAGGGGCATAAAAAAGTAATCGACATATTTCAAAACAGTCTCTTGGACTTAAAATATGGTTAAATTTGTCTGCATCCGATGAAGGCTTCCTATAAAAAATATATTCTTGATTTTAAACGCCCCAGTGGTACATCGCGAGGTGTTTTAACACAAAAGGAAACTTGGTTCATAATCCTCGAAGAAAATGGAAACTACGGAATAGGGGAATGTGGATTGTTACAGGGCTTGAGCATTGACGATGTTATGGGTTACGAAGAAAAATTGAAATGGACTTGTGAGAATATCGAGAAAGGACGAGATACGCTTTTAAATTCCTTGGAACGTTTCCCGAGCATTCAGTTTGGACTGGAACAGGCTTTTCTGTCACTAGCATCGAAGAATTCCTTTGAATTATTTGACACAGGTTTTGTTCGCAGTGGAATTCCCATACCCATTAACGGACTTATTTGGATGGGAGATGAAGTTTTCATGCACAGCCAGATAGACCAAAAGATTGTTCAAGGTTTTCGCTGTATAAAAATGAAGATCGGCGCCATTGATTTTGAGTCCGAATTACAGATATTGGAATCCATACGAAATAAATATTCCAAAGAAGAAATCGAATTGCGGGTCGATGCCAATGGCGCTTTTATGCCAGAGAAAGCTGTTGAAAAAATAAGACGGCTCGCTACCTTTGATTTACACTCCATAGAGCAGCCCATAAAACAGGGAAATTGGGAAGCGTTGAAAATGCTATGTGCTTCAACGCCACTACCCATCGCATTGGATGAAGAATTGATAGGGATTTTTGGTGTAACGAATAAAGAAAAACTGCTACAAACCATTCGACCGCAGTATATCATTTTAAAACCCAGCTTGATAGGCGGTTATGAAGGAAGTGAAGAATGGATTGCCTTGGCCGAGAAATATAGAATCGGTTGGTGGGTCACAAGTGCTCTTGAAAGCAATATCGGTCTAAGCGCAATTGCACAATGGACGGCAACCCTGAAAAATAAAATGCCTCAAGGTTTAGGCACGGGAAGTCTATACACCAATAATTTTGAAAGCCCGCTTGAGGTAGAAAATGGAAGCTTGTATTATCGAAAAAACAAAGATTGGTCAACTAACTTAATCAAAGAATTATGTACATAGAGCAAGGCTATAAAGGTGAATTGGGCATATGGAAATACTTTTTGATACCATTGGGTTTTATAGGTCTCATGGTATTGAACTTTATCGCCATAAAACTCTTGAATATCGATGTCGAAGCTTTTATGGCTGCCGAGATTGCCAAAAAAGGCGCAAATCGTTTTTTGGTAGAAATGTTGGTTCCTTTCGCAGTTGGCATTGGCCTTCTTTTTCTTTGGGTAAAATATATTCACAAACAATCCATCGTTTCGCTGACCACTTCCCGAAGAAAAATCGATTGGAAACGGGTTTTCTTTTCCTTCGGATTGTGGGCGACTGTAACCATCGTTTTGACGGGCGCCGATATGTATTTTTCACCTGAGGATTATGTATTCAATTTTCGCCTAGAGCCATTTTTATATCTTTTAGTGATAGCGCTACTTCTGATCCCGATACAAACGAGTTTCGAAGAGTATTTGTTCAGGGGCTATATGATGCAGGGTATTGGAATAATGGCGAAAAACAGATGGGTGCCCCTAGTAATTACTTCCGTACTTTTCGGATTGATGCACTTAGGTAATCCTGAAGTCGAAGAGATGGGGCCCAGCATTATGGTGTATTACATTGGTACAGGTTTTTTCTTGGGAATCATAACCTTAATGGACAAGGGGCTAGAACTTGCCCTTGGTTTTCATGCCGCGAACAATTTGGTATCCGCATTATTGATTACTGCCGATAGTACTGCATTTCAAGTAGATGCGATCTATAAAAATATCGCGGAACCCACTTTGGGATTCGATGCGTTCATCCCTGTGTTTGTCATATTTCCTATTCTACTTTTCATTTTTGCCCGAATATATGGTTGGACGGATTGGAAGGACAGACTGACCGGCAAAGTGGAACCAAAAGAAGTATTCTTAGCAGCTAATACCGAAGGTGTAGATGGCAATTGAAATCCATTCAAAATTTAAGCTCAATGGAATTTCTTTCGATAAGGAAGAATTAAAGGAAGTTGGCTATAGTTTGGTTAAGGAAGGAGACCCAAATGAGAAAGCCATTGGTGATTTTCTTTTGGATTGGTGCAATGTCGGGCAAAATATTGAAGTACAGACATCGGGATCTACAGGAAAACCTAAGCTTGTAGGGCTTAAAAAAAAGCATATGGCCAATTCGGCATGGGCCACGGGTGAATATTTTAAATTGAAGGCGGGCGATTCGGCGCTACTTTGCATCCCTGCATACTTTATTGCCGGAAAAATGATGTTGGTTCGTGCAATGGTCCTTGGTCTGCAACTTGATTATGTGGAACCTTCTTCAAGTCCTATGGATTTTGTGTCTAAGACCTACGATTTCTGCGCCATGGTGCCTTTGCAGCTTCAAAATTCATTAGCAAAATTGGATAGTATCAAAACGTTGATTGTAGGTGGTGCGCCCATCTCAAAGCAACAAATAGAAAAACTTCAAAATATCTCGACGGATATTTACGAGACCTACGGCATGACAGAAACGATTACCCATGTGGCGGTCAAAAAAATAAACTCAAATGTCATCAATTCGAGTGAAGCCGAGATGCATTTTCGAGCGTTACCGGATGTTGTTTTCAAAACAGACGATAGAGATTGTTTGATCGTTGATGCACCTAATATTTTGGATGCTCAAATAATTACCAATGATATTGTACATCTAAAGTCTGAAACCGAATTCGAGTGGTTAGGCCGTTTTGACAACATCATCAATTCGGGAGGTGTTAAATTAATACCTGAATCGATTGAGGCCAAGCTAGCCCCAATCATTGAAAACCGGTTTTTTGTTTCTGGTGCGCCCGATAAGATTCTAGGGCAAAAGCTGATTCTTTTGATAGAGGGCAAGGTGGATAAGGCAACATTGTTCGATAGCATAAAGGATACCAGGATGCTTCAAAAATTTGAAATCCCAAAGGACATCTTAAACGTTCCTGAGTTTGTGGAGACAACCTCAGGCAAGATCAATAGACTTGAGACTTTGAAAAGTCTATCCAATTGAAACGATGCCAAAAAGGTTTTGAGCTAGTTGGCCTGCAATTTTAAATAATCGGCGACCTCGGTTTCCAATCCTGCTTTGTATGGATTGTCAGATGGGTTCTTCTTGTATATCTTCGAGTAGAACATAGCAGCGGCCAAAAATGTTCCTTGAGGACCAGGGTGATACCCATCTCCATTGTAAAGATCTATATTGGGTAGGCTATCTTGCATAATCTCCCTCCACACTTTACCGACACGCACAATTTCGGCACTAGCTTCTATAGCACCGTCCTCATAAGTTTTTTTTATTTGTTCGTACATCTGTGGTTCGCCTTGATATTCCCAAGTCATGAAAAGATAGATTTTTGTACTTTTTTGACTTAAAAGCTCCTTAAAAGACTTCAAAGCTATCAAGGTCGATTGCCCATCGTTGGCGGCGACAAAAGTATTCTCTTGAAGTACGATATATTCCCACTCACGTTCATTTATTTTTTCAAGGGTCGCAGCATTGCTTAGATGATCGGTCAAGCTAAAGCCTCCGAATGAAGATTCAGCAATAAAAGGTGAGTAAGGCAAATTTTCTTGCTCCCTAAAACGCCCCATGTGAAATGGAACTCCTGAATTGTAATAGGTATGGCTATTACCTATAAAAAGAACTTCAATATCACTTACCGACTTCGAATTTTCAACCTCTTGGGCAGTATCCGATTTCTCACTTTTTGAGCAACCGGAAACCAGAAATAAAACCAGTACAGAAAATCGTATGGCACCTACAAAAAAGAAATTCATAAACCGTAACCAAGGGAAGCCGTTATGTTTGAAGTCTTCGACCATATTTTAAAAATAGCACTTATTATGTAAAGATTGTCGGCCTTTGTAGGGATTATGGTTGCCAATAGCATTTTTCCGTACAAAGGGATACAAGAATCCGTTTGGCATACTATATTTTTAGGCTAAACTTGTCGAGTTGTCCAAAATCCGTATTTTCATAGGTGTAAAAACTCATTATGAAAAAAACAATTACCTTTTTATTACTTAGCACTACAATTTTAGTTTCAGCCCAACGCATACTCCCCGAAAACGAAAGAGCAAGGGTCGTAGATGAAATCTTAAACGATAAATTCAACAACCTGCTTCCAGGGCTTATGGACAAGGCGGATATCGATATGTGGATCCTGATTTCACGTGAGTACAATGAAGATCCGGTATTGCGTACCATGCTTCCCGCGACTTGGTTGAATGCCAGAAGAAGGACTATCTTGCTTTTTTATAGAAACAAAACAAAAAATACCATTGAGAAACTGGCGGTGGCTCGATATAACGTAGGGGATAATATTGTATCCGCTTGGGATAAGGAGCAAGAGCCTGACCAATGGAAACGATTGATCCAGTTGATCGAAGAGCGGAATCCGAAGAAAATCGGACTGAATTATTCCAAGGATCATAATATCGCCGATGGTTTGGACAAGACCGATTATGACGAGTTTATGCAAAACCTTCCAAAGAAATACCACTCCCGCGTAGGTTCTGCCGAACAGCTTGCCGTACGATGGATAGAGACCCGAACACCCCGTGAAATGGTCATTTACAATCAACTAGTTGATATTACCCACGATATTATCGATGAGGCATTTTCAGAAAGAGTAATTACGCCTGGTATCACGACAACAGCGGAAGTAGAGTGGTGGATGCGTCAAAAAGTGACCGATTTGGGTCTAGAGACTTGGTTTCATCCTACCATTGATGTGCAGCGCACCAGTGAAGAATTGGTCGGTCATCTGTATTCATTTTCGGGCAGGCCTGAAGACACGGTAATTTTACCGGGCGATCTTGTTCATTGTGACTTTGGAATAACTTATTTGCGTTTGAATACCGATTGTCAAGAACTAGCGTATGTTTTGAAACCAAACGAAAGGGAAGCTCCCGAATTTTTGCGGGATGCCTTTAAGGACGGTAACCGAGTTCAAGACTTTTTGACCAAAAATATGATTGCGGGCCGTACCGGAAATGAAATTTTGGCGAAGGCCTTGGATGAAGCCAAAGCGGTCGGATTACGCCCATCAATCTATACACATCCCTTAGGTTTATATGGTCATTCCGCGGGCACGACTATCGGCATGTGGGATTCCCAAGGCGGAGTGATGAAAGATGATGGTGAAAATTATCCATTGAATCCTAATACGGTATATGCCATTGAATTGAACACCACGGTAACTATTCCTGAATGGAAACGTGATATTCGGATCATGTTCGAGGAGGCAGGTTTTTTTGGCGAAGACGGTTTTCGATATGTCAACGGAAGACAAACAGAGCTTTTGTTGATTCCAAGACTAAAGAAACATCAAGGCAATTAAAATGAGATGACATGAAATCAATGCTCTTACTACTGGCAAGTTATTTTTTAATTTTTGGGGATATTCTTGCCCAAGAAAATAAAAATACCAATGTTACCATTTGTTGGGACAATTCTTTATCGATGAGCGGGCGAGATCTTGAAAAAGACTTTTCGGTATTGGACAGCTATTTCAAAAAGACAGAAAATGTCGAGGTGCAATTGCTCTATTTTAATATCGAAGTTACCGAAAAAAACTGTACTGTTATCAATGGCGATTGGAACGAACTCCGCGAGGAACTTCAAAATGTGGTATATGATGGGGCTAGCATTTTTTTGAATCTCAAGGATAAAATACGCCACCCTAAAGTTTTTGTTTTTACCGATGGAAATCGATTGTTGAGCAAGGATGTACTTCCTATTCCCGAAAAGAGCTTTATAGTTAACAGTAGCTCCAATAAAAACAAGGCATTTTTAGAGAGAACCGCCTTGATCAATAGGGGGCGCCTCATCGACTTTTCAAAAACTTCTGAAGAAATGGTAAATGAAAAACCGATTGAGAAAGAAATCGAAAATCGGGGATTATTACAGGGTACAGTCTACATTGACAACAGACCGGTCTCAAATGCCAAGGTCGCTTTAAAAGGTATCTCTGACAGCTTTTTAACAGATGAAAGTGGTAGTTTTTCGATACCTGCTGAAGTCGGGGACACCCTATTGGTAACCAGTAGGGAGAGCAAAACGTTGAAAATAGTGCCTGTCGAGATGATGGTACATACCAAAATTTTTCTTGAGGCCGATATTGTTTCTTTAGATGAGGTTGTTGTCGTCGAAGAACGACAACAACAAGAATTGATAAATACGGGCTATGCCCTGTATAGCAAAGACCGTTTGGGCTATGAAGTAGCTACAATTTCTGAGGATGAAATATCGAGCATTGAGGTCACCGCGGGCGATGCCATCAGAAATAAAGTGGCCGGCGTAGATGTGTCTACCAAAAACTCCATTGGGGTAGAAGGTGGTTTGGCGCAAACTGAGATTAGAGGACGACACTCCCTGTATATGGATTCGAACGCGCTTCTTGTCATCGATGGTATCCCAAAAAAAGAAGTAGCCGTGAAATTAATGCACAAGAGGGTACTTTTGATCAGACCGTTGCCAACCACAGTTTTATAGACCCTGCAAACATTGAAAAAGTTACCGTACTCAAAGGTTTGGCCGCCACCAATCAATGGGGTGCCGCTGGTGCCAACGGGGTTATTTTGATTACTACGAAAACAGGTGGAGCGGGTATTGGCCCCAATAAGAAAAAAGTGGACAGGGCCCGATTAAAGAATAATGTATATGAAGGAAAGGAATCTGAGGTTTCTACCGGTAAATCACCTTTCCTTGAAGCCATGGAGTCTTCCGCAAATACCGAAGAGGCTTATGAAACCTATTTGACGTTGCGGGAGATGAATAAAAAAGACATCAACTTCTATCTTGATGCGTTTTCCTATTTTAAGAAAAAAAATAAAAAGACGGCAGCCCGGATTATTTCTAATCTTTGGGAGGAAAATCAAAATAGTGGTCAAGTACTAAGGTTGGTCGCTACGGCATTTTTGAGTTTAGGTATTGCAGATTACGTGTTCAAAGCCAATGAAGAAATCATCGAACGAACACCCGCCGATGTTAATGCACATTTGAATCGTGCCTTGGCACTAAAAGAACTGGGACAGTCGCAAAAGGCGTTGAATGAGTTTTTAGCCATGACGAAGGGCGACACCTATTTCTCTATGGATGCATCCAGTATTTCCAAGACCCTAAACCGGGAAATAAGAAATTTGGTTTTTATGGATAGGAGTCAATTGAATACAACGACTTTGGACGCTAAGTACCTGAACAACATTAAATTCAAAGTGCGATTAGTCTTTGAATGGAACCATCCCGGGGCCGAATTTGAGTTACAGTTTGTGAATCCACAAAAACGATTTTTCAACTGGAAGCATACCAATACCGAAAATAGGGAACGTCTTGAAGATGAAATCAAAAAAAATTATCGGGTCGAAGAATTCGAGTTCAATGGCAACGAGGTCGCGGGAAAATGGATTATCAATGCGAAGGCATTACAAGATTTTCCAAAAGAAAGCGGTATTCCCCTGGTAATTAAATGTACTATTTATCAAGATTTTGGATACCCCTCACAACGTAGTGAGGACGTAGTGGTCCATTTCACAAAAAACAATGAAAAGAAAAATATTAAGACACTGACGGTCAATTAATTTCCTCGCGCAATGCCTTGTATTAGGTAAACTTGGTATAATTTTTGTAGCTTTAGGACTATGTGCTAAAAAGAAATAATGCTATGAAAATATCTTTTGCAACAACTTATTTTCTTCTTCTCTTTTTAGTATGCACATCTTCTTTAAAATCCCAAGAAAAGGCTAAAACGGTTTTCGGAACAGTTACCGATGGTCAAACTCCATTATCAGATGTTAGTGTCTTTATTAAAGGAACAGTTCATGGAACCACGACCGATGAAGAAGGAAAATACAGTATTAAGGTCTTACCAAAAACCACATTGATTTTCAGTCATGTTGGCAAAGAATCCCTAGAAATAGTAATTGAAGATATTACAAGGCAGCTTAACGTTGAGTTACGGCCTGATTTTGAACAGCTTGATGAAGTAGTCGTTACAAAACGAAAAAGGAAGACCCAGAAAGATTTTGCGCGAAATTATTATAATGATACTTCTATCATCAATACCGACTTTGGGTATCTCAGTCCTGAATTGGTCGGTTACGAACTTCGCGTGGTGGACGGTAAAAATTTGAACAGTAAGGCCCGCGATATATTGGATGCCATTGCCGAACAATTGCCTGGTATGATTGTTCGTACAAAGTGGGGAGAGCGTTTTCTTTTTACGTCAAGTTTTGGATCCTTAAGGGATGCGCTTCCGGTAGCCTATGAGCTAGATGGACATGTCTGGAAAGAAGCCCCTGTGGAATTGGATATTAGAAAGGTAATCAGAATAGGGGTCATTCCCGCTGGTAAGGCGATTCGTCGATATGGCCCAGTTGCAAGCGGAGGTATGGTTGTTATCAATACGAGTGATGTAAATCATGGATCTGACGAAGATGGCAACCGCCCTTTCGATCTAGCCCGACTGCGTGGGAACAAGTACACCTATGATGCCCTGGATAATGATAACATACTTAAAAATGAAACTCGTTATATAAAGAATCTCCATGCCAGTCGCAATGTGAAGGAAGCTTTGGAAGTATATGAAAACCATAAGACAACCTATGGCGATTCTTATTCCTTTGCGATAGACACCTACCGTTTTTTAAAAGAACGATTTGATGATAACACCTTGGCCAATAGAGTAATTGATAATCATGCCGAATCTTTTAAAGAGAACCCCGTTGCGTTAAAGGCACTGGCCTATGTCCATCAGGACAACGGGGATTTTGAACAAGCAAATCAGGTGTATCGTGAATTGTTCTTGTTGCGGCCAAATTATGTACAGAGTTACATGGATCTGGCCAACAGCTACAGAGATATCGGAGAGTACAAGAAAGCTGCTTCTTTGTATTCGCGCTATGATCATTTGGTTGAAAAAGGTCTTCTTGCCAATGATACCTTAACCGTGACCAAAATGATGGATCGTGAATTCAACAACCTTATCACGTTGAAGGGAAAGAATATTTTCCCACAAAATGACCTCCATGATTTTAAGGTGGAAAATGATTTCGATGGCACGCGTTTGGTCTTCGAATGGAACGATGGCGAGGCCGAATTTGAATTACAGTTCGTGAACCCAGAAGGACATTATTATGCGACCGAACATTCTTTATTCGCCGATCCTGAGCGTATTCGGGAAGAAAAGCTGGCGGGGTATTCCTGTGAGGAATTTTTGATAGACGAATCCCTTCAGGGTACGTGGCAGGTAAATGCCAAGTATCTAGGCAATAAAAGATTGACCCCGAGCTACCTGAAGGCTACGATTTATTATGACTATGGCAGTGCGGCCCAAAGAAAGGAGACCAATGTCTTTAAACTAGGGCTCAAAAATGTGAACCAAGAACTATTTAAAATACAGAATACCGCTTCAATTACGTCGAATTAAAAAAATAGCTATGAAATGAGCCATCTTAAATTCTTATTACCAACTGAGATGTTTAATGGCGAATTACATCTGACCTATTAATAACAATTAAAAATATACAGATGAAAAAAATTGTTTTTGTTTTGTTCCTGACCCTGAATCTTGTTGTATCACAAGAGAAATCAAAGATTGTCTCTGGTATGGTCACCGATGGTCGTACCGCTATGGAAAATGTAAAAATATCGGTAGAAGGAAGTAACACCCAAGTATTTTCCGATGATCAAGGCCGATATCGCATACGCGCCGAAAAGGGAAAAATCATTAATTATTCGTACAATGGTATGGAGTCCATTGACATTTTGGTCGAAGATGTCACCCGTATTTTGAATATTGAAATGTACCCGGATATTGAGGAGTTGGATGAAGTGGTCGTTACAAAAAGTAAGCGAAAATCGCAGCAAGAATTGGAACTGGAATACAATTCGAACCCGAACCTAATCAAAACGGCTTATGGAATCATCGACCCGGAAACCGCCGCGTACCAGATTCGCATTTTATCCGAAGAATATATAAGCAGTGTTAACCTTTGTATTCTGGATGTAATTCGAAATGAATTTCCCGGGGTTGGCGTCAACGGAGATTGCATTAATGGCGGGGTCATAACTGTGCGGGGCGCAAGTTCGCTCTTCAATGATCAATCCGCTATTTACGATATAGATGGTCAAATACTTACTGATGCGCCGATATGGATAATACCAGGTAACATGAAAAGGGTTGCTGTATTATCAAGCTTCGCCGCAACGACCAAGTATGGGGCAATTGCTTCTGGCGGTGTTGTAATTATAAACACGAATGTGGGTAGTTCTTATCCAAAATCTAAAGAAATAGCGGACAAAGCAAGGCTCCGAAACAACAAGTACATGGGAGATGCTTTGAGCGCAAATGAACGTACAAGCAGTAACCCCGTCTATCTTGAAGAATTAAACGGGAGTACGTCATTAGAAGAGGCAAAAAAGGTATATGACTTCTACGCACCAAGGTATGGGGCCAGTTATGGCTATTATGTTGATGCGTTGACCTATTTTAAGGAAAATTGGAGCGATGAGGCCTTGGAGAATAAAATAGTGCAGGATGCGCTCTTGAACTTTAACGAAAACCCCGTCGCACTTAAATCACTTGCCTATGTGCACCAGGGCTATAGGGATTTTGAAAAAGCCAATGAACTTTATAAGGAAATCTTCATACAGCGGCCTAACTACGCACAATCTTATATGGATCTTGCCAACAGTTATCGGGAACTTGGGGATACCAAACGGGCAGCTTCCTTGTACGCGCGATATGATTACTTGGTAACCCATGATTTCTTGAAGAAAGATACCATGGCATTTGGTAAAATCATAGATCGTGAGTTCAATAACCTTATCGCTTTGCACGGAAGGGACATACTTTCCAAGAATGAAGTCAAAAAGTCCGTTCTGAAAGAAGACTTCAATGGTACCCGTTTGGTCTTTGAATGGAACGATAGTGAGGCGGAGTTCGAATTACAGTTCGTAAACCCTGAAAACCGATATTATACCATAAAACATGCATTGATTGTCGATGCGGATCGTATTAGCGATGAAAAACTTCTTGGATATTCTTGTGAAGAATTTCTGATAGATGAATCATTACCTGGCACATGGCAAGTGAACGCAAAGTATTTGGGCAATAAAAAGTTGACCCCGACATACCTAAAGGCCACAATGTATTATAACTATGGTGGTGCCTCCCAGCGCAAGGAAACCAAAATCTTTAAACTAGGGTTGAGAAATGTGAACCAAGAACTTTTTAAGATTAAGAATTCTACGAGCGTCATTTCGAACTAAAAATTGATTTGAAGAGTTCAAAACGGTTTTTCAGGTTAAGATTGGGCCAATTATGGTAACAAACCCTTTATTTGTAATAATTTAGCCCAAATTGTTTTCATGAAGGTATTCATCACTTTTTTCTTGCTATTCAGTACTCTTTTTGCAGTTTCCCAAGACAACGTGAATAAAATTAGGGGTGTCGTCTCCGATATGGGCTATCCTCTGGCCAATGTCAATATTGCCATCAAAGGAAGTTCGGAAGGAATACAAACCGATGCCAATGGAAAATATGAAATCGAGGCACGTCCACGTGATGTGCTCGTTTTCAGTTATGTTGGTATGCATACCCAAGAAGTTATTGTTGAGGATGTTACCCGTATTTTGAACATCAATATGAAACCTCGTGTCGAAGAACTTGATGAGATTATTGTGCAGCAAGAAGGACCTAAAGGTCAGCAGGGAATGGCTATGAATTATGCGACCAAGAAGACCATAATCAGAACGGCCTATGGCTTTGTCGATGCAGAAAATGCGGGCTATTCCATGAATTTTGTGGATGGGACAGAATTAAATCCGAGTGCCATTGATATCATTGCCGCCTTACAAGGTAAACTTCCAGGACTAACTATTGGAACTTCTGATGGGCCAAATGGAGGTTCTTCAAGGGCGTTATATATGCGTGGCAGGGGTTCGGCAAACAATCCTAGACCTGTAATTTTTGAAGTCGATGGCGTGATTTTCGAGTCCGTTCCCGATTTTTTGGATATTCAGACCGTTGATCGTGTGGCCACCATTCCTGGGTTGGCAGGTGTAACTAGATATGGTCAGATTGCGGCGGGGGGTGTTGTGGTTATCAACACTAAAGGATCCAATGTCGTACGTGAAGAAGGTACCAATAAACCGTATGACCAGGCCAAACTTCGAAATAACATTTACAACGAGCGTGTCGGTGCCAGTAAACTTAAAAGAAAGCCACCAAAATATATCCTTGCCATTTCAGATGTCGCTGATTATGGAGCTGCCCAAACCGCCTATCAAGAGCAGAAAAAAGTATATGGTAGTTCCGCTTATTTTTTTATTGAGGCGTCCAATGTTTTTTTGGAGAAATGGAAAAACGAGACAAAATCAACGGAGATACTGAATGAAATGAAAAACGTTTTTTCAAATGACCCCAATGCTTTAAAGGCTTTGGCATATACCCTTGAAGAACGTAGAAAATTAAGGGAAGCATTGGACGTTTATATGGAAATATTCAAAAAACGCTCCCGTTATGCACAATCTTATCGAGATCTTGCAAATATGTATGCGGAAAATGGCGAGTACAAAAAGGCATTGGGCATACACGCCCGATATCAGCAATTACGCAAGATGGACACGATTTCCATAGTGTTGGATGGTATCGATGGCATTTTGGAAACCGAATCAACGAACCTACTTGCCAGAAAAGGAAAGGAGCTTGCGATTTCGAACAGTGATATCTCCGATGCCGATGTGGGCGGTACCCGTGTACTTTTCGAATGGAACAATAGCGAGGCGGAGTTCGATTTGCAATTTGTAAATCCTGAGAACCAGTATTTTGTATGGAGCCATACCCTCGAAAACGAACCGCAACAGCTCAAAGACGAAAAGGTAAAAGGATACACCTGTGAACAATTCTTAATAGACAGGAGCCTTCCCGGTGTTTGGAAAATAAACATCAAATATTTTGGCAACAAGGGGTATAACCCTACCTATATCAAGGCAACGGTTTACTACGATTATGGGCTTCCAACTCAAAGTAAGACAATGATTGTAATGCCGCTGACCGAGAAGAACATAAATCGTGAACTGTTGACTTTGGTTACTATAATGTCCGTAGGTGGAAAATAATGATTTCGCTTCTCATTGTCTTAAGAATGTGGTATTTGTGAAAATTATGTATCTTCAAATAAAGTGTTACGATATTTTTCATCCTATATGAAAGTGCTGCGAACCTTCCTTTTTTTTTTTCCTTTTTTTGTTCTGGTTATGTATCAGCGCAACTACAATATAATGGCACGGTAAAGGATATCGAGACGAACAATCCACTTCCCTATGTGAACATCGGGGTGCTTAACAAAGGTGTGGGCACGGTCACGGATGAGGACGGCAGATTTGCCCTACCCATAAACCGCAACAGAATTTCGTTGACCGATACGCTTCAGATATCCTCGGTAGGTTACCAGACCATTAAGAAAGCCATCGGGGACCTGAATTTTTCTTTCACCGATGGAGACGTGATATTAATGCGGCCCGAGGTGTACCAATTGAACGAGATAGTCCTCTCACAGGGTTCCGAAAGCATACGTCAAAAGAAGGTGGGCTACTACTATGAACGCAGCAAAAAAATAGGATATTGGCGGGGCATAACTTCCCTTGGGGCCGAGATGGCGACCAAAATAAGGGTCAATCGAAGGCCTAGGCAACTGAACGAGTTTTATTTTCATGTATTGAAAAATGTTTCCGACAGTTTATTGCTCCGGGTCAACGTGTACCGGGGTGACACACCGTATCCCGAAGTCAAGTTATCGAAAAGGAATATAATCTTCACCTTGAAAAAGAAGCAGGGGAAGGTAACGTTTGACTTGACCCCCTATGAGATTTATGTCGACGACGATTTTACCATAGGGTTGGAACTATTGGAAGTATATGGCAAAAGCATCGGACTTACATTATCGGCCTCCGACGATCCTGGAACTTCGTACCGCAGGTATGCCAGCCAAGACGAATGGAAGCGTTTCAGAAACGATGCAATGACTTTTGAGCTCAACACGACCATCTACGAAAAAGATGATGCCATTGCGGGTACCGAAGATGATGTGCGAATAACTCAAAATCAAGATTTTAGAAGTATAAATGCGAGTAACATCTCAGGTTTTGTATTCAACAATGGAACTCCCTGGAGAATGTAGATGTCAAGGTAGAAGGAAAGGATATAGCGACAAAAACGGATGAAAAAGGCCGTTATCAGATTCAAGCCGAATTAGGGGATGTCGTGGTTTTCAATTTTTTGGAGATGGAGACGGTTACCCGAAAAGTATTGGAGACTACCTTTGGAATCAACGTATCGATGGAGACGAAGGTTACCGCTCTCGATAATGTCACGGTAACTGAAAGTAAAAAACTCAGAAAAACCCAAGAAGAACTTTTTATTGACTACAATACCAACCCAAACCTTATCAAAACAGGTTTCGGTATCTTGGATAAGGCAACCGCAGGTTATTCCATGCATGTTTTGGATGAAGGAGATTTTAGCGAATACGCTGTGAACATTTTACAGGCCATAAACGGAAGGGCTCCGGGGGTTAAAATCAGTCCAAGGGGCGATCCAAGAAAGATAGTATCGCCACTTGACCAAAATGCTGTGATTTATATAAGGGGTGGGGGTTCTTTACTTAATCCAAGAGAGGCTATCTATGAGGTCGATGGAATATTGGATATCGAAGTCCCCCGTCACATTGCCGTAAGCAACATACGCAGAATAGCTGTACTTCCGGGATTGGCGGCAACTGCCAAGTATGGGGCTATTGCAGCTGGCGGAGTTATTGTTATCAATACCATTGTAGGTAATTATTCACCCAAAAATGGAAAGGAGCCAGTGGATAACCTGCAAGTCAGGGACAATGTCTATAAAAATAATGCCATCAGCCAAGAACAAGCTGAACGCAATTGGCCTACTTATTTAAAGGATCTTTATAATAGTAAATCATTTGAGGATGCCAAGCGGACTTTTGAATCGTATGCCACCAAGTTCTCAGGTTCTCCCCATTTTTTCGTCGACGCATATCTTTATTTCAAGGAAAATTGGAAAAATGAGGATTACAGTGACGAGATTGTCGCTGATAATACCAAAGTTTTTGAGAATGATGTGACTAATTTGACGGCTCTGGCCTATGCCTATGAAAAATCAGGGGAACTGAAACGGGCGGAAGTCGTTTACAAGAAAATTTTTAAGCTACGCCCGAACCATGCACAATCGTATTTGGATCTGGCAAGAAATTATATGGCTTCGGCGGAATATCAAAAGGCGGCCGGACTTTATTCCAGATACAACTACCTGTTGAACCAAGACTATTTGAAAGCAAGTTCCGAAGGCCCCCATTCGATCATAGTCACCGAATTCACCAATTTAGTGCAAAGAAGGGGAAGGAAATCCTTCCTGAATCGGAAGATATCATTGAAATCGAGACAGGGACAAACCAAGGAACACGTATCGTATTGGACTGGAACGACCCCGATGCCAATTTTGACGTACAGTTCGTGAACCCTCGAAACCGCTTTTTCAAGTGGAACAGTTTTGAGGGCAAAGAAGAAAATGACAAAGCCCAACTGGTTTATAGCAAGGAATATTTTATCGACGATTATATGAAAGGGGATTGGTTGATCAATGTGAACTACAAAGGCTCAAAGACCTTGAATCCATTCTATATGAAAGCGACTATCTTTTTCGACTACGGGATGCCTTCCCAACGTAGTGTGGTCAAACTGTTCAAGCTTCATCTTAAAAATGTAAACCAGCAGTTGTTCAAGTTATCGGGAAACCCCATGACCGCTTCAAAATAGCTCTTCGGAGATTTCGAATTTCTAAACTTAAACCTGCAAAACCCCCATATTAAAAGGTTTTTCAATCGGTGCATGATTCGCGGCCTCTATACCCATTGAAATCCATTTACGCGTATCTATAGGGTCTATTACGGCATCCGTCCAAAGTCTTGAGGCAGCGTAATACGGTGATATTTGATTATCGTACCGTGCCTTGATCTTGTCAAAAAGCTCGGCCTCTTTTTTCTCGGTAATCGTTTCCCCTTTCTTTTTTAGGGAAGACTTTTCAATCTGCAATAATACTTTCGCGGCTGAATTTCCACTCATTACGGCAAGTTCGGCACTCGGCCATGCAACGATCAGTCTTGGGTCGTAGGCCTTGCCACACATGGCATAATTACCCGCACCATAACTATTTCCGATGACAACGGTGAATTTCGGCACTATTGAATTACTTACGGCGTTGACCATTTTTGCACCATCTTTAATGATGCCGCCGTGTTCACTTTTGCTTCCAACCATAAAACCGGTGACGTCCTGAAGAAAAACAAGGGGAATCTTCTTTTGGTTGCAATTCGCAATAAAACGGGTGGCCTTATCCGCAGAGTCCGAATAGATCACACCGCCGAACTGCATTTCGCCTTTGGTCGTTTTTACCACTTTTCTTTGGTTCGCAACAATACCCACGGCCCAACCATCGATACGTGCGTACCCGGTGAGAATGGTCTTTCCGTAGCCTTTTTTGTATTCCTCGAAATCGGATTCGTCGACTAGCCGATTGATGATTTCCAACATATCGTACTGATCGGTTCTTGATGCGGGAACAATGCCAAAAATATCCTCAGGATTTTCTTTTGGCTTGACGGCCTTCGTTCGATTATAGCCAGCTTTTTCAAAATCCCCGATTTTTCCAACAATATTCTTTATAGTGTCCAGCGCATCTTTATCGTCTTTTGCCTTATAGTCGGTTACACCGCTGATTTCGCAGTGGGTAGTCGCTCCTCCCAAAGTTTCATTGTCTATGTTTTCGCCAATAGCCGCTTTAACAAGATAGCTTCCCGCCAGAAAAATACTTCCCGTTTTATCGACAATCAATGCCTCGTCGCTCATGATCGGCAAATAGGCCCCTCCGGCAACACAACTTCCCATAACGGCTGCAATCTGGGTAATTCCCATACCGCTCATGATCGCATTGTTTCTAAAAATACGCCCGAAATGTTCTTTGTCAGGAAATATTTCATCTTGCATGGGCAGATACACCCCTGCCGAATCGACTAAATAAATAATGGGCAACCGGTTTTCTATTGAAATTTCCTGTGCCCGTAGATTTTTCTTTGCGGTAATCGGAAACCAAGCTCCGGCCTTGACCGTAGCATCATTGGCCACTACGATACACTGCTTTCCAGAAACGTAACCCATTTTGACAACGACACCGCCCGAAGGGCATCCACCGTGTTCTTCGTACATTCCCTCACCGACTAGGGCACCGATTTCAATACTGTCTTTTTTGGCGTCCAAGAGATAAGCGATACGTTCCCGAGCGGTCAATTTGCCTTGTGCATGTTGTTTTTCGATTCGGGATTTTCCGCCACCCAATTTCACTTGAGCTAGACGTTTTCTCAATTCGGATACTAGTAATTTGTTGTGGTCTTCGTTCTTATTAAATTTGATGTCCATCGAGGCTCCGGTTTCGTTATTGCGATAAAGATAAGGAGTAAAATTGATTACATTTGGGAAAATTCAAACGCTGTATGGCCGACAAAATTCGATGGGGCATCTTAGGTCCGGGAAAAATAGCACATAGTTTTGCAAAAGATTTAAAATTAGTGGATAATGGCGTTTTGGTTGCCGTAGCCTCTAGAAATAAGCCCAGGGCAGAGGCCTTTGCCAAAGAGTATGGGACTGACGAAATTTTTGGGAGTTATGAAGAATTGTTCGAATCGGACAAAGTGGATGTCATTTATATTGCCACACCTCATACGGGACACGCGGAATGGGCCATAAAAGCAATGAAAAAGGGAAAAAATGTGCTTTGTGAAAAACCCTTGGGAATCAATTCGAATGAGGTCAAACGTATGGTGTCGGCAGCCAAGGAAAATAACGTATTTCTTATGGAGGCCATGTGGAGCCGGTTCAACCCTACGATTCGAAAGGTTAAAAGGCTAGTGGATGAAGGACAAATAGGAAACCTTAAGTACCTACACGCCGATTTTGCCTTTTATGCCATGGATAGGGATGAAAAAGGCCGCTTGTTGAATCCTGATTTGGCGGGAGGATCCCTTTTGGATATTGGTATTTATCCCATTTTTCTATCGTACCTCATGCTCGGAAAACCACAAAGAATCCAAGCCAGTTCAAAGTTCCATACAACTGGGGCGGAGATTCAGACTTCCATGCTGTTTGATTATCCTAATGCCCAAGCTTTACTCTATAGTGGACTGAATGCATATTCTGAGATGGTGGCTAAAATTTCTGGAGACGAGGGTGCTATCTTAATACATCCGAGATGGCATGAATCCCAAAAGTATTCAGTCGAAAAAGATGGAGAAACGGAATATTTTGAGGTGCCCAAGATCGGTAAAGGCTACTCCCATGAAATTGCGGAAGTACACCAGTGTCTCAAAAACGGGAAAATCCAAAGTACATTGTGGAGTCATCAGAACAGTCTTGACCTGATTGCAATTATGGATGCTGTGCGCGCCAAAACAGGAATTTCTTTCCCTTTTGAATCTTAAACTTTGATTTTTTAAGATAATGGTTCCCCCAAAATTTACGATATTTGGAGTTACCAAAAAACCAAACATACATACTATGGGAATGAACAAAAATACGGTACTCGCTTGGGCTACTTTTATTATGATCGCCGTGGGTGTCGGGCTTATAGCATTGGGTGCTTTTCGCTATGACGATGTTGCTGGATGGGGATTCGCTTCCGTCGGAATCGGTTTTTTTGCCATTGCTTGGGTTTTCAATGCCCTTAAGGGAAGGGTTTAGAAAGTTCAAGTTCAAGCGCAAGTTCAAGGGTCAATTCAAAAGGGATGAGATTGAACCAAAAATAATAAACCTTACTTTTTCTAACAAACCTCTAAAAAAATGAGTGACGATAAGAAAGTGATCTTCTCCATGTCCGGGGTCACGAAAACCTATAAAAACGCGAATACTCCGGTACTTAAGAATATTTACCTGAGCTTCTTCTACGGGGCAAAAATCGGGATTCTTGGTCTCAACGGATCAGGTAAATCCACGTTACTTAAAATAATTGCAGGAGTTGATAAAAATTATCAGGGCGATGTGGTGTTTTCTCCTGGATATAAAGTAGGATACTTGGAACAAGAACCGCAATTGGACGGATCGAAGACGGTTCTGGACGTAGTGCGCGAGGGTGTTTCAGAAACGGTGGCCATTCTTGATGAATACAACAAGATCAATGACATGTTCGGTTTGCCCGAAGTCTATGAGGACGCTGACAAGATGCAAAAACTGATGGACAAGCAGGCGGAACTTCAGGATAAAATCGATGCCTCGAATGCTTGGGAACTTGACACTAAGCTTGAAATCGCCATGGATGCACTACGAACTCCTGAAGGTGATAAAAAAGATAAGCGTACTTTCAGGTGGTGAAAGAAGGCGAGTGGCACTGTGTAGATTATTATTACAAGAACCTGAAATTTTATTGCTTGACGAACCGACCAACCATTTGGACGCCGAATCGGTACATTGGCTCGAGCATCATTTGGCAAGCTACAAAGGCACTGTCATCGCCGTGACCCACGACCGCTATTTTTTGGATAACGTCGCCGGATGGATTTTGGAACTGGATAGGGGCGAGGGCATACCATGGAAAGGCAACTACTCAAGTTGGCTAGATCAGAAATCAAAACGGTTGGCACAAGAGAGCAAAACAGCTTCAAAACGTCAAAAAACCTTGGAGCGAGAGTTGGAATGGGTCCGCCAAGGAGCCAAAGGACGCCAGACCAAACAAAAGGCGCGTTTAAACAACTATGATAAGTTGATGAGCCAAGACCAAAAGCAATTGGACGAAAAACTGGAAATATATATTCCCAATGGTCCCCGATTGGGTACCAATGTCATCGAGGCCAAAGGGGTCAGTAAGGCTTTTGGGGATAAATTGCTCTATGAAGATTTAAATTTCAAATTACCACAGGCCGGTATTGTCGGTATCATTGGTCCGAATGGCGCTGGTAAAACGACCATATTCCGAATGATTATGGGCGATGAGACTCCTGATTTGGGAGAATTTATTGTAGGTGACTCGGCTAAAATAGCATACGTAGATCAAAGCCACTCCAATATAGACCCTGAAAAAACGATTTGGCAGAATTTCAGTGGCGAACAAGAACTCATCATGATGGGTGGCCGGCAAGTGAACTCCCGTGCCTATCTGAGCCGTTTTAATTTTTCTGGGAGCGAACAAAATAAAAAGGTCAACATGCTTTCAGGAGGAGAAAGAAACCGGCTGCATTTGGCCATGACCTTAAAAGAAGAAGGCAACATATTGCTTTTAGATGAGCCTACCAACGATTTGGATGTCAACACTTTACGTGCCCTCGAAGAGGGGCTAGAAAATTTTGCAGGATGTGCCGTCGTCATCTCGCACGACCGTTGGTTCTTAGATCGAATCTGTACCCACATTTTAGCTTTTGAAGGTAATTCAGAGGTGTATTTCTTTGAAGGTTCTTTTTCCGATTATGAAGAGAATAGAAAGAAACGATTGGGAGCCGATATCATGCCAAAGCGAATTAAGTATAAAAAGTTGATTCGTTAAAAATCAACAATAACTTAGCCGAGTGGGCTTTAGATGTCTTCGATTAATCAAAATTCATCCTTCGGATACCAATCCAATTGAATTACTTCGATATTGGAATCCCCGGCATTCACGATTTTTTTAAACTTTTCGACATCGCTCACGTCAGGATTTCCACGATAGTGATACGGATATACTTTTTTTGGTTTAAATTCCAATACAGCATCGGCGGCACTTTCTGGCGTCATCGTATAGGGAAGGTTCATACAGATAAAAGCTTTGTCTATATTTTGCAAAGCCCGCATCTCAGGTATATCTTCAGTATCCCCTGAAAAATAAATACGTTCGCTGCCCATGTTTAAGACGTATCCATTTCCACGCCCTTTTTCATGGAATTTCAGGGCTTCTTCACGCAAATTGTACATCGGAATGGCCTCGACCGTAATTCCGTAGCGTTCTTTTGAGTCGCCATTGTTCAGCACATCGATTTGTGGGGTAAAAGCTTCTGGCATTTTATCGGCAACCGCTTGGGGCATCATGATTTTCGCTTTTTCGGTATCTAAGGCCTCCAAAGTTTCTAGGTTAAAATGGTCGCCATGTATATCTGTTATTAGAATCAGGTCTGGCGAGTTTTTGCCGTCAAACGCCTCAGCTCCGCCGACCGGGTCTACGTAAATAGTTACGCCGTTCCACTCCAAAACAGCTGTGGCATGTTCAACGGGGATGAGTTTTAGTTCTGAAATTGTTGTATTATCCTCGGTAACCACTTCGGTCACCACTGTTTCTTTTTCTTTTTTATTGTTTTCCTTACAACTAACCGCAGCCAAGCTTACCATAAGGACTGAAACAAATATTCTTTTCATAATTTATTTATTTCTAATTCCATCTTAATATCACTTCGAGCGTATGGAAGATTTTTTTCCAACTCCACTTCCTTGAAACCATATTTTCTGTAGACGTAAAGGGCTTTATCAAGCTTGGTGTTAGAATAAAGAATAATTTTATTCCAATTATTCTTTTTCGCCCAATCTATAGCGAACGATAAAAGCTGCTGTCCGATTTTTAGTCCCTGATATTTTTTGTCCACGGCCATTTTTCCCAATTCAAAAATGCTTTCTTTCAGTTTTATGAGAGAAAAGCAACCTACAATGCTTCCTTCATATTCGGCAAAAAAGATATATCCTCCTTTATTGATTATTGTATTCTCGCAATCTTCCAACAGAACGATATCCTTGGGTTCGACATAAAAATATTCTTCGAGCCAAACTTTGTTTAAATCCCTGAACCTATCGGCATACTCAGGCGCAAACGGAATTACTCTTAATGACATTAATCTAAAATGGGTTTCAGGTTATACGAAGTTAACGCATCGTAAAAAGAAAGTATTAGGATTTATATTTTTTTTCATCCAAAAAATCCAATTTGAATATTGAACCGTATATAGAACGATACAAACAAACTCTGTTACTTAAACAGAACAACTAAAAAGTTACTAAATTTTTTACATTATGACTGAAACAAAAAATAACAATGGATTAAAAGTATTGGCAGGTCTACTTGGTGTAGTTCTTATCGCTACGATCATCTACACTGTTAGTCTTTACCAAGAAAAACAGAAGAACGAAAAAGTGCTTACCCAAGAGAAGCAGTTGGTCGTTGAAGATCTTAATAGCCTTAAGTCTGAATACGACAAAGCTATTTTGGAAAGCAACGCTACAAACGAAGAATTGGTATCCGCACGTGATAATATTGCAAAATATATCGATTCCGTTAAGAATATGAAAGGTGATATCGCATCATTGTCGAGATATAGAAGACAAGTAGGTGTGCTTAAGGCCGAAAGAGAGCAATTATTGAAGCAAGTTGATTCGCTGACCCGTTCGAACACGATGATCGCCATGCAGCGTGACAGCACCTACGTTGAGTTGGAAAAACAAACTGTTTTCAACGATTCTTTGGTCGTACAGAATACACAATTGGCCGATGTGGTTGAAAAAGGTTCGGCTTTGAACCTTTCTAAATTCACTGTTGATGCGGTAAAGGAAAGAAGTAGCGGTAAATTGGTCTCTACCTCTAGAGCCGGTAGAACGGACAAATTCAAAGTTTGCTTTACAGTTGCCGACAACGTAATTGCCCAAGCCGGTGACCGTGAGTTCTACGTCGAAGTTCTTGATCCCCAAGGTAATGTTATGGGAGAGAGTTATTCTAAAACCAGCGAAGAAGGGTCTTCTGTTACCTACAGTAAAGGAACAAACTTCTACTATGAGAACAAGTCGTTGGATGTATGTGATTACATCAACAAGCCTGCCGGTGACTTCCAGAAAGGAAACTACATGGTTAACGTTTATGATGACAAACTAAAGTTATTAGGAACGTCTAAGTTCACATTAAAGTAAGAGACACTATCCATTAGCATAAAAAGGGCCGTCTCGAAAGAAGCGGCCCTTTTTTATTCCCACCAGTGGGTTTAATACCCCGAAGCCTGCCCGTGCCGTTCAGGCGGGCTTGATTCGAAATGGTGAAGTTTATTTCATTTTGGTGCCTCGCGAGCTTGCCCCAAGGTAGTTGACTTTAATTGAAGAAGACTTCAAAATTATTTTAATTCCCCCACCATGTCTTGTGGGCGCACCCATTTGTCATAGTCCTCTGCGTTTACATAGCCCAGTCTGACCGCTTCTTCTTTGAGGGTCGTACCATTTTTATGGGCGGTATTGGCAATTTCCGCGGCTTTATAGTACCCGATTTTCGTATTCAGCGCGGTAACCAACATCAATGAATTGTTCAATAATTCTTTGATAATCTCATGATTCGGTTCAATACCCACGGCACAGTTTACGTCAAAACTAACACATGCATCCCCCAGTAGCTGGGCCGACTGCAATATGTTGGCGGCCATCATTGGTTTAAAGACGTTGAGTTCGTAATGTCCTTGTGTGCCCCCCACCGAAATCGCCACATCGTTGCCCATTACTTGCGCGCATACCATGGTCAGTGCTTCACATTGCGTTGGGTTGACCTTCCCCGGCATAATGGAGCTACCGGGTTCGTTTGCTGGAATAATGATTTCACCGATTCCTGAACGGGGTCCGGAGGCCATCATGCGAATATCGTTTGCGATTTTATTCAAAGAAACGGCCAACTGTTTCAAGGCACCATGACTTTCTACGATGGCGTCGTGCGCCGCCAAGGCTTCAAATTTATTATCCGCAGTCCTAAAGGGCAGTCCGGTGAAATTGGCAATGTATTTGGCGACCAAGACATCATACCCTTTTGGAGTATTCAGGCCGGTACCAACGGCGGTACCGCCAAGTGCCAATTCGCTTATATGATCCAGCGTGTTCTCTAGGGCACGTAGCCCATGATCTAATTGCGATACATAGCCTGAAAATTCTTGCCCCAAGGTTAGGGGGTGGCATCCATCAAATGGGTACGCCCGATTTTGACGACGCTTGAAAATTCTTTCGATTTTTTATGAAGGGTGTCCCTAAGTTGTTTTACTCCCGGAATGGTTGTTTCTACAATTTTTTTATAGGCCGCAATATGCATTCCCGTTGGAAAGGTATCGTTCGAAGACTGTGATTTGTTCACATCATCGTTCGGCCGAATCGTTTTTTCGCCTTCGCCAATCTTTTTTCCAGCAATTTCGTGGGCACGATTGGCAATCACTTCATTTACATTCATGTTGCTCTGGGTACCAGATCCGGTCTGCCAAATGACCAGAGGAAATTGACTGTCATGTTTCCCTTCCAAAATTTCATCGCAGACTTGGGCAATTAAATCCCTTTTTTGTTTATCCAGTACACCCAATTCATGATTGGTGTAGGCAACGGCTTTTTTAAGATAGGCGAAGCCGTAAACAATGTCCAGGGGCATTGAGGCCGAAGGTCCTATTTTAAAATTATTTCGCGAACGCTCAGTTTGCGCACCCCAGTATTTATCGCTGGGCACCTGAACTTCGCCCATGGTATCCTTTTCGATTCTATAACTCATTGGTAGAAAATTTTGTGTCTATCAAAGGTAACGGTTTGTTGAAATATTTCCTTGAAACGAAAATGTAATTTAGGGTAGTTTTATCCGGCAAATAATCAAATCCTATTTTTTTTGATTTTGATTTGTACTATTTGTTCATTTCCAAGTATCTTTGTACCATTAAATTTTCACTGATATGTTTGAATTCGACCAATATTTAGGATTTTTAGCGTTTTTGACCATTTTGACCATCGGTTTTTGGCTGATGATATTCTTGTTGCTTTTCGTGGTTCCGTATTGGTTAGGTGGAAATTTATTGGAAATCTGGAAAGAGAAACGAGAGGCCAAACGTGCCAAACGTTTAGAACAATAAAAAAAGGAAGCCGATCGGCTTCCTTTTTAGTTTTATATCATTTTCTATACTCAACTTCCAAACTCTTCATCACCGCCACCATCATCTTGTCTTTGTCGATTTCGATTGTTTTGTTTTTTCTGATTGATTCGATATACAAAAGAAAGATTGAATTGCCTTACCCGCCACTGAAACTCGCTATCGGATGTAAAAAGGGAGTTTCGGTATACGACATTCGCTTTCTTGAGTTCAACAAATCACTAACGTTAAAGGCGATAGTACCTTTGTCTTTCAAAATGTCTTTGCTGAATGCCAGATTCAGGGAGAAAATACCTTCGTTTCTCGTTTGGGCATTTTGCGTCGGACCACGATAAAAAGCGTTTGTCTGCCAGTCGATTTTGCCAGGAAGCGTAACTTTTGAACTAAAGCGCGAAAACCAACTTGTATTTTTGGCCCCAAAATCAACACCATTAAACAAACCCTCTGAATTGAACTGAAAAAAGTTGAAGCTACCGTTAATTCTCCACCACTTAAAAGGATTGTAAAGTACTCCCATTTCGGCCCCGATACGTTCATTTGTCGATAAATTTATAGGCAATGAACGTATGATGGCTATACCATCTGAGGTAAGTTCGCCAGTTTCTTCTTGAATTCTTTCAAAGGAATTGGTTTCTTTTTGGTAATACACCGAAGAGGTCAAAGTCAACTTTTTCCACCTTTTCAAATAGCCCAAGTCATACGCGTTGGCAAAAGCCGGGTCTAAATCAGGATTGCCCTGAAATACATTCGTTCTACTAGATCGAGAGGGGAAGGGGTTGATGAAAAATCCCCTAGGTCGATTTATGCGCCTGTTATACCCTAAGGTCAGGTTCTCATTTTCAGCTAGTTCGTAAGTAACATTGATCGTCGGGAAAAGACCCAAATAATTTTTGTCAAAATCAAGATCTATTTCCGTGCCTAGAATCTCCTGTAACGATGCAACGTCAATACCGGTTACTTTTCCCTTTAATTGTGTATTTTCTAATCTCAGACCCAAAAGAAAAGAGAAGTCTCCGAATTTGTTTCCATATTGACTATAAAGCGCATTTACATTTTGGTTAAAAACAAAACGATTGGTCAGGCCTAAATTGGGTTCGAACTGGTCCGTTGCAAGATTAAGTTCTTCTAAGGCGAAATCCGTGTCGCTTTCTTCAAAATTACCACGATAACCGGCCTCAAATTGTGCTTCACCCATGGGCAAAACATAATCGACCTGGAATAGTACCTCGTTCTGCTCTTCAATTTCATTGATATTCTCACTGGCCACAGCCTCGTTGTTCGGAAACGTGTTGTTCTCGATTATCGTGGTCGGTTTTATTTCTTCGTCATAGGAGTATTGAAAATCTGCGGTTAGCTTATGACCTTCAGTATTAAAATCATTATTATAGTTTAACGATAACTGATAACTCTGCTCATCTTCAACTTCAACTTCTCGCCGCAAGGTTCTACTATCGATATCTGCGGCTATGAAACGGGTCGTATTGTTTTCGGTAACATCCTCTCCGTCGTTCAAACGTCCAAAGGCACTAGCCGTTAACGATGAAGTTTCCGTTAAGAAATATTCAATGCCCAAATTCGCATTGAAGCCACTATTACTTCTGTCAATGTCGCGCTCTTCTATAATTCTATCAAAGGCACCATTAAAATATGTGTTATCGAAAAGTGCATTTCCAGGTCCCTTGCGGTATCGATAGCCGATAGTGGTAAAAACATTGAATTTATCAGTGCGAAGGTTCAGGTTCGGTGTTATCGAGAGTGCATCGGGGTATCCGACGGTTGTATTTATCGTACCATTGAATCCTCTGGTTTTCTCTTTCTTCAAGACAATATTCAAAATACCGGCAGTACCTTCGGCATCATAACGTGCAGAAGGACTTGTAATCACCTCTACCTTTTCAATGGCGTCGGCGGGCAATTGACGTAGGGCGTCGGTTGAACCGAATCCTGCAAGGGCAGAAGGCCTACCGTTAATAAGTATTCTAACATTTCCATTGCCTCTAAGTGCTATCGCACCATCAACATCTACCGTAACCGATGGAATATTATCGAGGGCATCACTTATTGTGGCACCGCTATTGGTCAGGTCTTTACCGATATTGTATATTTTTTTATCCAACCGTACCTCTACGGAGGTTTTCTCGCCAACGACTTCTACCTCTGCCAATTGTTCGACATCTAACTTGAGTTTGATAGTTCCGAGGTCGGTAGAGGTTAGGTATTGTTGTTCTGCAAGGCTGAACGGTAGAAAAGAAATATATTCTATACTGACATTGTATCGGCCGGGTGCGGTCTCCACTTCAAACTTACCGTTTGCATCCGTAATTCCTCCAGTTACACGCTCCGGATTTCGAACGCTTTGCAGTACCAAAGTCGCATATTCAAGAGGTTGATTTGTTTCGTTGTCTAAAACTGTTCCCGAAATTTTGATGAGATCTGGCCTATTTCCTTCAGGTCGTTGGGCATTTGTTAAAAATGAAAATAGAATTAGGGCAATCGGGAGTAGTTTCTTCATATTAGTCTTTTATTTTCTTCTTTTTCTTTTTCTTTTTTCTTTTTTCTTCTCTTTTTCGGCCTTTTGAAGTCCGTTTTTTTGTAGTTCTACAAAACCCTCATATTTTTCCAAAGGAAGGCCCGCTTTAAGTTCTTCATCCTGCTCTTTCGTAATACGTTCCATGCCGGCAAGCATTTGCTCTTTCTCAAGTTGAAGAATTTGCATCTCGATCCGTTTCTGCACGTACTTTTTTAAGATACTCCCAAGCACCGCAGACTCGAATTCGTTCAGTTCAAGAACTTCGGTAAATCTGGGCATCTCCGCATCGACAATTTGCTCGGCGGTCATAGGCTCGGCCTCTTTCGGAGTATCTTGAATTTGTGGGATACCACTTCTCTGTCTACCGTAGCCATAACCATAACCGCTTCCATATCCGTAACCTCTACCTCCATACGGGCTACCGTATTGGGCCTGTAATTCGGATCCTATTAAGAATAGTGCGAACAATGCGATGAAATGCTTTAGGTTGGTTTTCATAATATATCGTTTTTAAAGACTACTAAATTAGATGATGGTTTAACCGGCTTTGGTTAAAACTTTGTTAATTGATAATACAACAAATATGCCTTTTATAAAATGCCACCGATAGCCGATGGAGGTCTTCCGATCATGGCCTTATCTCCGTTAATAACAATAGGCCGCTCGATGAGCTTCGGATTTTCTATCATTGCCTCTATAATTTTGTCTTCCGAGAGGTTTTGTCCTTTATAGCGTTCCTTCCAAACCGACTCGTTTTTACGTAGCAACTGTTCTGCGGTAATCCCTAGTTTTGTCAAAATGTCTTTTAGCTCATTTTTCGTTGGAATATCTTTCAAATATTCAACGACTTTAAATTCTTTTCCCGATTTTTCAAGAATTGCCAACCCTTCTCGGGATTTTCTACATCTGGGATTGTGGTAAATTCTAATCATTTTAATACTGTTTTGCGCTTGATGCATGGTGCACGAAGCACGATATCTCAAATCTCGTTTTTTGATGAATCGGCATCGCCCTTCGCCCAGCAAATCCTAACTTTCTACTTTCTACTGAACACTGCTCACTCCTCCTCCTTTTGGCCCATCATCATAAGGTACGCTTTCAGAAATGCATCAATATCACCGTCCATAACGGCATCGACATTACCGGTTTCCTCCCCGGTGCGGACATCTTTTATGAGTTTATAAGGTTGCATGGTATAGTTACGGATTTGCGACCCCCATTCGATTTTTTTCTTCGAAGATTCAATTTCTTCCCGCGCCTCCAGCTTTTTGCGCAGTTCGATTTCGTACAATTGTGATTTTAGCATTTTCATGGCCGTGGCCCTATTGTCATGTTGACTTCGCGAATCGGAACATGAGATCTGTATTCCCGTCGGGTGGTGTACCAACTGGACCTTGGTCTCTACTTTATTAACGTTCTGTCCACCCGCCCCGCTAGAACGTGCCGTGGTAATGGTAATGTCTGTGGGATTCACATCAACCTCTATACTATCATCGACCAGCGGGTACACATATACCGAAGCAAATGAAGTATGTCGCTTGGCATTACTGTCAAAAGGAGAAATACGTACCAACCGATGTACCCCGTTCTCGCTTTTTAGCCAGCCGAAGGCATATTCGCCATCGATTTCGAGCGTTACCGTCTTGATTCCTGCAACATCGCCTTCTTGATAGTTGAGTTCCTTGACCTTGTAACCGTTCTTCTCGCTCCACATTATGTACATGCGCATGAGCATTTCCGCCCAATCACAACTCTCGGTACCGCCTGCACCTGCCGTAATCTGTAAGACAGCGGGGAGTTCATCGCCCTCCTCGGAAAGCATGTTCTTGAATTCGAGCTTTTCGATTTGACCGATCGCTTTTTCGTACTGGGCCTCGACTTCTTCTTCTTTGACCTCGCCTTCTTGCAGGAATTCCAATAAAACCTCAAGGTCTGCGGCCAAAGTTTTGGCAACATTAAAATCATCCACCCATTGTTTTTTGGATTGGATGAATTTCATTTGTGCCTGGGCTTCCTGTGGATTGTCCCAGAAATCGGGAGCAAGCGTTTTTTCTTGCTCGTTCTCTATCTCGATAAGTTTCGCATCAACGTCAAAGATACCTCCTTAACGCACCAAGGCGATCTATAAGACCTTTGTAGTGGTCCGTGGTAATTGTCATTCGATCAAGTTTTGGTCAAAAATAAGACTTAACTATGGTAGTGCAATCAATTTTACATAAATTTAGAAATTCAATAAATTCCAATCATGAAACACTATTCTCTCTTTATTCTTACGCTCATTTTCGCTATTTCTAATTTGTCGGCACAATTCACGGAAAAAAGCAAAGATTTTCAAAAATTCAACGGACTCTTCAATTTTCAATACGATGACAAAAACGACAAGGTCTATTTGGAAGTCAATGATTTAAATAAGGAATTTCTATATGTCTATTCCCTGAGTAGTGGTATCGGAAGTAACGACATAGGTTTAGATAGAGGGCAGCTTGGAAATGAGCAAGTTGTGTTTTTTAAAAAAGCAGGAGGAAAGCTCTTACTTGTTCAGCCGAACCTTAGATTTAGAGCTTTGACCGAAAATGCTTTGGAGAAGAAATCGGTAGAGCAGGCCTTTGCTAAATCCATTATCGGGGGATTTAAAATAGAGGAAGAAAAAGATGGAAAATATATCATTGACATTACCGATTTTTTAATGCGTGATGCCCATGGCATATCCCAACGTTTGAAAAGAGCGGAACAAGGCACCTATAGTATCGATAAGGATAAAAGTGCCATGGCATTGGACCGAACAAAGTCCTTTCCAAAGAATACGGAGTTCGATGTGACCCTTACCTTTAAAGGAGATGCAAAAGGTGCCTGGATCCGCTCGGTGTCCCCGGACCCGGAATTGGTAACCGTAGCACAGCATCATTCCTTCATCGAACTGCCAGATGATGGTTATGAAAAACGGGAGTTCGACCCGCGAAGTGGCTCGTACCCGTTTACATACTACGATTATTCCACACCTGTACAAGAACCTATTCTAAAACGGTTTATTACCCGGCATCGTTTGGAAAAGAAAGACCCCAATGCCGAAGTAAGCGAAGCCGTGGAGCCGATCGTTTATTATTTGGACAATGGAACTCCGGAACCGGTGCGTTCCGCACTTTTGGATGGTGGAAAATGGTGGAACCAAGCTTTTGAGGCCGCAGGTTATAAAGATGCTTTTAAGATTAAAATGCTACCTGATGATGCCGACCCCTTGGATGCACGATATAATGTTGTACAATGGGTACATCGTTCCACTAGGGGCTGGAGTTATGGTAGCAGTATAACGGATCCAAGAACGGGAGAAATCATTAAAGGTCATGTAAGCTTGGGAAGTCTTCGTATTCGTCAAGATTATATGATTGCGCAAGCCTTGATGAACAAACCTTTCGCCGAGCGCGATGATAATTACCAACCCATGTTGGATCTAGCAATCGCACGCATCCGCCAACTTTCAGCCCATGAAATAGGGCATACGCTCGGTTTTGCCCATAATTACGCGGCCAGCACCAATGATAGGGCTTCGGTCATGGACTATCCGCATCCGCAATTTTCAGTCAATAATGGCGAAATTGATTTTTCTAATGCCTATGACACGGGAATTGGGGATTGGGACAAAGTGACCGTTGCGTATTCCTATACCGATTTTCCAGAGGGAACTAATGAAGAGGAAAGTTTAGACAAGATTTTATTGAAGGCCCAGGAAGACGGACTTCGATATATAACAGACCAAGATGCCCGCCCAGGTGGAAGTGCCCATTTCTTGGCCCATTTGTGGGATAACGGAGAAAATATCAGCGAAGAACTCGATGCTATGCTTAAGGTCCGTGGGACGGCCATCTCCAATTTTTCTATTGATAATATCAGAAGGGGAGAACCGAACACGGTATTGGAAGATGTTTTTGTACCACTATATTTTTTCCATCGTTATCAGACCGAGGGCGTTGCCAAAGTAATCGGAGGATTGGAATACAATTACGCTATAAAAGGAGATGGACAAATCGTAGTAGAGACCGTTGACAAAAAAGCACAGCAGCAGGCGCTACATAGCATTTTAAAAACGCTGGATGCTTCCGTGATTGCTATTCCCAAAGAAAAACTTTCCTTGTTTCCTCCTAGGGCTTTTGGGTATAGTAAAACACGAGAGTCAATAAAAGGTAAAACTGGGGTTTCGTTCGATGCGCTTTCAGCTCCTGAAACGGCAGCTGATATGACTTTAGGTTTTTTGTTGCATCCTGAACGGGCGTCACGTTTGATTCAACAAAAAGCTTTGGATCCGAAGAATTTAGGTTTGGAGGAAGTTTTGGATGAAGTTGTCGATAACACTATTAAAAAACAGCAAAAGGATTCATATTTGGGCGAAGTCCAGACTAATATCAACTTTAGAGTCCTATTTCATATGATGAATTTGGCGGCACATGATAATGTTCATCCACAGGTCAATGCGATTGCGAACCAAAAATTAAAAGAGTTGAAAACATCAATTTTAACGAGCGGTAAAAAGGCTGAAGCTGCTGAAATGGTTCGAAGAATTGACCAATTCTATGAGAAACCGGAGAATTTTAAAGTCCTGCCTTCACCGAAAATTCCAGATGGTTCGCCTATTGGCATGGATTGTTTTCACTAAAAAGAGGTTACTAGTTTGAGGTTGAGCAACTTGAAACCAGAGATCTGCCTCGTAGTAAGGCAGCCAACAGAAACTTGAAGCAAAAATGATAATTTAATAATCATCCATTGAACATAAACCTAATAAGCGACACGGTAACCAAACCCACTCCTGGAATGCTCAAAGCCATGATGACGGCCGAGGTGGGCGACGATGTTTTTAAGGCAGATCCTTCGGTCAACGCTTTGGAAAAAAAAGTGGCCGAAATGTTCGGTAAAGAGGCAGCGCTCTATTTTCCTTCGGGAAGTATGACCAATCAAACCGCAATCAAACTTCATACGAATCCTGGGGATCAATTGATTTGTGATAAATACGCCCATGTCTATAATTATGAAGGGGGTGGAGCGAGTTTTAATAGTGGGGTTTCCTGTAAATTGGTAGACGGACACCGCGGCATGATGACCGCTGAACAGGTCGAAGCAGCCATCAATCCGCCGGATTTTTACCATAGTCCGTTGACTTCATTGGTCTGTATCGAGAATACGACCAACAAAGGTGGTGGTGCCTGTTGGGATTTTGAGGAACTCAAAAAAATAAAAGCGGTCTGCGAAAAACACAATCTAGGATACCATTTAGACGGCGCAAGGCTCTGGAATGCACTGGTGGTAAAAAAGAATCGGCCAAACAGTACGGAGAACTGTTCGACACTATCAGCGTCTGTTTAAGTAAAGGGTTGGGCTGCCCCGTCGGATCGGTTTTGGTTGCGAGTTCAGAAACGATCGATAAAGCGATCCGTATCCGGAAAATTTTAGGGGGGAATGCGCCAAGCAGGTTATTTGGCCGCGGCCGGCTCCTATGCGCTCGAACACCATATTGAAAGATTGGCCGAAGATCATAAAAAAGCAAAAGAAATCGGGGAAGTGCTTCAAAGATTATCCTACATCAAAAAAGTAGAGCCAATAGAAACCAACATCATCATCTTTGAAATTGATGAAAGCAAAATGACAAGTGATGATTTTGTGAAAGGGCTGAATGAAAAAGGAGTCCAGCTTATCGGAATGGGTCAGGGGAAATTACGAATCGTAACGCATTTGGACTACACCGATGCGATGCATGAAAACTTCCTATCCCTCTTGAAAAATCTATAAGTTACCTGAATTCGATATATGAGAAATGCGGTTGATTACGTTCTTAATGCCGTTTTCCATGCCCGCTTCCGAAGTATACAATTCACTATGACCGATAAGTTTCCCGTTTTCATCCTTTACATTAAAAAGAAACTTGCCCTCGTGATTCGTCTTTCTTTCGAAGATATTTCGGGTATCGTCAATGTTCGTTAAGCGCCGGACCGTTCTTTTGATTTCATCCTTATTTGCGAACGGCACACTGTTCAACAGGTTTCCACCGTTTTCCGCTTTTAAACTAAACCCGAATCCATTATCCTTGATTTGTTTTATCTCTATCATGTTCAAGCTTTTTTTAAAGTTAGGATAAATCGGTGAATAGACTTTAATTTCTTATTTAAACAATGAGTCCATTCCAGGAATATTGGGCATCCCTTCTTTGGCGACGGCGGCCAATTCTGTCTCATTGACCTCAGTAGCCTTTGTAATGGCCTTATTGATGGTCATAACCAGATAATCTTCCAGTTGCTCCTTATCTTCCAACAGAGAATCGTCTATTTTTATTTCCTTTATGACCCTATTCGCCGAAATCGTTAGTTCCAAAAGTCCATCCAAAGATTTCTCGTTTAAGGTTACGGTATCAAGTCTTTTCTTGGTTTCCTCTACTTTTCGTTGGGTTTCTTTAAGCTTTCCCATCATTCCCATCATATCTCCGAACATAGGTTTTTTATTTTCAAGTTTATGTATTCAAAATTACTAAATTGTCCCGATAAATGAACGTACATGATACACCTTGGAAAAAACAAATTGATTTTCGCATTAAGTCTTACTTTTGCGCTCTCCTGTAAAAATGAAAATAAGAATATGACCGTCATAGAAGTCCCCGTAGCCAAAAAAGTGTCCAAAGAACTTGTTATGCACGATGATGTTCGAACCGATGATTACTATTGGCTGAATGATCGTGAAAATCCTGAAGTTATTTCCCATTTAGAAAGTGAGGATGCCTACTATGAAGCTATGACGGCCCATACCAAAGATTTTCAAAAAGTATTATTCGAGGAGATGAAGGGCAGAATCAAAGAGGATGATTCGTCAGTACCTTACAAGGAGAACGGATTTTGGTACGTAACCCGATATGAAACCGGCAAGGAATACCCAATTTACAGTCGACATAAAGAAACGTTGGAGGCCCCTGAAGAAATAGTATTTAACTGTAATGAAATGGCCGAGGGCCATGAATTCTTCAATTTGGGAGGCATTGGGGTGAGTCTAGATAACAAATTGGCCGCTTTTGGCGTCGATACGGTTTCCAGGCGGCAATATACCTTGCAGATCAAAAATTTGGAAACGGGTGAGATATTATCGGATAAAATTGAGAACACGACGGGCGGAGCGGTATGGGCGAACGATAACAAAACGATGTTCTATTCAAAAAAAGATCCAGTTACACTGCGGTCTGATAAAATCTACAAACACACGTTGGGTACCGATGCTTCAACCGATGAACTTGTTTTTGATGAAACGGATGATACCTTCAATGCCTTTGTTTATAAATCAAAATCAGACAAGTATGTCATCATTGGTTCTGTAAGTACATTGACTTCGGAATATCAAATATTGGAAGCTAACGATCCCAATGGAAAATTCAGAATATTTTCCCCAAGAACAAGAGGATTGGAATATTCAATTTCCCATTATGATGATTCCTTTTACGTCTTGACCAATAAAGACAATGCGACCAATTTCAAGCTGATGAGGGTCAATGAGAACGGTACAATCTCAGAAAATTGGCAAGAATTTATTCCTCATCGTGATGATGTGCTGTTAGAAGGAGTAGAGATGTTCAAGGAGTTCTATGTACTCTCAGAACGTCAAAACGGACTGAACAAACTAAAAATCAACCAATGGAATGGTGGTGAAGGCTATTATCTGCCGTTTGAAATTGAGACGTACACCGCTTACGTGAGCACTAATCCCGATTTCGATACCGAAATACTGCGCTATTCCTACAATTCATTGGGCACCCCTGCATCGGTCATCGATTTTAACATGCGTACCAAAGAAAAGGAAGTCAAAAAAGAGCAAGAAGTATTGGGAGGTAAATTCGCCAAAGAAAATTATGTGGAAAAGCGTGTGTGGGCGACGGCAAGAGATGGTGTGAAAGTACCGATGTCCATTATTCATCACAAAGATACTAAGCTGGGCGCTGGCACTCCGATCTTGCAATATGCGTACGGTTCTTATGGCGCGACGATCGATCCGTATTTCTCAACGGTTAGACTCAGCCTCTTGGATCGGGGCTTTGTTTATGCGCTTGCACATATCCGCGGAGGACAATATTTGGGCAGGCCGTGGTACGAGGATGGTAAATTATTGAAAAAGAAGAATACGTTTACCGATTTTGTGGATTGTTCCAAATTCTTGATCTCGGAAAATTATACCAGTGCAGACCATTTATATGCAATGGGCGGTTCTGCGGGCGGTCTGCTCATGGGTGCGGTGGTCAATATGTCGCCAGAGCTTTACAACGGTGTCATTGCCGCCGTGCCGTTTGTTGATGTGATCACTACGATGTTGGATGAATCCATTCCGCTTACTACTGGGGAATATGATGAGTGGGGCAACCCCAATGAAAAAGAATATTACGATTACATGAAATCATATTCACCATATGATCAAGTAGTGGCCAAGGAATATCCGAATATGCTGGTAACGACAGGTTTGCATGATTCTCAAGTACAATATTTCGAACCGGCCAAATGGGTGGCGAAGCTGAGGAAATGAAAACCGATGACAATCTGTTGCTTTTTGATATCAATATGGATGCTGGTCACGGAGGTGCTTCCGGGCGTTTTGAAGCGTTGAAAGAAGTCGCCAAAGAATATGCTTTTCTACTTGATTTAGAGGGCAAAATCAAGTAATCCGAAAAAAATTGTAATTTTGTTCAAGAATATTGCGGAACTAACGTTCTTCAATATTCTTAAACTTATATAGCCTATATGGAAGATAAGATTAAAGCCTGCAACAATATCCTAGAACTTATAGGAGATACCCCACTCGTTAAACTTAATCGAATAACCGCCAAGTTTCCCGGAAATTTCTATGCCAAGTTGGAATCGTTCAACCCAGGGCACTCCTCAAAAGATAGGGTCGCGGCCTATATTATTGAAGAAGCAGAGCGAAAAGGAATTTTGACCAAAGGGAGCACCATTATTGAAACTACCTCAGGCAACACTGGTTTTAGTATTGCCATGGTCAGTATAATCAAAGGGTATGATTGTATTTTGGCAGTAAGCTCAAAATCATCTAAGGATAAAATCGATATGTTGCGCTCTATGGGGGCGACCGTATACGTATGTCCGGCCCATGTGAGCGCAGATGATCCAAGATCATATTATCAAGTTGCTAAAAGGCTTCATGAAGAAACCAAAGGGTCTATCTATATCAACCAATATTTTAATGAGCTGAATATGGATGCCCATTATAGAACCACCGGGCCCGAGATATGGAGCCAAACAGGGGGTCAGATCACCCATTTGGTTGCCTGTAGTGGTACCGGCGGAACGATATCGGGTACTGCACGATATTTAAAAGAGCAGAATCCTAATATCAAAATAATCGGTGTGGATGCCTATGGTTCAGTATTGAAAAAGTACCATGAGACCAAAGAGTTCGATCAGAAGGAGATATATCCGTATAGGATCGAAGGATTGGGAAAAAACCTGATTCCGAGTGCAACGGATTTTGATATTATAGATGAATTTATAAAAGTTTCCGATGAGAAAAGTGCACATACGGCACGCGAAATCGCCAAAACCGAAGGCATTTTTGCCGGTTATACGAGTGGAGCGGTAATGCAGGCCGTAAAACAATTGTCAGCGGACGGTGTTTTTGATAAGAACAGCAAAGTAGTCGTTATTTTCCCCGATCACGGATCACGCTATATGAGTAAGATTTACAGTGATAAATGGATGGAAGACCAAGGATTCTTTGACACTGAAACCGTGGAAGAGACACAGCAAATACAATTTGTAAAGTAGAATAAAACTAATTTTTCGATATTAAAAAAGCGATACTTTTTGAAGTGTCGCTTTTTCTTTGTCCCTGATTTAATTATGAATGCTTGTCAAAAATCTATATTTTTGCAGGTAGAATCAACCCAAGCTACATGAGAGACTTATTTGAGCGTATCATTGAAAACAAAGGACCCCTAGGAAAATGGGCATCACAAGCCGAAGGCTATTTCGTTTTTCCAAAATTGGAAGGCCCTATTTCGAACCGGATGAAATTTCAAGGTAAGGAAGTTATAACGTGGAGTATCAATGATTATTTAGGACTTGCCAATCTTCCTGAAATAAAGAAAATAGACGGCGATACTGCGGCTGAATATGGTTCTGCCTATCCGATGGGAGCGAGGATGATGAGCGGCCATACCGATTTTCACGAACAATTGGAACAAGAACTGGCTGAATTCGTTAACAAAGAATCTGCATATTTATTGAATTTCGGTTATCAAGGTATTATGTCGGCTATTGACGCTTTGGTGTCAAAAGACGATATCATCGTTTACGATGTAGATTCCCATGCGTGTATTATCGATGGTGTGCGACTTCATATGGGCAAGCGTTTTACGTTCAAGCATAATGATATTGAGAGTTTAGAGAAGAATCTGGAACGTGCCACCAAAATGGCGGAACAGACTGGAGGTGGCATATTGGTCATTTCAGAAGGTGTTTTCGGTATGCGCGGCGAACAGGGTAGATTGAAGGAAATTGTAGCCTTGAAAAAGAAATATAATTTCCGGTTTATGGTCGACGATGCCCATGGTTTCGGTACACTAGGCAATACAGGTGCAGGAGCCGGAGAAGAACAAGGTATTCAAGACGATATCGATGTGTATTTTGCCACTTTTGCCAAATCAATGGCCAGTATCGGTGCTTTTTTAGCGGCCGATAAAGAAATTATAGATTACTTAAAGTATAATTTGCGTTCACAAATGTTCGCAAAGTCCCTTCCCATGATTTATGTCAAAGGAGCTTTGAAACGCCTTGATATGCTGCGTACTATGCCCGAATTGAAGGCAAAACTATGGGAGAATGTGGATGCACTGCAAAACGGACTTAAAGAACGTGGGTTCGATATTGGTACAACGACCAGTTGCGTAACTCCCGTTTACCTTAACGGAAGCATTCCCGAGGCGATGGCGTTGGTCAAAGACCTTCGAGAAAATTACGGTATTTTCTGCTCTATTGTAGTATATCCAGTAATTCCAAAAGGATTGATTTTATTGCGAATGATTCCGACAGCTACCCACACAATGCAGGATATCGAGGAAACGTTGGTGGCCTTTTCAGCGATTCGAGAGCGGCTTCAAAACGGTACTTATAAAAGACTTTCCGCTGCTGTGGCAGCTGCGATGGGAGAGTAAACAAAATCTTTGATTTTATAAATTCCAGTAAAAAAATCCTAAATTCCAAGAAATTCAAGCTTGGAATTTGGAATTTGATTTTTGCTGCTTACCGCAGGTTTTTTCGGTATGTTCTTCTTCTTTTATAGACGACTGGGTCAAAATGCTTCCACATCTGCTTAATTGCAATATTTTCCTCTAATTCAGGTGTACGATAGCACATATCGATGCCTTTGGCCGTAAAGGTTTTGTAGTATTCGTTAAAAACAATTGCGGTCACTCCTTTATTTTGATACTCGGGATGGATACCGATCAGGTAGAAATAAACGTCCTTACTTTGTTTTTTCGCTTTTAGCAAATGGAATATCCCAAAGGAAAAAGCTTTCCGTTCGCTTTTTGAAGTGCTCTCGAAAACGATGGCATGACAATGGAAAAGGCAATTAGTTTATCCTCTTTATCCACAATAAACTTGATGTATTCTGGATTGATAAAACTAATGTACTTTTTCTTGAAATATGCTTTTTGTACTTCGGTAATGGGTACGAAAGAAGACAGCTTTGAATAGGTTTCGTTGAACAGATCGAACATTTGGTCCGCCATGGGCATTACCTCTTTTGTTTTTGTGAAATTTATTTCCCGGAGTCCATAGCGACGTTTGATTAAGTCATTGAGTTTTGTGAAAAGGGCGGGGTCGGCGTTACCTGCTGGAAATTTGTTTTCCATATATTCTTTTTCCTTAACAAAGCCCAACCGTTCATAATGGTCTTTGTAATACGGGTGGTTGTACCAGGTAATCATACTTCCAATATGTTCGAACCCCTCGATAAGCACTCCGACCTTGTCTAGATTTGAAAATCCGACAGGCCCTTCCATATAGTCCAGATTATTTTTTTTCCTATTTCATCGACCTTTTGTAGCAGCGTTTCAGAAACCTCAGGATCGTCAACAAAATCGAACCAGCCGAAGCGTATCTTTTTGATTTTCTGTTCATTGACCTCAAGCCAGTTAATGATTACAACAACTCGCCCGACCAAATCATTATTCTTGAAAGCTAAGAAGAACCAAGCATCTGCATTTTTAAAGGCAGGATTTTTATCCTTATCAAAACTCTCAAGTTCATCGGCAATAATCGGCGGAACCCAATACGGATTGTCTTTATAAAGCGAAAATGGAAATTTAACGAACTGCTTTAGCTCATTTTTGGTAGATGCTTCTTTGAGCGTGACCATACAGTACATTTTGTAGGGTCAATATTAGCGAATAAAATTCAAAGAAGTAATAGATTAAAAATAGATAACCTATCTAAAACTCGATTTCGTCTTTATCATCTTTTTTGTTTTTCTTCTTTTTCTTTTCGGCCTTCTTAAGCTTTCGAAGTTGTTTTTTTGAAGGACCTAAATCAATGTCCTCTGCTCCGGTGCCTTTTTTCTTCTTTTTGGCCTCCCGCTCTTTTTTCTTCATTGCGTTCTTTTTGATGGGGCCGCCATTTTCTCCTGCATTCTGCTCATCTATGGCCTTAGGCGCCGGGTCGCTGTGAAGGTCGAAACGATACGATGCGCCCATACTAACGAAGATTCTCGAAGGTGTATTTTTAAAGCTGGCGCCCATATTCATATCTACCTGTAAATCTTCGTTCAATAAATGTGCTACACCGCCTCGTATAAGTACATCTGAATAACGGTCGCTTTTAATGCCTTGATTTTCAACGAAGGCACTCCATTTCGGGTTTCGAAAGGCATATGAAATTGAAGCCAAATAACTCAATTCAGGGAAATTTGTTGAAATTCGGTCATAAGCAATATTGGTAATCAGAACGAATCTTGGGGTAAGTCTACTTTGGGTGGCAACCATTCCGCGATAGGAAACTGTTGGGTCGCCCACATAAAACGGATTGTCGCCCAGATTGAAAGTAGCTCCACCATAAAGTGACACGGAGGGAATCAGATTTTTCAACTGAAAAACATAATTCTTTCGCCAACTGTATAAATTGGGTTTGTTCCGCTCTGGATTTTTATAACGGTCATAGATTAGAAATTTAAGACCTAGTCTATTCCTTGAAAAATCGGTAAACCGTTCATTGGTCAGTGTATTTGAAAAATCGACATTTTGTGTCTGGTAGGTACCTTCGTAATTGAGTTCCAATTGTTCGAACAGCAGTCCGTAGCGTAAGGAAAGGTCGCCACCCCAGATATTCGATTGGGTGTTCAAAAGACTGTGGTCGCTTTGTTCGTAGAATCCGCCAACTTCGGCTTGAATTACGTTTTTACCAACGGCATAGGCACTAACGGAAAGTCCAGGTCGATTAGAATTGATAACATCGGTATACTGCGAAATTCCAAAAATGGGTAAGATGAACACGTGTAACAGTAGCAATTGCTTGATGCTATTCATTTCAAACGGATGCCCCATAAAGCTGAATTTATTAATATTTTAAGACTTTTGCCCTCTTAATACAACGTGAGAATTGTATTTTTGATATGTTGAAATCAAAATAAATGGCTTTTTTAAAGACGATATTAGTAATACTACTGGTCTACTACCTGCTCAAAATGGTGATACGTTTATTGGCGCCCAAGCTTTTCAGCTATGCGGCCAAAAAGACCGAAGCCCATTTTCAAGAAAAGTTCGGTGACTTCATGAGCCAACAAGGTGCCGACGAGGAAAGGGTGGGGGATGTTGTTATCGATAAGAAACCCAATAAGAACGGTTCATCTTCTGAAAAAGTTGGGGAGTATATTGATTTTGAGGAGGTAGATTGATTATTTTAGCACCACCAACCCCTTAAACCATTTCATGCAAACAGGTTTAAAAGCTTTCTTTGTCCATTTTTTCGTAGTTGTTTTCTTTGTTATTACTGCATTGGCTTACTTCAATCCCGTACTTCAGGGGAAAGTCATTGAACAGTCGGATATTATCCAATATACCGGTATGGCCAAAGAGCAGAACGATTTTAGAAAACGTTCGGGCGAAGAGCCGTATTGGACCAATAGTGCTTATGGAGGAATGCCTACTTTTCAGTTGGGTGCGTATTACCCCCATGATTATGTGAAGAAATTGGATCGGTTGATTCGTTTTCTTCCCCGACCTGCCGATTATCTCTTTCTCTATTTTATTGGGTTTTATATTTTGCTTTGTTGTTTAAAGATTGATTATCGACTTGCAATAGTAGGGGCGTTAGCCTTTGGCTTTTCGACCTATCTGATAATAATCTTCGGGGCGGGGCACAATGCAAAGGCTCATGCCATTGGGTATTTGCCTATGGTTTTAGGAGGTATTGTCCTTGTCTTTCGGAAAAAGTATCTATGGGGATTTGTGCTGACTGCCGTGGCCATGGCCCTCGAAATTGTGGCCAACCACTACCAGATGACCTACTATTTTATGTTGTTGGTATTGATTTTAGGAGTAGCCTATTTGGTCGATGCCATTCGGAAGAAAAAATTGAAACACTATTTTATTTCGGTGGGCATACTTTTAGCGGCTGTTTTTCTCGGTATTGCGGCCAATGCAACAAGTTTGATGGCAACCAAGGAATATGCGGATTGGAGTACACGAGGTAAATCTGAAATCACAATCAACTATGACGGGTCTCCCAAAGAAAATACAGACGGACTTAGCAAAGAATACATCACCTTGTGGAGTTATGGCATAGCGGAGTCGATGAATCTTTTCGTACCACGACTTTTCGGCGGCGGAAGCCTAGAAGATTTAGGGGAAAACTCAAAGGTGTACGATTTTCTCATAGACAAGGGCATCACTAGAAGCCAATCGTTGGACTTTACAAAAAACCTGCAGCTGTATTGGGGAGAGCAACCGGGTACCTCAGGGCCAGCCTATATTGGGGCTATTATCTTTTTCCTTTTCATTTTGGCCTTGATTTTGGTAAAAGGTCGTGCCAAATGGTGGCTCTTAGGGGGCACGATTATGTCATTGGTGCTTTCATGGGGCAAAAACTTTAGCGTGCTTACCAATTTTATGATCGATTATTTTCCGCTGTATGATAAATTTCGTGCAGTATCCTCTATACAGGTAATCTTGGAACTCTGTGTGCCGATTTTGGCCATATTGGGCCTTAGTGTGCTGTTCAATGAATATGTCTCAAAAGATAAAAAAGATCAAAGCGCTAAAAATCTCGTTTTTTACCGTTCTCGGTATTGGGGTCTTATTATTATTGGTTAAAGGGATGTTCAGCTTTTCGGGATACCACGACCCGACCGTAAAACAGTTTTATGGAGATGAAGTACTCGAACTGATTAAGTTGGATCGCAAAGCGGAATACAATAGTGACCTCTTTCGCTCTTTGGCATATGTCTTTCTAGCTGCTTTGGCACTATGGTTTTTCTTGAAAGGAAAAATCAAGGAGAACCTTGTGATCATTGTTTTAGGAATCCTTATTGTTTTTGATTTGGTCGGCGTGAGCCAACGATATGTGAACAATGACGATTTTGTAGCCAAAAGAAGAATGACACAGCCTTTTCAAGAAACTCCGGTTCATCAAGAGATTTTAAAGGATAAGGATGTTTTTAGGGTCTTCAATCAAGTTGAGGGCTTCGAAGGTGCCGGCACATCGTACTTTCATCAGGCCATTTCAGGATACCATGCCGCGAAACCTGCAGGCATGGAGGATCTTTTCTATTTCCATATCGCACAAGGCAACATTAAGGTTTTGAACATGTTGAACGTTAAATATGTAGTTCAGCAAGATGAGGAAGGAAATCAATATCCCGCACTTAATCCTGATGCCAATGGTAATGCTTGGTTTATAGAAAGACTGAAGGAAGTTAAAAACGCCAATGACGAACTGCTGGGGCTGAAAGATTTTGACGAAAAGAAAGAAGCTCTGGTGAATACCGAGGTATTTCCGACCATCAATCAGTTTAATTTTAAAGTGGATTCCACCGCCTCAATAGAACTTACCGATTATAAACCCAACCATCTTACGTATCAAAGCAAAAATGATAAAATGGGAGTTGCCGTTTTTTCGGAAATGTATTATGCCCCGGGATGGAATACCTATATCGACGGAAAATTGACCGATCATTTCAAGGTAAATTATGTGCTTCGAGCGCTAAAAGTTCCAGCGGGCGAACATACCATTGAATTTAAATTTGAGCCTCCCGTCATCGAAAAAGGGAGTACGATTACGTTGGCGAGTTCAATTTTGCTCGGATTGATCATTATCGGCGGAATCGGATTTTCTTTTTGGCGGTCACGCAAGGAAGAAGAACAAAAACCGTCGTAGAGAGGCAATGCCTTGCCTCTCTACACGGAGTATCCCGTAATCTAACCTACCATACCCAATGAAAAAGGTACTTATCATTACGTATTATTGGCCACCCGCAGGCGGCCCCGGTGTACAACGATGGTTGAAATTCGTAAAGTACCTTCCTGAATTTGATATCGAGCCTGTTTTGTACATCCCTGAAAATCCGCATTATCCAATACAAGACCCTTCGTTGATTAACGAGGTCTCGAAAAACCTTAAAATATATAAACATCCGATTAAAGAACCTTACGGCTGGGCGGGACTGTTGATGCCTAAAAAAACAAAACGTATCAGCTCGGGTATCATCCAGACAAAGAATCAATCCGTGCTTGAAAAATTGATGCTCTGGGTACGCGGAAATTTTTTATACCCGATGCCAGAAAAAATTGGATCAATCCTTCTGTCGAATTTCTAAAAGATGTTTTGGATAAAGAATGCATCAATACTATAATTACTACAGGCCCTCCGCATAGCGTCCACCTTATCGGTAACACCTTAAAATCAAATCGAAATGTGCGCTGGATTGCCGATTTTAGAGACCCTTGGACGTCTATAGGGTATCATAAAAAACTACGATTGACCAAAGCGTCCCAAAAAAAGCATAAAGACCTAGAGCGATCGGTGTTACAAAATGCAGATGAAATCATCGTAACAAGCCCTACCACAAAAAAGGAGTTTGAAAAAAGTACGGACCAATCTATATCGGTAATAACCAATGGCTATGATTCAGACTACACCGGTGGTGCTAATATCGATAATAGATTTACTCTAGCGCATATAGGGTCATTACTTACAGGAAGAAACCCCAAAAACCTGTGGAAGGTGCTTTCTGAATTGGCTACGGAAAACGAGCTGTTCAGGTCGAGTCTCCAAATCGAGTTTTTGGGCGTTGTAGGGCAAGACGTGCTTGATACACTGTATCGCTATGAACTGGGGCCATATTTAAAGATTAAAGGTTACGTTTCGCATGCCGAAGCAGTACGTCGTCAACAACGGGCTCAAATGCTTCTGTTGATCGAAATTGATTCGGAAGAAACACAGGGTATCATCCCGGAAAGTTATTCGAATATATGGCCGCAAGAAGGCCGATATTGGCAGTGGGACCAAAAAAATGGGATGCTGGTCATATCATTGCGCAAACCAATACAGGTGTAGTATTCGACTATACATCGCATGAAAATTTAAAAAAGACAATTTTGGAATGTTTCAAGGCGTTTAAAAGTGGCACGTTGTATGTCAATTCAAAAGGAGTCGAAGATTATAGGCGCAAGGCCCTGACCGAACAACTCGTCAAACAACTTTAATGGGAATCGTTTTAAAACAATCGTTGAACAATACCATGATAACCTATGTCGGGTTTGGTATCGGGGCGTTGAACACCTTGTTTTTATATACGAATTTTATGGAAGACCAATACTATGGTCTCATACAGGTCATTTGGTCGGCTTCTGCGGTGTTGATGCCAATATTGGCTTTTGGTGTACCGAATACCTTGATAAAATTCTATAGTGGATTTGAAGACGAAAAAACCCAAGATGGTTTTTTAACCTTGATGCTTCTATTGCCATTGGCGCTTATTGTTCCCATCACCTTGATCAGTTATTTTGCGTATGATACCATTGGTGATTTGCTTTCCAATAAAAACTCAATCGTTAAGGATTATGTCTGGTATATTTTCTTGATCGGCTTGACCATGGCCTATTTTGAGGTCTTTTATGCCTGGGCGCGCATTCGCATGAAATCCGTCTTTGGGAACTTTATGAAAGAAATATTTTGTCGGGTTGGGCAGACACTTTTGCTGATATTGTTGATTTTTGAGGTTATCTCGATTGAATTCTTTATCAAAGCCTTGGTAGGATTTTATATCCTGCGAATGCTGATTATGAAACTATATGCGTATCGTCTGAGAATGCCGAAACTTTCATTTCAATTTCCGGAAAACACTAAAAGTATCATTCAGTACAGCACCTTGATCATCGTTGGAGGCTCAACCGCAATCATACTTTTGGAAGTAGATAAGGTCATGATCAACAATTTTATTGAGATTGAAAATGTAGCCTACTATGCCGTTGCGGGATTTATCGCGACGGTCATTGCCGTTCCTTCACGATCGATGCATCAGATTACCTACCCGTTGACCGCAGAACATTTGAACAAAAAGGATAATGTTTCCCTAAAAAAATTGTATCAGAAAAGTTCTCTTACGTTGTTCATTGTCGCTGGCCTACTTTTTCTTCTTATCCTATTGAACCTTGATGATTTGTACAATATGCTCCCTGATAAGTATCGAGGTGGCTTTATGATCGTTTTTGGATCGGGCTGGCGAAAGTCTACGATGCCCTATTGGGAAACAACAACTCTATTCTATACAATTCCGACTATTATCGTGCTATTTTGTTGATGGGTATTCTTTTGGCCATATTGGCCATAGTGTTCAACATATGGCTAATTCCTAAATATGGACTTGACGGTGCGGCCATTGCCAGTTTTTCCGCATTCTTTATTTACAACACGGTAAAATTGATTTACGTGAAGCTAAAGTTCAATATAGGGCCGTTTACTTCAGAAACTTTTAAAGTGTTGGCTTTACTTTTGTTGATTGCGGCATTATTCTACCCCTTGCAGTTTCCTTTTCATCCTATTTTAAATATTGTGCTAAAAAGTATTCTGATGACCGCAATGTATATTGGAGTTCTATATCGCTTTAAGATTTCAGAGGATGTCTTTGGGGTGATTTCTAAATTTTTAGGAAAGAAATAGTCAAATTTCGAGTATCCTCCTTATATATTCAATGTTATTCCATGATAACCAAATAATCATTGCAATAGATTCTTCGGCAACACTTTGGCAAGCTTAGCGTGACATCTCGAATTTTAAAATAGACTTGATTAAAAAAAGCCCCGCAGCGAACGAATTCGCTACGGGGCCAAACAACTAACCAACCTAAAAACTATCTTTATTGTCTTCCTCTACTTCGTGTAGAAATCGACTTTGTATTACTTCTGCTGCTTCTAGCAGGAGCTTTGCTCACTCGACTTCTCGAAGAGGTACTTCTTGAGACCGTACTTTTACTAGGGGCCGAGCTTCGGGCGACCGTATTTCTGCTTCTAGAAGGAGCCTTGCTCACAGCACTATTGGTAGAGCTACTCTGTGGCCTTTTGTACGTCTTCGTACTTCTAGCTACCGTACGACTTCTCGGCGTTTGCGTTACAGTTCTTTTGGTAACGGCATTCCCTTTTGGGGAACGAACTGTCGTTGACCTTTGGGCAACCTTACGTCCGGTATTTGAGCGTCCATCTACTTTACGTACACTTCTACTTTCTACTCTTTTTGAGCGGTCTACGGCTGTTCTGCCGGCGACCTTACCGTTCGAACGGTTTGACCTTACATTAGCCGTTCTGCTTACACCTCCATTGTTCCGTGCAATCTCACTTTTACGGGTTGCATTCCTTCGTCCGGTATCCACGGTTCTATTGCTTCTGACGGCATCACCTCTACGAACCCTGTTATTCTCACGTACTGCAACACGTTTGTCGTTTCTATATACCGTAGCTCTTTCTCGTCGCACTTTATTATATCTGTGCTCTCTTCCAATTTTAGCATAACCCCATCGACGGTTGTTACGATATGGATTGTAATACGTATATCGGAATGGACTGTAATACCTTCTATAAGGACTGTTGAATACCAAGCAGAATCCTAAAGCGGGCCTTGCAAACCATCGGTGAAAAGGTCGGTACACATAACTTCTATTGTAGATGTTAATGTAACCCGTGTGATAATCGTAAAAACCTCGATTATTATAATAGACATTCATGCCACCCATTCTAAAGACCCTGCCATTTCGGTAGGCAACATCGACATCACCGATTTGGGTCACGCGACCGTAATAGTCATAATAAATAGGTGTATTCTCTACTTGAATAACGGCACCATAGTCATCATATTGGGCATACGGACTGTAATCAAAACCTGTATTAAAGGTTATTTTGTTTCTTCGTCCGTTCACATAATTTTCAACGTAAAAATCAAACTCGCCATCAGGAAATACTGAAAACGTAATGCCATTTTCAACAAAGATGAAAGAGTTGTTGTAATTATAAGCATTGCGTGTTGCAACCTTATCTTCGTTTGTACTTGTGGCCATGACACCTGAGGTGCCTAAAATGAGGGCCGAAAAAAGGAGTACTAAATTTCTCATGATATAAGGTTTTAATTCCTGAATGCAACTATTTACATTCGATAGGTATATACCAAACAGCGTGCCAAAAAACCAATATCAAGCATAAAATGTTGATAATCAATCGATTAATTATTTATTAAGTAGAAAATATTTCTTCTTATGAAACAAAATCTATATTTTAAACACTAATTGTTTAAAATGTAAGATATAATGGGTGGCGAAGGAAGTATGGCCAGTGCAATCGTTAGTTTAAGACAAAATCGGGCACTACTAAAAAGACGAAATATTAAAGAATTGAAGGATCTATTTTATGAACAATCTGGAAAAACAGAATTGGAATTCAAAAAAGCAAGTCCCGAGGAGTTGGCTATTATTAAGAACAAGATTCGAAAAAGGGCCAGGAAAGCCGCTAGCCATGAAATTTTGCTTTATTTGATTTCCTTTATCTGTTTGGGTTCTCTTGTTTATCTTGTCTATCTCTTTTTCTTTAAATAAAATAAAACCTTATACTAGTTTCTCTCTCAAATATTTCGCGGTGAATGACTCTTGCCTCAGGATAATCTCTTCGGGAGTGCCTTCAGCCAACAAGTTGCCGCCGTTTTCACCACCCTCTGGCCCGAGGTCGATGATATAGTCGGCACATTTAATGAGTTCGATATTATGTTCTATGACCACTATGGAGTGTCCTCGGGCGATAAGCGCATTAAAAGATTTCAATAATTTTTTGATATCATGAAAATGGAGTCCGGTTGTGGGTTCGTCGAAAATGAATAGGGCTTTATCCTTGGTATTTCCTTTTACCAAGAACGAAGCAAGTTTAATGCGCTGCGCCTCACCGCCCGAGAGGGTAGAGGAAGATTGACCAAGGGTTACATAGCCCAACCCTACATCTTGCAGAGGTTTTAACTTCGTCGTTATCTTGGTTTGTTTATGTTTCTCGAAGAAGGCAATGGCATCATCAATGGTCATATTAAGCACATCATCAATGGAGGCATCTTCGAATTTAACTTCAAGTACTTCCTTTTTAAATCGTTTGCCGCCGCAGGTATCGCATTCTAGATGAACATCGGCCATGAACTGCATTTCAACAGTAATTTCTCCTTCCCCTTTACATTTTTCGCATCGACCTCCATCGACATTGAACGAAAAGTGTTTGGCCTGATACGCTCTGATTTTACTCAATTTTTGTGAAGCGAACAGATTACGAATATCATCATACGCCTTGATGTAGGTTACCGGATTGGAACGTGAAGAACGCCCGATTGGGTTTTGATCAACGAATTCAACATGTTTCAGATGTTGATATTTTCCTTCAAAGGAGGTGTATTGCCCGGCTTTCTCTCCGTAACCACCAACTTCTTTGAGAATAATGGGATATAACAGCTTTTTGACCAAGGTGCTTTTGCCGCTTCCGGAAACCCCGGTCACCATCGTCAACATATTCAAAGGGAAAGTCACATTTATATTCTTCAAATTATTTTCCCTGGCACCTTTGATGGCAATATGATTTTTAGAAGTCCTTCGCTCTTTGGGGACTCCAATTTCCATAGAGCCGTTCAAATAACTTGCCGTCAGTGATGTAGATCGTAATACTTCTTCTAAAGTTCCGTGAGCAACGACTTCGCCACCATGGGTACCTGCTTCTGGGCCTATATCAATGACTTCGTCGGCCGCTTTCATAATATCTTCATCATGTTCCACGACAATTACTGTGTTGCCCAAATCACGCAAAGATTTCAAAACCTCGATGAGATTCTCGGTGTCCTTTGGGTGTAGCCCAATACTGGGTTCATCCAAAATGTACATAGAACCTACTAGGCTACTGCCAAGGGATGTAGCCAGATTGATACGTTGACTTTCCCCGCCGGAAAGGGTATTCGATTTTCGGTTCAAGTTCAGATAACCCAGCCCCACCTTATCCAAGAAACCGAGTCTTGTGGTAATTTCCTTTAATAGGCGGGAAGCAATCTGTATATCGTGTTCGCTTAACGAAAGTCCTTTGAAGAACGTCATCAATTTTTTAATGGGAAGCTCTACCAGATCTGAAATTGACTTTCCGTCAACTTTTACATAGTTCGTCTCTTTTCGCAGTCGTTTGCCCTTACAGACATTACATTTGGTTTTTCCCCGATATCGCGACAACATGACCCGATTCTGTATTTTATAACTTTTCTCCTCTAACATAGCAAAAAAGCGATGCAATCCCGTGAAATGGGAATTGCCGTCCCAAACAAGTTGTTTTTGTTCCCCAGAAAGCTCGAACCATGGCTTATGAATGGGGAAATCGAATTTGTAGGCCGAATTAACAAGTTCGTTTCGATAATAGCTCATAGATTCTCCCCGCCATGGGAAGATTGCATTTTCATAGACCGAAAGCGCAGTATTCGATATCACCAAATCTTCATCGATACCGATGACATCCCCATAACCCTCGCATTTCGGGCAGGCCCCATATGGGTTGTTGAAACTGAATAGGTGCACATTGGGCTCCATGAAAGACATTCCGTCGAGCTCGAACTTATTGCTAAAAGTTGTTCGCTTGTGGGTTTCCAGATCTTCGATAATGCATTCCCCTTTTCCCTCGAAGAAAGTACTATCGATGGCATTAGCCAAACGATTATAAAAAGCCTCATCGTCGGCCTTGATAATCCGATCGACGACCAGTTCGAAATTTTTGGTAATATTTTTGGGAGCGGCGTCAATGCGAATTACGGATCCGTCATACTTTATTCTTGCGTATCCCTGTTTTGATAAGAGCTGCAATGATTTTAGGGTATCACGGTCTTCAAGTATTGATATTGGGGCCAAAAGCAGCAATTTCGTTCCCGTTTCGAAATGCTTTACATGATTGACAACATCGGTGACCGTATCCTTTTTGACTTCCCGCCCCGAAATTGGTGATATGGTTTTTCCTATCCGTGCAAAAAGAAGTTTTAAATAATCATAGATTTCAGTGGTCGTGCCCACCGTAGACCTAGGATTGGTCGAATTGACCTTTTGTTCAATTGCGATGGCCGGAGCGATTCCTTTTATATAGTCCACTTTTGGTTTGTCCAATTTCCCTAAGAACTGTCTGGCATACGAAGAGAGACTTTCCACGTAGCGCCGTTGCCCTTCGGCATACAGGGTGTCAAAGGCTAAACTCGATTTTCCAGAACCGGAAAGTCCAGTGATGACGACCAATTTATTACGTGGTATAACAACGTCTATATTCTTAAGGTTGTGCAACTTCGCACCCTTGATAATTATGTTCTCTTTTGGGTTTATATCTGCTAATACGGACATCTTTTCGTTTAAGAATGCAAAGATACACTAAGCATGTTTCACTACCCAGAAATGTATAGTTGGCATCGAAAATTGTGTGGATGACAACATAATTTTTCATTGGCTATTTAATTTTTTCTATATTTGACCTCACCTAAACGTCAAAGCGCCTATACAACAACATTACTTTTTTAAAAATTAGATAGCAGTAAACAAGACCTCTTCTTCTAGAGGCCCCCTAGTTTTAACCAAAAAAGTAATAGTTATGGACCCACAGCTTGACGATTCCTTGCTTATTAAAAATTATGTTGCTGGAGACGAAAAGTCTTTAGAAATTCTTATCAATAGGCATAACCAGCGAATCAGCAGTTTCATTTATTCAAAAGTGAACAATCGCGATATTACCGAAGATATTTTTCAAGACACCTTTATTAAGGTCATCAGAACCCTCAAAAAGGGCAGCTATAGTGAGGAAGGTAAATTTTTACCTTGGGTGATGCGAATAGCGCACAACTTGATCATCGACCATTTTAGAAAGAATAGTAGAATGCCAATGTATGGTGGTGCCGATAGCTTCAACATTTTTTCAGTGATGGGCGATGATAAATTGAATATTGAAAAACAGATTATCAAGGACCAGATAGATATGGACCTTACTTTACTCATTGAAGAATTGCCGGCCGATCAAAAAGAAGTGCTTCACATGCGCATGTATCGCGATATGAGTTTTAAGGAGATTTCGGAAAACACTGGGGTAAGCATCAATACGGCTCTGGGTAGAATGCGCTATGCATTGATCAACCTTCGAAAGATCATAGAAGAGAATAATATAGTTTTAACGAACTAATCGACCCATAGGTCTAATTAACGAATTTTTAGACGTCAGGTCGAACGGATTCATTATATTTATTTCATGTTGCGTTATCATAGTGAAACAATACTGAAATAATTATGGAAAAAATTTACGCAAAGAATCAAGACCGATGTGAACTGGCAAAAGCGAAGCCCGAGACCGTGAAGTTTTTATTGGATTATTCTAAATCTTTAAAAATTAACGAAGCGCAAGGCATCAAATTTGAAAGCAACATGAATTAAACTTGATAAATTTTTTTAAAACCCTCAATACTTTAACTATTGAGGGTTTTTTCTTTCTTCTAAACGTATCTATTTTCTTTAATTTATTTCTAGAGTTTTCTTTTACCATCCGTAAAAATTGCCTTTAACGCACATAATTAGAATAATATCAGTTGATTATTCATTAGAGTATATACATTTTCTTTCCTATTCCACGTGCCGAAAAACAGCTCACAAATGAAAATTGCTTGTTTCACATCAAAAACAAGTGGTTTGACAACATAGTTTTTTCCAAACACCCCCTTTTCTCTAGTTTTATCTCATAATTCAAAACAAAAGAAGTCTCAAAAGGACTTCAAAAAAGTAAACTCAAAAAATAGTAACTAACCGGGCTTTCTTCATTTTGAGCCCAATCTTAACCTAAAGTTTTTTGTATGAAACTACAAATTGAAGATTCAGAACTAGTAAGAGACTACATCAGCGGAGACGAAAAGGCACTCGAAGTCTTGATCAACAGACACAATCAGCGTATCTCAAGCTTTATCTACTCAAAAGTATTGGATAGGGACATTACGGAAGACATTTTTCAAGATACTTTCATCAAGGTAATCAAGACCTTGAAAAAAGGGTCTTATAGTGAAGAAGGTAAATTTCTACCTTGGGTCATGCGCATCGCGCACAACCTGATCATCGACCATTTCAGAAAGAATAAGAGAATGCCAATGTTCGAAGGCAATGATGATTTCAATATCTTCTCCGTTATCGGCGATGACAAATTGAATATCGAAAAACAAATCATTAAAGACCAGATCGATTCTGATTTAAAGGAGTTGATCGAAGAATTACCCGACGATCAAAAGGAAGTTCTACTGATGCGTATCTATAAGGACATGAGCTTCAAGGAAATCTCTGAAAACACTGGTGTAAGTATAAACACCGCTCTTGGTAGAATGCGCTATGCACTCATCAATCTTCGAAAAATAATCGAAAAAAACAATATCGTTCTGACCAACTAGTTTTTTGTAATTTATGTAAAAACAATATTTCCATTTTAGTTGCGTTATCTTATCATAACAATATACGATTACTAATATGGAAAAAATTTACACTAAACACGTAGGAAAGAACAAATTTTTCAAAGCTTGCCCTGAAACAGTACGTTTTCTGCTGGATTATTCAAGGTCGCTACATGTGCTGGAACATGAAGAATTCCAGTTCGAAAGTATGTTGAACTAATAAAAAGACCCGCAATTAGCGGGTCTTTTTATTTTTATAGTAGTCATTAATGACGGTTTTTCTACCAATCGTCTTAGTGATAATGTCTTTATCCAAATCCCAGCCCCTTGCCAGGGAATATTCCCGACCGTACCATATAATCTGTAAGTGCAGATCGTTCCATAATTCCTTGGGAAATATTCTTTTTGCATCCTTCTCGGTCTGAACTACGTTTTTTCCGTTGCTGAATCCCCATCGGTACATCAGACGATGAATATGGGTATCAACGGGAAAAGCAGGAATTCCGAAAGCCTGTGATACCACGACACTTGCCGTTTTATGGCCCACGGCAGGAAACTCTTCCAACAACTCGATCTCTTTAGGAACGATTCCATCATATTTTTCCACCAACATCTTTGATAGCCCGTAAATTCCCTTTGACTTCATGGGGGAAAGGCCAACGGGTTTTATAATCTCCCGAATTTCTTCGACCGATAATTTGATCATATCATACGGGTTATCGGCCCGGGCGAACAATAACGGGGTAATTTGGTTGACGCGTACATCAGTACTTTGAGCCGAAAGCAATACAGCGATCAACAACGTATAAGGGTCTTTATGCTCCAACGGAACAGGAATTTCAGGATAGATTTCTTCAAGCGTTCTAATAGTAAATGCTACTCTTTCGGCTTTGGTCATTTTTGCTTAGTTTCGCTAAAAATTGAGTGTACGAATTTAAAGAAAATTAAGCTATGAACATGTTGAAAGTAGGGGATAAGGTGCCCGATTTTATATCAAAAGACCAAGATGGTACGATTATCAAACTTTCCGATTACGCGGGAACAAAACTGATTATCTTTTTCTATCCTAGGGCGAATACTCCGGGTTGTACGGCCGAAGCATGCAACTTACGGGATAACTATTCCGAATTAAAGGCACAGGGCTATGAATTGTTAGGTGTGAGCGAAGACTCTTCCAAAAAACAATCCAATTTTAAGAATAAATATGATTTACCGTTCCCTTTGCTGGCCGATGAAGATCATACGGTCATCAATACCTTTGGTGTGTGGGGTCCTAAAAAGTTCATGGGAAGGGAGTTCGACGGTCTGTTGCGAACTACTTTTATCATCGATGAAAACGGGGTTATTGAAAAGGTTGTCGATAAAGTAAAGACTAAAGACCACGCTGCGCAAATACTTGATTGACAAAGTATTATAGATAATTAAAAAGCCCTTAGAACATGAAATCATGTTCTAAGGGCTTTTATGTTCTGAAGGTAAAGACTACTGAACTTTATCCTCAGTTTCTTTTACCAATTTTCGTGTGAACAAATTATCCTCTTTGATTAATTCTGCTAGGCCTTCGGGTAGCATATCCTCCCAACCCTCTTCGTTGTTCATTAATTTTTTCAGAACGTCACGAGAGAAGATATGCATGATTTCGGGGTCATAGTCGATAATATCCATCACCTTACCGTTGTATTTGAAGAACTTATAAAGTTCCTTCATCCGCGGATGTACCTTAATGTTGTTACTGGTCATAATTTGACCGGTTTCAGCATTTTTCATGGGGTATAGATACACTTGAAGGTCTTTGAAAAATAACTTTCCGAAAGCTTCCAAAATACCTCCGCTCAAGTGTCTATAGTATTTTTCATCAAAAATATCGACCAGATTGTTGACCCCCATGGTCAGGCCAATTTTCGCCTTCGTATAGTTGTTGAAATATTCTACTAGTTTATAATATTCCTGAAATTTCGAGATCATCACGGTATGGCCCAATGAGCATAAAAGTTTGGCCCGGTCCATAAAATCTTGTTCGTCGATTTCGCCCGATGCCTTTAAATTGGCAAGGGTAATCTCGAAAATTACAATGGTATTTTCTTGTTCGACGGACTGGTCACGTATGAAAATATTCATCGACTTTTCGAACATGTCCATGTTGACCTTGGTCACCGGTCTAAAACTACCGCGTAGCGCCAAGATATTCTTCTTGTACAATACTGTTGCGGGAAGCAAATTGTTGCCGTCAGAGCCGAACATGACGGCGTCGGTCATATCATTTTTGATAAGTTGAAGACTCATCAATCGATTGTCGACATCCTTAAAGTTAGGCCCTGAGAAGTTGATCATATCAATCTCGATCGTGTCTTTATCGATATGGTCGTACAAATATTTTAATAGTTTTCTGGGCTTGTGGTATTTGTAAAAAGCCCCATAGATTAGGTTGACTCCAACGGTACCCAAAGTTTCTTGCTGTAGTCTTGCTTCGTTTTGCTTGAAACGGATATGTAGAATAATCTCATCATACTCCTTTTGCTTGGGATCCAATTGAAAACGGATACCTACCCATCCATGACCTTTGTATCGTTTTGAAAAATCTATTGTGGCGACCGTATTGGCATAGGAGAAAAATAATCGTTCTGGATGTTTTTCCCTGCTGATACGTTCTTCCATAAGCTGCATCTCGTGGGAAAGCATTTTTTTGAGACGGGGCTGGGTTACATAACGTCCATCTTTTTCTATTCCATAAATAGCATCGCTGAAATCCTTGTCATATGCACTCATGGCTTTTGCAATGGTACCCGAAGCTCCGCCCGATCTAAAAAAGTGGCGTGCCGTTTCTTGACCTGCGCCTATTTCGGCAAAGGTTCCATAGATATCAGGATTTAAATTGATCCTAAGGGTTTTTGATTTGATCGAAGGAATGTTCTCAAATGCAGTATCCCTTTTTAGAACTGAAGCCATTTTATGTTTTTTGTAGTTGAACAAAGTTAATAAGATCGGGCATTCTATTAAATAAATAAGTTATAATTTTGAATTAAATAGATGAGACGTTGAAAATTGTTTTTTTGGGCACGGGAACTTCACAAGGCATCCCTGTAATTGGAAGCGAGCACCCTGTTTGCTTAAGCTCCGACCCAAAAGATAAGAGACTTCGGGTTTCTGTTTTGCTTTCATGGGACAATCATAATCTGGTTATCGATTGCGGCCCTGACTTTCGACAACAAATGTTGACCCATAACGTTTCAAAATTGGACGGCATTCTTTTCACCCACGAACATTCAGACCATGTTGCGGGCCTAGATGATATTAGACCCTATTTTTTTCGTCAGGGTGATGTGCCCATCTATGCGCATAAGCGGGTGATAATGTCATTACAAAAGCGATTTGACTATATTTTTGCAGGAGAAAACCGATATCCCGGAGCTCCTGCTGTAGCGGTCCATGAGATTGAAAATGATCGCCCGTTCTTTTTTTGTGGAAAAACGGTAATTCCTATCGAGGCCTATCATAATCGCTTGCAAGTGTTCGGTTTTCGAATCGATGATTTTACCTATCTGACGGATGTAAAATCTATGGAGAATGATGAAGTCGAAAAAATAAAAGGCTCCGAAGTACTTGTGGTTAATGCACTTCGTGAAGAGTCCCACCATTCCCACTTTAATCTTTCCGAGGCTTTGGAATTTGTGAATTTAGTTCAACCAAAAACTACCTATTTTACCCATATCAGCCATTATTTGGGCTTTCACAAAGACGTTGAAAAAAAATTGCCCGAAAATGTTCATTTGGCCTATGACAACTTAGTTATAACTCTTTAAAAACGATATTAGATGAAAAGTAAAATTTTCTTGTACCTCTTTGTTTTCATGGCTTTGATATGTCTCTATCTTTTTGTGAGCAACGGGAAGATGCAGGAGTCGAAGGCGAATAAAATCGAAAAACTTGAAAATCAGGTAGTGCAATTAGAAGATTCCGTTAGAAACACACAATTGCGGGTGCTGAACATGCAATATTTTTCTTTGGAAAACAATGATGATGCTCTGGCCTATTATGACCATCTTGAACTTAAAGATCCTTCACGATATATTGCCGATAAGCTCTTGGAGACCAATGAGCAAAAAGGGGACAACCCTTTAATACCTTATGAAGGTATGGAGAGCGATTTTAAGATCAATAAAATCAAGATTCTAAATCATAAATGGATTCTGGCCGACTTCTCCGATGGTAAATATTGGGGCGAAGTACTAATCAATTATGAACTAAAGGATGATTTGGGCGTAGATTTTACCTTGATGGATCATTTGCTGTATACGAGGAGTAATTAAATCCGTTCCTCCAACCACTTTTTAAAGGAATAAAAATTCTCGGGCGAAACGCCATGCCCTACGGGGAATTCCTCATATACATGCGCTATACCGAGTTCTTTTAAAAAACCGGGAGCCCTTTGCGCCCATTCCGAGGGAATTACTTGATCCACCTGTCCGTGGGAAGCATATACGTTTAGTTTTGAATGTTCTTTGTTACGATACCCGTCCAATAGAATGTCTTCATTGATATAACCGCTCAATGCGATAATATTCTTTATTTTTTCGGGATACGATAATCCTACGGCATAACTTAAAATAGTGCCTTGGCTGAATCCTAGTAAGGTAATTTGTTCAGAATCTAATCCATAGGTCTTGCAGGCCTCATCGATAAAAGCGATAATCTTTTCACGGGACGCAATCGCTTGTTCGTTGTCGCTCCATTTACCTTGTACCGCATCAAAATTGATGGCATACCAAGCATGTCCAAAAGGTTCCATGGGGTAGGGGGCACGGGCCGAAATGACACATAGTTTTTCGGGCAATTCTGGTGCGAACGAGAAAAGGTCCTCCTCATTGCTTCCATAACCATGGAACATAAACAGCACAGGAATTTTCCCCGAGGTCAGCGAAGAAGGTCGGATTAGATGTTCCAATGATAGGGGGGCGGTGGTCATGATTGGTATTTGGTTTTGAGTCTTAAATAGTCCGAAATTTAGTTTTATGCAATAGCGAAAATCTTATAATGTCCATTGAAAGCTTGCATCCATCACCCTACCTACAACATCCATCTTCCAAAATCAATTAATAAAAGTAAACCATTTTTGAAAATAGGAACCCAATAGTGGTACCGACAGTTTTTTGTTCTGCAGCGCTCCGATAAAACCATAGCCCCATAAGACAATATACGATATGTAGAGACCATACCAGGCGTACTCGTTGAACCATTGACTCAGAAATATGGCAAAGCCTAAAAAAAACAGGTGTAGGCCAAAGGCCTGTCGTGTGTGAAATCGAGCAAACTCATGTTTCGGTTCGGCGTTCATGGTAATGGCTATCAATGCACCGATCATGGTAAGGTAGGCTACAATTGCCGTAGTACGGCCTGAAGTTTCGGATTCCATTTTAGCTAAGTAGTTGACCGTTGTTGATTACCCCGAAGACCTTGCCTTTCATGACATTTCCTAAGAACATGCTATTTTTTGAGGTAGATAAAATATTCTCGTTTTCGAAAGTATACTTCTTGTTGGGATCAAAAAAGGATAGGCATGCTTCCGATCCTTCTTTTAAAGAAGGTGGGTTGATGCCAAATCGGGCCCTTCCTCTGGTAAGTATCTCAATGGTTGTTTCTAGGTCGAAAAGTTGGTTCAAGATTCCATACGCGCTTTCAAGTCCGATCGTACCGTAGGCTGCATTATCGAATTCCACTTGTTTTTGTTCGATGTTCATCGGTATATGGTCAGCGGTTACAAAGTCAACAGTACCGTCCTTAAGACCTTTTAACAAGGCTTTCTTGTCACTTTCAGATCGTAGAGGCGGAAGCACTTTATATTGTGCATCAAATTCCTCTAGAACAGAATCCGTGAACCACAGATTATGGATGGCCGTGCTGCAGGTCACATTTAAGCCTTTCTTTTTGGCCTCGGCGATCAGTTTTACGGACTCTGCGGTCGATATACAGGGTACATGTAACTTCCCTCCGGTATATTCTAAAATAAAAAGATCTCTTGCTATGTGTAGTTCTTCGGCCAGGGCCGGAATGCCTTTTAATCCCAAGGTCGTGGAAACTGCCCCTTCGTTGACGACACCCTTTCCTGCAATATCGTTGTCGAGGGAAAAGAACATACTAATCCCTGAAAACTCTGTGCATATTGAAGGGCTATTTTTAATAGGTTCGGATTTGCAACAGGATGTTTAAAATCATAGAACCCGACCGCACCGGCATTCTTCATATCATATAGTTCCGCCAAATCTTGGCCCGCGGCGCTTTTAGTGAGCGTGCCTAGGGGATATAATCGTGTAGCATGCCCCTTTGATGCGTTCTTCAAAAAAACAATATCCGAACTGCTATCAGGTACAGGGTATGAATTGGGGTTCAAGACAATAGCGGTAAATCCACTTCGGGCTGCGGTTCGCAGTCCGTTGGCGATAGTTTCCCGTTCTTCATATCCCGGTTCGCCAAATGAAACGCCACTATCGAACCATCCCAAGGAAACATGAAGGTTCTTGATATCGATTACTTTGGTTTTGCCGGTAACATCAATTTTGGTAGCTATCTTTTCAATTTTCCCATTGACAATATAAATGTCCCGCTTTTTTAAATGCAGTTCTTTGTTGGATTTGTCAACGATTTTTGCGGACTTCAAAAGTATATTCATCAAAGGTATTTTTGAATGATTATTTCGACCACCAGAAACAGCAACGCTAAAATAACAAACCATTTCCAAAGGGCGTTGATTGAATTGTCTTTTTGTATCGAGTCGAACAGCGATGTTACCGAGCTTTGCACACTTGCTGGGTTCATTCCGTTAAGGTCCATGTAGTTCAATTGACTTTCGTCACGAGGGTAATTAAAACTGATGTTCTTTATTATTTTTTCGTCATCCGTTATTCCATAAATCCCGTCAGGTATCTCATTGTCTTGAAAAGTTAGAGAAACTTTGTTGGCCCTTATCTGCTGTCGTGGAATAAACTCGAAACCTTCGGCCGTAACTTTTAAGATGCCGTCTTTGCTCAATGTAATAGGAATGTCGATGGTCGCATTCCCACCGATTAGCTGATAAAGTGCTGGCAACTTGAGACTGTTGATTCCCATATTATAGAACGTGGGCACTATTAAGGGGGATTCCTTAAAATTTGAATTTTGACCGTTGATCGAGGCTGTGAACAAGTATTTTCCATTCGTGCCTACAAGAAACGGGTCATTATCCTGAAAGGAGAGTGCCGTGGGCAGCGATGACTTTATTCTGAAATAGTTCGATACCCTCGGATACTGGAAATTGGTTACGTTCTTTTCAAACACATTTTGGTACAACGGGTGCGAAAAAGCGATTTTGGTAATGTTCCGCTCGACATTTACTTTTTGAGTAATCGAGGACCCGAACAAATTGGCCAGTAAAGTGTTATATGATTCAAGTGTAATATTTTCTGCAGGAATAACGGTTAAGTTACCGCCTGAATCGGCGTAAGAATTGAGGCTTGTGGTCAGCGAATTCGGTATACTTTCCAATTCGCCTAAAATAATAAGGTTTTGTTCTCCTAGCTTTGCGTAGTCAAGATTCTGGATATCAAATTGCGAGAAGTCGAATTCGGTATCGGTAAAGATGCGTTTCAGGTAGCGATTATTGCCTGAATCTATGGCAAGTACCTTAATCTTGTCCCTTTGGTCAATGGTAACATACAGTTGATTGTCATAGGGTAGACCGACATCCGTAATTTCAACCTTTCCCTTAATCTGCTGGTTCGCCGGAATCGTAAACTTTACCTCGGCTTTTTTATCGGTATCGAATATCGCAGCGGTCTTGGCAATAAGCTTTTCCCCATCATATAATGATACCGGCGTACTTTCCATTGTACCGTTGGTCGTTAATAGGGCCGTGAGCTCAATAATGTCGGCCTCCGAATTATCGACATAGACCGAATCAACGGAACTGTTCACCAGCTCACCGGTAACGAGTTTTACAAAATGTTTCCGTACCGAACCGGTCGAATCCATCTCGGGCGAAGCCATACGGTCTTGAAAATCGGAAACGAGAATCAGGTTTTTTTCGGTTGCTTCTTCCTTACTGAAAAAGTGCTCGATTTCAAAGATATTTCGGATAAGTTCAATTGATCGGACGTATGTTTCAAAGTCAATAGATCATTTTGAATGTCATCGACGGTTACCGCTTTGAAAGTGCGATCATTTGTAAAGAGCGAAAAAACTTCATCTTTAGGAATCGACTGTATCAATTGCTGAACTGCATTTTCGAATACCGTTGCGTTATCGGCCCTGGCCTGTGTACTAAAAGAATTATCCAAGTAGATGACCGTCTCTTTTTCGCGAAGTGCGGATTCTAAAGCGGTAAAAGGTTGGGCAAATGCAATGACCAAACCTGCGAGCAAGCCCAGCCTTGAAAGTAGCAAGAGCCATTTTTTAAGGGTACTACTTTTTCGGGATTCCGACTGAATACGCTGTAAGACCTTCACATTGGTAAAAGGGGTCTTCCTAAATCTACGAAGTTGAAAAAGATGGATAAAAATAGGAATCAGTAGTAGCAATAAGGCCCAAAGAAGTTCTGGATGTTTAAACTGCATTCCTATATAAGATTGGGCAAATTTAGGTAATTCAAGGTTCAAAATTCAAAGTTCAATGCAAAAGTTTCCTTAATCCTGAAACCTTGAACTTTAAATAGCCGATCAGCAAAAGAAAAAATAATCTTTCATATGCGATTGCCCTAGTTTTAGAAAGTAATCATGAATCATTATTTGTGCCTCTTCATTGGCTACGGTAACGATGCTCTGGGGATTGTCCAATACTTCCAAAACCGTGTAGGGCAACATTTTTTTTCCGTATATCTCTTTCCCTATTTTTTTAGGGTTATCACAGAGCCAGTAAAAATTGATATTTTTGTTCAAAAGCCCCTTGGCAATTTCTTTTCCCTTGTTTCCCGCACCCCAAATTGTTAGAGGTCGATTTTGATCGTATTCCAGTTTTAGAAAATAGTGCAGTTTGATATCCAAAAAATAGTTTTGGGCATAGTGTTCACTGGTTCTGGAAGTTCTAGTATCGTAATCGCGCCAAAGATGTAAAACTTGTTCACAAGGAATACATGTGAGGCCCTTTTCATAAAATCGAAACGTAAGATCGTAGTCTTCGGGATATCTATTGGATTCAAAGGCTCCGCAAAAATCTAAATCATTCCTGTGGACCATCCAGCAAGGGGAGGGGATGACACATTCTTTATAGATTTCGGAGTAGTTGGCACCCTCGGCCGTTAAATTGTTCAACCATCGCTCATAACGTTCATAACCGTTGCTAATTCCCCTATCAGAGAAATACTTTACTTGTCCGATGGCAACATGATTTTTTTCTCTATTTATGAGGGAATCGACCATAACCTTGATTTTATCGGACTTCATTATATCGTCAGAATCCATGCGGGTGATCAATTGCCCGTGACTATGTTTGTATGCGGTGTTTAAGGCGTCGATGATACCTTTCCCCTCATTGTCAAAAACTTTTATTCTAGCATCTTTTTCCGAGTACCTTTTCACCAAAGACCGGCTTTCGTCGCTCGAATGGTCGTTTACTGCCAAAACCTCCCAATGTTCATATCGTTGTGATAGAATGGAATCAAGGCATTCGGGCAAGAATATTTCTGTATTCTTAAAGGGAATAAGAATGCTGACCAAGGGTTGTTGCATGGGCACAATTTACGCAAACAAAAAAAGCTTCACGAAAGTGAAGCCTTTGATCGCGGAGGAAGAGGGATTCGAACCCCCGGAGGTGTGACCCTCAACAGTTTTCAAGACTGCCGCATTCGACCACTCTGCCATTCCTCCTAAGCGGTTGCAAATATAACAACCTTTTTCAATACCATAAAAAGAACCTGATTTTATTTTCGGTCTAGTATCCAATAATTCCGTTTATGACCCTATTTTTGCCAAATGGAAGAATGGTATCATTATCTTCTTTTAATTGTGGTCGGGTTTGTCGTTGGGTTTATCAATACCGTCGCCGGAGGGGGCTCATTGATTTCCCTGCCCGTTCTTATATTTCTTGGGCTGCCTCCGAGTGTGGCGAATGGCACGAACCGGGTAGCCGTGGTGATACAAAATATGATGGGCACCGCGGGCTTCAAGAGCAAAGGAGTGTCTACTTTTCCTTTCGATATATATTTGGGTATTTCCGCTTTGTTCGGGGCAATTTTGGGGGCCTATATAGCGGTCGATATCAAGGGTGAGACCTTTAATCGAATTCTCGCCATCATTATGGTCATTGTTGTTTTGATAATTCTCTTTAAGCCCAAAATGAAGTTTGATGACCTTCATGAGAAGATGACCGGCAAGCATCTTTGGATCGGTATTCTAGCATTCTTTTTCTTCGGAATTTATGGTGGTTTTATCAATGCCGGTCTCGGGTTCATAATTATCCTATTTTTGCATTATGTAAATCAGTTATCATTGGTGAGGGCAAATGCCACCAAAGTGGTCGTAGTTTTGATTTATACGCTCGCTGCTTTGATCGTTTTTATCCTTAATGATAAGGTAATTTGGAAAGTTGGATTGATTCTCGCAATTGGCAACGGAACCGGCGCATGGGTGGCCAGTAGAGTTTCCGCGGAAAAAGGTGATGGCTTTATCAAGACTTTTCTGGTCATTATGGTTATTATTATGGCAATCAAACTTTGGTTTTTCAATTGAAAAATTCCGTTTACTGTCATTCCCGCGTAGGCGGGAATCTAATCAAGAGTAAATATCATTCCCGCAGAGGCGAGAATCTAAAAAGTTATGAAGATGGATGTAATAGAACAGATGAATTGGCGCTATGCCGTTAAAAAATTCGATTCTGAAAAAATACTTCACGATGAAAAGGTAGAAAGACTGAAGGAAGCCTTCAACCTTACCGCAACTTCATATGGGCTTCAACCTGTAACTTTACTGGTCATTCAAAACAAGGAATTACAGTCGACTTTGGTTCCCCATTCTTATGAACAACAGCAAGTCGCCCAGGCATCCCATGTGTTGGTCATTTGTATTCAGCGGAAAGTTGATGAGGATTATATTGCTAAATATTTCGAACAGGTTGGAAAAGTTCGCGGAACAAGTGATGCCATTTTAGATCCTTTTAAAGAAGCCTTAATCGATAATTTTTCCGAAAAAGAGGAAGATGAGATTAAGCATTGGGCTACCAATCAGGGCTATTTGGCAATGGGCAATTTGCTTACCGTCTGTGCGCTCGAAAAAATAGATTCTTGTCCCATGGAAGGCTTTGAACCAGAAGCTTACGACAACATCTTGAAATTAGAAGAAAGAGGACTTACCTCGATATTAGTGTTACCGGTAGGCTATCGAGCAGAAGACGATATGTTCTCGGGATTCAAAAAAGTGAGAAAGAATATGAGCGAAAGCGTCATAGAAATTAAATGAAAATAGATAGTTTCCATAAACCATAAACCATAAACCTAAAAAATGCCTGGATTCGAACTTTTCGGAGATAAAGAAAGAGCACAAGTACAGGAAGTCATGGATACAGGAGTCTTGATGCGCTATGGATTTGATGGCATGCGAGGCGGTCAATGGAAGGCACTTGAGCTGGAAAAAGCCTTGGAATCCAAAATGCAGGTAAAACATGCCCAAGTGGTCAGTAGTGGTACGGCTGCTTTAACTGTCGCCTTGGTAAGTGCCGGAATAGGGGCGGGTGACGAGGTAATCATGCCCACATTTACATTCGTTGCCAGTTTTGAATCCGTTTTAGCTTTGGGCGCCGTGCCGATATTGGTAGATGTAGACGATACATTGACGTTAAATCCCAAAGCTGTTGAAAATGCAATTACCCAAAGAACTAAAGTGGTAATGCCCGTGCACATGTGCGGATCAATGGCCGATTTGAAAGCCTTGAAATCTATTTGTGAAAAATATAATCTCCTTTTGTTGGAGGATGCCTGTCAGGCCATTGGAGGTACTTTCGAAGGAAAACCGCTTGGTAGTTATGGAGATTTAGGTTGTTTTTCCTTTGACTATGTAAAAACCATTACCTGCGGGGAAGGAGGTGCTGTGATTACAAACCATGAAGAATATAAATTAAACGCGGACCATTATTCAGATCATGGCCATGACCATATCGGAAAGGATAGGGGAGCGGAAGGCCACCCTTTTCTAGGATATAACTTTCGAATTTCCGAACTCCACGCTGCGGTAGGCCTTGCACAACTTGAGCGCTTGGACGAGTTTTTGGCGATTCAAAAAAGAAATTATTCTATTTTAAGGGAAGCATTGGAAGGAGTTGATGGGGTCACTTTCAGAAGAGTCCCAAAAGGGGGAGAAGAGAACTGTGCTTTTCTAAATTTTTTCCTTCCTGATGAATTATCGGCCAAGAAAGCCCATAAAGCACTAGGGGAAAACGGCGTGGACGGCTGTTTTTACTGGTATGACAATAATTGGCACTATTATCGAAAATGGGAACATTTGACCGACCGGAAATCGTTGGGCAACTTACCAAAAGAAGTTTTAAACGGGTTGCAAGATTTTTCAAAAATCGATTTTTCCAAGTCTGATCATTGGGTAGGGCGAAATATATCCTGTTTGATAAAATTGGGTTGGAGTGAAATTGAAGTAAGGGAAAGGGCAAGAAAAATAGTTAATGTGATAGAAAGTTGCTGAATAATGTCTTTAGAGGAAAATAAAAAAAATGCCATAGCCTTTTATAAAATGGCGTACGAAGGCAACCCATCAAAGGCGGTCGAGCTTTATGTCGGTTCGGAATACATTCAGCATAACCCTGATGTAGTGGACGGCATACAGGGTTTTATAGACTATTTTGAACGGATGCAAAAAGAATACGCCGAGAAGTCTATCGAGTTTGTGCGATGCATCGCCGAGGGTGATCTTGTAGCCCTACATACGCATCAAACTTGGCCCGACTTTGACGAATATGTTACCATGGACTTTTTTCGTTTTGATGAAAATGGAAAAATAGTGGAGCATTGGGATGCCATTCAACAGATTCCTAAAAATTCGAATAATCCGAATGCGATGTACTGAAAAAATAGGGTATAGCCAATATTTGTAGGGGTGCCTAAGACTTCATCCAAATAGCTCGAATTTTAATACGCTACGTATTCCACGATTTCAAGTCCATAACCCACAATGCCGACACGTTTGGTCTGTGATCCGTTCGTGAGCAATCTCATTTTTGAGATATCCAGATCATGCAGTATTTGGGCACCGATTCCAAAATCCTTGGCATCCATATCTATTTTTGGGGCTTTATGAATGCCCTGCTTTTGTAACTCTTTCAATTCAGACAAACGGGATAACAAGTTCAATGATTCGGAATCTTGATTGATAAAAACGATGGCACCTTTGCCCTCAGTACTGATGGCAGCAAACATATCCTCCAATTTTTGGTTCGGATCATTGGTCAACGTGCCTAAAATATCATTGTTCACCAAGGTGGAATTGATACGGGTCAAGACCTTTTCATCTTTTTTCCAGCTTCCTTTGGTCAAAGCGATATGAACGTGATTATTGGTTGTCTGTTTATACGCACGAAGCCTAAATTTTCCGAAACGACTGGTAATCTCAAAATCTTCTTTCTTTTCGATGAGGCTATCGTGCTCCATGCGATAGGCAATCAAGTCTTCGATGGAAACAATTTTAAGATTGAACTTTTTGGCTACTTCGAGAAGTTCGGGTAGGCGTGCCATGGATCCATCTTCATTCATGATCTCTACAATGATTCCTGCAGGCTGGAGCCCGGCAAGTCTTGCAAAATCGATGGCAGCTTCGGTATGACCGGTTCTTCTAAGTACACCTCCTTCTTTGGCGACCAAGGGAAAAATATGCCCGGGTCGCATCAAATCATGTGATTTCGTTTCTGGATCGGTCAATGCACAAACCGTCTTAGCGCGATCGGAGGCGGAAATTCCGGTGGTAACGCCATTTCCTCTCAAATCAACGGATACGGTAAATGCGGTTTCAAGGGGGTCGGTATTGTTGTTGACCATCATGTGGAGCCCAAGTTCGCGACACCTTCCCTCGGTCAATGGGGCGCAAATCAATCCTCGGCCATGCTTGGCCATAAAGTTGACCGTTTCTGGTGTTGCCAATTCCGCAGCGGCCAAAAAGTCGCCTTCGTTCTCGCGATTCTCGTCATCGACAACAATGATTACCTTTCCTTGTCGAATATCGGCAATGGCTTCTTCTATAGTATTCAATTGTGTGCGCTTCTCCATACTTAAAATCATGTCGTAGTGGCTTTGCTCTTTTTTTGAAAAATTCCTTGATCCGATCGAATGCGTTTCCTATGCTCATTAATCCTTTGTCAGCCGTTGCCCGTTTGGTCAGGACGATGCCTAACGGCAACATGATCAATGTAGGAAGCCACGCACCAAAGATAGGGTGTATGTTGTTTTCCACGGCATAGTTCTTCGCAAATACCCCAACAAAATAATAAACTAGAAACAGAATTATCGCAATGACCATAGGCAATCCAAGACCACCTTTTCGAATAATCGCACCTAAGGGCGCCCCGACAAAAAACAGGACAACACATGAAAGTGCAAGGGCAAATTTGGCATGCAGGGAATAAATATGCAGGTTGTAGATTTTATATCTTCGGTCGATTTCGTCTTTTTTGGCCTTTACAGATGTTAAGACATTGGTGGCGTTGTTCTTGGCTGAATTCAATATCTGGATTCGTTGCCAGTCTTGAAAAAGCTCAAGAATATCATCGAAGGATTTAAGTGGTAATGAATCCTTTTTAACACCATCCTTGTCATATTTAGTTATCCCAATTTCTCGTAAACTATCTACCCGCATCATTTCCCTTTGCTTTTTCGTGATGAAACTGTCAACGGGTGCTACCGGCACAAAAGCACCTATACGGTTATTGATATTTTTGGAAAAAGCGCCGACCACCCTCAGGTTATCATTTTTTAGGGAATCGATATCCTTATTCAAACGAGAAACATTTTTCATTTTATCGGTACTAATGTTTCTGTCCTCTTCCAAATCCATATCCATTTCAGGGATCTCGATATTCATTCGATAAATCTCAAATTTGGCCTTGGCGAAAGGTTCTTTCAGCTTGTCCTTGTTTTTTTGGGTCTCGATATCCTCATAATAATGTCCGTCCCTCAAAACCAACTGAATGATATCGCTGTCTTCGCTACTGATCAATTCCCCGGTTTTTGCTTTAATGACCGTATTGTTTACTTTTAGATTAGTCTTTTGATGAATGGTCACTTTTCGTAAGAATCTGTCCTTGTCCCCGTATTTTTCATCTACTTTAATACTCATGCCTTCAAAATCACTAAAAACACCTTCTTCAATGGCGGCAGCGGGTTTTACCTGGGCGATATTGCGGCGCATGTTATAGATTTTCTGCTCGGAAACAGGTATGATGCTATTGGCGAAATAAAAGGTTACCCCACCTAGGATCAGTACGAAGACAATAATACTAAACATAGCGCGTCTTAGGGAAATTCCGGAGGCCTTCATGGCCGCGAACTCGTAATTCTCCGCAAATGTACCAAATGTCAGAATAGAGGAAAGAATGACCGTAAGCGGTAACACTTTTTCGGTAAGTTCGGGCATTTTGTAGAAAAAGAATTTTCCGATGACGAGCATATCGAGGCCCTTACCGGCCAAATCATCCATAAACAGCCAGATAGCCTGAAATATGAAGATGAACATCAAAATGACAAAGGCACTGAAAAAATTGAATAGAAATCTCGATAAAATATATCGGTCAAGGAGTTTCAAAGTGTGTTAATTTCTTATGATATAGTACCCGTCGTCTTTGTACTTGTTCTCATCAAAAGTAAATAAGGTTTTTGATAAAGGTTGATTTGTTTTAAAAGAATTAACAGTAATTGTCGTCGTCGTTCCGTTATTACCTGTCTCGATTAATTTGTAGATATGCTTGGTCTCGGCATCGATACCAATTAATCTGGATTTTACCTCAGTATTAGAATCAATGGGGGTCAATTTTACATACTGAATTTTCCTTCCATTTACGGTCTGTAAAATATCCCATTCGTAATTGTGTCCTTCTCGGTAAAAGGTCAACATTCTAGAGGGTGTCAACGTATTGTCGTCCTCGGATTTATTCTCAATGGTAACTTCTTCATTTTCGGGCACAATGGTGTAGACCTTGTTGCCATCGTACATTTGGGTGGCCCCGAAAAAATTACCAAGATATTTGTCTCCTTCCATGGTTACATCACCTCGGGTTTCTTGGTTGATATCGGCTTCGGTATTATTCAGTACATATTTGAAATCGACAACGATATTATCGTAGCTTTTTACTTTGTTGTATACCTCGTCCAATAGCGCCTTTGCCTTGTCCGAGTTCTGTGCGATTGAGGGCATTGAAGTGCTTAATGCCAATATAAAAAGTGAAATTTTCTTCATTATGTTCAATTTAGTTCGTTGTTCAATAATTGGTCTAAGGATGTCAAATCAGGCACAAGTACCTGTCTGGCCTTACTGCCTTCAAAAGGCCCCACGATGCCGGCAGCTTCTAATTGGTCGACGATTCGCCCCGCACGGTTGTAACCCAACTTCAACTTTCGTTGTATCAAGGATGCCGAACCTTGCTGCGCTGTCACGATGACCTCGGCGGCTTCCCGGAACTTCGCGTCCCTATCCGATATATCATAATCAAGACTTGTGCCAGAGTCTTCGCCAATATATTCGGGTAATTCATAGGCTTCGGGATAGGCTCTTTGACTGCCGATATATTCGGTGATTTTTGCTACTTCAGGTGTGTCGACAAAGGCACACTGTAGTCGTGTCACATCGTTTCCTTGGGTGAACAGCATATCGCCGCGCCCGATCAACTGGTCCGCGCCTTGGGTATCTAAAATGGTCCTGGAGTCGATTTTCGAGGTTACCCTAAAAGCGATTCGTGCCGGAAAGTTGGCCTTGATAATACCTGTGATAACATTGACCGAAGGTCTCTGGGTGGCAATTATCAAATGGATTCCAATAGCTCTTGCCAATTGTGCCAAGCGTGCAATCGGAGTTTCCACTTCTTTTCCTGCGGTCATGATCAAATCGGCAAATTCATCGATGACCAATATAATATAGGGCAAAAACTTGTGTCCGTCATTCGGATTTAGCTTTCTGGATTTGAACTTGGCATTGTACTCCTTGATATTCCGCACCATGGCCACTTTGAGGAGTTCGTAGCGATTGTCCATTTCTATACATAGGGAATTCAATGTATGGATAACCTTGGTATTATCGGTAATAATCGCCTCATCGACATCGGGTAGTTTGGCCAAGAAATGACGTTCGATTTTATTGTAAAGCGTAAGCTCTACCTTTTTGGGATCGACCAGTATAAACTTTACCTCGGCGGGATGCTTTTTATAAAGGAGGGAGGTCAGTACCGCATTTAGCCCTACGGATTTACCTTGACCCGTCGCACCCGCCATCAACATATGTGGCATTTTGGCCAGATCAACAACAAAGGTTTCGTTGCTTATAGTCTTACCAAAGGCAATGGGAAGTTGCATCTCCGCTTTTTGGAATTTTGAGGAAGCGATTACGGACCGCATCGAAACGATGGTCGCATTTTTATTCGGTACTTCGATACCAATGGTTCCTTTACCGGGAATTGGCGCAATAATCCGGATGCCCAAAGCCGCCAAAGACAACGCGATGTCATCCTCTAGGTTTTTGATCTTAGAAATTCGAACACCAGCTTCCGGTACAATTTCGTAAAGGGTCACGGTCGGCCCAATAGTCGCTTTGATTTGCGCAATGCCGATTTTGTAGTTACGCAGCGTTTCGACAATTTTGTTTTTGTTCTCTTCGAGCTCTTCCTGGTTGATGGTAATACCACCAGTGGCACCATGTTGATCCAAAAGGTCAATGGGCGGAAACTTGTAATTGCCTAGTTCTAAGGTTGGGTCAAATTCACCAAAGTCTTCTACCAGCTTATCGGCGATATTGTCTTTCTCTTCTTTTTCTACGACTATTTTTTCGACTTCCATGGCAAGGTCGTCTTTAGTCTCTTCCTCAACAGGAGCAGTGACTTCGAATGTATCCTTTACTTCCTCCTCATTTTTTAAGGTCGGAATATCCTTTTTATGGGTGTAGGTGTCGATGACTACCGGTGTTTCATCCTCCGTGCTCAAATCAAATTTAGTAGAGTTTTCCTTGGTTTTACTCTTGAACTCGGAAGCCAAAACAGATGATTTTTTCTGAAAATATCCCGCTATTCCATCTGGTGTAAGTTTAAAAAAGCGAACGAGTATGAAAATCAATCCAAAAAGGAGTAATAAGAAAACACCGATTTTTCCGGTATAATCTTGTAAAAAATCATTCATTTCATAGCCCACTAATCCGCCTAACAAAGGTTTTTCCACAGCGAAGAAACCTAGAGCTATGGAAATCCAGATTATAAAAATCAAACCCCAAATCCACTTTTTTAAAAGTCCGGTCTTAGCTAGACTCATGAACATGTTGAGGCCTGTAACGAAAAGCAGAAATGGAAAAATCAACGAAGCCAAGCCAAATCCTCGATATACAAAGAAATGACTAACATTGGCCCCGAACTTGTTCAGCAGGTTTTCGGCTTCCTTATTGCGATTGGCGAATTCGGTGAGTAAACTTTGGTCATCTTGCCAGGTAAAATAAAATGAGACAAAGGAAAAAAACAATGCGATGCTGAAAAGCATCAAAAGGCTTCCCAGTATAATTTTATTTTGCTTGGATAACTTAAAAGTGCTGCCCTTTTTGGTGGTTTTGGGCTTAGCCTTCCTTACCTTCTTTGCCATTAAATCATCGATTCTGGGGGTAAAAATACAAATTTACTGTCTAAGGCCGGAGCGGCTTCCTTCTAAAAAATTTTTGGAATATAGATTATAAGTCCAACTATTGCCGCCGCCGTGGAAACCAACATAACGGCTCCTGCAGAAACATCCTTTAAGAAGCCTATGCGATCATCGAATTCAGGCTGGCAGAAATCTGCCAATTTTTCAATGGCCGTATTCAAACCTTCAGTGCCTAGAACCATGGCAATGGCCAGAATCTGGACAATCCATTCCATATTCGAGATTTCAAAATAGAAACCCAGTGCAGTGACCAATAAGCCCAGCACCACCTGTACTTTTATACTGGCTTCGGTGCGGATAAGTAGAATCGCTCCTCGCACCGCGTATCGAACAGCTTTTAATCTATTTTTCAGAAAAGACTCCTTAGGCATTTCCTAAAGCTTCAAGTGCCGCGGCATAATTGGGCTCATCGACTGTTTCAGGTACCTGTTCGGTATGAATTATCTTTCCATTGGTATCTAAAACAACGATTGCCCTCGATAGCAATGATTGTAGGGGGCCATCTGTAAATTCCACTTGATAGGATTTTCCAAAACTCCCATCCTTGAAGTCGGAAAGCATTTCAACTTTGTCAATTCCTTCGGCACCACAAAAACGTGCCTGCGCAAAAGGAAGATCTTTTGAGACACAAAGAATTGCAGTATTGTCCAAATCGGCCGCCGCCTTATTGAACTCTCTAGCGGATTTTGCACATGTACCCGTATCAACACTTGGAAAAATATTCAAAACCACTTTTTTTCCGCTGTAATCGGATAATGAAGTGGATGATAAGTCATTTTTAGTCAATTGAAAATCAGGAGCTTTGCCACCTTTTTCGGGTAAATTGCCCAGTGTGTGAATTGCATTGCCCTTAAGTGTTACCGTAGCCATATGAAGTATTTTAAATTCGGCGTGAAATTAGAAAGAATAGCCCAAATTAGGAAGCCTTACCCGAGAAAAGTAACTGAAAAATTCAAAAGGGTTTTACTCTTTTGTTTTATTCGACGACCGATTTATCAGGAGCCAACTGCTTGATTTTGATTTTAAGTGCGGCGAATAATAAGGTCATCATCGGGCTCATCCAATTGAAAATTGCATAAACGAAATATTCACCAACACCCACGCCCAAGACACCGCTATGGTAGGCTCCACAGGTATTCCACGGGATCAAGACTGAGGTCACCGTACCTGAATCTTCTAAAGTTCGACTTAAGTTTTCGGGCGCCAACCCTCTGTCTTTGTATGCTTTAGCGAACATTTTTCCAGGAACGACAATCGCGAGATATTGGTCGGAAGCGGTTACATTCAATGCCAGACAGCTTCCAACAGTACTGGCGAAAAGTCCGAAAGTAGTTTTGGCCATTGAAAGTAAGGCCTTTGTAATTCTCGAAAGCGCTCCGATGCCATCCATAACTCCTCCGAAGACCATTGCACATACTATCAACCAAATAGTGCCGAGCATTCCGGCCATGCCCTTGGCGGTGAATAAATCACTAAGCGCGGCATTGTCAGAAGGAATCGATGTTTGCGTAGTAATCGCCTTCAAAATTCCTTTATAACCCGATTCGAAGGTCAATTCGGAAACCCCCGTGATTCCCGCTACTATTCCTGGTTGAAAAATCAGGGCAAAAACGGCTCCAAGCAGGGTACCAATAAGTAAAGCGGCCAATGGTGGTGTTTTTTTGACAATTAAAAATATGACCGCCAAGGGAACTAAAAATAACCAACCATTAATATTAAAGGTAGCATCGATGGAATCCAATATGGCCGCTGTATCTGCCGATCCGGAAGTATCTATCATAAAACCCATGATGATAAAAACTATCAAGGTTACCGAAATCGTTGGGATAGTGGTAATCGTCATATACTTGATATGGTCGAAAAGTTCGCCTCCGGCCATGGCGGGTGCCAGATTGGTTGTATCGCTCAATGGTGACATCTTATCCCCAAAATAAGCTCCGGAAAGCACAGCTCCTGCGGTCATTCCTAAAGAAATTCCTAAAGCATCACCAATACCGATAAGGGCAATTCCGACCGTGGCGGCTGTTGTCCAGCTACTGCCGGTGGCAATGGAGATAATCGCACAAATAATCACGCAGGCCGCTAAAAATATAGTGGGATTCAAAATCTGCAGTCCGTAGTAGATCATCGCGGGAATAATTCCACTGATCAACCAAGTGCCGGCCAATGCACCGACCATTAATAGGATAAGGAGCGCACCCGTAGTGGACTTCACATTTTCGGCCACTTCGGCCAGCATTTGTTTGTAGGTTACCTTATTGAAAAACCCGACTATGGCGGCTACGGCACCTCCTAAAAGTAGAATAAACTGATTGGAACCGCTTATCGCATCGTCTCCGAAGACATAGACATTATAGGCCAACATGCCGACCAGGGCAAACACCGGGATCAAGGCCTCCCAAATGTTCAGTTCTCGATTTTCTACGATGTTTTCTTTCTGACGGAATTTTTTCGAGTCCTTGTCTTTCATGCAAAGCGGGTTTGGTTATCCCGTAATATTACGATTTTGGCAAGGGCTGTGCAAATTGGTCGAGCAGTTTCAAACTAGACCTGAGCGGGAACATCTTTTAGTATGTCCAAATGTGTCATACACGACTTCATCATTTCATAGGTTCGGTGTATATCGTTGTCCAGACCTATTGAGAAACGAATGAGTCCGTCGCCGAGGCCCATGGCTTCCTGTTCTTCCAAAGGAATCTCGGAAGAAGTAGAAGTGCCCGGGGCGCTAAAGAGTGTTTTGTAGAAACCTAGACTTACGGCCAAATAGCCAAGCTTTTTATCCTGCATCATTTCCATGAGGGCATTCGCATTTTCCAAGGAACCAACATCCAGTGTTAGCAATCCACCAAAACCGTATTCGAGATTCATCTGTCGTTTGATCACTTCATGACCGGAATGTGACTTTAGTCCAGGATAAACAACGCGCAACCCATCCTTTTCGAACTTCTGGCCAAGATACATGGCATTTTCACTGTGCTTTTTCATCCGGATATGCAGTGTGCGCATATTTTTTAGGATGGAGGCCGCCCGAAGGCTATCCAAAGTACTTCCCATCAGCATTCCCGCACCATTGTTGACGTCCTTTAGAGCAAGACAAAAATCTTTGGTGCCACAAACGACACCGGCAACACAGTCACTTGTGCCGTTGATGAATTTGGTAAGACTATGGATGATGATATCTGCACCTAACTTCGCGGGAGCAATGGATAACGGAGAAAAGGTATTATCTACCACTAGGGGAGTATTGTGCTTCTTAGCCAATTTGGAAAGTGCTTCTAAATCCGCAATCTCCAAAAGGGGATTACTGACCGATTCGCAATAGATCATTTTGGTATCGGGAGTAATGGCATTTTCGACAATTTCAAGATTCGTAATGTCGACAAAGTCCGTTTTGATGTTGAACTTTTTAAAAAATTCTTCATGAACGCGTAGGTCCCTCCATAAATGGTGCGGCTACTGACAATATGGTCTCCCGCATCGCACAATTGCATGATCACCGCCGAAATTGCCCCCATGCCACTGGCGGTAACATTGGCGGTTTCAGTGCCCTCCATGGCGGCCAAAGCTTCGCCGAGATACAGATTACTAGGGGAGGAGTGCCGACTATAAAGGTAGCAACCTACGGTATTCCCCTCGAACGTATCGAACATGGTTTTTGCCGAAAGAAATGTGTAGGTAGAGGAATCTGAAATCGAAGGGTTCACGCCCCCGTATTCCCCAAAATACTGTAAGTCCTGTAAATTATCCGATGATTTGTAGTCCATAATTGTAGATTTAGACTATAAAATTACCTTTAAATGGATATGTTGTCAATGATTATTTGTATTTATAGAAAATAAAACTATGATAATTACATTATATAGATTATATATTTTAATGTCTTGAATTTCACATCCTAAAAACGAAATTAAATCATGTTGAAACTAGATGCCACCGACAAGAAGTTATTGGCTTTATTGCAGGCCGATAGCAAAAGGACCACAAAGGAATATGCAAATCATTTAGGTCTCTCAGTTACGGCCGTGTATGAGCGGATCAAGCGTCTTGAAAAATCACAGGTCATCACTCGTTATGTTGCCCTTGTGGATAAAAAGAAAGTGGACAAGGCCTTTGTCGTGTTGTGCCACGTAAAATTAGCACAGCATATCAAGGAGTTTGTGATACAATTCGAACGCGAGGTTTTGCAATTACCAGAAGTGGTTGAATGCTACCATATCAGCGGCGACTATGATTATATTTTAAAAATATATGTTACCAACTTGGATGCCTATCGCGAGTTTGTGGTAAATAAGCTCACTGCCATCAAACATATCGGAAGCACACAAAGCTCATTTATTATCAACGAAGTCAAGCATACGACCGCAATCGACCTGTAAAACCGAAAAAATAGTACTAATTTTGTAGTTCATTAATTTAAAGACTTTTTATGAGTTCATACGATGTGGCCATTATCGGCTCTGGACCCGGTGGATATGTTGCAGCGATCCGTTGCGCACAATTGGGAATGAAAACCGCGATCATTGAAAAATATAGTACCCTAGGCGGCACTTGCCTGAACGTGGGGTGTATTCCCTCAAAAGCAATGTTGGATTCTTCTCATCATTATGAGGATGCGGTTTCGCATTTTGAGGATCATGGTATTGAGATTCCCGGGGAGGTAAAGGTCAATTTAGCAAAAATGATTGCCCGGAAGCAGAACGTGGTCGATATGACTACCAAGGGAATCCAGTTTTTGATGGATAAAAATAAGGTCGAAGTTTTTGAAGGATTGGGAAGTTTTAAGGATGCGACCCATGTCAATATCAAAAAGAACGACGGAAAGACCGAAACAATTGAGGCAAATAATATTATAATTGCTACCGGAAGCAAACCTTCAACGCTTCCTTTCATAAAAATCGATAAAGAACGTATCATTACTTCGACCGAAGCTTTGGAACTCAAGGAAATTCCCAAACATATGATCGTCATCGGAGGCGGAGTTATCGGGCTCGAATTGGGTCAAGTTTATAAAAGGCTTGGAGCAGAGGTGACCGTCGTGGAATATATGGATCGTATCATTCCCACTATGGACGGAGCACTTTCAAAAGAATTGATGAAAGTGCTGAAAAAGCAAAAAGTGAAGTTCCACCTATCTCATAAAGTAAAGTCCGTTGAACGCAAGGGCAAAGAAGTGATTGTAAAAGCGGATGACAAAAAAGGAGAGGAAGTTATCTTTAAGGGGGATTACTGCCTTGTCTCCGTAGGCCGTCGCCCCTATACTGATGGATTGAATGCGGAAGCTGCTGGAGTCAAAATCGACGATCGAGGCAAGGTCGAGGTAAATGACCACCTACAGACCAATGTTTCGAACATCTATGCCATTGGCGATGTAATTCGTGGTGCCATGTTAGCCCATAAGGCAGAAGAAGAGGGAACCTTGGTGGCCGAGATTTTAGCTGGGCAAAAACCGCATATCGATTACAACTTGATCCCTGGGGTGGTTTACACTTGGCCCGAAGTTTCTGCGGTCGGAAAGACTGAAGAAGAACTAAAAGAGGCTGGTGTCGAATATAAAGTGGGACAGTTCCCCATGCGGGCCTTGGGTCGTTCACGTGCTAGTGGCGATATCGACGGATTCGTCAAAATACTGGCCGATAAAAAGACAGACGAAGTTTTGGGCGTGCATATGATTGGTGCTAGATGTGCCGATTTGATTACCGAAGCGGTAACGGCAATGGAGTTTAGGGCTTCGGCGGAAGATATGGCTCGTATGAGCCATGCCCACCCGACCTATGCCGAAGCGGTCAAAGAAGCTGCGTTGGCTGCGACCGACGATCGGGCATTGCATGTTTAGAATTTTGAATAGCTACTAATTTAGTAGAACTGGGAAGTTTTAGCTATTTATTCTTTCTTGACTAGCTTGAGTTCTTTAATAGTATTAGCACTCTCAAACTGTATAACAAGTTCGTTTTCAGTAAGTAACACTAATTTATAAGTTAAATCGTTCAATCTGACTTCGGTATCATTAAGTAGTTCCCAGGTACTGACATACTCTGTTGGAATCCAAACATCCATCTGAAGATCATTGTCAAAATTCTTGATGAGTCCTTTTAAAGTTCCATCATCAAAAATTTCTAAGCCATTGGCATAAGCAAAAGCTACGGAATAAATACCATCTCTTGAAGAATTGGGGTCTGGTTGCCCGTCAACGATGAAATCAGTTCGAACCCCATGCCAAGTTCCGAGTATTTCTTTTGCCCGTCCCTCACTTTCATTTTTACTACAGGAGAATAAGGTTGCAACGGCAAAAAAGCAAATCAACTTTTTCATATTTATTTTTTTTGAATTGACCGTATTCGATATAAAAACATGAGTTTGGTAAAATCTATTAAAATTGTCTTGGCTCCAAACATACTCGTCAAAAGCGGAGTCTAAACGATAATTTACTTCAATGGACTTCCCAATGTTGTCTTTCGTGTTAACCGATGGTTAGAAACGACTGGCGCTTTTGACTTTAGATGGCTTTAAACAAAAGTGCGGGTTTGCAAATCCAACTTGGAGCTTACGGTTGATAAAAAACAAAACAACGTACAACTAATTCTTAACCAATCCCAGCAACCGAAGTACTTTAAGAAAGATGTTTTTAGTTAATTCAAAAGCAAAAGTCAAAATAACTTCTGCCTGGGCCAAACACCATTTTTGAGCGACCCTTAGTTTAGATTTGATTTCAACCTTATGTTTTTCATACTGCAAGGCCAAATAGGTGCAGACGACCATAAATAGAATGGCTGCAGGTATTACCACCATTGGCGATAAGGAATGATGAAAGAAGCCATAAAGTCCCAATCCAGTAAAGCTACCATAGAGGATGATAAAGTGCACCACGTAAATCGAAAGGGTACTTGAACCGATTGCCAACATGGTTTTGTTCGTCATTAAACTTCGAAATAGCATAAAGACGGCAAAGACTAAAAACACATCGCCCAACCGAATAAAGAGGTAGTTATTAAAAAAGATATCGGCGAACAATTGAATGCCTGTGGCTTGTGAAAGCGCTAAAAAGAAATCCGACGAAAAGAAAATCAACAATGAGCCCATAACTACCGAGATGGCCATTGCGATTGGGTAAAGGTGTTTAAAGTTTTTAAATCGGGTAAAAAGAATCGAAAGAAACGCACCAAATGAGGCATAGCCGAACCACGGGAAAATTGTAAACACGGAACCATTTGCCTTGGTGAAATAGTTGGCAAAGGCATCCGGTAAAAACCCATAGCTAAATGACTTGTAAAGCGGTTCGAAAAGAAAAAGCAATACTGTAATTCCTACCAGAACCGATGGGAACAAGAATCTTTTACGGTGCTGCGTCAAGAGATACACCCCGATGATGCCTAAAATAGAAAGCCCGATGCAGTGGAGTACATCCACAAAAAAGAAAGAGTCATAAATCTCACCCTTCAACAACCCAAAAAGGTTCATGCGAAGCAGATACCCTATCAATAACAACTCAAGTCCGCGCTTGATGCCTTTTTTGACCCTGGGGTTTTCCAGTCCCTTTTGGGGAACGCGAATCAAGAGATAGGTATAAATAAACCCGGAGACCGTAAAGAAAACGGGTGCGGTGATGCCCCCTGAAATAACTCCAAATGGCATATGGAGTGTAACTAATATCGCGAAATGTATTATCAAGCAACCCATCCACAAAATGCCCTTGTAGCATCATGAGAATCGCCCATGCCCTCATGGCATCGATAAAATATAATCTGTTGGTCTTTGTTTCCAATTCTTAAACTATAACTTAACTACGATGGTTATGATTACTCTGAGCCGATGACTCAAAATTCATAACTTGAATCTATCTATATACTTGTCAAACAGTGTGTTCGGATGTTTTGCTCCGCAAAATTATACAAAATACTCGCAAGTCAATACGATTTGCGGTATTTTCGTTGCTCAGTTGTAAGCACTTAAAACGTAACCATGGCATCAATATTGGCATTTGCAGGCAGTAATTCATCGACCTCGATCAACTTCAAATTGGTAAAACATACCGTTTCGCTTATCTCGGGATATGAAATTCAAGTTATGAATATGGCGAATTGTCCTTTCCCGATGTACAACGAAGACCAAGAGAAAGAAAAGGGCTATTCAAACTCTTTGATCGAGTTGAAAGACGATATTCAAAAGGCAGATGGACTCATTCTTTCGGTTAACGAGCACAATAGCAATCCCTCTGCCTATTTTAAAAACGTAATCGATTGGCTATCTCGGCTAGAGCGGAAGTTTTTAGAGAACACTAATGTGCTATTGATGTCTACTTCCGGAGGTAAACGTGGAGGTTCAAGTGCTTTGGAGGTGACGAAAAATTTTCTCCCGCGCTTTGGGGCAAAAATTGGCATCACTTTTTCACTGCCCTCCTTCCATGAGAATTTTGATTTGGAAAAAGGTATTTTAGATGCTGACCTTGCTGCGGAGCATAAAAAGGCAATTGATGGGTTCCTAAACTCCTTATAAGCAGTATTCTTGCGGAAAACAGTCTCTTTTCAGGTTTCTGAGGTCTCAAAATTCAAGAACGCCCTATTGGAATGGGCACGGCAGTTCGACGAAGTGGTCTGGATGGATAGCAACGCCCACGCTGACACCTATGGTTCGTTCGATGCTTTATTGGCAGTTGATGGATTGACCTCTATCATAACCGATTGCGAGAATGCATTTGAAAATCTTCGGGAATACCAATCAGAAACCCGTGATTGGCTTTTCGGATATCTTTCCTACGACCTAAAGAACGATGTAGAGGCCTTGCAATCGAATAATTTTGACGGATTGCATTTTCCGGATTTGTTTTTCTTCCAGCCTAAAAAGATTATCCGGATTACAGGAAATAGTGCCGAGTTCATCTATTTAAATATGGTTGACGATGAAATCGAATCGGATTTTGAATTCATTTCGAGTGGTAATTTTCCAAGGGAGGGAAATAATTCGGTCACACAGGATGTCCGTATCAAACTGCGCATTTTCAAGGATGAATATTTTAGAAGGATTGACCGCATGTTGCACCATATTCACCGTGGGGATATCTATGAGGCCAATTTTTGCCAGGAATTTTATGCCGAAAGCACCCGAATCGACCCCTTGCAGACGTATCGAAAATTGAATACAATATCTAAAGCACCTTTTGCTACTTTCCTGAAATTGAACGACAAGTATTTGCTTTCGGCCTCTCCAGAACGCTATTTGAAGAAAGTGGGCAATAAAGTTATTTCCCGGCCGATCAAAGGGACCGCAAAACGCGCATCGAAACCAAATGATGACAAAAGCCTAATCGAGGATTTAAAAAACGATGTGAAGGAACGTGCCGAAAACATTATGATCGTCGATTTGGTGCGCAACGATCTATCCAAAAGCGCGGTAAAAGGAAGTGTGACCGTCGAAGAACTTTGTGAGGTCTATACTTTTGAGCAGGTGCATCAGATGATTTCGACCATTACTTCGGAAGTCCCAGAAGGTAAAAACCCAGTAGAATTGATACGGGAAACTTTCCCCATGGGTAGCATGACGGGCGCTCCCAAAGTCTCGGCCATGAAGATCATCGAAACCCTCGAATCCTCCAAACGCGGACTGTATAGTGGTGCCGTAGGCTATTTCACGCCGGACAATGATTTTGATTTTAATGTAGTAATCCGAAGTATTTTATATAATGCAACAGAAAAGTATGTTTCGTATGCAGTTGGCGGTGCCATTACGGCCAAAGCGATACCTGAAAAAGAATATGAGGAATGCCTTTTGAAGGCCAAGGCAATGCGGGAAGTACTAGAGGGGGGGGCTCAAATCCCAAAAAAGAAATTCCAAATTCCAAGCGTAATTTAAAACCTTACAGTTAACTCATTTCTAAAATGAATCTCCAACAATTCACATTCCAGGCCTTCAGTACCAAAATCCAAGGGTTCCATACGAAGCCCGAAAACCCAAAGGCGGTTATCGTTTTGGTTCATGGTTTTGGCGAACATTCGGGCCGTTATTTGGAGAATGTGGTTCCGATGTTGCTTGATTCAGGACTTGCTGTTGTAATGTACGATAACATCGGCCATGGAAAGTCCAGTGGAAATAGAGGACATTGCCCTAGTTACAAATCGTTGTTGGATATCTTGGATTTGACGATTCAGAAGGCCGTTGAATTGTATCCCAAACTGCCGATATTTCTTTATGGCCATAGCATGGGCGGGAATTTGATATTGAACTATGCCTTACGCCGTGAACCGAAAATTAAAGGTATTGTGGCCACGAGTCCGTATTTGAGATTGGCCTTTCAGCCACCTCAATGGAAAATGATATTGGGAAAAGCGTTGCTGAATATTCTACCGTCGATCACGATGCCTTCGGGACTTGATCCGAATGGAATTTCTCGAATCCCAGAAGAAGTTGAAAAATACAAGTCCGACCAGCTAGTGCATGACAAAGTGAGTCCGATGTATTCTTTTCCAATAATTGAAGCAGGGGAGTGGGCCATTGCTCATGCCGGGGCTCTAAGAGTAGAAACCCTTTTGCTACACGGTACCGGAGACCCTATCATCGATTACCGTGGCACAGAAGAATTCCATAAAAACGCTACCGAAACGACCTTAAAATTGTTCGAGGATGGGTATCATGAACTTCATAATGATTTGTGTAAGGAGGAAATGTTGGAAACCGTTAAGAAGTGGTTGCAAGAAAGGATGTAGCCAGCAAGCCAACTAAAAGAATTTGCCAGACAACGAACCGCCGAACGATAGGGTCTGATCACAATTCGATATGCGTTATGCAAATCGTACCTCGTACCTTTTACCTCGTACTTCTTCATTACTTTTGTAAGGTGTTAGTTTCTTTCCAAAGTCATATCGAACAGGAATTCCCCGAATTGCCAAAAAAGCAATTTCTTTTGGCCTGCAGTGGTGGTATGGATAGTGTGGTTTTGGTACATCTTTGCCATGCCCTAAAAATGGATTTTAGTATCGCCCATTGCAATTTTCGATTGCGGGGCGCTGAAAGCGAGGGAGACGAAGAATTTGCAAGGAACCTTGCCAATCAATTGAACAAAACATATTTTATAACCCATTTTGATACAATTGGTTATGTGAATAAAAATAAAGTTTCGGTTCAGGTTGCCGCGAGAGAACTTCGCTATCACTGGTTCGCCGAAATCATGCAACAAAACGGAATGAAAACCCTAGTGACAGCACACCACGCCGATGACAATCTGGAAACTTTCCTGATCAATCTTTCCAGAGGAACGGGAATAGAAGGTTTGACGGGAATTCCGGCGAAAAACGAAACCATTGCTCGGCCTTTGTTGAAGTTTTCTCGGCATGAAATTTTGGACTATGCCAAAAAAGAAGGCTTGCAATGGCGCGAAGACAGCAGTAATGCAGAAACCAAGTACCTTCGGAATAAAATCCGTGAGAAAATCGTACCGAGGTTAAAGGAACTGCATCCCACATTTCTGCAAAATTTTCTCCAGTCCCAAGAGTATTTGCAGCAAACTTCCGATATCGCGAAAAACCATGTTGAAAGTTTGCGCCCGATTCTTTTCGAAAAAGAGGGTGTCATTATAAAAGTTAACATCGTGGAACTGCAGAAACTAAATCCTCTAAAAGCCTACATTTATGCACTTTTTAAGGAATATGGATTTACGGAATGGAATAATGTCTTGGCCCTGTTAACGGCCATGAGCGGCAAGGAAGTCCGGTCGAAGACCCATCGTTTAGTTAAGGATAGGGATTTTTTGCTCCTCTCTGAGCTCGTTGACGATACCGCTAAGATTTATTCGATCGAAGAAAATCAAACTTCAGTCCAGAGACCACTTCGCTTGACGATTCAAGAAGTTGCGAATATTGATGGGCAGGGTAAAAATGTACTATTTGTAGATAAAGAAACGTTAAACTATCCCCTGCTGTTAAGAAAATGGCAAAAAGGCGACTATTTTTATCCCTTGGGAATGAAGGGCAAAAAAAGCTCTCCAAGTTCTTTAAGGACGAAAAAATTGACATCATTTCGAAAGACGCACAATGGTTATTGTGCTCTGAGGATGAAATCATATGGGTGGTTGGCCGCAGGGCGGATGAACGTTTTAAAGTAACCGACAGCAAGCGAACGATATTAAAATTTGAATTACATACATGAGACATTTGTTTCTTCTTTTTTTGTTGCTAGGTCAGACGTTTGCGGTTTTTTCGCAAGATGATGATAATCCCGTCGTTTGGTCACAAGAGCTCAATAAAATTTCTGATTCGGAGTATGAGCTTACCATGCGCGGTAAAATTGCTTATGAATGGCATGTATATTCCCAATTTACAGCCGATGGTGGTTCTTTGCCCAGTGAATTTACCTATAAAAAAAGCGGAGAGGATTATAAGCTGATCGGCAAGACCGAAGAGAGCGAGACTCAAACAGAATTCAGTGATATTTTCGAAGTCGAAGAGACCTTTTTCAAGAAAGAGGCCGTTTTTAGGCAAAAGGTGAAACTTCTTGACCCGAACGTTCGCCAAATCGATGTCAATTTATTTTATCAAGTCTGTAAGGAAGTCTGTATTCCCGTGGACCATGATTTCAGTTTTCCGTTAGATGGTGGTGCCGTTGTAAAGGAAGAAGAAACGGTCGATGAACGAAGTTTGACAATGACCTCGGCCTTAAAAATCGATTTAAAGAACAAAGAGCTTTTAAGCAATTCGGTAGGGGATGCCTTGGACTCCAAATCTGGCTTATGGACTATTTTCGGTCTTGGTTTTTTAGGTGGACTAATTGCTTTGCTTACACCTTGTGTGTTTCCCATGATTCCGTTGACCGTATCTTTTTTTACAAAACATTCTGAAAAGAAATCCAAAGGTATCGTCAATGCCTTGCTCTATGGTTTCTTTATCGTTCTCATCTACTTTTTGTTGAGCCTTCCTTTTCATCTTTTTGATTCGGTCGATTCACAAATACTCAATACAATAGCAACCAATATTTGGCTGAATATAGCTTTCTTCTTGATTTTTGTCTTTTTCGCCTTTTCCTTTTTTGGATATTATGAATTGACCCTACCGAGTTCTTGGGCCAATAAAATGGATGCCGCCTCTAGCAAAGTGGGAGGATTTCTAGGAATCTTTTTTATGGCCGTCACACTCGCTATTGTATCCTTTTCATGTACGGGCCCTATTTTAGGCGGACTTTTGGGGAGTACCACTTTGGCTCAAGGTGATGTTGCGACAAATCTATCTGCCGGTATGACGGGTTTTGGAGTGGCATTGGCGTTGCCGTTCGCCTTGTTTGCCCTCTTTCCGGCATGGTTGAATTCCCTTCCCAAATCTGGTGGATGGATGACAACTGTGAAAGTCGTTTTAGGTTTCCTTGAATTGGGGCTGGCATTGAAATTTCTCTCCAACGCCGATTTAGTAGGTCATTGGGGACTCTTGAAAAGAGAGGTATTCTTAGTCATTTGGATTGTATTGGCAATTTTGCTGGCACTATATTTATTCGGCATATTCAAGTTTAAACATGATGGCCCGAAAGGAAAAATATCCTTGGGAAGAAAAGCAACGGGTCTGGTAAGTGCTGCGTTTGCGATTTATTTGATATTGGGCCTTTTTCAGATTACGAATCTTAAATTTTTAAGCGGCTTTCCACCCCCAGATTTCTACAGTGTTCAAGAAACTGAAAGTGATTGTCCTTTAGGAATCAATTGCTTTAAGGATTTTGAGGAAGGTGTGGCACATGCCAAACGGATCAATAAGCCCATTCTACTTGATTTTACCGGTTGGGCCTGTGTGAACTGCCGTAAAATGGAAGAAAACGTTTGGAGTGACCCTAGTATCTTTCCGATGCTCAAGAACGATTATGTATTGATTTCGCTCTATGTAGACGATCGAAAAGAGCTTCCCGAATCGGGGCAGTTCGATTTTAAATTCGATTCGGGGCGTGTGAAAAATATCGAAACCGTAGGCCAAAAATGGGGCACATTTCAGACCTTGAATTTTAATACCGCTTCACAGCCCTTTTATGTATTGCTCTCCCCTGAATTGGAGGTATTGAATAGTTCCATACAACAAGTCGATGTAGAAACGTATCAAGATTGGTTGAGAACGGGTCTGCGTCGATATGAATCCTTGGCTATAAAATAGTTGGGGCAAATATCCTATCGATTTTGAGCAACTTCAATAAGGTGTATGATACTTTCAAAAAGAATAAAAAGGAAATACCGTCCCAAAGTAATTAGCGGAACCAAGGTCTTTTTATCGGTTAAATTACTAAAATCATAAATTTGGAGTCTATATTTATTCAATACTCCAATTCATAGGTCTTAGGACCGTTAATACAAGTAATCCCTATATTAGATTCATTAAAATTCCTTAGATTTAATATCCGAATAGGTATTGATAGCTAGTCAAATACTCCTTTATTTTTCATTTACAGTAATCAGGTAGATTACCGTCGTCGATATTCATTTGGAAACCAACTTTTAACGTTTTTGAATACTAGTATAGACCACGAAATGAAGAAACACTACGCGAAGACCAACTTACTCTATATTGTTTTACTAACCTCTTGTTTGCTGACTTTCGGGCAAAATGAAGATCAAGAGCGTACCCAGAAAATTTCATTGCAGTTCACAAACACTCCTATAAAAGAGGTGCTCGGCCAAATTGAAGGTCTGACCAACTACAAATTTTATTATGCCGAGCAATGGTTGGGCGACAAAGTTGTTTCCGGTGACTACAATGAAGCGCCTACGGCAACGATATTGAACGATATTTTTAAGGATACTTCGTTAAATTTCTATCTGTTGGATGGGCAGAAAATCATCCTTACGAACAATAATATCATCTACGATGAACTTCCACAAGGCTTTTTTAAGGAAGAAAAAGAGGAAGTCGAAAAGGAAATAGTTCAAGAAAAACAGGTCATCAACCCTGTATTTTACAACACACAACAGGCCTCAAGCAATCGGAAACTGGAAACCGTTCGTATTGGTAAAGCGGATAAAGATTCTGAAAAATCTCGGTACACCTTGCAGGGTTATGTACGTACCAAAAATGGGGAGTCCGTACCTGATCTTTCGGTGCTTGTGAAAGGTAGAGGTATCGGCACGGTTACAGATGCGAATGGCTATTATAGAATACAGCTTCCTCCGGGTCAGAATGTAGTACAGGCGAGGGCAATGGGCATTCAGTCGGCTGAACGTGAAGTCATCATCTACAATGACGGAACGCTTGATTTCGAAATGTCGGAAAGTCTCGAAATGCTTGAAGAAGTCGTGGTCGAGGCCGATGCCGCGAAAAACGTCGAAGAAGCGAATACAGGTACTACGCAAATTGAATCCGAAGAATCCAAAAATATTCCCTTGGTTTTAGGCGAGCGCGATATTTTACAAGTGGCGAAAGCATTACCTGGAATTACTTCCGCCGGCGAAGGCGCAACGGGATTCAATGTCCGCGGTGGAAAGACGGATCAAAACCTCATTCTTTTGGATGATGCCGTCATCTATAATCCCTCACATTTCTTTGGAATATTTCAAGCATTGAACCCTTTTACAACGAAAGGAGTAAATATTTACAAAGGAAATATTCCTGCGGAATACGGAGGACGGCTATCCTCGGTCTTCGATATCGAGACCAAGGACGGTAATGTGGAGAAATTTGCCGGTGAGGCATCCATAGGACCCGTTACCGCGAATCTGGCCTTGGAAATTCCGTTGACCAAAGATAAATCAGCATTGATGGTAGGGGCAAGGGGTGCCTATTCCGATTGGATTTTAAGGTCGTTGGATGAGGAATCGTTAAGCAACAGTTCTGCATCGTTCTACGACGGAATCATCAAATACAACAACAAAATCAATGAGAACAACGATGTTCGCGCTACGGGATATTATAGTCGTGATGCCTTTAGTATTACATCCGATTCACTGTATAACTATAGCAACCGCGGATTTTCGTTGCGATGGGACCATAAATTCAATGAGAAGAATACCGGTAGTCTTATTGTAGCGAACAGTCAATATAGATTCAATATCGATTTTGACGGGGAATCCAATAATGATTTTGGTTTGGGCTATAGCATCGACGAGACCGAACTGAAATTAAATTTGAATTATTTTCTAAATGATAAGCATACGTTGAACTATGGCCTTGCCGGAAAAGTGTATGGCGTAAAACCCGGTTTCATTTCTCCCGAAGGAAACGAATCGGTCATTCAACCGCTTTCCATTCCCAAGGAAAAAGCATTGGAATCCGCCTTGTTCATTTCGGATGAATTCAAGATAACCGACAGGCTCTTGGTCGATGTCGGACTTCGTTATTCTTTTTATGCGGCCCTCGGCGCATCGGAACAGCGTATTTACCAAGATGGGGTTCCGCGCAATGAGGGTACGCGAATAGATTCCGTTCAATATGGAAATAACGAAATAATCAAGACTTATGGAGGTCCAGAGGTACGAGCGTCGGCCCGATATTTTCTAAAACCCGACCTATCGTTGAAGGCCAGTTTCAACAATGGCTATCAATTTATCCACACCCTTTCGAACAATACTACGGTTTCACCCATTGATACTTGGAAATTGTCGGACACCAATATAAAACCCCAACGCGGTAACCAGTATTCTTTGGGAATTTATCAAAACCTAAAAGAGAACGAATATGAACTTAGTTTGGAAGGCTACTTCAAGACTTCCCAAAATGTGCTTGATTTTAAGACCGGGGCCCAGTTACTGCTAAATCAAACGATTGAAACCGAAGTATTACAAGGGGAGGGTCAATCGTATGGCGTAGAGCTATTATTGCGCAAAAGCAGAGGCAGATTAAATGGCTGGCTAGGGTATACCTATTCCCGCTCGTTGATAAAGTTCGATAGTGAGTTCAGCGAAGAGCGCATCAATAACGGAAATTTCTTTCCTTCGAACTATGATAAACCGCACGATGTCAGTCTTATCACTAACTATAAGTTTACGAGGCGTTACAGTATTTCGGCCAATTTCGTGTATCAGACCGGTCGCCCGGTAACCTATCCTATCGGAACCTATCAGTTCAACAATGCGGAGTATGTGTATTACAGTAATCGCAATGAATTCCGGATTCCAGATTTCTATCGATTGGATTTGGGGATCAACATCGAAGGCAATCACAAAAAGAACAAACTGGCCCATAGTTTTTGGACGATTTCGGTCTATAATGTTTTGGGCAGGAACAACCCCTATTCCGTATTTTTTGTAACGGAGGGCGGTGAAGTCAAAGCACTTCAGAGTTCCATCTTTGCGGTGCCGATACCTTCAATTACGTATAATTTTAAGTTTTAAGAGAAACGTCCCAAGGTGTTTGAAACGAGGAAAATAATAAGATTTAGTTTGGCCATTGTTTTGGTCGGATGTTGTTGTTTGGGTTGTGTTGAACCTTTCGACGCAAAGACGGACGATTTTGAAAACGCCCTGGTCATAGATGCCCTATTAACGACTGAACTCAAACAACACCAAGTGACCTTATTCCGCACGTATTCCTTTGAGGCCGAAGGCCCAGCCACCGAGCAAAGTGCGCGGGTCGAAATAGAGGATGATACTGGAAATATATATCGATTTAATGAAACTGAACCGGGAGTCTATCTTTCCGAAACTTCCTTCGCAGCTCAAACCGGAGCCAGTTATACCCTGAATGTAGAAACCACCGATGGCAAATCGTATCGATCAACAACCGTAACGACACCCGAAAATGTTCCGATAGAAGATGTTATCGCCAAACGGCTAGTCAATGATGAAGGTGAAGAAGGTGTTAGCATTCTTTTGGATAATATCGCTTCCCCGGAAACCCTCGATACTTTAGGTACGAATATGATGAGACATATAAAATAATTGCGCCCAACTATGACCCTTTTGAATTCGAAGTGGTTCATTATATCGCCTGTGATACAATACCTTATCAGGTCGATTTAAAACCACGTACCGAGCAGCGACGTGTTTGTTTTGGCAGGGCTTCTTCTAACGAATTGATACAAACTTCCACCGTCGGTTTGACCGAAAACAAGGTGGATGATTTTAGTGTAAGGTATATCAATCGGGAAAATTATATCATTTCACATCGATATAGTCTTATGGTGCGACAGTTTACCCAGACTCAGGATGCTTACTCATATTATGAACGATTGGGAGATTTTTCTTCTTCGGATAATATTTTTTCGCAAATACAACCAGGTTTTTTAGAAGGTAATCTAAGGTCGGCAACCGATAAAGACGAGAATGTGCTCGGGTATTTTGAAGTGGCCGCAGTAAGTGAAAGACGCATGTATTTTAACTATGCCGATTTATTTCCTGATGAGCAGCTTCCTCCATATGTCATTAATTGCGGAACACCTGGAAATCCCTTGTTATACAGTTTGGGCTATCACTGCGCTGGTTTTAGGGAGTGCGATGGGGCCTGTGAATCGCCTTTGATTGAAGCAATTTTGGCAGGGATCGTGGTATATCATTCAACGAACGACAACCCGACTATGGACCAATTTGGCTCGTATTTTACACTACCGACGGCCTGCGGTGATTGTACTAAATTAGGTAGTAATGTTGTACCCGATTTTTGGGAAGAATAAACAAGGTATATGAACAGATATTTGCTTAAAATATCAATTTTAGTGCTGCTTATAGGTTGTATTGAACCGTTTGACTTTACTACGGAAATCGAAACAACCGATACGCTTTTGGTGGCCGAAGCAACCCTAACGAATGAGGTAAAAAAACAAAAAGTGAAGTTGAGTAGAACGATTTCTTTGAGTCAGGATAGTATTATCAATTTTGACCCAGAAGTACGTTTTGTACCCAGTGTTCGATTCGACTCCATAGAACCTTCGTTTGTCGAATACGAATCTGGGGCAATGGTTGAAATAGCGGAAAATTCTGGAATGGTACATACTTTTTCCGAAATCACTCCGGGAGTTTACCTATCCGATTCTGAATTCGCCGCGGTAGAGAATATCGGATATAGTCTGAATATTATCACTTCAAATGGTGAGATTTATGAGTCAAAAGAGATGTCTTTTTCAGGTCAATCCCGTATTGATGAGCTCTATGCCGAACGAATTATTAATGATTTTGGTGAAGACGGAATTGCTATTTATGCCGATAGTTCGGATCCCACGAACCAATCCAATAATTTTAGATATACCTACGAGGAAGCATACAAGATAATTGCCCCAAAATGGACGCCTTTTGAATTCGAAATATTGAATGACGGCAATGTACCGCTCGAGGTACCGGCAGTACGCTTGGTGCCTAGAGCTAAAGAAGAGCAAGTGTGCTATAATACCGTTGCTTCTTCTGAGATTCAGTTAAAGAATACCGTCAATTTAGAAATTTCTAGTTCACAACGAAATATCGTACGTTTTATCAATCGCAATAACCCCATTATGTCGCATCGCTACAGTATTTTGGTCAAACAATATTTAGAATCTCAAGAAGCCTATGATTATTATGAATCGTTAAATAGTTTTGCTAGTAGCGAAAATGTTTTCAGTCAGGTTCAGCCGGGTTTTTTAGAGGGTAATATCCGTTCGGTAAGTGGAGATTCAAATGTTCTAGGCTTTTTCGATGTTGTGGCCGTCGACCAAAAACGATTGTTTTTCAATTATGTGGATTATTTTCCGGGGGAAGATTTACCACCGTATTTTCAAGAAGAGTTTAATTGCGACCGCATTTTTAGTCCCCAATTAGGGGATCCAGAACGTGATGGGCCAAGTCCGCCGCCTCCTTTACATTGTCCCGAAAAATTGATTCCACAGATTCAGCGAGAAAGTATTGAGTATTTTGGAGATAATTCGATTCCACCGGAAATTTGTGAAGGTCCATATTTGGTAACAGCGAGAATTTGTGGTGATTGCACCATCTTTGGAAGTAATGTAGTACCTGATTTTTGGGAAGAATAATTTAACAATGAAGAGACCTATTTTCTATATCATTTTGTTTTCAACCTTCATGGGTTGTATCGAACCGTTTGACATCAATACCGAAATTCCGGATCAGCAAATCGGGTTGGTCGTCGAGGCGACCTTAACCAATGAAATAAAAAGGCAATTTGTACGTCTTAGCCGTCCACGTGATTTTGCTGTGGTCAACGAAGTAGATAGTATTTATGACCCTTCTTTTCGACCTGATTTGCAGAACTTGGGACGCAGCACGTTTGAACCCGAAGAAAAGGCAAGTGTAAGTGTCGAGGATGAACTAGGCAACGTGTATGCCTTTAGCGAGTCTGAACCGGGAAAATATGTATCGGATAGTGAATTTGCAGCGCAGCCCGGTGTACTTTATACCTTGAGGCTTGATACACAAAGTGGTGCTTCTTATATTTCAAATCAGGAAAAGTATGAAAATGAATCTGTACTCGAGAATGTAAATGTTGAGCGTGGTCGCAACGAAAACAATACTGAAGGGGTATTTATCCATGTAGATGGTTTAGGAACCGCTGCAAACACCCAGTATTTCCGTTACGATTACGAAGAAACCTATAAGATCATCGCCCCTGAATGGAGACCACTCGATTACGTTTTGACCAATTATGATCCTGTGCGCTGCCCGTACCGACCTTTGACCTTGACTTTATAGTTCGGGGTCCAGATGAACAAAGAGTTTGTTATCAAACCAAACCTTCCGAAGAAATCATCCAGGCCACAACCGTCGGACTACAGGAAAATAGGATACTTAGGAATCCTGTACGTTTTATCGATCGATCCAATTTTATCATTAGCCATCGCTATAGTATTTTGGTGAAACAATATGTGCAATCGGTAGAAGCCTATAATTACTACAATACGCTTAAAAGTTTTTCGAACTCAGAAAGTGTTTTTTCCGAAGTGCAACCGGGTTTTTTGGAAGGTAATATAAAATCGGCAAGTGCAACAGGTCAAAACGCACTTGGCTATTTTGAGGTCGCATCGGTATCACAGCAGCGCATTTATTTCGATTACGAAGACTTGTTTCCGGGTGAGCCTTTGCCAGTATACCCCATAAGTTGTGTTCCGACCGTGCGAAGCATTTCGCATCGTTCGTATTGTGACCCGGGGCCGGGTGCCACGCTTAGCCCCTTATCTTTGATTGAAAGTATACATGGAGAACTAGTGGCATACTATAGTACACAAGTTGATTCGAATGGAGGACTTTCTTCGGCAACGACAGTTCCCCGTGCCTGTGGTGATTGTACGCTTTTTGGCAGTGATGAAGTACCTGATTTTTGGATTGAATAAATTAAAAAATTATGAAGAAAATAACGCTATTGTTTGGTTTGCTTTTTGTGCAATGTGGTTTGGTTTCCGCACAATATGTGGTAAAGAACCAAGATGAGTTACAGCAATTAAAAAAATTGCCTTTGGAAAAGGTCTTTGTGCACTACAACGCATCGGTACTGCTTCCCGGTGAATATGTGTATTATAGCTTTTATTGTATCAACGCCCAGACCAACAAGTTGAGTACGATCAGCAGCATGGCCTATATCGAATTGGTAGGTGAAGACCTGCCTACCCAACTCGTTCAAAAGGTGCGCTTGGAAAAAGGAAGGGGCCAAGGTGATTTTTTTATTCCGGTGTCGATACCTTCGGGAAACTATAAACTTATCGGTTATACGAAATGGATGAAAAATGCAGGGCAAGGGCAATTGTTTAAAGATGATATTACCATTATAAACCCGTATCGTAGTGATCAAGAGGCTATACTAGCCAGTGAGATCGACTCCACTTCTATATCCGATATTAACGTAGAAACGCGGCCTGGGCAGACCGACCAAAAGAAGAAGGATGATGGCACTATAGTGTTACTAACTGATAAAAAACAGTATGGCCAACGCGAAAAAGTAGCCTTGATTCCTAGAAATTTCAAGGGCCCTTTGGGCTATGGCAACTATTCCATAAGTGTGCGAAAAATCGATGCGCTGAGCATTGATAGACCCTTAGACGCGGTGGATTATTCCAGCGCCTATTTAAGTGTTGACAAAACAATAGGGAAAACCGTTAACGATTCTATTTTTCTTCCTGAACAACGGGGCGAACTTTTTTTGGGAATGTCAGCGCCATAGCCGGGGGCAATCCTGTTGAAGGAAAGACGTTAGTGATATCCATCCCCGGCACGAATTTTCAAATACGATCCGCCATTACCGATAAGGATGGCAATTTTTACACCTACGTGCGCAAGGAGTATGATGTTACCAACATATTGGCGCAGGTCGCGGATGATAATCCGGAAAACTACACGGTTCGATTTTTAAAAGAACATGATTTGAAGTATAACGGAATTGAATTTGCAGACCATACTATTTCGCCCGATATGGAAGAGACCATTGTGCAACGTAGCGTATACAACCAGATCGAGAATGGTTATTATAGTGTAAAGCCCGATTCCATTTTATCCATAAACAAAAAAGATCCTTTTGATGGGGGAGTACCCGAAATTTTTATGCTCGATGATTATACCCGATTCAACACCTTGCGAGAGACCTTGGTGGAAATTGTTGAAAATGTCTGGGTAAAAAAACTACCAAGCGGGAAATATACCTTTTGGGTAAAAGAAGATAATGAATCGTATGATGACAGTTATGCGGGCGATCCGCCTTTGGTTTTGGTAGATGGCGTATTCATTCCCAATCATGACGACTTGCTTGATTTTAATGCCCGAACGGTCGAAAAAATGAGCATATTACGTGATCCATTGATTATGGGATATAAAAAATATCATGGTATGGTGGCGATAGAAACGACCAACGGCGATTTTCTTGAAACCGAACAGGCCAAGGATATAGCAAATCAGTCCATGACACTTCCCGCTCCAAAGAAAAATTATTTTAAGCAGCGATATCAAGATTCCGACAATGATTATGAACGAATTCCCGATTTTAGGTACCAACTTTTTTGGGAACCTGAAGTTGCTGTACAAGGAGAGCAATTAGCTTATGAATTTTATACTTCCGATATCCCCGGGGAATATGAAATTGTTCTTGAAGGATTCACCTCTTACGGGAAGCCGATTTCGGTACGAGAAACGATACTGGTCGAATAGCCTATTTTTTCATAAAAACACTTACATTTAGGCATAAAGTAGAATTATGCTTACAAAAGTCTTCGGAAGTGCCGTTTTTGGGGTAGAGGCCACCACCATTACCGTGGAGGTAAATGTAGACATCGGTGTAGGATATCACTTGGTAGGCCTTCCGGATAACGCGATTAAAGAAAGTAACTATCGGATAGCTGCGGCCCTTTTAAACAATGGGTATAAAATTCCAGGTAAGAAAATCACATTGAATCTTGCCCCTGCCGATTTGAGAAAGGAAGGCTCCGCCTACGATTTGACCTTAGCGCTGGGTATTTTGTCCGCATCGAATCAGATACAATCCGAGAACATTGAGAAATATATCATCATGGGAGAGCTTTCGTTGGATGGAAGCCTGCAACCTATAAAAGGAGCCCTGCCCATTGCTATAAAGGCCCTTGAAGAAGGTTTTAAAGGATTTATTTTACCCAAGGAAAATGCTAAAGAAGCGGCCATTGTTGATGGATTGGAAGTCTACGGAATCGAAAATATCTCCGAGGTCATCGAGTTTTTTGACAAGGGCGAACCCTTGGAACGCACCATCGTCGATATCGAAGAAGAATTCTATAAAAACCTCGATTTTCCTGAATTTGATTTTTCCGATGTAAAAGGACAGGAGAGTATCAAACGCTGTATGGAAATCGCTGCCGCAGGCGGACATAATATTATTCTAATTGGTCCACCAGGGGCAGGTAAGACCATGTTGGCCAAACGATTGCCTTCGATTCTACCGCCAATGACCATGCAGGAAGCCTTGGAAACGACCAAGATCCATTCCGTGGTCGGCAAGATCAAGAATATGGGGCTGATGAGTCAAAGGCCTTTCCGAAGTCCGCATCATACAATTAGCGACGTCGCCCTAGTCGGTGGAGGGGCCTATCCTCAGCCGGGTGAAATATCATTATCGCATAACGGAGTTTTATTTTTGGATGAACTGCCCGAATTCAAAAGAGGCGTGCTCGAAGTGATGCGCCAACCGTTGGAAGATCGCGAAGTGACCATTTCACGGGCACGGTTTACGGTAACATACCCAAGTAGTTTTATGTTGGTGGCGAGTATGAATCCGAGTCCGGGTGGATATTTCAATGACCCGGATGCCCCGGTAACCTCTTCCCCTGCAGAAATGCAACGGTATCTCAGTAAGATTTCTGGCCCCCTATTAGATCGCATCGATATTCATATTGAGGTTACTCCGGTACCTTTCGAAAAACTCTCAGAAGACCGCAAGGGGGAACCCAGTGTTGATATTAGAAAACGTGTTACAGCGGCAAGGGAAATACAAAGTAGACGCTTTTACGAATTGGATAATGTGCACTACAACGCCCAAATGAACACCAAGCAGATTCGTGAGCATTGCAAACTGGACGAAGCCTCGAAAACCATGTTGAAAAACGCCATGGAGCGGCTGAACCTTTCCGCCCGTGCCTATGACCGCATATTAAAGGTGGCACGTACTATTGCCGATTTAGAGAACACGACAGACTTAAACGGGAACCATATAGGGGAGGCCATTCAATATCGGAGTTTGGACCGTGAAGGATGGCTCGGCTAATCGCAAAAACCAAGTCCCAAGCAATGCATTTGTAATACCTTCAATCAGCATTGGAATTTGAAAATTGGTATGGAAAGATTTTGTTGGTTGTTCTTTCTAAGTCGTTTATACCAAGGGGGTATAAACCCCTCATGTACAAGAAGGTAGTGTAGTACTGCAATAGACATGGCTGTAGAAATCAATTGCTTATTTCTAAAGTTGATATATACACATCGTGCGTTATCTTATCTATTTTGTAATTTTAGTCAAAGCTTTTCATATGCCAACCACCGAACAATGTAAAAACTGTGAACAAACTTTTGATTCATCTTTTGACTACTGCCCTCACTGTGGTATGAAAGCCACGGACAATCTCACTTTTGGTGTCTTGTTCAGTAATACGATAGAAAATTATTTCTCTATAGATGCTCGGTTCTTCAAGAGTTTTGCAACGCTTATGTTAAAGCCAGGTGTTCTTGCTCGGCGTTTTATAGATGGGAAACGGCTCAAATACTTACATCCTGCCCAGTTTTACCTCTTTATCTCGGTAGTCTTTTTTTCATCTTTTCTTTTACCGTTCGGAAAGCAGATAATGAAGTTTCTGAGGCATTTAAAAAAGGTTTTGAACAGGAAATCAATCTAGATTCACTTGCGGTTAATGCAGATTCTCTTGAGGTAGCCAAAGCCAAAGCTGCCCTAAAAAAAAATCAAAAGGTTATTGGTATCTCGGACGAAGAATTAATGGAATTGGATTCGGTAATGACCTCAGATCCGCAGGAAGTCAATTTATCATTAGGATTTGAGCGCGAGTTGTTGGACTCCCTCATCGCTATTGGAGCCCCGTTAGGTCAAAAATTTAAGGCCATGGGAATGAAGGAAGATGCAAATGCCTTTAGCCGCAGGTTCTATGCCCAAATGCTGAAGTTTTATGAAAAACAGGGTGGGGGTATTCTTCAGGTTTTATATGATACTATTCCTATTGCCATGTTTCTACTTTTACCAATTTTTGCCGTATTTCTGAAATTTTTTTATTGGAAACCGGCCACTTTTGCCCACCATTTGGTGTTTAGCTTTTATTTCTTCACTTTTATTTTCACTTCGTTTTGTGTCATTCTTTTAGTGAATAAAGTATGGGAGATTCCAACTTGGATTGAAGTGCTTATTTACCTCTCTTTTATTGTTTACCTAATGCTGGCCTTGCGAAATTTTTACAGGAGTTCATGGGTTGGCGCTTTTTTTAAAGCCAGTTTTATCTCATTTCTCTACATGCTCATTATTGTGCCAGTGGCTGCCATAGGAATTATTACGGTGGCCTTTATGCTTTATTGATTTTTAAAATATTACTTAATCCGCTTATGCCAAATAGCATTTAAGCCGTATAACTTTAGTAGTTCAATATCGAAGTTTGGACAAGAAAGGGTGTGTACGATGATTTTAATCAGTTTATCAACCAATTGGATAAATAAATACGGCCGATATGGCGAGCTTGAAGGCAAAGATACAGGCCATGGAAGATGCATTTGCTGCCGGTGAAAAGGCCAAGGATGCCGATGCTGTTGTTGCTTATTACAGTGACGACGCTATCAGTTATGGCCGAAATCAACAACCTCGCAAGGGCAAAGTAGCAGTACGTGAAGGCATCGTCGAGAATATTGCAAAAGGTACTACGGGAAATTATAACGTGTACAAGGAGGTCGACATCTTCGCAGAAGGGTATACAACGTTAGAGATCGAATATTGGACAGAATTCGATTCTTCAAGCACAAAATTGGAAAATGGGAATTATAGGTCCTATTTCCAAAAAAAATATTGACGGTAACTATCAATGTGTTCGCGACATGACTACCACAACAAAACCCACTACCTCTAGTTTGTAATCTTTTTAAGAATTAAGCCAAATACAACCGAGTCTGCCTATGGCGGACTCAGTTGTTCACAGAAAGGAGCTTCGAAGTACAAGCAAAACAATGGGTTGGATAATCATAACCCTCACAACGCAAAGTCTACCCTTGACAAAGCCAACCCATTGCAGTTAAACCTTCCAAATTTTTGCTGCGTTGCTTGAATTAGGAAAGGCTAGGTCGCGGAGTATCTTAAAATTTGCGCAATAATCATTAACTTGTTCGTGAAATGGATTCTACAAAGAACATTTACGCAATATATGCCAGTGAAGATATAGAAATGGTGCTTCCAATTTTGCATCGTTTGGGGCCATTGGAAGAAGACCACAATATAACCCTTTGGCACGATGACCCCATTGATTCTGGGCAACCCTGGAAACCTCGGGATGAATCTCGATTGAATAAAGCCGATATATTCCTTCTTTTGGTAAGTAATGCCTTTATGCATTCTGAATTCATCCAACAATTGGAATTCAAAAGAGTTATCGACCGATACAAAGAAGACGGTACAATTGTTATTCCGATAATTCTCGATGATTGTCCTTGGGATATCGATTTTAAGTCGGATGATTATAATTTTAATTTTAAGGAACTGCAAGTTTTGCCCGAAGGAGCGGAGCCACTAAGTGATTGGGACTCGACCGAGCAAGCAATCAAGCATATTGCTGACCGCGTGAAATGGGTAGTAGCTCCATCTACCAAAAGTTCAGACCAAAGACAATCGAACGACAACGTAGCAGAGCAGAAAACCAATGGCGATACGGAGGATCAATTGGCAATACCTTTTTCCGAAGAACAGGAAGCAAAAATAAAGGCCGAGCAGGAAATTAGAATTAAGGAAGAAGCCGAAACCAAAAGAAAAGCAGAAGAGGATAGAAAGCAAAGGGAAGAGGTCGCGTTAAAACAAAAAGAACAAAAGGAAAAAAGACTGAAGGAACAGGCTGACGCAAAAAAAAGGGCCGATGAGGAGCAAAGGCTGAAGGAAGAAACGGAGGCCAAAAAACGGGCGCAAGAGGAACATAGATTACAACAAGAGGCCGAAGCAAAAAACAGAGCGGAAGAGAACCGACTTCGGGAAGAAGAAGCGAGGCTTAGGATCGAAACATCACTACAAGCAGAACATGCGGCCGAGACCAACGCAGCGTTTGAAGAATCTGGAAACGGTCAAAAGACCAACACAAAAAAAAGGATGCTCATTGGAGCGGTAGTGGCCTTACTTGCTATTTTTGCAGTAATTGCCTTCTCGATATTCAATAGCAGCACCGAAGAAGATATAACCCCTTTGGAAGAAAATAGTGCAGTTGAGAAAAGCGAAGATGAAGTATCTGAACAAAACAATGCCCTCCCTTCCGAAGAAGTTGAAGTTGAGACCCCCAGCACTGAAGATGCATTTTCAAAACTTAATATCGGCGATAGGCATGAAGGCGGAATTATTTTTTCAATGGATTCCGCCAACAAAACGGGCAAAATAGCCCATGTAGATGATGCGGGCCCCATGCCTTGGCAAGATGCCATGATAATCCATGACCAACTCGGTGACGGATGGCGGTTACCAACTTTAGAAGAACTGCGGCTTATGTACAAGAACATCGGACAGGGCGCTGACAATAGCGGTGAGTTTGCCGATGGACTCTACTGGAGTGCCACGGACTATGATCAATACCAAGCGCGTCTTCTACGATTCCGTGATGGCAACACCTCGTATCATTATAACAAGGAGGTCGAAAGCAGAAGATTTCTGGTTCGGGCTGTCCGTGATTTTAGTCTATAGTATATTTATGATTATCCAGTTGTTAGCGGCTCAAAGTCGGGTGACTTTGCGCAGTGGGTATATCTTTACTTTAGTAAATTCAAAAAATATAATGCTGTTACGAAAAATAATGGAGATAATAAAAGATAATTTACATGTAATCTTTTCTGTCATATTGCTTGGGGCTTCTTTTCTAATATTACATATTGGATCACAGAAAAAAGCTCAAGCAGCAAAGGAAGAAATAAAAAGTAATACGGAAGAAATCGTTAAATATACAATTGGACAATTAAGATTACAAGAACCATTATGGCTTTCAATCTCTTATAAAATTCCATTTAAATTCCTCCCTTCAGATGCAACAAGTGGATATCAAATCAGAACGAGAGAGGCATTAGGAGCCTTTTTTAATAGTTTTACTTATACACTTAGTGCTCGAAGGGGCAGTGATAAAAATAGACCCATTGCAATTTATGCCCTGAGCAATGACGAATTCATACACAATAGTAATAATGTTGGGATAAGTAATTATTTTAATTTAACCTATGTCGACTATATAATCGATGATAATTATGCCATTTTTAATGCATCATATAAGTTTTCCCCTACAAATTTATCCGATAATTTCAACTCTTTAGAAGAAGGTGATATTATAACCTTAGGTCGGCAGCCCATTTTTTATGAATCTAAAATTGACCCTGCGATATTAAGTGCCGTCAAGAGTAAGACTATAATAACATCGGGCTTTATAAAGACTAGTTATAGTGGTAAGCAAGTTGTGAAACATATTAATACTGAGTTTTTGCTCGCGCCAAGTACTGGTGGTTTAACATTCGATAAATTTAGAATAGTTATGGATGACCGCGATTGAATGACCTAGATATCGCTCGTTTTCAACGAGCTACCTAGAATTTAAATTATCAAAAAATACAGCGCAAAGGCTCCTGACTTCTACAAGAATCTTGATTATTTCTTAACTTTAATCGAAACCGCCTCACAACTTTTTAAATCGGAGTTTAGAATAATGTTTTCGGTACTCGAACCATCAATAATTTCAATGGATACGAGATCAGGCCAGAATTTCTCAAGATTCACAACGCTCAAAATCAATCTTATCTAATCGAATCCCTTGATCAAGTGGTAGGTAAAAGCAACGATTTCCTTATAGTTTTCTTTGCTGATTTTTTCGTCAATACCATGAAAACCTGTCAAGTTCTCAGGATTGATTCGCATAGGATAAAACCGATATACATCATCTGAAATATCATAGAAATAACGGGCATCGGTGCCTCCACCAACAAGCCCAGGAACTACAACTGCATCTGGAAAGACGGATCGTATGGTCTGTTCTAAGTTTTTGAAATTTTCGGAATCAATACTCGAAACAGGTGAGGGTTCCGTCAGGAAACCTACAGGTTCTACCTGAATTTTATCGCTGATAGTATTCTGAATATGCTGCTTAACGGATTCAATGGTCTCACCAGGAAGAATCCTGAAATTAATGGTCGCCTCCGCTACCGTAGGAATCACATTATTCTTGACACCGCCATCTATAATAGTTGGAGCCGTCGTAGTATGGGCATTCAGCCCCTTCAGTACAGGCGATTTCAACAACCACGGATTGGCAAATGCCAACCTTTGAAAAAATGGCATTTCGGCACCCAAATATTCGAATTGGTAGTTAATGGGTTCAACTAGTTTATAGGGTAGTTGGTTGTTTTCAAGGTCAACGATGGCTTTGGCAAGCATTCCGATGGTGTTTTCACGCGGAGGTTGCGAACTGTGTCCTCCTGTTGTTTCAACAATCAACCGGAAAGAGGCGAACCCTTTTTCTGCCAAGTTTACCATGGCTACGGGTTTATCGATGCCGGGAACCATGCCTTCTGCAAGAAAACCACCTTCATCAAGTGTCATTGCGGCCTTAATTCCTTTTTTCTTTAAATATTCGGCGATTTGGCCGGCACCATTTTCCCCACCTACTTCCTCGTCATGGCCAAAGGCAAGGTAAATGGTACGTGAAGGTGTAAACGATTCGCTTAGCAATCTTTCAACGGACTCCATCAATCCCATTAACGAACTTTTGTCGTCCATGGTGCCTCTGCCAACGATATCCGTTGCGGTTATCTTTCCTGTGAACGGTCCTGCTTCCCAATCGGCAAGGGTGGGTTCATCCACTGGCACTACATCTTGGTGTGACATCAGAATGATGGGTTTTTTCGATGAATCAGATCCTTTCCACGTATACAATAAACTATAATCGCTAATCTTTTCCAAGGAAAGATTTTCATGGGTCAAAGGAAAGGTCTCCTCCAAAAATCTGTGAAATCCGTTAAAGGCCGTGGAATCGGGAATGGCCTCTTCACTATAGGAAATCGTTGGAAACTGCACCGCCTTTGAAAGGTTTTGCAAGACTGCATCGGGGATATCCAATTTTTCCAAGGGTTCGGGGTCGATTTGTTTTGAGGTGAGGGCCAAGGTATTGAATATGAGAATACCGGCCAGTACAGCTAGTATGGCCAACAGGGCGTATAGAATTTTTTTCATTCAGGCGGTTCTAAGGATAGACTTATTCGGTTTGGACTGCAACTTGAAAGCATCAACGGGACTCCAGGATTGCTGCTGGTCCAATTTACAAAATTCCCATGAAGCGAATTGTTATTTTTTCACGTTGATCGAAACCGCCTCACAACTTTTCAAATCGGAGTTGAGTATGATGTTTTCGGTGGAAGAACCGTCCACAATTTCAATGGAGACCGTGTTGGGCGGAAATTCACCCAAATTATGGGCATACAAAAATAGGTCGTTCGGTTTTGAAGGGTCTAGAACAACTTCTACCTTCTTTTTGTGGTATTCCAAGGCATACTTTGAGACAATTGCCTCGCCATTTAAATATATTGATACAATATCCCCATCTTTTCGGCTATGGTCCCAAAGATTGATTTGAATGCTTGTGCCGGTCACTTCCAGTTCTTGAACATAGTTCAAGGCCCTTCCGTCGAAGGTGTCTCGCAAAGGTTCTATTTCAGGTACTGTCTGAACTATGGGTTTTACTTCTCTCGGCAATTTGTTGATGGTAAAGAGTCCCGTGGCATATTTTGCGATACTGTACTTGTCATCGGGAAAAAGCTCGATCCCTACGACCCGATAGTTATTTCCGGTCTGAAGGCCCGGTGAGATTTTTATTTCTTCCGAAAATCCGATATTCTTGAAAACACCTAACTCCTGAACGACCATATCGTCTTTGGAAAGGTAAAATTTTATCGTTTTGTTGGCGGGTATATTCTTGGTAACCCATTCCAAGGTCACCACGCCTGGTGCCGTCCAAATTGTTCCGCTTTTCGGAGAGGTAATGGTAATGGCTGTCTTTGCCAACGAGGGTTCAGAAGTACATTCGGCTTTATGATTAAAATCAATTTCACCTGCCTGAAGCGGGTTAGGTAAGCCGAAGCATATAGCCATCAATAGAAAAAATATTCTTTTCATGATACTTTATAAACGAAAATCGGGGCTGCGTAGTATACTTTTTATCGAAAGTGGGAAATAGTGAATTCCTCTTTTTCCGAAATTGTCAGTCGGTTTTTTAATGGTCTTCCCATGTTTTTCCAATGGATCTCCATAATATCCCCGTTTTTCAAGGTGATTTTCTCCCCGAAACTAAAGGCATCCGCACCAAAGAAGTGGATGTGCCCCAAATCGGGAATACGATGGTTAGCATATTTAAAATGATGATATTCCAAATTATTCAAGCTATGCGACATATTAACTTCGCCTGTTCGTATGGTCTTTTCCCAAAGAACTGCTCCATTCCTAATGATACGGACTGTTCCTTCGATATCGCTAAAATCATCCGTGATGACCAATTCGGGACCCAGGGAACAATTACGAATCTTTGAGGGAGCCAAATACAGATAGTTTTTCCGTTCCATAACATGGTCAGAGAATTCATTGGCCGTCGCAAAACCGATACGCCATGGGCTTCCGTTTGAATCATTGATATAGATTCCGGCAATTTCAGGCTCCTCGCCCCCGTCATCCCCGTAATCGGGAATGGTCAAATCATCATTATGTGCCCGTAGCACCGAACAGTTGCCTTTATAGAACCATTCTGGCTGTATTCCGATTTCACCTTCTTTTGGATGCCCTCCCTCAACTCCCATCAGGTACATTTTCATACTATCGGTCAGTTCACTTTCGGACTCCGCCTCGTGCATTTTCTGGCGATTTTCAGCACTGGCCTTGTGTGTCAAGCCTGTTCCGGCGAGCATGAGTTTGGTAACATCGGTGGGGTGGTCGAAAGCGGGTAAGAGTTTCCATTCGGACTTTCCTTCATAGATTGAATCATAATCCAAGAGTTCATCGGAGCGATTCTCAAGAATAATTTTGGTAAGTGTTCCACCGGCCTTGATCGCCGAAGTGGCGATTTTATAGACCGAAGTAAAATTGATAAGCACTCTTACGTTGGGTTCTTCCACAAGGGCTACTTTACGACCCAAAGTCTCATGGACAAGTTGTACTAATCGCATACCACTTAAATTTTCACCTCACAATTCATGACAGCGGATTTATAAATCGCCTCGACCACGCGAATATCTCGAAGTCCTTCTTCGCCGGGCACGAGCAAATCACTATTGTTCATGAGGGCGAGGGCGTCATCGTCCATTTGCTTTGCCTGTTGGTTTTCCAAAGGAAAATTAATTAGGGTACCGTCGGACATACTGCCGTTATTTCCACTATAGGATGAATGGGGTTCCATCTGCAAAGAACCCTTTTCATAGGTTACTTTCAAATAATTCATTTGCATACCGTAACTCGTATGGCAGGCGGCTCGGGCACCGCTGGGGAATTCTAATTGGAACATTGCCGTCTCTTCGACCTCATGATAGATTTCTGGTCTCGTGGTGAACGTTTGGGCCAAAACGGAGATGGGTTCTTCCCCTGTGGCCAAGCGAGCCCCTTGAATGGCGTAAACGCCCATATCGCCCATAACACCACCACCCATGGCTTTCTTCTGTTTCCAGTGGTCGGTACGTCCATCAAAATATCCTGCTGCGGAGGTAACCATTTTTACTTTTCCAAAGGTCTGCTCTTTAGCTACTTTCATATAAGTTTGTATGTTGGGGTCGTGCTGGCAACGGTATCCTATGGAGAGTTTTACTTTATTATCGTTACAGGCCTTAATCATCGCCTCACATTCTGTTACGGATGGGGCCATAGGTTTTTCGCACCAAACATGTTTTCCCGCTTTGGCGGCACGTATGGTGTATTCCGCATGCATCGAAGGTGGCAGTACCACATAGACCACGTCAATGGCATCATTGTTAGCGATGTCATCAAAATTCTCATAGTTGTAGATGTTTTCGTACTGAATATTATACTTGGTTTTCCAATCCGGAATTTTTTCAGGACTGCCCGTTACGATTCCTTTTAATTCGCAATGTTTTGTGAGCTGTAGGGCAGGGGCCAACAGATCGGTACTGTAATAGCCCAATCCGACCAGGGCGATACCTAGTTTTTCTTTTTGTGGTCTAGGGGAGCAAAATACCATGCTTGGCATAACGGCGGTAGAGGCGGCGATGATTCCCGCCTGTTGCATAAAGGCTCGTCTTTGTTTTTCCATCTTTGAAAATTTAAGGACAGAAATTACGACAAGATTCCGAATATATCAATGAACCCGTCTTGAGTTATTCTTTTACCTGCAATTTTCACATTTTGCACCCTAATTTTGTCTTTTCCTCCCACCGTAGCTACGGCTATGCTGCTCAAAAAAGTCTTCATTAGGGCACAAAAGCCAAAAATTTCGGTGTCAAACAACAACTCAAGACGAGTTCAATGAGTTCAACATATAATGCAAAAGAGTCCATCCCAAAACATTTTGGGATGGACTCTTGTTTAAAACGGTACTATGGTCTACTGAAGAAAAAGAATATACAGTGACCAAAAAAAGCAAAAAGAACAATAACTATAAACCAAGTAATCGTTCAGGGTAGTTTTTTCTTCCATAAGATCGGGTTTTAAATTCTATATATATAAAACCCTGAGATAGGCGTAAAAGGATTTGGCCTCCCATGTAACGTGAGAAAATTCGACATGTGGTCGCCTACTAGGTTAAAATGTTAGAAATCTTCTATGAAAAGAAATTTTAGAAAAACGCTAAAACCTTTAAAAATAGTACTTCATCGATGAAAGGTAAGTGATTTTTAAGCTGAAAAAGGACGTTTAAGGTGATTTAAAGAGTTGGTTCTACAGCTAACATTATGAATAATTTGTAACGTTCATAGTTTTGAGAAATTCCAATCCCGACTGTGAGCTATCCCCTCTTTGGGAGGGGTAAGGGGAGGTCAGCGTACTAGTCTGGCAAACCAAAATCGCTTATCGGGATTTCTTATTCGGACGCGACCTCCCTAAATCCCTCCCAAGGAGGGACTTTTACCTCATTGCATTTTAAAGGGAACAGGATATAGTAAACAAACCACAGACCAAGAAAGCTTATTTCGAGCAGATCGACCATTTGATCAATATTACTTTGTGGGACAATTTTAATATTCCCGTTAAAATGAGGGTAGAATCAAAAAAAATAAAAAAACTCAGGATTCAAATCTGAAACTAGCCCATAACCTTTTTTAAGGCCTTGCTAAATTCAGCTACTTGTGGCAGCGTTCCCGTGCTTATTCTTGCCCAATCCAATAATGGGGGGAAAGGCCTACCGATCAATACATTTTCTCTTTGCATGGCCGAAATGATTTGATCTACTGGACGACCCGTTTTAAAGAATACAAAATTGGTATGTGAGGGAATGTATTCCAGTCCCAATCCATCCAAGGTCGCATAGATTTGGTCTTTCGCCTCTTTGTTCTTCAGTACACTGAACTTGTAGAACTCATTATCCCTTAATGCTTCTTTGGCGGCTTCGATAGCCAGGATATTCGTATTTGCCATAACGCTGGCTTTTAATCTTTTGGCGATGTCGGGTCGTGCTATCAAATATCCGATGCGCATTCCTGCGAGACCGAATACTTTTGAAAAGGTCTTTGAAACAATAATATTTCGACCTTCTTTGACCAATTCTGTCATGGAAGGATATTCGGGCTCCGTGATAAAATCATAATAGGCCTCATCACTAAAAATCATCGCCTGATTATCGTGGGACGCACAAAAGTCTTTTAAGGCATTTTTGTTGAGCAAAGTACCCGTAGGATTGTTCGGGTTACAAATAAAAATCAGGTTGGTTTTATTGTTCACTCTTTTAGACATGGCCTCTAGGTCATGCTCCATATTTTCATTTACAGGAACGCGATGTACATGGGCGCCAAAGGTCTCGGCATAGGTAAGCATGCTCTGAAATGTGGGGTCGGCAGCAATAAGTTCACCGCCGTTCAACCCGTATGTTAGGCCTACTGCCTTTAATCCTTCGGTCGAACCGCCTGTAACGACCACATGGTCTTTGGTAACGCCCTCTTTTTCGGCGATCATCTCCACCAAACTAGATAAGGCGCCAAAGGGATATCGGCAGGCATCGTCAAAAGTATTGGTAATGATTTCACGAACCCTTTTTGAGGGACCGTATGGGTTTTCGTTGGAGCTCAAACGTACAAGTCCTTCTAATTTTGGGGATTTTATCGAAGTTTCAAGGGCAAAACTTTCGAATCCGCCCAACAAGGCAAATCCACTGGATAGGCCAACCGTACGGAGCCAATTCCTACGATCTAAATTTCTCATTTTTGGATGATTATTTCGAGAAATAAGATACGAATAATTCTATAGGGAGCACAAAATGAAGTTAGGACAATGAGAATGTCTTATCCATGTAGGGCCGAAATACTGCAAAAGAGTTTGGGTAGTTCCAAAAGTGGGATTTTTAGATATCTAGCATCCATTTATCCAAAAATCAAGTTTTCTTATGTTATAATTGGAATTCTTCGTTATTACCTTCCTCATCCTCCGTAGAACTTGGCAGAAAGATATCTTTGAGAATATAGGCGGCTACCATGGTAATACCCAATGATAAAAGATGGGTTGCATATTCCCAATATAGTATTTTGAGAAGGCTACCACATATTATACCTAAGGTTCCGGCGACAAGGGTACAATTCCATAGAATATGGGAAAGGGTGTTTTTCGCCCTTCGGTCCTCATCCATGAAATAGGCCGTTCCTTCCATAACAAACCAGATGACAAAGGTAATCGCGGTAACGATTTGAAAGAACAGGGTATATGGAAAATCAAGTATACGAAGTATGCCGTTCGTAGTCCAGAACATGACCAAAATGAGTTTGACATAATCGACATATTGTTTTTCGGATTTTTTCCAGAAGCGAGCAGTGTACAAGATGCCAATAGCTACAAAACTGATGAGCATAATCTCTTTTGCGAAAGGCCACTGCATAATTTTTGCCGTCATACCGACCAATAAAACTGCAATGGATATTCGTAAAGGAGTCTTTAAAATCTTTTTTACAGCTGTCATGACTTTACATTTAAATTACTTTGATGTTGGCCTTTAGGCCCTCCATGATTCCGAGGATATTGGTCACGGTTTCCTTCAGATAATGTTTGATCAATACATGCGGAATACGGATGGTAGTAAATCCATTCTTAAAGGAGTGCATCGCCTCCTCTAAATCGTTTATCGCCTGTTCATGGGTGAGCATGTGGTATTTAGTGTCGATTTCGATATTGAGCTTCACGCGCGAAATCGCAATGTCTACCGATTTTTTCCCGTCCCACCATTCCAACATGGCATTTACATTGGCTTGTTTTAGACCATAATACAATTGAATAGCCTCTAAGGGGGTCTCATTCTGAGCAATCAACTTTTGCATTCGCGAAAAATGATTTTCGCACAGTTCAACACCAAGGGAATCCATAGCGTTTTTGTGGTCTAGATAGCCAAGTTCTTTGTTACATTCTAAACAGTTCATTCAAGTAGGTTAATTTATTTTCCCGTTGGTGGCGAGAAAGATTGATTTGGTTCGATTTGGGATAATAATAACCCTGTGTTTTTACGAATCGTATAAACCATCGATGTATGACACCCTGTTTTTAGACGAACTGCAAATTTTTAGATGAAATACATGTACAACTGTTAAAACTGTGGTGTAATTCGACCACTCGGTTTTATATATTTTGACCTATACCAACTATATTTACGGAAGACGAAAAATCGAATATCTTATGTTCAAGAGAATTGGCCCTGGGGTCTTGATTGCCGCTGCATTTATCGGCCCCGGAACCGTGACGGCATGTACTTTGGCCGGGGTGGAATTCGGCCACGCACTGCTTTGGGCGATGCTCTTGTCGATTTTGGCGACTATTGTATTACAAGAAATGTCCGCTAGACTGGGCATTATTACCCAAAGGGGTTTGGCGGATGTTATCAAAGAAGAACTGCAAACCCCGTGGGTTCGAATGTTGGTTATAGGAATTATTTTATGTGCTATTGTCATTGGGAATGCTGCCTACGAGGCAGGTAATATCGGTGGAGCCACATTGGGTTTGGAAGCCATGTTCGGAAGTGAATTCAGCTCATTTTACCCTTTTATCATAGGTGGACTTGCGTTTTTCCTCTTATATATAGGTAATTATAGAACGCTGGAAAAAGTGTTCGTCTCATTGGTTTTGGTCATGAGTATTTCTTTTTTGTTGACCGCCATCATTACCAAACCAGATGTTTCAAAAGTGTTGGAAGGACTTTTTTTCCCAAAAATGCCCGACGGTAGTTTGTTGATGGTCATCGCCTTGGTAGGTACAACGGTTGTGCCCTATAACCTATTCCTACATGCCTCTTTGATCAGTGAAAAATGGAAGTCAAAAGATGACCTTGGTAGTGTTAGACGGGATACTTTTATTTCGATCTCCCTGGGTGGAGTGGTTTCTATGGCGATTATTATTGCTGCATCGGCGATTCCCGGGGGAAGTCAATGGTGTCATGGATCTTGCAAAAGGCTTGGAGCCCCTATATGGTGAGAGTGCTAAATATTTTATGGGTATCGGGCTTTTTGCCGCGGGTGTTACTTCGGCTATAACGGCCCCATTGGCGGCCGCTTATGTGGCGAACAGCTGTTTTGGATGGAATGCCGATTTGAAGGATATCCGATTTAAAAGTGTGTGGATGATTATTCTGGGTCTTGGAGTTTTCTTCCTTTCTTTCGGAATTAAACCTATCGAGATTATCAAATTCGCTCAAGTGGCCAATGGTATTTTGTTACCGATTATTGCGGTCTTTCTTTTATGGGTGGTGAATCGAGCATCGGTTATGGGCGAATACAAGAATAAGCCATTTCAGAATGTAGTTGGAATACTTATTATTGCCTTGTCGATTTTTTTAGGGGCAAAAAGTATTTTTAAAGTCTTTGGATTTTTCTAAGAGCCTGTTTAGGATTTTGTGATTAATCCCGAAGTTTCGGAATTATAGGTCATTTTTTTGACCTTTTAGGCAAAATTTTCTAGCATAGCCTTACGCGTGCCGCTGAAGCTTTAGCGTAGGAGCTAGCTACGGTCTAAAATTTTAACGAAGAAGTACGGAAAAAGGGACATGAAAAAATAATCGACAAAATCTTAAACGGCTCTAAATGGAGGAATTTTTTATCGATATCAATTGTGATGTAGGTGAAGGCATTGGAAACGAGCGTGACCTCATGCCGTTGATTTCTTCTTGCAACATAGCTTGTGGCGGTCACGCTGGTGATGACAATACCATGTCGGAAGTGGTTCGATTGGCAAAACAAAATCAGGTCAAGGTCGGCGTCCATCCTTCTTATCCTGACAAGAAGAATTTTGGAAGGGTCTCGATGGATATTTCGAAAAAACAATTAAGGGAAAGTATCCAAAGGCAACTTCAAGACTTTTCCCGAATATTGGAAGCTGAAGATGTACCCTTACATCATATTAAGGCACATGGCGCCCTGTATAACGATATTGCCAAAAACATAGAACTGGCAAGGACCTTTTTAAAAGCAATCAACTCCTTTAAAAACAATATTTTTCTATATGTTCCATACGGCTCCGTCATTGAGCAAAAAGCTTTGGAACAAGGTTGGAGCATTAAAAGGGAAGCATTTGCGGACCGTAATTATAATCCGGATTTAAGTCTAGTATCACGAAAACTCCCCTATGCTTTACTAGAAGAACCTAGGGAGGTTTTAGACCATATCGTCAGAATGATAAAAAATAGTAGGGTCAAAACGGTCAACGGCAGTGACGTGCCAATTAAGGCAGAAACTTTTTGTGTTCATGGCGATACGGTTTCCGCTTTACAAATTTTAAATTACCTTTCCAGAACATTGCCTGATCAACATATTTATCTTAGAAAATGAGCCCCTACGAAATCTCAATAAGGCCCTTTGGAATCCATGCCGTTTTAATCGAATGGCCCAATGCGGTAGAGGAAGCTATTTTAGAGGACATACTCCGATTCTATCAATATCTAAAAAATAATTGCCTTAAAGAAAGTGGGTGGGAGATGATTCCCGCATACAATTCATTGACTTTGGTTCAAAATGACAAGAGCGTTGATTTTCAAGATTTTAGTAAAAAGCTGTATACCTGGTATGGTGAAAAAGGGGAGGTAAAACCAAGACAACGATTTTTATGGAGGTTGCCCGTTTGCTATGACCTGAATTTCGGCATTGACCTTGAAGAAGTAGCTGATAAACTGGACATGGAAATAGATGAGATTATAGAACAGCATACCGCCTCTATCTATACGGTTTACGGTATCGGATTTCTTCCAGGGTTCATGTATTTGGGTGGTTTACCAGAATCATTGGAAATTCCCCGAAAAGACACGCCCCGTTTAAAAGTGGAAAAAGGAGCCGTAGGACTGGCCGGTAAACAAACAGGGATTTACCCTCAAGAATCCCCCGGTGGGTGGAATATCATTGGAAATTGTTCCGTACCCATTTTCGATGCCGAACGTAAAGAACCATGTTTGGTTAGCGTTGGGGATAAGATTCAATTTTATTCCATTTCTAGGGCGGAATATGATCTGCATAAAATTGAAAGCGAAGTAGGTATTTATAAAGTGGAAAAAACAAAAATTGATGCTTAAGCTCTTAAAGTCCGGGTTTTACACTTCCGTTCAAGATAAGGGGAGATTCGGCTATCGAGACAAGGGCGTACCCGTCTCGGGTGCCATGGACGGCCTGGCGCTATCAATGGCGAATGCACTTCTGGAAAATGAGGAGGATGCCGCAGTTCTTGAGATTACGATGACCGGTCCCACGATCGAGTTCGAAGAGAATACTTTTATAGTACTTACCGGAGCTAAGATGTCCGCTACATTGAATAATCAACCTATTTCTAACTACAAGGTCCATGAAGTAGGCATTGGCGATATTTTGTCTTACGGCAAATTAGAAAATGGGTTTCGAAGTTATCTTGCCGTGAAAGATGGCTTTACGACTCCAAAAGTACTGGGCAGTCGTTCATTTTCAAAAGCGCTGACCCGAGTAACCTATTTAAAGGACAGGAGTATATTACCTTATACGCCTTGTTCAATTTTTAAACCTAAAATAGAAGAAATTAAGATTGACTCCTATTTTGAGGAAAAAGTATTGGAAGTTGCAAAAGGTCCAGAATATAATATGTTGGGGGATAAGCAATTGGAAAAACTCTTTGGTTACGATTTTTCGATTGCAAAAGAGAATAACCGCATGGCCTATCAGTTGAATGAAACTATTCATGGGCATGAAGTTTCCATGCTTACCTCGGCCACACTACCAGGTACGGTACAGTTGACCCCTGCGGGAAAACTTATTTTACTTATGAAAGATGGCCAAACGACGGGTGGATACCCAAGAATATTACAACTTACCGATAAGGCAATTTCAATCTTGGCGCAAAAAAATTCGGGGATATTGTTTCTTTCAAACTGCTTCAAAATTTGTAAGCCTTTATAATTAAATTATTATTCAAAATTATTTTTCTAGCATTGTAATATTGAAAATAAAAAGAGACATGTACAATGTGGTTCATATCACCCCTCAAAGCGGATGATATAGATTTTATCGTTTAAGAAAGCCTGTATCAGACCTCAATTTGACACAGGCTTTTTTATGCAATTAAGTTTTTTATTACTGCTACAAGAACTATTGAATATGATAAAAAAATGAGGTTATCTATTTGATTATCAAAAACTTAAATTAATATAATGTCAATTGAATTTAAATCAGCATCAATTGTTAAAATCCAAGGGCAATCGAAACAATTATCTTTGATAACCTTAGTAAATACCACGGATTTCATAAAAAGAAGAACACGCTTAGATGGAACTGAACAAACACAGTAAAAATGTTACCCAAGACCCTACCCAACCAGCTGCGCAAGCTATGTTGTATGCCATAGGTCTGAATGAAGATGACCTCAAAAAACCACTGATCGGAATCGGCAGCACAGGTTACGAAGGCAACCCTTGTAATATGCACCTGAACGATTTGGCACAGGAGGTTAAATTAGGAACCGAAAAAGGTGGCTTGGTAGGTTTGGTATTCAACACAATCGGTGTGAGCGATGGCATTTCTATGGGTACCTACGGCATGCGCTATTCTTTGCCCTCGCGTGATATTATTGCCGATTCTATGGAAACGGTCGTACAGGCCATGAACTATGATGGATTGGTAACCGTTGTGGGATGTGATAAAAATATGCCAGGAGCCTTGATGGCGATGATCCGTTTGAACAGGCCATCGGTAATGGTTTATGGAGGAACAATCGCTTCCGGATGTTTCAAGGATAGAAAATTGGACATCGTTTCTGCGTTCGAGGCGTGGGGCGAAAAAGTTGCGGGAACGATGAACGAAGAAGATTATAAAGGTGTGATTCAAAATGCCTGCCCTGGCGCAGGGGCTTGCGGTGGCATGTACACCGCGAATACCATGGCTTCCGCAATCGAGGCATTGGGAATGGCCTTGCCGTTTAATTCTTCAAATCCTGCAATTGGTAAGGAAAAACAAAAAGATGCCATAAATGCTGGTTTTGCATTACGACACTTGCTCGAAAATGATATCAAACCAAGTGACATTATTACCAGAAAATCCTTCGAGAACGCCATTCGTCTGTTGACACTTTTAGGCGGTTCTACGAATGCGGTGCTACATTTCTTGGCAATTGCCAAAGCTGCACAAGTGGATTTTACCATCGATGATTTTCAAAAAATCAGTGATACCACTCCATTCTTGGCCGACTTGAAACCAAGTGGAAAATATTTGATGGAAGATTTGCATCACGCAGGAGGAACACCGGCCGTAATGAAATTCATGCTCGAAAACGGTATGTTACATGGGGATTGTTTGACTGTAACAGGAAAGACCGTTGCCGAAAATTTGGCCGAACTACCTGGCTTAAAAAAAGGACAACAAGTCGTTCACGGTTTGGATAATCCGATTAAGGAAACCGGGCACCTAAGAATTTTATATGGCAATCTAGCAGAAGAAGGGGCGGTAGCTAAAATTACAGGCAAAGAAGGACTTCATTTTTCAGGCCCGGCCAAGGTTTATGACGACGAGTTCTTGGCAAATGCCGGAATCGGAAGAGGCGAAGTAAAAAAAGGTGATGTAGTCGTTATTCGCTATGAAGGCCCAAAAGGTGGCCCTGGAATGCCTGAAATGCTCAAACCGACCGCTGCCATTATGGGAGCTGGATTGGGTAAAGATGTGGCCTTGATTACCGACGGAAGATTTTCAGGAGGAACACACGGCTTTGTAGTAGGCCATGTCTGCCCGGAAGCCCAAGAAGGCGGCGCCATCGGTCTTTTGAGAGATGGTGATGTAATTACCATAGATGCTGAAAAAAATCAAATCTCGGTAGCGCTGACTAAGGAAGAAATATCGGAAAGACGAGCCAATTGGAAACAACCCCCATTAAAAGTGAAACGGGGAAGTTTGTATAAATATGCAAAAACGGTTTCTTCAGCCTCGCAAGGCTGTGTTACTGATGAAATATAGAAGTAGTAGGTTAACATTATAGTGAGCAATGTTTTGAATTTGAACTTGACACTTGAACTTGAGTTTTAAAATGGAAACACTAAAAGAAAAGAAGACAGAAGCTAAAAAGCCGACCAGTAAGAAAATCAGTGGTGCAGAGGCTATTATCCATTGCTTGTTGGCTGAAGGAGTCGATTTAATTTATGGCTATCCGGGCGGGGCTATTATGCCCGTGTACGATGAGCTTTACAAATTTCAGGATAAGTTGACACATATTTTGACCCGCCATGAACAAGGAGCTACGCATGCCGCGCAAGGCTATGCCAGGGTTTCGGGAAGGGTCGGGGTAGCCATTGCGACTTCAGGTCCTGGCGCTACGAATTTAGTTACGGGTCTGGCCGATGCACAGATCGATTCAACACCCATGGTCTGTATTACGGGACAGGTACCGCGACATTTACTGGGTTCCGATGCTTTTCAGGAAACCGATATTATCGGAATTTCTACCCCAGTGACCAAATGGAACCATCAGATAACCAAGGCTTCAGAGATTCCTGAAGTTATGGCAAAAGCCTTTTATATTGCCAAATCGGGTCGTCCAGGACCGGTTCTCATCGATATAACCAAAAATGCACAGTTCGACGAATTGGATTTTGTCTATGAAAAATGTACAGGGGTGCGAAGTTATAATCCTGTGCCAAAACCTGATATGAAGGCCATTGAGGCAGCTGCCGAACTGATAAATATAGCAAAGAAACCTTATATCGTTTGGGGACAGGGCATTATTTTGGGCCAAGCAGAAAAAGAGTTGACGGCCTTGATAGAGAAAGCGGGAATTCCTGCTGCATGGACCATCATGGGCGAATCGGCCATTCCGACTAGTCATCCATTGAACGTAGGCATGGTAGGGATGCATGGTAATTATGGCCCCAATGTGCTAACTAACGAATGCGATTTGCTACTTGCCATAGGCATGCGGTTTGACGACCGTGTGACAGGCAGTTTGGATACCTATGCCAAACAGGCCAAAGTCGTCCATTTTGAAATCGACCCGGCCGAGATCAATAAAAATGTAACGGCCGATGTCGCAGTTCTTGGCGACTCAAAAGAAACCTTAGCATTATTACTTCCTTTGATTAATGAAAACAATCATGAGGCTTGGCACAATGAGTTCAAGAAGAAATATCAAATTGAATTTGATCAGGTTATTAAAAATGATATCCACCCGACAAAAGAAGGATTGACTATGGGTGAGGTCATCGAAGAAATCAATATTGCTTCGAAAAACAAGGCCGTCATCGTAACCGATGTTGGGCAGCATCAAATGGTTGCCTGTCGCTATGCCAAGTTCGAGGATTCCAAAAGTAATATTACCTCTGGAGGATTGGGAACCATGGGCTTTGCCCTTCCGGCAGCCATTGGCGCCAAAATGGGTGCCATGGATCGTGAAGTGGTCGCGATTATTGGCGATGGTGGCTATCAAATGACCATTCAAGAACTTGGGGTTATTTTTCAACATCAGGTTCCTGTAAAAATTGTTGTATTGAACAATGATCACTTGGGTATGGTCCGTCAATGGCAAGAACTCTTTTTTGAAAGACGATATGCTTCGACCGTTATGACCAATCCGGATTTTGTGAAAATTGCGGAGGGATATCACATCGAGGCCAAACGGGTCAGTGAACGAAAGGATTTAAAGGCTACGATCCAGGAAATGATTGCCTCGGACAAACCCTATTTCTTGGAAGTAAAAGTGGAGAAAGAAGATAATGTTTTTCCGATGATTCCTTCTGGAGCCTCGGTTTCTGATATTCGATTGAAGTAGACCTGTCAGGTTTCCAAAACCTGACAGGTCTTACAAGCATTAATGACCAATGAACGACACAAACATACTTGACATACCTAAAATCCATCAGGAGATAAATAGGAAATCCGAAGAAATCGGATTTACCATGCCTTCCGACGTATTCATTGGTACCTTACTGAAGACCTTAATTTCCTCAAAACCAAAGGGTAGGTTTTTGGAACTGGGTACGGGAATCGGTTTAAGTCTTGCATGGATGGTCGATGGAATGGACACTAATTCGAAATTGATAACGGTTGACAATGACCCTGAATTGATTGGCATTGCAGAACAGTACTTTGGAAAGGACGAAAGAATTGAAATTGTTGGTAGGGACGGCACGGAATGGATTAAGCATCATCAAAAAGAAAAATTCGATTTGATCTTTGCCGATTCTTGGCCAGGGAAGTATAGTGAAATCAGCGAAATTTTGGATATGGTCAAAACAGGCGGATTTTATATCATTGATGACATGACCGCCCAACCCAATTGGCCCGATGGCCATCAAAATAATGTGGATGGGTTGATAGACTACTTGGAAAAGCGAGAGGATTTCACTTTGACCAAATTGAACTGGTCAACCGGATTGATTATCTCAGTGAGAAAATAAAAAAATGCACTCCCCAGAGAGGGGTTAAGGTGGGGCAATGCAACAAATAGCACACAAATGGGATTCTGCATTATACAACGACAAGCATTCGTTCGTATATGACTATGGCGTCGCGTTATTTGATTTATTAAATCCGAAATCGCATGAAAGAATCCTTGATTTGGGTTGTGGTTCAGGAGAGTTGACCAATAAAATCAACGAGATGGCCTCAAGTGTAGTTGGTATTGACAATTCGCCTGAGATGATTGAAAAGGCAAAGTTCAGTTTTCCACTTTGCGAGTTTCAAGTAGCCGATGCCGGTGATTTTGAGTTTTATGAACCTTTTGATGCTATTTTTTCAAACGCGGCCTTACATTGGGTCGTGGACCACAAAGCGGCAATTGGTTGTATGTATAAAAGCTTAAGGTCTGGCGGAAGAATGGTCGTTGAGTTTGGAGGTAAAGACAATGTACGGACAATAACCGATCAGTTGAGAAAATCCCTTTTAATAAGGGGGTATGGGGAGCAAGCTAAATTGCAATTATGGTACTTTCCTTCTATCGGGAAGTATACTTCAGAACTTGAGGCGGCAGGGTTTAAGGTTAGCTTTTCAGAATTGTATGACCGTCCGACTGAATTGGCGGATAAAAACACCGGTATTATGGATTGGCTTACCATGTTCGCAGCTCCATTTTTCAAAGATGTCGATGATTCAGATGTTCATGATATACTGATAGAAGTACAAGAAAGCCTTCGATCTGATTTGTTCAGAAACGGAAAATGGTTTGCAGATTATAAAAGAATTAGAATTGTAGCACATAGATAATGAAAAAACAATGGTTCACCATTTCGGTATACTCCGAAAATAATGTTGGATTGCTTAACAGAATATCAGGTATATTTTTAAAGCGTCACATTAACATAGAGAGTTTAAATGTCTCTAAGTCAGAAATTGATAATGTATCTAAATTCACCATTGTCGTAAACACGACGGAGGATTGGGTGCGCAACATTGTAGGGCAAATAGAAAAGCAAATCGAAGTCATCAAGGCATTTTATCACACCGATGACGAGACTATTTATCAAGAATCGGCCTTGTTCAAGATTGCATCGAATTTACTGTTCGATGAGCGACAAATTCAAAATATTATTAAAGATAGTAATTCTCAGATTGTGACGGTGGCACGCGACTTTTTTGTTTTGGCAAAGTCTGGTCGAAGAAGTGAGATCGATGAAATGCACGAACAGTTCAAACCGTTTGGCATCATGCAGTTTGTACGATCGGGTAGAATCGCCGTCACTAAGGACGAAATGAAGATTTCGGCCATTCTTAAAGAATTTCAGAACAGTTAAATCATAATCAATACGTAATTACATAAACAGATTTCCATCATCATGGGAATGACATAAAAATTATTTATTCATGGCAAATTACTTTAATACACTATCATTACGAGATCAATTGACCCAACTTGGAAAATGTCGCTTCATGGAAGCTGGTGAGTTCTCAGATGGTGTAGCTGCATTGAAAGGCAAAAAAATAGTAATCGTTGGTTGTGGGGCACAAGGCCTGAATCAAGGATTGAACATGCGAGATTCAGGTCTTGATATTTCATATACCCTGCGTGAGGCGGCTATCAAAGAAAAGAGACAATCATATATCAATGCCACCGAAAATGGTTTTAAAGTGGATACCTATGAAAATCTAATTGCGAGCGCCGATTTGGTCATCAATCTGACACCCGATAAACAACATACCAACGTTGTAAGCACGATTATGCCCTTGATGAAGCAGGGTGCTACGCTTTCGTACTCCCATGGTTTTAATATTGTAGAGGAAGGCATGCAGATCCGTGAAGACTTAACGGTCATCATGGTGGCACCCAAATGTCCTGGTTCCGAGGTTCGGGAGGAATATAAAAGAGGATTTGGTGTGCCAACCTTAATAGCGGTACACCCATCGAATGATCCGCAGGGCAAGGGATTGGAACAGGCCAAGGCTTATGCTGCGGCTACTGGCGGACATCGGGCCGGTGTGTTGGAATCCTCTTTTGTCGCCGAGGTAAAATCGGATCTTATGGGCGAGCAGACGATTTTGTGTGGTTTGTTGCAAACGGGAAGCATATTGTGTTTTGATAAAATGATCGAGAAAGGGGTAGATTCAGGATATGCATCCAAATTAATCCAATATGGATGGGAGACCGTCACCGAGGGCATGAAATATGGGGGAATCACCAATATGATGGATCGTCTTTCAAATCCTGCTAAAATCAAGGCTTTTGAGCTATCCGAAGAACTAAAGGAGATTATGCGCCCGCTGTTCCATAAACACATGGATGACATCATGACCGGGCATTTTTCAAAAACCATGATGGAAGATTGGGCCAATGACGATAAAAATTTATTGATTTGGCGTGCCGAAACAGGGGAAACCGCTTTTGAAAAGACCCCTGCCGGAAACGATAAAATTTCCGAGCAAGAGTTCTACGATAATGGTGTTCTGATGGTGGCCATGGTGCGAGCCGGTGTTGAGTTGGCTTATGAGAGCATGACCGAATCAGGTATTATCGGTGAATCGGCTTACTATGAGTCCTTACATGAAACACCTTTGATTGCCAATACCATAGCTAGAAAGAAATTGTTCGAAATGAACCGGGTAATTTCCGATACGGCCGAATATGGTTGTTATTTGTTCGACCACGCCTGTAAGCCTTTGTTGGCCGACTTTATGAAAAAGGTGGATGTTGATGTCATCGGTAAGAAATACGGAGAAGGAAAGTCGAACCAGGTCGATAATGCAAAACTTATTGCCGTAAACAAAGTACTTAGGGAACATCCTGTAGAAATAGTCGGGGCCCGATTAAGAGCTTCAATGACCGCAATGAAACCGATTGTATAACGACTAAATCCCTGAGTGATCAGGGATTTTTCATTTCCCCATTTTTAGAATTTTAATACGCTTTCAACTATGAATAAAATACCCAGTGAATTTAAGATAACCGAAGTCATCGACCAAAAAAATATCTGGTCGATGGTGAACTAAAAGCGTGGAAAGGTGCGACAACCGAAGTTTTTTCCACCATCTCTGCTTCGGATACGTATACCCCGACCCTTCTGGGTAGTATTCCCGATATGGGTGAGCCGGAAGCTTTAGATGCCTTAGATGCGGCCATGAAAGCTTATGGTAGGGGCCAAGGAGTTTGGCCGACGATGCATGTTAAAGATAGAATCGAGTGCATGGAAAAGTTTGTGACTCAAATGGAGACCAAACGCGCAGAAATCGTGAAGTTGTTGATGTGGGAAATTGGCAAATCCTTGCCCGATTCCGAAAAGGAATTTGACCGTACGGTCGACTATATCTACGATACACTGGAGGAGTATAAACAATTGGACCGCAATTCGGCCAAGTTTCAAAAGCACGATGGGGTTTATGCCCATATAAAAAGAGGCCCCTTGGGCGTGGTGTTGTGTTTAGGGCCGTACAACTATCCCCTGAATGAAACTTTTGCCTTATTGATTCCCGCTATCATTATGGGAAATACGGCCATTTTTAAACCGGCCAAGCATGGCGTGTTGTTGATAACACCTTTGTTGGAGGCTTTTCAAAATAGTTTTCCTAAGGGAGTCATCAATATTCTCTTTGGAAGGGGTAGGGCCGTAGCAGCACCTATCATGCAAACGGGAAAAGTCGATGTTCTGGCACTGATTGGCAATAGTAAATCGGCGAATGCCTTACAGAACCAGCATCCGAAAAGTAATCGATTGCGATTGGTATTAGGGCTAGAAGCTAAAAATCCTGCTATAATACTTCCGGATGCCGATATGAAGCTTACTATCAATGAGGTGGTCGCGGGCACTACTTCTTTTAACGGGCAACGTTGCACGGCCCTCAAAGTGGTATACGTACATGATGCCATCAGCGAAAACTTTCTAAAGGATTTTTCTGAGGCCGTGGATAGTTTGAAATTTGGGAACCCGTGGGATGAAAGGGTAAAACTGACCCCACTTCCGGAGCCGAACAAACCGGATTATATTCAAGAATTGATTGACGATGCTTTGGCCAAGGGCGCAAAGATTATGAATAAAAAGGGCGGGCAAAGATTCGAAAATTATATTTGGCCTGCGGTATTATATCCCGTTACCAAAGATATGCGCGTCTATCAAGAGGAACAGTTCGGGCCTGTGATTCCTGTACTATCGTTTTCCGATATTGAGGAACCTTTAGATGACATGGCGGAAAGCAATTATGGACAGCAAGTCAGTTTATTCGGGAAAGATGTTTACGCCTTGGCCCCGCTAATCGATACCTTGGTCAATTTGGTCTGTCGTGTCAATTTAAATAGCTCTTGCCAACGTGGACCGGATGTCTATCCGTTTACGGGAAGAAAAAGATTCGGCACAAGCTACTCTCAGCGTTCACGATGCCTTGCGCTCTTTCTCCATACGTACGTTTGTCGCCTTTAAGGACAATGAGCTGAACAATGAGACCATAGAAAAATTGTTGGAGACCAAACTCTCTAATTTTGTGAGTACGGATTATATATTATAAGAGATTATTAATTCGAAAAAGGCCTCGCGATTTAATTGGTGGGGCCTTTTTGTTTATTGTTGTTTTGATACGAGGTAATAATGCAGCAAAATATAGGATTGAGAAAGTTTCGTTATCGCTCTTGTATATGAAAAGTAGCGGATTAACAATTACATACTAATGAATTAGTCTAAGAAAATAAAAAAGCACAAACCTCGTGGTTTGCGCTTGAATAGCTACTTTTTATATACGTTGTTGTAGGTAGTTATTACTCTAGTGGTTTTTGGCCAACCCCTACTACTAACTCGCATGGCCCTGAGAAACCATTTTCATCTTCAAATTTTGATAACTCAACACGAATTTCTTCCCAAGCTGCAGCTTTTTCACTATCTGATAAGCCCCCAAGCATTTGATGGAGTGCAGCAAAAGATTCATACTCGAATTGAACACAGTCTTCTGCCTTGTCCATCTTTACTGGAGCACTTACCGTTTTGGATTGAACATTGATAAAACCAGCTTGATTGAACGCGTTATCTAATACACCTTCCGCACCAAGGCTAAAAGGACCGGGTTGTCCAGCAAAGGGAGGAGGAAGTTGAGCACGCCTCCTAATCACTGAAACAGGAGTCGAAAAGAACAGGTTTTTATCAACGGTAGAATAAACAATAGCAGCTACAAATCCACCAGGTTTTAAAACTCGTTTCATTTCTTTAAGCGCTTTTTGTTGGTCAGGAAAGAAGATCAATCCAACTCTTGAAATCACGGTGTCAAAGGAATTATCAGGAACGGTTAGGTTTTCACCATCCATTTCCTTCGTTTCAATATTATTAATTCCTTTATCAGAGGCAAGTTCTAATGCAAAATCAAGAATTTTAGGCGCTAGATCAGTTGCTAGAACATACCCGTTTGGTCCAACCTTCTCCGCAGCGGTGATTGATTGTTCTCCAGCGCCAGCTGCAATATCTAATACACGATATCCTTCTTTAACCTCTGCCATATCGAGCATGAGGTCAGTCGCGGGTCCTAGCCAATTTTTTAAGGTTGGACGCCAACGATGCCATGCTTCTGCGGCCGTTTGCCATTGCTCTCTAGTTGTTGTTTTGTAATGTTCTGGATTAAATACTTTTACTGTTTCCATGATTGAAATTTTTTATGTGTTAAATATTTATCATACTTTATGATGCAAATATGAAACACATAGAAACAAAAGTATTTCACAATTGATTCAAATCCTGAAACAATTGATTCAATCACAATATTTTTTTGAAATTAAGTGAGTTGGGTTACGAATTCAGTTGGAGAAATTCCAAATTTTTTCCTAAAAAGACGGGTAAAGTACGTTGGACTATTAAATCCAGATTGGTAAGCGATTTCGGCAATTGTTTTTTGGTTTTGCGACATTTTATTCAATGCGCTTTGAAGTCGGGACTCTTGAATAAGTTGATTTGGAGTTTGTCCTGTTAATGATTTGATCTTTCGACTTGTTTGAGATTTACTCATTCCGATTTCAGCAAATAAATCATCACTTTTAAAGTCGGATCGGTTGAAATGTTTGTTTATTGTATTATGCAGCATCAAAGAAAAGACAAAGTCGTCATTGTTGACTGGGGTAAAGTTGGTTTGTATTTCTTGTTGTTCCTGTAATTCTTTTTTTGAAAGTGCAACAGTTTTATTATCTAAATAAAGTTTTTTATTGAGGCCTAAAGAACAAAGGCTATTAATTTTACTTTTTGTTTCTTCAAAGAATGTAGTACCTTCTTCATCAACAGGATTGAGCATCCCCCCGAAAATAGGACAGTAAATTAAGTTCATAAAAAGAAACTTAAATTTACTGATATGACACGAAGAAAATTCACTTCAAAATTCAAGACCAAGGTAGTTTTAGAGGCACTCAAGGAGCGTGAAACGGCAAAGGAACTCGCACAAAGGTTCGAAATATCGCCCCAGCAGGTCAATCTATGGAAACGGGAGTTTCTATCACAGGCCGAATCCGTGTTCACCAAGGAGGCAGATCTCCCAAGAGCGAGGCCGAGGAAAAGGAAGACCGGTTGCTGAAAGTAATCGGCAAGCAAAAAGTGGAGCTTGATTTTTTAAAGAACGCCTTGCGCTAAGACCCATCAAAGAACGAAGAGAAATGATAAGCAAGGATCATTCCGGCCTAAGCATCGTAAAGCAGTCAAAACTTTTACAGCTTCACCGTTCGGGGTTCTATTACAGACCTAAAGGTGAAAGCGAACTCAACCTAGAGCTTATGCGCCTTATGGACGAACATTACGCCGACCATTATTTCAAGGGGGCCAAGCGAATGCACACTTGGCTTACCATGGACAAAGGGTACAAGGTAAACCAAAAGCGTATAGACCGGTTATATTATAAGGTAATGGGGCTAAGAGCCATTATGCCGGGCAAACATACCTCTAGGCGCAACAAGGCGCATAAAGTTTATCCGTACCTTTTACGTAACCTGAAAGTTGAAAGACCTGACCAAGTATGGGCGACCGACATCACATACATACCGATGCGCAAGGGCTTTATGTACTTGGCGGCCATCATAGATTTGCATAGCCGTTATGTACTCAACTGGTCGGTATCGAACACCATGGATGCCCAATGGTGCAAAGAGACCTTGGAAGAGGCCATATCAGTGCACGGCAGACCGGAGATTATCAATACCGATCAGGGAAGCCAGTTCACATCCGAGGTATTTACCCGTTCGGTCCTATCCAACGAAATAAAACTGAGCATGGATGGCAAAGGAAGGGCTATCGACAATGTTTTCATAGAAAGACTGTGGAGAAGTGTCAAATACGAAAGTATATACCTTAACCCACCCGATTCGGGAATCGACCTGTACGAACAATTGAAAAAGTATTTTGACTATTACAATAACAGAAGAAGACATCAGGGAATCGACAATCAAATACCTTTTAAAAGGTATTTGACAGAACAAAGAAAAGTAGCATGATTAATAATAAACAGAACTTAATTTAAAGCAAAACCTGTCCTAAAGACGGGGGGATGTTCAGATTTCCACTTACTACTGCTAAATTAAATTCTAATTTACTGGAAGTAACTTCAAGTAATTCCATTATTGATGTTGCACAAGAAATGGCATTTGTTGCGTACATGAACGTAACCATTATTTGGTTAGTTGGTTCACGGATAATTACTCCGTTATGTTCAATAACTAGATCTTTTATTTTTTTAAAATATCCATTACTATTTTGAGAAAAGCATACGATATTGGAAAGAAGCATAGTTCTATAGCCAGGATCAAGATCTCCAGAATCAGTTTTTGCTAAATCATTAACGTCGGTACCTTGTCCCATGAAGAGGTTGTATTCATCGTCTGCTACTTCAATGATATTGCAAGCTGTGTTTCCATGTGATTCAAGATGAACCTGATTACAGGCTTCTTTACTCGGTCCTTCCATCAAGCAAAAGATTGTTTTACCTTGTTCATTAACCCAATATTTCAATTGTTTTACACCGAATTTATCTTCTATGGCAAGATCTTCCATATGTGCTTTTACAACATCTTCTGCAGAGAACTCGTCAGAATCAACAGTATGGATATCCATGTATAATGGCATGCTATCTTCTTTTATTGTTATTTTCTAAAATTACCTACAACTTTGAGCTAAGAGGAGTTTTAATAATTCGAAAGGCTCGGTAAAGGTGGTCGATAACGAAGTTCGACGATTTCTGTTTTAAATTCAAGAATTTACGGACTAAATTTTTAATAGTTTTAGACATTACAACTAAAAAAAGCCAAAAAAAATAGTCTTTGGGCCAATTAGAAATTACCTTTATGTAGGAACGTGGGGAGTTTTAAATGTTTTCCGCCAACCAATCCCCAACTTCGCTAGTCTTATGGCTTTTTCCGCCATCGGCCAAGTCTTCGGTTACCATACCTTCGGCGAGTGATTTGTTGACGACACGGCGAATATCATCGGCTTCCTGTTGTAAATCCATATCCTCAAAAAGCATGGCGGCCGATAGTACGGTCGCTAACGGGTTGGCAATATCTTTACCTGCTGCCTGTGGATACGATCCATGAATAGGTTCGTATAAAGAAACCTTACTACCTACCGAGGAAGAAGGCATCAATCCCATAGAACCAGAAATTACAGAAGCTTCGTCAGTCAAAATATCGCCAAACAGGTTTTCTGTAATAATGACGTCATAGCCTTTTGGCCATTGTACCAAACGCATCGCGACCGCATCTACAAACTCATAGGATACTTCCACTTCTGGATAGTCCTTTTCCATAGCTTGCACGGTTTCGCGCCATAATCTTGATGATTCCAGAACATTGGCTTTATCCACACAACATAATCTTTTTGACCGCGTCATCGCCATTTCAAACCCTTTTTTCGCCAAACGCTGAATTTCGGCGCGGGTGTACGTCATGGTGTCAAAAGCGGTATTGCCGTCATCTTTTCTACCTCTTTCCCCGAAATAGACTCCTCCGGTCAATTCGCGTAGGATGATTAGATCGGTCCCTTCGATACGCTCCCTTTTCAAAGGGGATTTATCAATCAAGGAAGGGAAAGTAAATGTCGGCCTTACATTGGCAAAAAGTCCCAATTTCTGTCGCATTTTCAATAAACCCTGTTCGGGACGCACTTTTGCCGTAGGGTCATGATCAAATCTAGGGTGGCCAATAGCTCCGAATAATACTGCATCCGCATTTGCACAAACTTCATGGGTCTCATCAGGATATGGTTCACCGACGGCATCAATGGCAGCTGCACCGGTCAATGCCGGTTTCCAAGTGATTTCATGATTATATTTTTTTGCAATGGCATTGCAAACTTTTACAGCTTGGTCGATTACTTCAGGGCCGATTCCGTCGCCGGCTAAAAGGGCTATGTTTAGTTTCATGGTTTGTTCGCTTTGCGAAAATGCTGTACGCCTATCGCCGCACGCTTTACGCTCTGTTTATAATTTCTTTATTAAACTGTTTAAACTTCTTCTGATTTTATCAGCGTTATCATTTAGTTGGATAAAAATAGATTCCTTGATATAGCCAAGGTCTCTACCAAGTAATGTGAAATATTCTAATTCATTTGCAGAACCTTGGGCGATAATAAGAAATCGTTTGAATTCGGCATCCGATTCTCTTCCACATCCCTCAGCAATATTTGCCGGAATCGATGATGATGCCCTTCGCATTTGACTCGTTAGACCGTACATTTCCTGTTTTGGAAAATTTTGGGTTAGTTTATAGATTTCCAAGGTTATCTCATGTCCCATTTCCCAGACCGTGTACTTTCTATAATTTCTCATTTAATTCTAGAATATCAATTTCTGCAATAATCTGCGATTGGCGTATAGCGTGCGGCGTTTTAAATAATATTCAACATCTTCTCCGTCGCCTTGATCGCCGAAACGGTCTGATCCGAATCCAATCCTCTTGAAATGAATTCTTTACCATCTGATGATTCCCAAGTGATGACAGTTTCACATAGTGCGTCGGAATTACTTCCTGGCGGAATTCTCACCGCATAATCTACCAATTTGGGCAATTCCATTTTTCGCGATTGATATACTTTTCGCAAGGCGTTCATAAAGGCATCGTACTGTCCGTCGCCTTGGGCGTGCTCTTCGTAAGTTTTGCCATCTATTTCTACAGATAAGGTAGTAGAGGGCTTCAATCCCTTCGAATGTGTTAGTACATACGATTTCACAAAGACCTTCTGATTAAAATCGGTGTCCAGTACATCGGAGATAATATAAGGCAGGTCTTCTTTGGTTACCCGTTCTTTTTTGTCGCCAAGTTCTATGATACGGGCGGTTACCTTTTTAAGTTCATCATCGTTCAACGTCAAACCAAGTTCCTGTAAATTCTTTTGGATATTGGCTTTACCGGACATTTTACCCAGGGCATATTTTCGTTTTCTGCCAAAACGTTCCGGCATTAGGTCGCTGAAGTAAAGATTGTTCTTGTTATCTCCATCTGCATGTATGCCCGCCGTTTGTGTAAACACATTATCTCCGACAATCGGTTTGTTTGATGGTATACCAACTCCGGTAAATGCCGATACCAACTTGCTCACTTTGAACAATGCCTTTTCATTAACACCGATTTTTACTTCTGGTAAGAAGTCATTGATGACGGCGATGGCACTGGCCATAGGGGCATTACCGGCACGCTCGCCCATTCCGTTTACGGTAAGGTGGAGTCCATGGCAACCTGCCTTGACCGCTTCCATAATATTCGCTACACCTAAATCGTAATCGTTATGGCCGTGGAAATCGATATGCAGGTCCGGATATCTTTGGATGATTTCTAATAGAAAATCGAAGGTTTCCCTTGGGGTCAAAACACCTAAGGTATCTGGTAGCAGTATCCTTTTGACCGGCTGGGTAGATAGGAAATCTAAAAATTGGAAAACATAATCTTTGGAGTTTCGCATACCGTTGCTCCAGTCTTCTAAATAAATGTTATTGATAAATCCTTTTTCTTCGCGGATTTGAAAACAGCTGCGATTTCTTTAAAATGCTGCTCTGGCGTCTTTTTAAGTTGGTGCGTCAAATGGTTCAAAGAGCCTTTTGTCAGTAGGTTTTGCGATTTTGCGCCCGCTTTTTCCATCCATTTTAAGGAAACACCGCCATCAACGAAGGTGAGTACTTCAACTCTTTCTAAATAGTTCTTAGTTGCCGCCCATTCCGTAATCTGTTGTACGGCTTGTAATTCCCCTTCGGAAACCCGAGCTGAGGCTACTTCAATGCGATCGACTTTCAGCTCATCAAGTAATAACTTGGCAAGGGTCAATTTTTCGGAAGCGGAAAAAGACACACCTGACGTCTGTTCGCCGTCGCGAAGTGTGGTATCCATGATTTCCAAAACTCTTTTTTTCATGTATCCTGAACTTGTTTCAGTATAATATTGGTGTTCGTCATTGCTAGGAATCAAATCTCTGAAAGAGGATTTGTTGACGTAGTAATCTTTTGAAGTCTATAGCAAGGATTCAACAGATTGCTTCGTCGCGAAAATGCTCCTCGCAATAACGTATTTATAGTGGCCTACTTGTCGCAAACTCCTGAATCTTGCCTTTGATGTTCAATAAATAGTCGATATCATCAAAGCCATTGGTCATATTGTCCTTTTTATAATGGTTGATATCAAAAGACTCGCTTTCGCCTGTAGCCAAAATGGTTACTTTTTGCTCGATCAAACTTACTTCGAATTTGGCATTTGGGTCGGTATCGATGGCCGTAAATATTTTCTGAAGGAATTCCGCCGAAACCTGAGCAGGCAATACCCCGATATTCAAACAGTTACCTCTAAAGATATCAGCAAAAAAGCTCGAAATCACACAACGGAATCCGTAATCGTAAACCGCCCAAGCAGCGTGCTCGCGTGATGATCCGGACCCGAAGTTCTTTCCTCCGACAAGAATTTTTCCGCTGTATTTTGAATGGTTTAGAACGAAATCCTCCTTGGGAGAGTTATCTTGATTGTATCTCCAATCCCTGAATAAATTATCGCCAAAACCTTTACGCTCCGTAGCTTTTAAGAAACGTGCGGGAATGATTTGATCAGTATCAACATTCTCTATGGGTAGTGGAACTGCTGTTGATGTTAAGGTTGTGAATTTATCGTATGCCATGTTGTTTCGTTGTTCGTTGATGGTTGTTCGTTGATGGTTATTCGTTGATGGTCATATGGTTGGTTGATGTACTTCGTACTATCAACCGACAACTATCAACCAGCAACTATTTCATGCATTAATTCTCTGGGATCAGTAACTTTTCCAGTAACTGCCGCGGCAGCCGCAACAAGTGGACTCGCTAATAAGGTTCTTGAACCAGGTCCTTGTCTTCCTTCGAAGTTTCGGTTTGAGGTGCTGACCGCTAATTTTCCAGGAGGTACTTTATCGTCGTTCATTGCTAAACAGGCAGAGCATCCGGGTTCCCGGAGTTCGAAACCGGCGTCCGTAAGAATGTCCAAAATACCTTCTTCTTTGATGGCGGATTCTACTTTATGACTTCCGGGTACCAACCATGCGGTTACATTGTCTGCCTTTTTTCTTCCTTTTACGATGGACGCAAAAGCCCTGAAATCTTCAATTCTACCATTGGTACAACTTCCGAGAAAAACAAAATCGATAGGTTTGCCGATCATGGAGTCGCCCTCATCGAACTTCATATATTGCAAAGATTTTTTATAAGTCGAAGCTCCGCCCTGCACCATATCGGCGGTGGGTATGTCATTTTTGATTCCCATGCCCATGCCGGGATTCGTTCCATAGGTAATCATGGGTTCGATCAATGAGCCGTCAAAGGTCAATTTTTTGTCGAAAATTGCATCCGGATCGGTGTAAAGCGTTTGCCAGTAGTCCATTGCCTTATCCCATGCTTCGCCTTTGGGCGTGAATTCCCTTCCTTTTATATAATGGAACGTAGTTTCATCGGGCGCGATCATTCCGCCACGGGCACCCATTTCGATACTGAGATTACAGACCGTCATTCGGCCTTCCATGGTCATATTCTTGAAAACATCTCCCGCATATTCCACGAAATACCCAGTAGCGCCCGAGGTAGTCAATTGTGATATGATAAACAGCGCCACATCTTTTGGGGTGACTCCATATTGAAGCTCACCTGTGATATTGATGCGCATTCTTTTTGGTTTGGGTTGCATTATACATTGTGTCGCCAAAACCATTTCAACTTCTGAAGTTCCGATACCGAAAGCGATGGCTCCGAAAGCTCCGTGCGTAGAGGTGTGCGAATCGCCGCAAACAATAGTCGCCCCTGGAAGGGTTATACCATATTCCGGACCTACGACATGTACGATTCCGTTTTTTTCATGGCCCAATCCCCAATAGGAAATACCATATTCATTGGCATTTTCCTCCAACATTTTTAATTGATTGGCGGATAAAGGATCCGCAACAGGTAAATGTTGATTGATGGTAGGGGTGTTATGATCTGCGGTTGCGAATGTTTTTTCAGGATGCATTACCCGAATCCCTCGATTTTTAAGACCTAAAAAAGCTACCGGACTTGTAACCTCGTGGACCATGTGACGGTCGATAAACAGTACGTCTGGACCGTTTTCAATTTGATGGACAACATGGGAATCCCAAACTTTGTCAAATAGTGTTTTCGTTGCACTCATGTTCTTTCATTTCTAAGCTGACAAAGCTAAGGAAAGTAGTAGTTTTTGGAAATTTTTGCAGTAAGAAATTACGATGTTCAAAGTTGCGGATTTTTTAGTCGAATGATTCCAGTCTGAAAATATACCGCTCCTTATGGTTTAACGTATGGCACTCTTATTTTAACAGAATAGTAACGTTTTTGAGAACGCCTATTAAATATCTTGTTGTCATCATCTAATCGATTATTAATCAAAAAATGAACACATGAAACTATTTTACAAAAAAAGTCTGTTTATAACAGTGATGGGATTGCTCTTATTTAGTAGCAATGCAACCGGACAACTTGACCTTCCAAGAGGCAGCCAGATGGCCAAGGTGTCGCAGCGAATCGGTATTACCGACGTAACAATCGTTTATTCTCGCCCCAGCGTGAATGAGAGGGAGGTTTGGGGTAAGTTGGTTCCTTACGGAATGAATAACCTGGGTTTTGGTACCGCAAAAGAGTCCCCTTGGCGTGCTGGAGCCAATGAAAATACAGTGATTAAATTTTCTGATGATGTAAAAATTGAAGAGAAATCCTTGCCTGCTGGGAAATATGGCCTTCATATGATAGTTCACCAAGAGGATAGGGCGACTATTATATTTTCTAAGGACCATGAGGCGTGGGGAAGCTATTTTTATGACCCTTCTCGAGATGCCTTAAAAGTGGATGTAGCTACAGAAAAGACACCACATACCGAACAATTGACTTTTGAATTCAATGAAGTGGATGCCAATTCCGCTATTATTGCACTGAATTGGGAGAAAAAGCAAATTCCTTTTAAAATCGAAGTCGATGTCACCAATGTAGTACTGGCAGATATCCGCAAAAAGCTTCAAGACTCCCCTGGGTTTAACCGACAGACTTGGGAACAAGCCGCCGCATTTTCTTTGAATAACGACGGTGACCTTAACGAAGCTCTTGGTTGGATAGACAATGCCATCGCAGGTCAGTTTTACAGCCAAAAGAATTTTAATAACCTGAGCACGAAGGCACAAATTCTCGCTAAACTAGGTAAAGCTGATGAGGCGAACAAGGTAATGGAAGATGCCATGTCGATTGGAACCGTTTTCGATATTCATGGCTACGGCAGACAATTAATAGCTCAAGGACAAAAAGATAAAGCGTTGGAGGTATTCAAGAAAAATGCTAAAACGAACAAGGGACAATGGCCTGTTGATTTCGGATTGGCAAGGGGATACGCCTCTAAGGGAGAATATAAAACCGCTCTTAAGCATCTAAAAATTGCTGCTAATAGAGCTCCGGATCAACCGAACAAAGATGCGATAGCAGGTTTTATGGTAAAACTTCAAAACAACGAGGATATCAATTAATTTTTGAATTCATGATATTAATAATAGCCCGCCTTTTGGTGGGCTGTTTTCAACTTATGTAATTCCAAATATTCTTGTACTTGACCAGTTGTGCATATGCATGTCGAACGACCAAATTTTCCGGTTTCTCTAGGGAAGAGTCACTTTTCAACAATTGAATGGCATGATATCGCGCGGTTTTCAGAATGTCATTATCCTTGACGATATCGGCGATTTTCAGGTTCAGAATTCCGCTTTGTTGGGTACCCATCAAATCACCTGGGCCACGTAATCTGAGATCTACTTCTGCAATTTCAAAACCATCATTTGTACGTACCATGGTTTCCAATCTTGTTTTCGCTTCTGAGGATAATTTATGACTGGTCATCAGAATGCAGAAACTTTGGTCCGCTCCTCGGCCTACACGACCTCGTAATTGATGTAATTGTGATAATCCGAAGCGTTCTGCACTTTCAATAATCATGACCGAAGCGTTCGGCACGTTGACTCCAACCTCAATTACGGTTGTGGCCACCATAATTTGGGTTTCGCCTTTGACAAAACGATCCATTTCATAATCTTTATCGGCAGGTTTCATTTTACCATGAACGATGGATATTTGATAATCGGGTAGTGGGAAGTCGCGCGCGATACTCTCATAGCCATCCATAAGATCTTTGTAATCCATCGCTTCCGATTCTTGGATCAAGGGATATACTACATAAATCTGTCTTCCTTTTTTTATTTCATCCTTGATAAACCCGAAAACCTTTAAGCGATTGGAGTCGTATCGATGCACTGTTTTAATCGGTTTACGACCGGGAGGAAGCTCATCAATGACCGAAATATCCAAATCTCCATATAAACTCATAGCCAGCGTTCTAGGTATGGGTGTAGCCGTCATAACGAGAATATGCGGTGGATACTCGTTCTTGTGCCATAATTTCGAACGTTGCGCCACTCCGAATCGATGTTGTTCATCAACTATGGCGAGTCCTAGATTTTTGTATTGTACTTTATCTTCGAGTAGGGCATGGGTGCCAATTAGAATATGCAGCTCGCCATTTTCCAATTGTTCATGAATAGTTTTTCTCGCAGACTTTTTAACGGAGCCGGTAAGCAAGGCACAATGGATTCCGACCTTGTCCAAAAGTTCTTTGATTCCGAAATAATGTTGGTTTGCCAAAATTTCTGTGGGAGCCATTAAACATGCTTGATATCCGTTATCGATGGCCAATAGCATAATCATTACAGCGACAATAGTTTTTCCCGAACCCACATCGCCCTGCAACAAGCGGTTCATTTGTGCATTGCTGCCCAAGTCTTGACGGATTTCCTTTATGACCCGTTTTTGTGCATCCGTTAGCTCAAAAGGTAAATGGTTTTTATAGAAATCATTGAAGAGTTCGCCCACTTGGTCAAAACTGAAGCCTTTTATCTTTTGTTTATGTAGCATTTTTTTGACCAAAAGCTGCATTTGAATGTAAAAAAGTTCCTCAAATTTTAAGCGGAACTGGGCCTTCGCCAACAACTCCTGACTTTTAGGAAAATGGATATTCAACAACGCATCGCTTTTGTTCATCAACCGTAGCTCGTGCAATACGCTATCAGAAAGTGTTTCCGAAAAATCGGCTTGGGTTTCAATAAAAAGTTGCCGTATCAACTTGCTTAACACACGGTTGGTAATGCCCTTATTGCTGAGTTTTTCGGTAGACGGATAAATAGGTTGCATAAAGACCTTGAGCCCTTGTTCGTGTTCTGAAAGCAGTTCCATTTCAGGGTGGGGCATTGAGAATACCCCATTGAACCAATTGCATTTACCGAAAATGACATACGGAGTATTCAGCTTGAGATTTTCTCGAATCCATTTTTGTCCACGGAACCATACGAGTTCCATTTTCCCGGTATCGTCCAAGAAGGTGGAGACCAAACGTTTCCCTTTTTCTGTTCCACCGTTTTGATATTGATTATTTTACCAATAATCTGCACTTCTGAACTATTGCGTTGCAGTTGGGCAACTTTGTAATATTGGGTTTTATCCAAATACCGGTTGGGAAAGAGATTGAGTAGGTCTTGATAGGTATGAATGCCCAATTCTGACTGCAAACTCTCGGCCCTGTTAGGGCCGACACCTTTGAGATAGGTAATTGGGGTTTGAAGGTAATTGGCGTTCATTCGACTAAATTAGGGGTTCATCCAATCAAGTGCAATCTAAAACCTTAAATTTGGTCTAGACTTTGTAGTCATAAGAGCATGAAAAGACTTTTACTTCTTGTTTCCCTTTCGATTTCTTTTTTGGGAATTGCCCAACATCAAGATAAGGTTGATTTTATTCGTGGTGAGGTTTTCGTGGTGCCCGATCCATTGGAAAAAGCTATATCTGGTAGTGTCGCTTATGAGTTCGACGTTTTAAAAGATGTGGATTCAGTTTTCCTTGATGCCAAGAACATGGATTTTGAAAAGATAAGTTTAGATGATAGAAGTGTCAAGTATTCTAGTACCGAGAAAACGATTACCATTTATAACAACTTCGAAGCTGGGATGAAACACCGAATAGCAATTGAGTATCATGTGCAACCTAAACAAACGGCTTATTTTTTAGGTTGGGAAGACGGTATCGAAGGTAATGAACAAATATGGACGCAAGGTCAAGGAAAATATACTAGTTATTGGCTTCCTAGCTTCGATGATATGGAAGAAAAAGTGGAGTTTGACTTGACCATAGCTGTAAAGAATGAAAAAACCGTGATTGCAAATGGCGAATATGTTTATACCTCAACTACTAGAAATAGCGAAATAGATGAATGGCATTTTGATATGTTGCAACCCATGAGTAGCTATCTATTGGCCTTTGCGATAGGCAATTACCAAAAGCACGAACTAAAATCTGCAAGTGGAATTCCTATAGAAAACTACTATTACCCTCAAGATAGTTTGCGTGTCGAACCCACTTATCGCTACACCAAAGAAATCTTCGACTTTCTGGAAATCGAAATCGGTGTGCCCTATCCATGGCAGAATTATAAGCAGATTCCCGTTCGTGATTTTCTGTATGCCGGTATGGAAAACACGGGAACGACTATCTTTTCCGACGGCTATGTCATCGATTCCACTGCATTTGTCGATAAGAACTATGTCAACGTAAACGCCCACGAACTGGCGCATCAATGGTTTGGCAATTTGGTGACCGAAAAAGATGGAAACCATCATTGGTTACATGAAGGATTCGCCACCTATTACGCCTATCTGGCTGAACGGCACTTATTTGGCGATGACCATTTTTATTGGAAACTTTACAACTCGCTCGATCAGTTGAAAGATATTGTTGATAGGGACGAAGGGCAAAGTTTACTCGACCCAAAAGCAAGTAGCTTGACCTTTTACGAAAAGGGAGCTTGGGCACTGTTTATGCTACGAAATGAAATTGGGGATTCTGCCTTCAAAATAGGAATCAAATCATATTTAAATAAATATTCTTTTAAAAATGTGACCATTGATAATTTTTTAAATGAAATGGAAACTGCTAGTGGTGAAGACTTAACTGACTTCAAAGAAGAGTGGTTGAAGAATAAAAATTTTCCTTTTGAAAAATCTAAAAAGCAATTGGCCGATAAATCTCTTTCATTGAAAATATTATCGAACATCGGAGCTGATTTAAAAACTGCACAAAGCGATGATATCGATTGTAAAAGCTATTGGGATACGACAAAATCCATCCACCTAAAAAAGCATTTGTTAAAAAATTACCATACTTCGCTTCCTGAACAAATTTATTCCAAAGCTTTTGAGTCCGATACAATACCTATTCGTCAGGTGTTTTTATCAGGCAGGGACTTATCGCGGTATCTTACTAAAGAAAGATTGGAATCTCTTTTGGAAGATGAAAGTTATATCACAAAAGAAAATGCATTAATTGTACTTTGGCAAAAATATCCTGAAGACCAAAAAAAATATCTGGAACAAACTAAGGATGTTATCGGACTCCCGAACAAAAATGTCCGCTTATTATGGTTGACTTTGGCCATATTGACCAATGATTACGATGCCAAAAATACCCAAACCTATTTTAAGGAATTGAGTGGGTATACCGGCAAAGAGTATGGATGGGAAATACGAATGGGGGCATTTCAATTCGTAAGCGAAATTGGTTTTACCGACGAAAGTCTAAAGAATTTGATGAATGCGGCGGGGCACCACAGTTGGCAGTTCAAGAAATATGCGCGAAATTTATTGGAAAAGCTGTTGCAGGACACTGATTATAAAAAACGAATTCAAGGGTTGGCCAAAGAACTAAAAGACGACGAACTACGTTATATCAATACGAAACTAAAAGAATAATGCGAGCATTGGTTATTTCTGGAGGTGGTAGCAAGGGTGCCTTTGCGGGGGGCGTCGCGCAATACCTAATGCAAGAACTTGACCATAGTTACGACCTTTTTCTGGGAACCTCTACAGGAAGCCTTTTGATCTCACATCTGGCACTTCAAGAAATTGAAAAAATAAAAGAGGTATATACTTCGGTAAATCAAGATAGCATCTTTAGCAATTGCCCGTTTCTCATTAAAAAAAAGCACGGCGTTGAAGATATCGCCATTGATCACTGGAACGTTTTTAAAAATTTTTACAATGGCAGCAAGACTTTTGGAGAAAGCCACAATTTACTTGAACTTATTAAAAACACTTTGACTGTTGAGGAGTTTGAGAACCTAAAAACTGGTCCAAAAGAAATTATAGTGACGGTTTCGAACTTATCCCTGAATCAAGTTGAGTACAAGTCGATAAATGATTGTACCTATGAAGAATTTTGTGAATGGATTTGGATATCATGCAATTACACGCCCTTCATGTCACTTGTTCAAAAAGATGGATGCGAGTATGCCGATGGGGGGTTGGGCAACATGGTACCTATCGAAGAAGCGATAAAACGCGGCGCGACCGAAGTGGATGCAATCATACTTCAGACCGAGACCACTTTGTTCAATAGAATGCCTTCAAAGAATGCCTTTGCGCTTCTTACAAGTATGTTCGCTTTTATGTTGGACCGCATTGAAAGTCAAAATGTGCGAATCGGGAAGTTTGTGGCCGCCCATAACGATGCGATTATCAATTTTTACTATACACCGACGGTGTTGACGACCAACTCGTTGATCTTTAACAAAGAAAAAATGACCGCATGGTGGGAAAGCGGATTCAATTTTGCGAAGTTCAAGAACATCGAACTAAATCAAATCGAACCAGAAGGGGAGTAGCCGGCTGGCAGTTGCAGTAAGACATCAAAGTTTAAGAAACTCCTGCGTAGTATTGTTCTTGCGCTTGAATCTTTCACCAAAGCTCACCGATTTCTTTTTTGACGAATGACAGGGCAGTAGCCGATGGGGAAGCTTTGTCCATGGTTTCGGTAAGTACATCTTCCCTTAACTTATCTGCTAAATCGGTTTCGCTCATGGCGGCCTTACGTATCATTTGAACGGTTGCACTTTTGGCCGCCTTGATGATGTTCCAACACTCGTCAGAGATATAGATTTGTTGCGATAGATTGTGTTCGAATTCGTTTTCGATACTTTTTATCAGAAGATTTTCATATTCCGCTTTGTCCGCAGATTTGGGGGCCACGCGCACGACCAAACTTGGTATCGAAATGCGTTCTAGAAACAACGCCATACGTTCATAGGCTTGTAGGCGAATGGGCAAAGTGTTTTTCTGGGTGTCTTTATGGAGTAAAAAACGACGTCTGCCGTCTTCATTTTTAGTATGTAGCTTGAAAAAATAAAAGGCGACTACACCGGTAACTACGGCAGGCAATAAAAAGCCGAACATTTGTAAAATTCCCTCTTCTGACATGTTTTTGGTTTTTGGTTACGGAAGTAGAACGTCGGAATTTTATAAAAATTATACGATAAAACAAACAGGGAAGAAACTCTAATTATTCTTCATACTCTCACGTACCATCAAATAAAAAGCTTTATAATCAGGTCGAATTTTCAACAATACGCCTTCTTTTAAATTACCATCCCTGCCCAAGGTTTCAATACGTTCTGGTTGTATTTCAAATTTGTTCTGTAAAATATCAGCTACAGAAGAAGCTTGTTTGGCAGGTAAATCAAGGTCACCGGTCATACTGAGCCCTTCTATAGTAAGATTTGCCGTAGGGTTTGCCTTCAATATTTCACCTATCTTACCCAAAAATGCTTCAGCGGTAGCATTTACCTCGAAACCCGTCTCACTGGTAAAAAGTGCGTCCAATTTTTCAGAAATAATCACAGCACCATCGGCTACGCCTATTTTGGCATTTTCGCCCAAGGTCTGCTTAGCGTTCGTCAAAACGACCAAAGCGGTGGAATCGTTGCTGCTAATGGCATCATTAATGGCCTTAAGCTGGTTTTCCTTAGCCTCTAGACTTGCCATGGCACTATTTACAATGTTCGAATTCTTATTGGAAACCTCTGCAAAACTATTCAGGTTTTTCATCAAGGTGGCGTTGGCATCTTGCAGTTCTTGAACCTGTGATTCAAAAGACTCAGCTTTTACAGTAGCCACTCTTTCATTTTTTTGGGCCACGGTCACCAATGATTTCACCGAGTCAAGTTCTTTTTTCAGACCATCGATTTCGGCGATCAGTTCACTTTTTTTCTGGGCATGGGTAAGTGCCGTAAAGCAAAATAACATGCTAAATAGGAGTATAATTTTCTTCATATGCCTAAGTAAAATTTTGTTTAATAACGTTCGATACGTAGCAAAGGTATATCAAACCGATACTTTTTGGGAAATATTTCCTCCCAAATATTCACAATCGTAGAGTTCTTGCATGTTGCCAAACGGAACGGGATTCTTATTGTACCCGTATGAAGAGCGCAAAGTTCGATGTAGTTCATCATCGTCCACATTGACCTGCACATCGTCCATGGTGAATTGACAGGGATGTTCATACCCCGCGGCATGCGTGATTTCAAGAAATTCTTTTCGGAAATTTTTGAAGTATTGTGCCAAACGATCTGACTTTAGGGGACATCGATTCCTTTTTGCAGCCACTTGTTTTGCGTAGCTACTCCTGTAGGGCAACGGTTGGTATGACAAACCTGAGCTTGTATGCAACCGATGCTCATCATCGCTTCGCGGGCGACATTGATGCAATCGACCCCCATCGCAAATGCCATAGCGGCTTTGGCCGGGAACCCGAGTTTTCCACTTCCTATAAATACGATACGATCCGTTAAATGCCTTCTTTGAAAAACTTTGTACAGACTCGAAAAGCCATACACCCATGGTAACGATACATGGTCGGCAAAAGAGGGTGGTGCGGCACCCGTACCACCTTCACCACCATCAACGGTTATAAAATCAGGGCCTTTACCCGTATCGACCATCAATTCGGCCAATTCTTCCCATTGATCCAGTTTACCTATTGCACCTTTTATTCCAACTGGGAGTCCGGTCTCTTCGGCGATGTCCTCTATCAATTGAAGGAGTTCGGGCACATTATCAAATGCTTTATGTGTTGCAGGTGAAAGTACATCTTTACCTACCTCAACACCTCGAATTTCAGCAAGTTCTTGAGTGATTTTTGCTCCAGGAAGCACGCCACCCTTACCGGGTTTGGCCCCTTGGGACAGTTTTATTTCAATGGCTTTTATACATGGGTTTTCTTCGACCAATTGCTTCAATTTTTCCATGGATAAATTTCCATCCGGCGTTCGTACCCCAAAATAACCTGTGCCAAAATGAAAGACAACATCACCACCTTTTTGATGGTAGGGAGAGAGTCCACCCTCACCGGTATTATGGTAGGCGTTAGCCTTTGCGACACCTTTATTCAAAGCTTCTATGGCCGCTGCAGATAAGGATCCAAAACTCATGGCCGATACATTTATTGCCGAACTGGGGCGAAAAGGTTTTCTTCTTTTGTTATAGGCTCCAATAACCTTGGCGCAGGGTACAAAGGAAGCATCCGTTGTATTCGGATGCTGTTCCGGTACCTTGTAAGCCATCATCCTATTTTTGATGAAAATGTGCTGATGCGCATAAATGTCACGGTCCGTACCAAAACCTTCGTAATTGTTCTCCTTTTTGGCCGAGGCATAAATCCATCCCCTTTCGAAACGGTTAAAGGGAAGTTCTTCCCTATTGTTGGCCACAAAGTACTGGCGCATTTCAGGACCAATACTTTCCAGCCAATAGCGTAAATGACCTACTATCGGAAAGTTGTGGCTAATCGTGTGAGCTCGCTGGAAAAATATATCGCGGATTGCGACCAAGCCAAGAAAACCTAAAACATATGCCCACCAAGGTACACTCCTTAATACATCTAAAATAGATTCCATTTGTAGCTATGCGACTTTATATATATTTCAAGTTTTATTAAATATCAACTAAAATACTTTACTGTAACCGACTACTTATTAAGATAATCCAAACTCATTTCCGTTAGGGCCTTTACCCCTAATAACAAACCACTGTCGTCAATAAAAAAATCGGGAGTATGATGTGGAAAAGATTCGGTGTTGCCCGGAGTCATCCCACCTAGAAAAAAGAAAAACCGGGAATTTTTTCCTGAAAGAAAGAGAAGTCTTCCGCTCCGGTGGTCGCCTTTTTAAGTTTTACATTTTCCGAACCCGCTACTCTCTGAATACTAGGTAATATTTGTTCAACCAGTTCAGGGTCGTTATAGGTGATTGGATATCCGAGATTGAATTCCAGGATAGCCTCTCCACCATAAGCCTTGGCAATAGCGGGTACCATTTCCTTCATCCTTCTTTGGATCATTTCCCGCATACCATAATCCAAAGTACGTAGGGTTCCCAACATTTCTACTGATTCGGGTATAATATTCGAGCGAACGCCTCCTGAAATCTTACCTACGGTGATAACCGCGGCCTCATTAATGAGTTCGGCCTCTCTGCTGATAATGGTCTGCAGGCCATCGATAATTTTGGCACTTATCAAGATGGGATCTATGCCCGACCAGGGTTGCGAGCCGTGGGATTGCTTTCCTTTCACATGGATTTCAAAGCTGTTTACTGCGGCTAGGGCCCCGCCAGGTTTATATCCAATGACGCCGACCGGGGTCTGCGAATTGATATGCAATCCGAAAATAACGTCGACTTTGGGGTTTTCGAGTACGCCTTCTTTGACCATTAGCTCGGCACCACCTTCCTCTCCCGGAGGTGCACCTTCCTCAGCGGGCTGGAAGATGAATTTAATGGTTCCCTTGATTTTATCAGTATTTTTTGATAGTACCTCGGCAACCCCCATTAAAATAGCAATATGGGTGTCATGGCCACACGCATGCATGACAGGTACCTCTTCGCCCATATATTCGCCTTTTGCCGTAGACTTGAAAGGCAAATCATTTCTTTCAAGTACAGGTAGCGCATCGATATCCGCACGGAGGGCTACGACCTTTCCAGGTTTTTTACCTTTTAGGATACCTACAACACCCGTATGGGCCACACCAGTCTGTATTTCTATGCCTAACGATTTTAAATGTTCGGTTATTTTTTCCGCGGTTTTGAACTCCCTATTCGAAAGTTCGGGGTTTTGGTGAATGTCTCGTCGCCATTCGATGACTTTGGATTCAACCGCGGAATAGTCCTTATCCAATTTTGGTCCTTGGCCCATTGCCAAAAACCCTAAAAAGAACGCTCCGATACATAGGTGCTTTTTCATAATTGTATATTAAAATTTAATGAGTCTGTATTCTTGGTTTTGAAGCTCGATGAGTGCCGTCATCGCCGATAATGATAGTTGCACCCCTTCTATGAGCTCTTCCTTCGGAAAACCTCGCGCTGCTGAAGACTGTCCGCAAAAGATGATTTGTACATCCGCATCGAGTAAAGCTTGAATCAATTCTCGATTGGGGTTATCGGTTCCATATTTTTTTTGGTAGGCTTCGTTCGTAATAATATCTTTTGAAGCAGCATTATGTACCACCAAAGTGGCCTTCAATTGATTTTTCGGAACTCCCGCTTGGGCATGCATATTTAGAAACCGAGCGGCGGTTTCGATACTTTTATTTAAATCCGTATGAGATTCCGGGGAGTTCATGATATCGAACACCGCCCTGTACTCTTTTGATGTGTCGACCTTGAACTCGGGGTTCTTGACTTCGAAAACCTCGCCATATTCTGTGATAATCGGACCTTTGGATTTATTCTGGGAAAAGGAGCTAGAGCCTATTAAAAGAAAGCAAGCGGTCGTAAGGGAAACTAGAGATTTTAACATGCGCTTATATTAACTGCCTAAATATATTCAAATTCGATAGAATTATCTTTGTGTTACTCATAATTGTGCAGATACCGCTTTTGGATCATCCTATTTATGGCTAAATTCACACTTTTAAATAGCATAGCATTTGAAAACTTTTATAGATGATCTGAACGATGCCCAAAAGGCTCCCGTGTTGCACAAAGATGGGCCGTTAATGGTCATTGCAGGTGCTGGCTCGGGCAAAACCAGGGTATTGACCTACCGTATTGCACACCTCATGGAGCAAGGGGTCGATGCCTTCAATATATTGGCCCTGACGTTTACCAATAAGGCGGCCCGGGAAATGAAAAAACGAATTGCCGATATTGTTGGTAGTTCTGAGGCAAAAAATCTGTGGATGGGAACCTTTCATTCCGTATTTGCCAAGTTGTTGCGTTTCGATGGTGATAAATTGGGCTTTCCCAGCAACTTTACAATCTATGACACCCAAGATTCGCAACGACTTATTGCATCCATCATCAAGGAAATGGGCCTTGATAAGGATATTTATAAGTACAAACAAATCCAAAACCGTATTTCCTCCTATAAGAACAGTTTGATTACCGTAAAGGCCTATTTCAATAATCCAGAATTGGTAGAAGCCGATGCCATGGCAAAGCGTCCTCGGACTGGAGAAATATATCAAGCCTATGTCGAACGCTGTTTTAAGGCAGGGGCTATGGATTTTGATGATCTTTTATTGCGCACCAACGAATTGTTGAACCGATTTCCTGAGGTGTTAATGAAATATCAAGAACGGTTCAAATACATTTTGGTCGACGAGTACCAAGACACGAACCACTCACAATACCTGATTGTAAAAGCACTTGCCGACAGATACCAGAATATATGTGTCGTAGGCGATGATGCTCAAAGTATTTATTCGTTCAGAGGAGCGAATATTACGAACATCCTGAATTTTCAGAAAGATTACGATGATGTGGGCATGTACCGTTTAGAACAGAATTATCGCTCTACCAAGAATATCGTCAACGCCGCTAATTCCATTATCGCAAAAAATAAAAATCAATTGGAAAAAGTCGTATGGACGGCCAATGATGAAGGCGCTTCGATAAAAATACACCGCAGTATTACCGACGCCGAAGAAGGTCGTTTCGTGGCAGGTTCCATTTGGGAAAACCGCATGCAAAACCAATTGTCCAACGGACATTTTGCAGTACTGTACCGCACCAATAGCCAATCACGTGCCATAGAAGATGCCTTGCGAAAACGGGATATTCCATATCGCATTTACGGGGGATTGTCATTTTACCAAAGAAAGGAAATCAAGGATGTACTATCGTATCTACGTTTGGTTATCAATCCGAAGGATGAGGAAGCTTTGAAGCGGATCATCAATTTTCCCGCGAGGGGTATTGGTCAGACCACCATCGATAAATTGGTGGTTGCCGCAAATCATTATAATCGTTCGATTTTTGAAGTAATAGAGAATTTGGATCGCATCGATCTAAAAATCAATTCAGGTACCAAACGGAAATTAGAAGATTTTGTGACCATGATCAAAAGCTTCCAGATTATGAACGAAGGAGCGGATGCTTTTACCTTAGCGGAGCATGTGGCAAAAAAAACGGGAATCTTGCTTGAGTTCAAAAAAGATGGTACCCCCGAAGGTATTGCCCGAATGGAGAATATCGAGGAATTACTCAATGGTATCAAGGATTTTGTCGAGGGTCAAAAGGAATTGGCAGATGCAACGGGCAATATTAGTGAGTTTTTAGAAGATGTTGCCTTGGCAACAGATTTGGATAAAGACACGGGAGATGATGATCGAGTGGCTTTAATGACCATACATTTGGCCAAAGGACTGGAATTCCCATATGTCTACATTGTAGGAATGGAGGAAGACTTATTTCCATCTGCGATGAGCATGAATACCAGAAGCGAACTGGAAGAGGAGCGAAGACTATTTTTATGTAGCCTTGACCAGGGCCGAAAAACAAGCCTATTTGACTTATACGCAAAACCGATATCGATGGGGAAAATTGATAGATGCCGAACCGAGTCGTTTTCTCGAGGAGATAGATGAGCAGTATATAGAGAATTTGACCCCGATTGATAATAAGTATCGTTATAAATCCTTGATCGATACTGATATTTTTGGTGATGTTGACAAATCAAAACTTCGACAGCAAAAGCCTTCGAACGGAACGCCCCCAAGCATTCGAAAACCTAATGAAACCCAATTACGCAAATTGCGCAAATTGAAACCGCAGTTGGCCCAGCCCGTCGGGAACACAAATACCATTGACCCAAACCTAGCGGAAGGTTCGTTGGTCAACCATACACGCTTTGGTAGGGGTAAGGTGATGAAAATCGAAGGTGTAGGCAATGATAAAAAGGCTGAAATACAATTTGAACAAGGTGATATAAAGAAGCTTCTATTGCGTTTTGCAAAGCTGGAAGTCTTGAAATAATGCCACATGACTTTTGCTTAAATTGCCAATGATGTATAATTTATATTAAAAACAACATGATATATAAAGAGTATTTTTCGGCATGTTTGATTTTTCTTATTCTGGTCGGATGTGGAAAAGAGAGTGCCACGGGACAAGAGATAGCCCAGGAAGACACCCTACCAATAGCGGAGCTGAAAGATGTCTTTGCAGAAGATTATTGGGATGCCGCAGAACTGGTTTGGAGCGATGAGTTTGACGGTAATCAACTTTCGCCGGACAACTGGGTCTTTGAGACCGGAGCCCACGGTTGGGGCAATAATGAACTTCAAGATTACGTTGCCGATAGCAATGTTGAAGTTAGCGAGGGCACACTTAAGATCACTGCAAAAAAAGAGTCGAGCGGTTCAGCGAACTATACGTCAGCCAGACTGAACAGTAAGGAATCATTTAGGTACGGAAAAATCGAGATTAGGGCAAAGATACCCGATTACAAAGGTAATGGTATATGGCCGGCATTATGGATGTTGGGTTCGAACATAGGTTCCGTCGGCTGGCCGGCCTGTGGCGAAATCGATATTATGGAATATGTCAGTTTCGACCCAAATAAGATGCACTTTTCGATACACAGTACGGCCAATAATCATGTAATCGGTACCCAAGTAACTTCTGGGGCACTTCCATTGGAAACAATCGAAGAGGAATTCCATACCTATGGATTTCTATGGACCGATAAATACTTGAAATTTTATATCGATGACCCTGAAAATATTAAATTGAACTTTTCACGGCCTGCCGTTTCCAATTCTGAAAATTGGCCTTTTAATCAATACTTCTATTTTTTAATGAACATTGCCGTTGGCGGAAATTGGGGAGGACTCGAAGGTGTCGATGACTCTATTTTTCCGGCAACCATGGAAGTGGATTTTGTAAGGGTCTATCAAGTGAAATAGCCATTAATAGGAACAACTTAAACTTCAAATCAAGAAGTGGAACCGAATACATTAAAACAAGTCTATCAGCATCCCTTGCTTCAAAATGGAGATTTGGAAGCTATTTTTGGCGCCCACAAAAAAGTTATGCTCAATAAGGGCGACTTCTTGCTTCGAGAAGGTCAGATAGCCAATGAATATTTGATTTTAGAACAAGGCCTGATACGTGCCTTTGTCCATAATTTTGATGGAAAAGACATCACCACAAATTTTTTTACGGAAGACGAAATAGTAATCGAGGTTTCTTCTCTATTTCAGCGTATACCGACCAACGAGAATATTCAGGCTTTGACGGATTGTGTTTGCTGGAAAATCGAATTTCAGATATTTCAAGAACTTTTTCATTCTATTGAAGGATTTCGGGAATGGGGCCGTGCATGGATGTCACAGAGCCTATTTGAATTTAAAAACCGCTCCGTTTCTATGATAACGGATTCAGCAACGGATCGTTATCTTAACCTTTTGCAACATAAACCTGATGTTCTTAAGTACGCTCCCTTAAAACAGATTGCTTCCTATCTGGGCATTACCGATACCTCTTTGAGCAGAATTCGAAAGGAAACTGCGCAAATTTGATTTCTTGCCATATGGTAAGTCGACATTCTTATTTTTCATTTAAGTTAGTATTGTAATTGAAAAAGGTTATTCCTTATGGTCAATTGCAAGGAGTTTAGACATCGATCAACTTAAATCATCTATCATGACAGAGGAAAAAATTCTGACCCTGCACCCCCAAGGAAAAAAAGGGGTGAACATTTTGAAACGAAGATATGAGGCAATTAAGAGGTTTATCATGAGCACCCTGAAAAATAATAAAGAAATAACGTACCAAGAATTGAATAGGTTGGCCGTAGAGGAATTGAAGAGTTCTTTTGACGGTAAAGTTGGTTGGTACGTTGTTTCCGTGAAGCTAGACCTCGAAGCTAGAAATATTATCGAACGTGTTGCGAATACAAGTCCACATAAAATTAGATTATCAAATACCAATTAAACCAACAAAAATGAAAATCCTTAAAAAATTACTTTTGGCCCTAGCCATAATTATAGCCGTTCCGCTAATCTTGGCCTTGTTTACCAAAAAAGAGTATACCATAGTAGAAGAAATAACCATCGACAGACCTAAAAACGAGGTCTTTGAATATGTAAAATATTTAAAAAACCAAGATGAGTACAGCAAATGGGCCAGCATGGATCCCGATATGGAAAAATCGTTTCGTGGAACTGACGCTACCGTAGGTTTTGTTTCGGCTTGGAAAAGCGACAATCCCGATGTGGGTTCAGGGGAGCAGGAAATTTTAAAGATCGACGAAGGAAAACGGATCGATATGGAACTCCGTTTTTTTGAACCGTTCGAGTCTTCCGATTTGGCATATGTTTCGACCGAAAGCATTTCCGAAAACCAGACCAAGGTAAAATGGGGCTTTGACGGAAAAATGAAATACCCGATGAACCTGATGCTATTGTTTATGGATTTTGAGGGAATGATCGGCGATGACCTGCAGACCGGACTAAAGAACCTAAAGGACAAACTTGAAAATTAAACAAATGAAAACTGTTGACGATTACATTGCTAATTCTTCCGAAAGTACGCAACCCATTATTTCACATCTTAGATCGCTAATAAACAGGACTTCCCCTGAAATAAGGGAAAACATTAAATGGAACGCTCCTAGTTTTGAATTGAATGGTAAAATAATCTGCAACATCATGGCTTTTAAAAAGCACGTCAATTTTATGTTCCATCAGGGTAAACAGCTCGATGATGCGAAGAACTTGCTGGAAAACATAGGTGAGAAGTCAAATATGAAAGGAATAAAACAGATTACCAAAGTTTCCGATTTACCCGCAGATAAAGTACTAATAGAGTATATACAGAAAGCCATTGAAATTTCAAAAAGGCAATGAATTTGCCGAGCTATATCTCCATCATTTTTATACTTACTACTTGTTTCACTTTATTTTTATTCTTAAAAGCTAGCCAGTATTCAAAAAAGGTCTTTTTTGTTTTGACCAGTTGGCTCGCCCTTCATGGATTATTGGCTTATTTCGGATTTTACCAAAATCTAGAAGCCGTACCGCCCCGAATATTCCTTGCTTTTGCACCTACATTGTTATTGATTATTGCACTGTTTGCGACCTCGAGTGGAAGAAAATGGATGAATGACCTTGACTTAAAGACTTTAACCTTACTTCATGGTGTTCGAATTCCCGTAGAATTCGTTCTATATTGGCTTTTTCTTAATAAGGTGGTTCCCGAACTGATGACCTATGAAGGCCGTAATTTTGATATTCTGGCAGGTATCACGGCACCTTTTGTTTATTATTTCGGTTTTGTAAAAAGTAAGATAGGCAGGAAGGGTATTCTATTTTGGAATATCGTCTGTCTACTTTTACTGTTGAATATTATTATAAACGCAATACTATCGGCTCCCTTACCCTTTCAACAATTCGCTTTTGACCAGCCCAACATTGCCATCTTGTATTTTCCAATGGTTTGGTTGCCGGCACTTGTAGTTCCGATTGTACTGTTTTCGCATTTAGTGGCAATAAGCAGATTGGTTAAGGAAAGCCCCAAGAAGTTTTGATCCTCAGGGCATTTCACTTAGACATTGGTCAGAAAAGGGGCTTTTTTGATATACGTCTTATCATCAAATTGCCCGATTAGAAAATGTGCCAAATCCGTCGCGCTGATTTTATCTCCTAAACAATCCTCTAAATCAGGTTTGACTTCTCGACGTTCGTCGGTCAATTCGATTAACGGCAGTCGTACCAAAGTCCAATCCAACTTACTTTCTAAAAGTAAATTATATTCATCCTGTCGATCTGTAGTGGTCTTCGGATAGTTTTGATACATCCAGTCGGTGGCAAACTTTGTTTTTGGACTTTTCTTGTCAAAGGGTGTGTCGACATTCAAACCTGTGACTACAATATAGCGTCCTATTCCCAATTCGTCCATCGTCTTTAAGATGTTCTTTGTCCCTGTACTGCAAACTATGGGATTGTTATAAGGAATTCCCATGCCCAAGGTACTTATTACCGCATCACAGTCTGAAAGCAATGACCTGACCGTTTCAATATTGCATATGTCGCCATAAACAATTTCAACCGATGGGCTTTCGACTATAAATTTTTCCGGATTTCTAATTAGTGCTTTGAAATGGACACCTTGATCTATTAGTTCTCGAACAAGGTATTTTCCTGATTTACCTGTACCGCCTACAACGGCAATTCTTGTATTTTCTTTCATTTTTCTCTTTATAAAGTTTATGGAATAAAGTGATTTGCATCAAATGAAGATATGATGCCTGTTTTAGAGACGGTAGTCTCTATGCTGAATATGTTACAAAGAGAATCTAATACGCTAAAGATAAGAACTATCTTTAAACCTAAGGGATGATCATAAATGTTTTTCTATAAATGCCTTGAGTTTGACCGAGGTGTCAAAAAGATCTAACCCGACCCAACCATGCCCGCCGTTCGGGTAGAGCGTGAACTCATAAACCACTTCAAGTTCTTCCAGCTTATCTTTTAGATCGATTCCCTGTGAATTGGGAATCAATGGGTCTTGACCGCCATAAAATAAAAGAGTAGGAGGCGAGGTTGTTTTTACCTTATACAATGGACTAACGTTTTTAAGAACTTCGATATCGGTGCCGAACTGAAAAATCAAATCCTGTAAATCTTGGTTCTCCGAATTAATATAGGCCTCATCTGCTAGATTGGTCGGTCCGACCATACTACAGACCATATTTACTTGGTTGTCAGTATCATATTCGTAGGCCCATAACAATGAAAGATGTCCGCCGGCACTAACACCCATAAATCCGAGATCGGTGCTGATTTGATATTCCGATTGCTTGGCTTTTAAATCGTTTACTACGGATGTGATATCATCGATCTGCATAGGATGCGGGGGATTGTTTACGTCCGCTAGACGATAATTCATATTTACCATAACAATATTTGGAAGCTGCTCCCTAATAAAATCACGAAATGCGTTCATGTCGGTTTTATCGCCTTCCTTCCAGCCTCCGCCATGAACCAAAATCACAACCTTCGATTCGGTTGTTCGGTTCGCAGGTAGGTAAATATCATAAACCTGTTTGGCGTCATTGCCATACGCTACATTGATCAAAGCTTTGTATTCCAAAGATTCGTTGTCAGAGGAGGGTGTATTGTCGGTTGAACATGAAAGTAAAGTGAAGACGAGACAAACCGCTAAATATTTTAAGCTTGACATAAGAAAATTTGTGTGTACTTTGTATAACGTTATTCTATCGAAAATGGTATGGCAGAGTTTATAAAGATATATCCAGAGAATCCTAATCCTAAGGAAGTTAAGCGGGTAGTGGATATTCTTCGAAATGGTGGGCTTGCCATATATCCTACGGATACGGTTTATGGGTTAGGTTGTGATATCAGAAATACCAAAGCTTTGGAGCGTATTGCACGGATAAAGGGAGTCAAATTGGCCAAGGCGAATTTTTCTTTTATCTGTGCCGATTTAAGTAATCTTTCGGATTATGTACGTCAAATCGATACACCGACCTTTAAAATATTAAAGCGTGCCTTGCCTGGGCCTTATACCTTTATCCTGCCGGGAAACAATAATCTCCCAAAAGATTTTAAAAAGAAAAAGACCGTCGGTATTCGGGTTCCTGATAATGCCATTGCCAAGGCTCTCGTAGAGAGCTTGGGTAACCCCATTGTGTCTACCTCTATTCGTGATGAGGACGAACTGCTCGAATATACTACGGATCCCGAGCTGATCTTTGAGAAATGGGAAAATTTGGTCGATGTGGTGGTTGATGGTGGTTACGGCGACAACATGGCTTCTACGGTAATCGACTTATCAGGATTAGAACCGGAGGTAGTCAGGGAAGGTAAGGGAAGCTTGGATATCTTCTAAAAACTATTCTTTTTCTTCACCCTTATCTATCGCTAAATCAGGATTTGCAGGAATAAAAAGATTGCCAGGATCTTTTGTTTCTCCTATGACTTCTTCTATTTCTTTTTGAATATATAGCAAATGGGCCTTCGTCATTCGATGGTTGATTACAGGAATAGTTCCCTTGATTTTGCGTTGAAGCATCGTAAGGTTATGAAGTGCCAAAGAACGAACATCGGTATTTGAAGTATATCCTTCAGACATTTTTGCTAAAATACCCTCTACGAGACCCTCTGCCTCACTCGGCTTATATAGTGTAATCATATTCGAGACATAGGCTTTTTGAAGTTTTCTACGATACGAGTCGGTCTTATAAAAAACATTCATCTCGCCCCATATCAGTTGATTCAAATCATCGATATACTCGTCTGGAGCATAAACGTCTTCATCCTCATAACGTTCATTTATGAAGGTCATTCTGCTCATACGACTACCGCCCATCAAATTTAATAGCACTCTTTCCATGGTTTTGGTAATCGATTCCTTGGATTGAGGAGAAGAAGTCTTGTTGAGGATTTCATTATTGATCAACCATTTGGGTTCTTTGAAAATATGGTTGTTCAAAAAGACCAAGGCTTCTTTTTGTTGGTTTTTGGGAACAGGACAATATACTTCACCAGATTCTCCCATAGTCTTCGGGGTAACATAAATTCCTCCAATATTCTTTGCTACATGAAAGAGGTAATTCTCATATTGTTTGACAAGGTTCTCATATATCTCATCCAAATTGGAATAATCATCACTATTTCTGGCTTTGGTCCAGTCGGTCAATTTGGGAACGATGCGTTGTAGGTTCATAATCCCATAGGTACTGGCTACCATGGCGTTGTCTCCTAAATCCTCGGTCTGCGACCTTGGGTCAAAATCACGCCCCTCGCCACCAAACCATAATCGAGGATTCGTAGAAATACTATCCACCACCCATTGATTCAGAATTTCCCTTTCATCTGCCAATTCTTGGGTTCTTGGTAGTTTGCCGTATCCCCATTGAATGGCCCATTTGTCATAATCACCGATTCTTGGCATAAGATCTTTGGGCGGAATGCTATCTTGGGGTTGTGCGACATAATTGAACCTTGCATAATCCATGATGGAACTTGTATGTCCATTTTTTCTGAGCCATTCAGCATCCCTTAGTTTTTCTACAGGAGTTGCATAACTGGCTCCCATGTTATGGCGTAGGCCCAAGGTGTGGCCCACTTCATGAGAGGACACAAAACGAATCAACTCGCCCATTAGTTCAGGTTCAAATTCCATACTTTGCGCCCTTTGGTCAACGGCACCGGCCTGAATGGTGTACCAGCTATGCAGCAGGTTCATTAAATTATGATACCATCCGATATGGCTCTCAAGAATCTCACCGCTTCGGGGATCTGTAATATTAGGGCCATAAGCGTTCTTCTTCGGTGAGGCAAAATAGCGCAGTACCGAAAACCTTGCATCTTCAAGGCTCATATTGGTATTCTCTTCTGGCCACTCTTGTCCAACGATTGCATTTTTAAAACCTGCCTGTTCAAAAGCTTTCTGCCAATCGTTGATACCTTGGATCAAGAAGGGTCGCCATTTTTTAGGAGTAGCGGGGTCAATATAAAAAACGATAGGTTTTTTTGGTTCGACCAATTCGCCGTTTTCCCACTTTTCAATATCCTCTGGTTTTGGTTCTAAACGCCAGCGATGTATGAACGTATTTCGGTCTACCTTTTGTTGTTCATCACCATATTCTAAATATGAACTAGCGAAATATCCGACTCGTTCATCAAAGAATCTTTTCTTCATCGGCTCCTTCGGAAGCATAATAAATGAGCTGTTCAGTTCAAGGGTCACCACGCCGGAAAGCACTGCGGCCGGAAGTTCTTTTTTACTTTTGCTCGATGTCTTGGCCTTATACGTCTTAACGGTACGAACCTCGGTATTTATGGGGAAAGAGGTGATTTTTTCGATATAAGACTTGTCTTTTTCCAAAGACGATAGTTTGTATGATTCTTTCTGGGGCTCACTAAGCGCAAGTAGTGTATTTTCACTATTGATAAATTCGGTAACGTCAATTACGGAAGTTTTCTTTTTTTCATGTCGCGCCTTAATTTCGAATGCCTCAAGTATTGGGGTGATGTTCGAATTATTGACCGCTTCCGATATCGCATCGTTTTCATCGGCCATGCTGACCAACGTGCCGATACGGAGAAAAAGCTTGTTTTCAGGCCCTTTTTCCCAAATGATCGTTTTTTTGCCTATTTCTTCCCCACCATAATTTCCGGCGCCTGCGGGAGTTTTTACAAAACGGGTGACAACCAGGATTTCATGGTTTAAAATGCTATCGGCTATTTCAAAATAATGCTTGTTGCCTACGCGATGTACGGTAAACAAACCCTGCTGGGAAACCGCCTCATCCGTTATAATTGCATTGTACGAATTTGCCTTCGACTTTGAAGATACCTTATTCTTATTGATAACAGCATTAGGATCATTGGCGTTTTTTGCCGATCCTAAAATGCTACATGAACTTGTTACGAAAAACAAGAAAATCAATCCAAAAAATATCCTCATAATAGAAAAAACGCTATTATTATCTAAATAGTATTTTGTACGGGTATATCGGCTTGGTTATTCAAATATACTACAATCTTTTGCTCAAAAAAAAAGGCCGTACCTCTCAGAGGTACGGCCTTTAAAATATAAAAAATATTAGTTGTTGATAGCAGGATCTTTCATTCCTTCTTCAATCATACTGTAGAACTGATCGATTTTTGGTAATACCACAATTCTGGTTCTTCTATTTTTAGATTTTTCAGTCTGTGAAACGGGTATGAACTCCGCTCTACCGGCGGCAGTCATACGTTTCGGATCTACGTTATAATCGTTCTGTAAAATACGAACTACGGCTGTTGCGCGCTTAACACTTAAATCCCAGTTATCCAAAATAGCACCTTTTGCCCTGTAAGGTACATCATCGGTATGCCCTTCGACCATAAATTCAAAATCAGGTTTGTTGTTCACCACTTGGGCTACCTTGCCTAATACTTCCTTGGCGCGGCTGGTCACATTGTAACTTCCACTGCTGAACAATAGTTTGTCTGAAATGGAAACAAATACAACTCCTTTTTCGACACTGATCTCAATATCCTCGTCATCTAAGTTTCCAAGAACACCTTTAAGGCTTTGTACCAAAGAGAGGTTCACAGAATCCCTGCGGGTAATGGCATCTTGTAGTTTACGAATGGTTAAATCTTTTTCCTGAAGACTTTCAAGTGATTTTTCAAGGTTTTCGGCACCTTTGGTTGTCAAGGTGGTCAAGTTGCCCATATTGTTGATCAGCTCTTGGTTATTCGCCTTAAGGAAGGCATTTTGATCTTCTAAGGTCTGTAATCTAGAAGAAGCTGTTGCTTTTTCTTCCAAACAATCGTTTAATTTAACGGTAGCGGAGTTCAAAAGGTCTTGGGCTTCTTTGTGTTTAGCTTCTAAATCTTTGAATTTTTTTGAGGAAACACAAGAGGTTAAAAGTACTGCTGCACTCAAGCAGGCAAAAATGATTTTTTTCATAGGTATTTTACTTAATTAATACTGATTGTTATTTGTTTTATCGGTTTGAAATCGCGGATAAAATTAGATAATTCACAATCCCGTCGTTCCGCGAAATTAGTTAATCTTTTACTAAATCGTTAAAATTCTTTACATGATGTACGAAATGTGACCACACTATGGACTTTGTGATGTAGTATTTTAATACAAAATTGGCTTTTTCACGTTTTCTGTACATCTTATTAAACTGCCTATAAAAGCTAAGATGAGCCCGTAATATGGCCCAACAATGGCTTGGTTTGAATTGGAGTATAAACCGAAGCGCGGCTACCCCGTCGAGCAACAGTCGTATACCGATAATCAAAAATGCCTTTCTTCTAGGCAGGTTTTTCGTTATGGAGAACAAAGAATTTCTGAAATTGAGATATGTTTTTTTGGGTTCATATTGCTCAACGTTGATCCACCAAGATGGTAGACATGAGATTGCCCCGAGTAATATACTTTATGCCCAGCATTTTTGGCTCGCCAGCAAAGATCGACTTCTTCTTGATGGGCGAAATAGTCCTCATCGAATCCGCCAAGGTCATGAAAAACTTCTTTTTTGATGAACATACAGGCGCCCGTAGCCCAAAAAATCTCTAAAGTGTCATCATATTGTCCCTTATCTTTTTCCAACGATTGAAAAATACGGCCTCTACAGAAGGGGTATCCCAGTTGATCTAGAAAACCACCTGCCGCCCCGGCATATTCAAAGTGTTTTTTCCGAAGTAGATCCAATATCTTTGGTTGTACTATAGACGCTTTCGGATAATCATGAAATACTTTGACAATCGGTTCTAACCAACCTTCCGTAACTTCTACATCCGAATTCAACAAGCATACAATATCCGCGTCTACATGTTGTAAGGCATCGTTGTACCCCTTTGCAAACCCACCGTTTTGATCGTTCTGTATTATTTTTATATTGGGATAGTTTTGCTTCAAAAAAGTAACAGAGCCATCAGTCGATGCATTGTCGGCAACATAAATATCACAGCCTTGAGAATACCGGACAACAGAGGGTAGGTAGCGCTCCAAAAGCACCTCTCCGTTCCAATTAAGTATGACGATGGCTATTTGCAAAACAGTGGCAAATTAACGGCTAAAATCAGGAATACCTTCTAAAAAGGTATATTTTTCGTTTTCAAAATCCATTTTACAATAGAAATGCTCTAGACCGTTGCTGACCATTAAGTATTCGGCATTCAGTTTCAGGTTATAACTTGCAATTTGGTCAAAGGTATTTTGGTCGATCATAATATTGGGAGACTTGCATTCTACCAAGATGCGAATGCTACCATCAGAATTGAATACCACCACATCGTATCGTTTTTTCAACGAGTTGACCTTCAACTGTTTCTCTACGTTTATATGGCTCGCCGGATATTTTTTATCGTTAATGAGGTAGTGTACGATGTGTTGACGCACCCATTCTTCGGGAGCAAGACCACAAATTTTTTACGGATCACATCAAAAATATGGATCTTATTTTCTCTATTTTTGAATCGAAAGGTATAGGAAGGAAATTGTAGTGGTATCACACCGCAAATTTGATAATTTTTTTTGGATGGATGAAGCTAAACAGATAGTAAACGATGTTCTTGAGGGTCGCATCAAGCCGATTTATTTTCTGCACGGCGAAGAAGTATACTACATTGATAAAATAGCCAATTTCATTGTCGAGAATGTGTTGTCCGAAGCGGAACGCGGATTTAACCAAATCGTACTTTACGGTAAGGATGTTTCGATAGAAGATATAATTTCGAATGCCAAGCGGTACCCAATGATGGCGGAGCATCAAGTGATTATCATAAAAGAAGCCCAGCATCTTTCCCGCACCATTGAAAATCTGACCTCTTATGTCGAAAATCTTCAGCCGACCACGGTTCTTGTGATTTGCTACAAGTACAAAAAACTGGACAAGCGGAAGAAACTCTATAAATCCATTCAAAGCAACGGTGTCATTTTTGAAGGAAAAAAACTCTATGAAAATCAGGTATCCGATTGGATCCGAAAGGTTTTAAAAAACAAAGGATATGGTATCTCGCCAAAAGCTTCGGTATTGTTGGTCGAGTATTTGGGTACAGATTTGAGCAAGATCGATAAGGAAATTGAAAAACTCGAATTGGTGCTGCCCAAAAATTCCGAAATTACCCCGAGCGACATCGAAGAACACATTGGGATCAGTAAGGATTATAATAATTTCGAACTGAAAAAGGCAATCGGGGAGCGAAATGTTCAGAAGGCAACAAAAATTATCAACTATTTTGCACAAAACCCGAAAGACAACCCTTTTGTGTTGACAATTACCTTGTTACATTCCTTTTTTAACCAATTATTGCAATACCATGGTCTCAATGACCATTCCCCTAAAAGTGTGGCGAGTGCCTTACGAATCAATCCCTATTTTGTCGGTGAGTTTCAAATTGCCGCTAAAAATTATCCTATGAAAAAGGTCAGTAAGATCATTTCACATTTACGCGAAATGGACTTAAAGGGCAAAGGTGTAGGAGCACAGGCAGCCACTCAATCCGACCTTCTAAAAGAGCTATTGGTAAAAATCATCTAGACTATTTTTTATCGATACTAAATTTTCCCGGACCTAATAGGAAAATGGTAATAAAGGAAACCAAAAACAACAACGCCTTTTCTTTGGGTACCGAAAGGGTCCTGGGAATGGACGATGAAGGCAGCTACCATCATAGTAATGGCAGAAGGTATTGCCGCCCAGCGCGTTTTAAAACCAATAATAATCAAGAGCGGGCAAATAAATTCTCCGATTACAGCTAAAAATAGAGATGGGGCAGCTCCAATACCTATGGGGTCGCCAAATTCAAAATTTCCTGAAATCAGCTTTTGAAATTTAGGAAAACCGTGGGTCAAAAGCAATATTGACATTGTTATTCTAAAGAAAGCCAATCCGATGTCTTTTACAAGGGGGTTTTTCATATGGTGATTTTTTAGACCCTAAAGCTATTAATTTTTTTGGGTTTCTTCAATACTTTAAACTCCTGATCGACTTGAAAAATGGGTTGTTTCGATTCACTGGATGCCCTATATTTACAAAAATCATAAAATCATCGATCATGAAAAAATTAATATTTCTTTGCTTTGCTTTACTATTGGTTGTGAACACTGTTCAGTCTCAGAATTTCGAGTTCAAAGCCGACCAGATAGATATTCCATACGAACGTTTTGTATTGCCCAATGGCTTGGTACTATTGGTACATGAAGACCACAAGGCCCCCATAGCTGCGGTCAATGTTTGGTATCACGTTGGTTCTAAAAATGAAAAACCGGGTAAAAGCGGATTTGCCCATTTATTCGAGCATTTAATGTTCAACGGAAGTGAAAATTTCAATGACGACTATTTTCAGGCGCTGGAACGGATAGGAGGAACCGATTTGAACGGAACCACCAATAGCGACCGAACGAACTATTTTCAAAATGTACCTGTCTCGGCCCTTGATCAAGTATTATTCTTGGAATCGGATAGAATGGGACACTTGTTGGGTGCCATAGATCAGGAAAAATTGGACGAGCAACGCGGTGTCGTTCAGAACGAAAAACGACAAGGAGACAACCAACCTTATGGAAAACAGTGGGATTACTTGACCTATGCGATGTACCCCAAAGGCCATCCGTATTCATGGACGGTCATCGGCGAAATGGAAGATTTGAACGCAGCTTCACTAGAAGACGTACAAGAATGGTTTAAATCATATTACGGAGCCGCAAATGCCGTGGTAGCGGTTGCCGGGGATATCGACCCACAAGAGGTCTTTAAAAAAGTGCTAAAATACTTTGGAGATATTCCTTCGGGTCCAACAATTTCACGACACGAAGTGAACATTCCGGTCCATAACGGTGATACATATCAAGTATATGAAGATAGAGTTCCCGAGGCTAGAATATTGTTCGCCTATAATACCCCTAAATTTGGCAACAGAGAAGATATACATTTCGATTTAATTTCTTCCGTTTTGACCAGTGGAAAAAACTCTAGGTTGTACAAGCGTTTAGTATATGAAGATCAAATCGCCAGTTCCGTAGTGTCGTTTCAGGCATCCAGTGAAATAGCCAGTAATTTTATTACCTGGGCCAATGTAAAGCCTGGAGAGGATGTTGAAAAGGTTCAGGCCATTATGGAAGAAGAAATTCAAAAACTCATCAATGAAGGCCCGACAGAAGAAGAATTAAAAGAGTTAAGGCCGCTTATTTCTCAAGTTTTATTAAAGGGCAAGAGCGTATTGGTGGTTTTGGTGGTATTTCCGATATACTGGCTTCAAACGAAACCTATTTTGGGGATGCTTCCTATTACAAGACGGTATTAAAATATGTCGAAGATGCAACGATAGCAGATGTACAAGCGACCGCAAAAAAATGGCTTACCCAAGGAAAACATATTTTGTTGTGCAAACCTTTCCCTGAGTACGATGTTGAGCAGAGTACAGTTGACCGTTCTAAACTACCTGAATTGGGTACTACAAAAACCTCTAAGTTTCCAGAACTGCAGCGTGCAAAATTGTCGAACGGTCTAAATGTGGTTTTGGCCCAACGGGCCGGTGTGCCTACCGTGGTAATGAACTTGATGTTCGATGCGGGTTATAAGACCGATCATTTGTCGAGCCCTGGTACGGCTCAGTTGGCGATGGATTTGTTGGATGAAGGTACCAAGGAAATGAATTCGTTGCAGATCAACGAACAACTTCAGCTGTTAGGTGCAAGTCTTTCTACCTTCTCAAGTCAAGACAACTCTAACGTATACCTAAATACTTTAAAACCTAGTTTGGATGCGAGCATTGATCTCTTTGCCGATGTGGTTTTGAATCCTGCATTTCCTGAAAAAGAATTTGAGCGCCTTAAGGATGAACAGGTCAATTCCATCAAACAGGAAAAAGCGCAGCCTATCGCAATGGCACTTCGGGTCATGAACAAATATCTATATGGGGAAGGACATCCCTACAGTAATCCGTATACGGGTAGCGGTTATGAGGAAACAGTGGAAAAATTGAAGCGCGAGGATATGGAGAAATTCTATAAGACTTGGATCAGGCCGAATAATGCCACCTTGGTGGTAACGGGGGATATTGAAATGGGTGCACTCAAAAGCAAGTTAGAAAAAGCTTTTGGAAAGTGGAAGAAGGCCGATGTTCCGAAAATCACTTTTACGACACCAAAAGTCAATTCTAAGAACACTTTATATCTGATGGATAGGCCAGAGTCGGAACAATCCGTAATTCTAGCAGGGCATTTGACAAGCAAGTATGGAGACGTCAACCAAGTGGCTTTAGAGCAGATGGTAAGTATCTTGGGAGGTGATTTTACTTCAAGGATCAACATGAACTTGCGCGAGGATAAGCACTGGGCATACGGAGCAGGTGGTTTTGTTATGGGCGCAAAGGCCGAGCGTCCTTTTATAGTTTATGCACCCGTACAAACAGATAAATCTGCAGAATCCGTAACAGAATTACGAAAGGAAATTTCTGAATTCATTACTACAAGGCCTGTAACCCAAGAAGAACTGGACAAGGTAAAAACCAACCAAATATTAAGTTTGCCGGGCCAATGGGAAACGAACAGTGCGGTAAACAGTTCTATGGTCAATTTGATAAAATACGATCTTCCTGACGATTATTATCAAAATTATGACAGCAGTGTCCGCAACCTTTCCTTAAAAGATGTTCGAGAGGTCAGCAAGGCCGTTGTCAAACCCGATGCCGTGAATTGGTTCATGGTTGGGGACAGGGCCAAAATTGCCGATAAATTAGACGGACTAGGTTTCGATAATATCATTGAAATTGACGCTGACGGTAATCCCAAAGTTCCTGCAGTGAAAGAGACCAATACGGATATTGAAAACTAAAGTAAAGACATTCAGAAAAAGGTTCCCTATGACCGTCATAGGGAACCTTTTTGATTTTATAATCCTATTGTTTCCGTTTTCTTTCTCAGATTCTATCATCAATTTTAAAATTGCCAACTTGAATGAATCCAACATATAAACATTTAGGGTTCAAAATAATTGAATTATGATTACTTGTGGAATTTGTCAGTTTTATCCTTAAAATCGGGAGTAGCTATAGCGGTTCCTAATTAATTTCTCTTCCGAATCGTCGTACTGTACTTTTTTCGTTATAATGATGTTCTTAGCTCCAAACTCATAAGTCTTATAAATGGTTGCTTGACGATTATCATCCTTGCCCTTAAACATTGTATGAATTGTCAGGGTATCATCCTTGTTTTTCCTTTTGCCAATTATTTCTTCATCACCAAAGTAAGTGCCCCCTTTTTTAAGCCTTATTACGGACTTGGAATTGGCATCTGTTTCATCCGTGTATTGTGTTTCCATAATCACCTGATTTCCTTTAAGTTTCATTTGCATTGTAGTGCGTAGTTCAACCTCTTTGCCATCACTGTAATTAACATACATAAGTTTTCCTGTCCACGAACTGTCATCCCAAGGCATTAATTCTGATATTTCTACAGTAGTTTGGGCCGTTATATTTACGATTGAGCTGATGAAGAGAAAGATTAAAATTGATTTCATAGTTTTCGATTTAAATGATTAAATAGTTTTATGTTTTTCGCGATCAGGTAATCAAGGCCGAACCGGCCCGAACCGAGATATAGGTTATAGATGGATACCCAAAGAAAGCCCATGGCGGGAAGCATTCCCCACATACCTTGTCCCCATTTTTGAAAGAATATAGCAACTAGCATGGTACACATAATTAGAAAGGATGCTAGTCTTGTTTGTAACCCGAGTGCAAGAAAAAGGCCGCCAACTACTTCGCTAAAGGCACCCATCCATGCGAAGAAAACTGGTGCTATGGCAAAAATGCCTCCAAAATTTGCTACATCTTCAGGGAACCAGGCGGCAACTTCGAATAGTTTTAAATTTTGACCCGTTGCTGTCCAAGGCATTCCGAACTTATCGGAACCAAAACTTAGTGTCAGCATCATCCCACATATAAATCTCGGAATGGCGAACAGAAAATCTGCGGACCAGTGGTTTTGAAGAAAGGGGTGATGAGAATTTTAAAGAATTTTTTCATTTCGATTGATTTTTTGTTGAACATGTCAAAATTGCGAATCAATCTTTTGGTGCACGCTTCAAAACGTAAAGAGTCGTCCCAAATACGATTTGAGTCGTCTCAAATGGTAAAATCTATGGTTTATCGAATACTTTTCAAGTATTCGGATGGGGAGGTGTCACTCAACTTTTTGAATACCCGATTAAAAGTCGCCTTACTGTTAAATCCACATTCATAGGCCATGCCGAGGAAAGAAAGTTGCTGTTGTTTATCGGTTTCCAACATTCTTTTGAAACTTTCTACACGATAATCATTGACAAAGTCATTAAAATTTTTATTGAAACCTTGATTGATGATTTCCGACAATTGGGCACGGGTCATATTGGTGCTGGAAGCCAAATCCTTAAGATTCAATTCTGGATTCAGATAGGGTTTCTCACGCTCCATGTAGGCCAATAAGGTTTTCCTTCTGGCCTCTATTTCAGGGTTTATTTCTAAATCTTCTGAAGGGATTATTCTTCTATTTGAAGATACACTTGATTGTTCTTTTGAAACAGGATTAAATGCCAAACCTTTTAATATCGTTGTATCAGTAAAATATCCCATAATGCCTACATAAATAACAGCGAGCGCAGAAAAAACTGGTACCACCATCGTTGTATCCAGCTCAATTCAAAAACAGTCAACTCGATAAACTGTTGTAAAGTAGCATATAGAAATAAAAAACTGTAGATAAATAAAAATTCCTGATCCAGTTGAGCTCCAATCGATAGGTATTGGAGAAAAAATTCTTGATTTTATTTTTATAACTATAATATAGCTGAATTGTAAAAGCCAGATACAGTAACAGTTGAAAGGTATTTAGGGCATTAATGAAAGTGCCCGTTGGCCCCATTTCAAGTTTATTCATTAAAATTCCATTCTGATTTGCATCGAAATCCGTTTGGTTTGCATCATAAACAAATAGCGTAATCTTATACATCACAAATAAAAGTGCAGGAAGAAAATGTTTGAAATCCTTTTTCTAAACTTGAAATCAGATGTAGTAACCGATTTTACATAAAAATAGATAAGGGGAGCAATGGCAAACCCTAAGTTTATGAGCCAATAATTGATTTTGGTATTCCTAAAAGTATCGTACCAATCCATAAAACCAATGGTATATGTGGTTCGATGATAACAGGTAATTAGTACCAAAAACGCTAGAAATATGTCAGAGGGTATTTTTTTATGTCGATATCTTATCAATAAAAGAAACCCAAAGATGATGCCTTGACTAACCAGTACCAATAAAGGTGTAGAGTAGATATTAAAATTTGGAAAGGTCAGAAACATTTTTCTTTTTTATTCCTAAATATAAAGAATCTTAGACAGGGAAATCGATTACCGTAATTTGGGATAATCTCGGGGATTGGTTTCATGCATGATGGCATAGACTTTTTCGAAAATGTCTTCGGCATTCGGTTTTGAGAAATAATCACCATCCGTTCCATAGGCTGGTCTATGTGCTTTTGCGGTCAAGGTCTGGGGAGCACTGTCCAAAAACTTATAAGCGCCTTGATTTTCAAGAATCTCATGCATGAGGTACGCAGAACAGCCCCCGGGCACGTCTTCGTCAATGATTAGCAGATGATTTGTTTTTTGAACACTTTTTACTACTTCATGACGAATATCAAAAGGAAGCAAAGTCTGGGCATCGATAACTTCGACCTCTATACCAACTTCTTTTAGTTGTTTTGCAACTTTGAGAACAATTCTTAGCGTCGAACCGTACGAAAGCAAGGTGATATCAGAACCTTCCATTAGTTTCTCGACGACGCCTATCGGAGTACAAAAGCTTCCTAAATTATTAGGTTTACTTTCTTTAAGACGGTATCCGTTCAAACTTTCAATGATCAATGCGGGTTCGTCGCTCTTCAGAAGGGTATTATAAAACCCGGCTGCCTGGGTCATATTGCGCGGGGCGAGAATGTATACGCCACGTAGTAAATGAATCAAACCGCCCATTTGGGAGCCTGAATGCCATATTCCCTCCAATCGATGTCCGCGAGTACGGATGATAAGAGGTGCCTTTTGCTTACCACAGGTTCGATAGCGTAACGTTGCCAAGTCATCCGTCAAGGTTGCCATGGCATAAAAAATATAGTCTAGATATTGTATTTCGGCAATAGGTCTTAAGCCGCGCATGGCGAGCCCTATGCCTTGGCCAATTATGGTAGCTTCACGGATACCTGTATCCGCGACTCGAATTTCTCCATACTTATTTTGCAATCCCTCTAAGCCTTGATTAACATCACCGATTTTTCCACTATCTTCACCAAAAATCATGAGTTCGGGATACTTTGCAAATAACCTATCGAAGTTATCCCTGAGAATTATTCTACCATCTACCTTTTCAGGATTTGGGTCATACATCGGTTTTACATGCTCAATATTCGTGGCCTTGTCACTATCCTCACTATAAAGATGCGCACTGAATTTCGGTTGAATCTTTTTATAAAAACTGTCTAGCCATTGTTTCAAAGCGTTCTTTTCAGGAGTGTCCTCCCCCAAAATATACCGTAGCGCCATACGGGCAGACTTTGCCAAATCTTTTTTGACAGGTTCTTCAATGGCAATGAGATCATTTTTTATCGTTGTAATGAAACTTTTGTTCGCGCTTTTTTGGGAAACATTGTCCAAAAGTTTCACCAAGCTTTTTTTCATCTCAAGATGGCTTTCCAAAAATTCGGACCATGCCTCTTTCTTTGCAGTTCTGACTTCTTTTGATATTTTCTTTTCCAGTTCCGATAATTCCTCGTCGGTCGAAATGCCCGATTCTAGAATCCATTCCCTAAAACGTTTGTTGCAATCATTCTCACGCTCCCATTCCAATCTAACATCGGATTTGTAACGTTCATGAGACCCTGAAGTAGAATGCCCTTGTGGCTGGGTAAGCTCTGAAACATGAATGATTACGGGTACATGTTCTTCGCGAGCTATATCGGAAGCATTTTCGTAAACGTGCATCAACGCAGTATAATCCCAGCCTTTGACTTTTAAAAGTTCGTATCCTTTTTCGGTCTCGTTTCTTTGGAAGCCACTAAGTATTTTCGAAATATCCTCTTTGGTGGTATGATGTTCTGCGGGTACAGAAATACCATATGCGTCATCCCAAATGCTTATGACCATGGGTACTTGAAGAACTCCACCGGCATTAATGGTCTCCAAAAAAAGGCCTTCGCTCGTACTGGCATTACCAATGGTTCCCCAAGCGACTTCATTTCCGTTTTCAGAAAAGTTTGTAGCATCGATATCAGATAGTTTTCTATAGACTTTTGAAGCCTGGGCGAGCCCTAACAGTCGCGGCATTTGCCCAGCAGTACAAGATATATCGGCACTGCTATTTTTTTGTTCAGTCAGATTGCGCCAGCTGCCATCTTCGTTCAGGCTATTTGTCAAAAAATGACCCCCCATCTGTCTACCACCGCTCATGGGTTCTTTTTCCATATCGGTGGTCGCATACAAGCCATGAAAGAAGTTTTTTGGAGTTAGCAACCCCAAGGCCATCATAAAGGTTTGGTCTCTGTAATATCCGCTACGGAAATCTCCGTTTCTGAAAGAGCGTGCCATGGCCAATTGCGGAAGCTCTTTGCCATCACCGAAAATACCGAACTTCGCCTTTCCTGTTAGCACTTCCTTCCTTCCTAGTAGACTACAGGTTCTACTCAACACGGCCACCTCGTAATCTTTTAGGATTTGCGTCCTAAAATCATCAAAAGAAATGTCGTTGCTTGTTTTGGAAGATATGTCCATTTAAATTGTTTGATATTTGTGCAAAAGTACCGAATCAATTGGATTTTTACAACGGATAAATCGGCATATTTATTATATAATTGTTAAAAATATGACATTTTGAATGCGTATTTCATATTTAAAACATGCAAACCCTCATTTGTTTTAGGAATACGTCAATGAGTTAAAACCACTTTCGAGTAAACAGCCCGGTCAGGGTCTTAATATCGACGGTGACGATAAATCTTATTTTTTGACTATAGTCTGGCTGTGCAACTTCCCAACCATTGTTGGAGTAAAGTGGAAAATACAATTCAAAATAATCGGTCACCAAGTTGAGCCGAACCCCTGAATCATAAACGAATTTGCCCTTTTGTCCCTTATTTTTTACGAAGCCGGCATCACCATACAGTTCAATCCAACGCCAGAGGTTGACACTGGTATTGACCGTACTGAGCCAATCATTCGAAAAACGGTATTGCTCGTCTAAAAACGATTTGAATCCACCTTCGGCAATTATTATTTGTTGGCTATAAAGGCCTGAATCCTCAGACCTCCCCAAGTAATTATAATCAAATAGATAATCGGTAGGCCTGTCTAGGGCAAAACTGAAAAAGTTGCCCTCGGTCTTATTCCTAAGAAATTTACCGGCATAAAAGCGTAGATTAAACTGTCGGTTGTTTTCGAACAGTTTTCGGTATTCGAATTCAAATACGAGTTTAGTGAACTTGCTGGCTTGTTGAAAGTCGATCAGCCATGACCTATAATCGATGATGTGATTGTCGATGTCAAAATAGCGCGCATTAAAAACACTATAATCAGGACTTTCTGGTGCTTGCCCTGCCGCCCTTAGACTTTCATCAAGGTTTCGGAATATATTTATGTACCTAAAGGAAAGTGCCTGTCGTTTATTAGAGATAAGGTCGTCTGGGCGCCAACCGAAACTAACCGAAGGGGTAAAGGTAGAATATCGTGAATTTACGTCAAAATGTGACGTAGAGCCCCGAATTCCATAATTGGCCACATATAGACCGGTCTTGCTTAAATATTTTCTGTACGTCAGTTTTCCAGAACCGACCAGCGTTTTTTCCCTAAAAGAATAGGTGGGGGCAATATCGAACACAAAAGGTCGCTCAAGAAAGGTTTTATTGTACAATCGCATTCCTGGTGTCCAACCATCATAAATATTGAAGTTAACTATAGGAACATAGAATATCTGATTGTAGTATGGGTTTTCGGAATCACGAAAAAAGGTAAAATTTAATTTTTTATTGCTGGAAAGAAAACCACCCAAAGATTTCCAGTTATCCCTTTGATTGAATTCAGGTATCTTTTGGTCATAGTTCAGAACCAAACGATCTTCACCATTTCTTGGAATAGTAAAAGTTTTCTCGGTCTCTATATCCGAAAACCAATACTTTGAGATTACCGTATCATTTTTTAAACCGAACAACGAAATCGGAACAACGGTGCCCTCCTTATTTTTTAAGGTGATGGCTAAAGAGTCTTCCGTTTTATGGACTTTCTTGATTTTGTAGTCGATTTTCCTATCCGAAAAAACGTAATTGTTAAAGAACCAATCGATATTTTCGTTCGAGGACCTTTTTATAACCGATTCAAAGTCTAGAATTTTGACACGGCTTAGTTTATAGAATTCATAAAATGTCTTAATACCTTCATCAATTTTTTCCTTACCGATATAGCTTGCCAAATACGAAAGCCCAAGACCTGCCTTATATTTATTTGCGATTTTTTGGTTGAACCACACCAATGAGTCATTTGATGTAGTCAAAGGTTGATCAAGATTCTTTCTTGCCATTAACATGTAGAGAAATGGATATTGCTCATTAAAACCCATTTTGGCGAGGTTGAAACTTCGAACACCCCAGATTTTCGAAAGTTTACCCAAAAGTTTTTGGTCTGGATAGTACTTTTCGACATAGGCGATCATGAGATAGTTCGCTATGGCATCGCTTACCCACTGTTCTTTGCGCGGATCAAGAAAAATGGTCTCTTCAAGAATATTGATGAGGGCAGTTTTCAAAAACTTCATTTCGAACTGAAATTGTTCTTCGTACGGTCTTATAAATGAAGGAAGTTGGTTAATCCCATAAAGAGGGTTTTTGTTGTAGTCGAGTTCGCTGACCAAAAGTTGTTCATGGGGAAATTCCCCGAGATTTTCGGCAATGAATTGAGTAACTCGATTAATCGAAATATCTTGTGAAATCAAATCGTATTTCGGTGCCACAAGGTCTGTGACCACAGTCATGTCAGGCGTGACATGGGTCCTGAAATTTTGAACAGGTTTCAAAATTAATTCGCAGCTTTTTTGCTTGATACCTTCCAATAAAGCCTCTTGACCCGTTGTCAAAGAGGTTTTACTTAGTATTCTAAAGTTAGTGGCCATGGTTAGACCTCTTGGGTAGGTAATATCGATTGTGGTCGTCGTTACATCGGTATATAGATCCTCCAAATTTTTGTTGGAGTATAGATGCCACTTACCATCATATACGGCAGGTGTCAAGTACCAATCTTTTAGATAATATTCGTTTCTATTACTGTAGCCGTATGGGGTAAATTTATTGGATGGAAGTTTTACGATATAAGTGATAAAAAACTTAACCGATCGATTAGGTAGCAATGGCTTGTTCAACTCGATTTTTAAAATATCCTTGCCGGTGACTCTTATCCATTTAAGACCGCGATATTCATCATCGACGGCACTCAAGATTTCTGTATAACCACGTTCATTGTCTTTGGCCAGGTGAAGACTTTTTTAAATTCCTGGGCAAAACGTTCTGCGAGTCCCGTGTTTTTGTCGGAGTAGGCGTGGGCCCAATCGTTAAAGTAAACCGTTTCTAAAATATCATCCGAACTGTTGACATACTCTAATTCCTGTTGAATACGAATTTCTTTCGTTTCACCGTCCAAGGTCGCCGTAAGAATATTGGTATGCTGCGAACAACAGACCGATATGCCTAAAAAAAAGGCAACAATCACTACAACATTTCTCGTAATCACCTTCTTCATCAATAAGTCAATAGTTAAAAGTTTGGACTTAAGGAGCGCCCTTTGTAGAAAGAATCTATGATTTCCAACACTTCATCTTCAGTATCGACCAACCTTATCAAGTCTAGGTCATGGGGGCTAATATTACCAGCTTGCAACATGGTACCTTTGATCCACTCGAAAAGTCCCTTCCAAAAATCAGTTCCGACTAGAATGATAGGGAATTTTTCAATTTTATTCGTTTGTATCAAAGTGATGGCCTCAAAAAGTTCATCTAATGTTCCAAATCCACCTGGCATAACCACGAACCCCTGTGAATATTTTACGAACATGACCTTACGAACGAAGAAATAATCAAAATCGAGGCTTTTATCCCCATCGATATAAGGGTTGTCATGCTGTTCGAACGGTAAATCGATATTTAGGCCTACGGAAGTTCCGCCTGCTAAATGGGCTCCTCGATTTCCTGCTTCCATAATGCCTGGGCCACCTCCTGTAATAACTCCATAACCCGCCTCAGAAATGGTCTTGGCAATACTTACAGCTAACTGATAGTACTTTTCGTTTTCTTTGGTACGGGCCGAACCAAAGATAGAAACGCAAGGTCCGATTGCGCTCAAACGTTCATACCCATTGACGAACTCGCCCATAATTTTAAAGATGGCCCAAGAATCGTTGGTCTTTATCTCGTTCCAACCTTTATGATGCTGCTCTTTTCTCATACATAAACTTGTATTATTATTCCAGTAAACTTGCTTTTCGGCAGAGAGGGATAGGAATATTACTTGATTTAATTATTTCGAGGCCATGGCCATACCTTTCTTGGGTTTCGAATTTTCCAATTCTTTTATCAAAAACGCTGCCGTATAACTTTTTTTATCTTTTGCAACCTCTTCGGGGGTGCCGGTAGCAACAATCATACCTCCACCACGACCTCCTTCGTAGCCTATATCGATAATGTAGTCCGCCATTTTTATGACGTCCATATTATGTTCTATGACCAGAACCGTGTTTCCTTTGTCTACCAAACGATTCAAAACTTCCATTAGTACCCGAATATCCTCAAAATGAAGCCCTGTAGTGGGTTCGTCCAAGATATAAAAAGTATTTCCAGTGTCTCGTTTCGATAATTCGGTCGCCAATTTGATACGTTGTGCTTCCCCACCGGAAAGGGTAGTGGATTGCTGACCTAGGGAGATATAACCCAAACCAACATCTTGTATGGTCTTTAACTTACGATGTATTTTCGGAATGAGTTCAAAAAAATCTACTGCTTCGTTGATCGTCATTTCCAGTACGTCGGAGATAGACTTGCCCTTATATCTAATTTCAAGGGTTTCACGATTAAAACGCTTACCATTACAAGTCTCACATTCGACATATACATCGGGCAGGAAGTTCATTTCTATCACCCGAGTCCGCCCCTTGACAGGTTTCACATCTTCCTCCTTTAACGTTAAAACTGAATCTTCCTGGTTTGTAACCACGGATTGCCGCTTCGGGGGTTTTCGTGAATAACGAACGTATCTCACTAAAGACACCAGTATAGGTAGCAGGATTGGATCTTGGCGTACGACCAATCGGGGATTGGTTGATATCGATGACTTTATCGATATGCTCCAACCCCTTAATTTTTTTATATGGCATTGGTTTTTTGACACCATTGAAGTAATGGGCGTTCATTATCGGATACAAGGTTTCATTTATTAAAGTGGATTTTCCACTACCCGAAACCCCGGTAACCCCTATCATTTGCCCCAAAGGAAAGTCAACGGTAACATTTTTAAGGTTGTTGCCCGTACAACCTGACAGTGTGATTTTCTTGCCGTTGCCTTTCCGCCGTTTTTTGGGAACTGGAATTTCTCTTCTTCCTGTAATATAGTCGGCCGTAAGCGTATTGTGATTTCTAAGTTCAGACGGAAGCCCTTCCGAAATAATCTCGCCTCCATGTCTTCCGGCCTTCGGACCGATATCGATAACATGGTCGGCGCGTTCGATCATATCGCGATCATGCTCGACGACTATGACAGAATTTCCGATATCGCGCAACGACTCCAAAGATTTTATCAATCGATTGTTGTCGCGTTGGTGCAACCCAATACTGGGTTCATCCAAGATATATAGAACACCGACCAATTGTGATCCGATTTGGGTGGCTAGTCTAATTCGTTGCGCTTCACCTCCGGAAAGTGATTTTGAACTTCGGTTTAAGGATAGATAATCTAGCCCCACATCAAGTAAAAATCGTATTCGAGTACTAATTTCTTTGATTATTTCTTCCGCGATTATTTTTTGGTTTCCCTCAAGAGAGTCGTTAAGGCCATCAAAAAATCCTGCAAGTTCGGCGATATCTAGATGTGCCAATTCAGCAATATTCTTTTCGCTAATCTTAAAGTTCAGTGACTCTTTTCGTAGGCGCGAACCCTCACAAGTCGGGCACACGATTTTGTCCATATACTCTTTCGCCCAACGTTTTATCGAAGTAGATGCTGCTTCTTCAAACTGGTTTTTGATAAAATGGGCTATGCCCTCATAATCGATTTTATAGTTTCGCTTAACACCCAGCGTTTTTGATTCGATTTCAAAGGTTTCATGGCCACCGTTTAACAAAACTTCAATCGCCTCATCCGGAATTTTTGAAATGGGATCGGTCAATTCGAACTCATAGCGTTGTGCTATGGTCTCGATCTGCTTAAAGGCCCATGATTTTTTATACTCTCCCAAAGGGGCTATTCCACCGGATTTTATGGATAATTTTTTATTCGGAAAGATTTTCTTCTCATTCACTTCATACACATGCCCTAGACCATTGCAATTGGGGCACATTCCCTTGGGGGAGTTGAACGAAAACGTGTTCGGCTCAGGTTCGGGATACGAAATACCCGTGGTCGGGCACATCAGGTCGCGACTGAAATATCGAGCTTCCGATTGCCCTTCTTCCAAGACCATAAGCACATTATTGCCACTATACATGGCCGTGTTGATGCTTTCCGAAAGTCTTTTGTCCATATCATCGGTATCCACAACTTTAAGACGGTCGATTACGATTTCAATGTCGTGTGTCTTATAGCGATCCACCTTCATGCCCTTGACGATATCCAACACTTCCCCATCTACCCGAACTTTAACGAAACCTTGCTTGGCTATCTGTTCGAAAAGTTCACGATAATGACCTTTACGTGATTTGATTATTGGGGCAAGGACATTAATTTTTTTACCCCTATAATCAGCTTTGATCAGACCCTTGATCTGTTCATCACTGTAACTTACCATTTTCTCGCCCGTATTATAGCTGTAGGCATCGCCCGCCCTAGCGAACAACAGTCTCAGAAAATCGTAGATTTCGGTAATGGTACCAACCGTAGAGCGGGGTGATTTTGAAGTCGTTTTTTGTTCAATGGCGATAACGGGTGAGAGCCCGTCTATTTTATCAACGTCGGGTCGTTCCAAGCCGCCTAAAAACTGACGTGCGTAGGCTGAGAATGTCTCAATGTACCTGCGTTGTCCTTCAGCATAAATGGTATCAAAGGCTAAGGAGGATTTTCCACTTCCCGAAAGCCCCGTAATCACTACCAATTTTTCCCTGGGAATGGTTACATCTATATTTTTAAGGTTATGGACACGTGCCCCTCGTACCTCAATATTTTCCTCGTAATTTATCATTTTTCAAAGCAAGGATGCAAAAGTACGATTTTGGGAAGTAAAATGGAACTGGGGTTTGATTATAACTTTGTTAATTGAGTGAACAGTGAACTGACGACTATCAAACCGCCTCCTTCTTCTCGCTCAAATACTTCCAATAGCGCTTCGGAACATGCTGTGCATGTAGTTTCCTATTAATACGCGATTTGATGTTCGTGCTTTTAAAATAGTTGTTCCATAAATCTTGATAATCATATTCCTCGCCCGAAAAGGTGTCGCTTTTTCGAATGCTATTGGTATGGATTTCCTGTGAATCCAACGAAATGATTTCCACACGTTGAAGGTCGTAAAAAAGACCGTATTTGCGTTTTACATCATAAATGATCCATTGCTGGTCAGCATATCGCGACCGGAAATGTTTTGAAATCAACGGTAGCACATCAAAATCGGGTTCGATGTTGGCAAAATAGACTTCGTCTTGGGTCAACTGAAACCGGACAAAAGCTTCCATTCTATGCTTTTCACGCCCCACACTTTTAGCCAGTTGACTGATTTTCAAAACGATGCCATCCGAATAATCGGAATGAATGGATCTTTCGGAAGCAAATAACTTCCGAATGTATCGATAGAGTAGGAGCTCGATACCCTTGGTCTCACTTAAATAGGCAAAGTAGATATTCTTGATGGCCGAGCTGCTTTTGGCCTGAATACCGTTCCACACACGTTTTGCCTTTTCGATACTGGTGAAAATCGTTTCCGTGTCGGAGAAAAGTCCGTTTTGGCTTACCGAGTTTTTTTGAATGTCAGCTACGTGAACCTTTTCCTCAAATGCGATAAAAACCGCAGTCAGAAACCCGTTAAAACTTCCGTCGTAGATAAATGTTTTTGAATCGTTCATAATCAAGCGAATAAACTAAGTTGTGTACTATACTCTTTTCTAAACTTCCCTGAGGAATTCTGTAAAATCATTCCCTTTATTTTTTCTGCTTCAAGGTCTCGATGCTCCCATCGGGCCGAATCGCAAATAACAAAGTATTTGGCTCTATTCAGGGCCACACCGATTTTCTTTAGGTGTTCCCAATTCAATTTTCTAAAGCGTCGTGCGCTGATAATCTTATGAACGGATTTCATACCCAAGCCAGGAATACGTGCCAACAACTGTTTGTCGGCGGTATTGATGTCGATTGGGAAATATTCCAGATTCCGCAGTGCCCATCCTAATTTTGGATCAATATCGATATCCAAGTTCGGATGTTCGTTATTGAGGATTTCCTGCACTTGAAAACCGTAAAATCGTAATAACCAATCGGTTTGATACAGTCTGTTCTCTCGAAGCATCGGCACTTGCGTTCCTATGGAAGGCAATCTTTTGTCATTTGCGACCGGAACATACCCGGAATAATACACCCGCTTCATATTGTAGTTTTTGTAATAATGTGTGGCCGAGTACATAATATCCTTGTCAGATTCTCCCGTGGCTCCAATGATCATCTGTGTGCTTTGTCCGGCAGGAGCGAATTTTGGGGTGCTTTTGATAATTTTCCGTTCCGATTTGAATTGAATGATTTCGTTTTTGACTTTTAACATCGGCTTTGTAAAGTCCTCATGTTTTTTATCGGGCGCCAATAATTTAAGGCCAGAGATTGTGGGGATTTCGATGTTTACCGACAACCTATCGGCATACAATCCGGCCTCATACATTAGTTCATCACTTGCTCCAGGAATCGATTTTAGATGGATGTATCCATTAAAATTTTCTTCCAACCGAAGCTTTTTTGATACAGCCACCAAACGCTCCATGGTGTAATCCGGACTTTTGAAAATTCCCGAACTCAAAAACAACCCTTCAATATAATTCCGGCGATAAAAATTGATGGTCAAATCGACAACTTCCTGAATTTTAAAAGCGGCTCGTTTTATGTCATTGCTTTTTCGGGTCACACAGTAGGCGCAATCGAAAATGCAATAATTGGTCATTAAGATTTTTAAGAGAGAAACACATCGCCCATCTTCAGTATAACTGTGGCAAATGCCCATACCCGAACTGTCGCCCAAGCCTTTATTGGTATTGGTTCTTTTACTACCACTACTGGAACAGGAAACATCATATTTGGCGGCATCGGCCAAAATGTTCAATTTTTCTTTGATTCTTTCTAAGGACATAGCATTTTTGTAATATATCCAAAATTATGGAATAATTCCTAATTATGGAAATAATCCAAATAATATTTTGGATATATTCCATATTTCGTATATTTGGAAAAGAGAAAAGATTCCGCCTTCGCGAGAATGACAATAAATGTTTCTATTGATGGAAAATGAACTTACGCTAAAACGCTTTACCGATATCCGTAGAGAATTGGGCTATACCCAAGCTGAATTTGCGAACCTCTTAGGGGTATCAAACACTACGGCTGATATCGAACGAGGCCGAACAAAATTATCGGGCAAGGTGGTAGCGGAATTGTTGCGGCAATTCAAGATCAATCCACTGTGGTTGTTCGGGGAGAGTGAACAACAATATTTAGAGACCTCGAATACCAGCGTAATTCCCAAAGTTGTGACGGTGGATTCGTCGGATCAGGAGAATATGGTCTTGGTCAATGCCAAGGCAGCTGCGGGGTACCCACAAAATATTCAAGATGCAAGCTGGTACAAACAATTGCCGGCATTCGATTTGCCGATACCGGAGTTTAGAAATGCCACCTATCGTGGGTTTCAGGTGGAAGGCGATAGTATGTTGCCCAATCTGAAACCGGGAGAGTGGGTCTTGGCCCGCGCCGTAGAACATATCGATGATGTGAGCCCCAATAAAATGTACGTAGTCGTTTTACAGGATGCCGTGTTGGTCAAGAAAATTGAAAAACGCCCCAATTCAAACAACATTACCTTGGTTTCGTTGAACGAAGCTTATCCTCCTTATGAAATAAAACCATTTCAAATTCAGGAAATTTGGCAAGTAAGCAGTAAGATTACTTTTGGTGAGGATGCGACTACCGAAAAAGGGTTGTTAAAACAACTGCAAGAGTCGATGGAGGAACTTAAAAGTCAGTTTAATAAACAACATGCAAGTTAATCCAATATCAAACGATACAATCCGCTATCCTTTAACTGAAAGCCCAAACTTTTATAGAGGTTGATGGCAGGTTTTCTATGATGGCCTGAAAAGAGTAATACTTCGCTCAATTTTCGGTTTTGGGCTTCCTCAAGTAGTTTTTCAATTAGTTTTCTGCCGATTCCTTTTCCTCTATGGTCGCTATGGACGACCACATCTTCGACCATACCCTTATGCCCTGAAATAACCTTGTACATCGCCATCATGGCAATGCCCATAACCGTTTTTTCTTCCCTACATAATACAACTACGATATTCGGATTGTTCTCCAGCACTTTGGAAATGGAAAGCTGTTCTATAGTGGAATTCAATTGGTTGTAAAGTTCAACAATTTCCTCTTGGAGCGACATTTCAATATCGTTTTCCTTTAAAATCTCAATGGTCATCATTCTATTTTTTACTGGAACTATAAAAGTATAGCTCCATGCATCATTTTCCTACTAACTTTCAATTATTGTATATTTAGATGTTGCACAAACACATTTAATATGAAGGCCTTGATTTCACTGCTGGTATTGGTTTTTGCCTTACAAACCAACGTTGCACAGACCGAGAATGATTCCGTCTTAGCAGTTGGCTATACCACGGCACCTCCTTTTATTATTAAAGAAGGGGAATCATTGGAAGGCATCAATATATGGTTATGGAAAAAAGTCGCCAACGATTTGGGATTGGAATATAAATTGATTCCCATGGGATTTTCAGAGATGTTGGATTCCCTAAAGTCGGGTGCCATCGATGTGAGCATCAACCCTTTGACCATCACCAGTGAGCGCAGTAAAGAAATGGAGTTTACCCATTCCTTTTTTGCATCCAATTCTACCGTGGCCGTGGCTAAATCCTCCTCCCTCCAGAAATTGATGCAGTTTTTAAAAGGTTTTTTCAATATGAATTTCCTCAGGGGGCTTCTGTTGCTCTTCGGCATCATTTTTCTATTCGGTTTTGCAGGATGGTATTTTGAAAAACGGGCCAATCCCGAACATTTCCGTTCGGGCATCAAAGGCCTGTGGGACGGACTCTGGTGGTCTGCAGTCACATTGACAACCGTGGGTTATGGCGATAAGGCCCCCAAAAGCGGTTTTGGAAAGGTAGCGGCACTCTTGCTCATGTTTACGGGATTGTTATTTATTTCAGGACTCACGGCGAGCATCGCTTCGAACCTGACCGTAAACGAACTCAGCAATGATGTGGAAAGTTTTTCGGGGTTTAAAGAGCAGACCGTAGGAAGCGTTAAGAATACGGGAACTACCGAATTTTTGAAGTCCCATTTTTTTGATGATGTTCGATTGTACGATAATGTTCAGGCGGGCCTAAGCGCACTACGGAAGAACGATATTAAAGCTTTTATGTACGACGAACCCATTTTAAAATATCGGATAAAACAAGATTCATCGCTTACCAAGATAGAAGTTCTGCCCATCAAATTTGATGTACAATTCTATGCTTTTGGAATCGCAAAGGAGAAAACGGAACTTGAACAGGCTACTTCACAACGTATTTTGGAAATCATGGAAACCCAAGAATGGCAAATCGTGCTCAATGAGTTTGGGCTGACGGAACTTTAAATGGAATTCAATTATAGGCTTTTACATTTCCCATGTGCAAGGTCATTGGTCCTATTTTGTGAGAGCCGGGCAAGAAGGCTCCTGTTTCCATTTTTTTCCAATCGTCCCATGTGGCTTCAAGACCTCCGATCGAAATAATCTTGACCCACATTTGGTAGCTTTCCGGAAAACCATTGGGAAGCAGTTTCCATAAATAGGCGTCGCCGGGAGTGGTACCTCCTTCAGTATAGCTGACCAAAAGACGTTTTGAGCCGTCTTCTAAAACTACCAGCTCACGTTTTGTACCGGTATCAAAAACTTTGAACGGGGCAACGAGCCAAAAAGAATCATTGTTAAAATAGTTGGTGGCGGTTTCTATCAATTCTTTCTTAGAATCATCGATTATTTTCAAGTTGTCTTTAAAAACTGTGCTTTTCGAAGTGTTGGCGAGATGAAGGTTTACAGAGTAGTCGTCCCATTTGACCTCCACTTTTCCATTTTGTTTATCCCATTTATAATGATGGGCACCCCCAGCGAAGGACCATTCGAGAAAGCGGGTATTTTGATATGCTTCGTAGTCCAAACTTTTCAGCATGGTTGACGCTAATTTATCTGCTTCTTCTCCAGATTTCCCTTCCGGAAGTTTTTGGTTGTACATAGCATATAGAATGCCAAATGCTAGCAATACAAAAGCTATTAGGCCAAGTACTATTCGAAATAGTATTTTTAAAAATTTCTTCATTTCATTTAGAAGCCTACGGCAGTGTCGTCGCCGCGTTTATCGGCACCACCTTCAAGGCGACCGTCGGGCAATACCTGAATAGCGTCTACCTTCCCAATGATCGGAGTACGGTCTTGATTGATGATATAGCCTTTTGTTTCTAGTTCTTTTTTGAGTGTGTCCGAAAACCCTTCGGGTTCGAAAATGACCATATCCGGTAACCATTGATGATGAAAACGGGGGCGTTTACCGACTCTTGCATGCTCATATTGAATTCATAAGTATTCAGAATCGTTTGAGCTACCGCGGTAATGATCGTAGAACCTCCTGGGGTGCCGACGACCATATATAATTGTCCGTCTTTTTCAACAATCGTTGGAGTCATGCTGCTGAGCATCCTTTTTTCGGGCGCGATACTGTTCGCATCCGCCCCTATGAGTCCGAACATATTTGGTACACCGGGCTTGGCACTGAAATCGTCCATTTCATTGTTGAGAAAGAAGCCCAGTTCGTCACAATAGAGTTTGGAGCCATAGGCCCCGTTCAATGTCGTGGTGACGGAAATGGCGTTTCCTTCGGCATCGATGATGGAGTAGTGGGTCGTTTCCATACTCTCCAAGATTTCGATTTCCCCATGACTAACATCGGCCGATTTCGTTGCCGAATCAAAGGAGAAATTTTCCATTCTTTCCATTAAATAGGATTGACTCAAAAGTACATCTAACGGAATTTCAACAAAATCGGGATCTCCCAAAAAATAATTTCGGTCGGCGTAGGCCCTGCGGGAAGCTTCGGTGAACAATTGAATCGTTTTTGCGGAGTTATGTCCGAATTCAGCAATATCATAAGGCTCCATCATCTTGAAAATCTGATTGATGGTCACTCCTCCGCTACTGGGCGGACTCATGGAAATAATCTTTAAATCCTTATAATTGAAAATGATGGGTTGTCGCCATTTGGCCTCATACTTTGCCAAGTCTTCCTCGGTGATAAAACCTCCTTTTTCCTGAATAAAATTCGAAAGTATTTTGGCGGTCTCGCCTTTATAAAATCCGTCACGCCCTTCTTTGGAAATTCTTCGGAGCGTATTGGCCAAAACGGGATATTTAAGCGTGTCTCCGGCCTTGCATCCAATAGGAAAACTGGTAATTCCGTCGTTGACTTCCAAAATTGATTCCCGGTAATTTTCGAAGCGATTGGCCTGGTTTTCGGTCACCACAACCCCTTTTTCGGCCAAGGCGATGACCGGTGCGAGTAATTCTTCCATGGAAAGCGAACCGAATTTTTCATGTACTTCGAAGATTCCGGCTATCGTACCCGGTACCCCGACCGCGGTAGCACCTTTGGTACTCATATCGGGAATTACCTTGCCAAGGGAATCCAGATACATATCCTTGTGGCCCGATAAGGGTGCTTTTTCTCGGTAATCGATTCCCCCAACATCACCATTACTTTTGCGGTATACCATAAATCCGCCACCCCCTAAATTACCGGCAAAAGGGTAGGTTACGGCTAAGGCCATTTCGGTCGCTACCATAGCATCAAAGGCGTTTCCGCCCTTTGCCAAAATATCGGAACCTATTTGGGAAGCCTCGACGCGGGCCGATACGACCATCGCATTTTCGGTAACCAACCCAGTCGGTGCGGCTGGCTGTTTTCTGCAATTTAAAAGAGTAGGAGAGGAAGAAGCAGGAATAAAAATTTCTTCATAAGGATATATATTTCTGGCGGGAAAAGATAATCAATTCTTCAAAAAAATCGGTAAACTCCGTTTCGAACGCCTCGTAATGTTCTTCGAGGTCCAAAATGGCAAAGTTCATTTTCGATTTGTTCTTTGTCCTGCGGTTCATTCCGCTTAAAACTCTACCAATGCCTTCCATTTTGGAATAGTTGTAGATCCAATTATCGGAGATCATATAGGGCATCATCCGTTTCACCCCATCTGGTAGTATTTCGTAGTTGTCCTCTAATAAATCATAGAAGTGCTCTACGAACACATCCAAAGGTGTATCGGAATAGGAGTTCCAGTTTTTGGCCAAAAAATGGTCGTAAAAAATATCAACGATGACCCTACTATAATGACTGTAGTTTTTATGTAGACGTTTGCTGCTTATTTTAGGGATGTAGTGCGCATCGGTATAGGTATCAATATCGCGATGCAAAACAATACCTTGCTGAACCCTAGCCGGAAGATGCTTGAACTTGTTGCCCCGAATACTATCGGCTATAAAGTTTCCCAAGGTAATTTCATCATCCCCGAAGGATAGATAAATATGTGCCAAAAAATTCATCGGCATAATTTACAAAGAAGCGCAATAGGTTTATACTGCAACCGTTTATATTTGCAAAAACTTTTCAAGACTTATGACACTAATCAAATCGATTTCAGGAATACGCGGAACCATTGGAGGGAAACCAGGGGATAACCTGACCCCCATAGATGCCGTGAAATTTGCGGCCGCCTATGGTAACTGGTTGAAGGAGTATTCAAACAAAAACGATTTGAAAGTGGTCATCGGGCGTGATGCCCGCCTCTCTGGTGAAATGATACAAAATCTCGTAGTCTCAACTTTGGTCGGATTAGGCATCGATGTCATCGACCTAGATCTTTCGACGACACCAACTGTTGAAATTGCGGTTCCGTTGGAGAATGCCGATGGCGGTATCATTTTGACCGCAAGCCATAACCCCAAACAATGGAACGCGTTGAAATTGCTGAACGAAAAGGGGAGTTTTTAAATGCGGCAGAAGGAGCATTGATTTTAGAGATTGCCGAAAAAGAAGACTTCACTTTCGCGGAAGTCGATGATTTAGGAAGTATTACCAAAAACGATGCTTACATCGACATTCACATCGATGAAGTTTTGAATCTGTCCTTGGTCGATGCGGATACCATTCGAAAGGCCAAATTTAAAGTGGTTGTGGACGGGGTGAATTCAACAGGGGGAATTGCCATACCCAAGCTTTTGGAGGCCTTAGGCGTAGAAGTCGTAAAACTGTATTGTGATCCAACGGGACATTTTCCTCATAACCCTGAACCGTTGAAAGAACACTTGGGAGATATTTGTGAACTAGTGGTTAAAGAAAATGCCGATTTCGGTATCGTTGTAGATCCCGATGTAGATCGCTTGGCCTTTATCAGCAATGACGGCGAGATGTTTGGCGAGGAATATACCTTGGTCGCCTGTGCAGATTATGTTTTGGGAAAGACCAAAGGTAGCACCGTTTCAAATTTATCGTCTTCAAGAGCATTGCGAGATATTACTGAAAAGCACGGAGGTACTTATGAAGCCGCTGCGGTGGGCGAAGTAAACGTGGTCACTACAATGAAAGCCACAAATGCCATAATCGGTGGCGAAGGTAACGGGGGCATCATTTACCCTGAAAGTCATTACGGTCGTGATTCTTTAGTCGGCACGGCTTTGTTCTTAATGTTGATGGCCGAAAAAGGAGGTACCGTAGCCGAACTTCGGGCTAGCTACCCTTCGTATTTTATGAGCAAAAAGAAAATTCAATTGACTCCTGGTTTGGATGTAGATGGAATTCTTAAAGCTATGGCCGAAAAATACCAAAACGAAGATATTTCCACTATCGACGGCGTAAAAATCGATTTCCCGGAAAACTGGGTACACCTTCGCAAATCGAATACCGAACCTATTATTCGTATTTATACAGAAGCAAAAAGCCAATCAGTGGCAGACGGACTTGCAGATCGTATTATTGGAGAAATAAAAACTGTTGCGGGTCTATAGAACCCACTAGAAAAGCCCTGTAATATTCCCTTGTTCATCAATATCAATATGCTCAGAAGCAGGTTTTGGAGGAAGCCCCGGCATACGCATAATATTCCCCGTAATAGGAATTAAAAATCCCGCCCCAGCAGCAATCTCAATATTCCGAACCGTAATGATAAAGTTCTTCGGTCTACCCAATAGTTTCGGGTTGTCCGAGAGAGATTTTTGAGTCTTCGCAATGCATATGGGCAATTCATTCAAGCCTAAATCATGAATGGTTCTTAAATCTCGTAAGGCCTGACTGGCATAATCTACATGTTCAGCGCCGTATATTTTAGTGGCGATGGTTTTGATTTTATCCTTTACGGACATTTCCCATGGGTACATGGGTTTAAATTGTTGGTTACAAGCTTCTGCAATTTCCACTACTTTTTTGGCAAGTTCCAGAGCACCTTCACCACCTTTTGCCCAAACATCCGCTAAAGCCACTTGAATGCCTAAACGTTTGGCAGTTTCCCATATCAATTCGATTTCAGCATCGGAGTCGGATACAAAACGGTTGATGGCGATGATGGGCTTGACATTGAATTGCTTGATATTCTCGATGTGCTTTTCCAGATTGGGAATTCCCTTCTCCAAAGCTTCCAAATTTTCAATAGTGAGTTCGTCTAATTTTGCCCCGCCATGGTACTTCAAAGCACGTATGGTAGTTGTCAACACAACTGCTTTGGGTGATAATCCCGCACTTTGGCATTTGATATCGAAAAACTTTTCCGCACCTAGGTCAAAACCGAATCCGGCTTCGGTAATGGTATAATCGGAAAAAGTCATCCCCATTCGGGTCGCAATGACCGAATTGGTACCCTGTGCGATATTGGCAAAAGGCCCACCATGAATGATTGCGGGGTTTCCTTCTATGGTCTGTACCAAATTGGGTTGTATGGCATCCTTCAACAAAGCGGTCTTCGCGCCTTCGGCTTTTAAATCTCGGGCATAAATCGGAGTTTTGTCAAAAGTGTATCCAATGAAAATGTTGCCTAGGCGTTTTTTTAAATCCATCAGATCATTGGCCAAACAAAGAATCGCCATGATTTCAGAGGCCGCAGTGATATCGAATCCAGTTTCTCTTGGAATACCTGAACCTGTACCTCCCAAGCCAACGATGACTTGACGTAGCGAACGGTCGTTCATGTCGATGACCCGTTTCCATGAAATGGTTCTGGGGTCAAGATTCAAAGAAGTAGTTTTGCTTTGTATGTTATTATCGATTATCGCCGATAACAAATTGTGTGCCTTCTCAATGGCCGCAAAATCCCCAGTAAAATGAAGGTTGATGTCCTCCATGGGAAGTACTTGTGAATAACCCCCACCAGTTGCACCTCCTTTTATACCAAAAACAGGCCCTAAAGAAGGTTCCCGCAGCACAACGGTAGCTTTTTTACCCAAACGATTCAATCCCTCTGTCAATCCGATGGACAGCGTTGTTTTGCCTTCACCTGCAGGAGTAGGGGATATTGCGGAAACGAGAATGAGGTTAGATTGCGCAACTTTGGTAGCATCTATAAATTTCAAGGGAATCTTAGCCTTGTACCTTCCATATGGTTCTATGGAATCTTCTGGAAGTCCTAATTTTTCAGCGATTTGTGCGATGGGTCGGAGCGCTGCTTTACGTGCGATATCAATATCGGTCATATTGGTTTAGTTTATAAATGTGCTATTCGGTTTCAGGATAACTTTGGTTGATTCGACTTTTGTTCAGGTAGGCTTCTCGAACCACTTTTGCGGTTTGGTGTTTCCCCTCGTGGTGCCAACCGGGCGGCATCACGATATATTTCAGTTTGTTCATGAATCCAGGGGCGCGAACTACGTCTTTTACTAAGGCTCCGATTTCTCCGAAATAGACATCCCAGAAATTCCCCGAATCCATTTTTCTGGTAATGCCATATTCGATTTGTACATTTTGATCTTCGTCTTGATAGGTCTTGAAAACTTTGTCCCAAACATTCAATAGGTTGCAGAAATTAGTGTCCATATACAGTGGATTTCTTGCATGGTGAACGCGGTGATGGGAAGGTGTCAAAACTATTCTGTTCAAGAATCCCAAACGACCGTCTTTCAACAAGTTTTCTCCAATATGGATGAACGCCCCGTAGGTGCCGTCGATAAACATGATTAAAAAGAGTAGCTCGGGCGATAGTCCCAACAAGAGACAGACCGTAGTCCTGATGGTATCCGCATAAGGTGCTTCCAAGAAAAAGTGAGCGTGGGATACGGAAAGGTTCATATCCTCTGGTGCATGGTGTGTAGAATGCAAGCACCAAAACAGGCGGACTTTATGGCCCCAATAGTGATAGAGAAAATGCCCAAACTCCCATACAATATAGCCGTAAATTAGCCAATACCAAGTTATGCCCGCTTGAAATAGGGCAATTGGCTGTAAAACCCCTATCAAAAAAGTTACCATCGCAATGGCAATGAACCTGCCTACGATACGATTAAAGAGGTAAATCAAGAAGTTTACTTTATAAACCTTTGCTTGTGGTTTTTTGTAAATCAAGCCTAAAATCAATTCAAGTAGTAATAAAAAAGGAATGATAGGGTAAATCAAGGAAACAATGCCCTCATAGGTTTTAAAGACACTATAATCGCCGGTTTTTAGAATTTCCCAAGCTTGGGAAATGCCTAAAAAGCCAATAATCTCATTGTAAAGAGTTTCGAGTAGTTCCATGGGTCGGTTTTTTGAGACAACGGAAGAATAAAAATAAACTTTTTGGACTACCAATGAAATTGAAGACCATACCCAAAAAAATTAAGGCGATTGAAACGCCTCTGGCACCTTATTGCGATGCTTCCAACGTTTATGGGTCCACAGATAATGTTCGGGGCGTTCTCTGATTTGTTCTTCGGTCAGCGCGATAAACTTTTTGGTAATTTCATTGGGTTCGGTTTCTTTTCCTGATACCGTAATCGGTATGAACTCTGCTTGGTAAAATCCTCTTTTGACCTTTGATACTTTTAAGAATACCACCGCTAAATCTAGTTTTCTGGCCAAGGTTTCGGTACCGTTATATATAGGAACGGTAATGCCCATAAACTTGTCCCAATAATGGGCGTGCACGACCATGGGCGATTGGTCGCTGACCATACCGTAAATACTCGTGATCCCATTTTTTTCGTTCCGAATGACCGTTTTTACGGTTTCGTGTGTGGTAATAAGGATAGTATTCCATTTTGAACGCAAATCTTTGACCAGCTTGTCGAAATACTTGTTCGCTACCTTTTGGTATACGGCGTAGCCCTTACTTTTTACATAAAGGTTTAAACTAACGTTCCATTCCCAATTGGCATAGTGAGAGCAGGGCACCAAAATGCTCTTTTCCTTTTCAATTTCCTGAATTACATCTACGTTGATAATGTGATATCTTTTTTTAATATCTTCTTTGGAGAGATTCATCGTCTTTATCATTTCCAGAAACATATCGCACATATGCTTATAAAATTTCTTTTCGATGCACTTGATTTCGGCTTCCGGTTTTTCTGGAAAAATAAGATTCAAATTCTCTTTAACGACTTTTTTGCGGTATCCGAAAACACGGTAAACCAAGAAATATACAAAATCCGAAAAACCATAAAAAAGGCGATAGGGTAAAATGGAAATGAGCCAAATGATCGGGTAGACCAGAATAAAGACGAGTAGTTGCATGCAATGACCTATCAATGTGCAAATATAGCTATATTTGACACCAAAGCTAAGTTTACCCCTATGTACGATTTACATATTGCTACCATTGCGATTATCGCGGCCAACGTACTGGTTTCCTTAAAAGGGTTTAACGACCAGTCTTTCTTCGAACGTTACAAATTTGGCATTGGACCTATTCGTGCAGGACAGAAAGTACGTATGCTAACTTCTGGTTTTCTGCATGTGGATTTCACCCATTTGCTATTCAATATGATTACGCTTTATTTTTTTGCGGATCGGGTAATCAATTGGTTCGGGGCCGGAAAATTTTTGATCATCTATTTTGTCAGTCTACTTGCCGGCAGTCTTTTGGCGCTTTTCTTTCATAAAAACGAACCTTATTATAGTGCGGTCGGGGCAAGTGGCGCCGTGACAGGTGTTCTGTACGCTGCCATTTTATTGGAACCTGATATGCAATTAGGCATCATGTTTATTCCCATTCCAATTCCCGCTTATATTCTGGGTATTGGCTATCTATTGTATTCCATATACGGAATGAAAAGCCGATTGGGCAATATTGGACATACGGCGCATTTTGGTGGTGCCATCGGTGGTTTTGCTACTACCTTGCTCTTTAAACCTGACTTACTGTTTACCGAAACCTTGATGGTCATTTTACTTGCCGTTCCTATTGTAATACTATTTATAATGGAAAAGATGGGGAAGATTTAACCCGTAGCCCTGTTTTTTACTATAGATATCCGTAAATGGCGAGCTAATGATGCAGTTCGTCGAAAAAAAGTAGGAAAATATAACTTCTTTCTAATTTTGCCGTTACGTTAGAACCCAAATCTAATTGAAAAACCTACTTAATGATGAAAAGAATATCCCTAGTGGCAATGACCACTTTAGTTTTTATCGCGTCCTGTAGTGACGAAACTACGGTATATAGGGATCCTCAAAACGACATCCTTTTAGAAAATAGCCAATCCATATTAGAGAATAGTATTGCGTATGACAAATCTGGAGTACTCGATATCTATGAGGAAGATGGCGTTACTGGAAAATTTTCACTGACCGCCAAGAACGAACAGGCGGGTGACTACCCCTTGACCCTTGTGGCCCAAGTTAAGCCGCCATCCTTCAATGGTGGAGAAAATCTTACCGCTTCGCATGTCTTTGTTGAAGGTGATTATGCCTATGTTTCATATAACACTGTCGAAGATGGTTATGTAGGGGGTATCGATATCATAGATGTCAGCGACCCGAACAAACCCCGAGTTACTTCAAGATTATATTATGTCAATGCGGACATCAATTCCATTAAATATGAGAATGGATATGTTTATGCCGTAGGAGGTGTGGACTCAGAAAAGTCGGTTCGTGCAACCTCGAACTCCTTTGTAGCCCGTATTCCGGCTTCCAATGGAAAAATGGATATCGGTGCAGGTATCACCTATGGTTTTCAGGAAGGATTCAATGCCACCGATATTACCATAACCGCAAATTCCGTAATCGTTTCAAGTGGTAAAGACGGATTTTTGACTGTGTACGATAAAGGAAGTCTAACAATTCAGAATGAGTTGCCTTTTCCGGACTTACGTTCAGTGGTCTCCAAAAATGGTGTCATTGCTGCGCTGGATGCTTCAAAAGGAGTTAGCCTATTGGACCAAAGCTTGAACATTACTAAAGAAATTCCAATCGATTCCGATTTCGGAAATGCCTCAAAAAGAACTTTGGACTTTTCTACTGAAAATATAATCGTTTCTGAAGGGTCAAAAGGTGCCGGAGTATACGATGCCACTACGGGAAATCTCTTGGAGTATATACCGATATTGATCAACCCTGAAGGAGTAGCGACAAGCGATGTCGTTACCAATGCAGTAGCAATTAACGAAGATATGATGCTTATGGCCAACGGCGGAGCAGGGCTATGTCTCTCTGAAGAGCAGGATAACGGAACCGAATTGGTCGGAATCATAGAATTGGACGGATCGATCAATTTCGTTGCCTCAAACGGAGACTACGCTTTTGCAGCTTCTGGAAAGGAAGGGCTTCAAATAATTAAATTGAACAGACCTAGCGAAAGTCTCGTTTCACGCTGTGCATCCCTTTTGGCATATGAGGGCAGTGCCAATCTAACCGTGTCCCAAGGTGATACCAAAGAGTATCGCGGAGCTAAAAGATTCAACAGAATTAATGTAGAAGGCTCTCTGTTGCTCTGTGGGTCATGGACAACCAACAATAGCAATACCATCGCGGATAATGGTCTTTTTGAAATGAACGGAACTTTTGTGGTCGGTCGCAATAATAAGCGGAAAAATATCACCGTTGGAAAAAACGCGATATTCAGAGTGGAAGGAAACCTAACGATTTATGGTGATCTAATACTAGAAGACGGTGCCAAGGTCGAGTTCTTGGGCTCTTCCTCTGTGGTGAACATTTTCGGAAGTGTTAAAAAAACAGGAACTGTCGACGTTACTGGAAACTTTGTTGATGTTCAGAATAAGTTCTAAATAAGTTTCATTTCATAAATAAAATAACAAGGCCCGATGTTCGAACATCGGGCCTTGTTATTTAGCTTATATTTTTATTAGTTCAGTAGCTCTGCCACTTTTTCTTCCAAAGCTTGACCTCTTAAATTTTTGCCTACAATGACCCCGTTTTCATCGATTAGAAATGCAGCGGGAATGGCATCTACATTGTACAACTTCGCAATCGGGTCGTTAAAATATGCCAAGTTGGATACTTGATTCCAAGTCAATCCGTCATCTTGGATGGCTTTTTTCCAATCCTCGGCCGTTTTGTCCAAAGACACTCCGACGATGTTAAGTCCCTTTTCATGATATTTTTTATAGACTTGAACTACATTCGGGTTTTCAGCCCGACAAGGCTTGCACCATGCCGCCCAGAAATCGATAAGGGTTACTTTGCCCATTGCATCGTTCAAGGCGAGTGTTTTTCCATCAGGCGTTGGACCCGAAAACTGGGGAGCCTTTTGCGCCGACTTCCGTATTTTTTTCAGATTCAGCACGTTGTTTCAATTGTTCAAGTTGCTCTACGACCTTTTTTGCCGCCGAAGTTTCCTTTATTTCGGGAGAAATCCCATCATACATGGCCTGTACCTCCTCATAAGGAAGTTGTCGCGAGGTAATAACCCTTTCAAGCAATAAAACGGAAATTAAAGCGTCTGGATTTTCGTTGATATACGTAAGCTCATAGGCCTGCGCTTGTTCCTGTAAATCGGCCATCTCCTCGTTCAACGAAGTCAATACGGCCTGGTCTTGGCCCATGGTAGCTTGTTGAATATCATTTTGAATGGACATGGCTTGTTTTGATAGGGCCCTTGAATTATCCATGTATTTGGCAAAATAGTCGTTTTGAGGTGCTCCTTTTGTTTCTGCACCAGAAAGACTGTCTTTATGCGCTGTTATTTGAACCTCTCCATTTTCTAGAATTACGGCGGTGTATCCCAACAATTTATCCACGAAGAGAAAATGCATTTCAGGGGAATCAACAGACGCCCCGGAAAAAGTAAACTGGCCATTTTCAATGGTTGTAGTGTCTATATCTACGGGCTGCATGTTATCGCCCATTTTTCTTAGAAATACTTGGGTGCCGTTTTCGACCTCGCCGGTCAGATTTCCCTTTAATGTATATCCATCAGGTTTTTGATTGCAGGCCATGATGGCAAGTACAATTCCCAAGGACAATAAAAATTTTTTCATTTTTTTCATTTTTAGAATCGCAAAGGTAGGTATATAATAGGATATAAAAAAAGCCCTTGACTTCAACGGAACAAGGGCCAAATAGCAATTTAATATATTTTCTCAGAAGGTGTAACGAACGCCCAAAGCTATATCAAAATCAAAGCTATCATTGAAGTCACTATATCCTAAAATCCCAATTTCGGGTCTGAAGTCCAAGGATAATAATAGGGGAAAATCAAATTTATATTCGATACCAACATCTCCAGCGGCAAAAACGAATAGTCCGCCGTCAGCTTGATACGGGAGATTATTTTGCAATGTAGGCTCAAAACTAACACTTCCCAAGCCGCCACCAACACCATAATACCACTGAAATCCTCCATCAATACTACGCACCCATTGATAAAGGGCGGCGAGCTTGAAGGCATCATATCTTCTGCTGTCGCGCCAACCAAAATCTATTTCAGCCCTGGTATATCGGCCAATCGATTTTTGATATGAAATTTCGGCTCCGAAGCCATCGCTATCACCAAGACGAAGCCCAAGAGCGTGATCCGCGATTTCCTGCGCTCCGATGGTACATGTAGCGAAAAAAATAAGTAAAGAAACTAATTTTGTGATTTTCATATAGTCTAGAATAAAGTTTAAACTTTTAAAACATAGGGTTCAAGAGTAAAAACTTAATTTAGCACCTAAAATTGTCTGTCTTGATAGAAAAGTTGTTAAATGATTTAGGGAATGGTCTTGATGGGGATGTTCAGCAAGGTGCTCTAGTGACCGCCCTATATTCAACGGATGCCTCTGTTTATCGAAAGACACCGATGGCTGTGGCCTTCCCGAAGACGATTGCCGATATTCAAAAACTTATTCGATTTGCTCGACAAAACAAAATCGGTCTTATACCAAGAACCGCCGGAACTTCGCTGGCCGGACAGTGTGTAGGAGATGGTATCGTAGTGGATATTTCGAAATATTTTACGAATATCGTTTCACTTGATAAGGATAAAAAACAAGTAACAGTCCAGCCCGGGGTAATTCGTGATGAATTGAACCAATATTTAGAACCCTTTGGATTGTTTTTCGGCCCAAATACGTCTACATCGAACCGTTGTATGATAGGAGGGATGGTCGGCAACAACTCCTCAGGAACCACCTCCATTCAATATGGGGTTACTCGAAATAAAGTATTAGCCCTCAAAACCCTTCTTGCCGATGGCACCGAAGCGGAGTTCTCCATACTCACTCAACCCGATTTCGACAAAAAACAATACGACAATACATTTGAAGCATCGATTTATAGGAATATATATAAAGAACTAACCAATAAAAAGTTACAAAAAGACATTATCGACCAATTTCCTAAACCGGAAATCCATCGGAGAAATACCGGGTATGCCATTGACGCCTTACTGGCATTCAAACCGTTCGGAGGCTCGAACGATTATGTCAACCTCTGTCAACTACTAAGTGGTAGCGAAGGCACATTGGCCTTTACCACCGAAATTACATTGCAATTGGACGAGCTGCCCCCTAAATTATCGGCTATGGTGGTCGCGCATTATGAAAGGCTTGAAGATTGTTTGAAAGATGTTGTTCCCGTAATGAATCATAATCTACACACCTGTGAAATGATGGACAAGGTGATTCTCGATTGCACCAAAAATAATAGAGAGCAGCTTAAGAATCGCTTTTTTGTTGAAGGAGATCCTGCGGCCTTGCTCATGTTGGAGGTTAAAGATCATACCGAAACGGGATTGAAACAACAATTAAAAGAACTGCTAAGCACTATAGACTCTTCAGGATTGAGTTATGCTAGTCCGATATTGAAAGGGCCGGAAATCAATCAGGCCTTGGAGCTACGAAATGCTGGATTGGGCCTTTTAGGCAATATCGTTGGAGACCGTAAGGCTGTCGCGTGCATAGAAGATACTGCGGTAGCCCTCGAAGATCTAAAGGACTTTATAGGGGAGTTTACCCAAATCATGAAAGATTATGGGCAAGATGCGGTCTATTATGCCCATGCAGGGGCGGGAGAACTTCATTTGCGACCTATTTTGAACCTCAAAAAATCAGACGATGTAGCCCTTTTTAGAAAGATTACCACCGATGTTGCCAAACTTACCAAAAAATACAGGGGCTCATTTAGTGGCGAGCATGGTGACGGCATTGTTCGCGCGGAATTTATTCCTTTGATGATCGGGGAGGAAAACTATGAGTTGCTAAAACGGATAAAATCCTATTTTGACCCCCACAACATCTTCAATCCAGGAAAAATTGTGGATGCCTATCCCATGGATGAATCCTTGCGTTACCAAATCGACCGTGAAGAACCTGTAATCGAAACTATTATGGATTTTTCTGATAGCGAGGGTATCCTTAAAGCAGCCGAAAAATGTAATGGTAGCGGAGACTGCAGAAAGACACATCATATGTCAGGCACAATGTGCCCAAGCTATCACGCCACGAAAAATGAAAAAGACACTACCCGTGGTAGGGCCAATGCCCTACGTGAGTTCCTGACCCATTCTGAGCAGAAGAACAAATTCGACCAAAAAGAGTTGAAAGAAGTTTTTGATCTTTGCCTGAGTTGCAAGGCCTGTGGTAGCGAATGCCCTAGCAATGTCGATGTGGCCACTTTGAAGGCGGAATTTCAATATCAATATCAAGAAGCGAACGGATATCCTTTACGTGCCAGACTATTTGCGCACAACACAAAATTGAACCGATTCGCAAGTAGGTTTTCAGGACTTACTAACGCGATGTATTCCTCAAGTGTTTTCGGAGGTTTGCTGAAAAAATCGGTCGGAGTTGCCAAGCAGCGTAGCCTTCCAAATGTTTATAGTTTTGATTTCGATAAATTATTGCAATCATTTAAAAATAAAAATGTTGCATCAAATAAAAAGATTTTTTTATACATCGATGAGTTCACAAAGTTTTTAGATGTTGATCTAGGAAAAGACGCAATTGAAGTGTTAATCAGGTTGGGTTATGATGTCAGTCTTTTTTATGCAGAAAGTGGGCGCACCTATATCTCTAAGGGTTTTTTAAAACAGGCCAAGACCTTGGCTTTGAAGAATATTCCGAAATTAAAGGAGTTCGCGGATGGTCAAATTCCCCTAATTGGACTAGAACCTTCGGCAATCTTGACCTTTAGGGATGAATATAAACGCTTTTCAAGTGATTCCGAAACGACGAACGCTATCGCGAATAACTGTTTTTTAATAGAAGAATTTCTTTCGCAAGAGATACAGAAAGGCGAACTGACAGCTGAAAGTTTTAATAATGAATACCGAACCATTAAGATTCATGGCCATTGTCACCAAAAGGCCTTGAGCAATCAAAAAGTGACTTTTGACATGCTCAATCTTCCGGAAAATTATAAGGTATCCATCATCACTTCAGGATGTTGTGGAATGGCCGGTTCCTTTGGTTATGAGAAGGAACATTACCAAGCGAGTATGCAAATTGGGGAGTTGAAGCTGTTTCCCTCGATACGAAAATCCAAGGAAGATGTTATCATAGCTGCCAATGGTACAAGTTGTAGACATCAAATCTATGATGGCACACAAAGGCAGGCTTTGCATCCAATATCAATATTAAAAGATGCCCTCCTCAATTGATTTCCATATCTATCGATTTAAAATTACCTTTGAGGTGTCTAAATAACCAACAAAAATATGGCGGGGAATTCCTTTGGAAATTTATTTAAACTAACCACATTCGGAGAATCGCATGGCATTGCCATCGGAGGTGTTCTAGATGGATGTCCTTCAGGAATTGAGATCGACCCTGATGCGATTCAATTGGAGTTGAATAGAAGAAAACCTGGACAGTCGGCCATAGTAACCCAACGTAAAGAACCGGATACAGTAGAATTCCTATCCGGAATTTTTGAGGGAAAGACCACCGGAACCCCAATCGGCTTTCAAATTAGAAATACAAATCAAAAATCAAAGGACTATTCACACATTAAGGATTCGTACCGCCCGTCACATGCCGATTATGTCTATGACCAGAAATACGGATTTCGTGATTATCGCGGAGGCGGCCGAAGTTCGGCACGCGAAACGGCTAGTAGGGTAGTGGCCGGCGCCATTGCAAAACAATTTTTAAAGGATATAAAAATTAATGCCTTTGTCTCGCAAGTCGGTGCGCTAAAACTGGAAAAAAGTTACCAAGACCTTGATTTGTCCCTGACCGAATCTAACCCCGTTCGTTGTCCGGATCCAGAAACGGCAGAAAGGATGGAGGCACATATCAAAGATGTCCGAAAAGAGGGTGATACCATTGGTGGGGTCATTACTTGTGTGGCCCGTAACGTGCCTATTGGTTTGGGAGAGCCTGTTTTTGACAAGCTCCATGCTGAATTGGGCAAGGCCATGCTGTCCATCAATGCCGTCAAGGGTTTTGAATATGGCAGTGGCTTTGAAGGAGTCAAAATGAAAGGTTCGGAACATAATGACCAATTCAATTCAGATGGCACTACAAAAACCAACTATAGTGGTGGTATTCAAGGGGGTATAAGCAACGGTATGGATATTTACTTTAATATTGCTTTCAAACCGGTAGCGACCATTATCCAACCGTACGAGACCATTGATAAAGAGGGCAATAAAGTCCAGACCCAAGGTAAAGGGCGTCACGATCCCTGTGTCGTACCAAGGGCCGTGCCTATTGTTGAGGCAATGATGGCATTGGTTCTGGCCGATTTTACATTGTTGAATCGTACGATCAAGCTATAAATTCTCTTTTTTGGCACATTACCTTGCAAAATGGTATCTTACCCGGCATAATCAAACTAAACTTTTATGAGGAAGCTCGAATTGCATTGGCAGATAATGATTGGAATGGTCTTGGGGCTGCTTTTCGGCTTCGGAATGACCTATTTCGATTGGGGTAAGGAGTTTGTCACCGATTGGATTGCCCCTCTTGGTACCATCTTTATCAAATTACTTAAACTTATTGCCGTACCGCTGATTCTAGCGTCTTTGATAAAAGGTATCTCTGATTTAAAGGATATATCGAAATTTCGGAATATTGGATTGCGAACGATTGGCATTTACATTGGTACCACAACGGTAGCCATAATATTGGGTCTGGTTTTAGTAAACCTGATGGAACCTGGGAATGGTATCTCTGAAGAAACTATCGAAAAACTGACATCGACTTATGCCAATGACGAGGGGGTAACGGCCAAACTTGAAGAAGCTTCGCGCCAAAAGGAAAGCGGACCTTTGAAATTTTTGGAAGACATGGTTCCCGATAACGCGGTTGGTGCCCTAGGGAATAATCAATTGATGTTACAGGTTATTTTCTTTACCATTTTCATGGGAATTTCAATGCTGTTGATCGGGGAAGAAAAAGCCAAACCATTAAAGGATTTTTTCGATTCCCTTAATGATGTGGTTTTGAAAATGGTCGATTTGATAATGCTTTCAGCGCCTTTTGCGGTTTTTGCCCTGTTGGCAAACGTTGTGGTTTCATCGAGCGACCCGGAAATTTTATTGGCCTTGCTCAAGTATGCGGGAGTAGTGGTTTTAGGACTGTTCTTGATGATCGTTTTCTACTGTGTTTTGGTTTCGGTTTTCGCGAAAAAGAACCCATTTTGGTTTTTAAAACAACTAAGTCCAGCCCAGCTGCTAGCGTTTTCGACCAGTTCAAGTGCCGCGACTTTACCGGTAACCATGGAAAGGGTGGAAGAACATATCGGTGTCGATAAGGAGGTTTCAAGTTTCGTACTCCCCGTTGGTGCTACGGTCAATATGGATGGCACAAGTCTTTACCAGGGCATTGCAGCTGTTTTTATCGCACAAGCACTTAGTTTCGACCTTCCTTTAAGTGCACAGTTGACCATTGTTCTTACAGCCCTGTTGGCCTCGATCGGTACGGCTGCCGTACCGGGAGCAGGAATGGTCATGTTGGTGATCGTTTTGGAATCTGTTGGATTTCCACCGGATAAATATGCAATTGGTCTCGCCTTGATATTTGCTGTAGATAGGCCTCTAGATATGTTACGAACGGTCGTGAATATTACTGGTGATGCTACCGTTGCTACGATTGTAGCTAAATCGGTCGGAAAGTTGCATGATAATCCAAAAGCCCAGAATTGGGACGATCATTTAGATGAAGTAAGATAGATGAACTGGCTCCTGATAGCTTCGATTGGCACGGCGGTATTTATTCTGCTGAACATAGCCGCCTATTTTTTACAGGAGCGTCTTATTTTCAAACCCGAAAAACTTCCTGAGGACTTCGAGTTCAAGTACGAAAATCAGATTTTTGACGAATACAATATCGAAGTGGCCGATGGTGTCAATCTCAATGGCGTGCATTTCAAAGTTCGGAGACCCAAGGGTATTGTGCTTTACCTAAAGGGTAATTCAAGGAGTTTAAAAGGATGGGGGAAATTTGCCATCGACTTTACCCGTCACGGGTTCGATGTCTTGATGGTCGATTACCGCGGATTTGGGAAAAGTACCGGCATCCGCACAGAAGAGGGTATCAAAAAAGACCTGCAATACGTTTATGACGAACTCAAAAAACAGGTCAAAGAGGAGTATATCGTACTTTATGGAAGGTCTTTAGGCTCAGGTTTCGCTACAAAGCTCGCTTCTACCAACAACCCAAGAATGGTGGTGCTAGATGCCCCGTATTATAGCATGGCACACATGGCCAAACGCTATATGTTGGTCATGCCCTTGTCCATTATCATGCGTTTTCCGATTAAAACCTACAAATGGATCCAGTATGTGAAGTGTCCTATAAAAATAATACATGGCACCAATGATAAACTGATTTCGTTCAAGACCAGCATAAAACTTTCGAAGATAAATGCTGAACGCACACGGTTGTACCCCATTATTGGAGGCGGACACAACAATTTGCACACCTTTCCGCAGTACCATCGGTTTTTAGACGAGATTTTGCACGCCAAACTTCCAAAAGAAATAGACCCAAAGACCAGTAGCCTCAACTTTAGAAGAAAAAAACGTTAAGATGAGACGGTTAATACGTTTTTTAAAGTTTTTAGTACTATCAATAATTGTTGTATTGACCATGTTATACTTTTTTCAGGAAAAACTGATTTTTCATAGCGGTGAAATCCCTCAAGATTATGTTTTTCAATTTGAATCGGAGTTTGAAGAGCTTTTTCTTTCCGCAGAGGATGGGGCAGTGCTCAATGGCCTTCATTTCAGGCAAGAAAATCCAAAAGGTGTTATTTTATATTGCCACGGCAATGCGGGCCAATTGGATGATTGGGGCAATTGGGCACAAGAACTTTCCAATAGATATCAATATGATGTCGTTATCTGGGATTATCGTGGTTACGGAAAAAGTAAGGGCAAGAGACGCCAAGATTTAATGTTGAACGATGGTTTCCTGTTCTATGAATACTGCAAGAGACACTTTACTGAAAATCAGATAAGTATCTTTGGCCGGTCTTTAGGCGGTTTTTTTGCTACGCACATTGCAAAGGAAACAAATCCTCACAGGTTGATTTTGGAATCGACCCCGACCAGTCTTTTGGATATCGCTAGAAATCAATATCCTTATCTTCCTGCAGGACTTTTGCTGAAATATAAGTTCCAAAATCTTCAAAACGTTGAAGTAATCGGTGTTCCGATCCATATTATCCATGGAACTTCCGACAATCTGGTTCCCTTTGACCATGGAGAAAAATTGTTTAGGCTTTCTGTGGCCCCGAGCAAGAAATTCTATCCTATCGATGGTGGTGGGCACAATAATCTTTCAAACTTTGAGAAGGTATATTTTGATGCTTTGGATGCCGTACTTAACTAAGTTTTGAAGTTAGAGAAATTTGGCCTTTATTTCGGGGGTAGGAACTATACATTGGTCCTTTTTGCCGTACCAAGAATACCGATTACGTGCCACAAAATCGTATACGATATTTCGGATAGAAGCGGGAACCCATTGAAACAGGCGGAACACCGACCATAACCCACCAATCTCTTTGGCAATCTCGATAGCGGCTTCCGATTTGGTATAATAGGCAACTCCCGGATCGATAAGAATAATGGAATCCACTTTTGACGTATCGATTTTGCGTTCAGAAACCAACTTTTCGCCAATCTCACTTTGCAAGGCCGTAAAGCGGAAGACGTCCTTTTTGTCCCTTTTTATGATGTACTGCACAGAGCGGTTGCAGAGATTGCAAATGCCGTCAAAAAGAATGATTTTCTTGTCTTTTTTCACAATGCAAAGATACAATAGGTAAAAATGGTCGTAGTGAATTTTATAAGGTATTTAAGAAACTGGTCAAATCGGTATCCTTATCAAGATTTAGTTTCTTTTTAAGTCGATATTTTGATTTCAGTATGCTATCTGGTAGTACATTTAAAGTAGCCGCTATCTCTTTGGTGGTTAAATTCATGCGTAAAAAAGCGGCCAGACGAATTTCTTTCTCGGAAATATCGGCATAGATTGTCTTTAACTTTTGATCAAAGTCATTATGAACTTCGGCAAAATAGGTCTTAAATACTTCCCAGTCTTTGTCAGAGGCATTCTCTTTTTTTAACAGCATGACAATTCGCCTAAACTCTGTTTTGAACTTTTCAGGAGAATTCTTTACATTTTCTAAATTATCCATCAATTCTTGTATAAAGGTGTTCTTCTGCACTAAATGAAGCGTTTGTGAAGTGAGTTCCTTCTTTTTATGGGCAATTTCTTGTCTGTAGATTTCTTCTTGTTTTTCCCTAGCTATTCTATTCTTTTTGGTACGTTGTCGAAAGCCAAAGACCAAAAGCCCAGATAAGGCTAGGGCAGAGGCCATGCCACCTGCATAAAGGCCTTTTCTGAGATTGCTGATTTCGACTTCCTGGTAAAGGTTTTTGATTTCTTCCTGTTGAAGTGCGATTTCTGCTTCCTTTTTTTCGGTTTCGAAAATGGTTCGCATTTCCTCTATTTGTTGTGACTTTTTAATTGTAAATATGCTATCCTTTAATTTAGTGTGCAGTTCGAGATCTTCTAAGGCTCTTTCATATTCCTTTAACCGTTGGAAGGATTTAGATCTGTTAAAATAAGCTTCTGAGGCCATGGGGGTCGCTCCAATACTATCGGAAATTATAATTGCTTTTTCAAAATAAGGAATAGCAAGATGTGGCTGGTTCATCTTATTGTAGTAACGACCTAAACTAATATATGCTTCATTAACCTCAGTTGGATTTTCCATTTTACCGTATGTCTCAACTGATTTATTTAGACTTTGCAATGCTTCTGAATTACGACTTAATTCACTATAAGCATTCCCCAAAATATTATGTGCAATTGCTTCTGTTAGTTGAAATTTGTTCTCTTTAGCAATTTCAATACAACGCATAAGATATTCTAGGGCCTCATCTGGCTTATTTTGCAATACCAAGTTTTCTCCAATAATTTTTAGAACATCACTTTCCCAAAGCAAATCTTTAAAGTCGGTATAGACTTTTAATGCTTGCTCAAGGTAAACAAGGCTTTGTTTATAGTTTTTCAAGTCCATTTCCGTTTGACCTAAGGTGAAATATGCATCCGCCTCAAATAAAGGGTCTTTGGCCCTCGCTTTGTATAACTCAAGTGACCTCAACCCATTTTTCAATGCCAAATTGTGTTGGCCTTTCCTTACATTAATATTCGAAAGTGCATGATAAGTAGATCCTATATATTTGAAGTCAATTTCCCTTGCGTTTTTAATTGTATCTCTATTTTCAAAAATTTCTATATTCTCGTTTAAGTATTCTTCTGCTTTATCAAAGTTATTTTTCTTGTTATACAATACAGCAAGGCCCATATTTACTGTCAGAATACCTCTTATATTTTGCAATCTGGTGACTATATCCAACGAGGCTTTTTTTATAGTAAAGCGCAGAATCAAGTTGGTCTTTATTTAAAAAATAAAAACTCAAATTATTGTAAGCTTGCCCAAGGCCGCTCTCATGTTTAATTTGTTTGGATATAGAAACCGCTTCTTGGGCATATTTATATGATTCTTCTGGATTGGTAAAGCTTAGATTCTGATAGATTAGCGAACCTAGGGTTACCTTGGTAGTATCATTGATATGATTATTATACTCCGTAATTAAACTGTCAACGTTCTTATATTCTTGTGAATGCACATTGACGGAAAGGTAAAAGCTTACTAGTATTAATAGTTTGGAAATGGATTTCATAAGGCATTTAATTTAGACGATGTATATCATTTTCTATCTTCTTTAACCAAGATACCTATTATATTCTTTCCCATTACGGTCTATTCCATAGCTTAAGAATTGCTTGTCCATAGAAAATCACTGTTTTGACAAGGGTTATTTTATATATAAATCCTTTTAAGTGTAGTATTTATTAATGTTTCAGGTTTTCTTTCAAACGTATCAAAATTCGAGTGTCCATACTCTTTTTTAGTTAAATCTATATGGGTTGTCCATACTTTGTCCATGGACAAAATTAGGTAGGAGTATGATATGCAGATAGTTTTGAGGTGTTGAATCCATAAAAACAAAACAATATGAAAACAAGACCGATTACCTTGAAACAAATTATCCTAGGTTTATTACTAATCGTTAGTATATCATGCAGTAAGGAAAGTGGAGGTGATAACCCGGACCCGATACCAGAACAGGAAAACCTAGAAGCGGAATTCTCAAAAGTGGTAACCGATGCAGGGGACTTCGAGCAACCGGAAACATCTGAAGATCTTTTTGAAGAAAAAGAGACTAATGAAGTTATAGACGGTGAGGTGTGGAACTGTACGACCAAAACCTATGATGCGCTTCGGGGTGGTGGAACGGGGAGAGATGGTTTCCCACTTTTCAATCCAAATGCCTCGGTAATATACCCTGGAAGCTTACTGCAGGGAAAATCGCTTAAAAAAGCGACCCCCGATGTTATTGCTGTCGAAAGAGCTGGCGGAACCGTGTCCTACAATTTGAATAACGGCAACCTTGCTTCAAGTTTTGCAGTTGACAAAGTGGCCAAAAGCTCCATTCAAGACGCCATGAACAATATCATTGCAAACGCTCCACAGGATCTTCCTGCAAATTTTTCCTTTAATTACAGTCAGGTGCAAAGCAGGCAAGCCCTAGCCTTGAGCTTAGGGGTCGATTTCGAGAATGCTTTTGCCGAGGTCAGTGCAGATTTCGATTTTAGCACCGAAAGGGAGTACAACCGAATTTTGGTCGAGCTAAAGCAAAATTTTTATACGATGTCTTTTGACATTCCCACGAGCCTAAAAGGACTGTTCGCCGATTCGGTGACACCCGAAGATTTAGCAAAATATGTACAGGCCGGCAATCCGGCAACCTATATTAGCGATGTTTCTTACGGAAGAATTTACTATATGCTGGTGGAATCCACATCCACCTACACCGAAATGAATGCTGCTGTCGAGGCAGAATTCAATGCCGTGGCCGGTAAAACGGATGTGGAAATCGATGCTTCTTATTTGAACGATCTTAGTGAAGTGAAAATTAAGGTCATGGCCTTCGGGGGAGAATCAGAGTCTACCATAAGAACGATAGGCGGAAACCTTTCCGAACTCGTCGACCTTCTTGCAGAAAGTAGTACCATATCGACCGGATTGCCCTTAAGTTATGTCGTGCGAAGCGTCAACACCAATCAAATTGTGGGGGTACAGTTGGCTACCAAGTACGATGTAACAGAATGCACACCTGCCTCAGGAACTGGCGGCGAACCTATACATACCGCCCACTGGAAAGGCCAGGTATTATCTAGAATGGGAGCTGTCGGTGCGGCATACTGTGTTCAAGGCACCGAATTTGTTCTGATAAGCGCTGACGGAAAAGAGTTTATGCGCAGCGCAAATGCCCAATTGGAAGGCCCTTTCCCAATCGAGGATCTCTATGAAGGCGAGTACCCTTTTGGCAATGACGGTATCGGGGCCGCCTGTAATACCTCTTTGGGGAGTTCGCAGGACACGACAATTATGTTCATGTCGCAAAGTGGGCTTTTCTACAATTATGTTTTAGACGGTCAGACATGGAGAAATAATCTCAACAATATCGAAAATCTTGCGGCAGGAGACAACCCATTTGCAGTCAACGGCATCGGAGCAATTGTATTTAGAAGCTATAATGGCGGTCCTTCCGACCGGTACATGATCAATCGGGATGGAACCCAATTTTCAAGGTATTCGAACAATCCGAATCAATTTAATGGCCTAAATGACATTTCTGAATGGGGAAATGGTACGCTACCTTTTGAAAGCGTTGGTGCAGGAATTGGGTTCGACCTAGGCAATAACCGTCAATATCTATTATTCAACAAGGCAGGTACACAATATGTAATTTCCAACGAAAGCTTGGGTTGGGGTTTTATTGGGCCTTTTGATCTTTAAAAAAGTTAATTTCTTTAAATAAAAATCGGGGGAATTTTATTTGAAGTTTGCACAGTCGGTATCTAAAGTTGCGATTCAACAACTTGGGTATCGGCTGTTGTTTTTACAGTGGTTTATGGACTTTTAGTCCCATTGCTTTATGGGGGTACTTAAGCCTTGGTAGATGCAGACACGCTGCACGGAATTTGATTCATCGTCGAGCATATTCGTATCGCCTTCACCGAAAAAGTGGGTGCCCTGTGCATTGCCTTCGACATCATAAGATAAGCCGTTCTGCGAGTAGATTCCTAAAAATCCGCGGCTTGTCGTGGTCGATTTTCCAGCACCTTTCAAAACAAAATAGTGTTGTCCCTCATTATGCGATGGTAAAGCGTTTCCCAAATCGGTAAACCCTTCGTTTACCGAACTATCCGAGACTTTTACCTTGTTGCCTGCTATTTGATTGCCGATGGCAAGGTATTTAATGGCAAAAACATAACTGTCTTCCGGAAGGCTAGAAAGGTCGTTCGCCACAGTAGCGCTACTATAGGTTTCATAAATTCCTGCGCTTAGGCCTTGTTCATACAAAATATCGGTGGTGCCCGATTTACTGATACCGCTCATTTGCAATGATAATTCAAGGTATTCGTCTTCGGTAACGGGAATCCAATTTCCAGAATTCGCCGATTGATATGCTATTTTTGAATCGGTAAGCCAATATTCAATATCATCGATGTTCCTTATCGCCACTATCAAAGACCATAGTTCGGTCTCCGACCCATTGGAGACAACCACATCCCCGGTTATTTCAGCGCTCCGTTCATAATCATAGGCAAAAGCGTTGACCACGGTCAAAACCCCTGATTCTGAATTTATTTCAAGGGCATTATCTACCGAGACACCAAGTAAGGTAAAGATCAGTTCACCGGTCAATTTTGAATTTACCGTGGCAACCTCGTCCCCTGCCACTGGATACTCATCGACTTGAGCGTTGATACTTAAATTATCTTCGGCGGGTGGTATGGCAACCTTATCATCGCTACTACAGGAAATAGAGAGCATGATGCCCACTATAAAAAATTTAACTTGTATTTTCTTTTTCATGTTTGGTAGATTAACTCTTTACTAGTTCTAGTTGGTCCACACTCACATTGGTCGTAAACATACCGTAATTCACAATGGCCTTGTTCTTTTCCAAGCTATCGATACTTCCTACGGCCTTACCATCATGCATGCGAACCCGATCACCGACCTTAAAAATCGGACGTGGTTTGTTCTTTTCCTTGATAATGGCCTTTTTCTTTTCCACTTTTTTCTTCTCACGAATAACTTGGACCTCTTTTTGTACCTCTTGTACTACCTGTGCCTTTTTAGCACGTTCGGCCTTGGCTTGATTGGCCGTTTTCTTTTTACGCTTGCTGTTTTCGGTCTCCACGATCCGAATGAGTTCGGAGACCAAAATCCGTTTTTTATTATCCTGAAAGTACTTTGCGGCCGCTTTATCGATTTTGTTTCCCAATTGGATCATGCGTTGGTCATGATCATACAGTTCTTGATAGTTCTCAAGCTTTGATTTGACCTTGGCGTTCAATTTCTCCAAACGTGCGGCTTCTTCCCTGGCTTTGGACTCCTCTTCTTGCAATCTGGAGCCTGTTTTAGCCATTTTGCTGCGTTCTTTTTGTAGTTTGGCTATGGTGGCATCAAAACGGACTTTGCCGCGCTCTATCTTCTTCTTTGCTTTGTTGATAAGGGAGTAGGGGATTCCGTTTTTTTGCGCTACCTCAAACGTGAAGGAACTACCTGCTTCGCCCAACATCAATTGGAAGGTGGGTTCAAGACTCTTGGCGTCAAAAAGCATGTTCGCATTCGTGGTATGGGGCAACTCGTCGGCCAAGGCTTTTAGATTTGCGTAATGGGTGGTAATGACACCGTAGGCACCGCGCTCATAAAAGACTTCCAAAAAAGCTTCGGCCAAGGCACCTCCGAGTTCTGGGTCGCTTCCAGTGCCGAATTCATCAATTAGGAATAGGGTGTCCTCATTACATTTTCGCAAGAAACTGTTCATGTTCTTTAAACGGTAGCTGTAAGTGCTCAGATGGTTTTCGATGGACTGATTATCACCAATATCGGTCAAAATAGTGTCAAATAAACAAACCGAACTTCTTTCATGAACGGGAATTAGAAGTCCTGATTGCAGCATCACCTGAAGCAAACCAATGGTCTTAAGGGTGATACTTTTTCCTCCTGCATTCGGCCCGGAGATTACGATAATGCTGTTTTCGGGATGCAATTCTATGGTCTGCGGATAGGTCTTCGCCTTTTTTAATTTATTACTCAGATACAGCAACGGGTGGTACGCATCCCGAAGGTACAACCGCTTCTCTGTATTGATTTCAGGAAGCAACGAATTGGTGTCCGAAGCATATTTCGCCTTTGCTGCCGTAATGTCGATACGGGTTAGAAACTCCTGAAAATTGGACAAAAGAGAGCCGTAAGGCCTTATGTTTGCCGTTAGTTCGTTTAAAATACGCTGTATCTCATCCCTTTCATCGAATTCTAAATTATTAAGTTCCCTACTATATTTTAAGGTCACTTCGGGTTCGATATAAACGATACTTCCGGTTTTCGAAGTACCCATGACGGAGCCTTTTACTTTTCTACGGTACATCGCCTTTACGGCCAAAACCCGACGGTTCTCGACAACAGACTCCCGTATATCGTCCAAATAATCCGAGCCATGGTAGGTGTTCAAGGCCGAAGCAAAGCTTTGACCGATTTTTCCCTTCACCTGGTTCATTTGCCTTCTGATTTGAAAAAGGGAGTCGGAGGCCTTATCCTTGACTTCCCCAAAGCGGTCGATTACGGCATCGATTTGTTTGGGAATTTCAGTGTTCGTTTCAATTTCATCGGAAGCCGAAAAGAGCAACGGATAGTATTCCTTGAATTTTTTAAAGAACTTTTTGTGGGTGGTAACTGTATTACAAATCGAGGCGATTCTTTTGAATCCACTAATTTCCAAAGTGGTATTCTCGATTCTAAGCAATTTTAAATCTCCGCCAATGGAATCGAAACCATGATTGGGAATACGGTTTTCACTTATTAGGGAAGATAGGTATTCGGCCGTTTGGCCCAATGCCTGTAAAATGGATTCGGAGTCTGAAAGCGGGGCAATGTCAAAAACACGCTCCTTTCCCAAATCGGTATTACAACGTGCCATAAGTTGCTGCAATACGGTAGGAAATTCAAGGTCTTGAAGTGTCTTTTGGTGTATTTTGCCCATCTATAAATATAAAACCGATGGCAAAGGTATGGATTGGTAGGGAAAATACTTGGATTTAAGAGGTTTCGCTATCGTTGAGGTAGGAGGAGTTTCAATTCCTTATAGCGCATGATAACGAAGTTAGCTGAAAAATCTCTGGTTTTCAAGAGGTCTATGAACTAACTTTTGCATTAATTATACCGATTTCTCGAACTTATTCATTACGGAATCACCCCCTTAAATAAAATTGGTTTAAAGTGTTATGTAATAACGCCTTAACGCAATAAATTGGCCTTAAAAATGTTTTGGTAAATAGACTTAACCTATCTATCATGAAAAAGCATGGCTTTTATTTGACTGTATTTGCCGTTATAATATTGTTCACCAGTTGTGGAACTACGAAGCAGATCGTACTTCATACAACGGAACCTTCGCCTGTTGAGCTTTCCAATCAGATTAAGAGAATAGGCGTAATTGCCAATGCCGAATCCACAACGGATATGGAAGGTGAAACGAACGGTATGAACCGTTTGGTCCTAGCCCAAGAGAAGTGGTTGACCAAAAAGGGTAAGGATGCCGCTATAAATGGCCTCTTCGATGAATTGTTAAAAGACAATCGTTTTGAGGAAGTAAAAATGTTGGAACAGGGGTCAGGTGAAACCTCTGATTTTGGGTCGAATTCAAGTGGCATTCCTTGGTCGAATATCGAGTCTTTGTGCACGAAAAATAACGTTGATGCAGTTTTTGCAATGGCTTTCTATGAAACCGACACCAAGGTATCGGTTAAAAAGACATCGATGTTGGACCGAAATCTGATTCGAGACCAGGTTAAGGTAAAGGCGCAAGAGATTACCCTTGAAACTTTGATAGAGAATGGATGGCGCATATATTATCCGCAAAATAGACAGGTCATCGATGAGATTGTTTTCAATGACCAAATCACATCTACTGGCAAGGGCAAAGATGCCTTAGCTGCATATCAGGCCATTGGAGATAGAAAAGAAACCTTAATGCAACAAAGTCGAACGAACGGAAGTCAATACGGACAGCGGTTGTTGCCTTTCAAGAATAGTGTTTCTAGGGAATATTACATAAAGGGTACGGACAATCTTGTTTTGGCCAATGAACTGGCCGAAAATGAGGATTGGTCAGGCGCCAAGAAAGTATTGGAATTGGACGTAGAGCATCAAGATGCAAAAATACGCCGAAGAAGTTGCCATAACTTGGCGGTGCTTAGTGAAAGAGTCGATAACTTGGAGGAAGCGTTGTCTTGGGCATCGAAAGCCTATGAATATGACAACAATGGAGAAGATCTAGAATATATCGACATATTAAAAAAGCGCATTGACGACAAGAAGCTTTTAAAAAGTCAATTGGCCTATCTTCAATTTGAATAGTAGTTGGGGACATTGAGCCGTTTTCTCAATTATCGGGCGATATGGACCAGCCTATCAAAATGCCCACTCCGATTGCAATTCCGAAACTCAACAAGGTACCTATAAGCACATATTCGGTCTTGCTGAAAATTTTCTCGCCATCCCTGTACCTTAAAATCGATTTTGCGGCAATCAAAAAGCCTACGGCACTGAATTGATTGATTAGTATAAATGTGAGTACTAGCCATCTTTCGATTATGCCGATGAGTCTTCCAGCGTTAGGCAGTTCTTCTTTGTTCATACCCTGGAACTTTATTCTTGATGCCTTGAAAATTTCCTTGATAAGAATATTGGCAGGTTTTCCACAAAAAAGGTAGGCAATAATCAAAATCAAATATTTAGAGTTAAACTGTATGTTAAATAACGTATCTAATTGAAAATAAGAATTATAAAAATATACTATGAGTCCAATTATTGACAAATGCAAGCCTTGGTCGATAAAAAAAGCATGGCGACCCAAATATTTGTTTTGGTTAAGCTGTGGTTTTATGCCGTCAATAACCCAATGGGTGCCGGCAATTGTGAGCGCTCCTAAAACAAAGGTGGGTTGAAAGGAAAGTACCCAAGAGGTCACGAACATGATTAATACATGCCATTTAAGGTATTTGCTTCTAAAACCTTTTTTATTCTTGCTGGCGGCACTTTTGTCGGTCTGAAAAGTATAATCCGTAAGCAAGTGGGCCAGAAATTGTAGTAGTACAAGTTGGTAGCTATCCATTTAACGGTTTTTAAGGGTTTCGTGGAAGTATTGAACGGCTTTTTCAATGGCGTTCCAACCTGCGCTATTCGAGTGCTGATTGACCGCTGGTTGCGAAATGCCCATTTTTTTGGCGATAGTCTCTTCGTTATTGCTCAATAATTTGTAATACAGTACCTCCGATTGCCTAGCGGTTGCCTTGTTCATTACAAAGTCGAGAAGAAGCAACATAGACTCTAAACTATTATTTAACGACTCATCCCTAGAGACGAAGAACAACGTGTTCTTTATACTGATACGGTCCATCGTATGCGTATCTTCTTCGTTGATTTTTCGCCCAGACATGTAGATTGCTTCGCCATCGATGATTCCTTTTTCGGTGTCAAAACGTTGCAGGGTACCATAACCAATGGCAAGACGGATACCATAGTTTTCGAAGTACTGGACTCTGTTGTCCCCGTTCTTTTCAGAGGTAATCGGAATCGACTTTATCTTGGTTTTTATCAATAGGGCAATGGTCAGGGCATCTTGCGGATTTGGCACAACACATTCGATATAATCGCCCTTGACCAATCTGGCATAGCAATCGTACCTAGTGCCAAGCTCTTGCAAAAGTAGTTTTATATGACTTTCTGCCAACTCTTTGTTGCTCTTTGACAAACTTGTAAAGGCTACAATATCACCTGAAATAACAGCTTTGTTCATATTTTTTAGGAATGTTGGATACAAATATATAAAAATATAAGCTTAAAAGCTTATAATGCATGATTATAAGTCTTAAAGCTTATAATAGATGGTTATAAGTCTTAAAGCTTATAAAGTAGGATTATAAGCCCAAAAGCTTATTTTGTACTTAGCAAGTGTATAATTCTATCAGCTTCCGATGGATTATTTCTTGCAAAAATTATGAATTAAAAAAATAATCCTAATTCTTCGGAATCACACAATTTGCGAGAAATATCACTTAGATTATTGTTGGTCAACGTGACAATCCCTTATTTTTGGAATTCTTACATAGTTTTTGAATTGAGTTAAAATGCAAGTAAACATTGATCAAAGTTGGAAATCTCAATTGATATTGGAATTTGAAAAACCATACTTCAAAGATTTAGCAGATTTTGTTAAGACCGAATACAAACAATACACCTGCTATCCAAAAGGTAAGGATATCTTTTCGGCCTTCGACCATTCACCTTTCGATAAAACACAAATAGTCATTATAGGGCAAGATCCATATCATGGCCCAAATCAGGCCAACGGACTTTGTTTTTCCGTCAAAGAAGGAATTCCGCATCCACCTTCATTAATCAATATTTTTAAGGAAATTGAGACGGACTTAGGGGTGCCATACCCCAAAAGCGGCAATTTGGAACGTTGGGCTGATCAAGGCGTACTTTTATTGAATGCTACGTTGACTGTTCGCGCACACCAAGCCGGAAGCCATCAAAACAAAGGCTGGGAAACTTTTACCGATGCCGTGATCCACAAACTTTCAGAGGAAAAGAAGGGTCTTATATTCCTGCTATGGGGCGGATTTGCCAAGAAGAAGTCCGTATTGATCGATAAAACCAAACACCATATATTGACCTCAGGCCACCCTTCGCCTCTCAGTGCCAATCGAGGGTTTTGGTTCGGCAACAAGCATTTTAGCCGAGCAAATACATTTTTAAAAAACCAAGGGCGAACGCCCATTCAATGGTAGTTTCTTACCACACGAATACCTCGCTAATATTAGCTGAAACTCATTTTTGATGCATAGGGTAGACCTACGAAATACTTTATTTGTCAAAAGATGCTAAAATTTCTTCAGGATTTAACTTTTTCTTAATCAATGCAGGGTCCAGCAGTGTCTCCTGCACCAAATTCAGTATTTGTGGATCTAATCTTTCTTGGCTCCAGCGCGTCAACGATAGCCATTCTTGAATATCGACCAACCGTTGACCATAGCGATTGGCCAAAGTTCTATCAATACTAGGTATTTGTTTGAACTCCGAAGTATAACCATTAATGACTTCGAGAATATGGTCTAAAATTCCCTTGTGTTCCGCTAAAAAACTATCAGTACCGGCAATTACGAAACAAGGCCATGGGGTAGGGCAGTCATCCAGTCTTCTAAAAACGCCCTTATCGACCAAAGGTTTGGTCGTAAAGTGTTCCCACATAAAGTAATCGGCCTCGCCTTTTGTCAAGGCTTCGACAGCCCCTTTTAGGTTATTAATGACTTTAAACTCAAGATGCTCGGTATTCCATCCTTGGTTCTGGGCATTGACATAGGCCATAAGATGGCTTCCGCTTCCAAAGCGACTAATGGCCGCCGTGGCGTTTTCCAAATCGGGAATGGATTTAAAATTGCTTTTTGCCCCAACATGTATGCCCCATTGTAGTGGAGTGGCAATATATTCCTGAATAATTTTCACAGGATTACCCTCTGTAATACTCTTGACAATGCCCTCGGTAAGAATAATGGCGAGATCGGTCTCGTTATCCATAAGCATCTGGCACATTTTTCCCGTGCCTTCCGGAATATCTTTCCATTGCAAATCGATTCCACGTTCTTCAAAAGCTCCTTCTTCGATGGCCATATGCCAAGGCAGATTGAAATGCTCAGGAACGCCGACTATTTTTACCTTTTTCATGGATCAACTTGCTTGTAAAAATTAGAAATTTGGATTTTGAAAACCTCATACAAGAATAGTAAATTCCAAAAAACAAATTCCAAATTCCAATTGCTATTTTTGAAATTCAGGAATTGTACAGACGGATTTTTGGGATTGAAAATTTAAGAAGTTAACTTGTCCAAGGTAAATTTAATGAGTTCTTCCGTGGAATTTGAAGGGTTTTTAGAAAATGTACCTGTGGCACGATTGGCCAGAATACAATTTAAGGAAATCGCTTGGTGCCCCATAAGTTTTGCTAGCCCGTAAATTCCTGCTGTCTCCATTTCTAAATTTGTGATTTTCATATTCTCGAAGATAAAAGTGGAAAGGTTTTGATTCATTCGCTCATTGTCGGGGGGCAATCTTAACTTTCTACCTTGCGGGCCGTAAAAACCGGCGTTTGTTGCAGTCACTCCAAATCGTATATGATTTGAGTTGAAAATTCGGGCCAATTCTTCATCACATTTGACGACGTATGGAGCTGCCTTTTTCGTTTCCCAACCCGAGTGCTTCACGAAGTGATCTGAAATCATTTTTTCCTGTATTGAATCGCTTTTATAAAAATGAAGAAGCCCATCAAGTCCTAAAGCATATTCGCTCAAAACGAAAGAATCGACTGGAATTTCAGGTTGAATTGCACCGGAAGTCCCAATTCTGACAATGCGTAATCGTATATGATTTTTCTTTACGGTTCTATCCTTGAAATCAATGTTTGCCAAGGCATCAAGCTCGTTCAGTACGATATCGATATTGTCGGTTCCTATACCGGTCGAAATAACAGTAAGGCGCCGTCCATTTAGTATTCCGGTATGGGTATGAAATTCCCGTTTTCCTTTTTTTACCTGGATGGAATCAAAATATTTTGAAACATCCACAACGCGATCAGGGTCGCCAACCGTAATAATAGTATCGGCGATATCTTTGGGTAACAGGTTGAGATGGTAAATGCTGCCGTCGGCATTTAGGATAAGCTCCGAAGGCCCAAGCCCCATATTATAATTTTAATATTCTGTTCGAAGTGGTATTGTAGAGGTAGTTATATTTGAGTGCGCCGCCTAAGTAGGCTTCATTATCTCGAATATGCGAGTAGTAGTTTGTTTTTCCTTCCAAAATATCCTTTCCTTTTTTGGATAATTTTACCGGATTAAACGAAGTATACAGAGGTTTCAGCGTGGTCAGAATTCTATCGAACTGCGTGTCTCCAAAACCATAATTGCCTTGGTTCTTTAGCAATCCGCCAAGCAATTCTACTTTTGATTTTGGTTTTTTGGAGAATGAAAAGTCCAATACGTGGTTTTCTAAAGCATTCAAACCATTTTTAATCGTAGGAAATCGTTGAAGATGTGCTTTGATAGCTTCGGAAAGATATTCAAATTGAAACTGACCGAAGTCTCGAAGATTTTCCAATCGAATGGGGTTATCGCTACAATATAGTTGCCAAACATAGTCGGCATATTCAACATCATCTTGGGTCAACACAATACGATTCTCGTATAGTTTGAGCAATTGTTCGTTGTTAAGTTCGCTCAAACCGTATAATTTGTCCGTGTCATCTTCTTTACCGCTACAAACCAAAGATATTTCGGCATATTTTCGGTTGGCTTTTAACCAACTGAGCACGGCCAACATATTAACCTGACAAAATAGGTCATATTCGAACCAGAGGACGATTTGATCTTGTTGTTTATGATTGCACAAAGATCGGTACTCTTTTAAAGTCTTTTCAATGAAGATAGATTTGGTAACCTTGTAGTTCTTGTGAAGAAATTCGAAGCGTGTTTTCCAAAAGGATTCGCTTCCCACATTGGTCTCCGTTCTGCCCTCACAAAGCATTTCCCGCCATGTGATAATGTCCCCTTTTAAATTTAATTCTTTGAGCTTTTCTGTAAAACTATCACCGTTGGTAATGTGCAAAAGGGAACTCATGGGCGAGGCTGTTTGTGTTTTGGCTTCTAAAAGTAACATTTAATCGAAAAAAACAAAAAAATTAACAGAAAAGTGCGCAACCTTTTCATTTTAATTTTTGCAATATTGTTTTAGTTATCCACCAACACGCTTTGTTGAAAATCCTTTTTCTTGTAAAAGGGCCATGATACGGTCGCGATAATCTCCTTGAATGATGATTTTACCTTCTTTAAAGGTACCTCCAACACTTAGTTTGGTCTTGAGCTCTTTGGTCAATTTCTTAAAATCAGCATCGGTGCCATTATAGTTTTCCAAAATGGTAATCGGTTTCCCGTTTCGCTTTTCGTATTTGCAAATTATAGGTTCTTCTTGTAACCAAATATCGCTTTTCGATGTCGGAGCTTCCTGTTCTTCGGAAATATGTTCTGGAAATAAATTTTTGAGTTGGTCCTTTAAATCCATGATTAGAATAATGTATATCCAAAAATAAGGGAATATCCCTGATAATCCGAAAAGTAGGAGACGAAAGCCCCGTTGCCAAAAATTTCCCTCTTTCCTATATATCTAGCTTCAATACCTATTTTATTGTTATACTTGAAGCCTACCCCGAAGACAAAACTACCATTTGACCCAAACTCAATACGAGTAGTGCCAAAATTACTTTCGTATGCAACACTTGCATTTAACGGGATATCTACGACATACCCAACATTTGCAAAAAGCTTGGCGTTATCGTTTAAAAACATATAGTGCCTAAAACCCATGGGAATCTCAATTGATTTGTAATCAACGGTTGCCAGGCTCGTATTCGAGTTGAACGCAGTCGGTTCCGTTTGCTTCTCTGAGGAATAGGAGTGAAAGGTCGGCTCAATGAACATACTCCATTTATTTTTGTTAAAGGGCAATATGCCTTCCAATTCGACTCCTAATCTGAAGTTCATTTCTGCATCAAAATCAACATTTCTGGTTCTTGCATTGGTGTTGGTAATTGAAAGAGAGGTATAGTCGATTCCGGGTCTTACGGATAAGTTGAACCCAGGTTTTGTCTTCCTTTTTGATCATTGGCATAGGTCGGATCCTTGCATTCATTGTATTTCTCAAATATATCGATCAAGTCGTCAATTTTGTAGTTGACCGAGTTCACAAAATTCCTTGATATTTCATCACATTTCAATTCGTTCCATAACTGTTGCCTGAAAGTGTTTATACTTGCTATTTCAGTTAACGACTTTCGATATCTCTTGTATATTAGGGGTTCGATATTGGAGTTATCGACCTGATAAAAAAACTTTCGTAAATTATTATCCTCAAAATAGTAGAGTAACGCATCGCCTTCGCTAAGTGTTTTTAGAAAAACTTCTTCTTCTTTGAAAACGATATCTTTATTAGTATCCAAGGCATTATTATTATCCGTGGCACGGTTCATTCTTACCTTGGCCCTTACATATCGGGATTCGTTGTTTACCTTAAATTCTTTGATATCTGAAAGGGAAGCTATTCTTGAATCGTCATCTTTGCCAAGCTTGTATTCAAAACTTGTTGGGTTGTTTTTCCAATCCACATTTCGGATGAAACAATCCGTTTTAACATCTGTATTATTAATAAAATAAGCCGGTTCAAAGTTGATTTGGGCATTAATATTGGTAAAAAATAACAAAGCAACTACAACAAAAGATAGATTTTTCATGGTGGTTAGTTCGGGGTTTTGTCGTTTGATTCCTCAAATCGAATTATTAAGAAAACGACACACTTCCCTTATTGTTGCAGAGATAAAAGAAGAAATGCCGTTAAATCAGGCTTTTTTTAACCCAAGCTCAATCAATCGTTCATGCAAAAATTCCCCTGCGGTTATGTCCTTAAACTGTTTGGGATGTTCGGCATCTACACATTCCCCTAAGCAATTCAGTAACATCTCACTAATGGGGTGCATAAAAAACGGTATGGAATAACGTGAAGTGCCCCAAAGCTCTCGTGGAGGGTTCACGACCTGATGGATAGTTGACTTTAGTTTATTGTTGGTCAGTCGTGATAGCATGTCGCCCACATTGATCATCAGTTGATCGGGCCGAGCGATGGCATCGACCCATTCCCCATTATGGTTTTTGACCTGGAGTCCCCGGCCATGAGCGCCCATCAACAAGGTTATCAAATTGATGTCGCCGTGCGCTGCGGCCCTTACAGCGTTCTTTGGTTCCGAGGTGATAGGCGGGTAGTGTATAGGCCGTAAAATGGAATTGCCATTTTTGATATATTCATCAAAATAGTTCTCCTCGAGACCTAAATGTAATGCCAAGGCTCGAAGTACATATTTCGCGGTCTTTTCCAACATTTTGTAAGCTTCCTTACCAACTTCGTTGAACTTGGGGAGTTCGGAAACTATTACATTATCCGGATATTCGGCCGCTAGTTTGGCATCGCCTCCTACATATTGCCCGAAATGCCAAAATTCTTTCAAATCGCCCTCTTTTCTTCCTTTAGCGTGTTCTTTCCCAAACGAGGTATATCCCCTTTGACCTCCTATTCCTTCTATTTCATAGTTGTTCTTGACTTCTTGAGGTAAATCGAAAAACTTTTTAATCTCGGCATAGAGGTCTTCGACCAGTTCTTCCGATAGGAAATGTCCGCTTAGGGCAACAAAACCGATTTCTTCGAATGCTTTTCCAATTTCTTTGGTGAATTTTTCTTTTCTACCTTCATATTCCGATACAAAATCTGTTAAATCTACACTGGGTATGGCACTCATAACTTCCTATTTAGGGTTTGTTCAAAGTTAATAAAATATACGGGTATGGTGCAGGTCAAAATGCATCGATATTGGTCGCATTTTTGTTACTTTTGATGCTACATTAGACATACTTCATGCAATTCAACAACAAGGGCATTGATACCAAAACGCAGATTTCTCTCTATGAAAGGATGCTCAAACCGCGAATGATAGAAGAAAAAATGTTGATTCTACTACGTCAGGGCAAGATTTCAAAATGGTTCAGTGGTATAGGTCAAGAAGCTATTTCAGTTGGCGTAACGAGCGCCTTGGAAGCCGATGAATATGTGCTTCCCATGCACCGAAACTTAGGGGTGTTTACCACGAGAAATATTCCCCTCGACCGATTGTTCGCACAATGGCAGGGTAAAGAAAATGGATTTACAAAAGGCCGAGACCGAAGTTTTCACTTCGGGACCCAAGACTACAAAATCGTAGGTATGATTTCGCATCTTGGTCCGCAATTGGGAGTGGCCGATGGCATTGCCCTGGCCGATGTGCTCAAGAATAGGAAAAAAGTCACCGCCGTTTTTTCGGGGGAAGGGGGTACCAGCGAAGGTGACTTTCACGAGGCGCTAAACATTGCATCTGTCTGGAATTTACCTGTTCTTTTCTGTATCGAGAATAATGGATATGGTCTGTCAACACCTACAAATGAACAGTATGCCTGTAAAAAACTTGCGGACAAAGGCATTGGGTACGGAATGGAATCGTATACGATTGACGGCAACAATATTCTAGAGGTTTATAGCATGGTCGATGCCATTTGCAAACGAATACGCCAAAAACCCGCGCCGGTTTTATTAATTTTCGATACGTTTCGGATGAGGGGCCATGAAGAGGCCAGTGGAACAAAATATGTACCCCAAGATTTGATGGATAAATGGGCCGCCAAAGATCCCTTGGAAAACTATTTGGAGTTCTTGCGCAATGAAAATATACTTTCGGAAGAGAAAGAGGTTGAAATCAAAAAAGGAATCATTCACGAGATTGACGAGAACTTACAATTAGCCTTTGATGAACCTGAGGTTGAACCGAATTTGAACAAAGAATTGGCCGAAGTGTTCCATTCGTTCGAATATGATGAAGTTGTTCCTAATGATAAAAAAGACAACATACGTCTGGTCGATGCCATTTCACAGGGTTTAAAGCAGTCTATGGAAAAACATGACGATCTCGTCATCATGGGTCAAGACATTGCCGATTACGGTGGTGTCTTTAAAATAACCGACGGTTTCGTCGAGGCCTTCGGCAAAGAAAGGGTTCGTAATACCCCGATATGTGAATCAGCTGTGGTTGCAGCGGCCATGGGTCTTTCCATCAATGGCATGAAGGCCGTGATGGAGATGCAGTTCGCCGATTTTGTGAGTACAGGTTTTAATCCTATTGTTAATTACTTGGCAAAATCACATTATCGCTGGGCCGAAAAGGCCGATGTGGTGATTCGTATGCCCTGTGGAGGTGGCGTAGGGGCCGGACCTTTTCATTCACAGACCAATGAAGCTTGGTTTACAAAAACTCCGGGACTCAAGGTGGCCTATCCCGCTTTTCCACACGATGCCAAGGGATTGCTCGCAACCGCTATCAATGACCCGAACCCTGTACTGTTTTTTGAACACAAAGGTTTGTATCGCAGTATCTATCAAGAGGTGCCCACCGATTATTATACACTGCCTTTTGGAAAAGCAAGTATTCTAAAAGAAGGGGATGCGATTACCATCGTTTCCTATGGGGCAGGAGTGCATTGGGCGTTGGAAACACTTCAAAAACATCCCGAGATTTCAGCCGAACTTATTGATCTGCGAACTTTGATGCCTTTGGATATGGAATCCATTTATTCATCCGTAAAAAAGACGGGCAAACTTATTGTTCTACAAGAGGATAGCCTTTTTGGCGGAATCGCCAGTGATATTTCCGCGTTGGTCATGGAACATTGCTTTGAGTATCTCGATGGTCCCATAAAACGAGTGGCTAGTTTGGAAACACCTATTCCATTCGCTAAGACTTTAGAAGATAACTACTTGCCAAAACAACGATTTGAGAGCGATTTGCTCGACCTTTTAGCCTATTAAGTGATAGCGTTATTATTTGATTTCTTTCCACACATGTCCGCATCATAAATATTGCACCTTGCATCATATAATTGATATTTGAACGTTAGTATGAACATCGAAATTTCGATTCGTATCGTATATAATCAAACCCCAAATAGTATTGATGATGAGAAAACACCTTTTAATTGTTATTTCCTTGGTCTTATTGACTGCTTCATGTTCTGTTTCTAAAGACGCCCGAGGCAAACGGAATCTTTTGAGCGGCACATGGACCCTAAACGATGTTTCGTACGAAAATGCCACTGGGAACTTCAAATCCGTCTTATTCAATGATGCGGAAGACATTTGTTTCGAGGGCAGTGAATGGTTCTTTAGGGACAATAACAGTACCGGAAGATACACGATTGCTCCGTCTACATTATGTAATGGCGGTGATCGCTTTATCCGCTGGTCGGTTGTGGAACCTTCTGCCAATTATTCCAGTCAATTGCAATTCAAAATGATCGATGAGAAGAATAAGGATATTTCCGGAGGACTCGGTTATCGTTTGAACATAACCAATCTTACGGAAACAGAAATGACCTTAAAGTCAAATGCTACCGTTGATGGCAAAGTAGTCAACGTTGTTTATTCCTTTACTAAAAAATCATAAACAAAATCCCCATGAAAAATCTAATAAGAAAAAGTATTTATGTATTACTATCATTTGCTTTGCTAACGAGCTGCAAAGCAGTAAAGAACTCAAGTCATAAACAACGAGGAGCTACCGTGGGCGCGACTAGCGGTGCCGTAATTGGTGGTGTTCTCGGTAATAATGTCGGTAAAGGCAATAATACCGCTTTAGGTGCAATAATCGGCGCAGTAGTAGGCGGTGTTGCCGGTGGCTATATTGGCGACCGCATGGATCGTCAGGCGGAACGTATCGAAGAAGAAATTCCTGGTGCGGAGGTAACTCGGGTCGGAGAAGGAATTAACGTAATCTTCAATGAAGATGCCGGTGTCTATTTTGATACCAATAAATCGGGAGTCAAAGGAACATCGGCTACTACTTTGGATAAATTGGCAGGTATTTTCAAAGAGTATCCGAAATCGTATATTTTGGTAGAAGGCCATACCGATAGTGCCGGGCCAGACGACTACAACATGATGCTTTCGCAACAACGTGCGGAATCCGTGACACAGTATTTGGTAGCCAAAGGAATTACTGCAGGGCGTTTTACCACCAAATGGTACGGGGAAAGTCAACCTCGAGAGAGTAATGATACCTCCGAGGGAAAAGCAAAGAACCGAAGGGTAGAGCTGGCGATTGTAGCCAATGAAGAACTCAAGGAAGAGGCCAAGGAAAAAACGGGAAACTAGAATAACTGTTTTCTAATTGTACCAGGAATCCCGATGCTTTGGCATCGGGATTCTTTGTTTTAATCGCTATCTTTCGTTGGTGGAACACTATGACATTATTATTGTCGGAGCCGGTTTGGCCGGACTGACCGCAGCCCTCGATTTGACCTTGAAAAAACATAGTGTTTTAGTCATTGAAAAAGACACTTTTCCAAGACACAAGGTCTGTGGAGAGTATGTTTCAAACGAGGTACACGATTATCTAGATCATTTGGGGGTTGGCCTTGAGGAAGTTCGGCCTATTTCCATAAATACGCTACTACTTTCTACCGGCAAAGGTAAATCTGTAAAAACAAAACTACCCTTGGGCGGTTTTGGTATTAGCCGTTATACCTTTGATAATTTATTATACCAAAAGGCAGTTTCATTGGGGGCGAACTTCTTATTTCAAAAAGTTGCATCCATTTCGTTTCAAAATAATGGTTTTAAGGTATTTACGAATATAAATAGAGCGTTCACGTCAAAATTTGTTATCGGGGCTTTCGGCAAAAGAAGCAATATTGATAAGTCGCTCGATAGAGCTTTCATTAAAAGAAAATCACATTGGCTGGGTATAAAATCACATTATGTTTATGATGATTTTCCAGATGATTTGGTAGCGCTGCATACATTTAAAGGAGGTTACGGAGGATTATCAAAGACCGAAAGTGGGGCCTTGAACTTTTGCTATTTAGCGACTTATAAAAGTTTTCAGAAGTATAAAAGTGTTCAGGAGTTCAATGAAAACGTTATTTCCCAAAATCCACATTTACGTACATTTTTAAAAGATGCAAAACCGATTTTTGAAGAACCATTGAGTATCGCACAAATATCATTTCATAAAAAAGGCAGCCGTAGAGAACCATATTCTGATGTGTGGCGATTCGGCGGGATTGATACATCCGCTTTGTGGGAATGGTATGGCGATGGCTATACATAGTGCCAAAGTAGTTTCTGAACATATTCATCGATATTATAGGGAAGAAAATAGCGACCGCTCAAAACTCGAAAGCTCTTATCAACGAGAATGGAATCACCTTTTCGGAAAGCGCATTAAAACGGGTAGATTGTTGCAAAACCTTTTATTGAACGAAACACTCTCAAACATAGCGCTCACGGGGATAACAAATTCCCCGTTCTTGTTGCGTAACTTGATAAAAATGACCCATGGAAATCGAATTTAATGATAGATTTTAGCCGCCGTAGTGCACAATTGGAAATCATGGATAATATGCAGGAAGGTTTTGAAAACCTCCCCATGGTCTTTGATGACATAAATCGAGTAAACAGAATGCTGGGCGGCAATGCCATTACCGTACAGGCCGTCGCAAAACTTTTCCATGAAAATCCGAAAGAAGCGTATGTTATTGTCGATATGGGATGTGGTGATGGGGCTATGCTTCGTGAATTGGCCGATTATTGCCGAAAACAGAAGCTGAACGTCCGTTTTATAGGTATCGACCTTAATAAGGAAGCTTTACAAATTGCTGGGCGAGAATCGTTGGACTATCCGGAAATTTCTTATGTGGTCGAAGATATAGTAGCATTGGACCCATCAAATTTTGAATGCGATATCGTATTGACTACGCTGACCATGCATCATTTTACCAATGCACAATTGCTCATTTTTCTTCAAAAGTTTATAGAACTGACCAGCATCGGTGTAGTAATCAACGATTTGCAAAGAAGTCGCTGGGCCTACTATCTTTTTAGGGGCTTTAGTCGTATTTTTATCAAAACAAAAGTTGCTAAAATTGACGGATTGATTTCCATTCGAAAAGGCTTTATAAAAAGCGAATTGAAGGAATATTCCCAAAGACTCCCGTCTGTTTCACATGATATCCGATGGAAATGGGCCTATCGCTATGTATGGGTCATGCGGCATAACCCACTAAGCTGAATCTATGAACGACGTTCACATTACCGAAGTTGCGAAAGTATTGCCTGCCTATTGTCGAAAAACAAAGGATATTCTCCCCTTCGTTGAACTATGGCTCGCCGATCAAGACGAACGGTTTCGAAGAAAGGTCACCAAGATTTTTGAGGGCGCCGGTGTCGATACACGCTACGGAATCATGAATATCGAAGAGGTATTTACCGCAACCTCGTTCAAAGATAAGAATGCGATTTATGTCCGTGAAGTGAAGTTGCTGGGCAACAAAGTGCTTCAAAAAGCCCTTTCACAAAGCAATTGGTCTGTCGAGTCCCTCGATTATATTATTACGGTCAGTTGCACTGGTATTATGATTCCTTCTTTGGATGCCTATTTGATTAATGATATTGGGCTGCGTCGAGACATCGTCCGATTACCGGTTACGGAGATGGGATGTGCCGCAGGTGTTTCAGGACTTATCTATGCCAGTAACTTTTTAAAATCCAATCCCGGGAAGAGGGCGGCGGTGGTTGCCGTGGAAAGTCCGACGGCTACGTTTCAATTGAACGATTTTTCTATGGCCAATATGGTGAGTGCGGCCATCTTTGGCGATGGTGCGGCATGTGTACTCTTATCCTCGGAAGAAAATGCTGCCGGTCCGAAAATAAAGGGGGAAGAGATGTACCACTTTACCGATGCGACCCATCTGATGGGCTTCGATTTGACCAACCACGGATTGAAAATGATCTTGGATCCCGCGGTTCCAGAGACGATATCAGAACATTTCCCAGAAATTGTACATCCTTTTTTAGCTAAATATGGAACTAGCATTGAAAACGTCGACCATCTGATTTTTCACCCTGGTGGAAGAAAGATCGTGCAGACCGTTGAGGAACTTTTTGGTAGTTTAGGGAAGAATATTGACGATACCCGGGAGACTCTTCGGCTTTATGGAAATATGAGTAGTGCAACCGTACTCTATGTCTTGGAGCGTTTTTTGGAAAAAAATATGGAACGTGGAGAAGAGGGACTAATATTGAGTTTCGGTCCCGGGTTCTCCGCACAACGAGTGCTTTTGGAATGGTAAATCAAAGGACGAGGGACGAAATATCAAGTACGGAACATGAGTTCGAAAAAAATAATTAAAAAAAGACTTTGGGCATTGATATTGGGCGGAAGCAGCGGCCTTGGTCTGGCAACCGCAAAGAAGTTGGCTCGTCATGGCTTTAATCTTATTCTCGTGCATCGTGATGCCAGGGTCAATTTGCCAATAATTGAGACAGCGTTCGAACAAATCCGTTCGACGGAAAATGTCAACGTGAAAAGCTATAACATCGATGCTGCTAACCCTGAAAAAAGGCGGTCAGCTCTTAATGAAATCAAATCCTGTTTGAGCCAAGACGAACGAATAGGGGTTTTGGTGCATAGTATCGCCAAAGGAAGCATGAAACCTATGCAATCGGAAACCGAGGCTACATTGAACCATCAAGATTTTACTATCACCCTGAATGCTATGGCCCTTAGCCTTTATGATTGGGTAAAAGAAACAAAGGATGCCCATCTCTTCGCTGAGGATACAAGAATAATATCGTTTACCAGTGAAGGAAACACCAGAGCTTGGCCTGGTTATGCAGCTGTATCCGCAGCGAAAGTGACCCTTGAGGCAATCACCCGTAACATAGCTCTCGAATTTGCCCCGTTGGGAATAAAAGCAAACTGTATTCAGGCAGGAGCTACCGAGACCCAAGCGTTTTCCATGATTCGGGAAGCGAAACTTTAAAGAAAAATGCCCTGGAGCGGAATCCGAACGGACGATTGACCACCCCCGAAGATGTCGCCAATGTGGTCTATCTGTTAACAACCGACGAGGCGCAATGGATAACGGGATCAATCATTAAAGTTGATGGCGGAGAAAGCTTACTATGAATTTACAAATACCTAATTAAGATGTCACACTGAGCCTGTCGAAGTGTGGCCAAAGTACTATTGAAGTAATGCCTATTTAAGTATTATGCACTTATGAAAGTTTACTACGTCTATATTGTTCAATGTTCCGATTCAACCTATTATGTTGGAATTACCAACAATATTGATTTTAGAATAGAACAGCACAACATTGGAATTGATCAAAAAGCCTATACTTTCAAGCGAAGACCTGTTCAATTAAAATGGTCTCAAAAATTTCTTACTCCAGATGAGGCCATAACTAGAGAAAAACAAATTAAGGGTTGGAGTAGGAAAAAGAAAGAAGCCTTAATTTCCGGAGACTATGATAAACTACCTCAATTAGCACAAAATACCTATAAAAAACACTTCGACAGGCTCAGTATGACATCCGAAATACTTGAAAAACTTCCCTATACAGAACCCTTCCTTTTTGTAGATGAACTTATACATATTGATGAAAAGACCGTCGAAGGTACCTATACTTTCTCCAAAGATTCAGATTTTTATAAGGGTCACTTCAAAAGCAATCCTGTAACACCAGGCGTTCTACTTACTGAATGCTGCGCCCAAATCGGTGTGGTCTGTCTCGGTCTATTTCTACTTTCGCAGGATAAAATCCTAGAAAAGGAAAATTTAAAAATTGGTCTCAGTTCCTCTGAAATGGAATTTTTATTACCTGTACCTCCGGGAGAAATTGTGACAGTGCGTGCGGAAAAACTTTATTTTCGATTCCATAAGCTGAAATGTAACGTAAAAATGTACAATGCTGAAGATAAATTGGTGTGCAAGGGTACCATTGCGGGAATGATAAAAAACAACCAAAATGCGTAAACGTGTTGTCATTACGGGACTTGGCGTTTGTGCTCCAAACGGAGTGGGGCTGACTGATTTTACATATGCTATGCAACATGGCAAAAGCGGCATTCGTTTTCAACCCAAATTAAAAGAACTTGAATTCGGCTGCCAAATCGCAGGGGAACCCTTAATAAAGGATAATCTGGTGGAACAATACTTTACCCCATTGCAACTTCGGGGCCTAAATGCCAGTGGAATCGTCTATGGGGTCATTGCCGGAACAGATGCTTGGAAGGATGCCGGACTGCCCATTTCTCCAAAAGAATCCCCGGACTGGGAGAGCGGTATCATTTTCGGCACAGGTATTTTGGGTGTAGACAAGTTTCGGGAGTCCATTCATTTGGTGGATGATAAAAGTGTTCGACGATTGGGGAGCACTACAGTTTTACAGACCATGGCCAGCGGCATTAGTGCCTATTTGGGCGGTATTCTAGGCTGTGGTAATCAAGTGACCACCAACTCTTCGGCCTGTACCACAGGCACCGAGGGAATCTTGATGGCCTATGAACGAATTGTTTCCGGTAAGGCAAAACGAATTTTGACTGGCAGCTGCAGCGATAGCGGCCCTTATGTGTGGGGCGGTTTCGATGCCATGCGAATTCTGCCCAGACAGTATAATGAAAATCCACCCGCTGCCAGCCGTCCAATGAGTGCCACGGCTTCAGGTTTTGTACCTGGGAGTGGGGCAGGAGCTCTGGTTTTAGAATCCTTGGAATGTGCTTTGGAGCGTGGGGCCAAAATTTATGCCGAAGTATTGGGTGGTGCCGTAAACAGTGGGGGACAACGGGGAGAAGGTAGTATGACTGCACCGAACAGCGAAGGGGTACAACGTTGTATTGTAGATGCCCTCGAAAATGCGGGCATATCAAAATCGGAGGTAGATGTCATCAACGGACATTTGACCGCAACCGCAAAAGATACCGTTGAAATAAAGAATTGGAGCGAGGCATTGGACAGACAGGGAACGGATTTCCCTTTTGTAAATTCCTTTAAAGGGCACTTCGGACATTGTCTGGCCGCCGCTGGAAGCATCGAAAGTGTTGCTTCCCTTTTACAATTTGGGAAGAAAGAACTATTCGGAAACCTAAACTGTCAAGATCTTCATCCAGAAATAGTGAAAATTGTCGATGCATCCCGAATTCCTCAAAAAACAAGGGCGTATCGACCGAGAATATTGGCCAAGGCAAGTTTTGGTTTTGGCGATGTCAATGCATGTGTTATTTTTGGTGCTTTTAACGACTGATGCTTCGAGAAGTTTAGTGTTTTAGCTTAGCATAACACGCCGGTGAATATTGAAGGAAATCTATTTTTATGGATAAAGAAGAACGCTACCAAAAATTAAAGGATATTATTAAAATTTACCTTCCTGAAGATGTTTCGGTAGGCGATATTTCCGAAGAAAGTCATTTTATTAATGAACTTAACATCAATTCGGCCAATTTGGTGGACATCATTCTCGATGTTGAAGATGCTTTTGATATCACCCTTGAAAATGACGATATGGACCAAATGCAGACTGTCAAAAATGCACTGGAAATAATCGAACTTAAACTTTCCTCCAAATAATGACCGAGTTTATTCAGTGGGCCAAGGCGAAGCTCAAGGTAGATCGACATCTGATAGTAATTTATTGTGTCATATATTTTCTTTGGGGATTGGGCATGAACTGGTTCGGCACCCAAATGGAAATCGCCAAATTTACCTATTGGTGGCAAGTCATCACGTGCTATATTCTGTACATGGTTCCCATTTCACTGTTATTGAGAAACTTTCCTTTCCATAAACAATACGCCTACGGTTTAATTGCCATGTGCCTTTTGGAGTTCTTTGGATATGCCCTTGAGACTTCCTACGCTTATCCGGGAAATATTTTGGAAACCATTGTGGGGCAGCGCTCTTTCGGACTTGCTATGGCGTTGTTCTTCGCCCTTTACTTTCCGTTAGGTAATTGGGGCGTTGGGAAAATTTACCGCCTACTGTTTAACCAAGAACCTGGGTAGCCGAATCTTACTCTTCAGAAACCGATTCTTCTTTTTCTGGGATGACCAAAGAGGCTACTATTCCTCCAATCAATGCTACGGAGATTACCGATAACGAAACCCATTCGGGTAAATGGACATAGTGTGAAAATAGCATTTTGAGTCCCACAAAAGCAAGAATCACGACAAGGCTATAATTGATAAACCGGAATTTATCCAACATTCTTGAAATCAAGAAATACATGGAACGTAGACCCAATATCGCCAAGATATTTGAACTAAAGACGATAAAAGGATCTGCTGTTATCGCCAAAATTGCGGGAATACTATCCAGCGCGAAAAGAATATCGGTCAACTCGATAACAATAAGGGCTACGAAGAGGGGAGTGGCGGCTTTTACGCCCATCCGCTTTACAAAAAAATCATGCCCTTGAATCGAATTTGTTATAGGGTACACTTTTTTTATCTGCCGAAATACCCAAGAGTTTTTGGGATTAAATTCATGCTCGTCTCCTTTAAGCATTTTAAAGGCCGTATATAGCAAGAAAACCCCGAAAACGTAAATGATCCATTCGAAACGGGTTATAAGCGCAACGCCGAATAAAATCATCAAGGCCCTAAATACGATGGCACCTAGAATACCCCAAAACAAAACGCGATGTTGATAAATTGGAGGAATCTTGAAGGCCGCAAATATGACCGCGATAACAAAAACATTATCTACGCTCAATGAGAGTTCAATCAAATAACCCGTTATATATTTTAGTACGGCATTGTTAGGGGTCAGACCGGTAGGGTTTTCGATAAGCCAACTGGAAAACAACCAATAAATAACACCACTAAAAGACAAGGCTATGGTTACCCAAATGGCCGTCCAGATACCGGCCTCTTTACTTTTGATAACATGTTCTTCTTTATGGAAAACGCCAAGGTCAAGTGCTAAGAACACAATGATAAGCGCAATAAAAATAATCCATACCCACATAGCGGAAAATTTTTGGGCGCGAAGTTAAGGATCATTTCGTGATTGCGATATAGAAATAAAGGATATTATTAACAAGTGAACTCGTCTTGAATTAATGTTTTACCTACGAATTTCGCATTTTGCGTACTGATTTTGCCATTTTTTGGTTGCATAGCAATAGCTACAGAAGTGAAAAATGGCAAAATCAGTACGCAAAAGCCTTCATTCTCGGTTCCAAACATTAATTCAAGACGAGTTCAGTTACTGCAAATCAAAAATCATTTGGACGACCACGTTATTTTGCTCCCTGTTTTTTTTGATTTGGATACCATAGTCGTACGAATTCAGGGTAACGGTACCTGTCAGTTGTTTTCCGTTCTTTATGAAATCAATGGCAATGGGTTTAGAAGTATCTTTAATGGTCAATGTACCCTTGACCGTAAAACCTTTTGCATTAGTCAATACCTCAGAACTTGTGAAGGTAATTTGGGGATAGGCATCTGCATCGAAATATTTGCCGCCTTTCAGGGACCAATCACGCAGAAAATTTCCGGTCTTGAGGGTCTCTACCGCTGCGGAACCTTCGAAGGTTGAACCCGAGAGATTTTCAAAATCAATATTGGAGGAAGACTTGAAGTCCGATATAGAACCATCCACGTCATTGTTGACAAAGGTAAAGGTGATTTTGGCGGACTTGATTTCCATCTTGTCTTGAGACAGTATGGGCGTTGTGACCATAAATAAAATCAAGTAAAAGCATATCGTTTTCATAAGCGGTTCATTACAAGGATCGTACCAAAGATATTGATATTAATCGTATCGATAAAAGGATGAATACGCAGGGCGAACAGCACCTATCATACTCAAATTACCGGCATTGCGATTTTTTTCTACATTGTAAAGGAGAACTATTATTCGGAGATGAAAAAAAGTATTTTTTTAATCACCCTCATACTATTTTTTCTTTTGGCAATGACGGCCCAAGCGCAACAAACCGGGGTCGTTCAAAATTCTCCCCAAATGGCCAGAGAAATAGCTGACGAGGAAGATGGTCCTGTTTTATCGAAATTCGAACCCGACTTTTTGGAATCGAACGAGCAACGCATGGCCAAAATTATGTACACCAGAGCCATTTTGGACACTTTGGATATTTCTGACCGAAAGCGACGCCGGTTGTTAAGAGATTTGTATAAAAATGGTGTCTCCGAAAGACTATCGAAAGCACTTTTGGCAGAAACCAAATTTGAGGATGTCGAACAATAGCATATTATCCATTTTCTTAGAGTGCCATACATAGTTATTAAGAATGAGAAGTTTTACCAAACATAGTTTATTCCTGTTCCTATTTATGATGGGCACACTTCTGGTTTCTGCCCAGACCCAAACTGTGAACGGGGACACTGAAAAAAAGGAAAAACTCAAAGTACAACGGCATACCGTTATGGAACGTTTCGAACCCGAATTGGTAATTTCCGTTGAAGACAGAATTCAATTGAAAGAAGATAGGATCATCACTTTACAACGTACGAAACAGCTTTTAGACACTCTGGATATTTCGGACCGTAAAAGAAGAAAATTGATCCGCGATTTAAAAAGAAGTCCTGTTTTCTCTGAAAGATTGGTCAAGGTAATTGCCGAAACCAAGTTTGAGGACGATATTGAAAATCCAGATTAGTCGGACTTGCCAGTTCCGTCTACCTCCTAATGACGCTGCATTTTACCTTTCCGTTTTCGCAATTGAATTTCGAGATCGCTGGCGGCTTCAGCAATCGACGCTTCGAACGAACCATGATTGGCTTCGGCAAAGAGACGTGGCCCAGGGATGCTCAATCGAATGTTACATATCTTTCCCTTGTCTTGATCTGATGTGTTTTCCGTTTTAAAAAACACATCCGCCCGTATTATAAAATCGAACTTGTCAAGCAATTTATTCAGTTTTTCTCCTGCAAGAATTTCCAATCTTGCACTTGCCTTTACGTCGTGATACTCGAAGTTGATATCCATCTAATTCTTTTTTATGAAGTTAGAAAGTGAAGGGGGTATTTGCAAATAAATCGAACTAAAAATTCGTACAAATTAAACTGACAGTTAAAGAAATTGTACTCCTAATAATAAATAAACGTTAAACTCTAATTTTAAGATACTTAGGCACATCTAAATGGCGTTATCTTTACGTATATACTGAACCCCCGATGTTACGAATGCTACTAACCCATAAATCTGATGACTATGAAATCCGTCGAAAACTCCTTCGAAAAGAGCAAATTGGTACTACGACTAGAACGCAATCAGCGGGAAATGGGGCAATTAAAAACAAAACTCAGCTCCTATATCTGCGAACCGAGAACCTACAACTTGTTCGAGCGGTCCGAAACCTTGAAAAAAGGATTGGAACATCTAAGCAATTCAAATCGAGAGATGATAGAAAACTTAAAGGAGCGGAAAAAATCGGTCGAGGACTATATGGATAATGTTAAACAACAATTATCTGAATTCCAAGAGCTACAGCAGGGTGTGCACGACTATGTCCAAGGAATTCGTAGCTACTAATATTTCGTTTCTTCCCTATTCATCAATTTCTATAATGTGTTGCGCTTTGTGTGACAACTCTCCAGTAATCCGTACCCCATTTGGAGTTAAACGAAAGAATAATTTTCGCTACCTTGTTCCCTGATTCAAAGTGCACCAAATGAAATCTAAACTGGGGTTATTTTTTTAGCGATGTTGTTATTACTTGGGTGCAAAGAAATAGTCCGCACTGCTGAGGACGAGGTAACTGAATCGAAAATTATTGCAAACTCACAAAAATTGCCGTCGTATCAAGATTTGAACGGCAACGCTGTAGAACTTAGCGATTTTTTAGGAAAAAGAGTGGTCTTGAACTATTGGGCGACCTGGTGTAAACCATGTATCGAAGAGATGCCCTCGATGTTAAAAGCACAAGAACTTTTGGAAGAGGAAGACTACGTTTTTCTCCTAGCTTCCGACCAATCGATGGAGAAAATCAAAGCGTTCAAAGAAAAAAAGAAATTCGATTTTACCTTCCTCAAATACAATGGTTCCATGGCAGAACAACAGATTAGTGCGCTACCTGCCACATTTATTTACAACGAGGTAGGGGAGCGAGTCGAACGGATCGACGGAATGACCGAATGGGACTCCCCTGAAATCATCCAAAAACTAAAGGAAATCCGGTAATGGGCCGAACGATAGCTAGTATCTTTTTTTTACTCATGGGATTGAATTCATGCAAAGAGGAACCGAAAAAGGAGGTTGTATCACTTCAGGCCATAGTTTCTCCCGCAGGACCTAATAGTTCTTTACCCCATTTATTTTCGAATTCTAATATTACACTGTTATCTTGGATGGAAACGGTAGGGGATAGTCTAACCATCCTAAAATATTCCAAGTTAAAAGGGGATACATGGGAAACACCACACGAAATTATCGATGGGAACGATTGGTTTGTGAATTGGGCCGACTTTCCTGCCATCGCGGAAAATAAGGGCAATCTTTTGTCACATGTTTTAAAAAAATCTTCGGAAGGAACGTATTCGTATGACGTGAAACTCAATGTTTTGCCCAAAGGAGAATCACAATGGCGAACTAATTTAGCCCTTCATTCCGATAACACACCGACCGAACATGGTTTCGTAACCCTGTTGCCATACAAGTCAGATTCGTTTTTTGTTACTTGGCTTGATGGGCGAAATACCGAAGAAAAAATAGGGGAGGAGCGTGGTGCCATGACGATTCGGGCTGTCGAAGTTTCACCGACCGGCGACATTAGCAGTGAGATGGAATTAGATTCCCGAACCTGTGATTGCTGTCAAACGACCGCTACGATTACCAAGAAGGGTCCGGTTGTGATTTATCGTGACCGTTCTGAAGACGAGATTCGAGATATCTACATCGTTCGGCATGTCGCTGGCGAATGGACCGAACCCAAAGCAATCCATAACGATAATTGGAAAATTAACGGATGCCCGGTAAACGGACCGAAGGCAACGGCAATGGATAATACATTGGCAATAGCTTGGTTTACAGCAGCGAATGAAAATCCGAAGGTAAATGTGATTTTTTCTGCTGATGGTGGAAAATTTTTTGATACTCCCATATCGGTTAGCGAAATGAATGCCATGGGGAGGGTGGATATTGCATTGCTCGATCATGATACGGCCATCATCAGCTATATGGAATCTAAAAAAGATAGCGCCCAAATAAAAGCCGTAAAAGTGAAACGTTCGGGAGAAGTGTCAAAGGCTATAAAAATTACGGATTTGGACGCTTCGCGAAAAACGGGCTTCCCTCAAATGGAATTGGTCAATGACAAGGTATATTTTGCCTGGACGGATGTTGATAATGGGCATTCGACGATTCATACGGCATATGTGCCGAAGCAGGCATTTTAGTATTTCTATATACAAATTATTATATTCTACCCAATTAAACTAATCTGATAATGCATTATTTTCTTCCAATTCGATTTCGTGGCTTAGTATTATCTTTCGCTACAATGTTGCTGCTAATCCTTTGTACAACGAGTTGTAAACAGCCCGTAAAAAATACGGATAAGGATACCGAAGAATGGATTTCGTTGTTCGACGGAACGGACCTGAGCGAATGGACTCCAAAGTTTGCAGGAACTGAATTAGGGATCAACTATAAGGATAGATTTGTACTCAAAGACAGCCTTTTAAGTGTGCGTTATAATCAAAAAGATACATTTAATGCCGATTTTGGGCATTTGTATTACAAGCAAAAATTCTCGCATTATAAACTGAAGGCCAAATACCGATTTGTTGGCTCGCAGCAGAAGGGTGGCCCAGGTTGGGCAGTACGCAACAACGGTTTGATGTTGCATTGTCAAGATCCGAAAACCATCGGACTTCAACAAGACTTCCCGATTTCATTGGAATTGCAGCTTTTGGGAGGCAATGGTAACGATGAACGTACTACCGCAAATTTATGTACACCTGGTACAAACGTGGTAATGGGAGACACCTTGTTCACCCCGCACTGTATAAACTCCGTTTCAAAAACCTATCATGGAGATGAATGGGTAGAGGTAGAGGCGCTTGTGCTCGGCGATTCTTTGGTGCAGCATATTATGGAGGGCCAGGTCGTTATGGAATTTCGAAAACCCACCATCGGGGGAGGTGCCATAAGCGGCTACGAAGAAAGTGCTTACCAAGAAGGTGCCCCGTTAAAGGAAGGGTATATCTCGATTCAAGCCGAGACGGCACCCATCGATTTTAAATCGATTGAACTTCTGAACCTTTGTGGCTGCATGGACAAAGAAGCGAAAAACTACAAATCGTATTATGTAAAGGCCGATGATGCCAGCTGTGAGTACTAGGTAACTACAAAAAAACTTTGGGTTAGAAGGAACACACGAGTACTCTTTACCTGCGGAAAAAGCAACCCTGAGATATAATAGCATGGGAATAAGGATAAATAATTAAAGCATTTGTTTGTTTCAAAGCAAATGCTTAGTTTTGAATTTTAATAACGTAAAATGCCACGTAAAAAAGCGTACGATTCTGATGTAGTATTGGAGAAAGCCATGCATACCTTTTGGCAGAATGGTTATGAGGGAACTTCCGTTCGTCTGTTGGAAAAAGATATGGGCATCAATCAGTTTTCTATCTATTCCAGCTTCGGTAGTAAACAAGAACTATTTATTGAGGTGCTTAAAAAGTACAAAAACCACGTCGGCAATACTTTTTTGAAAGAGTTGAAAGATTCAGAGGGAAGATTGGCGGATATACGTAAATTTTTATCTGACTACTCACGTACGGTGCGTGAAGGTAAGCAGGCCAATGGTTGTTTAATGGTCAATACCAGTTTGGAAGTAGGTCATAAAGATGCGAAAGTACTACAGCAGCTTGAATTATATTTTGAGTTTATCAAGCGAATTTTGGAACATGTTCTGGAAAAGGCCAAGAGAATAGGGGAGGTGTCCCCGGAATTTGATATCAAACGCAATGCACTTTTTTTACTGGGCAGTTTGCAGGGCTTATCGGTGTACGCAAAGTTTCAGCAGGCCGAAGAGATAGACGTCTTTATTGATCAAACCATGACGACATTGAAATAGTTTTTTTGAATAATTACTAAGCAATTGCTTAGTTAAAAGGAATAATAACCTGAAAAAAGAATAGTATGGCACGTATTACATTAAAGGAGCGGGAGGATGCCTCCCCAAAACTACAGGCTAGTTATGATGAAACGGCTGAACGATTCCAGCTGTTGTTGAACATTTTCAAGGCATGGGGCGTCGTCGAGAATTTGGCACTTCCGATGAACCAATTAATTATGGAAGTACTGCAGGATGGCCTGGTCGATTGGAAAACCAAAGAACTTTTGATTCTAAAATCCACGTTGGAAAACGAATGTGAGTATTGTGTAACACAGCATGAAGTAGTTTCTAGACGATTAGGTATTTCTGATGAGAAAGTGGCCGATTTAAAGGGTGACCTATATAAAACCAGCCCGCATTTCACAGAGGCCGAACGTAGTATTTTGGAATTGACCATGCAGATCAGAGAAGATGCGAATAGAGTAAGCGATGCACTGTGGAGTCGCATGCGCGAACATTGGAGTGAAGCACAACTGGTCGAGATGGTTTATGTCATTACGATATATATTATGGTAAGCAAATTCGGTGATGCCCTTCATGTGGAATTGGAGCCTGTTTTTGCCGATTTGGAAACACAATTAATTTAAAAATAACGGATTATGAGCTTAAAACAATTTTTGATTAGCAACGCGGTTTTATTTGTACCCTTCGGATTGGTTATGCTGGCCATACCCGGACTATTCTTTCCTATGGTCGGACTCGATTTGGATCCAGATGGAATCCTTATGGCGCGCGTTTCCGGTTCTGGCTTGCTAAACTTCGGAATCATGTGTTACTTAGTGCGAAATGAGAACAATGCATCAACGGGATTAAAAGCAATCCTTATCGGGAATCTCATATTTCATGGTTTGGATGCTATTTCAACCTTCATTGCATCGTTTTCAGGTGTCATGAATACCCTGGGTTGGTTGTTTTGTGGTCTACATTTTATATTGGCCATAGGGTTTCTGTTCTTCTTGCAAAAGTTGAAGGTTCCCAAAATCGCTTAGGGTTTTATGTAGAATACTAGTGGTTATGTGGGGGTAGGTACTATAACCGGGATAATTACGTAAATTACTGATATACAATAGTATAATCGGTCAAGGAAAATTATGAGAACAATCACTATGGCGTGCAGGGCTATTTGCAGGGTGAAGTCAAATCAGGATTGTTGGCACATCAAAAGGTGGAAGCGGCTTTTTTGAGTATGGTTACAGAATATAATGGTTTGGATTCTGAAAACATCAAATTAGTATACATTGCATAGCGACAAGGAGACCACCCATCGGGTGGTTTTTTTGTTTTACGATATGGCACAAGATTTGATACGCTTTCAGTACCTTATGTAGCGTAAAAAATAGACCATGATTGTACGGAAAATAGCACTCGTCTTTAGTGTAACAATATTGATGTTACACTGCTCGCCATCACAAAAGCTTGTGGAGAATAATGCTGCATTGGATGGTTTGATTGCACAAAAACGTTTTGAAATCAAGGTTAGAACTGTAGAGCCCCTAGTAACCCAAGCCATGGCCCAAGTGGCGAATAGCGGTATGTTGCCTCCAGGAAATACCATAAGTCGTATTGATGTAACCGGCCAGGGCCATTTCATCAAAGTGCACGGAGATTCCGTTTCAGCGAATCTACCTTATTTTGGGGAGCGCCAAATGGGAGGCGGTTATGATGACAATCCAGGAATTAAGTTTAACGCCATACCCAAAAACATTGAAATCATTCGAGAAGATGATAAGAACAGGCATCGTATCAAATTTACCATAAACGACAAAACAGAAACGTTTATCATAAATACCGAGGTGTACCCAAATTCGTCCGCCTTGGTTTCTATTCGAAGTTCACATCGTAATCCAATACGATATTCCGGTACGGTAGGGGAGTTGGAGGAGTAGTGCTTTGCATATCTTTTTAATGGGTTAAGAATTCTATGTTACTAAGGTGAACTCCTAAAAACGACGGCCCAACCCATTAATTTAACATTTCAGTCAAATCAATTTTCGGTTGGTGTAACTTTGGTGCTACTTTGCGGTCAAACATAACAAATCAATCAAAAAACCATGAAATGAGCCATAACAATTTGTGATTCCCACCGAAATGTTTAATGGCGAATTACATCTGACCGATAAAAAATAAATAAATATAAACAGATGAAAACAATTTCCATCAAACACTTCTTCGTACTATTAATAGCCATAACCTTTTGCGGTACGGCAGTGAGTCAGCAGCGTTTAACGGCAGAACAATGGCAAGAAGATCTGCGCTTTCTACAAGAAACGGTAGATTCCGATTTTCCTTTCCTATTTAAAAAAGTAAAAAAAGAAGTTTGGGATGCCGAGGTCGAAGAACTTTATGCTGAGATTCCTGATTTGGAAGAACATGAAATCGAGGTAGGCCTAGCGCACATGGTTTCCCTGTTCGAGTACGGTCACACCCAGATTCCCTTTGGTACCATCGCCAAAGATGGGGTATTACCAGTAAACCTATATTATTTTAAAGATGGTATTTATGTGGAAGGAACACAGAAGCAACACCAAAAGATACTAGGTGCGAAGGTGCTTAAAGTCGGTGATTTCACCGTAGAGGAAGCCTTGCAAATGATACGTCCTGTGGTTCCTGTAGAGAATGATAGTTATTTTAAGGCTTATGGCATTCGCTTTCTTACGGTACCAACAGTGCTACATGCGCAAAAAGTTATTAATGCCTACAGCAAGAACATAACCTTGACCTTGGAAAAAGACGGGAAGGTAAGCGAATATGAGCTGACTGCTATTCCGTATGAAGAACTTTCTCGTAATTATGGATTTACTACACCTGATGAATCGTGGGTTAGCGCTAGGGCAGAAGGGGAGGACCCCTTGTATCTCAAACATCTTAACGAGAAATACTACTATTTTGAGTACTTGCCCGAATCTAAAACAGTGTATGTGCGTCAGAGCTCGGTATTCAACCATGAAACAGAAGCCTTGGCTGAATTTTACGGACGACTCTTCGAATTTATCGACACCAACGAGGTGCAGAAACTCATTTATGATGTGCGTTTGAATGGGGGAGGCAACAACTACAACAACAAACCACTCATTCAGGGTATTATGGCACGGCCCAAAATCAATGCGAAGGGAAAATTCATTTATATCATAGGCCGCAACACGTTTTCGGCTTGTCAAAACCTGACCAATGAGATTGAAAATTATACAAATGCCATAATGATAGGGGAACCGACTGCCGAAAACAAGAATTTCTATGGCGATGCCAAGAAAACAACTTTGCCGAATTCTAAGATAGATGCGTATTTATCCTTTGCTTGGTGGCAGGACAAACCCCAGTGGGAAAACGCAGATGCCACGACACCTCAAATTTTAAGGGAAATGACCTTTGAGGAGTATCGAACCAATCAAGACCCTGTGTTAGACTTGGCTATGAACTACGATTTCGATTCGTTCTTGGTCAACCCCATGGACCATTTTACCAAATTGTTCATCGCCGGGGAAATGGAGCAGCTAAAAACGGATGCCACTCGTATCGTAAAAGACCCCGTGTATGCACATATTCCCTTTGATAAAGAATTCAAACAGGTAGGAAGGAATATGTTGTTTCAAGAACAATTTGAAGGGGCAGTATTTCTCTACGGAATGTTTACCGAATATTACCCTGAGGATTACGAAATGTGGGAAGGCCTTGGCACAGCATTCAAGGCTTTGGGCAAGACTGCGGAGGCCGACGAGGCTTTTGCCAAAGCTTCCTCATTACGAGATAAGGATTGAGAGCACATCATACTGTAGTCAAACTCCCAATGTAAATGCTGTAGCAGGATGCTAGTAGCTGCAGCATAGTAAAATGTGCCGGTAAATTACTTACTTTCTTTCCATTTAGACCAACTTTGCCCCACGTCCCTGCTCTCGAACCAATTATCCTTCGAGCATTCCGTGTACAAAACAGATCCATCTTCCGCGGGAGAAAACTTATTGCAATCGCCACGTGGCAGATTCCTAACCGTCCAGCCGGGCGCTGTGTGCTCTTTTACATAAAGATAGGCGGGGCGTTTGGCGGTCGCACTTTGCTTTAAAATAGGGCCAACAAAGATATGGGTTGCCGTTTCAGAAACAAGCGGAACCTTTTTAACTTCTTCAGACAGGGCAACCGGTTGAAAATCGATGTTGTCATAACTCGATTGTAACAGTATCGGATCTTTCTCTTCCTTTGGGGAATAGATGTAAATATGATCATTCCCTTTATAAATCTTAGGGTAGGTCACTGTTGGGAATATTGTAAATAAGCCCCCACTCTGTTGTTCTTTCCTATAGGCAAGTTGGTCTTTCCAGTTAAAGGAAGCATCGGCCGAAAAAATATTGAAATGTGCATCGACCAATAAGAATCGGCCTCCTTTGATCAGACTTAATTCGGGTATTTTCTCCAACCCTTTGGGTAAAGGCATAAAGTCCAATCCCTCGTCATCCCCATATAAATAGCTTCCATTCTCCAAAGTGCAAAGCAGCTTTCCCCCAGGTAAGATTTTCATGGCCTTGATTTCTTGGTAGGTCGGGGTAGGAATAAGTTCATAGGAGGTAATCTTACCATCCTCGTTTTGTGTCATTTTGAATGCCATACCCAAAGTAGTGCGCAGGTACTTCATGTTTTTACGGGGATTTCGATTCTCGTTCTTCACGATGGCATGGGCAAAGGAGGTGATCAGTTTATCTACGGTTTTCTTCTCCAAGAAAATCCATGCGGGTTGAAGGCTACTGAGCTTGGCCTCATAAGCGGGCATATAGATATTGACATACTGTTTTACATCTGCCGTATTATCCATTTTCAATAGCATTACCGACTTGGCTTCCTTGTTTTCCCGAATTAGGAAAATCATTCCCCCATTGGTAACCTGACCAGGTTTGATGACAAAAGGCTCGTCAATCGAAACACTCAGGTATTGGTTATAGGCAAATTCTGAACTACGGATTTTTATACCCGTCATTTCATATTCCCCCTCACGGAGTTCCAAGTTGATGAATTCGTTCTTCTTGGCATATAAAGCTGTCTTACCACTGACTTTCTTTTTATTCAATAAACCCTTGCGTTTGTACTCGATTTCGATACGGGTAATATCGTTGAAGGATTCCTTATTCCATGAGAACTGAATGGAAAATAGGCCTTTGGTATCTTCTGGTTGTACAGCACTTGGGGTTGTAGTAGCATAAGATGGAATGCTTATCGCCAAGAGCATGAGGGTGAACAGTACAAAAAGGGGATTGCGTTTTTGAAGGTAGCTGAAAACTTTCATAGGAGTTATTTTCTGAATAAAAAGTTTAAGGATAGGCCCAGATAACGGTTTTTCCATTCATCTGAGGTAGTGGTGTTGATCATATTGGTCAAACCCTGATAGTAATTGACCCGTAGCTTGATGAGCCGGGCAAACTGCAGGCCGGTACCAAAACTCACCCCAGAGGATAGGGCCTTGATATCACCCTCTTCCTTACCGATGATCAATTCTACCGGTTCGTCATCGATTCGGGTAATCGCCCTTGTATTGTATTCCAAACTTGCACCCCCGTCGATAAACCATTGGATCTTATCGCCGCTCAAATCAAAAGTGTAACCTACGCTAATGGGTAGGTCGAAACTGTTGACGGCCCAGGTCTCGTCGGAAAATTTGAATCCCTTTTGCATATAGAGTAGGGCCCCTCTAAGGAATAAGGCATCGGTTATATTGTATTCCCCAACATAACCTGCCCTTGGCCCAACGGCATTCTTGGCATCGATTTCGGCATTTTCAATATTGAAATCGGCGTTCATAAGGTTGGCGCCTATTTCAAAACCATGGCTCATCTGACCTCTAGCCATCAAGAACATAAAAAACAAACAAAAAAGCAGACTATAATGTCTCATTGGTTTGAAGATTTGGATTTACAAAATTCAATATTAGGGCTTGCCCAATAGATAAAATATGTTGGTTTATAACGGATTATATTTTTTTTAGTATTTGAACTACGCTTGGCGAGTATTGGAAAATACGCTTCTTCATTGGAGGTAGCACCAAGGCTTAAGTTGCGATTAGAGGATTACTTATAGTTGATTATTAAGGAGGACGACGAGAAGGAGCATTGGTTTTTTTAGGAGCTGATTTGCAAAAGCTACTAATTTTCGCACGAAGATTGTAGTAGCATTTGGGGTTCACTTGTTGTCTAACATGTTAAATTTGAGTTAATTGGCCAAATGGATTCCAAGTTGCAGTGAAGAAATTGATAATTTAATAGTGAACCAATATCCATAGGAAAATGAAAAAAATAATTCCCGCTTTCGCACTGTGCGCTGTGGTCTTGTTGACCTTGTCAGCTACCGTTAATATGGAATCCGAATCAAATTTGACGGCAGATTTCGTATACGGAAACCCTAAGATAGCTTCTATTAATCATATGAGTTTCGGCCCAGAAGGAATCTTGTTCTTGGGTGATTCCCAAAATGCCGCTATTTATGCTCTTGAAACCAAAGACCTAGAATCGACCGGTGATGTAACCGAAATCAACATGGGGGAATTCGATAAGAAGATTGCCTCATCGTTGGGTACCACCATTGAGAATATCAAGATAAGTGATATGGCCGTCAATCCGATTTCCAAAAACATCTATTTTTCCGTTCAGGTAGCTGACGGAACTCCAATATTGTTGAAATTGAAGGGGAGGGGTTTGAAAATGTTTCCTTGAAAGAGGTAAGCTATTCCAAAATTGCATTGACGGATCCGGTGGCCGCCGATGCCAAGGATCGTAGGGAACGCCCGTTACGTACTTGGGCCATTTCAGATCTTAAGTTCCATGATGGAAAAGTGTTGGTCTCGGGTCTGTCAAACAAGGAATTCGGTTCCACCTTTAGAAGCATTCCGTTTCCTTTCAAAGATACCCAGGAGTATGCATCCCTTGAAATTTGGCATGCCGCTCATGGCGCATTTGAAACACATTCACCCATTAAGACCTTCGATATCATTGAACTTGATGAAGTCGATTATCTGATGGCCAGTTATACCTGTACGCCTTTGGTGCTGTTTCCCATGGATGAACTCAAGGACGGAAAACATACAAAGGGCCGAACGGTGGCCGAACTCGGTGCGGGTAATTCGCCTTTGGATATGATATCGTACGAAAAGGAGGGGAGTACCTACTTTTTGATGTCGAACAGCAATAGACCGGTCATGCGCATTAAGTATGACGATATCGCCAATTTTAAGGATACGATGACCAAACCGGTAACCGTATTTGCGGAGACTGCGGGTGTGGCTTATGATAATCTGCCTTTTCCGTATGTATTGCAAATGGATAATCTCGATGCGACCCATGTGGTTTACCTTCAGCGGCAGTCTGACGGTAACCTAACATTACGCGTACGTGCAACGGAATGGATGTAGACCATCTACATAGCATTCATAAAAAGATCAGGTTTTACTTGGTCTTTTTTTGTTTGACTTTGTTCGTAGCATGCTGGCGGGGCGATAGGGTAGCCATTGAACAGATCGACTATGAGAATGAAAAGGCCGTTGGTGTCACATTTTCAACGAATATGGATGTTGAAAAATTACGGGTTTTTATAGGGGAGGAATCCCAGACTTCGGTTATCGGGGTTATTGTAGGTGCAGAAGGTAAACATCACTTTGCACCAGTTATTCCTTTTACTGAGGGACAAACCTATACACTTCGTAAAAACAATACGGAAGTGTTGGCCTCATTTACAATACCAAAAAAGGAAAAGAAGGGTACGGCGGTATTGTTGGCAATTCATCCAAATTTGGATACGGTACCTGAAAACCTTTTAAAAATGTACCTGGAGTTCGCACAACCGATGCAAGAAGTTCACAATGCCTTGGATTTCATTTCCGTTGCCAATGAAACCGACAGTATGGCAATAGAACCTTTTTTGAGATTGGAGTCGGAGTTGTGGAACAAAGAACGGACCGTACTGACCCTATGGTTGGACCCAGGGCGCATCAAGACGGATTTGATACCCAATCGTGAAAAAGGGCTGCCACTGAAAGCAGGAAAGAAGTATACCATAACAATCGACAATGCTTGGAAATCAATTGAGGGGATAGCCTTAAAAAAGGCCTACACCAAAAAATTCTTTGTTGGGCCGCGAGACGATAAAAAGCCGGATATGGACAAATGGCAGATAGAAATGGAGCAAGGAGAATCCGCTAAAGGCTTGCATGTGAATTTTGGCGAGCCTATGGATGCATTTTTAGCAAAAGAAACAATTCGAATTTATGATCAAAAGAATATACCGGTCAAAGGTCAATTCAGTCTTATTGAAAAAGCAAGCATATTACGATTCGAGCCAGATACCGAATGGCAGCCCTCCGAAATCGAACTACGCGTAGAATCACGATTGGAAGACTTAGCTGGTAATAATCTTGAAAGACGTTTCGATACCCCAATGTTAGGCGGGAAATTCAGTGAAACGGACACGGTGAAAATCCGAACGCTCAAATTCAAGATACTGGAATTACAAGAATGAGATTAGCAATTACTTGATTAATGTAAAACTCTAATAATGAAATATATACTACTATTTATCGGAAGTTTTATTTTATACAATGGCGCTATTGCTGCACAGGAGGATTATACTACCTTACAAAAAAAAATGGTGGAGGAGCAAATAAAAGCGCGTGGTGTGGCAGACCCTCCGACTCTGCTCGCTATGTTGGGCGTGCCGCGCCATGAATTCGTACCTGAAGAGGTAAAACCCTATGCCTATTCGGATGGACCCTTGCCAATCGGCAATGGGCAAACGATATCACAGCCCTACATTGTAGCTTTTATGACCGAAGCCCTGCAGCTGAAAAAGTCGGATAGGGTATTGGAAATCGGTACGGGATCAGGTTATCAGGCAGCCGTACTGGCAAAAATCGTGGATTCGGTATATACCATTGAAATAGTGGAAAATCTGGCACTTGAAGCCGAGAAGCGTTTAAAAGCATTGCATTACGACAATGTGATGGTTAGGGCTGGAGATGGGTATCACGGCTGGCCTGAAAAAGCGCCGTTTGATGCTGTAATGGTCACGGCTGGAGCCGAAACCATACCGCAGGATTTGATAGATCAGCTCAAAATTGGTGGCAGACTGATTATACCTGTTGGGCCACATAATGGGATACGGCAACTGATGCTCTTGATAAAAAAGAAAAATAGAATCGTTAAAAAGAGTTTAATGGCGGTGCGGTTCGTTCCATTTACACGAAAAGACTGAAAATTTGGTTTTCAATAGTATCATTTGGACTGCTGTGAAGCGATGGCGTCTTTATAAATTATATGGGGAATGATTTAGAAAGTGGGTAGTGAATGCCGATGCGCTACCTCTGAGCCCATTATCAATTAAAATCTTACCTTAGTATTTCATCAAAAATCGATATATCATGAAAAAACTGCTCACAACTACCATGCTGATATGTGCAATACAAATTAGCTTCTCGCAAACCGATAAAGAAGCTGTTACCGAAGTGCTAACCCATTATATTGAAGGTACGGCCAATGGGGAGCCGGAACGTTTAAAAATAGCCTTTCATCCAGAATTCAATCTTTATTTTGTAAAAAACGATAGTGTGACCGCGTGGAAAGGATCGGATTATATTGGTAATGTCAAGGAAGGCCAAAAAAGCAACCGTATCGGAAAAATAATCGATATCGATATTACGAACGATGCTGCCACGGCCAAAGTTGAAATTGATATGCCGGAACGCAAGCGATTGTATACAGATTATTTTTTATTGCTCAAAACGAAAGGTGACTGGCAGATTGTACATAAGTCGTTTACCTATGTAACCTATTAAGGTTTAGTCCTTAAAGAGAATAAAATGGGGGATTAGTGTAACAAGCGCAAAACAATCGCATCTATAGTAGTAGAAACAAGAACTATTCACCAATCAGAAAACGACAAATCATGAAAAAAGCAAGTTTAGTTTTAGCGTTAATGCTCTTAGCGGTATGTAGTGGAATGGGGCAGTATAACGAAACCCAAGATTTAGAAGAAGCCTTTGATAATGTGCGATTGGACGGAAACATACGACTCTATCTAAAACAAGGTACTGAGGCCAACGTTCGTATTGAAGCAAAAAATGAGCGAAAATTCGAGGATTATCAAATCACCGTTCAAAATAACACCTTATACATACGACTTCGTGAAAAACAACGTAACGGCGGTACTAGAAAACGCCATTCCGCTCCTAAAATCAAAGTGTATTTGACACATCCCGAACTAAAAGGGATTGATATGGAAGGTTTGGTATCTGTCAAATCCATTGATCCTGTTTCCAGTGATAGCTTTAGTGTAAGTGGAGACGGGCTCATTAGAGGCAAAATTGAAGTGGACGTGCAGGAGCTTCGTGTTGATTTAGAAGGATTGTGTTCTATGCGCTTTACTGGCAAAGCGGACGATTCTAGAATACAATTGGACGGCATGGGTAAAATCAATGCCCGCGATTTAGAAACATCAAAAGTACACAAATCGGCAGTCGGACTTACGAGTATTAGCTTTGCCAAATTATAGTTTTACGTATGTTTCATTTGTGGCATCATAATTGAAATACGCTTTGTAATTATTAATATTAAATTATAGTACAATGAGTAAAGGAACAGTAAAATTCTTCAACGATGCCAAAGGCTTCGGATTTATTACAGAAGAAGGTTCAAACAACGAACATTTTGTTCACATTTCAGGATTAGTAGATGAGATTCGCGAAGGCGATGAAGTAGAATTCGAACTAACCCAAGGAAAAAAAGGATTAAACGCAGTTGACGTAAGAGTTATAGAATAAGACGATTAAACTTTAAAATTGAAGCCCATCCGCCAGTTGGCGGATGGGCTTTTTTTGTGCGCAAATTTTCAAAGAAATACAATCGAGTTGTATTGGTGTTTTAGACCCATGGTTGATTAAAGGTATTAGAGTGCATTTTTTTAGGAAAAGATTACCATTTTTAAAATACGAAGCTGTCAGATATAAGGTTATACTTGTAAGTACATGAAAAAGCATCGCAACTTCTTAATTTTTTACAGCCTTTGGTTAGTGGGGATTTTATTGCTATTTATGGCTTTTGATACTACTCAGGATAAAAATAAGGTCCCAATGCATCAAAGTGATGCCATCTGTAAGCTAACTACAAATTGTGCAACTTATTCTGAACGAAGTGAATGTGATAAAAGTCGTGTTGTGTACTAAACACTACGGATTATACTTCGAAACGTAAATAGTTTTATTCATTACCCTTGAGCTTTTTAACGGCAATAAAGGTCGGCGAGACCTAAAGATGGGCGATAGTGCGAAGTCTTAAAAATAATCTATTTTACATAATATAAATTATAGAACATAAATGTTCTATAATCCGTCATTATGGTCAAATAGCGATAAGTTATAAGTAATTACTGAGTCTTCCTAGTGTTTTGAAATTCAAAACTATCTTACTGTTCTTCAAATTAAACTTTAATGAAAAACTCAGAATCAATTTAAACCAGTTTCCAAATATGTTCTATTCACTTGCTTAATACTAAGCAATTGTGACATTATGCCGATGGCTCCAGCTTCTTCAAATACGCTATCAAATTCAACACCTCTTCTTTGCTTAAGTTGTTCAATAACCCTTCTGGCATCATAGATTTTTCAGAAACATCCCTAGTCCTAATTTGTGATTTATTGAGCACAATCGGGTCTTGACCAACCACCCGCAGGGTAAGACTTCTGTCGTTTTCGGCTATAACGTTTCCGCTATAGGTACGTCCGTCTTGTGTAGTAATCACCACTAGTTTATAATCTTCCTGTACATCTCCACTCGGGTTTAGAATATTACTCAGTAAATAGGTCATGTTGGTTCGATTGGAGCCCGTAAGGTCTGGTCCTATCTTTCCGCCTTTCCCATGCAGCATATGGCAAGTGGCACAGACACGCGCATAGACCTCCTTGCCCCTGCCCGGGCTCGCTTTGACGAGGGCATCATCTGTCAATATGCCTTGGTATTTGATATACTCAACTTGTAATGTTTGGGATATATCATCAATGGGACCCCAAATCTCCACAAAACCATTGCCCAAAACGGCCCTTAATTGTAGAACAGCATGCGCCGGGATATCAGATTTTGGAATCGTGCCATTTTTAAGGGCATTCCCTAAAAACCTTCCATATCTTGGCCGCGAAGCCATGGTCAATATGGCCTGCTCTTTTTCCGGCTGCGAAAGGTCCTTATATTTCTGAAATAACGCCTTGCCCAGCTCATCACTATCATAAGCTGCAATGGACTTAATAGTTTCTAATCGCAGCTCCTCATCCTCCAGTAATTTAGGTATTTCCTCTTGCAATGCTGGATTTTGCTGGGAAGCCAAGGCCCGAATTGCTTTCCTTTTTTCCTCAGGTTTTGCACTTGAATCATTGATAACCGCCAACATTTTTTGAGCTACTTCAGCATTACCAAATTTCTGAGCTACGGCATCGGCAAGGGAAGAGAACTTGGCGTTGTTTTGCAATGATTGATAGACATTCGACCAATTCGAAGGCTCCTTAGCATCTATATTTCCTTCCAAACCTGCCAATAGTCCGCTTAACAGATCTGACTGTGTACTGGATTTTTGCCCAATCGCAGCAATCAATTTTTCCAATTGGCCCTCATCCACGAGACGTCTTGCAATTTTTTGTACAAGGAGGGAATTGCACTTTCCACAGCCATCGCCAATGCTCTTCCAGGCTGCTTTGCTACTATTGGTTCTATCCCAAACCATAACATCAGAGGTATATTTGGGTCATCCGCGTCTTCCTCAAACCGAACTAGGGATTCAGCAAGAGCCCAACGGTCGGCTTCATTTATACGTTGTAGGGCTCCGGCAAGATGGCGTCTAACGACAGCCGAAGTTTCAGTATTCGCCATAGCTGTCATCTGGTTTATGGCTCTTTCCGAGGGTTGCCCATCCTCAACCAGAAATTGAATGGCCCATGAACGGACGTATTGGTCCTTGTCATTCAATAAATCCAAAAGTCTTTGTGAACTAAGGTTATTGGTTATTTGTAAAGTCCATAAGGCGCGCAGCCTTATATCTTCACTTTTCTCATTGGCCAATATGTCATTCAAGCGTTTAACCGCATTTGCATCCAGTGCTTTTTTAGCTGCTCTGTATTGCAATATGACACGTGACCGTTGCGCATGCCAATTACTTTTACTCAATTGCAACGCTACAAGTTCCTCATCACTTCTCTTGTTTAAGTCATCAAATCTGCCCGGCCAATTCTCGGCCAAGGACTTTTCGGGAGTAATTCGGAACACCCTACCCGTATCCTTATTAAGTACATCGCCCCCACATATATCGGCATCGTGCCAATCAAGTACATACAGATCGCCTGCAGGACCCACCTCCATGCTGAAGCCTACAAACTGGGCATTATTGGCCATCATGAACTCATCGCTATGGCGCGCAGTGAAGCCAGAACCGTTGGGCTCAAGAATATCCGACAGTACGCCATGGTCATGGATGTTCGCCATAAATAAGCGTCCTTGCTCACTTGCTGGAAAGGCATCGGACTGGTAAATTCTTGCGCCTCCGTGTGCCGATCTGTGACTATGGTCTACAATGGTCTTGATATCCTCATAAACATAGGGGTTAAAATGTTGTCCTCCCTGCCTGTGGTATATGCCCCCGTTCATAATGTGGAACATGTGGGGAATTACACATGCCGTTATAAACATTTCTCCCTTGGCATCATAGTCTATGCCCCAGGGATTGCTGAAGCCATGGGCCACCACTTCAAAACGTTCCTTTATGGGATGGTACCTCCAAACGCCTCCATTAATATCGACTCCTTCCTTCTCCAATAGATTTTTTGGAAATTCATCGCCATGCTTATACAGTCGTCCTTCTCCATCATTGGGCTTTCGTATTTTAGAGGGAGTAGCAAAACCCTCAAGACCATACAACCAACCGTCGGGACCCCAATGGAAGCTATTGATCGTCTCATGCCGGTCTCGGATGCCCCAGCCAGTCAAAAGCACCTTAATGTCCTTTTCATCGGCCTTGTCATCATTATTGCTATCGGGCACGAAAAGCAGGTTCGGTGGTGCACCGATGAATACTCCGCCATGACCAACTGCGATGGCCGAAGGGAAAGGGATGCCCTCCATAAATACTTTTTTGGTATCCGCCACTCCATCGCGATCGGTGTCCTCTAATATAAGTATGCGACTGTCACCCGAATTGGCAAACCCTTCTTGCCTGTTTTCATAGTCTCTGTTCTCGGCTATCCACATCCTACCCTTATCGTCCCAACAAAAAGCAATGGGCTGGGTAATCATGGGCTCGGAGGCAAATGCGTTTACGCTATAACCTTCCTTTACGGTCATGGCCTCGACCGCTTCCTTTGGATTTAAAAACTTGGCGTCTCGGCCTTCCTGCTTGGCAATTTGCCAGAGCGAGGCGGTATTGTACATTCCCTTATCCCCTACATAATCGCCCCAAAGGTCGTTCATCTCCACTGTATCCAAATCGCCCGAATAGGCCACTATTTGATATTGGAATATTTTTATCTCCCCTTTTTTGATATGCCAATCCCCTGACTTTGCCAATACGGGGCCGATGCCAAACTGCCCGTCTACCCTCCATGGCTGTGGATATCCTTGATTCCCTGTATGATCGAAAATCGCAATATGGCCCCATGGTTCCAGGCCTTCTATTTCCATTCCGACATCGGCCCACATGGCTCTTTTCTCGTTCGCCTTTTCATTTTTTTGGAGTGCGGCATTCATCACTTCGCCTTTGATGCCCTTTTCCCAAGGCATTCTAAGGAAGAGACCTCCGTAATCAAATTCATTGATCGTAATATCGGTCAAGGCCTCACCTTGCCATTCAAGACTTAAGAAATATTTGTTCCCTTTTTGGGTTAGGGTCCATGTTTGGGTCTCTTTAAGAATTGGTTTTTTTTCTGCATCCAGCATGTTGTAGACCGTCTTCCATTTTACTTCCTTCCCTTCGGGAACAAGAACTTCGGATGCGACTTTTTGCCAATAATCACCACCAGGATTATGGAAAAAATCTCTACCTATCTTTTTTGATAGCCTCGGGCTTATCGGGCTTGTAAAACCATTTTTTCAATTCTTCGGGAGTGGCGCCTTCGCCGTTCACTCGGGTAAAGCCCCAATAAAGTCCAGTCTGGTGCTTGTGGTGCCCGGGACTGTACTGGGTCAGTTCGGCCGTGGAGCCAGGCGCCAAAATCGGATGGATATAGGGTCTAAAATCGTGTTTAGCGTTCTGGGTCAGCAGCGCTGACGTTGCCCCGTCTTCGAAAACCCGTATTTCATTATCGCTCTCATCAATGTGAAAATTATAGGCTATTTCATCGGCCGAATCCAGGTTCTTTTCTTTCTTGGATTTGCACGACATCAGACAAGTAAGTACTAGAAGCAATAGAAATAATCTTGGCATTATTTTCTTTTTAGTGGTTATTTGATTCCAAATTTTTTCCAGATAACTCTAAAGGGTTGTGGAAAAAGATCATTCTTTGGATGGAAAAAGATAGCGATATGATCGCATTTCTCCAACTCCCCTATTTCCGTCGCATATTTACCCGTATGCCTCTCTTACCTTCAGCTTCCTGATTCCGTTTTCTTGGCGAATTCAAGGCTTCCCATTGGACGCCCTTTTGCCAAGTTTCGGGTCAAATGGAAAACAATTTTGAACTTACCTTCGATTTCGATTGTTCCACCAGTAACAGGGACACTTTCAGTTTTTATCAAAATAACTTCTGGGGTGTCATCAGCAGAATCTTCCGTTGGTTCTTCAGCAATGGGATTATCTTCTGAATTCGTATTCCCTTCATCATTTGAGCAACTTAGAACAAATAGTAAAATAAATAAGCCAAGTAATTTTCTGGTCATAGTAGGGTGTTTACTTTTCAATAAAATATTAATCTGAGATATAACTGTGGATGGTAAACTCTTTGGAGATTTTAAATATATTAAAAATTAACAAGAAATCAATTACGCTTTTCTGTTACTAATTGTCATTTGTAATAAAATTCCATTCCACACACATTACACTCTCCTCCTACTGTCGGCTCGTATAATAAGTGTTCCATTACCTTTTAAGAAGATACCTTTTAGAAGAAAAATTTAAAGGAGAAGTAGTACTAATTACTTTGCTTTACCAAAGCAAAGTGTCATAACGCAAGACATTATAGACCAGATTGACCATTCTATAATTAGACATTATGTCAAATAGCTTTGGTAGTCAATTATGCGTTGAGATTCCTTACAATCACCTTCCACTTTAACATCATATAGATAAGTCCGCCCAGCAAAAAGGAATCAATAAAATAGGCCTGTGTCAATTGAAAGACTTCCAAATAGGTAAATATGGTCATCACCGAACTAATCACCCAAGCGATCAATGCTTCATACTCCCAATCTACAATGTCTTTTAACTTATAGTCCTGTTTTTTGACAAAGAAGAAATTGATGATATAAATGGCTGAAATCGAAGGCGCTAAAATCCCCAGAAAATTTAAAAAGTCAAATAGATAGTCAGAGAAACCTAAGAGTGCCGCGACCATTCCAACTATCCCAGAAACAATTGCCATTTTTTTAAAGGTCCAATCGGTTTTAACTGTTGAAAATGTTAAGGTTGTAGAATATAGATTGGAGGCATTACCTACCCATGTTGAAACAAACAACAATACAAAAGCGGGTACCACCAAATCTAAACTTTCCATCACTTTGATGATATCAACTTCTCCGGATTGAATAGAAGGTATCGCACTAAAAATCAATGCGATAGGAAACCCGATAGTAATACCTAAAACTGCTATCAAGCTTTGTTTGTCATTATAGATGAATCTTGAGAAATCCGCCATCAAAACAGGAAACAAAATTGAAGACCCCACTAAAATAGAGGTCGCTTCAAAAAGGCTTAGGGTGGGTTCTGTTGGAACAAAATCAATAATTGCTTGAAATGATGTTCCTTCAATGGATTTATATACTACATACCCCAAAAACAAAGTCAAAATGGGAACAGCATAGTTTGCTAATCGTTCTAGACTTTTGATTCCATAAATGGTAGTGGTAATAATTAAAGTGCCCACAACAATAATGATAGGCCATTCTACTAAATTGACTTGCAAGGTCTGTAATGCAGTATCTTTTACTGCGATTGCCAATAATTCCAAAGCAACCGAAAACCATCCTAAGAGGGTAATTCCGAAGATAAAATTCATGATTTTAGCGCCTTTTCGCCCAAAACTGAAATGCATAATCATGTAGGTGGATAGTCGTGATCGATTTCCGATGACTGTGGTGGCCATACACATCAATGTGAGTACCAGGGTGGAAATTCCAAAAGCCCATAGGGCACCTTTAAACCCTATGGAAAGGGCAATTTCAGAACCTAAATATAAAATGGGAAGTGTGAGGCCCGTACCTGCAATCAATAGCGCAATTAACCAACCGGAGGTAAAATCTTTCGGCTGTACTTTAGTTGTTGTATACTGATTTCCTTCCTCAGGCATTTATGGATTTTAATACTGACTCGGCTAAAGGTCTTAAATCTTTATGACAAACTTCGCCATTATCGGTTAGCTGTATGTCATCAAAGTAGATGCTTGTGTTTATCACTACACCATCAAAGTGCGATTTGGCTTCTTGTCCGAACGGGGGCATATCCATCGCACTGGTATGGCCGAAACCAAAATCTACACCGCCCCAAATACGTTCATCTTCTACAAGCTCGCCTGTCAATTCTCGCACTTTGGGATTTAAACCCAACATATTATGGGAAATCTTGTACATATTTTCATCTTCGAAAGAAGCTAGGTAGGACTTGAACGCTTCTGCTGCCTTCCCTCCTATTACATCTGAAATTAGTCCATTTTTCATGATAAATTCCAAAGAATTTCCTTCTTCGGTATGCTGTAGGTGGTCAAATACGATGTTGCCGTTCATACTGTTCAACTTAGGAACAATATTTACAAAGCCAGGAGCGGTTCCGAATTTAGGTTGTGAATAATCGCCATCGTCATAGTCAAAGGCATGGTTCAAATCAATTTCATACGATACATCGGTGCCATTTTCACTTGTGATACGGACTTTATTGGCAGCCTTCGCCATAGCGGTCACTTCTCTTAATAACTTTTTGAGGGACTGAATATCAAAACCTGTAAAGACTCTATCTAAAGATGTTATAGTACTGTCGGCAATAATCAAGTATCGTAACTTTTTGTTCTCTTTCATGGCAGTTTCCCAAATATCGGAATACAAGAGCACCACGGAATTGGCTTCTATCCAGACATCTACGTTTGAAAGTGCCGCTGTAAGTGCTTGGTGCGGCCAATCGTTCATACCGGCTTGACTATCTTTCTTAGCTTTTGGAATCCTTAAAATCAAAGGAAGTCCGCCAGCATTTTGAGCGGCAACAAACAGGCTGTCTACGATAGTCGTGTCCGAACCAAAATCTGTAGTAATAGCTACTGTTTCCCCTGGTTTTACTTGAAACATGTCTTCCATTAAGATTTTGGAAAAACGAGTCGTTATGGAATGTTTGTTATGCGTCATAGCTATTAAAAAAGGGGAATTTTATTATTATTTTTGGAAAACAGAGACTATTCTAGAATCTTACCGAAAGGGAAGTACCTACGGTCAAAGGTTGCCCTCTCCAACCCACATCATCAGGACTGCCAACAAATTCACCTGGAGAAAATTCTTGGTAATACTGGGTATCCATTAAATTCTTGCCGAAAACTTCTAGTTTCCAGTTTTTGTAGCCTAAGCCTATTCGCGCATCCAATAAGGAATATGCATCAGTAGTATGCACCGCTAAATTACTTTCGTGCCAGTAGGTTTTTCCGGTAGTATCTAAATTGAGGAATCCATTAAATTTTAAATCATCGGTGATGTTGAACGATGATTCCAATCCGACTCCGATAGTATTAACGGGCACAAATGGTACTTTACCACCGTTGTAATTGGAATTGTCTGTTGTGGTGCCATTTGCTCCTCCAGTAGCACCTCCTTCAACAATTTCTGCATCCGCAGAACCGAAATTAGCAAATACATCTAACCAATTGCTGAGTCTAGCACGTGCTTCAAGTTCAAAACCAAATACCTTGGTTTCATCATAGTTATAGACTCCTGCAATAAAAGTATTCAAGTCTAAAATGTACTGCTGTTGGTTCGTTAATCTGGAACTAAACACAGAGCCGTTGAAAATTAAACGGTCTCCCCAAGAGGTGGTTTTGAATCCGAATTCATAATTGTCCGAAGTTTCATCATCGAATTCCCGATTAAAAAGGTCGGTGGCATCGGCGTTGAATCCACCATTTCTATACCCTCTTCCGTAGTTGGCATAGAACAAAACACCTTTTGAAGCTTGATAGGATAACGATACTTTAGGTTGAAACTCGTTATTGTCTCTCTCAGAGTTAGTTACAAATAGAAAATCTTCTTGTGAAAAGGAATCGATATCGTATCTAAATCCTGCAGAAGCGGTCAGTTTATCCGTTATTTTATAATCTCCAAAACCAAATAAAGCAATGGTTCTGGTTTCGTTAATGAAGTCCGCAACGTCGTATTCCGCTTCCCCGAACTCAGCGTCTACACCATCGGTTCCATTTTGATATACATCTTTTTCTATTTTCTGATAGAATCCGCCAAAACTCCAATCAAACTTACCCTCCGTATTGGTATTATTGATACGTAGCTCTTGGTTGAAGGTTTTGGTCTCGGCCATTTCACCTTGCGTAAACAAATCAAGATCTAAGAAATCTAAATCTCCTAAGGTAGAGCGCTCTACATTATTGATAGAAGTGATACTTTGCAATTTGACACCACCCAAGTTATAATCCATCTTGATATTTCCGTAATTATTGACCATGTCAGACTTACCTAGCACATCGGCAACGATAACATTATCACCATCAGTTGGATTCGGGTTCAAAACACCGCCTGGGAATTCACCATCAAACCCTGTAGGATTCACAGAATAGTAGGTTGCACCACCATCTAACTTAAAATATTGATATGTTCCGGAAAGTGTAAACTTATCTGTCAATCTCGCCTTGAGCTGTCCACGGATGTTAAAATCTTTTCTAAAATCTACAAGTTCATTCAGGAATTCATTGGTCAAGAGGCCATCGAAATTTTTATACTGTGTGGAAAATCGGTAGAATACTTTGTCTTTTTTAATTGCCCCTGAGGAAACAAACTGAGCTTGGAAAGCGCCACCGTTTCCTGCACCAACCTGTATTCTGTTGGACATTGTATTGGTCGGGTCTTTGGTATAAATATTCACGGCACCACCAATTGCGTTTTTACCGTAAAGTGCGCCCTGTGGACCTTTAACCACTTCCACTAAAGCCAAATCATACAATTCTTGACTTAACAAACTAGGGTCGGGAATGGTCACACCATCAATTACAAAAGCCAAAGGCGCATCGCCCCCACGGACTTGCGGAATACCTCTAACGGTTATAAAATTCAATCCCACAGCTTGGGCCGAATTAAACTTAAGGTTGGGTACGAGTGAAGAAAAAGAACTGATATCAGTAACACCGGCACTTTCGATACCTTCGGAATTCAAGGCGGTCACAGATTCAGGAGTGGTCTGAATGGAAGCGGTGCGTTTTCTAGATTTACCAATCACTCCAGAAAAGCCTTGCACCGTAACTCCATCTAAAGCTTCAGATGATTCTTTTAGTTGGATATCAATTTGTGTATTTCCATTAACTGGAACTTCTTGATTCTCAAAACCTAGAAATGAGAATTCTAAAATCGCTTCGTTGGAAGCGACCGTAATTTCATAATTACCATTAAAATCGGTAATGGCACCGTTAGATGCACCTTGTTCTACAACATTGGCACCCGGAAGTGGTTCGCCAAAATCGTCAATTACTTTTCCTGTTACTGTTGTTTGCGAGAATCCTATCAAAGAGACAAATAGAAACGCGAAGAAGATTGTTTTTTTCATGACCGTACTGTTTAGTGTGATTGTACCTTCATAAAAATAGATTTACACATATTAATTATTATTCATTATAGTGATTAAAAATATTTTTAATAATTTATAGCACAAAATAGGAATTTATGAAAATTGCACCTGCATCTTTAACGCTTACTTCGGAATATTTCAAAATACTATTGGAAAAGGTTCAGGAACAATTCATGAGCAAGCATCAGCTATTGAAATTACCAAAAGCATTTCAACTGTATGGTTATGGTGCTTTTAATGAAGAAAAGCCCAGTTTAAAAACGGATTTTGAAGCATTAGGTTCTGAGTTTATCAATGGAAAATATCTGTATGACAAATCACGTGAACTAGAAAAAGGAAAACCATTAATCAAATTAAACCAATATTATAAGACCATTCTTCTACTCTACTTAGGGTATACCGATTTCAAGGAATTTCTGGAGGAACATCAATTGTCAGGCGTTGCCCATGAAAAACAAAATGCCTTGCTGCATGAGAACGAAGATGATAGTATTTATTACTACATCAATTACTATTTTGGGGAAGATGATACTATTTTAAAGGGACAAACCACTATTTCGAACAATTGGAAGAAAATCCAACATATTTTCATCTATCCACTTGAAGATGGTACCTTAAGAGAGCATTACAGCCATGGCAGTATTAAACGTCAAGGAGATACGCTCACCATAAAAACCAATACGCTCTCTGGAGATAGATATATTGAGGGAGCGAGTGAGATTTACTACATCGGTCATAAAACGCCTTCAAGCATTAACTATTTGATAGGTACCTATTGCACTTTTGATATTTTCACCAATACAGTTGCCGGTCGTTCCATCTTAGAGAAATGCGAAAGTAAAAAAGAAATGGAGGAAAAATCAAAGTCCCCCTTTATTCCTCCTTATATCGCAATGGAAATTAGAAATAAACGTATCGTTAACAAAAGAATAGTACCAAGACATGCTTTGGAGTTGTCTAGCAATAGTCCATATGCCTCTTTATACGCCAAATTACCAGGAACCTATGAGTTGACTTTTGATTTTGAAGAGGGTTTCAAGGAAACACTAAAGTTCAAAATCCTACCAACAAATTATCAAATCATTACGCTTACAGAAAATGTCTACATCGAAAAAGACCGGATTGAACTGCTCAATAAAGGTTCAGTAATCAATTTCAGGTTTAGCTTTTCAGGGATAATCGCACTTGAACGAGTAAATATCTATTTTAAAACCTATTACCTGAAAAATGAGAAACTACACCAAGACGGTGTTTTTAGCGGTATTGACAATGAGAATCGATTGGTCAATGGCACGTTGATAATTAACTTTACTGAAAGCAGGTAAGCCCATTCCACACACATTACACTCCCCTCCCCCGAGTACTCGGGATTGGCTCGTATAATAAGTGTTCCATTACCTTTTTAGAAGCACTATTCAGAAAGAAAAAAATCAACGAAGATTTGCAGATACTTTAGCTTTTAACCAAAGCTCAAGTTCCATAACGCAAGACATTATGTTTCAAAAACGAAACATAATTTGACGTGGCACCTGTACTGAGCTTGCCGAAGTATCAAATAGCGATAAGTTATAAGTAATTCTAATGAATTCCTAACCCATGAGATTTGATGCGTACCGCAATTTTCATTTTAAATTTTGCTCATAATCCATACGATGACTAAGAACTCTAATAATGAAAATTCCGCTTGCAGTTTGCAAATAAAATATGGTGTGCGACTTATAGGAGAATCGCTTCAAATCAACAATAAATTCAGAAGCATCACGACCCAAGTCTATATTTTTAGCTAGTACTTTAAATGCTTCATGCATACCAATAAAATATTGCTGAGCTTGGGAGAGCCCAAATTTGTAGATGCCAAACTCATAGAGTTCGGCCAAATCAATTTCAGCTCTACTGGAAAGTTTATAAACGCCCATCTTCCCGCATACGTGCTTCGACTTCCTTCATTATATCAGGTAAAGATTTAGTACTAACACCGCTTTGAAGACCTTCTATCAGCTTTGTTTTGAGCGAAAGAAACTTGGCGTTATTGGCTTGGTCTTGACGTACTAGATTTCGAAGATACTCACTATCGTTTGTGTACTCGCCTGCTTCAATTTGAGCTTTAATCCATTTATCTTGTTGCTCGGTAAAGGTTACCGTTTTACGAACTGTTGCCATAACAAAAATGTTTAATTAATCATACTATTGGTGTAATTTAGTGCATTTTAAAGAATTATCCAAATAATTGGAGAATCTAGCAGTATCCCATTCCACACATTGCCTTCCCTCCTATTGTCGGTCAGTTAATTAAGTGTTCCATTACCTTTTGAGAAGAAACTTTTTAGAAGAAAAATTTAAAGAAAGTTTAGTGCCAAATACGCCAGCGCACCAACCCGCTCAAAAAAGTGAAGATTCTCAATCTTTTCTTTTTATGCCGTATATCAAATAGCGATAAGTTATAAGTTTTTTAAGGGAATACCTATGTTTTTATAGGATTACGGTCCATAGCACACGGAAATACCCAAAACGGATATTAATTTTTAAACTCATCACCAATCTTTTTTCCGGCTTTTTTGAAATCGTTACCGATTTCCCTTAGCGCTGGTTTAAGCTGTTTGCCGAGCGCTTTGAAGTCTTTTTCCAACGAACGTATCCATTTCAGGTATTCCTTATTGGATTTAATTTTCTGAACAGCCTGCTCGCCATCTTTGTAAACGGCCTTTGTTCCCTTTTTGACTTTACTCCTGTCGTATTTTGTTTTCAATTCGACCAACCCTTTTTTCACATCTACGGCCACCTGATCTGAAGTGGTCTTTACATTGAACTCCGTGCCCAAAACCTCGATGTCGCCATGAGTAGTTGCCACTGTGAAGATAGATTCATTGGGTTTTACAAAAAAGAACGCTTCCCCACTCAGGTTGACGGTGCGTGGATCAAAGTCTTCTTGATATGAAATGGAACTGTGATGGTTCAGGTATACTTGAGATCCATCAGGAAGTACTAGCGCTTCGTAATTCCCTTCCGTACGAACCTCCATACTGGTGTTACACGCCAAGTTTACAAAAAGAAAGCAATAGGCTATGGATTTCCTCACGGGTATCTGTTAGCGCGCCATATAAGAGGTAAGTGCAGCGTCTCCTGTTTGATAATATACCTGTCCGGTAATATCGTCAACGGCATATAAGGGTTCACGGTCCTTACCCAAATTGATTTCGCCCGCTACCTGACCAGTTGTCTTACTAACTTTTAACAAGACAATGTCTTTTTCTTGTTTTGACATGATGAACATAAAATCCCTTCCTTGTTTGGTGGCTTTGAGTCGGGCATTCGCCTTTCTAAAGGCGGCACCGGCATAACTGGAAGCGGCATTGCCCAATTCTCCATAAGCGTCGCCTATTTGAGATACCAATTCTCCTGCTACTTCATCTTTTTGACGTACGTCATTTTCAGCCGCGGCCATGGCACCTGAAACATAGTATGAGGTAGCACCAATATATGCTGCCCGTACCGCCGAGGCATAAAGTAAGGCACGTTTCCAACCCGCTTCTTTAGGTGCGGCATAATATTCTTGATAGACCAAGGATCCGTCAAAATTGAATTTAGCAACGTTTTGATCAGAGTGTATAAAAATACCGTCCTCCATGATTTCCAGATTCGATGGGGATTCCTTCCCCTCAAATCGAAGTTCCACTTGTGAAAAATCACTTACTTGGCCATTTGACTTATCCACAACTTTTAAAAAGCCGGAACTGGAATCAAAAGCATAAATTTTATCTTGGTGCTCTGCGGTAAGTCTAGGACTGGTTTGAATACTTTTTTCCACTTCAGGGTTCCCGTATGGTGGTCCAAAATGTTCATCGATTCGGTCGTTATATATAGGATTGAATTCGCCAGTGGCACAATGCCAACGACCGTACCATCGACTTTGACAGGTTTATCAAATGTAATGGCCCCAACCGTTGGGTCTAAATAATTGAGAAAATCTTTATTGGATGTTCGCGATACCAGCAAAATACCGTCGCCGGAATCTAAATAATCATAAACTCCGCCTTTGATCGCGATACCACGGCCCTTTTTTCCCCACAGCCCTTCACGGGTCTTATAGTCGAACAGGTTTATTTTCGTTCGATTGCCATCATCGGGCAACACCAGCATTCCTTTATCTAAAAAATAGACCTGGCTGAGTGCCCCGTTTACCTCTAATTCTTCGTCCCATACCAAACTGCCATCATTGATATTGTAAGCGTTATAGTTATTGGTATAGTTAATAGTGGTATTGCCAGAGGATGTGGTCATACCGCCTTGTCGCTCTTGCTGTGATCCCAAATAGAAAATGGCACTGCCTTCGGGCTGGTAGTAGCGCAGTTGTATGTCCATATCTTTGGAGACATTCTCCGCGACCTGCTTCAATAAGGCCCCAAATTTCCCCATTTTGTCGATTTGCTCCGTTTCCTTGGAGTTCGTTTTCTTCCAAATTACGTCTCCGGTATCCGCGTTGAGTTTATAATTATTGAACAAGGTCACAATAAGCAGTTCTTGATTGTCAAGTTCATTGGTAGCAACGATACGGCCAAATTTTTCATTCATCGACCATGACAAACTAGCATCTGACATTTTTACGGAAACCATCAGCGGTTCTCCATTGTAATCTGTTCCAGAAACAAGAATAGCATCTGAGTTATACAATAAATGATAGCTAGCAACCTGTTGAAGACCAGCATTTTTAGAATTAAAGACTTCATTGCCGCTAAACTGATCGATGAGATGCAAGCTGTTGCCCGTCGTTACCGAAAAAAACGGACTATTGGGAAGTTCTTCGAAAGCGTCTCTATCAAGATTGCCAAAGGCTCTTTTTCCCCAGCTAATAGCACCTGTTTCGGTATCGATACCGATCAATTCTTCTCTTGAACTAACGATAAGGTTGCCCAGTGAGGTAACTTCTTGCCATAAAATTTTGGTAGGTACCTCTTTGTTCCATTTCATCTCGACTTGTGAAAAGGATAGTAAAGGAAAAACTAGCAGCAATAAAAAAAGAGATTTGAACGGGCTCATATTCTGGTTTTTTATCTAGATAGAACGTTATACGCCGCTGTTTATTACTATCTATGCTGCTTTTCAAATTCAACGCTATCTGAACCAAGATTCCAATCCTATCAATACAACTGCCCTGTACTAACGGAAAACGTAGTTGTACTCGAGGTCCTCGCGATGAAGAAAACGACTTAGATACTCATGAAGTAGTTGACACCATTTCATACACATGGCCCTCCTCCTCCACTCCTACGCCGTAAATAGCTTCGGAGCGCATGTCGTCGGTCAGTTAATAAGTGTTCCATTACCTTAGTTTAGACGCGAGAAAAAGCTACTACCCATTGGGTAATAGCTTTTTTCGGCGAGGCGCGGAGTTAGCAAAGAAAACGTGGTACCCAAATACTTGTGTGAGAAAAATATGAAAATCTTATGATTCTATATCCTATCTAAAACAGCCTTTTTATACGACTTGCCTATGGGTAACTTAGCCCCGTTTTGTAGTACAATTTGATTCCCATCAATCAATTTTAATGTATTGAAATTAATAACGAACGATTTGTGTATTCGTAGAAAATTGGGAGGTAGCTTTTCCAAAAAATTGGTCAGGGTCTCTGGTGTTAGAATCATTGTATCTGTGTAAATTTTCACATAATTTCCATAGGCCTCGATATATTGGATTTCATCAACGTCGATTTTAATGATTTTCTTATCACTTTTCACGAAAATAGAGCTGACAGCTTCCTCCCCATTGATTGGTGTTTCCGTTTGTTGAACTTCTTGCCTTCGCGTAAAACTATCCCGTGCTATTTTTAGCGCGGCTGCCAAAATGAGGGCGAGTATCATGATACCGAAGTAGTTGATCAACAACTTCGAATCAATAACCTTATCAGAAACAGCACTTGTAATTAGTGCTGAAATAAGAGTAAATACCGCAGCATTGGATGTGAAAAGACTAATAAAGGTTACTTTTTTTCTTTTAAAAAAGGAAGGATGAGCAGATTGCTTAAATAAACGGCGGGTGCCAATAAAATAATCGCGAAAATGGCAGTGGCTACCTTGTTGCTAGGTTGTACCGTGGCAATTAACAGTAGAAATACAAGAAACCATACAAATAGATTCTGTACGGTTTTGTTATTTATCAAGCGGTCGAATAAGGGCATTTGCTTTTGTAAACTATTTAAATTTAGCTCATAGATCTTCAATTACCATTGTTTACCGATACATGAACGGTGTTTGAATGTAAACATTTCATTTTAGTTGATAAAGTTTTAAGAAGTTTTCATCATCAAACGAAGTGCTTTCGTCATTCTTTTTTTTCAAAGAGCCAATACTTCATGAAATTTGTTTGAAAGAATAATTTGAGGTAAAAAACGTTTTAAAACACAATATACATTGCCATGAAAAACATGCTATTTTACTTAGCCTTGATTGCTCTTACAGTAAGTTGCCATAAAGACGATGATTCAAACCCACTTTCGCCCGGCGAGCAGGGCTGGCATAAAAATCAGACTATCGATGTTTCTGGTACAAGTAGAAACTATCATATGTACCTGCCTGAAAATGTCACGAATGCCCCAATTGTAATTTTATTGCATGGCAATCGAAGCAACAAAGATGAGATAATGGGCTTCACCAATGTAAAAGCACCATACAAAGTTTGGGAGAACATCGCCCTTCAGGAAAACGTAATTCTGATCGTACCCGATGGTACCAATGGCTCAAGTGACCATCGCGGTTGGAATGACTGCCGCAATGATGCTAACGGTAATCCTGATGCGAACGATGTGCTTTTCATCGACAAGCTAATCGATTTTGTATTGAACGAACATCAAGCGGATGCATCAAAAGTTTTTGCCGTTGGCACTTCGAATGGTGGTCATATGGCCATGCGATTGGCTCAAGAAATACCCGACAAGCTAACCGCTTTTGCAGCTATTGTTGCATCAAATCCTGTTAATTCCCAATGTACAAATGCTACCTTACCAATTTCAGCGCTGTTTATGAACGGTACGGAAGACCCCATAAACCCTTATGATGGTGGGGAAATGGCGAGTAATCGTGGAGAAGTCTTTTCTGGTCAAGAAACCATCGATTATTGGGTCAACCGAAATCAAACCGACACCACCCCGACGGTAACTGATTTGGCAGATACGGATACCTCCGACAACTCTACTGTAAAAAAGCACCTATATATAAACGGTGCAAATAACACGGAAGTGGTCTTTTATGAGGTAATTGGCGGCGGGCATACCGAACCTAGCATTTCTGAAAGATATAGCAATGTCTTTAAAGCTATTGTAAAGGAGCAGAACGGAGATATTGAAATGGCGACTGAGGTTTGGAATTTCTTTAAAAACAAATAAAAAAAAGCATGAAAAACACAGAGAATAATTTGAACAGACCTTGCACCGAACCGAAATGGAATTGGGTTTTCATGATGCTTCCACTTTTTCTATTTATGATGAACAGTTGTTCAAAGGATGACGATTCTCCCACAGATACATTAGGGGAATTCAATACAAAAACCATTCAACATGACGGTGTCGAACGAACCTACCACATGTATTTGCCTTCTAATTTTGATGAATCTAACGATACCCCTTTGGTATTCGCTTTACATGGCGGCGGCGGAACAGGAACGAATTTCGAAGATGACGTTTCTGCCGGAACACTTACAACAGCGGCCGAGTCAAGAGGTATGATTCTTATAATGCCCAATGGAATTGACAAACGTTGGAATGATGGACGACCAGAAATTTTTGGTAACGACAGCATGTACGATGATGTCGGATTCATAGCCGCCATTATAGACGATATGATCCAGAATTATGGTGTGGATGCAAATCGGGTTTATGTAACTGGTATTTCAAATGGCGGATTAATGTCCATACGCTTGGCGATGGACCTTTCAAATAAAATTACCGCCATTGCACCGGTTACCGCCCAAATAACAACGGCTATTCAGTCAAAAGTTCCTGAATTGCCGATCTCCATAATGATCGTTAATGGCGAAGAAGACCCTCTTGTGCCCTATAATGGAGGTTGTATTCTTGGTCCATTTGTTCCTGATTGCATGCGAGGCGAAGTGCTGTCAACAGCCGCATCAATTGAAAAATTCGTAGACCATAATCAATGTGCAAATCCCTCCGAGACTCAACCTATTATAGATACTATTCCAACCGATGGAACTAGTGTTGAAATTTCTGGGCACAAAGGGTGTGAACAAGGCACAGAAGTTGTTTTGGTCAGGGTAATCGGCGGTGGCCATACATGGCCGAGCGGAGCACAATATCTTTCTCCTAACTTGGTAGGTGTAGTCAGTAAGGAAATCAATGCGAGTGAGATGATTTTGGATTTCTTTTTAAGCCATTCGAGAAATTGATACCCTTTTCAAAGAATAATGAGGGCCAACCTTAAGTGTTCTGTAATGACCAAATTCCTGAATAGCGTCTTCTATCTGGACGCTTATGAATTATGGATGAGTCACTTTTGAATCTGTGAATAAAAACCCTAGTCTTTAGGAAGTCTTTCAAATAATCCTTGATTCTCATCATATGATTAAAATGTCTTTCTGTTGGAAATTAACTGAAATTAATCATTACACACACCTGCCTGCGGGTTTACCCGCCGTAGGCGTGGCAGGCAGGCATTGCCCCGTTACCGTTGGCTCGTAGAATAAGTGCTTTGTCTTCCGAATCCACCATCTGGTGAAGAATGAAGATTACATTACTTTATTGAAGGAAATTTTAAGAAAGAAATACCTTAATTTGGTGCTATTTACTACAACACTTCACCATTGTCTAACCACCGTTGCAACAGGGTATCGTTATGTGAAATAGCTACAAGATGAAATGTAGTAAAACGCTTGAAAACTCGTGAATCCTCGAGCGTTTCCATACAAACCGAGACGGGAGAAAAATAGTTGGAATGGATTAGAAATAATTCACCGTCACGCTTTAAAAGATAGCCCACATGCCCCTCGTCAAAACCAATAAAGTAAAGTCCCTCATCGGTCAAGCGATCAATCGCCGCAATGGCTTTTTCTGGTGTATCTTGAACAACTTTGTTAATTACAGAACCGCAACTCAACATTTTAGCCTCGTCAACTGGTGATTTTTGAGCCAATGTATATCGGTTGAGATTTATACCCATATCGCGCAAGGTGGTCGATATAAAATAACCACATGCAATTTTACCTTGGTTAGGTATATCGGTATGACCTCCAAAACTCCAAGGAGTACCGTACCAGTGCGGTATAATCTTGTCCACCAATTGATCGGTAAAAGCTGTTTTAATAGCTTCAAAAGAAATAGTGCCCAGTCGAAGGCCTTCTTTTAAACGCAAACGAAGTTGATCTGCATCGACTTTGGTATTGGCATAGGAAGCTACAATACTATCTGAATCTGTTGTAAACGATAAGATTACCTCTTCGTTAAAACTCCTGGTTTCTGCAGTAGATAAAGGTTTTTCAGCAACAAAGCTATAGTCTGTCACCTTTTCTATTTTGGTCGGCATTTCGTTTATAAAGCCTAAAGAAAGTAGTAGCGAAAAGAATAACATGGGTTTTGTATAGATTTAGTAATGAACCTCTATGTTCGTAACGTGTTAGATAAGTACAAATTACATAAAAAAGGTTAAATTAATGTTGTATTACATATTGGCCTTCTAAATACTAAGGTTCACTGCCCACCAAACTTCATAATCACTAGGTACTAAAGGTCTGTAGCTTTGAAAACCTTGGTCGGCAATTTTAAGCCCGATAATTGCATTTTTTTCATTACGTACATAGCTTATGAAAATGAACGAGTGTCCGTAAGGGTCTAGTTTTTTAACATCTACACCTTGCACCACTTGTTCATAGTCTTCTTTAAATCGCCAAACCTGCATGAGTGCTCCAGGTCTTAATTGACCACTCCAAATTGCTGATGTATCAACCAAGGTACCCATACCGGCATAAGCAATAGCCCCGGCATTGCCCTTACCCCTATATTTTTCTGGAAGACTTCGCCAGCCCTGTTCTGTTTCTGATGCAGATGAGTATAACAAATTAAACACTTGTTTGGGGGTAAATAATTTTGTGGCCATGCTATCCGGTAAATCTTGATACAGCGAATGACCATGAACCTGCTTATACGCTTGTTCAAAACGACCTTTACTTACTGAAAGACAATGACCTTTAGGCTCTTTATTTTCGCTGTTGAGATAAATTTCTACTAGCTTATCGGCCACTGGACTTATATTATCTAAACTAACCAGTGCTGTAACATCGTTTGCTACCGTACTAGTATCGGTTTGTGTCAATGAATCTTTGATATTGGATAGGTGTGGTGCTATTTGCACTGGTTTTAGGCTAATATATTCATGATCATCAAAATCATAATCAGGTATAGCTGTAACGGTATTGCCATTATCGTTTTGTGGGTGTGTAGTAGTTTGATCCGACCCCAAAAGGATTGTTTGCTTCTTCATTTTTTTGGTCGACGAACAACCCATTAGCATAAGGCCTATGAAAGCTAGTATTACGTAGTAAGTAACCGAATTTTTTAGTGACATTTTCAAAGGGATGCTCCTCATTTCTCAAGCTTGTATTCACTTTTTTAATGCGCTTGGCTCAACCTAGTAGTTGCTTTAGCCTGTTGTGATTCAACGTACTGGCACAACTACAAAGGTACCACAATTACCGACTTGTTTTTTATTACGAAAGGTTTCGAAAAACGAGTCTAATTGGTTTTCAGGGCTTTATGGATGGAAGGAGTCACTATGATTGAAACCGATGTGTAACTCAATACGGAGAGTGAAAAGGTATTGTTTCATGACACTTCACTCTTACGAATGACTGGGGTTTCTGAAATTGAATAATTATAATTTAAAAAAATTACAAGAGGTCACTATGGCTATGCGCTCAAAAAATGACTTCATCAGCCTACAAAAACCTTCGTTTATGCCCTTCCGACAGACAGGCTCGGTTCCAAACCTTAACTCAAGACGAGTTCAATTACAGTTTTGTGCCAAAGAGTGGGTAAAAATCTTCTAAAACAAGCGTATCATGTTGTTCGCCATTTTCTGAAATGAGAAATGAACCGCCCCACACGTTTTCAGGAAATTCCAATACCTGTTTGGTTATTAAACGGATTGCCTCAACAGGTATATGGGGTACAGCCTCTTCTACCGGCAACCATTTCAAGGTAATTCCGTCTTTTGGCGGATTTAAACTACCTGCTACATACTTGGCTACGTAATAACTTCTAAAAGAAACTTGATTGTGATAGGAAAATTTATAGGTGGTATAGGCCCGCAGTTCAGGTTTGGATATTTTAATGCCATGGGAAAGGGCCAGACTGTCCATCGCCTCGGTTATGGATTGTCTGGTTGTACTATAGAGTGATAATGGATACCAAGTCGGTTCGGCTTGTTCCGTTGAAACGTCACCTTGTTCCATTAAAACGTCGCCTGCATCATTCAACACTAGTAGTCTTTGTAGCGTGAAATTGTCTAATTTTTTATCTCTTTCTACATAGCCTCCGTAGTCAACTTGAGTTGCTGTTTTACTAATGATTTTCCACCCTTTACCATCAATATGCTTCAGTAAAAATAGGTCAATATACTTAGATTCCCGTTCTGCAATGACGATTTCGGCCCTGGCCGTTGCAATATCTTTATCTATTTCAATTGAAAGTATTTTTCCCACTCGGCCATTGAATTTGCCAGGAACCCCATTTTTAAAAAAACCAGTGTATTCTTGTGGTGTGAAATTCTTGAACTCCCCTTCCCTATTAGTAAGGTACAAGGTGGCGTTATCTGCAAAAGCTTTTAGTATCTGGTCAACCTTATTATAAGAACTGCCATCAATATAGTCATTCAGGGCAACTCTAATTTGTTCTTCATTAGTGGGCTGACTTTGCATTACTGCAAAGGAAAGTAAGATGGTTAAAGCAAAGAGTGTCTTTTTCATACTATTGATTTTTAGATACGAATAATTTTAAATTGTTATTTTCTTTCAGATAGGGCGGTTTCTATAATTTGGGATTGTTATTTCGCTCGATCAATATCATTTTGCCATCGGCTTCATCGGTCAATAAATAGAGCTTTCCGTCGGGACTCTGAACAACCTTGCGCGTACGTACCCTATCATTTACAAAGAGCTCTTCTAAACTTGTAATGGTTTCGCCTTCTAGCACAACACGCCAAAGACTGCCTCTTGAGAGCCCTGAAATAAATAGATTGTCTTTCCATTGGGGAAATTCGTCTCCTGTATAAAATGTTAAACCAGTAGGCGCTACCGTTTGTAACCAATACCATTTGGGATTAGTAAATACCCGATCTTCCAATGCAGGGGGTTCATAACCCAATCCTCGGTACCCTCCAGTTGTTTTAATCGGCCAACCGTAATTGGCTCCGGATTTCAACAGATTAATTTCATCACCTTGTTTCGTTCCGTGCTCTGTAAACCATATTGCCCCAGTTTTTTTGTTCAATGTGATGCCTTGGGAAGCTCGAATACCTGGCGCGTAGAGTCCAGGGACTGCCTCATTTCCAAAATCAGGATTGTCATCAGGAATACTACCGTCTGCATTCAATCTATAGATTTTCCCACGTTTGTCTGCGAGATCTTGGGCGATGGGCATCGATGGTTGATTGACTTCTGAGAATAGCCGCTCACCTACCGTGATATAAAGTTTGCCATCTGCACCAAAGGTCATACCGCCCCCATAATGAAAAAGGCCTTCGGTATACGGTTCTGCCACCAAGATAGCATGCACCTGTGTCAATGAGTCCTTTTCAAGCACTGCACGAATGACTTTGGTAGTAGATAATTGTCCTTTTTGAGAAACATAGGAGACGTAAAGGGTGTTGTTTGTTTTAAAATCTGGATGCAGTACCACGTCAAAAATACCTGCATTGTATTTCATTTGTTTACCATCTGCATCTCTGGGGAAGCTGCCAGGGGCATACGCTTTTGAATTGATTGTAATGGTGTCCATCAGATCAGCAGGAAATCCCTTGATCTTTATTTTTTCCTTTGTGGTAAGGTTGACCTTTAAAAGGTTTCCATCTTTCTCTGAAATCAATACCACATCTTTGGACAGGAATGCAGCACTCCAAGGACGTTTCAATCCTTCTAAAACAATCTTCTTTTGCGGATGGAAATTAACGACGGTAACATTTTCTTTGACAGGAGTACATCCTAAATAAAATAACCCGAGCAAGACCCATATTCTTTTCATACCAATAAAAATTTATCGATACAAGAATACTGTCAATACAGGTACTTTCCTACCAAAATCAGGATTCTGGCACACAAAAGGAAGCTTTCAAGGCCTTTTTAAGATAAAAGGGATTGACGATATTCAATTGCTGTAATTTGGGTCAGTTTCTTAAAAGTGGTATTAAAGGATGATATGCTGTTAAAGCCACTGTCATAAGCGATGGCCGAAATCTTATAATTGGCATATTCAGCCAAACCTAAAAGCCTTTTGGCCTCGGCTACCCTATATTTGGCAATGTAGTGCGAATAGTTCTTTTTATAAACCTGATTGATCGCTTGTGATAATTGTTTGGGGGAAATTCCCAATCGAGCACTTGTCTTCGCAATTGTTAAGTCAGGCTCTAGAAACAATTTCTCACCTTCCATCAATGTATCTAATTGTTCAACAGTGCGAACGGATTCTTCATAACTTAAAGAAGAATTGGAATACTTTTCTTGGTTGATTTGAAACAAGAAAGGATTTTTTAGCGCCCATATTCCAAAGAAAATAATGACCACCGAAAACAAAAAGGCCGTTCCTAAATAATATGGGATGATGTTATTGCTGATCATAAAATAAATGATCACCATAAACAACGTCACACCTAGAAAGTAATACAGCCATTTTTTAATCGATTCATTTATTATCGCGGCTTTCGTCTGCCTAAACAACCAAATTAGAGAAGTCACGATGTAAACAGCCATGTGCAAAATCAGAAAGGTGTAGAAGAACTGGGCGGTGATAGAACCATCATTGGGTATGGCCCAACAAAACAGAATATAGAGCAAAGCCGGCACATAATGGATTAAGATTTTAGAGCGTTTGATCGAAATACTCGGTTTAGCGAGATACTTTGTATAAAACCAGATAGAAGGTCCGATGGTTAATAAAACGCCCAGGAAAATGTTTCGGATTACAGGATCGATAGGAAAATAATTGAAGAATAATGACTTGCTGATCCGCAGGCTAAACGCAAGCAGGTAAATTGCCAAAAAAAGGTTCGCTTTTGGTTGTTTCTTATGGGTTAAGATGAGGAAGCTTGCAAAAAAAAGACTTAGCATTACCCCAATACTACCAATCAAAAGTTCTATATGCTTAAATAGCTGGGCATTGGTTTCCATAACCGCAAAGGAACAAATTTCTTGACGTATCACTATATTCGACGACTGCTATTTTTGGTAAGGGCTTGGCATATTAAAGTCCAAAAAAAATATTCAATGAAAAGGGTAATAAAGTAAAATATGTAGTGAAATACCATTCCATGCTCCACTTACGCTCTAAATTGAGTTACAGCCGATATGCCATACCTTCTCCCACCTATGCTAAAAAACCCTGCCTACCGGCGCGCTGGTATCAAATAGCGATACGTCGGACCGATTCTGTTATATTCCTGGTATTTGAAGTAAAGCGTACAACTCCTTATTACGCTATTTGCTTACTATATTTTGATGGTAGCATACCGTACCGCTCTTGAAAGCATTTTGAAAAGTAAGCAGGGCTGCTAAATCCGGTTTTATAGGCGATTTCAGAAATATTCGAATTTTGTAAATCTAATAGCTGTAGCGCTTCGTTTAATCAATAATCCTTCAAAAAGCTATTTGGAGATTTTCCGAGTATTGACATCATCGTTCGATAAAATTTCGATTTGCTGTAACCCAAATTTTTATGAAAGTCCCTTACATTCAAATTTGAATGCGACCAGTTAGTTCCTGTATATTCCATCAATCGAGCAACAAAGTTTTCGTCTTGAATATTCAATGCGTTAATTTCCTTGGGGATAGCATTATTTTGATTTTCACTTTCATACAAATCTTTAACTTCATTTGATATGCATATCCTCTCTTTTGCGATGAAGGATAAATTAGTGGCCTTTTTTATAGTGTCTTCAAAAATGTTGTCTTTGGTGGTTACAGGAACCCCAGCACTTATTCCTATTTTAAATTCCAAGTCAGGTGTAATCACGCAATTATGTAATTCTTGAATTTGAATCGCGCTTTGAATGGCATTTGTTACCGAATCGAACGACATTAGATACGCATTTGATTTTTCTTTAACGATACGTCCTTTATGATTGCTAACAATATTGGTTATCGATTTATTGTATCCTCGTATCGCTGCCTTTAAGGTTTCAAATCCAGTTTCTCTTAGTGATTTCTTTATTAATGTAACAACCATTAATGTTCTGAAGGCTGGATCGTTTATAATGTTGAGCTGTGTGTTTTTCGATTTCTCGGGATCCTCAATTCTACCTAAAAAAGATTCTACTATAGTTTCATTTACTTCAATAATTTTCAGCGGTACATCACCATGTGCTTTTTGATGCAAAGCAATGACCGCTTGTTCATTAGGTGCTTCCATTAAACAGAATGCGGTTTGTCTTCTTTCATCACACCAATAGGTTAATCCACGGCAATTATATTTATGTTCAATTTTCAAATCTGCTTGATGCATTTCTGCAACATGTGCCGCGGTAACACCATCTGGCAACTCATGAAAATCCATATATATGGGCATAAACTAATTTTTAGTTAAGGTACACAACAAAAAAACAAGAAGCCATCATTAAAAATTCATGGCTTCTTGTGAAAATGTTATTGTTCGGCTGTTGCCGGACTAATTTTAGTTGTGACCTCACTTATAGAATTTGCTGGAAAACCTCCTTTTTTTGCGTGTTCTTCTATCAATTCCTTATTTTCTGCTTTGTAAACACAGTATACTTTATCACCTGTTACGTAACTATGCTGCCACTCAATTTTTGACCCCATTTCTTTTATTACAGTACATGATGTTCGAGAGATTCCTTTCAATTGATCTGCTGTTAAGGCTCCTGCGCCGGGTATAATACGTTCGATTACATAGGTCTTCATAGTGCTGTTGTTTTCTGTTGCTACTTGATTTTGTTGACCTACCGCATAATTTATAGTAATTAACGCTAGGATTAAGACTAATTTGATTGTTCTCATGATATCTATTTTAAGGTTTAATATTTCAAAACTACAGCATCATTAAATCAACGAATTAATCATTTGGTCCAAAAAACTCTATTTTTGGTTCAAGACCTATTTATTGCAATCCCATTCAAAACACATTACATTCCCCTCCCTCCGTCGGCCCATATAATAAGTGTTTACTCATACAGGTCTATTGTTTTCTAAAGGAGTTCATGCACCTCTTCAGGCATAAAAGTGATTTTATATAGAATTTAGAAAGAAACCCGACCATTTAATTACTACTTTAATACTCAAAATCAGTCCATTCTGACTAATGGAGAAAGAAGCAACTACCCTTAAAAAATTTGGAACCTTTGGAGGTGTCTTTACACCGACCTTATTGACCATATTGGGGGTCATCATGTATTTACGCTTGGGTTGGGTGGTTGGTAACGCCGGACTCTTAGGGGCGTGGTTGATTATTATCATTTCTTTTTTGATTACCCTGTGTACGGCACTTTCCATGTCGGCCATAACGACGAATATTCGCATAGGTGCCGGGGGTGCCTATGCCATTGTATCCCAGGCTTTGGGTCTGGAGGTTGGCGGGAGTTTGGGGATACCCAGATACATTTCGCAAGGCTTGGCGGTCACCATGTATATTTTTGGTTTCAGGGAAGGTTGGTTGGCAATTTTTCCCGACCACAATGCCTTCTTGGTAGATGTGATCGTTTTTGGTTTGCTCCTCTCGATTGCCTACATAAGTGCTAATCTCGCAATCAAAACACAGTTTTTCATCATGGGTATCATTGTGCTGTCCATGATATCCATCGTTATTGCCGCCTACGAAGGCTCAATGACCATACCCACAAGCGATGCCTTAAGTTGGGGGACCTTTAAAGGGTCTATCGAGAATGGATTTAGTGGCAGTAGTTTTTGGGTCGTTTTTGCCGTCTTCTTTCCGGCCGCCACAGGTATTATGGCCGGTGCCAATATGTCCGGCGAATTGAAATATCCGAAACGTAGCATTCCTATCGGAACCCTCTGGGCAATCGGGGTCAGTTTTTTTATTTATATGGTGCTTGCTTTTTGATTTCCAGAAGTGCCACGGAAGCAGAACTGGTTGGTAATTATTATATCATGGTAGAAAAGGCCTACATAGGACCGCTCATACTTGCTGGAATACTTGGGGCAACCTTTTCCTCGGCCTTGGCATCCATTGTGGGATCGTCTCGTATTTTATTTGCCATGGGGGAACACAAGGTACTTCCCTTCTCCGATTTTTTAGGGGGAAAAAGTGCCAATGGCCAACCGAGAAACGCCATGTTGGTCACCGGAATACTGATATTCGCGACGCTACTATTACGGAATTTAAATGCCGTAGCCCCTTTGGTGACACTTTTCTTTTTAATTACCTACGCTATGATCAATATTGTGGTCATCATCGAACAAAACCTCGGATTGATCAGTTACCGGCCTGTTTTCAAAATTCACAGGTGGGTACCTTGGTTCGGACTGGTATCATCGGTCTTTGCCATGTTCATTATCAACCCTACCGTTAGTCTGGTATCGATCATGATTGTTTTGATGGTGTACTGGTACCTATCACGACAAAATCTGGAAACACCTTTTGAAGATGTACGTTCAGGCCTATTTGTTTCGTTTGCAGAATGGGCGGCCAAACATACTTGGGGCATGAAAAAAATGCAACAGCGTGCCTGGAAGGCAAATTTAATGGTTCCCGTCAGGGATGTAAATGGGTTAAAGGGAACTTTTGAATTTTTAAGAAATATAGCCAAGCCTAAAGGTTCCATCAAATTATTAGGTATCGAGCCATTTTCCGAAACCAGTACACTGGCGCAAGAATTAGAGTCCATTTCCGAATCGTTTCGGCAAAAGGGGGTTTTTTCATCAACATCGGTCATCCACACGGAAGAATTTGCCAAGGGAATCAATTACGGAAGTCAAGCGCTTCAGGGTGCTTTTTTCAGACCCAATATTGTCTTCTTGAATTTACAGGATCACGATAATTATGAAACCGAATTACGTCCCGTGATCAAAGAATCCATTCGATTGGAAATAGGTGTGCTTTTGTATTTGGTGCATCCGTCCGCATTACTAGGTCAACGTAATATCATCAATGTCTGGGTAAGTGATCGGAAAACCAAATGGGATTTGGGCTGGGATATAGGAAACCTGGACCTTTCCATTCTCGTGGCCTACAAACTTAAAATGAACTGGGGAGCGCGAATTAGACTGATTACAGTCATAAAAGACCCCAATGAAGAAGACGAGGCCAAGGAATTTTTGAGTTTATTGATTAATCTTGCGCGTTTACCTGAAACGCTAACCGAAGTGCATATTGGCGATTTCTATTCGGTCATAAATAATGCACCTTCTGCAGACCTGAATATTTTTGGAATGGATGAGGATCTTAAATTTGATTTTATAAAAGAAATGTCGGCTAAAACGAAAAGTACCTGTTTATTTGCCAAGGACTCAGGGCATGAGAGTATTTTAGCTTAATACCAGTCTTATAGAGGTATATGGAACATTTCACACACATACGCTTTTTAGATGCGAGATAAAGCGGTGGCCTTTGTATATAAGAAACTTTAGTATGGGAGAGACAGATCTATCGTCTCGCCTATAACTTATACCGAAACCCCAATCTGAAAATCTGGGTCTCAAAATAATTTTCATACAATGCCGAGAACCCCTCATTGGTTACCCTTTGGCGTATTCCGAATTTGTTGAAAATATCGCTGGCCGATAATGTTAGTTCCGCCTTTTTGGACCAGAAGGCCTTTTTGAGTCCGAAGTCTATCGATGACCGAGCCAGCTCCTCCCCTTGGGGAACGTTCTTTTTGGAATAGTAAACGCATGTCAGTTGTATGGTAAAATTTTTTGGCAATTCCAATCCCGAGGTTATTTTTCCAGTCCACGCGTTGGCGGTGGATTCCTGAATGGTGAATGTCCGTTCAAACGGAAATAATAAAATACCCTGGTAGGCATTAATCTGATTGGAAAACCAATTGAAGTTACCGGATACTTTCCAAGTATTCAAAATATCTTGACTTGCCAAGAGCTCAACACCTGTATTGGTGGCACTGCCCGTATTTTGATAGATACGGTTTACAATATCATAATCGGGATTGGAATCATCAAAACTGAAAATACGCATGTATTGGTCTTGTATCATTCGGTGATAAACGGCCGTGAAAAATGAGCCGCCCTCCCACGAATATTTATGCGCCAGTTCGAACGCATCGGTAAATTGGGGTCGCAAATACGGATTACCGACTTTTAAAAGCTCGGGGTCATCATACTTCGGAAAAACTCGTAGTTCGGGCTCTCCCGGGCGGTCGATACGGCGGTTATAGAAAATCGAGAATTTATTGTTATCCTTTATCTTATAGGTCAAACGAACGCTTGGGAAGAGTTCGAAATAATCGTACTTATCATTTTCAGGATAATATCCGTTCGCAGGGTCTACATCATAAAACACATTGGTTTGTTCTGCGCGGAGCCCTGCTTCGATATCGTATTTCTCTTTTTCCAAAAGATAGTTGATATAGCCCGCATACAAATTTTCACCCCAATCAGAAAACGTACCCAGATCGGGATAAATGATGGATTGGTTTCCCGGCGAAATCGTATTGTCGACCGGAAGTCTTCGCACTCGCATTTTTGCACCCAATTCCAAACGTCCGGATTGTAAAGGACGTACATAATCCGTAGACAAACTGGTGGTATTTTCAATGGCACGAATGTTGGTTTTATCCCGTCCCACTTGGACCGCGGAACTATCGTTCAGTAAGTAGGTCTCATCTTCCAAACCTTGTGTATATTGTGCATTGGCGCTCAAGGTATGTCCGGCTTCTTGAAATTTATGCCGAAGTTTACCGTCCCATTGATATACCGGGTTACCTCTTCTTCTTGCCAGGTGTACAAGCGGTTTCTGGTCGCACTGTTCAAATCGATAAAGGCGACTTGTGCGGTATCGATGTGCTTTTCTCGGTCGTAAAGTCCTGAAAAGGTAAAGCTGTTGTTATCATCGAGTTCATAGTCGATGCCACCATTGATTATGGACCGAAACTGCTTCCTATTTTCGGGTACTTGAGAAATGATATTTCGGCCATCATCATAATTTCGGGTGGTAAATTCGTTATTGGGAAGGGCTTCCTGAAAAATGAATTCCGATTGTAAAAAGTAATTGACTTTTTCCTTTTTATAATTTAGGTTCAAACTGGGAATCAATTTGGGGTTTACTGAAAAGCTCCCCAAATCGGTCGAGGTATCTTCTTTGCGTTTTCCTAGTGCTCCCAAACCGAATGAAAGTCCGACATCGCCTTTGAGTCCGGTTTGTTTTTCCTTTTTGTAGAAGATATTCACGATACCGGCAAAACCATTGGCATCATACTTGGCCGATGGATTGTTGATAATCTCGATTTTTTCGATATTCGATGCAGGAATGTTCGATAATCCCTTTTGATTGCCAAAACCGGTAAGACTGCTTTGTTTGCCATCGATAAGTACGACCACCTTATCACTACCGCGTAAAACTACTTTCCCGTCTTGGTCAAAGGTCACGCCCGGTAGTGTTTTCATGGCATCCAAAACCGAACCGCCCGATTGGGCTATATTGTTGTCAAGTGCGAATGACTTTTTGTTCAGGTCTGAATTGGTAGTGGCCTGCTCCCCTATTACTTCCACTTCTTGCAACGTTTCGTATTCTAAGGTTTATTGATTACCAAATTTATCTTCAAAAATTTCCTGAATATATTTCAACATATGGACTTCCCCTTTTGACCACGGCAAAGGCCCTGGTCATAATCTTGAACGCAATTGCGTTTTTTACCGAGTTTTTATGTTTTCCCTCATCTAGTTTCCTTCGGTAGTATTTCCCGAATTCATTTTTTCCCGAGATTACCGAATTGACCCCGCTTCAACAATGCCTTTATCTGTCTGTCCCTTAATTTGCTCGTCCTGGTCCGCCCTTTGATACTGGAACCCGAACGATTCTCGAATGGTGCAAGACCGGCGAAAGAGGCAAACTTCCTAGTGTCATCGAAGAGTTCGAAATTGTCCGTACAGATCAGCAGATAGCATGCGGTCATTGGCCCGTCCCCGAGCACCGATCGGACAAGTTCATGATTTCTCTTGGCTTTTTCAACACTATTTATAAGTTCCCGTATTTGTCGATCCACTTCCTTGATCACCTTTCCACATTGTTCTTGCTCCATTTTGGCATTTACCAGCATATAATCACGAGGGCCGCATTCCCATTGGGTCTCAAGCTGTTTGATCTGGTTCTTCAATCTGGTCGAATTCCTTACTCTTTGTTGCCTGTATTTGAAAAGGTTCTTCAATCGGATCAAATACTTCTCCGGCAATCTTGACTCTTTTAATTTGTCCTGGAACCTAAAGGCGTATTCGGCGATTCGTTTTGAATCTACCTTATCGTTCTTCCCTCTGCTCAGTGCCGTGGATTTTTTTACCTCTATAGCAGGGACCATCGAATATCGATATCCTGTTTCTTCCAAGAAAAGTCTTAGCCTATAGCCATAGGAACCGGTATGTTCGGCACATATCCATGAGTTGTGCTGGGTCATGCCGTTGGATACGAACTTCCTGAAAAGCTTTTTCAGTTCCTTCTTGGTATTCCCGATACAATGGTATTCAATGGCCTTACCATCTACCATTATGCAAAAGTCCAAGGTTCTGGCAGAGATATCTATGCCAATGAAAAATCGTATTTTCATAATTGATATGTATTGGATACTGGAACGTGTCGTTTTCTAATACCTTTACTAGGCCTTCCCGCCTGAAATTCTAATTGGATCTGCGACATGAAAGAGGGAAGGGACTAATACGAAAGATGAGTCTTGACTCGGCCGCTTGGCTAGTTCACCCTTCCCTCTCCAGTATTTAGTTTATAATACCTGAAATTAGGAATTAGAAGCTAAAGGGCGCTTGGGGCAAGTTCGATTTCTCCGAAATCAAAAATCGTGTTCAATCCTCCGGCAACCAGGGTGCGTTCCGTAGTTTCAAATCCTAGGAAAGAAAAATACAAACGATACTTGCCAAAAGGGAGTTCCAAGATTTCAAACCTTCCCGTTTCATTTGAAATCGCTCCTGATACCAACGCGTCATCTTCAAATTGATGGACGGCTACATTCGCGAAAGGCAAGGGTTCTTGGGTCTCTTGATCTAATAATTGGCCACTTAGGGTAACGCTTTCTTGGGCTAAAAGAACTATGGGGCAAACAAGCACGAATAATGCCCGTATTATTCGACTCATATCGAATGATTAGAATTCACTCAAATGTACATCTAAAAAAAATTGTGAAGTCAAAAAGATAAAGTGCCAATTATGAGTAAAAGGAATTCATATTTCATGGCCTCTTTAGTTCTTTTACGAAGTATTCATAAACCGAATTCCTTGAATTAAGTTCATCGTACAAGGACCTTTCAAAGAAGGTTTTTGAAAAGAAATTGCCATTTTATTAGGATTTCCGGAGAAAAAGCTTAGTTTATATAGGCATAATTTTAACTAAAATAAATATATGAGGCAACTGAAAATCACGAAACAAATTACGAACAGAGATACTAAATCATTAGAAAAGTACTTTCAGGAAATATCAAAAATCGATTTGATTACCGCAGAGGAGGAAGTAGAACTGGCCAAAAGAATACGTGAAGGAGATCAGATTGCCCTTACTAAATTAGTGAATGCCAATTTACGTTTCGTGGTTTCGGCCGCAAAACAATATCAAGGAAGCGGGCTTAGACTTTCCGATTTGATCAACGAAGGAAACATCGGATTGGTCAAGGCGGCCAAACGTTTCGACGAAACCCGTGGTTTTAAATTTATCTCTTACGCCGTTTGGTGGATCCGTCAATCGATTTTACAGGCGATGTCGGAACAGTCGCGTATAGTTCGACTGCCCTTGAACAAAATTGGGGAAATCAGTAAAATAAAGAAGGTATACTCCTCTTTGGAACAGACCTATCAACGACCCCCAAGTGCCGTCGAAATTGCCAGGGAACTCGATATGAGTACTACTCAGGTCAAACTTGCCATTAAAAATTCGGGAAGACACCTGTCAATGGACGCTCCTTTCGAAGAAGGGGAATCTTCCAACTTGTATAATGTTATCAAATCGAAAGATGCGGCCAGTCCCGATGCCAAAATGATGCAGGACTCCCTAAACACGGATATCAATCAAGTCTTGAAGACACTGCCGGATAGAGAAAGGGAAATTATCCGTCTCTATTATGGAATTGGGGAACGAACACCGAAAAGTCTCAGCGAAATTGGGGAACTATTCGATATAACCAGAGAGCGTGTACGGCAAATCAGGAAAAAGCCATCTGGATTCTACGCAATAAATCACGAAGCGAAATTTTAAAAGCGTATTTGTAAAAAATATATTCATTAGTAAAGCCGACTCCCAAAAGTCGGCTTTGTTTTTGCAGCTATGGCAATAATAATGTCCAATATTTCAACGACCCAACCCACTCCAAAAAATATTTCGGGTTGAAGACCTTTTCTTTCTAGGGCTTTCGCGCAAAGTATTCCCTAAGCGAGTTCGGGACTGCGGGTACAGCAGACCTTATCAAACCAAAACTTAGTTGAAGAAGAGCAGATAATTATACGAAACAGTTGCTGTTTTCGTTTTAATACAACAAATCTGTTAATTCGTTAAAATTCCGCATTATGGAGCAAAAAAAAAGTGGTTTTTTGGTACTCTGTATAGTTATATTCTCCATAGCCTCTTGTTCGAAGAATGAAACGGGTTCTGATATAGTAACTGAAATCAGTTCTATATCGTTAATGAGCGACCAGATTGTGGATGAAAAAATTAATATCTCGGCTAGCTTTGCAAAAGAAGACGTTCCTGGAAGTTCGGTAGAAGTGTTTGTCGATAGCCAATCAATTTACCAGGCGACGGAACAAGCAAATATATCGTTTAGCGTTGACCCCTTAGATTATGCCACCGGAACCCATAGCTTAAAGGTCGTATTTACCAAGATGGACGGAAAATCAACAGAAAAGGAAGTCCAATTTTCGGTACAACGAAAACTGATTACGATTAACCTGCCTCAAAATATGATCAATCAGTAAATAATAAATGCTGCTGTTTTTGCATCAAAAATGGATGGAAGTCTCCTTGCCGACCAGCTGTTCAACAATGATGATCGTACCATCACGTTACGAACGGAAGTTGACTTTGCGAAGGATGAGGAATTTATGCTTACGTTCGCGCTTACTGATAATGGCACAGCCACCGGATTATTGACTTATGCGAATCTTACAATGGAAAATCCGAAGACTTTAAATCTGAGGACTCCCATTCGATATACTGAAGGTACTAACAAGACCTACCCCATCACCGGATTTGAAACTACCGATAATTTTATTTCAAAAAGTGGTTATCAGTTCTTTGATACGCTTTTCAATATTTATATGGATGTTGACATGGGCACAGTCAACTTTTCATTGAATGAAGGAATTGATGGACCAGTGAATCCATCCTCGGGATATTATCTTTACGGGAATTGGAGCAACGGTTTTAACACAGATCACTCCTACCTTCTCTTGAATGCCCCATTGGAAGATAATTTTGTTTTAGATAAAGCTGATTTTATTTCGGATGGCATAGAATCTAAAACCTTGACAATCAATACTTCTCAAAATTTATCAGGAGAAGCTGCCAACCTTCAACTCTACGGTTATTTAAGTGTCGAAGATAAAAGAGCCGATGTTAATAGGGCCCATCTTATCTATAACAGCAATCAATACTATTCACCTTCCGATTTATTTCAATATGAGTTAAATACAAGCATGCATGACTATTTGCATAGTCTTACGTATGGAAATTTTTATACAGAACGCTTAGGAGCACCTTTGGAGACCTATACCATCCCTGAAATTGATATTGATTATGCTGTAATGGGCAAAACCATACAATTGGAAATTACCGGAACAGATCACGATTTAGGCAGAATTCAACTTATGGATTATGCTAATAATATAACTCCTGTTTATGTGTGGAATTTCACCTTTGACAGCAAGTCCACGTCAGAAATCGTAATTCCGCAACTACCTTCTGAAGTAGCAATACTACAAGACATATATGCGAATAATCAGTTCAAGGTAGGCTCAGTAGAATTGGCCAATTATGAGGGAATTTCAGATTTTGACGAATATCTACAAATGGTCGTCAAAAATCAAGAAGACCACTTATTAAAAAGTACGGGTTATGATGTTATCTCAAAATCTGACTATCCATTTTTCAATAGACCTATAAAAGATTACGTTTTTCAATAAACCGATTTTACTAAGCGTTGTTACTTCTAAGAATTCAAATGGTGGTACTTCCCTCCGATCCACTTTTGGGTTGATTTCAAGCCTTGAATGGATCATTTTCTAATGGATATGCCTTAAAACGTATTTGCATCGCAACCCTGTTGAGCTAAAGTATCGATTGACTTTCGGCTATCTGTGTCGGATATAAACATGGGCAACATAAACCTGTTTCAGTCAAATTTTACTATATTTACTTGAAGTGCTAATCACATGCATCCATTTGATTTTTAACACCTAAAACAATTATATGATGAGCCGATTAAAAGAACTCAAATATTTTACTTTGATTATGCTACTTCTCTGTTTCGTTGCCGCAGGAACAGTAAGCTCTTGCAGGGAACAGAAAAAAGAGGAAAGCACCGAATCGCAAGCGGAAGAACATCCTGAAGGTGAGGAACACCCGACCGAAGATGCGGCTGCAGAAGGTGAACATCCTGAGGGCGAGGAACATCCCGAAGGTGAAGAACACCCAGAAGGTGAAGAGCATCCTGCCAAGGATTCCGTATCAGGGTAGCATTACCAATGTATCGGAAGTTTCGTCCGTACGCTTGCGTTGGAACGAGAAAAACGTCTTTGGGAATACTGCTGTATTTCCTTCTTCCATAACAGGGTACGCCAGAAAATTAATAGGCCCGGACTTCGGTCCGGGTTCTACTATCAGGTCACGCCCACGAGTGAATTCAATGCGATTTGCCGGATGGCGGCCAAAATAGTAGGTCGCAAGTGCAGAGTATTTGTTGGCTTCACTGATGTCTACGGGCCACCATTTTCCTTCTGCGTAGAATTCCGCCCAACAGTGATAACCGTCAATACCGCCTTCGTCCCGATCTGACGGAATGGAAGCTCCTACCGCAAACCGTGATGGAATACCGGCCGACCGGGCCAATGAAATAAATAGGGAATGGAACTCCGTGCAATTGCCGCTTTTCGCATCGCACGCGTACACCGCATCTCCTGTACCATATTTTCCTGCCTTGATGTAACGCACATTTTCAGTCACATAATCATATAAGGCCCTTGCCTGCATAATGGTACCGTCATTGCGTTTTGCACCAATAATGGAATCCGCGAGTATTTGAAACCGATCGCCCACGGGCATCAAGGCACTGGCATTAAGGTACTTTGAAGGGGAAGAATCTTCCTCATAAGGATTTTTCTCGTGTCGCTCAACATCATAAACAAGTTCAATTTTCTTCCCGCTATGTTCGGGAGTGAGTTGCATATACAAAATAGTATTGCCATTTGCCTTTTCATCGAGCATTTGATGTTCCGCAGGAGCCGTCAAGGATGTTAATTCAACGGTTTGAAAACGATCGCTCTGCGGAACGGAATCCATAGTTGTGCCCCTTCCGTCATTTCCGGTAACGTAACCTCATAATGAAATTCGAATTTATCAACTCCTTCGATCACTCCCAACAAATCATTTGAGGCATTTTGCATTGGTACTCGGTACCAAGTCTTATCCTTGCGTCGTTTCCATGTATAAAAAGGTTTGCCATTTAGTTTGTGTAAGGTAGTTTCGGTAACCGACATGTTACCCGGATCTCCTTCTAGAAAAAAATCTACATCGTAGACATCACCGCTAATATCGGCGAGATCGACACAGGCAAAATGCCGTCGAGGCCCTAAATTAGAAAGATATTCGGTATGTACGCGAACCAATTGTAGGCGGAGTTCTTGTCCCTCGGCATCTTCCATATAAAAATACCCATCGCCTTCGGCTACTCTTTTGTCAATATTGGCTTTAATACCCGCCTCTATATCTGCCGTAACAACTTTGGGAATATTGGTTTCAGCAAGGGACTCTTCCTTGTCTTTTTCTTGTTTTGTACTTGAATTGCAGGCCATGAGCATGGCAATCATTAGGAAATAAATAATCCGAAGCTTTTTCATTTCAATACGGGATTAATGATTGTATGAATTTACGATAAATACACTGTTATCCCAATACGGATAATAATCCTGTGGAATATGCTCTTAACTATAGGGATCGTTCTTTGTCCAGTCAATCTCCAACTTATACCATACCCATGCAAATTGTTGATTTTCAACCTCACTTCCATGACTTAGTCCTTGAATGCTATAGTTTTATGATAGATTCTTTTAACTTTAAGAATTAATTCATCATACACCATCAAATATCGAAATGTATTTTCCATGAAAAAAATAGTTTTCCTATTTCTGATATTGACCATTTTATCTTGTGGAGACGACGATATAAGTACTGGAATAATACCTCCTGCCGACTCAGAAACACCAACAAAGCCTGATTCGGAAATACCCGAAGAACCCGATACAGAAATGCCACCCACCAACGACCCTACTTCAAATTGCGAAATCGACGCGGACACTGATGATTTTTCAGTCATAGAACCTATTATAATTGATGGCTTCAAAATGACACAGCTTTTACCCAACAATTCCCTTGTTACACCTTGGGAAATCACTATCGGTCCTGAAGGTTATCTTTGGGTATCGGAGCGCGAATCGTATAAGATTGTCCGTATCAACCCAAAGACAGGAGATAGCGATGAGCTGATCGAATTGAACGATGCAACACACTTCGAATTTCAAACAGGGCTATTGCGGATCGCCTTACATCCAGAAATTGGACAGGACAAGGGCAATGATTATGTTTACGCCTCATACACCTATAACGATGGGGTCTACAAGCAGAAGATTGTACGCATGGATTACTCCATTGATGATAATTGCGACGCTGACCTGTCCAACACAACGTCTATCTTGACCGACCTTCCCGCCAGTGGGGACCACAATTCAGGTCGTTTGGTTTTCGGCCCGGACAATACATTGTATTACACCATAGGGGATTTGGGTGCCAACCAATTTACCAATAAATGCCAACCTGTATTATCTCAAATTATTCCTATACAAGCAGAAATCGACAATCAAGATTGGTCCAATTATCCCGGTAAGATACTGCGTATAAATCTCGACGGAACGATACCTAATGACAATCCGGTCATCAATGGGGTCAAGAGTCATATTTATTCGTATGGCCATCGCAATGCCCAAGGATTGATTTTTCCAAAGACGGAATATTATATTCCAACGAACATGGCCCGAAAACCGATGACGAAATCAATATTATCGAAGTGGGAAAAAATTATGGATGGCCTCATGTAGCAGGATATAAAGACAACATGGCCTATAGCTATTGTATATGGGCCGACATGGAGAACTGCCAATCGGTCGAATATGACGAGACCGATAGCTGCCCAGAAGGTGCCCCAACGTTCACGGAAGACTCTTGGGACCATCCAGATTTTATGGCTCCGATCAGCACTTTTGAAAGTACGGTGGGCAATGATTTTAATTTCGATTGCGGAAATGGTTTTTACTGCTTCCCGACGATTGCACCATCCAGTATACAAGTCTATGACGATGACGGGATACCGGAATGGGGGAATTCCTTGTTATCCACGGGGCTCAAATCCGGTCGAATCTTCCGTACAATGCTAACTGCCGATGGACAAAGCGTGACGGGGGCGATGCAAGAACTATTTGCAGTGGGCAATCGTTACAGGGGTTTAACAGTTAGCAGTGATGGTAAGGCCATCTATGTCATCACGGATGGTGGAGGACCTACATCGGGCCCAAATAACGAAGGCCTTACTAATCTTAATAACCCGGGTACAATACTCAAATTCGAGTATATCGATTAGGCAATGGTTTACTCTTCAAAAAATTATGAAATCTTCAAGAATATTTTTTATTTTTCTATATACTATCGTGTCTTAGACATCTTAGTAAAGTACAATAGAAGGTATACATTAAAAGAAAATTAGGCATGATTGTCTTAAGATTCTTCTACTGGTATTCTTCTTTATGAAATCGCGGTTATCTTGAGCTATTTAATATAGCATTAAAACAAAAAAGCCATTGCATTGTGGCAATGGCTCTTTTGTTCCTAATCATTGTTTTTATTATTCTGGCATCACCAAAGCATCCAAAGCATGAATCACTCCGTTAGAGGCCTCCACGTCTGCGATGACTACAGTGGCTGTTCCACCTTTGGCATCCGTCAGGACAACATTACCATCTACAAGGCTCAAAACGATATCATTCCCTTGTACCGTTTTCACCGTAAAACTGCCGTTATTAGCATTTATAGCTTCTATTACAGCGGCCGCCTCAAATTTACCAGAAACCACATGATAGGTCAAAATACCGGTCAAAGCATCCTTACTTTCGGGTAACAATAGGCTTTCCACGGTACCTTCGGGCAATTTGCCAAAGGCATCATTGGTGGGTGCAAATACAGTAAATGGGCCATTACTGCTCAAAGTTTCAACCAATTCTGCTGCTTGCACTGCAGCGACCAGGGTAGAAAAATTGTTATTTCCCGCAGCGACTTCTACGATATTTGGAGTTACCTCTTCCACTACAGCAACTTCTGTAGTTTCCTCTATGGTCTCTTCTTCTTTCATTTCTTTTTTCTTTTCACCACAGGATGATAATAAAAGACCTGAAATTGCAAAAATACTTAGCACTCTGAAAATTTTCATTTGTTCTTTAAGTTTTTAATTAGCCATAAAGATACTCGATATAAAATTTTGTTTAATTTATTTAACATAACATTAAACAAAAATAAAGAATTTGTTTGTCCAAGCTCCGTAATTTGTACTCTAAAAGAATAAATTGAATCTTAAAGAGGCCTTTAAGAAAACTTGAGCCTAGGAAAAATTCGGGTAATCGATTCGAAATGGAAGACGTATATGGAAATTTTGACCTATCTCACTTTTTTTCCGCACTCTCCTTTTTCTTTTTTGGTGGAGCTTGTTTTGTAACAAAAGAAATGAAGTCGGAATTTAAAAGATATGGCCTCTCGTCTTTTCGTAAGATCGTAGGCTTATTACAGTTGCTGGGGGCTATAGGATTGGTCCTAGGTTATATCTACCAGCCCTATTTGCAAGCGTTTGCTGCAGCTGGCTTATCATTTTTAATGGTATTGGGCTTTCTGGTACGCATCAAGATTAAGGATACTTTTTTCCAGTCCGCTCCTTCCCTATTCTATGCTATATTGAATGCCTTCCTTTTTTATGAGTTGATGTTGTTCCTTTAGGGTCAGGTTCAATACAAAGGAAAGGCTATATATAGACACATGGACAAAAACAAAAAAGCCGGAAACGATTTTTTCAAAGAATCGTTAATTTTCAAATGCATGACGATGGAACCTAACAGAAGTACAGCCAGACCCAAGGCCGATATTTGTCTTAGGCCGGGATACCAAATAGCCAAAATAAGTCCTATAGCCAAAATTACCTTGAGCGTACCGACTACATAACATAGCCATACTGGCAGTCCGCACACTTTAAATTCTTCAACAATGGTCTTGGCGTCCCCTCCTCGCCATTGGGTCGCTTTTTTATTCTGTATCAACCACACGTTAAGAATGCTTATGGCAACAATGCATTGTAATACAATCAGTGAATAATTCATATTTTTCAATTATAAGATTACTTCTTTTACTACTCCAAATAAATTTTTTCAATTTCTAAGGAGAAACTTTCTTTTTGCTTATTTCCAATTAAAATGGCAATCTCTTCCATAGTCTGGCCCGGGTAGTTGGGTTTGTCCAAGGTATTTCCCCCGAAAACTTGGATAAAAGCAGTCAAGTCGAAGTTTTACAGTCTCCCAAGAACCAGAAGTATCTAAAGTATTTATATAAGAAAAACGCTGGGAAACATCACTTTTAATTCGGAATTGATAAGTTTTTCCGTCTCCTTTAATTTTAAGGACTACATAGGTATACTTAGAGACCGCTTTTTTCTTAAACCTATGACGAATAGAGGAAAATCCACCATTGTTTTCCAGCCGTACCGTACCTGTATAACGAATGTTTCCTGCTTCATTTAAAACCATTGAACCGTTAGAAAGGCCTCCCATCACCCCATCATCCAAGACATACCAATTGGTTAACGTATTCATGGTCGTACCGTTGAATATTATAGGAGAAGTGTCTAGATAAAGTATTGCCATAAGCACTATTAGAATTAACTCTTTCATATTGTGTTTAACTAAATATAGAAAATAGTAAACAAAAATAATTCTTCTTAACGAAATCTTATGTTTTTAGCCCCAATCAAGTGCTGCTTCAACCAAAATAATGGCTTACCCCTAAATATGAAACCTTAGCAATCTATTTGATTAAGCAAAAAGACCATTAATTGTATTTATTCCTTAATAAATACCATACAGTGCTGCCAAGGTAGGTTATCAATATTCTCTTCTAATCTCATACCTGCAGCTTGCATTTCTCTTACGGCTTGCGATTCGGTCATTTTGTGTAATTCTTTGATGGGTACATTGCCATCTTCACCTCTGTATTCAATCAGAAAGAATTTTCCATCGGGTCGTAATGCCTTTTTTATGGCGGTCATCATTTCAATTGGATACTCAAGTTCATGGTATACATCGACCATAAGTATTTTATCAATGGAAGCTTCAGGCAAGTTTATGCTTTTTGAACTTCCCTTGATGGTGGTAATATTTTGGACTTTCTCCTTTTTCTTACTCGTTTGGATAGCTTCGAGCATTTCATCTTGAATATCGACTGCATAAATATGGCCCTTCCCTGCCATAGGTGCCATCTTAAACACATGATAGCCTGACCCCGCTCCGATATCGGCAATGGTATCATTGATGTCAATATTCATATTAAGCAATAGTTTGGAAGTGTTTTCTTCTTTCTCACGCTCAGGACGTTCTAACCAACCTATGCCTTGAAAACCCATAACGTGCGAAATTTCACGACCCATATACCACTTTCCAATACCATTGGGGTCGCCGTTCTTAAAGATATAGTCGTTATTAACTGCAGTATTTTGCCCTCTACATCCAAAGAAGGGCAATACAATGAATAGCACGCACACACAAAGTACAATGGAATTTTTGCTAGCTATCATGTCTTACGATTTTATCTGCCAATGAAGATAAAAGATTTAAATCACTTCATTAAAGGAAACGGACAGACAGTTTTAGCTATAAACAACCAGGGCTATTGGGAACCGGCCTCTAAGGAATAGAAGAGCCTGCAAGCTTTCCAGAAATATTCTTAGGATTGCCCCTTTAGCGCTTTACTATTTTTTCAGTGTGCAAAGTGCCCGTTTCCTTGTTTTGGATAGAAATAAAATAGAGTCCTACGGAGAAAGGGGTCAAATCAACTTCTGCGGTAGATTCCGTCGTAGTTATGTTTTTTAGTACTTTGTGCCGCACGTCTGTCAGCAAAATTTTAGATTCAGAAATCAGACCGCTGACCGTAATTTTATCGGAAGTGGGGTTCGGATAAATACGAATATTTGTAGTCTCGTCAATCGGAACGTTAACGGTTTCAGGCGTGTTTGAAATCGGTCCATTGACATTATACACCACCACAACAGGAGGTCTCGCATACGTTCCTTGTTCCGTATCTCCTTTTTGAACCGTCAGGTATAGATTGCCCGTTGTGGAGTCGAAACTACCACCCCCTACCGCCCGCATACCACTGGCTTGAAATGGAGTGTTAAAGATACCATAATCATAGGGCAAAACCTCGTGGGATGCCAATGTTCCGTTTTTGACTTTCAATAAATCTTGCATGTCCCAAAGCCAATAATGCTGATATTCATCGGAAGCTTGTGGCGGACAATATCCCCCACAAAGGTTTCCGTCATCTTGGCTACACTTGTAGCAAACGCCACTGATATGACCGCCACTATTGCCTAGCGTCATATAGGTTCTAGTTCCGGGTACTATAAATCCATATGTTGCACGTGAAAGATGCGTCCATATATCATTGGTCCCCGTTTCGTTCGCCAGGTCTTCGTTTAGGGGTTCTGCCAACGAAAAATCCATCAATATCTTTGTAGCAATTTCATTAGTTGCGGCTAGTGCCTCTTCCATCTGAAAGGAAAAAGCGGAAGGCCCGACGCTGGTACGGGAAATAATAGGGATTCCGCTGGACTGCCCGGTAATATGTGAACCTTCCAAAACTTGTTGCCAAATAGTAGGTATTGGAGAAATCCATCCAGAAGTATGCCCTGCTCCTCCTTGAAAATTCATGTATCCTTTTAAAGAAGAAGTCTCCAAGTTGTTTGCGTCGTTAATGACCAAAGTAGTCAATGAATTATCTCCCGGGGCATCATAATATTCGTATCCGTTTACCAATAATTGCTGTCGCCCACCATTGTTGACGACATACAACCCGCCAATTCGGTCGATACCTTCAGGATTGCCATCCGGCGTACCGTCCAAAACTTGAACGAAAGGTTGTAAAGGACTATCCACCATATTCAAATCGGCCAATACCTCGCTTTTTACCAATTCGGGAATGCCGAATTCAGCTATTGCTTGTTGATGGGCATGCCCTACAATGAACAACGAATGGTTTTTGGAATTATAGGCTATAGGCCCTTCCGAGTAATTCAAATCGGATACACCAAACTCACTGGCCTCCAAACGAAAAGCACCTTCATAGGTCAATTGTGAAATACTGAACAAAGACAATTCTTCGGGGTTTTGTGCTATTGACATAACAGTTGTCAAAAACGATAGGATCGAGACCATGTATAAATTCCTCATAATAAAACCGTTGGGGCGCCCTCATAAATCGAAGGGTATATACAAATAACGAATCGCATTTGTAATTGTTGTGGAATATTTAACCGTGATGCTTCCAAATTGAATACGAATTGTTAAGAGCCTAGTAGTTAAGCAATGTGCCAATGCAGACAAGGATTCCTTACACGGTCACCTTACAGAATAAATATTCGATCTTGGTAATCTAGTGGATGAAAAAACTGGACGTGCTTTTTTGCGTTAAAACCTTGGTGTATATAAAAGCTAAGCGGTATCTTCAAAACAAAAACTATGTTCGGAATTTTTAAAAAGAAATCAGAGAAAGAAAAGTTGCAGGCAACCTACGAAAAACTCATGAAGGAGTCTTTTGAACTATCCACTATAAATCGTTCTAAAAGTGATGCTAAGGCCGCGGAAGCGGACGAGATAATGAAACGTTTGGAGGCATTAAAAAAAGAATAGGTTCATCGATCCTGACTTGAATAACATGTCAATATCCGGCAGCCTGTCCATCCTTTCTTGATTCCGAGGCACCCGAGTAGACTTTATTTTCAACATCTATACCAATGGCTTGATAGCCCCCATAGATGCCCACGGCAAATTCGATGTTATGTCCTTTTTTGCGTAGTTCTCGAATGGTCTTATAATCAAATCCGCTTTCCAAGTTTAGCGTACCGCCATTGGTCATTTTCGAACCTGTCGGTTGTGAACTGCCCCGATGGCGCATACGGGGCGCATCACCTGCCTCTTGTAGATTCATACCAAAGTCTACGATATTAGCAACAATCTGGGCATGGCCTTGGGGCTGTACCGCACCGCCCATGAGTCCGAAACTGACCCAAGGTTTTCCATTTTTCGTAATAAAAGCTGGAATGATGGTATGAAAAGGTCGTTTGCCCGGTTCTAGGGCATTGGCATGGTCCTTATCCTGAACATTGAACATCTGTCCGCGGTTTTGGAGCACAAAACCCAGTCCATCGGGTACCATACCTGAAGCAAATTCCGAATATATACTTTGGATCAAAGAAACCATATTGCCTTCTTTGTCGGCCACAGTCAAATAGGTAGTATTTCCGGTCTCTATTTCAAAATCCCCTGCGGGATATGTTTTTGCCGCTTTTTCTGCAGCTATAAGTGCGCGTTGCTTCGCCGCATATTCTTTCGTTAAAAGTTGCGTTAAAGGAATCTTGTTAAATTCTGGATCAGCATAGAATTTAGCTCGGTCTTCATAGGCCAATTTTTTTGCTTCGGTCAATACATGCAGATATTCCGTACTGCCAAAACCCATGGAAGCGATATCATACCCTTCGAGGATATTGAGCATTTGGAGTGCTGCGGTACCCTGGCCATTGGGGGGTAATTCCCAAACATCATAACCGCGATAATTTACCGATACGGGCTCGATCCAATTGGAGGTATGGCCGGCCAAATCATCAAACGATAAAAAACCACCATGCTTTTTCATGTACTTATCGATGGTTCTGGCAATATCACCTTTGTAAAAGGCATCTCGGCCACCTTTAGCTATTTTTTCATAGGTGCTAGCCAAATCTGGGTTCTTAAAGACTTCACCTTTCTCCGGAGGTCTACCATTAGGCATATAGGTTTCAGCAAATCCGGGTTGGTCTTTTAGCCCTTCATAACTGGAATCCATTTCATATGCGATGACCTCCGATACCGGAAAACCTTCCCGACCATACGATATAGCTGGCTGAAGTAATGCTGCCATAGGTAATTTTCCAAACTTCTGATGTAAAGCAAACCAGCCATCGACACAACCCGGAACGGAAACCGGAAGTGGTCCATAAAAAGGAACGTATTTCATTTCCTTTTCCATAAAATAATCGATGGTCAAAGACTTCGGAGCCCTACCACTACCATTGAAACCATAGAGTTTTTCTTCTTTTGCATCCCAAACGATGGCAAAAATATCACCTCCAATACCACAACTCGCTGGCTCTACCAAACCTAACATAGCATTTGCCGCAATAGCTGCGTCCATAGCCGTACCGCCTTTTTTCAATATATCGATGGCCACTTGGGTCGCCAAAGGTTGACTGGTCGCCGCCATGCCATTCCGGGCCATTATCTCTGAGCGCGTCGTAAAAGTTTCTCCAGTAAGACGGTCTTGCGCCCAGCTAGTACATGTTAGTAGTAGCCATAAAAAGAGTGTAAAAAGAGTCTTCATTAGTTTTGATTTAAGTAGCCTAAAGCTAATAAAAAAGATGGGGCGGGCAAGAATGCTCATGTATCAAGTATTGGGATCAGCAAAAGGAACTAAGGTATAAGGTGCCAAACTAGACTTACGCGAATCATCAAAAAGTACTTTTAACGCCTATCCCATCCATTCAAGGTCCGTATAAGTACAGTCATAATTTTAACAAGATCGTCAATATCTCAACATTAATGGGGCATATAAAAATTTCCGCCTATGTACCCAATGCCATAAGCCGGGACGCGCAAAAAATCATTTGATGTGTTTTCGAGAGGCTGTCTCTACCAAGTTATGTCTTTGCGCTTTTTCCAGGTTTAGAAAGGTTTGCCATTGAGCCTATGCAAGGTTGTTTCCGAAACCGACATAGTAACAGGATCGCACTCAAGATGAAAGTCCATATCGTAGACATCACCACTTACATCCGAAAAATCCACACAGGCAAAATGCCGTCGAGGCCCTAAATTGTCAAGGTATTCCCTATTTACTCACATCATTGGGCATTGAAAAGTGTTAGAACTTTTTCACGGTCAAACGTTTTGGACTTTCTATGGAACTAGACACAATTTCAAAATCAATTACACCCAGAAGCAGCTCTTCGTCCGTTATTATCGCAACTTTCCAAATTCCGGGTTTTACGTTGCTCTTGTAGGTGTACCCTCGAAAACCGTCATTTCTTCCTCCGGTGATATCATAACCAATATCTTCGACAATCTCCCATTCAGAAGTGCTTTCGTTGTACCATTGCCATCGATGGATCATGGATTTTTTTAAATCTGTGGGTGCAAAAATCGAAGAATAAATATAAACCCGATCATTGGGCCCAAAGTTAAATGCTAAGCGATGGTCTCGCCAAAAAACGTACCACTCATCTGTTTCATAAGTGACAATATAGTTGCCATTTTCCATTCGAATATCATGTGCAACAATACCTTGGTCCAACGCAAGCGGTACCGGTGGAATAAGGCGAAAGAAATAAAACACATTAATTAATACATAAACGAATATGATGATTCCGAAGAGCTTCCCGCGCTTAACTTCTTTTCGGGTACTCGGACTTCTGGTAAAAATAATAGCAATCAATGCGAGCGTAGAGGCCAAACTAATAAGGCCTGAAAATATAAAAATTTGGGTATTCATTGATTTGATGAAAACCGGAGCCATAAAGGCGAAAAAGGTAAAACTTATGAAAAAATAAACGCTGAACTGCAAATATTTGTTAGATATCCGTTTTTTAAGAAACTCATTCGCACAAAGTAGTGCTATCAGGATAATAAAAAACGAAATGGTCTTTGATAGCGAAACACTTCTAGCAAAATATACAACATAGGCACTTGAGAGTCCCCCAAAGGAAAACTGTATTGCCAAGGGAAGAAATTCTTCCTAGCGTTCCAACCATGTATTCTTCCATTCTCCATCATCCACAAGATTATAGAGATAAAGGGCCAAGGTCAGGAAAGACATATGGAGGCAAAGAACAACAAGGTCATAGAATCTATCGACACGGCCCAAGGTCAAGGTGTCAAATATGAATCCTCCTATAAAAAACGTAATCGGGGCATATTTTTCGTATCTCCTGATAATTTTACGAAACCTGCTATTCCTGAACTTTACTAAGGTTCTCTTCATTTGAAATACGGCAAGCTTAAATATAGAGGAATTTAATCGGATTTAATATAAACTTGATTACACATCGCTACTCGATATAAGCATAAGCGAACCGATGATTATCACGAGAAAAATGAGGAGACCCTAAAAGCTTACTGGAGCCAAATCTGAGTAACCACAGAGCCATAGTAGTGTTGAAGAGGCTAGAAAAATGAAACACAATTCACATATAAAAAATGTTTTTTAGCCCTGCTTGAAATTCAGTATGTCATAAAAATCTTGCTTTAAGAACGACTCGCCAATTGTGCTCCTTCATAGGTAACCCGGTAAATCGCATCCCCGAAATCATCGGAAATCAATAAGGACCCATCTTCTAAAAACAACAAATCGACAGGCCGACCAAAACGTTCTTGAGATTCTTCGTCCAGCCATCCCTCTAAGAATGTTTCGTAAGCTATGGCCTCTCCGTTTTCCAATTGTACCAAAGCGACTTTATATCCCACCTTTTTGGAACGGTTCCAAGAACCATGTTCGGCGATAAAAGCGTATTGTTTATATTTTTCGGGAAACATGTCACCCGTATCGAATTTTACGGCCAACGGGGCAACGTGGGCGCCCAAGGCTTGAACGGGAGCAACGAATTCGGAACAAGGGCGTTGGTCGCCGAATTCAGGGTCTTTGACCACCCCTCCATGACAAAATGGATAACCGAAATGTTGTCCGGCCTTGGTCACACGATTCAGTTCGCAAGGCGGAATATCATCGCCAAGCATATCACGCCCATTGTCGGTAAAATACATTTCACCCGTCTTGGGATGCCATGTAAAACCTACTGAATTTCGCACGCCATTTGCATAAATCTCACGATTGCTTCCATCAGGATCCATTCGGGTAATGGTCGCAAATCTTTTATCGGTTACCGTAGAATCACAAATATTACAGGGCGCTCCCACCGGAACGTACAGTTTATCATCAGGGCCAAATGCAATGTATTTCCAGCCATGATGAAACTCGGTGGGATAATCATCATAGACCACCACCGGTTTCGGCGGATTGTTCAGTTTCGTTTCTATACTATCGTAGCGCAACAGCCTATTCACCTCGGCAACATAGAGGGAGCCATCTTTGTAAGCGATTCCGTTGGGCATGGAAAAGGCAGTATCCAGAATAATGACATTATCGGCCCGAAAATCATGGTCGCGATCTTGAATGGCATAGACGGTATTTTCATTGCGCGTACCAACAAAAAGGGTTCCATTTGCCCCCATGGCCATGGATCGGGCCCCATCGATACTATCGGCATAGACTTCGATCTTGAATCCTTCAGGTAATCGCAATCGGTCAATCGGCAATTTCGATTCAGGTTCATCATATTGAACTACCGGTGTTTCCTGTGGTTTTACTTCCTTTTTTTCCTTACAAGATGTGAAGATGCCGAACACCATCACTAAAAGCATCAGTTTTATTGTAGAATATCTATTTCGCATGGGAATGATAAATTATTTGGAATATTTATCTAAAAATACGGACTTCCGATCAATTGCCAGCTGTGCGAAGAATTAAAGCGTGTTCCAACCACCTATCGTATCGATCAGGACGGCGACCAACTTCACGAGATCATCAATGTCTACCCATTCATCGGGTAAATAAAAATTACCGCCCAAAGAGCCTATACCATAAGCGGGTACGCCCAACAAACGTATCGGATAGCGAATATCCCCGGCATAGTGATTCGGGTAAGCTTTTGGCGCTTGCCCAGTAACTTTGGTGATTGATTCACGTAATACCTTGCTTTCAGGTGCTTCCCAATCGGCTGCACCGGGATTGGTCATGTAACCGACACTTTTAAGATTGGCCTTGTAACTATTTTCGCCATTGGACTTCGATTTTACGAATGCATCAATGGCTTGCTTCGCTTCATCGACCAAAGCCTTCCAGGTATGCTTTCCAGTGAACTTGAGTCTAAAGGTTATTGTGACTTCATCTGCTATTGATCCAATCCGGTCGCCACCCTCGATAATTCCGATATTGACCAGTACGTCCTTAAAAACGGTTTCCTTCAGGAGTTCCAACAACTCCAAACTACGGTCTAAGGCACATCCGCCATCCTTCCATTCGGCGGAATCGATACTACCAATTTCTAAAGGCGTTCCCCTCCATCCTGTCATGTTCAACTGTAAATCGGCAATGCCCTGTACGGAATTTTTTATATCCTCCAATCCCCTACCTGTTTCAGCAGGATGCACATAAAGCACTGCACCAATATTGTGGTCGGTGTTTCGTATCCTTTCAAATATGGGCAGGCTTCCTCGACTCCCACCACCTTTTCCGTGCAAACTCATTACTACGGGCAATGGTTTTTTAGTATCGGCCAGAATTTTGGCTGCTACGAGCATAGCAGCGACACCTCCCTTATCATCAGAGGTCCCTAATCCGTAAAGTCTATTACCAATCAGTTTGGGTTCAAATGGGTCAGTTGACCATCCTTTCTCAATGGAATGGGTATCAATATGCGAAAACATGGCATACTGTTTTTCTTTAGGCTTTTTAGGCCATCCTACTACATTGACGAAAGGGCCATCACCAGCTGGATTAGGCTCCATATATTCTGCATGGTCTTTGTATAAACTTGGTCGATCCCCACTTTCTTCGATACGATAGGGAAGTCTCGATAAATAGTCCTTTACTATCTGCTGTGCATTGGCCGCAGATTCTCCCTCAATACTTTGCACCTTAATTAATTTTTGCAATAGATCAAGCAGTTCTCCTCGATATTTTTCGGCAAGTTTGAGGGCCTTTGTGGAAGGTGCAATATTGCCTAACACTGGCAAAAAGGGTATGGTGGTCATTACGGTAGCCGTAGTCTTGACAAAAGTTCTTCTAGAGTTCGTATTATTGTCTTTCAAATTCATTATTGTCATTTTTAACAAGGGGAAGGTAGCAGATTTTTTCAGATTTTCATTGATAACCATGAAACTGTACCCAGTCTCACACATTCCTTTCCCCCTATTTTTATTACATTAGCAAGTATCGATTTCATCAGGAAAATTATGGGGTTTCGAAGTACTCCCATAATACATTCAAAACTAAACTGACTTTATGAGAAATATAATCAAGCCATTCTTAGTCCTCTTGTTACTACTTTACATAGGTACCGGCACAGCTCAAGATAATCACCACTACCAAACCGATTTCTCGGTTGAAAATTTTGCCGAGCGAAGATCGACCATACTAGATGCCATTGGCAACAATGCCATAGCGCTAATTCAGGGTGCAAGTGGGCACGCGGGATTCAGTATTTTTAGGCAAACGAATACTTTTTATTACCTAACGGGGTTAGAAACGGATCATGCCTATCTCTTATTAAACGGAAAAAACAAAAAAACCATAGTATATCTGCCACATAGAGACGAGGGCAGGGAAAATGGACAAGGAAAAATACTATCTGCGGAAGACAAAGATTTGGTAAAAGAACTTACCGGAGTAGATGAGGTAAAAGGATATGAATTTCTATCTTCTGACCTCCTCCGAACCGGATTAATTAAATCGGCCCCTCCTCTATTGTATACCCCTTTAAGTCCTGCTGAAACGGGTAATGACAGTCGAGACGAGTTGTTGTACGGTCAGGCCAGGGCCGCTGCGGACCCTTGGGATGCTAGTGTTACCAAAGAATCCTTGTTCGTACAGCAAATAAATTCTCAATTTCCACAATTTGAAATTCGTGATCTTTCTCCGCTATTGGATGAAATGCGACTTATTAAAAGTAAAGAAGAAATCGAACTGATTCGAAAAGCCACCCAAATTGCCGGATTAGGAATTATGGAAGCTATGCGTTCCACCAAACTAGGTGTTTATGAATATCAACTCGATGCTGCGGCTAAATATGTTTTCCATTTGAACGGATCTCGTGGCGATGGCTACGCCTCTATTATTGGAGGGGGAACCAATGCTTATTTTGGACATTATTTTCATAAAACGGATGTTCTCAATGATGGAGATTTGGTATTAATGGACTATGCTCCCGATTACCGCTACTACACCAGCGATGTCACTCGAATCTGGCCTGTGAACGGAAAATTTGACAAGGCTCAAAAAGCTTTGTATGATTATATCGTAGCCTATAGAGATGCCCTTTTTAAATACATCAAACCAGGCGTAACTTCGAATGACGTATTGGATCAGGCTGCGGCTGACATGAAAGAGTATCTAAAAGGCAAAACATTTGCCAACCCCAATCATTTAAAAGCGGTGGAACAAGGAATAAAGTTTAGAGGTCATTTTCAACATCCTGTGGGTATGGCGGTACATGACGTGGGAATCGTTCATCGCACTCCCCTTCGGCCAGGCATGGTTTTTACCATTGACCCGATGATTTGGATTCCTGAAGAACGTTTGTACATCCGCATTGAGGATATGGCCTTGGTCACTGAAGATGGTGTGGAAAACTTAAGTGCGTTTGTGCCTTCGTCAATAGAAGATGTCGAAAAGACAATCAAAGAGAAAGGATTGATTGAATTTCATCCTCCAACCCAACTACCTTTCAAAAACTAGTTGTTGAATCGAAAATACCCTATGAAACCCAGCCTATGAAAAATTGGTTTTTATTGACAATCCTTTTCGCACCGCTATGTACTGGTATGGCATCTCCCCTTTCGGACAATTATCCGAAAAACCCGAATATCGATGCGATAAACTACACGTTCAGAATCAGTTTATCGGATACTACTGATGAAATCCGTTGCGAAGAAACTATTGACATCCGATACTTGGCCGAAGATGTAACCATGTTGCGGCTTGATTTGATCAAGGCTTCCGAAAAGCTGGGAAATAAAGGCATGGTAGTCAGTAAAGTGGTTTCCGAAGGCAGAACGTTGGAGTACACCCATGAAAATGATGCCCTGATAATTAAACTTCCTGTGCCATCAACTTTGAATCAGCGCACTAGCTATACGGTTACCTATAAAGGTGTTCCCGTTACGGGCCTTAAGATCGCGGATAATAAATATGGTGATCGAACATTTTTTAGTGACAATTGGCCCGACAAGGGCAGAAATTGGCTGGCTACCATTGACCACCCGTATGACAAGGCAACTTGTGAGTTTATCGTTACTGCTCCGGCCCACTACCAAGTCATATCCAACGGATTGAAAATCGAAGAAACCGATTTGGCAAATGGAAATCGTCTTACCTATTGGAAACAATCCGTTCCGATTGCCACTTGGCTATATGTCTTGGGCGTTGCGAAATTTGCAGTCCAGTATGTGGATGAATTTGAGGGAAAATCCATTGAAACATGGGTGTATCCACAAGATAGGGATGCCGGGTTTTATGATTTTGCAGTCCCAACAAAAAGTGCATTGGAGTTTTACAGCGTTCGAATTGGGCCCTTTTCGTATGAAAAACTGGCCAACATACAATCGAATAGTGTCGGCGGTGGCATGGAAGCCGCTTCGGCCATTCTATACGGCGACAACTCGGTCGTAGGCGATAGAAATGAGCGTTGGCGGAATGTAGTCATACACGAAATTGCGCATCAGTGGTTCGGGAATGCCGTAACCGAATATGATTGGGACGATGTCTGGCTGAGTGAAGGTTTTGCCACGTATTTTACCTTACTCTTTATCGAACATGAATACGGCCATGATGCTTTTATGGAGGGACTCGCAAAAAGCAAAAAAACAGTAGATGATTTTTATGTGAAGCATCCGGAGTACCGTATTGTCCATGACAATCTTACCGATATGTCAAAGGTAACCAGCGTACAGACCTATCAAAAAGGAAGTTGGATCCTACATATGCTACGCGGTGTTGTTGGCACGGATGTTTTCTGGAAGGTCATACAATCGTATTATAAAAAATATAAGGATTCAAACGCAACCACTGATGATTTTCGACGGGAAATGGAAGAAGCTACCGGGTTAGATCTTAAGGACTTTTTTGAGCAATGGCTCTATAAACCCGGTACTTTGAAATATAAGGGAGCGTGGCAATATGATTCGAAGAAAAAGCAGATCATGATAGGGATTAATCAGGTTCAGGAGGATGGGAGTCTGTTTAAGATGCCCATAGAAGTAGGCTTATATGGGACAGGAGACAAAGAAGTGCTTATCAAAACCTTACAGGTCGATAGTAAATTTAATTCATTTACCCTTCCAGTGGATTTCGAACCCATAAAGGTTGTTCTTGATCCCAATTTTTGGGTGTTGAAGGAAGCGGATTTCAATAAAATGTAATCGTACTGACGAAAGCTAAGCCAACTCCTTTACAACTTGCAACGCTTTATCGATTTCCTCCTTTGAATTATATATATGAACGGAATGCCGAATGTTTTTCTCACCAACGGAACGGGGTTGTAACCTTTCTTTTTCCCACATTGTTTTTTGTAAATCTGGGCCTGAAATTCCAGCAACACCATAGGTGGTAATTCCTGCGGCCATATTCTCATTTATGGATGATTCAATGGTCACATGGGGAAGCTCTTTTAAGCCCGCCCTCAGGTAGTTGCCAAGTTCCTTGATTCTCCCTAACCATTTTTCCTTGCCTATGGTGTTAAAGAAATCCACAGCGGCATCGTACCCGGCCATCAGGGCAGCATTGCCCGTACCATTCTGCATCAGGCGAAATCCATGATCTTCTTGATTGTCCCATTGATAGCTGGCGATAGTGGACCAGATATTTGGTGAAACGTTCTTATTAATATACAAAAGACCACTACCGGCTGGAGCCAACAGCCATTTATGTAAGCTGGAATAATAGGCGTCACAACCAATGTCCTTTATGTCCACATCGATATGCCCAACACATTGTGCACCATCCAATACGGTGAAAATACCTCGCTTTCTGGCTTCGGCACAGACTTGCTTGACAGGCATTACCGTTCCGTATCCAGAAACCATATGCGGAATGGCGATGACCTTGGTCTTTGGGGTGACTTCCTTAAAAATAGCATCGACTATTTCTTGCGGGTCGTTCACAGGTACAGGTAGTTTCGCTTGTTTGTACACACAGCCTTTTCGTTTGGCAAGCAGTTGCCAAGCTCCAAAACCACCCCCATGTTCTTGATCGGTATTGAGTAGTTCATCCCCTTTCTTGAAATCTAACCCCATACCGACATAGTTCATGCCGAAAGTCGCATTTTGGATTAACGAAATTTCCTTAAAATCACAATTGATGATCTTACCCAATTTGGTCCGTAGTTCTTCATAGGGGAAATACCCGGTCAATAGCTCAGGTCCTGAACCGTTTTTATAGTCGATTGTGGCCGCCTCTTTGTTATAATGAATCATATGATGGATCATCTGGTCAAGTGCATAACCTGATGTTGGGCCCATGGTACCATTATTAAAATAGGTCTGCCCCTCCTTAAGCGGAAATTGCTTCCGGATCATCTTCCAATACTCCTCAGTGTCGTTATAGGTACCATGAAGATTATTTAGAGACCAATCTTTTTTGGAGTCAAAAGATAGAAATGGAGCGGAAATCGCCGCTAAGGAACTGGTTTTTAGAAAGGTTCTGCGCTGGTTCATAGGATTCAATTTGATGTCTCCTTAAATATAACCATTGTCGTTATGGAACGAATTAAATATTCAAAATAAAAAACATGCTTTCAGACATAATTCAAGCTAGAGTTAAGTTAGCGTTTTTAATTCCATTCACAAAGTACATCTTTACTTTGCCTCTATTCTTTGCTTCAATTGCACCCCTATATTCACAATCAAAATCTGATTTAATTAGCTCATATGTGCTATTGGAGATATTAATCTTTCCTGGTTCCGACATGGTTTCCATGCGGGAAGCGACGTTGACGGTATCGCCCCAAATGTCATAGGAGAATTTTTTAGTTCCTACCACACCTGCTACAACCGGGCCCGTATTAATCCCAATGCGAATATCAAACGTAGTGTGAATTAAATCCTTGTCCTCTTTGGAAGCTGCCACAAAATCCTTTATTTCAAAAGCGGCCTGCACCATTTTTAAGGCATGATCCTTCGTTTCGAATGGCAAACCTCCGGCACACATGTAGGCATCGCCGACCGTCTTAATTTTCTCCAATCCATATTTTTCCATGATGTCATCGAATTTAGAGAAATAAAAACCCACACTTTCCACTAATTTTTCAGGGGATAGATTTTCCGCATAATGTGTGAACCCTTTAAAATCAGTAAACAATACCGTAACTGATTCGAATTTTTTAGCCGCTACCTTACCATTTTTCTTTAATTCCTCTGCGGTTTCCTGGGGAAGAATGTTATGCAATAAACTTTCGGAACGATCCCGTTCTCTCTCAATGATCTGTTTGGTTTTTCGTATAAACCGATTGCGTCTGTATAGACCAAAAGCAAGAAGACCTATTAAGAAAAGCGCAATGCCGATGGCAATATTGATCACCTTTTGCGTTTTCCTTTCCTGGTTGAGTAAGTTTAATTCTATCTCCTTCCTTTCCATTTGAAGATTGGCCATCTGCTGTACTGTCGAAACATTTTTGACGCTATCCTTGTACGCAATATGCACTTTATAGAACTTGAGTGATGTATCGGCATCTCCCTTTTTCTCGTACAATTCTGAAAGCGTAAGGTTGGCATCACTGATCTGATCTTTCAGCCCATATTGTTGGGCAAGTACAAGACTTCTTTCGGCATATAGGAATGCTGCGGTCAAATCGCCCCGCTCTGCAAAGATGTCGGCCATATAGGTGAGATACACACTTATTGGATAAAAATCGCCCAATTCTTCGAGTAAGCCTATGGCCTTTTTAATATTATTTTCCGCAATAATATTTTGACCTAATTGGGCATAGGCCAAGCCCTTATTGCCCAAGTTGTAGGCAATCCCTATTTTCGAATTTCTAGCTTCGAAAATAGCGCCCGATTGTTCAAAAAATAGCAAAGCGGAATCAGGTTTGGCAAGGGCCAGATTATAATAATCACCCAAATTTTCCAACGCACTGGCATATTTCAAGGTGTCCCTCACTTCTTCAAAAATGGGGATAGCATTTTTATAATATCTGATGGTATTCTTATGGTTGCCCATTACCTGATAGACACTTGCAATGGACAAATACAAAAGCCCTAACTCTCGCTTTTTATTAGTGGATGTTGCGATAGTAACACCTTGCAAATAATTTTCCAAAGCCTGACTTAAGTCGCCCTTAAGCTTAAGGCTGTTTCCTTTTTGGAGATAGCCTCCCACAATATATCCGGTTGAATCCAGATCTTTGGCCCTATGTAAGAGTTCCTCACTGAATTGTAATGATTTTTCAGGATTTGGATGTATAAAGGCTAGATCACTTAGTATCTGTAAACGCTCTTTTTCTTCAAATTGGCCACTGGTATAGACCAATTCAAGACTATCGGCAAGATTTTGGTCCTGCCCATAAAGTCTGAAAGTCGTAATAAAAAGAAAGCCTAGCATAATCCAGACTTCCTTCGTGCAAAATGGTTTAAAAGAATAGGACCGCTGTTTCCGCATTAAAATCCGATTAAATAATCCAAATTATTGTCCCACTTTAAGACCTGGATCGATACTGAAAGATTCACCCTCCACAATAAAGTCTATAATATACTTATACGTTTTATTTTTCTTGCCCTTCGCCACTTTACCCTTGGCTTTTTTCTTGCCGTTGTTGTTCTTTCCTTCTAAGTCTTTATTCTTAAAGACCTTATGATCTTCTGGAAATCTGATTTTTTCGATATCCACGACCGCTCCGGAAGCAGCAATACCCTCCCATTCGATTTCATCATCTTCATACACCAAAATGGTAAAAGCTTCAGGGGAACTATCGTCCACTACCTCAGTGTTGGGATCCGCACTAAAGGAATAGGAACCATCTTCGGCTACATTCAATGTAATCACGTGCGTCGCTTGGCCAAAGCATAGACCACTATAGAAAAATACCGACAAGGTCAATAAAATAAGATACTGTTTTGTTTTTTTCATAATGTGTTAAAATTAGTTTGTGTTGTAAAAAATAGGGCGTTAAAATGAGTATTGGCACTGCCAAAGGACGAAATGTACCTTTGAGTGTCCGAAAACACCTGTTTTTTTATCAAAGTATTTTTGTTTCTATAAAAGAGAGGGAAATGTATTACAACGGCCGTGACACCAAAGTTTTTCGCTTTAAAATATCCATCGTAATTAGCGTGTATTCGCTATCTTTCATCAATTAATATTATAAAGCCCTGTTCTATAAAATATTTGCCCATTATCGTACCCTTTAAAATTAATAAGAAAATGGACCAGACAAGAGACGAAGACCAATTTGAAAATCAGGAAATAACCAAAACACCATCTGAAGTTGGGGGTCACGCTGAAGAATTGGTAGATCATTATTGGGGGAGCATTAATTATGTTTTTAGTCTAATCAAAGCTTCTGAAATCAAGGCTGGACTGATCTTATCCTTTTATGGTATTCTATTCAATTTTATCTATCAAAATATCGCTCTAGTCATATCAATGGGTCCCGAACACTATTTTCTATATGTCTTGCTTGCAATATGGATTGGTGCGACAACGACTTCTATATATTTCAGTATCAGATGTTTTATGCCGCGGGTAGAGGGAAAATTTGAAAAGAATGTATTTTTCTTTGGCGATGTGATTACGAAATTTGGAACAATAAAGGAGTTTTCTAAAACCTTCTATCGTATCAGCTTAAATGAAGTTGAATTGTTCGATCAATTGGGTCAGCAAATATACGTCAACTCTAAAATCGCATCCGAGAAATTTAAATATGTCAATCGATCGATACGTTTACTAGCGGTGGGACTATTTCTACTTTTCATCTTGGTGGTTTCCAGTGCCATCATATCTCTCATGTAATTGCGTCAAAATAATCGTACCCCATATAATCAATTCGTCATCGACGCTACTTCCTTGAAAATCCTGCATGCAACATTACCCCCGCCGTATACAGAATGACAACAATTACTACCCATCTGAGCACATCTAATGGTAAAGACTTTACAATAAAGGCGGCAATGCCCACCGCCACGATACCTGGAATTGCCATGGCGATTGCGGCCTTCCGGTTATAGGCCTTTTCTCGAATAAAGCGCACCGATGCCGGAGGCATTAAAAAGGCACAAGAACCCATCATAATCGGGAATGCCACTTTGGGCGACATGCCAAGGGCAAAGACCAGTGCCATACAGGGAGCATACAATCCGATACCGGCGGTCATCAAAGCGCCCAAACCAAAGTTGGCGATTACGGCAATGGCCAATTTTCCATTTTCGAGTCCGATAGCCTCCCCGCCGCCTTGTATCCATTCCATATTGGTGGCCAACATAAAAAAGGCCGTAACTAACAGGGCAAAACCCATAACCAACCGAATCTTTTTTTCGGACATTTTTGCGACTACACCGGCACCCAATACCGCACCCAGAGCGGCCGAAATGAACATCAATACCAACGTTACAGGTTCCACTTCAATAATAGTAATGAAAATGAGTGCCTGAAATAACACCGGAAGGGTGTTCGCTACATTCATTGTTCCGGGAATATGCTTGTCCTTGGTTTGTTTTGTGAATTTTAAAAGGGCCGTTTGTGGTGCGAATGCGCCAATTCCGAGGACATCAAAAAAATTGACCACAAATCCGATGATCGAAGTTTTTAACCAACTACTGTTTTCTAGGGAATTTCTGTGGGCTAGAAAGTCCTTCGTTAAAACGATAGCGAACCAGATTGCTAGACCGGCTAATGAAATCCAAATGGCTGTTATCATATCTGTTATCCGTAGGATGATGGCGCTAGGAAATAATCAATTCCCAAAAGAATCCAATCTAGCAAACTTTAAAAAAGGTTTTGTTTTTATCTATTTCCCCTTTTGCCAACTTGGCCTCGATTTCTTTTGCGGTTTTCGTGATAGCAAGACCTCCCAATCCGGTGCAACGATGTGTATTGGGTAGGGCATCGCCCACCCGTTTCATCGTTTCGACCACTTCATCCAAAGGGATTAAATGATTATAATCGGACAAGGCCATATTCGCACAGGAAATGGCATTCGTGGCCGCCATGACATTTCTATTCAGACAGGGTGCCTCTACGCGGTCGGCAATCATATCGCAAATCATCCCCAAACTGGATTGTAGTGCCATGGAAGCTGCGCCTAATGCCTGATTTAAAGTACCTTTCTTTAATCCAACAATGCCTGCAGCGGCCATGCCCGACCCAGAACCACACTCCGCCATACAGCCACCAACCTCTGCGGCAAAAGTCGCATGGGCGGCAATGAACACGCCAATAATTCCGGCAGCTAACAAGGCTTTCACCATTTCATCTTCTGAGAGTTCCAAAGTTCTCCCAATACCGATAATTGCTCCTGGCAATGCGCCACATGAGCCTGCCGTAGGTGCTGCTACCACCACCCCCATGGAACTTTTAACTTCCATCATGGCCGATGTATACAAAATCACTTGGTTCAGAATATCGCCCTCTACCAGTTTTTTACCATCCATCCTTTCTTGGAAGGTTGAGGATTGCGGGCCTAGAATGCGATCCGCGTATTTCGTCCCCCTTAATCCTAGGTCTATCGCGTTTTGCATAATCTTTAAAATATCACGCATCTTTTCAAATACCTCCTCCTCGGAAATACTTCCACGTATGCTTTCATAAGCAACGGCCAGCTCCCACAATTCAAGGTTTTTGTCGCTATTGTATTCGAGCATTTCATCACAGGTGATAAAAGGAACGGCGAGATTTTTACGGGCCATTATGGGAAGTACGGGATGTAGTTTTCTAATGAATAAGACCTCCTCCATTTCCATGAGTTCCTTTTCCAAACCATCGGGAATGAATTGATTCGCTTTTATTTCAATGAACGAGACCATACCTTGACGCGGCGCAATCTCATCACATTTAAAGGATTTCTTAATATAATCGATAAGTTTTCCCGAGGATTCAAAATAAACTAAAGTCTGATAAAAGTCCCCCGCCATGGAAACTACCGCCCCGTCGATTTCAATAATCTCGATCATACCCCCGCCCGTGGAAATTGCGGTCACCGTTCGCGTTTCATGACTGTTCGAAAGGGTAATCTTATACGTATTCGGGTGGATTGCCCCAATCGGATGGATATCTATTTTTATCTGGATTCCGGCTTCCTCGACCGCCTGCAAATAATTAGGTAGGTGTTCCTCATCGGCTTCCCATCCTAAAAATCCTCCGAATAAACCCATGTCGGAACCTTGGCCTTTATGCGTGGTGGCCAATGAGCCGTTCGGATCAAATTCGATATAGACCTCTTTGATCTCTCCTTCCATAAGGTCTCGGCACATTCTACCTATTCGCAAAGATGCGGCGCAATGGGAACTCGAAGGTCCCCGCATGACCGGTCCGATGACATCATTAAATATGCTGGGATAGGTTTTCATCTTGTGGCTTAAATTTTACTGTTTGAAAATCAATACTTTATAAAGATAATAGGAAATTAATAAAATCGAATGGTAAGTAGTCTTGAGAGATTGCTCTTTTTATTTGATTTCGTTCCACTTTGCCTTCATTTCGTTCGACCGCTTTACCAGAATTTCTACAGCTTCCTCAGTCTGGGAAGTTGGTTTGGCATCGGCACTTTGCAGCACTTCCAGTATGAAAAGTAATTTTTCCTGGAGACCGACCAAGATTTCCTTTTCTAGCGGAGTTTCTCGAATACTTCCATAGAGCATATCTCCTGCCTCTGGGGCTCCGTTACCCCTAAATTGTTGGATAACTTCTTTTTCTCGCTTATTCATTTTTGGATTTTCAATTAACAGACGATCTATATTATCCCGAATATTCTGTAGCGCCTCATAGGCTTTATACGTTTGAAGGGAAAGGTCTGTTTGCAGCTTGAGATTTTCAGTGGAAAGGGAAACGCGCGGATCTAGACGAATATTCAATGGCTGTTCTGCAATTTCTCCATCTACAATAAGTTTTACGGTGTAGGTACCTGGGGGAACAAAAGGTCCGTTCGGACCACTGGGGGTATCATATTGAACGGCTGCGATTGCAAATCCGCGTTGCGCTCCTCTTGGCGCTGGATGACGTTGATTCCAAATGAAGCGGTGATGGCCTGGTTCGGTTGCCAACGATTTTTGCGGACGGATCCAATAGGTCGGATGGCGCATCAAGGTCGAGTCAAGTGCTTCTTTAGTATCATCGCTTGAAAAAGAGGTAATTTTAGTTCCGCCTTCGTCCCATATTTCCAACGTGACTTTTTGTGCTTCGGTATTTAATTGATAATCCAAAATCGCACCATCAGGTGGATTTTTACCGGTAGGCTCCTCCGGCGGTAAGGGCGTATCGGCAAACATATTGTGCCGAACCCGTGTGGCCCGCGATGGTTCGAATAGATGAAAATTTGATGAGGATGCCGAGTTGAGTTCCCGAAGGGGACTGAAATCATCCAATATCCATATTGAACGGCCGTGTGTGCCGATGACCAAATCGTTTTCATGAACGACCAAATCTCGAATCGAACTGGCTGGCATGTTAAGACGCAGTGACTGCCAGGACACGCCATCATCATGGGAGAAATATACTTCCCGTTCAGTACCGGCAAATAAAAGACCCTTTTTTTATGGTCCTCACGGATCACGTTTACCGGTCCGAAGGAGTTCATTCCTGAAATAATTTCTTCCCACGTCTTTCCAAAATCATGGGTTTTGTAGATATGCGGTTTCATATCATCCTTTCGGATGGCGTTGACTGCGATATATGCGGTTCCCTTGTTAAAATGTCCAGCATCGATTTGGGAAATCTTATCCCATGAAGTCAAAGAGGGAGGCGTTACATCTTGCCAGGTCTTACCACCGTCATTCGTAAAATGTACAAGGCCATCATCGGTACCCGTCCAGATTAAATCTTTGTCCAAAGGTGAGGGTGCCAACGCGTAAACGATGGCGCGTTGTGGCATGGTCTTCATGTCTTCGTTCTTAAAATCCCCTACACTATCGGGGACTTCCGGATGCTCCCTAGTCAAATCAGGACTGATAATTTCCCAATTCTGGCCACCATTATTGGTTTTCCATACGACATTGGTGCCGAACAACAACATACTATCATCCGCAGGATGGAACATCAAGGGCATGGTACGTAAATATCGAATATTTTCGGATCGCAAAATCTCGGGAGCGACATTCTGTGATTGCCCCGTTTTCTTATTGAACCGTATCACTCGGCCTCCATATACAATATTAGGGTCTTTTGGGTCCGGGGCGACAAAGGCGTATTCATCGGCACCGACGCCCATAAAATCACGGAACGAAATCTGTCCGCCATTACCTCGGCTAGCTACCGCTACGGCACCGCTCTCCTGCTGTCCGCCATAGACCCAATACGGAAATTGATTATCCGTACTTACATGATAGAGCTGAGCCGTGGGCTGATTATACCAAGAACTCCATGTTTTGCCCCCGTTTACCGTCACCACCGCGCCTTGATCGGCCGCAAAAAGCATGATGTCGGGCTGCAGAGGATTGATCCAGATGCGGTGGTAATCATCCCCGCCAGGGGCTCCTTTTATGGACATCCATGTCAATCCGCCATCCGATGAACTATACGCGGCTACGTTGGCGACATAGACCTTGTTTTCATCTTCGGGATGCACTTTGATTTCCGCAAAATCACTACCCCTACCCCAAAGCCGGTTATCTGCGCTCACCATGGCCCAGCTTTCACCCCCATCATCGCTTCGGTAGATTCCTCCATTCTCGCGGGCATCCACAGTGGCATACATCCGAATTGAATTATTTGGAGCAAAGGCGACCCCTATTCTTCCCAGTCCTTGGTCCGCCGAAGGAAGCCCCTTCTGAATTTTTTTCCAAGTATCGCCACCGTCGGTCGATTTATAAAGTCCACTATTGGGTCCCGAAAACTTCGCATTTTCCCAAGGGCCTTCTTGATGTTCCCACATGTCAGCAAATACCACCTTAGGATTGTTGGGGTCGAATTCAACTTGTACAGCGCCTGTATTGTGATTGAGGTACAAGGTTTTATTCCATGTTTTTCCTCCATCCACTGATTTAAAAATGCCACGCATCTCGTTTGCCCCGTACGGATGCCCGAGCCCTGCCACCAGAACGATATCCGGATTTTCGGGATGTACGATAACCCGACTGACTTGCTGAATATCACCCAAACCTACATGTTCCCAATGTTGTCCGCCATCAGTTGATTTAAACATTCCGTCGCCGACCGCCAAATCGGGTCGATGTAACCCTTCACCGGTACCTACATATATCACATCGGGGTTTGAGGGCGAAACGGCCAAATCTCCAACAGATCCCGTTGGTGCATCATCAAAAATGGGATGCCACGTACTGCCGTAATCATCCGTTTTCCATACTCCGCCATTGTTTACCCCGATAAAAAAAACGTTGGGCTGCGAAGGAATACCAACGGCCCCAACGGTACGGCCCGCGCGGAACGGACCAATCATTCGATACTCTAAATCTTGATATGAAGATTCCGGGACTTGGGATAGCGATACGCTAGTAATAAAAAAAGTAAAAGTGAAGGTAAGATGCGCATGAGAAAGATTTAATTGTTGCGATTAAAAATAGCCATTTTTCAAAAGCATTGAGCGGAAAATCCAGAAACCTTAAAGAGCTTATCGGTCAACGAATATGACTTCCTGCGTTTACATCGATGGTCGCCCCTGTGGCATGGTCCATTAGTCCACTACACAGCAAACCGATGAGCGGGGCGATATCCTTTGGAGTGGTCAATACGTTCAAGGCAATTTCATCAAGTACACGCTCTTCTCCATGTACCGCAATAAAATCTTCGGCCATTTGGGTGCGGGTAAATCCGGGAGCGACCACAAAGGACTTTATATTCTCCTTTCCGAACGAGCGGGCGACGCTTCTTGCCAAGGAGGTCAAGCCTCCTTTCGAGGCGGCATAGGCCAAATACTCTTCCGTTTCGCCCCTAAAAGCGGCCCGACTTCCGATATAAATAAAACTCCCCTGCCCATGCTCCCTAAAATGGTCGATGCCCAATTTGGTCAAGAGGCCTGCAGAATTCAGGTTGATGTCCATGGTCTTCTTCCAAACCGATAACCATTCTTGCGTATCAAGTTTTTTTGAAGAATGTGGTAAGAAGACCCCTGCATTCAAAATGATAATATCGATTTTTTGAAAATGGTTTTTAACTTCATTAAATAGACCGAGCACCGATGTTTCTTCCGAAAGGTCGGCTTGAAAAATTTTAGAGCCATTCGGGTAGGTTGCTAACAATGCTTCGGCCGAAGCTTTGTTTGTGTTATAATGAACGGCCAATTGCGCCCCGTTTTTCAATAAAAATTCGGCAATACCTTTTCCGATTCCATCGGATGCGCCCGTTAGCAAAATGGTTTTACCACTTAAATCTAGTTGTATCATTTTGTCTTTCGCTTTAACACATAAACCTACTTTTCTTTGGGTCATTAGGAAATATTCACTCCTCTCTATTCTTCGGAACGAAGATAATGATCGCTACCATCGAGCCAATCTTCACGAATGGGGGACCACGTATCGATTTCTTCCACATCGCCTATCATCAAAGCTTCATGGGGAACGTTCGCGGGAATGACTACCACATCACCAGCGTGCATATCAAAGGTTTCCTCTTTATCGGCCCCGAACCAAAATCGGATGGTTCCCGTCAAAACCTGCGTTACCTGTTCGTTGATATGGTGATGAAGCGGCACTAAAAATCCGTCCTTGAATTTCATCTTGGCGACCATGACCTTATCGCCATAGACCAATTTACGTTCCATTTTTGGGGTGACCTGTTCAGCAGGGACGTCGTCCCAATTTATTTTTTTGACCATACGACTGTTATTTAGAATGAAATATCTAGTTTAGGAAAAAATAGTTAAACCTTTGAGGATGTGAATACAAAACTTCATTCGTGTATTCGTTTTCCATGTTTCTTTTTTTGTTCAAGAAAGGCCCATTGCAAACGTTTGGTCACTTCCCCCACTTCGTCATGTTCGTATAGAACATGGTTGTCAATTTGCCGGATCGATGCAATTTGGGTGGACGTTCCGGTGAGAAATGCTTCATCCACCTGATTAATTCTTTCTTTTGAAATGCCCGCTTCGCGTACTTCCAAATTCAATTCTTGACACAATTCCAAAACAATCTGTCGGGTGACCCCGTCCAAGATATACCGATTGGCGGGATGGGTATAAACAATCCTCTGCTTCACGAAAAAAACATTGCAGTGTGACGCTTCTGTAACAATTCCATCCCGCACAAAAAGGGTTTCAAAACAATCTTGCTCCATAGCGCGTTCGTTTGCCATCACATTCCCCAATAATGAGGTCATTTTGATATCACATCGCGACCACCGAAAATCGTCCATAGTGACAACGCTCGCATGTATTGTATTGACATCGGGCAACACCTTTGGCACGGCATACATCATTAACGTCGGAGAGGTATTTTTGGGATAGGCATGTGTACGTGGCGCCACTCCCCTCGTCACTTGAATGTATAGGAGACAGTCTTCTTGAAGAAGATCTGCCGCTTCTAATAAATCAGGAATTGCTGAGGACAAGATGCTTATGTCAAAATCAATATTTATTTTTATTAGACATTCGTCGAGTCTTTTCAAATGGGCTTCCTCACAAAAAAATCGTCCACCGATCTGGACCATGACTTCGTAGATACCGTCCCCAAATAAAAATCCCCGGTCGAAAACGGAAATCTTTGCCATTTCGGCATCATAAATCCTTCCGTTCAAATAGACCTTGCTGGGATATAAAGTCATTTATAAATACTGTTGCAAATGTTTCTTAAAATAGGCCGCACTATCGGTAATGCTTTGCATGGAGTTGTGGGCAAAATTTCCACCTTGTTCTATATAATAGTGCTCCAAAGCATCCGTATCGATTTTCGAAAGCATTTCGACATAATCAATGGACCCGTTGCCCATTTCACTATAGTCTCGCGTCACCTTATCCATATCCTTGATATGCCACATGACGTACCTCCCAGGATTTTGGGCAATCAATTCGGCAGGACTCAACTTTGCCGAATGTTTAACCCAATACATATCCATTTGCAGTTTGACCAATCTAGGTTCGGTTTCCGAAAGAATAATATCGTAGCCGGTCTGACCCTCATAATCCGCAAATTCAAAATCATGGTTGTGGTAGGCAAAGCCAAGTCCTGCTGCGTTGACTTGTTCTCCCATCAAGTTAAGTTTTTCAGAAAGCACCTTAAAATTTTCAAGCGTTCGATATTCAGGAGCCAACCACGGCCAGGTGATGTATTTGGCTCCAATGGTATGAGACCCCTCGATGCATTGGTCTAGATAGCCTTTGAGCTCGTCAAAAGGTTTTTCAAAATAGCTTGAGAAATCGTAATGCCCACTGGTTGCCGTGAAATCTAGATCATCCATTAAATTTTTATATTCGGTGGCTTTCATTCCATAATATGTGCCTTTCTCCCCATCATAACCAAAAATCTCAGAATCCTCATACCCAAGCGCCCTTACCTTTTTTAAGGTTTCTACAGGGTCTTCGGCCATCGCATCTCGGATGGTAAAGAGCTGTAGACCCATTTTGTATTTTGGCTTTTTTTTCATGGAAAAACTGGATAGGGGCATCATTGAAGCGGCCGTCAACAACCCCGATTGCTTAATAAAATTTCTTCGTTGCATTACATTTTCTGTTTTGGTTCGGCTATTTAAGAGAGGATTAAAGGATAAATGGTGAATCACTTTGGCCAATACAACTCGGGCAATCCATTACTTTTCAATAGCGTGTTATAGGTAGCAATATCAGTGTTCTTGATTTGTTCCAAACTACGTTTTAAAACATCCCATTGTTGTAAATAATCTTGGGTAACGTCACGTACGCCTTGGGTAATCGGTAAATTCCCTTTTCCGATATTATCCAAGAAATCTTTGAATTTTATCAATAGGCGCGCTTCGAACATATAATTACTTTGATACGTGCGCATTTCTTTTTGCAGAATTTCTGAAATCCATTTGTCAAGGGTCTCGTCCAGGACTTTCCCTTCTTGTTTTACCTTGTCATTTGAGGCGAGATCCATAACCGTTTCCAGTTGTTGTTTGATCATTCGAAGATTTCGCACGCCCTTGGCCATTTCAGTCGCTCCCTCATAAATAGACTTAGATATTTCATTGCGTTCCACATAGGCAGCGGCGGCGTTTTCAATACTATTTACGATACGTGGGTCGATTTTGATTTCAAAATTCCGGTCCTGGGAAAAGTCGCCCACTTTAAACCGGACTTTATACATTCCCGGAGGCGCATTATAGGCGGTAAGATCACGATTCGTGGTATATAGTTCCGTCAAGCAATCAAACCGGCCTATTTTCATATCCCATGCATAGCGATGGGCGCCTTTTTGTCCGCTTTAGTTGCGGTTTTACCAACGAATCGCAGCCGACACTTGGGCGATCGGTGAATTCCGAATGAATGACTTCGCCGTTGGCATTCAATATTTCCATGGACATCGGTACATCGTCGGAAAGCTCCTTATTCAGTACATAGTGTATTTGTGTGCCCTGCGGGGATTCTCCCCATACCCGCCATCGATACTATAGGCAACGGAAAGTTCAGTGGATACATCATTCGGTTTGTACAGATAATAGTCGGCTTTCGCTATTTCTTCGGAAATCTGGTGCAAGGGAGTCAGGTCATCTAAAATCCAAATTGCTCTTCCCTGAGTAGCGACCACCAAATCCTTGCGTTTGATACGAAGGTCCGTTATTGGTACTTCCGGCAAATTGTTCTGTAGTGGATGCCATAATTTTCCCTCGTTGAAGGATACAAAAACTCCGGTTTCCGTGCCTGCGTACAATAAACCTTTACGATCGGGATCCTCCCGTACGCTTCGTGCGAAAGTATCTCCCGGAATTCCATTGACGATTTTCTCCCAAGTAACTCCGTAATCGTTCGTTTTAAAAATATAGGGTGTAAAATCATTTAATTTGTAGCCAGTTACCGCGATATAGGCAGTTGCAGGATTATGGGGTGAAGGCTCTACAACGTTAATAATGCTCTCTTTCAGGCCTTTAGGGGTAACGTTTGTCCATGTTTTTCCACCATCTTGGGTCAGATGTACCAAACCATCATCCGACCCCACCCAAATAACTCCCTCTTTAATTGGAGACTCTTCAATATTAAACAGATTGTTATAGCTTTCAGCCGTAATCTGTTCATTGCTAATGGGTTCACCACCTTTTCCTTGATGGTCTTTGTCATTTTGGGTAAGGTCTTCGCTCATCACTTCCCAGGTAACGCCCCTATCCGTTGATTTCATCACGTACTGCGAACCGTAATAGATGACATTGGGATTGTGTGGTGAAACAATGACCGGACCGTTCCAATTGGCTCTATATTTTAAGTTCTTTGGCTGTTCACCCGTTACCCGTGTCGGATACGGCATAACCATTCGGGTATTATCGATATCACGGTCCCACTCCACAAAATTACTGGCGAAATACGTAGAATAAACAAATCTAGGATTGTCAGGATCAACGGCTACGGTTGAGGATTCCCCGGCACGCATCACGTCCCAATGCATTTCACCGATACCATCATCTACTACGCGACTGTCTATGGCTATGGTGCTGTTATCTTGCTGGCCTGAATATACCCTGTACGGATGTTCATTGTCCGTAATCAAACGGTAGAACTGCCCTGTGGGCTGATTGTACATCGTAGACCATGTTTCACCCCCATTGAAGGTAACCGAACCACCACCGTCGTTGGCATTCACCATAACGTCACTGTTTTTCGGATTAATCCAGAGGTCATGATGATCGACATGGCTACCGCGAATACCTTCGAAGGTCTTACCACCATCAATAGATTTCATTGCCCAACTGTTCATGACCCAAAGTTCATCTTCATCATTGGGGTCGGCGATAATATGCATGTAGTACCAAGAACGAGCATAGGTAGTGGCATCGTTCGTGGTTTGTTTAAAACTTTCTCCAGCATCATCGGAACGATAGACCCCCGCTTTATCGCCCAAAGCATCAATGGCGATATAAACGATATCGGGATTGGCAGGTGAGATGGAAACTCCCATTTTACCTTTTAATTCAGGTAATCCTTTGGTAATTTCTTTCCAGTTTTTTCCGCCGTCCGTAGTCTTGTAAATCCGGCTGCCAGGGCCACCACTATGTACGATCCACGGTTTTCGCCAAAATTCCCATGTGGCGACCATCATAAAATTGGGATTATTCGGGTCAACGGTCATGTCTACAATACCCGAATTTTCATTGACATACAGTATTTTTTCCCAGGTAATGCCTCCGTCCTCGGAGAGATAAACTCCACGTTCCTCATTGGGCCCCCACGGATTTCCCTGAGCCGCTACATATACTTTATCGGGATTTTTAGGATGTACATACACATCGCTAATATGCCTCGTCTTCTCAAGGCCCATATGTTTCCAGGTCTTGCCGGCATCTGTCGATTTATAGAGTCCGTCGCCATGGGAGGTTTTCACGCCTCGAACGGGAGATTCCCCTGTACCCACATAAATGATGTTCGGGTCGGAAGGTGCCGGGGTAATGTCCCCTATCCCGGTAGTATTAAAATAGCCATCGGAAATATTATTCCAAGTGTTTCCACCATCGGTCGTTTTCCAAACTCCGCCACCTGTCGCACCCATATAATACGTAAAAATATCATCTGGAATACCCGTCACCGTAGTGGAACGTCCGCCTCGGAAGGGGCCAATATTGCGGTACAACATCGATTCATAAAGCTTTTCACTAATGGCTGGTTCAGAGGACTTTTTTTGACCGATTATTACGTTTAAAGAACAAAGGGCAACAAGCAGAAATAAAATTTTACGCATAATGGTTGGTTATTTTGTAAATGTAAATTTGGTTTTTACCGGTTACTACTCGTTGGAGAATTCTTCAGCGATTTGTGCTTCGGAAGTTACACCTGGCGCCAATTCGATAAGTCTAAAATTTCGAAAATGTATTTCCGCTCCTTCGGACTCCAAGCACAAATACCCTTTTTTTATGGTGGACTTGCTGATACCGTTCACGAATTTCCCGTTAACGGAAAGTTTTATGGTACCGTCCACGCAAACTACTGTATAGGAATTCCATTCACCTTTTCCTATGGCCCTATTTTCAATGGATTTACTGCGCGTGCCCCTAGGATTGTCAGGAACAGTCTCGACACCGCCAACACCGAAAAGCTCACCGTGTACATAAGCAATCGGCGGTTTTTTTTCATCCTGCATATTCAAGTTGACCCAATCAAGTTCTAACATCTGCACTTCTACCCCGCCGGGCAACCGGGATTCAGGGTCTGGTTTAGCATCGCTCCATACGAATACGCCGGAATTTCCACCGGCCTCCATATGACGCCATTCCACTTCAAGAATAAAATTTTCATATTGTTTGGCGGACCGCATAACTCCTATCGGCAGCCCTTTGCAAATTAATAGCTCACCTTCGGTACGCCATGTATCGTCATCTGTGTTTACATTGATCCATTGTAGGGTATCTGCCTGACTTTCAGCTTCTGAAGTCAATGCTTCTAAAGTAGTTTCTGTTCCAAAGGAAATTTCGGGTACTTGTGCCTCCGAGCATGATAAAAGGAACACAGTCGCAGCAGAGAATAAAATGTTTTTCATGATTTTATAGTAGAAGTTAAACCAGTTTAGTTTGTCCCGGAATGGCAATCGGAGGGGTCGGCCACTCAAAATCCCAAGCATATTGGTCAATACTAGGTCCTATTGAGCTTTGGGAATTAAAGATTTCATCATAAGTGATTTCTTGACCCGTATAGCCCGCTTCACGACCCCAAATGGCCAACAACGTACTCTGGGCCATAAAGTTTCCATCGTTAATGGGGGTGCCGTTCTTTATCGCAGCAAAGAGGTCATCATGTTGTGTTTGGTACATATTGTTCTTTTCTCCTTCGTAGTTCCAGTTTTCCTTGCCCTTTAGCTCATATTGCTTCCCGACTTTTACCAAGGCATTGCCTTCACTGCCGAAGACATCGACGCTATTTTTTGTAGCAGTATCGGACTGTTGACGCGTAAAGTGATATCCTTTGGCGCCATTTTCATATTCAAATTCCACAGCGAAATGATCGTAAATATTACCATACTTCTCATCGGTACGCCGTTGTCTTCCTCCTGAACCAATAGCTTTGATCGGCATTACATCACCCATCGCCCAAGACATCATATCTAGACTATGTACCGCTTGTTCGACGATAAAATCGCCTGAGAGCCAATTGTAATAGTACCAGTTTCGCATCTTATAGGTCATATCGGTCCAATCCGGTTGACGGTCTTTATACCATGCTTCCCATCCATATCTAAAAGTAGATACCGATTTTATATCGCCTACACCACCATTCAAGACCTTTTCGAAAGTGGCCCTTTTAGCGGAATCGTACCGAAAACAGAATCCAGAAACAATATTCAACTGTTTTTCTTTGGCCTTTTCTGCGGCCGCCAATACTTTTCGTACACCTGGCGCATCAACAGCTACTGGTTTTTCGCAGAAAATATGCTTTCCGGCATCGACTGCGGCCGTCAAATGGTCTGGTCGAAATCCCGGTGGCGTGGCCAACAATACCACATCGACTCCTGAATCGATAACTTTTTGATAGGCATCGAAGCCCACAAACTTACTGGAAGTATCGACTTTTATTTGCAAAGGACTTATTTTCATAAGTTCCATAAGTGAACTTTCCAATCGGTCTTCGAATACATCGCCCATAGCCGTCAGCACCACATTGGGGTCGGCCATCAAGGCTTGAGAAGCAGCACCTGTGCCTCGGCCTCCACATCCGATAAGGCCTACCTTTATCGTGTTTTCGACCGAGGTTCCCGAACTGGCCAGCATTCCTGAGGGATACACCACGGAGCCTCCTACCAATACGATTCCAGATTTTTTTATGAATTCACGACGGCCCGAATTCGAAGTGCCGTTTTCTTTTAAATGAGTCATTTCTTCAATTTTTAAAGTGTTTTAGTGGAATAGTAACAAGGCCTATGAGCCTTTCGTTTTAAATATAAAGATTATTCATCACATGGTGTAAAATAGGAACTTAATTTTACAAAAAGGACGGGCCAAGTAATTCAAAGCGTTTATCCTTTGTAAAAACGTTGAACGCCTTGTATCATTTGATCAGCTTTCCTTACTTTTAATGCATAAACTTATAAAACAATCAAAAATGCTCATCAAAAGAACTAAATCATTACTAAAGTTTGGACTTGCCATGTTGCTATTGCTGAGCTTCTTGCCTAGCAATGCGCAGAAAAAAGTTGGGGGCCTAGCACTCTATACGGTTCGTAATGATATGGGTACAAATGCAAAAGCTACCTTATTGGCCGTTTCCGAGGCGGGATATAAAAATGTTGAGGCAGCGGGATACAATGATGGAAAGTTTTACAACATGCCTCCAGAGCAGTTCAAAAAAGTTCTGAAATCTTTGGGCCTGAAACCCGTAAGCACACATCAGGGCTCCGTGACGCTAGATAATGCGGATGCCATGATTGCAGACGTAAAGGCAGCGGGATTCAAATATTTCGTCATACCCGTACCGCCTATGGGGCTTTTCAAAAGTGGTGAAAATGGCATGAGCATGACCGGTGGTGCTGAAAATTTAGCAAATATTTTGGATACGCTAGGTGAAAAATGTGCCAAAGCGGGACTCCAATTATTGTACCACAACCATGATTTTGAATTCAAGAAAGATGCTGATAGTGTCGTGACTATTGATTATCTGCTCGAAAATTGTAATCCCAAGTACGTGAATTTTCAAATGGACCTTTTTTGGGTTACCAAGGCCGGAGCCGACCCGATAGCCTATTTCGAAAAATATCCGGGGCGTTTTAAGATGTGGCATGTTAAAGATATGGACGAGCAAGGCCGATTTGCACCGGTGGGAAAGGGAAAAATCGATTTTGCAAAAATCCTCGCAAAGAAAAAATTATCGGGGATGAAATATTATATGGTAGAACAAGACCGCACCTTTGATGGGATGAAACCTCTCGAAGCCATAGAAATTAGCCATAAGGGCATCAAAAAAATTGGTTTTAATTAATTCGTTGCAAGATGAAACCCATAGTCCAAATATCTCTTGACCTCACCAACATCGATGAAGCCTTGGAAACCGCTGCAATGGCGTTGCTTGCCGGAGTGGATTGGTTGGAAGCCGGTACACCACTAATTTTGGCGGAAGGATTGCATGGAGTTAGAAAACTAAGAGAAGCTTTTCCAAAAATACCCATAGTGGCCGATTTAAAGACTATGGATGGCGGATATTTAGAGGCCGAAATGATGGCCAAAGCGGGTGCTACCCATGTCGTTGTTATGGCACGCGCCCATGCAGAAACGATTAAAGTAGTCGTACAGGCAGGCAAGGATTACGGAGTAAAAGTGATGGGAGACAATTTGGGATGTCCCGATATGGTTGAAGGTGCCAAATTTCTTGAAGATTTAGGCTGCGATTATGTCATACATCATATCGGTTACGATGAGCGGCGCGGCATTGCGGCGGCCGGGAAAACTATGCCCAGTCCGATGGACCAGTTGAAAGAGGTTGTCGAAGCAGTGAATGTACCCGTTCAGGCCGTAGGCGGATTGTCTTTAGAGCAAGCGATAAAATGTCCTGAATACGGTGCTCCACTAGTTGTTTTGGGAGCTCCCTTGACCATTGATGCGGAATCTTTCAAAACTGCGGACGGAGACCTTGAAAGTTCATTACGCCTTATCTGCGATACCATACATAACTATGGGGATTTCAAAATAGTTAAGAATATCTAATCTGGATAAAAAATGTCAAATTCCATTGCCGTTGTCAATTTTGCGCCTGAAAAAGGAAGCGTAGAAATACGTGAGATACCCAAACCTAAAATCGGTGATGAAGATGTTTTACTTGAAGTGGCCAATGTCGGGGTCTGTGGAAGTGATTTGCACCAATGGACTTCTGACCATAGCTGGCCGGTAAACTATCCGGTCGTACTTGGTCATGAATTCGGGGGGCATATCGTTGAATTGGGAAAAGATGTAGATGGATGGATGGAAGGCGACCGCGTGGTCAGTGAAACCGCTGCCATCATAGATTTGAACAATCCGATGTCACGTAAAGGACTTTATAATCTAGATCCGACTCGAAAAGGATTTGGATACGGGGTCAATGGTGCAATGACACGTTTTGTGAAAGTGCCTGCTCGTTGTCTTCACTCTGTCCCCGAAAATCTGGCCTTTGAGCAGGCGTGTTTAACGGAGCCATGCTCCGTAGCCTATAATGCCGTGGTCGTGAACTCAAATATCAATCCTGGTGATCGCGTCATAGTAATAGGTCCCGGTACTATTGGAATTCTTTGTGCGGCAATGGCAACTCTATGCGGAGCAGAAGTAGCCGTTGTGGGGCTGGAAGCGGATAAAGGGCGATTGAAAATTGCAGAACAATATGGCTGCCACTCAATAATCGGCGATGCCATCGAATGGGCCAATGCCCAAGACGGACTCGGAGCTGATTGTATCATCGATGCCGCAGGAGTAAGTGCCACTTTAAAAAATGCGCTGAAATGGGTTCGCCCGAACGGGCAGATTACCAAAGTAGGTTGGGGACCACGTCCACTGGATTTTAGTCTGGATCCCTTGGTCCAAAAAAATGTTCGGTTACAAGGTAGTTTCAGTCATAATTGGCCCATTTGGGAAAAAGTACTATCTCTTTTGGCTTCCGGACGCTTGGATGTAAAACCGATTATTGGAGGTGTATGGGGTCTCAACGATTGGCATGAAGCTTTTGAGCAAATGCATTCAGGCCAAGTCGTAAAAAGTGTTTTAAAACCTAGTTAGAACAATATGCGTTTAAAAGATAAGGTGATTTTAGTAACCGGAAGCTATACCGGAATCGGTAGGGCCATCGCCCGAAGATGTGTGAATGAAGGTGCGAAGGTCGTACTAAATGGTTTACGGGAAGAGCTCGGCCAAGAACTCCTGCAAGAATTAGGTACCGATAATGCTGTACACCTGACCATAGATATCACTGAAGAACATGCTCCTGAAAAATTAATAGAGAAAGCAATCGATTCTTTCGGGAAGTTGGATGCCGTAGTCAACAATGCGGCCATAGTGGCCTCCTCGAATATCGATACAACTACAGTACCCTACCTTGAGCGAATGCTGGCAGTGAATACAGTTGCCCCCTTTGCCATCATACAAACGGCATTACCAGAATTAAAGAAAACAAAAGGCTGCGTTGTTAATATCGGTTCCATTAATTCATGGAGCGGTGAACCGAACCTATTGGCCTATAGTATATCAAAAGGCGCCTTGATGACCATGAGCCGTAATTTGGGAGATAGTCTTATGCGCGACCATGGGGTAAGGGTCAATCAGATAAATCCTGGTTGGGTATTGACGGAGAATGAAAAAATAAATCAGAGAAAGCAGGGCAAAGTCGAAGATTGGTACGAAAAGCTTCCCAATGTTTTTGCTCCGGCCAAACGAATCTTTTATCCCGAAGAGATTGCCGAAGGAGCGGTTTACTTGCTTTCAGATGCCTGTGGACCCGTAAGCGGACAGGTTTTGGAGTTGGAACAGTTTCCGATGATAGGGAGAAATCCGCCCAAAGAATGGGAAGGATCCCACCTATAACCCCATAGTAAATGCCAAAATTAGCCGTATTTCCCAAAGCATTCATGCAAGCCCTGTGCAAGGATGGAACCATGAAACTTTCCGAATGGATTGAACTTGCCTGTGCATTGGATGTTCAAGGATTGGAGTGGTATGCCGGATTCCTCGAAATGGAGGATGAAAAAAATTGGTCCGGATTTCGAAAGGATGTCGAACAACACGGTAAAGAAATCCCCATGCTATGCTGTTCCCCTGATTTTACCCATCCGGATCCTTCCTTTAGAAAGAATGAAATCGATAAACAACTGCGATGGATCGAGATGACCTACGTTCTGGGCGGTTCGTATTGCCGGGTATTGTCAGGGCAACGTAGACCAGAGCTTTCAATGGATGAAGGAGTGCAATTGGCTACGGATTGTATAAAAGCATGTTTGCCCAAAGCGGAAGAGCTGGGCATAACCCTGATTTTGGAAAACCATTATAAAGATGATTTTTGGGAATATCCCGAATTTGCCCAAAAGATGGAGGTATTCTGCCAATTGGTGAATCGCATCGACCATCCGAATTTTGGCGTGAATTATGATCCGAGCAATACCTTTTTAGCTGGGGAGGACCCACTAGAGCTTCTGTACCGCATATCGGACCGTGTGGTCACCATGCACGCCAGTGACCGATATTTAATTGAAGGCACAATCGAGGACCTAAGAAATGAAGAAAGTGGTTCTGTTGGTTATGCGAAGCGACTAAGTCACGGCGAAATCGGAAAGGGACTCAATGATTATGACGCTATTTTTAAAGAATTAAAACGGGTCGGATTCGATGGTTGGGTCAGTATCGAAGATGGTGTCGATGGTATGGATCAATTGGAACGGAGCGTGGCCTTCCTCAGAAAAAAATTGAAAATCTATTGGCCTGATTTCAAATAGAAGTCTAAGCGAGATATTTATCTTTTTTTTGACACCCCGAACACCAGTAATCCGATAACGATTAAAAGTCCGCCCACCAATTGAATCCCATAAATCCGCTCACCGAACGGAAAGGCCAGAAGCACCGTAAACAAAGGGATTAGGTTCATGTACAACGTTGAAGTCGTTGCGCCCAAACGCACCACACAGTAATAAAAGGCCGAATAGGCAATGCCTGTTCCTAAAATGCCCATGAACAGAATACTTCCCCAGAAGGCAAGACCCGTAGGTATCGGTGAGCTTACGAATTCGGGTAGTGCGAATAGACCAAATAAAATCAAGGCTATCAATGAGGTAATCGTTGTCATTTCTATAGCATCTACATGAGGCAGATATTTGCTGACGATAACTTGACTTAAAGAGAAGACTAGTGCCATCCCCAAAATGTAGATATCGCCAATAGAAAATCGTAATTCAACGAGTGTTCTTAAATCGCCCTTGCTCAAGATTATCGCCACGCCCACAAAACTGATGACGATGGCTAGCTTTTGTATTGCGCTTAAGATGTTCTTTTGTAAAAAATAGGTAAACATTGCGGTAATTGCCGGACTGGTAGCAATGATGAGAGATCCATTTACCGCACTAGTGGATTTTAGACCCAGGTTGAAGAAATAGATGGTTAAAAAAATACCGAAAAAAGAGGTAAGAAACATAAACCATAGTTCTTTGATAGTAAACCGGAAAGCAAGCATTTTTTTGCCAAATTGAAAGTACATGATCAGTATTAGGGATACGACCCCAAAGAAAAAGCGATACGCAGCTACCCCAACCGGACTATAATACTCCATCGCAATTTTCACGACATGGAAATTAACCGCCCAAAACAACATTGTGCTTATCAATAAGGCAACAGCAATGGACTTTTTCATTTTCAATATAATAGGCCTCTTTTTAAACCCCTCAAAAATAACCTGTTTTGGCGGACGTAAGCCGTTATTTTTAAAAATCAATCGGCAATCTGGTCTTCAATCAGAAAAGCAGGTTCACTACCTTTATCAGGTAAATGACAAAAAGCGGACACATCCATTTTAAGATTTATAAACCCTATGGGATGCTCAGTCAATTGATCTCCAATGACCCTAAGGAAGTTCGTAGCAAAAGGTTCCTAAGCGAATTGTATGATTTTCCAAAAGGCAGTATGCCTATCGGCCGGTTGGATGAAACTTCGGAAGGCCTTTTATTGATGACCACGGACGGAAAACTAAGCGATACGATCAACCGTTCCGAAATCGAAAAAGAATATTACGCTCAATTGGATGGGAAAATCACCGAAGGAGCAGTTCAACAATTGCGGCAAGGTGTTGAAATCGGTTTTGAAGGTGAAAAGTATCGAACCAAACCGTGTAGCATCCACAAATTGTGTAGGCCCGATTTCCTACCGGAGGCAAATTCCAAAATACGAATTGACAGACATCGGCCCAGTTCATGGGTGAGTATAACCTTAACGGAAGGAAAAAATAGGCAGGTCAGAAAAATGACCGCCGCCGTGGGGTTTCCTACTCTAAGACTGATCCGGATCCGGATTGGTCACATTACACTGGGCGATTTGACACCAGGAATGGTAAAACCAATGCTTAATCTCAGGTCTAGTCTAGAATTATGATGGGATTTTTTTCCCAACTCTTCTTCTTTGTCGTATTTTAACTTCAAATATTTACCTCATGAAGATTTTGTTCAAAATACTCCAAGTGCTGTTGGCCTTGTTTCTGATTTATGCAGGTATTCAACATTTTTTAAAGCCAACATTCTATGAGCCTTTTGTACCCAGTTTTCTTCCTTTCAAAACAGGTATTGTATATATCTCAGGAGCCGTAGAAATTATTTTAGGGACTTTTCTAATGGTACCGAAATACACAAAAATGGCGGCTACGGGGATTATTATACTCATGTTGATGTTTTTACCGATTCATATTTGGGATGTATTTTCAGACACGCCGGCTATCGGAAGCCATCAAGTGGCGTTGATTCGACTGCCGTTTCAATTTTTATTTATTGGGTGGGCCTATACTATAAGACGATTTGCAATAAAACACAGAAAAAAGAATTAAAAAATGAGCAAAACGATTGTATTGAAAAAAAGACCAGAAGGGTTGCCGAAACTTTCCGATTTCGAGTTTATGGACGAATCCGTTCCCGAATTAAAATCAGGGGAGTTGCTTCTAAAAAGCAAATATGTGTCCGTCGATCCTTATTTAAGAGGGCGAATGAACGATGTTAAGTCGTACATACCCCCTTTTGAGCTTGATAAACCCCTAGTATCCGGTACGATTGCAGAGGTGGCGGATTCAAAAAACGAAAATTTTAAAAAAGGGGATTTTGTTTCCGGAATGTTGGCATGGAAAGAAATGCAAATATCGACGGGCGAAGGATTGATGAAAGTCGACCCTGATAAAGCATCTCTATCCGCCTATTTAGGAATTTTGGGGATGACCGGAATGACTGCCTATCTTGGTTTAACGGAAATCGGCAAACCCAAAAGTGGAGAAACACTATTGGTATCCGGTGCCGCGGGTGCCGTGGGTAGCATCGTCGGACAAATAGGAAAACTATTGGGATTATATGTCATAGGCATCGCTGGAACCGATGAAAAAGTTGACATGCTAAAAACGGAATTCGGATTCGATGGCGGAATCAACTATAATTCATCAGAGAATATGGTCGAGGCGATAAAATCCGCCTGCCCCAGTGGTGTAGACATCTATTTCGATAATGTCGGCGGTACTATTTCAGATGCGGTGCTTTTTACCATCAATAATTTTGCAAGAATTGTACAATGTGGTGCCATATCGATTTATAACGAAACCGAAATGCCCAAGAGTGTACCAGTACATACTTTTTTGATTCGTAGGAGAGCATTGATGCAAGGTTTTATCGTATTCGATTTTGAAGAAAAATATCCACAAGCGATTCGGCAATTATCTGAATGGTTGAGCGAAGGAAAACTAAAATATACCGAAACGATAGAAGAAGGATTTGAAAACCTTCCGCTGGCCTTTATCGATTTGTTCCACGGAAAGAACACTGGAAAAATGGTGGTAAAGGTTTAGTTCTTATTTTTTTCGGCAACGAGAATCCACATGTTTTTTTCTGGCTCGTGGTTCCAAATACCAAAATCATTGATTTCTTTGGTGATTTTAAATCCCGCTTCTTCTAATTCTTGCCTAACGTACTTCGACGCCAAGGTATGTGAACTTGCTTGTGCATCCCTACTTTTTCCTTTATGTGGATCCTTTAGTTTTTCAAGGATCAATACTATACCATCAGATTTTAATGCTTTTCTAACATGAGCCAATATCTTCATGTAGTCATCCATTTCATGATACGTATCGACAATAAAAACCACATCTAAAAGTCCTTCTGGAAGTTTGGGGTCGTCATAGTCCCCCAAGATAACCTCTATGTTGGATACCTTTCTTTCCTTAATATACTCGTTCAAATCTTCCAATCGATATTCTTGGACGTCGACAGAGAACACCTTTCCATTACTTCCGACTTGTTTTGAGATATGAAAACTTAGATATCCTTCATGACATCCAATATCGGCAACTTTGTCCCCCTCTCCTACTTCGGCCAATTTAAAGAGTTGATCTACTTTCATCCAAGTGTCGCGATCTTCCCAATCTTCTTTAGCGTATTGCGCAAAAGAAATAAATGCTCCAAAAAGGAATAAAATAATACTTAAAGTATGTGGGTGAATTCTCATTTTTCTAAGATACTACCAAAATAAAAATTCTAAAGTTAAATTTTCGATAAATCATAAATTACTGTATATCAGCTATATAAATACTATTAATGTATTTGAAATGTTAAATATTATATAATATAGTACCTTTTTATGCATAGTACTGTAACAAAATGAACCCTCTCTCGTCTTCTAGTTGTAAGTCAATTAAAAAACATCAATATCATGGAAACTTTATATCAACATCAAATGCGTCCTAAAGTATATTTTACAATGGACATGGGTTGGACCACGAATCACTGGTACGACCAAAAAATAAAAACATAGCAATTAATAATAATCTTAAAAACTAAAAATTATGAAAGCATCAAGCACAAAAACGCCAACGGAGTCAAGAACATTCAGTTACTTTTCTTCCTTGAGATCAAGTAAAAGAGTGCAATGGGCACAGTATAGAAATTTCAGTCGCTAATCACGACTTCACTAAAAAGAACAACAATCTAAAAACGAACATCATGAAAGCATCAATCACAAAAACACCAACAGAATCAAGAACCTTTAGTTACTTTTCGTCATTAAAAACGAGTAAAAGAGTGCAATGGGCACAGTATCGAAACTTTAGTCGCTAATCACGAAGAAAGTTCAAAGACTCTACAGAGTTAAGAAAGGTCGGCATTATTAATGCTGGCCTTTCTTATTCCACTACCCTATTCCATTTTTTGGTATAAGGGCCGTAACAAAACGAGGAGTTTTACCAGCAACTATTTCATTGGTCTATAATAGATTAAGTACTTTTGGTAAAAATGTTGGAATTACTCTTAACTACACTGAGAGCTTAAAAATCAAGAAAAAAGTTACTCACTGCGAAAGAGTTGTTTTAAGTTATGCCTATAAGTTTGACCAACTGGTACAAAATGCTCTCCTATTGCTATTCGATTTCCTTCGATCATCTTTATTCTATTGGTAGCAATAATAAATGATTTATGTACCCTTAAAAAATCCGGAACAGGCAATAAGGCTTCCAAAGAGGATATTTTTTCATGACTAATTATCATTTCTTCAACTAAAAACACCTTAGCATAATTTCCATATGCTTCAATGAATAGAATATCGTCAGTATGAATCTGGTGTATTTTTTTATCTCCTTTAAGGAAAAAACTAACCTTCTTCTTTTCATCAGAAGAACTTAAAATTGGGGTTTGATTATCCATGACCTTGTTCATCGCTTTTAAAAAGCGTTCAAATGAAAAAGGTTTTAACAAGTAATCGGAAACATTCAATTCATATCCTTCCAACGCAAATTCTTTATAGGCGGAAGTCACGATTACCTTGGGAGGTTGTTGCATCGTTTTTAATAAATCGAATCCTGAGAGTTTGGGCATATTAATATCCAGAAAAACTAAATCAACCACATTATTGTTCATGAACTGAATTGCTTCAAATCCATCATAGCAATTCCCAATTTTTTGGAGATACGGTAGGTTTTCGCAATACCCTTCTATAATTCGATGCGCAATTGGTTCATCGTCGATGATGCAATAGTTCATAGTACTCCAAGATTTAACTGGACTTTAAAAATAGGTCCTTTTTCTTCTACAATTAATTCATGCTGATTAGGATATAAATAATCCAATCTTTTTTTAAATTTTCTAAACCGATACCCTTATCGTGATTTGATGCCATACCATCAAAACTATTTTCAATTGTAAAAATGAGTTGCCTTCCTTGAGAACGCATTCTAAGATGAATGAAGGCATTCGCGCGCATTTTCTCTACACCGTGCTTAAAAGCATTTTCCAATAAATTAATGAATAACAAAGGGGCAACTTTTAAACCTTCCTGAACCTCGTGCGTGAATAGAATCTCTACTTTTTTTGATAGCGTATTTTGTGTAGTTCGATGTAGTTTTCGAGATAAGTAATCTCCTCCTTTACTAGCACTAAATCTTCTTTCCCTTCGTAGATAGTGTATCGCATCATATCCGAAAGTTTTAAGACCACTTCCGGAGCTTTCTCGGATTTCTCTACTACTAGTCCATAAAGATTATTCAAGGTATTAAAGAAGAAATGAGGATTGATCTGATTTTTGAGTAAAGCCAACTCTGCCTTTGCCTTGTCCGCCTTTAGCGTTTTCAACCAACGCCATTGCTCATAAGCCCACAAGGAAGCGAATACCGGAATCGGAAGCGTCATGAAAAGCACCAAACTCAGGCGATCATTTTGTGCGTGATCAAGTGTCGAAGTAAAAAAGAAAAAATTATAGGCGATAACTAATCCGTATATGGCAAAAATGGCTATCCTATACTTTTTGAAAAATTCGGGTAAAACAAGGTAAGTAACCCCCAGCCAGAATAGAATCAAAAGCGGAATAGTAAAAGGGTTATCCCAAATACCCGTATAATGTGGTATAACAAGCATAACAACGAGCAACCCAAGTACTGCCAATACCTTATATAAGGCCTTTTGATTTTTTTGAACAAAACTATTCATAATACAAACTTAGCATTATTGATACTCGTCTTACAATCTCTTTGATGAACACTATAGATTTTGGGTCGAACATACTGTTAATTTGGTCGAATCGTATTCGTCCGAGATTCACATCTATGTGTGCCGTTTTTTAGCTTATTCATCAAAATAATTTCAAGCAGTCTTTCAATGAATTTATGTTTGAATCAAATCATCAAACTATACATAATTATGAGAATTATCTGGAAGGTCGTAAAGTGGATCGGTATTTCGATTGGATCGTTGTTGCTACTGATCATTTTGGCTGGCCTGTGCCTACGTCTGTTTAGTTCCAAACCCCAACCCCCAGGGGAACTTGTTGATGTTGGTGGCTTTAAACTACATATTAATAGTATGGGAGAGAAAAACAACAAGCCAACGCTGGTCATTGAGTCAGGAGCAGGAGCTCCAAGTGAGTACTATTATTGGCTGGGTGAAGGTCTTAAAGACAGCATACGTGTTGTCCGTTACGACCGGGCAGGAATTGGATATAGTGAACTTAGCAACACTCTCCAAGACCCTGAAACTGTTGCGCGTGAGCTGCATACCTTATTGCAAGAGGCTGGAGAATCACCACCCTATATTATGGCTGGTCATTCCTATGGCGGACATTACATACGTGTATTCAAACAACTTTATCCGAACGAGGTGACCGCTTTGGTTTTTTTAGACTCTGGTCACCCGGATGAACATGAACGACTGAACATGCCGCCATCTCCTAGTTGGTTAAACTTAATGTACAAAGCAGGAGCCGTCTTGGGAGATTTGGGTGTCTTGGATTTATATACCAGAATAGTCAAACGATCCATACTTTGGGCTCCCGGGCTACCCGAAGAAGTTACTGACCGCTATCAGGATTACACTTTAAACGGAAAGTATCTTTGGGGTTATTTGGAAGAAGAAAAATGGCATGAGGATTTGGTGGAGATGTCAAGAAAAGCAATGGAATTTGATTCTTTGCCCATTCGAGTGTTTTCAGGGACGCATTTGAATAATAAAGCACTTCTCAAAATGGGTTTGGATCCAGAAAGATTAAGAACTGAAAGAGTAAAAATGCAGAAGGAAATGGCAAGTCTTTCTACAAATGGTAAAGTGTTTTTTCTTGACGGAGGTCATATTACCATTTTTAGCCTTAAGGAAAATGCTGATATTATTTGCAAAGAAATTATCCAACTTTCGAGAGAGTTGGAATATTGAATGGCCATATGTTATTTAGGCTCATTTTCACTTAGATTCTTTATTGGGGTAAGCATTATTTTACGGAACTCTACTTCAGCCCCTTCGGCCTGCAGGGCAATTTGACCACTACTTGCCGTGGCGTTGTAACCGTGGTTGACCAAATCACTGTTCACCCATACTTTAATTTCGTTTTGCAAACATTCAATTGTCATATAGTTCCATTCTCCCAACGGGTTTTCAGAACCATCGGTAAGGTTCAAGATGCGGCGCTTTTCACCTTCCGTGATGCCCCATTCTTCTTTTGGGCCTCTTCTTTCCACCATATTATCGACCTCGATATCCTCGACAATACACCAAAAATCCCCCGCATTTTCATGCATCATTTGTACCTCAATGGACTTAGGGAACATTTTGTACAATGACCTTGGGGTCGAAGCAAAGACGAGAACACCACAATTTCCGGGTTCTCCGGCAAAACGGTATTCTATCTGTAATCGAAAATCTTCATAAATTTTATCAGTTATTACGTGCCCCTCAGGGGTACCTAAGCTCACCAACATCCCGTTTCGTACAATGAAAGGATTTCGAATATCGGGTATGCTATCCATATCAGGAACATCGATATGCCATCCTTCCAAATCTTTACCATTGAACAACGAGGTGGTAGTTTGTGATGTACAACTAACCATGACAAACGAAACTAGTACTAGTGTAAGGGGAGTTTTCATAATGTTGAATTTAGATATTTTAAAATGACGAGACTATTTCCGTCCTGGCATTTTACCAGAAAATCTTGAAAAAAGTACTAATTTTTTCTTTGTATTGATAAAATAAACCCCTGTCAATAAAATTATCGCCGCGATGACAGACTGCAAGGTAATCTGCTCGTCAAGAAAATACCACCCCAGAATAAGTGCTATGATCGGATTGACATAGGTCGACGTGGCCACCTTCTCGGGAGATACGGTCTGCAATAAATAATTGAACGCCGTGAAGGCCACTATACTTCCAAAAATGACCAACAAAAGCATTGATAATTGCACCTTTCCACTCCATGCCAAGGGAGACGTCCATTCTTCTCCTATGATTAGACTAAATAGTAGCATCATTCCTCCTCCTGTAACCATTTGGTATCCCGTATTGACAAAATAATTTTTTGGTAATCGGGCCTTTGCGACAAAAAGACTGCCATAGCCCCAACTCAACATGGCCAAAAAAATCAAAAACATGCCCAGCAAAGAACCTTCCTGTTGTATAATTTCCTTTTGGCTGACCAATAAGTAGATACCGATAAAGCCCAATGCTACGCCAACTACCGACATCAATTGAATTTTTTTCCTTGAAGGATACGCATAAGAAACAGCACCACTAAAGGCTGTGCCGATATTTCAAGGGCAGCGAATCCGCTATCTACAAATTTAAGGGCCCATACCACTACCCCATTGCCAAACGCGAGAAACAGAAAGCCCGCTATAGCTGTGTTGAAAAATTCCCTCCAACTGATGACGATGTCAAGCCCCATCACCCTGGCTAGTATAAAAATCAGTATACCTGCAATCACGAAACGAATTCCTGCCAACATAAATGCTGGTAACTCTGTAACTGCAATTTTATTGAGTAGATAGGTGGAGCCCCAAATTACATAAATGGCAAAAAAAGCCAGGATAATCAATGTTGGATTGGTCGGTTTGTCCATAATATGGTAATACTACATAAATCAAAGATCAATATTAAGAATAACCTTGGTCAAAAAATAGCACGGTACGTGTAAACATGGATTTCAAAGATAAAACTTGATGATTATCGTTTGTTACCTATCGATTCTATCAAACCACGAATTATTTTTTATATTGAGATCAGAAAACACGCTATGAAAAAAGTACTTTCTCCATTATTTCTATTGTTTTTAGGTTTTACCTATGCACAAGAAAGACCAATTCAAGTGGTCGCCGAAGAAATTCCCAATCGTTTGGCACTTTATGCTATTAATGAGAATGACCAGGAATTCGATGTTATGATCACCGTTTCGGGAACCAACTTTCGACAAAGTAAGGCTAGGCCTAGGATGATACGGCTTCCGGCCACTTCAAAGGTGCATCTGAAAACCTTGGTCTTGACTAGAGGGAAAAAGCCATCATATACCTATGATTTGGTGGTCAACGATAGCTTATCAAACCGTGCTTTGAAAAAGGAATTTGAAAAGATTAAAATCCGTCCGAAGAAACCTATTATCGTTTATCTTCCAAAAAATTGTTCTTCTTGTGATAGTTTGATAACGCCGTTACAGAACGGAAAATACATTTTTACATCCCATACGTTGGATTCCCTGCCCGACATGAAAGAACAATTGCAAAGACTCCTGGGAAATACCATTATAGATTCGTTAGAAACACCCATTTTAAATCTTGGGGGACGACTCTTTACTCAAATCGAGACATATGATGCCCTTTTGGAAGCCTTGAAAAAGGAATAAAAACTTATGTTCTTATCGCTGTATTATAGGCAATCGTATCTGCGATGGATGTGCCGTCGAGTGATGGACTTTATTGTGGGCTACCCCCCTCTTTTTCATCATAATTTTTTCCTCCCGTATTTAAATTTCTGGCGAAACGGGGAAAATTACTGCTCGAAACCTCAATGCGGATCCGATGCCCTTTTTCAAAGTAATTACTCGTTGACATTGGCGTAAGGTCGACCTTGTAGACTTTTCCATTTTCCATAAATACTTCTTTGTCGTATCCCTCTCGATAACGAACTCTTTGTATAGTTTCATCAAGGTTATAGGCCGTACCATCGGGGTAAACATCGATTAACTTAATGGTGAAATCGGTATCCTTTGCGTCTGAGCTGACGTAAAGGGTGGATTCTATAAAACCCGAAATCTCAACACCGTTCTGTAATGGCTCCGAGGTATAGACCAGAATATCTTGTCGAGTTTCCATTTGGCGTTGGTCGAAAGCACCGCCTTTTACTGCATTGCCCGTGCAACAAACGTTACCCCCATACGAATAAACAGGATTCATAGGGTCATAGGTAAAAGCATCCGATGATTCCGATTTTTTTGGTTTGGATGTAGTCAATTTTCCATCTCCATAAAGACTATTGGCTTTTCCATCACTATTTAGATAATAGGTAGTCATTTTTTGATCTTGCAGGAGGCCATGTATCCGCAGATTGCCATTTATTGCTGCCCATTGTATAGTACTGAACCCTCGGGGTTTTGGACTTAAAATCATTTTGTTCGCCTTTCAGCCAAAGGTCGAACCAGCCATAAATTTGCTCATCATAGTTTAGACGGGCATCACCAACACTTCGCTCTCCGACAATAGTGTTTTCGGTAGCACGGGTATACGAACAATGTAAGGTCGGGGCTATGACCAGATACTGATTTTCTCGTACCTCGGGGTCTTTGGCATTCTTTCTAACATGGTTGAACAAGGCAATATTGGGACTAATGGAAACGTCATACCACGAAGCGAACCAAAAACTGGGCACACCAAAATCCATATCATCGTGATAGAGTCCACCTGCGTACCAATCTTCGTGGTTCGGGGTGCGACGTACCATTTTATCAAAAATTTCACGTTTTCCGTTTATGTTTTGTAAAATATCTTGAATGGGAAGGTGCGAAAGCGCCTCTTTCATATCGACTGGAGGATTTTCAGGAGCCAAATCATAAAACCGTGATATGCGTATTAAATCTTCCTGCGTTGCCCCATCGGGAATGCGAGGTTTAAACTTGTCGTGCTCGACTCCGTATAACCATGAAAAGAATAGCATTTGTTCAGCGCCCCCACGATACCAATTGCCCTGTTCATAATAGTCGCCCACCCGGCCCACACCTGCACCGTACCCCTGTGGTACCATGGCCGCATGCGAAGGATGATCTAAAGCGGCTACCGCCATTTGCCATTCGGCCGTAGAAGAACAACCCAACGTTCCGATTTTACCATTTGACCATGGTTGGTCTTTCATCCAAGTAAAGGCGTCATAGCCATCGGTCAGTGGTGTTCCTAAAATATCCCACTGCCCTTCTGAATAATAACGGCCCCTTTCGTTCTGCACCACATAGGCATATCCTCTTGAAACGGCTTCATAAGCTCTTTCCGCCATTCGCGTTCTTTGTTCCCCGTCGCCCCATGAATTGAAATTATAAGGAGTTCTTGAGAATATAATAGGAAACTGTCCAGATTCCTTCGGTCGATAAATATCCGTGGCGAGGTGAATTCCATCACGCATGGGCATCATTATCTTTTGATCGATTATGGCTATCTCATCAAGCTTCTTTAAAATGTCTTGTGCAAGTGTGGTAGAAAAAAACACGCAGCAAAAAATGCGGATAAAAAATATTTAGCAACTATTTTCATGGTTAGGGTCGGTATTTAGGTTATCAATGTTCCTTAAAAATACTAAAACCAATCAAATATTGACGTACTATTGCAATTGAACCGAATGTTACTTCTAAATAGTAATAACAAAAAAAGCCCCGTCCGTTTAGGACAGGGCTTTCAAACAATATATAAGTTCTTTTAATCCTTTAACGAAATATCTTCAGTAGCTCCATTAGGATATGTCAACGTGGCTATATCATCACAAGTGCCATCACCGAAATCGACCGATACGATCAATCCGTTTTTCTCAACGGTCATATCTCCGCTGGTTACATATCCACAGCTGAGGTCACCCGATAATGCATTGCCGACGGCAACTTTGTACGTGTCGCCATCGACCTCAAGTGTCCAAGTACCTGAAAATGAATAGGCTAGACCTTCGCTATAGTCAATGGTAAACGTTTTGGTACCGCTCTCGGCAATGATAGAACCGTCTTCCATAGTAACTGTCATATTACTGGATACCGAGAATGAAACACTTTCTTCGCTTTCATTGTTATTCAACACATAAGCACGCGTACCATTGATTTTGATTGTGCCAACGTAGAAGTCCGTATAGGTCGCCGTAAAATTGGCTTGACCATCTTCGGTGGCATACACTACACTCAAGGTGCCGTTGATATTTTCGGTACCGTTAAGGTTGCAATTCTCGAATGTGGCGGTAAAGCCTGTTTCGGAATATTCGGCAGTATAACATTCTTCCGCTTTGTTTGTACTATTGTCTTTTCCAAGGTATATTTCCGATAATGCACTATCAACCGCTCCAGCGATATCATCGGTTTCAAGAATCGTTTTCAATTCTGTTTTGGAAAGTTCTTGATCGGGATTGTACTTTTCATCTTTACTACAACTTACAACAAAAAGTGCAATCGCGATGAGCAAGATGCCTTGTTTAGCAATTCTATTGAATTGTTTCATATTCATAAAAATTTGTGGGTTATAGACTTTTAAACGAAGATGCCCCTTACTTTAGTGTATGGAAAGGATAGTAATTGCATCTACGGGCAAAATTTAACATTTACGGTTTCTCACCGAAAATTGTGGGTTTTTGAAATATTGCGCAATTTTGGGATTATTTTCCTTCGAAAGTATAGGCATATTTTAGGCCTAAAATGTGATAGGTCTCCCTATCCGCCGCATCAAAATCACTTTGAATGCCATAATAAATATCGATTTTGCCAGCTTTCTTGATTTTATAGTCCGTACCTATAGTAATTCTGTAACGATCGGAATAATCGGTATCATCTCCTGATATGCGTCCAAATATTTCACCTGAAATCTCTGGATCCAATTTCCAATTGCTGAAATTATATCCAAGAGCTGTCTTGAACCGTAGTCGTTTTACGTGTTCATCATCGTCACCCAGTTCATTTTTATCTTGATAGCGTATTCTAAATTTGGTGGTGAAATCACCGGGTTCTATACGAAATGATGCATCTATGTGATACCTGAAATTTTGTCTGGTACCTTGTATGTTACCGGTGTTATCGTTCTCCCAAATATATCGAAGGCCAAGACCTAATTTAAAATCTTTAAAAAACTTTCGACTTACAGTCAGTTCCCCGAAATATTCATCCAACTCAGAAATATTGGTTTTCAGTCTAAGGTTACCTTCAGCCGCAAAATTCCAAACCTTATCGGGTTCGTACTCAACGGCGACACTTGACCAGGATAATACATCCGTACCGTTTTGACCGAATGCAGCCAAACTACTGAAAAGCATGCTGATTATAGTTATTGATATGTAGTGTTTATTCATTTTTTCGAATTAACTGAATCGTTTTGACCCATGTAATAGTAAATAGTTACAATGGCGGTATCCCTTAAGAAGTCAATGTTGCCTATGGTTATTTTATTGATATGGAGCCCTGTTCTCGCTTCAAGGTCCTCTTTTAAAATGGTTCGATTACGCGGATGTATATTTTCAATTTTTTCATAAACTATTTCTTTTGAAACCTCATGCTTTAGAAGCCACACCCTTTCAATTACGGCAATCGCCGCTACAATTATTACATTGGCGCCAATAATTTCAGCATAACTCATTTTCTTATTGGCCAAAGAATTCACGACCGAAACACCGATGACTACAAACAAATAGGTCATTTCTTTTATAGCTATCGGATCTGTTCGATATCTTATTATTCCAAAAATTGCAAAAAGCCCGAGAGCCATACCAATATCCAATTCATACTTCTTTAGCGTGAAGCACAAAAAGAAGACGATAAAACTGATCATATAATACGTAAAAACATAGTCTTTACGTTTTGAATTCTTGTAGTATAGCCATCTGATAATCAATGTCAGAAAAACAAGGTTGATTAAAAATCGAACCAACATTTTATTAAAATCATTATCAAAAAGTGGTATGTCCAGAAATTCCATATTATGCAGAGGTAAGTTTATTGATTCGAAGTATTTTTTTCTTGAAAATATTGTATTTCAGGTCCTTATAAAGCGAAACCATACCTAGACAATATTTGCTTATTCGCTCAGGGGTATTTCCAATAGATTTTAATAGAACAATGATCGGCGAACTGCGATCAAGTCGCTCTTGTTTGACCTCAATAATGACCAAACGCTTAAAGGATTTTTTTCGTTTTTCATTTTTGAATTTCAGGTTAAAGTCTATTGTCACACGCTCTTTTGCCGATTTGCTTACGAGCGTAATGCGCTTAAAAGTGTTTTTCAGTGTCGGTGAGATACACTGTTCCATCGGAATTGTTTCGCTCAAAAATTGTTGGGAATCAACACATAGTTCAGCATCAAAATCAGGGATTTGGGAACGAAACTTATTAGTATTCCCTTTTCCATCTTTCTTTTTAACCTCTAAAAAGGTCAGGCCCGATTCTTTGTACCTACGTTTTCTAATTTTAGCCCTTCGTATCTTACCGTTATGATGGCTTTTGTAAAATAGGTTTTCCTTGGTATCATAATACAATGATTGGTAAGAACTTATTCTTGAACCTTCTATTTCAAGTACATTGTAAGAATCTTGTATTGCTTCAAATATTTGTAGAAGTTGGTTTCGATGGAGCATGAATTTAGTATCCGTTCGTTTCAGAAGCGATACATTATCCATATCTTCCAAGGATATCGGACTAAAATTATGAAGTGAGCGCACTATTTCTTTCTGCATACCATTGAAATACCAGCCAAAAACGGAAACTTCCTAGATGTTACTTTTCCGTTAAAAACAATTGGCAAACTTTAATATAACAGAATCTTTACACTTCTATTACAACGTATCAAGGAATTTTTTATGATTTCTTGTTATTTAGCTTAGCATAATACTCGTAATATATGGGTATGTTGAACCTAAAAGACAATAGAACTAACGTTTCAACAAAAAATAACCTCTAATATTCGGGGAGTTCAATATGTCTAACGAATACCAATATGTACCAGAAGGAAGTCTTTGTCCGTTAAACGTACCGTCCCAAGGCTGGTCTGGAGGAAGTTGTTTCAGTAATTTTCCGAAGCGGTCAAAAATAAAAATATTTTGAACGGTAATATTTTGTGATGATCGCACGATGAACTCGTCATTAAAATTATCGCTGTTGGGGGTAAAAAAACTAGGTACGATATTCTCTATTTCATCCGTAGGTGGGCCTTCGACCGTAAAGGAGGTAATCAAGCAATTTTCAGCTTGAAGTTGTCCCTCATAAGGTGTAATCAGCACATAAATACGCTGACCTATGGGTAAATTGTTTAGCAATTGATAGGAAGTACCATTGCCTACATCTTCATTATCAACGATATCAGTACCTCTTGGTGTTGTACCGACCGATATCAGATACCCGTCTACACCAGTTACGGGGGCCCATTCCAAGGCTGTATCAACAGGTACATCGACAGAGCCATCTTCAGGTAAAATCAATTCGGTGCAAAATGGTAACATGGGACCATCGCCGGTAGTAAATGAAATTGGATTGCAGCCTACAGCGGGACCCGATTCGTTGCGGGGCGTGATAGTTACAAAATATAGTGTTCTTGGCTTAAAATCGGGCGGTTTGAAATTTGTGCCGTTACCGACATCTTCGTTGTCCCAAATCACAATACCGTTCGGATCACCCTCGTAGACACTCATAAAATATCCCGTGGCGCTAAAATTACGTATCCAGGTGATGTTTGCAGTAACCAATACCAGTTCGTCTCCATCAGTTGGATTAATTATTTCAGTACATTGGGGTGCTGAAGAATCTCCTGTGGTAAACGATACTACGGAACACGTTCCGTAAATATTACTGGGCTGATTATAGGGCACGATCCGCACATAAATTAGTTGTACGGCCGGAAGGTTATCCATTAAATCATAGGACGTAAAATCGCCAACGTCAACAGCATTCAAAATCTCGTTACCGTTTGGTGATGTGCCTACGGAAAGTATATAACTAGTCGCATTGTCTACTTGTTCCCATTCAAGATTCGTGGAAATTGACACACCGGTAGCCCCATCAGTTGGCAGCGTAAGAGAAGGACAAGATGGGGCTTGCGCCAAACATGAAAGTGCCGTCAATGCCATAAGAACAAACTGCGGGAATGGGGATTTGCCCAACATAAACTTTCTTTTACGTCAAAATAGGTCTGAGCCCGTTTTGGCTCTAACGTTCATGGCAAACTTCTGGTCAGTGACCATCAGCACCTCTGATTTAGGGAATCAAGGTTGATTTCTAGTTATCCACTATGCTATCAAAATAATCTTAAAGATAAATAAAATTAAAGATATCATTTGAACAAGATAAACCGGTATAGTAATCTTGAGGAGTTGCTTAGTTCTGAAGTATATAACTGAATTTAGGAAGAATATATCCATACAAGTGGATAACACCTAGGCTAAGTCTAAATAAAAAACCCGTAAAGTCGAAACAAAGGTTCAAGAGCTTAAATACTCCAATTTTATTTCTTTTGAATAACGTATTAGGTCTTCTTTACACGAACTGCATTTAGGCCTTTCATACCTTTCTCCAACTCGAAGGAAACTTTGTCGTTTTCGGCAATCTCATCAATCAGACCACTGACATGTACAAAGTATTTCTCAGAGTTTTCTGCATCAATAATAAAACCAAAGCCTTTTGAATCATCAAAGAACGATACCTTACCTTTTCGAATAGGATCTTCGGGTTCTTGCTCTTCTTTTTTAGGAATACCCAACACGATACTCTCCGCATCTACTTTTACTTTTTTGGTCGGATCCGGCGGAATGTCGGTGAAATGTCCATTCTCATCAACATAGACCAACATATTTTCCAATCCACCTCCAATAGCATTCGCTTTTCGGGCCTCTTTCTTTTTTTGTTTTTCTTCGCGCTTTTTTAAACGTTTTTTTTCACGTTCTTTTTTACCATACGTTTCTTGTGCTCTCGCCATTCATTATAAGATTTAATTAATACTATTTTGCCATTCAAGGCGGCTAATTGGTATACTAAACGAATATGCGGGAATTGATAATTTTAATAATCGGTAACCGAAGCAATCTATTCAGTGGAACAATAAGCGGATACGACGCCCATATTTTAAAGATTGGGCAAATAGCGTAACTTTTCAAAGATAGGTTCGAGCCGTCTTGAATGCAAATACTTTGCCATAAAATTGAGGAAGATGCTATTATTTACGGTCTTTTACCCTGTAAACGAACTTTAGTCCGCTCCATTCTGAGTCGATCGCACAGACTTTTACATCTACCAGTCCATTGTTCAACAGGTATATTCTTATGTAATCCCTTGATAGATCGGTTTCGATTTTCGAACTACCTTTAGGCCAGCTTACCCAGAGTATACCATTTTTTTTAAGCAAAGGTTTGACCCTGAGAGAAACTTCCTCAAATCTAACAATCTCCGTACAAAACAGATGAATGAAGTCGATTGTTTCTGACTTTTCCGATTCGGAAAAATTTATTGAAGGGCAATCGATCAGCAATTCTTGGTAACGGCCCGGTTCGTTGACAAAAAGCACCTGAAAGCCCTCTTTAATGCCTAATTTCTTCACCAAAGGTGTTCCTGAATATCCGCTCAAAGTCATACTCATAAAAATATATAAAGTAACCCTGTTATCAAAACATCGGAAAAAGTTCACAACTTCACCTATTAATTTGGATGAATCGTATACGATTTATTATATTTGAGGCTATGCCGACCAAAACCATCTTACGGGACAGAGTACGTGAACACTTGCTTAAAGAAATGATGCTTGGCAGGCTTCATGGTGGTCGTACCATCAATTTGGCCGCGCTTTCAAGAAAACTTGATGTCAGTGTCACCCCTATACGCGAGGCACTCACCCAACTACAACAAGCACGAATCATCGAAGCCATACCCAATAGGGGATTTATCATCGCGGAGCCCAACCGTTCGGAAGCAAAGGATTTATATGAACTTGTAGCGGATTTGGAGGTAATGGCTATAGAGAACTCGGTATTTTTCCCAACCTGTGTCGAAGATTTACGAGCGCAGCAAAATGCCTTTAAATCAGCTACAGATACACTTGGGCGTATTACAGCAAAACTTGAGTTCCATCGTTTGCTCACAAGACACTACGAGAACGCCCTTGCACAACAGATTTTGGCCGATCTGAAAACCCGTATTTTCTTTTATGAGATGGCACTGATGTCTGACGAATCGATTTACGATAAATCCGATAATCAGCACGATGGTATCATATCGGCTATTGAGGACGATAACGTTCCCACTGCTGCGTTGATTCTTAAGATGAACTGGATGCTTATTTTAGACTATGTGGACAAGCAACTTGTTTTGCAGCGTTAGCTATTAATTATCAAGCTCCTTTAGTATTCGTTCCGCCGAGTTTGTAATATTTCGATAACTACGTAATCCCCATCGTGAAAAAAAGAATATAAAGGTGACCGCCAATACCATGGCACCATAGACTATGGGGCCTCTTTTAATCAGAAAAAAGTCTATGTTATTGAATATTTTTGAGAATATCGCCGCTGTGGTGAACATTAGGATTAAGCTTGCATATACACCAAATTGCTGTAATCTTAATAGGTTTCTCTTCTCCTTTGAGTAGCTCAAAAGTGTTTCTTTAATGGTTTTATTGGAAATATTGAGGCTGCGTATTTTTTTAATAGACCTCAAAACCAAAATTGGCATAACCAAAAGAAACGCTAAAGTAAATATCCCACAGGTCATTAGATACCAGGTGTGCAACTTCCAAAAATTGACTAAAATATAAATGGCGGCGGCAAAACAGATGAATGCCCCGATAGTTTCAATTGTACTTATTGTCCTAAATTTATTGGAATACCGTTCTTGTGTCATTTGTACAATGATTTTATTGGTTAATTTCTTTTGTTGTTCCAGTTCGCTGCTCAGTTTTGACCAAGTAGCTTGTAATTCTTCTATTTCCATAGCCTCACTCTTTTAGCTGTGATTTCAACTTCTCCTTGATCCGTGATATACGCGTGCCCACATTGCTGGATGTTAATCCCATTATTTCGGCGATTTCTTCATACTTTTCCCCTCCAACAACAACAGCATAATACCTTTTTCAAGCACATTGAGTTGCCCGATTTGGTGATATAGTTTCCTTAGGCGTTCTTCAAATTCTGGGTCGTAGTTTTCGGTTTGTTCAAAGACCACTTTATCTATAGGTACCGAATATCCCTTCCTTTTGCGCTTCCTTATTCTGGTCAATGCCGTATTCAAGGCAATACGATACATCCATGTAGTTATTTTGGCCTCCCCTCGAAAAGATTCGAAAGATTTCCAGAGCTGATACACGATGTCTTGGTAAAGGTCTTGCTGATCTACCTTATTATCGGTATAGAAGGTGGTTATTTTGAAAATAACCCCTTGATGCTTTTTAATGATTCGGATGAATTCCGATTCCTTGTCCATAAATTTGGATTGGTTTCAGGGTATTAGTAACCCTAATGTAAAAAAATCACAATTGAGGGTTATTTTTTTTAGAAAGCAGGACAAATAAGTATCTCTTACCCTGTCATTAATTGTCGTATGATAGGCGGAAGTGTTTTCTCATCGAATTGTGCTTCGATGGTTTTTTCAGTATCGAAGAGGGTAACGTGATAAAGAAATCCATCCCTAATATCATTATCCAAAGGATTTGGATTATTCATCAAATCTAGCAATCGGGATGTGTCTTTCTCTGATATATCGATGTTTCCCTCATATTTTTTGGGAATTCCTGTAAAACCTCCTTCGACATGAATCTCGTATTTCATACTGATACCTGAACTAATCCGACTGTTGCAAAGCTTTCTGATACCGCTTTGGAAGCCGTATTGCAAACCTTGTCCTCGTTCATCAAACGCTCGCTGGTCTCCAAAATCTTTTCCAACATATCGTTAAAATCAGCGGTACGCCAAAGTACTTTTAGGGTTTCGAACCAAATTAGGGCACAATCGTCGATACCGATTTCAATTGCACTCAAATAAAAGGCTTTATTCGGTATTCCTGAATTAATATGTACCCCTTGATTATCTGCAGTGCCGGAATAGTAGTTGTCCATATGGTCAGGTTGGGTATCAAAATCATTCGCCGTACCGGGAGCTTTCATCGAACGTATCGCCACGCCCGGAAAAGCTTCGGTGACAACGGTATCGCCGATGAGCCAATCAGCATTTTTAATGTTTTGATTTAAATATTTTTGCTTGACAATGGTGCCGAAAACATCCGAAAAATGTTCATTTAATGCGCCTGATTGACTACGATATTCTAGATTCGCCAAGAATTGGGTGACACCGTGCATCAATTCATGGGCGACAACATCGATGGCACTAGCAAAATCTTTGAACTCTTTATTATCGCCATCACCGTAGGTCATTTCATCTCCGTCCCAATACGCGTTGTTATAGTCCTTACCGTAATGAACGTTCGAAATAAGTTCCAACCCGTTGTTATCGACAGAATTTAAGTCGAAGGCGCTCTTGAAATACTCCCGTACGAAACCTGAGGTATCGTATGCTTTGTTTACAACTTGATCATTAGTAGCCTCTTCCTCTTCTCTTCGTGCCAACTGTACGCGTTGTTCGTATTTATTTTGAGAGTCATAAATAGAACGATTGCCATCTCCTGTTTCTATTTCTCGCAGCAAAAGATGATTTAAGACCGTATTTCTCTTTTGAAGGATTCGATGCGTGTCGTTCAAGGTTTTCTTACAGGAAATACTTCCGCGTCTCGCCAACCCTTCCAATATCTGGGGAGGAATTATAAAACAATGGTGTTTATCGCACATGATAACAAGATTTTAGGGATTAATTCCTACAATCTCGTGTCTTTCGAATGAATTTGCAACAAATTAAAGTTAAACTGTTTTTAAAATTTAGTCGTTGGGAAACAAACTGCGATCCAATCCTGGAATGAGGTTCAATGCATTTTTGTAGTACACTTTCTTCAAAACATCGTCGGGCAAATCCAATCCGTACATGGCCCAGAAAGCGTGATACTTTTTATAATAGGGAAAGTATTCATCATCCGTTTCGAGCACCCTGAAATAGGTCGGGAACTCAGAAGGTTGCCAACTGTCCTTTCCAAAGAGAATACGGTCTTGATATGTAACAAAAAAGGCTTTTGCGTTCTTCGGTTGTCTGCCCAATTCGGCAATGACCGCAGCAATGCCCACGCTCATATTCGGTATTTCATCGAGTAGCTGGCTCAATTTGCCCAAATTATTCGCGTACCAGCCCATATGGGCGTTGATAAATTTGGTCTTGGGGTGTTTTCTGAACATGCGGTGCTGTTCGTCGATAATTTGTTGCCAAGGTGCTGGATCCGTGTCCGAACGCTTTCTTCTTGAATGGGTCTTGAGTTCCAACCAGCGTTCGTTATCGGCATCCATGGAATCCCAAAACGATTTCGGATCGGCGGCATGAATCAATACCGGCACACCCAATTCACCACATTTGGCCCAAATCGGATCCAATCTAGGATCATCGATGGCCAAACGCTTTCCATCGGAATCTGTATTTCGCAACCCCAAACTCTTATATACTTTTAAACCTTTTGCACCAACTTTTATATCCGCTTCAAGTTGGGCGACTGCATTTTCCGTCCAACCGGACTTTCCAACCCCATCAAAGTCAACATTCGCAAAAACTACAAAACGATTGGGATAATTATTTTTAATGCTCTCTATTTTTTCTTTTAGACCTGTCCCTGACCCACCACTTAAATTGACCATGACGGCCTCATTCAGTTTATCCATGTCTTCTACAAGTTTTGTCAGACCACTAGCCGACATATCACGTTGATGGCTATGTACGTCTATAAATGGAAATCTTGCCCGTTCAATAGGATTTTCAGGCACGACGAGTGTAGCTTTGGGATTGTACTCCTCAAAACTCATTTCTTGTGCAGCGACATGGTACGTTGTCATCGCCAATAGAAAGCTAGACAATATCAATTTTTTTAAGGCCATTTGCTTAGTTTTTGGTTTGGCGTGAAATTACCATTATTCTTTTTTTCAATTCCTAATTAAATTCTAAAATTCTTCGACACTTTGAAAACAACCCGCTTTAAGAAAATCCAATTATAAAAAGGATTATTGAGGGGTTTTTCAAATTAGGGCTATATAATCGTCCCATGTATCAATATCCAATGCCTTTCCTTTGGGGTCTAGGGTCTTTACATCTTTTTGGTATTTTCTTATCATCTGCGAAGCACCAAAATCCTCATCAAGTAGTGAAAGTTCATCAAAATATCTTTTATCAAATAGTGTCGGAACCCCAGCCCTATTTATATAAGCCGTAGCAATAATTCCCGAACCGTCCTTTCCGTAGGAAGTAATAATTTGATTCAGATAATCGATATCAATCAAAGGCTGGTCACATAATGTAATGAGCACACCTTGATATTTTTTATTTGTTTTTAGAATCGACCCAATGCCTGTAGCTACAGATGATCCGAGACCTCGTTCATAATTTTCATTGAAAATGAAATGTACCGTATCTTCAACTGACTTTTTTATTTCTTCAGTATTTGCGCCCAGTACGACATAAACATGGTCAGGACAAATTGCTTTTGCATTTTTTATGGCATGACCAAGCAGTGTTGTGTTTTTCCAGGCCAATAACTGTTTGGGTTTACCCATTCTCGAAGATTTCCCGGCTGCAAGAATGAGGATAGCGATGTCATTTTGATAGTTCATAGTGCTAGTTCATTCTTTTTTTATTCCAAGATATTACTTATTTGAAAGAAGTATGGACGCTTTCCTATTTTACATACTTGAATTGTCAACATAGCAGTGCACATGCGGATGCAGCCATAAAAATGATGCTGGCAATTGTGAACTTACTTCTTGGGTCATCAGTCGGTTCACTACTTCTTTTTTACCTTTTCCTGTGATCAATAAAATAATCTTTTTGGAAGAAAGGATATCGGCCATACCCAAAGTAAGGCCATAATCAGGCTTTGTGGATAAACGATCCACCATTTGATGTTTTTTCGATGGTTCACTGAGTTGTGCCACATGACAATGTGGAAGTAAGAAATCGGCAGGTTCATTGAACCCGATATGACCGTTTTTTCCCAAACCGAGAATGCAAATATCGATGGGGCCTTTTTGCTCAAGTTCACTTTGGATTCGTCTACATTCTACTTCGGGTTCTTCACAGTCACTCGTAAACCCTAAATAACGTTCCTTCGGAATTTCAAGCGGCATCAAAATCTTATCTCTGACAAATACCTCGCACGAATTAGGGTCGGTCATAGGAATACCTCCCCATTCGTCCAGTTTGATAAAACGAAGGCTTTTGGAATAGTCCGGTAGCGCCTCCTTAAAGGAGACAAGGTGTTCATAAAGACCAAGTGGAGAATTACCCGTGGCCGTGCAGATTAGTCGGTCACTACGCTCATGCAATTCTGAAGTCAAAAACTCCGCTGCCTTCTGGCTCATAGCTTCATAATCGGAACAGTAGTGCAATTGCATTTTCTACAGATTTGAATCGTTAGTTATTGAACCAATAGGTAAACTTCAAAGTCAAACCCCAATTTCTACCTTCAACGGGTTCGATGAAGTAATTATTGGTATATACCAAGAACAAATCGGATGCCGGGGCATAGCGCCACTGGAATCTTGAATTCAAGTTGAAATTTTTTGATTGTTCGTTATACTGAAAAAGGTTCGCGAAAAAAAGTTTGTTGGTAAACGTGATATCCACTTCGGCTCCGATCAACCAAAATTGATTGGTGTTCCAAGGTGCGGGCAAATCGATGTGGTTATAGTTCAAGTTTGCACTTAGACTCACATAGGGCTGAAAGCGGTAGCCCAACTCGGTGGAGAGACTTGTTCGATTTCCGTCGGCATAATAACCTCCAAAACGTGCATCGAAGGTATACGTAAACAAGCTCTGTGGTCTTGAAGCGAACATCCACCCAAAGGCATTCCATTGATGCTTCGTGCCGGCGGGCAACTGCTCTTTACCCAGTCTCGTCGGGTCAAATGGAGCTAGTAGTTCGACATAATCGTCGGAGATAAAAAAATCGAGACTACTGCGGTTCCTGAATTCCAAGGAATACAAGAGATAGCTCAAATTATCGGTGCGCCTAAAAGTTTCGTTAAAAAAATAGGTCGTATTCAAAGTAGGGCCATGGCTCACTATTTTTCCTTTTTTTGGAAAAAACAGATAGCCGAGGTACGAATTGAAGTTTACATAGCCCCGCCTTGGCACAAAACCGACCTCCGCTGTATAGTCATCACTTACCCATTCTTCTTGCACCCTCCACTTCCATTTGCGACTGTTATATTCCAAATGTGCCGCTTGTGTCACTCCGCTTCCCGCTTCTTCATCAGGTGCGAACGATTTCAGAAAAAAGGCCTTTCCGTTCCATAAATTATTTGAGGAAGCTAAGTTATATTCCACGCCAAAATTCCTATTGAATTCAGGATAAACTGCTTTCATCGAATCATTCTCCTGCGGATATCTCAATGATTGTTTATTGACGAACATCAGCCCGATACTGGATCGACTGAAAACTTTTCGTTGCAGGGAAACAACCCCGAAATTTTGACTGGGGAGACCCGTTTCATCGACTTTGGCGGTTTGCATGTCCATAATGCCGAGCCGCCATTTTTCATCTAAGTTACCGCTTATGCGTGCTCCGGCCTGAATCGGTACCCCAAGCCCGATTCGTCTTGAAAAAAACGGCCGTATCGTTGGATATCCGAAATTTGCGAACAGATCACCATTTTCAAGAAAAAACTGTCTTCTTTCAGGAAAAAAGAGTTCAAAGCGGTCCAAGTTCGTTACTTGGCGGTCTACTTCCACTTGCGAAAAATCAGGATTCACGGTCAAATCTAAATTTAAGGATGACGTAATACTAAATTTCACATCGCCACCGACTTTTGCATCATACGTGGTCTCGCCATTATTTTCCAAATCACGACTAACATTTCCCAATGCATAGGGTATGATTGAAAAATTAACCTTGGGTGGCGGTGGTGGAGTGTCCCATACCAAAGTACCGGTATACGCCAAAGAAGCGGTAGGAAACTGCCTAGGGACAGGTGTCCAACTTGACTTTTCACTCGATTTTAAATCCAAACGGCTAAAATTAATTCCCCATTCGGTAACCCCCTCTTCGTATCGAATCGATTTAAAAGGAATGACCATTTCAAAAACCCATTTTTCATCGTTCCGTGTCGTTTTGGATATCCATTTACTGTCCCAGTTCAGGTCTACCCTTCCTCCATCATACATGGTTCCATCCCATTGGGCCCCGTAAGCATTAGCCCCAAATGAGAAGCCCGTGGTCTGGTTATTAAAAGGATCCATAAAAAGTAAAAAGTTGTCATTCTTGCCAAATGAAAAATCGCGTCGTAAGGATTCAACAAAGTATTTGCCTTTCTTGCTATTATAAAAAGTAGCTAGCAAATACAGATTTTTGGCATCGTAGGTCATTCTGATCTCGGTCTGCTCGTTCGCCGGCCCGTCATCCATGGGGAGTACCATAAAGAAATCTTTGGCGACATCGGTATCTTGCCATGCCTTATCATCCCCTACTCCATCTATGGTAATGGGGCCCGAAGCCTTTCGTATGTTCAAACGAAACGCCTCATTCTTTTTCTGCGATATGGCCGAAGTCACAACGACCAGGGCGAGCAGTATTGTAAGTGTTTTTTTCAATTTGGAAATCTAGGATGTATTCTTGATATTATTTGGCTCGGGTAATCTTATCACGAAGTTCACGCCAAGTAATCAGAGTAATATTATGTTCCTTTAAAAGTTGCTCACATTCGGGACTACTGAAAAAATCAAAATCGGCTTGTCGCCATGCAGAACCATAATCGGGCATGTCTACCGTTACGGAACGCATTTCTTCATCGTCATACGCCAAATGGATGAGCAAGCAAGTGAGGCCAGGCTTTAAATTCTTGAGGACATCCGAATAATATTTCGCTGCCCCATTGGCATATTCTTCAGGTCCTTCAATATACATTTCATCAAAGACAACCGTTTGGTCATCAAAAGGGATTGTACCTCTGAAGACTTGACGACTTCATTATCCGGTGCCAGAAAAACAGGAACATCAAATTCTTTTCCAACTTTTATATAGGCCGCAGCGAATTCAGGGGAACTCACCGCAGCACTCATGTGCGCATCTAAATGCGTAACGTCAATACCCGATTTGAGCGCTTTTTTCACTTGGTTTCTAAGTTCTAGTTCTACTTCTTCGGGGCTGGCATTGGCATTGAGTTCCTCCCGCGTAGGATACAAATGTCCTTTTTCATTTACCAGAGTGGGAACAGAATCGATAGAAGTCACCGGACCCCATTTGTAATATTTCCATTCGCTATTGAGGGTAAGGTGCAGCCCGAAATCCATTTTGGGATTTTCACGGGCATACTCCGCGATTTCATTAAACCACGGGCAGGGCACCATAATACTGGCGGAATTCACTGGAGTGTCTTCCATCCCTTTTATACTGGCCATATTTTCAGAATGGGTAACCCCAAGATCATCGGCATGGATAATCAATAGCTTGGCATCTTTGGAATATCCCAAACGTTCGGGAATATCGGATTTTTTTGTAGTGCATCCAAGAACAAGAAATACTATGATAGCAAGCGATTTGAAAGAATTTCTAAAATACATTTGATGTTTGGTATTTGGTTGGTGAAAGCTACTAAATATTAAACTTTCCTTTAACAATCTTTAACAATAAATTTTATCTCGGCCTATAATTAAAATGGATTTTGTCCGTTCTGTTGGTTGAACCCAAAAAATTATGAAAATGAAGCCATACACCAAATACATAGCGCTTTTCTTCTCGATTGCCTTATTCATTTCTTGTGGAAATGCTGATGATGATGTTAATTTCAGTCCGAATTTCGGGGAAGGCCTCGGAAAAGGAAAACCGGTCGATGATTGTCTTGGCCTAGATGAAAGCGATTTAGTACTGTCCATTCAAGAACAATATGTTACACTGCCCGGAAAAGTGTCAATATTCTTTAAAGTTTCAGATACCGAAGGGGATCCCGTGCCAGGTTTGACAGCTGATCAATTTACCATTTATGAGCAAGGTAGAAACGACGAATGCTTTAATACGATTTCAACTTCGGAGTCGCAAGCGCGCATTTCTTCCAACTCGCAGATTTTTAGCAACAATGCCCTTTTAGTACTCGATTTGAGCAATAGTGTTTTGAGCAGCAGTCTTACTGAACTTAAATCGGCCAGCATAAGCTTTATAGACAATGTTGTACCCGACGGCACACAAGAATCTTTCAAAATGGCCATTTACTGGTTTGACGGGGAGAACGAACTTCATCTGTTGAACCCTTTAACGTCATCGAAACAAGAATTGACTGCGGCCATAGAAGGTATTACCGAAGATATAAGCAATGATCCTTCAACAGACCTTTATGGAGCCGTTATGCGATCGACCGATATTGCAAGTGAACTTTTGGCGGCCAGTACCCAAGGCGGAAAAATCGGAGCGGCTTCCGTAGTTATTTTTACCGATGGTACGGATCAAGCGTCCCGATTTACAAAAGAACAGGCTCAACAGAAAGTCGATAATGCCGATGCGAACATTTCGTTCTTTACCATCGGACTTGGTGGCGAAATCGATACCCAAGTGCTAACCGACATCGGAAAGACTTTCAGTGTATTTGCCGGAAACAAGGAAGAACTTGAAAATACGTTCAACGATATCTCATTCAGAATATCGGAACAGGCGAATAGTTTTTACCTTTTCGAATACTGCAGTCCAAAGCGGGATGGCAGTGGCGAGAATAACCTGGCCATTCAAGTTATGGCCGGTAATCGTCAAGGTGCCGTTCAGACAAAATTCAACGCAACCGGGTTTACGGGAGGATGTGAATAATAGCAAAACTTAGAAATTTGATTAAAGTGCCTCATCATGGGGCACTTTTTTTGTCCCTTATAGTAACGCTTACACACTCAAAATCAGCTGTTTTTATAATTTATTGGTGTAGAATGCACTTAGTTATAGTCTTTTTAACGTCCATGCTTTAGGGTTATTCCGTATCTACCCCTGAAGAAACCTTATTAAAAACACTACAATGAGAAAATCAATTTTTGCAAGTACCCTTTCAATTTTACTATTGGCTTCATGCGTTTCAAAAAAGAAATACATGGCCTTGGAAAATAATCTTTCAGAGACACAAAGCGCCTTGACCAAGACACAAGTTGAAAAAGAAGAGTTGGAAGCCAAGATGACCAAAATAGAAGCTCGGGTAACCGAATACAACGAAAAAATTAACTCGTTGAAAGAGGTTAATGACACGCAATATTCCTCTGTTGACGATGTAACCGTCATGAGCAACAACACCAAGGCAAAAATGAGAGCCACATTGGCCAAAGTAGATCCTGCTAAACTGTCCGAAGCAAAAACGCTACAAGATTCTATGAATCTGGCAATTTCCTATAATCTCAAAAAATCGATTTCTGACGAAGAGGATGATGTTAATGTGGATATCGACAAGACTGTGGTTATGATCAATATTTCGGATAAACTATTGTTCAATAGCGGGAGTTATAGGGTGAGTAAAAAAGCAGATAATATTTTGACCAAATTGGCCGAGGTTATTAATTCAGAACCCAGTATGGAGGTTATGGTCGAGGGCCATACCGATTCTAGAACCATTAATACCGCCGTTGTAGAAGACAACTGGGATTTGAGCGTAAAACGTGCCACTTCCATCGTTAGAAAACTGCAGAAAGATTACAATGTAGACCCGGCTAAAATGATTGCAGCGGGCAGAAGCAGCTATTTACCTTTGGTCGAAAACGATTCCAAAGAGAATATGGGCAAGAACAGACGTACCAAAATCGTTATCATTCCGAATTTGGATAAATTCTTTGCTTTATTGGATGCCGAAAGCCTATAGGCGCAACCTATTGATAAATCAATATGAAAAGGAAGAACCATGTAGTTCTTCCTTTTTTTATGCGTTTTAGCGAAAACATAAAATAAACTACCTTTCCCATTAGGGGTTTTACCAGAATAATTGTTTTCTTGGTACCGAACCCAAATATGATTTTGAAGACCTACATCCTAAAGACTATGAAGTTGTTTAATTTGACCTATCTGCGCATAGGGCTAAAAAAAGAAAATTATGGATGTAATTACTACTATTATTCGCAACAGTTCGCTTCACGGAATGCCTAGATGGTACCAAGCGATAAGTATTCTACTTTTTTCAATTATCGTTTCGTTGATAGTGACAATGTATACTTTGTTGTTATTTAACGGCCCGGATATGATAATTAGATTCGGATATTAGTTCTCCTAAAATCTGATTTCATCTGTTCAAATTTTATTGTTTTTTAAAGGTCGGATGCAATTCGCCATTGAACAGCTCGGTTGGTATCCAGAAATGTTATGGCTCATTTCATATAAAATCAGTTGAAAAGCATCTAATTTCTTGGATGCTTTTTTTGTTTGGTAAAATATGGTTCAAAGTCCTACGTCACGAAACCACCAACGTTGAACTTTAAACCTTGAACCATACGTACCCCTGTTTTCCGGGAGTATAATTTCACTTTTCACAGCGGTGTTTTCCACGGTTTTCCATAGTAATTTAGCCTTGTAATTTAAAACTATGGAAATTATGAAAACAATCAACAACATTATTGAAAACAGCGCTTTAAGTCTGATGTCAAACTACTACAGATATTCCGTAGTATCACTATTCTCGGGCATCTTGATAACTGTAGTATCACTATTGGTCTTCATGTTCGGTAACATGGATTACGTAAGTGCCTGTTTCAATTTTTAGAAAATCTATCGGTAAATCATCGCGTTTTTGAAATCGCCTTTACCCGATTTCAAATCGATGAGAAATCCATTAATAACGGCATATTCAATGACCCCATCTTTTTCAAGTAAAAAGGTGGCGTTTATACCTACTTCCAATTGTAATTCTGGAATTTCGTACGTTTCACTCGTTACATGTATTGGTAAAACAAACGAATCCCAATCGGATGGAATATTTTTAGAACGGGCATAGGTAAATCCTGATTTTAGCATCTTCAGTACATCAGGTTGATTCAATTCTGCTGGTCCTGACAGGATGAGGGGACTAGCTTTTCCGGGATTTATAGTATATCCCGATGCGTCAAAAGTCTCATAACCATAGTAGGTCGAAAGATCCCCTTGGTCAATAATACGGCTACTGTACCAAAAGTCGTTGTTCCCCTCTTTATCTACTTCCAAACGGTGTATTCCAACATCAATGGTATACTCGTTTCCCAATAATCCGTAAGTGGCATTTTCAATTTTTAAATCAAATAATTTTCTATCGTTTTCAGGAATTATTTCATAATCCCCCAAAGCAATATCCTCGTAATTCTTGTTTGCAATAGTATAAATGGCGGAAAGAATAGATACGTAATTCAGTTTTCTTATTTCTTGTTTTTCAGTATCGTTGGCATATCCACCCGATTCGATAAGAATGGTGCGCGTACCCCATTTTTGAATGTTATCCCCAAAGGCCCGAGGCTCGAAATCATCATTGTATCGGCCTACCTGCCCAGGCGCATATTTCTGGATGATGTTGTTCATGAAAACAATGACCTTCATGGCATCGCCCCTACCGGCATTAATTTCTTTTTCATAATTATAGGCCGGAGCCAAATACGAAATCGTCGCGGGTTTTTCTGTTCGTTCGGCATTATAATAGGTGCTTTGGTCATGTAGATTGAATCCGAAATCGGCATCTAGGCTATCACGCACTCTTTTCAAAGTTTTTCCTTCGGGAGATTGCAATCGAAGGGCATCACGATTGATATCGATTCCCAAAAGATTTCTACGCTGATAGCGTTCCGCCCCATCAGGATTCAACATCGGTAAAAAATGCACCGTAAGATTGGTAAGCATCGCCTCTTTTTCTGTTGTAAAATCCGCACTATCAAAGAAATTTAAAATATCGAATATTGCTTGGGTGGCAGTGGGTTCATCGCCATGCATCTGAGACCACAGAAAAACATCCGTAGGGCCTGAACCGATACTGATCAATGACAAGCTTCTTCCTTCGATGGAACGGCCGACCACCTTAACTTTGAACTTAGGGTTTTCCTTGTATTCTGAAATCAAGGGTTGAATTTCATGGTGTTTGATTCTTCGTTTGTCCAAAACTTCTTCTCGGTATTTATCATAGGTATCGTACAGCGAATTGGTAATGTCGGAGTCTTGGGCCTGAAGGAACAACCCTAATAATAGGAATGAAAAAAAACAGTATCTCTTAATTTGCATCAGAAGTTTTCTTTTGTGGTATGGGTTTAAATTTAAGGTTTTTGGTCGCTTCGCGTACTTTTTTCATAAACTCAGGGCCAGGATCGGTCTTTTCGGTACGATACCCCTCATCTTTTTCAAGCCATAGCGGGTGACCTTCAAAATTCGTGTATTCATGATGCCCTATTACATATTCGATATCGTACTTTTCAGCCAGATAGTTGACCAACCAGATGTTCGCTCTCAATTGGGCTTCTGTCAAGGGCAAATCTTCCGTTCCCCCGACATTTTCAACTCCGATGGCGCAATGATTAAGTCCAATGACATGCCGTGCCATAGTCGTTTCAGGGAGTAATTGATAGATTGTACCGTCTCTATCGACCATAAATTGGGATGATACGTTCAAAGCCCCTGCCCCACTAATGTCACCTCTTGAGTTGGACAGTGTAGCGTTTTTAAAAAACTCAAAAGACTCTTCAAATGTTGGAATGACCGTCCAATGCAAAACGATCATCTTAGGTACGATGGTCGGCGTTTCTTTTTCAAGGCCATACCTGTCGGATAGATACGCTAACGAAAGTGCCTCTCGCTGTGCATCGAAGACTATAGGTCTTTCTACAATTTTGTTTGACGTAGCGCAGCCCGTAACCCAAAACAACATCCAAATAAAACCAAGGTTCTTCATTTGACTAAATCTTGTTCTTGATCATTCTTGATACTGTCCTTCTCAACCGCGAAATGAATGGTCAGCTTTTTTCGGCCCCATTCTTTAGCTTTCTGAATGTCTTTGCCCATATAAAGATCGATACGGTTGGTCCATCTACGGTGCATCTTATCCTTTACTTCATAAATTCCTTCCATACCTTCAATTTTAACTTTTGTATTTCGCTTGAGGCCTTTTTGAAGTAAATCCCGTGATACGGCGATGACTTTCATTCCCGGTTTCAGCGTATCGCCCCAAGCAGCGACATTTGGGTCGCCCTGAGTCTGCGCAAGAGTTGAATTATAGGCCGAAACGGTCACTTTCAGGGGTTTCCATTCTAAGTTTGCACTCTTATCCTTACAGAAAAAAGAAAGAGCACAAAAACCATAATATTGAACGACCATTTCAATTTTAATGGGATTTAAGTTTATTTTCCAACAACATAATATCCACATTATTGGTCTGCCATAGATCGATCAACGCTGATGGTGTTGGTGCAAATACTTTTGAAAAGGCTCCCAAAACAATATCTTCATCACCATCACCGTCGATATCGCCGGAATCCATGACGAACCATTTTCCCAAACGCGAATCCTCAAAGGTGAAAGGTTTGAAATCAAAGTTCTCACTGTCCCTATTCTCTAAATATACAAATGAAGATTCTGGGTTCTTCTCGTAATCAGGAAAGGTCGATAACAAGGCAAAGTCGACATCTTTATCATTGTCGAAATCCTTTGCAATTAATCTGGTAGCGCCATTAAGAGGAAAAAAATAATGTTCTTCAAAAGAATTTTCTCCGTTGTTGATATGAATACGCATGCCATGATAGGGTTTCTGAACATAGGTGTCATCGGCATTGTCACCATGCACCGTCACGATATCTTTGTCGCCATCGCCATCAAAATCGACAAGTTCAAACCAACTAGTACCAAAAACCGGACTGAACCGAAGTACTTTTATGGGACTAAAGACTAAATCGCTCTCTTGATATAGAACCGTAATCGTCTCATCGCCTTGCGCGGTAAGTACAATCAGGTCTTTTTTTCCATTCTTGTCCAAATCATCCGCAATGACGCGAATGACTCCCGGTTGGTTCAGTAGCACTTTCTTTTCATAGCTACCGTCCTTATTTTTTATTAGCATTGAAAGACTTCCTACCAAGTCACCGTATTCACTGACTACCAGTTCATCCGTGCCATCATCATTAAGGTCGTTGACCAAGGTATGTACTGGTCTATGCAGATTTTCAGGAAATACTTTGATACCCACGGAATCTCGGAAAATTATCTTTCCCGTAGAAATTGCAGATGGGTCGATAAAGCCCACCGTAGTAATAAATTCGATTCCATCTTTAGCCGAATAATCGACCAAAGCACTACCAAACCTACCTTTAGATATCAGGGTGTCATTATGTAAACTGTAGTTCAATAATCGGCCAGAGGCATCTCCGATAATTAAATTTTCGGTAATTGAATCGTGGCTAAGATAAGTTATCATCGACCTTTGTGCTTTGTCTATAGCAATAGGTTTAGATTGAAATTGAACAAGCTTTTCTGAATTAATATCCGATTCTGTCACCGGCAACGAATCAGGGGCCGTTTTTAAAATGTATTCCTTCAAAAGAGCCCAATCAGACGCGGAAATTTGGGTAGGTACCGAGTAAACACCACCCTTTATAATGGCTTCTTGCTCAGGAAAAGTAAGCCCTTCGAACGGGTCAAAACCTGGTTCGGCGATACCCATTCGAGCGGCCATTTCCGGTAGTACCGTGTTTTGCCAAAGAACTTTGGGCAGTTGTTCGATTTCAGGTGCCCTATGGCAACTGGCACAATGCGATGCATAAAGCTCAACCTGTTTTTCTTCCTTTGACGGACCACAAGAAATCAGCCCTATTACCAAAATTACTTGGAAAAGCATGATAGAAATTCCATATTTTTTACTCGATACGATCATGAAGAAAATAGTAGTTTAACCGGAATGAAGATAACCATACCATTACAAGCTTGCAATATAATCAGGTGGATTTGATTAAATTTGCATCCTATGAAAAAAGAAAAAAAACCCGATTATGTCGTCTTTGATGAGGAGGCCCAGAAATACAATGGCAGTCTTTTGCCCTACGCAAGTGGAGTGGCCGCACCGAAAATAACGCCACCCGATGTCACGAACTGGAAAAATACCAATATCGTTTCAGCCAACAACCAATTCAAATCCAGATACGATGATATTCAACGGCAGTACCAAGAGATGATGGAGCAGTTTGAATACAATAATCTAGTTTACGCTGCAAAATATAGTTTTGAACCCATTACAGGTAAAATATATCACCTTTATCGTGCCAAAGATGAGAGTGTTTTTTTATCCTTGATCTCGCCTGAAGAGTGTAATTTCGATTTTGTGGGCAGTTTTATACTTGGGCCTGACAAAATGTGGGAAAAAGTAAAGTAGTTTACTTTGTTCTCAACCTTAAAAAATAATGGACGATTGAAACGATTTAAAAGAATACTTCTCATTGGTTTACCATTGGTAGCCGTCGCAATCTTCTATAATTACCCCAAACTGAATATCATTTCGGGCTATGCCTCTAAAAATATGGCCTCCACCGTCTTTATTGCCGATCGCGGCTCGGCCTCCATTACCGAAAATGACAACAATATACCCTTGATCAAACTGGCCGATGTTGAAATGCATGGCACAGAAGCCTCGGCATCCGTATTCGGATTGATGGAGCGCAAGACCGTTTGTCGTGAAGGTTTGGGCTGTGTGTTGGTCAATGAGGAAGGAGACTTGAACTCGACCTTAAAACCCAAACGCAATAAGGTTGATAGCCTTGCCCGGTATCCCTTCGGATTAGCGGAAAATGATACCGTATCTTTTGAGGAGGTCGATTACGAACAATTGGAAAAGGCTATCGATAACGCTTTCGCAAATCCGGAAGTACAAAAAACGCGAACGGTGCTCATTGCCTACAAAAACCAAATTGTAGGCGAAAGATATTTGGATGGATTCTCAAAAGATACCCCGATTTTAGGCTGGAGCATGACCAAAAGTATCTTAGCCACATTATATGGCATTTTGAAGCATCAACAAAAAATTGATTTGGAAAATTCCGCTCCGTTGGACTCCTGGCAAGGCGATGAACGCCGAAACATTACCCTAAATCATTTGCTACGCATGCAATCAGGATTGGCTTGGAAAGAAGATTATACTGCCATTTCAGATGTGACCCGTATGTTGTTCTTGGATGCCGATATGTCAATGGCGCAAGAGGAAAGGGAAGCAATGACCTCGCCAACCGAGATTTGGAACTATTCCTCAGGAACCACAAACCTATTATCGGGTATACTTAGAAAGCAATTCAAGACCCATCAAGAATACCTTGATTTTCCCTATGCCTCGCTTATAGATAAAATCGGAATGCATTCCATGCTCATCGAAACCGACATGGCAGGAAACTATGTAGGGTCTTCCTACGGATGGGCTAGCACCCGTGATTGGGCCAAATTCGGAATTTTGCACCTGAACAAAGGCAATTGGAACGGTGAACAACTCTTCGCCCCCGAATGGATAGAGTATATCACAACGCCTACCGAACACTCTGAAGGCACTTATGGTGCCCATTGGTGGCTCAATGCCCAGGGTAAATATCCAGGTGTACCTAAAGACCTGTATTCGGCCAACGGATATCAGGGGCAGTATGTTTTTATCATCCCTTCAAAAGACTTGGTCATCGTAAGAACGGGACTTGCCGAAGATCCCGATTTTGATGCTGCTCAATTTCTTAGGGAAATTGTTACAGCTGTCCGTTGATTTTGGTAGAAGCACTAAGCCCAAAACGAACCTATTTAAGTGTTTTTCAATTCCCAAATATCAAAAAAAGGGCACTTCACAACAAAATCCGCTTGACTCACAACAATAGTTTCATTTTTGGATGGGAAGCCTATAAGTTTACACTGTATTTAAATAGCGACTTACAAATTTTCATTTTCATATAGTGTTCTCGTAAAAGAGCTCGGTCTTCAGTGATCGGGCTCTTTTTAGTATATAAAACATTTATTTTCCATTTCCGCCATTTGACTGAGCCTGTCTTGAACCCATTTTAAGGAATCCAATTGTTCTGGCCGAAGTCTGGTTTGCGTTTTTCCAAAAAAGCATTGCGGCCTTCTTCGGCCTCATCGGTCATATAGGCCAACCGTGTAGCTTCGCCTGCAAAAACCTGTTGCCCCACCATGCCGTCATCGGTCAGGTTCATGGCAAATTTTAGCATTTTGATGGAAGTCGGTGATTTCTGCAAGACCTCTTGGGCCCATTGATATGCGGTGTCTTCTAACTCAGCATGGGGTACCACGGCATTGACCATGCCCATTTCGTAAGCTTCCTGAGCGGAATAATTCCTTCCTAAAAAGAAAATCTCGCGTGCTTTTTTCTGTCCCACCATTTTTGCAAGATAGGCAGATCCATATCCACCGTCAAAACTGGTGACATCGGCATCGGTCTGTTTGAATATGGCATGTTCCTTACTGGCAAGGGTCATGTCGCAGACGACATGTAAACTATGCCCCCCTCCTACGGCCCAACCTGGCACCACCGCAATGACCACTTTTGGCATGAATCGAATTTGTCGCTGTACTTCCAAAATATTCAACCGGTGCATACCGTCATCACCTACATAACCTTTATGTCCACGTGCCTTTTGATCACCACCACTGCAAAACGAATAGACTCCATCTTTGGGAGAAGGACCTTCAGCGGAAAGCAAGACCACCCCGATAGATGTATCTTCTTGCGCATCATAAAAAGCTTGGTAAAGCTCGCTGGTCGTTTTTGGGCGAAACGCATTGCGTACCTCAGGTCGGTTAAAGGCGATACGGGCTACCCCGCTCGATTTTTTATAGGTAATATCTTCAAAGGTTTTGACGGTTTTCCAATCGGGCTTTTGCATAATCGTAGTTTTTGGTACGATGCAAAGTAACGGAATTTAAGAAAAGAAAACACTGTGAATAAAAGCTGTAAAGTTCACTCGGACCAACCCTTGAAAGTAAAAAAGAATTCCACTAACTTCGTTATCGAACGCTAAAAGGAATTAAAACTCCTCTTAGCTCAACGTTAGGCACAATTAGAAAAAAAAGACATGATTAAAGATTTAATAGTTTCATTTAGTGACAATTTCAAAGAGAAAACACGAAACCCATTTTTAGGAACTTATGTTTTGATCTGGATTTTAAGGAATTGGGAATTAGTTTATTCACTTTTTAATTTTGACAATTCATATAAGCTTGAAAATAAGGTTGCTTTTATTAAAAAATATTATGAAACCAATTCATTTTCTGAAGGTGTTTTTTGGAATTTAGGTTGGACATTTTTGGTTTTAACAATAACTTATGTTGTATTAAATATTTCTCGTGTAATTATTAACATTTCAGAGAAACAATTAAAACCCTGGGTTTATAAAAAAACTGATTCCAAATCTATAGTATTAAAATCAGATCATGAACAAGTAAGAAGTACACGTGACTCACTTCAATTGAGGCTAGACAGAGAAAGAGATTCTAAATCAAAACTTGAATCAATAATCAAAGATTTGGAAGAACAAATTACAGAAATAACTAGAACTCAACTGGAAAGAGAAGTCGAAGAAAACACTGCTATTGATAACTCTAAACCATTGAACATTGTTGAGATAATTTATAATAAATTGTTTGAAGAAAATTTATTAGATGAGTTTTCCAATTTTGCTACGACATCTAAAAAAGATGGATATATTGATGATAATTATAAGCACACTGATAGATTCATACAACTAGGTTTAGTAAAATTCCTTAAAGAACATTGGAACAATAACTCTAAACAATATACAATTACCCAAGATGGTGAGGGAGTCTTAAAATATATGAGGTTACAATAATAAAACTGTGCCTAACACCGTATATAATTTATTGCTAGTTCTAGCATACTTACGAAAATCCTTGCGGATTTTCTATTCGGTTTTTATTTGCTAAATTTAGTAATTAAAACCCGCAACAAACCATATACAACAACGATAACGAAACATTTTTATCAACCCTTATTCTTCTCTTCGATCCACTTTGCCATATATTTTGTACTTGCCAAGGCCTGATGTCGCAATAGGCTACCAATAAAATTTTTGCCTCGATGTGCTGCCAGACTTTCTTGTATTGCTCTTAATTTTTGTCTAAAATTTTCGGACAACTGCGTTTTATCAAAAAATCGATTGATGATTTTTTGCCCGTTTTGTTGTGCTAGATGCCATTCCATTTGGTTCTTGTAGCATGTAATGGCGGCCTGGGCAAAATCTTTGTAGTCGTTGCAAATTTCTCCGTTCCACTCCAGATGTCCATGTATGCCTTCGGCACCGATAGAGGTTGTTATACTTGGTGTTCCCGAGAGCATGGCATCCACTAGTTTTCCTTTAAGTCCCGCCCCAAAACGTAGGGGAGCCAATAGCACTTTTGCTTCAGAAATAATTTTTTGGGCATCGGAAGCCCATCCTTGAATCAAAAAACCTTCTTTTTCATTGTGCAATTGCTGTATTTTTTGGGGAAGTTACCACCATAAATGTTCAGTTTGGCTTTCGGAAGTGTTTTTCGAATCAAAGGCCATATTTCGGTTTTCAATTGTTGAATGGCGTCCACATTAGGGGTGTGACCCCCAAAACCTATAAAAACAAAGTCTTGGCGCACTTCGTAAGTGGGCCAATTTGAAGTAATGTTATATTCTAAGGGATAATGCATGAAAGGTAAATGCAGTAGCACTGACTCATCGATTCCAATGACTTGAGTAAGCAACTTCATTTCAAAACTTGAAATAATCAACGACAGGTCGCAACGATAGATACTGGCCATCTCACGTTTTGTTGTATCATTTTCCAGCCACAAGTCCGTTGTAAAGTCGGTATTACGTTTTAAGGCTTCCTCCCTTGTTTTTCGCAGGGAATGTAAATCTTCAGTATCTAAAGCCCGCAGGGCATTGGGCACTTGCTCGGCGACACGCCAGCCAAATTGCTCTTCCGAGGTAAACCGGTCGAACAGGACAATATCGGGATCTAGTCTCTTTACAAAAACATCGAAACTGGGGTGGTTAACCTTTATTTGGATTGTTTCTATTCCTTTTTTACTAAAATCCATTTCGGATGGTTCCGCCGTACAGGCCAAGGTAATCAGATAGCCCTCAGTGTCGAAAAACTCAATAAGCTGGCATAGGCGGACCCCCGCTGCGGAATAATTAGGCGCAGGCCAATTAAGAGAAATTATAAGGAGTTTCTTTTTCAAGTTAGAATTCAAATTCAGGTACAGGTACAGACCTTCGTTAGGATATATTACCCTATTTTAGGCTTTATCAATATCTTAGAAGAACATCCCCCTACCCCCTTCAAAGGGGGGAATCAATATTACATTTTAGAGGCGAACTTTCTAGAAATGGCAGAACGTAATTTACGTTCGTAATCTTCTTCGAGCCATTCTTTATAGTTCTTGGTGTTGTTCATGATGCAATACGAATATTGTCGCACGCGATACGATATCTCTTCTTTTAACTGTTTTGCTAGAAGACGGGCATCAAAAACATCTTCGGCATTTTCGACACAGATCTGGGCATGTTGCTCGATACTTTTTTCCAAGACTATTTTTGACTTCAAGCCCTGGGCAAAGATCTTTTTATATTCTTCCTTGACGTCGTATTCGATGTTTTTCGATTTCGAGAATTGGGAGCGAAGATCATCCGGCATTTCGTAAACGAATTCTCGTTCTATATCCTCATCGTTCTTGATATTCTCTAAATAGAAATCAGGAAAATGGAAAATTTCTTGCCAATCGATAGGTGCGTCCCACATGCCAAAACGGGCAACATTGTTCCCCATATCGATGACGTTGAATTCCTCCTTGTTCGGCAATACCCTAGAACCACGGCCGATCATCTGAAAATAAAGGGTCAACGAACGGGTCGCTCGATTCAATATGATGCTTTCCACGGTGGGTTCGTCAAACCCTGTGGTCAAGATACTTACCGAAGTCAAAATTGCGTCGGGCGTGTTCGAAAACCAATCGAGAATCTCCCGCCTTTCGGTAGCGGTATTCTTGTTGTCAAGATGACGGATATTATATCCGGCCTTTTTGAAAGTTTCGTAAACGTAGCGTGAGGTATTGATTCCATTATTAAAAATCAAGGTTTTGGTACCCTTGGCGATTTCGTTGTATGCGTTTACCAGTTTGCCCAGCATGCTCTGGTTACCGTAGAGCTCATCTGAAGACTTCACTGTATAATCTCCGCTGATGCCCAATTTCAGGCTTTGCAGACTGACATCATAGTTATAAACATTCGCTTTGGCCAAGAACTTCTTTTTAATCAACGCTCCAATGGACTCGCCCACGATCAATTTCTTGTAATTGTCCTTCATCGGAAGCTTGATATTGGAGCTCAAAGGAGTTGCGGTAACCCCCAATATGGTGGACTTGTCAAAATATTTAAAAAGTTTTCGGAAAGAGTTGTAATGCGCTTCATCGATGATGACCAACCCGATATTGTTGATCTCGACTTTTTCTTCTTGCAGTCGATTGTTCAGGGTTTCGACCATAGCCACAAAGCACATGAATTCATCTTGGTCGGACAGTTCTTTTACCTCGCTGTTGATGATTTTATTTTGAACGCCAAAACCGGTCAACATTTTCGATGTCTGATGACTCAATTCGATGCGATGGGTCAAAACCACCACTTTTTTCTGTGTATGCTCAATATAGCGTCGCGCAATTTCAGAAAACACTACTGTCTTACCACCACCCGTGGGCAGTTGGTATAACAGATTACCACCCTCAACGTCGCCCTCTAAATGCTCAAAAATGGCGTTCAGGTCTTCTTCTTGGTAATCGTATAAGGTTTTATCTTTGGTATCTTTTTGTAACTCCAAAAGGCTGATGCTATTTAATTAGGCTTTGGCGATGGTTTGACGTCTCGCCAATTTTGCAAAATTAACAGAAATTTGTCCTTGGTCGAAATTTATCCATGGAAATTTGGAAGAAAACCTATTCTTAAATATGATTCTAGCCTTTGAAAATCGGTAACTGACTACGAAATAGATTGTTACCTTATCAATATCCTTTATCTTGGGATACCACATTGATCAAGGCCTCACCCCTCGTAGACGATGATAGTTTTCGATAATCTGGGGTACTACGGAGTTGGTGTCCGATACGCTGGCATAATGGGGCGTCATATGAATTTTATCGTGTTCCCAAAACGGATGGTCAATAGGCAAGGGTTCTTGATGAAATACGTCAAGACAGGCTCCCGAAAGATGTCCATTATCGATATACTCGATCAAGTCAGCATCCACCACATGTCCGCCTCGGGCAACGTTGATTATATAAGCCCCTTGCGGAAGTTTTCTGAAAAGCTCCACATTTAAAATACCAAAAGTGGCATCGGTCAGAGGCAGCAGACAGACCAGTATTTCAGAGGTAGACAAAAAATCGGAAAGTTGTTCTTCATCTACAAAAGAAGTAACTCCCTCAAGACGTTTTTTAGAGTTGGACCAACCTTGGGCATGAAAGCCAAATCGGACCAAATCATTGGCAAGTACACTGCCCAAGGCACCTAGCCCCAGGATACCTACAGTAAAATCGGAAATTCGATGGTAATCTTTTGGTTTCCAGTTTTTATTCACTTGATCGATACGATACTGTCCTAAATTCTTTAAATAGCTAAAAATAGCAGCGATGACATGTTCTGACATATCTTTGGCCAACATGACATCGACTACCCGGGTAATCGGAAGGTTTTTTGGCCGGTTCTCATCCTCAAAGATAAAATCGACCCCTGCCCCACTCGACGCGATACATTTTAAGTTGGGATACTTGGAAAGTTCACCTTTTGGGTGTTTCCACACCAAGGCCATGGTAATTTCATCTTTCGAATGTTCCTCTAAATAACTATATACCGCCACATCTTTAGCTTTAGATTTTAGTGCTTGTTGCCACATCGGTATCTTTCCGTCTTGTCGTATGATTACTATAGCCATATCAATCCAATATATCCAAGGCCCTTGAAAATCCTTCCCCAAATGGCCAATTTCGTTCTTGCGTTATCGTATAAATTTTAACGATTCTATCCTTGAAATCGAAAAGAAGTCCATTGATCGAAATGTAGTGGACCGCTTCGGTAAACGAATTCAGCATGCTTTTGTAAAAAGAGTCGGGTACATTCCGTTCGTACGAAAAAGATTGGGCAATTTCTAAGTTATACAACATGACATCGGCGATCAAATGCGGTTCTACCCCCAATTTAATAAAATGTTTTATAAATTTTTGCGCGACGGAGCGTCGTGCTTTAGGTCTTCGACGCTTCAAAGGGAAGTACTCGTTTGATATTTTAGCCTTTGCCTCTTGAACCAATTTATCCTCTTTCGGATTAAAAATAAAATCGTAGTATTCCTTTACCACAGGAAATCTCATATAGAGATCCATGAACTGTTCTTCGAGTTCTTTTTTTTAATTCTGACAGATATTTCTTAAACGCCCTCTTACTCATGCAAATCGTTTCATGTTCCAAAAATAAGTCAAGTGCTCGAAATACAGTGTTTTTCAGGAATATATCCTAAAGTTCTCATAAATTATGTATAAGAATATTCGTATCTCTTTGGAAAAGACGCTAGAATAATGTATTATGAACTCTTGTAGAACTTCAAAAATCCCTATATACATATGAGGCAACTAAAGATTATCAAGCAGGTCACCAATCGCGAATCAAAATCATTGGACAAATACTTGCAGGATATCAGTAAAATAGATTTGATCAATGCTAGTGAAGAAGTAGAATTGGCACAACGTATACGTACCGGAGATCAAGCCGCCTTGGAAAAATTGACAACGGCCAATTTGCGTTTCGTGGTTTCCGTTGCCAAGCAATATCAGAACCAAGGATTAAAATTACCCGATTTAATAAACGAGGGCAACTTAGGACTCGTCAAAGCAGCAAAACGTTTTGATGAGACCCGTGGATTCAAATTCATTTCATACGCCGTATGGTGGATTCGACAGTCCATTCTGCAGGCGTTGGCCGAGCAATCTCGTGTCGTACGACTACCCTTGAACAAAATTGGTTCTATCAACAAGATCAAAAAGACCTTTTCATATTTGGAACAGGCGCATGAACGCCCGCCATCTGCCGAAGAAATTGCAAGTGAATTGGAAATGACCGTCAACGAGGTAAAACAGTCTTTGAAGAATTCCGGTAGACATGTATCCATGGATGCACCCCTGCGGGAAGGCGAAGATTCCAACCTCTACGATGTGTTACGCTCAGGTGAATCGCCACGACCCGATAACATTCTGATGCAACAGTCTTTGAATACGGAAATCAACCGTGCCCTGGAGACGTTGTCGCCTCGGGAAGCCGATGTAGTAAAACTATATTACGGTATTGGTGATCAGCAATCAATGACCTTGGCCGAAATCGGTCAAACATTTGACCTGACGCGTGAGCGGGTACGCCAAATTCGTGAAAAGGCGATTCGAAAACTACGCCATAATTCAAGAAGTAAATTGTTGAAGACCTATCTTGGGTAGGTTGTAAGCATTTAAAAAATGAAAAGCCCCTTGGAATTGACCAAGGGGCTTTTGCTTGTACACACTAAACACATTTAAGAATAACTCAACTTGTTGATATTGAAATCAACCAATATTTCGTTCAAATCTTCAATGAAGTTTAAATACGCTGCATTGTCGGGATTCTTGTTTGCCATGATTTGGGTTTTTGATAATAAATAGTTTCACAGGATTACATATAATCCAATTCCACTAATTCGTTTAAGCTTAAAATTTCGTTCAGTTCTTGGAGGAAAACTATGTATTCCTCTCCGTAGGTGTCATAGAGCATGGTGGTTCAGGGGTTTTGGGTTAACGATGATTTGGGTTTCAATTTGTTTGGTAAACATATTTATAACGCCTTCACAAAACAATTAATTGTGGTGTATCGTCCCGTTTTCGTTGTATAACATGTTAAACTTGCTGAGAACCTATCAATATTGGCCTAAGGGCCTATGCAGTTCATCGAAAATATTGGCCATAGGTCGATGGTATGGTTTCATTACACCGTTCTTTTGGGCTGAAATAGATTCGACCTTCTTAGCTCTTCATTAGGATATTAGTGATATTGATGCACTGGGCGTTGGATGATTCCATAGAAGATGTTCAATCGCAAAGATTCAATGTTTCCGAAAACATCAAGTGTTACTTACAATAAGACATTTGTAATTTCGTTGATTCTTTATCCGTAAGGCTTTGTAAATCAAAAGTATCTTTCTAACCGCAAACGTTATGGATTCAATATGAAAAAACTACCGATACATTCAATTCGATTTTGGGTCATCATCATACTATATTCAGGTATCTATGGAAATATCGTACATACCCTAGAAGCAAAGACAGGTGTCCCTTCAAAACATTGTATTTCAATTTTAGAAGAAGTTAAGCTAACCAGCCATAGTTTCAATGCCCAAGAGCGCAGTAGCTTTACGATTGCCGGACAAACGGAGCAAATTTCGCGCGGACTTACCATAGTACATTTTAATACCTCGAATAAATTCGAATATCGAACTTTTGACACCTATGCGAGTGAAGAGGCGGCCGAACAATTGGTCGATGTGCTTTGGCGAATGCAAAAGAACAAAGCGATTTTTGCAATATTGGCTCACGATTCTGCTGCCGGTAGTTTGGCAAAACAGTCCGAAGCATTGGCTAAAATGGGGTTTTCTAAGTTGAGTGCACTGAAAAATCGGCAGGCTTATATCATGCATAATTTCGAAGGCCTGATTTTTGAAAAGATAGACGACACTTCCGCGTCGATAACCTTAAATATGCCTCAAGGTATTTCCGATGCACAAATATATTTTCCAAGGGTCAAATATGAGTTCGAGCCCAATATCGACCGTTATATCGCACATGCCGGAGGGGAAGTGAACGGTGTTAAATCAACAAATTCCAAAGAAGCACTTGATGCGAATTATAAAAAAGGATTCCGCCTATTTGAGTTGGATATCATAGAAACCTCAGATGGCAAAATGGTTGCGGCGCATGACTGGAAGATGTGGGCCCGATTTACAGATTATCAGGGCTCGCTTCCGCCCAACCATACGGAATTCATGAAACGTAAGATCTATGGTGACTATACAACTTTGGATTTGAAAGGCATCAATGACTGGTTCGGATCACATCCTGATGCCACACTCGTCACGGATAAAATCAATGACCCCATAGCCTTTGCCAATGCATTTGTGGATAAGAAAAGACTGATTATGGAACTTTTTAGTGTCATGGCCGTAGAAGAAGCATCAAAAAATGGCATCAATGCCATGATTTCACAAGAACCCTTAATGAAACTAAAAGGCGATAAAGTGGATTATTTGAAGATCAACAATGTCAAGCATGTAGCGCTTTCACGACGCATAATAGCCAACCAAACCAAAATATTGCTGCAATTACGTGACGAAGGAATAAAGGTCTACGTGTACAACGTGAATTTCGACCCTGGTAAGGATGAGAAATACGTACAAGAAAATGAAATTGGGCTCGTCTATGGTATGTATGCCGACAAATGGGTTTTCGATCAAGAGAAGGGGAAATTATCAAAATAAGCGGGTACCATGTTCTAAAGTAATATTCTAAAAAGAACTAGCTCCCTAAAATTTAACCTGATACGTTAGGCCGGCGGATACTGCCCAAAAGAACTTACCAGAGGCAAACACCAATTCTTGTCTAGTAACCCCCATATTGGTCCTATAAATATTCGGAATTTTTTTCCCGTAAACTGATATTCCAAACTCAGCCGCTGCGACTCTACATAAAGAATAGTCTCAGCCAAAAGTTCATCTCCCGAAGTCAATTGCCGCAATTCGGGTGAATAACCCATACCGATATTGGCACCGAAAAAGTTTTCGGCATCCTTTAAATACTTTCTTACCAAAATATTACCAGAAACACGGGTCAACTTATTAGGTAACGGAGTGATGTAAGAGCGAAGGGAGAAATAATAATTTCCCCGGTAATGTCCTAATGAATTAGTAATTACCGAAACATTCTTGGTGTCGAAGTTTATAAATCGGCCACCAGCGGAAAACTCAAAGGCACCGGGCAAATTCACATATAAATCACCGCCCACTTTGTGATTGGGATAAATGGCCGCATTCGAATACCCATAATTAAGATAGGCATAAAACCGCTTGGAGAATTTCGGATAGAAATCCAGGTCATATTGCACTCCATGCTGCGCTAGACGATTACTATAATTGATACGAGGTATGATACTTCCGGCCTGTGTTTGGCGCCGAAATGAAATGCTTGAAAATACCATGGGGTCGTAACGTTGGTCGAACACGGTAAAAGAATTGTTTACGGCTATCCTGTTCTTCAGCACCTCTTTATCGGCAGGTGTTTTAGAGATAATCTTACCTGTAGATGCTCCTAATGTATCATTTTTAGCTATTTTTTCTTCAACCGGATTATTCAGCTTGGGACTAGGTTTTGAACCTTTGGCAATCGAAATATTTGACTTTTGATTGAACCACCCCGATTCGGAATACGCCGTACCCAAGACACGTTCTTGGGCGATTTCTTTCAGCCGCTCGACTTCAGAATCGTTCTTTAGGTAAATTAGCGCTTTGTATGCCAACCCTAAAGCGGTCGCATTTTCCTTTGCATAAAGCTCATTCTTAATGGCTGAAATCCATGCATCACTGTTATTTTTTTCTTTGGATGTGATTTTGTTGAATTCGGCTCTGGCGCTGGCGTACTGACCATTCCAACTATAGGAGCTGGCCAATAAGAAGCGGGCATTCAGTCTATTGGGATTGTCCGACAGTACTTGGCCTAGCAGGGTCTTGACAGATTCATAGTCACCGTCATACGCAAGACGGTAAGCCTTTGTATATGTGCTTTCGCCTACGTCGTTGTAAGCCAAGTCTTGGCCTCTACCCAAAAAAAGAGCAGTCCGAAGAACAGAAGACCATATGTACGTTTTTTTAGCATTAGTCTTCAAAAGATATATCAGCAGTTTCCTTTTTCCGGGATAATGAGATGCCCATCTTTCGAGCTTGCATCCTCGCCCTTGAAATTTTGTCGGCAATCTCATTTGCATTCGAACTATTCTCTTGTACAATTTCAATCAGGTCCAATGCCTCTGTGGTTCGATCTGACCAGAAATACACATCGAACAGCGCCGAATAGGAATCGATATAATTCGGATTCATCTTAATACAGGCCTTCAATATTTCTATGGATTTATCATAATTTCCCATCCATACATTGACTCTTCCCGTCAATACCTTCGTGTCTATATGACTGGGCGATTCCGAAAGAATATATCTGCAAAGCAATAATGACTTTTCATATTCCTTTTTGAAGGCCAATTCTCGAGCAATCATATATACCTTGTCGAAATTCTGTCCGTTGTAGACGCTATTGATCCAAACTATCTCGCTATCCGTGAATTTTTCCTTTTGTACTGAAAAAATGGCCAGACTATCGGGAATTATCTTATCGTTGTTGGTGACGTAGGCATTCAGAGATTTGAAGCTTTCAAGCTTTGTCTCAGCCTTTGAACCACCAAAGGAAGTACTTAGGTCCATATTTTCATCAATCCCATATATCGACCCATCGGAATAGAGTTTGTCTCCACTGATATATTCTTTTAATTCGTTCTTGTTACGCATCAAAGGAATATCTTTTACAGACCGGAATTCGGATTGCGTATCGAGCGCATCCCCCATCCACGCGACTTTCTTTGGCATTTTGAGCTCATATTTATTACCCAAAAGCGCCAAAAGCGTAGGAGTAACATCAAAATGTGAGGAAACCGCGCTCATTTTTTTGGTCGTTTTCAACATAGGGCTGTACATGATCAAAGGCACGTGAAAACGACTAAGGTTATTGCGTTGCGGGATGGGGATAAGTCTGTGGTCGCCCGTTACAATAAATATGGTATTATCATAATTTGGCTGCTTTTTGTACTCCTCGAACACATAGTTTAATGCATCATCGGTGTACAAAAGTGTAGCAAAAACATTATCATTTTTTTCAATGACATTTTTGATCTTTCCCTGATGTTGGCCCTTTGCTAGAATCTTTTGGACTTTATCCTCATACAATTCCTGTCTAGGCGGAATGAAAGGTTCGTGCGTACTAATGGTCATATAGACCTCGATTCTTGGCTGCTCGGTTTCCCTCGGAAGACTCATGCTCTTTTTGAAGAGTTCCCTATCGGGATAACCCCATGAAGAACCCGCCGCATCTTCGGCTTGCATTTCATATTTGCTACCAAAACCGGATTTGTCCAGAACAAAATCGACATTCTCACTGGTGAGAAAACGATCCACGTTGTCAAAAGAACTATTGGTACCCTGATAAAATGAAGTATGATACCCATTGTTTTTCAAAATACTGAACAAAGTCAGTTTATTGGGATATTTCTCCAGTTCCATAAAACCACTCTTGCCAAAAGGCAAGGAGCCCAGCAGCGAAGGCAGTACCCCGAAGGTCCTACCGGTATTGCTCAAGCAGTTTTCCCAATACAACGATTTTGTGGTCAGTGAATCCAAAAAAGGTGTAAAACCTTGATATTCTGCACCTTCACCCACAAAATCCCTTCCCAGGCCTTCGACCATTATAAAGACGATATTGGGTTTTTCTTCCCTCAGTTCAAAATATTCTCCAAGTACATTTTGAACCTGACCCGTCTTTATCAATGGGTATTCGACATCCGAATTATAGGAAGTACCTTCAGTAGAGGTCTCATACAGGTTTAGAGCCAAGTATTGGGTCTTGTTTTGGTTAATTGGTTTTCCATCGATAAACAGCGTCATAATGAACATGCTAAAAAGAATGATGGTAAACGGGTACATCTTACTGATGTAATGGTAATATTTCGAAGTAACCTTATAAAGACCGAAGAACATGCCCGTGATAACCAAAATGCCAAGTATAAGTCCAAAGGACATACCTCCAGAATTGGAAATCGTTGTCTTGATATCCGCAAAACTATAACCCAACAAATCGGAACCCAGCGGAACGAGAGCCGTGCAGTAGTAACTTATAAGCACAGCCTCTATGATCAACAAAAAAGTCAGCAGAACGAAAACCAGATTAAATCCGTATCGTGGTCTAAAATTCTCCCAAAAATTAAAGGGAAAAGCAAGTATAACCCCGGCCAAAGATGCAAACCCCATCTGGTGCACCACGGCAATGAAAAAACTAGTGCTCAAAATAGTATCTACAACACCCTTGAAATATAAGGTAGTATATTGGTAAATAGAAAGCACAAACAGGCAGCCAAAGAATGAAATTATCAATCTTGTGTACTGCTTCAGCGTATATCTATCCAGTTCGCTCGTATTCACAATTGACTATTAATTATCGATTACTGCTTATTTTAAAATCTTCAATCTCCACCTTCACACTAATTTTACAACTCATAATCTCAATTTCATATCGCATAATTGGTACTTCGTATTTCATACCTCACACTTCTTCTCATGTCGCTTTGGCAAAACCTTTACGGACCTGTGATCCCCAACCTGATTTTACCTTGAACAATTTTTTATAGTTTCCACGTACCGCAGACCACACTACGATCGGATGGAATATCAGAGGCTCAACAATGGCGCATCCCATGAGAATCAGAATATCCTTTGTTTTTTTGTATTCGTTATAGGAGTACACATCCCAAAGAATGGCGTAAAAGGAAAACATTACCGAAAACATATAGACCGCGGCCGTAATAGCAATGAAAAATTCCCAATTTAGGATGCCCAAATAGGTAAAAATTATAATAGTAAAAAACCCAAAAAACTCCATCAAGGGAGCCATCCATTCATAGAAAAACCAATACGGATAACTGATGAGCCCCAATCTGCCGTACTTTGAATTGAAGAACATATCCTTATGCTTGAAAAGGGTCTCCAAATTCCCCCTTGCCCAACGATCTCGTTGATTCACGAATATTTTCAGGTCTTCGGGAACTTCCGTCCAGCACAAAGAATCAGGAATATATTCCACCGTATAGGGCATTTTGCAATCGTGCATATATCTTCGCATCTTGAAGACGATTTCCATGTCCTCACCCACGGTACCTGTATCATATCCGCCAACGGCCAGTGCGATTTCACGATCAAAAAAACCAAAGGCCCCTGAAATGATCAAAAGGCTGTCGATACGGCCCCAGGCCATTCGACCCAAAATAAATGAGCGTGTGTATTCGAGCAACTGAAAGCGTGCCAACCAATTAGTCGGCAAACGGATTTCTTCCAGTTCCCCTCCATTGATCTTACACGAATTGGCAACCCGGATAACCCCGCCCACGGCAATTACCCGCTTTTCAGAGCGCTGAAAAAATGATTTGACCACATGTAAAAGCGCATCGGGTAGAAGAAGGCAATCCACATCGATACAGCCCACATACTGGTTGCTTGACAGGGCCATGCCGGTGTTCAGGGCATCCGACTTACCTCCGTTTTCTTTGTCGATTACGGTTAGTTTCGAGAAAGCCCTATGCGGAGATTTATAGATGCCCCGTATCGGTTTATTACGCCATTCGGGATCTATTTTTTGTTCTATCAGTTCGAGATCATAGGCATCGATCATCTTTTGCAATGTATCATCTTTACTGCCATCGTTCACCACCATGACTTCATAGTTCACGTATCGTAGAGACATCAAAGATCGGATGTTCTCGACAATGGTCATACCCTCGTTATAGGCCGGTGCAATTATGGTAATGCTGGGAGCCAAAGGTGATGCCATTACTTTAGACATATCCCCAAAACTGTTCTTATTTCGATAATGGATAGAATTGCGCGTAGATAGGTACCCCATGACCGTGAACATGGTGAAAAGCACTACCGTAAATGTCAGGAAAACGACATTTATGTACTCTAAAATGATACCAAATACTTCACTATCCATGGAGTGTTTCTAGGATTAGGGATTTGATGGAAAGCAAACAGCCGACGATGCCATTTTCGCTTTTCAGGCTTTCGTCGAGCAATGTTTTCTCGTTTTCTTCTTCCTCTTCTTCAAGATCAATCTCAAAGCCAATATCAAAAATGTCTTTTGGATCACTCGGTTTATCCTTTTCGGTTTCCAAAATTTCCCTTCGCTCGCTTGACGATTTTAAGTCAATGGAAGCTGTCATTTTGAGTGGCATGGAACTCTCGATGGACTCGGGTGGATTCAAGACATCTTCTTGAATGTGCTCCAATACCATTTCCGCCTTTTCTTGAATTAATGGGTTCTCGTTGTCTAGCAATTTTTTAAGAAAGCCGACATCTTTTTCGTCCATGAGGTCCCAAGAGCAGTTAAGCAATACCAATTGGGACTCTTCGTCACATTCCTGAAAAAAGGTTTCAATAGTCGAAGGCCCTTCATATGCTTTTTCAGAAGTTTCTTTGGCCTGTTGCAATTGTTCGATTTCCGTGTGGGAAAATTTGCTTATGATTTCACGGATTCTACTTTTTATTACCTCAATTTTCTCTTCCCGTAAATATTCCAATAGCAATGGAATTTCTCTCTCATCGCCCAACTCATCGATATCATCGAGAAGGTCCATTCTTTTACGGATATTTTCGTCGTATAGGCTTGAATTCTGTATGTTGCCAATCATGTTTTTGATATCATCTTTTTCGTCTTGATAATCTTCGGGATAGTTGCTCCCCAATTGAGAAACAACATTATTTTCGTCATTCAATGATTCTACATCACTAAGTGTATCAAAGTCCCAGCCATTTCTAGCATGCAAAGATTCCTCAATAGGAAATTGGCCGGACTTTTGTGCCATTTCTTCAAAATGGACTTCAAGATTACGGATCTGGTCGTAATCAATAGTACTTACGGAGCTAGGGTCTATATTTTTGTGATTGCTTTTATTTATTTCTATGTCCACTATTTCACAAACTACTACCATATCCATGTATTCTGGGACATACTTTATCTCTTCAAAAACGACCTTTGTTTCTAATAGACGTTCTTTTTTCAATTCCTTGGAAAGATTTGGCGTATATCGATATTCCGAAGCTACCGTGTTCACATCATGCTCGGGTTCATCTTCCACTACGATGGGCAAGAAATTCAACTCTGAAATATCGATTTCATCAACTGGTGCGGGCTCTACGGAATCAGTCTTTTTTTCAAAAGAAACTTTATCATTTGCCAAAAGCTCGTACACCACAGGTATATTCTCAACTATTGGCTCTTCTAAGTGGTCGGAACCGGTTTGTTGTTTATCTTCCGAATCCATTTTACTATCATTAAGCTCAGCGCTTACCACAATGGGCAAAAAACCAAGGTTTATACCTTGTAAATCTTCATCGATTTGCACTATATTTTCTGAAGGTTTGATTTCTTCGAATCTCGGTTGTATTTCTTCGGCAGCGGATACGACTTGGTAATCCGTGACCTCAATATTATTTACAGATATTACTATTTCATCTGTTTTAATCTCATCGTAGCTTTCCTGCTCTATTGCTGCAACTTCCGAAAGATCCTGTATGCTTTTTTGAGATTCCTCTGTTACTTTTTCTTCCGTTTTTATTTCTTCATGTAATTCCTGAACTTCTTGGGAAGCTTCGGGAAATACTTCTAGGTCTTCTTCCATTTCTTGGGTTTCCACCGATACGATGTCAGGTGGAATCTGATACTTGGAAATATCCATGATTCCTACGGTCGGCAGAACACTTTCCGGTGAAATCGCATTTATGGCGCTTAATGCTTTGCTCTTGACCGAAAAGTTTTTCTCCTTCTTTTCGATAAGCTCTAAAAATTGGAGGTGTTCTTGGTTACCGATGGTCGCGATGACATCCAAAATGGAAATTTTTAAATCCACAGAATTTTTCCAAAAACAATTTCAAGGGTTTCAATGGCTTCAAAAACATTGAATTCTTTGATGCATTTCAGAGCCTCTGTCTTTATTTGGTCATTCTTATGCTTTACTAACACCACGAGCGATGCATTCACATCATTCTGATTGTAATATTTGATTAAGCGTAATGCGAACAGAACGACGTGTCGGTTCGTAGAAGTCAGCCATGCCTTAAAACGTGGAGGTTGAAAGTCTTCAAAATTGCGGAGTACATCCAATATTTTCAATTGCTGCCATTCCGAAATTTTGTAGCGAGTTGTATCCAAAAAGTAAGTGATACCATCAGGTTTTAAAGTTACCGTTGCAATTTCCGCCTGTTTACGGATGGTAGATCGCTTATCGTTGATAAATTTGGTAATTAGATTATACGATTCTACCACTTGCATTTGGGTCAGCTCCATGATTCCTTTTGAGACCCTCTCCCATCGCCAGCTTTTCAGCTTTTGATAGGCATCTTTATGTAGTCCCAAGTCTTTGTAAAGCTTAAAAAGACGTAATTGTGTATCGCCAGAAACATCTTTTCTCAAATCAAGCAATATCTCGGCTAGTGATTTTCTATTAAAATCATCTTTCAATAGTTGCCGTATTTCCAATTTGAGCTCGATATATCTTGTTTTCTCGTCTTTGGAGGCATTATCGTCATAAAAAAGAAACTCGCTGATCATTGGCGAAAACTCATCTTTACGAAGTTTTAGCTTTTTGGTTTGTGAAGAAATTCTATTTCTAAAAAAGAAAACTCCCGTAAAATAAAGTACCGCCAGCCCGACGAATAAAAAAGTAAGGTCCCACAAAAGATCCGTATGGATTTTTGGGGCACCTATGAGGGCCTGTGCTTGATATGTGGCTATTCGTATTTGCAAGTCACTTTTTACTAAGTTCTCTATTGACCCGAACCATCAGCTCGGCGGGACTCACGGGTTTGGCGATAAAATCATTGGCCCCCAGTTCAAAGGCGTTCAAAACATTTTCTTCGTTACCTGCCGAAGAAATAATAATAATCGGAACCTCGGAGTTCATCTCTTTCCTTACAAAATCTATAAGCTCCATACCAGAAAAATAAGGCATCATGATATCGGTAACGATAATATCAGGGCAATCTTGACCCAGATATTCCTTGACCTCTTTGCCATCACGACAAACAATGACCTGGTACCCTTCCTTTTCAAGACGGTAATTCAATAAGGCGGACAACAGTTCGTCATCTTCCGCCAGTAATAATTTTTTCTTCATCATCCTTTTCTTTAATCATTCAATAACTCTGAAAGACCCGAGTCAATAGTTTTCTCAACGACCTGATATTCATCTATGAACCTTTGTTTTAAATCTGCAAGACGTTCGAGGTCCTTGCCGGATAAACAAACCTCATAGAACTCAAAAATTATGCTCTGTAGGCTATGCGCATTGATCATGGCCAATCCGTTTTTTAGTTTGTGGGCCTCAAATTTCAGTTGTTCAAAGTTTTTGTCTTGTAGATATATTTTGGTGGCTCCGATAAATTCCCATACGTTTAATTTGAATAGTCTAATGAGCTCGTTCAATAGTTCTATATCGCCCATGCAATCATCCAACAATTGTCTGAAATCTACTTTTGAATTTTTATATTGATTAGTAGTGTTTGTGAATTCATTCGAAGTAAATGGAGCAAAACCGAATATGTGACCTATTTTCTCTAGAAGTTGGTCGATTTTGTAAGGCTTTAGAATGAAATCGTTAATACCATGCTTGACACAAAGTGCCTCATCATTTTCGCTAAAATCAGCGGATATGGCAATGATGGGTACATTTCGCACCTCTTCAAGATTATGCTTTCTAATCAGATCCGTAGCTTCAAAGCCTGTCATACCGGGCATCCGTAAATCCATTATAACTAAATCAATTTTGTTTTTTTCGAGAATTTCAACGCCATGATGGGCATTTTCGATCATGTGTATTTCACAATCGAACATTTTAAACTGTTGACGGATCAGGTGTCGGTTCAGAGGGTCATCCTCAAAGACTAACACGGACTTGCCTTCCAAAAGATTCAAATTACCCTTCTCGGCAATATCCTCTGATTCAACTGATTTGTTTTGGGCGGAATAGGTAGGCTTTCCAAAAATCATGGTCTCTAGATCATCCTTGAAAACTTGATAGGACTTCTTAAGAAGAGCCGCATCTTCAACTCTCAATTCTTCATACGAAAAATCTGTCAATAATGACTCCAATACGGATAGTTTAGAAAGTAGGTCCTTCGATTTCAATTGGGGAAACGATTTGGGTTAGAGAAGGTTTTTAAATTCTTACAAATTTGCCTTCAGAAAATGTATTTTTTTTCTTAACATTTTTCATGTTATACCTGTAAAACTCAGGAATTCAAGTTGTTTGTACAATTAAATGTTACCTAAGCTTCCATTTATGTTGTCAAAATGCTTTATTTGTATGTTTAATTTCCTACACGTATGAGACATTCTTTAATTTTTACATTTATTTTGGTCATGGTATCCTGTTCAGAAACACAGAAGAAGACTGAAGAAAGCCTTGAAGAAAAGGCCATGAGGATTCACGAAAAAGTGATTACCATTGACACCCATGATGATATCAATATCAAGAATTTTACGGATAGTATTAACTATACCCAACGTCTTGAAACGCAGGTAAACTTGCCAAAGATGAAAGAAGGCGGATTAGATGTCGCCTGGTTCATTGTCTACACCGGTCAAGATACCTTAACAAACGAAGGATACGCAAAGGCCGAGGCCAATGCAATTTCCAAATTCGAGGCCATTCACCGACTTTGTGAAGCTATCGCACCGGACCAAATCGAAATGGCGTTGACCTCGGCAGATGTACGCAGAATAGATAAGGCTGGAAAGAAAGTGGTCATGATCGGTGTTGAAAATGCCTATCCCATTGGTGAAAATCTTGCCAATTTTGAAAAATATCACAAACTCGGCGCACGATATGTGTCATTGGCTCACAACGGCCACAGTCAATTTTCGGATTCGAATACGGGAGAAGCCGATAGTATATGGTTACATAATGGTTTAAGTGAATTGGGTAAAAATTCTGTAGTAGAGATGAATAGATTGGGTATTATGATTGATGTGTCGCATCCTTCCAAAGCAGCGATGTTACAGATGATCGAACTTTCAAAAGCCCCGATTATCGCTTCTCACTCATCGGCGAGGGCATTATGTGACCATAGTCGAAACCTCGATGATGAGCAGTTGAAGTTGATGAAAGAGAACGGTGGTGTGGTACAGACCGTTGCCTTTGGAGCCTATCTTAACACCAAAAAGAATGATGCCAGAGCTGCATATATGAAAGAAATCAACAAGGAAGTCGCTGACTCATTGGGTGTTGAATGGTTCGAGTTCAAAGATTTTCCGACACTAACAGATGCACAGAAGGAGAATTTGATGGAGAATTACCCCAAGGTCACCACCATCGCAAAACAAGTCGTCTTAAAGAAATCTGATGCCCCGCCAGCTGTTGACGTGTCCGACTTTGTAGACCATATTGATTATATGGTCGATTTGATTGGTATTGACCATGTAGGCATTAGTTCTGATTTTGATGGCGGAGGCGGTATTGAAGGATGGTCGGACGCTTCTGAAACTTTCAATGTGACCCTTGAGTTAGTGAAACGGAGTTATTCTGAAGAGGATATTGCGAAACTTTGGGGCGAAAATTTGTTGCGAGTGTTGGACGAGGTCCAAGCCGCGGCTTCTGAAATGCAGCAAGGTTAAGAGACTGTTTTGAAATAGTCTCTAGGTTTTCGAGGCCAGGCGATCTTTAACAAATTCCACTTTGGTCTTTCCATGCGGTAAGGGCTTGCCGTTCTCATCTAGATTGACCATGATGATATTGTCGACCGTCACAATGGTTTCATGGGTCATTTTATTTCGAACTTCGCAATTCAAGGTCAACGATGATTTTCCGAATTTCACGACTTCGATTCCGATTTCAATAACATCGCCTTGATTTGCAGTGCTCATAAAGTTGATTTCCGACATGTATTTGGTGACCACTCTTTTATTCTCCAATTGAATGATACTGTACAAGGCGGCCTCCTCATCTACCCATGCAAGTACTCGGCCACCGAAAAGGGTCTCGTTGGCATTTAAATCTTCAGGTTTTACCCATTTTCTTGTGTGAAATCTCATAACACATATTTTGATTAAGGCAAAATTAGGGAAGAATCTGTCGTTAGAACAGTTTTAAATCCGAACCTCCCAAAGTTTTAGGAATATGCAAATTACACCCCAATTTCTCGTTCAATTTCGGAATAAAGTATGCGGAAAGTAGCGGAGATGCCAACTCCATATTTTGATGCACGAAAAAATGGATGTTCTTCAGTCCTTTTTGCTTCCAGTCCGCCAATTTTTCTACCCATTCATCCAAACGTGAATAATCGCTTTCGTGATTCGCACCTACGTAGCGAATAAATGCCTCGTTATTGGTCAGGCGCATATGCATTAAATCGCGTCTACCTGCGGTGTCGACCAATATATTGGCGATATCGTTCTCCTCTAACAAATGATACAGTTCTTGGGAAATTTTTTCGTCATTGAACCAGTCTGTGTGCCGAAATTCCATGGCCAGAGAAAACTCCTTAGGCCAATTTTCAACAAAACGCACTACCCTATCCCAATCTTTGGGACTAAAGTTATTGTGCATCTGTAAAAAGATGGTGCCTAATTTAGTATCCAAATTTGAGGTTACGTTCAAATATTCCTCCAAAATGTGATAGGCTTGGTCGTTCAATCTGCGTAAATGACTGACGTTTTGAACGATTTTTGGAAAAAACTTGAAATTTTCAGGAGTCTTGCCATTCCAGTTCACATAGGTTTCCGCCGGAAATATGCGATAAAAAGTAGCATTCAATTCGATACAGTTGAATTGCGTTGAATAATAGGCCAATTCGTCCTTAGTGCCGCGCGGGTAGAAATTCTTAAGGTCTTGCCGGTTCCATTTCGCGCAACCGACATAGACGTTCAAAGGGTTATCGCCTTTGTATTTTGACAAGAGTACAGGAGTGTCCGGATGGTCTTTCGGAATCGAAAAATCAATCAATTCAGGATTATCTACTTTTCCAAATTTCATTTTTTGATATAAACGGTTTTCTTATTTACAAATTCCCTGATGCCGTGCGCCGAGAGTTCCCTGCCATATCCGGAAATCTTTACGCCCCCGAAAGGAAGCCGTGGGTCGCTTTTAACAAGTTCGTTGACAAATACAGCGCCCTCGTTAAATTCAGGAACCAGTCTTTCGGCTTTTTCGAGGTCCGAAGTGAAAATGGAAACACCCAAACCAAAATCGGAGGCATTGCACAAATCAACGGCATCGGGTTCACTTTCAAAAATAGTGATTCCGATAGCAGGGCCAAAGGTTTCTTCGTTGAAAATGGGCATTTCCTTTGAAACATTGACCAAGATGGTCGGTTCGAAATAAGTTCCTTTTCGTTTTCCGCCCAAAATGATTTCCGCTCCCATTGCAACGGACTTCTCTACCTGTTTTTCCAAATCTTCGGCCAAATCTTCACGGGCCAATACTCCGATATAGGTTTCTTTGTCCATTGGGTCGCCGCTTTTTAATTCTTGGACGGCTTCCTTGAATTTTTTAGTGAATTCAATGGCTATATCTTGTTGAATCAGAAGTCGTTTACCTGCGATACAACTTTGACCTGTATTTTGAAAGCGTGCCTGTACACAGGTCTCGACGGCCTTATCCAAATCGGCATTGTCGAATATAATCAGCGCATTGCTTCCACCGAGTTCCAATACGGTTTTCTTTATCTCGTTTCCGGCAATGGAGGCAACCGATGATCCTGCCGGTTTGCTGCCCGTAAGGGTAACTGCCTTTACTATATCATTTTCAATTATGGACTTTATGGTATCGCTTCCTACAAGTAAGTTCTGAAAACAGCCTTTGGGAAATCCCGCTTCTATAAAAGTCGCTTCTATTAATTGGGCGGATTTCATCACGTTCGAGGCATGTTTGAGGAGTCCTACATTCCCAGCCATTAAATTTGGGGCGGCAAAACGGAATACTTGCCAAAACGGATAGTTCCATGGCATTACGGCCAATATCGCTCCTAAAGGTTCATAGCGGACATAACTCTTATGCGCATCGGTTTCGATGACTTCATCTTCTAACTGTTTCTTTGCATTTTCAGCATAATACTCACAGACCCAAGCACATTTTTCGATTTCTGCAATCGATTGTGAGATAGGCTTTCCCATTTCCTTGGTAATGGTTTCGGCATATTGATTTTTATGGTCTCTCAATACCTTGGCAGCATTCAATAGCAATTCGGACCGATGTTCAAAAGTGGTATTTCTCCAAGAATCAAAGATTTGACTTGAAGTTTCAATAATATCATTCAATTCCTTTCTGTTCAACGTTTTGAACTTGAACAATACTTTTCCATTATATGGATTTACCGAAGTTTTCATATCTTTTTTTATGCTTAAAAATACGCATATTAACGGGATAGAAAGGACTTGATTGGTTGAAAAAGTAACGATGATACCTGTTGTTTATAACCTCGTTAAAAACTATGCAAAGACAATCCATAGTCGTTTGAAATATGGGGTACTTTTATAAAAACTCCCAATCATGCCAGAAAGATCCCAAAATCTTCTCAAGATCCGTCCTCAGATTAAAACAGCTTCCATTTCCGAATACACCGGTTCCGAAGAGCAGTTCCAAAATCTGACCTTACGGCCAGTTCTTAAACTCCAAAACGACTTGCTCATTGGTGTTTTCAAAAATTATATTCGAAAGCACAAGAACCGTTTTCACGAACTATCCCTTGAAAACCAATTGGAATACATTGAAAACTCGATACAGAAGGACATCAAACTTCGCAATTCGCTGAAAGGGATGATTATAGGCCAGTTTACCGTTGAAGAATATGGCCTTTACATCCAGAATTCTTCGTCACTGAACAAACGAATGATGAATATGGTCATTATGAGGTTCAAAGACCAAATACAGCTTTTCGAAGAGCCAGTGCTAGTTTAGCAAAGAGATTCCGTTCAAATCGGTGGTAAGTATCTCGCTCATCAAATCGAAATAAGGCCTTACCGCTTTGAATGATTCGACTATGGTATTACCAAAGTCTTTGTCAAGAACCTCTTCATCTTTAAACTTACGCACAAAAATGAACTGTTTTTTCTTGATCAGGTCAATATTTTGATGCTCCTTATCGAAGCCTTTGGGCGCCGTTTTTACCTCATCACCCACCAAATCGCCCCATATTTTTTTGAACGATTTTTCGTTGATGACTTTTCGAAATTCTGTCGCATCGAGTTCCAGCTCCTTTCTGATACGGAGCAAATCTTCTTTATTGGGTTCCCAAAAACCCATAGCGATAAAGCTGTCCCCGGGTTTAAGATGCATATAGTATCCGCCTCGCAAACGAGCCCCGGCCCTTGAAAATGAGCCGGCAAGATGGGTTTTGTATGGGGTCTTGTCATTCGAAAAGCGAACATCCCTGTAAATACGGAACATTTTCATTTTCTCAATCTCATCGTTGGCTTTCAAACCCTCCATTACGGATATAAAAAACCGTTTCACATCCGCTTCATGCCCCTTAAATTCTTTTTTATGTTCTTCGAACCACTCTCGGGCATTGTTCTTCTCCAATTTTTTTAAAAATTGGAATGTTTCTTTGGTAATTACAGGATGTAACATGCGACCTATATCTTGTGATTTTAAGCTAAAGTTAACCATTTGACCTAAACTCCGCTCGGATTTATGGTTAATTTTGAATATCAAATTCCAAAAAATGAACCGTACATCCCTGGTAGAAAAAATCAAGGCCCATAAGAAGCAACCGAATTTGCGATTTGCCCTAAAAAAGAAGGTAGAATCATTTACGGATAGGCTTTTCTATACCTTGTTCGATATCGATACCCCGGTCGAAGATAATCTTACCGCCTTAGAAAAGGAATTCGAAATTCTTGTTGAAATGGCGTGCTGGAACGTGGAAAGTCCATGCGAAAAATTATGGGAAACCTATGTAGCCGAATTACCGTCCATCTTGGAAAGCCTGAATTTGGATGCGGAAGCCATCGTGAGCTGCGACCCGGCGTCGCTGTCGATAGAGGAAGTTTACATGGCCTATCCAGGATTTTACGCCATAGCCATTTATCGCTTGGCCCATGAGCTATATGAAAAGGGATTCCCGCTCGTACCAAGATTGATGACCGAATATGCGCACCGGCAGACGGGAGTGGATATCAATCCCGGGGCCCAAATAGGAAAATCGTTCTTTATCGATCATGCAACGGGTGTCGTCATAGGCGAAACCGCGGTCATAAAAGATAACGTCAAAATCTATCAGGGCGTTACTCTCGGAGCCCTCTATGTCGCCAAAAATTTGCAAAAGACCAAGCGACATCCCACCATCGAAAACAATGTAACCATCTATGCGAATGCCACAATTTTAGGAGGAAACACAGTTATCGGAGAGAATAGTGTCATAGGAGGAAATGCGTGGCTAACTGCCTCCGTTCCTGCAAATTCAACGGTTTTCCATACGCCTGAAATCAAAATAAAGACCTTGCCCAATGCCTAAATCAATATTGGATCTTATCGGAAACACCCCCTTGGTGGAATCAAGAACGCTCAACCAAAACAAGAACGTAAAACTGTTTTTTAAACTTGAAGGACATAACCCTGGAGGAAGTGTAAAAGACCGCGCAGCTTATAATATGTTGAAAAGTGGACTGGAGCGAGGAGATTTGGACCGAAACTCCAAACTTATCGAAGCCACTAGTGGCAATACCGGAATTGCCTTGGCTATGATAGCCAGTATTTATGGACTTACCATGGAATTGGTCATGCCCGAAAACGCGACCAAAGAACGGGTACAGACCATGCGCGCTTTTGGAGCGAAGGTAACATTGACCTCATCGGACGTAGGAATCGAAGGCGCAAGGGACTACGCCGAATCAAAAGTCAAAAACGACGGATTCATTATGATCAATCAATTTGCCAATGATGATAATTGGAAGGCGCACTACAACACAACGGGTCCAGAAATTTGGAAGGATACCGAAGGTGAGATTACTCATTTCGTATCTTCCATGGGAACTACAGGGACGATTATGGGCACCTCGACCTTTTTGAAAGAAAAGAACCCCGATGTTCAAATCGTAGGAGTTCAGCCTACGGATGGGTCCAGTATTCCCGGTATTCGAAAATGGCCCGAAGCGTATTTACCCAAGATATTCAATCCAAATAAAGTCGACTCGATTTTAGAAGTGAGCCAAGAACAGGCTGCGGATATGGCCCGAAAATTGGCAATGGAAGAAGGCATATTTTCAGGAATGAGCAGTGGTGGGGCCGTAACCGCTGCATTGCGATTGGCCGACACTCTTGAAAGTGGCACTATTGTCTGCATTATATGTGATCGTGGGGACCGATACCTATCTTCGGATTTATTCGGCTAGCCGAAATCAAGATATAGTTGCATATCCCCTGTCTTCTACAACCAGTTTTTTCTTTTGAAGTAGATCAACATTCCTATAAAAAGTACAATCATTACACCCCACACCATAAAATATCCATATTCCCAATGCAGTTCGGGCATATGGTCAAAATTCATTCCATAAATTCCCGCAATGAAGGTCAGGGGGATAAAGATTGAGGCCATTATGGTCAGTACTTTCATTACCTCGTTCATCTTATTGCTCATGTTGCTCATGTACATTTCCATAAGGCTCATTGATATTTCGCGGTAAATCTGAAGACTTTCGTTGATTTCGATACAATGATCTTGTGCATCCCGCAAAAACATTTTGGTGTCTTTTGATATCAATTGATTTTCTGAATCGATTAACCTTCCAATCAATTCCTTTACGGGGAAAATCCAACGCCTGACTTTTAAGACTTCTTTTTTAAGGTCCTGAATATCGTGTGCGACCTCCGGATTGGGATTCGAATAAACTTGTTCCTCTAAAAGCTCAATCTTATGATTGAGGTACTCCAGCACAACAAAGTAATTATCAATAATGGCATCTAAAAGGGCGAAAAACAGATAGTCGGGTCCCTTACTACGAATTCTTCCATATTTGTTTACCACACGATCTCTGACCCCATCAAAAACATCTTCTTCGATCTCTTGAAACATTAAAACACAGTTGTCGAGCAAAACAATAGCTACGTGTTCGCCGACCAATTGATCGGCGTCATTGACATATAGCATTTTGAATACACCAAAAATATAAGCGTCGTACTCATCGATTTTCGGTCGCTGTTGGGTGTTCACGATATCCTCAAGAACCAAAGAGTTCAAACCAAAGTAATGGCCTACTTTTTCAATAAAATTTTCATCGTTCAAACCGACGATATTCACCCAAGAGGTTGTTGGCGAATCTTTATGCGCAACGATTTGCTCTATGTTGCCCGGTTTATGAAGTGTGCTGAATTCACTGTTGAATTCCAGAATGGCCACTTCGCTAGAAAGATTCTCCCTGTGGCCCATGTAGGTGATGGTGCCAGGGGCCTTTCCGAGTTTGTTGCGCCTTTTTGAAGTCTTTCGGTTCGTAGTTTTGGTTCCTGCTTTTCTTTTGGCCATGTTGGGTTCTTTCTATAAATATACTACAAAGTTATAAGGCATATGGGTTATTTAAAGTCCAGTCGATGTAACAATAGTCCCGAAGCCGGAGCTATATATTCCAACTTCATACTTAAATCGGGAATCAAAGAACGCCGTATATCTTCAATGGAAAGTATTCCTTTGCCCAATTGTATGAGCGCACCCATCATCATTCGAACTTGATAGCGCATAAAGCCTTCACCTTCTATTACAAAAGCATAGGTCAGTTCAGGAAAAAAACTGGCAGAAATAAAATCATTATTACATATTTTGCATGAATGAATGGTTCTGATAACCTTTATATGCTCTTGAATGCTTGCCGTATACAATGAAAAATCATGGGTTCCTACAAACATTTTTGCCGCCTCAGTCATAAGTTCTATGTCGAGATTATCCAAAATATTCGCCAAGAACGGTGCACAGAACGGATGATTCTTTTGTCCGAAGGAAAAGAGATATACATATTGCTTGCTTTTACTATCGTGAATGATATTAAAGCTTTCATCGACCTGATACATTTTAATTACTTTAATGTCTGGAGGCAAATTTGCATTGAAAATTGCCGTAAAACTCACATCGTCTTCTATGGGTTGACCCTCCAAGAACAGTTCAAAGGCCGCTTGTAATGCTGAAACTTTGGCATCGGTTCGGCCCGCACCTAAAATTTTGAACTTACGGCCGGGAAGAATAAATGTAAGGGTTTTGACGAGCATACCCTCAATGGTCTTCTGACCGGGTTGCTGCTGCCATCCACTATATCTGAATCCTAAAAATTGTATTTGAAATACATAGTGATGCCGTTCTTGCTTCATTTTCCGACTTTAGTTCAAAAATACCACAAATCGTCAAACGTGATGTGTTCACAAGACTCGATTCATTAAAATGAAACGTTCGGTTTTGTCAATCAATATTTTTTGTAATTTACGGTCATAACCAACTAAATCAATACGTTATGAACGATAGATCAGCCTTAAAACCACCGACCTGGTTTTGGATTGTTGCCGCCCTGGCACTTCTTTGGAACCTCATGGGCGTCGGCGCCTATTTATTCGAAGCCTTTATGTCAGATGAAATGATGGCCGCAATGCCCGAGGCCCAGCGCGAATTGTATGAAACACGACCCTCTTGGGTAACCGCTGCATATGCCATAGCGGTGTGGTTCGGTGCTTTGGGATGCATTGGCCTGCTTATTAGAAAAAAATGGGCGACATCACTTCTTGTCCTTTCGCTATTGGGTGTTTTGGCCCAAAACGTTTACTCCTTCTTTATGAGTAACGTGATGGAGGTAAGTGGTTCTGGAGGAATGATTTTTGCAGTATTCATAATTATCATTTCCATAGCTTTGGTGTTTTTTTCCCGTCATGCCGCCAGTAAGCAATGGCTTACTTAGAGGTAGTTTTTAACGGTATTTTCTTTGGATAAATACTATTTTCGAATTCGTTAAAATGGGCATAAGGCTTTGTTTCACAACATTTTCAAGCAGATACCCAACATTAGGTGCGCTTCATCGATATTTTTAAAATAAACCAATTAGCGGGGCGTTCTAATTTTGAACTAGGGTTCCCCAAATCCCTGAAACCTACTTACTATGAACTTTGTTACACAATTACTCCCTTGGAAACGCAACCTACTGGTGTCCATAGGCGTATTGGTTTTGTTGATTATATTTAGCTTTTACGGGCTTTATACCAATAAATTCTATTTCTTCAAATTTGACAATTACATATTTCCTTTTCTCACCGTTGTACATTTTGCATTTCTATACGTGTTATGGTTCAAGATAAAGGAAGGAGAAATTGCAGACCCACAAATGCGAAATCTAGAATATGCGCTTTATGTGATTTTTTTGGTTTACGTTTTTCAGGTTTTCGATTCTATTTATGTGTTGACCACGTACTCCGAATATGAGAATCATGTAATACCCAGTACATTTATGCCCTTAGGTATTTTAATTTTAGTACTACATCTGTTACTTCTCGGCCTCACTTTGTTGGCCTTTAAATATCGCAAAGACCTCGTAGGAGGTTACGATTTTGACGATATGAACCAACATATCGATTCTTGGGAATAAAAAAGTATTCGTTATACATGAAAAAGACCTCGGCACGTTGTCGAGGTCTTTTTGTTTGAATCCAACAACAAACTAACTTCTTAATTTGGCTCGACAGAAACTCTCACAATGTTATAGCCACCTCTTGGGTCGGCATACCCAGCAACCCCAGTAGCCGAATTGATCGATCCCTTTCCGAATTGTAGATCATTGATTTCCATAACACGACGAATTAGATTGTTGTCATCGGCAGCGCCAGTATTCGGACCTGACTGAAAAGGAGCCTGGTCAGGACCAAAACCTACAGGTTGGTCGATTTCGGTTCCTGCATCATACAGGTAGGTCTTTTCGGTAGCGCCATAACCACTTACGGGCGTTCCGTCATCGGCAAACAGATCAAATCCGCTATTATTATGCGCCAAGAACCAATCATTGCTAAAAACGAACATGGTGTTATAACCCAATTTATAACCCTCGGGAACCTCAAGCGTAAACGTAAGGCTTCCGCCCGGGCCAATGGGCATCACTTCATTGCTCTTAGCGGCAGGAAGCATTAGATCATTGGTGATGTAATCGAACATCGCGCCATTATTTCCATCCTCCGCAATTTCCTCGATACCACTGCCTGTCACCATAGGTTCTCCTTGCATGAACACTGGATCACTTTCAGAATCAAAAGCATATACCACACCTGGGGCGAAAACTGTGAATGATGAGGAAAGACGAAGCGGTGCGCCATCAGAACCGGTTTCAGTGAACCAACCATGAAGATCGGACGGGTTACCCTGAACCGCTATTTTAGCAAGGCCCAATCCCCGGTCAGCTTCATCTTTGGTAAATAGCGCGTTGTCTTGAGCATGCAAGACCACTAACCCAGGTGAAAGCATTACAGGGTTTGTTTCTGCATTTACCCCTCTCAGGTTTTCTATCTTCAAGGTAAAATATCGCGTGGTGTCGTCATAACCCAAATATACTTTGATGGCATCGGTCACATCGGTTTCAACAATACGAACCGTGTTGTCATCATCCGGTGCTCCTGCCGTTGCCCCTCCGGCAACCGAGGTTATAGTAGCGGGGTCTTCCTCCTCGGTACCCGAATCCCATAGATAGATTTTGTCCGTAATATCTCCTGTAGCGGGAGAACCTTCTTCAAACAGGGAAAGTCCGCCATCTGCCGGTGCATAGAACCAGTCATTGGATATTACCTGCATTGTAGCGAAGCTTAACTTCGTACCGGGAACCGCTTTAAAATTGATTTCGTAGAAACATCCAGCATCGGGAATCGGACCTGGTTCGGTAGCCGCACTGTGCGTATTGAATACAATGGAGTTTAGATAATTTACCGTATTCATGATGGTAATGTTGAAGGTAGTATTTACTTTCTCCATTTCTTCATTTGGTTCGACCGACTCCTCTTGTTGCGCCTCTTGCGGCAATTCGGCAACTAGAGTTTGTTGGTCGTCATCACAGGAAGTTAGGCCCAACAATAGGGCTAGGGTTAAAAATCCTAATTTGTTTTTTACTTTTTTCATCTTACTTGTTTTTAGATTATTTAACAAACTAAGCCCTACTACATAACAAGCGGGTCACGAAACCTTAAACATTTTGGGACTTTCTGTAAGGATTTTGTGAACTTTTCGGCTATACCATAGCCGTTATGCATTTAGAAAACACCGTTACGGGGCCATTGGCGGATGAATCGAACATTTTGTCGGCATTTCAGTAGCTTGTGATAACTGTGTGATACTTTTTAACTTCTTTCGTACCAACTAATTATGAAGAACATACTCATCATCGAAGATGACCCGGAAATCATCAAGTTGCTGGAAATTCATCTCACCGACCTCATATATACAACCGCCAAGGCCATGAACGGAGAACTTGGTCTTGAAATGGCATTGAAGAATGACTATGACCTTATTCTTTTAGACCTTACCCTACCTGAAATGGATGGTGTGGAGGTATGCAAAAAACTGCGGGCCAAGAAAAATACCCCCATCATAATGCTGACGGCAAAATCCGAAGAAATAGATCGGGTATTGGGGCTCGAAATAGGAGCCGACGATTATATCACCAAACCGTTCAGCATTCGCGAATTACTTGCTAGGATCAAAGCCGTAATGCGGAGAACAGGCATTAAAACGTCGGAACAGAAAGATTCTTCGACCATTAACGCAGAAGGCTTGCATATCGATGTCGACAAGCGCAAGGTGCTACTGGAAGAAAAAAAGGTAGAACTATCCCCAAAAGAATTCGAGCTTTTGGTTTTGATGGCTTCCAATCCAGGTAGAAACTATACGCGCACCGAATTGCTGAATATGATCTGGGGCTATAATTTCGAGGGTTATGAGCATACGGTCAACTCCCACATCAATAGATTACGCGCAAAGATAGAATCCGATATGGCCAACCCAAATTACATTTTGACCACTTGGGGCGTGGGATATAAGTTTAATGAAGACATTGCCATATGAGCCGAGCTGAAAAAACACTTACTCCGAAACTGGTAAAGAAGCTCTGGGCGGCTTTTATCATACTGGTCTTTCTTATGGGAGCATCGTATATGCTCATTACCAGTTACTTCGCGAACAAACATCATCAGGAGACCGCACAACGTTTGGATGCCGATGTGGCCAATCACGTTATAGCGGAAAAATTCCAAAATGCATCGCCATTCTTGGAAGATGGAAGTGTCAACAAAGAACTGTTCGGTGATTTGATGCACGACATGATGGCGGTAAATCAGGGTATCGAGGTTTATTTACTGGATAATAATGGAGCGATCTTATATTCTGTCGTGCTTGACCCGAATGATAAGGATGCGACCAAAAGCGTATCCTTGGAACCCATCAACGCCTTCATCGAAAATAAAGGGGAAACTTTTGTTCTTGGTGATGACCCACGGAATCCCGAAGAACAGAAAATTTTCTCCGCTGCTCCATATTCGGTTGATGGGCATAATGGTTTTGTCTATATTATTCTCGCCGGAAAGAAATTTCAGGAAGTCAGTAAAACCCTGATGGGTCAATATTTTGCTAAGCTCGGTTTAGGGGCAACCTTGCTTACCACACTTTTTTCAGCCCTAATCGGATTGTTGGCCATTTGGTTCTTGACCAAGAACTTGAGATTGATTACCGGTACGGTACGTAAGTTTCAGGAAGGTGATCTTGATGTACGTATCGAAAATCCGGAAAAATCGGATATCGGCGTTTTTGCGCAATCGTTTAACGAAATGGCCGATACCATTGTGGGGAATATGGATAAAATGAAATCTGTTGATTCCCTCAGACGTGAATTGATCGCCAATGTTTCACATGACCTACGGACGCCGCTGGCCATTCTGAAAGGATATGTGGAAACATTACAAATGAAAAAGGACACGCTTTCGGAAAGTGAAAAAGAGGAATACCTGCAGATTACGCACGATAACATCGATAAACTATCCAAGTTGATCGATCAACTTTTCGAATATTCAAAATTGGAAGCCGAACAAGTCACACCGGTAAAAGAACCTTTTTCAATAACCGAACTTTCTCATGACCTCGTTGCTAAATTCAAGGTTTTGGCGGACAAGAAGCAAATCGAGCTTCAAATGGAAAACCCCAAAGAGAACAGTATGGTGTTCGCTGATGTAAGTCTAGTGGAGTGCGCGCTACAGAACCTAATCGAGAACGCCATAAAATATACCCAGCCAAAAGGTAAGGTTACACTTTCTATACGACGAAAGGATAAGAATGTTGAAATCAATATTACGGATACAGGTACTGGCATACCCGTAAACGAACAACCGTTTATTTTCGACCGCTACAAACAGGTTAATAAAAGCACTAAAAAACAAGGCTACGGATTGGGCCTTGCGATAGTCAAAAAAATCATGGAATTGCACGATACGACGATTACCGTATTGAGCAAACCCAAAGAAGGAAGTTCTTTTATTTTCAATTTACCTGCTTATCAGGTATAGGAGGGAATAATTGCTATGAAAGAGAAACCCCGACATGATGTCGGGGTTTCTTGTTTTTAATTTTTATGTATTAAGGTTTATCAACTTAACTCACAACCCACTAATAAAACTTCCGTAAAGATCTTTGAACTGATACCCTTCCGAGAAGCGATGTTTACTCAATTTTTTGTGGGACACCAATCCCCAAAGCAATAATTCTTTCAAGAAATAAACATCTTCTTTAGGGAAATCGGGCTGGTATTCCTTTGCCATGCGATTCAATTCGGGAATGCTGTCGAGCGTTCTTTTGTACTCATCATCCGTGAAATCATCCAACAATTCAAAACCTTCACTTTGTTGGAAGAACCATGACAACAAATCATCATAAGGGGTTTCCTCGTCTTTTTTCTCCAACTTATTTATTTTCGGAAAATATTCGGGAAACAAAGATTTCACCGCATCATCAATCAATATTTCTGCCACGGCATCGGCTCCCTCCTGTTCTCCCTCGTACACCAGTTCGATTTTTCCAGTGATTGCAGGAATCACGCCCAAGAAATCGCTCAACCGAACGGACGTTGAATCCGCTCCGGCAAGTAAAGCTCTACGTTCCGCTGTACTTAATAAATTTTCAAAACCCGTGATGCTTGTCCGGGCACTTACGCCACTCTTGGCATCTACATATTCACTGTTCCTAGCTTCGAAACTAATTTGTTCCAATAAATCTTTGGCAATGTCGGGCACATAAACCGCATCGCTCTGCCGCTTATCAAGATTCGATTCTTGCTCGGTGATTTTTCGCGCTGTTTCGATATCATCGGGATAATGGGTTAAAATCTGTGAACCTATCCTATCTTTCAGCGGAGTAACAATACTTCCCCGATTCGTGTAATCTTCCGGGTTGGCGGTAAACACGAATTGCAAATCCAAAGGAAGTCGCAACTTGAACCCACGGATTTGTATATCGCCTTCTTCTAAGATGTTAAATAAGGACACTTGAATTCTTGCTTGAAGGTCGGGAAGTTCGTTGATTACGAAAATACAACGGTTCGCTCTGGGAATCATTCCAAAGTGGATGACGCGGTCATCAGCATATGATAATTTTAGGTTTGCTGCTTTTATGGGATCAACATCCCCAATCAAATCGGCTACGGTCACATCGGGAGTGGCCAATTTTTCATAAAACCGATCGCTACGGTGCAACCAAGAAATGGGTGTATGATCTCCTTTTTCTTTAATCAATTCTATGGCATATCTTGACATCGGTTTCAACGGATCATCGTTGATCTCGGAACCTTCTACAATGGGAATCCACTCATCCAACAGATTGACCATCAATCGGGCCAAGCGAGTCTTGGCTTGGCCGCGTAGTCCGAGTAAATTGATATTGTGACGCGAGAGTATGGCCCGCTCCAATTCAGGGATTACCGAATTCTCATACCCATGGACCCCAGCAAAGGTTTCTTCGCCATTCTTGATTTTCTCTCGCAAATTATTGCGCAATTCATCTTTGATGCTTTTGGTCTGATAACCCGCTTTTTTCAATTCCCCTAAATAGGAGATTTCTTTGTGGTTCAATTTCATATAATTTTCTCTCTTTTTACTTAGCAAATATTGTTAGTGGTATGAATGTCTTTCAAATCCGAGAAAAACATCCCCAAGCCCCCTTCAAAGGTGGAATACCTTAATTCAACTTTTAAGCTTTTTACTTTCTACTTCGTACCTCGTACTTCCAACCTTATGCCTTATTTCAACCTTTTCCTTCGATTGTTCTCATAATCTTCAAAAATCATTTCGCCCAATCCTTTTAGACCTGTAAAAAACGCCTTGCCCTTGTTGGCTTCGGTAAAGTGCCGGATGAACTGCATCAAATACGGATCTTGCGCGATCATAAAGGTCGTTATGGGAATGTGCAACTTTCGCGCCTGACGGGCCATGTTGTAACACTTCTCGACGATATAATCGTCCAATCCTACGCTGTTCTTATAATACGTACCATCGGGAAGCCTAAGGCAGCTTGGCTTTCCGTCGGTGATCATAAAAATCTGCTTGTTGGTATTTCGCTTTCTGCGAAGCATGTCCATCGCCAGTTGCAATCCGGCCACGGTATTGGTGTGGTACGGACCGACTTTTAAATAGGGCAAATCCTTTATGGGAATGGGCCAAGCATCGTTACCGAATACCAGAATATCCAACGTGTCCTTTGGGTAGCGGGTAGTAATCAGTTCCGCCAAGGCCATAGCTACTTTTTTTGCGGGCGTGATGCGATCTTCGCCATACAAGATCATACTATGGCTGATATCGATCATCAGCACCGTACTCATTTGGGCCTTGTGGTGGGTTTCTTCGACGACAAGGTCGTCTTCGTTCAATGAAAACGTGCCGAGCCCATGATTGACCTGCGCATTTTTCAAACTCTCGGTCATGGAAATCTGCTCCAACGAATCCCCGAAACGGTATTCCCTAAAATCGCCGGTATGCTCATCGCCACGCCCGGCGGATTTGCTACGGTGGTTTCCGTTACCGCTTTTCTTTAATTTTCCAAAAATCTGGTCCAACGCCCGTTGTCGGATTAGACGTTCCATCTTGGCGGTAATGGAAATTTTCCCTCCCTTACCGTCGCTTTCCTCGCCCGCTTCACCTTCTTCTCCCATTTCTCCGCCACCATCCTCGAATTCCTCTTGAATATAGCCTTTGGCCTTTAAATCCTCGATAAAATCATCGATGGTATAATTCTCGTCTGTAAGTTCGTATTCCCTGTCCAATTCGCGCAACCAATCGATGGCCTCATCGAAGTCCCCGGAGGTATGCGTAATCAGTTCTTGAAAAATATCGAAAAGTTTGTCAAAGGGAGTTAGGTCCGGCGCCTCGTACGGGGTAAACCGAAACCCTTTTCTTGTCATCATAGCCATACCGTAAAAATACGCCTTTTGGCAAAAAGGGACTTTGGTTTTAGGTAAAACTTAACGTACACTAAATACGAGGCACGCGATTAGAAGTACGAGGTTTTTACTTCGTTTAAGCCTTTGACTTTGTACTTTGTACCTCGTACCTTTTCGCATTCGAAACTTTTTAATGGCATTAAAACAACATAGCGCATTTCTAACTACTCCTCCCTTATGGACCAATACCCAATTCGGCATACAACAGTTCGATTTTCCTGAAATGGATTTGACGGGTTTTAAAGCGGAACCGATTCCAATGAAAATTCGCTTAGGACACCAAATGGAATACGTATTCAAGCAATTGATAGCACATTCGGGGAAGTATGAAGTTTTGTTACATAACCTTCCGATCAAAAAGGACAACAGAACCATCGGGGAAATCGATTTTATCTTGCGGGAGGTGCTGACCGAGAAACGCATCCATGTAGAATTGACCTATAAATTCTATATCATCGATCCAGAGATTTCTGAGCCCATCCATCGCTTAATGGGGCCGAACAAACGCGATATGTTCTTTACCAAGATAGAAAAAATAAAGAACGAACAGTTTGAACTCTTACATTCGGAAGAAGGGGCTAAAGCCCTTTATGACAAAGAAATAGAACATTCCGAAATCGAACACGAAGCTTGCTACAAAGCACAGTTGTTCATTCCGTATGGAAGTACTTTAGCGAATATCAGACCACTGAATAAAAATTGTATCTGTGGCCACTGGTTGCGATTTGATGAATTTAATAGCAATGAATTTAAATCCCACCAATTTTATATTCCCTATAAATCGGAATGGGTCATGGCACCACACGCAGCAGTCCATTGGTCTTCGCATCATGAAACCCTGTTGGAAGTCAATCTCAGCATGCACATGGAAAATGCCCCCATGGTCTGGATGAAAAAATCGGAAACCGAATTTGAGAAATTCTTTGTCGTATTCTGGTAGAACGAGGCATAGGGTTATAGGTTCGTCGTTTTATTTTTTGACAACTTCGCACCCCGTATTCTGTACTTCGTACCTTTAACTGTAACATCGGTGTATCAGCGAACGTCTATTAACCATCAACTTCAATCAACGAACATGTCAAAAACAGCAACTGAACGAATCGAAATCATCGATGCCCTTCGTGGGTTTGCCCTCGCCGGAATCTTAATTTGCCATATGGTCGAGCAGTATATCGGTGCCTTGGCCCCTCCCAGCTTTTATGAAGCGACTAGTTCGGGCATTGCCGATCAAGTGGTGAATGCCTTTATCGGAATCTTTCTAAGGGGGAAATTCATCGCCCTGTTCTCCTTTCTGTTCGGACTTAGTTTTTTTATTCAAATGGACCGGGGTGCCCAAAAAGGGGTCGCTTTTGGTGGCCGGTTCCTTTGGCGCTTGTTGTTACTCTTGCTCATAGGGTATGTGCATAGCCTTTTTTACCGAGGGGATATTCTGACCATCTATGCCATGTTGGGCATTTTTCTCATTCCCTTTTATAAAATGGAGAACAAATGGGTTTTGGGGTTTTCGGCCTTGTTGTTCCTAGGCCTTGGGCGGTATGTTATATTTTACTTGACCGGTGACGACCATCTCTTTTTGGATGTCGACCCCACGGACCAAGAGGCACCCCGTGTGCTCGAATATTACAACACCCTTAAAAATGGGTCTCTTTGGGAGGTTTTTGCCACGAATGCGTGGGACGGCCATCTTGATAAAATGAATTATCAATACGGCATTTTCGGACGTGGCTATTTTACCTTCGCGTTCTTTTTAGTGGGCCTGTACCTTGGCCGTTCCGGCTTTTTCAAACGTTTTAAGGAAGATAAAAAGCTGACCCAAAAGATATTGCTGTGGTCCAGTATCTTGTTGGTCGTTTCTATAGGCATTACCGCCGGGGCGTTTATCAGTTTAGGCCCAGAAGTCAAAATGGACAATTGGGTAGCTATGGTCGGACTTACGGGAATGGACTTGGTCAATACAGCGATGACCTTGATCTATATCGCCCTTTTTGTCATGCTGTACCGAAAAACAAAACCTGAAAAATGGCTGGCCAAATTAGCCCCCTATGGCAGAATGGCCTTGACGAACTATGTGATGCAGAGCATTGTCGGTACGGCTTTGCTCTTTGGCTGGGGATTGGGCTACCTCGGGGAAATACCCAATCGATACACCTTTTTAATTGCCATCGTCGTGATCCTGCTGCAAGTTTGGACCAGTAAACTCTGGCTCCACTACTTTTACTACGGCCCGTTGGAATGGCTCTGGCGCAGCCTTACTTTTTCAAGGTTTTTCCAATGAAGAAAAAGGCAGAAGCACGAGCTTAGCGGTACGAAGTCTACCCAATAAGTTGTTCAACAAGGGTAACCCTAACTTTTTTTGATTACTCGGACCGATATCGTAATTTTAGAAAGAACCAATACAAAGGAAAATGAAAGTATTTCTAAAGCTATGCGCAGTGGCCGCTTTTTTATTTTTGTCACCGCCTGCCTTGGGTCAGGATGCATCGATGACTTCGGATGAAAAATCAGTTCATGGGGCCATTCAAGATTATGTGGATGCGCTGTACAAGGTCGAACCCGCTAAAATCGAACGAAGCGTCGACCCTACCCTGCGAAAGATTGGCTATTGGTACGACCCAGATTCAAAAGCATATAATGATAACCTTTCGATGACCTACCAACAATTGTACGACCTCGCCGGTTCATGGAACAAAGACGGGGACCGGGTCACGGCCGATTCTCCACAAGAAATAACCCTGTACGAGGTCAACGATAAAACCGCAACAGGAAAACTTACCGCCGAATGGGGCATTGACCTGTTTCATCTGGCCAAAGTAGATGATCAATGGAAAATCATGAATATCATTTGGCAAAGTCCACCCAAGAATAAATAAAATGTACAATTCAAAACATCTAAGTACGAGCTAAGAACCGCGAAATCTCCTTTTAAACCTTGTACTTATTACCTCATATTTCTAACCTCGCGCCGCTTACCGTATAGTTGTTTTGAGCCATGCCCCAGGCACAAATAAAAATAAGGCCCACGTAAGCCCTATTGTAAAACGAATTGGAATAGCCCTCGTATTTTTAATTTGCATTTTTTGATCGATTTGTTGCCACAGGTAGAGACAGCGGCAAAAGTAAAAGGTTGCACCAACCGACTCTTTTATTTGTGAAAAGTTTATCATTCAACGACAACTATGATTGTCGATCGTTGCAACCGCCGTTAGAATTTGTCCAGACAGCTAGCGAGATTGAGTTTGAGTTTTGAACCAAAGTTCTTTACTTTTAGAAAGTTGAGATTTTTTATAGTCGTGAAGTGCACTAATTTTTTTTACACCTCTCAAATTGGAAATTGATTTTAATTAAATAGATTTAGCTATGAACACTTCAGTTGTAAAATCGCTACTAATAGCATGCTTCGTCATTATGATTTCGTGCAAGGAAAAGGAAAAGGAAGTCGCTCCTGAAACGGCAGCGATTTCAAAAACAAATCTCGACTACCCTATTCAACCCGTTCCCTTTACCTCGGTATCCATCCAGGATAATTTTTGGTCTCCGCGAATAGAGACCAACCGTAAAGTGACTATTCCCTATAACTTTCAAAAATGTGAGGAAACCGGAAGGCTATCCAATTTTGCCATAGCCGGAGGTTTGGAAGAAGGTGAATTTGAGGGTATCTATTTTAACGATTCCGATGTTTTTAAGGTCATTGAAGGCGCTAGTTATTCGCTACAGGTACATGAAGACCCCAAACTCAAATTATTTTTAGATGACTTGATCGCCAAAATTGCAGCTGCCCAAGAAGATGATGGCTATCTGTATACCAACCGAACGATCGACCCTTCAAAAGCCGCCGATGGCGGTGGGGAAAAAGATGGACCAATCTCAAAACCTTTCATGAATTATATAATGTGGGGCATTTGTATGAGGCTGCAGTAGCACATTTTCAAGCGACAGGCGAACGTTCATTATTAGATGTCGCGCTCAAAAATGCCGACCTCATTGATCAAGTATTCGGTCCCGGTAAAAATATGGGGGTGCCAGGGCATCAAGAAATCGAAATAGGACTGGTGAAATTGTACCGCACCACTGGAGAAATAAAATATTTGGATCTTGCCAAATTCTTTGTAGATCAAAGAGGTAATGGAGAGGGTCATAATTTGGTCGATGGCGAATACGCCGGAAAATACCAACAAGACCACTTGCCCCTGGCCCAACAAGATGAAGCAGTCGGGCACTCGGTACGCGCAGGTTATTTTTATTCTGGTGCTACCGATGTGGCTGCATTAACAGGTGAAACTGCTTATGATGAGGCGCTAGACAAGATATGGGAAGATATCATACATCAAAAAATCTACCTTACCGGTGGTATTGGTGCCGAACCAAAGCATGAAGGTTTCGGCCCTGATTACGAGCTTCCGAATGCTACGGCCTATACCGAAACCTGTGCCGCCATAGCCCTGATGCTATGGAACCACCGGATGTTCTTAAAAAGTGGCAACGTAAAATATATGGATGTTTTCGAACGCACTTTGTACAACGGTTTTCTTTCCGGGGTTTCTTTTGAAGGCAATACTTTCTTTTATCCGAATCCACTAGAAACGGATGGGGTCGGGAAATTCAATCAAGGGGTTTGTGGTCGCTCTGCTTGGTTCGATTGTTCATGCTGCCCAGTGAACGTTGTACGAATTTTACCTTCGCTTCCGGGCTATATGTATGCCACCAAGGGTAACGAAGTCTATGTAAATCTGTATATCAGCAATACCACCGAAATACTTTTGAAAAATAAAACGCTGCAACTTTCCCAAAAGACCGATTACCCTTGGGATGGAAAGGTGGAAATTGACGTATTAAATAATGAACCTATCGACGCGACAATCAAATTAAGAGTACCAGGATGGGCCAGAAATGAAGTTATGGATGGGGATCTGTATCGTTATATGGACAAAGAAAATCCTGCTATTCAACTTTCTGTAAACGGGGAAAGTAAAAACGTTTCCGTCGAAGATGGCTACATCACTTTGCAAAATCAAAGTTGGAAACAAAACGACAAGATTGTTATTGCATTCGAGATGCCTATTCGAAAAGTAATTAGCCATGAACTGGTTGCCGCCAACATAGGTAAAATGGCTTTGGAAAGAGGCCCTTGGTCTACTGTGCTGAAGAAATCGACAACCCCAAAGGTGTGTTAGCTATCAAAGTGCCCAAAGACGAACAATTCCAATATTCCTTTGATTCAAATCTCTTGGGCGGTTTGGGTAAAATCGAAAGCAAAACGCTTAAAGCCATCCCCTACTACGCTTGGGCACACAGGGAAATGGGCGAAATGGCGGTTTGGTTAAATTAAATGCATGAAAAGATTCTATCCTTTTTTACTGATTCCTATTCTAATAGTGTTTCTGAATTGTGGCACATCCAAAGAACCTGAAAAAGAAATAGTAGTCCCTCCGAACATCGTACTCATTATGGGAGACGATATGGGTTATTCAGATATTGGCAGTTATGGCGGCGAGATACGCACACCGCGATTGGATGAACTTGCTTCAAACGGACTGCGATTTACACAATTCTACAATACCGCACGTTGCTGCCCGACACGCGCCTCTTTGCTTACGGGCTTGTATCCGCAACAGGCAGGGGTCGGTCATATGGTCGACGACAGGGGAACACCTGCCTTTCGTGGTGATTTGAGCAAGAATGCGGTCACCATTGCCGAAGCTTTAAAAGGCGCTGGCTATTCAACCTACATGTCAGGCAAGTGGCATGTAACCCCTTATGTCATTGAAAATCCTGACAAGCACAATTGGCCCAGACAAAGAGGTTTTGATCAATTCTTCGGAATGATTTCGGGTGCAGGCAGCTTGTACGATCCCCGTTCCTTGACTTTGGACAATGAATATGTTGCGCCGCGTGACGATTTTTATTGCACGACCGATTTCACCGATTATGCCGTGGAACGTATCAATGAACATGCAACCGACAATCCCTTTTTTCTTTATTTGTCGTATACCGCCGCTCATTGGCCCATGCACGCACCCAAAGAAGCCATCGACAAATACAAAGGGCATTATGATCAAGGGTGGGACGAAGTTCGAAAAAATAGATTCGAACGCATGAAAGAACTTGGCCTAGCAAAAGATGAATGGCAATTGACGCCTCGAGATTCTTTTGTAGCGCCTTGGTCAAATGATATTGCCGACCGGGAATGGGAACTCGCCAATATGGAAACCTATGCCGCCATGACCACGCTCATGGACGAAGGTATCGGTCGTGTCGTTGATGCGTTAAAAGCCAAGGGACAATTGGAAAATACCTTGATCATTTACCTTCAAGATAACGGCGCTTGTGCCGAAGAACTGGACTGGGTCACCGACCGCCCTGACGAAAAGGACCTTACCCCGATGGCTCCGGGTGCCATACAAACAGAAATGGTGCCTACGATTACCAGGGATGGTAAACCTGTAAAGTTAATGCGCGAAGCATGGCCCGGCCCACCGGAAGGCTATACCGCTTACGGGCTGAATTGGGCCAACGCGAGTAACACCCCCTTTCGTGAGTACAAACATTGGGTGCATGAAGGGGGAATAGCCTCGCCTTTGATCGTGCATTGGCCTGCTAAAATCGACCCCGAAGTCGCTGGAGGGGAATTTCGTACCGAGCCCGCCCATCTGATAGATATCATGGCCACCGCTGTCGAAGTCGGGGGTGGTAGTTACCCAAAGAACTTTGACGGTAATCAAATACAACCCATGGAGGGCAAGAGTCTCGTGGCTGCCTTTGACCAAAAAGATTTGGAACGGGAGGCTATTTTTTGGGAACATGAGGGCAACCGTGCCGTGCGCATGGGCAAATGGAAGTTGGTCTCGAATGCCAGTAAAAAACAATCTTTTCTGTGGGATAAAGTTGATGAACTGGAACGCTCCAATTGGGAGCTTTTTGATATGGAAAAAGACCGTACTGAAATGAACGACATAGCCGCCAACCATCAAGATCTGGTTACAAAAATGGCCGACATGTGGTTGCGCTGGGGCAAACGAACCGGTATTGTGCCACGGCCAAATTAAAGGATGATGCTCCTTAAACTTTTATTGCGAAAACTGTTGTTAAAAAACTATGGATAATTGATGTTACGTAGGGTTTTTTCAGCTGATTACAAAATGTTAAATTTGTAGGGATTTTATAATAGAGATATAGTTAATAACTATATCCATTTGTTATGGGCAAAACAAGAAGATTATGAAAGCAATAAAAAACATACTATTATTTCAATTAATATTATTAGTCTCGTGTACAAGCCAAAACAGAAAAACAGAGAAAAATCTGGCTGCAGAAGGCTCCACATCCTATTCTGGACCTATAATAGATATGCATTGTCATGCATTTGATCAAATGTTTTTTGGAGGTCAAGACTATACAAATCCTTTAACAGGTAAGACCTATAAAGCTTCTTCTACTATAGATTCGTTGAGAATTGAAACATTAGCAAAGTATAAAGAACACAATGTTGTAAAAGCCATGGTAAGTCAAGGCGAGCTTTGGTTTGATCATGCTCCAGAAAAAATTATAATTGGGAACAGCCATCGCTATTCCGTCGAAGAACTTAGGGAGCGATTTAAAATTGGAAAACTTAAAGTGATTGGTGAAGTAGCTCCTAATTACCAGGGAATATTACCAACAGATGAAAGTCTAACCCAGTATTTTGATTTAGCTGTAGAATTAGATATCCCAATTGGATATCACATGTTTCCAGGAGGCCCACCCGGAGGTGCTTATTTTGCTTATCCTAGAACCAGGGCTTTTCAAGGTAAACCGCTACAGTTTGAAGAGATACTATTTGATCGACCAAATCTAAAAATATATATTATGCACGCTGCCTGGCCATATCTTGAAGATTTGAAAGCTTTAATGTATGCACATCCGCAAATATATGTTGGACTCGGTGCAATTTGTTGGGCTTTACCTAAAAAAGAGTTTCAGTCCTACGTAAAGGGATTAGTTGATGCTGGATTTGGTAAACGTATTATGTTTGGAACAGATCAAATGATGTGGGTGGAGACTATTTCAGATGGTATCGAAGCCCTAAATTCAGCAGACTTTTTATCAGTTGACCAAAAAGCTGATATTTTCTATAATAATGCTGCCAGATTTCTTGAATTATCAGAGGAAGAGACTAAAAGGCATAAGCAAGAATAATTTGAAGTTCAGCCCATAATCGAGTAGACGGGTGACGACCTAAAAGCCGCCACTACGGCTCTCACCCACTAAGCGTACGGGTCCCCTGCTCCCGCTAGTCTCTGACTAGTGGCATACCGAGTAAGAAAGAAAGTGATCTTAGAAACAATACGGTTTTAAATTTACCTTGTCCGCAATCACTCGTACGGCCACCAGTTGCAAACTGGCGGTAGCGACCATTAGGAAGTAAAATTACTTCAAAAACAAGAACACGAAATAATCATTACTGCCTAGCTTCTTATCTTTAGGCGATGAGCAGAAATTACAAGTTCCATAACAAGGTTGGCGCTTACTTTGTATCGTTTGCCACGGTTTATTGGATAGATGTTTTTACACGACAAGACTATTTCAAAATATTGGCCGATAGCATTACCTACTGCAGAGCCGAAAAAGCTATGGAGGTCTATGCTTATTGCTTTATGCCCAGCCATGTTCATTTAATCATTCGTTCTGCCAATGAGGACCCAGCTGGGTTACTGCGTGATTTCAAAAAATATACTGCCAAACAACTATTGAAGGCTATTGAAGAAAATCCTCAAGAAAGCAGAAAAGAATGGCTATTACGAGCGTTTGAAAAAGCAGCCAAAAAGAAAAGCAACGTCTCAAAAAGGCAGTTCTGGCAGCATCATAACCAACCTATTGAATTGTGGAGCACAAAGGTCATTAAACAGAAAATTGATTACATCCATAACAATCCTGTCATACCTGGTTTCGTAACCACACCCACGGAATGGAAATACAGTAGTGCCCGAAACTTTGCCGATGACCATATGGTTTTGGAAATAGATGATATTGGGTTTTTAGGTTAAATCACACATTACGCATCGCTACCACCAGCCTGTAACGAGTAACCCAAACGAGTATTCAACAGAAAGAAGAATGAAGTACGAATATTCCAGAGATATCTCATCACAACTTTGGTATCTTGCATAAATAAATTTGTAGTATGAAATTAAACTTATTGTCATGCGATGCCCTACGGCCAGACCGACGAGCGATAGCCAACTGTATTACAGAGCTTTCAATTCATGGTAATGCATCTTTGTCAAATGAACTTACCGCTATACTTTTAGAAGGAGATGCTGTTGACATTCAAGTGGATGATAAAAATTATGGTTCTGCCTTACGAGCCTTGCGAAAACTAAGCATTGATTACGAAATTATAGAATAAATCAAATTACTAGTAAGAATTATTTACACTCCCCCGCTCCCGCTAGTCTGTGACTAGTGGCGTACCGAGTAAGAACAAAGTGAAGACCGCAGCGGTATAGAAGCAACGGTAGGATTTTAAATTTAACGCTTTCAGCCTCTAACGGCCACCAGTTGCACCTGTCCGCCTTTGGAGGAAACTGGTGGTAGCAGTAGCGAAGAAGGCTACAAATAAGCCGTGTTAATTATGTTTAATTGAGAAAATCTGAAATGGAAATAAAAACTTTAGAAGGAATAGATTTAAAAGAGATTTTGAAAATTTTTAATGACTCTTTTTCTGACTATTTTGTTCCTTTTAAACTAACGGAGGAACAACTAACCTCAAAAATGTTGGTTGATAAAACTGACCTTAGCTTATCTATCGGTGTTTTTGAAAACGGAAAATTGATTGCATTCATTTTGCACGGATTTGATACGATTAATAACCAAAATGTGATATACAACGGAGGAACAGGAGTTATTCCTGAGAAAAGAGGTTTGGGGTTAACAAAGCAAATGTATCTTTTCATTCTGCCGCTTTTAGCAAAAAAAGGAATAAACAAACTAATGCTTGAAGTCATTTCCGAGAATATTCAAGCTATAAAATCTTATGATAAATTTGGCTTTAAAGTTAAAAGGGAACTATTGTGTTATAAGGGAGAAGTTGAGGTGTCTAACCCAAATAACAATATAGAAATTAAGGAGTTACAGAACTACAACTGGGAACTGATGGAATCATTTTGGGATATTTATCCTACTTGGCAAAACTCAAAAAGCGTTGTCAATGAGCTAAAATATAACAATACTTCACTAGGTGCTTATATTGAAAATCAGTTGGTCGGTTATGTTATTTACAATCCAACAAACAAACGAATACAACAAATTGCCGTAAGTAAATATTTTAGAAAAAAGAGAATAGCTTCCACTCTAATTCTAGAATTGACAGAAAAATATGGAAATACGCTTTCAATAATTAATGTAGATAAAAGGTCGAACGTTGTAAACGATTTTTTCAATAAAATAGGACTCGAAAATAATCTTGAACAATTAGAAATGGAATTCGAATTGAATAAAAACTACAACTAATATCCTCCCCCCGCTAGCGCGAGCATCTTTATGCTCGTGCCGTCAAGAGTAAGCCAATTACGGCCAGTAATAAAAATTGGGAAAGAACCATGATAGCAATGTGGTTGTTTTTGTATTTTTAGAATCCATGAGCAGGAAATACAAACCTGCCTGCCATGCCTACAGCAGGTAAACCGGTAGGAAAAACCAATCCGCCAACTGGCTGACGCTATGTGCCTTAACGAACATTTTGACCAACTATTTAATAATGATTACATGCTATATGGGAACTAAAACTAGTGTCGCAGCCTTCGTTTTTGTCTATGCTTTTCACTATGGTTTTACACAAGAACATGAAATGCTATCCAATGGGCGTCTTATTTTGGGCACCTATGAAGAACGCACGGCATCGGTTGCTGCCGGGGATATTGATGACGATGGCGATATGGATATTATTGTAGCCAATGGAAGACATTGGCCGGGTCAGAATCGAATTTTCATCAATGATGGCAGAGGGATTTTCACTGTGGAAATGAATCTAGGTAATCAAAGGGCAACAACCTACGCCGCTGAATTGGCAGATCTTGATAACGATGGTGATCTTGACATAGCAGTAGGAAACGACATGGCTCCCAATTATATTTATAAAAATGATGGTAGAGGCAATTTTTCAATGAGTTCATCCTTCGGGATAGCATATGCCCCTACGAGAAACTTAACATTGGCCGATCTCGATCAAGATGGCGATATCGACATACTTATAACAAATAGAGGTCGTGCCAATGAAATTTGTTTGAACAATGGGGAAGGAATTTTTTCGACCAACATGCCTTTTGGAAATGAAAAGGATTCAACCATAGATGTAGCCATTGCAGATATGAACAACGATGGCCATCTTGATTTGATTTTGGCAAATCGTGATTCACAATCAAATTATATTTATTTGAACAACAGTATGCTTGATTTTTCTAAAAAGATCTCTTTCGGAACGGGTAGCGATAATACGCGCTCTGTAAGTGTTTCCGATTTGAATAATGACGGCTTACCCGATATTGTTGTTGCCAACATTGAGGAACCGAACGTAATTTACTTTGGAAACAACACAGCGCCCTATGAAACTTCCGTCATCTTTGATTCCTCTACATCGGAAAGTTATGCTGTTGCTGTCGCCGATCTCGATTTGGATAATGACTTGGATATCATCATAGGAAATTCCGATAGCCCCAATACCGTCTTTTGGAATTTAGGGAATGGCCAAAATTGGACAAGTTCCATATTGTCCAATGAAGAATTTCAAACGTATGATATAATTACCGCTGATTTAAATAATGATGGCTTGATCGATATTGTTGAAGCCAACTCAGATGCTATTAATCGTTACTATTTTAATCAAAAAAAGAAATAATATAAAACCAACCAACATGTGCATCTTTTCCTTTATTGAACGTATCTCCTTCAGCAAAAGCCAACTAGTTAAACTAGTTTGTTCTTTTGTTTTACTAATATCCCTGATTACAAATGCCCAAACAGATCCTATAAAATTAAAATATCTTGGAACCGCAGGTTGGGAAATAACAGATGGTGATATTACCGTATTGATCGATCCATATATCTCGCGTTTCAAACTCGGTTCCGGTCCCGGCATAAGTCCTGATGATAAACGAGCAACTGTTGAACGATCGGATATTGCAGTTTCGGACACCACCTCTATTGATAGTCTAATTACCAAAGCTGACTTTATTTTGGTTCATCATTCCCACTTTGACCATCTTGCCGATGTACCCTATATTGCTAAAAAAACCGGGGCAAAAGTTATTGGCACCGAAACAACCTGCAATATTTTGCGCGGATATGGAATTCCAAAGGAGCAATTATATCCCGTAAAAGGAGGAGAAGATTATCAATTCAATAATTTTTCCGTAAAAGTTATTCCTTCCATTCATTCCGCATTAGATGAAAAACATTACATCGATAATAGGGTTTATAGCGAAATACCTGAAGTTCCGCTTAAAGTTTCTGAATTTATAGAAGGTGGATCACTTATGTTTCTTGCCCGATTTTCGAACCATCAAATATTAACTATGGGTTCGATGAACTTCGTTGAACGGGAACTACAAGGTCTTACACCTGATATCCTTTTGGCCGGTGTTAATCGTTCACAACTTGGTCTCTATAAATATAACGAACGTCTTCTTGCAATTACAAATTACCCTAAGGTGATCATTCCTACGCATTGGGACAATTTTAGACTGCCCTACGGATTTTCACAACAAACCGGTATTGAAAATAAGCTAATTCCATTTCAAAAAGATATAGAAACCCTTTCGCCAGAAACAAAGGTCATTATTGCCAAACATTTGGAAACAATAACCATAAATTGAAGGACAAAATTCTAATCCTTATTTTTTTATATTGAATACAAATACAACCCCTTGGGTGGCGTACATTGCAAGGCGTTGGGAACAATATGAAAATACGTGTCTTGTTATATTATATTTGTAAATGACTTCAAAATAAAAGGATGTCGTCCATCAAGACACGTATTGATGCCACTACGTCTATCAACACTAATACTATAGGAATACCATGAAAAAAAATAACAAGTTAATAGGAAAAAACGTGCTCATCACGGCTGGCGCTCAGGGAATCGGCGAATCGATCACGAGACACTTTATCGATAGCGGAGCCAACGTTGCGATCCACTATTTTTCCAGTACCGATACCGCGAACGAATTGACGGAATACGCAACCAGCAAAGGTCAAAAAGCGGTTGCCATAGCTGGTGACCTAACAAAAGAAGCCGATGCGAATTCACTGGTTGAAAAAACGGTTGAAGCGCTAGGTGGTTTTGACATACTGATTAACAACGCAGGCTCCCTCGTTGCGCGTAAAATGCTGAGTGAAATGGAAGCCGAGTTCTGGCACAAGGTAATGGACATTAACCTCACATCCATGATGTTCGTGACGCGTGCCGCAGCTCCTTACCTAGCAGAAAATGACCACAGCAGTATAGTTAATTTGGCATCGCTTGCTGGGCGTAAAGGTGGTCATCCAGGGTCTCTAGTTTATTCTACCAGTAAAGGAGCTATTCTAACATTCACCCGAGCCCTATCTGCCGAATTGGGGCCTCATGGCACAAGGGTCAACGCCGTTGCTCCAGGCCTTATCCTTGGAACTTCATTTCACAACACGCATACCACAAAAGAATCGGCGGCCGCAACAACGGCCGGCATTCCGATCCAACGAGCAGGTAATGCAGATGACGTAGCGCGAGCGGTTTTATATCTGGCGTCTGAATACGACGGTTTTATAACCGGTGCCACGCTCGACATCAATGGGGGCGTTTATAATATGTAATTTCCCGCTACCGCTAGTCTCCTCCTGCACCACTAAATGAGGTTTTGGCGGGTAGGTGTGACTAGTGGCGTACCGAGTGAGAATAAAACAAAGCATTATGAAAGCCTTTACCAAATCAAAATACGGCGGACCAGAAGTACTGCAACTGGAAGAAGTCGCAAAAGCCATTATCAAATCGGATCACATTTTGGTCGAGGTCAAGGCGAATTCGGCCAACCCTGCCGATTGGCATATCCTAAGGGGAAAACCTTTTTTGCACGATTCTCGTTTGGCCTGTTTAAACCCAAGGATAAAATTCTAGGGGCCGATTTTTCGGGTATTGTCGAAGCGGTAGGCAATAACGTGACCGATTTCAAGGTCGGTGACCGAGTCTTTGGGGAGTCCCTTCAAGGCGGTGCTTTTGCAGAATATATTTGTGCTCCTGCCCATGCCTGCGCCATTATGCCCGAAGAAGCTAATTTTACAGAAATGGCTTGTGTTCCCATAGCGGGATTGACCGCTCTACAGGCCCTTACGACGCATGGAAAACTCAAAACAGGGGAGTCGGTCTTTATCAATGGATCTTCTGGCGGTGTCGGGCATTTTGCGGTTCAGATTGCAAAAGCGCATGGTGCCAAGGTCACGGCAATTTGTTCCAGCAAAAGTGTTGACTTCGTAAAAGCAGTGGGTGCCGATAAGGTATTGGCCTATGACCAACATGACATACATCAACATCAGGGAGCCTACGATTTAGTCGTGGATACCCACGGCAATCTTTCGTATGATGACTACAAGCGTTTTGGGCAACGAGGCGTGATGGTCGGCTTTACGACCATGGGGCATATGTTTTCAGTCCTCCTCAAAAAAGCATTTGGTAAATTCAATCTGACCCAATTCACGGCCCAAGCCAATACGGCGGATTTGGAAACATTGGCATCCTTGATACAAAAGGGCAAAATCAAAGTGTATATTGAAAAGACTTATCCGTACGAGAAAATTCCGGAAGCCATAGGTTATATCGAGGCCATGCACACGAAAGGAAAAGTAGCCATGGTTTGGAAAGAGTAATAAGAACTTTAATTTCTTTAGTCTTTGGAAGAGGGAAACCGAAGCACTGAAAAGGTATTGCCTAAATTTCAGTTGTATTTTTCGTAATTTAAACCACTCCCCCACTAATTGTTGCTTCTAACATTTGAAACAATGAAGAAATTAGCTGTCTTAGGTGGTATTGCGGGGCCGATTCTTTTACCATCGCGGTAATCGTAAGCGCAAGTTTGCGAACGGACTATGACCATCTGCACAATTTCATCAGCGAACTTGGCGCAACTGAAACAGCAAATGAATCCCTAATGAATTTTTTTGGATTTGTACCTTCGGGATTGCTAATCGATCTGTTCGGCCTCTCGTTATTTTTGCTTCTTCCAAAAAAGCAATGCCAAAAATTGGCGCGCTCTTGATTACGGTTTTCGGACTTGGCATGGCCGTCGCCGGTCTTTTTTCATGTGATGCAGGTTGTCCGCCGAACGGCTCTACGGAGTCCATCATTCATGACAGGGTTTCGGCGATCACTTTTGTTTCAGCCATTGTCGGCATTATTTTATTGGGTTTTTCATTTCGAAAAATAAATCAGTATCAAGCCCTAGCGTGGTATTCGATTGTTTCGGGAATCATTTCCGCGGTACTCTTGATCCTAATGATCAGTTCATTCGAGTCGAAGAACTTAACAGGGCTCTGGCAGCGACTGCTTCTACTTTCAATTTTCATATGGATCTGCCTAGTTGCTCTTCGGACGTATAGAGGATATGAACAGTTCAAGACCTTTCGTGATTAACTTAGCCAAACTAGGGTCTCTGTGAAAAGCCGAGAAGTCATAGAAAACTCTTCTCGCCCCAAATTGCTAATTTTCGGTAATTAGGTAACCAAAGCCCAAAATACCTCGTCATACAAGTGGTATACTATTCCAGCACCTAAAAATCACTTCAATGACCAAAACGACTTTATTCAAATCTATAACATTCTGTACCTTACTGATTTTCTCGACCGCAGCTTCGTTGCCGATAATCGATTACAATCCAAATGGAATCATTCGCCACGATACCGAATTGGCAAAATATAGGGAGCTTGGCAATCGACCCGAATTCAATTGTGTTGGCCCCTATTCTGAATCCGTAGAAAGTACCGATTACGCAGTCGGGGTCTTAATAGCGCCGAATTGGGTGTTGACCGCACAACACTTTGTGCAAGACACTTCTTTTGGAAATTCGGAGATACCTTTTACAAAACCAAACGAATCATCAAACATCCCGAGATTAAACCCGATGCCGAAGAAACCCAATGGAACGGCTGGGATATGGCCCTGATAGAACTTGATGAACCTGTTCAGGACATGGTACCTGCCAAACGTTATTATGGCAATAAAGAATTGGGGCAGACAATCACTAAAATCGGATATGGGTTTATCGGAAACGGCAAAACTGGCATGGACGACCCAAGAAAACAAGAAAAACTAGGCGGGCAAAATGTCGTAGATGCCATCGGCGGCACATTTGAAAATAGGGAATTCAGTACCAATGTTATGGTCTGTGATTTCGATAGCCCCGACACTCCGGAGTTCAACCATTTTGGTTCTCCCATTCCCCTTGAACTTGAAATCGGGGGCTCGAAAGGAGATAGCGGTGGGGGCGTATTTATGGAAGTTGATGGACAAATGGTATTTGTGGGAATCGTGTCCGGGGCATTGAACCGAGAAATCAAATACGGGGCGGTCATGGCTTTGGTTAGGGTATCTAGGGCCAACGAATGGATTGATTCGGTTATTGTGGAGTAGCAATTAAGTTACGCCGGGGGGAACTCAGGCTATCATTGGCTTCGGGCCAATAAAGGATATCTTTCCAAATCCAATGTTTTGACTATATTTATGCTGGGGTAAGCGCGGTTATAAAGACCCTAGCTGCGCTTAAAAGTCCTTACCGCTTGAATATTGAACTAAATATCAACAAGAATTTAAAAGACCAATTTCAGCAGTATTTTAAGCTGCAGGAAGTTGAGGGGGAATATTTTCTACACCCCTCTATTGCCGGAGGTCAGCCCATGGTCTTTGTGGACTTTCCAGGGCAAATGGAGTTTTACCACTTCAGAAAATCATATTTCAAAATTCCCATTCACATGAAATCGATTAATCCGGTCGATTCAGAATGGTTTTTAATCCATATCAATCTCTCAAAAGCCCCACAGCAAAAAAAGTTGGAGATCGATCTATCGAATTTCAAAAACATTTGCCTATCGGCCTTTTGCTCTATGGAACTTCGCTCGAAATAGACACCAAGTTACCCGTAAATGCAGAAATGGAATTGGTATCCGTTCATTTTCATCGTTCCTTTTTGAACACCTATTTTAAAGATTGGCAAAACAGTATCGATATCAATAAAAATCTGGTCTATGAAGACTTGGACTACCAATTGGAATATGCTTTGTATAAAGCCTTATCAACCATCCGAAATAAAATAGAATGCCATGCCAACGTGCTGCATTTTATGTATCTTTTTTTTGAAAAAATAAGTTCACATTCCCGAATAAAACAACATGAACACCTACATTCCGAGGATGTGAAAAATTTGTTCAAGACATCGGTACATCTTAGAAATCCCTTGGCAACCAATACCCCTACTATTCAAGAACTCGCTATAATAGCGAATATGGGCGTTACCAAGTTCAAAACTTCGTTCAAACAACTCTTCGGTAGTGCGCCCTTTCAATACCGTAATAAAATCAGAATGGAATTTGCCCGTTAATTGATCATTGCAAAGACTAAAACCCCGACCGAAATAAGTTACGATTTGGGGTATGCACACCCCTCAAATTTTACAGCCGCCTACTAAAAATACTTCGGAGAGCTACCTTCTTCACAGCCCTGATATTTTCGTCTTCCAGCACTAACAAAGCGACTTTTGGCATTATACCAGAAGTAACTCGAGGTATTATCTTGATTGAAATTAAATCCGTTTAAAATGAAAGATATCTCTGTCTTAATCCTCGTCGTTCAATTTTCGATTTGTTCATTTTCACAAGAGCAACGTCTAATAGAAGAGAATCAAACCGAAATCAATAAAGAAATCGCGCGAAACTTCTATCGCGATCTGTGGTTCACTAACAATACGGACAACTACACAAAATATGTTGCGGATGAATATATCGTACATGACATAGGAGACAGAAAAGGAGTAAAGGAACAGGCTATCGAGCAAAAGAAAATAGCCGATTTCTTTTGGGAAAATGGGGACTTCGACTCTAAAATCGACTATCAAATTGCTGAAGGAGATTTCGTTGCCACACGATGGACAGGATCTTTTAAGGCCACTACACTATTCGGCCGCATCGCTTTGGAAACCAAAGAACCCATCAGCATAATCAACGTGTTTCGCATCAAGAATGGAAGAATAGTCGAGTTTTGGAACCATCGACATGATATTGAAACTCCGCGAACGCTAAAGTTTATGATTAAGGGCCTCTTTATCGGTCTACTCATTGCCTTACTTCCCACCGCGGTGTCTTTAAAGTTGAGAAGAAAACTACGAAATATCAGTAAAAGGTATTAAATGTAAAAGGTATTAAATAATGATATTGGGTGCAATAACTATTTGAGAACCTGATACCTCTTATATTAAATTTTATACTTAATATCTGAATTACGCTGTTTCTCGTATTCCTTCCATCCTTTTAGCTTAAAGAGCAATAAATGGTCTCCTTTACATGCCCTCGGAAAGCGTTGACCAATTTCATTATATTTACATGTACCTAGTTTAAATACGCTTGGTACGCCACAATCCGCTAAACCAAAAAGAATATGTACACAGGTAAAGTATATCGCCCATGGGCAATGGCAAAATGGACGCGCTTCGAAACGATTATGTTCATCCTGATTATAAGTATATGGGTCGCTATCTATTATTTTTTGGATATGGCTTGGTTTCGCATTCCATGGACACCCATGGCCTTGATCGGTACAGCGGTGGCCTTCGTTATCGGTTTTCAAAACAATGCGGTGTACGACCGTATTTGGGAGGCGCGAAAAAATATGGGGAGGAATCGTGAACACCTCACGCACGTTTGGGGTCTTTGTGCAAGACATGCTTACCAATGAATATACCGAGGAAAATGTATCTGCGGCTATGCTACAACAAGAAATAAAGGCATTGACATACCGCCATATCGCGTGGATGACCGCCTTGCGTTATGCCATGCGTTCAAAAAGGGAATGGGAAACCACCAGTAACCACAGAACGAATACAGAATGGGGAATTCGGCCGCCTGAACATGATTCCCCTTTGGAAGATGAATTGAAGGAATATCTATCAGAAAGCGATGTGGAATATGCGATGGGCAAAGGCAACCACCAAACGGCGCTACTCTATTTACAATCGCATCATCTTCGAAGATTAAAGGAATCAGGTATTATTTGGGAATTTTCATTTTTGGAACTCGAAGGAATTATCAAAGAACTCTTTACCTTACAAGGACAGACCGAGCGCATCAAGAATTTCCCCTACCCCAGACAATATGCTTCGCTCAACCACTATTTTATGTGGCTTCTACTGTTGCTCCTGCCCATGGCCCTGATTCCCCAATTCATGGATATTGGAAAGGAAATTGCTCTTATTCATCCTGTTTTGGGTAAAAATTTTATATGGTTTACGATTCCCATTTATGTAGCGGTCGCCTGGATGTTCCATACCATGGAACGCATTGGCAGAACCGGGGAAAACCCATTTGAGGGCACTTCGAACGATGTTCCTATCGCTACCATTGCCCGAGGCATCGAGATCGATCTGCGACAAAACCTAGGAGAGGATAAAAATGAAATCCCCGCTCAGTTTTCATCGAAGTACAAGGTGCAGTTTTAATGTCATATTGTAAGGTATTAATTCATACCGTATTGTCAAATACGTCGTAGCCTATATTTCGTACCTCTTACTTCTAACCTCTTACCTTTTATCTCTTACTTCGCACTTTTTTTCGCCTTTAATGCAACCTTCCTAACTTCGTATTGTCTTTTACTTTAAACGACCGCTAAATACGAGATAATCTCATTGGAAACCAACATCCGTTTTACGCATCAGGCACTTGTAGAAAAATGCAAGACCGGCCATAGCAGCTCGCAATACCAGTTGTATTCGCTCTATGTCGATGCCATGTACAATATTGGTATGCGGATGTTGGGAAATAAGGAGGATGCAGAGGATATCGTACAGGAGAGTTTTGTATCGGCCTTTAAAAATTTAGGCGGTTTCAATTACGAAAGTACGTTCGGGGCCTGGTTAAAGCGGATCGTCATCAACAAGAGTATCAATTATTTAAAAGTAAAACGGGTTCCGGTCGTACCGATGGAAGATCATGAATTCCACTTGCACGAGGAGCCTCCTGAACAAACGGAAGCCGTCGATATCAAAAAAGTGAAGATCGGCATCGAAAAACTTCCGACTGGCTATAAACAAATTTTGAACCTGTACCTGATCGAAGGTTACGACCATAATGAAATCGGGGAAGTATTAGGGATTTCGACATCTACATCCAAATCACAATACCACAGGGCAAAGAAAAAATTACTTGAAATCATAAACGAATTGTAATGGACAATTTCGAAAAATACATACGGGAAAACGCAGCGAAGTTCGACAAGCACAAGGCCGACAAAGAAAAAATGTGGGCGAACATCGCGGGAGAACTGAAGACCGAGGCCCCTAAAGTGATTCCTATTTGGAGGTCGCCGATGTTGAGAGTGGCCGCTACCCTACTTATACTGTTAGGCATCGCAAGTTTTGTTGCGGTGCAAGTATTTGGGGCGACCAATGATGAAAGCCAATATGCGTCTAAAGAATTATTGGACATCGACATGCACTATAAAAATTTAGTCTCTTATCAAGTACAGTTGGTAAAGGATAATCCGAACCTGACGGAAGAAGATAAAGCCGAGTTTTTATCCTTTATGGACGAGCTCGATGCCGAATATGAGGAGTTGCGCTTAGAGATGCAAAAAAACCTTGATAACGAACAGGTGTTGGAAGCGATTGTTTCCAACTATAAACAGCGGATCGAACTCATCGAAAAGCTGTTGAAGCAGATAAACGATTCGAAAATACAAGATGAAGATTATGGATACACTTTGTAAAAAACTACTGTTGGCGGCGTTGACACTTGCACTAGGGCAAGGTCTTAGCGCACAAGAACAAGTATCTAAGAAGATAGAGAAGTCCTACAAAATGACCGATACGGGCGAACTGCATCTGGAAAATAAATATGGGAATATCGATCTCTATGGATGGGATAAAGATGAAGCTTCCGTGGTCATCAATATCACGGTCAACCATCGAAAAAAGGAGAATGCCGAAGATCTGTTAAAAAGGATCAGCCCCATGATTCAAGAAAGCGATAATTTTATTTCCATAAGCTATGAAATAAAAGAAAAGAGCAGCGGTTTTTTCGCCAACCTGTTCGATAAGGCGAATCCGTTTGATTTTAACCACAGTAATATTCAAATCGACTATACCGTTTATATGCCCACGAAGGCAGAATTGGAAGTGACCAACACCTTTGGGGATGTCATTATCGAAAGTTGGATAGGAAAACTAAAAGCGAAGGTGCAGCACGGAGATCTTTGGATCAACGAAACCTTGAACAAGGCAGATATCGAAGTGGAATACGGGAAGCTCAGGGCAAAGTCCATCAACTACGGAAATCTGACTTTAAAAAACGGCGACCTTGATATGGAGGATTCCAAAAGCCTACGGATCAATAGTAGCGGTACTGAAATGTCAATCAATAAAGTTACTTCGCTTGAATTCTATTCCAATAAAGATGAAGTTTCTATCTCAGAAGTCGGTACGATTTACGGAACCTTGAAATTCACGACTTTGGAGTTGAACCGCCTCAAAACCAGTGTCGATATGAACATGAGGGTAGCCGATTTCAGGGTTTCGGAAATCTTGGACCCAAATGCGGATATCGCCATCGAGCAAGAATCATCAGAGGTCAATCTGAACGTGACCGGGTTTTCCCACCGTTTCGAGGCCACTTTGGAAGAAGGACTTGTGCGCCTGCCGAAATCATTTGAGAACATCGATTCTAAAATGCTTGACAAGAGTAAAAAACTACGCGAAATCAAGGCTACCTATGGAAAAAGCAAAGCAGGAAATATTTCCGTAATTGGAAAGAAAGGGGTGGTACTACTCATAGAATTTTAATCCTTCTTGACTTAAATCAATGAAAAAAGCCACTAGAAACAATACCATCACATAAACTTTAATAATTTTTTTGATATGGGTGCAACTTTTTTACAAACTGTTTGTCTTTAAAATATCAATCAAAATCAAATAAAATGAAAAAAACAACACTCACTTATTTAATATTGGTTTTCGGGGCCTTGTTCTTCGTCAATGCGCAAGAAGAGCAATCAGATGAAGAAGTAGGGGATTATGTAGAATTCAATGATCGCAATAATGTTGTTCATGGGGTATATCTAGGCCTCAATTTTGCGTACGGGGAAATAGATAAGAAGGACACCTTTATGGGCGGACTAAAGATTGCCTATGTTGCCAACCAGCAGTTTGAAGTTGGTTTTTCGGGAAAGTTTCTTTATTCGGAACAAGGTATTTTTAAATCTGCGACGGAGCCCAACCAAGACCTTATCGGGGCGTATGGTGGGCTGCATTTAGAACCTATTCTTTTCAGTAAGTCCGCCGTAAACCTTTCTTTTCCTTTATTGATCGGAGCGGGAGCTGTGGGCTATGTGGACCGGACCGTTATTGACAGAAATGAGGAAGTAACCATCGATGAAAGCAACGGTGCTGTTCTCTTTGTTTTAGAACCTGGTGTAAGCGCCCTTTTCAATATCAACCGTTATTTGCAATTGGAGGCTGGAGTCAAATATAGATTTTCCAATAAAATCGACCTTTTCGAGAGTCCTGTTTCAAGAATCAACGGCTTTTCAGCAGGAGTCGGAATCAAAGTCGGTGTCTTTAATATGGGAAGAAACCGATATAAGAAGAAAATCTAAAAAGGTACAAATCATGAAAAATAAAGTTGTTTGGTTCGCAACACCTGAAAATACGATTCGAACGAAATATGTATTTGTCAAAGAAGAGCAGGTCTTTCTCAAAGAGGACTGCGAAAATTCGAATGTCATAGAAAAGCAAGAAGAAATATGGTATCCCATTAATTTCCAATGGATCCCGGTCGTCAGTATAGCAGATAAATTAAAATAAATCATATTCCATCAACACACCCGTTGAAGAACGGGTTCTAAAATCAATCAAAATGAAACAATCAAAAATTTTTATCGGACTCATCATCCTAAGTATAGGATTATTTACCTCTTGCGACCACGACACCATTCGGGCGTCGGGCGAAGTGACCTCTTTGGAATACTCCATTCCTGATTATTCGGAGTTGAAGATTTCCAACGCTTTTAATGCTTATGTTACGTTCTCGGATACGGAGGAAAGTATCCGTATCGAGGCCAACGACAATCTTCATGATAAGATTATCGTCAATCAAGAAGGTAATGCCTTGGTCATCCGCTTAAAGAAGTTCACTAGCGTTCGCGGCAATGCCACTCTGAACGCTTACATTGTCACCAAAAACATTTCCACATTTGATATTTCCGGAGCATCACGTTTGACCTTGGAAAATGAATGGGTCGAATCGGACGCCAGAATAGACCTTTCGGGAGCCTCCGATTTTACGGGCGAGGTAGTCGCTGAGCGTTTATATTTGGATATGGCAGGGGCTTCAAGTCTAGACCTTTTCGGAAAGGCAACTTTCCTAAATGCGAAGTTATCAGGCAGCAGTAATGTTCGAGATTACGATTTAGAGGTCGAAGACCTAAAAATTGAACTTTCAGGTGCTAGTGACGCATTTCTATCGGTTAACCGAACCATAGATGTCAGCGCTTCAGGAGCCAGTGTTTTAAATTACAAAGGAAATGCTACCATCAATAACAAAAAACTTTCAGGTTCGTCAGAAGTTAAGAACCAGAACTAGCTTAGGCTATCTATGTCGCTTCTGAAGCTCGGCCTCGATGTCTTTTAGGGTAAATCCTTTTGCTTGAAGTAAAATCAGGTAATGAAATAAAAGATCGGCACTTTCGTAAAGAAAAAGTTCGTCATTGTTGTCTTTTGCTTCGATAACGGTCTCGACCGCCTCCTCGCCTACCTTTTGTGCGATTTTATTAATTCCCTTTTCAAAAAGGGATGCCACATACGACGTATCGCCTGAACCGGCGGTGCGTCTTTGTTCTATTACTTTTTCCAATTGTGATAGGAATCCGAAGTTAGAAGTGTTTTCTTCATTCCAACAGGTATCGCTACCGGTGTGACAGGTCGGCCCAACAGGGTTTACGGAAATCAGAAGCGTATCATTATCACAATCGTTTTTGATATCGACGAGATTTAGAAAATTGCCGCTCTCCTCCCCTTTTGTCCATAACCGTTGTTTACTTCTACTGTAAAAAGTTACTTTCTTGGTTTCTTGGGTTTTTGCCAGAGCCTCTTCGTTCATGTAGCCAAGCATCAAAACGTTTTTGGTTGTCGCGTCTTGTACGATTGCAGGGACTAACCCATCTGCATTTTTATTGAAGTCTATTTTCATACTATGGTTGTTCGTTGATGGTTAATGGTTGATGGTTATTCTCGAACAACCTTCAACGAAAAACTATCAACTATTTTTAGATTCTAACTGGAATTCCGTTATCCCGTAAGTTTCTTTTCAAATCGTTTATTTCTATTTCCTTAAAATGGAAAACACTGGCTGCTAGGGCCGCGTCGGCTTTTCCATCGATAAAAGTATCGGCAAAATGCTGCATATCTCCCGCTCCCCCGGAAGCGATTATCGGAATGTTCACATCCTTGGACAAACGCGCCAATGCCTCATTGGCAAATCCGTTTTTGGTGCCGTCATGATCCATAGAGGTAAACAGAATTTCTCCAGCACCGCGCTCCTCGACTTCCTTGGCCCATTCAAACAACCTACGTTTTGTGGGCACCTTCCCTCCTACCAAATGTACGATCCACTCCCCATCGATTTGTTTGGCATCGATGGCAACCACTATGCATTGCGATCCAAACTTGGCCACCAAATCATTGATCAATTGCGGATTCTTGACAGCCGACGAATTAATGGAAACCTTATCGGCTCCGTTCTTCAATAAAATATCGACATCTTCCACAGAGGAAATTCCACCACCAACGGTAAAAGGAATATTGACCTTTTCTGCAACGTGATAGACCAGTTCGGCCAAGGTCTTTCGTTTTTGTTCGGTTGCCGAAATATCGAGAAACACCAGTTCGTCGGCCCCTTCCTTGCTATAGATTTCAGCAAGTTCTACAGGGTCGCCGGCGTCTCTGAGGTCAAGAAAGTTGATGCCTTTTACGGTGCGGCCATCTTTGATATCTAGACAAGGAATAATTCTTTTCTTGAGCATATTTTAAAGTACTAGGTTAGAGGTCCGAGGTCGGAAGTATAGAATATCATAATAAGATTGACTTTTCGAACTTCTTGACCCAATGCCTTTTCATTTATTATTCTTTCTTACCGTTTTGATAGATGCCACCGTGATCGCCAAAAGCTCATTGCCCTCTTTTATCAATCTATTGATTTCTTGGTGATTTGAATCCATCACTTCCAAAAAAAGTTCCAGCCAATATGTACTTTCGTCAGCTTCTTCTTCAACAATCTTGAGTTTATTTATAAAATCAGCAGAAGATTTAGCCCTTTGCGATGCACGATAATTAGCTCCAACTGAGCTTGAACTTTTAATCAACTGTCGAACCCAAGCATCATATTCACGGGATTTCGGAATCTTAGTACAAGGTCTCCAACAATCAATAGCAAATCTTTTAGTTCTGGCTTTTAAATCTTGCACAACAATATATTCAAATTTGGTAATTCATACTTCTAAGCCCCAATTTGCTTTTATGGTAATTCGTATTTAATACCTCGTACCTCCAATTTCGTACCTCGTACCTAACTTTTATTTTTGGCATTAAGATCCAGGCCATCATAAAACCCCAAATCCTTGTTTTTCAACACTTTGACCCAAAACGCGATTTGGCCCGTGTGGTATGAATAGTGCTCCACTACGTGCATAATGATTCCGATTCCTGAAAAAGAAAATCCCTGTACGGACTTGCCTTTTAGCAATTGTTCTTGGGAAGCATCGAAAATGACCCGTTTGGCCGTATCGACCGTTTTCTCTAGCTTCTTAAGGAGTTCCGATTTGCTTTCACCTTCTTTTATGGAGAATTCCAGATCACGATTTCGAATATCTTTTGTTTCTCCCAAGGAGGAAATGACATATTGTGTAATATTACCACATAAATGCAAAATTAGATTTGCGATACTGTTCAGGGATGCATTGGGTTTTTGCCAAAGTTCTTCTTCTGAAATTTCGGTCAAACTTATACTTATCATACGGGTGCTTTCATCTAAACGGTACAAGGCGTTTTTTACCAATTCTTCCCTTAAAAGATCTTCTTTGCTCATTTCGCTAGTATATAGTTTTCCAGTTGTTTTAAACTGATTCGGTTTTCATAAATCGCTTTTCCGATGATAGTACCTTCACAACCCATTTTTGCCAGTTTTGGAAGTTCGTCAAAAGTGGATATTCCGCCACTGGCTATTAGCTTAATTTCGTGGCATTTCTCCAAAATTCGTCTATATAAATCAAAGGAGGGGCCTTCCAACATCCCATCTTTACTGATGTCTGTACAGATTACATATTCAATTCCTTTTTCCTGATAACCAAGAATAAAAGGAATCAGCTCTTCTTGCGATTCTTCTTGCCAACCTGAAACGGCCACTTTTTCATCCATGGCATCAGCGCCTAAGATGATTTTCTCCGTACCGTACGATTCGATCCAACGGATAAAGGTTTCTTTATCCTTTACGGCAATACTACCACCTGTAATCTGTTTGGCGCCACTTTCAAAAGCGATACGCAAATCATCATCCGTTTTTAACCCACCACCAAAATCGATTTGTAAATTAGTTTGGGCGGCGATTTGTTCCAATACCTTATGGTTGACAATATGTTTGGACTTTGCCCCGTCTAAATCCACTAGATGCAAATACTGGATTCCGTGCGCCTCGAATTCCTTTGCTACCTCCAAAGGATTTTCGTTGTAAATCTTTTTCGTGCCATAATCTCCCTTGGAGAGACGCACACATTTACCGTCGATGATATCTATTGCGGGAATAATTCTCATTTCTTTTTCCTTAGCATCCAGGTTTCGGGATTGGGAATTTCCTCAAAACCAAACTGTTTATACAATTCATGAACGTCATTCGTTCGTAACCCTATTCCGTTTACATTTATCAATTCATGATGGTTTACAATCGTTTCAATTAAATACTTGCCTATACCCTTTCCTCTATATTCCTCATCAATAAATGCATCCATGAGCCAAGCAAAAACAACGAAGTCCGTTGCGATCCGGGCAAAACCTATTTGTTTTTCATCCGATGTAAATACTCCAAAACACAATGAATTCTCGATGGACTTCTTTACCAATTCCATACTCCTACCCTTTGCCCAATAAGCCTGGTTTGATAGATAGTCATGAATGAAAGCAATATCTAACTTGGATTTATCAGATGTTATGTAGATACCGTCTATCATCACATATTCAAAAAATTCCTTAAAATATGTTCTCCGGTAGTACCGCTCTTTTCAGGATGGAATTGCGTTCCGTAAAAATTATCTTTTCCCAATGCGGAACTGTATTTAACGTGATAATCAGTTTCAGAGATAGTCTCATCGCACAAACCCGCAAAATAACTGTGTACCATGTATACGTGTTCATTTTCGGCTACATCCAAAAAAGTTTGGATTTCAGATTCGAAACGACATTCCATCCCATATGGGGAACTTTGACATCGTTTGAAAAGCGAACCACGTCCACATCGAATATTCCAAGTCCTTCAGTATTTCCTTCCTCAGAACGGTTGCACATCAATTGCATGCCGAGGCAAATGCCCAATACCGGTTGTTTCAAAGTAGGGATAAGATTTTGCAAGCCTGTTTCTCGAAGCTTTTTCATCGCCGAACTGGCCTCTCCGACCCCCGGAAATATAACCTTATCCGCTGAACGGATTTCCGCAGCGTCATGGCTCAAAATAGCTTCGTAGCCCAATCGTTGTATTGCGAATTTTAGGCTTTGGATGTTGCCAGCCCCGTAATCTATGATGACCAAGTTCATTATAACATGCCTTTTGTAGATGGAAGAACCATCTTTTCAACATCCTGTTTCACAGCCATTTTAATGGATTTCGCGAACGCCTTAAAAATCGCCTCTATTTTATGGTGTTCGTTTTTGCCTTCGGCCTTAATGTTCAAATTCGCTTTTGCCCCATCGGTAAAGGATTTAAAAAAGTGGTGGAACATCTCCGTAGGCATATCGCCCACCTTTTCACGTTTGAAATCGGCTTCCCAAACGAGCCAGTTCCGGCCTCCGAAATCTATCGCCACTTGGGCCAGGCAATCATCCATTGGCAAACAGAAACCATAGCGCTCGATACCCAATTTATTGCCAAGGGCTTTGCTAAATACTTCTCCCAGAGCAATCGCGGTATCTTCGATAGTGTGGTGTTCATCGACTTCCAAATCACCGTCAACATTGATTTCCAAATCCATTTGACCGTGGCGGGCAAGTTGATCTAGCATGTGGTCGAAAAATGCCAATCCGGTTTTGATATCACTTTTTCCGGTGCCATCTAAATTCAATTTGATTTGAATGTCGGTCTCATTGGTTTTCCTTCGAATTTCCGAAACTCGATTCTCCAACTTTAAAAACTCGTAGATTTTTTCCCAATCATTGCTTTCCAAAGCGATGTGATTGTCAAGTTCATCTCGTTTTACGGTTATTTCCCCATTGCCCAAATTCGTTTCATCATTGATGAAAATTCCTTTAGAACCCAAATTTTTGGCTAATTCCATATCAGTTAAGCGGTCACCGATTACGAAAGAATTCTTCAAATCATAATCCTCGGAAAAGTATTCGGTCAACAATCCGGTCCCTGGCTTTCTGGTATCGGCATTTTCCGAAGGAAAGGTTCTATCTAAAAAAACTTTATCAAAGACAACGCCTTCATTCTCGAAGGATTTCAAGATGAAATTATGAACAGGCCAAAAGGTTTCTTCTGGAAATACATCGGTGCCCAATCCGTCTTGATTGGTAATCATGACCAATTCATAATCAAGCTCTTTTGCAATCTTACCCAAGAAGGAAAAAGCCTTAGGGTAAAATATCATCTTTTTCAAAGGCATCGATTTGCTCATCGACCGTTTCTTTGATAATAGTACCGTCGCGGTCTATAAATAGTACTTTTTTCATCTTAATTTTAATCATGATTCCTTAATCAAGTTCAAGACCCAAGGTTTTGAAGTGCATTTACTAATTTTATGTTCTCATCTGGTGTGCCTATCGTAAAACGTAAAGTATTTTCACATAATGGCTGGGTACTTCTATTTCTAACGACTACCCCCACTTTCAATAATTGATCATAGCGTTTATCGGCATCATCCACCTTCACCAATAGAAAATTTGAGTCGGAAGGATAGACTTCTTTCACAAAACCAATCTTTGGCAGTACTTTAATCAAAAGTTTCTTTTGTTCCAGTATTTCCGACACCTCCGATTTTATCCGTAATATATTGGAAACCCTTCGCAGAGCCCGTGTCTGAGTCAATTCATTGACATTGTACGGAGGTTTTATCTTATTCAAGATGGATATAATTTCTTCAGAAGCAATACAGATACCCAATCGAATCCCCGCCATACCATAAGCTTTTGAAAGGGTCTGGGTAACCACTAGGTTCGGAAAATCGGATAATTTTGAAATCCAGCTTTGTTTTCCTAAGAAATCAATATAAGCTTCGTCAATGATTACCAAGCCCATAAAACCTTTCAGTAATTCCACAATAGCAATTTCGTTAAAACTATTTCCCGTGGGATTGTTCGGAGAGCAGATAAAAATCATTTTCGTGTTTTTATCCACTTTGCTCAATATTACATCCACATTTGGTTGGAAGTCGTTCGTTAGTAGTACTTCGCAGTTTTCAATGTCATTAATGCCCGCTAATACTTTGTACATTCCATAGGTCGGTGGTAACGTAATTATATTGTCAACTTTTGGTTCGCAAAAGGCTCTGAACAACAAATCCAAAACTTCATCGCTTCCATTTCCCAAAAGAATATTTCTTGTATCTATTTTCTTTTGTTCGGCCAAAACGGACTTCAAACGGCGCTGCTGAGGATCCGGATAACGATTGACTCCATTGTCGAACGGATTCTCATTGGCATCAAGAAAAACCATCTCCGACCCATCTGAGACGTATTCATCTCTCGCGGATGAATAGGGTTTCAGACCTTTTACGTTCTCTCGAACCAGGTTTTGTATATTGAAATTTTTGCTCATTGTCCTCTCCCTAGCCCTCTCCGAAGGAGAGGGAACAAATTTGTTTTTATTTTATACTATTCAATCTAAGTGTCACTGCATTTTTATGGGCTTGCAAACCTTCTGCCTCGGCCATTAATTCAATGGCAGGGCCAATTTCTTGAATGCCTTGTTCGGTAATTTTCTGAAACGTCATACTTTTCAAAAAACTATCAAGGTTTACGCCACTGTACTGTTTTGCATATCCATTGGTCGGAAGTGTATGATTCGTGCCCGAAGCATAATCACCAGCGCTTTCAGGAGTGTAATTGCCTATAAATACGGAACCTGCGTTCATGGTATTATTTATAAAAAAATCCTCATTTTCGACACAGATGATATAGTGTTCCGGACCGTATTCGTTGATTAGATCAATTGCTGTCTCATCATCGTCTACATAGATTAATTTACTATTGGCTATGGCCTTTTCCGCGATTTCTTTGCGCGGCAATTCTTTAAGTTGATTTTCTACCTGAGTTTCTACAGCATCTATCATTTCCTTGGATGTCGAGACTAAAATTACCTGACTATCAGTGCCGTGTTCGGCTTGGCTCAACAAATCAGAGGCCACAAAACTGGCATTTGCGCTATCATCCGCCACGACCAATAATTCGCTGGGGCCAGCGGGCATATCAATGGCCACTCCATGCTTTGTCGCTATCTGTTTTGCAACCGTAACATACTGGTTGCCCGGACCGAATATTTTATATACCTGAGGAATGCTCTCAGTGCCGAAAGTCATCGCTCCAATGGCCTGTATGCCACCGACCTTGAATATTTTGGTCACCCCGCATAGGTATGCGGTATATAATATAGCGGGATGTATTTTCCCCTCATCGTACGGCGGCGTGCAGATAATGATTTCATCGCAGCCGGCAATCTTTGCAGGAATCGCCAACATTAAAATTGTCGAAAATAAAGGTGCCGTTCCACCGGGAATATAAAGCCCTACTTTTTGAATCGGTCGTTTTTCTTGCCAACATCGAACCCCGTTTACAGTCTCAACTTCAACAATATCTGTTTTTTGGGCGATATGGAATTTTTCAATATTACTTTTTGCCAATTGAATGGCTTTCTTCAATTCATTTGAAACCCCTTTTTTGGCATCTTCAACTTCAGATTTTGAAACCAACAAGTCATCTAACAAAATACCATCGAACTTTTCGGTATACTTTTTCAAGACACTATCGCCACCTTTCATTACCTCGTCGAAAATGCCATCCACTATCACTTCAATATCGGCTACGGTTCGGGTGGACCGTTTTAAAACGGACTGCCAGTCTTCACGTTTAGGATTGTATATTTTGTTCATTATCAGTACTTTAATATAGATTCCCGCCTACGCGGGAATGACAAGAAATTAGTTAGAGTACCATTTTCTCAATTGGGCATACTAAAATACCTTCAGCCCCTGCTTGTTTTAACTCGTCTATGACCTCCCAAAATTTGTCCTGATTGATTACAGTGTGTACCGAACTCCAACCTTCTTCGGCCAGTGGCAACACTGTGGGACTGCGCATTCCCGGCAACAATTCAAGAATCGCGTCCAATTTGTCATTTGGGGCGTTCATCAACACATATTTTGATTGTCGCGCCTGTAACACGGACTTTATCCTAAACTGTATTTTCTTTAGTACTGCCCTTCTTTCTTCGGATATTTTTGGGGAAACGGCCAAGACCGCCTCACTCTTCAACATGACCTCGACTTCCTTCAGGTTATTTTTAAAAAGGGTACTTCCGCTGGAAACGATATCACAAATGGCATCGGCCAGACCAATATTAGGAGCAATCTCTACTGAACCGCTAATGATGTGCAAATCTGCCTTAACTCCTTTTTTCTCCAAATAGTTCCGCACCGTATTCGGATAACTTGTTGCAATACGTTTTCCTTCAAAATCTTTGACCGAATCATATTTTACTGACTTCGGCACGGCTAACGAAACTTTACATTTTGAAAAGCCTAACTTTTCCGCAACTTCGATATCTTCTCCTTTCTCTATCAAAACATTTTCGCCAATAATGGCAATATCAACTACGCCATCTCTCAGGTATTGTGGAATATCGCCGTTACGGAGGTAAAAGACTTCCAGTGGAAAGTTTCTGGAATTGGCTTTCAACTGATCTTTTCCATTGTCGATGGAGATGCCGCAATCTTTTAAGATTTTGAGCGAATCTTCATTGAGCCTCCCGGACTTCTGTATGGCTATTCTTATTTTCATAAAACTAATTTTATTGTCATTTCCCTGAAGAGGGAAATCTCATAATAATTTTCAACAGATTCCCACCTTCGTGGGAATGACAGTAAACATACTAATTAAAAAACCCGCTTGATTTCTCAAACGGGTCGTAAATTATGTTGTAATACTACAATACATTTTTACCTCGCTTGAGCGCAGTGGTAAAAATGATGATGTGTATTGTTCTTTCTCATTATGGTGTAAATGTAAAACTTATTTTCAATTCTCAAAAGCTAAATATCTCTTTTTATAGATAGGTCTGAACTATGCTCGACCTGATAGGGATTAGTTATTGCCCAAAATAAGAGGTAGACCAGCTTCTCCACCTCCTACGATAACGACTTTAGCATTAGGAGATTTCGATAGCTCCAAGGTGGCGTCGATGCCTTTGTCTTGAAGAATTTTATCGGTCAAGGACGCGCTTAAAATTCTATTCGCGTCGGCCTTACCTTGTGCCTCGATAGTAACTTTTTCAGCTTCCTTTTGTGCGGTGACAAGGCGAAATTCGTATTCCAATGATTCCTGTTCCTGTTTCAACTTACGTTCTATAGCCTCCTTAATGGTTGCGGGCAAGGTAACATCTCGCACCAATACTTCGTTCAGTTGAATATATTGGCCATCCACAATTTTTTTGGTTTCCTCGAAAATCTCAGCTTGAATCGCATCTCTCTTACTTGAATATAATTGTTCTGGGGTATACCGGCCAACAACGCTTCGAGCAGCGGAACGAATTGTGGGTAGCAACACTCGTTGAATATATTCAGTGCCCTTCTCTTGATGCAATTTTCCCAGAAATTCCCGTTTTGGTTCGAACCATGCGGAAGCGTCTAATTTAATCTCCAAGCCGTTGGATGACAATACTTGCATTTTCTCAAATACTTCTTGCTGACGTACTTCGTAAATAAAAACCTTGTTCCATGGTGCCACAATATGAAAGCCTTCTCCCATAGGTGGTTCGTCGGTCACGACACCGCCTCCAAAGGTCTTATAAAGTACGCCCGCTTCACCCGATCCAATGGTGACAGCGGATTTAGATATTAAAATAACCAGCGCGATCAATACGAATATCACTGGTAATGCAATTTTTGGTAATTTGTCCATTTTGTATAGTGTTTTAGATTAGTCCGTTATATTTTCTGATAAACCATTCAAGGGCAAGTGCAGCTGTAATTATACCCAACAGCCATCGGAAATCGATTAAAGATACGACATTTTCAGCGCCTCGCTGTATTGGTCTAAAGCGCTCATCATTTTTTACAAATTGAATCAGGGAGTCTATCTGGGATGGGAAAAATAATGTCCCCCCCGTGTTGTTCGCCAATAATCCCAATTTTTTGTATTCACTTGATGCAAACTGTTGTTCAATGTCAAAATCGAGAATGGTAAAACTTCCTGATTTCGAACGGTTCTCGCTTTTTTCAGTTACCGTAAAATTGTACTTGCCCGCTTCAAGACCAGCTAGATTTACTTCGTAATAAGTTCCTTTTAACAGCATGGGAATTTCTTTTGAAACCTCATCATCGGTTCCCTTTAGTTTTATGGAAAGATTAGCATTGGAATCAAATACAAAAGCTTCATCGAAATAGCTAGCTGAAATTTTGGCACTGTTACTTCCTTCATAAATTGATTCGTAATCAAGTTGCAGTCGTTCCTTTGATTTGTTGTCGGACAGATACAGTACCAACTTTCCAACAAAATCATCAAAATTTTTGAAGTCCTGATGCTCGCGATAACTTTGCATTCTCCATTTCCAAAGGTTTTCACCAAAAACGAAAGCCTCTTTTTGGATATTATTCTGGGCCACGAACATTAGTGGGCTTCTCATTTCGGCTCCCCGTATCTTCATATTCATCAAAACATCCAATCCACCATAACTACCAACAAGTCCACCATCACTATTGAGGGGTGGGTATGCCTGAAAAGAGATTTCTGAAATGTCATACTTCGTAAAACCTGAATTCAATTGTGGTGAAACTTCTTGAACGATTCCGTTGTCCTCGAAATCATATTTTGTTTGAACCCTGCTCAAGAAATTCCAATCTGTATGTGTGCCACATACTGTGAACGAATTGGCATTTCTTTTTTTAATGTAATCGTATACCCCGTTGAAAGAAGCATTGGGTTGATATAAAATAAAAAGGTCAACATCATCCAATTCTTTTGCGGATACTTTCGGGTTCAAAACCGAAACCGATCGCTGCTCATTACTTTCAATGGCCTTTGTGAGGGCACCGATATCGGGATGCAACATATCGGAAATAATGGCTACATTGGTTTTCTCATCGATGACTTCAACGGCGATATTTTTCTTATTGTTTAACGTATTTCGCTCATTATCCACCTGTGAAACTACTACTTGAATCGATTTTGGTCCTACAGAACTGGCCTCTAACAACGTATTCAGAATTTTGGAATTGTTTTGGTTCGAAAGGTTAACCCGCTCTTGATGAACCTGTTTTCCGTCGATGGAAATAGATACGTTTGACGTGATATTGCGCTCCCCATTATAGGCAACGTAGATCTCAATTGGAAACTTATTTTTCAAAAAAGCATAACGGTTCGCATTGACCTGGTCTATACGCACATCTTCATATTGAGTGGTATCGCCCAATACCACGGGGAAAACCGGCATCTTATTATCTCTTTCGTAAAATGCATAATCTTGGCCAAGTGTCTGATTTCCATCCGATAGCAGAACTATCGCTGTATTGGAATTCGCATAAATATCATATAATGATGAAAGGGCTCCGGTGATATTGGTATTCCTCCCTGAAAAACTCAAGCTATCCGAATTTTTGAGAATGTTGGAAAAGCTATAGGTCTCCACCTCAAACTGATCGGATATACTTTTGTTTGCCATTAATGAATTCGTAACGTCCGACAGAACATCCTTCTCCTTTGCAACGGACGAGGAGTTATCGGAAAGTAAAATCAGATTTGGTTTTTCGAGGGTATATGTTTGTCTCGTAAACTTCGGATTGATCAAGAGTAAAAACAGACCGAACAGCGCGATAAACCTAAGAAAAGAAAGTATGACAGAGAGATTACCTCTTTTTTTGGTACGGTAAAAGTACTGAAAAATTACAATCCCCAAGGCCACGATTACCGCAGCGATGATAAGTAGGATTGTACGGGTTTCCATAAAGGTATTGTCAATTTAAGTGTAGACCGAGTAATGTTTTAATCTGTATGCCACTAGCGAACAACTCGGTATTAGGTAAGCATTCCTCCATCAACATTCAAAACTTGCCCAGTCACGTAACTGGATAGATCAGAAGCAAAGAATAAGCAGGCATTGGCAATATCTTCGGGCGAACCTCCTCTTTTCAAAGGAATACCGTCACGCCAGCTTTGAACGGTCTTTTCGTCTAATTTAGCAGTCATTTCCGTTTCGATGAATCCAGGGGCTATGGCATTGCAACGAATGTTTCTTGAACCCAGTTCCAAAGCGACCGATTTCGTGAACCCAATCATACCGGCCTTCGAGGCCGCGTAATTGGTCTGTCCGGCATTACCCTTGACCCCCACCACGCTGCTCATATTGATAATAGATCCTTTTCGTTGTTTTAGCATGGTTCGCTGAACCGCCTTGGTCATATTAAAAACAGACTTTAGATTGATCTCGATTACGGAATCAAAATCTTCTTCGGCCATACGCATCAACAAATTGTCCTTGGTGATACCTGCGTTGTTAATCAAGACATCGATTCCGCCAAAATCCTCTAAAACTTGCTCGACCAATTTTTCGGCATCCGTGAAACTCGCTGCATTACTCTTATATGCCTTTGCTTTCACTCCCTTTTCAGTGAGCTCTTTTTCCAAGGCCAAGGCCGGTGCCTCGCTCGAACTATAGGTAAATGCCACATTTGCGCCATGGTTTGCAAATACTTGAGCTATGCCCATTCCTATACCCCTACTTGCTCCTGTAATGATAACATTTTGTCCTTCTAGAAGTTTCATCGATTCGTCTTTAGTCGGTTTTACCTCAAATATAAGTTTTGTTTCAATTAATGGCTAAAAAAATCCCGCTGAATACGGGATTTTACAATTGTTTTAACAGGGTATTATCCCATGACTTCTTTTACTTTTTTTCCTATTTCAGCTGGTGAATCCACCACATGAATACCATGTTCTCGCATAATTTTCTTTTTGGCTTGGGCGGTATCATCACTTCCGCCTACGATCGCTCCGGCATGTCCCATAGTTCTTCCCGCAGGTGCAGTTTCTCCGGCGATAAATCCGACCACCGGCTTTTGCTTCCGCTGGCTTTGTACCACTTTGCGGCATCGGCTTCTAACTGACCGCCGATTTCGCCGATCATAACCACACATTCCGTTTCAGGGTCATTTATCAATAATTCAACGGCTTCTTTGGTGGTAGTCCCTATAATCGGGTCTCCTCCGATACCAATGGCAGTAGTGATTCCTAAACCCTGTCGTACCACCTGATCGGCTGCCTCATAGGTCAAAGTACCTGACTTTGAAACAATACCAACATTTCCTTTTTTGAACACAAAGCCTGGCATGATCCCAACCTTGGCTTCTCCGGGAGTAATTACACCCGGACAGTTTGGACCTATCAATCTACAATTTCTATCCTTGATATAATTCGAAGCCTTGACCATATCGGCAACGGGAATTCCTTCCGTTATTGTTATGATCACTTTAATTCCAGCATCAGCGGCCTCCATGATCGCATCTGCGGCAAAAGCAGGTGGCACGAAAATAATCGTTGTGTCGGCACCTACTTTTTCAACCGCCTCCTCGACGGTATTGAAAACTGGTCTCCCTAAATGTTCTTGTCCACCTTTGCCTGGCGTCACTCCGCCTACAACATTCGTTCCGTATTCTATCATTTGCTCGGCATGGAAGGTTCCTTCACTGCCTGTAAAACCTTGCACTATAATTTTGGAATCCTTATTCACTAAAACGCTCATGGGTCAGTTATTCATTATTAAGTTAAATGGATATTTAGGTCTCTTTTATCCTAATATCTCAAGTTTTGTTATATGCGCAAAAATATGGGATTGCAAAGGATTTCTAAAGAAATCGGTTTAATTATTCTTCAAGTTTTTTCAATATGGATGGAATCTTTTTTATGTAAGCCAATTGTTTTAGCTTTTCCCTTGACTCTTCTATCGGGGTCCCGAAATAACTTTTACCACCTGCGACGGATTTGGTAACTCCCGTCTGGCCCATAATCACCGCTTTCTTTCCTATGGTTATACCGCTATTTGTTCCCACTTGGCCCCAAAGGGTAACTTCGTCTTCTATGACTACACATCCGGCTATACCCGTTTGGGAGGCGATCAAACATTTTTCTCCGATCACGGTATCATGTCCTACATGTACTTGATTATCGAGTTTGGTGCCCTTTTTTATGGTTGTATCACCCGTAACGCCCTTGTCTATCGTACACAAAGCACCTATTTCAACATCATCTTCCAAAACGACCCTTCCGCCCGAAATCAGTTTATCAAAACCTTCAAGACGTTTTTTATAGTAAAACGCATCAGAACCCAAAACTGAACCTGAGTGGATCGTCACATTATTACCAATAATACAATTGTCGTATAGGGACACATTGGAATGTATGATACAATTATCTCCGATTACAACATTGTTTCCAACAAATGTATTTGGTTGAATTACAGTATTTTGTCCTATTATTGATGAAGTCGAAATCGAAACTTCGGATTTTTCAAAAGGTCTGAAATAAACCGTCAATTTATTAAAATCACGAAAAGGGTCATCGGATAATAGTAGGGCTTTTCCTTCTGGACAATCCACCTGTTTATTTATCAAAATTACGGTCGCCTTTGACTTTAGTGCCTTGTCATAATATTTGGGATGATCTACGAAGACAATTTCACCGGCCTGCACCACATGAATTTCGTTCATGCCCAAAACGGGAAAATCATCACTGCCCACATGTTCACAACCGATGATAGTCGCAACTTGCTTTAAGGTATGGGGAGTGCTAAATCTCATTTAAAATGTTCATGGAATAATGACCAAAATCCTAGATAAAAAACGAATTGGTTCTTCGAGACCTCAATCATTGACCCGTTCCATATAAGAACCGCTGGCCGTGTCAATCTTTACTTTATCACCTTCGTTGATAAATAAGGGCACTTTTACTTCTGCGCCTGTTTCAACCTTTGCGGGTTTAGTTGCATTCGTAGCGGTATTGCCTTTTACGCCGGGTTCGGTATAGGTTATTTCCAATACTACACTGGCGGGCATATCTACGGATAGTGGCATACTGTCTTCTGTATTGAATAGAATGGTCACTACTTCGCCTTCTTTTAAAAGTCCCGGTGCATCTAAAGCAGTTTCTTGAAGTGAAATTTGATTGTAATCATCGGTGTTCATAAAATGATAGGTCTCCCCTTCGGCATATAAAAACTGATACGAACGGGTTTCGACGCGCACATCCTCTATTTTATGTCCGGCGGAAAACGTATTATCGAGAACTTTACCATTGGACACACTTTTAAGTTTGGTTCTCACAAATGCTGGGCCTTTACCCGGTTTTACGTGCAAAAATTCAATGATTTTATAAATATCATTGTTGTATCTAATGCATAGTCCTTTTCTAATATCTGATGTTGATGCCATTTTTAGGTTTCAGGTTTAATGTTTCAAGTTAAGGTCAAAACTACTTTTCCGTACACTATAAAGAAAATCAATTATTACTAAAATATCCTTTCATGATACCGCGTTGCGAATCCCTTATGAATTGAAGAATCTCATCTCTCTCCGGCGTCGCTTCCATTTCGGCCTCAATGATTTGGGTTGCTTGGGTATTGTTATAATGTTTTTGGTACAAAATGCGATAGATGTTTTGAATTTCACGGATTTTCTCCGACTTATAACCGCGTCTTCTAAGCCCTACGGAATTTATACCGACATAAGACAAAGGTTCACGTGCTGCCTTAACATAAGGCGGAACATCTTTTCTAACCAGAGATCCCCCGTAACAAAGGCATGCTGACCAATGGATACAAATTGATGGACGGCAACGAGTCCCGCCAAAATTACATTGTCACCTATCGTAACATGGCCTGCCAAAGTAGAATTATTAGAAAAAATACAGTTGTTACCAACAATGCAATCATGGGCGACGTGACAGTATGCCATAATAAGACAATTCTTCCCGATTACGGTTTTGTTTCTATCGGACGTGCCTTTATGAATCGTCGCACATTCGCGAATCGTCGTGTTGTTTCCGATAGTGACCGTCGTTTCCTCGCCATTATATTTTAGGTCCTGCGGAGGGGCCGAAATTACAGCTCCGGGAAATATATTACAGTTTTTTCCGATTCGGGCCCCTTCCATAATGGTTACGTTGGAACCTATCCAAGTACCATCACCGATGGTCACATTATTATGGATGGTGGTAAACGGCTCGACTACAACATTTTTTGCAATTTTCGCCCCGGGATGGATATAAGCTAGCGGTTGGTTCATTAATCTCCTTTTACTTTTATTATCTGGGCCATTATTTCAGCCTCTGAAACCAGCTTATCGTTGGCATAGGCCTTAGCATGCATCTGGCAAATTCCTCTGCGAATCGGCGATATTAGATCTAATTTAAAGATCAACGTATCACCAGGAACAACTTGATGCTTATAACGTACGTTGTCGATTTTAAGCAAATAGGTGAGATAGTTATCCGGATCAGGAACCGTGCTCAAAACTAAAATACCGCCTGTCTGGGCCATAGCTTCCAACTGCAAAACCCCCGGCATCACAGGTGCCCCCGGAAAATGCCCCACAAAGAACGGTTCGTTCATCGTTACGTTCTTTAATCCAACAACATGCGTGTCCGACATTTCCAAAATTTTATCGACTAGCAAAAATGGTGGCCGATGTGGCAACATTGACATGATCTTGCCAATATCCATTAAAGGTGCTTTGTGCAAGTCATATTTTGGAACATTGTTCCGCATTTCGGTCTTTATAATCTTGGCCAATTTTTTGGCAAACTGTGTATTTACATAATGCCCGGGTTTGTTGGCGATAACTTTGCCACGAATTCTGGTGCCTGCCAAGGCCAAGTCTCCAATAACATCCAACAATTTATGCCTTGCCGCCTCATTCGGTTGATGCAAGGTCAGGTTATCCAAAATACCATTTGGCTTAACCGATAATTTCTTCTTCTTGAATGCCTTTTCCAATTTTTTCATGGTGGCTTCGGAAATTTCCTTATCCACATATACAATGGCGTTATTTAGGTCCCCACCTTTTATCAGACCATTTTCCAAAAGCATTTCCAATTCGTGGAGAAAACTAAAGGTACGGGCATCCGCGATTTCATTCTTGAAATCGGAAAGTATGTTCAAGGTAGCATTTTGGGTACCCAAAACTTTCGTGCCGAAGTCCACCATCGCGGTTACTTGATATGTTTCTGAAGGTATCACCGTAATCTCGCTTCCCGTGTCTTCATCTTTGTACGAAATCACTTCTTTAACAACGTATTCTTCACGAAATGCATCTTGCTCCACAATTCCTGCTTTCTCCAAGGCCTCCACAAAGAACTTAGATGAACCATCTAAAATAGGAGGTTCTGGCGAATCCAACTCGATAAGGACGTTATCGATTTCAAGACCGACCAAAGCGGCCAATACATGTTCGGAGGTCTGAATCTTGACCCCTCTTTTTCTAGATTGGTACCACGTTGTGTATTTACCACATAATTGGCGTCGGCTTCAATGATGGGTTCCCCCTCAAGGTCCACCCTTTTGAATGCATAGCCATGGTTAACCGGTGCCGGAACAAACTTTAAAGTAACGTTTTCACCTGTGTGAAGTCCTACTCCTGTTAAGGTCACTTCTGAGGCTATGGTGCGCTGTTTAGTCTTGGTTGTGTTCAAGGTCAATCTTTTTATCCAATTCGTTAATCCTATTTACGATCTTAGGCAAATTTTTGAAGTGTACATATGATTTGTTGTAATCGCCATAGTTGATTGCGGGCGATCCTTGTAGTATTTCGTCATCCTTAACATTTCTTCCGATACCCGATTGAGCCTGAATTCGAACATTGTCTCCTATCGTAATATGGCCTACAATTCCAACTTGTCCGCCAATCATGCAATGTTTTCCTATTTTACTAGAGCCCGCAACGCCTGTCTGTGCTGCGATAACAGTGTGTTCACCAATTTCTACATTATGTGCAATCTGAATCTGATTGTCAAGTTTTACGCCTTTTCGAAGAATAGTCGAACCCAGGGTCGCACGATCAATGGTAGTGCCCGCGCCTACATCTACGTCATCTTCCAAAATAACGTTACCTGTTTGGGGAATCTTATTGAACGTTCCATTTTTACTAGGTGAAAATCCGAAGCCATCAGCCCCGATAATGGCACCGCTATGGATGACGCAATTATTACCGATTATCGATTCGGAATATATTTTCGCCCCGGCAAATACCACTACATTATCTCCAATCGTCACGTTATCGCCAATATAAACATTGGGATATATTTTCACGTTATCCCCAATTTCAACGTTTTCTGCCAGATATGAGAATGCCCCAAGATAAAAATCCGACCCGTACTTTGCCGTATTCGATTTATAAACGGGATCTTCTATACCTGACTTGGCTTTTTTTGCTTGATCGTAGTATTCCAATAACTTTGAAAAAGACTCGTAGGGGTCATCCACCTTTATTAGGGTGGTCTGCAAATTTTGCTCAGGAACAAAATCTTTATTGACAATCGTAATTGAGGCCTTTGTTTTATAAATATAAGGGGTGTATTTTGGATTGGCCAAAAAGGTCAACGAGCCTATCTCGCCATCCTCGATTTTGGCGAGTTTATGAACGGCTACCTCAGGATTTCCTTCTACTTCACCTTCTAAAATACCCGCAATTTGACCTGCTGTGAACACCATGGGCACAAAAGTAAGAAAAATAGTTAAACAGATTCTTTGGGATAACACATATAATACTTGGTTACCGTTTTGGAAAGAGCCTTAAGATTCAGTTGGTCGGATGCTTTGGCAACATCGGTAAGTTTTCCGGTTTTGCGTAAAATATTAATGTTCTGGTTTTCTCGATTATAGGCCTGATTTTCAATGACTCCCGAAAAAACAAAATAGCTCGTTTCATCATCGGAAAGACCGTGGGCAATTTTGAATTTTTGAAAATGATTTTCAAACTTTTCAGTATCAATAGGCTTATTCTTTAGCTTAATGTTCAACAACCTTCTATTTAGGACCATCTGGCACAATTGTGAAAGGACAAAATCAGGATGATCCTGCCATTTTTTAATAGCGGCAAGCACATCAACATCATCAATTTTTGCAAAAGTTCTTAACACATCGACACCAAAGTTCTGAAGTCCAATATCTTGCCGAATGAAGAAAAGAAGGTTTTCCGAACATTCTAATGGCTTTTTCTCTGATAGTAACATCTTGGCCCTTTTCAAAATACGTATCAATAGCTGTTCGGCGACCAATCCTGTTTTATGTAAATAAACCTGCCAATACATAAACCTTCGCGCCATCAAGAATTTTTCTACGGAATAAATTCCCTTTTCTTCGACCACTAGATTTCCTTCTGCAACATTTAACATGGTAATCAATCGCTCCGCATTAATATTACCTTCTGCCACCCCGGTATAAAAACTATCGCGTTTGAGATAGTCGAGTCTATCCATATCCAATTGACTCGAAACAAGCTGGTTCAGAAATTTTTTGTGGTATTTGCTTTCGAAGATTTCAATGGCAAGCGTTAAACTTCCGTTAAAGCTACGGTTCAGTTCTTGCATGAAAAGCAGGGAAATCTGCTCATGTGAAATACCGTGAACCAAGCTGTGCTCCATGGCATGGGAAAATGGGCCATGCCCAATATCATGCAACAAAATAGCACATAAAAGCCCTTCTTCTTCAGCCTCAGCAATCGTAATGCCCTTAAAACGAAGTATTTGTATAGCTTGCTGCATCAGATGCATGCTGCCAAGGGCATGATGAAACCGGGTATGATGTGCCCCCGGATAGACCAAATACGAAAGTCCCATTTGCGAAATACGGCGAAGTCTTTGAAAGTAAGGATGGGCGATCAAGTCAAAAATAAGCGCATTGGGTATTCTAATAAATCCGTAAATTGGATCATTGAAAATTTTAAGCTTTTTAGAGGTTGTCAAAATGCGGATACTTTGTCTTTATACTTTGGTAAAGATAAACAATGTACGAGCAACAAGGGGAGAAGAACAGCATTTTGAAAGTTATTTGGCGACTGTGTATTTATATATTCCTACCTATTGACCCAATAACGTTTAACCTAATAACAATAGATAATAAATGAACAAAATAACTATTCTTTGGGTCGACGATGAAATTGATTTGCTTAAGCCGCACATCTTATTTCTCGAAGGGAAAAACTATGAAGTTATCACTTGCAAAAGTGGCCAAGAGGCTCTAGAAGAACTAGTCGATACCCGGGTCGACATTGTATTTCTAGATGAAAATATGCCTGGTATTTCGGGATTGGAAACTTTAAATGAGATAAAAATTATCGACTCTTCCATTCCCGTGGTCATGATTACCAAGAGTGAGGAAGAGTTTATCATGGAAGAGGCCATTGGTTCTAAAATTGCAGATTATTTGATAAAACCGGTCAATCCGAATCAAATACTTTTATCCCTTAAGAAAAACTTGGATCATTCGAGACTGGTCTCCGAGAAAACCACCGCAAATTATCAACAGGAATTCAGAAAAATTGCCATGGATCTTTCGATGGTAAATACCATTGATGAATGGACGGAGCTCTATAAAAAATTAATTTATTGGGAACTACAACTAGAAGAAATCGAGGACGGCAGCATGTTCGAAATTTTGGAATCCCAAAAGGTCGAGGCTAATATTCAATTTGGGAAATTCGTGGACAACAACTATACCGATTGGTTCAACTCCCATGACGGCCCCGTGATGTCACATACACTCTTCAAGGAGTGGATACTACCGAAATAAAAGATACTCCTACCCTGCTGGTCGTTATCGATAATTTAAGATATGATCAATGGTATGCCTTTGAGGACACGGTAGGTTCCTTTTTTAAAAAGACCAAAGAAAAGTCGTATTTCAGTATTCTTCCTACAGCGACGCAATATGCCAGGAATGCTATTTTTTCAGGGCTGACACCTTTGGATATGGAAAAGAAATACCCTGATTGGTGGAAGAACGATACCGATGAGGGTGGAAAGAATCTGTTCGAGGACAAGTTTCTGGGCGAGCAAATTAAGCGCCTTGGGCTCGACATCAAGTGGGAATACCATAAAATTAGCAGCCTCAAACAGGGGAAGCACCTATCGCAAAACTTTCGATCTCAAAAAGACAATGACTTGACCGCCATCGTCTACAACTTTGTGGACATGCTCTCGCATTCGAAAACCGAAATGGACGTTATCAAAGAATTGGCCTCCAACGATAAATCATATCGCTCTCTGACCCAAAGCTGGTTCAAGAACTCTCCTTTGTTAGAAATCATACAACAGGCGCAGGCTATGGGAATGAAATTGATCATTACAACGGATCACGGCACCATTAATGTCAAACATCCATCTAAAGTAATCGGCGATAAAGAGACGAGCCTCAATTTAAGGTACAAAACGGGCCGAAGTCTTAGTTATGAAGAAAAGGATGTTTTAGAAGCTCGGGATCCCCGTAGCATACATCTACCCAGTATTAATATGAGCAGCTCTTTTATTTTTGCCAAGAACGATTTGTTTTTTGCATACCCCAATAACTATAACCACTATGTAAGTTATTACCGTAACACCTATCAACATGGTGGCGTTTCTTTGGAAGAGATGATTATTCCGTTTGTTGTGTTGGAGCCCAGATAATATCTTTGATGCATCGATTTAGTGAATGAAATCCACAATGCTATGCCAATCCAATACAACCAGACCGAGATAGCTATTGCCGTAAAGCAATTACTGGAAAAAAGTACTACAAAAATCTTATGTTTCTATGGCCAAATGGGCGCCGGAAAAACTACGTTGATAAAGACAATGGTTCAAGAACTGGGCGGGCAAGGTTCCGCCAACAGTCCTACCTTTGGTATCGTAAACGAATATCATTTTGAAGATGGTTCGCTGCTCGGGTATCATTTTGATTTTTATCGACTGAACGATGAGACCGAAGCTTTGGATTTCGGACTCGAAGATTATCTCGCCCAAGATTGTTGGATCTTTATGGAATGGCCCGAAAAAATAGAATCGTTTCTTCCCGAAAAACGAACGGATATCCAAATCAAGATTTTGGACCCCCAAACGCGCCAGATCGAACTTCACAATATTTAGCATTCAAATCGCTTGAACCTTTTCTTCAATCACTATAATTCGGTTTTGTAGGTTTACCTTTAGTGTCATAAGATTAAAAAGTAAGAAATCGGATTAAGTGTATATTTTTTTGGATAAAATGTTCAATTTTAACGTTGAAATGCATTTTTAAATCTTTTTTATTCTTACTTTCGTAACACATTTTGTAAGAAATCTAACTAAAAACCCCAAAAAATGAACACTAGAAAAATCTTATTCGCGATTATGGCGAGCGCTACCCTACTTGCGGCCTCATGTCAACCCAATACTTCTGAAGAAGATTTATATGAAAATGGTATAGATAAGAAAGAAGCAGACAAAGACCCAAGAAGGAGCAGTTAAACAGCATTTAACTTTCTTTTTAAAGATAAAAAAGGCACTTACATCGAAAGTGTCTTTTTTATTGCAATAATTTCTTTGCGTTCTTAGTTAGCTATTTAGTTATGGCGGACAACAGAAAAATAAAAAAGAAGTTAATTATTGAAGGGCTGTTAGCTTTCCTAATCGCAATGACACCGCTCTTGTTTTATTCGTATAAATATGTCCCTTTAACCGCGGATACAGAATGGAGTTTTTTAGGAATTACTTTTACCGAAAATGGATACAAGGATGTTTCCACTGCTTTCTACTATTACGTCGGTAAACTCATTCCCTTAATTCTTTTAATTGTCTGGTTCATCACCTGTAAAAGGTGGTGGTATCATGCCATTCTGATACCCATTGCGATGTATGCATTTCAGTTCTATAGCGTCTTTAGCGAGGATGTTGAGAAAATCGATGAGAATGAAATACAATATCTTTTAATTGTATGTATGGTAATCATACCTATTATCTATATAATTAGGATAAAATTGGTCGATAGGTACGTACACGGTATTGATATTGAAGCTATGGAAGCTGAGCTGAAATCTCTTCGAAAAAAACAAGAAAATAATAATTCCGAAAAAGAGCTACATAAAGATGGCCCTATAAATCTAAACGGCCTACCCTTTACCGAAAAATTAAACTACCTATTTTCAACAGGAAATCTCGAAAATCAGTTCCGGCATTTTCAGCACACCCTTCAAAACTGGTTCCACCTAAAGTTTTAGTTTCCCTAAGAGACTGTTTTGACAACTTACCCCAAGTATAACTTCCATAAATTATTGTAAATTTGATGTCGAAGTGATTTAAACATTTTCCATTTGCTAAAAAATTAGTCTTTTGCACCCATTTTTTGTCTTTTTCTCGCTACGTAGCCCTGCTATGCATCTCAAAAAAGGCTTCAAATGGTTACAAAATCCTTAATTTTCGCTTAAATACAAAATGTTTAAATCACTTCGTTATCCCGTTTGTGGGAATTGACACATCTTTTTATGGATCAACCGAGTTCGCCCTTTAGCAAACAACAATTGCTGCCCCAAGAAGAAACCCTTGAAGTACTAAAACAAAAAGGAGAGCTTTTTATTGGTATCCCCAAAGAAAAGCAATATCAAGAGAAACGGATCTGCCTGACACCCGATGCCGTAAATGCCATTACATCAAACGGGCATCGTGTACTGATAGAATCCGGCGCAGGGGAAGGCGCCCATTTTTCGGATGTGGATTATACCGAAGCCGGAGCCGAAATCACCAACGATACCAAAAAAGTCTTTGGTTGCCCCCTACTCTTAAAAGTAGAACCCCCGACCCTTGCGGAAATCGAATTGATCAATCCGCAGACCACGATTATCTCAGCACTTCAGATCAAGACCCAGTCTAAGGCCTATTTCGAGGCCATGGCGAAAAAGCGTATTACCGCGATAGCTTTTGAATATATTCGTGATGAGGACGGTAAATATCCCGCTGTAAGATCGTTAAGCGAAATTGCCGGGATTTCCTCCGTACTTATCGCCTCCGAAATCATGTCGAAGACCAACAATGGCAACGGCCTTATGTTCGGTAACATTAGCGGGGTGCCTCCTGTAGAAGTTGTCATCATTGGCGCGGGCACGGTTGGGGAATTTGCGGCACGCTCGGCCATAGGTCTAGGTGGCAATGTCAAGATATTCGACAATTCGATTACCAAACTCCGGAATATTCAATCGAATTTGAGACAAACGGTTTATACGTCTACCATTCAACCCAAGAACTTATTGAAGGCATTGAAACGCTGCGATGTAGCCATTGGGGCGACAAGGGGAAAGATCGTGCGCCTGTGGTCGTTTCAAGTACCATGGTCGAGCATATGAAAAAGGGAGCCGTTATCATCGATGTCAGCATTGATACCGGTGGCTGTTTTGAAACAAGTGAGATTACCACACATGCCAAACCGACCCGCGAAAAATTCGGGGTCATTCATTATGCCGTTCCGAACATTCCTTCACGATATCCGAAAACAGCATCCATATCGATAAGTAACATTTTTACGCCCTATCTACTAAAACTTGGCGAAGACGGGGGCCTCGAAAATTCATTGCGTTTCGACAAGGGCCTGCGAAATGGCCTTTATTTGTATCACGGTATTTTGACCAACAAATCGGTCGGCGAATGGTTCGACCTTCAGTACAGTGATATCAATTTTCTGATATTCTAATGACGGTTTTATTATTCTTCAATTACACAATCATTACATTTACTCGTAACTTTGCGCATGGCCTTTTTAAAACGTTTGGGATTTTATCTATTCGGACTTTCCATCGGTATTGTTTTCCTTGCCTTCTTCCTGAAAAAGAAATCGGATGAAACCGGCGTCTCGTTCTGTTATTTTCCCAATTGTAGAACTTTGAAGGACATACGTTCAAAACCTTTGCAATATTCCTATGAAATAGATAGGATGATTCAAGAGAAAAAGATTGACTCCGTGGATATTGCTTATTTTCTAAATGAGGGAGATGTAGATTTTGGTAGCAGCGACACAAAATCCACGGACTGTAAGACTTACTATATTGAAGGGGAATTAAAGAACAAAGAAGCAGTTTTGGAGGTTGAAAATTGCCAAGAAAAAGCGGTAATCGCCAATTTAGTTTTTGAATAGCAGTTGACTCATAGACAACTTCAACACTTAGGCCGTGCTTCGACCCCGCTCGGCATGACATCCATCAAGAGACAACCCTTTAACATAAACCAAACTTTTCACTGCCCACTGCTACTGACTACGGCAAACTGCCCACTAAATCTTCCTTCGTTTTCGCTCCTTTTTGAGCAAGGAAAGCTCACGACTGGTCTGCCCGGCTACCGAAGTATTTTCTTCCGCCCTTCGTATTAGATAGGGCATCACATCGCGCACGGGTCCAAAAGGTAAATATTTGGCTACGTTGTAGCCCTTGGCCGCAAGGTTAAAAGAAATATGATCGCTCATTCCGAACAACTGTCCAAACCAGATACGTGGGTCTTCGTTCGAAATACCGTAGTCTTTCATCAACTTCATCAAGGAATAGCAACTGCTCTCATTATGGGTTCCGTTGAAAAGCGAAATAATGTCAAGATGTTCTACCATATAAGCCACCGCAGTGTCGAAATTCTCGTCCGTTTCTTTTTTGGTTGCACAGATCGGGGTTCGATATCCCTTTTCTTCGGCACGTTCGTTTTCTTTTTCCATATAGGCGCCCCGCACTACTTTGATCCCGATCTTGAAACCATCTTCCTTGGCGCGTTGATGTAACTTTTTGAGGTAGTCAAGACGGTCCCAACGGTACATCTGTAGGGTATTGAAAACGACGGCTTTGTTCTTGTTATATTTCCGCATCATATCTTCGACCAGTTGATCGGCAGCATCTTGCATCCAGCTTTCTTCAGCATCGATAAGCAGCGATACATCAAGGTCATGTGCCTTTTTACAGGTCTTATCGAATCGGGCCACTACCCTATTCCACTCCAATTGTCCCGAAGAGGTCAGTTTTATACCCGCTCCGATTTTCTTGAATAATTCAAAACGGCCATACCCTGTGGGTTTAAATACTGCAAAAGGTATCGCCTCTTTTTCCTTGACGAAATCAAGTACTTTTAAAATCATGTTCAGGGCATCGTCCAAAGGATCTTCACTATCCTTGCCTTCAACGGAATAATCGAGTACGGAGCAAACGCCTTTTTCCCACATTTTGTCTACCACGGGCATGCAGTCCATTTCATTGACACCACCACAAAAATGATCGAAAACGGTAGCCCGTATCAAACCTTCTACGGGAAGATGCGCTTTGATGGCAAAATTCGTAACCGCCGTGCCCATGCGTACCAAAGGCTCATTTGCAATCATTTTGAAAAGAAAGTAGGCCCGTTCCAATTCGGAGTCCGTTTTCAAGGCAAATGCCGTTGCGGTATTCTCAAAAATTTGATCCATTTTTATTGAATAATTATAGATTCAAATATAAAGACGTTAATTGTATTCCTTTAAGAAAAAATAACCTTTATTTTGTATTCAAACCTTTGGTGTCTTCTGTCTTGGTGGAAGCTAAAAACGATTTTTAATGCAATCTATTCGCAATACTTCATACGCTGTTCATTTCAACCAATCGGCGACCGATGCACTTAATGCGCATCTATCTCAAACCGCGTATTCCAAGATTTTCGTTCTTGTCGATGAGAATACAAAAAGACATTGTCTACCCATTTTTTTAGGATCTATTGATTCCAAGAAGTCCATTGAAGTAATCGAAATTCTATCAGGAGAAGCACATAAAAATATTGAGACATGTCTAGCGGTATGGAATGCATTATCCGACCAAAATGCTGACCGCAAAAGTCTTTTGGTCAATTTGGGCGGCGGCGTTATTACCGACTTGGGCGGATTCGTAGCCTCGACCTTTAAAAGAGGCATCGATTTCATCAATACACCGACTACACTTTTGTCTATGGTGGACGCTTCGGTCGGCGGGAAGACCGGTGTAGATCTCGGACCTTTGAAAAACCAGATCGGCGTAATCAACCAACCGGTAATGGTCATGGTGCTACCCGATTATTTAAAGACACTTGGTCAGAGGCAGCTTCAAAGCGGATTTGCCGAAATGCTCAAACATGGCCTCATACAGGATGCAGCGTACTGGGAAGCATTAAAAAAAGTGAATGACTTTAGCAACCTGGGCACTTTGATCTACGATTCCGTCCAAATAAAAAACAAGGTCGTATTGCAAGACCCTACGGAACAAGGCCTTAGAAAAATTTTGAATTTCGGACATACCCTAGGGCATGCCATAGAATCTTATTTCTTGGAAAGTGAAGCACACCCTACTCTTTTGCACGGTGAAGCCATAGCTGTTGGGATGATACTCGAAGCCTACCTTTCACATAAACTTACGGGACTTACGTCTGCAGCCTTGACGGATATTTCAGAAGTCTTTGCGAGTCGCTACGGAAAAGTGGACTTTGAACAAATGGACATCCCGAAAATACTATCCCTTCTAAAGTTTGATAAGAAAAACTCCCACGGGAATATCAATTTTGTACTTCTGGAAGCTATCGGGAATCCTCAAATAGATATTCAAGTTCCTGAGAATCTGTTCGAAGAAGCTTTTGCTTACTACGCCGAATTCTAGTTTCATATACTAAAAAGCCCATTTGACAACTCTTTGCGAAAACTGATCTAAAAAATGTATAGATTGGGTATCAGTTAACGTTCTGTACCTAGAACATTTATTAGAGTATCCCAAATGAACCATGAACCAACTCGACCGAAATCGAGAAAAATAACCTACTATGCTACGTAAAATTGTGGATTACAAAAAGCTTGACCATGAACTGGCCGCTTTATTGATCGAAACCTACCCCGATGGATATGGCGACGACGATATCATTGCCTTTAAAAATTTGCAAGGTGAGATCGTCGAAGCCGTTGAGCTAAGGACGAACGATATCGTTTACCTAGTAAAAATCAGTAAAAGTCTTGCCAATTTTATTTCCAACTTTGAGGATAATATAGAAAAAGAGCTTGAAATTGAAGATGAAGTTAAAACCGACCCCATATTGGAAGAAGTCGACTCCAATGGCATGGAGTACGATATGAGCAGTGAGTCTGATCTCGAAGAGGAGTTAGACCTTGATTGAACTCATAGATAACGCTCACGAATAATGTTGCGGTGGTGTCTTTGATGCCCGCAGATCACAAAACCCAATGCGGCCACACTCCAGTTCAATTGGCTTGCGATTCCCGTACTCTCCAGACTTTTACGATCTAGATTGGCGAACAACGCAATGGTAGATTTTCGAACAATCTTGTACTCTTCGATAATGTTCTCTTTTGAATACCTTTTTACATTAAGTCCTGAAATAAAAACATCTTGATCAAAACCAGGCAACGGGGTTTTGTCCCCTCTACAAAAGCGTAAGGCCCTATATTGAAAGATACGCTCTGTATCGATGATGTGCAGTAATACTTCTGCCACTGTCCATTTACCTTCCGCATAGGCATAATCCATTTTTGAATCGGGAATACTTTCGATGAACTTTGGAAAATTGCTTACTTGTCTTTGTAGTTTATCCATCAATTCACAATCTCCCAATACATCGATATACGTTTTGTAATACGGAAAAGGCTCGGCAATCTGAAGTTCTGATGTTCTCATATATTTTTATTACATGATTTCAATAAAAAATCCCAACCATACCATATGATCGGGATTTTGTTTCATTCATTTCTTATTATATCTCATTGAAAATCGTATGCATCAAACGCTTTTTATCATTAAAGCTTTCTTCCAACGAAATCATGGTCTCGGTTCGGCTGACCCCTTCGATATCATCGATCTTAAAAATAATATTTTTGGCATGATTCGTATCCCGGGCCCTAATCTTACAAAAGATATTGAACTTGCCCGTAGTGATGTGGGCAATCGTAACATTGGGTATCTGGTTGAGACGTTCCAAAACGAATTTGGTCTGGTGTGTCTTTTCTAAAAATATTCCAACGTACGCAATGAAGGCATACCCTAGCTTTATGTAATCGAGTGTAAGCGATGAACCTTGAATAATTCCGGCATCTTCCATCTTTTTTACCCGAACATGAACCGTACCCGCAGAAATCAAAAGTTTCTTTGCAATATCTGTAAACGGAGTACGTGTATTATCGATCAACAAGTCCAAAATCTGGTGATCGATTTCATCCAGTTTAACTTTACCCATAATCAAATTATTTTTGGCAAAAATAACTAATTATGAAATTAAATTCAGTAAAAGGATGATTTTTTTAACGAAACTGCAATGATTCGCTAATTTTGGAACAATAAATTCAGAATCAACGATTTACTAGGTCCCAGAAAGATTGGTTTTTAAGGTCCTCTAAACTTCTAGGGTTCTTGCAGTCATATTCTTCGTGTCCGAAATGGGAATCAAGATTAGCGATTTTTTCAATTTCGGGTTGAAATCGAATTGTTTTTTCTTGTAATATTTCTTTGTATAATATCCCGATGGAATCATCTGATTTGAGGTTAGCATTTATAACGTGGACATTCCGCACAATAACATCATAAAACAATTTTTTATTTTCAGGAATCTCAGTATATAGACCGGGTTCAAACTCGTGGAGCATGTTATTGGCCAAGGTTTTCAATGCCGTAAGCAATGCGGCAAGGATGAATTTTCGGGTTTCTTCCCTTTGATAATCACCAGGATAATGGCCCGCTTCAAAAAGTACCGTAGGCGTTTCGAGCATTTGAAAAGTATCTCCGACACAATTGGGATTAAAGGCATCATCGTAACGCCCGACATGACCAGGAATCTCTTGTTGAAGTACCTTATTCATATAATAAATCAACGCCATACTTTTTTTCGTGAAACCGATATACTTCTTTCGATGTCGAACGCAGGGGATAAAAATGAAACCGTAGCCGGTTTGTTCGTATCGCCGACATTATAAATCGTACGCTGATCGTGAAGATTAAAGCAGTACTCCGGTCGGAATTCTTCGAACACTTGCCTCAATATTCGACTTTCAGGCTGGGTTCGTTCTTGCGCATCTCTATTTAGATCTACGTTATTGGCATTGACACGGGTATAAACCTCCGCTCCATCAGGATTCAGCATTGGCAAAATAACCAAACTACATTGCTCTAGCATTTGTTGGGACTCGGATTTTCAGCTTTGAAATAGTTGAGAAAATCCAGAACGGCCTTTGTAGTCGTTGATTCATTACCGTGCATTTGCGACCATATCAGAATCTTTTTTAGGACCAGTACCTAATTTAATCGCTTGTATGGTTCTGCCTTGAACGGATTTGCCCACATCTTGGATGTCAAAATCAGCCTCTATCTTGGTCAAATAATCGGCTATCTGCCTATGAGTTACGTAACGCCCTGAGACGGATTTTTCTTGAACAGATAGATATTCGGTCGCGGATAAAGTCATGCATTACATTTAGAAAGAACAAAAATACAATCTATTAAAATTACATTTGTAAATGATATAATTTACTATTGTAAACAAAAATAATTTTAATTTGACCGTGAGTGTACACATTTGTAATCTATAGGGTTTAAAATTTATAATCGATAATTTTAAAAGGTATAAATTATTTAAAATCAGTATTTTAATACCTTTTACTTAAATAAAAAAGGTGGATAAAAATGATACTTTTCAATGATTTTTAGTAATTAATCTGCTTCCTTTACCTATTTTTGAATATTAAGTTTTACAATGGTAAACACTTCGGATTTTATAAAGCGACTGGAACGATTGTTCGATTATTATGGACTTTCGGCCGCGGCCTTCGCCGATAAAATTCAAGTGCAGCGTTCCTCCATTTCCCATTTGCTTTCCGGAAGAAACAAACCTAGTTTGGAATTTGTGCTTAAAGTGATAAAGACCTTTCCCGAAGTAAATCTATATTGGCTTTTGAACGGAAAAGGTTTCTTCCCTGCCGATGTAAGTGAAAAATTGTCTTCCTCTCCTATTTCGGATAAAGATACCGGTCAAAAAAAAGCTATTCCCGTGAAAGGCAAGGGTCTAAAATCTATCGAAAAAATAATAGTTTTTTATTCAGACGGTAGTTTTAAGTCTTATACTGAAGATAATTGTTAAGAATTCAGAAAAACGGTTCTAAGATCTCCGTGAATTTCCTTATTTTGTACTCTTATGCGAAATTTAATCAGTATCCTTTTGTTGTCACTGTTTCTATCTGCCTGCTATCAACCCCAAAGGGACTGCGCCGACTTTAAAAATGGTGAGTTTACCTTCACCTCCGAAATTAATGGGCAAGAGAAAACCACCACCTTTGTGAGAAATGATGAAATTGAAATCGATTATTTCGAGCAAAAGTCGGATACATCATCCATACGCTGGATCAATGATTGCGAATACATTGTCAAGAAGATCAACCCAAAAAATGCGGCTGAAGAAAAATCAATTCATATCAAGATATTGTCCACCACCGATAATTCTTATACATTTGAGTACAACATTGTCGGGGGCACGCAAAAATCGAAGGGAACTGCCGTTAGAGTGAGCAGTGAGCAGTGAGCAGTGAGCAGTGAGCAGTGAGCTAAAAAAGTACTTTTTATGTCGCAAAAACTCATAAACTATAAACTCTTTTTACAAGACATAAACCTATAAACCCACCAAATTATGTTTGAAATCTTCGCAAGTCCAGATGCCTGGGTCGCCCTACTGACATTGACATTTCTTGAAATAGTACTTGGCATTGACAATATTGTGTTCATATCCATTGTAGCCAACAAGTTGCCAAACAACCAACGGCAAAGGGCCACCAACATTGGACTGTTGTTGGCCATGGTACAACGTATCATCCTCTTGTTTGCCGTTTCTTTTTTGATAGGGCTCAAAAATGCTTTTTATTATATCGACACTTCTTGGCTTACCACCGGCATAAGTGGCCAAGCCTTGATTCTTTTCTTCGGGGGGCTATTTCTACTCTACAAAAGCACATCTGAAATACATGAAAAAGTTGAATTGCCTGAGCATGACAAAGATGAATTGGACGCAAAAAAATTACCAGCTTTTCCAAAGCAATCGTTCAAATAGTGATTATCGACTTTATATTTTCCATAGATTCCATTCTTACCGCGGTCGGTATGACCAATGGTATCGGAAACGACCCGATGGACGCCTTGATTTTGATGATTATCGCCGTGGTGATATCCATAATTATTATGATGGTCTTTGCCAATCCCATACGGGTGTTCATTAACAAGCACCCTTCTATGCAGCTTTTAGCCCTCTCATTTCTAATTCTTATCGGTTTTATGCTAATTGCCGAGGCGGCCCATCTAAGCCATACCAAAATCTTTGGTCAAGAAATCGGTGCCATTCCCAAAGGGTATCTCTATTTTGCCATAGCCTTTTCGCTTTTGATAGAATTTTTGAACATGAAATTGCGAAAAAAGGTGGATGTACAGGAAGATCAAAAAGCTTCTTAAAAGGGCTATATAGGGGGGTATGGTCGACGCGGAGCTAATCTCTTAGTTCGGCCGCTCAAAAACCAATTCAGGGTTCATTCTTTTCTGCTCCTCGAACAGACGTTGCTGCTGTTTTACCGTCATGGTGCTTCCATCATGGCTCCACCCCGGAGGGCCGAAAATATACATGAACTTATCGTATAGTTTGGGAGACTTTTTTACATCCTTCCAGATATCCTTGTATTCATGGGTCAAAATCTCTATGGGATTATAGTTTTTTGGTGGGTGGATTACGCCGTACTTCACATCGACATCATCATCCAACTCCTTCCAAGTACCAAAAATCTTATCAAAAATGTTCAAAAACCCCCGTGGTTTTTGTCGAGATATTCTACATTCTGCGCATGATGTACCTGGTGCATGGTATGGGTATTGAATACTTTTTCAATGATTCCCATTTTGGGAACATAGACCGAATGCAACTGAAACTGCCACAAGGCTTCTATGCCTAAACAGACCATCACCACTTCAGGTGGAAATCCTACCGCCGGTAGCCACATATAAAACAAGGGCTTGTATAGGATTGTAAACCATCCATTACGAACCGCGGTGCCCAAATTAAAGTTATCTGAGGAATGGTGAACGATATGTGCGGCCCACAAAACCCGTATCTCGTGATTGGCCCTATGGAACCAATAATAGGTAAAATCATCGGCCAATTGGCAGAGTAAAAATACCCACCAAGCATAACCGAATGACTTGTGTCCAAAGAGATTGGTACGTACCCCATCAACTTCAGGATTAAAAAACTCAAAAGTTGCCGTAAAAAGAACAATGGCGAAAACCACCTTGAACAGTGGACCGATAATGGCCGAACCTACACCCATGGCTCCACTGGCGAACAAATCTTTCCATTCGTACAAATGGTCGTCGCCATGGGTCTTACTATAAGTAAGTTCCAATAGAATAAAAGCAATAAAACAAGGTACTCCGTAAACCAGGGGTTGGTAAAATCCATTCGGCAATATTTTTTTCAAAGATAGGCTATTTGAACTTTTAGGGAATTCTTATTTTTTTAAGTCGCGCAAAAGTTCGTTCTGTTCCTTCATTAATTTTTCCATATTCGATAAAAGCTCAATGTTCTTTGGGGTGGTCACTTCGGTATCTTCGGGGTTCTCGGCCTTGTCACGAAACCGATTGATGCCTTTCAAAACCAAGAAAATGGTTAGGGCGATGATTCCGAAGTCGATTAGTGCCTCGACGAGTTCTCCGTAGCCCATGGCCACTTCCTCGGCGGTATCACTCGCATCTCTCAGTACTAATTTTCGATTGGCAAGATTGACCCCATCGGTCAAAAGCGATAACGGGGGCATGACAACTTTCTTGACAATCGTATTGACGACGTTATTAAAGGCCGTACCGATAATGATACCAATGGCCATATCGATCATATTGCCTTTAATGGCAAAGTTCTTGAACTCTTGTATAAAATTTTTCATGTCTAAAATAATGTTATCTGCCCGTCGCCTTCAGCTTCCTTATCGTCATTTGCTTGTGGCGATTTTGTGTCTTTTTTAGGATTTGTCTCCTCAATAGAGGAAGGAACATTCTCTTCGTCCACAACTTCGATATCTTCAGGTGCCCGAGGTTCAGGAACCTCATACGGTAAGGGTTCCATTACATTGATTTCCAGCACCTTATCTTTGGTCAATTGATTGCCCATGGCCGTAATGCCTTTGATCGAGATAAAATCCTCCAAATCGATGGTCACATTCTCTTTTCGATCTTGACCGCGTTTCTTGGCATATACCAATTCGGCCTGCGGACGATAATCCGTAAAGATGGCCTCTAGATACGATTTTGGATGTTCGGTTATAATCGCTTCTTCCTTATCCGCATTTTCGATGAGAAAGCGTTTTACGTAAAATAGTTCTTTTTCTCCTTCCCAATAAATAGCGGTCAGAGGCTTGTTCGGCACCCACTTTTCCAAAACGATCATATCGTCATCGAACCGAAGGGTTAAATCGGGAATGACGGTTTTCACAATACCTTTTGGTTTACGATCAACAGTCGGTCTTCTTTGGTGAACTCGCCCAACAGTTCGCCTCGTTCATCGATGTTCAAACGCTGTACCGTATCGTCGAACCATAATTTTCTAGGCTTTAAAGTTGACAGTCCTTTTTCTTTGAGTTCAATACGTTTTACGGAGTATTTGGTAACGATATTTCCTTTTGAGGCCCTACCCTTAATCAATACATCGGCAAAATCGATGTCCCATTTTAGCTTTTTGATACTTCCGACCTGTCGGAGGTTGATCGTCACCACCTCGGCCTCTCCATTGGGGTTCGCCGAAAAATAGAGGACATCCGTCCCCGCTTTTCCGGTACCAAGGTCATACAACTTATCACGTGTAATGCTCGTAACGGCGAAGCGCTTCACATAAGACGGACCTCCTTTACCATCCTTATAGACCATATTATAAATGGTGCGTTTGTCCTTCTTTTTAAAGACCGCCACATGAATGATGTTCTTTCCAACAAAGGTCTTTGCATCTACCTTCGTGACCATCATTTGCCCATCTTTGGTAAAAACGATGATATCGTCGATATCGCTGCAGTCGGTCACATATTCGTCACGTCGTAATGCGGTGCCTACAAAACCTTCTTCCCTGTTTACATATAGTTTGGTATTACGGATGACCACCTTTGTGGCCTCGATATCGTCGAACATGCGAATCTCCGACTTACGCTCCCTACCCTTGCCATACTTTTCCTTCAGGCTTTTGAAATAGTCAATGGCGTATTCGATAAGGTTGGCAAGATGATGTTTCACCTCTGCAATTTTCTGCTCTAGATTATCGAGATTCTGTTGGGCCTTATCCAAATCGAATTTCGAAATGCGCTTGATTCGAATTTCCGTCAGGCGGACAATATCTTCTTCGGTTACCGCGCGTTTCAGGTGCTTGGTAAATGGCTTTAAACCTTTATCAATGGCCGAAATCACGCCTTCCCAAGTTTCCTCATCCTCGATATCACGGTAAATACGGTTTTCAATAAATATTCGCTCAAGGCTAGCGGCGTGCCATTGCTCTTCAAGTTCCCCCAGTTGAATCTCTAATTCTTGCTTTAAGAGATCGACCGTGGCATCGGTAGAGCGCCTCAGCATTTCGGTCACGCCAATGAACAGCGGTTTGTTGTCCTCGATGATACAGGCCAATGGCGAAATGGAGGATTCGCAGGCCGTAAAGGCATACAGGGCATCAATGGTTTTATCAGGAGAAATACCCGAGGGCAAATGGACCAAAATCTCGACTTCTGCAGCCGTATTATCTTCTATTTTTTTGATTTTTATCTTCCCTTTGTCATTCGCCTTTAGAATGGAATCTATTAAAGAAGAGGTATTGGTTCCATAAGGTATTTCATTGATTACCAATGTATTTTTATCTTGCTGCGATATACGGGCACGAACACGAATCTTTCCGCCTCTTAACCCATCATTGTAATTATCGACATCAATGATACCACCTGTGGGGAAATCAGGAAATAATTTAAAACGTTGCCCCTTCAAATGTTTGATGGAGGCATCGATAAGCTCAATAAAGTTATGAGGAAGTACTTTTGTGGATAATCCAACCGCAATACCTTCAGCGCCCTGTCCCAAAAGCAAGGGAAACTTCACCGGAAGGTTGACCGGCTCCTTCTTACGGCCGTCATATGATTGTTGCCATTCCGTAATCTTCGGGCTGAATACGACCTCCAACGCGAATTTTGAAAGACGGGCCTCGATATATCGCGAGGCAGCCGCCCCATCACCGGTCAAAATGTTGCCCCAGTTACCTTGGGTGTCTATCAAAAGCTCTTTCTGCCCGATCTGTACCATGGCATCGCCGATACTGGCATCGCCATGGGGGTGGTACTGCATGGTATGGCCCACCACATTGGCCACTTTGTTGTATCGGCCATCATCCAATTCCTTGAGGGCATGCATGATTCGACGTTGCACTGGCTTGAATCCATCCTCGATAGCAGGTACGGCACGTTCAAGGATTACGTATGACGCATAATCCAAAAACCAATCCTTATACATACCCGAAACTCGGGTCAGGGCATCGTCTTGCACGGCCTCTCCGTCAGTACTTTCATTTTGTTCCCCAGCCTCATCATCAGGTAAGCTTTCCTCTCCGGGCAGTTCTAGTTCATCATTCTCTTCCATTCAGAAGTATTCGTGTTTGTTGGTTTATAAGTTATCCTCATCAACGAGGTCCACTTCTACTTTAAGGTTTTCGATAATAAATCTTTGTCGATCCGGCGTGTTTTTTCCCATATAGAAACTCAATAGTTCCTCGATGGACATGGCCTTGTCCAGCATCACGGGTTCCAAGCGGATATCGTCACCGATAAAATGTTGAAATTCATCGGGTGATATTTCGCCCAATCCCTTAAAACGGGTTATTTCGGGTTTTCCGCTCAATTTCCGTATGGCGTTGCGCCGTTCTTCGTCACTATAACAATATATGGTTTCCTTTTTATTTCGCACCCTGAACAGGGGCGTTTGGAGGATGTACAGATGGTTTTCCTTGATCAATTCAGGAAAGAATTGCAAGAAGAACGTAATCAATAACAATCGAATGTGCATACCATCGACATCCGCATCCGTAGCGATTACAATGTTATTGTACCGAAGGTCCTCCATCGATTCTTCGATATTGAGCGCCGCTTGCAACAGATTGAATTCTTCGTTCTCGTAAACGATTTTTTTCGACATTCCATAGGAATTCAAGGGCTTCCCACGTAAACTGAAAACGGCTTGGGTATTGACATCACGGGATTTGGTGATGGAACCCGAAGCAGAGTCACCCTCGGTAATAAATAGGGTACTGTCCAGACGGTTGTCCTTTTTCATATCTCCCAAATGCACACGGCAATCACGAAGTTTCTTATTGTGGACACTCGATTTCTTTGCACGGTCACGGGCCAATTTTCGAATGCCCGAAAGTTCTTTTCGCTCCTTCTCGGCCATCATGATCTTTCGCTGCAGCTTTTCGGCGGTTTCAGGATTCTTGTGCAAATAATTATCCAAATACTTTCCAACAAAATCGTTGATATAGGTACGTACCGTCGGAAAGTCCCCACCCATATCAGTAGAGCCTAATTTGGTCTTGGTCTGGCTTTCAAAAACAGGCTCCATTACCTTAATGGAAATGGCCGAAATAATCGATTTTCGAATATCGGAAGCCTCATAATTTTTTCCATAGAAATCACGTATGGTTTTTACCAAAGCCTCTCGGAAAGCAGATTGGTGGGTACCGCCTTGCGTCGTATGCTGTCCGTTGACGAAAGAATGATATTCCTCGCTATACTGGGTCTTACTATGGGTGATAGCGACTTCGATATCATCGCCTTTCAAGTGGATAACAGGGTACAACATGTCATCCATATTGTTGTTATCTTCCAACAGGTCTTTCAATCCGTTTTCGGAATGGAATTTCTCCCCATTAAAAACAATCGTCAACCCCGGATTCAGATATACGTAATTCTTGAGCATACGCTCAATGTACTCGTTACGGTACTTGTATTTTTTGAAAATGGCCTCATCAGGCGTGAAGGAAACTTTGGTGCCCTTGCGTTTTGAGCTTTCTACCGGCCCCTCTTCTGAAACCAAGTCTCCCTGGCTGAATTGTGCTGTCTTGATTTGATTGTCACGGGTCGATTGCACCTCGAAAAAACTGGAAAGTGCGTTGACCGCTTTGGTACCGACACCATTCAGTCCCACGGACTTTTTAAAGGCCCGACTATCATATTTACCACCAGTATTCATTTTGGAAACTACGTCGACGACTTTTCCCAAAGGGATGCCACGCCCGTAATCACGAACCTTCACGACATTATCCTTAATGCTGATTTCAATCGTTTTGCCAGCACCCATGACGAACTCATCGATACAGTTGTCGATGGTTTCTTTTAATAGGATGTAGATACCGTCATCGGCCGAAGAGCCGTCACCGAGCTTACCAATATACATACCTGGCCGCAATCGGATGTGTTCTTTCCAATCAAGCGAACGGATATTATCTTCGGTATACTGGTTCTTTTCGGACATAGTATCGATGTTTTTACCTAAGTGGTGTTAAAGATAGCACGGTTCATAAAAAGATAAAACCCCTATCCATTAAAGTAATTAACAATGGAAATGGGGGTTTTGTTGATAGAAAGCCCATTAGCAGGGCAAATTCCAATAAAAATCAAATTCCAAATTCCAATGGTAAGCTTTCGGTTTGCACTATTTTGGGATTTGGAATTTGGTTTTTGGAATTTACAAGCGCAGCGAGTCTATACGTTAAAGCGAAAATGCATCACATCACCATCCTTCACAATATACTCCTTGCCTTCGACCCGCATTTTACCTGCTTCTTTAACTTTCGCCTCACTGCCATATTTTACGTAATCATCATAGGCAATAACCTCCGCACGGATAAAGCCTTTTTCGAAATCGGTATGAATTACGCCTGCTGCTTGTGGCGCAGTCGCTCCTATTGGAATCGTCCATGCCCTGACCTCTTTAACGCCTGCGGTAAAATAGGTTTCAAGATTCAATAATTTGTAGGCCCCGCGGATGAGTTTGGCGGAACCCGGTTCGGTCAATCCCAGATCTTCGAGGAACATTTGGCGTTCCTCATAAGTTTCCAATTCGGTAATATCAGCTTCCGTGCCTACGGCCAGTACAACAACTTCAGCATTTTCATTGGCAACAGCAGCTTTTACTTTTTCGACGTAATTGTTTCCTGAGGCGGCAGACTCTTCGTCCACATTACAAACATACATCACGGGTTTGTCTGTAATAAATTGCAAGGGATTTATGAATTCAATGCGTTCATCTTTAGTGAGTTCTATAGCCCGTACTGAAGTTCCGCTTTCTAATCCATTTTTTACTTTTAAAAGTGCAGCTTCCTCTTTTTGGGCTTCCTTGTTTCCGGTTTTGGCAGCGCGTTTTACCTTTTCCAGTTTTTTCTCGACCGTTTCCAAATCTTTCAATTGGAGCTCCATATCGATGGTCTCCTTATCACGTATGGGGTCTACCGAACCATCGACATGCACGATATTATCGTTGTCGAAACATCGCAAAACATGAAGAATTGCATCCGTTTCACGGATGTTTCCCAAAAACTGGTTGCCAAGACCCTCGCCTTTACTTGCACCTTTAACCAAGCCAGCAATATCGACAATCTCAACGGTCGCTGGAATCACCCGCTCAGGATTCACCAGTTCTTCCAATTTCTGCAACCTCGAATCGGGAACGTTCACGACACCGATATTAGGCTCAATAGTACAAAACGGAAAATTCGCACTTTGAGCCTTGGCGTTCGATAGGCAATTAAAAAGAGTAGACTTACCTACGTTAGGCAATCCGACGATACCTGCTTTCATAAATGAATATTTTTTTCATTCCCGCGAAGGCGGGAATCTCTTACCGTTTGTCAAAAGGTTTTTGATAAAGCCCTGACGCTAGACTTTTTAATTCGGCTGCAAAGATAGTTTTTACTTTATATTTAACCTGCCCATGATCGGCACAAAAAAAGCTTTTTTCTATGAACAAAATAACGTTACAAGGAATCCTCTACGATAAAAAATCATCCTACCTTAGGGGGCCAGCTTTGGCCCCGCCCCTGATACGAAAAGCATATAGAAGTGACTCTGCCAACTATTTTACCGAATCAGGGTTGGAAATCCGGCCTGAGCTATTTGACGACAAAGGCGATTTCGAAATCGAAGACTATTTTGAAATCGAAAAAACCACCAAAGAAAACTTGGCTCAGGGCTTTCCTTTAATGACTTTAGGTGGTGACCATTCAATTACCTATCCCATTATCAAATCATTTTTTGAAAAGTACGGCCCGATCGATATTTTGCACATCGATTCCCATGGTGATTTATACGATATATTCGAAGGCGACAAATATTCCCATGCCTGCCCCTTTGCACGAATTATGGAAAGCGAACTGGCCTCTCGGTTGGTCCAAATCGGAATTCGAACCTTTTCCACCCATCAAAGGGAACAGGCCAAGAAATATAAAGTGGAAACCATTGAAATGAAGGATTTTCACCTTTCAAAACTTCCGAAATTTGAGAATCCGATATATCTGTCGCTTGATATTGATGCTCTAGATCCCGCATTCGCCCCAGGAGTTTCACATCATGAACCAGGAGGATTCAGTACACGGGAAGTGTTAGTCATAATCCAAAATATAAATGTATCGATAATTGGAGCGGACATTGTGGAATATAACCCTACTAGAGACATCAATGGTATGACTGCTATGGTTTGCGCGAAGCTTTTAAAGGAAATCACTGAGAAGATGTTAAACATTTGAGCTAGAGGCGGGATGCTAAAATTTCTCAAATTAAAAAGCTCCAACTTTGTTGGAGCAAAAAATTGTCTTGATTCTTGGTTCTAGCAGTAAAACGGTCTAAAATCCTTTTTTTACCCATCAGGATGCATAAACGCCTGCTTCGCCAACAATGTTTCTTCCGATTCTACATGATCTTCATCAGGAACACAACAATCTACAGGACATACGGCCGCACATTGGGGTTCTTCATGAAAGCCCATGCATTCCGTACATTTATCGGGTGAGATATAATAGATTTCGTCACTTATCGGTTCTTGGACCGTATCTGCGTCGACCGCTTTACCATTGGGCAACACAACATTGCCTTTAAGCGAGGTACCATCTGAGTAACGCCACTCATCCGCACCTTCGTAAATGGCCGTATTGGGGCATTCTGGTTCACAGGCTCCACAATTGATACATTCATCCGTTATTATAATCGCCATGATTTTCTCTTTCTTTTAATGCCGAAAAACGATCGGCATCATTACTTTTGCAATTCATTCGTGCAAAGGTACTGCCTAAAACAATTTCGAACAAATATAATGGACGTACATCATCGGCGATTACAAGCTTTTGTTAAACTTGGCGATTTTCTTAACTCATATTGCGAATATGTTAGTCAAGGAGGCCAATCTATTGAGAATCAAAATGATTGGTTTTCAAAACTGGATGATGCCATTGTCTTGGCAGGACATAAAAATGGATGGTTTACCAAAAAGAATATCCTATTCTCAATTGAAAATTGGGCAAAACTTTTGACCAATGAAAAACTAAATAATTGGTTATCGGACTATGATTTAAAGAAGAATAGTCCAAATAATGTGGCCTTGATTATGGCCGGAAATATTCCCCTGGTAGGCTTTCCTGATTTTTTAGCGGTGCTGTTGACAGGTAACACTGCATTAGTAAAATCATCCTCGAATGATTTTGTTTTGTTACCTTTTATTACCGAATTCCTGATTAAAAAAGAACCTTCGCTGGCCAAGGCGATTATTTTCAAGGAAGATCGATTTACCGATTTTGACAAGGTCATTGCCACCGGAAGCAACAATACAGCTCGGTATTTTGAATATTATTTTGGAAAAGTTCCCAACATTATACGTAAAAACCGAAACTCGGTCGCTGTATTGAACGGGTTTGAAAGTTCGGAACAATTGAAGGCCTTGGGTGAAGATATTTTTCGCTATTACGGATTGGGCTGCCGTAACGTCTCCAAAATTTTTGTTCCCAAGGGATATGATTTCGATTCGTTCTTCAAGGCATTATATCCTTTTAAAGAAATAATAGAACAAGTAAAATACGCCAACAATTACGATTATAATAAAGCGGTTTATTTAATGAGTGAGTTTGATTTTTTGGATAACGGATTTTTAATGTTAAAAAGGGATGATAGCTTCGCCTCACCCATCGCAACCCTATTTTATGAGGAATATGACGATTTGGATGCTATGAAAGCACGTCTTGAATCGGATACCGAAAAAATTCAATGTGTAGTGGGAAGTGGAATACTTCCCAACGAAATACTTTTTGGACAAACCCAAAAACCCCAGTTGGATGATTATGCAGATGGAATCGATACTGTTGAATTCTTGTTAAAAACATAACAGAATTATTTTTTTTCGGAGCGGTTAGTTACCTATAAATTTATGACCTTTAGCTCCTTGATTATTTCATCATCAATTCAAATTTTAAGAAAATGAAAAAACATAATTTCAGTGCTGGCCCTTGTATTCTTCCACAAGAAGTCTTTTTGAAGGCCTCGGAAGCCATCATGGATTTTAACGGATCCGGACTTTCTTTAATAGAGGTTTCGCACCGAAGCAAAGATTTCGTGGCGGTAATGGAAAGTGCACGATCATTGGCGTTAGAACTTTTAGGACTTGAAGACCAAGGATATCAGGCATTATTTCTTCAAGGAGGTGCAAGTATGGAATTTCTCATGGTCGCCTATAACCTGTTGGAAACGAAGGCCGGATATTTAAATACAGGTACTTGGGCCGATAAGGCCATTAAAGAAGCAAAACTGTTCGGTGAGGTGGTCGAGGTGGGCTCCTCCAAAGATGAGAATTTCAACTACATCCCCAAAGGGTACAGTGTTCCAACCGGACTTGATTATTTACACTTGACTTCGAACAATACCATTTTCGGGACACAGATCAAAAAATTTCCGACGACAGATGCCCCTCTGGTGTGCGATATGAGCTCCGATATCTTTTCAAGACAACTTGATTTCTCAAAGTTCGATCTCATCTATGCCGGGGCACAAAAAAACATGGGTCCCGCGGGCACAACTTTGGTAGTGGTGAAAGAAGATATTTTGGGTAAAGTCTCTCGAAAAATACCTTCTATGCTTGATTATAAAGTGCATATCTCAAAAGACAGTATGTTCAATACGCCTTCAGTGTTCGCTGTTTATGTTTCTATGCTGACATTACAATGGTTGAAAGATTTAGGGGGTATTTCCGCTATTGAAGAAATCAATGACAAGAAAGCACAATTGCTCTATTCCGAAATCGATTTGAATCCTGTTTTTGATGGTTATGCAAAAAAAGAAGATCGTTCGAACATGAACGCAACCTTCAATATTACGGATGACAAATTAAAGGACACCTTTGACACTATGCTAAAAGAAGCTGGAATTAATGGCCTCAATGGTCATCGATCCGTTGGCGGGTATCGGGCCTCAATGTACAATGCCCTCTCACTAGATAGTGTGGGTATACTTGTAGATGTTATGAGCGAAATGGAACGCAAAGGGTAAGGTGTAATTCTAAATGTTAAATTTTAAGTGTTGGATTTAAGACAAATGTGTTGATTGAGGAAAAAAGTTTCCAATTCGCACTTAATACCATCAACTTGGTAAAAATCTTACGCGCTCATAAAGAATATATCTTTGCTAATCAGCTGCTAAGGTGCTCCACAAGCATCGGAGCAAATGTTGCCGAGGCTGGAGCTGGACAGTCCAAAAAGGACTTTATTGCCAAGATGGCAATAGCTTCGAAGGAGGCCAGGGAGACACGGTACTGGTTAAAACTTATTAAAGAGAGCGGCCTTGTTTCTGAAGATTTAGAATTTTATTTAAAAGAGATTGAAGAAATTATCAAGATATTGACCAAGATAGTTAAGACAAGTCAATCGAACTCGAATTCTTAGAAGTAGTGCATTTACAACTTAAAATTTAACACTTAACATTCTTTCATGAAAATATTAGCAAACGACGGCATCTCGCAATCCGGAATATCAGCTTTGGAAAGTTCGGGTTTTGAAGTATTGACTACCACCGTTGCTCAAGAGCAATTGGTCAATTTCATTAACGAAAATGGCATAGTAGGGCTATTGGTACGCAGTGCAACTAAAGTTCGTAAAGATGTCATAGACAACTGCCCGACCCTGAAATTGATTGGCCGTGGTGGTGTCGGCATGGACAATATCGATGTGGAATATGCCAAGGAGAAAGGGTTACATGTGATTAATACTCCCGCTGCTTCATCTGAGTCAGTTGCCGAGTTGGTCTTTGCCCATCTATTCGGGGGAGTGCGTTTTTTGTACGACGCCAATCGAAATATGCCTTTGGATGGGGATAGCAAGTTCAAGCAACTTAAAAAATCGTATGCAGGCGGTATTGAACTTCGCGGAAAAACCTTAGGTATTATCGGTTTCGGCCGTATTGGTCGCGCTACCGCAAAAGTCGCACTGGGCGTTGGCATGAAGGTCATCTACTTTGATCCTTTTATTGAATCTGCATCGGTAGAAGTACCTTTTTTTGATGGGCAGTCAGTTACCTTCGATTTCAAAAGTATGTCGAAGGAGGATGTGCTGAAAATTTCCGACTTCATTACATTGCATGTTCCGGCGCAAAAAGAGTATGTCATAGGCAAAAAAGAATTTGAATTAATGAAAAGTGGTGTGGGCATAGTGAATGCCGCGCGTGGCGGAGTATTAGATGAGGTGGCGCTCGTCGATGCCTTGGAAAACAACAAAGTAACCTTTGCCGGCCTCGATGTTTTTGAATCTGAGCCAAACCCCGAAATCAAGATTCTTATGCATCCGAACATATCGTTGACCCCACATATTGGTGCGGCGACGGGTGAGGCGCAGAACAGAATTGGTTCCGAATTGGCAGAACAGATTATAAGATTACTGAAATAGTCTTCTAAATTTTCGGGTAAGCCCTGAGTTATCCTTCTTTTTCGTACATTGGGCATCTGAACTTTAAAACACTAATGAAAATGTCAGGATTATTAGATTTGCTAAGCAGCCCCATGGGCAAACAATTGATTAGCGGGGTTGCCGGTCAAACCAATCAACCCGAAAATAAAACGGCCGATGTATTGAGCATGGCCATGCCTTTAATTTTGGGTGCCATGAAGAAAAATGTTTCTTCGTCTCCCCAAGGCGCACAAGGTTTAATGAACGCACTTTCCAACAAACACGATGGTAGTATTTTGGATAATCTAGGAGGTCTTTTCGGAGGCGGAGTCGATGATGAAGTCGTACAGGATGGATCAGGAATTCTAGGTCATTTATTTGGCGGAAAACAAGCGAACGTTGAAAATGCCTTAAGCCAGAAATCAGGTCTAGATGCAGGTTCAATTGGAAATATCCTTAAAATAGCTGCTCCTATCGTTATGGGTTTTGTTGGTAAGCAAACGGCCCAGAGCAATGTACGGGATGCTAACGGCATGAACAGCCTTTTAGGTAGTATGTTGGGCGGTCAGCCACAACAAAACCAAAGCCTTATTACAACTTTGTTGGATGCCGATGGCGATGGTAGCATCTTGGACGATGTCGCCGGAATGGTCATGGGGTCGAATAAAAAGAGTGGTGGTCTAGGCGGATTACTTGGAGGACTTTTCGGCAAATAACCCGCACTTAACATAATTTAACTAAGCCGTCAACCAAAAGGTAGGCGGCTTTTTTGTATCTTAAGTCTCATGACAAAGAGTTATATTCTTCTTGGAATAGTATCATTTACATTCCTCTTGCTTGTCGGCAGTTGCAACAGCTCGAAAAAAACGCTAGTACACTCCGATGAAGAAACAAAAGCCTTTGCGCAAACAGAAGGTGATACCATTCAGATTGCCAGCGATAAGACCGAATACGAAATTATTATTATTGAACCTGGCTTTAATTATTGGCTTCGTAGCATAGCGCAACCAGAGGGATATTACTCTCAATCCTTTTTAGAAAATCGAAATCAAGTCTTTGTAATGAACTGGAATCAACGAGTACTCTTACCATCACAATACGACCCAAGTCTTTATGAGCTGCAAATCGACTACAATCCGAATATCGATTATGGGTACGAGGTCAACTATAAGCTTTACAACTACTTCATTTATTTTCAAAGGCGCTACAAACAACGCTTAGGGCCCTGGCTTCCCCGTATTTGAATCCTATCTTTGCCTATTATAATTTATCCATGCAAAAACTAAAGCAACGTTGGGGCATTACCTCCAATTTTCAGCTCATTATTATTTTCATAGTTTTCGCCATTACCGGATCTTCCTCCGTATATGTGGCCAAGCCTTTTTTAGAGCTAATCCATTTAAATCGTGATAGTTTTGCCCAAGCTTGGTGGGGCGGCACCTTATATTGGACTTTGAGAATATTGCTGATTTTTCCATTCTATCAAGTATTATTAGTGCTTTTCGGTTGGATTTTCGGGCAGTTCAAGTTCTTTTGGCAGTTCGAAAGGAAAATGCTCATTCGGATGGGTCTAGGCTTTCTTTTCAAATAAGTTAAGTTTTCTTTAACATTCTTTTCTTTTGCTTTCGTTTAATTTTAGACCGTGAAAAATAAAAAAATAGGTTCGGCTATCGCTTTTCTCCTATTTGCCTTGCTTTTGGTAAAGGTCTCCGCTTTTCATGTCTATACTCATCATGACAGTCCCACCGATGAGTTGGATAATTGCAAAATCTGTCATTTGGTGCTTGAAACCCAATCATCGGAACAACAGGTAGAACCTGTACTTTCTTTCGATATTGCTAAAATTGCGGTTATCGGCGAAAATCCCATTATTCGGGAAAACACTGTTTTCACTTCTTTTCTTTTACACTATCGATTGTTCGGTAGGCCCCCGCCTTCCATAGGATAAATCCGCATTTCAACAACCCATTTTTAATATAACGGCACTCCTTTGAGTGTCAAATCCTCTTTGATGAGATTTATTCTATCCATTCTTTTTTGTGTGGTATCCAATATCTGTTTTTCACAGGAATGTGAGCGTATCCTTTTAGGAGAAATCGTAGATTTCCATGATAATACCCCGCTATTGGGTGCTTCCATAACCATTACAGGGAGGTCGAATACCACCACCTCAAATGCCGAAGGAAAATTCACTTTCAAAAATCTGTGCAACGGTGTCATTGAACTCGAGGTATCGCATCCTGAATGTAAATCGGAATTCATTACCGTCGAGATTAAAGGAGATACGTATCAAAAAATCAAACTGGAGCATCACTTGGAGGAATTGGACGAGGTCAAGGTAGTCGGTTCATCCGTTATAAACAAGACCGCTTCTAGCCAAGAGGAAAGCCTTTCCCTGAAGACCGTGGAACGTTTTAGCGGAGGAAGTTTGGGAGATGCCCTGAAACAAATCAACGGGGTTTCCTCGCTTAATACGGGAGCGAACATCGTTAAACCTGTTATTCAAGGGCTAAACGGAAGTCGCATTCTTATTCTTAACAATAATGTACGGATGCAAGATATGGAATGGGGCGAAGAACATGCGCCGAATGTCGATATCAATGCGAATCAGAATATAAGTGTGATTAAAGGTGCCGCGGCTCTTGAATATGGTGGCGATGCCATCGGTGGTGTCATCATCATGGATCCCTTGCCTATCGTAAATACCGATTCCCTCTTTGGAAAAACGCAATTGAACGCATTTTCGAACGGACGTGGGGGAAATATTACCTCAAGTCTTGTCAAATCTTATTCCAGTGGTCTGTATCTTAAAGCACAGGGTTCTTTTAAATATTTAGGCGATTTGGAATCTCCCGACTACCTGTTGTCCAATACCGGAATACAAGAGCGAGGAATTTCTCTTACCGTCGGAAAACGAGAATTTATACAAGGATGGGAGGCCTACTATTCTTTTTTTGATTCCGATATCGGTATTCTGAGGGCCTCGCACATTGGTAATGTCGATGATTTGATACAGGCCATAAATAGTGAAGAACCGAATGTTATAAACGCTTTTACCTATGACATTAATCGCCCGAACCAAGAAGTAGGTCATCATCTGGGAAAGCTGAACTATTACCGAAGGTTCGAAGGCCTAGGAAAATGGACGATTCAATACGATTTTCAACGTAATCAGCGGTTCGAATACGACATACGGGTAGGCGATGATGCCGATAAGGCCTCCTTGGATTTGCGATTGAAAACGCACACGCTCTCCACAGATTTTAAATGGGATGCCAAGCAAGGGTTTGACCTTAAAGTCGGACTTTTGGGACGGTACCAGAACAATTTCGCCAATCCCGGTACGGGTGTTCGGAGGTTGATACCGGATTATGACAAATATGATTTCGGAGGCTACGGAATAGCCGAATATCAGCTAAAAGACAACATAGTAATCGATGGCGGCCTACGTTATGATTTTACCAGAATGGATGCCAAGAAATTTTATCGCGATTCTCGTTGGGAAGAGCGTAATTATGACCAGGATTTTGCTGATTTCGTTATCGAAGATCTCGGTACGCAGCTATTGACCAATCCCGTTTTTGATTATCATAACGTGTCCGCTACAGCAGGTTTTAAGTACGATTTGAACGAGAATCATGTGGTACGGTTCAATTATTCCTTTTCGAACAGGGCTCCTAACCCATCGGAGCTTTTTAGTGATGGGCTTCATCACTCCGCCGCCAGAATAGAGCTGGGCGATTTGCGTATCAAGAGCGAGTCGGCCTCCAAATTTTCAGCTTCCCTTGAACGAAAGAGCACCGATTGGGGCTATAGTGTCGCACCTTATTTGAATTCCATCAATGACTTTATCCTTTTGGAACCTTCCTCCGTTGAATTTACTATTCGTGGGGCTTTTCCCGTTTGGTCATATCGTCAAACCGACGCAAAATTATTGGGCATCGATGTGGCCCTATTCAAAAACTGGACGGACCGGTGGCGAACCGATCATAATTTCTCATGGGTACGAGGGCATGATAAAAGTACGGATACGCCCTTGATCAATATTCCGGCTGCCAATCTAAACAATACCTTGACATTTACCGATGCAAATTGGAAAAACCTAAGGGTCGCTCTAGAGAGCCAATATGTATTTGAGCAAAAACGGTTTCCCCCCAATATTTCGGTTTTCTCGCCCGAACAACAACAAGAAGTTGAATTGGACATCAATTCGCCTCCGGAAGCCTATCATTTATTGGCTTTGGATTCCGAGATACAGTTCAGTATTTCCAAAACGAACGATTTGACCGTCGGATTACGAATCACAAACTTGTTGAATACCGAATATCGTGACTATCTAAATCGGTTACGCTATTTCGTAGATGATCTCGGCAGAAATATAAGCATACGTATACTTTATAATTATTAATCCTTAAAAACAATAAAAATGAAAACAAACAAAAAATCTATGAAAACTTCGTTTCGCTCTTATGCGCTTTGTCTATTGTTTATTCCAATGGCTTTCACATCCTGTTCCGACGACGATGAAAATCCCGTACCTGTGGATGAAGAGGAAGTCATTACAACAATGACGGTAACGTTGACCAGTTCAGGAAATTCAACGGTGACCCTTCAATCACAAGACCTTGATGGGGATGGGCCGAACGCTCCCGAAATCACCGTATCAGGAAACCTTGCAGCCAATGCCACCTATTCGGGAAGTATCGAACTTTTGAACGAAACGGAAACTCCTGCCGAAGACATTACCGAGGAAGTCGAGGAAGAAGATGAAGAACATCAATTTTTCTTTAGTACGGGTGGTTCGGTTACGGGGGCGACTTATTCAGACCAAGATGGTGATGGTAATCCACTAGGTTTGAGTTTCGAGCTTTCAACTGGCGAGGCTGGAAGCGGAACGTTGCAAATCACCCTTCGCCATGAGCCCAAAAAACCGAACGATGGCACGTTGGCCGATGCCGGGGGCGAGACTGATATTGCACAGACATTCACTGTCACCGTTGAATAGAGTTCGATAAATGTTTAAATATAAAATCGGGAGTGGAGTCATTCCACTCCCCTTTTCCCATGAGAAGCGATAAAACAAAAAAGTGGTTCGGAGCTCTATTGATGTTTGTGATTCCTTTTTTTTGCTAGCGCAAAATCAGTTTCAGGAAGTTTTTGAGAGCGAAATAAGACCGCTCAAAAAAATCTTCGAATAGAAATCGAAGATTCTCAGAACAACCAAACTTTTTTGCCCATAATCGTCATAAAAGGCAAGAAAGAGGGGCCGGTTTTTACCATGGTGGCCGGAGTTCACGGATTTGAATACCCTCCTATTGTGGCTACACAGGAACTGATGAAAGAAATTGACATGAACAATCTTTCAGGAACCCTGATTATCATTCCCATTGCCAATACAGGGTCTTTTTATTCGCGAACCCCATTTATGAATCCGCAGGACAAAGTAAACTTGAACGGAGCTTTCCCCGGTAAGTCTGATGGTTCAGTGACACAAAAAATCGCACACTTTATAACAACGAATATAATTCCCGTGAGCGATGTTTTTTTGGATATCCATGGTGGTGATGCGTCGGAAGATTTGCTTCCATTCATATGCTACTATAACAATGAAAACTATCCAGAACAGACAAAAAAAGCCAAAGAACTTTCAGAAATCAGCGGGTTTGAATACGTCGTTTCCTATGCATATACGCTAAAAAAAGATGACCCTGCGAAATATGTATTTAAGCAAGCCTGTCAAGATGGTAAGGTAGCACTCAGTATAGAAAGCGGAAAATTAGGAAATGTGCAAGAGGAGGCAGTCGCCTTGGTTAAAACTGGTGTTTACAATATGCTCAACACCATGAACATGTACCCTAAAAATATAATGGCACCTGACCAAAAGTTGATTCGATTGAACAATCAAAAGTATATCGATGCCGACGCAAGTGGTATATTCTACAGTACCTACAAAGCAGGTGACGCTGTACAGAAAGGCGATACCGTCGGACATATAACAAATGAATTCGGAACCAAGATTTCCGAGTTCAAAGCACCGGTTTCCGGGGTCATCCTTTACAAAATTTCAACACCACCGGTAAATGTAGATGATACCCTGATGTGCATTAGCTTTGCGGATTGATATCGGTCTTCTGATTTGACTTTTTGAAGCCAAAAGACATTTGACCTAAAAAGCTTTTAGGTATCTTTTCATCACCCGGAAATCCAAGTGAAATTGTTCCACTATCTTCAGGAATATAATTAGTTCTAAAAAGGTAGTCCCAAAGACTGAGACTGATACCAAAGTTGACGCCTTTACTCCCCTTGGGAAGCGTATAGGCGTGATGATATAAGTGCATCACTGGATTGTTAAAAATATACTTCAAGGGGCCCCAAGTGATCTTGATGTTAGAATGGTTCAAATGACCAATCGCAATCGCCACAAAATGAACGATGTACGCTTGTTCGGGCTCAAAGCCCCCAATGACCATTACACCCAATATTTTTAACGGTTTGTAAAGGATGTTCTCCATCCAGTGATACCGCAGGTGAGCGGCAAAACCCATTTCTTTCACACTGTGGTGGACGGAATGAAATCGCCACAGAAATTCATAACGATGTAATAAAATATGGGTAAACCATTGTACAAAGTCCAAGAGAACGAAGAAAACCGTCAACTGTAACCATCCGGGCCAGTCACCCATATTCAATAAGGTCAAACTTGATTTTGAAATACCTACATCCGAAAAGAAGATTTCAAGCAGCCTATAAAAACCACTAATAAAAATGGCAAAAATGAAAAAGTTAAAGAACATATAGAAAGCATCCAACCAAAAGTCCTTTCTGAAAATGGATTGGTTCTTTCGCCACGGAAAGGCAATTTCCAATCCCCAAACAATAAGTGAAATCAAGATTAAACCCCAAAAATAATTGGTGTACCATGGCACCTCGAAGATGATGGACCTCCACGTCCATTGTAGCGTACCAATAAAGGAATCTATAAAAGCTTCTAAATAATTTTTCAAAACAGTTTTTGTTTAGAACCACGGTGTTTTGGTCGTAGAAAAGGTTCTCTTTTACATCACTCCCCAAGTTTATACCACTCGACATCTGTTAACGCTTGTCTCCTACCCTTTTCAACCGGAGGGTAATTAGTAACAAGGTAATCCACTATAATTTTTTCATTTTCGCCTAAATCCCATAAATTTTGCGTTTTCTGCATCCAACGAATCGTCGAAATCCAACGTTCTTCGTTCATACGATTTTGGATTACCAATTGCGCAGAATGGCAGTTCGTGCAATTGTTTATGGTCTCCGTCATTCCCGGAGCTTCTATAAATCCCGTACGTACATGAATACCATCCACGATTTTGTTCGGATCATCATCTTCGGGAACAGATGTATATTCTTCGCTATTTGCAGACCCTTGTGCACTTCCCTCGTCATTCGAATACAAATATATTCCGATAATCGAGGCAACCACGACCACGGCACACATAACAATGAGAAAACGATACAACCGCCGCGAACTTTTATAGATTTCTTTATCATCCATATTAAATCACTTTTACCGCGATACGGTGACAGGCGTTGTTCAAATATCCTTTGGGGTTCCAACCGGGCAAAAGCATCGGTTGTGCTTTTCCTTTCGAATCGGTGGCCCTGGCCCATACTTCATAATATCCTATTTCGGTGAAGGGAATACTGGCAGAAAAATGCTGCCAGGCTAATCGATTAATGGGTTTTTCCAATTTGCAATCCGACCAGGTAGCCCCAAAATCAATGGAATATTCCATTTTTAAAACTTCAAGTTCTCCTGCCCAGGCATGGCCCCGGATTTCAAGTCGTTTCGATTTCGGAAAGGTGGCCCCAGATTTGGGATAGGTAATCAGAGATTTGACCGGCATCGATTCTATAATACACATATCCCCATCGCTGACTTTTTCACCGGGAGCAACAGGTTTGCAGGGAACGCGGTATGAAGAACCTCCCATTTTTTCACCATCGTGTTCTTTATTGCGTATACTAATACGATTCACCCATTTACCGGAAACAGAAGCGGGCCACCCACCCGCGACCAAACGTAAGGGATACCCATGTGCCAAAGGAATTTCTTCTCCGTTCATCTGAAAAGCCAAAAGTGTTTCATCTTGTAAGGCCTTTGCCAAAGGAGCTCCCCTAGAAATCGGTTCTTTTAATGGGTCTCGGCTTAAATGGATATCTGCGCCGTGGTACCCTATGTAAACGGCATCCTTTTTTATTCCTACATCCTCTAAAATATCTCGTAAACGAATACCCGTCCATGTTGCACAAGAGACAGCACCTATTGTCCATTGATTCCCCTTTGCGGGAGGGTCGAATTCACTTCGTCCGTTTCCTCCACATTCCAAAGTGAGCTGATAGGTATACTGCTTGAATTTCGATTTCAATTCAGCCAAGGTATAGGTTTTAGTCTGTCGGGCCGATTCCCCATCGATGGTAAGGGTCCAGCTCGAAGCATCGATTTTTTCAGGGATTATTCCATTATTTCTGATAAACATGAACTTGTTCGGCGTAATCTTATCATCCAACAAATGTGCCCTGGCCTCCATATTCCAAGGTTTGTCGTTCAACACAACCATTTCCGGGTCTTTATTGAACATTTTAAAAGGGTCGGGGTCTTGTAGGCCAAGGGGAACATACCCATCCAGTATATGATTTCCAAAAACAATTTCAGTTCCAATGGCTCCGGCCATGGTGCCCAAAATGGTTTTCTTGACAAAGTTTCTTCTATGCATGAAACGGAGCAATGAATTGGTTACCCCGTAAAGTTAGAACTTTTTACGGCACTTTTAAGTAACAAGTGTTACGGTAAAAAAACTTAAGGAAATCACTGAGTGTAATACGAAACGTCGCACAACCTCTTATTTGATATCGATAACCTTACCTTTCTTCGAACCTTTGAACACATACGTGTACAACCACATAATCGTAAAGGTCGGAATAACATCTAAGCCGGGAATAATTTCTTCTATAAAAGTGATTACTCCAGCTCCTGTCCGATCTTCCCTTTGTACATACGTGTCATCAACCAGGCGGCCAGAGGTGCCCAAACAATATCGGAAAATTCTCCGACCAAGGGAATGGTAAAAGATAGTAACCCTACAGCGTCGAATAGAAGGCCTAAAAGGAGTTTTTTATATTTATCGTCTTTTTCTATTGACATCATCTAAAATTAGTGTTCATGTCAAATAGAAGCAAATAAAGTGCCAAAAAAAGTAGTCAGTAGTCAGTAGTCAGTAGTCAGTAGAGGATACAAAAATTATTTTATAAACTCCTTAGGCTTTTTTGAACCTGAACCTGCATTTTTTCAGGATAAGTTCGAACTGATGAGTTTCAAGAACTCATTACGGGTTTCTATTTTTTCAAATTGGCCGCGAAATCCTGATGTGGTTGTCACCGAATTCTGTTTTTGTACTCCTCGCATCATCATGCACATATGCGACGCTTCGATCACTACGGCCACCCCTTTGGGTTTCAATGTGTCATTGATACACTCTAAAATATCATGCGTCAATCGCTCTTGAACTTGAAGTCGTCTTGCAAAAACATCAACGACACGGGGAATTTTGCTCAAACCGACAATATGTCCGTTTGGAATGTAGGCGACATGTGCCTTCCCGAAAAAAGGAAGCATGTGGTGCTCGCATAGTGAGTACAGTTCAATATCCTTGATAATGACCATATCGTCATAATCTTCTTTGAACATGGCACCCTGTAATATCTCAACGGCATCTTGTTTGTAGCCCTGTGTTAAGAATAACATGGCTTTGGCGGCGCGCTCAGGAGTTTTGACCAAGCCTTCTCGAGAAATATCTTCTCCTATTTCATCAATGATAGATGAATATCTACTTTTAACCTCATCGGTAATCTCTAAATTGTATTCCTCTAAGTTTCTATATGGCGACATATATTATAGCATTATTTTGTTTAGATATTTTATTCAAATATTAAACAATAATTTGATTTACTAATGACTTCTACCGAAATTAACGTATAATTCACATTATGGGCAAACAAAATAACAAATAGCACGAAATAGACTGCCAACGCAATAATTAAGTAATCAATTCAACCATAGTGCTTATCGAATAATTTTGAGGTGTTGACCGTAATGTTTACTTTTCAACTTTTATATTTTTAGACTATGATCAAGGCCACTAATATTCAAAAGTTTTATGGTAAACTTAATGTACTAAAAGGCGTCGACCTTCATATTAAAAAAAGTGAAGTGGTTTCCATTGTTGGTGCATCGGGTGCTGGTAAAACTACCCTCTTGCAAATTTTGGGAACCTTGGACTCCCAGACCAACAAGGCGGATAGTACATTGGTCATCAACGGTATTGAGGTGACCAATTTATCCGATAGGGAAATTGCCAAATTTCGCAATGAACATATCGGGTTTATTTTTCAATTCCATCAGCTATTACCCGAATTTACGGCCTTGGAGAATGTCTGTATACCGGCATTTATAAAAGGAACTTCTAAAACCGACGCCGAAAAAAAAGCTAAAGAACTATTGGATTTCTTAGGTCTAGAAGAAAGATATGACCACAAACCCAGCGAACTTTCCGGTGGAGAGCAACAGCGGGTAGCCGTGGCTAGGGCCTTGGTCAATAATCCCTCGATTATTTTTGCCGATGAGCCCAGTGGCAACCTAGATTCTGAAAGTGCTGATAATCTACATCGGCTTTTTTTTCAGTTGCGAGACCAGTTCGGACAGACTTTTGTCATTGTAACGCATAATGAAGAATTGGCCAATCTTGCAGATCGCAAATTGGTAATGGTCGATGGGGGTATTACAAATTCAGAACCTGTAACGTTAACCTAAAGGTCCTTCGACAAAAAATATCGGTATGTGGAATGATGTATTGGAATTTTTGAAAAGCCCTATCTATAAGGAGGATGAAAACCGAGAATGGTCTTACCGATTTTCTGTTTTTTTAAAACTTCTAGGTTTAGCTTTGGTTTTCAGTATAATTTTAGGATTGTTCGTCAGTTTGGTACAGACTGTCTTTGACTTGGATTTTGGTAAACATGCCATTGAAGAGGCTCTTGAAAAATATCCGCTATACTTTCTTTTCATTGGTGCAGTGTTCATAGCTCCGATACTCGAGGAAATTATATTCAGAGGCCCCTTATTTTTCTTTAACGGGTCAAAATACTTCAAATTCTTTTTCTACGCTTCGGTATTGATTTTTGGATTTTACCACATGACCAACTTCGAAATCACTTCGACAACACTTTTGTTATCCCCATTATTGGTTTCGCCGCAGTTAAGCGTCGGTGCACTTTTAGGGTTTATACGTGTACGTTTTGGTCTATTGTGGGCCATAGCACTGCATGCCGTTTACAATTTGTTGTTGGTAGGTCCGGTCTTGATTTTGAAAGTTCTAGATATCCCGTTGGAATGACCCAAACAGAACTTAAAGAGTTTTTGGATGCTAAAGCGGAGCAGTACGATCACCCTCGCTTTTTAGAGAGCGACCCGTTGCAAATTCCGCATCGGTTTACCCAAAAGGAGGATATAGAAATAAGTGCCTTTCTAACAGCTACCATTGCCTGGGGAAATCGAAAAAGCATCATCAATAACGCGGAAAAAATGATGTTGCTTTTGGAAAATGCACCCTACGACTTCATAATGAACCACAGTCAAAAAGAGCTAGAAACACTAAAGGATTTTGTACATCGGACTTTTAACGGCAACGACCTTACCTATTTCATACGGGGGTTACAAAATATTTACCAACAGCATGATGGTCTGGAAGCAGTGTTTTCCAAGGAAGCAAAAAAAGATAACCTACAAGCCTCTATTTCTACTTTTAAAAAGACTTTTTTCGAACTTCCCCATCCTGCAAGAACAACAAAGCATATCAGCGATCCATTGAAAGGTTCTGCGGCCAAGCGCACCAATATGTTCTTGCGTTGGATGGTTCGTGACAACCGCACCGGAGTAAATTTTGGATTATGGAAAAGTATCGCCCCTTCTCAATTATCATGTCCGCTTGATGTGCATTCCGGCAACGTGGCTCGAAAACTTAAGTTGCTAAAACGGAAACAAAATGATGCCAAGGCCTTGGTCGAATTGGACGAAAAACTACAGAGACTAGACCCCGATGATCCCGTAAAATATGATTTTGCTTTATTCGGATTGGGAGTTTTTGAAAAATTTTAAGTCTTTTGAATTATTTTACTTTGCCGACCTTATAAAATCGATGACACTTTGTGGAATCAATATTCTATCAATACTGTGTATTATTCCATTTGAGGCCAATTGGTCAACAGATAGTAGGTTTGCGTTGAACGCAGAGGCATCCCCTATAATAAAAGTATTTTCGGAAGGGATAATTTCTATAGACTCATCCGTCAATAAAGTTTCCAACATACCTGGTTCAAAGTCATTGGAAGCAAAATTTCCAGGAACTATATGGTATAACAATAGTTGTCGCAATACTTCAATGTAAACGGAATTGTCAAAATCGTCAAGTCCTGTAAATTCTTCGCCAAGTACATCGAAAAGGACCTCGATGGCCTGGTTGGTCGGCGCAAAAACGGTCAGGGGGGCTTCTTCCTTAAGGATTGTGTGAAGTCCTGTTTTTACGATAGCGTCACGAAATAGCGATAAATCATCCTGACTTTCGATAATTTCAAAAATAGTCGGCTTTGGAAACAACTCATCCAAAACTTCCTGTGGCAAAAGTATTTTATCGATAATATGGACAACACCGTTCGAGGCTTCATTATCAGCATTCAGTACTGCCGCAGTTTCTTCCGTCTTATCTTGAACCAAAACATCGGTAACTAAGTTAATTGTCAGTTCTTCGGTCTGAAGTGTAGTCAAGACCTTTGCATCGGAAAGGTTATCGGAGAAATAGGCGGCATCGGTTACAATATGGTATTCTAAGATTGTCGCCAATAATTGTTTTTCTGAAACTTCATCGAAATCCTTTATGGATTCGAAATCTTCCAATTGGGATAGAAAGGCCTTGAAAGCATTGTTTGTTGGCACGAATACGGTCATTGCACCTTCCGCCCGAAGCATCTCTGAGATACTAGCGTCTGAGCGTTCGAGAACATCGATCAAGGTGCTCAGTTGATTAACGTATTGTGCCAGTTCGACAATATTAGGCTTATTCTCCTCGCCACTTTCGCTTTTGTTTTCAATCGGATCATCACTTTTTGAACACGCCCGAACATTGACGGGCATAATCTTCCACTCCTGAGTTTAAAAGCCATTCTCCCCCGGTCGGGTTTAAATTTCTATCGAGATGAATTCTACTTATCGCATAATCATCTTCCGCATTCACGACATAAATATAGCCATCGCCATCTCTCAAAAACCCAGCACCATCTTGGGCTCCTACGAGCCTGAAATCATCTTCAAGCACGTCGGTAGAACTTATCAAGGAATAGGCTTTTACAAAATTGAATTGCGACTGTACGGCCACCAAGGGCTCCAATGCGGATTTGTTTTCGAAGATGGTACCCTCTGAATCATTTCCTCCAGACGAAATGTCTCCGGTAAAATCTTCGAGCTTTTCACAAGATGCAAAAGCTACGACGACGGCGCATAGCATAATTTTTTTAATCATTTTCATTTTATAAAGTTTTAAGGTTCTTGACAAACTACTTAGGCATTGTGCAAAGTGTGTTAGCTAGATTTTGTGATTAGATTAAGAGAGGTTTAACGAAATGTTACAATGTGAAATAATCAAAAAATTTACGTAGCCAACTTGTTAATCCAATTTGAACTTAATGTAAAAAATATCGTAACTATTTGTTTTACAGATTCTTGAAGGTTTTACACTTTGCCCTTTTTCAGAAAACAGTTTTGTTATGCGGAGAAATTATGAGCGTAGAACGTCTTTACCTAAACATAATATGGATAACCTTTACATCATCAATTAAAAATATTCAACTAAGATTGTCTTAATGATACACTTCTAATTTTGTCTTTTTAGAAGTTAAAGCATGTACGGAGTTAAGTTTAAGTATATCAAGGCGGGCTTTATTGGTTGGGTTCTCCTTTTTCTTGTGATAGGTTGCGATAAACAAAAAAAGTTCATGGCGGTACAAGGTTCGGTGCATATTGGCAAAAATGTAGAATTGGTTTATATAGATCAACTCGCTTCCTGCTCCGTATATATTGATAGTCTATTGAAAAGTGATAACGAAGAAAACAGAAAATACTTTTTTGCAAAAGCGAGGGGATTCTTCAAGAAGGCTGAGCCTGTTCTGTTATACAACGGCTCAAAGTATGATGCGTTACTTAATTCGATAGACCGCCCGAACGCAAAGGATAACGAAATTGCGAAAATCCGTAATGAAAAATCCCTTGAATTTGATTGGTTATGGCAAAACCTGAGCGAAGCTCTACGTTATGATTCGGCCTTAACAAAGAATTGTATTGGTTTAAAAAATAGGCTAATGGTAGCTATGGACGGACTCCATGTGGAGCGGATGGATGAACATCATCTTCTTCTAATGTTACAATATGCGCTGGTTGGCCCTATTCTAAGTGATTTGGACCAAAGTGATTCAAGTGCAATACTAGCCGTACGAGCTAGATATGAGGCAGCCAGTGTTTATCTTGGACTACAGGAGTACCTCGAAGTTTTTAAGGAGAGTTTTAAAAATCCCGATCTTTTTCGCGCATGGATGATAGAGATAAGTGTCTCGGTATCCCTTTTATCAAAAAACGATGACATCGTCTTCGACCGCAACGTTTTTATAAAGCAACATATAATTCCTCAAATGGAATTGATCAAGGCCACGGCCACTGATTGGGAAGTACCATGGCTCGATAGTATTCAATTTCGAAATAATTCCACCTTGGTAAAATCCAAAATAGCTTTTGATGCGAACATATTTAGAAACGTACTTTCCGAAGAGGTGACCAAAGCACAACCGTTTTTAAAAAGGACTGCGCCAGAACATTAGGTGAGAAGGCGATATCGATTCGCAACACCTGAAAAGTGAATGCCAAAATCGGTTTTAATAATGAGTGTGCCCTATAGTTTGAGCATGATTTCACCTGCAAGGGGGTCTTTCCCGTTAATATACCGAATCTTAGCAGTTCCCCGTGGTTTGTATAGTTCAAAATTCATATTTTTAAGGCGAGACAAAAATAGAATTCATGAAAAAAATTATACTCCCTTTTACCCTTCTCTTTGTGCTAACTACGATTTCCCAAGAACGAAAACTGCCGGTCGACACCGTCGTTACTTCGCAACACAGCGTAAATATTAATGGCACCCCGATAAGTTATACCGCCAAGGTGGGCACACAGCCGGTTTGGGACGAAGAAGGCCAACCCATCGCTTCGTTACATTATACCTATTACACTCGTAACAATGTTAAAGATAGAGCGTCAAGACCTTTATTAATTTCTTTTAACGGAGGCCCAGGTTCCGGTTCCGTTTGGATGCACTTGGCCTATACCGGACCAAGAACCTTAAAAATCGACGACGAAGGCTATCCAATACAACCTTATGGTGTAAAGGAAAATCCGTTTTCGGTTTTGGATGTTACCGATATTGTATATGTGAATCCGGCGAATACAGGCTATTCGCGTACAATACCCGAAAAATTGGAAAAGGAAGATCGTAAAAAATTCTTCGGAATCAATGCCGATATCAAATACCTGGCGGAATGGCTGAACACTTTTGTTACGCGTAATAATCGCTGGAGTTCGCCAAAATATCTGATAGGCGAAAGTTATGGTGGTCCAAGGGTGATGGGGCTCTCACTGGCATTACAAAACGAACAGTGGATGTACCTCAATGGCGTTATTTTGGTATCCCCTGCCGATTACACGATAATACGAAACGGAGGGCCTGTTTCCGATGCCATCAAACTACCCTATTATACGGCAGCGGCATGGCACCATAAAGCGTTGCCCGCTGAATTACAGAATAAAGACTTGTTGGAAGTTCTTCCCGAATCAGAGGAGTATACGGTCAATACGCTAATTCCAGCGATGGCGAAAGGCGGATTCATTGACGATGCCGAACGCGATGCGGTGGCGGAAAAAATGGCCTATTATTCAGGATTGCCCAAAAAAGATATCCTCGACCAAAATCTCGCCGTACCCACCCCCTACTTTTGGAAAAATCTTTTAAAAGAGAAAGGTGGTTATAATATTGGGAGACTGGACTCCCGATATTTGGGTATCGACAAACAATTAGAAGGTCTTCGGCCCGATTACAGTGCCGAACTCACTTCTTGGCTACATAGCTTCACGCCTGCCATCAATTATTATTTACAGGAAGAGCTGAATTTTAAGACTGACATCAAATACAATATGTTCGGTCCGGTCCATCCTTGGGACAATGACGACGAAACCACACGTGAAGACCTAAGACAGGCGATGGCACAGAATCCCTACCTTAATGTTTTGGTACAATCAGGGTATTATGACGGAGCTACGACTTATTTCAACGCGAAGTATCTTATGTGGCAGGTAGACCCTAGTGGGCGGATGAAAGACCGTTTTGATTTCAAAGGATATCGCAGCGGTCATATGATGTACCTACGTCGCGAAGATCTTCAAAATGCAAATGATGACATTCGGGATTTTATTAAAAACACATTGGCAAATGGAAAATCTGCTAAATATTGAAAACAACTGGGCTATATGAAACATTCAAAAACCGCTTTTTTGATATTGATTGCAATAATGGGGCTATCGAATATGGTACAGGCTCAAGACTGGGCCGCTTTGGGACATTTTAAGGAAGCCAATCAAAATGTGGTTCCTCCTTCGGAAGATGAAGACCGCGTCGTTTTTATGGGCAATTCCATTACAATAGGTTGGTTGAACAGTCGCCCTGGATTCTTTCAAGGAAAACCGTATATCAATCGAGGTATCAGCGGACAGACTACACCCCAAATGTTGTTACGTTTTCGTCAAGATGTAATCGACCTGCAGCCCAAAGTGGTCGTAATTTTAGCAGGCACGAACGATATAGCGGGTAATACCGGCCCAATGACCTTGGAACAGATTATGGACAATATGCAATCGATGGCCGAACTTGCCCATCAAAATAATATCAAAGTGGTGTTGTCTTCCGTTCTACCGGCCTTCGATTATCCGTGGCGCCCCGGATTGAAGCCCAATGAAAAGATTCCCGCCCTCAATAAAATGATTCAAGAATATGCCAAAGCCAACGGGCATATCTATTTGGACTATTTTTCAGAAATGGTTGATGATCGTAACGGACTCCCAAAAAAGTATGCGGAAGATGAGGTTCATCCCACCGTTGAGGGATATAAAGTCATGGAGCCCATGGTCGAGGAAGCTATTGCCAAAGTTTTGAAATAGCTAACTTTGAAAAAAATCCCATTGAACGATACTTCTTCAAAGAGTCCATCAAAGGTATATGATACCATTATTATAGGTTCGGGCGCCGGAGGCTTGGCTGCGGCTATCTGTTTGGCCCGTGAAGGACAGAAGGTTCTTGTTTTGGAGCAACATGATGTTCCAGGAGGATGGTGCCACAGCTTTTATCTTAATGGACATCGCTTTACCCCGGGCGTACACTATGTAGGTCTTTTAGGGGAAGGAGAGGCAACCAACGACTTGTACCGTGGATTGGAAATTGCCAATGAGCTTGTTTTTTTTAGAATGAATCCCGACGCGTATGAACACGTTCATATCGGTGAACATCGCTTTGATTATCCGGCGAATTTCGAACAACTCATCGATAGACTTTCCGAACGTTTTCCCAAGGAAAAGAAACGAATTCGAAAATACCTGAACCTTCTTAAAAAAGTAAGCAAAGAGTTGTTTTCAATGCCTTATATCAAAGGGTTTTGGCAAAAATTGACCTTACCCTACCGCACCAGACATTTTGGGAAATACGCCCTTTTTAGCCTTCGTAAAGTTATCGGTTGGCATATCAAAGACCCCTTGTTGCGCAATATTCTTAACATTCAATGTGGCGACCATGGCGTTCAACCTAGAAAAGCGGCCTTTCCGTTACATGCGGCATTGATGAACCACTATTTTCAAGGTGGATATTATCCAATGGGCGGAGGCGGTGCCTTGATAAAGTCGATGACAAATACCATAAAGAAATACGGAAGTGAAATTCGAACCAGCACTACCGTACTAAAAATTCTTTTGGAAGGAGAGCAAGAAAAAAAGGCAATCGGAGTACAATTGGGAGATGGCACAAAAGTCTTTGCTGAACGAATAATTTCCAATGCCGATCCGGGAATTACCTATTTGAATTTAATAGGAAAGCAGCACTTGAGTGCCAAGCTTCAAAAAAACTTGAAAAAACGAAGTATTCCTGTACCTCATTGATGCTATTCTTGACCGTTGATACTGATGTCCGCCAATTGGGAATGGATTCCGGCAACATCTGGATGATGCCCAATAAAGATGCCGATGAATATTATGACAACGCTCTCAATACCGATATTTCGAAAGGGGAAGCTTTTGAAGGAATGTTCATAAGCTGTACTACGCTAAAGGACCCTACGAGCTTCGATGGTAAGCACCATTGTTTTGAAGCGATAACGTTTATCGATTACAGTGCCTTTGAGAATTTTAAGGATGAAAAAGAGCAACGTTCCGAAGCTTATTTAAAATTCAAAACCCGTTTGACCGAAAAAATGATCAACGGCATGGATAAAGCGTTGCCGGGAATCAGCCAACACATTGTACATGCCGAGTTAGGCACACCAATAACCAACGAATATTATATCAATACCACGCTAGGTAATGTATATGGCACCGAAAAAAGTCTGAAACATATCGGTCCGTTTGCGTATAAGGCCAAAAGTGAAATTGAGAACCTCTATCTCTGTGGTGCAAGTATCTTATCACATGGCGTCGCGGGTGCATCACATTCGGGTGTCGATACGGCGGCAATCATATTAGGCAAACACCCCGATGAGTTGAAAAAACCAAGAGAAGGCCAACTTTTACAGATCTATGAAGCGGAAGATGGCTCTGACTACCCAGATTGGATGTTGAAAAAAATGGAGGTCAAGAAAGCCAGGGCAATTTCAAAACTCAAAAAAGAGAAGGTGCATTAGGCATTGGGCTCTCCTTGTAATGGGTAATCGGCGTCGAATCGATGGGCTTTCTCCATAAATCCTTTCAACCGTTCAAAGATTTCTCTGTTTTCATCGATTACATTCTTGTTTTCACCTATATCCGTTGAGAGATTATAAAGTTCCCAGGTATCACTTTTATAGATATGCAACAGTTTCCAATCCCCACTGCGAACTGCCTGCGCATCGTGGTCGCCTTCGGCGAACTCCCAATAGAGATAATCATGTTCCATTTGCGAATCAACTTCGCCCATAAGCGTTGGCAAAAACGAAATTCCATCAGTACTTCCCGTAAGATTTGCGCCTACCAATTCTGAAAACGTGGGCATAATATCCCAAAAGGCTGTCGACAAATCTGAAGTGGAATTTGGCTTAATCTTTCCTTTCCATTGTGCGATAAAAGGCACGCGAATACCGCCCTCATACAAATCACGTTTGATACCACGTAATTCTCCGTTTGAATCAAAAAAGTCAGGATTAACTCCACCTTCTTGGTGCGGACCATTGTCACTTGTGAAAATTACCAGCGTGTTTTCATCCAAACCTTTCGATTTCAGTATGTCGAGAATTCGACCCACATCGGCATCCAATAAACTAATCATGGCAGCTTTGGCCTTTTCCACCTCGGGCCAATCTTCATTTTCGTACATACCCAAATCGGGTACTTCCATACCATGTTCGGCCGTTAAATGTCCCTCATTGTTAGCATGGGGAATGGTCAAGGGTAGATAAAGAAAAAATGGTTTTTCATGGTCACTGCCTATGAAGCTCAGTGCCTCTTGGATAAACATTGAATGAGAATAGTCTTTTTTGATGGTTGCGGCTTGGCCAATGCCTTTCGCATAACCCTCGGTCTGCTTAACTATTATATTGTCCAACGGAATACTGTCTCCATTTTTGATGAGATAATCCGTGTAGTAATTATGTGCATGAATCTGGTTCAAATATCCAAAATAGGAATCGAAGCCCTGTTTATTGGGTTCGCCTGACGAACCGATTTCACCAAGGCCCCATTTACCGATCATAGCAGTTTTGTACCCGTTGCTCTTGAATAATCGGGCGAGTGTAATATCATCCGCTCCCAAAATATTGTTCCTGTTTCCCCTGACAGGGGCATGCCCTTGGTGGAGTCCGGTCATCAAAGATGCTCTTGAAGGGGCACAAACGGTATTTCCGGCATAATGACTGGTAAATTTCATGCCGTTTTGAGCCATTTCGTCGATTATAGGAGTTTTGATTTTTTCCTGCCCATAACAACCCAAATCCCCATACCCAAGATCATCGGCCAAAATATAGATAACGTTCGGGCGATGCGTCACTACAGTATTCTCCTCTTTTTTCACATCGCTTCTACAGGAAACCAATCCCAGTATTATTAAAAAAAATGTAAAACTATTTTTCATTTCACTTCTCTAAAAGTAAATAGGCTAGGCAACATAATTTATCAAAGTTCCTATGTTTTCAATGCTGATGCGCACCTCGTCATCAGATTGTAAAGTGAATTCATCTGGAGGAACTATGCCCGTACCTGTCATTAAAAAGACCCCGTTTGGGAAGCTACATTCCCGAAATAGAAAATCAACCAATTCTTGATGTTTTCGTTTCATATTGCTAATGGAGATTTCCCCTTTAAACTCGATTTTCCCCTTCCTTAAGATTTCTAGACGTATCATGGTATTGGGATCAATAGAATTTTCAGGAACATAGATACAAGGACCCAACCCTGCACAACCATCATATGTTTTAGCTTGAGGCAAATACAACGGATTTTCTCCTTCTATACTGCGAGAGCTCATATCATTACCTATGGAATAGCCCTCGATACTTCCCTCCGAGGTTACAAAAAGTGTCAATTCAGGTTCCGGCACATCCCAAGTGGAATCTTTGCGAATTCGAACCGTACCGTGATTGCCGACCGTTCTGCTAGGTGTTGCCTTAAAAAAAGCTCAGGTCGTTCGGCATCGTACACTTTATCATAAAATGTGCCTCCACCGGCATCTTTTGACTCTTCCATTCGGGCTTGTTTGCTGCGCATATAGGTTACGCCAGAGGCCCATATTTCTTGATTTTGAATTGGGGCGATATGATGTTTTTCTTGATCAAATGCTCCAATTGGTAAAAAATCCTTCAATTCTTGCTTTACGATTTGGTAAAGGTTTTTTCGATTAATGAAACGATTCCAATCGATTTCCCTTCTTATATAATAAACACCCTCAAACGCTACGACTGCCCCGTTTTCGGTCTTAAATAGTCTCATATTTTTCTATTCTTAATTTTGTGAATTACGCTATAATAGTTCACGCGTTTTAGGATATATCTTAATCTAATACCAAGATAGCAAAGTTTTGTTTCACTCGTGATTCCCATAGGAAAGAGGTTAGCATTTTGCCTGCAAATTTGGTGATAAAACGAAAAAATTGTCCATTCGTCCGTTAAAAGCAATTTTCATTTCGATACCGACGTTCCATTAACTTAAACGATTTTAAAAACCCAAGTCTTTATGGAAAATCATCAAAATTCCAACATTCAAATGGTAGGTCAACTTACCGATGTCGAACGCGTAGCCTTTTACAAAAAAACATACGCACATTTGGCAGGCACCGTATTGCTGTTCATATTTGTCGAAACTTTGTTCTTTCAAATCGATGTCATTGTCGAATTGGCACTTTCATTGACAGGTGGTATCAGTTGGTTATTGCTTCTAGGAGGTTTCATGCTAGTTACCAACTATGCCGAGCGTATGGCACTGAAAAGCGACAATACAAATATGCATTACGCCGGGTTGATCCTATATGTCATCGCCGAGGCCTTTATATTTATTCCTTTGATTTTCATAGCAATGATGATGGCTGGTGAAGGCGCATTCGATATTCTAAATCAAGCTGCCATTCTGACTTTATCCCTATTTACAGGACTTTCTGCCATTGTGTTTTTGACCAAGAAAGACTTTTCATTTCTGAAATCTGCCCTTGCCGTCGGATTCTGTATCGCATTGGGATTGATCATAGCAGGTACGTTGTTCGGTTTTAATCTCGGACTTTGGTTCAGTGTAGGTATGGTCGTTTTGGCCTCTGGCTCAATCTTATACCAGACCTCGAACATGATCCATAAATACCAAAAACATCAACATGTCGCCGCTTCTTTAGGCCTGTTCGCCTCTTTGATGTTATTGTTCTGGTATATTTTGAGTATTCTTTCGAACGATTAGTAGGTAACTGAAATAATTTGAAATCGGCCTCGACATTTTTGTCTGGGCCTTTTCTTTTTATTCGCTATTTTCGGGAAAAACAAAAACATGAAAAAACTTATACTCGCATTGGCAATCTTTTTCTTTTTATCCTGTAAAACAAATGCCCCGACAGCAACGGATGATATAACCGCAATTCGTACCATTCTTGACCAGCAACAAAAAGCCTGGTCGAACAATGACCTGGAAAGTTTTATGGCAGGTTATTGGAAATCGGATGAACTTACCTATTTCAGCCGGGGAAGAATAACAAAAGGATGGCAGACCACCTTGGCAAACTACAAAAAGAACTATCCCACAGAAAAAGAAATCGGGAAGCTGAATTTTGAAATCGCCAACATTACCCAAATCAATGCCGATGCCTACTGGGTCATGGGCAGTTATTTTTTAACCCGAGAAGTTGGTGATGCCAACGGAACGTTTATGATTGTTTTCAAAAGGATCAATGGGGAATGGAAAATTATAGGGGATTCTTCCTGCTAAAATTTTCGATTGGGATCAAATGCGGAAATATCCATGGATGTTTTCTTACCATCGATGATTTCTGAAACCAGTTTTCCTGTGGCGGGACCTAAGCTCCAACCCATCATTGCGTGGCCGGTAGCAAAGGTCAGGTTTTTGAGTTTGCTGGATTTTCCAATGTAAGGTAACCCGTCGGGAGATACGGGACGCATGCCCGTTTTGGCATCATCGATTTCCTCTTGGGTAATTTCCAATTCTGGATAAAAGGTTTTGGCGCCATTGGCAATGGCCAGAACTCTTTCTTTTCTGACAACAGTATTAATGCCCGAAAACTCCATAGTTCCTGCAAATCGAGTGAATCCCTGCATTGGGGTTACGGCCATATTGCGTTCCATTAAAATCGCAGGCATTGAAATGCCCAAAGGTCGATGTATGTTGATACGATACCCTTTTCCAGGTTGTAGTGGTAGATTTATCTGTAATTTTTTCGAAAGGTTCCCGCTCCACGAACCAGCGGCGAGCACTACTTGATCGGTCTGATATGTGCCAAGAGAAGTAACTAGTTCTTTTACCACACCATTTTTTACCGATATATCCAACACTTCTTCATTGGTCCGCACAACAACTCCCGAATCTCGTAAATATTTCAAAAGCTTGGGCATTAGTTCGGTCGGAGTGGTATGCCCATCGCATTCATAGTGAATGGCTCCTTTGGCGTTGATTTTAATCTTGGGTTCTAACCTATCCAATTGCGATTTATTCAATTCGGAAACTTCCAATCCCAAATAACTTACTTTTCGGGCAACCTCCATCTCATGTTCATAAGCCGTATCGGTTTGGTAGAGCATAAGCAATCCGCGACGCTCCAAATGAAAATCGCCCATATCGCCAGAGGCTTTCATTTCCTCAAAAAGATCACGACTGAACAAATTGACGTCCTTGATAACGGGGATTGCCTTTTCCACTTTTTCCCTGGTAGAGGATTTATGGAAATACCACGACCATTTGAAGAAATCCACATCCCATCGGGGTTTCATATAAAATGGACTCGAGGAATTGAACATCCATTTAATGCCCTGCGCAATTTTACCAGGGGATGCCAAGGGAATGATATGACTAGGCGTAAGATATCCTGCATTCACAAAGGAAGCTCCCGACGTGATATCCGACTTGTCGATTACGGTTACTTGGTGGCCTTCTTTTTGAAGATAGTACGCAGAGCTCAGCCCTACGATTCCCCCTCCTATAATAATGATGTTCTTACTCATTTTTAAATCACTTGAAATCCGTGGGCATAGGGATCATCGTCATCGATAGTAATCGTGTTCTGCCCATATATTTTGGCCCAACCCTGAATACTAGGTACAATAGCCTTAATGCCCGCCAAGGTTGTTTCCTCTTCAATTCTTCCAATAAATTGTGAACCTATAAAACTTTCATGGATGAACTCCTCGCCAACCTTTAATTTGCCTTTCGCATGCCATTGGGCCATTCGCGCTGAAGTTCCGGTGCCACAAGGGGAACGGTCAATCGCCTTGTCTCCATAAAAAACCGCGTTTCGCGCCGTTGCTTTAGGGGAAATCGCATTCCCTGTCCACAACATGTGGCTTACATCGCGAATGGTATCATCTTCGGGATGAATGAATTTATTGGGATATTTTTGGTTGATCTTCTGGCGTAACTCTTGACTGAATTGAATCAGTTTGCTTGCCGAGAAATCCTGTATTCCGGAAAAATTATTTTGAGGGTCCACAATGGCGTAAAAATTACCGCCGTAGGAAACGTCAAAAACCAATTCGCCCAGATCTGAACTTTCGATGGTCAATTCGGAAGCGGCCAAATACGATTTTACATTGGTCAGTTTTACCCAATCGACCTTTTTTCCAGTTTGTTGGTAATCGATTTGAACTAGTCCCGCTGGGGTTTCCATTCTGACTTTACCCGGAGTTTTAGGCTGTATCAACCCTTCTTCAATGCCGATGGTAATAGCCCCAATAGTTCCATGACCACACATGGGCAGACATCCGCTGGTTTCTATAAAAAGAATACCGAAATCGTTCTCAGGATTTGCGGGAGGATAAAAAATACTACCACTCATCATATCATGGCCCCGGGGTTCGAACATAAGTCCCTTGCGGATCCAATCGTATTCCCGCAAAAAATGTTGGCGTTTTTCGACCATGGTAGCACCTTTAAGTTTAGGGCCACCCTCGACCACTACCCTGACCGGATTGCCGCAGGTGTGGGCGTCGATGCATTTGAAAATGTGTGCCATAAGAAAATTAATCCTCTTTACTAGATTCAATATAGCTATTGACCCGCTCCTCCAAAATAGGCAACGTCACCGTACCCTGTTCCAAAATAACCTCATGGAATTCTCGGATGTCGAATTTAGCATCTAAAGTCTTTTCAGCCTTTTTGCGAAGTTCCCGAATTTTGATTTCACCCATTTTATAGGAAATCGCCTGAGCCGGCCATGCGATATAGCGGTCGGTCTCCGTATTTACCTCATGTTCAGAAAGGGCAGTATTGGAAAGCATATAATCCAACACTTGTTGCTTCGACCAGCCTTTGGCATGGATTCCCGTATCGACCACCAAGCGACAAGCGCGCCACATTTCGTAAGTCAACTTCCCGAATTGCTCATAGGGCGTTCTGTAAATACCCATATCATTTCCTAAAAATTCGGTGTACAGTGCCCAACCTTCGCCATAGGCCGAGAGATACATATTTTTTCTAAAATCGGGAATACTATCGCCCAATTCACGATTCAGTGCACCTTGTAAATGATGCCCGGGAACAGCCTCATGCGCTGTTAACGATGGTAAAACATAGAGTGGTCGACTGCTCAATTTATAAGTGTTCACCAGATAATACCCAGGTTGGGTTTCACTGGATGGGCCTGAATATCTCCCGCCCGTATATTTTGGGGCGATGGCATCAGGGACTTTTCCTACTCCATAGGGTCTTCTGGGCAATGTGATAAAAAACTTGGGCAATTCGGCATCGATACGTTTGGCAATATCACGGGCTTCTTTCAAAAGATCATCTCCTGTCTTTGCATAGAATTGTTCATCGTCACGTAAAAAGGTCAAGAAATCGGAAAAACTGCCTTTGAAATCGACTTGCTTGATAATTTCCTCCATTTGGGACTTTATCCGGGCCACTTCCTTCAAACCGATATTGTGGATGTCATCGGCGGTGTATTCGTCAGTCGTGGTATAATAATCGATTCGGTTCTGGTAGAACTCACTTCCCCGTGGGGTTTCCGAAACTCCGATTACTTCTCGGGTATTCGGAATGTATTCTTCTTCAAAGAACTTTTTTATCCGCTCAAAAGAAGGTACGACGCTGTTTTCAATCGCTTTTTGTGCTTCCTGTAAAACGGAATCCCTTTGAGATTCAGACAATATTTCTGGTAAGTTTTTAAAGGGGGAATAGAAATTACTTTTGGAATAATCGACTACGATATGCTCGTCATAAGTGGATTCATAACCTTGAAAAATCACTTTGGGTTGCGAAAGGCCTTTTTTCAATCCTTCCCTAAGCAATAATAAATGTTGATCGGTAAACCTCGGAATGGCGTTCAACACCTTCAGATACTTTTTCGCATCCTCATGATTCAAAATAGGTTTTACCCGATAATTCAGATTGAGATGAAACCCTTGATCCGACTGAATAGGATTGAGGTACATTTCATATTCGTACTCGTCGACAATATTCTTTAGCTTGAATTTTAAGAGTTTTAGGGAGATGAGCTCTGTTTCGGAAAGTCCCTCTGAAGCAATGGAATCCAAACGCGCCAACTGTTTGTCGGCGAATTCAGCTTCCTGCTTTTCATTTTCAGCGTCATAATTACCTAAGGGATGTGCCTCAAAATCAAAAGGATTGAAATTCTGTGTTTCCTCGATTATCGAAGTTAATTGATCGGATGCATCTTCTTTTTTTTGGTCTCGCACGAAATCAAAAAAATCAAAATAAAAACCAGACAAACCTTTCTGAATAGAAACGATCTTTTCATCGAAATTAGATTTTAGTGTCGGTGTGCTTACCATCCACGATACGCATGATTCCCAACGGATTTTCATTTTTTAAAGCCTCTGGCAAATGCTCTTGTGGCCAATTCTGGTACGAAATTGGACGCACCCATCGCTTGATAGCGGATTCTCCGACCGAAGTAAACCGACTATCCGTCGTTGCAGGAAATGGGCCTCCGTGGTGCATTGATGGGCATACTTCCACACCAGTGGGCACTCCGTTAAAGATGATACGCCCTACCCTACTTCTCAAAGCATCCACAACGTTTTCGTATTTCTTAATTTCGTCGGCATTGCCCAGAAGGGTACCCGTTAATTGTCCTTCGAGTTTGTTCAAAATTTGGGTCAATTCGTTCGCATCCTCACAACGGACAACCACTGAAAAGGGGCCAAATACTTCTTGATGCAATTTCGGATTCTTTAAAAAATTATGACCATTAACTGTCAATACGGTTTGCTGCGCATGGTTGGGAGCAACTTGCGATTCATTATCTGCGACCACATTGACGCCTCCTTGCGATGAAAGTTCCTTTTTCCCTTTTTCGTAATTGCCATGAATATTCGGGTGGAGCATACAACTCGGCTCCAATTTTGAGATTTCGGTTCCCAAGGTTTTGATAAAATTATCCAGAGAAGTGCTTTTGATACCCAAAATCAAACCGGGATTGGTACAGAACTGTCCGGCACCCAGCATTATCGAACCTGCATATTGTGTCGCCCATTCGTCTCCTTCTTCCACAAGTGCCGCCGGTAAGGCTACAACCGGATTGATACTTCCCATTTCCGCGAATACAGGAATAGGTTCATCACGTTCATTGGCCAATTTATAAAGTGCAGTGCCGCCTTTAATGCTTCCGGTAAAACCAACACCCTTGACAGAAGGATGCATCACTAATTGTTGTCCGACTTCAATGCCGCGACTATTCAAATTGGAGAATACCCCTTTGGGCATTCCTGTTTTTTTGGCAGCCTGGGCAATAGCATGGGAAACCATTTCACCAGTTCCTGCGTGCATGGGATGACTTTTTACAATGACCGGGCAACCCGCGGCCAACGCACTAGCGGTATCGCCTCCGGCGGTTGAAAAGGCAAAAGGAAAATTACTCGCCCCAAAAACCACAATCGGCCCTACAGGAAAAAGCATTTTTCGAATATCGACCTTCGGTAAGGGTTCACGATCCGGTTTTGCCGGATCAATGGTGGCCTCGACCCACGAACCTTCTTCCAAAAGGGTGGCAAAAGCTTTCAATTGACCCATGGTTCGGCCTCGTTCGCCTTTCGCCCTGCCTTCAGGTAATCCGGATTCTTGAACGTATACATCGATCAGGGCATCACCAAGGGCTTCTATCTCTTCGGCAATGGCCCTTAAAAATTCTGCTTTTCTATTTCCTGAAAAATCCTTGTAGGTTTTAAAGGCATCAGCCGCCAATTGTACTGCCTCGTCGATTTCGGCTTTGGTGGCCTCATGGAATTTCCAACTGGTTTCTTTATTACTTTTCGGATTGAAGGTCGAAAAAATAGTGTCTCCCTTGGCAGATACTTCCTCTCCGATATAATTTACGCCTTTGATCATCTTTTTTTGATTCGTTTTAGATGTGCTTCCACATCAACAGGTTTATGAACAATTTTGGTCGAAATGGGATATTTTCCTAATAGTCCCTCCGGACGGATATGCCTTTTTTCAAAAACACCCCCACAATTGGGGCAGACTGCATGTAAAATCGTTTCGACACACGCTTTACAGAATGTACATTCAAAAGTACAAATCATAGCGTCTTCCGCATCAAACGGAAGCGATTTATTACAATTTTCGCACGTGGGTCGAATTTCTAGCACATGGCAAGCGCTTTATAATCGGGTAAGGTGGGTCTTGTTCGCACCCCTTCTTCGATCACTTTTAAGACCCGTTCTCTTTCGGCTCCCTGCAAAGGAAGTCGAGGAGGTCTGACATTTTCGGTACCAATTCCTGTAGCCACTTCGGCCAATTTGATGTTCTGTACCAATTGCGGACTAATATCAAGCTCCAATAAAGGAAGGAACCAGCGGTAAATTTCGATAGCTTCTTTGGCGCGTCCCGCTTTTGCCAGTTCATAAATCGCAACGGTCTCGGCTGGAAATGCACACACCAGTCCGGCAACCCAACCATCGGCACCGATTAATAAACTTTCTAGCGCAAGGGGATCCACACCTGTCAAGATCTTAAGGTTGTTGCCAAATCGATTGCGTAGTCTTCCAATATTGATAATATCGCGGGTAGATTCTTTCACGGCCTGAATATTGTCAAGTTCCATGAGCTCTTCGAACATATCGACCGTTACCTCGATTTTATAATCCACGGGATTATTATAGATCATGATGGGCAACGATGTGCTTTTTGCGATTTCCTTGAAATAGGTTACGGTTTCATGGTCGGTCGATTTGTACCGCATCGGTGGTAAAATCATCAATCCGTTAGCCCCTGCATCTTCTGCCTCTTTTACAGCTTGAATTGCTATCCTAGTCGACTGTTCGGCCACGGTCATAATAACAGGAATCTTTCCTTCCAAGATATCGACTGTTTCCTTGACCAAAATATTCTTTTCCTCTTGGGTCAAGGTACTGGCTTCGCCGAGTGATCCCCCCAATACTATTCCATGTACTCCTGCATCGACCTGTGCGTTGATGTTGATTCTGAACATAGCCAAATCTAATCGGTCGTCGTCGGTGAATTTTGTAGTTACTGCGGGCATGACACCCTCCCATTGTACTTTCATTGCTATCGGTTTACAAGTTTGAAACAAAAATAGCATTGAGGTGCTATTTTATGTTAATTCAATTTTAATCAATTCTATGATTATTTTAACCCTCTCTGTTACTTTTTAAAATATTTATTCATAATATTAACATATTATTTGGTTATGAAAGTACTCCCATTTAAGATTCCCAAGCCTTTTGACAGTACTTTGGTGGTGCAAGAAGACAAGGCCCGAATCTTCTATAATCAATTACACCAGCACGCCGAGGTACAAATCAGCTACATCGTACAGGGCCAGGGAAAATTGATCGTTGCGAACAGCGTATATAGTTTTGAAGCGGGGGATATTTATGTTATTGGAAGTAATATCCCGCATCTTTTTCAAAGCATACCTACCAAAGAGTTATCTCACATGATTACCCTTTTTGTAACCGAGGAAAGTTTTGGAAACGATTTTTTCCAGATTCCTGAATTGGAAGATGTAAAAAAGTTTTTCAGGACTTCTGAAGGTGGAATACGAGTACTTTCCAAAAAAAAATCGATTCGGAGAATTTTGCTAGAATTACCAACGGTCGATAAATTGCAGGCATTTATTAGATTTTTAAAATTGGTTCAGAAAATAAACGGTGCCACAATAGGAGAACTGACCACTTTTGTTCCGTCCAAAAAAATCATTTCGAACAACGAGGGACGCCGACTTCAACTGGTTTTCGATTATGCCATGAACCATTTTGACAAAGAAATCAAACTGAACTATGTCGCTAGTTTAGTGCACATGACCACCCCGGCATTCTGCCGGTTTTTCAAGCAACGAACGAACAAAACGTTTTTTGAATTTTTGATTGAGCTTCGACTGGAACATGCTTGTCAACTATTATCCGGGAACGAAAAGCTGTCGATTGCCGAAATATCGGAAGCCTCTGGTTTTCAGTCGATTTCCAACTTCAACAGAAAGTTTAAGAAGAATAAAATGGCTTCTCCCTCCCAGTACGCAAAAAAAATGAGGCCGGAACCTACCCATTAAGTGTTACAAATTTATACCATCCTCATGGAGATGTAATAATCAAGTACGTAAACCACAAATCGCTCTATTTTCACTATTTTTGGGAAATTTTGAACACTATAAAAAGATAAAATGAAAAAAGTACTACTCATAATCGTGGCCATGGCCATGGGCTGTAATTCCTCACAAAAAACGGTCACAGAACAGGACGCTGAGCCGACAAAACCCAAAATTGGGCCGGTTACCTATGCCGAATCGATTACCGAAGCTGAACTTAAGGAACATTTGTATACCTATTCTTCCGATGAATTCGAAGGTCGTGAGACCGGTAAACCCGGACAGAAAAAAGCGATAGCCTACTTAAAGGCCGAATATGAAAAAATGGAAATCCCAGCGGCAAAAAGTGATGGTGATTATTTCCAAAACGTTCCATTAGAGGTCAAAAACCTCCCAACTGGATCTATGACCGTCAATGGCACCGAATTTCCCATCGGAGAGAATATGCTGACTTTTTCAAATGCTACCGGAGATATTGAAGAACTAATTTATGTCGGCTACGGAATCGAAGAAGGCGATTATTCCGATTATAAGGATGTCGATGTAAAAGACAAGTGGATTTTGGTAAAAGCCGGGGAACCTCAAAATGAAGATGGTACCTATCTATTTTCTGGAAGTGAAGAAAAAGTCCGTTTGGAGCAATATGTCAGAAGCCCCCGGAAAACGAATGGAGTTGGCCGCCGAAAAAGGAGCTAAGGGTTTCATCTACTATGATGACGGAAACTTTCAACGCTACAAGGGATATTATGACTATATGAAGAATAACGATAGAGGACAGATGGGCCTTAAGAATGAAGATGCGAATGAGCGTGCCAATCTATTTATCAATTCCAAGTTGGCCAAAGTACTAATGCCAAACATTGATGAAAAAAATGCTCCAGAGACAATAGCGACAAAGATTTCGATGAATTTGACCAGCACTAACGAAGAGGTAGACTCTGAGAATGTTGCGGCCATACTCAAGGGAAGTGAAAAACCCAATGAATATGTCGTGATTTCTTCGCATTTGGATCACATCGGAATTTCTGCCGATGGTGATATCAATAACGGAGCCGACGATGATGGTTCGGGAACAGTTGCCCTACTTGAAATTGCAGAGGCCTTCAAAAAGTCCGCCGATGAAGGCAACGGACCAAAACGTTCTATTGTATTTTTGCATGTAACCGGTGAAGAAAAAGGATTGCTAGGGTCTCAATATTATACAGATGTTGAGCCCATTTTTCCATTGGCACAAACGGTAGCCAACTTGAATATCGATATGATAGGCCGCATCGATCCCAAGCGAGAAGGCGACCGCAATTATGTCTATTTAATCGGTTCGGATAAATTGAGTACCGAACTCCATGAACTCTCTGAAGAGGTCAATAAAAAATATGCCAATATAGAGTTGGATTATACCTATAACGACGAGAATGACCCTAATCGGTTCTACTATCGCAGTGACCACTACAATTTTGCAAAGAACAATATTCCCATTATTTTCTATTTCAACGGAACCCACGACGATTACCATCGCCCAGGGGATACTCCTGATAAAATAAATTACGACCTTCTAGAGAATAGATCTCGGCTCATCTTCCATACCGCTTGGGAAGTTGCCAATAGGGATAATAAAGTAATAGTTGACAAGGCTACCAAGTAAACAAATTGAGAACATAGGTGAACAAAAAGCCCTGTCCGTCGACAGGGCTTTTGCTTTTTGGGTGAAAGACCTATCTACGGTAGACAGGATTCATTTCGCATGCCTGCCCTACTATGTCATTCAGACAGGTGGTCAGTACAAGCTTCTCACGCTACCACATAAATTATAGAAGACAAAAGTCCCATCAATAATGACAGGACTTTTAACAACCTCTAGGGTGGAAGACCGGGTTCGAACCGGCGACCCTCGGTACCACAAACCGATGCTCTAACCAGCTGAGCTACAACCACCATGTAACTAATTTGCTTCAAAATTTACTTGGCGAAGCTGCCTGACCGACGTAGTCCCACTTTTTGTGGGCGAAGGCAGAAGCTACAACCACCATTTGTAAGCGATGGCAAAGGTAATTTTTTTTAACTATTCCATCAAAATAAATGAACCTCTATTTCCTATCGCAAAAGAATATTTTACCATAGCACATGCTTTTTCGTTTCTACAATCCTTAAGGTCAAAATGCAAAAACATCGACCAAATACATAGTTTAGTGGTCAAAACACACAAAAATTGTCGTTTCACAACATAATTTAGAATAAGCTGCGTTGTAGGATTAAATTTACTGCCAGTTAATCTCCCAAATCATGACCTTGGCACTAACCTGCTTTGTACCTAAATTACCTTTTTCAAAAAAGAGGATATTTCTTCTCTTGTTTTGGGTATGTACCTTTCATTTCGGTCAGGCACAGAAAACCAGGGATAGCTTAGTGCAGGCCATTCGAACATTGGAACAAAGCACCAATTTTATTGAAAAGGATACCACTTACGTAAACCTGCTTTCGAATCTCGGCTCCGAATTGCGGTATTACCGGACCGATAGCCTGTTTCTGTTATCCGAAAAATCATTGAGAATCAGTAAGGCCATTCAATATGCTAAAGGAGAAAGTCGGGCCTTATTCAACCTGGGTAATTATCACTCGGACAAAGGAAACAGTTCAAATGCCATAGCATATTTAGAAAAATCACTGCAAAAGGCCACAGAAATCAAAGATAGCCTCTTTACCGTTCGAATACACAATGATCTTTCAGGAGAATACGCATACAATGGAAACTATGCCAAAGCCCTGAGCGGTTATTTGTTAAGCATAGAACAGGCTGAAAAATTAAATGACCTCAAAATGCTCTCTATTATCAACGAGAACATCGCCAATTTATATGCATCCCAAAAAGACTACAAACAGGCATTGGAATTTTATAAAAAGGTCAAAAAGATTAATGCCGAGATTGGTAACGAAATCTATTCCGCCGAGACCATGAGCAATATGGCCTCTGTCTATGCGGATATGAACGAGCTTGAGTATGCCATGTTTAACGTGAATGCCAGTATTGCGATTTTCGAAAAGCAAGAAATCATCGATTGGCTGGCCTATGCCTATGAAATAAAGGGTAAGACCTATTTAAAGCAAAACGATCACAAATGGGCATTGTATTGGTATCGTCAAAGTGAGGCCCTACACAAAAAAATTCAAGATGAGCGTGGTCGCATCGATTTGTACAACGGAATGGCAGAAGCGTATTTCGGTATTGGCAAGGATAGTGTTTCGAAACATTATGCACTGCATGCCTATGATATTTCCCGCAAATTGAAGTTTAAGGAAGGTACACAAAAGTGTGCCAATACACTATATAAAATAAGTAAGAAAGGAAAAGACTTTGCAACAGCCCTAACCTATCATGAACTGTACTCGAAGCTATCGGATACGCTTTCAAGAAACGAGAACAAAAAGAGTTTGACGATGTTAAAGACCAAACTCGAATATGATGAACAAAAAAGAGATCTAATACTAGAAAATGAAAGAGCCTTGGCCCAACAGAAAAAGTATGTCTACGCGGCCCTAAGTATTTTGTCGATATTTTTAATCATTACATTTCTGGTAAGAAGAAACGAGAACATTCAAAAGAAACTGAACATCGAACTGAATGCCAATAAAGAGGAACTTGAAAAAAGTGAACGGGAGCTAACCGAAATCAATGAAACCAAAGACAAGTTATTCTCCATTATCGGTCACGACCTCAGAGGGCCTATCGGTGCTTTTCAAGGTTTGTTAAAGCTTTACCGCGATGGGGAAATCAAACAAAAAGAATTTTTGGAGTTCATACCCAAACTGGGGACCGACTTGGACCATATCTCTTTTACGCTGAACAACTTATTGTCATGGGGACAAACTCAAATGAACGGGGCAATTACCAAACCATCCGTTATTTCATTGGATGGTCTCGTTTCCGATAACATAAAACTACTTTCGGAAATCGCCAGTAGCAAATCAATAAAAATCGTAAGTCGTCTTTCAGCGAATACCCTCGCCTGGTCTGATGGGGACCAAATCGACATTGTTATCAGAAACTTGTTGAGCAATGCGCTAAAATTCACTCCTGAAAATGGAATGATAACTATCGGTGCGGCCGAAAAGAACAACCATTGGGAAATTTTCGTCAGGGATACTGGGGTCGGAATGGACAAGGAAACCCAGGAAAAGATATTTGCGGAAAATTCAAGCCACACGACCTACGGTACCAATAATGAAAAAGGTACGGGTCTTGGGCTATCTTTATGCAAAGAGATGGTGGAAAAAAACGACGGAAGTATTTGGGTCGAAAGTATTCCGAGAAAAGGATCTTGTTTTTACTTTACCCTTCCAAAGGCAAAAAAAGAGTATCAGAAAACCGCCTAAATGAGATCGGAGAAACTATTGACGGCCACATAACGTTCAACCGTAAATCCTTCTGCGCAATCTACTCCTACCATTCTGCCTAAATCCCTTGCTCGGTATTCAACGCTATCAGTAAAGTTTTTACTACTTATGGGCGTTTCAGGATCTTTGCTCTTAGGGTCGTAAAATTGAGAGGCATACGCCCGAATGGCCTCTGTTTTCTTTTCAATATATCCCGAGACATCGACCACAAAATCAGGTTGTAGGTTTTTCCATTGAATATAATGGTATACTTGTTTGGGCCGCCACGGTTCTTGCCATACTTCCTCGCCTTCGAACTTCGTATCTATTTTGACCAATCCGCTTAAAAAACAGGAGTCACTGACCAACTTGCTTCCCTTTGCATGGTCGATATGACGATCATCGACCGCATTGCAAAGCACGATTTCAGGTCTATATTTCCGGATCATTCGTATGACGGATAACTGATGTTCTTTATCATTTACGAAAAAACCATCTGCAAATTCCAGATTCTTCCGAACGGAAACCCCTAATATCTTTGCGGAAGCCGCAGCCTCTTTATCACGGATTTCGGCGGTACCCCTTGTTCCCAATTCCCCTCGGGTCAAATCTACGATGCCTATCTTTTTTCCAGCCGAAACTTCTTTTGCTATGGTCGCTCCCGCACCTAGCTCCGCATCATCAGGATGCGAACCAAATACCAATATGTCTAGTTTCATTCCAAGTTCAAGTTCAAGCTCAAGCTCAAGTTCAAAAAATTATCCGTTCAGAGATTCAATTTCAACTCACAGCTTTTCACTTATTACTGATTACCGTTCACTTTTTACTTTTTACTACTTACTGAAAACTACCTACTGCAACTGTAAATTGCCCACTACTTTTAGTGCCTGCTCAATATCCGCAATAAGATCTTCGGGTTCTTCGATTCCTACGGAAAAACGAATCAAGCCATCCTTTATTCCCTGTTTTTTTCTCTCTTCAGCACTTAAAAGGGCATGCGAGGTCTGAGTCGGTGACAATACTGTACTTTCTATTCCTGCAAGGCTCATGGACGACTTAATAAGCTTTAGGTTTTTTTGGAATTGAGACGCGTCCAATCCTTCTTTAAGTTCAAAAGACAACATTCCCCCAAAACCTTTCATTTGCGATTTGGCCAATTCATAATCCGGATGGTTTTTCAAGCCCGGATAGTAGACCGCTTCAATATCCCCATTACTTTCAAGATACTCTGCCATATGCTGAGCGTTCACATTCTGTGCCCTCACGCGAATGCCCATAGTCTTAATACTACGCTCCAAAAGCCATACGGTATAATCACTAAGACTTCCGCCCAAGTTTTTTGCCAGACCAAAAATACGTTCCATATGCTCTTGGGTAGATGCGACGGCTCCGGCACAGATATCGGAATGCCCGCCCATGTACTTTGTGGCACTATGGATAACAACATCAATACTAAAATCAATGGGGTTCTGGTTAACGGGACTGGCAAAAGTATTATCGATCATCGAAACCAATCCATGCTTTTTCGCAATTTGGGATATGGCACCAATATCCGTTATGGTCAACAACGGATTCGAAGGTGTTTCAATATAGATAACCTTCGTATTCTCCTGTATTTTCGACTCAAAATCAGAAGCGGCCAAACCATCGGTAAACGAATATGATATTCCGAATTTTTCAAACTCCTCGGTCACCAGATTGTAAGTTCCTCCGTAGAGCATATTTTGCAGCACGATATGGTCACCAGCCTTAAGAAAAGCCATTAGTGCGGTACTAATGGCCGCCATGCCACTACCGAAAATCAAGGCTGCTTCAGCATGTTCCAGCGCTGCGATTTTTTTCGCCAGACCTACTTGGTTCGGCGTATTAAAATATCTTGGGTAGCGCTTTACATCAACATCTTCAAAAGCATAGGAAGTTCCCATATATAATGGAGAAACCGCACCTCTATGTTGCTTGTCTTCCAATTGTCCCTCATGGGTGCAAATCGTATTCAAACCTTTCTTTTTTGAATCCATCTTTCTTGTATTTTGCAAAAGCTAAAGTTACAAAAAAGCACTACACCTGAAACTTCTTCCAATGTCCTTTTCTGAACCATATCATGGCTATTACCGCCAACAAGACCTCAGCCGTGGTAATCGCAATGAATACTCCCAGGGCACCCAGTTCGAACTTTATGGCCGCCAAATACGCGAAAGGTAACTGGAAGAGCCAAAAAGCAATAAAATTGATTTTGGTCGGTGTACCGGTATCTCCTGCCCCATTGAAAGCTTGCGTGACCACCATACCATAGGCATAGAAAATATACCCTAAGGCGATAATCCGTAGGCAGAGTCCTCCATTTTCGACAACAACGGGATTATCGTTGAACCAGCCAACAATTTCTTTTGCAAAAAATAAATAGACCAGCGAGACAATACCCATAAAAATTGCGTTGTACTTACCGGTTTTCCAGACGGAAGTTTCGGCACGTTCAAGTTTTTTGGCTCCCAAATTTTGACCTACCAAAGTCGCAGCAGCATTGCTCATGCCCCATGAGGGCATCAACGTAAAAAGCATGACACGAATGGCAATGGTGTAACCGGCAAGTACCTCACTGCCGAATTCGGAGATCATTCGCATTAAGAACACCCAACTGGTTGTTCCGATAAGAAATTGTGCGATGCCACCCAAAGAAACCTTGACCAAATTGAGCATAACCTCGAATCGAATCACGACATCCTTAAAACCTATTTTTATTCTGCTCCATCCGACAAACAAGATGGCCAATTGAAATAAAACTGCTGTGCCTCGACCGATGTTCGTCGCAATAGCTGCGCCCATGACTCCATACTCGGGAATAGGTCCCCATCCAAAAATAAAAATGGGATCCAGAATGATATTTAGTCCGTTGGAAAGTACCAATGCCCACATGGCAATGGAAGCATCTCCCGCACCGCGGAATATGGCGTTTATCAAGAACAAAAGCAGTATGGTGATGTTGCCACCGATAAGCAGTTGGGTATAGCCATAACCTTCATCGATTAGGTCTTGTTCGGCTCCCATTAGCGAAAGAATTTCCCGTGCATAAAAAAATCCGATGACCCCTACCAATAGTGAAACAATCACACCTAGGATAATAGCTTGAACAGCTGACTCCCTTGCACCCCTAACATCCTTTTCCCCAATTCTTCGGGCAACTACTGCCGTTGCGGCCATACTGAGTCCGATAGCTATGGCGTACACTAAAGTGATGACCGATTCCGTGAGGCCGATAGTAGCGACAGCATTGACACTGACCTGAGACACATAGGCGATATCGACAATGGCGAAAATACTTTCCATCATCATTTCCAATATCATGGGAATGGAAAGCATAAAAATAGCCTTGCGAATACTCCCGGTCGTAAATTCGGTTTCCCTACCGGTTATCGCAATAATAAAATAATCGTATAATTTTTTTAACGTGAGTTTATTGGTTGATTGCATTATAAATAGAATTATGTTAAACGGAAGAAGTAAAAAATGTCAACACGTCGACTTAAGCAAGTCGATTACTTTCTGGGCTTGAGCCCTATGACATTTCTAAAAAACATAATTCTTATAACTTCATGAGAGTATAAAGATGCGAAAAAAATCAATTGCTCAGTAAACTATACGCCAAAATTTTTTAAGCCGGAACAAAAAATTTCGACGTATTTTGGTCAAAAATCATCTTAAAGCCATGAAATTAGCGTTGCGTTTAATTCTGTTAATCACTTTTTTACTTACGTATTATTCCTGCAAGAATACCAAAAAAACTGTTGCAGGTTATCAGGGACAAGGGCCAAGCCCCATTGTTTCGACCAAGTCAAAACCAGTTCAAAAGCAATGGAAGGGGGTATGGGCCCTAACCGATAGCACTACTTTTTTTAGTAATGATTTTGAAGGAGGAAGACTGAACGGCATCGTCGATGACGGCAATAATCATTATACTATTTTGATTACGGCGGAAAATACGCCCATCAATGTAAGTCCATGGTATGCTTTCAAGGCTTGGACGACTTCCCCAAGACGTGTTACCATCAAATTAACGTATCAAGATTCACGAAGTCGTTATTATCCAAAAATCAGTTCAGATGGCCTTCATTTCAAGGTACTGGACAGTCTTAATTACAAACCCATAAATTTGGGCGAAGGGGAATTCGGAATCAATGCTGCTCCTGAATTTGCCGAGATTACGTTGGCCATAGATGAAAACCCGACTTGGATAACCGCTCAAGAACTATACGGTTCGACCCGTGTTAAACAATGGATCGATTCCCTTTCAACATTGCAATTCATTAAAAATTATGAAATTGGAAAAAGTAAGGAGGGCCGACCTTTGCACCTTTTGGAAATAGGAAATTCAGATACCAAAAAGGGAATCATGATCATTTCAAGGCAACATCCTCCAGAAGTGACAGGATTTTTGGCCATGAAATCCTTCATCGAAACCGTTTGTGGAACCACAAAAGAAGCCATTGCCTTTCGGGAAAAATATAAAGTTTTCGTTAGCCCCTTAATGAATCCGGATGGTGTGGATAACGGGCATTGGCGTCATAATATGGGCGGAATCGATCTGAATCGCGATTGGGAGGAGTTCAACCAGCCCGAAACTTCCGGTGTCCGTGATTTTCTGACTACCAAAAACAAGGAAGGATTCGAGTTCGATTTCGGAATCGATTTTCACTCCACTTGGGACGATATCTACTATCCCATAGATACCGTAGTTACAAAAGAGAAAGGTAAAATTGTCTTTGATTGGATTGAAAATATTAGCCAAAGATTAGCCAGTAAAAAAACCAATATAAGTGCTTCGACCAAAATCGACCCGACCATGGTATCCCGAAACTATTTTTACGTGAACCACGATATGCCGGCTATTGTTTTTGAACTAGGGGACAATACACCAAGACCTTTTTTAAAGTTAAAGGGAAGAGTTGCGGCAGAAGAACTCATGAAACTTTTGATGGAGTAAACTATGTTGTTTATTGCTATTTTGAATAATTGACCCGATAGCGCCAATAACTGAGACCCCCTATAAAAATAGCACCTAAAACGATATACTTGATATAATCTGGCGTAATTGCCGCTCCCCCGCTCTGACCGTAGCTGTGTAAACCGACCAAATAGTAATTGACCCCGAAATAGGTCATCATAATACTGGCAAAAGCGATTAAGCTCAAAAAGTTAAAGGTCCATTTGCCCCGAAGGCCCGGTACCAATCGTGTGTGAATCACAAATGCGTAGACCATAATGGAAATTAAGGCCCAAGTTTCCTTCGGGTCCCAGCCCCAATAGCGACCCCAACTTTCATTGGCCCATTGTCCACCCAAAAAATTTCCGATAGTCAGCATGATGAGTCCAACGGTCAAAGAAAGTTCGTTGATAATCGTCAGTTCCTTGATGTTCATTTCCATGCGAGACTTGTTCTTTTTATTGGTCAGAATCATTAAAATCAAACACACCAAGCCCAAAATCATTCCTACGGTCAAGGGGCCGTAGCTACCAACGATTACGGCGACATGAATCATTAACCAATAACTATCCAAAACAGGAACCAAATTACCAATGGCAGGATCAACCCAATTCTGATGCGCGATCCAAAGAAGAAGTGCCGTAACAAAAGCTGCCGCCGCCAACGTAATATCACTTTTTCGGATAAACAGCAGCCCCATACCCATCGTGGCCCATGAAACGTACAAAATACTTTCGTAAGCATTACTCCAAGGGGCGTGCCCCGAAATATACCATCGTAAAATCAGCCCTACCGTATGCCATATAAAAAAGAGCACAATGGTTCCTTTGAAGAAATAGGCAGCCACCCGCCATATTTCGCGATCTTTGAAAATCTGGAAAATGAGCACGAAGAAAAGCACGATTCCTACCAATCCGTATAAGCGGTATAGGTGGTTGAAAATATTTAGTTTGTTATAAATAATTTCGGTCTTTACCTTTTCAGGGGAAGGTAGAATTTCACTGCCGTGGTTCTTTTGATTTTGCTTAAATGCTTCCAGCAATTTATCGGCCTCTCCGTAATCGCCGGTCTGCAGCGCATTCCCCAGAGTCATTTTGTAATAGGGAAGCGCATTTTTAACAAAGTTGGCATAGAGGGAATCCTTTATCTGGAACTGCCCGCCCCGGTATTCGACAGCGGAAATCCATTTATTGTTCTCATCGTTCAATAGAGGGAAAATTTTCATAATCTCTCCGCTCAAAGCCTGGTTGAGCAGCATCAGCCGGATATTGGCTTCCTTAAAATCTTTTTGAAACTGGTTCGGATTGTTCGTGGCAGTCGCTTCCCTTAGAAAAGATTCCAACTTATAGTTTCCCTTTTCATCAAAAAAATCGGTTGCTTTGACAAATTCTTGTCCTTCAGGAACCCCTATCAACCGGTGCAGACTATCATTATCACTTTTTTTATCCAACAGCACAAATTCGGTATTGTACCAAAGTGGGGGGTTCATCACCATGGAAAGAAATACTTGATCCGCGTTTAGCCCCTTGTACTTGTCCTCTCCGCTAAGTTTGCGCAATAATTCAGAAGAAAACGTATTGATCGGTTTCATACGCCCTCCTTCATCCTGAATAATGAGAGCCCCAAATTTATCGGCGTGCTCTTTAGACACGACGGTAGCCTGTAACAATGAATCGATTTGATTTTGAGTGGGAATTCCGGTCGTATGGTCGTGTCCATCATCGGCGGAATGTTCTTCTTGTGCAGCTAGTTGTGAAACCATGCCGAGAACGAGTAGCGACGTCAGTATGGTTTTTTTCTTTTTCTTCAATTTGTCAAGCGAATTAGCCAAATCCTTAAAACGGGTCTTTCCAAAGAACATAATGCCCATGAGACCCAGATACAACAAAAAATACCCGATATAGGTGATCCAAGTGCCCCATTGGTCATGATTGACCGACAGAATGGTCCCTTTTTCATCGGGGTTAAAACTTGCCTGAAAAAAACGGTACCCTTCATGATCCAAAATGTTGTTCATAAAGATGTCATAATCAAAAGGCCGGTCATCCTCCACGGTTACTTTACTCATATACGATTTATAACCTTGCTCGGTACCTGGATATTTTTCAGCAATAAAGTCGTTCAACTTGATACTAAAAGGAAGCTCGTATACTTTTGACCCGTAGGCCAGTGAAAAATCAAGCCCACCTACTTCGAACTTTTCGGAGAAATTGGAAATGCCCTTTCCGCCCAATATTTTTTTCTCAATGGTCTTACCGTTGCTCGCGACCTCAACCACCAATGCATCCAGCGTTGCTTCAGTAACTCTTTCCTTCGGTATTTTGACCACTCCGTATGTTCCCGTTAACATAGGTTCGGGGATGACGAATTGCATTCCCGCCAAAGTATAAAGGGAGCGTAGTTGAAATTCTTGCAAACTATCCTTGACGACCTGTCCTTGAAATTGATCCGCCATCCGCATAAAACTTCCTTCGAAAGGTGATTGGATTTGATAGGTAAAATCAGTCGTAAAAATGTTGATAGCTCCGTCGGTGGGCTTATTCAGTGCGAACAGAACATTATGGACATTGCTCACCTGTCCGTTCTCCAGATAATGTTCTTCCCGCTGCCCTTGACCGGCCTCAACGATTTTTAAAAATTGTTGGCCTTCCTCGGAAGGAATAATGCCCAATTCGGCACCTTTAATAAAATCGACATACCTAATCGTAAAATCCTGTCCATTAAAATCACTGTCCCAGGGAAGGTTCGATTTTAGGGCTTCCGAGGTAACGATCAGGTCATGTTGAAGGACTTTTCGTTGCGGTTCGCCATTGATTTCCCCATCGACGTAGGCCGTTAGAAATGTCTTATCGGAATAGAAAACTTTTTCCGTTTTTCCTTCCCGAATCGGCATCATGCCCTCAAAACTAATATAGCGCGTTACAAAAGCACCGACGATGATCAATATCCAAGAAAGATGTAGGGTCAAGACGGGCCATTTTTCCCAACGGAATAGTCGATAGCGGAACATATTCCCGATAAAATTAATCACAAAAAACACCATGATCACCTCGAACCAAGTGGTATTGTAGATCCAGATTCTGGCGGTCTCGGTACTATATTTACTCTCGATAAAGGTTCCGAAAGCCATGGCCGTGGCAAAAACCAAGAATAAAATGGCCATTAAACGTGTGGAGAAAAAAATCTTTTTTAGAAGTTCCGTCATCGGAGAAATTTTCTTTTTCAGGATGCAAAAATAAGGTATTTTAAAAAGAAAAAACGGGATTTAACAAATGTCATTTCTGTGGAGTGCTTTCTTAAAATTTTGTCGGTGCCCTTGTCTCTTACATTGCAATTTGCGACAAATGCCTAATTATTAGTATCTTGTAATAAAAAATATAAAAGCTATGAAAATGAACAGAAAAACATTTATCAAAAAGACCGCGGGCGCAATGTTGGTAGCATTGCCCGTGGCATCGTTTATCGCTTGTTCCTCTTCCGATGATGGCACGGCCACCCCAATGTTGCCAGAAGAAGACCCTCAGGCAGAGGCAGATTGTGGGGCCAACGGAACCAATAGCTCTATTGGGGGAAATCATGGACATACATTAGTTGTATCGAAGGCCGATGTAGCTGCTGGGGCCGAAAAAACATATTCGATTCAGGGGTCGTCAGGTCATGACCATACGGTTACCTTGACCGCTGCCAACTTCACTACTTTGATGAACAACAGTGCTATTTCGGTAGTGTCCTCAAATGATGACAGTCATACACATTCAATATCAGTTTCTTGTGCGTGATTCCTTGCTTTTTGAAAATTAATCAAGTGAACCGTTCCTAAACGGTTTACTTTTTTTGATATCATTTTTAAAGACTGTTAGTTGATTTGATTATCGTGAAAATATATTGCTAGTTTTACGGAATGATCCATGTTACCCTCATCGGCACCGGAAATGTTGCCTATCACCTTTATCATGCTTTTTCTAACAGCAATGAGGTGCAGGTAATCCAGGTTTTTGGTAGAAAAAAGATGTTTTAGGCGATAATGAACAGTTCGCCGAGCTAACAAAATCTACAATTAAAAAGGCCGATATCTATATTCTTGCCGTGAGCGATGATGCCATTTCAAAAGTTTCGCAAGAATTTGTTGATGTTAGAGGTTTAGTAGTACACACCTCAGGTAGTGCAGATATGCAAGTACTTCCTAAGAACATCAGAAGAGGTGTTTTTTATCCCCTTCAGACCTTTAGTAAAAAAAGGAAGGTGCTATTCGACAGTATTCCCCTTTGCATTGAAGCGGAACGAGAAAAAGATGTATTGCTATTACAAAAATTGGCTGAGAGTATTTCCACCACAATTCATCAAGTATCTTCACAGAAACGGGCATATTTGCATTTGGCAGCAGTCTTCGTGAACAATTTTGTTAATCATTTATATAAAATCGGGGCGGATATTTGCCAAAATCAAAACTTCGAATTTGATATTTTGAAACCTTTGATACTCGAGACTGCACATAAAATAGAAGAGCTCGGCCCCGAAAAAGCGCAAACCGGTCCTTCAAAAAGGGACGACTCCAATACCATCGATACACATCTTGAACTTTTAAAGGGGAATACCATACATGAAGAAATCTATTCACTACTAAGCCAATCAATATCCGAAACCTATGGAAAAAAGCTATAAAGAATACTTAAAAGATATTACGACCTTCATTTTTGATGTAGACGGTGTCTTCACAGACGGTACACTTTTAATTACTACAAAGGGTGAGATGCTCCGGAAAATGAGTGTTAAAGATGGCTATGCTCTGAAGTCCGCACTTCAAAAAGGGTATAACGTGTGCATTATCACAGGAGGCACGAACGAAGGCGTCCGTGAACGTTTGAAGGGTTTGGGCGTAACCGACATTTATATGGGCGCACATCATAAAGAGGAACCCTTAAAAGAGTTTCTAGATATATACGAAATCAATTCAGAAAACGTGCTCTATATGGGTGATGACCTACCCGACATTCCACCTATGCAGCTAGTGGCACTACCCTGCTGCCCGCAAGATGCCGCCCAAGAGGTGAAGGCCATTTCAAAATATATCTCGCATAGAAAAGGGGGCGACGAATGTGTGCGCGACGTTATCGAACAAGTATTGAAAGTGCGCGGTGATTGGTTCGAGAATTTTGATGCCCAAAATGCATAAGACTTTATGTTACAGGATAAACTAAAGGAGTATCGGATTATATTGGCTTCCGCCTCTCCGCGCAGGCAACAGTTCTTTAAAGAAATGGGATTGGATTTTGAAATCCGGATAAAATCCGTGGAAGAAATTTATCCTCCAGAATTGACCGAAATCGAAATATCGGATTATTTGGCCGTTTTGAAAGCCTCCGCGTTTCAAGGAAGCTTGGCTAATAACGAAATATTGATTACCTCAGATACCGTGGTCTGGTATAAAAATGAATCGTTGGCAAAAGCGGAAAATTATGAAGAAGCCTTTCAAATGCTACGAAAACTCTCAGATGACTGGCACGAGGTCATTACCTCGGTCTGCTTTACTACGACAAAGAAGCAGAAAACAGTGAGTCATGTCACCAAAGTCAAGTTCAAGAACCTCTCGGACGATGAAATAGACTATTACATAACAAATTACAAACCCTACGACAAAGCCGGTGCCTACGGCATTCAAGAATGGATAGGCCTTATAGGAATCGAAGAAATAGAGGGCTCGTACACCAATGTGGTCGGGCTACCCACACAATTGGTCTACAAGGTCTTGAACGAACTTGTCTCTTAACGCCAACACCACGCTATTTACAATTTCAATATATACTGGCGCAACCTTTTCTGTTTTTCGAAATCTTTAAAGAAAACTGTTATGAAAAGATTAGCCCTTTATTGCTATGCCTTTGTTTTGTTGGTCGGATGTGAAGACAACTCCGATAGTACGAGTGCCTCTTTTTTAGATGGGGACTTTAGTTCAAATTCTTTTGAACCGGGACTAGAGGTCCCGCAGGTCGAAAAATATACCGATTACGGAGAAAATGCCTTCATAAAAGTCTCGGATCAAGAAGTCTCCACATTTTCCGTGGATGCAGATGGAGCGTCATATTCCAATTCAAGGCGGTTTTTGAGCCTAGGGCAAAATCCACCCCCTGAAGCCGTTCGAATCGAAGAATTCCTGAATTATTTCACTTTTGATTATGAAGAGCCGCAGGGTGAAGAAAATGTCACTCTTAATGCAGAACTTACAAATTGCCCATGGGCCAACGGTCACCATCTCATGCGGTTGGGCATGAAGGGCAAAACTGTGGCTGAAGAGGAGATTCCTGATGCGAACTATGTTTTTCTTATCGATGTGTCTGGTTCTATGAGCAGTCCTGAAAAGCTCGAACTCTTGAAAACCGGCTTCAAATTGATGGTAGACGAAATGCGGGATACGGATAAGATGGCAATCGTCACCTATGCTGGAAGTGCCGGGGTTTTGTTGGAATCGACCTTCGGGGACGACAAAGAAAGAATAAAAGCGGCCATCGACCAATTGGGTGCCGGTGGATCCACTGCAGGTGCCGAGGGTATTCTGACCGCCTATGAGATTGCGGAGAAAAACTTTGTTCCCAATGGCAACAATCGAATTATTTTAGGTTCCGATGGCGATTTTAATGTCGGTCCGTCCTCGACCGAAGAATTGGTAAAACTGATCGAGGAAAAAAGAGAAAACGGAGTCTATCTTACTGTTTTAGGTGTAGGAAGCGGCAATCTCAACGACGACGCCATGGAACAGATAGCGAACAAAGGAAATGGAAATTATGAATACGTCGACAATATCGAGCAACTCAAAAAAGTTTTTATTCACGAGAAAGGCAAGTTTTTTGCCGTGGCCAAAGATTCTAAAATACAGGTTACTTTCAATGCCGACCAGGTAGACTCGTACCGACTCATCGGTTATGAGAACAGATCACTTAACGAAGATGATTTCGAGGATGATACCATTGATGCAGGGGAAATAGGATCCGGACAGACAATCACTGCGCTATATGAAATCGTCTTGATCGAGAATGCGAGCCAGTCACCATTGGCAACCTTCGATTTTCGATATAAAAAACCGAATACCGAAAGTAGTCGCGAATTGGCATTATCGATTGGTTCAGATGCATCCGAAATACAAAACGCCTCTGAAAGTATGAGGTTCGCAACGGGTGTAGCGGCATTCGGTTTACTCATGAAGGATTCCGAGTTCAAGGGAAGTATTTCTAAAGAAATGATTTTGGAACTTACGCAAAACGCAATCGGAACCGACCCATTCGGTTATCGCAGTGAATTCAGACAATTGGTTTCAAGTTCCAACTAAAATACCATGACCCTTATCCAATATCTCTAGCCCACTATCTATGTGACTATAGCATTTTTAATTTTTAAAAAAGCATGGTACTTTAGTAGTAAAATATAAGGGTTATGAAAAAGTGGTTGAAATGGGAGCTTACCGTTCTCTTGTTAGCGGCAATTTTTGCGGTCATGGAATCCTGCAAGGAGCGAGAAATAAATTCTGGAAATGATGTCGCAACGATTGAAGATTCTCGCGAAGCGGCTCCAAAAAAGCAACTCTCAGAAGAATTTAAAAAATATTGGTATGCCGGCAATGCTGAAATAACCTCATACAAACTTGAGCAGGCAAGATATGGGGAACTACGCGAAGGAAATTCGGTGCTCATTTATGTAACAGAGCCATTTTTGCCCGAGAAACAAGTCAAAGCCGACGGTAACGACAAGAGCAACATACCCGTATTAAAGTTAAACAGTACCAAAAACTACTTGACCGGTATTTATCCGTATTCCATAATGAGCAGTAGTTTTTATCCCGTTCATGATAATCGACATGCACTGAAAGTTTCTTTCTCCGCGCAAGAATGGTGTGGTCAGGTGTATGCTCAATTGAACAACCGCTCAAAATTCGAAATTATGTCACATTCGTATTTCGAATCGGAGGCCGACCAGAATATCGAATTGGAGAAAACAATACTGGAAAACGAACTTTGGAACAAGATTCGAATCGATCCGAACACATTGCCGATCGGAAATCTAGAAATAATTCCGTCCTTGGAATATATTCGACTGTCTCATAAAGAATTAAAATCATATAAAGCAACTGTTACTTTAAGTGAAAATAATGAACTAAGTTCCTATGAATTAAACTATCCCGAACTTGGGCGCACTTTAAAAATCAACTTTACTTCTTCCTTTCCCTATACAATAGAAAGCTGGACAGAGACTTTTACAAGCGGATTCGGCGACAATGCCAAATCTATGACTTCCACCGCCATAAAATTAAAAAGGTTAAAAACCCCTATTGGAGACAGAACGGAAATAACGATTTATCTTTACGCGATAGTTTAGGAATATAATCGTATGGAAAATTTTATAGCCAACCATCAAAGCGAGTTGTTCGCGACGTTCGTGACGCTTTTGGTCCTTATCATTCTGCGGTATGTAATAAATAAGATGGTTCGGAAGATTGGGAAGATTAGCGACATCGTCGAAGCCCGTACGTTGCTCATAACCAAATATGTATCCGTCTTATTGACGTTTCTTGGCGTTGGTGCATTGACTTTTATTTGGGGAGTTAATTTTAAGGATTTAGGGCTGCTTTTCTCATCTATTTTTGCGGTCATCGGGGTAGCTCTTTTTGCAAGTTGGTCCATCTTAAGCAATATTACGGCCGGGGTGATTTTATTCTTCTCCTTTCCCTTTAAAATTGGGGATCGCGTAAAAATTCTGGATAAAGATGTCGAATCTGAAGAACCCTATCTCATCGAAGATATAAAGGCGTTTCATGTCAACCTCAGAAAAGACAACGGTGAGTTATTGGTGTACCCCAACAACCTCATGATCCAAAAGGCCGTCACCTTGGTTTATCATTACAATGACACCCCTGACGATAGTGAAATCCTCTAGTTTGTTAAAGAAGTTCTAAAAAACAATCGTTAGCCTTTAATCTTTCTATCTTTGATTGCCAACTAAATTCAAGCTCATGCGTCATTTTCTGGTACTGCTTGCTACTTTTCTGTTTGTAGCCAATCCTTCATTTTGTCAAGCTCCTAAGAAGCAATCTGCCACCGATATTTACCACTCCCTACAAAAATTGAACTTTTTGGGCACCGCCCTTTACATCGCGGCACATCCTGATGATGAAAATACAAGGTTGATTTCATACTTGTCAAATAATACCAAGGCGCGGACCGCATACCTTTCAATGACCCGTGGCGACGGGGGGCAGAATCTAATCGGTCCCGAACTTAAGGAACTACTGGGTGTCTTGCGAACACAGGAGCTTTTGGCGGCCAGAAGAGTTGACGGCGGAGAACAATATTTTTCAAGAGCTGTGGATTTTGGATATTCCAAACACCCCGATGAAACGCTAAAAATATGGAATAAACAAGAGGTACTGGGTGACGTGGTCTGGATTATTCGCAACCTAAAGCCCGATGTCATTATCAACCGTTTCGACCATCGAAGTCCGGGAAGCACCCATGGGCACCATACTTCTTCGGCGATGCTCAGCGTCGAGGCTTTTGATATTGTAAATGATGAAAATGCCTATGCTAAACAATTGGAGGGTACCGAAACTTGGCAACCCAAACGTCTTTTTTTCAATACTTCATGGTGGTTTTACGGGAGTCAAGAAAAATTCGAGGCTGCGGATAAATCAAAAATGTTGAATGTTGACATTGGGGCCTATTATCCATCTTTGGGAATGTCGAATAACGAAATCGCTTCTCTGGCCAGTAGCCAACACCTTTGCCAGGGCTTTGGCAGATTGACTTCAAGGGGTTTCGAGAATGAGTATGTTGAACTTTTAGTGGGAGATATGCCAACGGACCAAAACAACTTATTTGAGGGTATCGATACGACATGGTCACGCATCGAAGGCGGAGCGTCCATTGGTCAGATTCTCTATGATGTAGAAAGTAATTTTAATTTCAAGGATCCTTCAGAACATCTTCCACAACTCATTGCGGCCTATAAACTATTACAAAAAGTACCTGACGAACATTGGCGAAACCAAAAAACAGAAGAACTTAAAGATTTGATTTTAGCCATATCAGGAATTTATTTAGAAGCATCCGCCGATGCTTCCAGTGCAAATCCTGGTGGGAAAGTGAAAATCGACGTCGAAGTTCTAAATCGGTCCGATACATCGGTTTCCCTAAGTTCATTGAAGGTAGACCCTTCGTTGGTGAGTGAAACTCCTCACGTCCCTTTAAGAAATAATGAAAAAAATAATTTTGAACTTGAATTCGAAATACCAGAGACGACACAATACACCAGTCCCTATTGGTTGAACGAAAAAGGTTCTTTAGGCATGTATAAGGTCGAGGATCAAAATCTTATAGGCTTGCCCGAAACTCCCAGGGCCTTTTATGTCGAATTCGAGCTACAATTCGACCAATACCCGATTGTATTTGAAAGGCCAATAGTCTATCGATTCGCAAAACCCGACAAAGGTGAATTATACGAACCTTTTGAAATATTGCCCGAGGCCACCGCAAGTTTTGATGATACCATAATCATTTTTGCGGATGGAAAGGCGAAGGAAATCCCCGTTACCGTCAAGGCACAAAAAGATAGTATAAAAGGTGAAGTGCAATTATGCTTTTCGAAAGGATGGAAAGTCGACAATGAGACCCAAGCCTTTGAAATAGCCAAAAAGGGTGATCAGCAAACCTTGATTTTTAAACTGTGGCCTCCCGAAGAAGAAAATGAAAGCTATATTTCTCCTATTATCAAAATCAACGGGAAAGAGATTTCCAAAGAATTGATCACCATAGCTTATGACCACATTCCCACCCAGTCGGTGCTTCAAAATGCAGAGGCCAAGGTCGTACGGTTAAATATCCAAAAAGTCGGCGAAAACATTGGTTATATCATGGGAGCAGGCGATGCGGTACCAGAGAGTTTGGAGCAAATCGGGTATACTGTTCAAACAATAGACCCCAATGATATCAGTGAGGGCACTTTACAAAAGTACGACGCCATAGTGGTCGGTATCCGGGCGTATAACGTGGTGGAAGCACTTAAATTCAAACAACGCTATTTATTGGACTATGTAAAGGAAGGTGGTAATCTTATTGTGCAATATAACACTGCGGGAAGGTGGTCCTCACAATTCGAAGATATTGCCCCGTTTGACCTTAAACTTTCTCGAGATCGGGTCACGAACGAAAATTCACCCGTTAAGATTTTGGCGAACGACCATTCGTTGGTCAATTTCCCTAATAAAATTGCTGAGAGCGATTTTAATGGATGGGTCCAAGAACGCGGTCTTTACTTTCCGAATGAGTGGGATGCTAAATTTACACCCATACTTGAAATGAACGACGAAGGGGAAAAAGCGACAAAAGGTAGTCTATTGGTCGCCCCATATGGCAAAGGAAACTATATTTATACGGGACTAAGTTTTTTCAGAGAACTGCCTGCGGGCGTTACAGGGGCGTATAAACTATTTGCCAATATGCTGTCATTGGGCAGGGATAAAATCGAAACCGACGATCAAATAAAGGGATGAACGAAAAAGATAATTTTATCTGGAAAAAAGAATACTCCTTGGTATTGATATTGAATATCATCTACGTGCTTTTCTTTTATTATCTAATGACTTCTAATATGTAATATGGGAACATTAAGCACATTAGATTGGTCAATACTTGTTGGAACCTTGTTGTTTATCGTAGTCTACGGTGTTTGGAGAACCCGTGGAAGCCAAAACGTCAACGATTATGTACGTGGTGGTAACGATGCCAAATGGTGGACCATAGGGCTTTCCGTAATGGCGACACAAGCCAGTGCCATCACTTTTCTATCCACTCCCGGGCAAGCCTTTCATGATGGTATGGGCTTTGTGCAGTTCTATTTTGGGCTTCCGATAGCCATGGTCATTATCTGTCTGGTTTTCGTTCCTATTTACCATAGGCTAAAGGTCTATACGGCCTATGAATTTCTCGAAAATCGGTTCGATCTCAAAACCCGTTCGTTGGCGGCTATCCTATTCTTGATACAGCGCGGTCTGGCCGCGGGGATTACCATTTATGCACCTTCTATCATACTATCGGCCATACTGGGGTGGGATTTGCAGACCCTGAACATCATTATCGGTACTTTGGTAATCATCTATACCGTCTCAGGAGGAACCAAGGCGGTCAGCGTTACCCAAAAACAGCAGATGTTCATCATTATGACCGGCATGTTCATCACGTTCTTTTTTATCTTGGGATATCTTCCTGCGGATATAAATTTTAGTAAGGCGCTCAAAATTGCTGGAGCCAGTGATAAATTAAACATTCTCGACTTCAGTTTCGATCCTAAAAGCCGATATACGTTTTGGAGTGGAATCACAGGGGGACTCTTCTTGGCCTTGGCCTATTTCGGAACGGACCAAAGTCAAGTACAGCGTTATCTATCGGGAAAATCCGTTAGGGAAAGTCAATTGGGATTGATTTTCAATGGAATTTTCAAAATTCCTATGCAGTTCTTTATTCTTTTGGTAGGTGTTATGGTCTTTGTTTTTTACCAGTATAACTCTTCGCCATTAAATTTTAACCCCTCGGCGACTAAAACCGTTATGGAGTCCGAATACGCCTCAGATTATAAACTGTTACAGGAAGAGCATGACAAGCTTGAAGTCGAAAAAAAGATGGCACAAGATGAATTCTCGGCTGCTTTGGAACTCAAGGAGTTTGCGGCCATTGAAGAGGCAAAATTGCATATTATCGCCATCAATAAAAAGGATAGCGCCAGTAGGATTGCGGCAAAATCGTTGATTGAAAAGGCCGATGATGGCGCTGAGACCAATGATAAGGATTATGTTTTTATCCATTTCATTATTCACCATCTTCCTAAAGGACTTATTGGGCTACTTTTAGCCGTCATACTCTCAGCGGCCATGTCATCAACTGCTTCTGAACTGAACGCCCTTGGCACTATCACCGCTTTGGATCTTTATAAGCGTAATAAAAAAGGTACGTTCACCCAAAAGCATTATGTTACCGCCTCAAAAGGTTTTACCCTAATGTGGGGTGTATTGGCCATTTTAATTGCGGGTGTAGCCGATCTTTTCGATAACCTTATACAGCTCGTTAACATTATAGGTTCCATTTTTTATGGAAATGTCTTGGGTATATTCCTACTGGCGTTCTTTTTTAAGTTCGTCAGAGGAAATGCCGTGTTTTTTGCTGCATTGCTAACGCAACTTATTGTTTGCGTGATTTATTACTACTACATACATATTTACCCGTCCGGGGAAGAAAAACTAGGCTACCTGTGGCTTAACTTTATCGGTGCTGCGTTGGTCATTACCCTTGCCGTTCTAATGGAAGGTTTTGACCGAGTATTAAGGACTACCTCATAAAATAAATAAAAATATCATTTTCGTGTATTTTTTGTTATAATTCCTCATAATTGATATCAATACATTAATTATCAATTATTTATCATTGTGATTTTTTCCGTCAGAAAAATATTTTATATACGGAATAATACTACATTTGATGAAAATTTAAATAATAATTTAAAACAAATAAATCATGAAAAAATTCTTTAAAAATTTAGCGTTTGGAGTAGGATGGTCATTAGTTTTACTTCAGGGATGTAACAAGGATGAGATATCAACAGACGAATATTCGCAAGAGGAAATAGCCAAAGACCTCATACTAGAACCTTTAGAGGCTTTGGAAGAAACATTGGTTCTAAAGGATATTCGGAAATGGGGATATATGGAGGACAATATTCTTGACTTCGGGGATTATTATGTAGTCGAGGGCGATATGATTTTCCACAAAGACGAGGACTATAGTCTGGATGCTATTGACTTCAAAGCGGGTAAGCAGAATTCAGACAAAGACAAGGATGAAGAAATTGAATTAAATATAGATGGGCAATGGTTCACAGGCAATAAGGTGGGCAACTATTTGAATAGAGTTGTAAGAATCCATAGAAATCCAGCTCTTGAAAATGGTTGGGAAACGGCCATTACGAATGCGGTCAATGCATGGAATGGGGTTTGTGGAATCCGTCTTAGCGCCGTTACCACACTTCCTGCCAACACGGATAACTTAAATGTTACCGTAAATCATGCCAACTTACCTTTAGTCGGTGGTGTCAGAACTACCGTTGCTAGAGCAGACTTTCCCAATAATACTGGAAGGCCAGGTACAATTATGGAAATTGACCCCTTTTTTAATACTTACTCCGTGGCACAAAAAACTACGGTAATGATCCATGAGATTGGTCACCTTATTGGCTTCAGACATACCGATTCTAGACTGGGAGGAAGAAACGAACACACCACTGGTAATAACAATTACGGAACACAATATGGATATGTTCATGTCGCCGGTACCCCGACAGGGGCAGATGCCAACTCAATCATGAACCACAATATTGGTGGAACCACTATAGGGTTCTCCACTCATGATAGGACGGGAGCGCTTTCACTATATCCTAGGCCTATTCCTTTATCCATGACCCCAGCCAGCTTGAACCTAACTCAGGCTAATAATGGTAATACTTCCGTAAGTATAACAGGCACAGGCCCCGTAACCTTAACATTAACAGGCGATTCCGGTATATTGCTTCAAAATGGATCAACCACTGGAACAACCCTTAGCTTTACAGCGCCCAGGACAATTATTGTTTACATGCCCAATCCCCAAAGCAATACTAATCGATTAACCAGAATAAACCTGAACAACTCTAGCGGAAGTACAGTGGCAATGACCACAGTGTATCACAGCGGAATCTAGATAATTAGAAAATATCTATCCCTTTGGGTTTAACCGGCTCTTGTTGTCATTCAAACTTTAATGATAAACTAGTCGAGCCTCAAGGTGTTACTTTGAAGAATCAAAAACCCGTAATGCTGATGCATTACGGGTTTTTATTATATAGGCTTTAATGAAAATTACATCGCCCCCCACTCTTTCAAAGAGTCGGTATTCATTTTAACATAGTCATCATTACCAGCCTCTTTAGCGGCGGCCAATGATTTCTTAGCGGTTTCGATTGCGCCTTTCTTATCTCCAGCCTTGGCATAGATCAAAGACTGCTGGCGCAATTGCCAATAGGCAGGCTTTTCAGTCATGGACATTGCCTTGTCCATCCATTCTTTGGCTTTGTTGATATCTTTGCCGGAGTTCATGTAGTATACAGCGGCGGCGTAATAATCGCCAGCTCCCGGACCATTTAGAACTCTATCAATATTTTCAGATACCACAGCGTCGGTACCGACACCAAACTTCACGGGCACATAAACATTTGACCACAACAGCCCAATAACGGCTCCATTGTCTGTTAGGTCATCTATGGTAATCGTGAACGTTTCCACGGCCATTTCCTTAGGCATTTCAATTATAGGAGCTGTCAATTTAGCCGCAACTTTTGATTCGTCCCAGTTTTGTGGAGTTCCACCGCCTGCAGTTTCTGTATAAAAATATACATCCCAAGAAGAAGCACTTGGTTTCGCGAAAAGGGCATACGAACCAGCCTCCAGAGTCTTTCCGTCAACGGTTACATCTTTATTGAAGGTTACCTTTGTTCGGGCATTGGCCCCAGTTCGCCATATTTTATCGTACGGCACAAGATCTCCAAAGATTGTTCTTCCTCGCATAGACGGTCTTGAATATTCGACCGTTACGTCGGTCAAGCCCACTGTTTGCATCAAAGTCGATGATGGGCTAGGCGCCGGCGTATTGATTTGTGCCTCAACGGTATAGGTCATGGCAGCAACACATAAAAATAGTACTAGTTTTTTCATTTTGTTAGAGTTTTCAATTTCCACAAAACTAGGTATAAACCCTTTCTTATCTGTTAACAAAATCTTAAATAAGAGTTCCCTTCGAATGGATTCTAGGGCTCTCGTTCATCGTAATTATAAATTGTTTAACTTTTAATTTTTTTATTAAACACTATATACCATTACTTTTGCAGGAAACATTTTTATGAAACTATATCAACTCCGTTCTAGGCAATCGCTGCCCATTTCACAAAAAGAAGCTTGGGATTTTCTTTCAAGTCCGGCCAATCTAGCTACGATTACTCCGGATCATATGGGTTTTAACATCCTTTCGGGGGCCGATAGACCCATGTTTCCAGGTCAAATCATACAATATAAGGTAAGCCCTTTTCCCTTTTACAGTACCAAATGGGTCACCGAAATAACCCATGTGAAAGAGGGTGAATATTTTGTGGATGAACAACGCTTCGGGCCATACGCCTTGTGGCACCACAAACATTTTATCAAACCGATAGAAGGCGGTGTCGAAATGGAAGATATCATCGATTATAAAATTCCCTTTGGCGTTTTGGGACAAATGGCACATCCCATCGTGGTAAAAAAACAACTGCAACAGATTTTTTCCTATCGAGAGCAAAAGCTGATCGAGCTTTTTGGTACTATTGAAAATAGTCCGAAGGAACTTAAATTTAAATCCTTTTAAAAGATGAAAAAGAATATTTTATTGATTGGTGGCTCCCACGGAATCGGGCTTTCCATGGTAAAAAAGCTGCATGAAGACCAAAATGTTTTTATTGCATCCCGAACCAAGGAGGGGTTGGAAGACCTAGACATTACCCATATTCAATACGATGCTACTTCTGATGCACTGGATACGGATGGACTACCCGACCAACTTCATGGTTTTGCCTATCTTCCAGGAAGTATCAATTTAAAACCCTTCAAAATGATGTCGATGGATACTTTTGAAGAAGATATGCAGCTTAATTTTTTTAGCATGGTTCGCATGGTAAAGGATATAATACCTAAAATGGAAGAGAATTCAAGTATGGTATTTTTTAGTACCGTAGCCGTAGGCACCGGAATGCCATATCACACCAGTGTTGCGGCCGCAAAAGGCGCCATTGAAGGTTTTGCAAGGTCTTTGGCCGCGGAGTATGCCCCGAAAATCAGGGTGAACGTAATTGCACCCTCTTTGGTTGACACTCCACTGGCCGTAAGACTGCTCAACAATGATAAGAAAAGAGAAATGATGTCTGAACGCCATCCGTTAAAACGAGTAGGAAATGCTGAGGATATTGCCAATGCGGCCATTTTTCTTTTAACCGAAAAAAGCAGTTGGATAACCGGTCAAGTACTGGGGGTCGATGGCGGAATCGGGAGTTTAAACGTTAGTTAAGTAATCAGTAATCAGTAATCAGTAATCAGTAATCAGTAATCAGTAATCAGTAATCGAAGAAAGCTCTTTTCAGTCCTTATAAACTCATAAACCAATAAACTTATAAACTTTTTTGAACTTGATGACAGATGAGTAAAAAAATCTCCATATTCTGGTTTCGAAGGGATTTGCGCCTGGATGACAATATGGGTTTTCTTGAGGGTTTAAAGGGGAATTTTCCCATTCTACCGCTCTTTATATTCGATAGCGAAATTCTCGATAAGCTTCCCAAAAATGATGCGCGCGTGACGTTTATTTATGAAACACTGCAAGAAATGCGAAAAGAACTTCAAGACGAGCATGACAGTTCCATAGCTTTATTTTATGGCAAACCTGAAGAAGTTTTCAAAAATTTGCTGGAGGATTATGAAGTTCAGAAGGTATTTACCAATCATGATTACGAGCCTTACGCCCTACAACGTGATAAGCACATTCGTAAACTTTTAGCGGAACAGGAAATCGAATTCGAAACCTTTAAAGACCAAGTAATTTTCGAAAAGGATGAAATCGTTAAGGGTGATGGCGACCCTTATGTGGTCTATACGCCCTATAAAAATAAGTGGAAGGAGAATTTTGATGCTGACGAGGATTTGAAAATTCATTACACCAGTCAATATCTTGACAATTTGATAGCACATACCCGATTGCCGAATCTATCATTATCGGAGATGGGTTTTGAGACTTCGTCTATAAAGGTGCCTGAATATATGGTTACCCCTACCCTCATTCAGAATTATGAGGATACCAGAAATTATCCCGCCATTGAAAATGGTACTTCTAGATTAGGGCCTCACCTAAGGTTTGGTACCGTATCTGTTCGTAAAATGATGAAAAAGGCCATTGCAGAAAAAAACGAGGTTTTTTGGAGCGAGTTGATATGGCGTGAGTTTTTTATGCAGATCCTATGGCACTATCCCCATACGGCGACAAAATCCTTCAGACCGAAATATGACAGGATCGAATGGCGCAACAACGAAGCCGAATTTGAAAAATGGAAAAACGGGCAAACCGGTTATGCCTTGGTCGATGCCGGAATTCGAGAGTTGAACACCACCGGATATATGCACAACCGTGTGCGTATGTTGGTCGCTAGTTTTCTATGCAAGCATCTCTTAATCGATTGGCGATGGGGTGAAGCCTATTTCGCAGAAAAACTATTGGATTACGATATGAGCGCAAATGTCGGAAATTGGCAATGGGCGGCAGGAAGTGGTGTCGATGCTGCTCCCTATTTCCGTATTTTCAATCCGATGACGCAGGTTGAAAAATTTGACAAACAAAAAAAATATATTAACACATGGGTGCCCGAACTACAAGAGCTGACCTATCCTGAAAAAATGGTAGATCATAAATTTGCTAGAGAGCGTTGCTTAAAAACATATAAAGAGGCGGTTGCATAAATTATACAACCGCCTCTTTAAGAATATATCCTTGAAGTTTTTACCTAGATAACTGTTGGTCGACCCTTCGCTCATCGTTCACTCTATTCCTCAAAATATTGATATAGCGTAAGGCTTCGTTAGTGCCATAGTCGGAGTACGATCTAGAGGCCCAGTCTATGGCGGCATCTAAGTCGCCATTGATTTCATTAATGATGGCCATATTATAGCAGGCCCTGCCGGCAATTTTACCTTTAGGGTTATTGACCTCTTGTTCCCATAGTTGTGCTGCACCTTGCCAGTCTCCCGCCTGTGCTCTTCTTCTCGCCACTACAAAGTTATCGGTGCCAGAAACAAAATAGTCTCTGGTAACTCTTCTGCTTTTTGGTCTGGTGTCCAAACCGTAGAGATTGCCAATATACGTACTGTTCTGTAATACGGCTTCTTTTCTTCCAACAACAGCTTCCATCGCCTTAACCGGATTGATACCTTGCCCAGTCGATGTTACATAGTTGTTCGAGGCCACTTCGTCCAAAATATCCTTTGTCGGTGGATAATACACGCGCCATCCGTTCTTAATAACAGTATTCAACGTTATTCTCGTATGGGGCACCTTGGCCTTTATTCCAAAATTATTTGGCACCTCTACCATTTCGGCGGCCACATCGGCCTTTGTATCGGTATCATAGAATTCAAGGGAAATCAATAAATCTACATCGTTCTCCTCACAAATTCGGTCCACATCTTGCCAGCTCAAAGCCGCGGGGAATACACCAAGACCTTTTCGTTGTACTTTACTATCTTCAATGATATCAACGCTTTCATACCGTACAAATCGGGTAAGTTCATCTTGTACTCCAGCTACAGCGGCCTCTGCGCCTTCCTTGTCCATTTTAAGACCTTCCAATGATAAAATCTTGTCGATTTGGTCAAGGGTCTTGTTTCCTTCCGAAGGAACACTTCGATTGATGATTCCTATCTTCATTACATCAGATGGTATCGTAATCCGTGCTGGTTCTGCGGCACCCATGGTAAGTCTATTGGTGGCACCACAGGCACCGAATAGTAGGCCGATAAGGAGCAATATTGCTATTCGATTCAAATTTTTCATAGGATAAATAGGTTAGATTGGTTTTCGATTTAGGTTTTTGCATAAATACTTGATTATTAACATGTAAAAGAACCTAATATTGCATTTCGAGTAATATTATCGACCAAATGCACCGTTATTTTTTACTTGGCAGGATACAAGTGGAAAAAAACAACCAATCCTTTCTAATACTACCTAAATCCTTCTATTTTGAACACTTCTTTGTGAGCTTGGAAAATGTTATATTTACCTCACTTGGATTTTTTTAGCCTCCGAACTAAAATCTTTCCTTAAAACATAAAATCAACAGCTAATTCAATGATAAAAATGAAGAGAACATTACTTTTAGGGATTTTGATATGCACCGGCATTTCCCTTTCCGCCCAGAAAATGAATGCCAATAAAAAGGCCGTTATGGCTTCGGTAGAGAATCACAAGGCCGAATTGATCAAAATCAGTGATTCCATTTGGGAGCTGGCAGAAACAGCTTTTAACGAACATGGTTCTTCAAAAATATTGGCCGATTATGCTGAAAAGAACGGCTTGGCCGTTACACGTGGTGTTGCTGATATTCCTACCGCTTTCACCGCCACTTATGGTTCAGGAAAACCTGTAATCAGTATTTTGGGGAATTCGATGCCCTTCCGGGGATATCCCAAAAAGCATCTCCGGTAAAAGAACCTTTGAACGAAGGGGCAGCCGGTCACGGTTGCGGCCATAATATGTTCGGAACGGCAAGTCTTGGCGCGGCAATCGCCATTAAGGAATTGATGGATGCAGGTAAAATCAAGGGTACGATCAAATTTTTAGGCACCCCTGCCGAAGAAAAATATTTTGCCAAGGTTTGGATGGTCAAGGCCGGATTATGGGACGATGTCGATATCAACCTAAGCTGGCATCCAGGTTCGACCATTGAGGCGGACCAACAGACAGGACTCTCCCTGATCGATTTTATCGTCGAATTTTCGGGGCAGGCAGCACACGCCTCGATGGATCCCTGGAACGGTCGAAGCGCCTCCGATGCCCTAGAACTTTATACCACGGGAATCAATTATTATCGCGAACATATTTTACCAACTACCCGGATCCATTACCACATTCAAGATGGCGGGCAAGTCGTGAACGTTGTGCCCGACTATGCTAAATTATGGGTTCGCGTTCGAGATCCGAAACGTACAAAAATGCTACCCACTTACGAGCGGGTAAAGGCAATGGCCGAAGGAGCGGCCATCATGGCCAACGTAGATTATAAGATAAGTCTGGTATCGGGCATTTACGAAACACTCGTCAACAGGACCGGTGGTATGGCCATGCAAAAAAACCTAGAGTTACTCGGCCCGATTACCTATACCGAGGAAGAAATCGCATTTGGAAAAGCAATTCAGAAAGCGACGGGAAAACCAGAAGTCGGCATGGCAGGCGGAGTAAAACCCTTTAAGGAAACCGACCCCAATGCCGGTGGTGGCTCTACCGATGTCGGCGATGTGAGTTGGAACGTACCCAATATAAACCTTGGTGTCTCCGTCGCGCCCTATGATACCCCTTGGCACTCTTGGGCCGTAGTGGCCTGCGGCGGCATGTCTATCGGCCACAAGGGCATGTTGCATGCTACCAAGGCTCTGGGGATTACGGCGGTCGATTTGTTTGAAAATCAAAAATTAAGAACCGAGATTACCGAAGAGTTCAAACAGCGAAAGGGCAGTGAGGTCTATGAGCCGATGATAGACGGCCCCCCGCCTATAGGAGATAACAAATAATTTTAGCTATGAAAGAAAAAGAAATCATCAAAAAATATCGAAAAGACGATTTTGCAATAGTTTGGAAACCAAAATTATGCATTCATTCGGCGATATGCGTAAAAGAGCTTCCCGAGGTGTACAATCCCAATGAAAAACCTTGGATCAAGCAAGAGAACGCCTCTGTGGAAGCGTTGAAAGCACAGATCGCAAAATGTCCTTCGGGAGCGCTAGCTTACGAAATAGAAAATCAAAAACAAGAAAAAGAAGATACTGCTATGGAAGACACAAAAGTCGTGCTGCGTAAAAACGGACCTTTATTGGTTCACGGAAATCTGGAGGTAACCGATGCCGAGGGCAACACAGAAAAGAAAGAACGGATTACCGCCTTCTGTAGATGTGGCGCTTCGGAAAACAAACCCTATTGCGATGGAGCACACAATTCGGTCGGATTCGAAGGATAACCATCGTGAAAGTACAATTCTGGCAGATTTATATCCTACTGGTTCTTATGGATATTGTTATAGGAAGTTTTGATTTAGCCCAATACCGGGTGGTAACAAAACCGCTCATCCTTATTTCGCTTTTGACCTATTTTGCGATTTCTGGGAAGCGCCTTCCAAAATCCACCTATTACATAATGTTGCTTGCTCTGTTGTTTTCTTTGATGGGTGACATTTTCTTGCTCTTTGATGAGCGTTCAAATACATTTTTCATACTTGGGCTAGTATCCTTTTTATTGGCTCATATTACCTACGGGACTGTATTTCTTAAAAAGAGAAATAAAAAATTGCCTTTTTTCCTGTACGGTGTCATGATGCTTCTTATAGGTATCGGAATGCTGCTGTTCTTTTATATAAACGACAGTTTGGGAGACCTTACCTATCCGGTGATGGTATATGTGCTTGGCATTCTTTTTATGGCGATTACGGCATTACTACGTGTTGGAAAAGTACGCCCTTCAAGTTTTCTATGGGTTTTTGTTGGTGCCTTGTTCTTTATAGCCTCTGACAGCATTCTAGCCATCAACATGTTCAAATTTGAAATTCCGTTTTCGAATGTCTTAATTATGGGAACCTACGCCACGGCACAATATTTGATCGTATCAGGTATCGTACGGGAAAACGAACCCATCAAAAATTTAAGTACCTTGTGAATCACCAAAATAATCAATAAAATGAAAAAATTAGTATCCCTTCTGGCATTTGCCTTTTGCCTAAACCTAAGCGCACAATCATTTGATTTTCAATACGACCATTATTCCTTTATCGTCAAAGATTTGGAAAAGGTCGGCGATTTCTATGCGGATGTCTTACAACTGGAAGAAATTCCGCACCCATCGGCCTCTTCGGGATTTCGATGGTTCATAGTGAACGGAAACTCCCAATTGCACCTTATCGGGAAAGATAGCGTAGCCATGGAACACAGTAAAAGTGTGCATCTTTGTTTGGCAACCCAAAATCTTGAAGGTTTTATTGAACACTTAAAAACCAATAATATCACTTTTTGGGATTGGCCCGGAAAAGAAAATACTATCACCGATCGTGCCGACGGTGTTAAACAAATCTACATCAAGGATCCGGAGAACAATTGGATCGAGATCAATACGGCGGAGCATTGATTGTTTTATAATAAACAGATGGAGGCATTTTTTATAGGACTTTACGAGTGAATAACGATTTATTTTATATCTAGATGAACAAGTTAGAGCACGTATGAACTTAGAACGAATTTTAGTTGGATTTTTAATTTTTTTCGTTCTTTCGAACTGCAAGGAAAAACAATCCGAATTGCCTTTTGAACAAAGAGTGTTTTATGAGATTGCACCAAAGATAATTGATTCACTTTACCACGAAGTCAGAGAAATCTACCCTAAACTTGTTCAAGAATTCTCTGATGAAAATGTAGATCTAAACAAGAAAGAAAACCTTCCGTTTTTAGTGGTGGGAATTGTGGACTCTATTTACGATTTAGGCAAATCCGAAGATTCTAAGTTTATTCATCATTTTTCTGAAGAAAAAGTAGATTTGGACACTTCCAATACGGCTAAAACGATTAAACTGGAGATTTCGAGAATCAAATCAAGTGATATTTTCAACTTCAAGAAATTATCGCAGATTCCAACCGGACCTCGCAGATGGAAAAAGACTGAGGACTTTTTCTTGCGGGAATTACTAGCTTCTCCCGAATTAGGTTTGATAAAGAGCGTAAATATGGAATACTTGAGAGCAGTTTGACTTGCGGTCAACAATGCGGAGTGACTTCGCTAGTGTACATAAAAGAACTTAATGGAGAATGGATTATTGACGAAATTGAAGATATTATTTGGCAATAAGTAAGTGTAATGACAAAGCCTCTTATGAAAAGTCACAGTCCAGTTTCACATCAACCCATTTACAAAAAATATAAATATGAACACCCCAATCAAATCTGTTTTCCCATTAGGTTTCCCATGGCAAACACAAGATCCCTTTTTATTCTGCGTCTATCATCTGGATCATTACCCCAAAGGCAACGAAGAGATGGGCCCTGATGCCTCTTTGAGAGGCCGAAACCTTGGCAATGATTTTGTCATCAAAGATGGTTGGCGTATGTACCACGGGCAGACCATTCCTGGGTTTCCGTATCACCCCCATCGAGGATTCGAGACGATTACGATTGCGAACAAAGGGTTTTGTGACCATTCCGATTCGTTGGGTGCGGCAGGTCGCTTTGGCCAAGGCGACGTACAATGGATGACCGCAGGGCGTGGCGTACAACATTCCGAGATGTTTCCGTTGTTGAACACCGATTCCGAAAATACGCTGGAGCTGTTCCAAATCTGGTTGAACCTTCCTAAAAAAGACAAATTTGTCGACCCGCATTTTGCCATGTTATGGCATGAAGACATTCCTATAGTAAAATCCGACACCGCTGAAGTCAAAGTCATCGCAGGGACGTTTCAAAATCAAAAAGCTCCGAATCCCGCACCAAATTCGTGGGCGGCGGATTCCCAGAACGAGGTTGCCATTTGGAATATTCATGTGGAGGCAAATTCGAGCTTTATAATACCTATTGCTGAATCTGAAGTAAATAGAACGCTATATTTTTATGAAGGTTCCGAAATCGAAATCGATGGGCGGTTAATAAAACCAAACTTTGGCATCGAATTGGATGCTTCACAAGAAGTCAGAATAAACACCAACGATACGAAAGCCCATTTTCTAATGCTTCAGGGAAGACCGATTGACGAACCCGTAGTTCAGCACGGTCCGTTCGTCATGAACACCCAAGATGAAATTCGTGATGCAATGCGGGAATATGGTACGACACAGTTCGGGGGTTGGCCATGGCAATACCCTGATAACGTGCATGATCGAGATAAAGGTCGTTTTGCCAAATACCCGGATGGGACTGTCGTAGAAAAGCCATAATGTTAATTCAGCTTCGACTTCTGTTCGATTTTGGTCTTGTGGCACTAATTTGGCTCGTACAACTGACCATTTATCCAAGTTTTAGTTTTTTTTCAGCAACGGAACTTGATGCCTGGCATTCCGAGTATGTTCAAAATATCAGTTTTGTGGTTATCCCGCTAATGTTTGGACAAGTCATCCTCTCGGCACTTATCGCCTTTCAAAAACGTAGCACGTACACTATTGGAAGTCTGCTATTGGTGCTGCTCGTTTGGGTGTTGACATTTGCCATTTTTGTGCCTTTGCACGACCAAATAGCAAGTGGAAACTATACGGAGGAAACATTGAAGAACCTCGTAACCAAAAATTGGTTACGAACAGCAGTATGGAATTTTATTTTTATATGGGGAATTATTGACTACCGAAATCGAACTACACCCGCGTAATCTTAGCCCCGATGGCACGCAATCTTGTATCGATATCCTCATACCCCCTATCGATTTGCTCGATATTGTGAATGGTCGAAGTACCTTTTGCAGATAATGCGGCAATCAACAACGAAACACCCGCACGAATGTCAGGGGAAGTCATCGTCGTTGCCTTAAGGGTCGATTTGAAATCGTGCCCAATCACCGTAGCGCGATGTGGATCACATAAAATGATTTTTGCGCCCATATCCAAAAGTTTGTCTACGAAGAACAAGCGACTTTCGAACATTTTTTGGTGGATGATCACTTCACCCCTAGCCTGAGTCGCGATAACTAGAATGATACTCAAAAGATCAGGGGTCATTCCCGGCCATGGGGCATCGGCGATGGTCAAGATAGAGCCATCGATGTAGTTTTGTATTTCATATCCATCAGTATGGGCAGGAACGTAAATATCATCACCCCTTCGCTCAAGTTGTATGCCAAGCTTTTTGAAGACTGAAGGAATTTGTCCCAAATCGTCCCAGCTTACATTTTTTATGGTCAGTTCGCTTTGGGTCATCGCGGCCAGTCCGATCCAACTTCCTATTTCTATCATATCAGGAAGCATTCGATGCTCGGTACCACCAAGTTCTTCAACACCCTCTATAACCAATAAATTTGAGCCCACACCTTTGATCTTAGCCCCCATTCGATTCAACATCTTACAAAGCTGTTGCAAATACGGTTCGCAGGCGGCATTGTAAATCGTCGTTTCACCCTCGGCAAGAACGGCGGCCATTACGATATTCGCTGTTCCGGTTACCGAAGCTTCATCGAGCAACATATAGGTTCCCTTTAATTTCTTGGCCTCTACGCCATAGAAATGTTCTTCTCTATTGTATCTAAATTTGGCTCCCAGTTTAATGAAACCTTCAAAATGGGTGTCCAAGCGACGGCGACCGATTTTATCGCCTCCGGGCTTGGGAATGTATCCTTTTCCAAAACGTGCCAATAAAGGCCCTACCAACATAATGGATCCCCGCAGACCCGCGCCATCTTTTTTGAACTGAGGTGATTGTAGATACTCCAGATTTACGTTATCGGCCTTGAAGGAATACGTACCCTTATTTTTCTTTTGGATTTTTACACCCAAATCTTCCAATAGTGAAATCAATTTATTGACATCTACAATATCTGGAATATTGCTGATCGTGACTTCTTCGGGAGTCAATAGTACTGCACAGAGAATTTGTAAGGCTTCGTTCTTGGCACCTTGTGGCGTGATTTCACCTGAAAGTCGGTGGCCGCCTTCGATTTTGAATGTACCCATGTAGAATGGAGAATGTTAGTACCGCTTCTTACCGCGGTTATTATTTCTTTGATTTTTTTGCCAGAATTATTGGATCTCGGTGTTTTAGCCACACGATTCTTTAGAAACTGACCACTTTCGGTAAGGTTTTCCCCCGTCAAGTCAATTTGACCATCGCTCAATTCAAGCAAGTGTTTGAAGATAGCTTGGTCGTCAACGGTATCTTTGTTCCAATTGAGATAACACTTCTTCATGTGATTTGCTATGGCGTATTCGAGTCCATCGCGCATGTCTCCTTGTTCCATTTTACCGCAACATCGATCATTCTTTTGATATTGTTGCCATAAAATCTGTATTTCGGGTGGTTCTGCGGATATTCAAGCGGTTCTGGCCGTTGTCGTAAAACCTCCTTGGAAGTGATAGGAAAGGGAGAATCGACGTCCAAGTTAAAGTCGGACATGATGAACAATTGATCCCAAAGCTTATGCTGAAAATCCGGCACATCCCTCAAATGGGGCTGCAGATTTCCCATCACATCGATAATGGCCTTGGCGACCTTGTTGCGTTCATCCCTATCGGCTATGGAAACGGCATGATCTACCATCTTCTGAAAATGTCGCCCGTATTCGGGAATAATAAGATGCGGACGCTCAGTATTGTATTCTAAGTTTTCTACTAAATTCAAATTGAAGTCTTTTGTATGAATATTCTATTAGGGAAGTGTACTTCTATAACGACGGCAAATTAACAAAATTATACGTGTAATACTAGTTTATAGGGATATAACTCCTTCGACCAGTCCCACTTCCTTGTATTTTTCAATAACCGCATCGGGATTTTTCAAATGCACGGTCACTGAAATACTGGTATATTTTCCTTTTTTTGATTGTTTGGACTCGATCACAGCTCCCGTATTATCAAATACCGCATGGATCTGTTCGATTTTCCGTGTATCTGTCGGAACAATAAATTTATAAAGATAATTCGAAGGCCATTGCGCACTGTCTTGCAACTGCTCTCTCAGTCTTTTGTAAAATTCTTCGGTATTCTTTTTTCCATACGACCATTTTGCTACAAAGATAACGCTTCGTTCACAATTTGGGCCAAGAGGTCTTGACGACAATATTTAGGGCGTATTTGATTACTTTTGTATTATAAACCATTACGCTTGAGCGCTAAAAAAATAGTAATCACGGGAGGGCCCAGTACCGGAAAAACTTCCTTAATCAAAGGATTGCAAAATGCCGGCCATTTCTGTTATCCGGAAGTCATTCGTCAAATGACCCTTGAAGCAAAAGATAAGGGAGCATTGATTAACCTCAACACAAATCCGATTGCCGCAGTTTCAAATCCTTTGGACTTCAATAGAAAAATATTGGATGCACGTTTAGCACATTATAAAGATTCGTTGCAACTCAAAGATTCCATTAATTTTTTTGATCGTGGCATGCCCGATGTATTGGCCTATATGACATATTACAAACAAAGTCATCCGAAGGAATTTATTTCGATAGTCAAAAAAAGTGCTTATGATATGGTCTTTGTGCTCCCTATGTGGCGCGATATTTTTGTGCAGGATGATGAGCGTTTTGAAAGTTATGAAGATGCCCTTAAAATTCATGATTGCCTTGTTCAGACCTATAACGAGCTAAACTATGATGTAATCGAAGTGCCCAAATACAGTATTCAGGAGCGTTTGGAATTCATCCTTCAAAAATTGAAAGGATGATAACAACTAAAGAACCAAAGGAAATTTTAAGGCAGTATTGGGGGTTTTCCGATTTCAAAGGTTCTCAAAAAGAAAGTATCGATGCAATACTTCAGGGGCAAGACGTGTTGGCCCTAATGCCCACCGGGGGTGGGAAATCGCTCTGTTACCAAATTCCGGCAATGGCCATGGATGGAATCTGTATCGTCATATCTCCCCTGATTGCCTTGATTCAAAACCAGGTCGATACCTTACAGGAAAAAGGGATAAAGGTTATTGCCTTGACCGGAGGACTGCCCTTCAATGAGTTAAATAATCTATTGGACAATTGTATGTATGGTAATTATAAGTTTCTCTACCTTTCCCCCGAACGTCTACAGCAAGAATTGATTCAAACCCGCATCCAACAAATGAATGTAAATTTGATCGCCATTGACGAGTCGCATTGTATTTCGCAATGGGGACACGATTTTCGACCGGCCTATTTGGAATGCTCAAAATTACGCGGTCTGTTGCCCGACACCCCTATGATTGCCCTCACCGCAACGGCCACAAAACAAGTAGTAAAAGATATCGTTGATAATTTAAAGTTTGTCGAACCTCTCATCGTCAAAGACTCTTTTTCAAGGGATAATATCGCGTTCAAGGTTTTTTGGAAAGAAGATAAGCGCTACCACCTACAACAGCTTTGTTCTAAAGTGAAAAAGAGTGCCATTGTCTACGTTCGTACGCGACGTTTATCACAAGAATTGGCACATTTCTTAGATGAAAACGGATGCACCGCAACCTATTTTCATGGAGGTATTTCCCAAACGGATAAAAAAGACCGATTGAATTCATGGTTACAAAATAAAGTAAAGGTCATGGTCGCCACCAATGCGTTCGGAATGGGAATCGATAAACCCGACGTAGAACTGGTCGTACACTATCAAATACCGGATTGCTTGGAAAATTATTTTCAAGAGGCCGGCAGAGCAGGTAGGGACGGGTCACCGGCCCAAGCCATTCTCTTAACCAATCAAAATGATGTCAATTTGGTCAAAAGCCAATTTCTAAGCACCTTGCCCGATGTTGATTTTCTGAAAAAAGTATACAATAGACTAAACAATTTTTTTCAAATCGCCTATGGGGAAGGTTTTGATCAAACCTTTCAGCTTAACTTCAATGAATTTTGTTCAGTCTACAGATTGAACGGTCTGATAACGTATAATGCGCTGCGCATACTAGACCAAAATTCTGTTATCGCACTTTCTGAAGCGTTTCATAGAAAGACCGTGTTGCAATTTTTGGCGTCCAAAGAAAGGTTATTCGAATACCTGGAGGCAAATCAAAAAATGGTACCGATCGTTCAGCTAATTTTGCGCACGTATGGAGGCATTTTTGATTATGAAACTAAAATAAATACTTGGTCAATCGCAAAAAAGATAAACATCCCAGAACATACGGTGCTTCATACGTTGGAAAAATTACAAAAAGACGGTATTGTTCAGTATACCGCATCGAATAACGATCTCGAAATTACCTTTTTAGTTCCGCGGGATGATGACCGTACTATAAACGTTTTTTCGAGAAAAATAAAGGAACGTAATGGCATTAAAAAGGACAATGTCGAAAGTATATTGGATTATATTAAAAATAATTCGCGCTGCCGAAATCGGCAGCTATTGTCCTATTTCGGGGAAGAAAAAAATACGGATTGCGGGGTTTGCGATATTTGTTCGAGCCGCAAACGGCGAAGTGAGGTCGGTCATGAATCGGTTCAACACCGTATACTAGAACTTTTGGAAGAAACAAGTCGTACCTCAAGAGAATTAATTCAAGAATTGGATTGTGATTCAACCCTTGTTCTCGGCGTATTACAAAATCTTTTGGAAGATGAAAGAATTAGTATAAACTCCAAAAACGAATACGAACTTGAAAAAAGATAAGAACTTGCGCATTGTATTTATGGGCACTCCTGACTTTGCTGTGGCAACTTTAGATTCCCTAGTACGAGAAGGGTATAACGTAGTAGGAGTGGTTACGGCTCCAGATAGACCTGCAGGTCGAGGAAGAAAACTGCAAGAATCGGCTGTAAAAAAATATGCCATCGACAAAGATATTCCGGTTCTACAACCGAAAAACCTAAACCAACCCGAGTTTTTGCAGGAGTTGAAAAGTTTAAGCGCCAACCTTCAAATCGTCGTGGCTTTTCGCATGTTGCCAAAGTCCGTTTGGAATATGCCGGAATATGGCACGTTTAATCTTCATGCATCGTTACTTCCTGATTATCGTGGGGCAGCACCAATCAATTGGGCCATTATAAATGGGGAGACCGAGACGGGAGTCACAACTTTTTTTATCGATGACAAAATCGATACCGGCGAAATCATCCTACAGGAAAAAACCAGCATAGAACCTGAAGATACAGCAGGCACACTGCATGATAAACTAATGCATTTAGGGGCGAAGCTTGTTATTAAAACTGTGGTACTATTAGAAAAAGGTCCGGTTAAAACCAAAAAACAGAAAGAGGAAAAGACAAAAAAACTAGCTCCCAAAATACACAAGGAAACCTGCAAAATAGATTGGGAACAGCCAATCGATACTATCTTCAATCATATAAGGGGTCTTAGCCCCTACCCGACTGCATGGACTTCACTGGTTAACGACCAAGAAAAGATATTCTTAAAAATCTACGGGGCATCAAAAGAATATAACGATCACTCTTTGAAGATTGGTACGATACATTTTTCAAAAAAAGAGATGAAAGTGGCGGTACATGAGGGTTACATTCAATTGTTGGAAATTCAGCTTCCCGGGAAACGAAAAATGTGGACAAACGAAGTGTTGAACGGCCTAAATTTGTCAAAATCTGCGCATATCTCGTGAAGTCCCGCCATCATTGGGCTGCGAGAAACGTAAAAAATGCCCTACTTTATTAACAAACGCTTCGAGTTATCAACAAAAACAGGGATTTCCCTTGTATTTACTTGCGTTGCGCACAAATACCTATAAATTTGTTTTAGATTTAAAATTATTTTAACAACAATTAATTTAATCACATTATGAACAAAACAGAATTAATCGATGCAATGGCAGCTGACGCTGGCATCACAAAAGCAGCGGCAAAGAAATCATTGGAATCTTTCTTGGGTAACGTTGAGGGATCTCTTAAGAAAGGAAACCGTGTTTCTTTAGTAGGTTTTGGATCTTGGTCAGTTTCTAGAAGAAATGCAAGAGAAGGTAGAAACCCATCAACTGGAAAGACTATCCAGATTAAAGCAAAAAATGTTGTGAAGTTCAAGGCAGGATCTGATTTGGCGGATTCCGTAAACTAATTTACATCTTTTCAATACTGAAAAGCATCACGTATGACGTGATGCTTTTTTTATTTCCACCTTTTTTGCCAGTTATAAGAATTATCTTATTTTAGTTAGACTAACACGCATTGACTATGGTCGGCCTTAAGCCCAAAAAAGGAAAGTTGCTCATTGCAGAACCTGCCCTGACCGGGGATGTTTCCTTCAATAGATCTGTAGTGCTCTTGGCCGAGCACAATGAAGAGGGTTCTGTAGGATTTATCTTGAACAAACCTTTGGATTATAATATCAATGACCTCGTTACAGAGATCCAAATACCTTTTCAGGTCTATAATGGGGGTCCCGTAGAACAAGACAATCTGTATTTCATTCACAAAGTGCCGCATTTGATCAGCAATAGCGTTGAAATTTCAGACGGAATTTTTTGGGGCGGCGACTTTGAAAACGCCATTACCCTCATCAACGAAAAAATGATTACAGAAGAAGACATACGTTTCTTTTTGGGATATTCAGGTTGGTCGAGCCTACAATTGGATGCCGAGTTGTCTTCAAAATCTTGGATCGTTGTAAAGAACGAATACGAAAGCGCGATTATCCAAAAGTCTTCGAATGCATTCTGGAAAGAAAAAATGATCGAACTAGGCGGTAATTATCTTCTGTGGTCGAATGCTCCGGAAAATCCAAGTCTGAATTAAAGTCAGTAGTAGCAAAACTTAGTTTAGCCTTGCAGAAGCATTTAGCTTGCCCAACATATCCTTGGCTACGGATACCTCAAAAGTCTTTTTTCTATATTTTGTTATAGATTTTATTCCAATTACCGCGTTGGTTATAAAGAGTTCATCGGCTTTTTGCAAATCAAAAGGTGAGATAGACTTCTCTTCAATGGTATAACCATCAAGTTTATTTACAATTTCGATAAGTTTTTTTCTAATGATTCCATTCAGACTACCGTCTTTAAGGGGCGGTGTAGTCAGAACAGTTCCATTGACCATGAATAAATTTCCGTTCAAAGCTTCAACTACCTGTTTTGAATGGTTTAAAAGCAAACAATTGTCATAGTCATTTTCCTTGGCAAAAATACTGCCGAGAACATGTATTATTTTATTATTGGTCTTAAGCGTGGAAAGCATATCAGGGTTAACATAGAAATCTTTGAAGAGTTCCACTTCGTAGTTGTCATCTTCCCAAACGAAAAAGGAGATTCCAGGGGTTCTGCCTGAATAATATAGGATATTGTATTGGTCAAAGGAGTGTACAGACCTCCATCGTCTCTAAAAACCAACACCCTCATACGTGCTCCTTTTTGTAAATTGTTGGCTTCTACGGTCTTGACGATTTGCTCTTGCAAAAATTCCATGGTGAAATTCATGGGTATTTCCATGCGCAACATCCGCATGGAAGACATTAGTCGAAGATAGTGATCCTCCCAAAAAGGAATGTGCCCCTGAACAAAGCGTATTGATTCAAAAAGAGCGTCTCCGTAGCGCAGCCCCCTATTTTCTTGATTTAGAAATTTGGTCGTATTCGAGAAAAGTTCACCATTATAATTGACCATAAAAAATCCCGATTTTAATCGGGATCAAATATACTGATTATTGCAGAACGTCTCTATCGAGAACCCAAGACCTGTTTCAAATCGGATACTTGGTTCGTCCATAACATTTTTGCTTCGTCGATTTCGTCTTCTTCGGCAAAATCAGTTATAAACAAAGAAACATCTTTCGTAATCTCGTCGACGATAATCTTCATTTCGAAAAAACTTCCGTCGTCGTTTTCTTCCCATGAAAATTTTACGAACTCATCACTCTTTCTTTTTAAAAGTTTGGCTTCTTCTTCGGCACCATCCCAAATAAAACTAAACATTTCGCCACGGGAATTCACATTATCGGCAAACCACTCCGAAAGTCCTGATGGAGTGGCCAAATACTGATATAGTAATTGTGGTGACGATTGAATCACAAACTCCATTTCAAACTTAACCTTATCGCTCATTTTTATAATTCTTTACTTCGGGCAATATATATATTTATAGATGATAAAAAAATAAAACGGAGGGAATATTTTTGCCATATGAAGTTTGATGACCATAAAATTAAACTTTATATTTGCAGCCGTTTTGATTATGACGGGCATCGGATTCATAACCTTGGCCCAGAAATAAAGAAAAACAATATTTGGCGAGGTAGCTCAGGCGGTTAGAGCGCAGGATTCATAACCCTGAGGTCGGGAGTTCAAGTCTCCCTCTCGCTACGAAAAAACCCTTTCAAAAATTTTGAAAGGGTTTTTTATTCTCATTTCGAAAAAATCACTTTTTAAGATATTCCAATACATTCTTCTCGATACGCTCTTGAATATCCGAAATATCGGCCTTAACAAACGTTTCTCCAGTGATATTCTCGTACAGCTCAATATACCTTTCAGAAACCGTTTCTATATAATCATCAGACATTTCAGGCACGTTTTGACCCTCCAACCCTTGAAAACCGTTACTGATGAGCCATTGACGAACGAACTCCTTCGAAAGCTGTTTTTGTGGCTCTCCCAAATCTTGGCGCTCTTGATACCCATCGGCATAAAAATATCTTGAAGAATCGGGTGTATGTATTTCGTCTATTAACACGATCTTACCGGCTCTGGTCTTGCCGAATTCATATTTGGTATCGACCAAAATAAGGCCTCGTTCTGCGGCTATTTCCGTTCCTCTTTGAAAAAGTGCCCGGGTATATTTTTCGAGTACTTCGTAATCTTCTTTTAATACGATTTCCCTATTTAAAATATCTTCTTTGGAAATATCCTCATCATGGTCGCCCTTTTCGGCTTTGGTCGCAGGGGTAATGATAGGATTAGGAAACTTATCATTTTCTTTCATTCCGTCAGGCATCGCAACTCCACACAAAATTCTTTTTCCCGTCTTATATTCCCTTGCGGCATGGCCCGATAAATAACCCCGTATGACCATTTCGACCTTGAAAGGTTCACAAGCATGGCCAATAGCGACATTGGGGTCTGGGATTGCCAAAAGCCAGTTAGGCACAATGTCTTGAGTAGCGGCCATCATCTTGGTGGCTATTTGGTTTAGAATTTGACCCTTATAAGGGATACCTTTGGGCATGACCACATCAAATGCGGAAAGCCGATCAGTGGCTACCATGACCAACAAATCATTTTTCAAGGAATAAACTTCTCTTACCTTGCCTTTATAAACGCTTTTTTGATTCGGAAAATTGAAATTGGTATTTACTATGGTATTACTCATGGAAATGCTCAATTCTGATGTTCGATATTTTTGTAGGCATCAATAACTTTTTTGACCAATTTATGGCGAATGACGTCTTTATCGTCCAAATATATAATCTCGATGCCCTCGACATCCTTTAGTACTAAAAGTGCTTCTTTGAGTCCTGAGATTACCCTTCTGGGCAAATCGATTTGACCGGGATCGCCCGTAATCATGAATTTCGCACTTTTCCCCATTCGGGTCAGGAACATTTTCATTTGTGCGTGGGTCGTATTTTGGGCCTCGTCCAAAATCACGAAGGCATGGTCTAACGTGCGTCCCCTCATAAATGCCAAAGGCGCAATCTGAATTGTACCATTCTCAATAAGATGTGAAAGTTTTTCCCCAGGAATCATGTCTCTCAAAGCATCATAGAGCGGTTGCATGTAGGGATCTAGTTTTTCTTTTAAATCTCCAGGAAGAAATCCCAGGTTCTCGCCGGCCTCGACCGCAGGTCTTGTTAAGATAATTCGTTTTACCTGCTTCTCTTTCAGTGCTTTAACCGCCAAAGCCACTCCTGTATATGTTTTACCTGTACCCGCAGGGCCAATGGCAAAGACCATATCGTTCTTTTTGGCGGCATCGACCAATTTTCTTTGGTTCAAAGTCTGCGCCTTGATAAGTTTGCCGTTTACACCATGAACCAAGGTTTCCTCACTATTTGCTGGCGATTGATAGTCCGAAGCGCCATTACTGGTGAGTACCCGTTCAATGATATTTTCATCTAACTTGTTGTACTTGGCAAAATGGGTCGATAGCATATCGAAACGTCTTTCGAATTCCTCAAGAAGTTCTTCGTCACCATAGACTTTGATTTTGCTTCCCCGGGCAACTATTTTTAGCTTTGGAAAATACTTCTTAAGTAGATTGATGTTCTCGTTCTGTTGTCCGAAAAAATCTCTCGGACTAATCTCGGTAAGCTCTAGTACTATTTCGTTCAAAGAATGTCGCGGTTTAAGGATGAAGCCAAAAGATAAATTTCGGAAGGCTGTTTTTTTGTTCTAATTTTGTGATACAAACTTAACCAAAAATTAGGTTTGCCCATGTAAAAACATATCAACATTGCTGTATGGCAATTATTACCTTAACTACTGATTTCGGACTCAAAGATCACTTCGTAGGTGCTTTAAAGGGGAGTATCTACAAAGAATTGGCCGATGTCAAAATCGTTGATATCTCACATCATATCAGTCCGTTCAATATACAGGAATGTGCCTATATTCTTGAGAACGCCTATAAGAACTTTCCTGATGGCACCGTACATATCGTAGGTGTCGATTCGGAGCCTACGCCCGAAAACGAACATATTGCCGTATTTGTTGACGGACATTATTTTGTCAGTGCCAACAATGGTGTTGTGGGGTTGATAACCTCAGAGATCAATCCGGAGAAAGTTGTGAAGATAAATATTCCGAATCCTATTCACGGGTCTTTTCCCGTTTTGGATGTATTCGTACAGGTAGCCTGTCATATCGCCCGTGGAGGTACGCTTGAAGTCGTAGGCAAGTCGTTCGAAGGACTTAAGGAATTACGCGAATTTGCACCTACGGTCACCGATAATGGCAAGAAAATTATAGGAAGCGTAATATATATCGACAACTATGGCAATGTAGTGACCAATATTCATAAGAAATTCTTTGAAGCCTACCGAAAGGGAAGGGATTATGAACTGAGCGCCCGTACGACTAAAATCAAGCGCATACATAATAAGTATAGCGATATCATAAATTTCGATTTGGAAAAAGGTAAGCGCAAAGGTGCGGGCGATCTTATGGCACTTTTTAATTCTGCTGAATATATAGAATTGGCCATCTATAAAAGTGACCTTAATACGGTCGGGGGAGCTTCTACACTATTGGGCCTTGATTATAGGGATACCATCACCATTAGCTTCGAATAAAATTTTAAAAATGACGGTCTGCTTGATTTTTTAAAAAGAAAATATTGCTAGTTTTGAACGGATTTTCATTGAGACCTATGATTACAAACCATAACAACGTACCATAAACTAAATAATGTTTGCCATCTTCAAACGTGAAATACAGTCGTTCTTCACCTCGCCCATAGGATATCTGGTCATTGGGCTTTTTTTGGTGCTAAGCGGTTTGTTTCTATGGGTTTTCAAAGGCCCTTTTAATATTTTTGATTACGGTTTTGCAGACTTGGGAAACTTCTTTTTATTGGCGCCATGGGTATTTTTGTTCCTGATACCTGCTATTACGATGAAAAGTTTTTCGGAAGAACGGAAATTGGGCACTTTAGAATTGCTTTTTATCAAACCGATAGGCATTTGGCAGACGGTATTGGGCAAGTACTTGGGCACGTTTGCATTGGCCTTGATTGCCTTGCTGCCAACGTTACTTTATGTCCACTCGGTTTCACAATTGGGAACGACTGTTGGAAATTTGGATATGGGTCTTGTCATCGGATCGTATTTCGGCCTTCTTTTTTTAATCGGATGTTATACCGCAATAGGACTGTTCGCCTCTACCCTGTCGGATAATCAAATCGTAGCGTTTATTTTAGGCATTGCCATCTGTTTTTCGGCCTTTTACGGTTTTGAGGCCTTATCCACGTTGTTCAGTGAAGGAAGTGCAGCATTGTTTGTTCTGCAATTGGGCATGAAAGCACATTCCGAAGGTCTGGCGAGGGGCGTACTTGATACACGTGATTTGGTTTATTTTACGGGCCTAACGATTTTCTTCCTCTTTCTTACCGTTGTTCAACTTAAAAATACGGACCGGTCATGAAAAAGCCTCTTGTTAAAATTTTGATGGCTTTGGCAGGACTAATTCTAATTAACCTATTGGCCAGTCTGATCTACACACGATTTGATTTGACTGAAGATAAGCGCTATACCCTTTCCGAACCTGCGGAGCGGTCCGCGGAATCCTTTCAGAGTCCAGTGATTGTTGATGTATTGTTGGGTGGAAATCTTCCCCCGGAGTTTATAAAACTCAAGACCGAGACGCAACAAATTCTGGAAGAATTCGCCTCCGTAAATTCGAATATCAAATTCAGTTTTGTAGACCCCTTGGTAAATGTTGAAAGTATTGAAGGTACGATTACCGAACTTCAGGCCTTAGGGCTGACCCCTGCCCGGGTAACCGTAGAAAACGATACAAAGGTTTCGCAGGAAATCGTTTTTCCATGGGCGATGGTCAACTATAACAATACAACGGTCAAGGTTTCATTGTTGAAAAATAAGTTGGGTGTATCGACCGAAGAGCGTGTGAACAACTCGGTGCAACATCTCGAATATGCTTTTGCAGATGCCTTTACCAAAATAAACATCAAGGAGAAAAAACGTATTGCGGTCATAAAAGGCAATGGTGAGTTGGAAGACATTTATCTCGCCGATTTCTTGACCACCATTCGCGATTATTATAATATCGGTGCAATCACTTTGGATTCCGTCAGTACGAATCCGAAAAAGACTTTAGAGCAGTTAAAGGGCTACGACCTCGCCCTGATCGCCAAACCTACGGATGCCTTTACGGATGCCGAAAAGTATATCATGGACCAATATATGGTCAATGGTGGAAAATCGGTCTGGCTCATCGATCAGGTCAATATGGAACTCGATAGCCTTTTTAACGAAAGTGGCAGGGCTATGGCTCTTCCGCGCGATTTGAACTTGAACGATTTTCTATTTCGTTATGGGGTCAGGATCAATCCTGTTTTGGTAAACGATATGTATTTTACCCAAATCGTATTGGCCACGGGCGACGGCAATGCCTCCCAATATGAACCGGTACCTTGGTTGTACAATCCTATGGTATTTTCAAAGAACGACCATCCCATTAATAATAATATTGAAGCCTTACGTTTTCAATTTGCCAATACAATAGACACGATATCCAATTCCTATAAAAAAACGATTTTATTTCAAAGCTCCCCACTTTCAAAGGTAGACGGCACTCCGCGACAGATTAGTCTTGACCTCATCAATACCCCACCAGAAAGAGAACAGTTCAACGAAGGTGACCGACCTATGGCGGTTTTGATAGAAGGCACATTTACCTCGGCGTATGCAAATCGCATTAAGCCCGTGGCATTGGAAAACCCTGTCGAAAAAGATATTGAAAATAAAATGCTCGTAGTCGCTGACGGGGACATTATCAAGAACCAATTACGCAATGGCAGGCCCTTGGAACTCGGTTACGACAAATGGACGAACAACTACTATGGCAACAAGGAATTTTTGATAAACGCCTTCAATTATATGTTGGACGATACCGGACTTATAAACATTCGGAATAAAAAAGTGGCCATCCCATTTTTGGATGAAAAGAAAATCAGTGGGCAAAGAACCAAATGGCAGCTACTAAATATTGCACTTCCAGTAGTACTCACCTTGGTTTTGGGCCTTCTCTTCAACTTTTTTAGAAGGCGTAAATATGGTAGTTGAGTGTTGATAAGTTTGTTTCGGTAAAAAGTACAATTCAAATATCTTTGTTTGATTTCGATTTCGTCGGCTATCCGTATAAATGTGCCTCAGAATATTCGAATCCGCACCAACTAATAGAAAATTAAAAAACGCATGAAGTTTATAGTTTCCAGTACGTATTTATTGAAACAGTTGCAGGTTTTGGGCGGTGTTATCAACAATAGTAATACGCTACCCATTTTAGACAATTTTTTATTCGATTTAAAGCAGGATACTTTGACTGTTTCGGCATCGATCTCGAAACAACGATGAGCTCGGTGCTCAAGGTCGATTCAGACAATGAAGGAGTCATAGCAGTACCCGCCCGTTTGTTACTGGAAACTTTGAAAACCTTCCCTGAGCAACCCTTGACCTTCGTTGTCGAGGATAACAATACGGTAGAAATCAGCAGCAATCACGGTAAATATGCCTTGGCGTATGCAGATGGGGCGGAATTTCCGAAAGCCGTTGAACTGGCCAATCCAATTTCTACGACGCTTTTGGCGGATATTTTGGCAACGGCCATTAATAAGACGATTTTTGCCGCTGGAAATGATGATTTGCGCCCGGTAATGAGTGGTGTGTTCTTTCAGTTCTCACCCGAAAATTTGACATTCGTTGCAACGGATGCACATAAATTGGTAAAATACCAACGTTCAGATGTTACGGCGTCTCAGGTGGCGGAATTTATTATGCCTAAAAAACCGCTGACATTGTTAAAAGGAATTTTAGCCGGAAGTGAATCGGAAGTAACTATAGAATACAATGATAGCAATGCAAAGTTCAGCTTTGACAATTCAGAATTGATTTGCCGTCTGATTGATGGAAAATATCCAAATTATGAAGCGGTCATCCCGAAGGAAAATCCGAATAAACTTTCGATTTCACGGAATCAATTTTTGAGTTCGGTGAGAAGGGTATCTATTTTCTCGAACAAGACCACGCACCAGATCCGGTTGAAAATTGCCGGAGCCGAATTGAATATATCGGCAGAGGATATCGATTATAGCAACAAGGCCGAAGAGCGTCTTACCTGTTCGTATCAAGGTGACGACATGCAAATAGGTTTCAATTCAAGGTTTCTAACTGAAATGTTGAATAATTTAGATTCTGAGGAAGTTTCCCTTGAAATGAGCTTGCCCAACCGCGCAGGAATATTGACGCCTGTCGATGGCCTTGATGAAGGTGAAAATGTGACCATGCTGGTCATGCCCGTTATGCTAAATAATTGATGTCATGGTGTGCGCAGCGCAGCAATCGGTCGTTCGAGATATATAAACATATTGAATGACGGCTATAAAAAATGCCCTGACCGCGGTCAGGGCATTTTTATTTTAACCTATGAACTTATTAAGAAATAAAAGGTATTGTCATAAACTTACTCGGTGCTTCTCCATTACTTGCACGAACCGCATTTACAATGGGTAAGACAAATGAAGTAATTCCGATGACGATAAGACTTATGATTCCCAATCCGAACAAGAGTATTGCAGGAATACTTAATATGGCCAAAAGAATCAAGCTCAATTGAAAATTGACAATTGCCTTTCCGTGTTCGTCCATACCTTGTACCTTATCCTTTGAGGTCAACCATATGACCAATGGAACGATAAGTCCTCCAAATCCGGTAATATACGTAAGCAATTGTGATAAATGTGTAATGACCAATAACTGGTTATCGGTCCGTAATGCTGCATTTTGATTGATGATTTCCATTTTTTGATTGTTTTTCGGGGTTATACAATAATATGACGAAAAAATTCCCGTTTTGTTACAATTTTACATAAAAATCCAATTTTAATAGTGCTATTGCTTTCGCTCCAACTTCGCTAACTTCGCTTTTTCCTTCACGATTTCGATTTTTAATTTATCGATTTTCTGGTTCATTTCCATTTCATCCACAGGAGACAATTTTCCCTTACTTTTTCCCTTCGTGAGTTTGCTTTGTAGTTTTTGTATATTACGTTCGCTTTTATCAATCGACTTTCTTTTTTTACCGATGGATTTTGTCAAACGCTTCATCCTGTTGGCCTCTCGCTCGGCTTTACTCTGGGCTTTTTCTGCTTTTTTTGCCTCTTTTTCGGCTTTCTTAATGGCGTCTTCGGCCTCCTTAGTGTCTTTGGTGTCCGCCTTCACTTCATCACTTATTCTATCTGCATCTTGCACTTGTGTGGCCATTGAATCTTTTACTTGAGTCGTCTCTTGCGCTTGTATTGAAAAGCCTACAAGGAAAACAGCCGCAATCGAAATAAATATGGTTTTCATTCTATTTTATTTTTTAAGTTAATGCTTATCGAAGATATAAAATAAGTGGGTGCAAGACCCGACTTTACCAATTATCTAACACTTTGGCCTATGACCCGTAGATAATATCATCAAAGCTTTTTGACTACTTTTGTAAGCAAATTATACCATGGTTCCAAATGATATCATAATTGCTTTGGCGACCCCGTCCGGTGTGGGTGCGATTGCCGTAATACGTCTTTCGGGCGATGGTGCCATCGAATTCGCAAATCCGTTTTTTAAATTTTCAAATAGAAAAAAAAAAAACTTTCAAAACAACAAGGCCACACCATACATCTCGGTCACATTACGGATGGAAAAAAGGTCATGGACGAAGTACTCGTTTCCATTTTCAAGGGACCCCATTCGTATACTGGGGAAGATGTTGTCGAAATCTCATGCCATGGATCACCTTACGTTCAACAGCAAATCATACAACTGTTCCTTAGAAACGGTTGCCGTATGGCCGACGCAGGGGAATTTACCCTCCGGGCATTTCTTAACGGAAAGATGGATCTTAGTCAGGCCGAGGCCGTTGCCGATTTGATTGCTTCCAATAATGAGGCAAGCCATCAAATCGCAATCAATCAAATGCGAGGTGGTTTTTCTTCGGAAATAAAAAAGCTTCGCGAAGAACTGCTCAATTTTGCATCCTTATTGGAATTGGAGCTCGATTTTTCTGAAGAAGATGTTGAGTTTGCTGACAGGAAGCAATTCTCGCAACTCTTAAATCGTATTCAAAAAGTGCTCAAAAACCTTATTGACTCTTTTGCAGTGGGCAATGTGATTAAAACTGGAATTCCGGTAGCTATTGTTGGGGAACCTAATGTCGGTAAGTCTACTTTGTTGAACGAACTCCTCAATGAAGAAAGAGCTATAGTATCTGAAATAGCCGGCACCACAAGAGACACCATTGAAGATGAAATCTCAATTGGTGGTTTCGGTTTTCGTTTTATAGACACAGCAGGTATTCGAGAAACTGAAGATGTTGTTGAAGGCATCGGTATTCGAAAGACTTTTGAGAAGATAGAAAAGGCACAGGTGGTTATTTTTTTAGTTGACGGTTCGTGGTTGATGATCGCTGGGAAAACGTTGGAAGACTTCAGAATCGAATCTGAAAAGATAAAAAATCAGTATCCACAAAAACCGTTTATCGTTCTGGTCAATAAGAAAGATATGCTTTCAAAAGAACAACTAACGGCGATTAACAAAAAGCTATCGACCGCACTTTTGATTTCCGCAAAAACTGGCGAGGGTCTTGAAGAACTGCAATCCAAACTTTTGGAATTTGTAAATACCGGCGTACTTCGCAACAATGAAACCATTGTGACCAATACAAGGCATTATGACTCACTTTTAAAGGCTCTGGAGGAAATTGAAAAAGTTCAATTTGGGATGGAGGAAGACCTCCCTAGCGATTTGATGGCCATAGATGTACGTGAAGCGCTGTATCATTTAGGAGAGATAACGGGGCAAGTAACCAATGATGAGCTTTTAGGAAATATTTTTTCGAATTTTTGCATCGGTAAATAAGTAGCACATCCACACACTCGATAAATTTTTTTTGGATAGCGGCTAACCATTCCCAAAGCGATAATGAGCAATCAATTTTGCCTGATCGACGATTTAATTTGGTATCTAAAAGTGACTTTGATATTTTAGGAATTCATACTTTGGTTTTTTTTAACAAAATTTTGTACATTTCCAGAACTACCCCAATGATTTTAACTTTTCACTATCTCCCCCAACATAAAGTACTGGTAAAGAAGTACGTGATATGAAGAAAATTATTTTCGCTATAATGCGTTTTTCAGGCCTCGCCTATTTATTCCATGAGTTTGTACAAAAGTATAAGACTACAATTATACTATTGCACGATATCGATGTGACCACGGCAGAAATGACGTTTGAGTATCTAAAAAAAAGTATGCCCTGATTTCTTTGGACACCTACATCAATGCCGTTAAAAATCGAACCAAATTGCCCTCAAAAGCTATGGTCATCACTTTTGATGATGGGCATATCGGCAATTACGAGTTGTTGCCTATCATAAAAAAATTGAATATTCCGGTTACCATATTTTTATGTGCATCGATTATTGATACCAATCGCCAATTTTGGTTTCAATATGACGAACTTCCGATGTCCGCTGAAAAATTAAAGAAGAAGAAAAATAACGAGCGACTTAAAATTTTAAGAAAAGCCGGATTTGACAAAAATCATGAATACGATTCTGCTAGTGCCCTGCAAAGAAAACATATTGAAGAAATGAGACCGTACGTCAATTTTCAGGCCCATGCGATGTACCATCCGATATTTCCGAACTGCGATGATGAAGAGGTTCGCACTGAAATTTTTGGGACCAAGGAAGCACTTGAGAATAAGTTCGGACTGGAAATAAACGCTATCGCTTACCCCAACGGAGATTATTGTGAAAGAACCATACGATTATCGAAAGAAGCCGGGTACCAATGTGGTTTGACGGTAGAATATGGTTTTAACGACCTGGAATCTGATTTGTTCATCTTAAAAAGACTTGGCCTCGACGATTCGTATGATAAGAACGAATTAATTGCCAAAGTAAGTGGTCTTTGGGATTTTATTAAAACCAGAAATGGTCGCAAACAAACGGTGGGTAAAACTGAAAAAGTTGTCAGTTAATAATCATAATTGGCCAATACTGCTAAACATTTTTTGCTTCTGTCATTAATTTCCCCTGTCATAATTTACTTTTTTAGAATTGAACATCAAAAAGTCATTGGCCGGTTATTAAACCATATCCACGCCCCACTAAATGCATGAAAAGAACGATAATCAAAATCGTGCCAATAATTCCACTTTTAAGATGTTGATAGAATGTGCATTTCATCGATCATAATACCATTCTAAGGGGATTATTTTCAAATAAACTTCGATAGTTACATCTTTGAAATATAAAAGTGGGTGAGTGCAAAATTACCCGTTGTAAATACTGTTAATAAATCGAATTACATTTATATTTGCCGACTTTTGAAAAAAAGTATTTATTATTTTTTTCTTGCTCCAAAACTGTTCGCCATTAACGAATACCATTTTATTTTTTTAACCAAACCAAAACCGAAATATGGGCGTCTTAGGTCTGCTCTTACAAAATCTTCCTTTCCGTTCGGCGAAGTCAGTTGACTTCATTACGAAGGCAAAATCTTTTTTCTTAATTAGTTTGAGTTCAACCCATAGCGATAAATCGTGAAAAATTCAGACCTCATAATTCCTATTTCTATTGCCATAAACTTGGCGATAATAAATGGTCTGTTATATATTTTAACACCTGAAACCTATCTACATTCTTTTCATATCATCTATTACAATGTAGCTTGGTTACTCATTACATATACTCTTGACTTCTACCCTACAGATAGAAAAGAAAGGTTTTTGACCAATTTCGAAAAGATGATAAAATTATATGTCATTTTTGGTTTCGTCTATTTCTCGGCCTTTGGTTTCAATCAAAACATGCCTTTCTCCCTTTCATATCAACTTCTTGTATTTGCGGTTTTATGTTTCTGTCTTTCTGCATATCGCTGGTTTTTCTTTTGGGCAAGACGAAGATATAGAATGCTCGGGGGCAATTCGGTGAATGTGGTCGTCTTAGGAAAAGATACCAATCTGAAAAAAATGCGTCAGATTTTCGAAGATTCGTATTTGGGGTATCGCTACAAAGGGTTTTTCGACAACAGGTCTTATAAAAGGCCCGATTACCTCGGAGCAATCGAAGATAGCTTCTTGTACATGCTTGAAAATAGAATTGACGAGATTTATTGTTCGGTATCAAAATTTAGTAAGAATGAGCTGGACAATCTCATCGATTTCGCCGATAACAACTTGATTAAATTCAAAATTATACCCGATAACAAAGAAATTCTGACAAGGGCCATGAGCATCGAGCGATATGGTAGTCTTCCTATACTGAACTTAAGAAAAGTACCGTTAGATACTGATTATGCCCGTATTACGAAGCGTATTTTTGATATCTTCTTCTCTCTTTTCGCAATTATATTTATTTTATCATGGTTGACACCCCTATTGGCCATTTTAATCAGGTTGGAATCTTCAGGACCGGTATTTTTCAAGCAAGAGCGACACGGACTAAAAAGAAAGGTTTTCTGGTGTTATAAATTCAGGTCCATGGCGATCAACGGAGAGGCGGATATTAAGATGACCACTAAAAATGACATGCGTGTTACACGGATCGGTCGATTTATGCGACGAACCAGCATCGATGAACTTCCACAATTTTTCAATGTACTGCTCGGTAATATGAGCGTTGTGGGGCCCAGACCGCACATGATGTTCCATACCGAGGACTATGAAAGCTCTGTAGATAAATATCTAGTTCGCCATTTCGTTAAACCTGGAATAACGGGACTAGCGCAAATTAAAGGCTATAGAGGTGAAATACTTTGCTCTTCGGATATTAAAAATAGAACCCGTTTTGATATTTTTTATGTGGAACGATGGTCTATGGCCCTGGATTTAAAAATAATATTACAAACAATTTACAATGCCTTTTCTCAAGAAGAACGGGCTTATTAAATTTAGTCTGGGATTACAACGATATTCGCTTTGGAAAATAAACATTAACAAGATAACGGTCATTTACAGTAAGAATTGACCGACTATCCGATTTTTTTTGTAATCTATTTTAGTATGGCCAATTTTGTACTTTCGTTGCCAATTTTAAGAAACCAAGAACAAAAAGTTTGAGGCTACCATCAAAAGAATTTAAAAATGAACTATTTCTCCAAGTTGATCAAATACAATCCTGCTTTTACACTCCGTTCAAATAGTAATGCCGTTATAGTTTGCTGTATGACCGCAATGGTATTGACCTCATGCGGCAATATTAAAGATGCAACCTATTTCAATGATATTCAAGATACCACCTTTCCATACAATATGGAAAGTTTGGAGCCTATCTTACAGGCGAATGACATGCTGAGCATTACGGTAAGCAGTGTAAACCCTGAAGCGGCCGAAATATTCAACGTGTCTAACGTAACATCTGTGCAATCGTCTACCGTCTCTGGATCCACATCTCAAATCTCGGGATACCTCGTTGATCAAGATGGGTTTATTCGATTTCCAGTATTGGGAAAGATAAAAGCTGCGGGCAAATCAAAAAAGGCACTAAGGGAAGAGATAACAAAAGAACTTGAAACGCGTAAGCTTTTATTAGAACCTATCGTTGACATACGATATCTTAATTTTAAGGTATCGGTACTGGGCGAAGTTCAAAACCCTTCAGTCTTGACCATACCCAATGAAAAGATATCATTATTGGAAGCCTTGGGTCTCGCAGGCGATATCACCATTTATGGGAAGCGAGATAACGTAGTCATCATCAGGGAAGAAGGATTCGGGCTTAAGAACTTTAACCGTGTTGATTTGACCTCCAATGAAATTTTCAGTTCGCCCTTCTACTATCTCAGGCCGAACGATATTGTATATGTAGAACCCAATAAATCGAAAGTGGCCAGTACGAGTCTAGCCACACAATGGGTTCCCGTTGCATTAAGTGCCATTTCACTTGCCGTAATAACAATTGTAAACTTTAAATAAAAACGTCTTGAATACAGATACAAATAGCAAACAGGGTTCGGATCAAAACCTATTCGGTCTGATTATTTCACGTTACCTACCGTATTGGCCTCTTTTTGCAGTTTTGGCAGTTTTGGGGGTACTGGGTTCATGGGGCTATCTGAAATGGGCGACGCCCATCTATGAAACTTCGGCGACCTTGATTATAAAGGATGAGAAAAAGGAGTCGACGACCCCAATGTGATGGAGTCGATGAACGTTTTCGATTCCAAGAAAATAGTTGAAAACGAAATTGAGGTCATCAGTTCACGCTCATTAATGAGTGAAGTTGCCAACGATCTTGCACTATATGCACAGACTTTTGAAGATGGTAGTTTAAAAAGTCGTTCGGCCTACACTACTTCGCCCGTTAAAATTGAGTTGAGAGAGCCCAACAAAATTCCTTTGGTATATGAAGGAGAACCCAAAAAGTATTATTTTTCTTTTGATACCAGTACAAAAAAAGTCAGATTCGGAGGCAAATCATATGCCGTGGATAGCTGGATTACCGATCTGCCCATGGGCGACTTACGGTTTCTTTTGAACGAAAGGCAATTTGGCGAACCCAAAGACCTCTTATACTTTACACTTACCAATCCAAAGGTCGTGACTATGGAATTATTGGACAACCTAAAGGTGAAGTCTACGAATAAGCTTTCTACAATTGTAAGTCTATCATATAAAGATGCCGTGCCGGAAAGAGGGGAAGACGTCCTTAATGGCCTGATAATCAGTTATAACCAGAAGGCCGTTTCTGATCGCAACGCGCTGGCCGCCAATACATTGAAGTTTATCGAGGATAGAATGGAAAAAGTCGGGAACGAATTAGCCGATCTCGAAAAGGAAATTCAAGAGTATAGAGCCACAAAGGGCGTCATTGATCTAAGTGAACAAGGTAGGCTTTACCTGAAAGACATGGGCGACTACGATAGACAAATAGGCGATATTAATCGTCAATTGCAAGTTTTGAACGAGGTAGAGTCCTATGTCGTATCTAAAAAGAATGAAGGCGGGTTGGTTCCTTCCACACTTGGCGTAAACGACCCCGTCTTGGCAAGGTTGCTGGAAAAACTATACGAGGCGGAAATCAAATATGCGAGGCTCAAAAAAACCACCGCAGAAAATAACCCGATCTTAGTTTCCATACGGAACGAAATCGAAAAAATCAGACCTAGTATTCTTGAGAATATTCGAAACCAACAGGGCAATCTTAATGCCAGTTTGGGCAGTTTAAGCTACAATTCTGGAAAATCGAGTACCGCGTTCAAAAATATTCCAGAACAAGAAAGAAATCTTTTAGAGATTACTAGAAGGAAGGGAATAAAGAGCAACCTTTTCTTATTCCTTCAACAAAAAAGAGAAGAAACTGCACTGACCTATGCGCCTAACTCAAGCGATAGTAGATTGGTAGATGCTGCCGAATCATCTCTGGTGCCTGTGAGTCCTAAGTCCCTTTTTGCTTACTTGGCCGGTTTGGCCCTAGCAGTGACCATCGGGGTCTGCTTCGTTATCTTCAAAGAACGTTTTAACAACAAAGTGCTTTTCAGGTCCGAAATCGAGGAGAATACAAATTTACCTATCGTTGCAGAGTTCTCCCATTTAAAGAATAAAGGTGTGAAGGCTCATCCCGTATTGTCATATGATCTTGGTATACTGGAACAATTCCGACAACTTTGTGCCAAATTGGGGTTGTACAGACGAAAATCGGACAAAAACAAGATACTTGTAACTTCCAGTGTTTCTGGCGAAGGTAAAAGCTTCGTAAGTTCAAATCTTGCCAATAGTCTTGCCTTGTCAGGTAAAAAGGTCGCTCTGCTCGATATGGATTTAAGAAAACCGAATACTACGAACCTATATAGTCTAGGAGCTGAAAATGGTTTGATTAATTATCTGAAGGGCGAGGCCAAGTTCAATGACATACTGCACCCATCACAAGAGAACGATTTGCTCAAAATTGTACCCGCAGGAACCAAAGGGGGGTATCATTCAAAGTTGTTGCTAAACGGTAGAATGGAAATTCTTTTTGATTATTTGACCGATAATTTTGATTATATCGTAATCGATTCTGCACCGCTGGATTTTGTCTCGGAAGTAAATTTTCTCAGTGAGTTCTGCGACAAGACCCTGTTTGTCGTACGACACGGGCATACTCCGAAACGAATCATTAAACGTTTACGTCAATCGGCCAAATTGGCCCCGTTCAATGATGTGGGCATAATTTTCAACGGCGTTAAGAAGAGAGGAATGATCAAAGGAGATTATGGGTATGGGTATGGTATCGAATATGACTATAACATCCCTTATGGATCGCAGATGTAGTTAAGAAGTAATTGCCGTATCATCTTTGATAGCTCGATGATACGGCTAAAAATTTTATTCAAAAGCAAATTGTTCACCATAGCCTTTTTTCGGCTCTTAAAAAAGCTTCCTGATGCTTAAAAAATTACTGAACAATATTGTCTTCAGAAATTTTTCTTATCTAACCGTTAGCACTGTAATCTCACAGCTCATTGCACTGGTCACCATCTTGAAAATTACCAGTATATTAAACCCCAATGATTACGGTTTATTTACTTTTTTGATAGCGCAAGGGTCACTTTTATTGAAAATAGGAGACCTTGGTAATCGCAATATCGTAATCAGAACCGTCGCCCGCGAACCGATACAGACGAACGATCTTTTGGTAAACGGAGGTATTGTAAGGTCATTTGCAATTATAGTGCTCTTTTTGATTTATGTCGTTTACAATCATTTTCTAGGCAGTCTCTCGAACGAACATTTGGCACTCATATTCGTATTTACCCTTATCAGTTGTTTTGCCAGCCTTTTTGAACTTATATTCATGGGAAACCAAAAAATGTTTCCGTCGTCAATGATCAATTTGATCTATAGTGTTATTTGGTTCTCGATTATTTTTTTCCTTCCGAATAAAGCAATAGACATCACCATTATTTTCTCGCTCTATATTGCCGTGACCTTTCTCAAAGCGGTACTTTTTCTTATTTTTCTTAAGTATCACAAGCTATTGATCGGTAGGGTACAGAATTTCATGGTCTCAACAAGACAACTCATCAAAGAAAGTTGGCCCTACTTCGTGCTAATACTTATTATGCTGCCGTTAACAAGTCTTTCCAACAACTTTTTGGACATAAATTCAGATAACCAACAAATAGGATATTTCAATTTGTCACAAAGATTGATAGGTCCACTTTCGTTGATCATTACGATGATGTTGACGGCGATTTTTCCGAATTTATCGGCACTTTGGGTAAAGGACAAAATAAAATTCAACAATTATCTTTCAAAAGGTTTTCGCTTTTTCATGTTGGCATCCATGATATTCTGTTTTTTGTTTACCCTATTTGCCAAGGAAGTGGTCATTTTATTATTTCCCGTGGAATACCTTCCGGCCGTGGCCGTATGCCAAATACAGGTCTGGTATTTATTCCTGACCTCAATAGATAGTCTTATCGGTGTGATTCTTGGGGCCGCCAACAAAGAAAAATTGATTCTTAGATTCGGCATTGTTTACTTTTTCATATGTACCCCGGCCCTATACTATGGCAGTAAATATGGAGCCCTCGGTCTGTCGTATAGTTATGTCATCGCTTTCGGAGCCTGTTTGATATATGTTTGGCTAACTTTTAAAAGAACGCTCGGTTTAGAACTTAAGCACAATGGCTTTATTTGGGCCATGGGAATATCCTTGTTCTTGATTTCGTATTTTCTACCTTACGATATGGCTTTGGGCTACAAACTCTTGTTATCAACATTGATTTTAATGGGCATAGCAACATATCTGTTTAAATCCTACAAATCGATTCAGGTTAAATGACAAGAAAACTTCAAATAATATTTATTTTTTTCTTGGTACTCGTTTCCATAAAGTTTTTCGATGCCCAATTTATAGATGACTCCATAATCCACTATGCGCTATATCTCTACACGATAATGGCAGTTGCAGTATCGATACCGTATATAGTTCCTAAGAACCGGGGCTTTGTATTTCCCGTACAATTACTGTTCGTCTCCTTTATGATATCAATTTTCATGGCCTACCTTTTTTGGGAACAGAGCGCAGTACATAGTATGATCGCAACCGCCCCGTACTTGGTCGTTATTTTCTTTTTCTATTTGCTGAGCGTAAAATTTCCTGTGAAGACCCTTGAGAAAATTATCGTTGTATATGGCGTGATATATATACTGTTATATTTCTTCCAATTAATGAATGCTCCGACCGTTTTGTTCGGCAAATCATTATGGGGCGATGAATTTACTACAACACGAGGTATTGTTCGAATTATTTTTCCTGGAGGCGGTATTTTTGTGCTGACCTCGTTTATAGCCATTAACAAGCTGACTTCTAAAAGTAGACATCAATGGTTTTGGTTAGTCATGGCCCTTTTCGGCATTATAATACCAATTCTACAGGTTACCCGACAATTCATTGCAGGAATACTTCTGATCTATTTATATCATGCCATCCGCAATTTCAGTATCACAAAAAAAACGCTCATTCTTGTTTCTTCTGTCATAGCTGTAATCATTATTTCAAATTTGGAAATTCCAGTTATCGAAGGTCTTATAGAATCGACCCAAAACGATGCGGATGAAGGGGTGATTATATACGGATATTGGCCGGAGAATATTTCTTGTTCGATTTTTCACCGGATACCATACCTGCAATATTTGGAAACGGCGTTCCATACTCAGGTGTTTCCAACTATGGTATTTTTGTGAATATGCTGGGAGTAGAACAATATTATTTTCTTTCAGATGTAGGTCTTATCACGGTCTATGCACAATTCGGAATCTTGGCAATTTTGGCTTTTGCACTTATCTGGATCATGAGTTTTATTATTTCTGTACCCAAAGATTATTATTATTTGAAATACTATTTCTGGTTCTTGTTAATGACCAGCCTAACGTGGTACACTACGTACCATCATGATTACCTGTTGATAACTGTTTTTGTGCTTTATATGTATCAAATGGTCGGCTATACCAGACGTGCAGGACCATTACAAGAAGAGTACATTGAAAATAACGATGAAAACGCTACTTCTCAAAAAATGGATAAGACGAAAATTCCTGTTTTGACAGTGGTAATGCCCATTTACAATGGGGAGCGATACGTCGGCGAGGCCATCGATAGTATTTTAAGGCAGACTTTTGCCGATTTTGAGCTGATTATCATTAACGATGGATCGACAGACGGGTCTTTAGATATCATAAAATCGTATCAAGATAATAGGATTAGAATCATCAACAATATAAAAAACCAAGGTATTCCGTATAATAGAAATCTAGGTTTAAAAGAGGCAAAAGGAGCGTTTTTGTGCTGGGCCGATTGCGATGATGTAAGCCTTCCCACAAGGTTTGAAAAACAGTTGGATTTTTGAGTAAAAACCCTGACTACGGGGGTTGTGGCACTTGGCTGAGGAGGTTCAAAGGTTCGCACACCTCTAGTGTTTTAAAAGCCCTCGCAAATGCTGAAGATATCAAGGCGTCATTGCTCTTCAGACCCGCCACCATTCCGAATGCGACGGCTATGCTCCGTATGTCCGAAATCAGAAAACATGATCTTTGGTACAACACCGAACTGCCTATAAGTGAAGATTATGATTTCATATTTCGCTGTGTGCAGCACTTAAAATTTGCCAATATTCAAGAACTGCTGTATATGTATCGTGATTCAGAGACCAGTATCATGAAACAATTCGAAGCCCTTGAAGAGCGACAGTATCAAATACAAAAAACAATTTATAAAAGGGCCTTAAAAGGCTTGAACCTAAATTATACAGAACAGGATCTTAGAACATACCAATTAATTTGTTCCGAAAAAATTTTTGGGGATTTTGATGAGTTTACTTCGGCATATGCATTATTACAGAAAATCGAAGGAGCCAATAATAAAGCTAAAATCTATGATAAGAAAAGCCTTCGTAAGGTTCTGGGCAATCAATTCTTTTTCTTTGCCAAAAAAGCATCAAAATTCGGGTTTAAAACTTTTTGGTTTTTTTTACGAAAATCAATCAAGAAAAGCTGGCCGGTACTATCTCAAAATACGTTGAAGCTAGGTGTTCGTTGTACCTTGAAATACGATAGGTTCGAATTTGAAAAACCTTATTTCAGTCCCTGAAATAGAAATAGAATGAAAGAAAAAAAGAGATTGCTCATCTTGGGTTTTTGGCAGTTCGGTTATACTACCGCGGTATTCAAGCATTGTGAATTTTCACGTGACGAATTCGATATTACTTATTTAGGATGGGACTATGAAGACCCGAAAATTGAGTTGCCCGGTATCAAGGTGCTATACGTCAGTCGCAAATCAAATATCATTGTTCGAAATCTAAGGTTGTTGCACAAAGCCCATAAAGAGATACAAAAAGGATACGATATTGTCTTTGCAAATTATATCAAGGGCATTTCTTTGGTTCGTCTGCTGAATCCGAAGACCAAGTTTATCCTCTATGTCATTACAATGGGTGTGACCTATTCAAAGCTAAAAAGATGGTTGTTCGATACGATGGTCAAGCTTGAGTTGAGAGCCTTCAAAAATATTGTTCTAATAAATTCAGGACTTGCCAAAAAATTGAGGGTGAATAAATATGATATTCTCACAATGGGGGGCAATTGCTTTTCTAAAAAAGAAAAATCTTTCGATAAACTTTCACTCTTGTATGTAGGCACCCTAGGAAATAGAAATGTGATTAACTGTGTCAAAGGGTTTCATCGGTTTATAACGGAAAATAATGCTTTAAAAGAAGATGAGACATCAAGATTTGTTATCGTTGGCGACACATTGCAAAATGAACTAAAAGAAATACGACAATACGTAAAGGAGAATAAACTCGAAAACTATATTTTTACGCCCGGTTTTATACATCAAGAAGGTTTGTACCCCTACTTTGAAGAAGCGAATATTGGGGTAGCCTATGTACCGATTACCCCGTATTTTCAGAACCAGCCCCCTACTAAAACCTATGAATACCTTGTTTCAGGTCTTCCGGTAATCGCTACGGCCACCGCCGCCAACAGTGAAATTGTTTTGCCCGTGGCAGGAGAACTAGTGAAGGATAATGCCGAGTCTTTCTATGAAGGACTAAAAAAGATGAACCAAAGAAAAAGTGAATTCACTAGCGAAAAAATAAAAAAACTTTATTCCGAGGATACCTGGGAAAGAATGGTTCGAACAAAGTTTATTCCATTGATCCATAAATATGCCGATTAGAAAGTTTCTTTGAGCGTAAAATGAATAATGAATGTATTTCAACGGTACCTTGAACAAAAGTAAAGTGATGACCTCTTTTTTTCGCAAGTTCCGAGTGCGTTCCTGATAATTCCAATAAAATTTTTATGTACCCATTTTTCGGAAATACTTTTACTACCATTTGGCACAAACACTTTGCCAATACATCTCCTATTTATAAATTTCGATTTATTGAACCAATGTCTTTTGTAAAAAACAGGTTTTCTCTGGTGTATCGTAATTTGGGACATTATGATACGAACGGTATTTTCTATGGGCTTGATGAAACAAAAAATGATTTCAAAAAAAGGTGCTGGTACTAAACGATGTACATCAACACCTTCATTCATCTGAAGAAGCTGACATCGACAGGTTAAGGATTAAAAAGTTCGTCCAGTATAAGGGATACTCTTGTGATATGTCCGGCTGCAAAAATGCTGACGACTATTTAGCTGAAAATTCTTCTAAAAAAAGTCAAAACAACTTAAGAAAACATATTAGAAAACTCGAAAGCTGTTTTGATGTAGATTTTAGAGTTTATGGCGAGGATATTTCTCCAAAAGACTACGAAAGTATAATAGGTTCTTTTTTTTCCTTATTGGAAAAAAGATGGGTCGATTTGAGTAAGGACAACGACATACTAAAAGATAAAATATTTTATAAAGAATTGATTTACGAAATGCTCAAAAGTAAGGAGGCCAAACTTTTTATCCTTTCGGCCGATAATTCTCCAGTAAACATTGCACTAGGCTTCACAACCAAACAATATCTCTTTTTTGCGATTACCGCTTTTGATTCCGATTATGGAAAATTTAATGTAGGGCATATTATGATAAAGAAAATGGTAGACTGGTGCTTACAAAACGATATCATCACATTGGACTTTTCAAAAGGTACTTACGAGTATAAATTAAGGTGGGCCAACAATACCTACAATTTCGAAAATCATGTTATTTATGATTCCGGCGCATTGAAATCTTTACTATTAGGAACTTGTTTGAACTACTTTTATGAACTAAAAGAGTATCTGAGGCGGAAAAAAGTAAACGTGGTCTATTCGAAACTAAAACAGTTCTTTAAACTGTCTGCCAAAAAGAATCTCCAGAAAATAGAAGTTTCATTAAAGGATTTAAATGGGTCTCACATTGATGTGAACAGCCTGCCCGCTTTAAGTAGAGCTTCGGAAGCATTTGATCTTCTTCGTCCAACCATCTATAACCTGGTTTTCTATAAGCCACAGAAATTCACCGACGTTCAAGTATATGTCGCAAATGAAGAAAATACATTTATCATTTCAGGAGAAAATATACTACAACGGGCATTGATCAGTACTATTGCTTAATCTTTATTCCAAACATGATTCTACACTTAGAGCGTAAATTCACGAGTCCGACCGAGACTTTCATCGTAAACCAGATCAATGCCATAGATGCATTCGACCACAGCGTGTTCACGATACAATATTTGGGTTCTCTCGAGGCGAACGCCAAGATTTATGCACCTTTAAAAATGTTATCCTTTGGCACTAAAGTCTTGAGAAAGTCGCATAAAAAGTATTTCGAGAACGAATTCCATAAAATCGTGCCCCAATTGATTCACGGTCATTACTTGACCGATGCTGCGGTTTTTCTTCCCTTTACCAAAAACAAGAATATTCCTAAGATATGCTCGGCCTATGGCTATGATGTATCGGTAATACCACAGAAAATAGGACCGTTCGCCAAGTCGTACTATAAAAGAATATTCGACGAATACGATTTAATATTGCCGATGACCGAAGAGATGAAAAAAGATTTGGTCGAGTTGGGTTGTCCTGAAAACAAATTGCACATTCATTATCACGGCATAGACACCAAAAAATTTGAAATGGAAAGGGATTACGAACTGAGCAACGGAGTATTGAACCTTCTTACTATCGCTAGTCTCTTGCCCGTCAAAGGCCATATGAGCGTACTTAAAGCGCTGAAAAAGTTAGTTACTGATGAACCGAATATAAAAATCAAATACCACCTAGTCGGTGAGGGATCTCATAAACAAGAGCTGACCCATTTTATTGAATCAAATGGACTTTCGAATCTAGTCCATTTTTATGGCCCATTGAAACACGGACCGGAATTTAACGAAAAACTGAAAAACGCCGATATCTTTGTACACCCCAGTATCACTACAAAACAAAATGATAAAGAAGGTATTCCTGGGGCGGTCGTAGAGGCCATGGCAAGTGGATTGCCGGTCATATCGACCTGGCATGGTGGCATTCCATCCGTAATAAGTGATGGAACAACTGGTTTTCTTGTAAAAGAGCACGATTCGCATGATATTGCGGACAAAATTACCATGCTACAAAAAGATATGGGATTGAGAAAGAGAATCGGAGAGAACGCAAAAAAACACGCAAGAAAAAATCTGGATCTTTTGAGAAAGCAAACCAATTGGAGGTAATCTACCACGATCTTATCAATAAGAAAAGGTAGTACGGAAAAAAGAAAACACTAAACCATTAAACCAATATGTGCGGAATCGCAGGAAGCATCAATAGTACCTTGACCATGGCCGATATTGACCTTATCGACCATCGAGGCCCCGATTATAAAAACCTGATTCAAGACAAGTGTGCTGGCCATGACCTGTTTTTCGGTCATACGCGACTTTCGATTATAGACCTCTCCGAAGCCGGCAATCAGCCTATGTATACCGATTGTGGCGATTTCTGTATTGTCTTCAACGGCGAAATCTATAATCATAAGGAGTTACGCACTAGATTGACACATGTAAAATTCAGAGGGCAATCAGATACTGAAACGATCCTGTACTATTTAAGGGAATTCGGAATCGAGGGCGTGAAAGATTTCAATGGCATTTTCACTTTTGCACTTTTAAATAAAAAAGTTGGAAAGGTTTTTTTGGCTCGGGACTTTTTCGGGGTGAAACCCTTATACTATTTTACCAAGGACGATAAATTGGTATTTAGTTCTGAAATCAAGGTCATTAAGAAAAATCCGGCCTACAAAAAAGAACTGGATATAACGGCATTGAATACATTTCTTACGCTGCGGTACAATCCCGCACCACAAACACTGTTTAAGGACATAAAAAAACTTCCAGCGGCCACTTATTTAGAGTTTGACAGCACCACCAATATAACATTGACCAATTATTGGCCTAAAAAACAAAAGGTAGATCACTCTATATCCGAAAAAGAGGCCGTATCGGAATATAAACGCTTGTTAGAGCAATCCGTTGAAAGACAACTCTTGAGCGACGTACCGGTAGGGCTTCTCTTGAGTGGAGGTATCGATTCTGCAGTACTGGGGTACCTCATGTCACAAAAATCAACCAACAAGATAAATACTTTTACCGTTGGTTTTGAGGGCGAAGGAAACTTTAATGAATTGGATGATGCCAAGGAAACAGCTCGAATCATAGGGTCCGATCATCATGAAATATTCATGAATCGCGAAGAGTATATGGATTATTTCTACCGGTCTTTCCATCATACCGAAGAACCTATCGCAGAACCAACGATACCCGCTCTCTATCATGTTTCGAATCTTGCTTCAAAACACGTTAAGGTAGTATTGAGCGGACAAGGGGCAGATGAACCCATGGCGGGCTACAAAAGATACAGGGGCGAAAAGTTCTTGACCGATTACAAGAAAATATTATCCGTAATGCCGTTATCGTTACTTTCGAAGGCGTTTCCGAATAACAGTAGTATCGATAGAGGCGTCTATTCCTCTAAATTCAAGGAAGAACTTGATCGGTTTATTGCCATTTATACACTGTTCGTTCCGGACCAAAAAGAAAAACTGTACAAGAATGAAATAAACCACTTGATTACAGAGAGCCAACGACCTTTGTTCCAAGAACATTTCGACAGAACAGACCCGAAGGCCGACTCGTTATCGAAGTTGTTGTATTTAGATACGCGCACCATGTTGCCCGATAATCTATTGCTTTTTAATGATAAGATAACAATGGCGAATTCGATTGAAAACAGAGTGCCGTTTTTAGATATCGATCTCATCAATTTTATAGAAAGTCTGCCGATAGAACTGAAGCTTAAAGGAAAAGTCACCAAATATGTACATCGAAAGGCGGCCGAACAATGGCTTCCGGCGTCTATCATCAATAGAAAAAAGAGGGCATTCGAAACCCCGGTAGGTATCTGGTTCAAGAAAGAGCTCTCTGAATCGTTGATTGAATTGATAGAAAGTCCGCAGTCATTGAGTCGCGATTATTTTGATATTTCTTTTATCAAAAAAATGGTCCATATGCACGTAGCACGTAAAAAAGATTATAAAAAGCACCTTTTTATACTTTTGTCGCTTGAATTGTGGTACAAGAATTTCTACAACCAAAACTGAGTTAATGGGCTAATGCTTTGAAGATGAGTGAAAAACAAGAAGTGAAAAAGAAGAAAATAATACTGATCTGTTCCAATGGCGGTCATTTGGCCCAAATCTTGGAACTTAAGGGTCTGTTCGTGAAATATGACTATTTATTGGTGACCGAAGAATCACCCACAACATTACCTTTACGTGAAAAATATAATATCAAATACCTAAAGGCGCGCTCTAAAGGAAAAAAAGAGACCTAGGTTTTTTCTTGACGTTATTGGTGAATTCCTTTTTATCACTTACAATATTGATTCGACACTATCCTAAAGTCATTATCACCACGGGAAGCCATACAGCGTTACCGATGTGTTTTTTGGGCAAACTTTTTATGGCGAAAGTGGTTTGGATATTATCGTTTGCACGCATTAACTCCAAAGCCTTTTCGGCGGACATCGCCTACCCCATCGTCGATAAATTCATCGTACAATGGCCAGAGGTTCAAAAGCATTATAAGAAATCAGTCTATCTGGGCGGTATTTATTGATTAAATAAAAGGTATATGATCGTAGTGATGTTGGGGACTTTCCCTACTGAATTTCAAAGACCGCTGCTCGAATTGGAAGATTTATGCAAAAAGGGAATCATCAATGAAGAGATTGTCGTCCAAAGTGGGCATACCCCTTTTGAGAGTTCCTTTATGCAAATTCGACCTTTTATAGCACCTGATGAACTGACCGAGCTTTGTTCAAAAGCTAGATTGATCATATCGCATGCAGGAACAGGATCTTTGATAAAAGGAATAAAATTGGAAAAAAGGTTATCGCGATAGCTAGAAGGGCCAAATACAACGAAATGGTCGATGACCATCAAGTGGAATTGCTTGATACCTTTGCGGAGCTCAACTATATACTCCCTTGGCGTGAAGAAAATTTGTTGAAAGAACTTTTGAACCGAATCGATGCGTACACCCCATCGCCCTATGTTTCAAAAAAAGAGGTTATTATCGATTATCTTGACGAGTACATACGAAAATTATAGAATCCAACCAGTACAAATAATAGCATTATTAAAACTAAAAAAAACATGGTAAAAGTTGCTTTGATAGGAGCAGGAAAAATGGGAATATCGCACTTGGCAATCCTCGGTGCACACCCTGATGTGGAAGTCGTCGGGGTTTGTGACACTTCAAAACTTGTCGTTGGGGCACTTCAGAAATACAGTCCCTTTCCTTGCTTTACCGATTATAAGAAGATGATTAAAGAAGCAAGGCCCGATGCGGTATTTGTGGCCGTACCTACCAAGTTTCATTACACCTTCGTCAAAGAATTGTTGAACGAAAATATTCACGTCTTTACGGAAAAACCATTTTGTCTTTCTTCAGATGAAGGACAGGAATTAGCGGAACTTGCAGAGTCCAAAAACCGTATCAACCAGGTTGGCTATCACAATAAGTTCATCGGAACTTTTAAAGAAGTAAAGCGACTGATAGAAAACAAAAGTTTAGGGGAAATACAACATTTTGTCGGAGAGGCGTATGGCCCCGTCGTTCTAAAAAAGAAGCAAGATACTTGGCGCTCAGACCCGTCCGAGGGCGGAGGTTGCTTGATGGATTATGCCTCGCACGTCATCGATTTAATCAATGATATTTTGGCACCGGTGACCGTATCACAAGGCGCTTTGTTGAAATCATTGTATTCGACGAACGTCGATGATGCCGTTTACGCATTACTTGGACTTGAAAATAATACCACAGGTGTATTATCGGTCAATTGGAGCGATGAGACCTATCGTAAAATGTCCACTTCAATTACTATAATGGGAACCAAAGGAAAAATCGTTTCCGATGCGAACGAACTAAAAGTTTATTTCAAGGATAAAGACTGTCCAGAAGATTATTCGAAAGGTTGGAACGTAAAGTATATCACCGACCTGACCGAGCAAGTGGATTTTTATCTCAGAGGAGAGGAATACTCGGCCCAGATAGATTATTTCGTAAAAGCGGTTTTAGGAAAAGTCCCGAATACGATAAATACGTTTCGAAGTGCTTGGCACACCGACAGGGCTATTTCTATTATTAAAATGAATGCAAAAAACTAATATTCAAATGGAAAGAATTTTATACGGCGACAATCAATTTTTTGCGGTCAACCATATCTCTGATTCCAAATCTAGGGAGCAGGCCATACGTTTCAAGAACAACGATGCTATCATTAGAACATTGGACTACGCCATTGACGCGGGTATTACTACTTTTATGTGTACAACACACGATAGAATTGCCCAGATCTGTGATGTTATTCGAGCTAATCCCGAAAAATATAAAGACTTCAAAATCTATCCGTGCATGCCCTATGCACATAAATATGCGAATGCCATGACCGAACTGGGCATTGCCGGTACCATAAAACAATATGTGCCCGGAAATCTATTCGGCACAATGTTCAAAGGAGGCAAAGCTTTTATTTCGAAAGACTACGTTTCTATCATGGAATTGCTCATCGATGCCGAAATGAAAATGTTTAAAGGCGTACAAACTCCTGTAATTTTCTTGCAAAATGTAATCACAGATTTATTATTGGGGTTGGGCATGGTAGACCTTTTGAAAGGATTTCATGACCACGTAGTCAAAAAATACAATGCCGAGGCGGGATTTATTACGATGAATATGCCAAAGTTATTGGATACATTGGAAGGTGTGGGTATTACCAATCCGATTATATGTGCCTCGATAAACAAGGCCGATTTCAGAATGTCGGGCGGACAGGCTCTTTATGAAAAAACACTAAAAGAAAGAAAATTCAGGGCTATTGCCATGCAGGTTTTAGGCGGTGGGGCGATTGCGCCTAAAGAAGCCATAGAATATGTTTGTGGACTGCCCAATATTGAATCGATTCTTTTTGGGGCCTCTTCAAAGGGGAATATTGAGAATACGGTTCAGAACATTCACTTTTTCGACGGGAAATAGCTTTTAAAGAAGGACAAAGGAACAATAGTAAAGTCGTCAGGGGGCTATTGATTGGTCTTGATTTGACCCATTTCTACGACTTCAAAATTTTCTACTTTGATAGTTTTCAATTCTCGAAGGTCGGCATTGTTCCAATTTTCATTGGGGTCTCCTTTGAGATACATATCAACACCAACGTCGGCCAAAATCAGTCCGTATTTTTTCAATGCCCTTAAAATAACTTGATTCTCTTGGGAAAAACCACTGATATCAAAATCGTCCTTAAGCCGCAGTCGTGCCCCAAAAGGTAAAAGGTGATTCCCGACTTCACCTTGAATCGAATGTCTCGCAGGGTGAATATACCCTTCGTAAATTTTATTTCGGGACAATGTAAACCGGATGGGATGATCAATTTCACCACTTGCCACTTCTGAATAACGTATGAGCAACGGAAAAATTGGGAGTCCGGCCGCATCGGCCGAGGTCCATCCTTCAGGCCTGAACTCGACCGTATTCAGATTGAAGACGGCGGCCGAGGAAGCTTCCCAGCCGTTTCCGACTTGTTGGGCATTGTAAAGTTCATAAAGCATTCCGTTATCGACATCCACGCTAATGACATGGCCATCTCCTACAAATGCCGCTTCTACCGGCGCATCCAAGGGAATTGGAAAAGGGCCTTTTTCACTTTGGTGCCCGTAATTACCATCGGTTCCATTTCCCCTAAATACGATAGGCACTTTAGGCTGATCACTTCCTACAGAGACATAAGGAATCCCGATGGGTTCACCCTGATAGGTTCCACTACCAAAATCTGCAAAAATGTTCGTTTGTAGACCGATGTGTTCCAATATCGCATCAGAATTATCATCAACAGAAGCCCCCAAAACATCATCGTGCAACGGATGGTTCTGTGGAAATATCGTAATCTCTTCCACTGATTTTGTAGGTCCTGAAGGTGGTGGCTCTTGTTGGCCTTCCTGTTCCGGCGCTTCTTGCTGTTCTTCTTCTTGCTGACCTTCAGGCATGGTCTCTTCTTGAGGCTGTTCTTCCGCTGATCCTTCTTCTTCTACTTCCTCTTCCTCTGAATGACCTTCTTGTTCTTCTTCCTGCTCTTCCGTTTCTTGTTCATCTGGTTCACCTGATTCTTTCCTTGATTCTATGATAGGTGCTTCAGGTTGTACGCTTTCAGGGCCAAAAGTATCCTTGTCCTTAGAACAAGAACCCGCCATAAAAATTTGGAATATCAAAAAAATACAGAAAACAGAAGTGGGGAAATTCATACTTTTTTTACTTGGGGCGTGACTAGGTAACGGAATCATATCCTACTTATTTTAAGTGCCCCGTTCCAATAAATATTACTAGTTCGTTTGTCTAAACTTTACAGTGTTTAAATCAAACCAAGAGACAGGGCCTTATTTTATTGCCCTATCAGTGCGCAATTTTGGTTCTAACCATAAATATCCAATCCCCAAAATAAAGACTAGGAAGAACCAAACTCGTTCAATTGGCGCCAAAATTTCTTTTTTGGTAATACTTTTCGATGCCTGTTGAAAATATATACGGTTCGCATCCATGGTTTGGTTCATACGAAGTGTTTTCCATTGTGTAGAATCTATTACATAAAAATCAAATGCTGTGGTGTCTTGTTCAAGGCTCAGTTTGTTCCACCCTTTTCTGCGAGGATATATAGTACCCTTCCAAAGACTTGGTATATCCGGATTATTGATAAGGGCAATAGGGCTTCCTACCCCATTTTCTATTTGCGGTTTTTGCGAAAAAGTTCTGATTTTAAAAGGGTAGGGGTGATTTTGAACGGGCATCATTTTGCCGGACTCCCAAAGGGCATTGGGTATCGGTTTCTTACTGATGCCACCAACAATATCGGCCCATAATCGTCTATAAACATCTGAATGGCCTTCAAGAAACAATTGATAGGTATTTTTTAAAACCGTTGTGCCTACCCTACCCCGCTCAAGTCTTCGGTACGCCGACAAAATATTGCCTTTTGAGTTTTGGATGGGTTCCAATAAAAGTTCTTTATCAAAACTATAAGGATAACTTTCCAATTTGATTCTCTCCCTTTCGCCCAATACAACTTCAGTATTTCTGTTGGAAATAAAATTGAAAAAGGATTTTTTACCCCGTAATCGAAACAATTCTTCATCAGGTTGAATAAAGATGCCAAGTCCTTCTTCCCTTGTCGCGGTCACCAATATTGAAAATGCGCTTGAAGTTAAGTTTCGGTATGAAGTGGCATCCAGAATGACTACATCGAAGTTTTTTAGATTATCCGAAGAAAAACTGTATATCGGTGTTCGGGACCTATTAAAGTATTCGAATTTATATTTACCCTTGGTCAATTGGCTTCTGACCATCACTTCGAGGTTCATTTCCGCTAAGTAGTTCTTCAGATATTTAGTCTCAAAAGAAGGAAATTCATTTATGATTAAAACACGCAACGGTTTGAGCTCCATAACCTGAATCGGCAAGGGTTCTGAGGATAGGGTTGTGCCCAACGCATCTTTTTCGGCCAGTGCATATACATATTTACCTTCGACTTTTAGGGTTGTAGAGAGGCTAAATGTTTGAGTTTTCGAACTATTCAATTCCACCGAATCCAATGGTGATTCCCCAGGGCCTTGCAAGATAATTTTATGGCCCGGCGTCGGGGTGTTGTATACACCATTCACGACCAACTCAGAGTCTACCGTATTCTTCTCTTCGTATTGCAGCCTTGTAATGCCTCTTGGAATTTTGGCACCCAAATACGTAACGGATATCTCTGCAAACCGCCAGAAATCAAAAGGGGCGATCCCCGCACCAAGAATATGTAATGAAGTAATGGAATCTAATTTAAGGGATGTAGGTCCGTTGGTATCATATCGGATTATACCCAGGTTTTTGTCCGATTCCAGAAGGCTGTCCAATTTCTTTTGATCGTAACCTTCGGTGAGCAAAACCGCCCCGCCCATTTCGAGAGTTTGGGGAATCGCAGGTCTTAGGGCCATAAGTGCGAGTGAGCCAATGGTAATTAGGCCTACGATTGCATTGACAACTATTTTTTGTTTTGGGGAGTTCGACCATTCCTTCCAGAAGAAAAATAGAAAAAGTAAAATGGAACCGATGACAACGGGCCAAATCCAATTGTGGTTCATAAAAACGAACTCATTCATCATAGTGCTCCAATTCCTTTACCAAAATTTGATTGATTTCATCGTAAAACATATTCTCCCCATTAGGAACTGCATCCGACTTTGGAATTGCCCTGAGCAAACCTTGTTGTACTTCGAGTAGTGTTTCAGGAGTTGTTTTAAGATCTTCGGTTAACCACTTCAATTGTTGTAGGGTTCCTAAGTACTTACCGGGTTCTGAAATCGCCTTTTCGGCCAATTCGCTACCTGCTTTTTCAAAAGAGTTTTATCCAACTCGGAAATCGAAATTTCATCGACTAAAATTTGTTGAAGTCTTTGAATCGCCGATCGTATATTCGGATATGGTTTCGATACACCGATTTCTTCGATTTTTTGATAATTGCCGACCTCAACGATATCACCCGTCAAACGAACCTCCTCTTTTATGGGTGGTGGATCAAAACCGATACGGTGCACATAGATTCGTGCGCTATTCTTTATCTCTTGAATCAGCTTTAAGGCCCTGTACTGATATGGCAACGATTTTTTCGGGGTGTACAATCGCAGATATAGTTCCGCATCCCACATTTCAGCCATTGCTTGACGTAACTTGCTCTTCAGGGACTGTGTAAATAAGGTTGACTCCTCAGGATCATCGTGATCGTGTAGATAATCATGTAATGGGTCTTCTGTTTTCTTATCGTCATCCGCTTCTTGATGGTCGTGATCCACAAGATTAGGTTCATTGGAGCCATCATGATCATGGGTATATTCGGCCAAGGGGTTATCGTCCTTTTGTTCTTCGGTATCCACTTCTTGGGTAACCTGTATTCCCGAATCAGCTTCATCACCCATGAATTCACCGTATTTAAGGCGGAGTGCTTTTTGGTCAAAGCCCAACTCATTACTGGTAGAATTAAACGCTTGTTTGGTTAATTTTGATTTTTGTGCAATCAATTTTTCGGTATCGATAATCAATTGGCGTTGGCTTCTGAAATAATCTGGCATCAAATCGGCTCCGAGAGTCCCTTCGACCGCAAATTGATTGGATGTTGTGTCTTTAATAACGGCAAAAAAGGTCTCGCTTCTTGTCGTATTGGGTTTTGGACGCTTTGTATCGGTCGCCTCAATGTAAAAGTAAAGCTCATCGCCCGGTTCCATTTTTAGCTTATCCAGATCGATTTTCTTGGAGAGTTCAAGTTGTTTACTTCCTGCTTTAATCGAATTTGCAAAGGGAAGTTTTTCTTCCCTGAATTTTACCGATTCTCCAGAACCTTTGCTTACCGTCGCTATAATTTGGGCATTTTCAATTCCGTAATCATCTTTGATCAAAGTCTTAAACTGCAACTGCTTATTTTCTTCGGATTCAAAGGATGAGAACTGATCCAGACCTTGAATTTCCAAAGTGGGCATTTGATCCTTGATAGCTTCTAGCGCATATAGATCTGAGACGTAACTTCCGCCATCTCGGTCAACGAAACGAAAATTATAAAATCCGGATGCATTCAAAACCATGGTTTTGGAATATGAATCTTCTTTGTATTGCATCGGAAACCTTTCCAAGTTGCGTTCGATAAAGACGCTATCTACATGATTATCAAAATTAATTTCCCAGGATAGTTTAGATCCTTCAAGTGCCTGAACGTTCATTTTGGTAGTCAATAGCGGTTTGATTCCCGCATACGCAGGATAGGATATGGTAACCTTCTGACCTAATAACTTTGGGAGTGAAGACTTAAGCGCCAATGAATCGGCCGGTTGAAAACTGATTATATCTTTTTTCCCTGCTTCCGTAGCCTTAGATGTAAAACTATCGGATAGATTAAAATAGGAAAACAAAAAACCAAGTAATAAACAGATTCCCGCAAATAGCATAGCGGATTTTAAACCTTTTTTAGGTACGATGGCATCGCCGTTTTTATTCAAGGCTTTGATGACCTTTTGCTCTTGTAGCATGGCCAAATAGGACATTTGCTCTTTCGGAAGCAATAAAAGTCCGGAGCTGTACTCCACAGCGTCCAGTTTTCTATCTATATGACTGGCTATTTTTTCCAAAGTCAATCGCCAAGGTTTTTTTAAGATGATCAGTGCACCGGCGATTGTCAAGAAAAGTAGTATTGTCAACCATGGAGAAAAATCTAATCTGTAGATTAAAATAGTACCTCCGAACGAATAAAGAAAAATCTCGAACCAAAGACGGAGCTTCCACTTATTTTGTAGTTGGATCAATATGTTTTTACCTGAGCCCGTCATTGCCTTCGATATTTAGCGATAATGCGTTCGGCCAAGAGCACAATGACTAAAAAGACCCATAGCCACGGTGAAATATCGAAAAGCTGAAGACTGGTTTTATTCTTCCTAAGATTTGAAACTACAGGGCGCAGTTCGGCTACATCCAAAACCCGGGCATCGTAAGGTATTATTCTATCCTTCAATCTGGGGTGAAAATAATGTAGTTCCATCAGTTGTTCCACAACATGTTCTTTTATGATATTCTGGCTGTTCAGGTTTCGCGTCAAATGCCAGACATTGGCCAAATTCCCGAGGGTAATCAACGAAGTGCTTAAACTGTCCGGATGATACACAAGGGCTTTTCCAGAATACTTCTTCAATGGTTTTCCGGTTAACCAAATCAGGTTATCATAATTTGAAGTATTCAGGTTATCATCGGCTTTTTCAACTTGAATTTCCACTTGTCTATCCAAATACGTACCCATAGCGCGATATGCGGATTGAATAAATCGCATCTGATCCGTCAAGCTTTCCTCATAGACTATGGAGACTTTTATCGGGTCTTCTTTTTGTAAAGGGAGGGATACGCTTCGCCCGTCATCTTCCACCAAAACACTATCCCCGTCATTTGTGATTTTGATTAAGTCGCTATTTTTCGGCTCGACTTCCTTTGAAAATATCAAAAATCTTGAATCGCCAGAAACTTTTAAAAGTGTTATTTCAGCTTCTTTGTCAACAGCTTCGACGATTCCTTCGCGGATTTCTCCATCATCGATGCTAATCCAGTTTACGTTTACCGAAATTTCGGGCCGCATACCTTTTATTCCGCTCTGGTAAGCATTTGCGAAAACAACGATACTGTCGGTGGTAAGTTCTTCCATGTCAATGGCCAGTTGCCAATAATCCGGAGTTTTCGATGCTCTGTTATTTGCAGTGTTCTGGTGATAGGGAGGAAATCCCTTTTCTAATAATCGTATCGATTCTTTCGGGATGGAATCCAGCATTTTTGTGATTCTCTCATTTAAAAGTAATGAAGGTTCGATAAGATAGGTAATCGGGGAATTTTTTATAGTGTTTTTAAATTGTGGTCTGGCCAAGATAAGCGTCAATAGCATGATACTCAAAAGTCTAAGGATGAGTAGAATTATTTCATTTAGCTTTATGCTACTCGTTTGTTTTGGGTTTAAGTTTTCTAAAAATTGGGTGCTACCAACCTTAATGACCCTTACTTTTTTTCTACTCCAAAAATGTATGGCGATAGGAATGGCAAGTGCGATCAGCGCCCAGAGATATGTTGGAGATAAAAATTGCATATTACATCAACCTAGCACGTTGTTTTAAGAAAATCTGCAGGGCATTCTCAATCGGTTCGGACAAATTGAACAGATGATAACCAATGCCATTGGAAAACAACAGTTCTTTAGTATCTGATATCATGGCATTCAATGTGTCTTGGTATTTACTTTTCATTGTTCTTGCATCGACCCTGATTCGTTCACCTGTTTCCAAGTCCTCGAAAATCGCGGGACCATTGTAACCAAATTCCAATTCGTTTTTGCCCATAATATGTAAAACGACCACCTCGTTACGAGAGGTTTTCAAACCCCGGATCATTTCGGTCAATTCGTTATGATGTTCATATAAGTCCGTAATAAAGAAAATAAGTTCTTTATGGCTTCTGTCATGTAGCTTATCCAAGATCGCAGGATTATCAGGCCATTTGCCACGGGCGTTCACCTGTATCAGTTCATGCAACATCCGTTTGAATTGCTGTTTTTGCACCGTTGGGTTCAGACTGAACAATTTCTGGTCGTTCACACTGAAAAGTCCTACGGCATCTCCCTGTTTTTGGGAGAGATAAGACAATGAAGCAACGAGAACCTTTACAAAATCAAGTTTCGAAAGGCCATCTTCTTCATGCAACATCGATTTACTGGAGTCCAATATGAATTTGACGGCAATATGTGTTTCAATTTCCGATTGTTTGATATAATACCGACCCGATCGAGCCAACATTTTCCAATCTAAGAGTCGCATATCGTCTCCTGGTTCATAGCCCCGATACTGACTAAACTCCAACCCCGACCCTACCCTTCGACTTTGATTCAACCCCGAGAGATAACCATCGACGATGACCCTAGCTATCAATGACAGCCCAGATACGCTATTTATAGTTTCAGGTCTAAGTAACTGATGGTAGTCTTTCACTTCTTGGTGATTGCTATATGCTGGTTTCGGAAAATTGAATCGTCTTTAAAAGTTGTCGCGTGACTCTATCGGAGTCTATACCTTCGGCCTCCGCCCTAAAATTTACAATAACACGATGTCGAAGTACCGGCAATGCAACATGTTGTAAGTCATCAAGTGTTACGGCCAGGCGGCCTGCCTGAAGCGCTCTGGCTTTGGCCGTTAAAATCATGGCCTGTCCTGCTCTCGGCCCAGCTCCCCAACTCACCCATTCTTTTACGTAGTCGCTTGAGGTCGTTTCAGGTCTGGTCGAACGGACTACTTGGCTCACGAAACTTATTAAATCATCGCTGATGGGAACTTCTCTTACCAATTGCTGCAAACGCAAAATCTCCGCCCCGGTAATGACCGTTTTAACGGATTCTTTTTTTGTTCCCGTAGTGCTTTTTAAAATAGCCGTTTCCTCAATATCGGTCGGATATCCGATTTTTATGTAAAAAAGGAATCTATCTTGTTGCGCTTCCGGTAAAGGGAAGGTTCCCGATTGTTCTATCGGGTTTTGTGTGGCGAGAATAAAGAAAGGTCTATCAAGGTTATAGGTCTTTCCTGAATAGGTCACCTCGAATTCTTGCATGGCCTCTAATAAGGCCGCTTGGGTTTTTGGAGGAGTCCTATTGATTTCATCCGCCAAAATGATATTGGCGAAAATCGGCCCTTTGTTGAATTCAAAAATCTTTTTGCCCGTACTATGGTCTTCCTCCAAAATTTCGGTTCCAATAATATCGGACGGCATCAAATCAGGGGTAAACTGTATTCTTTTGAATTTTAAATCTATAGCTTGCGCCAAGGTTTTGATCATCAAAGTTTTAGCCAATCCTGGAACGCCCTCTAACAAAGCATGCCCACCAGCCAAAAAGGTTATTAAAAGATGTTCTACCGTCTCATCTTGACCTATTATGACTTTGGCAATCTCTTTTTTTAAATCGGTAAGTTTGCTCGTTAAGGCCTCTACTTCCCTTTTCACTTCCAATAATTCTTTATCCATTCAATTTCTTTTTATGATGTAAGTGCATACATCACGATATTCACCCCGAATCGGGTATTATCTATTTTATACCAGCGTTTGTTTCGAAAATCGTAGTCCCATTCGCAGCCATAATCCTTATTACTGTACAACACCCCTATTCTACCATTTACCTCAATAGCCTTTAGGTATTCATGTACCAGATCATCGCCCCACCCGTTCAGTTCTTGAGAGGTTGTAGGAGGCCCATCTTCGAACTCGAAAAATATCCTATATAACTCGTGATCGTTCGCAATTTTTTTTAATCCATCCTCACCGAAAATCTCTTCCATTTGCTGTTCGAAGGATTTTGCAAATAACCCATCGATATCGTGGTTGCAATCATCCACAAAAACAAATCCGCCATTATTGACGTACTTTTCAAAATTCTCTTTCTCCTTTTTGGTAAACTGCACTAGTTTATGACCGGATAGATAGCAGAAGGGACATTTAAATATTTCTTCGCTACCTAACGTGATAATATTCTCTTGTTTATCTACCGCCAAAGTGGTGTACTCCACCAAGGAATTCAGAAGATTGGATGGCATTCGTTGGTCAACATCCCAATCGCCCGATTCATATTGTAATCTAGTAAAGAAAAAAGCGTTGTCGGCCATTTAAAATGATTCTTCTTCAGACAAATATGTTTTCGTAAAATGAAAACTGGCTGTAATGAGATAATCAAAACAACCAGTCAACGTACTATAATATTGGATTACACTGCATCCGATAAGCTGGTAAATGTAAAGTCCCTCACTTTCATATAGGGAATCAAATTACCATCTACCCTAACTTGTTTGCCAAGGGTTTCCAAATTATTCAGCATAATTATCGGGCTTTCATTGAATCTGAAATTTTTGACAGGGTGTTTGATAGCCCCATTTTCGATATAAAAAGTTCCATCACGAGTAAGCCCTGTATATAAAAGTGTCTGAGGATCTACTGATCGAATATACCACAACCTCGTAACCAAAATACCCTTCTTGGTACTTTTGATCAAATCTTCAAGGGAGGCATCTCCACCGGCCATAATGAAGTTATTTGGATACGGAACCGGTTCCACACCTTTTTGTTCGGCCCAATAACGATCATAAGCTAGATTTTTTACTACCCCGTTTTCTAACCATACGGTTTTCTTCAAGGGTTGCCCTGCCCCATTCCAAGTCGAGGTAGGAACTTCGGGATGTAACGGATCAGACCAAATTTGTACCCGTTCATCTACTATCTTATCTCCTAATTTCGTACCACCTTCTTTAGACATAAAACTTCGACCTTCGTCTGCAGTACGGGCACCTATTGCATTTCCGAGACCGTTTAAAAGACCTAATGCAGCGGATGGCTCAAGGATTACGGTATACTTACCAGGTTCTATGGCCTTGGCTTCTCTTGACATTACGGCCTTATCGATAGCTATATTTGAAGCCTCGGCAGCATTAAACTTTGAAATATCGTTATAATCACGTGTAACCCACCCTGAACCTGTACCGTCATTCGTTCGCATGGTTACGGTAAAATCTGAATTCGTCGATTTGTTATAGGCAAAAAGTCCGTTTGAGTTGATCATAGCATCAAAACCTGCGGAATCGTTTAAGAAACCTGCGGCGGTTACATCCTTGGCCACGGCCGGTTCTATGCTGCTATTGGCCACCTCAGCACGATATTCGGGAGTGATTTTTGCGGTAGCCTCTACATAGTTTATAGCGTTGTCATACGTCTGTGGTCCCAAAGGTGCCATAAATTCGGGGTTCTCCGGTGAAAGTTTAGCAAGCTCTTCAGCCCTAGCTACTACGCGCTTCAAAGAATCATCGTCAAATTCGTCTATTGTAGCGGTACCTGATCTTTTTCCGAAGTTGGATTGTACCACCAACGTCTGGTTCGATCGATGGCCAGAGGTAGATACCGTGTTTCGTGCATATCGAATATTACCGCTTTCACTACCACTTAAATTTATTTCGCAAGCATCGGCAGTGGAAAAACCCAATGCCTTTTCCATTATTTTTCTTGCTTCTTCTTCTGTATATATTGCCATTGTATTATCTTTTTTAGTGAAACTAGGAATTAAACGGTCCTACCGGTATTGATTACGTTGATATCGTTGAATCGCGAAGTAGAACTTCCGTGGGAAACGGCACTAATTTGGGAAGGTTGGCCTTTACCATCGAAAAAAGAACCGAATAAACGGTAATCACGCTCATCACAGATTTTTGCACATGAGTTCCAAAATTCCTGTGTATTTGATTGGTAAGCCACGTCATTTAGCATACCTACGATTTCTCCGTTTTTTATTTCGTAAAAGGCGGTACCGCCGAACTGGAAGTTATAACGTTGTTGATCAATGGAGTAAGACCCTCTACCCGCTATATAAATACCCTTTTCTACATCTTTGATCATCTCAGCAATGGAGTAAGGTTCTTTTCCAGCTTCCAAAGAAATATTGGGCATTCGTTGAAACTGTACATCGTTCCAGCTCTGTGCATAACAACAACCATGGGATTCATTCTGATCGATCATATTCACCTGATCCCTTATGGCCTGATAATTGACCAAAACACCATTTCGTATAATATCCCATTTCTTACATTTCACACCTTCATCGTCGAATCCAACGGCCCCTAATGATCCTGTTTGAGTCTTATCCGCAACTATGTTCACGATATCGCTTCCGTACTTGAAATCGCCTGATTTCCATTTATCCATGGTCGCAAAGCTGGTACCGGCATAATTCGCCTCATAACCTAACACTCGATCCAATTCCGTTGGGTGACCTACGGATTCGTGAATTGTAAGGCCCAAATGGTTTGGCTCAAGAACCAAATCGTATTTTCCTGGATCTACCGATTTTGCCGTCAACATTTCTTTGGCCTGCTTGGCCGCCAGGGTAGCATCTTCAACCATATCATAACTGCCACGGTATAATTTAATTCCCGCCGCACCCTCTAATTTCTCAGAAGCCAATCCATCCATATATTCATATCCGAGACCCATTGGCGCACTCATGGCTTGTCGTGTTTTGAATTTTCCTGCGGACTGATCTACCGCCGTTACACCAAAGGTTGGCCAGATACGATGTATGTCTTGATCAATGTAAGAACCATCGGTCGAGGCAAAATATTTCTGCTCATTGACCATAAACAGGGCCGAATTCACAAAATTCGCTCCATTCTCAAGTGCTGCCGCATTCGCTCTTAACAATAAATCCACCTTTTCTGAAACAGGAACATCTTTAAAATCTTTCTTGATCGGAGTTTTCCATGAAACCTCTCCATGTGCGGATACCGGCGCCAACTTTACAGGATCCTTTTGAAATTTAGAGTTTGCCTTCGCTATGGCAACGGCCTGCTCCGTAGCTTTCTTGATACCGTCTTCGGTAACCTTGTTCGTTGAGGCAAAACCCCATGTTCCATTTGCGATTACGCGTATGCCTATTCCGAAAGACTCGGTATTGACCACGTTTTGCACTTTGTCTTCTCGTGTAAAAACATACTGGTTCAGATATCTGCCTATTCTGGCATCGGCATAGGTGGCACCCATTGATTTCGCCGTATTTAAGGCGACATCCGCCATTCGTTTTTTGACTATCGTATCCATACCGGGTGCCAAAAGCGCCTCAACAGGAATTATATTTCCCATCATGGCACTAGGTACCATCAAAGCGCCCGCACCAAGACCGGACAATTGGACAAAATCTCTTCTTTTCATATGTATCTCTATTAGTTTTGAATTAGGCTATAGCACAAGATAAGCAAAAGAGTTAATTCTTTAAAGACACTAAAGTGCCTCTCCTGTAAATTAGGGATAATTTTAACAGTATTGAGGAGTTGTCTTTTAAATGGAGATTCTTTACGTAGCGTACAAAACAGCGTTTGATGATTATGAAGGACCACATCTCAAATCTAATTGTATTGGTTTACTCAGAAATAGTATTTTTGCTGTCAAACCAGAATCAATGCTCAGCATTTTTAACCGCAAAAAATATCTTATTGACCTTCTGGAAGGTTTTGTAGATATGCACAACCATATTCTTCCGGGAATCGATGATGGTGTAAAAACTGTAGAGGAATCCATAGAACTGGTTAAAGCATTTGCTGATTTCGGGGTGCAAGACTTTATCGCCACCCCTCATATTATGCACAACTACTACCCAAACGATTCAGAGACCATTGGCAAATCGCTCGCGATATTACAAAACGGGCTCAAAATGAACGATTTAAAAGAAGTATCTATTGAAGCTGCTGCTGAGCATATGATCGACGCCAATTTTGAAACCCTGCTCGAAAACGGAGACGTAATGCCGATGCAGAAAAACTATCTTTTGGTGGAGATGTCCTATTTACAGGCTTCCATTAATTTTGAAGAGGCGATTCGAAAAATAGCTGAGAAAAGATTTTTTCCCATTCTAGCACACCCCGAACGGTATGTGTTTTTTCAGAATAGGATGAAGAAATACAAAGAATTAAAAGATAAAGGTATTCTCTTCCAGCTGAACATGCTCTCAATCAGTGAATACTACGGTAAAGAAGTACAACAAACTGCAATAAAACTCTTAGAAGAAGGACTCATAAACTTCATTGCTACCGACGTTCATAATATGAGCCAATTGAATAGTATAAAGCAGATAAAGCTCTCAAAAAAATTGCTCAATACGTTGGAAAGGTTAGTTGAAACTACAACCTATAATTTTGGCTAATTAAAATTTCCACCACTTTTTAGTGGTCTTACCATAACCGTAGCCGTATTTACCGCCATAACCAAGATTAGAATCTTTAACATCGTTGACGACAAAGGAAAGTCCTTTTAATTTTCCTTCTTTTTTCAATTTTAATGGGAATTCCAGAACCTTAGTCTCGGTAGCCCCTGCCCTAGTGACATAAATAATATGATCTGCATATTCACTGATCAACAGGGTATCGGTAACCACCATTAATGGCGCGGTATCGACAACGACATAGTCATACTTAAGCGAAACTTCCATGATAAGATCTTTCATACGTTCACTCATCAAAAGCTCCGAAGGGTTCGGAGGAATCTTACCAGAATATATCACATCGATCGTATTTGTATGAACCAGCATTGGATTGATAATATCCCTTGAGGTCATGGAATCGTCATATAAGTACTCGGTCAAACCGGCATCTTTATTTCTTCCTGGTTTTCCCAATTTATCAACATCTTTGTTGTTGAAGAAGGTATATAGTTTGGGATTTCGAATATCAGCTCCTATCAGTAAGACCTTTTTATCCGTATTCGAAAAAATCATCGCCAAGTTCGAAGACAAAAATGTTTTACCTTCTCCTGGAACACTTGATGTGACATAAATTACATTATTTCGGCCGCTCTTCGATTTAATAAGGTAATCAAGATTCGTTCGCAGAATTCTAAGCGATTCGCCAAGTACGGAACGGTCGTCTTTACGCACAAGCTGTTCATCTTTTTTGCCCAATCTAGGAAGTTCAGCAAGTACGGGAATGTCTTTCACGAGCTTTTCAAGACCCACTTTACTATGAATTTTGTTGTCAAGAAGCTCTTTTGAGTAAATGATCGAAAAAGGAATTAATAGACCAAGAATCAAAGATGCCAAGTATATCAAAGGTTTTTTTAGGTGTTACCGGTCCTTTACCGAACTGGTATGCCAAATCTACGATTTTCGATTTTTCAGGACTAGATGCAGCGGTAATCTGCGATTCTTCCCTTTTTTGCAATAAGTATAGATATAAGGACTCCGTTGTTTGTTGCTGTCGTGTAATGTTTCGCAGGTCACGTTGGTTTTTGGGTGCTGAATAGATAGTACCCTGAATACGACCCATTTGGCTTTGTAAGGTACCTACCGTCATACCAACATTACGTTCCATGGCCGTTAAACTGGATTGAATAGTAGATTTAAGTTGATCCAATTGTTGATCGAGGTTTACAATAATCGGGTTTTGCTCGTCAGCACTTTTCAACATGCGATTTCTTTCGGCAACGAGTTCATTATATTTTGCCTGGGTCGAAGCCACAGCACTACTTCCAATATCTACAACTGGCATAGTAGTATATCCCTCTTCACCGGCAACATAATTTTTAAGGCCTGTTACCATTTGTAGCTGATCTCTAGCACTTTCGAGCTGTTGTCTACCTGCAGTACTTGCCTGTACCGCCGCACTGACTTCGAGACCACCACCGGTCATTCCTTTTTCTGTCAAGAGTTCTTGGGCATCTTGATCTACATCGGTAAGCGTATTCGAAATTAGTTCGATACGATTGTTAATAAACTCAGAAGTTTTATCGGCGACCGCTTTCTTGTCTATGATGGCATTCTGATTGTAGGTAAAAACAAGTCGGTCTATAATATCCATCGCTTTCTCCTTAATAGGATCGTGTAGTGTGATGTTTATGATATTGGAATATTCTTTGGCCGGCGCTATCAAAATCTTCTTTTGATACCCCTCGGCAACAATAAAAATAGGATCAATGGTAACCTTTATCTTTTGCCCCTTGTATTTCTTGAAGAACGGCTGGTTCGGGGTAATTACTACATCACCCACTTCTGTAGGAATATTTTTTCCAAAAGAATATATTTTTAAGGGACTATCCCTTTCTGTACTATAACCAAAAGTAGTATCGGAAGAAAGTTCTATAAAAAATTCAAATTCAGAAGTGTTGATAATTGAATCGCTTTCAATAAAGTTCAGATTGAAAGGCCTATCTTGATAAATCTCAGAGTCCTTCACATTGCCTAAGGCGATAATTCTAACATTTAATTTCAAATCTTTGACAACCTGAATGAAATTAGATCTCGAATTCAATATTTCAATTTCGTCCTCGGCCTTGTTTTTGCCCCCACCAAGTACTTTAAGATCTTGAAAAGCAGAAAGTTCAGAACCGGCGTTTTTATCCTCTACTATCTGAATTTTTGCTTTGGCCGCATATTCAGGAGTGGCATATCGAATATAAACAAAGGCCAGAATTATGGCAAAAATAGCCGATAGTACAAACCATTTCCAATGTTTTGTATAGGTAGCTATCGTCTCTTTTAAATCTGTACTACTTTTAGAAAATTCTTGGGAACCTGTATTCATTACTAAGACTATGTTTTTGAGGTAAACGACGAAATATCAGCTTTCGTATTTGTTGGCTATCTCGTTGATAAATATAATACCGAAGAAGTTATCAAAGCAGTAGCTATCGATGTCCATATTGTAGCTCTGTTATCTAATCCATAGGATGATACAGCCGACTGGTTCGGCTCGACATATACTACATCGTTCTGGGTCAAATAATAAACGGGCGAATTAAGGGCATTTTTTTGTGTTAGGTCGATTCGAGTGGAAACTTTCGTACCATTAAAATCACGGATTACCAGCACATTGCTTCTAATACCTTTAATTGTAAGGTCATTGGCCAAACCTATGGCTTCGAGAATTGTAATCTGTTCTCCGAGAACGGGATATGTTCCAGGTCGATTAACCTCGCCAAGAACAGTAACGGTAAAGTTTTTTAGTCTAATGTTGATAATAGGGTCTTTTAAATATGGTTTTAATTTTTCCTTTAAAAGAACCTTGGTCTCTTCTGGTGAGAGTCCGACAATCTTTACAGAACCGATTACAGGAAAATCGATTTCGCCGTTTTTATCTATAATATAATCCAATTGTTCAGGTCGAAATCCACCTTCCTCAGCTCCTTTGAACAAATTGAAGGGCGCACTTGGTAATGGATCCAATGTTGATACATAAATACCTAGAACATCGTCAATCTTGAATTTATTCGTATGCGAATTGTCGCTAACCAAAGTTTCATAGTCGCTAGTACCCTGAAAATACACTACATCTTTTTTAGAAGCACAAGACGAGAATATAAATAATGAAGTAATTAAGACAAGGGAAATTTTGGCAATGGAGCGTGTTTTAATAATCATGGTTGTAATATTACTGGGTTTAGAGTGCAAGATTAGTGAAAATTTATGATTGTACGACCTTTAAAGTAGGTTTATCCCCACTGATTGAATTGCCTTTTTCATCCAACTCACATAGCTGTGAGTTGCTTGAAACGTACTCGGGCACTATATTTTTCATTAATTTAACGGTGTTACCATTAAAGAACATATTGGTAATACAAAGTTCATCGATTTGTGATCTTACGGTCGCGTAATCAAGCTCACGTACCTTACTGATTTTTATTTTTTTATGATAGGTCGGCAAGGTGTTTTCACCGTTTGCCAAGAGTTCTTCATATAATTTTTCCCCTGGCCTAAGGCCCGTAATTTTAATATCAATATCCTCTGGATAGCTCAATCCCGATAACTTGATCATATTTTTGGCCAAATCATAAATTTTCACGGATTCGCCCATATCGAAAATAAAAATCTCGCCACCATCACCCATGGCACCCGCTTCTAAAACCAGTTGTGAAGCTTCGGGTATGGTCATGAAATAACGTGTGACATCCCTATGGGTAAGGGTTAGAGGCCCACCCTTTTCTATCTGTTTTCTGAACAATGGAATGACCGATCCATTGGATCCCAACACGTTACCAAATCTTGTAGTAATGAATTTGGTTTTCTTTTGCTGTTCAAGACAACTAATATACATTTCGGCAATTCGTTTGGTGGCACCCATAACATTGGTTGGATTAACCGCCTTATCGGTGGAAATAAAAACGAATTTTTCGACATTGTGAGATATTGATAAATCGGCCACGGTCTTTGTTCCTCCAACATTTATCTTTATCGATTCATACGAATTATATTCCATTAGTGGCACATGCTTATAAGCTGCGGCATGGAAGACCATATCAGGTTTATGTTCTTGAAATATTCCATTCAACCGATTTTTATCCCTGATATCACCAACAATGGGAATAAAATTATGGTATCCATTTTGTTTCAATTCTTGTTGCAGGTCATAAAGTGCGGATTCGGCCTGGTCGATGATTATCAAAGATTTATAAGCATATTGACAAATTTGCCTTACTATTTCACTTCCTATGGAGCCAGCACCTCCTGTAACGAGAACTACCTTATTGAGTAATTCCTTTTCAATTTTCTCGTTTTTGATATTTATTGGGGCCCTATCCAATAAATCCTCAATCTGTACTTGTTTGATTTGTGAGGCACGCAGCTCTCCGTTTATCCAATCTTCGACCGGAGGTACAATTTTAACCTGTACCGGAAGTTCGACCAAGCCTTCTACCAAATTCCGTAATTTTTTGGGATCTATATTCTGGATCGAGAAAATTACCTCGGAAATGTTCTTACTCGTCAAGAAGTCTTTGGTCAATACGGCATTGTGATATACTTTGACACCATTTATCTGTTTGCCCGCCTTTTGGTTGTCATTATCGATATAGCCAACAACCCTTGCCCTACTCTTCGAATGATTTGTAAGTGCATTGTGGGTCAAAATACCAGATTCACCGGCGCCATAGATCAATACGTTCTTGTTTACTTTTAAGTCTCGAATCGCATAGCTGTTATAAAGTGCCTTAAAAAGATAGCGAGAAGCAGTTAATCCAATAAATGCCAAAAGGCTATATATGATAATTGGACTAAGAAAAATATTGAAGTCTTCATAAAACTTGAACTCTTTGTTCAGAAGAACTGCGGCAATCATTATGATGCTCGAAAGACAAATACCATTAAATACATTATAAACATCTCGTACTCCGGTATGTCTAACCACTCCTTTGTAAGAACCAACAATTAGGAAAGAGATACATGAAACAACGGCAACAAAAGGCAATTGTATCCATAACTTTTCTACTTCGAAATCGAAAGTTAGGTTAAAACGTACGCAATAAGCTAAAACGAAAGCTATACACGACGATACGACATCAATGGCCAAGACCAACCACTTTGATGCATATCGGTTGGAATTTTGTGCAAAGTAATTCTGTATCATGCCACTATTTGTTTTATGGTATGCGAAATGCGCTCAAGATTCGATAGGCTCAAGTCCGACCCACTGGGAAGGCAAAGACCTCTACTGAATAGTTCCTCCGATATCCCGTTCAAATAACTCTCACACTTGCTAAAAACCGGTTGAAGATGCATTGGCTTCCACAACGGTCGCGATTCAATATTTTCTTCCTGTAGGGAAAGTCGTATTTTTTCTCTTATTTCTTCGGAAGGCGTCAAAATACAGGTCAACCATCTATTCGAAAAATAACCCTCTGGCTCTTCTAAAAACTCGATGGATTCTAAACTTCCCAGGTTTTCCTTATAATAAAGATAGTTATTTCTTCTAGCGTTTACCCTATCGTCAAGAACTTCCATCTGTCCTCTTCCAATTCCAGCCAAAACATTACTCATTCGATAGTTATAGCCAATGGCAGAATGCTGGTAGTGCGGCGCCTCGTCTCTAGATTGAGTAGCCAGAAAAACAGCTCTCTCTTTAATCGTATTATCTCTGGTTCTCAGGGCACCTCCTCCAGAAGTAGTAATGATTTTATTGCCATTGAACGATAGTATTGAGATATCTCCAAAAGTACCACACTTAACTCCGTGATACGAACTACCCAATGACTCGGCACTATCCTCTAAAACAGGTATCTCATACCTCAGGGAAATTTCTCTAATCGCCTCAACTTTATAGGGCATGCCATATAAATGTACTGCAATAATTGCCTTTGGTTTTTTGCCTCTTGCAATACGATCTTTGATAGCCTTTTCCAACATTTCTGGAGAAATATTCCATGTATCTTTCTCACTATCCACAAATATGGGCCTTGCCCCAAGATAAACAATGGGGTTGGCGGAAGCTGCAAACGTAAAACTTTGGCAAATAACCTCATCGCCACTACCTACACCCAACAAAATAAGTGCTAAATGCAGTGCACCGGTGCCCGAACTTAGAGCCGCTACATGTGAATCTTCTTTTAAATAATCCACCAAGGCGCTTTCAAACCCCTCTACGTTAGGTCCTAACGGAGCAATCCAATTGGTGTCAAAGGCCTCTTGTACGTATATCTGCTCCCTACCCGACATATGGGGAGAGGATAACCAGACTTTAGATTTGTTCAGGATTTTAGGGTTCAATATCGGAGTTTTTGTGGGTCCATCAGCATAAATGACAAAGTAAAAATAATTATAGTTTATTACTTAACCGTGTAATACGTCTAGATTTCGTCAAAGAAGGTAATTTTTCGGTCAAACACGTAAAAACCTCAAATTTCGTCCTTTATTAAAGCGCTAGTAACTCATGAAATCATTTATTTATATGGGGAGCTTGAAAATTTTGCGATATTCATTCAGTATTAGATTTCAGGTAAAAAATAAACAAACTAACATTTATCATGTTCTGTTCTACTAAATCTTATTTACTTTGTTTTAAAATGATTAAACCGTTTTCAATTAATTTAAATGTCATCTTTTAAAATAGGACGATTAACAAAGTGTTGAAATTACTTAATTCACTATAATTCAATACTTTAAAAATCAATAATAAAGTGTGTCCAATTGGATAACCGATAACATTGACTTATAAGAGCAAACTTTAATTTTTCGTTTTTAGTATGAAATAGACAATAAACTTTTTTTCGATTTCATAGTCAAAAAGCTCTCCCAACCAAACTAAAGTTTAAAAGTGAATGACCATCCCCCAATTTTGATGCATTGAATCTTTAAAGGATGAACATGAATTGATGTTGGTGACATCAATATAATTTAAAAAATTGAGGAATTTATTTATGGAAATGGAACTAAACAACGATAAAATACGTATATCCAATGTCGATGTCAGAATTGAATTCTAACTAACCCTATATATATATTTGTACTTGAATATTTCATTAAAGCTTACGGTAGGGTATTCCGAATTTCAGTTGTTAGATAGTCGAGTAATTATCCGGTTTTACCGTTTATATTATTTATTTGTTACTGATTCATGTTAATTTTGAACTTTGCTGTTTTCAATAAACTTTAAGTGTCGCTATGAAAAAAATTACGCTTTAACCGTATTATATACTTTTCTTTTAGTTGTTAATTCCGAATTTAGTTTCTCCCAGACTCCCTCCCAGGACGGGCAGTGGAGCGCCCCGATAGGCTTCAACCTGGTCCCGGTGGCGGTTGCGAACCTTCCCGACGGGCGTTTGATCACGTGGTCCTCTCAGTACCCGGACACCTTCGTGGAGACGGGCAACGGGATGACCTATACCCAGATATTCGATCCCTCCACGGGCACCACCGAGACGATGACCACCACCCAGACGGACCACGACATGTTCTGCCCCGGGATCAACAACCTTGCGGACGGGCGGATCCTCTCGGCTGGCGGTGTGAGCAGCGAGCGCACGAGCATCTACGACCCGGCCACGGGGGTATGGAGCCGTGCCGACGACATGAACATCAACCGGGGCTACCAGGGCAACGTGACCCTGGCCGACGGCTCGGTCTTCACCCTTGGCGGCTCTTGGAGCGGCAGCAACACGGCGGCGACCAACGGCGGCAAGGACGGCGAGCTGTGGTCGGCCGAGACGGGCTGGATCAACAAGCCCGGCATCCAGGGCTCGGACATCTTTACCACGGCCGACCTCAACGGCGAGCAACAGGGGCTCTACCGGGTGGACAACCACCTGTGGCTCTGGGCGGCGCCCGACGGGCGGATCTTCCATGCGGGGCCCAGTGCCTCGATGAACTGGATCGACGTCTCGGGCAGCGGTACGGTGACCAGTGCCGGCACTCGTGGCAACGACACCTTCTCGATGAAGGGCACCACGGTGATGTTCGATACGGGCAAGATCCTCAAGGTAGGGGGCGCGACCTCCTACGGTACCGAGTTCAACAACGGCATCCCGGCCAACGAGAAGTCCTTCGTGATAGACATCAACAATCCCAATAACGTAACGGTGACCGCGACGCCCAACATGCAGTACGTGCGCACGATGCACAACAGCACGGTACTGCCCGACGGCAAGGTACTGGTCACGGGCGGGCTCGACCATGCGGAGGTCTTCTCCGACACGGGGGCGGCGCTCCCGGCCGAGCTCTACGACCCGGTTTCCAACACCTGGGAGACCTTGGCGGCCATGGCCACCCCCAGGACCTACCACAGCGTGGGCATACTGATGACCGACGGCCGCGTCTTCGTGGGCGGCGGGGGCCTGTGCGACGGTATCGGCCTGCCCGGCTACGAGGACTGTACCAACCATTTCGACGCCGAGGTCTACAGCCCGCCGTACCTTTTCACCGCGGGCGGGCAACTGGCCACAAGGCCGTCCATCACCAACGCCCCGGCGACGGCCGATTACGACACCAACATCAGTGTCACCACGAACACGGCGGTCACCGAGTTCAGCCTGATCCGCTTCTCGGCCGCCACCCACAGCACCAACAACGAACAGCGCAGGATCCCGTTGGCCACCACGGGCGGCACCTCGCACAGCCTGGCCATACCGGGCAGGAACCTGTTGCCCCCGGGCTATTACATGCTCTTCGGCCTTAACGCCGCAGGCGTGCCCAGCGTGGCCCATACCATCAGGGTCGGCAACGCCGTGCCGCTCACCGGCGACCCGAACCTGGTGATGCACCTGAAGTTCGACGAGACCTCGGGGTCCGTGGCGGCCGACGCCTCGGGCAACAACAACGACGGCACCATCTTCGACGTAACGGACAACGGGGCCACCAAGGCCCCCAGTACCGACAACTGGTCCACCGGCCTCTTCGGGGGTGCGGCCCAGATGGACGGGGAGACCTTCCAGAGCAACACCATCGTTGACGTGCCCTACTCCGCCTCGCTCGCGGCCACGGCACAGTCCATCACCGTGATGGCATGGGTCGACCGCGACGACATCGCCAACAACGTGGGCATACTCACCCACGACTACCCGGCCATGTTCTTCGGCTTCCACAACAACCTCTACAAATGGGAGTTCGCCACCACAGCGGGGGGCGGGGACTGCTATTCGGGCTATTCGCCCGCGGGGCAGTGGGTGCACATCGCGGCCACCTACGACGGTACCACCGCCAGGCTCTTCGCCAACGGGGTCGAGGTCTGTACGCAGGCCGTGAGCGGCGATATCATCTTCGACGCCACCACGCCGAACTTCTCCTCCTTCGCGTCCTCGGGCTTCTACGAGACCCGCGACCCGGCCACCAACAACGTGCTGATCAACAACAACTACAACCAGAGCGGGGTCACCGACGAGATATCGGGCAAGATCGACGAGCTCAAGGTATACAACAACGCCCTGGGGGCACAGGAGATAAAGGCCCTCTACGACGCGGGCGTCGCACAGGGCGTACCGGCATGCCCGCCGGGCACCATCACGGCGCAGTACCGCATCGGTACCAGCGGGCCGTGGACGGACGGCAACGTGATAAACGCGCCCTCCTCCTCGCAGGTATACATCAGGGCCGTGGCCACGGGCACCTACTACGTCACCACGGCACAGAACGACAACGACAGCCCCACCTTCGAATCCGGGACCGACTTCACCCAGGCCAACGGCTACCTGATAGACCCGGCCACCGACATAGGGGCCAACAACCAGCTCACCCTCACCACCGCAGGGGGATGCCCGACAGTGGTGACGTATAACTCTATCGGGGAATGTACCGCTGGGGAAACTCCGATTTCAGCAGAATGGCAGATCAATGATGGGGCTTTCTTAAATGGAAATGCAGGAGAAAATGTTTCCGTTACCATAACGGAAGGTGATAAAATACTGTTGAGTGTACTTCCCAATCAAATCAACGGTAGTAATACTGTTTTTGATATTATTCTTCCGAACGGAACACGTATCAACAACGTTCCAAACGATTATGTTATACAAAGTGCTACCTCGGCTAACGATGGCGCGTATCAATTTGTGTCGGACCAAGGTTGTTCGGTAGTGTTGAACCTAACCGTATCCGGTGCCGTTTGTGATGCGACCGACATTAAAGCACAATGGAAATTGAACGGTCAATATGTTGAAGCCCCTGATGAGCAACCCATTACCGTAAGCGTGAATAGCGGAGAGGCATTTGAAATAAGTATGGTGCCCGAAAATGTCGACTTTACCATAAATAGAAATGGAAGCCAAGTATACCAAGGACAAGGTGATTATGATCTTGGTAACGTCGATGCAACGGATAGTGGAGATTATGTCATTATAACAACGTCAACCGGATGTACTACTACCCTTACCTTAAACGTTTCCGATGTCGTTTGCGATGCAACCACTCTAAGGGCAGAATGGTCACTGAACAACGGAGGATCCTACGATTCTGCCGTAGACAACCAACCCGTAACGGTAGTTGCCAATATAGGAGACGTTACACGGATAAGTATGCTTCCTAACGGAATCAATTTCACGGTTACCTATGATGGTAATGTGGTTTATGATAACGAATTCGATTATATCTTAGGTGCCGTGACAATTGCCGATAGTGGTGATTATATCATTCGTACCGAAGATGGGTGCGAAACCACGCTTACATTAGACGTACTTTGCCCAAGTGGACCATTTACCCCTGAATATACCATTGATGGCGTACCCGATAGCGGTGAAAATTCCATTGCTGTAAATGAGGGAACGCCAATTATTTTAGGTACCGTAGAAGACAATGTGGCCTTTACCATAACTCCTCCGAGCGGACCAGTTTCAAATGGAGATTTGGATTTGGGAAACATTACGGCCGCCCAGGTAGGAATCTATACATTCACTTCATCCGAAGGCTGTTCCAAGACGTTAAATATTACCGTCAACGACCCTTGTTCGGCAGCTAATTTTACCCCTCGACATACCATAGATGGTGTTGCAGGAACGGGAATGACTACGATTACGGTTGACCAAGGAACTCCTGTTGTTTTAGACTTGGTACAGACCGGTGTAAGCTATACGATTACCTTACCAGACGATACAGTGGCGGATGGAGCGCAGGATTTGGGCGAGGTTACCTTGGCCCAAGCCGGAGATTACGTCTATAACACTTCGGATGGCTGTACGGCTACAATAACCTTAGTAGTCAACGAGAATTGTCCTGCGGGCAGTATTACCCCAGAGTATACTATTGATAGCACCGCAAATAGTGGTGATGCCTCGATTACTGTTGAACTAGGAACGACTGTTGCTTTGGGAGTATTACAAACAGGGCTCACCTATACCATTACTGCACCTGATGACACGGTAACCAACGGTGTTCTTGATTTGGGAGGGATTACATTGGCCATGGCCGGTAATTATGTTTTCACCTCGGATGCCGGATGTTCCGAAACATTGAACATTATTGTTACCGATAGTTCTTGTGACCCAAGTACTTTTGTGCCACAATACACCATTGATGGAACTGCGGCCAGTGGAAATGCGGAAATAACCATTCCCCCCGGCTCACCTGTCATTTTGGGAATTGTACAAAGTGGGACAGGGTTTACGATTACAGGCCCAGATGCAACCGTTACTACCGGAATTCTCGACTTGGGAAGTATTACAGCTGAACAGGCTGGGGTATATACGTTTTCCTCCGATGAAGGTTGTAGTGCTCAACTGACCGTCATAGTTGGAGTTGAGCCTGAAACAGAGGCTAAATTCCAAGATGTAATCATTTATCCAAACCCCGTACGCGATGGGGTTGTGAAGTTGGTATTAGATGATTTTATGAACGAAACCATTAACGTTAGTTTTTATGACATTTATGGTAAGTTGGTCATAAGAAAAGTAGTACCTCAAGAACATGAGGCCGAAGTATCATTTGATATGAGTTTTTTAAGTGATGGCACTTATATTATTGAAATGGCCAGAACTAAGAATGATGAAAATGCGATTAAGAAAGTGATAAAATTAAGACAATAGGCCAAAATGAACTTTCAGTAAATATTCTAGAAATCCCCGATGGTACGTCGGGGATTTTTATTTGAAAAATAGTTTCGGAATTCTCTGAAATTCACCTAGTATATTGATATTTGTAAGAAATAAGGAAAAGATTCCCGCTGTAGTCTATCCTGAGCGAAGTCGAAGGGCGGGAATGACCTTAAAATTTTTATCCATGAAAATTTTGGTTACGGGCGCTGCTGGTTTTATAGGGTATCATGTTGCAAAGCAATTGCTGGGAAAAGGTCACGAGGTCTGCGGTTTGGATGTAATCAATGATTACTATGATATCAATCTGAAATACGACCGTTTGAAAGATTTGGGAGTCTCTAGGACAGAGGCTGAAGTATTTAATGAACCAGTGCCGAGCAGTATTTGGTCAACCTTTAATTTTATTCGTCTTGATATTGCGGATAGAGAACGACTCCCTGAACTTTTTAAAAATGAAAAGTTTGATGCCGTCTGCAATTTGGCCGCTCAAGCAGGAGTGCGATATAGCTTGGAAAATCCCGAGACCTATATTGACAGCAATATTGTCGGGTTCCTCAATATTTTGGAGTGCTGTAGACATAACAATATCAAAAATCTTGTTTATGCCAGTAGTTCAAGTGTTTACGGCCTTAATTCAAAAATCCCATTTGAGACAACGGATTCGGTAGACCATCCGATTAGTATTTATGCTGCTACTAAAAAAAGTAACGAATTGATGGCACATACATATAGTCATTTGTTTGGTCTCCGTACAATAGGGCTACGTTTTTTTACGGTTTACGGTCCTTGGGGAAGGCCCGATATGGCATTATTCCTATTTACAAAAGCAATCATTGAGAACAAGTCAATAGCCGTGTACAATAATGGAAAAATGGCCCGTGATTTTACGTACATCGATGATATTACCGAAGGGGTCGTTCGAATTTTGGAAAAAGACAATTCGAATCATCCTGACTATAGGGTATATAACATCGGAAACAATGATTCCGTACAACTTTTGGAATTCATTTCGATACTTGAAAAACATTTGCAAAAAAAGGCCGACAAACAAATGCTTCCCATGCAGCCTGGTGATGTAGAAAAAACTTGGGCCAATGTCGATGACTTGATCAGAGACTATGATTACCATCCCAGTACTCCTATAGACGAGGGTGTAGGGCACTTTGTCTCGTGGTATAAAACGTATTATGACATAAAATAATTATACATTCCTGTTTCGCCTTATCTACTGATTGACCCTCATCGATCTAAAACTCAACTTCGTATAAAATTGAAGGCCGTTAATTATCTTTTCCACATCTTTGCACTTTCAAAATGAACTATGGACATTGCATCGTTGAACCTCGATAAAGCACATACCGTTCTGGTTACCGGAGGGGCAGGTTTTATAGGTTCAAATCTCTGTGAAACACTTTTGAAAAATGGGAACCGCGTTGTTTGCCTGGATAATTTTTCTACAGGCAAAAGAGAAAATATTGAAACCCTTTTACCCTACAATACATTTACGCTCATTGAAGGTGATATAAGAAATCTCGAAGATTGTCGCGTCGCATGTGAAAATATGGACTACGTGCTGCATCAGGCCGCTCTGGGCTCCGTACCTAGGTCGATTAGTGACCCCATTACAAGCAATGACGTGAATGTTTCAGGATTCTTGAATATGCTGGTTGCCGCGAGAGATGGAAAAGTTAAGCGATTTATTTATGCGGCAAGTTCATCTACGTATGGTGACTCACGGAATATGCCCAAAGTCGAGGAAATAATAGGAAAACCTTTATCTCCGTACGCTGTTTCAAAATATGTAAATGAGTTATACGCCGATGTTTTCAATAAAACATATGGCCTTGATACTATTGGGCTGCGTTATTTTAATGTCTTTGGAAGAAGACAAGATCCAAACGGTGCCTACGCAGCAGTTATCCCGAAATTTGTTTCCAGTTTAATTCAGTACCGATCTCCAACAATTAACGGTGATGGTTCTTTCTCGAGGGATTTTACATATATCGACAATGTGGTCGAAGCAAATATAAGGGCTTTGACCACCGACAATAAGAGAGCCCTTAACACCGTTTACAATGTTGCAGTCGGGCAACGTACCGATTTAAATGAACTAGTAAATGTTCTTAAGGAATATTTGAGCGATTTTGATTCTGAAATAAAAAAGATTGATATTACTTATGGACCTGAGAGAGCCGGCGATGTGCCCCACTCCTTGGCATCCATTGAAAAAGCAAAAAGTCTTTTAGGCTATAATCCCCGATATGATTTACGTTCCGGATTGAAGGAAGCGGTAGAATGGTATTGGAAAAATCTAAAATAAAATAGTATGAATTTAACGGTTATTGGCACTGGTTATGTAGGCCTTGTTAGCGGCACATGCTTCGCAGAAATGGGTAATACGGTATGCTGTATCGACGTCGATACAAAAAAAATCGAAAATTTAAAAAAAGGAATTATACCCATTTATGAGCCTGGGCTTGAAGCCATGGTAAAGCGAAATTTTCAGAACAAGACCCTAAAATTTAGCGACAAACTGTCAGAAAATCTAGAGAAATGCGATATTGCTTTCATTGCAGTGGGCACGCCCATGGGAGATGATGGTTCGGCAGATTTACAATATGTACTGCAAGTAGCAAAGGAAATCGGCCAAAACATGACCCATTCATTAGTTATCGTCGACAAATCTACAGTACCTGTAGGAACAGCGGATAAAGTACAACAAGTAGTACAGGCCGAGTTGGACAAACGGGGTTTGGACTTGGACTTCGACGTGGTATCGAACCCTGAGTTTTTGAAAGAAGGTGATGCCATTAACGATTTCATGAAACCCGATCGTGTTGTCGTCGGGTCAAATAATGAGCAGGCTACTGAAAAAATGCGTAATCTTTACGCTCCATTTTTCAGAAGTAGTATGGATAGACTGATAACGATGGATGTACGATCTGCCGAGATGACCAAATATGTTGCCAATGCCATGTTGGCTACAAAGATTTCATTTATGAATGAAATTGCGAATATATGCGAGCTAGTAGGCGCTGATGTAAATAAAGTGCGAATCGGCATAGGTTCGGATAGTAGAATCGGTTATAGCTTCATTTATCCTGGAAGTGGTTATGGTGGCTCTTGTTTCCCCAAAGATGTAAAAGCACTCAAAAAAACCGCGGAAGAACATGGGTACAAAGCCGAACTTATCGCGTCGGTAGAAGATGTAAACGACAGACAAAAATTGGTCATCGCAAAAAAAGTAGTCGACAGGTTTGGTGAAGATTTAAAAGATAAAACTTTTGCAGTTTGGGGCTTGGCGTTTAAACCCGAGACCGATGACATGCGCGAAGCACCGGCAATTTATGTTATAAAGGAATTGGTAAAAAGAGGTGCTAAAATAAATGCATATGACCCTAAGGCCATGGAAGAGGCAAAGCATTTTTACCTTAAAGATTTGCCCGGTGTTGCCTATTACAACTCGAAGTACGAAACCTTAAGGGATGCTGATGCAATGATTTTATTAACCGAATGGAAGGAGTTCAGATCTCCTGATTTTGATGAACTTAAAACGCAATTGAAGCAAGCTGTAGTTTTCGATGGTAGAAATCAGTATAACGATACATTGATGAACAAAAGAGGTTTCGAATATTACCAAATCGGTAAGAAATAATGTATGCATGGCTAAAATAAAGATTGGTATCGTAGGCCTCGGATATGTTGGGCTGCCCCTGGCCCGACTATTTGCAACAAAGTATCCCGTCATTGGTTATGATATCGATCCCAGTCGCATAAGAACACTCCGCACTGGCAGTGACCGAACACTTGAGATCTCCGAAGAATCACTTAATAAAGTACTGACCCACGAACCACCTGTAGCTGCAGGTCTCTATCCCAGCGAGAACGAAGAAGATTTAAAAGGCTGTAATTTCTTTATTGTTACGGTACCGACACCTGTGGATGAAACCAATAAACCTGACCTTACAAAATTGTATCGGGCAAGTGAAACCATAGGAAAGTTTCTAGAAAAAGGTGATATCGTAGTTTATGAATCTACTGTATACCCCGGAGCAACTGAAGAAGAGTGCGCCCCGATTCTTGAACGGGAAAGTGGGTTGAAATTAAACACCGACTTTTTTATCGGCTACTCACCAGAAAGAATGAATCCGGGGGATAAAGAACATACCGTTGACAAAATTTTGAAGGTAACCTCGGGGTCCACTGTTGAAGCGGCTAAAAAAATTGATACCTTATATAAGTCAGTCGTAACAGCAGGCACGTATTTGGCTCCGTCCATTAAAGTTGCGGAGGCCGCAAAAGTTATAGAAAACTCTCAAAGGGATATTAATATTGCTTTTGTCAACGAATTGTCTAAAATATTCCATTTAATGGATATCGACACCAAAGATGTATTGGAAGCAGCTGCTACTAAATGGAATTTCCTTCCTTTTAAACCCGGTCTGGTTGGTGGTCATTGTATAGGGGTAGATCCTTACTATCTAGCACAAAAGGCACAAGAATACGGCTATCATCCAGAAATTATCTTGGCGGGCAGAAGAATGAACGATGGCATGGGCAAGTACGTTGCTTCACAGATTGTAAAGCTGATGGTCAAAAATGACATTCCGATAAAAGAATCTGAGATTTTGATATTGGGCATAACCTTTAAGGAGAACTGCCCCGATGTTCGAAATACGAAGGTCGTAGATATGATTTCAGAACTTAAAAGTTACGACGCCAACATCACAGTATATGACCCATGGGCCTCACCGGGTGCGGTCTTTGTTGAACATGGCCTTGACTCGTCAAATCTTGCCCCGGAAAACAAGAAGTTCGATGCCATAGTCTTAGCAGTTGCCCATAATGAATTTTTAGAATTTGATCTAGATCGATATTTGAAAAAGGAAAGTGTTGTTTATGATATCAAGGGAATACTAAAAAAAGCCAATGGCGGTCTTTAGAGGTTTTACAACAAATACAAGGATATTTGATCAAGAACTTTTTTTGCCAAATTGAAATATAGGTTTTTAGTCTTTTCACCTATTGCACCCCAGCTATAGAATTCTGATATTTTTTTCCACACTTCGTCGCTCGGATATTCATCTTTTTCCTTTATAGCCCCATGTATCGATTTGCTCAATTCTTCTGGTGTTGGAGGTGATTCTATTATATATCCTATTTTACCGAACTTAAAAGGTTCCGTCAACCCACCAACATCCGATACGATTACTCTCTTTTTTTGCTCCATAGCGGTTAACAGTACTCCGCTTTGTGAGATTTCCCGGTACGGTAATATCAAAAAGTCCGTGATTCTTAAAAGTGCCGTAAATTCTTCGTCGGATAAAAATCTATTCAATACTAGCGTATTGGCACAATACTGCAGTTCTTCCAACTCATCCAAATTGCCGCTGCCGCCAATAATCAGCTTGGACTCGTTATTATTGCAGAGTGTTGAATTCTTCCAGGCATTAATAGTAATATCCACGCCCTTATATAGATTTATGATGCCCAAGGCAGCAAAAACGGTCTCATTATTTAAGTTCATCTGTTCTTTATACTCAAGGATGAGGCTTTCCACTTTTACAGAGTCGACCTCATTCGGCTTTAAAAGACCATGGGCGATTACCTCTATTTTATGGGAAGATATACCAAACCGTTCAATCAACTCTTCTTTGGTACGTTCTGAATGTACTATAATACCGTCCAATTCATTATAAATCCTTTTATAGATATCTTCATACTTTCTCCCACTCCCATGAGGGACCAGATTGTGCGCCGTAAATAAAGTTTTAATACCAAGTTGTTTGATTTTTTTAATTAGCCGTACATCATAAAACGGTATTTTCAACCATTGAAAATGAACTACATCAGGTCTTTCCTTTTTTATCCTATTAAAGAGCTTCCATTGTGACCTCAGGTAACTGAAGAGCTTAACTAGTTTCGATTTATTGTTATACTTATAGATTTTATGCACGGGATAATACTGTTCTCCCAAATCGAATAAATGGCTAGCAAAATATTCTATCTCGACGTCATGGATGTTGTTTATCAATAAATTATCATATATCGATAAATTATTATAGCTCATTGGGTCAACAAAAAAAATATGTAGTTTTTTACGCATAGTAAGCCTTACAGTTTGCACTTCGGTAAATATAAAACCTCTACCTTTTTGTTTTTAATGGCGAATATACGCATGAGTTGCTTAATGGTATACCACTAAAACCTTATTGCAGCATTGTCAACATTGGATAATCTACAATGATGGCGATTATCCAATGTCAGTTCTAACAAGAGTTGGTTATCGAATTCGTAATTATTCCCAAAAAATAGTATTTCGTCGATCTCTCATGACTATAATGCTGCAGTTCATCTATAATATTTGCTCTTTCACAACATTTTTAAGAGTGATAAGTTATATCACATGTAGATTGCCAAAAAAATTAGAAATCCAGTTTAGTCGAACAATTTGCCAAAAAAGTTAAAAAAAAGTGCAGTTCGTCGAATATTCAGGTATTTTGGCGTCTAAAAAGACATATTGAAACGTATTAACAGGGTGTTGATAACTTTTTGAATGCATTTTATCGATTTTTTACTTGTTTTCAACGAATTATTTAATAATTAAAGTACTATTGCAAATCATCTTAGAATCACTAATTTCCTTTTGAAAAAGTAACCTACTTATGAATCATCCCCACACGAAAATCATTAAATTGATTGTAACTTCTTTTGCCTTTACCCTAGCCTATTCTTGTAGTAAAGATTCCGACCTTCTAACTGATAGCGTCATAACGGACGCCAAGGAAGAAAATCTTGTTGTACAGAATTATTTGGTCAATGACTCCTACTTAACCAGGCCCGGTGAGGCCATTGTTCTTGATGTGCTTTCCAATGACGTTTTTATCAATCCTGACAAGGTCAAAATTATAGAAACATCTGCTCCTGTAAATGGTGAGGTCATTATCATCGAAAACAAGACCATTCTTTATATTCCCAATAGCGCCGTCGTGGATGAAGAAAGTCTTACAAACGAAGAAACGGTCGCACAAGAATCCGAAGAGACTTCCGAAGAAAATACCAATACAGAAGAAGAAGCTACAGTTGAAGAAGAGCCAGTTGTTGAAGAAGAACCGGTTGTTGAAGAGGTGGTCGAAGAAGCTCAAAGCACAGAAGAAGTAACCGATGACTTTACATATACTGTAGAGGTTGTAAATGAAGATGAGACGGTTACTGAACAAGTAGCTTCCGTTACCGTTACCGAGACCGAGCAGGCACAAACCGGTCCTGCTTCCGATTTGGAAGAGGTGAATTATTGGAAAAACCAATTCGATTCATATTGGAACACCAACTCTTCACAAATTTCGCAATGGGCCGCAAGCCGCAACAAAAATCAAGAATATTATTTTTTCGGCTACTATATTGATGGTCTCATCAGCATATGGCGCGCAACGGGTGATAATTCTTATCTTGATCGTGCCATAGGGCTTATCGACCAAACCATGAACGATGCCGTAGATGTTGGCGGAGGTTATAGAGGTTGGCCTGCCAATGACGGACAGCAGTATGGCTTATGGGACAGTTACTATTGGAGACATGTTGCTACGTTGACAAGAGTTCTATACCAATCGCCCAACCTGCGAAACAGTAACGGAAGTTACCAAAGTGCCTATGAACGATTGCTTAACTTTTCTGAAAGAAATATTTGGGAACGTTATGAATCTCAGGGTCAAGCTAATTTCTATAGAGTCAATACCCACATGGCCAGTCATTGGGCTCGAATCGGAATGGAGCTTTACATTATTACCGGAAAAAGCAAATACAAAGAAGTCTTTGATAACATCTCTTTTGGTACTATGCCTGGAAGGCCCTCGAACTTGAGGAACCAACTAAGACAGAATTCAAGCGTTCCCTCTGCCTACACCTGGTCAGCGGAATGGACAGGAGGGGCCACGCAAGACGTAGATCATGCCGGAGCGATTGTAGGTTTTTGGGTGGTCGCACATGATAATGGTATGTATTGGAACTGGAATGATATGCAAGCCCTCATGTCTACCCTTGAACATGTTGTATGGAAAGAATCAGATGGTGAGTATTTCAGCGAATATGTAGATGGTTCAGGCACAGGTTTGTTCGGCAGGCTTAATGGATGGCTTAGGCTGGGCAGATACAGTCAAAGAATACAAAATAGAATCAGAGATCAGTATGCAACCTCAAGAAATCTTTCATTCTATGGGCCACATGCACTAGGTATTGCCGGATTGAACGCCAGAATATTGTCGGATGGCAAGGCCGTTTATCCCGAATAACATGATGAATTACAACCCTGTCAGGTTTTTTAGAATTCGGCGGCTGGTTTAAAACTTTTGAAAACGGTAAGATCGATGATCTTACCGTTTTCTTTTTACGTATATAACCCATAAATTGCGTCGTAAGGTCGAGAAAGAATGAATCAGGTTTGAAATCAGCCTCCAGATATTTTTATTGAAATGCTATTTAATTCCCTTGATTTTGCAATCTTTTTACCTATTGTTTTTGCCATCTACTGGGCCTTACAAAAATCTGGAATTAAGCTTCAGAATTTATTGGTGGTTGTGGCAAGCTATATTTTTTATGGTTGGTGGGACTGGCATTTTCTTTTACTCATCTTCTTTAGCACCCTAATAGACTATTCAATAGGGCAAAAGCTAAGTGCCGAAGAAATGCCCAAGAAAAGAAAAATACTTTTATGGTGCAGTATATCGGTGAACCTGGGGGTTTTGGGTTTCTTCAAGTATTATAATTTTTTTCTCGATAATTTCATTACCGCGTTTTCGTTTTTTGGCGCCGACATAAGTGCTTCATCTTTACATATTATTTTACCGGTCGGCATTAGCTTCTATACATTTCAAACCCTAAGTTATACCATCGATGTTTATCGACGTAAACTTGAACCTACAAATGATTTTATCGCTTTTGCGGCCTTTGTGAGTTTCTTTCCACAGTTGGTGGCAGGACCCATTGAACGCGCTTCACAATTTTTACCCCAATTTTCTAAAAAAAGAAAGTTTGAGTATGACAAAGCAGTCGATGGGATGCGCCAGATTTTATGGGGCCTATTCAAGAAAATGATAATCGCCGATAATTGCGCGATATATGCCAACCACATCTTCGAAAACTCGGCGGAGATGAACGGTAGCTCGTTGTTCTTAGGGGCACTCTTTTTTACATTTCAAATTTATGGCGACTTTTCGGGCTATTCCGATATTGCGATTGGCGTCTCACGACTATTCGGGTTCGACCTGATGCGAAATTTTGCCTTTCCGTATTTCTCAAGGGACATTTCCGAGTTCTGGAGAAGATGGCACATTTCACTCTCGACATGGTTTAAGGATTATCTATATATTCCTTTGGGCGGCAGTCGAAACGGAATGCTGATTTCGGTCCGAAATGTTTTAATAGTATTCATCGTAAGCGGATTCTGGCATGGTGCCAATTGGACATTTATAGCTTGGGGAGCATTACATGCATTTTATATTATTCCCTTTGTAATTCTGCGAAAGAACCGAGTGCATTTGCATATTGTGGCCAAAGGAAATGTATTTCCTTCAATACGGGAAATTTTACAAATGGTCACGACGTTTGGCTTGGTCGTATTGGCATGGATTTTTTTTAGGGCCGAGAATGTCGGTCACGCAATTCAATATCTTTCAGCAATGCTCTCTCCTTCGTTTATTGCCCCCCCCCCAATTCACCAATTCGGACAGAATGTTGTACGAAAGCCTCATTACCTCGCTAGCCATAGTTATTTTATTAGTCATCGAATGGCGTGGTAGAGATGAACAGCATGCGTTGTCCATTTTCGATAAAATTCGCTCAAAAGTGTATCGATGGTTTTTTTACATTGCTATCATCCTGACTATTATAATTCTCAAAGGCGACCCTCAACAATTTATTTATTTTCAATTCTAACTCACACAATATTCATGCATAAATTCATTAAGAACATAATCCTGCTTGGCCTACTTTCGCTAGGCATATGCTATTTCTTGGATAAAATCGTTACCAAAGGGTTGAGAAAAAGTAATATGGTAATGTACGACAATCTTACCCAATTGTTCCATGGTAAAATCAATGCCGACCTCATTGTAAATGGTAGTTCTAAGGCCTACGTTCAGGTCGATCCCCGAATTTTGGATTCGGCCCTAAATTTAAATTCTTTCAACCTAGGTCTCGATGGAAATAATTTTACAGCACAAAAAATGGTGTTTGATTTTTATAAAGAACATAACAAGAACCCGAAAATAGTAGTTCAGGTTGTGAGCAACGGAACTCTAACGACCACCGGGAACAACCTTTATAATCATATCAAATTCGCACCCTACCTCAATGAAGAAAAAATATATTCCACCACGAAGAGATATGATGATTTTTCGATATTGGACTATCATATACCAATGCTTAAATATGCTGAATATCCATTAGAAGTGGTCGATGGTTTTTTTAGTTATTTTAATATACATTTCGCAACATCCCCTCTTTACAAGGGCTATCTAGCCAATGATATCCCTTGGGACGGTTCTTTTGAAAAATTCAAAGAAGCGAACGAGAATGGCGTAAGATTCGAACTTGATAAGGAATCCCGCGATTTATTCGAAACCTACATTGAAGATGTTATCCATAACAACACTGAAATGATACTGATATATCCACCGGTGTATCATGAATTTCAAAGCTTTGTCAGAAATCGCGATGAAATAATAGCTTATTATGAGACGATTTCCCTGAAGTATGACATTGCTTTTTTTGATTTTTCGCAGGATGAAATGGCACTGAATAGAACGTATTTTTACAATTCACAGCATTTGAACAAAACTGGGGCCGAATTATTCACTAAAAAATTAAGTGAAAAAATTAAGACTGTGGCCCAAAATCGTCCTTTGTAAGACCATACCGAAATCCTCATCGAATCAACAGTTGATTATAAAACAATAAATGCATTATTTTTTTGTTCTTAATACGAAAAACGTCTTACATTTTTCATTTAAAAATTTCAGGGATTTATTGCTAATTTCACGAGAGCATCTATTCCATCTATTTTGGTTAATATTGTTCAGGATTTTTGTGCGATGTTCGACCGCATTTTTTTGGAAATCATAAACTGGCAAAAGCACCATATTCAACATAATTAATGACCAAATTAAAAACTACGCCCCTAAGTGATGCACCGAAAGGAAACCTTTTTCTAGGTATTCTTATCATTATTACGATTATGTTCTTATTGGCCTTTGGTCCTTATTTTAATCTCGAAAAAGTAACGACATTCGTTCTGTTGCCGATTTTATTCGTAATCTCTCTATTTATCGAGTTACCTAAGACAAAGGGCAACAAAAGAGAGCTTTTGGTACTTACTCTTATATTGGTACTTAGTCTTTTTTCCGTTTTCAACTATATTGATTACGAGCTGTTGATGCAGGGTTATAGTGGCCTTGCCGGTGCGGTAGTCGCCGCCTACATTCCCTTGGCCCTTAATAAAAAGAAGAATTATTTTTTCTACTTCCATGTGGGCTATATCATTGCAATCGTGATTCTCATCTATATTATGTATATCGAAAAAGACTTTACTTTTTCGAATTTTGCTTCTAGCTCGGGAGACCGAGACCGTTTTCTTTTGAACGCAAATAGCTATTCTTACTATAGTTTTTTTGCTAATTTTTCATTGTTTTACCTACACCAACGCTATAGAAATGCCTTGCTAGTGGCATTGTTAGTCGTGCTCCCAGTACTATTTTTAATTGTCGGCTTCGTTACCCAATCTCGTTCAGCTTTATTACTTATTGTGGCCAGCAACATATGTTATTGGTTTTTTATCCATAAGGTCGAGAGCAAGAATATTTTTATTAAACCTGCTCGATTTCTTATGGTGGTTGGAGCCTTTTATATCATGGCCACTCAATTCATAGCGATTTACGAGGAATCCAACATCAAGGACAGGGTTGATAGTTCAGTTTCGAAAAAAGAAAGTCGAGAAATTTTAGTCGAAGAAAGTATAGATGCCTTTCTGCAAAACCCGATGCTCGGTGTGGGGCTCGGTCAAGTACGTTTTTACACTTCGGCCCGTCAATTTTCGCATAACTCCTATGTGGAAATCTTAGCGGAACAGGGAATATTCGGAGGAGTACTTTTATTTTTCCTATTTGTTATCCCATTTAGAAATGCCTGGTCGATGTGGAAAAAAGATAAAAGAAATAGAATCATCAAAATAAATATATTATTCCTCTTGATGTTCTACGTATACAATAATTTCTATCCCTTTTACAAATTCTCGTTCTCGACCTTGTATTTCTTTATGGTTATTTCGATGAACTATCGCGTCATGGCCCAGTTCGCGCAAAAAAGGGTAGAACCGATTTCAAATAAAGAACCTATTTTAGAATCCTAGGGTATTATGTCAGTTTAGGTCTCAGCCAAACGGCCCTCTGTTAATTCGATATTTTCATCAAACCGTATGTCTAAAAAAAATATTGCATTCCTATTGACCAAAGTCGAAACTATCGGAGGCATATCGAGAGCGGTTTCTGTGGTTACCAATGCCCTATGTGAATGTAATTTATTCAACATTCACATCATCGGTTTTCAAAAACACCAAGATTCACCCTATGGTTGGCACAAAGATCGACTTTTCATAATCTCATACCTGAGGAGCGAATTTCAATGAAGAAAGGAATCTTTAGAGCGGCGCCCAAACTGAGGAAAGTATTAAATGAGAACGATATTGATGTTTTGGTGAGCTGCGGCGACCTTGTCGGTATTTTAGGTGCCTTATCGACCCGATTCAAGAAAACCAAGTTCGTTTTTTGGTCACATTCAAGTTTTAAGGCACCCGTACTGAACAAGTTCAAGGACTTTAGTGAGCAGTTTACGGCTAGATTCGCCGATGTCGTCATCAGTTTAACAATGGCCGATCAGCAGAATTATAGAAACGAGACCAAGGCCAAAAGAGTAGTTCATATTTATAACCCGATCGACCCCAAATTGCTCGAGGTAGATCGAAACTATAATCCATCTTCAAAAAAAATAATAAGTGTAGGGCGATTGGACTATCCTAAGAACTTTTTGTTATTGGTCGATGTTGCAAAAATCGTTTTGGATAAAAACCCCGATTATCAATGGCATATCTATGGTATTGGTGATGACGAGAAAGAAATCAGAGAGAAAATAGAAAAAAATGGTCTTGAGGGCAAACTGGAACTAATGGGATTATCGAACAACCTTTATAGTATTATAAATGAATATGGTCTTATGGTGATGACTTCTCGTTTTGAAGGTTTTCCGATGAGCCTAATCGAGGGTATGGCCTGTAAACTACCACTAATAAGCTTTGATATTGCCACCGGCCCCAATGAGATTATAAAAAACGGAGACAACGGCTATCTTATTGAACCACTGAATATTATAGAAATGTCTTCTCGCATCGATGAACTTATAAAAAATACCGAAAAACGAGTTGCTTTTTCGGAAGCCCAAGATGAAATTCTACCTAAATTCGAAATGTCCAAAATCAAACAAATCTGGATTGAACTCTTCAATTCACTTTAGCGGGATTGCTTTTAGGTACTTCGGGGAACTTCAGTATTGAATCAGGAATTACCTTCGCCTTTAAAATATCCATTATTTTTCTTCGTTAAGACACCATATGACAAATAATTTAAATGAATACTCATCACTATTTCATTCCTTTTGTATAAGGAAGCCGCAGGTCATCTTTAAAATATAGCCGTTAAATTCAAGACCCATATATTTGCAGGCGTTCCCCAAGAACCTTGAACACGTATGAAAATACTCTACATACATCAATATTTCAGAACACCTTATGAACCGGGAGGTACCCGGTCGTACTGGATCAGTCAAGAATTGATCAAAGCCGGTCATGAAGTCATCATGTTGACCACGTCTGAAAAAAGATGGAGACCGAAATAGAACGATCGACAATTGACGGTATCAAGGTAATCTATGTGAACGTACCCTACCATAACGCCATGGGGGTACTTAGACGTTTTTTCTTTTGTCAGATTCATGCTCAAATCTCTGGCCATCGCATGGAAAGAAAAAAATATTGATCTAGTCATTGCCACTTCTACCCCACTGACGGTGGGTTTCCCCGCCTTAGTACTAAAAAAGATAAAAAGAATTCCTTATGTATTTGAGGTCCGTGATCTATGGCCCGAAGTACCCATTCAAATGGGCGCTTTAAAAAACCGATTTCTCATCGGTTTGGCAAGATGGTTCGAGAGAAGTGTTTATAAAAATGCGAAACATATCATAGCGCTGTCTCCAGGTATGCGCGATGGTGTACTTGATCAAAAAATAAATAAAGAAAAAGTATCCATGATTCCGAACATGAGTAAAATCGATGCTTTTTGGCCGCGCGAAAAAAGACTTTGAACTGATGAAAGAGATGGGGCTGAAACGTGATTCTTTCAAAGTGGTATATTTTGGTGCTATGGGAGCAGCAAACGCCATGGAATATATATACGAAGCCACAAAACGTCTACAAAACGACAACGATGTAGAATTTCTATTTATGGGTAGTGGATTCTGGGAGCCTAAACTTCGTAAAATGTCTCAAGAAGATGGACTTATCAATTTACATTTTTTCGGTAATATAGCTATGGACAGGCTTTCAAAAATCGTAAACTTTAGTGATGTCTCTTTGGTCACATTTTCGAATCTTCCCATTTTGTCTACCAATTCGCCTAATAAATTATTTGATTCATTGTCTGCCGGTAAGGCGATTATTGTCAATTCCCCGGGTTGGACCAAAACAATGGTTGAGGAGCATCATTGTGGGGTCTATGTCGATGGAGAGGATCCAGACGATATGGCTGAGAAAATCAGGTTTTTAAAGAAAAACACTGAAGTACTCGAAACCATGGGCAAAAATGCCCGAATCTTAGCGGAGACCGAATATGATAAATCTATTTTATGTTCGAAGTTTGTGAATGTTATAAGTGCCCTGAACATCACAGGAGGTATAGCTAAAAAACCTTCCTAGTAATCTTTTAAAGATAACGGTACAATAATTCCTTCGACTTCTTAAAATCTGATTGCCTAAAAGATATGGTGCACTATATTCTGACATTTAATCAGGTTTGACCTCAGGTTCGTTCCGTAGAACCTGTATCAAAGATAATTCCCGAGCACCCAGACCAAAAGACAAAGGCCCTTCCCTAATTGTTTCTTTTGTCATTAATTTTTGTGAATTACTTCTATAATGAGTATCTGTTTTTGTCTTTAAACAAAAAATCATCACCTTTGGTCTAGAATGCCCCTCTATCTACATTTGAATATACTTACTTTGTGCTAGCAAGGTAAATTAAAGATTCCCCGACCAACCTTAAACAGTAAATACCTACGATGAGGATAGCATTATTGCTAAGTAGAATTGAACAGACCGGTGTTACCACCCATACCATAGATTTATCAAAAGGTCTTATTGATATGGGCCATGAGGTTTGTCTTATCACCGGGGGGAAAATTAAAGATGCCACCGAAAGGGTCGATTTTTTTTTATAATGAATTCAGGCAATTGGGCGTCGTTATAAAAGAATTTAGAACACCCAGGGGCAATCAATTTTTAAGAGCCTACCAATCCGTCACTTCCATTTTCAAGATAATACGGGATATTCGAGAATTCGACCCTGACGTCATACATTCCCAATCGCCGTATATGACATTCATACCATGGTTGATGCGGAAAAAATTCACGACCACAATACACATTCTCTATCTCAAGCGGAATCTAAAATTCAAAAACCCAACACATTTGATTGCCATAAGCAATGAATCGTATGAGTTTAGCAAAAGGGTCTTTGGTATGGAAGATGAAAACATAACGCTCATTCACCACGGTGTCTCGGACCGTTACGGCGAATCTATTTCTCAAGAGGAAAAACTAAAACTAAAGCACCGTCTCAATATTAATGTGGATAAATTGATCATTGGCTATGCTGGAAGCGTTTCCATGCGCAAAGGCTGTGACATTCTGGTTGAATCGTTAAAAAACCTTTCAGAGGAAACCAAGAAAAAAATACATTTCATCTTTTTGGGGGAGTACCGGGAAGCGAAGAGAACAAATGGCTTCAAAAAATGGTAAAGGACGCTGATATCGATTCCTTTTTTACCATGGTACCTTTCGAAGATCCAAAACCGTTCTACGATATTTTCGATATTTTTGTGCTACCCTCACGAATGGAATCTTTTCCCTAGTGACACTAGAGGCCATGATGAGCGGTTGTTGCCCTATTCGAAGCAATACGGAAGGTGCCTATGAGCAAATCGAAGATGGGGTAACCGGATTGCTGTTTGAAAATGAAAATGCAGTACAATTCACTAAGGCCATGGAAAAATTGATCCATGATGACGGTCTTAGATCTGAACTGGCGAAAAATGCAAAGCAAAAAGCTTTACAGGAATATACTATTCCGGTAATGACCAAAAAGACATTGAAGGTCTATGATAAAATACGCATTCATTAAAACATTAAGTCGATGTACAAGAATGGCGTAAAACGCATATTGGATTTTCTTATGGCCCTTTTTGCACTATGCATGCTCTCCCCTATTTTTTTGGCCATTACGTTAATGTTATTGATTGCCAATCGAGGCACGCCATTTTTTGTGCAAAAAAGACCCGGTAAGGATGAGAAAATCTTTAGCATTTTAAAGTTCAAGACCATGAACGATAAAAAGGATACGCAAGGAAACCTTCTCTCTGACCATGAACGCATGACCCCGATAGGAAAATTCATCCGTAATTCTTCGCTTGATGAGATTCCGCAGCTACTGAACGTTATAAGGGGTGAAATGTCCATTGTAGGCCCGAGGCCGCTTTTAATAGCGTATCTGCCCCTCTACAATCAAGAGCAGGCCAAAAGGCATTTGGTAAGACCCGGCATTACCGGATGGGCACAGGTCAACGGTAGAAACGCCATCAGTTGGGAAGAAAAATTCAAGTACGATGTCTGGTACGTCGAAAATCTAAGTTTTGCCACTGATTTGAAAATACTTATGAAAACGGTTTCAAAAGTTTTCAAGTCGGAAGGAATATCGGCCAGTGAAGAGGTGACCATGCCATTTTTTACCGGATCCAAAGAATAATCTACAATAACTCGTTCAATTACAAGTTTTAGGTCTTATGGTCAATGTAATCACCGAAGGAAATCTTTGGAAAGCGCAAATAGCTCGATTTGAATCGTACGACTTCTATCATACCTATGATTACCATATCATTTCAAAAAAAGAAAACGAGGCACCCGTTTTATTGGTGTACAAAGAAGATGATAAATTAATTGCACTTCCCTTATTGAAGCGACCCATTGAAGGTACCGAATTTTTTGACTTCACATCGGTGTATGGGTATCCAGGACCCTTGACCAAAGGTTTAGAAGAAGGTTTTGACAACAAAAATTTCGTTCAGGCCCTGAGCGAAAAATTTGCCGAATTGAAAATCGTAAGTGTCTTTTCGAGATTACATCCTTATATAAAACTCCAAGAATCTGTGTTAAACGGATTGGGCGAAACACCTACCATCGGTAAAGTAGTCAATATTGACCTTACCCAAGATGTTGACGTACAACGAGCACAATATGGTAAAAGCACAAAAAACAGAACCAACAAGTGCCGTAGACTATGCACTGTAAAAAAAGCGAAGAACGTTGAAGATATAGACACGTTCATAGATATCTACTATGAAAATATGGATCGCCTGTCCGCTACAAAGGATTATTATTTTTCAAGGGAATATTTTCATAATTTCTTACAGTGCGACGATTTCGATACTGATATTCTATTAGTGGTCCATAACGAGGATAAACTGGCAGTAGCCGCCTCGATGTTCGTTAAAACAAAGAATATTATTCAATTCCACCTTTCTGGAAGCAAAACCGATTACCTCGACATCGCGCCTGCAAATCTATTTCTTGACGAGATGCGCCTTCGGGCCACCGAAGAAGGTTATGAAATTTTCAATTTAGGCGGCGGACTCGGAGGCAGGGAAGATTCCCTTTTCAATTTCAAGGCCTCTTTTTCGAAGGACCATCGTGATTTTAAGGTGTGGAAATATATTGTCGACCAGAGAATATATGCCGAATTATCAAAGAATATAGCAGGTAAATACGAATCAGCCTTTTTTCCCTTATATCGAAAATGAATCTTGAAAGTTTGCGGATGGTAGTGTCACTACTTCCACTCCTCAGGAATAAAATTGTTTTCCAATACCGCTTTCTTGGCGCCGTTTGCGATAAAATATTTCATGTGGCCCAACTTCCAATATGCGATAATCTGATCACGACGTATCACCAATTGCTCCTTCTCGATAGAAGAACCATCGCTAACATGACATCCCCGCTCCCCCGTCGAGCACGACTCATAGCCTGTTTTAAAAACCAATTCGAGAGCTTGCTTGTTAAAATCACTATAACGCCCATACGGATAGGCAAAGTGACCCACGGGGCCGCATCTTTTGGACAGAATTTCCTTTGAGCGCGATAAATCGTCCTCTACCTCGTTTAAGGTCATCTTAGTGATGTTATCATGGGCCATGGTATGTGAACCGATTTCATGGCCTTGGTTCAAAAGTTCTTGGACTTCATCCCAATTTAAAAACTCGACCGGTGGCATATCCAATTTTTTCAGACAGAATTCTCCGGCCTTGTTCACATCTTTTACCCCTATGGTCTCGGGATTTATATAAAAGATTGCCTTTGCACCATATTTATTCAATATTCTTGCCGCTACCAAATTGTTTTTGAAACCATCGTCAGAACTCCACGAAATATAAGGTTTGTCCACCTTCCCGGTAAGAAGGCGTTCTACCGCTTCGGAATGGGAGATAAACGTATGGTGTTCTGTCAGTTCTTTTAAAACAAGGTCAAAGTTTTTCTCCTCATCCTCAAAAATGTGATGAATGAACAAAAATTGGATTCTTGGTTTCAAATACCATTTTTCATAGTTAGAAAGCTCGTTCTTCATCGCGAGACCGTCAAGTACCATCTCACGCACTCCACCCCTGAGCGTAGTACCCCAATGTTTTTTTACGTCTCTAAAATTTGTAATGTATTCCAAATCAAACATATTTTGTTCAATACCATAACTACAAAATTAGCATTTTATTGACTGCTATAGTTCGGGCGGTAGGCCGTTAACGATTATTATGTAGTTACTAAAGAGTACATACTATGTATTATATCAACAATTTGCAGACCTTTCATCATAATTTGAGGATATTTGCACAAAATTCGGTTCAAGACCATAAACTTTTTAATATTCCTGTCGTTAGTGTTTACAGTTAAAATACTGAAGAAAGAATTACCTAGGTATCTTCAAAAAAACATGCTACACAAGTGTCCGTCAAATTTTGTCTTATGATTATGATTCCTTCGATACAACTGCGTACAGCTCAAACTATTTCGGAAAGGCATGAATGAAAATGCTAAAATTTACGTAGCGGGCCATAACGGATTAGTGGGAAGTGCCATAGTTAAAACCTTAGGGCAGAACGGATATTCGAACCTTGTAATGCGAACACATGCCGAACTTGATCTTATCGACATGGCCGCCGTTTCCAATTTTTTTAAAGAAGAAAAGCCTGAGTATGTATTTTTGGCCGCTGCCAAAGTAGGAGGTATTGTAGCCAATAATACCTATCGCGGAGCATTTATCTACGATAATTTAATGATCCAGAACAATGTGGTACACCAAAGTTATCTTAATGGAGTGAAGAAATTACTGTTCTTAGGAAGCACTTGTATATATCCTAAGAATAGCCCACAACCCATTCGCGAAACGTATCTTTTGACCGATGAACTTGAATACACCAATGAACCTTATGCCATAGCTAAAATTGCAGGTATAAAACTTTGCGAAAGTTATAATCTTCAGTACGGCACCAATTTTATTTCTGTTATGCCGACCAACCTATTCGGGCCGAACGATAATTTCGATTTGGAAAAATCGCATGTTTTACCTGCGTTGATTCGAAAAATCCATCTAGGCAAAGCACTTGAAAACAATGATTGGGACACTATTTCAAAAGACTTGACAAAGCTGCCCATTGAAGGAGTGGATGGTACCGCAACGAAAAATGAAATACTGCGAGTATTGAAAAAATACGGTTTACATAAATCAAATGAAAAAGATGTGATAGTCGAGATATGGGGAAGTGGAAAGCCGATGCGTGAATTTCTGTGGTCCGAAGACTTGGCTGACGCATGTGTCTTTATTATGGAAAAATTGAATTTTGACGACACTTATGAGAAAGGTGAAAGTGAAATTAAAAACACGCATATCAACGTAGGAACGGGGAAGGATATTTCAATTCGAGACTTAGCACAAATCATCAGATCTGAAATCGGTTTTAAGGGCTCTTTTCGATTTAATACCGACAAGCCGGACGGAACTTTAAAGAAGTTAAACGACGTTTCAAAATTACAAGCCTTGGGATGGCGTCACCAAATGAGTTTAGAACGAGGAATCAAAACCCTATATAACTGGTATCTAAATCCCTTAAAAAGTAGATTTAATACGTTAGGAATGCTTTTAAAAAGCATGAATTAGCCAAAACCAAATATGTCATTAAAGGAAAAAGCGGTAAAAGGATTTAGTTGGACGGTCGTCGAGGGCATTCTTAGCCAAGGGTTGCTTTTCGTAATCGGTATTATTCTAGCGAGGTTATTGAGTCCTGAAGAAATTGGTCTGGTCGGCATTGTTACAGCCTTTATTGCCGTTTCCACATCACTTATCGATGGAGGTTTAAGTAGTGCCTTGATCCGCAAAATCGACGCAACGGACAAGGATTATAATACTATTTTCTACTCCAACATGGCCATCGGGGTTGCACTTTATGCATTATTGGTCATCTTTTCAAAACCTATAGGGGTTTATTTCGAGGAACCCCTGTTGCCAAGTCTCTTAATTGTTGGCGGAATTGCCTTGATCATCAACTCGTTTACGGTAATACAACGGACTTTATATATCATCAAACTCGATTTCAGGACACAAGCTATAATTGCCATAGCATCTTCGATTATCGCTGGAACGATTGCCATTATAATGGCCTACAAGGGTTTTGGGGTTTGGAGCTTAATCGCACTGACCTTGATACGACAAGGCCTAACTTCAATCTTATTTTGGATTTTCAGTACATGGTATCCCAGCTTTGTATTTTCAAAAGAAAGTTTTAAATCGCTCTTCAATTTTGGCTACAAACTATTAATAGCTGAATTGATGAGTTCCCTATACTCGAATATTTACTTTTTCTTAATTGGCAAAGCTTTTTCTACCGCCGCATTAGGTTACTATACCCGTGCAAATCAATTTCAAGCGCCTTTTTCATCGAACATTACCTTGGCCATACGACGTATCAGCTTCCCTATTTTATCCTCCATTCAAAACGATATCCCACAGTTGAGAGATAAGTTTAGACAATTTTTAAGGTATAGTGTATTGATCAATTTCACGATAATGGCAACTATTGCGGCAATTTCCGAGCCTATGATACTCCTTTTGATCGGAGAAAAATGGGCAACATCGATTTTTTACCTTCAACTTTTATGCGTACCGGGAATGTTGCTTCCTTTGCACGCACTTAACCTGAACCTTTTGGCCGTAAAGGGACATTCGGATCTATTACTTCGACTTGAAGTGATAAAGAAATCCATATTGGTACCCTTGGTGATATTTACCGCTTTTTTCAGTCTCGAAATCGTGCTTTATGGTCTTATCTGCTTTGCCTTCACCGAATATTTCATGAACAGCTACTATTCCAAAAAATTGATCGGATATAGCACTCTAGAGCAGATTAAGGATATATTACCCTTTTTAATCATTGCAATCTTGCAATTTACAGCCATGTACAGCGTTACTTTTTTAGATTTGGAAATGACACCTATGATTCTCGTGCAATTGGCCGTTGGAATATTGTTATTCCTCATCGTACATGAAAAGATGAAGCTAGCTGAATATGTAGAATTCAAGCAAAAGACGGTCGGGATTTTTAGGAAGTTTACAAAAAAGAGAACTAATTAGACGAAAGCGAAATGTCTGCCGAAAAACTAAAAATAGCATTTCTGCTCGGATCGGTCAACAATAAAGGAGGTATCGCTCGGGTCACTTCATTACTTACCGAAAGTCTTTATAGAACAGAGTTGTGTGAAGTGCATGTAATAGGTTATAGTGCCTATGAACAAGAAGGGTATGGATGGAGCAAAGAACTGAACTACCATCATTTACTTGACAAGAACCGCCCCATGAAAAAGGGAATCTTTAAGGCCACACGAAAATTAAGGCGGTTACTAAAAAAACAACAAATAGAGGTGCTAGTCTGTTGTAGTTCCCTTTTTGGTCCTTTGGGCGTTCTTGCGACCCGATTCAATGCTACACGTCTCATCTATTGGGATCATTCGTCCTTTTTTGAAAGTACGGCACATGACTTTGCAATTGGTGGTAAAAGACTAACCGCATTTTTTCGGATACCGTGGTGCCCTTGACCCAACATGACCAGAAAAACTATAAAGAACACACGTGGGCAAAACAGGTAGTCCAAATCTACAACCCCATTGATGCAGCCTTAGAAAATCTACAGCACAACTATGATACGGAATCAAAACAAATTATTAGTGTAGGTCGATTGACCTATCTAAAGAATTTTGAGCTTCTGGCAGACATCGCCAAAATCGTCTTGAAAAAACATCAAGACTGGGTATGGCATATCTATGGAAGTGGAGAAAGTGAAGCAAGCATCAGAACGAAGATTATGGAAAATGGTATTGAAGATAGATTGGAATTAAAAGGGCATGCATCCAATATATATGATGTCTATAAGGATTATGCCATGATGATCATGACCTCAAGGTCAGAAGGGTTTCCGATGACGCTACTAGAGGGTATGGCGAACAAATTACCTCTAGTGAGTTTTGACATCATAAGTGGACCGAACGAAATTATCCGCGAGGACGAAAACGGTTTTCTTATCGAACCTTTGAACGCACAAGAAATGGCTGAAAAAATCAATGAATTGATAGAAAATCCTGAAATAAGGAAAGAGTTCTCAAAAAATAATATAAAATATATTGACCAGTACAACCTTAAATCAATTACGGAAAAGTGGATTTCGTTATTTAGAAATGTACTAAATAAACCTTAAGAAATACCCAAGAAATAGCTTTTGCGTTATACTTTATTAAGAAGATAATTTAAAAGCGAATTTTTACATTTTTAAACTGCCCCTTTCAGTAGTACAATGAACTATTAGAATCATGATCCCCAAAATTTATCATTTTACAAATATTTCGGTAGACTATAGAAAAGCATTATGGTCTACCTTGTTTCAGAGCAAAGATTTTGAATACCATGTTTTTTTTGGAAAAAATAAGGCAATAGGAATTCCCGAAATAAATAGGAGCGTTCCTGAATTTGACGAATATCAAGACCGATTTCATTCACTGCGTAATTTCTGGTATAAGGGCAAGTACTTATTTTGGCAAAGGGGCGTAATAAGCAAATGCCTAACAGAACGCCCGGATATGGTCATATTATTGGATGAATTCAATATCGTGTCAAGTTGGGCCGCCGCAGTGATCTGTCGAATAAGAGGAATACGATTGGCATTCAGGGGGCATGGAATGTATGGCAACGAAAAAGGTCTAAAGCTTTTTTTAAGGAAAACTTTTTACAAACTGGCAGATGCCAATTTGGTATACGAAAGGCGTTCAAAACAGGTCATGATCGAGCAGGGTTTTCACTCCGACAGAATACATGTCGTCTTTAATTCTTTGGATTATGATCAACATAGAATTTTACGCGAGAAATATAAGGATTTATCAAAGAATGAGGTTTTTAATTTTTTTGACAAACCTGAACTACTCACCTTATTTTTTATCGGAAGATTGACCAAAGTAAAAAAACTGGATATTCTTTTGAACGCATTTGATAGATTGAACTCCGAAGAAGTAAGGGCGAATCTCCTTATTATTGGAGATGGACCTGAAAAGAAATCGCTTGAGGCGATTGCAGGCAACCTAAGTGCTTCTAAAAATATTCATTTTTACGGGGCATGCCGTGAAGAGACCGAAATCGGAAAATTCATCGCCACCGCTGATTTATGTGTATCACCCGGTAACGTTGGACTTACTGGAATTCATTGCCTGAGCTATGGCACACCCGTTTGTACACATAGTAATTTTGCCTTGCAGATGCCCGAAGTGGAAGCCTTGGAAGAGGGAAAATCCGGATTTTTCTTTAAACAGGATGATTTAGAAGATTTGACCAACAAATTGAATCTTTGGCTGACATCACCCAAAGAGAATCGCCAAGAGATACGGAAAAAATGTTACGAGATAATAGATTCGTATTATAATCCGTACTATCAAGAAAAGGTCATGGAAAATTTATTGAAAGTTGGCAAACCACTTTCGGTAGAACCGGCTCCGAGCCTTTAAAACACACCTATCGATTATTATTCGAGCAAGACTTGTTGGAGTCATTGTACCTCAATCAGACTCAAAAGCATAGTTCTGCATGTGTGTAGAAAAATTATTTTGGCGAAGATATGACGAGAACAATGCGGCCCCCTTTAAATTCAAATGCACCGGATCCGCATAAGAACCATCGGGCAAGGGAAATCTTGAAAAATCGATAAAATCGACATCTTCATATCTTGTACGATATATTTCCTCGAATTCCGATACCCCGTACTTATCGAGCGATAGAAGTTCTTCTCTTTTCGGCAAATTGATCAAATAAAGTTTAATGTTCTCGTTTTTGCAAAGTTCCATAATAGCCTCTAAATAATGAATTTCTTTAGTAGAGAGCGTAAAGTCTTTGGGTAGTTCGAAAAAAGTCAAGGATTGTCCTTTTTTTAGCCTTAAAAGGTCTTCGTTCATTGTATTTCGTGTAATTGGCAGATACGAACCAATATCAAAAATGTTCTGACCCGTTAAAATTTGATAGGTCGAGGCTGGAAAATGCCGTATTATTTGACCCGCACTGTTCAAGACCGCTCGGGGGTTGTTCCCCACGATAAACCTAAGGTCTTCCGCATTCATCAGCCCGAAGTAATTCCTAAACCTTGAACGTACCAACTTAGGGTCTTCGATCCAACCATTTTTGAAAATGTTATGTGGAGCAAAGGAGAGTAGCAAAGTATCGACGGGTTGATTTGTTTCGACTATACGCTTTATCTTCAGATACGAATAGAAATATGAATCGGCGTTGAGAGCTAAATTCGTGGCAGTTGAAAATATCGAATCATTAATAGCGCACTGGGCATTCGAATCACCAAGAACAAGTATATTGCGATTCTCGGCAAAGTCTATATTCGAAGAGCGTAATAATACATAGTTTATCCCTACAACTATAAAACATAAAACCACGAAGAAAAAAATAAATCGACCGACCTTGGCTATAAATTGTTTCATTACGTTCTAAAATTGAAAATATATGAATTCTTGTTGCTCTCCCTGAAATACGAGAATCATCATTGCGAGAAGCATATAAAATGTCCAACGCAATCTTTTGTTGCGATATAACAACAGTTTCTCAATTGCATATTCATTATTACGCCCCCTCCACTCTATCAGAATGAAAATGGCCACCAAAAATAACGTGAACAGTCCCTTGTTAAAATCTTCAAAACTGGGTAATTTAAAAAGTGACAATGAAAATATTTCAGACATTATTCCAAAAGCATGGGAAACCGAATCGGCTCTAAAGAAAATCCATGCCAAGACCGTAAGGGCAAACGTAGATAATATCTTAAGGAATTCATTAAAACTTGGCCAATATTTTCCTTCTGCTACGGTTCCCAAGTTATTTCTATTTCTATTGAGCAATAGTAAGGGCAAGAAATAAATGGCGTTGAGAGCTCCCCATACTACAAAGGTCCAATTGGCCCCATGCCAAAATCCACTCACCAAAAAAATGATGAACGTATTTCTGACTTTCATCCAAATGCCTCCTCGACTTCCTCCTAATGGAATATAGAGATAATCCCTGAACCAGGTAGATAATGAAATATGCCAGCGTCGCCAGAATTCCGAGATATCCCTTGAAAAATAAGGAAAAGCAAAATTCTTCATCAAATCAAAACCAAAAAGCCGTGATGTACCTATTGCGATATCGGAATACCCTGAAAAATCACCATAAATTTGAAAGGCAAAAAATACTCCGCCCAATAAAAGTGTACTGCCCGAATAAGCTTCAGAATTATCAAAAATTATATTGGCAAATTTGGCGGCGTTATCGGCAATCACCATTTTCTTGAAAAGGCCCCATAACATCTGACGAAGTCCGTCTACCGCTTTGTTATACTCAAAAACTCTTTCTAATCTGAATTGTGGTAGCAAATTAGTGGCGCGCTCGATAGGGCCGGCAACTAACTGTGGAAAGAAACTAACGAAGGCTGCAAAAGCAATAAAATCTTTGGTAGGATCAAGGTTTTTTCGATATACATCTATGGTGTAACTTAATGTTTGAAAAGTATAGAAACTTATGCCCACAGGTAATACTATATTCAATGAACGTGTGCTTATGGGCTGCCCAAAAAAAGTAAACAAATCAACAAAATTATCGAGAAAGAAATTATAATATTTAAAAAATCCCAAGAATCCGAGGTTCACTATGATGCTTGTCCACAACAAAATTTTCCTTGTGCTTTGAACATCCGTCTTTGCCATCTGTCGGCCCAGCGTGTAGTCAACCAGTGTACTGAATATAATCAACGCCAAAAAACGATAATCCCACATGCCATAAAAAAAATAGCTTGCCAAAACAATCAATATGTTTTGATACCGCATGTCTTTTTTGGCGCTAAACCAATAGAGCACAAAGACTATCGGTAGAAAAATGGCAAAATCAATGGAATTAAAAAGCATCTAAGAATTCGCTAAATCATTAACAGGTCCAAAATCACAATTATAATATGGTTCATCGGGAAATTTTCATCAATTTCTTGAAGCCGAATTTATAATAGTTATCGACAAGTATAACGTCTATTATGATCATTTAGCCTATTCAGGCAATAAAACTTTAAAAGCTAAGGCTGGGTCGAAAAATCCAACTTCGGCTTTATCATCTTTTTAGAATATCAACAATTTAATAATCGTTAAAACGTTAATAGCAACTCAACAAGGTTTGTTTTTTTTGAAAAATAACCTAATACAAAGAACGCTGGATTGTTGAAGAATCATTTTGACCAATGACAAAGGGAAAGTTATTAAAAGAGGGAGAAGCCAACTTTTTTAAAACCTTTTGTGACAAAACAATTAAGTAAATTCGCAACGACTTAGTGTTATATTCCAAGTGCACTGGCACTCAGAAAAAACCCCAAGTAGTACTATGAAAAGATTGCTACAAATAAACATCGAGGTAAACTATGGTTCTACGGGTCGCATAGCCGAAGAAATAGGTCAAATGGCTATTGCCAGTGGTTGGGAGAGTTATATTGCGTATGGTCGCCAAGAAAACTTGAGCACTTCTGAATTAATAAAAGTTGGCAATACTTTCGATACGTATTGGCATTTATTACAGACTAGATTATTGGATAGACATGCCCTTGCATCGATTAAGGCAACAAAACGACTGATCAAGGAAATAGAAAAAATAAAGCCTTCTATAATCCAACTGCATAATATACATGGCTACTATATTAATATCGAGGTACTTTTCTCATATTTGACAAAAAGTGGAATTCCCGTTGTATGGAGTTTACATGATTGTTGGGCCATGACAGGTCACTGTACCCATTTTGAACTTGTTGGTTGTGAAAAATGGAAAACGGAGTGTCAAAACTGCCCTCAAATTCAAAGCTATCCTACCAGTCTCTTTAGGGATCGATCTACCAAAAACCACATCTTGAAAAAGAAATTGTTCACCGATCAATCAAATTTGACCTTGGTACCCGTATCAAATTGGTTGGGCGATTTGGTCGATGAATCATTTTTAACTAATCATCATAAAAGGGTCATTCAAAACGGAATAGATACCGAACTCTTTTCTCCAAAACTTGACTTTTCTTTCAGAAAAAAACATAATGTACTTGACAAATTCCTCATTCTTGGAGTGGCAAGCGTATGGACAAAAATAAAAGGCTGGGACGATTTGTTGTCCATAAGTAAAGAATTAGCGGATGATGAGGTCATTGTCATGGTCGGATTGAATGAAAAGCAACTGAAGTCACTGCCAGCAAACATAATTGGCCTTCAGCGGACCAGAAATATTCAAGAACTTATCGAATTGTACACCACTTCCGATGTATTCGTAAACCTGACCTATGCCGACACCTTTCCTACTACAAACTTGGAAGCACTATCCTGTGGAACACCCATAATAACATATCGAACTGGTGGAAGTGTCGAATCGGTTACTCCCGAGACAGGACTCATCATAGAGCAGGGTTCGCTGACAGAACTATTGAAGGCTCTCAGAACGATAAAGAAAAAAGGCAAAGAGTATTATACCGCTTCATGTGTAAGGAACGCCAAACAGATGTTCAACAAGAATGATAAGTACAAGGAATACTTAGAACTATATAACGAACTTATTGTGTCCAGCGGTACGGAGTAAAATGCATTATCCTTCACGGTTATACATTGAATGTCGATTATTCTGCAATCACAAAATAAAAACACAAAAATCAAGTTTAAACTAATGTCGTTAAACAACGTAATCCATTGAAAAACATAGCAAAAATCTGTAAATCAGCTTAGTACTATTGTAATTCAATGCTTTACAAATTAACAATTGAACCAGTAATCAGTACAATTCAACAATTTCATAATTCAAAATCCAAAATTTAGGCATTATTTTGCGGCCTCAAATTTTTTTTTAAACACAACAACCAAAACAAAGTAAATGATAATACTCGGACTTAATACCCACCATGCAGATTCATCGGCCGCTATATTCGTAGACGGAAAGCTCATTGCCGCCACTGAAGAAGAACGTTTTACCAGAATAAAACACTGGGCAGGCTTTCCAGAGCAGGCAGTACGCTTTTGCCTTAAAGAGGCAGGCGCAACGTTAGTTGATGTGGATCATATCACCATTGGGCGAGATCCAAAGGCCAAGATGAAAAATAAGATGATGTATGTGCTTAAAAACCCCGTAAAAAGCACGGCCCTTGTAAAAGATCGGTGGGAAAATAGAGAAAAAATCACCTCTATGGCCGAAGAGTTCGAACAAGCTTTTGAAATTTCAAAAGAGGAAATCGAAAAAAAATTCAGGCACATTGAACACCATAGGGCGCATTTGGCATCTGCCTTTTTTGCATCGCCCTATGAAGAATCAGCAATCATCTCAATCGATGGATCAGGTGATTTCACGACTACAATGCTTGCCCACGGTAAGGGAAATAAAATAGAGGTTTTGGATTCAATAGACTTTCCTGTCTCACTGGGGTTCATTTATACCGCTTTCACACACTTTCTAGGATTTCCTCATTACGGCGATGAGTATAAGGTCATGGGGCTTGCCCCCTATGGTGAGGCCAAGTATGTCGATAAGATCATGAAAATCGTAAAATTGAAAGATGATGGTCTTTGGTCTTGGGATAACTCTTATTTTGATGCAATCAAAGTACGTTACGATAACAATCAACCAGTATCTCCACCTTTTTTCTCGGAAAAATTTGCCAAAGAGTTCGGTGCACCTAGAAAGAAGGGTGAAGAGCTTACTCAATATCATAAAGATTTGGCCAAATCGGTTCAAGTATTTACCGAAAAGGTCATCTTTCATATGTTGAACCATCTCCAAAAAAGAACCGGCTGTAAAAATGTTTGCATCGCTGGCGGAGTCGCCCAGAATTCAGTGGCAAACGGAAAAATTATTGCCAATACCACTTTTGAAAATCTTTATATACCCTCAGCGGGTCACGATGCCGGCATCTCAATGGGATCGGCACTGTACCATTATCATGATAATTTGAATATGCCACGAACTTCCGCAATAAAATCGGCGAGTACGGGGTCATCGTTTACAAATGAAGAAATTGAGGCGTTTTTAAAAGAAAACGATATTTCCTACAAGAAAATGGAGGATGAAGAACTGTTCGACTACATAAGCGACAAACTCATCGTGCCCAGTGTTGTCGGGTGGTTTCAAGGAAGGGCCGAATTCGGGCCCCGTGCCCTAGGTCATCGTTCGATTATAGCGGATCCAAGAAACGACCAGGCGAAAGAACTTTTAAACCTTAAAATTAAGAGGCGTGAAAGTTTTAGACCTTTTGCCCCCTCTATTCTAAAGGAATATGTTGAAGAGTATTTCGAGTATAATGATGAAGTTCCTTTTATGGAAAAGGTTTTTCCCATTAAAATCGAAAAACATTCGAAGATACCTGCGGTTACCCATGTAGATGGTACGGGAAGATTACAGAGTGTCGATAAAGAGGTCTCCCCACGTTACTATGGGTTGATAGAAGCTTTTCGAAAGAAGACTGGTGTGCCGATACTTTTGAACACATCTTTCAACGAAAATGAGCCCATTGTAAATACGCCGGCCGAAGCCTACGATTGCTTTGCACGTACCCAAATGGATGTATTGGTGCTAGAGAATATTGTAATCGAAAGATAGTAGCATAAAAATCTACAGGTTAAAATCGAATGAAAAAAGTTAGTATTGTAACAGCCACCTATAACAGTTCTGAATTCATAGCCGATTGCATATCGAGTATTCATGAGCAAACATATGCCAATATCGAGCATATCATTATCGATGGTGCTTCAAAGGACAATACCGTCGAAATTATTAAAGGAATGCCGAACAGGGTCGAGAAACTGATTTCTGAACCGGACAAAGGCATTTACAACGCGATGAACAAAGGTCTCAAACTGGCCACCGGTGACATCATCGGAATCTTGAATTCGGACGATTTTTACAATTCTAACGACGTAATCGCAAAGGTAGTGGCTGCCATGGAGAAGGACGGTACCGATACCCTGCACGGTAACCTCTACTATGTGGCCCAAGAAAATACCGATATTGTAAAAAGAAAATGGGTGACCGGCGAGTATAACCCAAAAAAAGGGATTTCGAAATGGTTGGCATCCAGCGCACCCTAGTTTTTTTGTCAAAAAATCAGTTTATGATTCTTATGGTTATTTTGATGAGGACTTTAGGATAGCCGCTGACTTTGAGCTGATGCTACGGTTTCTAGAAAAACATAAAGTTAGTTCAAGTTATCTTGATGAAACATTGGTGCGTATGCGCGTCGGAGGTGAAAGCAACAAGTCTTTGAAAAACAACTACAAAGGTAACAGAGAGTGTATTGAAGCTTTTAAAAAGAACGATATTTCCGTATCACCGTTTTATCCATTAGCTAGATTGGTTCCTAAAATCAAACAATACTTTTAACGCCATGCCATAGGTTTGTGTCCGACGAACACTACATTTTTCTCTTTAGAAGAAATTTGCTAAAATCTTAAAATGTTTTAAAACACCTAGTAACCAGTAGTTTGGCTATGTTTTATCTAGGTTTGTCTAATTTTGTCCTGTTGATTGATTATTTTTGTCAATAACCCCTATTTTTATACCTGCTTAGCTAACCGCCCCCTATGACCGGACGCTCTAAATTAAATATTCCCGAGAGAAAGATTATTCTTGTATTAGGCGACCTTATCATCGTTTGTCTTTCACTCTATTTCTTCTTGAAACATGTCATAGACATGGCCTACAGTTCATTGGTCTCTATGGCAACATTGTTTTCACTAGGGTTGTTCGCCTATTTCTTTTTGGCCTATGTACTGAATTTTTACTATTTGGCCAATGATTCCAGATATACCGTAAACATGGTCATGAAGGGGCTTGTGATTACTACCCTGTACATTTTTACAGAAATTCTGGGTGCCGTGATTCTCTTCGATATGAGTTTCTGGCGTAGCAATTTGTTGCTATTTCTTTTCTTGACCCCGACGGCTATCCTGTTATGGCGTAATTTTTTTGTTTATGTCTTCAAATTTATTTCGACGACGAAGCAAGTACTTTACTTATACAATAAATCACTTGGTAATGACTGGGAAAAGGATGTTGAGATAATCAACGGATTCGGTATCCATACTTTTTACCATGTAGAGGAAGTCATTGATATCGAAAATACCGGCGATCTTACCGAGGAAAAACTCGAGGCATTGAACGAGCGAGTAGACTCGTGGATTATTGATACAGATACGTCTAGACCGTTACCAAAGATAATCGAGAAGTCGATGCTTGAAGTACTACTTGCCGGGAAGGAAGTCGTCACATTTACCTCGTTCTACGAGAACATATATGAGGCCCTTCCTATTGTTTCGCACAACGCAAACGAAAGCTGTGCGGAGATTTTACAACTGCAACATACGCGAGTACGGTATTTATCACGAATATTTAGTTTTACTGTCAATTTCTTTCTTTCATTGTTCGTAGGATTGATTTTTTTGTTGGTTACCCCGTTCGTGTTTTTCTTCAATCTGTTTTTTAACAGAGGGCCTCTTTTCTATAAACAAAAAAGGGTCGGACAATACGGGAAGGAATTCGAAATCTATAAATTCAGATCTATGGTCGTAGACGCTGAAAAAGCAGGTGCAAAAATGGCGTCTAAGAACGATGCGAGAATTACTCCTTTTGGCAAGGTACTTCGAATGTTCCGTTTGGATGAACTCCCCAGATTATTTCGGTCATCAAGGGAGAAATGCACTTTATAGGTCCACGGCCCGAAAGAAAAGTCTTTGTCGATAAATTAAATGAAATTACACCCTATTATAATATTAGACATTTGATCAAACCTGGTATTACCGGTTGGGCGCAGGTAAAATATAAATATGGGGAAAATCTCGAGGACTCCATACGAAAACTCGAATACGATCTTTACTATATTAAAAGTAGGTCCATTGCTTTGGACCTGCGCATTATCTTCAAGACTTTCACTACCATATTATTTTCTAGAGGGGTATAATTATTTATTTGTAACAAGGTCCTTCAAGATTTTGATTACTATTCTAAATACATAGATAGTACTATTGAAACATTTTTTTTGAAGAACGACATATGCCTATTGATTCTTAGTACTTCTCTATCCAACGACACATTCTACCCCTACTTCAAAGAAAGTACCTTAGCGCGGACGCTGAAGGTATAAAATGGAATAGTGTTTACGATTTCCAAACAAGCACTCCCCTAAATTAAGCACAGGTCATTGTTTCAAGTACCAAGAGAATTCGAAAAATTAAACTCAACCGGTAATTTAAGAGAAATTGAAACTGCTCCATTGCATCCTTTTGTCTTCAAATACCATAAAAATTATAGTATTCGATTACCTTTTCAAACAATACATAAATTTTAGAATTAGACAAAAAAAGCCGAGGTATATACCTCGGCTTTTTTCATTCCCTTTTTCTAAATGATTTGCCAACTATAGATGTTCATATCAGCCAAACTTTAGGATGAATTAGCATGAAAGATTAACCTACATTGGCCGTACTTGTTGACTTAACTTGTTCGTTAATCCATTTGAATGTTTCGGAAAGCCCTTCTACTAGTGGCTGGGAGGGTTCCCATCCCATTTTTTCTTTGTACAATTTGTTGTCCGAATTTCTTCCTCTAACTCCTGTCGGACATTTAAATCCATATTTATCAAAGAATTCTTGTCCACCCAAATTATTGATACTGATATCTTTTCCTGACAAATCAATGGCCATTTGAGCAAGTTCGTTGATGGTGACCATCTCTTCAGAACCGATATTTACCGGTCCTAAAAATTCTTTTTGACGCATGAACCTGAGCACCGCCTCAACACAATCGTCGATATAGAGAAAAGACCTTGTTTGCAAGCCATCGCCCCAAACCTCTATTTCACCGTGATTCGGAGTCTCGGCAGCCTTTCTGCACATAGCGGCAGGGGCTTTCTCCTTCCCACCGGTCCATGTTCCCATAGGACCGAATATATTATGAAACCTGGCCACTCTAACATCGAGCTCGTAATTTCTGTTGAATGCCAAAAATAGACGCTCGCTAAAAAGTTTCTCCCATCCATATTCCGAATCAGGATTGGCCGGATATGCTGAACTTTCCTCACAATTAGGGTTATCAGAATCTAACTGGTTATGTTCTGGATACATACAAGCGGAAGAAGAGTAAAAGATTTTCTTTACACCTTTCTTAGTCGCCTCTAAAGCCGAATTAAGGTTTATAACTGCCGAACTATGCATTACATTCGCGTCATTCTCGCCAGTAAAGATATAACCAGCACCACCCATATCAGCAGCCAATTGATATACTTCGTCAAATGAATTTTCTTTGTCTTGCTCCGATTTTTGGTCGGGGGTCATGAACACACGGGATACCAACTGGGGATCACGTAAATCTCCTTCAACATATTCATGACAGATGTCCTCCTCATTCCAAAATTCATGCTTCTCTTTTATATCGACCACCCGCACCCAGCAACCTTCGTTCTTCAATCTGTGTGCAAGATGACCTCCTATAAATCCTCCGCCACCTAAAACTAAGACTTTTTTCATTTTTACTTTTTATTTGATGATTAATTTATTCTTACCTACTATAAACGTTTTATGTAATTCTTTATTGCGAAAAACAAGTTTGGTCTTGGTCGTAGGACAAAGATAGATAACTTGCCAGTATTTTCATGCTTATGAATGTAATTTGGATTATTCTTACCCGCTAATTATTACATTGTATTTCTAAGTTCAATAGCATAGGACTCAATCTAAAACAATCGATTTAGACTACTTGAACAAGGCCTTGAACTCCGATCTTCTATTTATTTTATGCTTTTCTTCAGAACACCTGACGCCATCACTACATTCATTAAGTAAATTATCTTCTCCAAAAGCCTTACTGCTCAATCTATCGGCTTCTATTCCTTTTTTTACAAGGTATTCCATGGTGTTTTTGACCCGTCTTTCCGACAGCCATTTGTTGTATTCCGAACTTCCACGTGAATCAGTATGCGATGTTATTTCCAACTGTAAATCAACCGTTTCAGAAAGTATTGTCGAAAGGGAATCCAGTACTGCTTTAGATTGTTTACCAAGGTAAGACGAGTTCAAATCGAAGTAAACGTATCCGAGCGCCTCAATTTTTTGTTCTATTTGACGTTTTCTTGCATTTTCGGCTTCGATTTTTGCTTGTTCGGCCGCAGCCAATCTGGCCTGCTCTTTTTCTTTGGCCAAACGTTCCGCTAAAGCGGTATCTTCCCTAGCGCGGTCAGCGGCAGCAATAGAATCTTGAACACGTTGCCGTTCTTTTTCCATAGCATTGATAAGTGCTAATTTCTCGGCACCCTTTTTCGATAATCCCTTTTCTACCCCAAATTGGTAGACAACGCCTGCAGCATGTTGTATGTGGTTCGTGGCTCCATTATCACCTATAGCCCACTTGCCGGTCGAACTAAAATCCAAGCCCCAAGTATCGCTGATCCATGTTCTGAAACCTACAACTGCATTATAGGTCGCTCGGTGTTGGTCATTGGCATCGGTGAAGCCGATACCACCACCTACATAGGGGTCGAACCAAGCGGTTTGGCCTATGAGTTTGTTCAAATCATAGGTCACTCGGGAATCAACGGAGAAATAATTGTTTTTCTCAGTGTTTACGGCACCATCTATGATTTTACCTTCTTTATATGTATTAAACGAACCGATGGCTTCTAAGCCGATTCCGTTCTTGAAATATTTCCCAATACTCAATCTAGATGGATAAGGCAGCACATTCCACTGTGAATCTACCGACAATAATTCATCGAAAACATCCCCTGAATCGTCCACAATATTATAGCCAAGACCGATAATCCAAGAGCTTTCTACGATACTGTCTTTTGAAGTAAGAACGGGCATTTCTTGAGCGTAGATAGGTATTATGGCCATAAGTGCCAATACCAATACACATAGCGTAATTTTTTTCATAGGTTATAAGATTTAAGGACTAGTAGGCTGTAAAATTATGATTTACAGTTCATTACACCAATAAAGTACTTTGAACTGTAATTTTTCTCGATAGGTTGTAGGATTCCCCGACGTATCAACAGGAAAAATCGACAAAAAAAGACCCAAGTGTAAAACTTGGGTCTTGATTTGATTCGATTCTTATTAATATTGGCCTATGGCGTTTCACTTATAGCTATCCAACCATCTAAATATGTATTTCTTTCTTTTAGCCATGCGGTTATAAAATCTATTTCAGCTGGATCATACGGTTTTTGAATTAAATTGGCATCGATGGCCTCTCTCTCATAAACTCCATTGGAACTTAAGTAATTATGTGCAGCAATAAAGCGCGCCTCAAGCGATGCGTCGCTAAGAAGGTTTCCTCGAAGTTCCATCCATCTTGCTTTTAAGGCAGTGACAAAGTCATTGTTGCCCTGAAGTCTTCTGTACATGCCGTTGAAGAGTGGATATGTAGCAGGGTCCGCCCTATCGCCGATAAAATCGTTACCCCAACTCGAATCCATATCCCAGGCTACATGAAAATAGGGTGCGTCTTGATCGTATCGGCCTGTGAAAATGTTCTTTCCAAGGTTGTCTTGTGCGAAGATTATGTTTACAAATATAAAATAATCAATAAGGTTCGGCACGTCCATTCGGGTATTCATTTCAGCATCGAAGGTCGCATCATCGGCATTGATTACAAAATCGACAAAGTCATGAAGATTGGTCCAATCTACCTCACCGATATCATCAGGATAATCAGCTTCAAAACCGCTCCAAAACAGCGAATTATTATCGAATGGTTCTAAGCTATTGTACAAAGTACCTTCTCCCCAATCATCGCCTTTGTACAATTCGCCCCTAATCCCTGAATCATATCTTTCAAGGCCCAATTGTTTTCTGTCTATCTTTTCACCTAGCCAGTAAACACCACCATATTTACCATTCACAAAAATCTCGACATATTGCCTCTTAATACCGAAAGTTATATCGGATTCTTGGGCACTATAATGGTAGCGTGCCATGTCTAACCACAGATCGTGTGATACAAAATCCCTCAATTTTGCGGGTTCATTGTACATGGCGTCCAAAATCCAATCGTCGTCTGAGCGCATACCCAACAAGGACTCATTAAATGTAGTTCCAGCGGTATCCTCCCACAATTCGATACCGTAGGATTTTTTGGGAAAGGTTACAGACAAGCCGCCCCTAAATTCAATACCGATAATACTCTCAAAAGGGTCTTTATCAGTCTCATAAAGTACAAAATCAGCAGCTATCTTATCGGGGTCTATTATTTCACCACCATTCGTATTAATATCTATAACAGGTAATTGAGTTCTATAAAATGTATATGAATCGTTACCTATGGTCAAGGTATATGCCTTACCCACCATGAAATCGGTATCGGTGGTGTTCAAAGCATAGGTAGTCTCATTGATAACCACATTATTTTTCAATGCTACATCTCCTCCATTGTATAGAATGAGCTTGTTATCATTATCTACCACGACTGAAGTGGTCAACGTCAATGTTCCTTCTTTATTAGGTGGTTCTAGGGGGCCTATCGCCGAATCATCATTCTTACACGATATTACGAATGAAAAGACAATAAGGAAGCAAAGTAGTTTACTAAAATTCATAGCTATATTTTATCAATTTCTGCTTCAAAGTTATGTGTCTAGGGAATAAATTTTTGACTCTATCAATGTTATTTCGACCAAATACAACCTCAAAAACCTGCTCGTCTAACGATTTGAAAGGGTTGAACAGTACCCAATAGAGTTGTCGAAACACCGCGCATTTTTCTTCGATAGAACTATAGAATATGGGCGATTGAGACCCTTATGGAAGTAGACTTGAACATGCTGACCTCCGCTAATTATATAGCTTCAACGCTTTAGATTCGAGGCCTTTTTGTTCAGTTACCCTTTATCGATCAAAACGGGCAATTTGAAGTATGGGATTCATCACTCCTCGACAAATGACAAAAAAAGACTTTTAACGGTAAAATCAAAACATATCAGGAGGTATGCCTTTGATGATTCGAAAGTATCTTAAAAAGCATCAGATTGAAGAAGAATATTGTAGACTATTTATCGATGACAATTTTCTTTTTTGTCAAGGGAATGGTATAAACCGAAAAAGGACTCATGGCTGCAGTACTGTTTTCTTTTTTATCCATTTTTTTTATCGCTATATGAACCGAATCTTCTGATTCCTGTTTTACATATAGCTCGGACAATACAGCATTTACTGCTTCGCCACTACAATGAATTATCACCAGATCTTTAGAAAAATCCACTTTTGGCACTGGTAATCCCGGTTTTCGCGTTCGATTGATTTTTGAAAAAAGTTCCTCAATGCCTTTTCATCCTCTACTACCAAAGTCTCGGTACTATCGGCTCCACTGTAATTATCTGTTAAAAGAAGTGTTAATGGACTTGTATTTTTTGCTTCGTTGTTCATTGTATTATTGTCACCCGTGGCTTTTTTTGACCGTTGCAAGACATCAGTATCAAAATCAATAAAAGCAATATATTTTTCATTTAGCTGTATGAAGTATTAAGTCTACTGCTATATGCCTTTTCATAAACGGCTTCATAAAGTGGAAGTACCTTTAAAATATCAAACTTTTGGGCCGCTTTTACAGCATTTTTCTTAAATTTTTCAAGTATGAGGTCATCGCCCAATATTTTCAAGGCGTTTTGAGCCATATCTTCTACGTCGCCCACATCGCTCAAGTATCCTGTTATTCCTTGTTTGTTGACCTCTGGAATTCCTCCTGTATTACTGGAAATTACGGGAACTCTGTTTATCATGGCTTCCAAAGCTGCCAGCCCGAAGCTCTCCGTCTCTGAGGGCAATAAGAATAAATCTGAAAAGCACAAAATTCTATCGATCTCATTGCTGTTTCCTAAAAATAGGACTTTGTCGGTAATACCCAATTGTTCGCACATAAATTCGGCATTTTCCTTTTCGGGCCCCTCGCCTACCATAATCAGCTTAGCCGGAATTTCTTTCTGTATCCTATTAAAAATATGAATGACATCTGGTATTCGTTTGACCTTTCTAAAATTGCTGATATGGGTCACAATTCTTTCGTCATCATTCGCCATCAATGATCGTTGACAATCGGTAAATGAAGAACTATATTTTTTGGTGTCGATGAAATTTGGAATAACCTGTATATCCTTTTTGATATTGAACAATTCAAGTGTTTCCTGTTTTAGGCTTTCCGAGACCGAAGTCACTACGTCGGATTGATTGATACTGAAGGTCACCGCAGGTTTGTAAAAGGGGTGTTTGCCCACCAGGGTAATATCGGTACCATGCAAGGTAGTTATCATCGGGATGTGTATATTTTCTTCTTCGAGCATTTTTTTGGCCATATACCCCGCATAGGCATGTGGAATGGCATAGTGTACATGTAACAATTCGATACCGTACAACTTAATGGTATCTACCAGCTTACTTGATAAAGCTAACTCATAGGGTTGATAATGAAAGAGCGGATATTCAGGAACATGTACCTCATGAAAATGTATCTTGCTATTAAGCAGTTCGAGTCGAACCGGTTGGCGATAGGTTACAAAATGTACCTCGTGCCCCCTATTGGCAAGGGCGATTCCTAATTCGGTTGCTACAACACCACTACCCCCGAAGGTAGGGTAACATACTATGGCTATCTTCATCGTTACAAATTTAGTGAAAACCCGCTGCTCAGTCGAAATTGACCCGTTTTATTTACGGGCAACAGCGTTAAGAATTCGTTAATGGAGAATCGGGCGACATGAAAATCAATTGTCTATGGCCTTGTATATGGCATATTGAATCCTAGTTCTTAAACCCGTTTTGACCAGTAACGTATTCGATGCGGTTGGGTAGGTTCGGTTCGAAAGGAATACGTAAACCAAATCTTCTTCGGGGTCGGCCCAGGTGTAGGTTCCCGTAAATCCGCTATGGCCAAAACTTTTTCGTGAAACGCACTCGCAGGCGGGTCCTCCGCCCCTTGATTCGGGCTTATCAAAACCCACTCCCCTTCTTACTTTCTTGTCACAGAAATAACAGGTATTGAATTTCTTGACCGTTCTGGCATCTAAAAACCGATGGCCGCCATAAAACCCATCTTGAAGGTACATTTGCATAATTTTGGCAACGTCGTTCGCATTACCGAACAATCCAGCGTGACCACCTACACCACCTTGCATAGCGGCACCCATATCGTGAACGTAGCCTTGCACAGTTTGATAACGATAGTATTTATCCACCTCGGAGGGCACAATGATATTTTTCGGAAATTTTTCCAAAGGGTTGTAGCTTGTATGCGAAGCACCAATAGGTTTATACAAGAAATCATCCGCAAGTTTATCCAATCGTGTCTTGTTCGTATCTTCGATGTATTTTTTCATCACGTAATAGGCCACATCGCTATACCGGTAGCGGTTAGACTTCAGGTCTTGCCGCCCGATTCTATCATAGATGGAGTCTTTATACGCATCTGCCAGAAAAAGATTGTCGCTTACCTTGATCGTAAAACCATCTGAGGGAGCCTTTCTATAAAATTCTTCGGAAGGTTTCCGTTTCTCATCCAACGTACTAACGTAAAAGGCGATCCAAGAAGGAAGTCGCCCATAGTGCGAAAGTGCCTTTAAAACCGTAACATTTTTGAGCTCCGAATCACCGTATTCAGGAATGAGTTCCTCAAAGGTATCGTTTAAGGCTATCTTACCCTCTTCCTCCATTTTCATAATAATCGGCAAAGTGGCCAGTATCTTGGTAATCGAAGCCAAGTCATAAATATGATCTGGCCCAATATCGACCTTCGATTCATAGGTAGGTTTTCCAAAACCTTTGTTGTAAATTACTTTGCCCCTGCGCGCAATTATCACCTGTGCCCCTGGGTACATCAACGAATCGAGACCATCTTGAACCAATCTATCGACCTCCGCCAATTTGGTACTACTCATGCCCACCCGCTCAGGAATGCTATAGCCCAAACGTTTTAAAGATTCGAGAGATATACTTGTATTCACGGGAAAGTTCTCGTTAACTGAAACCGGTAAAATACCTTTTGCTGGGATGGCTCCAAAAATAAGTTGTGCCGTCTTTTCTTGGGCCATTTTGCTATTCTGATAAGCTACCACTACCCCATCGATATTCTTATAAGAAGCCACTTTTGACAAGGCATAGGGTTTGGCAAAAACGGATAAAATAAGGTTCGAACTTCGTTCTTTGGCGATTTCCTCTAACCAGAAAAGTTCATTTTTAGAAAAATCAAAAGGTTTCCAAGGACTTTCATTACTCTTGTGTAGACCGATAATCACCAGATTATAGTCTTTTAATTTCTTTTTTAAAGTGGCAATATCCTTCCCGTTGATTTGATCAACCTTTGTATATTTATTTAGTTCGGTTATGAACGCATCACTGTTGTCGTCACCGAACTTGACATAGGCTATCTTTTTGTTTTCCAACTTCTTGACGCCCATAAGATAATAGTCGTTCTTGACTACCGTAATAGCATTTTCTATGGCTTCCTCATAGACCAAGTCGTCTTCCAAAGTATTTAAATCTTCATGTAAATTATTCAAATCGACGAAACGGGTTTTATGCAGCCCAACTTTATATTTGGCCATAAGAATTTTTTGACCGAACTGGCCAGGCGTTGCTCTGTAATTTTTCCCTTCTCAACTGCCTTAATTAGCTTTTCCTTGGCCTTTTCAAGTTCGGTAGGCATCAAAAGAATGTCATTGCCGGCCATAAAAGCTTCAAGTTCCACTTCCCCGTTTTTACCATGATCGGCAACGCCTTTCATATTCAAGGCGTCGGTAAAGACCAGTCCCTTAAAACCCATTTCATCTTTAAGGATTCCTGTAATAATTTGTTCGGATAAGGACGAAGGAAGGTCTTTTTTCATTTCTAGACTTGGAATATTCAAATGAGCAACCATAACACTACTGAGTCCTGCCTCTATTGCTTTCTTATAGGGATAAATCTCTATACTGTCCAGTCGTTCTTTCGAAAATTCGAGTACCGGAAGCGAATAGTGCGAGTCCGTAGCCGTATCGCCATGACCCGGAAAATGTTTACCGCTTGTCAATACACCCGCTTTTTCTATTCCCTTTATCATGGCCACACCTTTTTGGGAGACATTCTCCCGATTCTCACCGAACGAACGGTTTCCGATAATTGGGTTTTCAGGATTCATGTTAACATCGAGCACCGGGGCGAAATTAATATGAACACCCAATCTTTTGGCGTGCTTTCCAATACGGTATCCTACTTTTTCAACAATGGTACTGTCGGAAATAGCACCCAATGTCATGTTCCACGGAAAAGCGTAGGTAGAGTCCAACCGCATAGCTAGGCCCCATTCCGCATCTTGGCCGATCAACAAGGGGCGTTTTGAAGTTTTTTGAAAATAGTTAGTCAATTTCGCTTGTTGAACTGGTCCACCAGGCAAAAATATGACCCCTCCGATATGGTGTTTTTGGATCAATGCCTTAATCTTATCGGCATCCGAATTTTCTTTAGACCCAATACTGACCATAAACAACTGGCCAACTCTTTCTTCCAAAGACATATCGTTATACTGAGTGTCGACCCATTTTTGTTGGGAAAGGCTATCTCTGGTCACCAAAGGGTTTTTTTGAGCCCGGGCAACTAAAATCAAAAAAAAGAATGGGAGAACAGTAAAAAAACGCATATAAAATTGGTCTATGGAATTAACTGAAAACCGCACTAATTATTGCACTTTATCCGATTTTTCAAAACGAAATGCTTTAATATATCCAATTACCGTACCAGAAGCAGGTTTACATAAATCGGGAGTGCCAACTTTCGGAGGCCGGCACTTCCCAATGTTCTGTGTATTCTTGCTTGTTGGCTACCAGATTGTTGAAGACCACGGTATTTTTTGAAACCGCTTTCTGGCGCGCCATTTTCTTAAAGTCCACCAAAGACTTGTAGGCAATAAAATCTCCCTGTTTGTAAGACACATTCATTTTGTCCAAAAGTTCGATATTATATTTTTTTTCAAGTTGTTGAATAAAATGAACCGATGCATCGATTGAACAGCCAGAGGCAGAGGCCTTAGATTGGTCCAGCCCTAGTACTAAAAATCGTTTGTACCGGATTTCATACCCAGATTTTAGCTCACTTCCATGTGCTGTCCACTTCTGTATAAAATCATCCATGGCCTGTCTGATTTCGATCAGCTCATCTTCCGACAAACTCCTGCTTCCCTGATATATCCAAATTCGTGCATCATCGGGTAAGGTGTCAAAATCTACTAGCATAACATCAATAATTTGGGGTTGTCTTAAAATTTTAGCTATGCCTAAAGGTCTTCTGCATTTGCTATAAGCTCGGCTACGTCCATTACTTGTATCACGGCTTCTTTCTCTTTGTTTTTAATGCCATCGGTCATCATCGTATTACAAAACGGACAGGCCGCGGCTATAATTTCAGGTTGGGTTTCCAAGGCCTGTTCAGTACGTTCGATATTCACATCTTTATCGCCTTTTTCAGGTTCTTTGAACATTTGCGCCCCACCGGCACCACAACAAAGTCCTTTTTCTTGCAATTCTTCATTTCGACCAGTTCGGCATCCAATTTCCGAATGAGGTCTCTGGGGGCCTCATAAACATCATTGGCACGGCCCAGATAACATGGGTCATGAAAAGTAATACGTTTACCCTTGAACTTTCCGCCTTCCATGGAAATACGACCTTCTTCCAAAAGCTGCTTTAAAAATTGAGTATGGTGCACTACTTCATAATTTCCCCCAAGGCCCGGGTACTCATTTTTCAGGGTATTGAAACAATGTGGACATGCCGTTACGATTTTTTTAATTGCATAGGCGTTCATCACCTCGATATTGGTCACCGCCTGCATTTGAAACAAAAATTCATTACCAGATCTTTTGGCCGGATCACCCGTACAGCTTTCTTCGGTGCCCAAAACGGCAAATGAGACATTTGCTTTGTTCAAAATTTTCACAAATGCCTTAGTAATTTTTTTGGCGCGGTCATCAAAACTACCGGCGCAACCTACCCAAAATAAAACTTCGGGCTGTTGTCCGGTCGCAAAGACTTCGGCCATGGTAGGTACTTTTAGCTCGTTTCCCATATAACCTTTTCGTTATTGTTCTTGGCTCCAGTTAAGCCTATCCATCTGATTGAAGGGCCAAGGCGCTCCGTTGTTTTCGATATTGCCCATCATATTGTTCAGTTCTGTAGGTGCTGCAGACTGCTCCATAACAAGATATTGACGCATATCCATAATTATAGAAAGAGGGTCAATGCTAACAGGGCAAGCTTCTACACATGCGTTGCAAGAGGTGCAGGCCCATAATTCTTCTCTTGTGATATAGTTGTCCAACAATTGTTTGCCATCATCCACGAATACTCCTTTGTTGGCGTCGATATTTTTTCCTACTTCTTCAAGTCTATCACGGGTGTCCATCATGACCTTTCTTGGGGAAAGTTTTTTACCCGTTTGGTTGGCCGGACATTCGCTTGTACATCGCCCACATTCGGTGCAGGTGTAGGCATTAAGCAATTGAACCCACGAAAGATCCATTACATCGGAAGCTCCAAATTTTTCTGGTGCCGGTGCATCCTCGGCAGGAGCAGCGAACGGATCGGCCGATGGATCCATCATAAGTTTCACTTCTTGGGTAACGGCATCAAGATTTTTAAATTTTCCTTTTGGCCCCAATTTTCCAAAATAAGTGTTAGGAAAAGCCAAAAGGATATGCAAATGTTTGGAGTAATAGAGATAGTTCAAGAAAAACAAGATTCCGACAATATGGAGCCACCAAGCCGTACGTTCTATTATTATCAAAGTGTCCGTTGAGAATCCTTCAAATAATGGAATCAAATATCGACTTATGGGAAAAGCTCCGGCCTGCGAATAATGATCTACACCCAATTGTTGTAATCGAAAATCAGTAGCGTTCATGGTAAGGAACAATACCATCAATACCAATTCAATGTAAAGGATAAGATTGCCGTCTTTCTTAGGCCAGCCCTTCATTTCGGGCTTTATGAATCGCTGTAACCTGATGATGTTCCGACGAATCCAAAAAACGATTACCGCTACAATGACCAATAGTGCCAAAATTTCAAATGAGGCTATCAAGATATCGTATACCCCACCGAGAGATGAGAAAATGCGATGGGTTCCAAAAAGTCCGTCAATTATGATTTCAAGTACTTCGATATTGATTATGATGAAGCCAACATAAACGATGATATGAAGAATGCCGGCAATGGGCCTGACCACCATTTTTGTCTGCCCCAAGGCAATTCGAGCCATATTGTTCCATCGGCTGGATTTGTTGTCCGATACGTCAACATCCTTCCCCAATTTAATATTTCTAGAAAGACGTTTGATATTTTTGGCAAAAAAGCCAATAGCCGTTATAAGTATAATGGCAAATACAATATTGGGCAGGTACTGCATTTATTGTTCGTCTATTTTTTCCGCAGGATCCTCTTCAGGGACGGTATACTCCTTTTGTTTTTTACCAAATACGGAAACATTCACATAACGTTTAGGGTTCAAACGGAAGTCTTGCAACAAAAGATCCAACTCTCTTGAAGCATTGTTCAAATTCGTATACAACTCCTCATCTTTCATCAACTTGCCCAAAGTACCATCACCTTGATTGATTCGGGCCAATAGGTTATCCAAATTAGCAACCGTAGATTCAAGGCTGGCCAAAGTTCTTCCTAAACCTGCGTTATTCAGGGAATCTGAAAGTTTTGCAAAATTATTGGTCAGCGCTCTAAAATTGGTCAACGAACTGTCTAATTTGCCTTTGTTGTCACTTAAAATTCCGTTAAGCACATCGGCACTGCCTTGAAGGCTTTTCATCAATTGGCTCAATCCTGCAATGCTCTCGCGCAAATCCTTTTTTGTGCGGTCATCAAGAACCTGATTCACATTTATCATCAATGAATCAGCGTTCGATACAGCACCTTCAATCCTATTCTTCAAAGGGTTTAAACTCGTCTGAACCAATTCGGTCAACCCAGGCTTCGTAGTGGCTTGTAACGTATCACCGGATTTCGTCATGGGAGCTCCATCAAAAATTGGTATAATCTGAATTCCCTTGCCCCCAATGATTCCGGTATCGTAAAGTTCCGCCTTGCTATTTTTGGAAAAATCAAAATCGTTGTTGACCGTAAAGGTGACCAAGAGGTTACCGGTCTCATCCTTAAATCTAATGTTGTTAACCGTTCCAACGGAAAATCCGTTTACCGAAACTTGTGTCCCCGCCTGTAGCCCTCCAACATTCGGATAAATCGCATAAAGCGTTTTACTATCGTCGAACAAAGGGGTAGATTTCAGATAACTAAAGCCCAATATGAACAGTAAAATGCCTCCAATAACGATAATACCGGTCTTAACTTCTCTAGATAGTTTCAAAAGGATGGTTTTCTGTTACTAACAAAATTAGGAATAAATTTTAGATAGCGTATTTATTCATCAACGTATTTCAGTGCCTCTTGAACGGTAATACGCACTCCATCTTTATAGGCCACAATATAAGAGGTCGGATAACCTTTCACGTCAGCGTTCGATTTCAGCATTTTGGCTTCGCGGTAAGAACCCGTGCCACCATACATGTAACGAAAAAGGTTTTTAATCGGTTCTTTTGATAGCCTATTCAAACCATTGAAATTTTGCGGTTCTAACGGTATCTCTTTTGAGCTGGCCAAAAGCTGTACCTTAAAAACTACTTTTGATTCACTTTCGGGATCGCCCCCTTTTCAACTTCCGTATTTTTTGCCTGTTCAGCGCGATGTTCTTTTTCTGCAAGTTCTTCCTTCGCCTTTTTCTCCGCTTCGGCAATACGATCTTTCTCGGCAAGTTCTTCCTGAGCTTTTTTGGCATCCTCAGCCTCTCTTTGCTTTCTTTCCAACTCGGCAAGTTCACGTTTTTTTGTCTCCTCGGCTTCCTTCTCCTTTTTTGCCGCTTCGGCTTCCTCGGCTATCTTAGCTTCCTCCGCCTCTTTTTCTCTTTTAGCGACTTCAGCAGCTTCGGCTATCTTGGCCTCGTCTGCTAAACGTTCTTTCTCCGCAAGTTCTTCCTTCGCCTTTTTCTCCGCTTCGGCTATACGTTTTTTCTCCGCCAGTTCTTCCTGTGCTTTTTTAGCTTCTTCGGCCTCTCTTCGCTTTCCTTCCAACTCGGCGAGTTCACGTTTTTTTGTCTCCTCGGCTTCCTTCTCCTTTTTTGCCGCTACGGCTTCCTCGGCTATCTTAGCTTCCTCCGCCTCTTTTTCTCTTTTAGCGACTTCAGCAGCTTCGGCTATTTTGGCCTCCTCCGCTAAACGTTCTTTCTCCGCAAGTTCTTCCTTCGCCTTTTTCTCCGCTTCGGCTATACGGTTTTTCTCGGCAAGTTCTTCTTGGGCTTTTTTGGCTTCCTCGGCCTCTCTTCGCTTTCCTTCCAACTCGGCGAGTTCACGTTTTTTTGTCTCCTCGGCTTCCTTCTCCTTTTTTGCCGCTACGGCTTCCTCGGCTATCTTAGCTTCCTCCGCCTCTTTTTCTCTTTTAGCGACTTCAGCAGCTTCGGCTATTTTGGCCTCCTCCGCTAAACGTTCTTTCTCCGCAAGTTCTTCCTTCGCCTTTTTCTCCGCTTCGGCTATACGGTTTTTCTCGGCAAGTTCTTCTTGGGCTTTTTTGGCTTCCTCGGCCTCTCTTCGCTTTCCTTCCAACTCGGCGAGTTCACGTTTTTTGGCTTCAATGGCCTCTTTTTCTTTTACCGCTACTTCAGCTGCCTCTGCAACTTTTACCTCTTCGGCCAAACGTTCTTTCTCCGTTTCAGCTTCGGCCTCCATTTCCACAGATGAAGGTCCCGCGATTGTCGTTGGTGAAACCGGCGTTCCTACACCAGCGATATCCGGCTGCACGTTGCCCCTATACCTCAAAATCGCATCGGCAATTGCGGCACCCATTTCATATTGCCCTTTTTGGGAGTTCAGGTAGGCACCTTCTTCTTTATTTGTCAAAAAACCTGTCTCGATAAGAATACTTGGCATGAAAGTTTGGTGAAGTACAATGAATCCCGCTTGTTTTACCTCTCTATCTTTTCGTTTTAACTTTCCCGTAAAATTGTCTTGCATTGACTTGGCAAGTAAAATGCTCTGATCCAAAAATTCTTCTTGCATGATGGTAAGACCGATGACCGATTCAGGGGAATTGATGTCATAATCCGCATAACGGGTTTCATAGTTGTCTTCCAGATAAATAACGGAATTCTCTTTTTTCGCGATTTCAAAATTCTGTTCGTTGGCATGTAGCCCCAAAACAAAAGTTCCTGCCCCATGGGCATCCGAAGTATGTGAATCGCAATGGACCGAAACAAAAAGATCGGCATCGGCCTTGTTCGCGATTTCACCCCTGACGTATAAATCTACAAAAGTATCGTCATCTCGGGTGTAAACTACCTTGATGTCAGAATTTTGCTTTAAGAGCGCTCCGACCCTTAGCACGATGTTTAGGGCTATATTCTTTTCTAAATAGCCATTACCAAGATTTCCCGGGTCATGGCCACCGTGACCGGCATCCAAAACGACTACGAATTGGTCTTTTTCTTGTGAAAACTGAGGATTATCAAACGATAGTATAATGAATACCACGACAAAAAATGATATAAAAGAAAAGGATTTCCATTTCATTTTAATAAGGTTTTTGGGGGTGTTCATGAAGGTTAAATTTATGGTAATACCCTACGACGGGAATAAAAAATATATGTAAGTTTGACTTCTAAAAGCCCAATCATAGTACGGACCCCTAAGAAAGCCAAACCTTTACAAAAATAGGATATCTAGCTTTGCAATCAAACAAACATCTTTTACTTTTCCTATTGCTCCTATTTGTGAACGTACTTTCTTCCCAAGAAGATAAAATAGTTACCCTACCTATAAAAGCACAAAAAGATTCGATTGTAGCCCCGCTTTTTCCCGTACAGCAGCGTGATACGGTCGAAACGGATAGCACTCAGATCGATTCTTTGAACAGCCGCCCCTCACTGCTTCTTGGTAAAATAAGGTATAAGGCCAAAGATTCTGTAAAACTGAGCCAAAAAGACCAGAAGATATATTTGTACAATGAAGCGGAAATCTATTATCAAGATACCGAATTAAAGGCCGGCATCATTATTATGGACTACGTAAAGAACGAAGTCTATGCAGGACGTCTTAAGGATTCCTTAGGAAATTATTCACAATTGCCCTTTTTCAAACAGGCCGACAACGAGGTGATACCCGACTCCATACGTTTCAATTTCGATACCCAAAAAGCATTAATCTGGAACTCGCGAACCGAGCAACAAGCGGGGTTGGGCCAATTAGGTGGTGACAATATGAAGGTATATGCCGAAATCACGAAAAAAGAGAACGACTCGGTCTATTTTTTGAGCGAGGGCAAGTTGACTACCTCGACCGATACTATAAATCCTGATTACTACATTCGGGTTCGAAAGGCCAAATTTGTACCAAAAAAGAAGGTGATTGCAGGGGTCAGCAACTTATACATTGCCGATGTACCCACCCCAATCGGGCTACCGTTCGCCTATTTCCCGCTTTCTGTGGGCAGAACCGCGGGGCTCATGATACCTACTTTTGGCAACGACCCAAACCGTGGGTATTTTTTACAGCAGGGCGGATATTATCTCCCCATCGGAGAATATGCCGATCTGACCCTTACCGGAGACTTCTACACGAATGGTAGCTACGGTTTTCGAACCCAATCGGTTTATGTCAAACGATATAAATATCGTGGCAATGTCAATTTTAGATATGAAAACCTGGTAACAAGTCAAAAAGGTTTTGATGATTATAGCAGGAATACTATTTGGAACCTGCAGATGGCACATTCGCAAGACACAAAGGCCAGCCCGAATTCAAGGTTTTCGGCCTCGGTTAATTTAGGAAGTAGTTCGTACTATCAAAATTCGCTCTTGCAACAAAATCTACCGAATACCCAAAACAACACGCTTAGTTCGTCGATATCGTACTCAAAGACCTTTCCTGCCTACCCGTCCGTCAATACGAGCCTTACGATGACACATAGCCAAAATACAAGCGACAACGCCCCTGAAGATAATATAGATATGACTTTGCCCACCTTTCAGGCCAGCATGGAACGTATTTTTCCTTTTGCAAAGAGGGATGGCATCAAAAAGGGATTCATTCAAAATATCAACTTTCAGTACGATGTCAATGCCCAGAATAGACTAAAGACCAATGATGAGGATTTCTTGACCGGCCGTATGTTCGATGGAGCGAGAGTCGGTGCTAGGCATCGCATCCCCATTAGTACGAATTTTAAAGTTGCTAAATTTTTCAGTGTGACCATGGGCGGAAGCTATGAAGATGTATGGACCTTGGAAACTTTTCGGAGGCGATTCGATGCCACAGTGGGCGAAAATGGTACCGTGGTGCGCGACACCATCAAAGGTTTTGACCGTTTCAATAAATACAACTTCAGCGCAAGTGTCGGAACGACAGTATATGGAACCTTTAATTTTGGGGAGGATAAAAAAATTCAGGCCATACGACATGTGATGCGCCCTAGTCTAAGTTACGGCTATGCACCATCTTTTGAACAGTTCTATGACGAATATATTGATGCCAACGGTGAAGTGGTGCAATATAGTCGATTTGAGGGTACCTTAAACGGGTCGCCCAGTTTAGGAAAATCGAACAGTCTTAGTTTTTCGTTGGCCAATACTTTGGAAGCCAAAGTGCGCGATAAGGATTCAACCGCAACGGAGGCCAAAAAAGTCCCTATTTTAAGCAACTTCAATATATCTACTGGCTACAATCTCGAGGCCGATTCACTGAAGTTAAGCCCTTTAAGCATCAACGGGGGCACGAGTATACTTAACAAAAAAATGTCGATTAACTTTTCGGCGGCGCTCGATCCCTATGCCATTGACAATAATGGCAGAAGAATCAACACCTTCAATATTGACAACGGTGGAAGCCTCTTTAGGCTTACTAGGGCCAATGTCAATGTAGGGTATTCCATCGACAGCGAAACTTTTGGCAAAAAGAAAGAAGAGGAAGAAGAATCGGATGAATTCGATTATGTGGCCCAAAGCGGTGGGCGTGACGACGACCTTTTCGGAAAAGCGGATGACTTCTACAATACACAAAGAAATGATCAAGACCGTGATAAAAAGTCTCAGGATGTTGAAAACCCCGCTTGGGGCACGAAAATACCTTGGAATTTCAGATTGGCGTATTCCGCGAGTTATTCCAATTCTGCGAGGCAAAATGAGTTCAGTAGCCATTCGCTCATGTTTTCTGGTGATATTGAACTGTCACCTAGATGGAAAGTCGGTGGCTCATCGGGTTACGATTTTAAGAACAACGGCTTTACGTTGACCCAGTTAAGATTTGAAAGGGACTTGAAAAGTTTTACCATGCGATTCAATTGGTCGCCCTTTGGGAGATACGAACGCTGGTATTTCTTTATCGGGATAAAAAGTTCGATTCTTAGTGACCTTAAATGGGAAAATCGAAGTCAACCCCCAAGAAGGTAAAAAAAGGTACGAGGTCTGAAGTACGAGGTTGGAGGTTCGAAGTACAAAGAAGGTTGAGATAAGAGGGAGAGTTCAAAACGCATGCATTTATTTTGAAACCAAAAAATCAAGTTTAGAAAATGATAAAAATAGTATCTCTATGAAATGAGCCATAACAATTCTTGATACTAACCAAGATGTTCAATGGCGAATTACATCTGACCTTTAAAAAATAATAAAATTTGAACAGATGAAAAAAATTATCAATACTACAAATGCCCCAGCCCCTATCGGGCCTTATAATCAGGCGGTTTTAAGCGGAAACACCTTATATATTTCAGGACAGATTCCCATAGACCCCAAAACAGGAAATCTTGTCGAAAATGATATCAAAAAGGAAACCAGACAATCTATGGAAAACTTAAGGGCAATTCTATCCGAAGCGGGTATGACTTTTGAGAACGTGGTAAAAGCTTCCATTTTTTTAAGTGACATGAATCAATTCACGCAAGTGAACGAAGTGTACGGCACCTATTTTGATTCGGAGACAGCACCTGCACGGGAAACCGTTGAAGTGGCCAATCTTCCAAAATTCGTCAACGTAGAAATCTCGATGATTGCCGTGAAGGGTTAGTTCGTGGTTTGCCGTTGCAGTAGCAGTATACGGCACGAGGAGTCAACATTATTTTCAACAAAACTCCTATCATACGAATTACCTACCGTTCACTGCATACGGAAAGTCTTCAAATGGTCTGTTTGTGAAATTCTACCAAACCATCGATAGGTCTTTGTCTTATGACTCCAGGGACGAGGTCGTTCCGCTCTAATACGGCCGTTAGTTCATCCTTTAGAAAATACGCGATGCTCCCCACAAAATGAATGGGTACCTTGGTGGCGAGTTCAAACTGCATGACATGGTTATTGATAAACTGTTGAAAGCCTTTGTCAATAACCCCTTTGCAATATGGGTGTTCTTTGTTTTCTACCAAAAACCTTGCGAAAGTAGCCAAATAGGTGTTTGGGTTTGGCTGCTTGTACAGATTTTCCTTTATGACATCGGCGTCTAGATTATAACCGTTCTCAAATTTTATGGCCAAATCTTGCGGCATTTTATGATAGTAGTAGTCTCGGATCAATTTTCTTCCGAAAAAATTACCGCTACCATCATCCATGGGAATATAGCCTAAGGAAACCACTTTTTGAAAGAGTTGGTGTCCATCGTAATAACTACAATTGGACCCTGTTCCTAAAATACATACGATGCCTTGATGGCCTACTTTCGTTGTCGAATAAATTGCAGCATAAGTATCTTCCCGAACATCGGCTTTGGCCTTGGGGAAAAATTCCTTGAATATCTTTTTAAGAAACTTTCGCATACGTTCCGTACCGCAGCCTGCGCCATAAAAAAGAGATGGGATACTTTATCCCGATTTTTCGAAAGTTCAAAATTGTTGGCCAACCGGTCTTCAATGACCTCTTTCGTCAATACTTCAGGGCTTAAACCCAGCGTTTGCGTCAAGAATAATTGTTCGCCTTTTTTGTCAAGGGCAATCCAATCAGCTTTGGTCGCACCACTATCTACTATTAATATCATATGCCTCACTCAAAAAATTATCCTGAAAGAATGACCATTTCAAACTTTCAGGAAAACTGATTACTACTCTTTTTCGGAAAATTACAAGCTGGCAACATGCTGAACCAAATCGACCATCTTGTTCGAGAAACCAGCCTCGTTATCATACCAGTTGATCAACTTGTAAAATTTGGAGTTCAATTCAATTCCTGCCCCGGCATCAAAAATACTTGTTCGTGGATCACTTACGAAGTCTTGAGATACTACGGCTTCTTCCGTATATCCTAAAATTCCCTTTAATTCGCCTTCGGAAGCAGATTTAAACGCTTTTTTTATCTCCTCATAGGAAGTTTCTTTTTCAAGACGGACGGTCAAATCGACTACGGAAACATCAGCGGTAGGTACTCTAAATGCCATTCCCGTAAGCTTCCCTTTCAATTCAGGAATTACCTTAGTTACTGCTACGGCGGCCCCAGTTGAAGCTGGGATGATATTCAACATGGCACTACGTCCACCGCGCCAATCTTTTTTGCTAGGCCCGTCAACGGTCATTTGTGTGGCGGTCGTTGCATGTACGGTAGTCATAAGAGCCTCTTCAATGCCGAAAGCATCGTTCAATACTTTGGCCATTGGCGCCAGGCAATTCGTGGTACAAGATGCATTTGATACAATAGTATCGGATGCTTTAACATTTTTATGGTTCACACCCATCACGAACATCGGGGCATCTTTTGAGGGTGCAGAAATCACAACTTTCTTGGCTCCACCGTCAATATGATATTGGGCAGTTTCAAGTGTCGTAAAAATACCGGTACATTCTGCAACGATTTCAGCACCTACGGCATCCCATTTAATATTTTTAGGGTCTCTTTCGGCCGTGATTCTTACGGTTTTGCCGTTCACGATCAGATGACCGTCTTTCACATCGATGGTTCCGTCAAACTTGCCGTGTACGGAGTCGTATTTAAGAAGATAGGCCAAGTGCTCTACATCCAACAAATCGTTTATGGCAACTACATCGACATCACCCCTCTTTACTGAAGTTCGGAAAACCAATCTTCCAATTCTACCAAATCCGTTTATTCCAATTTTTAAGTTTGACATTGTTATTCTCTTTTAAATTATAATTATGTTGTCATTATCTCTGAAACCCGAATGAGTTCCTTATCCATTTTAGATTGTCCTTTTATTGCTTTGTCGATCGGGGTCAAAATCAGTTTATTGTCTCTCACACCGACCATGAGATTCGTTTTGCCTTCCAGAAGTGCCTCTACGGCCCTTACCCCCATTCTACTGGCTAAGACCCTATCGTAACAAGATGGCGCACCACCACGTTGCATATGGCCCAGCACAGAGACTCGCACATCATAAATCGGCAAATGTTTTTCTACATAGTCCTTTAGTTCAAAAACGTTCTTACCCGTTTTATCGCCTTCGGCCACAACAACGATACTTGATGATTTTCCAGAGAGCTTACTTCGCTTTAAGGATTCCAACAGACGATCTAGTCCCCTATCTTCTTCAGGAATCAAAATTTCCTCAGCTCCCGCACCAACACCGGCATTCAAGGCAATATGCCCCACATCGCGCCCCATGACCTCAACAAAGAACAATCGGTTATGCGAACTGGCCGTGTCGCGTATCTTATCGATACAATCGACCACGGTATTTAGGGCAGTATCAAAACCTAAGGTAAATGAAGTTCCAAAGATATCGTTGTCAATAGTTCCTGGAATACCGATTACCGGAAAACCAAATTCTTGATTAAAAATCATTGCACCCGTAAAACTGCCATCACCGCCGATTACAACAAAAGCATCTATACCTTCGGCCTTTAGTTGTTCATGAGCCATCTTTCTGCCTTCGGGAGTCCTAAAATCATCGCACCGGGCAGATTTTAATATGGTACCGCCTTTATTGATGATATTGTTCACGCTTCGGGCATCCATCGGTTTAAAGTCACCTTCGATCATGCCCTGATACCCTCGAAAAATGCCCACGCAATCTACTTTCATGTAAGCACAAGTACGAACAACGGAACGAATCGCGGCATTCATACCCGGGGAATCACCTCCCGAAGTAAAAACACCTATCTTTTTTATTGCTGAAGCCATCGAAAATTTTAAGCTAGCAAAATTAGCAAACTAAATTGAATTAAAGAACAGTTAAACCCTATAATTCATTGGCTTTTATCTTCTCAAACGATTTCGGCCATGTACAAGGGTTTCAAAAGAAATAATCTAACAAATAAGAAGCTTTTAGTGGCAAAATAATGAACTGCCTAGAGGCAGAGCCATCGAGGTATGAGCCCCGAAACTTCGGGGAAGACCGCTGCGACCGTTTGAACAGCGGGGCAGGCTACAAGAATCAAGAAACAAGACCCTTTTGTCTTGACTCTAGGTTCTTGGCTCTTGATTCCTGAAGAGGTCGTTATCTGAATGCCAAACCCGAGGCATAGCCTCGGGGAATTTAATTGATCAAAGGCCTTTTGTTCTTTGCGAAAAACGAATGAGGCTATCCTTACCCATTACGGAAGCAGGTGAAGCGGTCGGTTCGGGCACCTCTATATCATCTTTTTTTCTATTGGCGAAAATTTTCCGGAACAATTCCCGGAAGGTATTGAAATCCACTTCGTAAGATAATCCTGCACCTTGGGTGGATCCCTGACGGTCTGCCAAATATTCTTGGATTTCACTTTCCCTACTGAAAAATTTAGCACTTAATGTGCCCTGCTCGTTTAAAAGTACCTGGACCTCGAAATCCCCAGCTATGACCGTTTCGCTGGCACCCCCAACGGGAACACCTACCTTGCCATTGATCAGTACGCGATCACTGATCTGGGTCGAAACCGTTACGCCAAGTCTATCGTCCGTCTGAAAATCCTCTATGGTATTGCCCTGTTCATATGAGATGCCCAGATTGAATTTGTCGTTGTTGCCGCCCAATACTTGATTCAATATCCCCGATGCTGATTGCAATAAATTGCCGGTAACCGCTTGCTGGGTCAGCCCGCTTTGATCGCTTACGAAAGAACCCTGGGCCAAAAGGAAAATAGCATTACGCTCTTTTACGGCAGGATCCTGTAACCGATATTCCAATTCGGATTGGTTGATCGAGTTACTCCTGGAAACTCGATGTCGAACTCAATATCAGGATTTTCGAGTTCATTGCCCAAATTAATGACCACATTAGTGGGTATGCTTCTAGAATAGCCCGGATTTGAAAGCAAAGGTGCGGGGTTGGCGTTTAAGGAATATACCGCTTTCATGTTCAATTGTGCCTTTAAAGGGTCGCCCAACCAGTATACACTTCCACCCGGTTCCACAGTAAAGGTTTTATTTATAATATTGCCGAATTTATAGTTGAATTGGCCTGTTACCACTGCGAACTCCCCATAAATCTCGAACAGATCTCTCGTATTAATTCTCATGTTCATCAACCCGACACCTGTACCTTTTAAGGAACTTCCGGTCTTTCTGTCGGTAACGATTTCTACTTCGGCCTCGGGCGTAATGTCCAAATTGAACTCTAGTTCCAAACCTTCTACCTCGTCCAAGACCCTTTGTTCTTCAACCGTCTTTTCATCATTTCTCTCGATGAAATTGATAAATTCATAATCGCCTACCGTCGCTACATCGCTCAACGGTATTTTTAGTGATGTGCCTCTGGCCGTTTCACCGTCAGCCGTAATCGTCAATGCCCTTGTGGAACCGAATATTCGGCCCTGGCCCCTCAGAAAGCCCGTGCCATAATACAATGATTCTTCTTCAAAATCCGTATTGAGAATCAGCAACCGGTCGCCTTTCGTGTCGACATTTAAGTTTAACGCCCAGTCTTTGAAAAAGGAATGCGTAATGGTACCGTCCAAGGTCGCCCTTGTATTATACGCCACATCACTCAGTTTTATGTCTACAAATTCAAAGGACTTATTACTGAGATTCACACGTGAGTTCTGTGCAAAACGATAATCTACATTGAGATACGGCACGCCAAGACCTGCATTGTCCAAAGTAAGAATACCACTAAAATCAGGATTGTTGATGTCGCCCTTAATTCGAGCACTTCCGTTAAGATCTCCACGAATATTTGAAATCACGCCTTCACCCAAAGGACTAAAAGGTTCCAAATCGAAATTGGTGAAATTGGCCAGCAAATCGGCCTCTGGCGATTCACCTTTATTCAATATTTTTCCGGCAACACCAAATTTTTCAACACCTTTATCCCTGATTTCTGCGTTTACCACAAATTCGGTGAGATCTCGGTTTCCGGCAATACCTATATTCAAATCTCCCATTCGCATATTATTAATTGAGAAATCCTCAATCCCCAAATTTGAGGATGGTAGGTAAATCCCATCCTTTTGAAAAACGTTCAAAGTACCGTTTACCTCTCCCTGAAGCTTTAAACTATCTATGGCAGGTGTAATTTTGTTCAGGGAAACAATCTTAAACTGTAGTTGTAAATCTTTGAATGTCGAGTCGGCCATTTGGCCGTTCAACCAAATCTGCTCTTGAACATTATTGTTCATTACGATTTCTTGTATCGAAATGCTGTCAAGGGTCCGGTTGATGATGACCTTGTTCTTACTGTTGCCCTCTTGATTCAAGACCCAAGTATTGCCCTTGAAACTGACATCGGATTTTTTAAGACCGATAACCGACTTGTTGTCTTCGTTGAATGTATGGTAAAAGTTTAAGTTGTAACTGTCGTTCAAAGCACTACCCCCTTAAACTCCGTTCGGAAAAAAAGTGTATCCTTTAAGGTCGTGTTAATCAGGTTGAAATCTTTGACATCGTAATATTTCGTCTTCAAATCTCCGACAGAAACGAATGTGTTGAACAGCGGGTTCTTGTTATCGACCCTGACCTCGATGCTATCAGCAGAGTTACCGTAAGCCACTATGCTCGGAGACTTGAAATTCAGTTTGAAATCTCCTTCGTCAGCCACAATGTTTCCTTTGATGAAGGTATTGGGGTCGAATTTGACCTCTGGAAAAAACACGTCTACTATCTTATTATAAATCTTGAAATTAAATGCCAAGGTCTGGCCATCTGAAATATCAAAGGGTTTGTAGTTCGTATAGATGCTACCCAATGAATTCTGTACCAATTTGCCCAATTCATTGACCTTGAAATTACCTTTCATGTAGCCCGTGATGATGTCAGGTGAATTGATATCAATGGTACGAATCGAATCGTTTTCAAAGGTGGATGAGACTTTAAAATCTTCAAAATAATAGGTATCGTTCTTATTCTGAAAAACAGTCTTGGTAAATTTGATGTCGCCCGCTAAATTATCAAGGGTATTGCCCGTAACGTTCATATTCACGTTCCCCTTGAAAATGGAAACACTGTCATTAATAAAGTTAAGCTTTTTTAAATCGGCATATTCAACGGAAGCTATGAAATTGAAATCATTTCTGTTTTTTCCGAAATCAGCTAGACCCTTGAAATTAAATTTCAGGTTTTCGTCATTGCTGACCAATGTACCATCGAACAGCTGCTCTTTGAGTATACCCGACACTTTAATATCCTTATACTCGTAATTATTGAAAACTACAGAATATACTTCCCCGATTACCTCGGTGTTTAGGGTTTTCTGAACGAATCCCTTTCCTTCAACATTGAAGTCGAGTGTCGTTCTGCCCACTTTATTATTTTCTACCAAACTACCAAGGTCAAAATCGATAAGGGAAAGAAACCCTTTATATTCAGCATTATCAATATGATTCACGTTGGTCATGTTCAAATCGAAATAACTATTGCCCAAGGCCGTGTTCAAGTTGGCCTTGGCATCAACGGAAGTTTCAGTGACGATAGCTTCGCCCCGAATCGTAAATTGACCCAATTTCTGAAAAGTCGAAGGCAAGGCCTTTCCCAAAATATTCGGCAATAGGGAACGGAGTTCATAGTAGCTTGAGGTAACATTTTTCATGTTCGCCTCCATAATGAACGATTCATCTTTAGAAAATAGATTTTTGAAATTAAAATCGCCTCGAATCCCTGTATTATCCGATGCCAGAAGAAGGTCATTCGTGTTCAAATCGTTCAAAACTCCACTTATACTGGAAGAAAAATCTACTTTTTTGCCTTTTCCGAATTCGTCGTAAAGCAAATTGATTTCATCAAACGCGACCGTCGACTCTTGGAAATCCGCGGTAATATTAACCTTGTTCAGAAAATCGGAAAAATCTTTTCGGTCATAGTCAAAAACCAAGTTTCCGTTAAGATTCGACTCTGGTGTTTTAATTTGAAGGGAATCAAATCGCATTTGTTCTTTGGTGTACTTGAATTGTGTCGCCAATTGTTTTACGGCTATGTCCCTTTTACTCAAAAATGACATTTCATCAATATTCGCGGTAACCTCCGGACCAACGATCAGAAAGCTATCCGCTGAAATATTCAGGTCTTTGAAATTCAAAATTTCAGGATTTTCAAGATTCTCATCGACATAGGTAAACCTGCTATTGGCCACATCGACGTTGGAAGATGAAAAAAAGAAGGGCGGGGTACCCGGTTTTCGGGGTTTGTTATCATCAAGCTTATCTATAAAGACCTCAAGATTGGAATTCAGGCTATCAGAATAATCCGTTAATTTAAAGGTCAAGTTATCGACTGCGATATCCCCAAATTCAAGTTTTCCGCCGGTCAGGTTTTTTAAGCTTAGAATCGAAGTGGTCAACTCTTGAATATGAAACAGGGTATCTTTTTGATAATCTTCGATGTAGACTCCTTCCAACGAAGTATCCCAGGTTATCAGGGAAACTCTAAGCTTTTCAATATTGATGTTCGTACCGAACTCCGTATTTATTCGATTTGTGGTATACTGGGCAAATTTAGTCTGGACAACGGGAAGAGAAAGTATCAAAGTACCCAAAACACAGAGCAGCACCAACACCAAAAGTGTTCTGACCAGTATTTTTCTGAGTTTTTTGATAGGGCTTTATGTTTTACCTTTATTCGAAGTTATTCAAGACAAAAAGTTTGAATAACTTCGTACACCAATTTTTGTTCCAAACCTCATGGTTTCCAAAACTATTTATATTCTGGCCATAGAATCTTCTTGCGACGACACCTCGGCGGCAGTTTTATGTAACGACGAAGTGCTCAGCAACGTGGTCGCTACTCAAAAAATTCATGAGGAATTCGGGGGTGTTGTACCCGAACTTGCCTCAAGGGCGCACCAAAAGAATATCGTTCCGGTCGTGCACCGAGCGTTGACCATAGCAAATATCGACAAAAAACAGTTATCGGCCATAGCTTTTACAAGAGGGCCAGGACTCATGGGTTCGTTATTGGTAGGCACCTCTTTTGCCAAGTCTTTGTCACTTGGTTTAAACATTCCGTTGATCGAGGTAAATCACATGCAGGCTCATATTTTGGCCCATTTTATAAGAGACGATAAAACCGAATCTCCGAAATTTCCTTTTTTGGCAATGACGATCAGCGGCGGCCACACCCAAATCGTATTAGTCCATGATTATTTTAATATGGAAATTTTGGGCGAAACCTTGGATGATGCCGTAGGCGAAGCCTTTGATAAAAGTGCAAAATTATTGGGACTGCCCTATCCTGGAGGTCCTTTGATAGATAAGAATGCCCAATTTGGAAATCCTATGGCCTTACCTTTTCCAAAACCTAAAGTAGACGGACTGAATTTCAGTTTCAGCGGACTGAAAACAAGTATTTTATATTTTATTCAAAAAGAGACCAAAAAGAATCCCGATTTCATACAGGAAAACCTCAAGGATATCTGTGCCTCCATTCAATATACCATCATTGAAATCTTGATGGCTAAATTAAGAAAGGCCGCAAAACAAACGGGAGTGACACAAATCGCCATTGGAGGTGGGGTATCGGCAAATTCAGGTATTCGAAAAGCCCTGAAAGAAGGTGAAAATAAATATGGCTGGACCACGTTTATACCAAAATTCGAATATTGCACCGACAATGCCGCAATGATAGGCATCGTAGGATATTTCAAATATATTCAAGGCCGATTTGCTGAATATGACGTAGCTGTTAAGGCACGTTATCAAATATGATTTTTATCGAATTTTTGAAAAATCGGTTAAAAAAGACTATTTCAAATATATTAGCGTTACTAAAACTGTACTTGTTCAACTCCCTCTATAACAAGTATTGATTGCAATTGAAACATATACTGCAAATGTCAGATAAGGTTACCAATTTAAACAAGGATTTCTATGCCGAACATATGATGGATAGTACAATCTACCGTCAAGATGTTTGGCCCGAAGAGAGGCTAATGCTTCAAAAATATCTTACCGACACCAAGGGTTCAGTGGTAGAGGCGGGTGCCGGTGGCGGAAGATTGACCTTCTTTATAGAACAGTTGGGCTTCGAAAATGTTACCGGTTTCGACATCGTTCCTGAAATGATGGAATTCGCACAAAAAGAATCCGACAAAAGAAGTTCAAAAGCTAAATTTAAGACTGGCGACGCTTCGAATCTTACTATTTTCGAGGATGAGACCTTCGATTATCTTGTCTACATTCAACAGGTGCTCTGCTTCGTTCCCAAAGAACTTTTTCATACATCCATTGAAGAAACCTATCGGGTCGCCAAAAAAGGTAGCACTACCCTATTTACTTTTTTGGATTATGATTCAAGAATTTATAATCCGATACTAAGCAGAATAATAAATTTTTTAAGAAAGATGCGGGGTGAGGAAGCTTCAAAATACCATTTGCCATGGTTAAAATTGAACGACACCCAATTCAATTGGAAGTTGTTCGCCAAGAACCAACCTAGTGTTTATTGGGTAAGACGCAACGCCATTTTAAAAGAATTGGAGCAAGTCGGCTTTTCTATCGTTGAGGTCGAAAACGGGAATAAGATCCACAAAGACGGTAACAAAGGTGCGCTCTATGTGGTCTGTAAAAAATAATGGCCTTTCAATAACCCTTTCGGGTACTATCTCTCTAAAGAATATCCGGTCAAAACTAAATAATACTTATTTTTGACCGATATGCAGCTTTTCTACAATGCGACCCTCGATACCAGTATTTCACAGTTCGTTTTCGACGCCGAAGAAAGTCGACATGTCACAAAAGTACTGAGGAAAAAGGAAGGCGACATTTTGCATATCACAAATGGAAAAGGGTATATTTTCGAAGCCGAGATTATTGACGCCACTTTAAAGAAGTGTAAAGCGCAGATTGTTTCTACAACAAAAAAACACCCTGAAAGGTACTGGTTTCATATGGTTGTGGCACCTACAAAAAGTAACGATCGTTTTGAATGGTTTCTTGAAAAAGCCACAGAAATAGGTGTCAATGAGATCACTCCCATCATTTGCGATCATTCAGAACGTAAAACCGTAAAACAAGAACGCATTCAAAAAGTGGTGCAGTCGGCCATGAAACAGTCATTGCAGGCATTTTTACCGAAAGTCAACGATGCCATGACATATGACCAGTTTTTGGAAAAACAACATTCCGGACTTCTTTTTATCGCACACTGTGAAGATGACGAGAAGGCTGATCTCAAGCGTCGGGTCGCAGCTGATACCGATATTACCATACTCATTGGTCCTGAAGGGGATTTTTCTCGCAAAGAAATAAAAATGGCCTATGAAAAAGGATTTGTACCTGTCTCTTTGGGTCAAAATCGATTGCGCACAGAAACTGCGGGAATCGTCGCGTGTACCATTGTCAATACCATAAATAACGGTTGACTTTGGTGTAAGACACCCATTGAATAATATTTTCTCGTGATTCCTTCTTTCCCAAAAAACCTGAGACAAGGCCCAAAAAGGCAATGTCACAAAACTATTGCTAGGTTATAATTACTTTTCATTTTGAGAATTGCTAAATTTGTTGATTCCACTAGTACCCTTTACTATGAGAAGGCTTACGTTTGTGTCTGTATTTTTAATGCTTTGGTTTTGCAACGCTCAGGAAATTGCCATCCTAAAATATCAAGGTGGTGGCGATTGGTATTCCAATCCGACCGCTTTGCCAAATCTGATACGATTTTGTAACGATAATATAGGCACTAAAATCAAAGAAAAACCTGAAACCGTTGAAGTTGACGATATTGTTATCTTTCAATATCCATTTCTACATATGACGGGCCATGGCAATGTAGTTTTCTCCAGTGAAGAAGCTGAAAATCTTAGAATTTACCTATTGTCAGGAGGTTTTTTACACATCGACGACAACTACGGCATGGAGCCTTATTTGCGAAAAGAATTGCTCAAAGTTTTTCCGGATAAGGATTTGGAAGAGCTGGGTGTCGATCACCCCATATTCAACCAAGAATACTTATTTCCCGAAGGGTTGCCAAAAATTCATGAACATGACGGAAAGCGACCTCAGGCCCTAGGTATCTTTCATGAGAACCGGCTTGTTTTATTATTTACCTTCGAATCCGATTTAGGAGATGGTTGGGAAGACCCCTCGGTCCATAACGACCCTCAAGAAATTCGTGAAAAGGCTTTGCAAATGGGAGCTAACATAATATCATATGCGTTTAAAATATAGGTAATGACTTCAAAAACCATAGCAAGCGGTATTCTGCGGGCCGTCGGCGTAATCATCGGAATAGGCTTGTTGCTCTATTTTTTGTACAAGATTCAATCTGTTCTTGCCTATTTGGCCATAGCAGCCGTCATAGCCCTTATCGGAAGGCCCCTAGTGCTTTTTTTAAGAAGAAGGGCGAAATTTCCGAACACATTGGCCGTAGTAGCGACCATGGTACTGATGGTGGGATTACTTGTGGGGATTGTCGCATTGTTTGTTCCCTTATTAACGGAACAAGGCAAAAATCTCTCTTTGCTTAATATCGACGAGCTTCAGAAAAATTTGAATTCGCTCTATCGTGAAATTACCGATTACTTCGGTGCCTCGCCCGAAGTCGTAAAAGAGGTAATTAAAGAGGCCGACCTAGAAAAAAACATCTTAGAAGGCCTCGATATAGGTTTCATACCCAATTTTTTGAATTCTTTTTTGGATGTGTTGAGCACGGCAAGCATCGGTCTGTTTTCGGTACTTTTCATATCCTTTTTCTTTCTAAAGGACAGTAAATTGTTTCAACGGGGCATTTTGACTTTTGTTCCAAGAAATAAGGAAACTGGCACCGTCAATTCGATTGATAAGATCAATAACTTGCTTTCTAGATATTTCGTGGGACTTCTGTTGCAGATTTTTATCCTCTTTGTGATTTACACCGCAGTTTTACTCATAGTAGGGATAGAAAATGCCATTGTAATCGCCTTTTTATGTGCACTCTTCAATATAATACCGTATATCGGACCGATTATTGGTGGCGTTGTTATGATCGTGCTCACTATGACCAGTAATTTAGGTATGGATTTTAGTTCAGTAATCCTCCCGAAAGCAGGCTATGTTTTAATCGGTTTGACCATTGGTCAGTTGGTGGATAATTTCTTTTCACAACCCTTTATTTTTTCGAATAGTGTAAAATCCCATCCGTTGGAAATCTTCTTAGTCATCATCATCGCGGGCTTGCTTTTCGGAGTCGTCGGAATGATCGTTGCCGTACCCGGTTACACAGTTATCAAGGTTGTTTTAAAGGAATTTTTTGCCGAAAACAAGTTTGTGCAGAACATTACACAAAAATTATAGTAAAACTTTGAATAAAAATATATTAAAAACTGGTGTACAGAATTTTATAGAAAAAAGCATGGATGCTGACATCGTGTCAGTTCTGTTCAAAAAACCAATTTTTGAACTAGTTTCCAATAAAGAACTCGTCCAACAGATTCAGAGCAAGGCCAAGTGTAAAAAAAAACTTCCCAGATGGTATAATACACCTAAAATATACTACCCGAAAGTGCTCAATATCGAGCAGGCATCCTCAGAATCTACCGCTGTCTATAAATCGGAAATCGTATCAGGAAATTCACTTTGCGATCTAAGTGGTGGATTTGGAATCGATAGCTTTTTTTTCGACAAAAAAATGGAAACTGTCGTTCATTGCGAAATCGACAAAGAACTATCTCAAATAGCTACATACAACTTTTCCGTTTTAGGAGCCAAGAATATTCGGACTATCGCAGATGACGGAATCGAATTCCTAAAAAAAGAAAAAAGAACCTTTGATTGGATCTATATAGACCCATCACGTCGAAACCATATCAAGGAAAAAGTATTTAAACTAAAGGACTGTCTACCCAACGTACCTGACAATCTCGATTTTCTATTTCAAAAATCAAGCAATTTAATGCTCAAGACCTCCCCTTTGCTTGACATAGAGGCGGGCCTGAAAGAATTGAAGCATGTTCTAGAAATCCACGTAGTCGCCCTTCATAACGAAGTTAAGGAGCTTTTGTGGGTACTGAAAAAAGGATTCAAGGGAGAGGCCGAAATTAAGACCGTTAATATAAAAGATGACGTAAAAGAGATCTTTAATATCAACATTTCCAAAGAAAAGAAAGAAGTTTCAAAATTCTTAGAACCCTTACCCTATTTATATGAACCCAATGTGGCTATTCTAAAAGCTGGTGCTTTTAAATCGGTAGGCCATGTATACGAACTGTACAAACTTCATCAACACACCCATCTTTATACGTCTGAGAAGTACATTGAATTCCCCGGTCGACGATTTAAAATTGACCAGGTCGTTACCTATTCGAAAAAAACGTTAAAAAACTTAGGATCAAAAAGGCCAATATCGCCGTTCGTAATTTTTCCTTAAGTGTCGCGGTTATAAGAAAACAGTTGAAAATCTCCGACGGAGGAGCATGCTATCTTTTTTTTACGCGACTCATTGGTGACGAGCAAGTTGTTCTTATCTGTTCCAAAGTCCCTAAATAACGGCTATAAATCAAAATCTATCTTCAATTCTTAAACTCTCAATGTAGAAATCATTTTGATACGATAGTCAATTTTTGGTAAAGTCGTTTTACGTATCCGCATTAAGGCCTTTAAAACCGTTCTTAAAGCCTAATAAATGAAGGAAAACCCTTAACACTTCGGCATCTATTTGTTAATTAAATCTTTTCATAACTTCCTAAAATACACAATCTAAAAATATCATTTTCTCAATAAACATGGGCTATAATTAAGTACGTGAAGTATTTTATTCACTAAAATTATCAACCTGATTTTTAAAATTGTGCATTTTAACGGACACTATATCACAATATTTTGTTATTATTACACCTTCATTTGGTTTTTCTTAACACTCATTAGGGATGCCAAAGCGTTGGAAAACGGACAAAATCAAGATTAATTTAAACTAACAAACAACAAGGATTATGAATCAAAAACATGATTACAATTCGTTAAGGCCCAAAGGTAAGAGTGTATTGCTCAAGCTAGGGTTTTTGTCGATGGTGGTTTGCCTGAGCGCTCAGTTCGCATTGGCGAATACCGAAACAACTTTTGCCCCAGTTGCATTGGAAGCTGAATTTCAATCAACCGTATCGGGTACAGTGACCGATTCCGATGGTGCCCCCCTACCCGGCGCCAACGTAATCGTCAAAGGCACCACCAATGGTACACAAACCGATTTCGACGGTAATTATACTTTAAATGTTGATGCCGACGCGGTTTTAGTTTTTAGCTATTTAGGGTTTCAGACCCAAGAAGTGGCCGTGGGCGGACAATCGACCGTCAATGCAAGTCTTCAGGAAGATGCGGCAGCCCTAGAAGAAGTGATCGTTACCGGGTATCAAACGCAGACAAAACGTGAAACCACCGCAGCCGTATCTATTGTTAAGGCCGAAGAACTCGCCGCGATACCATCGGGTAACGTTGAACAGCAATTGCAAGGTAGGGTGGCCGGTGTCACCGTATTGACCAATGGTCAACCAGGTACGACCAGTCAAATTCGTGTTCGTGGTTTTGGAACCTTTGGAGACAACTCCCCACTGGCCATTGTCGATGGTGTTCCCGTGGGATCGACCGATTTTTTAAATCCTGATGATATTCAGACCACTACGGTTCTTAAAGATGCCGCAGCCGCATCCATTTATGGAGCAAGGGCAGCGAGTGGTGTTATTGTATATACTACAAAACAAGGATCAAGAGGAAATAGAAAGTCTAAATTAAGCATCAATGTTTCAAGTGGGGTTCGTGACCCGAATGTCGCTGGGGCAGCAAACAACTTGAACCCTCAAGAAATGGCACAGTTTACGCACTTGGCCTATGAAAACAATGCAGTGGCCAACGGTACGCCCGTTGCCTATACCCACCCACAGTATGGATCCAATGCAACGCCGGTTCTTCCAGATTTTCTTCATGCCGATGGTCAAAACGGCGTATCTGCAGGTGCCGTGAATTTAGCAGAGGTACAAGCGAACTACGAGGCCGATCCGGACAATGTATTCTTGATTCGTCCTAACTTAGCTGGAACGAACTGGTACAAAGAGATTACAAGGGTCGCTCCGATTACAAGATTCTCCCTTAATTTTGACGGAGGTAATGAAAATGGCCGTTTTTACATGGGCTTGTCTACGCAGACCGAAGCAGGTGTACTTTTAGAAAACGATTTTGAAAGATATACGGCCAGATTCAACTCCGAATGGGATATCGCGCCTTGGCTAAGCATCGGAGAAAACTTTCAGGTAACTTATAGATCTACCAAAGGTGGTTTCGGCGGCTTCGGCGGTATTAGTGGAGCTGATGATGAATCTGTTATTCTTTCCGCTTATCGTATGCCTACGATAATTCCTGTCCGTGATGATTTCGGAAGTTTTGCCAGTACAAGGGCCGCAGGTTTCAATAACCCTCGTAACCCCGTGAGAACGTTGTTGACCAATGATAAGTTTGACCAAAACTATAGTATCGGAGGTTTCGGTAATATTTATTTGTTATTAAAACCCTTTGAAGGACTAACGCTTAGAACTAGTTTAGGTGGAGGATATAACAATGGTCACTTTGTCAATTACGGATTTAAATATCTAGGGGATTCAGAACCTCAGGCAAGTGACAACTTTGGAGAAGGAAGCAGTTATTCCTTCAATTGGACCTTCACGAATACAGCCAACTATGAAAAATTGTTCGGTAAACACAAAATTAATTTGTTGGCCGGTATTGAAGCCCTCAACGACGGTGCAGGCCGATTCATCAATGGTAATGGTATAAATCCATTTTCTACTGATTTGGATTTCCAGAGTTTGAGCGTGGTACAAAGCCCCGTTGTAAACAGTGGACAGTTCAAAGGAGTGAACTTTTCTTCCATTTTTGGTCAATTGCAATATAATTTTGACGAGCGATACTATCTAGCGGGAGTTATTCGTCGCGATGGTTCTTCCCGTTTTGGGGGTAACAACCGATATGGTGTATTCCCAGCAGTTTCGGGTGCATGGCGTGTGATTGCCGAGCCCTTTATGCAGAACCAAGACTTTATTACCGATTTAAAGATTCGTGGTGGCTGGGGTGAAATGGGTAACTCGAACAACGTTGATCCCAACAACCAATATTTCTTGTACGCATCGGATCGAGGAAATACCTTCTACCCAGTAGATGGTCAAAACAGTGGGGCCAATGAAGGTTTTGCTGCAAGTCGTATCGGAAATCCCGATGCGAAATGGGAAACCGTAACGACTACCAACATAGGTTTCGACGCAAACTTTTTCAATGACAAATTGCAAGTTATTCTAGACTGGTGGACAAAAGATACGAAAGACTTGTTATTTCCGCTTGAACTGGCAGGTGTAACCGGCAACTATGCTTCACAGCCTTCAGTAAACCTTGCGACTATGTCGAACAAGGGGGTTGATATTCAGATTATCGGAAGAGGTAATTTTACCGAAGATTTCACCTATCAGGTGACCCTGAACAATTCGTTCTTGAAAAATGAGATTACCAGTATCGCACCGGGTATTGAATTTTTTGATGGTGGCGGAAGACGTGGTATACAGTCGACCCGAAATGCGGCAGGGCAACCTCTTGCAGCTTTCTTCGGCTATGAAGTTATAGGCTATTTCAACAGTCAGGCAGAAGTCGACAGTTCACCGGCTCAAGATGGAAAAGGATTGGGTCGCTTTAGATATGCTGATATTGATGGCGATGGTGCCATTACTCCTGAAGATAGAACCTTTATCGGAAATCCGATACCTGACTACACAGGGGGTGCCGTTATCAATTTACAATACAAGAATTTAGAATTTGAAACCTATTGGTTCGCCTCGGTTGGAAATGACATTTTCAATCAATCAAAATGGTTTACCGATTTCTTCGGTACGTTCGAGGGGTCTGCCAAGGGTCAAAATGCAAAACAATCTTGGACTCCGGCATTGGGCAACAACGCGGCAGCTCCAATATGGGAAAGTGCATCGAACCTAAGTACGAGTGGTGCCGGAAACTCTTGGTATGTTGAAGATGGTACCTACGTAAGATTGCAACGTTTGGCACTATCATACGATTTTAGAGACTTAACGGAAAAACTTGGCCTTAGTAAATTTAAAATAGGGCTAGCGGCCAACAACATTTGGACGATTACAAACTATAGCGGCCTAGACCCTAACGTAGGTGGTGCATCCGGTTCACGTTTCGGACGTGATGTCGAGTTTGGTGTAGATGCCGGTAATTACCCTATTACGCCTTCCTATTTGTTTACATTGGAAATGGGACTATAGGCACTGTGACAAAAACGTGATATTTAAATCAAAAAATATTAATATCTTTATAGAAAAATAAACTATGAAAACAATGAATAACTTAAAAAGAACAGCCGTTGCTGCGATGGCCTTCCTGATGGTCGGCGTATCATGTAGCGATGAGTTTCTTGAAATCGCGCCAGCAGGTGCACTTGCGGATGCCCAAGTAGGTACCAAAGATGGTATCGATGGGCTTTTAATTGGAACGTACGCTGCCTTAAACGGCGTATTCGGTAACCGTTTCGAAGGACCCAACCACTGGATTACGGGCTCAATTATGGGTGGCGAAGCCAATAAAGGTACCGATGCAGGGGATTACTCTGCTATCAACCCCTTTCAGCGATACGAGCACGATCCGACTAGTGGAGACATCAATAACTTATGGAGAGGACGTTTTGAAGGCGTTAACCGAGCCAATAAAGTTTTGGCCGCTTTGACTGCTGCTGAAGATATACTTCCAGCAGATGCATCTAGACTAGCAGGTGAAGCCAGAATGCTACGTGGTCACTTCTACTTTGACCTGAAAAAGCACTTTAACAACATCCCGGTTTTTGATGAGACTTTAGCTGCGGGCGAGATAATCGAAATCACCAACACGGCGTCAGATGCATGGGGTCAAATTGAGGCCGATTTTCAATTTGCCTATGACAACTTACCCGGTGAGAACGGGGCCGGCCGGGTAAACAAATGGGCCGCGGCCGCATATATGGGCAAAGCGAAATTATTCCAAGGCAAGTTTGCCGAGGCAAAAACGTGGTTTGATGATGTTATCGCAAACGGCACCACCTCCAATGGTATAAAATATGCTTTGTTGGAAGACTATGCACAAATATTCAACGCTGAAAACGACAACCATGCAGAATCGGTTATGGACGTTGAATCGGCTAACAATACTGGAAATGTGCAAAATGCGAACGCTTTTGACGACTTGAACTACCCTTACAACACAGGCCCAGATGGTCCAGGAAACTGCTGTGGGTTCTTTCAACCGAGTTTTGAATTGACAAATTCGTTCAGAACCGCCAGCGGATTGCCTTTGTTGGACAAATCGTATAACAGTGACCCCATAGCCAACGACTACAACGTAGAATCTGACGACGCTTTTACGGAGGATGCAGGTCCATTGGACCCTAGAATCGATTGGTCTGTTGGAAGAAGGGGAATTCCCTATTTAGATTGGATAGAGCATCCTGGTAAAGCTTGGATTCGTAGCCAACCCTATGCGGGACCTTATTCTCCCAAAAAGTTCATCTACTACAAGTCTCAAGAAAACTCGTTTACAGATGGTAGTTCTTGGACACGTGGTTATGCTACCATGAACTACAATATCATTCGTTATGCAGATGTACTTTTGATGGCTGCTGAAGCGGAAATTGAAGCCGGTTCTTTGGAACAAGCTAGAACCTATGTCAACCTAGTTCGAGCAAGGGCTGCCAACCCAGCTTTCTGGGTACAGGAAAATGATGGTAGCGGTCCTGCGGCCAATTACGAGATTACTGAATATCCACCTTCTCAGTTTGCATCGCAAGCATCGGCACGTGAAGCGGTTCGTTTTGAGCGTAAGCTAGAACTTTCAGGTGAGGGCCATCGTTTCTTTGATTTGGTTCGATGGGGTGTTGCGGCTGAAGAGTTGAATGACTATTTAGCCTATGAATCAACACTACTTGTTACCAAATTCGGTGGCGCAAGCTTTACTGCGGGTAAAAATGAGTATTATCCAATTCCGCAAACACAAGTAGATATTCAAGGACCTGAAGTTTTAGTTCAGAATCCCGGATACTAGAATTAATCATAAATTTTCTAAAAAAGGGCTGCCAATGGCAGCTCTTTTTTGTTTCTTTCAAAACCATCAACCATCTTTGTGATTTATAAATTAGGTATAGCTCTTAATGAGAATTGCGCACAATAGCCCGATAAAATTCCTAGGTTTCTTGACAAGCCTTTTGTTTGTTTTTTCCACATGCGGAGATAAAAAACCAATTTCCCTGTTTACAAAAGTCGACTCCGAAACTTCAGGGCTTGATTTCAACAATCGCCTCGTTGAAGACGATTCTATCAACATCTTAGACAATGAATTCGTCTACAATGGTGCCGGTGTGGCCTTGGGCGATGTCAACGGTGATGGTCTTGATGATATTTTTTTTGCTGGAAATCAAGTTGGAAACAAAATGTTTCTTAACAAAGGTGGATTACGTTTTGATGACATCTCCACAGAAGCCAATATTGTCAAACCCGACTCCTTGATGTGGTCCTCCGGGGTTTCTATAGTGGACATCAATACAGACGGCAAATTAGATTTATATGTCTGCAATACATTTCGCAATCAACCACACCTTAGAAAAAATCTGCTCTATATCAATAAAGGGAATGATGAAAATAATATTCCGGTTTTTAAGGAAATGGCCGAGGTATATGGCATAGCTGACAGCACCTATTCTTCACATGCCCAATTTTTTGATTATGATATGGACGGCGACCTTGACCTTTTTATAGGGGTCAATCGCATTGAAGGTATCAATCCCAATGAATTCAGTCCGCTAACCGATGATGGCAGTTCGAAGAGCAGGGACAAACTATATGAAAATACTTGGAACGATAGTTTACAACAACAGAAATTTGTAAACGTTTCCGATTCGGCAGGGATCCGTTATCATGGGTATAGCCACAGTACCCTAATCAATGATTTTAATGAAGACGGTTGGATGGATATTTATGTTGCCAACGATTTTCTTAGTAATGACCTCCTTTACATAAATAATCAAGATGGCACTTTCACCAATAGAGCCGGGGACATATTTAAACACTTTAGTCTTTCTTCAATGGGCAGTGATCTTGCGGATGTCGATAATAACGGCCAACTCGATTTGTTTACTTCAGAGATGCAACCCTATTACAATAAGCGAAAGAAACTGTTTCAAGGCCCAAGTAGTTATCAAAAAGAAATATTTACCAGAAAATATCGGTATGAACAACAATACACTCGAAATACATTGCAACACAACTTGGGTATCAATCCCGAAACTCAATTACCCATATTTGGTGAGATTGGAATGTTTGCGGGTATTAAAGAAACTGATTGGAGCTGGGCTCCACTTTTTGCCGATTATGACAACGATGGTTGGCAAGACCTTTTGATTACCAATGGTTTTCCTAAGGATGTTACAGATCGCGATTTTGGAGATTTTAGAATTACGGCAAGTCGACTGGTTAGCAAAGAACAGCTCATTGCCGCCATACCTGAGATAAAAATTCCGAATTTCATTTATAGAAACAAGGGAGGGCTTGAATTTGAAGATGTCACTACAACATGGGGACTTAATTTTGGCACCTATTCCAATGGGGCCGTCTATGGAGATCTTGATAATGACGGAGACCTTGACCTAGTCATTAATAATATAAACGACCCAGCTACTTTGCTGGAAAATCATGCTGATCGATTAAAACCAAAGAGTCATTTCTTAAGATTAAAACTTAGAGGCACAGATGAAAATCCTGCTGCCATCGGAGCCAAAGTGACATTGCATTCCCAAGAATCCGCGCTACAAAAAACACTTCTCGCAGGTCGTGGCTACCTGTCACAGCCAGAACTCTATTTACATTTTGGTCTGGGAGAGAAGCATAAAGCCGATAGCATTACTATAACCTGGCCTGACGGAAAAGTACAAGGACTTGTTGAACCTACCATAGATACCGTACTTACCATTGTCTACGGGGCAAGTACTTTCAAAACCAAGGAGGCTGGCAGATCACAAGAAAAACCTTTGTTCAAAGAAGTTTCAAAACTTTACGACCTTAACTTTTTTGCAGGGGACCACGATTTTATCGATTTTAATTTTCAAACGACGCTACCACATAAGTTTTCTAAATTTGGGCCTTCACTTTCCGTTGGTGATGTAAGTGGCGATGGGTTAGATGACCTTTTTGTGGCCGGAAGTCGTGGTTTTGAAGACACCTGGTTCTTACAAAATGGAACTGGCGATTTTATTAAAAACCCCGTAAACTACAAAAAAGGCGAAAAACTGGAGGAAGAAGATTCGGGCACCCTATTATTCGATGCGGATAACGACGATGACCTTGATCTTTATATCGCAAGGGGTTGCGGACAATATCCGGCAAATCATGAGTACTATAGAGATATTCTTATGATAAATGATGGGAAAGGTAATTTTTCCGAGAATACGACCGCTTTGCCAAATCTCACGGCAAATAGTTCCGCAGTGAAGGCAGCTGATTATGACCATGACGGCGACTTAGACCTTTTTGTTGGGAGCAGGGTGTTGCCTTTTTCCTATCCTTCCGCCGACCGATCTTTTATTTTGAGAAATGAAAGTACGGCCAAAGAAATCAAATTTATCGATGCTACTAAAGAAGTTTCCAGTGAATTGCTATTCCCAGGAATGGTAAGTGACGCCCTGTGGACCGATTTTAACGGAGACTCTTGGCCAGATCTTATTTTGGCCTGTGAATGGATGCCCCTTCGGTTTTTTAAGAACGACAAAGGTGCGTTGGTCGAAGTAACCCAAGAAACTGGAATACAAAATAAACACGGATGGTGGAATAGCCTAGCAGCAGCGGATATTGATAACGATGGGGATATTGACTACATCGCTGGCAATTTAGGAGGAAATACCTATTTTAAAGGAACGCAGGAGGAACCGGTTCGGTTGTATGCCAAAGATTTAGACCAGAACGGTACTATAGACCCTTTAATCTCATACTACTTGAGGGACAGTGTCGGAGTCAAAAAAGAATATCTCTATCACCCTTGGCAAGATGTAACGAAACAATATGTCGGAATTCGCAAAAAGTTTAATTCTTTTGGAGCTTTTGGGGAATCTACGCTACCAGAAATGTTCTCGGATGGTCTTTTAGATGATGCACAAAAATTTACCCTTAACGAGACGCGTACATCATGGGTCGAAAATTTGGGAAATGGAAAGTTTGAACTTCACCCATTACCATTGGAAGTGCAGATGGCACCTATCTTTGGAATACTTCCAACGTATTTGAACGATGACAGTGCTATAGATCTTTTGTTGATAGGTAACGATTTCGGAATGGAAGTTCAGCAGGGGCCCGCTGACGCCCTGATCGGCATTTCCTTAAAAAATGATGGAAAAGGTAATTTTAAAACTCTTCCTATTGAAGAAAGCCATTTTTTCGTTCCTGGAGATGGAAAAAGCCTTGTACATCTCAATATTGGCGATGATAAAATGCTGACCATTGCTTCACAAAACAATGATTCCTTGCGGGTCTTCGAGTTCACAAGGGACAAACCATTCAAATCGATAACGCTACGACCCAACGAAGTAAAAACATTGATTACCTTCACCGACGGTTCTAAAAGTGTACGTGAAACACAATGGGGAAGTACCTTTAATTCACAATCAAGTAGAACTTTTAATATACCCCTTCAAGCAACGGAAATCAAATTCTATGATGTAACCGGTCGGGAAACTCGTTCAGTAAGCTTCTGACCTTTGAGAGCCTGTTTAGGGTTTTGTGATTAGCCCCGAGCATTCGGGGTTATAGGTCATTTTTTCGACCTTTTAGGCAAAATTTTCGGGCATAGCCTTAGCTACGGGCTAAAATTTTAACGAAGAAGGGTGGAAAAAGGGGCATAAAAAAATAATCGACAAAACCCTAAACAGGCTCTGAACAAATCAATGTTCATTGGCATGTTTATAATCCCCAAAACGATATTTAACGGTTCGCTTTAAAGGAATATTCATACCCTTAGAGGATTCCAACCAATCATAGATTGCAGCTGACATCGATTTTGCAATGTCCTGTTTATCGGGATCCGCAATGAGATTGTACATCTCATCGGGGTCTTTTTGCAAATCGTAAAGCTCGTTACGGTCCCAAATACCCTGATATTTAATGTACTTATATTTATCCGTACGCATTCCGAAAACGGTGGGCGTCATCGGAAAATCGTATTCCCAATAATATTCGTAAAACACTTCTTTTCTAGTTGGGGCATCGGCATCTCCCGTCAGAATGGGAATAAAGGAAACCCCGGGCATGTTTTCGGGCTGCTTCACCCCTGCTTCGGCCAAAACGGTCGGTCCTATATCAATATTTTGTACCATCTCGGTCGGTTTCTTACCACCTTCGAACAATTCCGGACAGCGAACCAACAGAGGTACTTTGACAGATTCTTCGTAAAAATGGCGCTTATCGATAAGTCCGTGTTCGCCCCAACTGAATCCGTTATCGCCCATATAAATGACTAAGGTCGACTCGTCTAAACCTTCTTTCTTAAGATAATCCATCACGCTCCCTACACTTTCATCGACCCCGAGTAACGTTTCACAATAATCGACCACCATGCTATGCAGGTCTTTAAAATCGTGGTACATATAATCAACACCATGCCAGCTGACACGTTGATCGGCAACCCATTGCGGCCATTTTAAATCTCTATATTCACCCGTAAGTGTCTGCCCATATGTTGGGGGTAATTCTATTTTATTTCCCTTGTACCTACCTTTATGACGCTTGGCAGGTTGAAAACCGGCATGTACAGCTTTGTGTGATAGATAAAGAAAAAAGGCTTTTTCTTATCCCTTTTGTCCAACCAATCGATGGCATGTTCGGTCAACAGATCTGTGATATAGGTTGAATCTTTGTATGCAACCCTATTACCGTTGATGTTGAGCGTTGGATTATAATAAACCCCCTGACCCGGAAAACTCTCCCAATGGGTAAAACCGGGCTGTGGTTCATCACCGTGATCTCCCATGTGCCATTTTCCAAAAAACCCGGTTTGATAACCTGCTTTTTCCAAGTACTGCGGAAAATACGTGAGATTGCCGGGGTCTGGTGCTTGATTGTCTACAATGGTGTGTGAATGTGAAAATTGTCCCGTCAATATGGATGCCCTGCTCGGGGAGCAAAGTGAGGTAGTCACAAAAGTATTTGGCAAATATGCGCCTTCGGCAGCAAGTCGGTCCATATTCGGGGTTTCCAACCAAGGAACTTTTCCCGTAAAACCCATATAGTCGTACCGATGGTCGTCGGTCAGTATGAATATCACATTACGGAGCTTTTTCTTGGTCTTTTTGGTTGAATTGCCAATTACCTCTGATTTTCCTTCAGCATGAACATGGGCCATCAACAATAAGGAAATACAAATAAAACCTAAAAGTCTATATCTTTTCATGTCATCTTTAGCGTTTGGTTTGATCTAAAAATACTAATTATTCTTTTCGTTTCGTTTCTGCGCAACGAGCCATTCGTACAATTCTTCGTTGTTATAGGCTCTTACCCACGAATTATGTCCTACCCCGGGGTATCTCGTAAAACGAACATCGTAGCCCATCGACTTCAATCGATCTACCATGGTTTCAGACTCTGAAATGGGTATCGATTCATCTTCCTCTCCGTGAAAGACCCAGATGGGCATTTCTTTATCGATCCATGCGGCATAAGGTAGAGGGGTCATGCCACAGACTACGGCCAAGGCCGCAAATTTTTCGGGATACTGAACGGCAAGTTCCCAGGCTGCGCCTCCTCCCCTGCTAAGACCTGTTAAATATATCCTTTGAGGATCGACCCTATTGTTCGCCACTATGGTATCTAACAATTGTATTAACGCAGTAGTGTTCCACCACTTTTTTTTATGCGGATTTTGAGGCGCCAAAACAAGAAACGGAAACTTTTTGCCTTGGGTAATCAGTTTTGGAGGGCCATTTCGTTTTATGGCAACAAGACTATCACCTGATTCACCCCCACCATGTAGAAACAACAGTAATGGAAATTTTTCGTCTTCGTTCGATTGGTATTCCTCAGGATAGTATAAATAATAATCAAAGGTCTCGGTAGTAACCGTCTTTAATTGAGCATCTATCAACTGTGATTTCGACTGAGCCGCACAACTTTGCAGAAGAAAAATGAAGAAGAAATAAAATACCTGATGTTTCATTGTTCAAATTAAAATGGAAGATAATGAAAAGCGCATAATACACGTATTCTTATCCTAAATATTCCTTTACGTTTTATTACGTGAAGGATGGTCGCGAAGGCCCCTCCCTTTTCCAAAAGGAGGTGGCCCCACTTGTGGGGATGGAGGGATTCCAGAGCGCGAGCTAGTGTTGAATTTGGGTGGAATAGCTGTGCGTGAGCTAGTTTGCGGGTCAATCCCTCCGTCTCCGCTAAAGCGAATCCACCTCCCTTTATCTAAAGGGAGGAGCAAAAAAAAACGGGTGCCCATTGGGCACCCGTTAAAATAATTCAAAAATTTATCTATTCTCAGCGATACAGGGTAAAATGCCCTACATATCGCTGTTTGCTCTTATCATTGGCGTTGACAACGTACCAGTAATCTCCTGTAGGCAGCTCTTCTCCTTCGTATCGACCGTCCCATTTAGAGACTTGGTCCAACTCGGCAACGACACGACCGTATCGGTCATAGATCTTCACTTCGATATTCGGAAAGAATTGTCTATTCTCCGGGTACCATAGTTCATTATCTCCATCCCCATTGGGTGAGAAGAAATTCGGTATTTCCAACATACCCGTAAACTCGAACGGAAAGGTAATCGCGGCAACACATTCCATGGAATCGATAACTTGAACGGTTACGTTACCACTTTCATTGGTCGTATATACGGTCTCACTACCCATGGATTCCCCTTGAAAGAAGAATTCATAATCCCCGTATCCGCCTTCTGCCATCACGGTAATTTCGTTGGCCCCGGTTTTCTCACCGCTTAAAGTCAAGGGATCATAGCTTTCCATCGTAAATTCGACCATATTGGTACATCCGTTGATATGGTAGATATATACGGTATGGTCCCCGGCGGGCAAATCGCCCCAAGTATACGTGGCGTCGGCCAAGGCCGTAACCGCATCCGTTGGGTCTATGGGGTCCAAGGCGAACAAAAGATCTGGCAGTATGCTAGCATCGGCCATTTGAACGGTTACGGTACTGCTCGGGAAGATTCCCTCACACCCATATTGAACAATAGGTTCAGCATCAAGATTAACGCCCATTTCAATGGTGAATTCAGCAAAGGTCTCACAACCATTGGCGTCCCGGACAAATACGAGATAGCTCTGCCCACCGGCCAAGGTCAAGAATTCCATATTCAAGTTCGGTTCGAAAATTTCACTACCATCGGAGTCGGGGCCAATTAATTTTGTCTCATAATATTCAGCCGAAGTGACCGAATCGATGAACGGTGTTCCCCCGATTACCGTCAATTGTGCCGTACCATCATCAAAACCGATACAGGTTTCGGGAGTCGTTTGCACGTCGGTAATTTGAACCTCGGTGGGTGCGCCAACATAAATATCGAAGGTCTGTGGACAGCCTTCTTCATCTTGTGCCAAAACCGTGTATGATCTATTCCCTTCCAATTCGGTAAAGGTATACGTCTCCGGATTCGCTGGATCAGAAAAGAACTCGCTGAGATTCGGTTCGATGGAAAATTGAACCAATCCGGCACTAGGCGTGGTTACGTTCATTGTAATGGTACCATCGGCCGTATCAAAACAAGAGGTCGGAGTGGCACTAAAACCAATGGATACAAGGTCTGCAGGTGTAATAGTGAACGGTCCCGCTACCTCACCGCAATTTTGACGACTAATGACCGATATCCAATAATCGCCAGAGTCCAAGTTTTCAAAGGTTCCAAAATCCTGCATGGGCCTATTATCATAGGTAGCCATCGATTCCGCTGCGAAAGCATCCGATCCCGGATCATAATCATAGATACGGAATTCATAGATTCCCGTACCTCCTTGTGCTTGAGCCTCAATACGCCCATCTATCTCGCCTGCACACGATTCACTAAAGGTCGGTGAAGCGGGATCTAAGAATAAAGGATCAGCGTCGGTTATTGTAATTCCGTTGGTTTTTCTAGCCAAACAAGAGCTCAAGCTACCCACCTTGCGTACTTCATAACGATAAGAACTACCTACAACACCTATAATTCCTGTTTTGACGGGCAAACCATTGGCATCGACTTCATCTATCGGGAACCAAGGGCCACCGGAATTGTTGACACTGTATTCGTAGGTTCCTCCCTGAGGATTATTTACGCGTATCATCATGGTAGCATCATTACCACAAGCCGGTACCGAAGTCTGAATCAATGCCGGAGCGATAGGTGGCGGAGGAATAACCTCTACAGGAGTTGTAAAGGCTTGACAATTCAATGTCGATACAATTTCAACTGCATACCATCCGCCCGAAATAACTCCGGTACCTGCCGTTCCAACAAACTCAGGACTACTTTGAAGTCCGGTACTTGAAATAATATTCGCCGGAACGCTTGGGTCAGGATTGTTCGGATCCAATTTTACAAGACGGTACTGATATCCAGCACCGGGCACACCTCCGATAGCGCCAGGAACTGTCGTTCCTGGTTCAACGGCCACAATAACCGCATCGTTTCCTTGTGGACATTCCAGTTCTCGGGTAATAATGGCATCGGCCTGAATCGGTGGAACGGGTGCCAAGGTCTGCGTCATCGAATGAGTACAACCTTCGCTATCTTGAACGGTAACGCGGTAAACACCACTTGATAATCCCGTAAACCGGTCATTAGTACCATTGGTAGCAAAATCTCCATAAGTCGGATGTGGGGCAAAGCCACTACCATCATCATATTCCAACATATATTCATAAGGCAAGCCGTCCCAACCACCTTGGGAGGTTACGACCAATTCGCCGAGATTGTCATCACAGCCCACACGACCCACTTCATCAAAAGCAGTTACGAGCAATTGACCATTAGGGATTTGTATGGTCGATACATTGCTATAGACGTCACAGGCCAAAACCGTTTTCCCTTGTTGTCGAATGACAACTCGCAGGGTACCACCCGGCAGACCGGTAATGGTCGCTGGGTTACCATCGGTAGCCGTATCCAAGGATCCTGTAGAATTCCCGGCAACCGGGCTTCCGAAAGCACCTCCAGTAAATCCAGGGTCGCTGGAATCATAAACCCAATATTCATAGGCCGTACCGACTAAATTGTTCACTTCGATATTCAAAATACCATCTGTCGCACCAAAACAACCTACAGGTTCATTTTGGCTAATGGTGACTGTCGGCAATACAGGTTCTATGACCGTATAAGGCTCTAAAGGATACGTACAACCACCTACATCATTGATTTGAAGGCGATATTCACCTGATACCTGTGGAAGATCAAATTCGACCACACTCGTTCCCGGAACTGAAGCAACTGCTGCCACGGAAGAACCTTGATCTTCTACGATAAAGTTGCCAGAACCTGTTACCGTGATACGAATACGTTCCGGTAGCTCGCAATCCATAGCTCTTACTTGAGTAATCGTGGCCATTACATCATTTGGGGCCAAAACCGTGACCGTATCACTTGATTCACAACCATTGGCATCGATAGCGTAGACGGTTATTATTTGGTCGGAACCCGTATCCACGATTAAGAAATCGGGACTGGCCTGATAACTATCCGCCACATTGATCTTATAGCCGTAAGGCGCACCGTTACCAATATCAGCTCCGGAATTCGCTATGGAAGCCCTGACCCAAGTGGTACTGTATTGATTCGAATTCGGATTACACAACAATGGATCCGCACTCACTTCGATTCCGAATACCGGTGGATCAACGATAGTCACTTCCTCTCGATCAAAACAATTTCTATCGGTCACTACCTCCACCACATAGGTGCCAGGGGCTAGCCCTGAGAATCCACCAGAAGGGTCTGTTGCGATTCGAGTTGCGATATCGTAATTGGCTGGCATTGATGCCAAATCACTACTATATAGATTATATTCTTTGATGGTCGGGTTATTGGCAGGTACCGGATCTACTACCAAAGAGACTCCAATACTTCCATCATTCAGACCGTTACAAGAAACATCGCTTTTTCCGGGATCATCGATAACCGGTTGTGTCGGTGTCTCCCTAAAAATATTGTCTACAATTGTTTCACAATTGCTCACCCCATTGGTCACTTGGTTGTCTCGTATGACAACTTGGTAATCCCCAGGAGGGATATTCGGGAAATCGACATTGTCATCCTCATTCAATAAATCAATACTAACCGGATTCCCTAAAAAGTCTAATCCGGTTAGGAAATAGGAGAAGTCTCCACTACCCCCATTGGCCATAATGTTTATTATCCCATCGGCATTCTCACAATTGGGTTCGGTACTGAAATCTCCGGATGCGGACAATACCTGGAATACTTCGGCAATAGCATCTACATCACAACCATTCGCATCGATAACATATACGGGATACTGACCAACACTGCCGACATTAAAGGTGGCCTGGGTCTGAACACCGGGCGTATAGGCCGGGGTTTGGGTAACTCCGTTCAATGTGAACGTTGGGGTATCGATATTGCCGGGCATTTCTATCGTTATATCCCATCCCAATGGCGGTGGGGTTACATCACACTGATTGTTCACGCTGATTATCGGTGCCGGTAAATCGGGATTTAACTGAATAACCGCCGCCGTAATGTTATACGTACAGTTATCGTCATCCAATACCCAAATGTCATATTCGATACCGGGCGCCAATGCTCCGGGCAGGGCCACTGTGGTAGCATCCGTAAAATCCCCGGGAGTTGGTGGGGTTCCTGCGGGCATATAGGCATATAGATATGGACTTCCAGTGGTAAACGGATTTCCGCCACTACCGCGAACGGTCAACTGGCCTAATTCGTTACAATTGGCATTTTCGTTACTGATAATATCGACCCTTGGCAAATTGAGTACCGCCTCAGTCTCATCTCCGCCAGTACAATCTGTAGAGGTATCTTCTACGGATATCCCATAACGACCTGCCGGTACCGGAATCGTTGCGTTCGTTACTGCAGAATTTGTTAAATTCAGTTCTTCGACACCCATATCAAGGTTTGTGATAATCACATTGTAGGGTCCGGTTCCTGCCGTAATCGTGTATTCAAGACCCACATCACCATTGTAACAATTTGCACTATCGATAGTCAAGTTTGCCGTGACACCTGGACCATCGGGTAACGTTATTACTTCTTGATAGGTACATCCGGTGGCAGTGTCTCTAACCTCTATGGTATAAGAAACACCGAACAACAAGCCGCTAAAACAATGTCTTGTGGGAGTATTATTTGGAGTTTCCCAAACGGATGGCGGATCAGTAACCAAACGAATTTCATAAGGACCGGTACCGTTTACGATATCAACACAAAATGTGGTACCCCCTGGAGCACATACCAATGGAGCAGGAGGAATATCTGGTATAATATCCAAATTGGTTGTACCGATTACAAAAGGTTCTTGATCGACACAGCCCCTAGAATCGATAACGATAACTTGATAATTTCCGGGAATCAAACTAGGGTCCGTAATATTCAACGGCAAATCACCCGGAGCCACATTATTTTGCGTCACAAAGGGATTTCCAAAGTTATCCTCGATAACAATGGTATAATTCGGAACCCCCGGCGAAACCATAGGATTGATGGTTACCCCGCCAGAAAGATCGCCTGCCGAACAGGTCGCATCGATAGGGGTAATGCTAGCGTCAACCGCAGGAATAGGATCCGTAATCACTTCAATCCTTGTCACGGGGAGGTAACACAATTTCTAGAATCCTTGACCACATACTCATAGAATCCTGCGGCCAGACCTGAATAAATCGTCTGTGACGAAAAAGAATAGGTAAATGTCGGATCCGGAGTGTTCGGATCGGCCACCAAAACACCGGGCGTCGGTGCGGGAGCAAAAACCACTTCAAAAGGAGGTATTCCGGAAGAAACCACCGGGCTAATTTCAACAAAACCACTATTGGGGTCACCACAACTTGGGCCAACTATGGTATGGTTGGCCAATATGTTCGTAGGTTCAATAAATGTAATGGGTGCAGAAATGTTCGTACAGCCATTACTATCGGTTACCGTTACCCTATAATTTCCATCGTTACCAAAAGGTACGGTGTACTGAAAAGTGCCCGAAGGCAAGGGTACTCCCGTATGTCCGACTATTGGCGTATACGGACTAGGCGGGGTCGCCGATTCATATTCTATCGTATAGGAAGTAGCGGCCAAATTGGATATATCGCCACCATTGATAGATATTTCCATTTCTCCATCGCCTCCACAGGGAATTTCACTATTGACGTCCAAGGTAATTTGGATCTGTGGCGGAATCGTTATGGTAGGAAGCGTAGCCGAACAATTGGAACCATCGACTACCTCAATATTATAATTTCCCGGAACCAGATTCGAAAAGGTAAACGTTCCCGCAGTACCCGGAGTTTGTAAAATACCACCGTTCATTCGATATTGGTGCGTTGCCAAGGCAGCGGTACCTGCTGTTGAGGTTACCGTAATTTCTCCATCATTTGTTGCGGAATAACAGTAATCGGCAGTATCCAAAGCAATGGTCGGCGCCGTAACACTTGTCAGTGTAAACCTAGTTTCGGCCCTACATCCTTCGGAATCGATAACGTAAAGAATATATTCACCCTCAGCGGTTAGGTTGCTGAACGTACGGCCTGTTTTAGGTCCCTGTAGCGTTCCAGGGGGCGAAGGCCACTGTAATTCATATCGATATCCTCCAAAACCATCCAAGCCTGTAGCTTGTACCCGACCGACATTCCCGTTCTGACAGCTCATATCGGTCACATTCGCGGTCACACTTAAGGCCGTGGTAGGTTCAACCACGTCAAAAGAAGCAGTAGAAATACAATTGGTATCGTTGTCGGTTACCGAAATTTCATAGTTTCCAGCACCTAGCCCCGAAATGGCAATTTCAAAATTGGTGGATCCCGTGCCCGAAGAATGAGTTACGGGCGCACCTACTGTTGGAGTATAGGTAATCGTATAATCATAATCCGTAGCATAACCGTCGACCAAGAAGGCCCCGGAACCATCCGTTGCCGTGGGGCATACCTTTAAATCCCCCCTGATTTTACCTGGGCTCTAATTGTGCTGAATCCACCTGTTGTAAAGCTTGCTGGATATATACAACCGTCTGCATCTTCTATCTCAAACTGGTAAGACGTATCCAAGCTAAGTCCAGCAAAGACACCAGTGCTATTCGAAGGGGGCAAAACGGTCACAGGGTTCGAACTTATGGCACGGTATTGTGCTACCGTGAAACTGGCGGGTAATACGTTAATAGTTACACGACTGGTGCCAGCGGCACAGTCCAATTGATCTTGTGCAAAATCTATTGAAGTAGGTGGTACAGGAGCAGAAACCGTTATTGGAGCCAGGTTTTGAAGACAGCCCGCATCATCCCTAATCTGTGGAATATAGGTGCCCGGGGCGATACCGGTAAAGTTAGTACCCGATTGAAAGACTCCCGACAGAACGCTATATTCATATCCAGTGCCGGAACCACCGCTTGCCGTTGTAAAATCGATGGTCGCCCCGCCTGCGGCACAGGTGTAATCGTTGGTCAGACTTGCACTTCCGCTGAGACCCCCTGCCGAAGTAACGGTAACGGGCGGTAATGCCAAAACACAGCTAAAAGCTCCTTGGGAATAACGAACCTCAACAATATTATAGGTAGCATCTGCAACCGGAATAATTGGTGATGTCGTCCAAGGATCGCCCGCATTGTTTGTCGCCCGAAATTCCAAATTGAAGCCCCTCGGATCGTTGACCGTGAATTCCACTTTTCCACCTCCGTTGGTACAAGTCCCTATTATAGGTCCGGCCGTAACGTCAGGCGGGTCCAATACAGCGACATACTCCGATTTTTCTGCAGTACATCCCGAGGTATCCGTAATAAAAAAAGTATAGGTTCCCGGACCAGGTACCGTATAGGAGCTCGTTCCGGTGAAGTTGCCTCCAGAGGTACCACTACCACCACCGGTCACGGTATAGCTATAGGTTCCCGAGCCTCCTGAAGGGGTTACATCTATATCTACACTAGATATGGTGGCGCAACCAAAACTCATTCCATTGGTCGTTGTCGTTACCGTAATCGGATTCAGGCCAGTACCTACCGTTATCGGATTGCCTCCCGTATCATTATATTGTATCGGAGCAGGAATACCATTGGGAATATCTTCGAAACAGGATGGCGTTTCTACTTTAACCGCGTATGTACCCTCACTGACATTTGCGAAAGTAAAGGTATTGCTCGATATCGGTGCCGTAAAAGCAACAGGTGCCCCGTTATCATCAAGTAAGGTAAATTCATAAGGCCCAGGAATGCTCGGGTTGACCGTGGCGGTAACACTACCGGTTTCGCCGGCACAAGTGGGATTGGTAAAGGTAACATCGATCTGTATATCAATATCCTGTATTTCAATGACATCGTATAGATATTCACAAACCTGACCTGAAATATTCAATCGTGCCCGAACCGTATAAAAACCTGGCTGCAAGTTTGAAAAAATAGAGGAAGCCTGATAAGGCCCAAAACCACCGCCATCTTTTTGAATCTGAAACTGGTAGCTGTTGGGTAATCCCGTAATTTCTATTCTTCCGGGGTTGTTGCAGACAAAGTCTTGTTTTACAAAGGTCTGGGTAATGGTACTTTTTATTACCTCGAAATAATATCTTGGACCTGTACCTCCTACTTGCAAAAAATATTCTGCACCAGTAGCTTGGGGAACGCTTGTCGCCAATAAGTTATAGCTCGTACCCGTGTAAATGGAAGTATAATTCCCTAGAATGGTATCAGGACACTCAGCATTGGTATCCGGTGTACTACCTGTAAGTTCGTATAGTGTATATGAGGCATTCCCTGCTACGGTAATGGTTCTGTTATCGGAATCTCCACATAAAATAAATCGGGCGATGGTAAATCCGTTATTCGTACAGGTAGCTACATCATCGTAGTCCTGTATCGGGGTGGCGAACATGGCTGCAATGGGCGCATTGGCACTTGAACCTTTCGAATTGACTTCTATGGATGGTGCGGCATTTGCATCGGTTTCGGTATCCGCTAAAATCGTTTTGGATTTTTCTTCAAGTACCGTGGTAATCTCGGCTATGAATTCGTAGACCCGGGTATTCGCTATGGCTGAAGTACTAGCTACCGATATTGCGATCAATAGTAGGGCATACAGAAGATGCCGTGGTTTTTTTGGGAGCATAGGTTAAGTCGAATTTGCAAGAATATGCAGATTTGGGGATCGGTATATTCTTTGGGGTAAAAGTTTAAACTTATATTTTTCTATTTATCTTTATGCGCTATTGCATACCTTATATGCTTTGTTTTAACGTCAAATTATGAAAAAAAGTATCGTTTATTTTTGTTTATTCGTTGTGTCGTTCAACCTCTCTTGTGCACAAGACGCTATAAATCAAGTAGATACACCTGAAAATATACCTTTTTCGGCTGAATTACTGATCGATGAACTACCCATTCCGTGGGGTATGACCTTCTTACCAGATGGGGGGATGCTAATCACCGAAAAATCAGGGCAGTTAATCCATTTCAAGGATGGAAATAAGACGGAAATTTCCAACATACCGGAAGTCTATACCCGAGGTCAAGGCGGGTTTCTCGACGTGGTCGCCCACCCCGATTATGAAAACAACGGATGGATCTATTTTACCTACTCCTCCTCGGAAGGTGATGAAAAAGGCGGCAATACAGCCGTTATACGTGCTAAACTAAAAGATAATGCACTGACTGATAATCAATTACTATACAAAGCTTCACCGAATACTACAAAAGGACAGCACTTCGGGTCCCGCATTGTTTTTGATAACCAAGGGCATCTTTATTTTTCCGTCGGAGACCGTGGGAATCGAGATGAAAATCCGCAGGATGTAACGCGCGACGGAGGCAAAATTTATCGCATCAACGATGATGGAAGCATTCCTCAAGACAACCCATTTGTTGATAAAGAAGGAGCGAAAACCGCAATTTTCAGCTATGGCCACCGAAATCCGCAAGGATTGGCGAAACACCCCGACACAGGGGCGATTTGGAACAACGAACATGGGCCACGTGGGGGTGACGAGATCAACGTGGTAAAGAAGGGTGCTAATTTCGGATGGCCTGTCATCACATACGGAATCAATTATAGTGGCACCCCTATTACCGACAAGACCGAATTGGATGGTATGGAGCAGCCGATACATTATTGGGTACCTAGTATCGCACCAAGTGGTATGGCCTTTGTAACCTCCGATAAATATGAGGGATACAAAGGAAGTCTATTGGTAGGGTCGCTTGCTTTTCAATATTTGGAACGACTTGTTTTAGACGGGAATAAGGTAGTTAAAAGAGAAAAACTAATGGGAGATTTGGGCCGTGTACGCGATGTAAGACAAGGACCTGATGGACTCATATACGTTGCTGTTGAAGGAAAAGGGATTTATAAGCTCATACCTAAAAGCTAAATCTCAAAAGCTCCTCTCCTCAAACCTGTGCTGAGCGTAGTCGAAGTGCGAGGGGAGGTGGACTTAATCCGCCTTTGGCGGAGAAAAGGACGGAGGAGTTGAAAGCGCAAGCCTTAGGCGCAAAAGTTAAGTTTCCTGTAAACCTATGGCTTGGGCTTAACCACCCTGGCCCGCTAATGCAGCCCACCCTTCCTAGAATTAGGAAGGGAACTTCAAAAAATACAATACATGAAAACATTCTGCACAATATATTTTCTAACCATTCTTGGTCTTTCGGCGCATCTCTTCCAAGACCCAGCCCTCGAAGAAAGCGTGCAACGCGGTAGCGAAATCTATGCGGATTTCTGTGTCACCTGCCATCTCGAAAAAGGTGAAGGGGTTATGGGCACTTTTCCTCCCTTGGCGAAATCAGATTACTTAATGAAAAATCGTGAGGCCAGTATTCGCGGCGTAAAATACGGACAGCAGATAGAAATCATGGTCAACGGAGTCACTTATAACAGTGCCATGCCAGACCCCGGATTGGAAGATGAAGAAATCGCAGACGTGATAAACTATATCTTAAATTCTTGGGGGAATTCTTCAGATGAAATGGTGACGGTCGATGAGGTGGAAGTTATTCAAAAGTAGACTAGACGCCTGCATCCAGTGCCGCCTTGACGGAGCCGTGCTTTTCCAGTAGTTTTTCGGCTTCAGCGTATTCGATGCCTAAACCTTCTGATACATAACGCACACCCCTATCCACAAGTTTGTTATTGCTCAATTGCATATTCACCATCTTGTTGCCTTTGACACGTCCGATTTTAATCATTAAGGCAGTAGAAATCATATTCAAGGCCAATTTTTGGGATGTCCCACTTTTCATACGCGTACTACCCGTAACAAATTCAGGCCCTACGTTCATTTCTATCGGAATATCTGTGGCTTTTGCCAGCGGTGAACCTGGGTTATTCGTAATTCCCGCTGTTAGCACCCCATTTTTCTTGGCATCGGCAATTCCACCTAAAACATAAGGGGTGGTTCCAGAGGCGGCAATGCCAACGAGCACATCAATATTGGTAATACCATGAACCTTCAAATCTTTCCAGGCCTGTTGGGTATCATCCTCCGCATGTTCTACCGATTTACGAATAGCTTGGTCTCCACCCGCTATAAGTCCCACTACCCTTTCATGAGGCATTCCGTAGGTCGGGGGGATTTCAGAGGCATCTAAAATACCAAGCCTTCCACTCGTACCTGCCCCGATATAGAACAAACGACCTCCTTTTTCGAATCGCTCTGCCAAAGCATCGACCAACTTTGTGATTTGAGGAATTACCTCGGCAACTGCATCGGCCACTTTTTTATCCTCCTCGTTCATTTTTTGGAGGATGGACAATGTATCCAAGTGTTCTAAATTGTCATGATTGGATGGGGTTTCGGTAATTTTTTTATAGTCCATAAAAGTTTTAGTTGATTCCATTGTTCTTTGTGAACTTGGCGTCAAACCTTTGCGCCCTTTGCGGTAAAGCTAACCGCAAAGTGCGCGAAGAAAATCGCAAAGTTCGCTATGGATTTTTTAGATAATTATAGCAGTCGAATATCGTTATTTCTAAAGGAGTTTAAAAGACTGTCTTCAGGTTCTAATTCCGTAATCATTGTATTTATAGCATTTATATCACACGTCTTATACCGATGTTGTGAGTTGAGCTTTTCAGAGATGGATAAAAGTACCGTTTTTTTGGCCGATTTTATAACCGCTTTTTTTACCTGAACGATGTCCCAATCGAATTCGGTCAGGCCATATAGGGAATCGACATATCCCGTACCTATAAAACCAAAATCGACCCTGATTTCAGCCAGATTGTGAATGGCATTGGCACCTATTGAAGTCTGAGCTTCCCTTGATATTTGTCCTCCAACAAAGATTACGGTAACGTTTTGTTTATTGGAAAGTTCCATGGCCACTGGAAGACTATGCGTAAAACAGGTAAGATCTATATCGGTCGGAACTAGCCGGGCCAGTTCCAAACAAGTTGTTCCGCCATCGATAAAGATAACAGCACCATCTTTTAAGAGCGCCAAAGCCTTTTCAGCAATCGTTGTTTTTTCTTCAAGCCTGTAAACATTATTGTTACGGGCACTATTGGTTGTGAAACCCAAAGAAATCGCCCCTCCGTGTACCTTTCGCAATTTGTTCTCCGCATCTAGTTCCTTAACGTCCCTTCTGATGGTGTCGATTGAGACATCCAAGGTTTCGGCAATATCGGTCAATAAAATCCGATTGTGCAGTTCAACTTCACTTAAAATAGTCTGTTGCCGTTCCTCCTTTAACATAGTCAAAAACTTAAATATCTTCTAAAGAAAACAAAGATAAACAATAAATCCGAAATGCCGTTTTGTACAGTTTTAAAAGCAAAATATTATTAAAAAAGCAAAAAACGGCATATTAAAATGCAAAAAACGGCAAAATTAAATTTTATTGCCTACATTTGCAGTATTAAATTTTCATTTAAAAAATCATGATAGCACCTTTGACGATGAAACCAAAAGCTAAAAAAACGGGTATCGATATTAGTTTTAAACCAGTCGGGCAATTTGAGGAAACTCGGTTCGAGAAAATCCACAATGTCATTTTTGACGATTCCAACGAGGCTTCCATAAAAGTGGCGCAAGAAATTGCTGCACTAATCCGCAAAAAACAAGAAGCGAAAAAAAACTGTGTTTTGGGGCTTGCCACGGGATCATCCCCCATTCGGGTCTATGAAGAGCTGGTCAGAATGCACCATGAAGAGGAACTTAGTTTTTCGAACGTTGTCACCTTCAACCTCGACGAATATCTACCTATGGAAAAAGATAACCGGCAGAGTTATTGGTATTTCATGCACGAACATTTGTTCAACCATATTGATATTCCCAGGGAAAATATCCATATTCCAGATGGGACGGTTGCTAGCGAATTCGTTATTGATTACTGCTTAGCTTATGAAAAGGTAATCAAAAAGTTCGGTGGACTCGACTTTCAGCTATTGGGTATTGGTAGAACCGGACACGTCGGTTTTAACGAACCAGGGTCTCACTACAACTCAGGAACTCGCGTTATTACCTTGGACCATATTACCCGAGTCGATGCTGCCCCCGCATTTTTGGGCATCGACAATGTACCCAGAAAGGCCATTACAATGGGCATCGCAACGGTAATGAGTGCCAAGAGGATCGTTTTATTAGGATGGGGCCAAAATAAGGCCGATATCATCAAAAAAACAGTTGAAGGCGAGATTTCTTCTCAAGTACCCGCCACTTATCTGCAGAACCACAAGAATTGCACCTTTGTTTTGGATACTGGAGCGGGAAGTGAATTGACACGAAATAAGACACCTTGGTTGGTCGATGAATCTTTGGAGTGGGATGAAAACCTAACCGCCAAGGCCATGGTCTGGCTTTGCGGAGAAACCAAAAAGTCAATACTAAGTTTGACCGATAAAGATTATAATGATAACGGTATGTCAGGTTTGTTGTCGGCCCAAGATTCATATGACCTGAACATCAAAATGTTCAATAGGCTTCAGCACACAATCACAGGTTGGCCAGGTGGCAAACCCAATGCCGATGATACCAACAGGCCGGAAAGGGCTGAACCCACAAGAAAGAGAGTAATCATTTTTAGTCCACACCCGGATGATGATGTTATTTCAATGGGAGGTACTTTCGACAGATTGGTCGAACAAGGCCATGACGTGCATGTTGCCTATCAGACATCGGGTAACATTGCCGTTTCGGACACCGATGCCCTACGTTATGCCGAAATATCCAAAAGAATCTGTGCATCCGAAGAGGTTCAGACCATTATCGACTCTATTAAGTCAAAGAGTGAAAGTAGTTTCGATTCAGTCGAAGTCAGAAGGTTGAAGGGCAACATTCGGCGGGGTGAATCATATGCTGCCGCCCGTTATCTTGGGCTTGACGATACCAAGGTTCACTTTTTAGACCTTCCTTTTTATGAGACGGGTACGATCAAGAAAAAAAGCCTGTCGGAAGAAGATATTGAAGTTATGGTGAGTATTATAGACAAGGTAAAACCGCATCAAATCTATGCTGCCGGAGATCTTGCGGATCCGCATGGTACGCACAAGGTTTGTCTCGATGCCGTTTTTGAGGCAATGAAGCGCCTGAAACAAAAAGATTTCATGAAAGATTGTTGGCTATGGCTATATCGTGGCGCTTGGCATGAGTGGGACATCAACGAAATCGAAATGGCCGTACCGATGAGCCCGGGACAGGTGCTCAAGAAACGTAATGCCATTTTTGCCCACCAAAGCCAAAAAGACGGAGTGATGTTTCAAGGTGATGATTCACGAGAATTTTGGATGCGCGCCGAAGAACGAAACAAAGATACCGCTGAACGTTATAGAGCTCTAGGACTTTCGGACTATGCTGCTATGGAGGCATTTGTTAGGCATAAGTTCGATTAGGAAAGGATAGTTTTATATTTGTCATTCCGAGTCAGGAGGAATCCCACTCGCCACTATGCAAGAGATTCTTCCTGCCTCGGAATGACAATTCGCTCTTTTTGCGCTACATACCTCAATCAAAAATGCCAAGAACTGTACTTCTTCTTTTTATTCTAATCTCAGCCTCTTCATGTAGCATCTTCAAACCCATCCCCCAACCTGAGCGGGAGTTTCGAGGTTTTTGGGTGGCTACGGTGGTAAATATCGACTGGCCCAAAAACGGGAACGATGTAATCGAAAAGCAAAAAGCTGACTATCTCGAAATATTGGATTTTTATGAGGATTTGAATTTCAATGCGACCATCGTGCAAATCCGAACGGCAGGAGATGCGTTTTACGATTCGAAATATGCACCATGGTCCCGATTTTTGACCGGAGAAGAAGGAAAAGCACCCAATACTGAAGAGAGTGTTTTAAATTGGATGATTGACGAAGCCCATAACCGAGGAATGGAATTTCATGCCTGGCTCAATCCCTATCGGGCAACCTTTGACTTAAAGACAGAGATATTGAGTCCTACCCATGACTTCAACCTGCATCCTGAATGGGTATTGAAATATGGAAAGAAGTATTATTACAACCCGGGTCTTCCCGAAGTACGGCAACGAATGGTTTCGGTCATTGATGAGATCGTTTCCAATTACGATGTGGATGCCATCCATTTTGATGATTATTTCTATCCGTACACCATCAAAGATGAAGTTTTTCGGGATTCTTTGACCTACGACTACCACAAACTTCAAAATCAATCATTGGAAGATTGGCGACGCTCCAACATGGATTCCCTAATAAAAAATAGCTACGAGACCATCAAAGCACGTAAACCTTGGGTACAATTTGGGGTAAGTCCTTTCGGGGTTTGGAAAAATAATTCGACCGACCCCAAAGGTTCCGATACGAGAGCGGGACAAACAACTTATGAAAATTTATATGCCGACCCTTTATTGTGGATGAAAGAAGGATGGCTGGATTATCTAGTACCGCAGGTGTATTGGAGCATGAAGCTTCCGGTGGCCTCTCATCGAAAAATAGTGGATTGGTGGGCCGATAATTCAACGAATACAAATCTATACATCGGCAACGGACCCTATAAAATCCGGAACAATAGCGACAAGGCATGGGACAATAAAAAAGAACTTCCTACTCAATTGACCTATGCTAGAAACAAACAAGCGGTTCAGGGCAATGTTTTTTTTAGTGCCAAAAGTTTGATGCAAAATAATGATGATGTCGTCAAACGCCTGAGAAAAAGATATTATAAAAGAGAGGCCCTACCCCCTATTTCATCCTATGTAAAAATAGATTCCCCATCAAAACTTGAATTTAAATCTTTACAAAAGATAGATAATTCTATTGTATTGAATTTTAATGATTTAACTAATTATCGTTTTATAACCATTTATCCTTCTGGGAAGAAATCCAAGGGGAATTATCCCATCAAAAAATTGGTATCGAAAATTCCGGTAGACGATATGACTTCCTTGAAAATTCCTGAAGAAATCATCCGAAAAAGAAAATATATTGCCCTTATTTTTATTGATAGGTATGGACACGAAAGTGAACCGAAAATCTTACATTTAAATCAAACCAACTGATATGATCAAAAAAACAAATGGGCCTGGGCCTGGGTACCGACGCTCTATTTTGCTCAGGGACTTCCCTACGCACTGGTCGTGACCGTATCGGTTATCATGTATAAAAAATTAGGCATCAGCAATGAAGATATAGGCCTCTATACCAGTTTGCTCTATATTCCTTGGGTCATAAAGCCGCTTTGGAGTCCATTTGTTGATTTGAAAAGTACCAAACGTAATTGGTTTTTATGGATGCAACTGTTGGCCTCGGCGGCTCTTTTGGCGATAGGCTTTACATTGCCCACCAACGTCTTTTTCGTAACCAGCTTGGCCTGTTTCTGGATGGTCGCTTTCGCATCGGCGACCAATGATATCGCCACCGACGGGTACTACATGATCGGACTTACTGAGGACAAACAATCCTTTTTCGTAGGTATGCGAAGTGTTTTTTATAAACTCGCCAATGTTACGGGGCAGGGCCTTTTGGTCATCTTGGCCGGTTATCTGGAAACATATTACGGCGATAATACCAAAGCGTGGTCGTATACCATGATCTGTGCAGGTGCGCTGATGTTGTTGTTTACCATGACCAATTTTTTCGTGGCACCAAAATTTGAAGGTTCAAAAGCTATAGTCCTTGACAAACCGAAAGGGTTTTTTGAGGTTTTTGTTTCCTTCTTCAAAAAACCGGGCATGGGTATGGCGATTGCATTCATATTGTTTTTTAGATTAGGTGAATCGCAGCTGGTAAAAATGGCATCCCCTTTTCTGCTCGATCCAACATCAGTTGGCGGATTGGGGTATTCCACATCCGAAGTCGGAACAATTTATGGTACGATTGGAGTCATATTTTTGACGGTCGGTGGTATTTTAGGAGGAATCTTAATCTCCCGCCATGGACTAAAAAAATGGATGTTACCCATGCTCATTGCCCTCAACGCGCCAAATGCACTTTATGCATTACTTGCACTTACAGGCACTACAAGCGCATTCGCTGTCACGGGAACCGTAATTGTGGAACAATTCGGCTACGGTTTCGGCATCGCGGGTTTTATGGTGTATCTGATTTATATCGCCGAAGGAAAATCAAAAACCTCGCACTATGCGTTAGCAACGGGGTTTATGGCCCTAGGCATGATGCTACCAGGCCTAATCAGCGGTTTTATGCAGGAATGGTTGGGCTATGCCGGATTTTTCATTTGGGTCGTGTTGGCCGCCCTGCCTGCGTTTTTTCTTCTAAAATTCATTAAATACCCAGCTGATTTCGGGAAAGCCAAAGAAAAAGATGAACAAAGTGCTTGATTATAGCCACACAAAAGAAGAGCTATCACTACGCGAAAAAGTGGGTCAACTTTTTATGCCCGCCGCCTTTATCAATGATTCTGAAGAAGAAATTCTTCAATTAGAAAAATTGATCCGGGAACAGGGTGTTGGGGGACTCTGCTTTTTCCATTCAAGGGCAAGTGCCGCCACGAACTATGAAGGCAAGAAAAAAGTAATCTACAATGAAAATAGTTTTGAAACCCTCAAATCACTAATAAAACGTTATCAGGCCGTTGCAAAATATCCTTTGTTGATCGCCATCGATGCCGAATGGGGTTTGGCCATGCGCATAGAAAATACACCACAATATCCTTACGCAATTACTTTGGGGGCGATTCAAAACGATAACGATTTGATTTTTGAGGTAGGAAGGAATATTGCAAGGGACTGCAAGGCCGCAGGGATTCATTGGAACTTGGCCCCTGTCGCCGATATCAATAACAATCCGAACAATCCCGTTATTGGGTACCGTTCGTTTGGGGAAGACCGGGAAACGGTTGCCGAAAAAGCAATCGCTTTTGTAAAAGGAACGCAAAGTGAAGGTGTGTTGACCAGTATCAAACACTTTCCGGGGCACGGCGATACGGCGACGGATTCGCATTTGGGGCTTCCATTGATTGATAAGTCGAAAAAGGAACTAATCGAAAATGAACTTTATCCTTTTAAAAAATTGATTGACGAAGGTGTGGATTCGGTCATGGTAGGGCATTTATCCGTTCCGGCGTTGGCAAATGGAGTAAAAATTTCTTCGAGCATTTCAAAGGATATTATCAAAGGTATTTTGCGAAAGGAAATGGGATTTGAAGGCGCAATCATTTCCGATGCCTTGAACATGCATGCGGTTTCAAAAGATTATCCCGAAAAAGGAAAATTGGAATGGCTCGCCTTTGATGCCGGAAATGATGTTTTGTGTTTTGCGGAACATACCGGAGAGGGAGTTGAATCAATCTTAAAGAATGCTTCCCAAGCACAAATTGAAGAAAGTTTTGAAAGGGTTTGGAGGCTCAAGGAAAAAGCCTTCAAGGTTCAAAGTTCAAGGTTGCAAAGTAGTTTGGCACTTAATCGCAATCTTGCCGAAGAAAGCATGACATTGAATAAAGGAACAAAGGAAGGTATTTCAGAATTTTTATCGAATGATTTTGTCGGAATAAAAAATTCACATCGTATTGAAAATCATTTTTTTAATAAAATCAAAGAGTATAAAAAGTTTAATAATTATATTTTAGAGGATAACTCTTTGAAAAGTGAAGAAAATATCCTTTTAGCACTCTTTCCGCCCCAGGTAAAACCAACGAATAATTTTGGTTTTTCAGATGTTGAAATTGCTCAAATTAATGCGCTTTTAAAAACGAAAAATGTAGTGCTTCATCTCTTCGGGAATCCATATGTTTTGAATCATATTGATATTTCAAACGCAAAGGCCGTGGTCATTGCTTATCAGAATTTTGAGGTTTTTCAAGAAGTTGCGGCGGAACATTTTTTGGGTAATTTAGAAGCGAAAGGGAAATTGCCTGTAACCATTCAAGGAATATGAAAATGCATAAAATTTTAGGCCTCATGTCCGGCACATCCTTAGATGGCCTGGACCTTGCCTATTGCCATATCTGGCAAGAGGAAACTACGTGGAAATTTGAAATCAAGGAAACAAAAAGTATTTCCTATTCCCAAGAAATGCAGGAAAAATTAAAGAATTCCATTTTTCTTGCCGCCGATGAACTCCTGATTTTTCATAATACCTACGGTACTTGGCTGGGGGAACAGGCTAAAAATTTTATCGAAGAAAACAGCCTAGAAGTTGATGCCATCGCCAGCCATGGCCATACCACACACCATCAACCCGAAAACGGACTGACCTTTCAAATCGGTTCTGGGCAGCATTTGGCCAATGCAAGCGGACAAAAAGTAGTCTGTGATTTTCGCACCAACGATGTCGCGCTCAGTGGACAAGGAGCTCCCTAGTTCCAATTGGGGACCAACTGTTTTTTGGTCAATATGATTTCTGTTTGAACTTAGGCGGTATTAGTAATGTCTCTTTTGAGAAAGATGGTCGGCGTATTGCCTACGATATTGGTTTGGCCAATATGATCTTAAATCATATCACGCGAAAAAATGGTTTGGATTATGACGAAGGCGGACAATTGGCTCGAAGTGGAAAAGTGAATTCCGCAATGCTTGAAAAGTTGAATGCTTTGGAATATTATAAACTCCCAATTCCAAAATCCATCGGGTATGAATGGTTTGTTGAAGAAGTGGTTCCGATTGTTGAGAGCACTAATGATTCCATGGAAAACCTGTTATGTACCAGTATTCATCATATTTGCGAGCAGGTTGCCATCCAAATAAAAAACAATCCCGAAAAACCTGAAAATACCCTATTCGTAACAGGAGGTGGCGCTTTGAACGACTTTCTGATTGAAACTTTAAAGGACAAATTGGGCGATGTAGCCCAAGTGGTCGTAATTGAAAAACAATTGATCGAGTTTAAGGAAGCTTTGGTTTTTGCATTGATGGGTGTTTTGCGATTAGAACAAAAAATAAATGTTCCGAGTTCTGTCACTGGAGCAAAACGGGATTCCTCGAGCGGGGTGATTTTTTTGCCCAACTAAAAATCTGAAGCAAATCGCTATATTAGTGAGTTCAATAAATCAACACCAATTCGAAGATGTCAGAGAAACAAAAAAAGCCACCGCCTACTGGAAAGAAAATGTACGCTATCTCCTTATTCTTCTGGCGATTTGGTTTATTGTCTCCTATGGTGCAGGAATTCTTTTCAAGGATGCCTTGAATGAGATTAAGATAGGTGGCTTTGAATTGGGCTTTTGGTTCGCCCAACAAGGGGCTATTTATGTCTTCGTTATCTTGATATTCGTATATGTACGCCTGATGAACAAGTTGGATAAAAAATACGGCTACAACGAATAAACCACCAACCAAAGCTCAAAAATTATGGATGTTCAAACCTGGACGTATCTTTTAGTAGGAATCACTTTCGCCATCTACATCGGTATTGCCATTTGGTCAAGAGCCGGGTCTACCAAGGAATTTTATGTAGCGGGCGGAGGGGTCTCTCCCTTGGCCAATGGCTTGGCGACGGCGGCGGACTGGATGTCCGCAGCCTCATTTATATCGATGGCCGGACTTATATCTTTTATGGGGTATGACGGTTCGGTCTACTTAATGGGCTGGACGGGAGGCTATGTCTTATTGGCCTTATTGCTCGCCCCTTATCTTCGGAAATTCGGGAAATTCACCGTACCCGATTTCATTGGAGATCGCTATTATTCCGATACGGCTCGAATCGTGGCCGTAATCTGTGCCTTGATTGTATCCTTTACCTATGTCGCAGGACAAATGCGCGGTGTGGGTGTCGTGTTCTCCAGATTTTTGGAGGTCGATATCAATACTGGGGTCATAATCGGCATGGTAATCGTACTCTTCTATGCCGTTTTAGGCGGTATGAAAGGTATCACTTATACCCAAGTCGCCCAATATTGTGTATTGATTTTTGCCTTTATGGTGCCAGCGATTTTTATTTCCATCCAAATGACGGGGAACCCGATTCCGCAATTGGGAATGGGATCGCAATTAAATGACGGCTCTGGCATCTATCTTTTGGATAAACTCAACGGCCTCTCAACCGAGCTTGGCTTTGCTGAATATACAGATGGTAAAAAGTCAATGACCGATGTTTTCATGATTACCTTGGCTCTGATGGTCGGAACAGCGGGACTACCACATGTCATTGTTCGATTTTTTACGGTTAAACGTGTCAAGGATGCCCGCAAATCGGCAGGATTGGCTTTGTTGTTTATTGCGATTCTATATACTACCGCCCCTGCAGTAGCGGTTTTTGCAAAGACCAACCTGATAAATACAGTGAGTAACCAAGAGTATGCAAAAATGCCCGAATGGTTCAAGAACTGGGAAACGACTGGACTTTTAACTTTTGATGACAAAAACAATGACGGCAAGATTCAGTACGTAGCCAATAAGCAAGTCAATGAATTGACCATTGACAATGATATTATGGTGTTGGCCAACCCAGAGATTGCCGATCTTCCAGCTTGGGTAATTGCCCTTGTTGCCGCTGGCGGTTTGGCCGCTGCACTGTCTACCGCCGCCGGATTACTTTTGGTCATTTCCTCCTCTGTTTCACATGATCTTATCAAGAAAGTTTTTGTGCCCACTATTTCGGACAAAGGGGAACTTTGGGTGGCTAGAGGGGCTGCAACGGTTGCGGTCATAATCGCTGGATATTTCGGAATCAATCCCCCTGGATTTGTGGCTGCGGTCGTAGCATTGGCATTTGGTCTGGCCGCGGCTTCATTTTTTCCAGCTATTGTTCTGGGAATTTTCTATAAAAAAATGAACAAGGAAGGGGCCATTGCCGGCATGGTCGTCGGAATCTCCCTCATGCTCTTCTATATGTTGAAATTCAAATTCGGAATTTTTGACGGAGGAAAAGAGGCCCTACCCGGGTTGGAAAAAGATTGGTGGTTCGGTATTTCTCCCGAAGGCTTCGGAAGTGTGGCCATGTTGGTCAATTTTATCGTATCCATAGTTATCATGCAATTCACTCCCACCCCACCTGAAAACGTTCAGGAAATCGTGGAGGATATTCGAATTCCGAGTGGTGCAAAAGAGGCTACCGGGCATTGACGGCTGTTCTAAAATACAAGGATTTTCATTAATTTTAGGCCTCCAGCACATTAAGCGCCAATAACTCTTAACTCAATTACCTATTAACTTAGATTCATGAGCAATTACCACATCAAACACCTAGAGGAATATTATCAAGTTTATCGTAAATCGGTTCGCAATCCCGAGGCCTTTTGGGAGGAAATCGCCGAAGAACACTTTGTTTGGCGCAAAAAGTGGGACAATGTACTGAGCTGGGATTTCTCAAAACCCGAGATCAAATGGTTCGAAGGTGCCAAAGTTAATATTACTGAAAACTGCTTGGATCGGCATTTACCGACCCGTGGAAATAAAACGGCTATACTTTTTGAACCTAACGACCCGAAAGAAGAAGCCGAACATATTACCTATCGCCAATTGCATGAACGCGTATGCCGACTCGCCAATGTATTATTGGACAAAGGTGTAAAAAAAGGAGATCGCGTTTGTATTTACCTGCCCATGATTCCCGAACTGGCGGTATCGCTATTGGCCTGTGCAAGAATTGGGGCTATCCACTCCGTAGTCTTTGCAGGTTTTTCCGCCAATGCACTTTCGACCCGTATCAACGACTCGGATTGCAAGATGGTCATTACTTCAGATGGATCGTATCGTGGTGCAAAATCTATTGATTTAAAAGGAATTGTAGACAAGGCCTTGGAAGATTGCCCCGGGGTTGAAAATGTTCTGGTCACCAAACGTATCAATAGTGATGTTAAAATGAAGGAAGGGCGAGATCACTGGTTACAGCCTTTGCTCGATGATTCTTATGCCGATTTGGTCGCCGAAATTATGGATGCCGAGGATCCACTTTTTATTCTGTACACCTCAGGGTCTACCGGAAAGCCAAAAGGAATGGTCCATAGCATCGGCGGATATATGGTCTACACGGCTTACACTTTTAAAAATGCATTTCAATACAAAGAGGATGATGTCTATTGGTGCACCGCCGATATCGGTTGGATTACCGGTCATTCCTATATCGTTTACGGTCCGTTGGCGAACGGCGCAACCACTGTAATGTTCGAAGGCGTTCCCTCCTACCCGGATTACGGACGATTTTGGGAAGTCGTCGCAAAACATAAAGTCAATCAGTTTTATACCGCTCCGACAGCCATCCGCGCCCTTGCAAAAGAAAGTTTGGATTTTGTGGAAAAACACGATTTGTCAAGTCTGAAAGTAATTGGCTCCGTAGGCGAACCTATTAATGAAGAAGCGTGGCATTGGTACAATAATAATGTGGGGAAACGCCAAAGTCCAATAATAGATACCTGGTGGCAAACTGAAACTGGAGGAATCATGATAACCCCGATTCCGTATGTAACCCCCACTACTCCGACCTACGCAACCTTACCCTTTATCGGTGTCCAACCCGCTTTGATGGACGAAGAAGGAAACGAAATCAAAGGCAACCAAGTCTCAGGAAGACTTTGTATCAAGTTTCCATGGCCCTCGATTGCACGAACCATTTGGGGCAACCATGACCGGTATCGCGACACTTATTTTTCCGCTTATAAAGGAATGTATTTTACAGGGGATGGTGCCTTACGCGATGCCGTGGGTTACTATCGAATTACAGGTCGTGTCGATGATGTTATAATAGTCTCAGGACATAATTTAGGAACTGCACCGATCGAAGATTCCATCAACGAGCACCCAGCAGTTGCTGAAAGTGCAATCGTTGGTTTCCCGCACGATGTCAAAGGAAATGCACTATACGGATATGTAATTCTAAAGGAAGTTGGCGAATCACGCGACCGTGATAACCTAAGAAAAGAAATCAACCAACAGATTACCGAACAAATTGGACCTATCGCCAAACTGGATAAAATTCAGTTCGTATCAGGCCTACCCAAAACACGAAGTGGAAAGATCATGAGGCGTATACTTCGAAAAATTGCTTCTAAGGATACTTCAAATTTGGGCGACACAAGTACACTTTTAAATCCTGAAGTGGTCAAGGAGATTATGGATAATGCGCTTTAGATAGATTTTATGAAAAAATCGAACGACCCTTGCGAGAAATAATTAACACTTTTGAAACTGAGTTTAAATCTATATCTCAAAAGTTTGTGATTATAGAGGAATACCTTGAAGATTTAGCCGCTTCAAAAGTAGATTTTATTTACAATCCAGGTGTTTACATTTTCCTTTTTGACAATGAGGTAATTAAAGTAGGAAGACATCTGACAAATAGCCGAAAAAGGGCATTGGAGCATATTCGAGACAATACTGAAAATGAAGATTTTGAAATGTCTAAAATGGTTGGCAATAAAAAATCAAAAGTGATATTACTTAATGTTAAAGACGTAAACGATAAACATTGGGTCGCAGCTTTTGAAATCTTCCTCGAGGAAAAACTTAATCCTAAAATTAGATCCAAAAGACACTAAATTAGGAAGTGTTATTTCTTCGATAATCGATTGGTCGATGTGACGCTCGAAATTAACGCAACTCCCTCACAAAAGCATTCCGTTTGCCAAAAGCGAAAAAAATCACCAGCGAAATCAACCCGCAAATGGACAATCCCACAAAAAGGGGCCAAACCGTATCTTGTACAAAACTTCCGATATAATTGGCGATGGGCACTGCTAGAACAGTTGAGACGAATCCGTTTATGGCCGCCCCGATACCTGCGATATGACCTATGGGCTCCATGGCAATCGAACGAAAATTTCCCCATAAGAATCCCAGACAAAAGAATTGAACGGAGAGAAATGCAGTTAAAATAAGAACACTAGGATTAGGTTTATTCCAAAAAATACCAACGTATAAAAGTGCAATCAAGCAAAAGGCAACCAATGCCATAAAGGAGAGTCTTCGCATTCCGAACCGCAAGACCAAGGTACCGTTCAAAAAGGTGGAAAGCCCAATGGAAATGGCAAGTCCAGCAAAAATATAGGGGAATTGCTCCGGCAGTCCATATTGATCTTCAAAGACATGTTGCGATGCGCTTAGATAGACCAAAAAAGCTCCGGTAACAAATCCTGAAATAAATGTGAACGCTACGGTTTCCCTATGTTTTAAAAATTCAATAAGCCCCTTGACGAAAACACTTCCCGAAAACGGAACCTTATATTCCGGTTTAAGGGTTTCAACCTGTCGTCTCCAAAACCAAATTCCAACCAGAAGGGCGAAAAATAATTGCATGTAAAAAATACCCTCCCATCCAAAACCATCCAAAATCCATTTTCCAATGGCAGGCGCCACTACGGGAATCAGAATAAAAAAGGCCGTCACAAAAGACATGACCCTGGCCATATAATCTCCTTTATACGTGTCCCTGATAATAGATATTGCCATGGTTCGTGGGGCAGAAAGTGCAATGCCCTGAAGAATGCGCCCACCGACCATAATTTCCAAAGATGGGGCAAGCACACAGATGACGCTCGCGACAACAAACAAAATAAAACCGGAATAGACAATCGGTTTTCTGCCAAAACTATCCGACAAAGGCCCAAAAAATAACTGCCCTACTCCGAGACCCAAAAAAATCATGGTAATCAACAATTGATTGTCAGTCGGGTCGAGACTGTTTATGGAGATCCCTATTTGCGAAATGGCAGGCAGAATCGCATCGATGGCCAAGGCGACAATGGACATCAAAGCGGCCATTAAGGCAACAAATTCAAAATTCGGTTTTGCATTTTGGTTTTGCATCCGGCAAAAGTAGTTATAGGGATCGGCAACTAAAATGGAATTGTTGGATTATTTTTTCCCTTTTGAATTATGATTGACTACTCCGGTCTAGTATCAAGAAACAAGAGCCTAGAAACAAGACCGCTTTTCTTTTGATGACAAAAAAGTCTTGGTTCTTGTTTCTTGCAGCGAAGCGGTCTAGATTCTTTCAGAGAATATGTACTTTTGATAAAAATTTGTCCAAAATGTTGATTATAGGAATTGCTGGAGGCACGGGCTGCGGAAAGACAACGGTGGTCAACCAGATCATTAACGAAATGCCTCCTGGAGAGGTAGGTGTGATTTCCCAAGATTCCTATTACAATGATCTTTCGCATCTCACTTTGGAAGAAAGACGAGAGACGAATTTCGACCATCCGAAATCCATTGACTTTGAATTATTGGAAGAACATTTGGGCCTTTTGCGTGAAGGAAAATCAATAGAACAACCTGTCTATTCTTTTTTGGAATGCAATCGAACGAAAGAGTCCATTCTCATACATCCGAGCAAAGTGATGATCGTTGAGGGCATCCTCATTTTGACCAATGCCAGAATCCGTGATATGATGGATATAAAGATATATGTGCATGCCGATTCCGACGAGCGACTTATCCGCAGGTTAAAACGAGATGTGAACGAGCGCGGGTGGAACTTGGATGAAACCTTGGACAAGTACCAGAACAACATAAAACCCATGCACGAACAGTTTATCGAGCCCACAAAAGAATATGCCGATATCATTATTCCGAACAATAAATACAACACGGTCGCAGTTGATATTGTACGGACCATCATTAACGAAAAACTGTCCTAAAAACATATGGGATTCAAGAATCTAAAAAAGAAAAAGTGGTTCGGCCTCATTACCAACGTCTACGTATTGGTATTGACTGCTTTTGTCGTTTGGATGGTTTTTTTCGACACCAATTCTCTACTAATACACCTAGAACTGCGCAAACAGATAAATACCCTTGAAAAGCAACAGGAATTCCTGCGGGAAGAAATCGCCAAGGATAAACTGATCATCGAAAAACTCTCCGATGAATATGAGCTCGAAAAATTTGCCAGAGAAGAATATTATCTGAAAAGGAAGAACGAGGAAATTTACCTTATCGAATATGAGGACAGCTTGAAACTTAAGGAGAAAGATTAGTGGCAGTTGGCAGTAGCAGAGCGAAGTCGCTGAGTAATTTCATAAACTTCTAAACCTATTAACTCCTCAACCATTTTTTTGACTTCCACTTGAACTTTTTCCTCTTAACAAACTTTAACGCCAGAACACTAAGTTATTCACTTTGTGTTAACAAAATGGTTTCCCTTGCATCGTAAATAATCGTATTTTTACCCCCTAACGTATGAGGATAATGGGCAAGATTATTGCTATCGCAAATCAGAAGGGCGGGGTCGGAAAAACAACTACAACGGTTAATTTGGCAGCCTCCTTAGGTGTGTTGGAAAAGAAAGTGCTGTTGATAGATGCAGATCCACAGGCTAATGCCACTTCAGGGTTGGGTATAGATGTCGATAGTGTTGAAATGGGTACCTATCAGGTGGTAGAACATTCCAAAAGTGCATCTGAGACCATAATACAGACCTCATCCCCCAATGTTGATTTGATTCCTTCCCATATTGACTTAGTGGCCATAGAAATCGAATTGGTCGACAAGGATCGTAGGGAATATATGATGAAAGAGGCCATTTCAGAGCTCAAGAACACCTATGATTATATTCTAATCGACTGTGCCCCTTCATTGGGTCTTCTGACCTTAAACGCCCTTACCGCCGCCGACTCGGTAATTATTCCGATTCAATGCGAATATTTTGCGTTGGAAGGTTTGGGAAAATTGCTCAATACCATAAAAAGTATCCAGAAAATCCATAATCCCGATTTGGATATCGAGGGCATGCTTTTGACCATGTACGATTCGCGATTGCGACTTTCAAACCAAGTGGTCGAAGAAGTGCGTAAACATTTCGGAGATATGGTCTTCGATACGATAATACAGCGTAACGTAAGGTTGAGCGAGGCCCCAAGCTATGGGGAGAGTATCATTAAGTACGATTCAACCAGTAAAGGTGCCACCAACTACCTCAACATGGCGAACGAAGTCGTTCAGAAAAACAAGCAAACCGTATAGGATGGCTAAGGCAACACGAAAACAAGCACTGGGCAGGGGGCTTTCCGCATTGTTGAAAGACCCTGAGAACGATATAAATTCCGCCTCTGACAAAAATGCCGACAAGGTTGTTGGAAATATAGTAGAACTGGATATCGATGCCATAGAGGTAAATCCTTTTCAGCCTCGTTCCAACTTCAATGATGAGGCACTCCAAGAATTAGCGACCTCCATAAAGGAATTGGGTGTTATTCAACCCATCACCGTGCGTAAACTAGATTTCAATACTTATCAATTGGTATCTGGTGAAAGACGTTATAGGGCTTCGAAGTTAGTTGGCCTAGAAACTATTCCCGCGTACATCCGTATTGCCAATGACCAAGAATCTCTAGAAATGGCCTTGGTAGAGAATATCCAACGCCAAGACCTAGATCCCATTGAAATTGCATTATCGTACCAGCGTTTGATCGACGAGATCAAATTGACACAAGAAAAATTGAGTGACCGCGTAGGCAAAAAAGCGTTCTACCATAGCCAATTATATGCGATTGTTAAGGTTAGATCCCATCATTCAAACCGGAATACGAGACGGGTTTGTAAGTATGGGTCACGGCAGGGCGTTGGTCAATATTGATTCAAAAGAGGATCAAATCGAACTTTATGAGAAAATTGTTGGTGAAAATCTTTCGGTACGCGACACCGAACAAGCCGTCAAGAATTATCATCACCGTGGAACGACCACTACTACGAAAAGTGCGAAAACAAGCACTCCCGATTTTGCCAAGAAAGCGATTCGCGAGTTGACCGATCATTTAGAAGTGAAGGTCGCAATAAGTACCTCTGGGAAAGGCAAAGGTAAAATTGCTATTCCATTTAATTCGCCCGAAGAATTCCAACGCATCAAAAAAATGATCATAGGTGGGTAAAAACCTATTCATATTCGTTTTTTTCTTCTTTTTGCTATATCGGCCATGGCTCAGGAAAAGAAGGAGGTTACCAAAAAACCGGAACAAAACCAAGAAGTCGATTCGCTTCAGACTGATCTTGAAAATGAAGGTATTCGATTTCAAGATTCGCTGCTAGTAGAAAAAAGTGATTAATCCATTGGCTCCGAGTAAGGCCGCTTTCTATTCTGCAATCCTACCGGGACTGGGGCAAGTTTACAACAAAAGATATTGGAAAGTGCCTATCGTATATGCGGTCATTGGCACAGGGGTTTATGCATATTTATGGAACGATGGGAAATACAACGATTACCGTTCGGCATTCAAAAGAAGACAGGCCGGTTTTACGGATGATGAGTTCTGGGATGCTCGAAATCCTGGCGGCGAAATTCCAGATACACCCGATCTATCGACCGATGCACTACAAGATGCGCAGGAACGTTTTCAAAGGGATCGCGACTTGGCGCTATTGGTAACGATTGCCATGTACGCCCTAAATGTGGTAGATGCGAATGTGGATGCCCACCTAAAACAATTCAATATAGATGATGATTTGAGTTTGGATATGCGGCCTTACCTCGATTTGAACCCAGTTAACAACAGCCCAAGTTATGGTCTGGCCTTTCTAATAAAATTTTAAGGATGAGAATAGGTTTGTTCGGATATGGAAAGATGGGGAAAATGATTGAGATGTTGGCCCAAGAGAGAGGGCATACCATCGCCGCCCGTATCGATGTGGATACCAAGGAGGTGAAGTTCGACGACATGGATGTCGCCATAGATTTCAGCACCCCTGATTCCGCCTTTGCCAATATAAGTGCCTGTATGGAACATGGCATTCCGGTAATCTGTGGTACCACTGGATGGCTTAACGAGTATGACAGAGCTGTTTCAATCTGCGAGGAAAAGGGGGAGCTTTTATATATGCGTCGAATTTCAGTCTGGGCGTAAATATCTTTTTTGAGCTAAACAAAAAGCTCGCTAAAATGATGCAACACCTAAAGCAGTATTCGGTTTCCATGGAAGAAATTCACCATACCCAAAAATTAGATGCACCTAGTGGCACGGCCATTACCTTGGCGGAAGGCATAATCAAAAATTCGGAGTATGATTCCTGGAAACTCGATCATGCCGAGGAAAATGAAATCCCGATTGTTTCTAAAAGAATGGGTTCGGTTCCGGGAACACACCGTATTTCATACGACAGTACGGTAGACCAAATTGAAATAAAACATATCGCTCATAACCGTGAGGGATTTGCCTTGGGAGCGATTACAGCGGCCGAGTGGATTATTGGCAAAAAAGGGGTATTTACAATGAAAGATGTGTTAAACCTTGGTTAACGTGTACAATATGTTCTATTGAAAAACGCTTAATTGAAAAGTTAGTAGGCAGTTTACAGTTGCAGTAGGCAGTGAACAATACTATTGGAAAGAATATTCTGAATCAAATTCATTTAACTCATTTACTTTTTAACTTAAGTAAAACACCAAACCACAAACAACATATAAACCATAAACAACATGGACGCAACAGGTTGGATACTATTTATTTTAATCGTTCAGGTCATTCATTTTCTGGGTACTTGGAAATTGTATGTGAAAGCGGGTAGAAAAGCTTGGGAGGCAGCCATACCGGTCTATAATGCGATTGTTTTGATGCAAATCATCAATCGGCCGAAATGGTGGGTTATTTTGTTGTTCATTCCCATAATCAATTTGTTGATGTTCCCGGTTATTTGGGTCGAGACCATTCGAAGTTTTGGTCGCCATAGCCTTTTAGAAACCTGGTTGGTCATATTGACCTTAGGTTTTTACATTTACTACGTCAACTATATGTTGGATGTTCAACATATAAAAGACCGCAGTCTACAACCCCGTTCAGCCGCCGGCGAATGGGTCAGTTCAATTGTATTTGCCATTGTAGCGGCGACATTGGTCCATACCTATTTTATTCAGCCCTACGTAATACCTACCGGTTCTTTGGAACGTACGCTACGTATCGGAGACCTGCTTTTTGTAAGTAAATTTCATTATGGAGCTCGAGCACCCATGACGACCGTTGCGGCGCCTATGGTCCATGATACCTTACCCGTTTTAGGAATCCCTTCCTATCTTGCGGAAGTCGATAGGGACGAGTATAAAACTTCATGGAAGAATAAATTACAACTTCCTTATTTCAGGTTGCCGGGCTTTAAGAAAATTAAAAGAAATGAAATCGTCGTCTTTAGTTGGCCTGCCGATACCGTACGTTACTTTTTCAAAAAAGAAGAAGGAATTCGCAAACCCATCGACAAAAAATCGAATTACGTAAAACGTTGCGTTGGGTTGCCGGGTGATTCTCTTGAAGTCAGGGATGGTTATGTGTTTATCAATGGAAAACAATTGGAACTTCCCGATAGGGCAAAGGCACAATACGATTATATGGTATATTCCAATAAAGGGGTTTCCTCCAAACTGCTACAAGAAGTTGGTGTCGAGGAATTCAACCGCACATTTGTCGTAGCGGGACTGAATCAAGATCAAGCCAATATTGTCAACGAATATATTTTAGGTTTCAACAAAAGAGCCGATGGTAAATTTGAGTTGATTACCAAAAACCAAGGGATTCCGATAGAGGCAATCCGCAAATATGGTATTGCCCTTACCGAGGAAACGGGTCGCGCGAGACAGGCCACCTTGACGAACGAAATGGTACAACAGCTTAGAAACAGTAGTGCTATTGATTCTGTGGTCAGAGTAGTCGAGCCCGTCGGAAAAAGAGGCATAAATCTTTTCCCTCAAAGTCCAGATTACCCATGGAACTACGACCAAATGGGCCCTATCTATATTCCGAAGGCCGGGACTACGGTTTCGCTAAATTTAAAGGTGCTACCCCTATATAAAAAGATAATTCGAGAGTATGAGCGAAACAAGGTCAGCGTGAAGGGCAACCAGGTCGTGATAAACGGTGAGGTGGCTGATAGCTACACCTTCAAACAAGACTATTATTGGATGATGGGCGATAACCGCGATCATTCGGAGGACAGCCGCGCATGGGGCTATGTTCCTGAAAACCACATCGTAGGCACACCTATATTTATTTGGTTAAGCTTCGATAATTTTAAGGATGCGAAAGGACTAAATGTAAATCCACCTTGGAAATGGAAACCGCGTTGGGACCGAATTTTTACTACGGTTCATGGGAGTGGTGATCCTGTTTCATACTTCAGATACTTCTTGATTGCGCTCGCACTCTATTTTATCGGTGATTACTTTTGGAAAAAACGTAAAAAAAGTAGTCAGTAAGTGGTGGTAAGTGGTAAGTGGTAAGTGGTAAGTGGTAAGTGGTAAGTGGTAAGTGGTAAGTGGACAAATTAGTTTTTTCTAAACTCATAAACTTTTTTTTAAAATAATAAACCCCTAAAGTTTTTTGGACTTGATTTTTGTAGTTGAATTTGTATTTTATTTTTGAACTTGAATCGTGAAAACCCTCCTACACCCTACCTATTTTCCCAATATCGCAAGCTTCGCTACTATGGTTCAACATGAAATCGTTTGGGAGGCAGCTGACAATTATCAAAAACAGACCTTTCGCAATCGTTGCCATATCTGTAATGATCGAGGTCTACACGTACTCAATATTCCCATATGTCATGTGGGCGGAAACCAAGGACGGCAGAAATATAAAGATGTAAAAGTTGACAATACCTACCCATGGCAACGACAGCATTGGCGCACCTTGGAAACCGCTTATAGAACCTCTCCATTTTTTGAATATTATGAAGATGACCTAGTGAGCTTATTCGATAAAAAACAAGAATTTTTAATGGATTTAAATCTAAGAACCATTGAAATCGTATGTGAATGCCTTCAAATTCAAATGCCAACAGTCAAGACCCAGATCTATGAAGTATCACCGAAAAATTATATTGACGGACGTTCTTTGGTAAATGCGAAGAAAACTATTGCTATTGAACAATCACCCTATACCCAAGTCTTTGGTGACCGGCATGGCTTTGTAGAAAATGCCAGTATTTTGGATCTTTTGTTCAATGAAGGAACGAATACCCTATCTTATCTTCAAAGTCAATCGCTACCTTCATTGAATGCTTAGGTTTTTAATCCATTACGGAATTCATTTTTTGGTTCCTGTAGCAATCGGATTTTCCTTCTTTCCGAAGGAGAAAAGAATGGTGGCAATTCTAATACTTCTTGCAGGAATCATTATAGATGTAGATCATCTTATCGCAAACCCCATATTCGATCCGCAACGTTGCAGTATAGGCTATCATCCGCTACATAGCTATTTCGCAATCATATGTTATTTGGTTTTATTCATCTTTAAGAAAACACGCTTGTTCGGACTTGCCCTCATCATTCATATTATCGCCGATCTTGCGGATTGTTGGTTACTCGCCATTCAATCGAAATGAGGCCATTATTGGAAAATGATCTGAATATTCTATATCGTAATTCTTGTGACCCGTCACCTCCAATTGCGGGTCGGCCAAAATAAAATCGATCCGTACGGGAACACCATGAAATATAAAGGTTCGTCCATAACCTTGGCCCTGCTCCTTAAAACTATCCGACCTATTTTGATGCAGAATTTTATACGTACGTGAAAATTGCGAGTTGTTGAAATCACCACAAATAATCGTTTTGTAATTCACCCAACTTGCATGTTCCACAACATATTTTGCCTGATCTTCTTGTTTCTTGAAAAAACCGGTCAATTGTTTGTACAATTTCTCGGAAGAGCTACTTTTAATGACTCCCTTACCTGGTGTAATACCCAAGGATTGGAGATGTAGGCTATAAATACGTAGGGTATCGTTTTTGTACAAGATATCGGCATAAGATCCACTATTATAGGTATCGGGAAAATTCAGGATTTGTGCATCAATAATCGGATATTTCGATAAGATGCCGAGTCGTACCCGCTCGTAATCCCTACTGTTCTGGACATATCTATACGGATAGGTCGTATATTCATCCTTGTCAATATTTCCCACTTCCTGCAAACAGACAATATCCGCATTTTCTCCAATCACAAAAGCCTCGGTAGCCAAATTAATGGCTTTGTCATCCATATCTTTATATCCGTTGAAACCCCTGACGTTAAAGGTCATAATGCGGAGGTCTTGCTCATCAAGGTTTTCATTTCCCGCAAATGGAGGTCTAATAAAGTTTCCCAATGCAAAAAAACCTATGACCAAAACTATCACCGATAATAATGCAAATCGTCGATGGCTTAAGAGCCAGTAGATGACAAAAATTAGATTGGCGACTACCAAAACCGGAACGGCCAAGCCCAAGAATGACAGGGCGGGGAATTTATGTATCGGAACATAAGGGGTAAAGCTTGCCAAAAACAACGGCAAGGCTACAAAGCCATTGACCAAAAAAACAATTTTGTTGAATAGGGATAACCCTCGCCATGAAGTCATTGAAGTCATCTAAATTTTTTGTTTGGAACCGAGAATTTCGGCTTTTGTGCCCTAATGAAGTTATTTTTTAGTAGCATAGCCATAGCTACGGTAATCAAAAATGGCAAAATTAGGGTGCAAAATGTGAAATTTGCAGGTAAAAGAAAAAGTTTAAATGACTTCATTAAATCAATCTTCTTTACCCGCTTTGAACAAGAAATCTTTTTCGGCCTTTGAAAGACTTTCATAGCCAGACTTACTTATTTTATCCAAAATAGAATCTATTTTTCGTTGGTGACTTTGCCTGTCATATTCAGCTTTGCTGGGTTGGGTAACTTTTTTCTTTCGATGTACCGTTCGCAAGGGTGCTTTCTTTTCTTTTTTCTTGAATAGGTTCGAAAGACCATCGATAAATTTCGTAAATCCCTCGCCGATATCCCTGCCATTGAGTAATTGGCGTGCGTACACATACCCCAAGGCCGCCCCTCCCAAATGCGCCAAATGCCCCCCGGCATTGCCCATGGGCATTTGAATCAAATCGATCAAGACCACAAAAACGCCGACCTGCCAAAGTTTGACATTTAAAAAGATGATACGCACTTCTTGGTTGGGAATATAGGTACATACGAATATAAGAATAGCGGTGACACCTGCGGAGGCCCCTATAAGCGCCGTGTTGTTTCCCAAGAGACCGGGTAATACATTATAGCTCAAAAGAAAAAGCAATCCCCCGAAAATAACCCCTAAAAAGTATACCGTGATAAAACGTTTTGGACCAAAAAGGTTTAAGAAAATCCGTCCTGAGAAGTAGAGCAACAACATGTTCCAAAAAATATGGCCCAATCCTCCATGAAAAAAGGAATAGGTAACCAATGACCAAGGCTGCCCTAGAAAATCGAAAAAGTCTTTGGGCAGATGAAACCATTCATCGATAGTACTTTTTGAAATGCCCAGAAGAAAAGGTACCAAAGCGTTGATGATAAAGACAACCACATTGATGGCGATCAATTTTTCGGCGACACTTAATCTCGCGAATTGATATTTAAGATTTCCACTGGTCATTTGTCCCATCTTCGGTTGCTAAAACTATTGCTTTTCCAATACCACATGGTGAGAAAACCGATTACCGCACCACCGACATGCGCCATATACGCCGTGTTGCTGGGACTGAAAAACGATTGCCCTGTAATGGCAGAAATAACATCCAGTAAAATAATTCCGGGAATAAAATATTTCGCTTTTATAGGAATTGGCAAAAATATCAACATCAGTTTCGCCTCCGGATTCATCATACCAAATGCGGCCAGCACCCCCATAATACACCCTGAAGCTCCGACCATCGAAGCGTTATAAATGGGGAATATTTCCCGCAAATTCGAAATTTGGGTAGTATCCAAATCCCCAATGGTTTCATTTGTTGCCAACATTTGTAAAATTTGGTTATTATTCAATCCTGAATCGATCAACTCGGAAAAGGCAGGAGAAAATTAAAATAATAGTATCCCAACTGAAATAACATCGCCCCTAATCCTGCAGAAAAATATAGGAACAAAAAACGATTCTTTCCCAAGCTCTGCTCCACGGGCGATCCGAACATCCAAAGGGCGAACATATTGAAACCGATATGCATCAAGCCACCGTGCATGAACATATGTGTTACGATCTGCCATATCTGAAAACTATCGTTTTTAGGAAAATGCAGTGCAAACCACTCGTACATCTGATCGCCATAAAGCGAAGTCGCAACGAAAAAGAGCACATTGATGATGAGCAGGTGTTTTATTGCCTCTGTGAGTCTTGCCATCTAAATAAATTTTTTGTCGATATCATTTTCGGTAATGGTAATATATACCGGTTTGTTGAACGGACTCACCTGTGATTCCTTACAAGCGAACAAGTCGTTGACCAGGGCCAATTGCGATTCACTGTCCAATACTTCGCCCGTCTTTACCGACAGGGTTTTCGCCAAAGTCTTTGAAATAATATCGGTTTGGGAAAAATTTTGTCCACTGACCTGCATCTGATAATCACTGATCAATTGATCTAGAACCATACCCACCTCACTCTCTGTCACCAAAACCGGAACACCGGTCACTTCTACCAAATCTTCGTTTATGCTACCGAAAACAAAGCCCATAGTAATGAGGCTATCCTTAATATCGTTCAGCAAAGTTACGTCAGACTTGGAGAATGAGAGCGCTAAAGGAAATAACAATTGTTGACTTACGGTATGTTTCACGGTGCCGTTGCGCAAAAATTTTTTCATAAAGCACCCTTTGGTGAGCTCGACTCTGATCGATAACGACCATTCCGGATTTTATAGTAGTAACGATATACTTTCTACGAAGCTGAAACGTAGTCGCGACCGACTCCATGCTATCCTGTTGGCCCTCGAAAATCGATCCGGTAATGGAGTCCGATTCGACGCGGATACTTCCAAAGGCCTCATCGGTATCCATAGTTTCGAGCCCGATATACATACTTTCCCAGCTTCTTCCGCGCTCCTTTTTATAGGTCGCACTGGTCACAGAACGTCTTTCTTCCTTGAATGGATTAAATCCAGAATCGACCGTAACACCGGGTAGCACGGCATTCTTATCTTTGTAGGCGTACGGTGTTTCAAGATTCTGGTCTTGTTCAAAATCAAGGGATGGAACCACATTGAATTGACCGAGACTATGCTTTATGGTAGACCGTAAAATAGCATATAAAGTATGTTCATCGTCGAACTTGACCTCTGTTTTGGTCGGATGGATATTGATATCGATCGTACCTGGATCAACCTCCAAATAAAGAAAATAACCTGGATAGCTATCGGGGCGTATCAAGCCTTCGAAGGCCGCAAGAACAGCATGGTGCAGATACGGACTTTTGATAAATCGATTGTTGACAAAGAAAAACTGCTCTCCCCTGCTCTTTTTTGCAAATTCCGGTTTTGAGATATAGCCCGAGATTTTGACTACTTGGGTCTCTTCTTGCACCGGAACCAATTTAGGATTGGTCTTCGAGCCAAAAACATGTACGATACGCTGTCTGTGATTGGCTTGGGGCAAATTAAAAAGTTCGCTTCCATTATTATAAAAATGAAATGCAATGTTAGGATGCGCCAAAGCAACGCGATGGAACTCATCGACAATATGCCGAAGCTCGACCTGGTTCGATTTTAAAAAATTACGTCTCGCAGGAATGTTAAAAAAAAGATTTTTAACCGCTATGGATGTTCCCTTCGGTGTTACCGTGACCTCTTGGAAAACAATGGAACTTCCTTCGATTTTCAAATGTGTTCCGACCTCGGTATTTTCGGTCTTGGTCTGCATCTCTACATGCGCGATCGCCGCAATGGAAGCCAAGGCCTCTCCCCTAAAACCTTTGGTGTCCAACTTAAATAGGTCTTCCGCTTGACGGATTTTCGAAGTGGCATGTCGCTCAAAACTAAGGCGGGCGTCGGTTTCGCTCATTCCTATACCGTTATCGACCACATGGATTAGATTCTTGCCTCCGTCCTTTACAATCAGTTTTATCGTGTTGGCACCAGCATCTATGGCATTTTCGAGAAGTTCTTTTACCACCGAAGCAGGTCGTTGCACTACCTCACCGGCCGCAATCTGATTGGCAACGTGATCCGGCAAAAGTTTGATAATATCCGCCATTATTTAGAGAAGAAGATAGATAGATCGAAATCTAGGACATAGAGTACGATGAGAATTAATACGGCCAATATGATAAGCATTCGAATTTTTAGATTACGGTCTCCCTCACGACGCATATCGGACATCGCATTGCCGAATTTACCTTTTAACCCGCGCGGTGCGTCTACCGTAGTTCTGAATTCATCGAACTTATGTTCCAGTTTATAGGGATTGCCCTTGCCTTTATCATCAAAGTAACGAGGCGTATAGTTATACTTCTTATTTCCGCGGAGTCTTGTAAATTTTGATAACATTCCCATTGATTCAAAGTTACTCAAAATCAAAAAATATGCCGTATTCGGAAAGCCAAAATTTGTTAACACGTTTCTTTGAGGTACGAAATATGAGGTTAGAAACTGGAAGTGCGAAATACGATTTACAATTTATAATGCGCGGCGAGAAGTCGGACTTAGAATTTATTTTCCAAGCACGGCCATTTTGATAGCGGCAATAGCCGCCTCGGTGCCCTTATTACCATGTTTACCGCCACTTCGTTCTTGGGCTTGCTGAAGTGTATTGTCGGTAAGTACGCAGAAAATCACAGGAATATCAAGCTGCACATTAAGGTCCTTTATCCCTTGGGCCGCGGCGCTGCAAACAAAGTCAAAATGTTTGGTCCTCCCTAATTACGCTACCGATGGCAATTACCGCATCGACCTTTTGCTCGGCAATCATTTTTTTACACCCGAAGGTGAGCTCAAAACTTCCGGGCACGTTCCAACGGATTATGTTTTTCTCTTGTGCGCTACAATCGAGAAGTGCTTCTTTAGCACCCGTAAATAATCCTTCGGTAATTTCATGGTTCCATTCAGAAACAACGATCCCAAATCGAAGTTGCTTCGCATTTGGGATCGTAGTCTTATCGTAAACCGATAAATTTTTATTTGCGGTGGCCATTATTTTCCACTTTTGGCCATGCCTATAAAAGCATCTATTGTTCTTGCCTCGTCCGAAGTGGAGAATTCATCTTTTATGCGCTGAAAATATTGTAGTGCCTTGTCATGCTGATTCAACTCCATTGCCGTAACACCGGCTTTGTATAAAAATTTGGGAGTCGTAAATTCATTGGTGCTCATGGCAAGTGCCTTCTCATAATATCCCAAAGCATCTTGCGGTTGTCCCAATTGCATGAAGGCATCGCCTAGTCCGCCTTTTGCCAACGGTCCTAAAATATCATCTTCGGAAGAAAAGTCTTCCAAGTAATCAATGGCTTCTTGATACTTGTTCATGTTCAAATAAGCCATTCCTGCGGAGTAATTGGCAAGGTTCGAAGCTTTTGTGCCAGGATATTCATCGATAATGTCCAAAAATCCATATTTCCCCTCGGCACCCTCAAGGGCCAGCGTGAATAGTGAATCTTTTGCAACAGCATTGTTCATTGCCTGCTCAAAATATTGTTGTGGATATAACAATTCGTTCGTCGCTTCGGCATCCTTTGGTTTCTGCACAAATTGATTGTAGGCCAAATATCCCAAAACCCCAACGGCAATGATTCCGATAACACCCAAAATATAATTTTGATTCTTGGCGACCCATGCCTCAGTTTTCGAAGCACTCTGGTCCAAGGTGCTGAATACCTCAGCTGTTGTACTCCCATGCTCATCGAATTGTTGCTCTTCAGCTTTATTTTTGGGTTTAAAGCCTCTCTTTTTATATGTAGCCATTGCTATTTTTATTGGTCGCGCAAAAATAAAGTTTTTATTGAAATCGCGAGGGGTATTTATTCGTTATTTTTGGATAATTTGCAGCCCACCCGATTATGGCTAAACATAATACTACCCCTCTTTGGAATGTTTTTAAACCGACTCTCCCTTATTAATTACAAAAATTTTAGTTCCAGTTCATTCGATTTTGATGATAAAATCAACTGTTTCGTAGGACCTAACGGTGTTGGCAAAACCAACATCTTAGACGCCATTTATCATCTTTCTTTTGGAAAAAGTTATTTTAACCCCATCGCGACACAGAATATAAAACATGATGAGGATTTCTTTGTAATCGATGGGGAGTTCGTTAAAAACAAACGTGAGGAAAAGGTGGTGTGTAGCCTGAAACGAGGCATGCAAAAAATAATCAAACGAAACGGGAAAGCCTATGACCGACTTTCTGATCATATCGGACTCCTGCCCTTGGTCATCATTTCTCCGGCGGACCGGGATCTTATCATCGAAGGTAGTGATACCCGTCGAAAATTTATCGATGGGGTCATTTCCCAATCCGATAAAGAGTATTTACAGACGCTCATAAAATATAATAAGGTCGTATCGCAACGCAATGCATTGTTGAAATACTTTGGCGCCAACCATACTTTTGATTCCGCCACCCTAACGGTCTACAATGAGCAATTGAACCATTTAGGAACTACGATTTACGAAAAGCGCACCGCCTTCATGAAGCCGTTTATCTCCATTTTCAAGGAACAATATGCCATTATTTCAGGGGGTAACGAAGAGGTCACCTTGTCATACGAAAGTAAGCTTGCCACAGATACATTATTGAACCTATTAGAAAGCAATCTTGAAAAAGACAGGGCCGTACAGTATACCAGTGTAGGAATCCATAAAGACGATTTAAGTTTTGAGATTTCAGGACACCCCATCAAAAAATTCGGAAGTCAAGGGCAGCAGAAATCCTTTTTGATCGCCTTGAAACTTGCACAATTCCATTTTATCAAAGAACTGGCCAAAACCACTCCGATTTTGCTATTGGACGATATTTTTGATAAGTTGGATGAAAACCGCGTCAGCCATATTATAACCTTGGTCGACAATGAGAACTTTGGACAAATTTTTATAAGCGACACCCACGCCGAGCGCACCGAAAATGTGGTAAAAAAAATTCACCAGTCTTATAAAATTTTTAAATTGGAGTGAGGTTGGAAGAAGGAAGAAGGAAGAAGGAAGAAGGAAGAAGGAAGAAGGAAGAAGGAAGAAGGAAGAAGGAAGTTGGTAAAAAAAGTAGATTGGTTGAGTGGAGAAGGAATTGATTACATTCTTTATTATATTTTTTTAATGAGACACACCTACTGATTGCTGTCCACTGATTACTTATTTACTTATTAAAATTATTAAAAGTTGAATATCTATCGTACAGTAGCACTTTTTTTCATTCTTTCAGGATGTTCCAATTCCCCTACCGCTGAAGACCTTGGTCATTTAAACGGTTATTGGGAAATCAAGGAAGTCGTGTTCCCGGATGGAAAAAGAAGGACTATACGGTGAATACTAGTATTGATTTTATAAAATTAGAGGATAAAAAAGGATTTCGTAAAAAGGTACAACCCAAATTGAATGGTACCTTTGACACCTCCAATGACGCCCAACCTTTTGTAATCTCGGAAAAAGAGGGTACATTTCTATTACAATATAAAAATGGGGCGAATACTTGGTCGGAAGTGCTTCTCAAGGTTTCCGAAAATAGTTTTTCGCTCCAAAACGAAGAAGGACTTATTTACGAATACGGGCGATTCATTCCTATTAACATTCCAAAGTAATGGCGAAACGAAAAAGTACGGGTATTCCCCTGGGTGATGCGCTTCAAGAATTCATCAAAGTCAACAAGCTTGAAAAGGGAATTGACAAGGTCAACGTACGCGATGCCTGGGCTAATCTTATGGGCAATGGAGTGAACAATTATACCACGACCGTTGAACTTCGGGGCGAAACCCTTTTTGTATCGCTTTCTTCCTCTGTACTACGCGAAGAACTAAGCCATGGAAAGACTAAAATCATCAATATGCTCAATGAAGAGCTAGGGAAGGAATTGGTAAAGAAGTTGGTGTTGAGATAGGTCGATGGTCGATGGTCGATGGTTGATGGTTGATGTTTAGAATAAAAATTGTTGATTCAACACTCAATAGGAAAACCCGATAAATATCATTTACCGGGTTTTTAAATTTTAATATCTTTCTATCTGAAATTTAATAAACCTCCCTGCCCGAAAAGTGAAAAGCACCTTCGATGGCAGCATTTTCATCACTGTCGGATCCATGTACCGCATTCTCGCCGATATCTTTGGCGAATAACTTGCGAATGGTGCCTTCTGCAGCTTCGGCAGGGTTTGTGGCACCAATCAAGGCACGAAAATCTTCTACCGCGTTTTCTTTTTCAAGAATAGCTGATACGATTGGGCCTCGGGTCATAAACTGTACCAATTCACCAAAAAACGGACGTTCTTTGTGAATGGAGTAGAATTCCTGTGCATCCCTCCTACTGAGCTGCGTATATTTTAGGGCCACGATCTTAAAACCGGCCGAAGTTATTTTTTCAAGTATAGCACCGATGTGGCCATTCTCGACCGCATCAGGTTTAATCATGGTAAATGTTCTGTTCGTTCTTGTTGACATGCGTAAAATTTTGTGCAAAAATACGGTTTATTCCAAAACCCACAATCATTAATAGGACTGTTCTATGGTTTGAAGCAATGTGCCATTATTACCTATCATTTTGAATTGGACCTTTCTTCTTTCTATATCAAACTCTAACACCCCAAAACTCTCCGTAAAAACAACTTCCCCCACCCGAAACGGATTAGGTTCTCCCGAAAAATCGCGATAGGCATGGGTCAGCCCACTACTGGTAAAATCGATAAGGGGATAATCAAGTCCGGAAATACTTTTCTTTGAAAACTCGGAAATATGGCGGTCTCCCGACAATACGATTATCCCTTTTGCCCGGGAATCTGAAATCAATTTTTCCAATTTCTCCACCTCATGCGGAAAATTGCCCCAAGTTTCAAATCCGTGTTCGTTCGATAGCACCTGTATACTACTTACGATAATATTGAAATCGGCCTTTGACCGGTTCAATTCTTTTTCAAACCATTTCCATTGCTCGGCGCCCAAAACAGTTCCCTTTCCATAAGAGTTGGGTTTGGTACGCTTTTTTGTCTCGGTATCAGGGGTCAGTGCGGTTCTGAAATAGCGCGTATCCAGCACTAACACTTTTATATGGCCGGCTTCGGTTTTATAATCATGTGAGTTATAGACACCTTCTTGACTTCGTCTTGGGCTGTTTTTCGGTACTTTCAAGAAATCCAAAAATTCTTGTTGGCTTTCTTTTTTTGCCGAGAATTCCACTCCCCCATCGTTCAATCCATAGTCATGATCGTCCCAAGTGCCGATAATCGGAACTTCTTCCTTTAAGCTAGCATAGCCTGCTACTTGATTTTGTTGTTGATACATAGCCCGTAGCTTTTCCATATCATCGGTATCGGCGTAAATATTGTCTCCTCCCCAAATCCATATATCGGGGTCAACGGCCCAAATATCGTCCCACAAAAGATTCTCTTTATCGGTCTTGTTACACGACCCGAAGGCGATGGTAAAATCACTCGATTCCGTCTGCAGAATTTCTTTTTTCGATAGGGTTCCCGCAGATTTACAAGAAACCGCAAAAATTAAAAGGGCCAGAAAACTATAGAAGTACCTCATCGTCTATTTTTTCGTTGAGCACAAAAATAGGACTTTACACATACTCCCGCCAATTGGAAATCTGGGGATTTTGGGAAATTTGTTTTTTTCTTTCCCAAGACAAAATTTTCAAGCATAGCCCAAGCTACGGTTTAAAATTTTAACGCCGGGAAAGGGAAAAAGAAAGGCACAAAAACTCGGATTTCTAATTGGTAGGAGTATTTTTTTAAATTGTATCTTTGCCCGCATGAATTTTGAGGATATACAGACCGTAAAGCAATTGCTTTCGGTGCCACAAAAAATTGTAATCGTTCCCCATAAAAACCCGGATGGGGATGCCATCGGGTCTACCCTTGCACTATGGCACTACCTCAACAATACGGGGCAAGAGGCGACCATCATAGCCCCCAACGATTATCCTAAGTTTCTGAAATGGATGCCCGGTAACGAGCATATCTTGAATTTTGAACGGGAGAATTCGCAGGCGCGCGAAAAAATAGATGCTGCAACCCTTATTTTTACCCTTGACTTTAATCACTTGGGACGCATTGGACAAATGGAATCCTTTTTGGAAAAATCAACCGCTACCTTTATCATGATAGATCACCATCAGTCCCCAGCTGATTATGCATTGATCACCTACTCTGACGTGACCATGAGTTCAACTTGTGAAATGGTGTACAATTTCATAGCGTCTTTAGGGGATACGGATAAAATAACACCCGAAATTGCCGATTGCCTCTATACAGGTATTATGACCGATACCGGCTCCTTTAAATTCGCATCTACCACCAGCAGGACACATATTGTCGTAGCCGACCTAATCGAAAAAGGAGCAAGGAACACGACCATTCATCATCAAATTTACGATACCAATTCTCCAAATCGTTTACATCTTTTAGGCTGCGCCCTTAAAAATATGGTCATTCTAGAAAACTATAGAACGGCCTACATCACCTTAAGTCAGGAAGAATTGGACGCGTATGGATATCAAAAAGGAGATACCGAAGGCTTCGTAAACTATGGATTGACTTTGGAAGGCATTATATTTGCCGTGATTTTTATAGAAAATAAAGAGGAAGGCATAATCAAAATATCGTTTCGGTCGGTGGGAGAATTTTCGGTTAATGAATTTGCAAGAGCCCATTTTGATGGCGGAGGACATGACAATGCAGCGGGCGGTAGAAGTGAACTTTCATTGCCTGAAACCGCGACCCGTTTTGAATCCCTTCTAAATTCATACAAAAATCAATTAAAGTCATGAGGCCATTCGCTATTTTAATTTTCACGGCAATTTTTATGATAGGTTGCGGCGGTCCGGAACCTAGAAGACCGGTCAAAGTAAAATCAAGCACGTATTTTGGAGGAGATATCGAACGAAACAAAAAACTTTTGGAGGCCGAAGAAGAAATGATTCAAGAATATATCGCCAACGATTCGTTGCACTTGTACGAACAAAGTGCGAGCGGATCATGGTACTACTACCAGAAGAAAAACGAAAACTCCGATTATACGGCGCGACCCGATGATTTGGTGACGATGACCTATAATATTATGGGTTTCGACAACGATACCATATACTCGCACGACGAGATAGGCGTTATAAAATATAAGGTCGACAAACAAGAACTATTTCCAGGACTGCGCAACAGTGTCAAACTTCTGAAGGAAAATGAAACGGCTACCTTTTTATATCCTTCGTCATTGGCCTTTGGCTATCAGGGGGATAACGACCGCGTAGGTGTAAATATACCGGTACGATCGACGATTACCCTATTCAAAATTGAAGAACCTCAAGATACTATTCAAAATTAAACTCTACTAATAATGAAGAAAGCGTATTTATTAATTATCACATTGACCATGGTTTTTTCGGCCTGCAAATCAAGTCAACATCCCGATTTGGGTGACGGACTTTTTGCGGATATCGAGACCAATAAAGGAGATATCATCTTGCGCTTAGAGCATGATAAAACGCCCGTAACCGTTGCCAATTTCGTTTCTTTGGCCGAAGGTACTAGCCCTTTCGTATCGGATAGCTTAAAAGGAAAAAAGTATTTCGACGGCCTCATTTTCCATAGGGTAATGAAAGATTTTATGATACAAGGTGGAGATCCCCTTGGAAGGGGCATGGGAGGGCCTGGCTATAAATTCAAGGACGAGATACATGATTCGCTCCGTCATAATAAGCCCGGAATTATTTCAATGGCAAACCCTGGACCGCCAAACACAAATGGAAGCCAATTCTTCATTCTCCACGGGGAAGCCCCTTGGCTCGATGGCAAGCATACCGTATTCGGTGAAGTCGTCGAAGGTCTTGATGTAGTAGACTCCATAGCGAACGTGACGGTTTCAAAAGATCAAATGACGTTAAATCGCCCCTTGGACGATATCGTTATGAAGACGGTTGAAATTATACGCAATGGTAAAGCGGCCAAAAAATTCGATGCACCTCAAGTAATGAGCGATTACTTCGCGGAGGAGCAGGCCCTGCTTGCCGAGAAAGAAAGAATGTCGGCAGAAGTTGTAGCTGAATTAAATGCACAAAGAGAAAAAGCGGAAGAACTGCCGTCGGGCCTAAAAGTGCTTCGAATTAAGGAAGGTACGGGTGAAAAACCTAAGGTCGGGCAGCGAGTGAACGTAATCTATGCCGGTTACTTGGCCGATGGTACGTTATTCGACAGTAATGATGAAGAAATCGCTAAAAAATATGGCAGGTTCACTGAACAAGATAAACTAAATGGAAGTTACGAAGCCACGCCTATGGAATATTCACCCGAATCACGATTGGTTGCTGGTTTTAGGGAAGCATTGTTAAGCATGAAAGTGGGCGACAAATTACGTGTGTTCTTACCCCCTCATTTGGGATGGGGAGCACAAGGTGCCGGACCTATTCCGCCGAATTCAGAAACTATCTTTGATCTTGAGATTACGGGTATAGCGCAGTAGTACAATACATAGAAAATCAATAAATGCCTTGGCAAACAAAAAGCCAAGGCATTTATTTCTTGGGAATATCCTCAAGAATCACCAGAACAAACTTCCAGAATTTCTGTACCGAGGAGATTCTCACACGCTCATCGGGTGAATGGGCTCCTTTTATGGTCGGTCCGAAACTGATCATATCCATGTCACGATAGTTTTGCCCCAATATTCCGCATTCGAGTCCGGCATGGCACGCGACTACTTTGGGTTTCTCACTGAACAGCTGTTGATATTTAGACTTCAAAACTTCAAGAATTTCCGAATCCGGATTGGGATTCCAACCAGGATAATTACCTCCAAATACAACTTCGAATCCGGCTAGTTCAAAAGCGGACTTCAAGGTATTTGCCAAATCGATTTTTGCCGAATCGACGGAAGAACGGGTCAGACATCCCACTTTAATCTTCCCATCCTTGACAAAAACACGGGCTATATTGTTCGAAGTTTCTACCAAATCAGGAATCGATGCACTCATGGCATACACTCCGTTATGGGCCGCGTAGACCGCTTTGATGAATTTCTCTTGAGACCCCAGACCCATAATTTTATTAGGAAGAGAGCCTTTCTCACATCGAATGGCAAGGCCAGGCTCCATAATTTCAAGTTCATTCTTAATTGTGGCTGCGAGCTTTGCAAATGAATTTTCAAACTCATCAGCCTGTGATTTAGCTACTGCGATATGGGCAACGCTTTCTCGGGGAATGGCATTGCGAAGACCTCCTCCATCGATTTCGGCAATTCGCACCGCAAACTCGGATGAGGCACAAAACAATACGCGATTCATAATCTTATTGGCGTTGCCCAAGCCTTTATGAATTTCAATGCCACTATGACCGCCTTTTAGCCCGTCTACCGTTATCTTATATCCTATTAACGAACTCGGTATATCTTTTTCATTGTATTCGCGTTCCGCGTTTACATCGATACCTCCCGCACAGCCGATATCGATTTCATCATCCTCTTCCGTATCTAGGTTCAAAAGTATTTCGCCTTTTAAAACATCACCTTTTAATCCCATCGCCCCGGTCATGCCTGTTTCTTCATCGATTGTGAACAAGGCTTCCAAATCAGGGTGGGGTATATCCGTACTTTCCAACAGAGCCATAATCGTAGCGACCCCGATACCGTTGTCGGCACCAAGTGTTGTCCCATTTGCCTTGACCCAATCCCCATCGATGTACATTTCGATGCCTTGGGTATCAAAATCAAAAACGGTATCGGCATTCTTTTGGTGTACCATATCAAGATGCGATTGTAGTACGACACTTTTTCGGTCCTTCATACCTTCAGTAGCCGGTTTTCGAATGATTACATTGCCTACTTCATCGGTAAAGGTCTCGAGCTCCAGTGATTTTCCAAAATCCATCATAAACGCTATCACACGTTCTTCTTTCTTAGAGGGTCGAGGAACTGCATTCAAATCTGAAAAATTCTTCCAAAGTGATTTGGGCTCTAAGTCGTGTATCGTTTTGTTCATAGCGAATTTGTTATTGACCAAAAATACGGTTAGAAAATAACATTGCGACATATAGCCGTCGTTTTGATTATTTTTGAGCCCATGACGTCAAAACTGAAATTGGGCATTGCGATTTCCTTGATTCCCCAGATTATTCTGGTAAAATGGTTGGCCCATTATCCACAGCTTGTCGAGACCTACTATAGCAAAGGTATTTATCCCGTGATTTCGAGGTTTTTCCGGTTGTTGTTCGGGTGGATTCCATTTTCATTCGGGGATGTTCTTTATTTTCTTTTGGGAGTGATCGCCATTCGATATGTATTTGTAAACAGAAAAAGAATCCGTGCATATCCTTTGAAATTCTTGTTAAATATCGCAGTGGTGCTGTCGGTGGCCTATTTTACATTCCATTTGATGTGGGGCATGAATTATTATCGCCTTCCTATAGCCGAAAAGTTCGACCTGCCGAAAACCCATACCAAAGAACAATTGACCTCCTTTATCGAGAAGTTGACAACAAAAACAAATCAAGTCCACTTGAGTATTACATCGGACAGTACAAAAGCTGTTGAACTTCCCTTTACCAAGAGAGAAATCTTTGAAAAAACAATCCATAGTTACAATGATCTAGGAAACAAAATTCCATTTTTAAAATACCGATCCCCAAGCCTTAAAAAATCAATTTTCAGCTTGGCCCTTACATATATGGGGTATGGGGGATATTTAAATCCGTTTACCAACGAGGCACAAGTGAACGGTAAATTGCCTGCATATCGGTTTCCCGTGGTGGCAGGCCATGAGGTCGGACATCAATTGGGCTATTCCGCAGAAAACGAAACGAATTTTATTGGGTACCTGGCTACGGTGAACAATGAGGATGTGTATTTTAAATATGCGGCCTATTCCTATGCGTTGGCCTATGCCTTGGGAGAATTACAACGGGTCGATATGCCCTTGTTCAATACAGAGTATGCGAAACTAAATGAAGGCGTTCGTAAAAATTATAAAGAGATGAACGATTTCTGGCTATCCTATGAAAATCCCATGGAACCTGTTTTTAAATCTGTCTTCAACACCTTTCTAAAAGCCAATAATCAAAGCGAAGGTATTCTGAGCTATAATTCGGTAGTCTCACTTTTGGTTAACTATTATGAAAAGCATCCATTATAATAATAGTGTTTATACTCCTACCACTTAGAAATCCGGGAATTTTGGGGATTTTATTTTTTTCTTTCCCAAGACAAAATTTGCAAGCATAGCCGTAGCTACGGTTAAAAATTTTAACACCGGGAAAGGAAAAAGAAAGACAAAAAACTCGGGTTTCTAAGTGGTAGGAGTATACATCCAAAAAACTTAAAAATAGGATAGATAATCCGTTCACTTCCCTTATTTTTAGAACGGCTAATCAAATAATACAGAACTTTATGAAAAAGCGATTTCTCACGCTAACACTGTTGGCATGCACCGCAATTTTGTCCGCTCAAGATTACTTCCCTGAGAACGACGGTGTAAAATCAAAGAACAACAACTACACGGCCTTTACCAATGCTAAAATCTACGTGACGCCCACACAGGTTATCGATGGGGGCACCTTACTGATCCAAAACGGAAAAGTGAAGCAAGTGGGCAAAACGATAGCCTTACCAAAAAATTCGGTGGTGGTCGATTTAAGTGGAAAATCGATTTATCCTTCCTTTATAGATGCCTATTCCAAATTTGGGGTGGAGCAACCGAAACGAAAACCCGGAGGCGGCAGAGCTTCACAATATGATGCCGAGCGGGAAGGTTTTTACTGGAACGACCACGTAATGCCCGAAAATGCGGCGATTGATAAATTCAAATATGACGACAAAGAAGCCAAAGAGCTTCGCGATGCCGGATTCGGAGTGGTCAACTCTCATATACACGATGGTATCGTAAGAGGAACGGGGGTACTCGTCGCTCTTAACGGAACAGATGGCGATGCCAACCGAATTTTAGATGACAAGTCCGCACAATATCTTTCATTCGACAAGAGTGTTATCAAAAAACAATCGTACCCTACGTCTCTGATGGGTGCTATGGCCTTGTTACGCCAAATGTATTCGGATGCCAAATGGTACGCTGCAGGAAATTCAGATACCAAAGACCGTTCCTTGGAAGCATTGAACGCCAACAAGGGTCTCGTACAGATTTTCGAAGCAAAAGACAAAGGCAATGCCTTACGCGCAGATAAAATCGGAGATACCAACGGAATTCAATTTGCGATTCTAGGTGGCGGCGATGAATATGAAAGCATTGCGGAAATCAAGGGTACGAACGCGAAGTTCATTCTCCCGATCAATTTTCCTAAGGCCTATAATGTTTCGGATCCGTTTCAGGCTGACTATGTAACCTTGGCCGATATGCGCCATTGGAACCAAGCCCCGTCGAATCCAAAGGCCTTGGCGGATGCGGGAGTTCCATTTTCACTTACTCTGTATGATTTGAAATCCCCTTCGAAATTCAAGGATAATCTAATGAAGGCCATCGAATACGGACTTCCAAAAACGAAAGCTCTAGAAGCACTGACCACCGTACCTGCTACCATTCTTGGCAAGTCAGGAAGCATTGGTTCCTTAGAAGTTGGGCGGCAAGCGAATTTTTTGATTACTTCTGGGGATATTTTTGAAAAAGGCACTACCCTTTACGAGAATTGGGTACAAGGCAATAAGAATATCATCAAGGAGAAGGACCAGAAAGATATTCGTGGTAATTACGATTTGGCCGCAGGTGGAATGACCTATAAACTAGCCATTACAGGTGAGCCGAGTAAACCCAAAGTGGAAATCAAACAAGACACGAACAAACTAAAATCAAAGATCAATTACAAAGGTGATTGGTTGGAACTTTCTTTTTCCACGGATGAAGAAGAAAAGAATTATCGCATGACAGGCTTGGTAACGACCGATGATAATCTGAGTGGAAAACTGGTGCTTCCCGACGGCAATGAATCTTCTTTTAGCGCTACGAAAACAAGTGCTTTTGAGGATAAGAAAAAAGAAGATGACAAAGCATCATCCAAACCTGAAATGGTTGGCGTCACCTACCCGAATGTTGGTTTCGGATTTTCCGAAAAACCGAAATCAGAAAACATCCTCTTTAAAAATGCCACGGTATGGACGAGCGAAGAAGCGGGAATTCTCGAAAACACCGATGTCTTAATAAAGGATGGAAAGATTTCGAAAATCGGAAAAGACCTCAAAGGAGGTAACGCTAAAGTGGTCGATGCCACAGGAAAACACTTGACCACGGGAATCATCGATGAACACACCCATATCGCAGCCCTTGCCATTAACGAAGCGGGGCACAATTCTACCGCCGAAGTGAAAATGGAAGATGTGGTCGACAATGAGGATATCGATATCTACCGTCAATTGGCGGGCGGCGTTACCTCGGCACAATTGCTGCACGGTTCGGCCAACCCGATCGGTGGGCGTTCTGCTATTTTGAAGTTAAAATGGAGCGCCTCTGCAGATGAGATGATCTATGACAACTCTCCCAAATTCATCAAATTCGCTTTGGGTGAAAATGTAAAGCAATCGAACTGGCAGAGCTTTTCACGTTTCCCACAGACCCGTATGGGCGTGGAGCAAGTATTTATGAATTACTTCCAACGCGGTAAGGAATATGACGCCTTGAAGAAAAGCGGACAGCCTTATCGCTATGACGAAGAAATGGAAGTCGTTGCCGAAATACTCAATGGAGAGCGATTTATCAGTTGCCACTCCTACGTTCAGAGCGAAATCAATATGATGATGAAAGTGGCCGATAAATTCAATTTCAGGGTCAATACTTTTACGCATATTCTTGAAGGTTACAAAGTGGCCGATAAAATGAAGGAACATGGCGTGGGTGCTGGTACCTTTAGTGACTGGTGGGCCTATAAATATGAAGTGAACGATGCGATACCTTATAATGCGGCCATCATGAACAAAGTAGGTGTCACCGTAGCCATCAACAGTGATGACGGTGAAATGGCGAGACGTTTGAACCAAGAAGCCGGTAAAACGGTCAAGTATGGCGGAATGAGTGAATTGGATGCTTGGAAAACGGTAACCATCAATCCCGCGAAATTATTGCATATCGATAATCGCGTCGGAAGTATCAAAGAAGGTAAAGATGCCGATCTCGTACTCTGGTCGGATCATCCCCTTTCGGTGTATGCCAAAGCGGAAAAAACCCTAATCGAAGGCGCGACCTATTTCGATATCGAAAAAGACAAGCAACTTCGGGAAGCCGTCCAAAAAGAACGTAACCAACTGATCAATATGATGTTGAAGGAAAAAGCAGGAGGCGGTAAGACGCAAGGGCCGAAAATGAGCAAGAAAGAGCGAATGACGTGTGAAACGCTTTGATGAAGTACGAAGTTAGAGGTACGAGGTACGAAATGAAAAAATAAGGGCTCCTCCCTTTAGAAAAAGGGAGGTGGCATCCCGACTTTTCGGCGGGATGACAGAGGGTTTGAAAGCCCAAGCCATAAGAAACATAGAACCAACTTTAAACAGATTCCCGCCTTTACTGAAACGAGTTCAGCACAAGCGAGGGAATGACAATAAATCATTTAGAATGAAAAAAGCAACTAACATTATAACCGCCCTCCTACTCACTTTCGGAGTAGCGAGCTGGGCCCAACAAACTCCCGCACCAAAACAAAGCGGAGCCATTAGCATCACTGGAGCAACCGCTCATATCGGCGACGGCACAATTGTAGAAAACTGCACCATCGTTTTTGAGGATGGAAAAATAACGGCCTTAGGCGCAGATGCTACTGCAAAGGGGACTGCCATCGATGCGGCTGGCAAACATGTCTATCCCGGATTTATAGCTCCCGCCAAGGAATTAGGACTTGTAGAAGTCAACGCCGTTCGTGCGAGTAATGATGCCGATGAGATTGGTGATATCATTCCCCATGTACGAAGCTTGATTGCCTATAATGCTGAATCGAAAGTGGTGGAAAGCATGCGCCCCAATGGGGTTTTGATAGGGCAGATTACGCCCAAAGGTGGACGTATTTCCGGCACCTCCTCCATCGTACAATTCGATGCTTGGAATTGGGAAGATGCTGCCGTAAAAGTCGACGACGGTATTCACTTGAACTGGCCACCTAGTTTTAGAAGAGGTCGCTGGTGGATGGGCGAACCTCGCGGATTGCAACCCAATAAGGACTACCAAAAACAAGTGGACGAAGTCGAGACCTTTATGCAAAACGCCACTGCATACGGAGAGGGAACCGCAAAAGAGCTGAACCCAGCCTTCGCGGCCATGCAAGGCGTTTTTAGTGGAGACCAACGATTATACGTTTATGCCGATGGCGAAAAAGAAATTATCGACGGCATCACTTTGGCCAAAAACTCCGGTGCAAAGCATGTAGTTTTGGTTGGAGGCTATCATGCCTATAAAGTGACGGATTTTCTAAAGAAAAACGATATTCCCGTTTTAGTACAATATACCCACAACCTGCCTAGTTTGAACGATGACGATTATGATTCTGCCATACAAACTCCCCAAACTATTAATGGATGCTGGCCTTTTAGTCGCCCTGCAAAATGGGGAAGCCTCCAACTTCCAAACCAGAAACCTGCCCTTTTATGCAGGTCAGGTCGTAGGTCAGGGAATGGACAAAGAAAAAGCGTTACAAATGCTTACAGGCAACACTGCAAAAATATTGGGTATCGATGATACCCACGGTACTTTGGCCATTGGTAAGAGTGCTACCCTTTTTGTTTCAGAAGGAGATGCCCTCGACATGCGCGGAAATCAACTGACCCATGCCTTTATCGATGGCCGTACTATTTCCTTGGAAACTCACCAGACTGAGCTTTGGAAAAGGTATTCGGGGAAGTATGAGGGGGAATAACTAGAATCATATTATGAAGAAAATCACATTACTTGTTGTTTTAGTCGCTACCTTAATTATTCCTAGCCATGCCCAACAGGCACAAAACCCATCTTTTGAGGAAATAATTTCATTGCGGTCAGTTTCGGATGCCGCCATCTCACCTGATGGTAACCACATTGTATTTGAGCAACAGACGGTAGACTGGGAAGAAAATAAATATGTCACCGAGTTGTGGATTTCTAAAAATGGAGGTGAACCCTTCCAACTAACCAATAATCCCGAGAACGGTAGTTCGAATCCGAAATGGTCACCCGATGGCAAATGGATCAGCTTTTTGTCAAAGCGAGGGGAAAAGAGTCAAATTCATGTGATTCGGGTCGATGGCGGAGAGGCCGTACAAGTCACCCATACCGAGAAGGACATCTCACAATATGAATGGGCGCCCATTGGTAAAAAAATTGCCTTTTTACAATCAGAGGATAGGTCGAAAGAAGAAGAAAAAAGAAAGGATATCTATGGTGGTTTTGCCGTGGAAGACGCCGAGTATAGTATGAATCAACTATACCTAGCCAATTTTAAGCCCGATAGTCTTAGGTACAATCCGTTACCCTCGGAGTCAAAAGATACGGTACGAACCAAAAATTTGGAGGCGAAACCGATGATAGATAGTGTGTCATTTTCCATTAATACCTTCAAATGGTCTCCCGACGGACAAAAAATAGCCTTGGAGCATCAACCCGATCCCTTGCGGAATACATTTTTTAAGGCGGATATTTCCATTTATGATATTCGAACCAAAAAACTGACCACTTTGGTAGCTAATTTGAGTTATGATGGATTGGTCACTTGGTCTCCCGATGGCGCGTCCATTCTATATGGTTCTAGCCTTAACGATAGTATTTCCAATTATTATAAAAACGGAAAAATCTTTCGCATCAATGTAGACGGCACGGAGAATCAACAACTAGCGGAAGATTTCGATGAAGACCTTTTTGCCATACAATGGAACCCGAACGGAATTTTCGCACTTTCATGGCAAAAAACAAAACGGCCGTTGATCCATATCGATCCAAAAAACGGGAAGACCAAAATGCTGGAAAAAGGGCCTGAACGCATTTATGGGTATTCATTTTCAAAAGACGGTAAAAAAATGGCCTTTACGGGAGTCAATGACAGCGATTTGACCGAAATCTACCAAACGACTTATCCGATTAAGGAAATCGATAAATTAACGGCTTCGACTAACCAAATCCAAAATTGGGCGGTTGCGCAAAGCGAAGTCATTTCTTGGAAAAGTAAGGACGGAACTACAATTGAAGGGGTGCTCCACAAACCTCAGGATTACGATCCGAGCAGAAAATATCCGCTCTTGGTCGTTATTCACGGTGGCCCTACCGGGGTATCTGTACCGAATGCAGTTCCCTCATATGTTTACCCTATGGTACAATGGCTCAACAAAGGAGCTCTGGTCTTACGGCCAAATTATAGGGGTTCTGCAGGGTATGGCGAAGAATTCCGATCGCTCAATGTGAAAAATCTTGGCGTCGGCGATGCCTGGGATGTGCTATCAGGTGTACAGCATTTAGAAGATCAGGGACTCATCGATGGAAACAAAGTCGGCTCAATGGGTTGGAGCCAAGGGGGTTATATTTCCGCATTTCTTACCACAAACTCCGATACCTTTAAGGCAATTTCAGTCGGTGCGGGCATCTCAAATTGGATGACCTATTACGTTAATACTGATATCCATCCCTTCACGCGTCAATATTTACAAGCCACCCCATGGTCAGATAAAGAAGTTTATGAAAAGACCTCACCGATGACCAACATCAACAATGCCGTGACCCCTACCCTGATACAACATGGCGAATTCGATAGAAGGGTGCCGCCGGCGAATGCCTACGAACTTTTTCAAGGGCTTCAAGATATTGGGGTTGAAACGAAATTGATTATCTACAAAGGATTCGGCCACGGAATCAATAAGCCCAAAGAACGCCTTGCGGCGACCTGGCACAACTGGCAGTGGTTCGGGAAATATATTTGGGATGAGGAAATCGAAGTGCCTATGGAATAAAGCTCGACTAGACCGAATACAAAATTGGTTTGCTAAATATTATATTTATTAGCGTCTAAACATATTTAACACCAATACACTAATGAATACTAGTTACACTAGAATACAACGCTTTTTTGCCATACTGACTTTGATACTTTGCCTTTCGTGTACCCCGGAAGAGGATGCCTGTTTTGAAACCGTTTGCTACGGCCCCGATGGTACGGACTGTGTCGAAGAACCAATCTGGGGTGATTCTAGCTGTTTTGTGCCTGACCCTGGTTCTTGAATCAGTAGTGCTGTGCTTTTATAGATTGTCCTCAAAGCTAACTTAACAAGCACCAACTGAAGTTTCGTATTGTCGTAAAAAAAAGAACTACTTCTTCATCTCCCACTTAGCCCCCAAATAGGCCATTGGAATATAGGCCACGATCAAATCAAGTGCCGTAAACCATAGCGGTCCTGAAAGCAAATAATTGTTCACTGCGCCACCGATCAAAAAGAAAACCCCAATAATCAGGGCCATGGTCATTTTTTGTGTGACGGCGATTTTAGCGGCAACAAATGCCCCGACCAAAGTGCCCAAAGCATGAGCCAAAAAGGGCATGATAAAATGTTTGGGTTCGAACAAGTGCATGGTCGCTTGTAAACCCTCCATGGTGGTGATGTCTCCACCTTCAGGCGGTGGAATGAGGTAACCACTAATCATAACGATGCCCATATTGACGATACTTCCTATGACGAGTCCGGCTGCAACGGCCAAGACATTTTTAAAAGTTGGATTCAAAGTGGTTGGCTTTAAATGATTTCGACGATGATGCGTTTATTTATGTTGTTGTAACAACTTTACTATAATAATTGCCACTTGGGGTACGTATAATAAAGAATTTCGTCAAAATGATTTCTGTTAGGCCTTTATATACTGCGCAGGATTCTTCTCAAAGCTAACCTTGCACCCATCACAACAGAAATAGACCTTCTCGCCTTGATACTCGACAATATGTTTCGGATTCCTTTTAGAGACCGGCACTTGACAAACGGGGTTGATATAGTATTCTTCGGCAAACGTAGCCGCTGCTGGCATCGCAGCAAGTGTTTCCGATGTTGTTTCTGGTTGGTGCACGGGCATGTTCTCCGATACATTGCCTTTTCTAAAATGATCGATGACCTCAGCCAAAATACTGATGGCGACTTCGCTGGCCAATTTCGCATTGATATCCAACCCTACGGGACTGCGTAATTGCGCAACGCGATCGGTAGCGAGACCTTCATTTTCGAGGTAGGTCTTAATATCTTCAGCTTTCTTTTTACTCGCTACAAAACCGACATACTTGACGGAAGTTTCCAAAGCTTTTTTCACGGAGAGGTCGTCATCTTCGCCTTGGGTGGTTACGATGATATAGGTATTCGTTACACTTTTAAGGGTAGAAAAATCAACGGTATCGGACATATGGTTCGCCGTGGGAAACATTTGCACATCGGCATCGCTCGCCATAACGGCAACCTTAAAATCGGCGGCAGAAGCCATCTGCACCAATTTACGGGCAATGTTCGACTTACCGACAACAATAAGTTCTGGTTGAGGGATAACAGGTTCTATCATAACTTCTAAAGTACCTTTGCTTTGACAGCTCATAACGTATTCTTTAAAATTTGCAGTTTCGCGAGTTCCGCCTTCTGGGGAAATGCGTACTCTTCGATAACGTTTCGTTTTGATGACATCGAGGGCCTCTTTGATTACGATACCACGAACGCAGCCCCCACCGACCCAACCGATGAGTTCGCCTGTCGCCAAAATTAGCGCCTTGTCCCCTACCTTACCCGAACTTGGGGCAATACGGTCGATGACCTGTGCAATGGCAAAATCTTCACCTTTAGCCAAGTGTTTTTCAATCTGTATCGCGAGTTCGTTAAACATCTATCAATAATTTTTCCAATTTCAATAAGCTATCCAAGTTGTGGGCTGATTCGAACGCATCTAAATGTGGCATTACATTGACCATTCCTTTTTGAATGGGTTGGTAGCCTTCCATTCCTTTTAGTGGATTGAGCCATACCAAGGTTTTACACTTTCTGCGGATGGTGCGTACCGCATCTCGGAGCACCGTTACATTTCCGGTTTCGAGGCCGTCACTCAAGATCACTACAATATGTTTTTGACTCAAAAACTTATGGCCATAGACCGAAAGGAATTCTGTCAGCGATTCCCCAATTTTTGTCCCGCTCGACCACGAATGTACATTTTTACCAATTTGATTTAAAACCTGCTGTTCATTGTTCGCTCGCAACATTGGTGTCACGTGGGTCAACTGCGTACTAAAGGTAAAAAACTCTAAGCTCTTAAAATACTTCTTTAACACCATCACATAACGGAGCAAATAATAACTGTAGGTATCCATTGAACCACTAACATCCAACAGAAAGACCACTTTCCGTTTTTCTTTTCGTTTCTTGCGATAGGCGAGATCTAACATCATGCCTCCTTTGGAAACGCCATGGCGAATTGTATTTCGAATATCGATACTACCTCTATTTGCATTTTCGAGTCGCCTTTTAAAGCGCATACTCATCTGGTGGAAAAGTTCTTCGGCCAGTTCTTCCAATTTTTCCTTATCGGCAACATTGACTTTCGAGAAGTCCGTCAATCGTAACCGGATGCTTTCATTCGCACCGACAGTTTGCTTAGCTTCCTGTTTTTTGACTTCCTTTTTCGGTACTTTAAATTCCGTTCCCAAAAAAATAATTGTAGCCGTATCCTTTTCCTTTTTAAGTTGCTTGATTTGTTTTTGACGCTGCTCTAATTTTTCCTCATAATAACGACTCCAAAAACGCTGGAACATCTCATCAAAACGGTCGAAATGTTCTTTGCGTTTGCAGTAAATCGCCTTTAGACTGTATTGGAATAATTTCCGGTCCAAAGCATAACCGCGTTCAGCAATAGCAAATGCATCACGCGTCTCTTGTGGGCCCAAAACAAACTGACGTTCGCGACAATACATGGTAAAATCGATGAGGCGTTCTTTGAATGTTTTGTCTACGGCGACCACAGTTTATATGTAAATGGTTAAAAACTGATTGTTAATTTATGGCTTACGCTACTGAAGTTTAACCTCAAGGAACGCAAGGGTTAAATCGCAAGTATCGCAAAGTTTAGATTGATATGGAATTCCATTGCGAACTTTACGTTAAACGGGTATCAAGAATTCTTGCACCGTTTTGTTGCGAACGAATTCGACGTCGTCTTTATGCTTCAAAACACTACCGATGGTAGTTTGCACGATTTCGTCCGTAATGTTTTTTTGGTTCATTAATAGTAGCGTTTTCGCCCAGTCCAAAGATTCCGCAATTCCTGGGGGTTTGTGTAGGCTTGACTTTCGTAAATTATGAATGAAAGTCACTACCTGTGTTGCTAGTTCTTCATCGATATTCGGAAGCTTCTTGGCAATGATATCAATTTCTTTGGCTTTGGATGGAAAGTCTACCCAATGGTAGAGGCACCGCCTTCTTAATGCATCACTAAGTTCCCTTGTTCTGTTAGACGTCAAAATGACCAATGGTTTTGAAGTCGCCTGTATCGTACCCAATTCGGGAATACTGATCTGGAAGTCGGAAAGCAGCTCTAACAAATAGGCTTCAAATTCCTCATCAGCGCGGTCGATTTCATCAATCAAAAGTACCACAGGTTTGTCTGAACTTATGGATTGTAACAAGGGTCGCTGAAGCACATAATCCATTCCAAAAATCTGGTTTTGCAAGACTAATTTATCTTCTTCCTGTTCAAAGAGTTTGATATGGAGCAGTTGTTTTTGGTAATTCCACTCGTAAATGGTGGTACTAACGTCAAGACCTTCGTAGCATTGCAAACGAATTAAATTTGTGCCTAAATGTTCAGCCAAGGTTTTGGCAAGCATGGTTTTACCCACTCCTGGGTTTCCCTCCAACAATAATGGCTTTTCCAAATTCTTCAATAGAAAAATGGAAGTCGCTAATTCTTCGTTCAGGATGTAGTCGTGCTCATAAAAGTCTTTTATCAGCGCTTCAATTTCTTTGTTCAATAGCTAAAATTTTAAAAGCTATGCCCGGGGAGCATAGCTTCTGATTATAGAATCCGGGACTATCTATGTGGTCGCCGATGCTTCCGCTGCGGCAAGCTTCTTTGAAAAATTCGAAACGAACTGTTTGAACAATTGATTGGAAACGGTAGTAATCAATCGCGAACCAAATTGAGCAATCTTTCCGTTAACGGTAACATCCATAATGGCATCAAGCTTTACGCCTCCCTCAGCTCGGTCGCTAAGATCAATCGTCATTTTCATTTCGGCATTTCCTTGACCTTTTGAATCCACGCCGTCTCCGGTAATAATGATTTTTCGATTTTCTTTATCAATTTCATTATAAAAGATGTCAGCGTCGTACTTCACACCCATTGGGCCGAACTTCATACCGACTTTACCCTTATAATGATTATCGCCCACCTTTTCATCTATGGATACGCCAGGGACGCAGTCCATTATTTTTTCTGGGTCGATAAGGTGTTCCCAGACTAGTTCGGTGCTTTGGGGTACTTCGAACGATTTATCTAATTGTGTTTTCATTGCAATAGTATTTTTTATTGTTATTCAAACGCTTGTGCTTAACTCGTTTCAGTAAAGGTTGGAATCTGTTTAATGGTATTCTGCGCTTTTCTTAAGGTTTGCGCTTTCAAACCTTCCATCATCCGCTTTCAGCGAATTCCATCTCCCTTCTTCTGAAGGGAGAAGCTTTTACTTTTTCAACTTCGTACCTACGCTTCCGCTTTTGCCTTTTGTATAGCATCCCAAACTTTATCAGGAGTGATGGGAATATCCAAATGCTTGATTCCCAATGGATATAATGCATCGATAATCGCGTTCGCAATTGCCGGTGGCGCTCCAACGGTTGGAGATTCGGCTACACCTTTTGCACCTAATGGGTGGTGTGGTGATGGTGTAATCGTATGGCCAGTTTCCCAATGTGGGGATTCTACCGCCGTTGGCACTAGATAATCCATTAAAGTTCCGTTCAAAACGTTTCCTTCATCATCATAGACGATACCCTCATACATTGCAGGAGCGATACCTTGTGTCAATCCACCATGTATTTGACCTTCTACGATCATCGGGTTGATGATATTTCCACAGTCATCAATCGCAACAAAACGTTTTACATCGATTGCACCTGTTTCCTCTTCTACCTCAACGACACAGATATAGGCGCCATTAGGGAAGGTTAAATTTGGTGGGTCATAATAGTGTGTTGCTTCGAAACCAGGTTCCATTCCCTCAGGGAAATTGGTATACGCAGCAAAGGCAACATCCTGTATCGTCTTCGATTTTTCAGGGGCACCTTTTACAGAATACTTCCCTACTTCCCATTCAATATCTTCCTCGCTTACTTCCAATAAATGGGCCGCAATTTTCTTACCCTTATCACGTAGTTTACGTGCCGCAATCGCTGCTGCCGCACCGGCTGTAGGAGTACTTCTACTTGCATAAGTTCCTAATCCGTAGGGAGCGGTATCCGTATCTCCTTCGTCAATTTCAATATCGGTATAGGGTATTCCCAATTCCTCTGCCAGAATCTGGGCATAAGTTGTTTCATGTCCTTGACCTTGCGATTTGGTTCCGAAACGAGCCAATGCTTTTCCTGTTGGATGCACCCGTATTTCGGCACTATCGAACATCTTGATACCTAAAATATCAAAATCTTTGGATGGTCCTGCCCCTACTACTTCTGTAAAGGTGCAGATTCCGATACCCATCAATTTTCCTTGGGCACGTTTTTCGGCTTGTTCTTTTTTATAGTCATCATAGCCCACCATTTCCATGGCTTTTTCCAAAGTAGCTTTGTAATCACCACTATCATAACTCCAACCTAAAGGAGACGCATATGGAAAATCCTCTTTCTTGATAAAGTTCTCAAAACGTATTTGCGCGGGATCTTTACCAATTTCAGCGGCAAGTTTGTCAACCATGCGTTCAATAGCATGCACGGCTTCCGTCACGCGGAAGGAGCATCGATACGCTACACCACCTGGCGCTTTGTTGGTATAGACCGCGTCCAATTCGGCAAACGCATGTTCGTAATCATACGATCCGGTACAAATGGAGAACATTCCTGTAGGATATTTTGAAGGGTTTGCCGAAGAATCGGTGTACCCGTGGTCAGCCAAAGTCGAAACTTTGAACGCCTGGATTTTTCCGTCTTTTGTAGCTGCCAATTCGCAGTCCATATGATAGTCACGGGCAAATCCGTTCACCAAATTCTCGGAACGGTCTTCAATCCATTTTACTGGTTTTCCGATTAAGAAAGAAGCTGCAATCGCAACAACATACCCAGGATAAACAGGTACTTTTCCTCCAAAACCACCCCCAATATCCGGAGCGATAATTCGAATCTTTTCTTCGGATAAACCCACGTGACCCGCAACCAAAGCTAGAATGGTACGAATCGCATGAGGCGCCTGAGATGTCAAATAAATCAACATTTTTTCGGTATCCTTATCATAGGATGCCACAACGCCACAGGTTTCAATAGAAGCTACGTGAATTCTTGGAAGGTGAATACGCTCTTTTACAACTACGTCCGCAGCTGCAATAGCGGCATCGGTTTTTTCGCGCTTACCCCGTTCCCAATGATAAATATGATTGTCTTTTTGACCCTCTTTATCCGGTCGTAATAAAGGTGCATCTTCATCCAATGCCTTGAACGGATTCACCACCGCTTGCATCGGTTCGTATTGCACATCTACCGCTTCCGCACCATCGACGGCAATATATCTATCCGTGGCAATCACGGCACAGACTTCTTGCGATTGATGCATTACCGTATCCGTTGGTAGAACCATTTGTGTATCTGAAAGTAAAGTTGGCATCCAATGCAGATTGTATTGTGCCAAATCTTCACCGGTAATGACGGCCAAAACACCATCAATAGCCAAAGCTTTTTCTTTATCAATACTTAAAATTTTTGCATAAGCATACGGACTACGCACCATGACCATGTGCAACATCCCCGGTAATTTTACGTCATCGGTATAATTACCTTTGCCGTGTAAAAAGCGGGCATCTTCTTTTCGTTTTACAGAGTGGCCCATTCCGCCTACCTCTGCTGATGTTTTACATTTAAACATGTTTTCTTTTTTATTAGAGGTTAGACTGTAGCTTCTTTTTCCTTTGACATTTCTTCCGCGGCCTGTTGAACCGACTTAACGATATTGTTATAGCCAGTACATCGACATAGGTTTCCAGAAATTCCCCATCGTATTTCCCTTTCCGTAGGATTGGGGTTTGTTTCCAATAGTTCTATCGACCTCATAATCATACCCGGAGTACAGAAACCACAATGTAGACCATGTTGGTCATGAAATGCCTTTTGCAGCGGGTGGTTGGTACCATCGGCGGCAATGCCCTCAATTGTGGTGATATTCGCACCATCGGCTCGAACGGCCAAATAGGTACAAGATTTGACCGATTTACCATCGATCAAAATGGTGCACGCACCACAACTCGAAGTATCACAGCCTATATGGGTGCCTGTCATGTCTAAATTTTCTCGTATAAAGTGTACTAAGAGCAAACGAGAATCCACCTCAGCGGAAACGCTTGCCCCATTTATTGTCATTGTTATTTTGTGTTTTGCCATAGCGATTTCTATTGTTTTGCTCTTTCAAGAGCCTTGTTCAACATTCTTTTTGTAACCGTGTTCACGATAGATCTTTTATAAGCTTCCGACCCCCTTAAATCAGATTCGGGTTCACAATCTTCGCTTGCGATCTGACCCACTTGTTCGATGAGATCCGCTGTGATTTTTTTCCTCGAAGTACTTCCTCTCCTCTTTCCAAGCGCATAGGCACGGCACTCACATTGGTAAGGCCTATCCCGATTTCTTGGCAAACGCCATCATCATCCAATTCAACATGAACGGCTACGCCTGCGGTTGCATAATCCCCAACTTTTCGTTCTACTTTGTGATAGGCGCCACCACTGCCTTTCTTGGCTTTCGGAATTTGGATTTCCGTAAGTATATCTCCGGGTTCCAAAGCCGTCATATAAAATCCGTGAAAGAATTCGTCTATAGGAATTGTTTTTTGCCCATCCGCGCCTTCCGCAATAATCGTTGCCCTCATGGCCAACATTAAAGCAGGTTGATCGTTGGCCGCATCACCGTGGGCGATGTTACCGCCAATGGTGCCACAGTTTCGAACTGAAGGATCGGCCGTCAACCAGATGGCATCACCCATAATAGGATAATTCTCCTTTATAAGGGTGTTATGCTCCATCTGGCTCTGTGTGGTCAAAGCACCGATTTTAAGCATATTGTCTTCTTCCTTAATATAGGAAAGACCCTCAATTTTACTGATATCGATAATATGTTCGGGAGTGGCGAATCGAAGTTTCATCATGGGCAGCAGGCTATGGCCGCCGGACATGTATTTCGCTTCTTCACCAAGTTCTTGTGATAAGGCAATCGCTTCCTTCAAAGAAGTTGCCTTATGATAATTGAAATTAGCTGGAATCATAATATTTTAGGAATTAATTTAAGAGGTAAGCAATAAATGTAACTCTAATTCGCTAAAATCACAATGATATTAATCAGTCATTAACAAATTAATAATTTATAGTTGCATAGATAAATCCAATTGTCAGCTCTAAAAGAGAAAATGTAAATTTTGGGATATTGCTTACCTTTAACTTATTGGCAAATCGATATCGATCATGTACTCCCAACTCTATTTTGACTACAATGCGACCACCCCCTGTGACAAGGAAGTAGTGGACAGTATGTTGCCGCATTTTCATGAAGATTTTGGGAATCCATCCAGTAGTCATCACCCCTACGGGTGGTTGGCGAAGGGTGCTGTTGAAGATGCTACGAATTCAATCGCTAAAAACTTAGGTATTGCTCCGAGCAGTTTAATTTATACTTCGGGTGCAACGGAAAGTATCAATATGGTGCTGAAAGGAGTCGCGCGAAAAATGCAATCCCATGGAAAACATATCATTACCACCAAAGCGGAGCACAAAGCTGTTTTAGATACCTGTGCTTTTTTAGAGGAAGATGGATTTGAAATCAGTTATTTGGATGTTGATTCCGATGGATTGATTTCTTTGGAAACCTTAAACAAAACCTTGCGCCCTGACACCATTTTAGTTTCGATTTTATACGCAAACAATGAAACGGGAAACATTCAACCTTTAGAAGAGATAGCAAAACTGATCCAAGAAAATGGAAGCTTGCTATTTTCAGATACCACCCAAGCTTTGGGAAAAGTCGATTTAACCGATGTTTTACAAATTGTAGATTTCGCTTGTTTTTCAGGACATAAAGTCTACGGCCCAAAAGGAATCGGACTCGTATATATAAAGGACAACGAAGACGGAGATAGTTTACCGAGTTTTATTCAAGGCGGTGGACAACAAAAAAAGCAACGCGGAGGAACCATTAATACTCCTTTGATTGTGGGATTGGCAAAAGCGATTGAACTGGCTTATTCAAATTTGGAGGAAGAGCATAAGCGAATGAAAACCTTTCGTGATAAACTTGAAGCAGGTTTGCTTGAAATTGAACTAGCCGTTTCTAATAGTAAAACTCCCAAGCGATTACCGAACACGGTTCATGTTTCTTTTCCCTATGTAGATGGTGCCAACCTGTTGACTGCTTTGAGTAGACAAATTGCCGTTTCCAATGGGTCAGCTTGTAATTCTGCTTCGGTTGAACCTTCACATGTGTTAACAGCCATGGGCGTTGAACGAAGTTTGGCGTATGCTTCTTTGCGTTTGAGTATTGGGAGGTATACTACTGAGGAAGATATTGAAAAGGCGGTTGAGATTGTAAAGGACGAAGTTTCGAAACAGCGAGAGGCTAATATTCTTTGGGAGCGAAGAGCTTAAAACTATTTAAATAAGTACTTATGACATTTAATTCAAATGGTCATAACGGTGAACAAACTACAATCCATGATGTCATTGTAATCGGAGGAGGACTCATGGGAAGTTCCGCCGCTTGGCATCTTTCCAATTATGGTAAGGAAGTTGTACTTCTGGAGAAGCAGGGTAGAGTTTACGAAAAGGGATCTAGTAAAGGGGAAGCCCGAGTAGTAAGAAGTAGTAACATTGAAGGCGATACCCTTTGGTCCTATCTCCATAATACTAGCGTCAAAGAAGTTGAAACAGTGATCAGGTTTTTGAATAATAAAGGAACAGCAATTACGATGGAGGGTATTTACACCACCTCACCAATATCATATATAGCTAGACATGAAGAACTAGGCCAGCTTCTGAACAATCTAAAAAATCAGGATGCCAATTTTGAACTTGCTTCTAAGGTAGAAGAAGGGGAATCCAAATTTGGTGTAAACCTTAAAGAGGGCACTTTCCTGCATCGGGAATATAATACACATTCTGGCACTTTTAATCCACGTAAGTTAATCCAATTGCTGCATCAGGCGATTGCTTTAAAGGGCTATCAAATAAGGTATAACTCCGAAGTCACAGGAATTGAAAAGAAAGATGGAGTCTACAAAATAACAGTGGATGCCAATGGTAAATCGATTCTTCTAAGTGCAAAACAAGTAGTTAGCGCAGCAGGTCCGTATACGGGGGGACTGCTCCAAAAAATCGCTCCCTATTATAATAGCCTGATTCATCCTAAGAGGGTCTTTCTCACTTTTCTGAGAATCAAAAATGAACATTATAACAACTTACCAGTAGCGCAAAAACAGCAAATGAAAAATGGATTTCCGGTAATCGATAGGACGACGAACTTAGAGTGCGAAGAATTTTTTGCAATGATTGAAAGTTACGATGAACAAGATAATCCTATTATTAAAATTGGGGGGCATTTTCAGCGGACAAATATTGGCGATATTGATAAAGTTTGGCAAAAGAAACTGAATCAAAAAGAGATCAACTGGTCCATCGAAAAAATAGCCTCTTACCTAAACTTTCTGAATTTGCCCATCATGGTCAATCAAATTGAAGTTGTTGATACGTACTCCTGTGTCTATAGCCTTACCGAGACCGAAGTCCCATTTGTTACCCCAATTCTGGAGGACGATAATTCAATAGATGAGAACTTTGTTGTGATAGCAGGAATGTCAGGTGTTGGAGCCAAAGGTGCAATGGCATACGGACTGATTGCCTCAAACTTGCTTACCAATAAAAAGCAAGAGGATCCTTACTACGAAACTGCGGTTGCCAAATTGGGTTATGAACGAATAGCGACCAAAACACTTTAAAAGGAGAAATCTAACCTACCTTCCTTTTTGGCGACCCTTACGAAACCCCTGCCTGCCGGCAGGCAGGTTTGCGCACTTTACGGTCAAATCACCGTTCATGTATCGGCCCAACCTTCTCACGAAGCATTCCCCCATGCTTATCGGAAAAAACACTTAGAATTTCGCTGAACAAGCTCATTGCTATTTCTTCAGGCGTATTGGCTCCGATTTCCAATCCGCAAGGGGCGAAAATACGGTCTAGTTCCTCCTGTGAAAATTCGATTCCGTTTGCTTTGAATTCTGTGACCATTTTATCAAAACGCTTACGAGGGCCTAAAGAAGCAATATAGGGCGCCGGACTCTTTATCAAGTCTTGCAGATTGGCATAATCTGTTTTATAGTCGTGCGCCATTAAGATGATAGCCGTACGATGGTCTATTTCTGGGCGTGCTTCGCCATCTTTGAGATAGATATTTTTTACGGCCTGTAATTTTTCCTTTTTGAGCTTTTGAACGTTTCCTACCAAACTCACATCCCAATCCATCAATTCTGCCATTTCTAGCATGGGATACACATCATAATTATCTCCGTAAATCGCTAAATGAAATTGTGGTGGAATCAATTCGATAAAAACACTTGCTTTTACCTCTACTTCCTCAAAATGATAGGTTTTTGATTTTTTATTCTCTAAGACATCCTGAATTCTATCCTGAAGAAAATTTCGCAATCCGTTGTGTTGACAATCCTCTAAGGATGATGTATTCCGATCATAATAAAAACTTCTTCCTAACGGAATTGTATCAATATCAGAATTCAAGTCCGTTACGGTAGCAATAATATGTTCCCCTCTATCCGAAACACATTTCTGAAGCATTTCCAAGGTCGCGGAATTCTCTGAAATGGGAGAAATCAAAACATCGATAACGCCGTTACAACCTAAGCCGACTCCTATTTCATTTTCTTTTGAAGTATCGTAGGTCACTATAGAAGGTTCTTGTTTTAAAATAGCAATTTGAGAGCGTTGCAAAGCATCTCCCTCAAGACACCCACCGCTAATGCCTCCCTCAAAAACACCCGATTCAAAAACAAGCATTCGGGCGCCCTCCCTTCGATATGATGATTCCTCTACTCTGACTACCTGCGCAATAGCACATTTTTCCCCAGAGCTCTTGAAAGAGTTATACAGTTGAAGTATCGATTTAATTTCTTTCATTTCGGCAGCAATTCTTATTTCTTTCTTAAATAGTCCATCTAATATATCCAAAATTAGCTATATTGAATCTTCTTATCGCTGATATAAATCATGAAAGATTCCTTTGATAGAACTATTGATTATGTACGAATAGCTGTGACCGACCGTTGCAACTTGCGTTGTTTCTATTGTATGCCAGCTGAGGGTATTCCGTATGAACCTAAAGCACATTTGCTTAGCTATGAAGAGATTACCCGCTTACTTCAGGTATTGGGAAATCTTGGTTTTCAAAAAGTCAGGTTTACTGGTGGCGAGCCTTTCTTGCGGAAAGATTTCATGAAATTATTGGAGAATACCGCCGGATTGGAAGATTACAAATCCATTCACATTACCTCGAACGGCACTTTATTGCAAAGACATATTCCGAAATTGAAGGAACTGGGCATTACCCAAATCAACCTCAGCATCGATTCGTTAGACCGTGAGCGTTTTCATAAAATTACCCGTAGGGATGATTATGAAAAGGTCATTCAGACATTTCATATGTTGATGGAAAACGGCTTCAAGGTCAAACTCAATGCAGTTATTATGCACGGAATCAATACCCAAGATATCATTTCCTTGGCGGAACTGGCAAAAGACCATCAAGTTGATGTCCGTTTTATAGAAGAAATGCCTTTCAACGGTGGGTACAAGGAGAATACCGAGATGTACAGCGCGAAAAGCATTCTTCGAGATTTGCGGGAAGCATATCCGAACCTCAACGAACTTCAAGGTAAACATGGCGATACGGCAACGCTGTATCAAGTGCCCGATTACAAAGGAAACATTGGTGTCATCGCAGCCTTTTCCCGAACGTTCTGTAACACCTGTAATCGACTTCGTATTTCCTCAAAAGGTGAAATCAAGACCTGCCTCTACGACGGTGGCGTCTTTAATATCAGGGATTATATGCGATCGGGAGTTTCCGATGAAGAACTAGGCTTAAAATTCCAAGAACTCATCAAGCTAAAACCTAAGGACGGATTCGCGGCGGAAAAAACGCACAAGAAAACGTCGAACGTGATGGATAGTATGAGTGTTATTGGTGGATAAAGAATAAAGGGAACTAATAGTTAACTGTTTGAAAATTACAATGATTATCTAAACGTAAAGATCGCGAAGAAGGCGCAAAGGACGATAAGGCAAAAAATTGAGAATAAAACTTTGCGAACTTTGCACTTTTTCTTTGCACTCCTTCCAGTTAAATTTAATACCTAACTCGTTTTCACGGTTCAACAAAATTGATGCAAAACAACACCTTTATACCCTACGAGCAAGCCCTTTCCATTTTAGCGGAATACAAAAGTGATTTTCCCATAGTTTCAAAACCCTTGGAGGAATGCGTTGGCGCCTACTTGGCAGAAGATTTATTGGCCGATCGGGACTTCCCCCTTTCGATCGTATAACCATGGATGGCATTGCCATTGATTTCTCGACTTTTGGAAAAGGACAACGTGCATTTAAAATTGAGGCCATCGCTCCAGCCGGTACTCCACAAAAGACATTAGAAAATCCACAAAACTGTATTGAAGTAATGACGGGGGCTATTATGCCTAACGGAGTCGATACCGTTATTCGTTATGAGGATTTGCAGATTGAAAATGGTTTAGCCACCATACATTTGGATTCCCTAAACCACAAACAAAATGTACATTTCAAGGGGATGGATATTGCACAAGGAACTTGTATTGTAGCAAAAGGAAAACAGCTATCGAGTGCGGAAATCAATATTGCTGCGGCCGTTGGAAAAGCCGAATTGAAAATTGTTCAAATACCAAAAGCGGTTATTATTTCTACTGGAGACGAACTCGTACCCGTTTCCGAAACTCCCCAACTCCACCAGATTCGCCGTTCGAATATCTACGGTATAAAAAATTCGTTGAATGAATGGGGATTAGAAGCAGACTTGGAACATCTGCCCGATGACAAGGAAAAAATGCTTGTTATTATTTCCCAACTCTTAAAGGATTACGAACTACTGGTTTTTACAGGCGGTGTTTCCAAAGGAAAGTATGATTACTTACCTGACGTCTTGGAAGAATTGAAAGTGAAAAAGCATTTTCACAAAATTCAGCAACGCCCTGGTAAACCTTTCTGGTTCGGTACCAGTGTGCACAACAATAAGATTTTTGCCTTGCCGGGAAACCCTGTTTCCTCTTTTGTTTGTATTTATATGTATTTGCAATTCTGGCTGAAAAAATCCTTGAATTTAGAACCCGAAACCTTGTATGTGGAGTTGAAAAAAGACGTACAGTTCAATCCTGATTTGGTGTATTTCTTAGAGGCTGCTTTAGAAAGTCGTGCCGATGGCACCCTAGTGGCAGACCCCATTGCAGGAAATGGTTCGGGAGATTTCGCCAATCTCGTTAAAACCGACGGATTCTTAATATTACCTCAAAATAAAAACCAATTTTTTGCGAATGAGGTTTATCCTTTTGTACCTTACCGAAGGAAATGGTAATTTCTTGCTATGGAAATCACAAAGACAGGTTGTTGTAAAGCCAAGGTGCACACTCCCAAAAAAGTGGAAGCAGCCAATGGTTCCATGTCTTTTCTTTCTACCATTTTATTGATTCTTATTCCTAAGTGCCCACTTTGTATGACTGCCTATATGAGCGCCATGGTACTTTTCTTTGATGTGGAATACAGCACACTCGTACCTGTACTCCTGCATACCAAACCGATCATGGGAATCATAATCATTACCATGATTATATTGAATCGAAAAGACAAACGAACTTGGATTTCCTTAGGTATCGCCACTACAGCCTTGGCATTTCTGATTTCCAAAACTTATTACAATGTAGCCGTACTACCAGATTGGCTGCTCTACACCGCCTTTATCTTTGCCATTTGGTACAATGGCAACTTCAGGTATTTCTATCGTTTTATTCGATTTGGAAGACAAAAAGAAGCGGTCTCCTAATAACGGTTAAAACTCAATTGATAGTCCATTAACCACCAAAACCCGAATCCCCACAAACAATACCAATATCGCAGTAATCACTTTAATACTTTTCCCCGTGAACTTGCTTAGGCTGATACGAATACCCAATTGACCACCTATAAAAACTGCAATCACCAAACCAATGGCTTCGCGCCAGGGGAGTTCAAAAGTTCCATTGCTGAGATATCCGCCAATACTCGAAGCGGAATTGACCAAAATAAAGAAACTCGCCAATGCTGCAATCTTAACCGATTTATCCCATCGCATGTGATTGAGAATCGGGGCGAGAAAAATACCACCTCCAATACCTACGAGTCCAGAGAGCAGACCGACGGCGCCTCCTAAGAAATAGGTCATATAGGGAGGATAGTCAGCACTTACTTCGTCCCAGTTTTTTTTTGCAAAAGTTTGATAAATCAGGGCCAATGCCGAAATGATCAATGCAGCCCCTAGTATGATAAAAAAAACATTTTCCTTCAATCGAAAAGAGGCTCCAATAAAAGCCAACGGAATACTGGTTACAATGAAAGGCAGGAACTTTTTGAAATCAAGATGGCCGTTTTTAAAGTACAGATAACTACTCCCCGAAACCACTACTAGGTTGCAAATCAAAGCCGTACTTCGAATCGCAAAAAAACTGGCAAAAACCAAAGTCAATAAAGCCAAATAACTAGACCCGCCTCCAAAACCCACAGAAGAATAAAGTGTGGCAATCACAAAAAAGCCAAGCATTAATAACAAGAGTTCGGGTAGGGTCAGGAGCATGTAGCCAAATACTGGTTTAGACCACCTAAAATACTAAAAAGCGAACTCTTGGGGTATTTTTTTTGCAGTAGTCTCAAAGCTGTTTCGCTTCGCTTACCTGATTGACATACTAAGTAGACGGGAATCGAAAAATTGATCTTTTCAGTATTGTTCTCCAATTCGTTTAAAGGAATATGAATCGATTCGGGTAGATGATAATTCCTAAATTCTTCATCTGTACGAACATCAACAATCTGGGCATTTGCTACTAGTAGTTTTTGAATATTTTCTGCTTCAATAGTCGGGACAATTTCACAGGGGTCGTTCCATTCGTAAAAATCTTGGAGCTTTTTGATTTCTAAGTTTTCAGCTTGTAGCTTGAATTTTATTTTCTGTTGTGATTGGTTAAGTCCATTGAATAACAACAATTTTCCCGAAAGTACTTCCCCTATTCCCGTAAGGACTTTTATGGTCTCCAGTGCTTGGAAGTTTCCGATGATTCCCGGAATTATCCCTAGCACTCCATGTTCATTGCAATTGGGTACTTCATCTTCCTTTGGCATCGTTGGAAAAAGACACCTATACGTGGGTCCTCCTTGAAAATTAAACACACTTACCTGACCTTCATAGCCGTGCAAAGCACCATACACAAAAGGTTTGTTCAAGATTACACAAGCATCATTTACCAAATAGCGTGTCGGAAAATTATCAGAAGTATCTACCACGACATCATAACCCATAAGAATTTCTAATGCATTCTCTACGGATAAAAAAGTCTCATAACCGACGAGTTCGGTATCTGAATTTTGGGCTTTTAATTTTTCGATAGCTACTGAAACTTTCGGTTGCCCAACCTCCGCTTCGGAATATAAAACCTGACGGTGTAGATTGGTTAATGAAACCACATCATTGTCCGTCACTCCTATTTTGCCAATGCCCATTGCATTAAGATAGATCAAAACAGGTACGCCCAAACCTCCTGCTCCGATGACCAAAACTTTGGAATTGGCTAGTTTTTGCTGCCCTTCAGGGCCGAAGCCTTTTAGGATTGTTTGTCTATTGTAGCGGTTTTTGTTCAAATTCTAATCTTTACTTTTTTAAGTTCTTCCGTCAGGTCTTACGAGGGAAGCCAAAAAAACACTATCATACCTCCGCCAACTTCTTCAAAGCCTCTTTATACTCTTCTTCAGAATTTGCGTTCAATAATACATTTTCATTACTTGGAAAAACCAACTCCGTATCATGATTGATCAAGTATTTTCTCGGACAAGTACCATTGCCCCTTTCTAAATACTTAATTGAATTTTGTAATGCTTGCGGCTCCCAAATGGCACAAAGAGGTTCCGGTAGTGGGTTTTCTTCTAAGGCAAATGCGGTTGCTTCGCGATCAGGATTTCGGGCCGCGATCAATTCTTTTAATGCTTCCAATTCCATTAGGGAAGGTCGCAGGCCAAGACCAACCATGCTACATCAGGGAATTTTTTATGGGCCGATAAAAGTCCATTGTATGGTCCTTTGAATTCGTTTAAATCAATAATGGTTTGCATTCTTGCCGGTAATTCAGATTCTTGCTCTTCGCGCAAGCTGATGAACGTTCGTTCGCAAACCTGACTCAGCAAATCATACAAATATTCACGTTGGGGGGCTCCATGATAGTCAATCAAACCCTTATCCGTACCCATACGAGAGCTTTTTCCTCCGGAGAGCACCAGTCCGTAGATTTTAGCGGTTGAAGTCATTCTTCCCTCCTGTTTTTTGTTGTAATTGTATTTCTGAAATCGTAATGTCATGACTCAAGGCCTTGCACATATCGTAGATGGTCAGAGCTGCGACGGATACCCCTGTCAAAGCTTCCATTTCGACTCCGGTCCGTTCGTTGCATTTAACGCTGCACGAGATTTGTAATGCTTTATCACTTGGTTCAATATGCAATTGTATTTTAGATAGGTTCAATTGATGGCACAAAGGAATCAATTCAGCCGTTTTTTTAACGGCTTGGATTCCTGCGATAATTGCCGTTTGAATGATACTTCCTTTTTTTCCAAGGAAATCATCCGCTGCAAGTTGGTCAAAAACATCCGAAGGAAAAGTACTTTCCCCGACGCCCTAGCCGTTCTCACGGATGTGCTTTTGTCGGATACATCAACCATAGAAGCCTTGCCAGCCTCATCTATGTGTGAAAGTTGTTTTGTCATTAAAGATGAAATTTTATTGTCATTCCCGCGAAGGCGGGAATATTTTTATTTAGTTGGCTGGGCTCGTTTAGGGTTTGGGCATTGACTCTAAAGTTCGGTTTTTTCCAGCAAAGGCTTGGGTTTTCAACCCCTCCGTCCCCGCCAGCTAGCGGGTCCACCTCCCCTCGTCTGAGGGGAGGAGCTTTTACCTTTTACTTTTTTTAAACTTCGCACTTCGAACCTCGTATTTCGTACCTCGTACCTCGTACCTTAAACCTACGGATGCGCCGAAACCCAAACTGTTTTATTCTTAAAAATTTCTTTTTTCCAAATGGGAACGGTTTCTTTTAAAGTATCGATAAGATATCGACAAGCTTCAAAACAAGCATCCCGATGGGCGGAAGAAGCACCTACAATAACTACAGGTTCCTCAACTTGTTTCGCACCTACCGCATGGCGTATGACCACTTTGTTCAAATTCCATTTCGCTGTGGCATCCGAGGCAATCTTATTCATTTCCTTTAGTGCCATTTTTTCGTAGGTCTCGAATTCCAAAGAAACAACTTCCTCATTTTGAGTGAATTCACGAACGGTTCCTACAAAAATGCAAATACCCCCGCTATGTGCATGGGACAGGTCCGTGAACACTTGGGAAGTATCAATTTCATCGACTATTTCAACAACAATATGTTCCATTATCCCCCACTTACTGGCGGAATTATAGCTATTTCATCATCCTTGTCCAAAACGACATCATCATCGGCATATTCGCTATTTACTGCAATGGCCAAGGATGAAAGTTTTGAGAAATCGGGATAAGCGGCGGCCAAAAGCTTCTTAAGTTCCGCCACCGAAGTGGGCAAGCAATCCTTATCCGACAAATCAATAACCGATTCGCCGACGATATCTTTGGCTATTCCGAATAACAATAATTCCATCTATTCTTTTAATTGAAAGTTCAATTTACTTAAAAAAAGAGGATTTTCTATTCCTTTGTGACCACTTTGGCATTTTCGGGCTTGGCGAAAAAAGTATCCGATTTTTTTGTTTTCGCTAAAATGACATTTTCAAATGAAACTGTATTCTTCGCTTCCTTGATCGTTCTGCCTTCATACGCGTACCATGTGATAGATTTAGGTAGGGTCAAACCGTCTACGTTCATCCAATCGATATACCGAATCCATCGTACATTATCTGATTTCTCATTGCTTCGATAGGTCACAGTGTACCCTAACCATTCCATTTGAAATGTCTCCGGATTATAATAAATAAAATATTCGTCCTTCGAAGATGAGCCAATTCCCGCATCGTAACTTATCTTGATACCCGGATAGTTCTTTCCCTCAAATTCAAGACTTTCGGTCTTTTCATAATGTATTCCATCATCGGCCAAGACAAAAGGCATATTATAAAAATAGAAAATCAAATTATGGTAGAAAATCGGATCGCCTTTGTATTCACCTTTCTCATCCAACAGCCAAAATTCAGAACCATCATACCCCATTGCAATATCGCCCATGGTTATCTTTTCGTTTCTTGTCTTCAAATCGATGGTATGGGCCTCGGTCATATCGTCTTTTGGAATTTCAAAAGAAAGTACCCTATTGGTGATATAGGTATCGAATCCGCCATGCGCTTCAAAAATTTTGAAAATTGTTTCAGGAAACTCCTTTGAAGTCGTTTCTTCTTCCATTTTAGGTTGAATAGCTTCTTTTTTGATTTCCTTACAAGCCGTAAAAGCCAAAATAGTAAAGGCTAAAGTCAATAATCTCATTGTTACGTTTTTAGTTTTTCCCATTCGTCGGAGCAATTGTAATTAAATTACTTTTGTAATGATGCGCGAAATTAAGGAAATCAGTAGTCTTCAAAATCCTTTGGTCAAAAAGGTTTTGACTTTGAGGGAAAAATCACGGGAACGGAAAAAGTCAGACTTATTTGTTCTGGAAGGGCAGCGCGAGTTACAATTGGCCATGAAAGGTAACTATGAAATTGACCGATTACTTTTCTTTTCCGATATCATTTCCAAAGAAGAAATTCTCGCATTAATTCCTGAATCAAAACCCCGACCTGAGATTATTTCCGTATCCAGGGATGTTTACCAAAAAATGGCATATCGCGAGACAACAGAAGGTATTTTAGCTATCGTAAAAAGTAAGCTGCACACGCTGGAAAACCTCAAATTCACAAACAAAAATCCACTGGTCTTGGTAGCCGAAGCCCCAGAAAAACCAGGAAACATAGGTGCCTTACTGCGTACCGCAGATGCCGCGAACTTGGATGCGGTGATCATTGCCAACCCCAAAGGGGACTTGTACAACCCGAATATCATACGTTCGAGCGTAGGCTGTGTCTTTACAAATACGATTGCCACAGGAAGCACAACCGAGGTCATCGCCTTTTTAAAAGCCCATAAAATCAAGATCTATTGCGCGGCCCTGTCCGCAGCGAAAAACTATATCGAAACCGATTTTAAACACCCTACGGCTATCGTAGTAGGCACTGAAGCCACCGGACTCAGCGAAGCATGGCTAGAACAGTCGGATCAAAATATCGTTATTCCGATGCAGGGCGAAATTGATTCGATGAACGTATCGGTATCGGCTGCAATACTTATCTTTGAGGCTAAAAGACAAAGGGGATTGTAGCCTTCAGTAATCAGAGATGGCACTCAAGCACTACAGCAATCTTCATATACCAGACCAGATATGAGCACTCTTTTCCATATCATTATTGCTATTCTTATAGCCCAATTCTTGTTGGAGACTTTTCTAGATTACCTCAATGCAAGGCGCTATGCAGACCCTGTACCAGAAGAACTCAACGATGTCTTCGACATACAAGAATACCAGAAATCACAAGCATATAAAAAGACCCGATATCGGTTTGGTCTGGTGAGCTCGGCATTTTCCCTAGTATTGACTCTGGGATTCTTGATTTTCGGCGGATTCGAGTGGATCGACAATATCGTCAGGTCGATTACAGGCAATGTCAAAGGTATGGCCTTATTATTTTTCGGAATTATCATGATTGGTAGCGATATTATTACCACTCCGTTTTCATATTATTCCACTTTTGTCATCGAAGAAAAGTTCGGGTTCAATAAAACAAGTCGAAAACTATTTTTTATCGACAAGTTAAAAGGATGGCTGATGTCAGGAATATTGGGCGGTGGAATTCTAGCTGCCATCATGGTGTTCTATAAAGTGGCCGGTAGTAATTTTTGGATCCATGCTTGGGGCATCATTACTGTTTTCACCCTTTTTATGAACCTATTCTACAGTCGTTTAATTGTGCCATTATTCAACAAACAGACCCCTTTGGAAACCGGAAGTTTAAAAAGTAAGATCGAAGCCTACGCCAAAAAAGTTGGTTTTGAACTACAAAATATCTTCGTAATCGATGGGTCAAAACGCTCTACCAAGGCCAATGCTTATTTTTCAGGTTTCGGCAAAGAAAAGCGAGTGACCCTTTATGATACGCTAATCAACGATCTTGAGGAAGATGAAATTGTGGCGGTTTTGGCGCATGAAGTTGGGCACTACAAGCGAAAACACATCTTATTCAATTTAGTTGCATCGATTGTCACTACCGGTTTGACCTTGTATATTCTTTCTCTATTTATTAACAATCCTGATATTTCATTGGCCATTGGAGTAACCCGACCTAGTTTTCATGCAGCACTTATCGGTTTTGGCATTCTGTACAGACCGATTTCGGAATTGACCGGTTTGATCATGAACTACCTCTCCCGAAAATTCGAATATCAGGCCGATGATTATGCCAAGAATACGTTTGGGGCCGAACCTTTGATTACTTCCTTAAAAAAACTTTCCAAGAATAGCCTGAGCAACCTTACCCCCCATCCTGCTTATGTGTTCATGCATTATTCACATCCACCCCTTATCCAAAGAATCAAGAATCTTCGGGCATAATTTTTGTTGCTTGCTAGTAAAGATCGATGTATTTTTAATATTTCATGACACAAGCAACGTTAGAAAAAGAAAATAAGGAAATTGCCAAGCAGTATAAAGAATTGCTTCGCATCAGCTATCAGACCTTGTCGGATGATGACAAGAAACTGATACGGGCAGCATTTGAAATTGCAGTAGACGCTCATAAAAACCAGCGAAGAAAGTCTGGGGAAGCTTATATTTTTCACCCCATTGCCGTTGCTAAAATTGTTGCCTCTGAAATTGGTTTAGATGCAGTCTCCATTGCTTCCGCGCTTCTACATGACGTCGTCGAGGATACCGAATACACCCTCGACGATATCGAGCGAATGTTCGGCGAAACCATAGCGCGAATCGTTGACGGACTCACCAAAATAGCACACCTGAAAAAGGACATGAACATCTCGCAACAAGCCGAGAATTTCAGAAAAATGTTGCTTACTCTGCACGATGATGTCCGTGTAATCATTATTAAAATTGCGGACCGTTACCACAACATGCTGACACTGGATTCTATGCCCGAGCACAAGCAGGTACAAATTGCATCCGAGACCTTATACATCTATGCTCCCCTGGCCCATAGAATCGGATTGTACAATATCAAGACAGAACTTGAAGATTTAAGCCTAAAATACACAGAGCCCAATGTTTATAAAGATATAAAACGAAAAATTGAGGGTTCTAAAGAAGAACAGCAAGCTTATATTGATGCCTTCACAGGTATCATTAAGCAATCACTAGATCAAGAAAAGCTTGAATACACCATAAAGGGTAGAATGAAATCCATCTACTCCATGCGTCGTAAAATGAACACACAGAACGTGTCTTTCGAAGAGATTTATGACAAATTTGCAATTCGCATTATCTATCGTTCCGATGCGCAGAATGAAAAGTTCTTGGCCTGGAAAATATATTCCATTGTAACGGATCATTTCACGCCAAACCCGGTTCGTTTACGAGATTGGATTTCTTCTCCAAAATCTACTGGCTATGAGGCCTTACATATTACTGTGATGGGTCCGAAAGGTCGATGGGTCGAGGTACAGATTCGAAGCGAACGTATGCACGAGATAGCGGAGAAAGGATACGCCGCACACTTCAAATACAAACATGGTGATCAAAAAGAACAAGGTATCGATGTGTGGTTGAACCGGTTGCAGGAAGCCTTGGAGAACGCCACCGCCAATGCGGTCGACTTTGTAGAAGAATTCAAACTCAACCTCTATTCAAAAGAAATCTTTGTTTTTACACCCAAAGGAGAATTGAAGTCGTTGCCAAAAGGGGCCACGCCGCTCGACTTTGCCTTTAACATCCATACCGAAGTAGGTATGCGCACCCGTGGTGCCAAAGTAAATGGAAAATTGGTGCCGTTAAATACCACCTTGAACAGTGGTGACCAAGTAGAGATCATCACGTCGGAGCAGGCCAAACCCAATCAGAATTGGTTGGACTACGCGAATACCGCAAGGGCTCGGGCAAAAATTAAATCGTCGTTGCGCGAAGAGAAAAAATCTACCGCGGAAGAGGGCAAGGAAATTTTGCGACGAAAATTAAAATCCCAAAAAGTTACCCTTAACGAAGATGTGGTCAATAAAATGGTAATCTTCTTTAAACTGAAGACCAGCTTAGACCTTTTTTATCGTGTTGGCATAGGGGCCATCGACAATCAAAAGATCAAAGATTTCGCTTCCTCGTACAATAATGCGTTCATAAGTTTCTTTAAAAATAAGATTCGAAGAACTCCAGTACCGGAAGATATCGATAAGGACGAGATTACCTCAAAATACGATATGCTTGTATTTGGGAAGGAAGAAGAAAAACTGGATTACAAACTTTCGCAATGCTGTAACCCTATCCCCGGTGATGAAGTATTCGGCTTTATCAGTGTAAACGATGGCATCAAGGTACACAAGAAAAACTGTCCGAATGCAATCTCGCTGCAATCCAACTATGCGTACCGTATTATAAGTGCCAAGTGGATTGACTCCACCCAAGAAGAATTTAAATCGGAAATTCAGTTGACAGGAATTGACAATTTAGGCCTGGTTAGTGAGATTACAGAAGTAATCTCCGACAACATGCATGTAAACATGCGTAATCTGAACTTCAGTACTGATGGAGGAACCTTCACGGGCAGAATAACCGTTGTGGTCAAAAACAATAGCATCCTCAAAAAGTTAATCTCCAATCTAAAACAGATCAACGGTATCGATAAGGTCACAAGAGTTTAGGTTATTCCCAATTACAGAAAATCCATTTATAAATAGCAGTGAATAAAGTATATAGTTGTTGGCCCATTTTAGCGCATGTTCACTTTCTGTTGATAAAACGGTGTTCTAGTACTAAGAATTTAACTGTACCTTTGTGAATTGTCGAAGAAAATGTAGGGCATGGCTTCCAATAAAAATCAAGAAATAGTCAAAAACGTTTTTACCACTTTTCTAGAGGAGAATGGTCACAGAAAAACGCCCGAGCGTTATGCTATTCTTCAAGAGATTTATGATAGTGATGAACATTTTGATATAGAGTCGCTCTACATCAACATGAAGAATAAAAATTATAGGGTGAGTCGTGCAACTTTGTACAATACCATCGAACTTTTATTGGATTGCAAATTGGTGCGTAAGCATCAATTCGGGAAAAATCAGGCCCAGTACGAAAAGTCATATTTTGATCGTCAGCATGACCATGTTATCCTTACCGATACGGGAGAAGTAATGGAGTTCTGCGATCCAAGGATCCAATCCATAAAAAAGACAATCGAAGAGGTTTTCGATATCAAAATAAACACGCATTCGCTGTATTTTTACGGCACAAAAAACCAGCCGGCGGAGAAGGCGGGCACAAAAGAAAACACAAACAGCTAACCGGAAAATATAGATGGCAGTAGATTTATTGTTGGGCCTACAATGGGGTGACGAGGGAAAAGGAAAAATCGTTGATGTATTAACAAAAGACTATGATATCATAGCTCGTTTCCAAGGCGGTCCAAATGCCGGCCACACGTTGGAATTCGATGGAATAAAACATGTACTGCACACCATACCATCAGGAATATTTCACAAAAATGCCATGAATATCGTGGGTAACGGAGTCGTCATCGATCCTGTTATCTTTAAAAAAGAATTGGACAACCTTAACAAGTTCAACATCGATTTCAAATCGAAATTGTTGATTTCTAGAAAGGCCCACCTTATTCTACCCACTCATCGCTTGTTGGATGCCGCCTCCGAAGCATCAAAGGGAAAAGCAAAAATAGGTTCTACATTAAAAGGAATTGGTCCTACCTACATGGACAAAACAGGAAGAAACGGAATGCGTGTCGGTGATCTTGAGCTTGACAACTGGAAAGAAAAATACCGTGCTTTGGCCGATAAACATGAGGCGATGATTGCCTTTTACAATGTTGATATCCAATATAATTTAAAGGAACTCGAAACCGATTTTTGCAATGCCGTAGAAGCTTTGAAAAAGTTGACCTTTATCGATAGCGAAGAATATTTATATCAGGCTCAAAAAGATGGAAAAAAAATATTGGCGGAAGGCGCACAAGGCTCTTTGTTAGATATCGATTTCGGCACCTACCCCTATGTTACCTCAAGTAATACCACTGCAGCAGGAGCCTGCACCGGTTTGGGAGTGGCGCCAAATCAAATTGGGGATGTAAAAGGAATCTTCAAGGCCTATACCACTAGGGTTGGTAGCGGTCCGTTCCCAACAGAACTTTTTGATAAAGACGGTGAAACTATGGGCCGTGTTGGCAATGAATTCGGTGCTACCACAGGTCGGCCCAGACGATGTGGCTGGCTAGATCTTGTTGCTTTAAAATATGCAGTTCAAATCAATGGGGTCACCGAGCTGATGATGATGAAGGGCGATGTACTTAGCGGATTCAAAAAATTAAAGGTCTGTACAGCCTATAACTACAAGGGAGAAAAAATTACGCATTTACCTTATAACATAGAGGCTGAGAACGTTACGCCAATCTATACTGAAATGGAAGGATGGAAACAAGATCTTACCAAGATGACCTCTCCTGACCAGCTACCTGAAACTTTAAATGCCTATATCAGTTTTTTGGAAAAAGAACTCGAAGTCCCGATCAAAATAGTCTCGGTGGGACCCGATAGAACCCAGACCATTCATAGGTAAAGTAATCTATCTTGCTGCGAGGCACATTAGGGCTGCTGTTTTAAGGTCACAGAACACTTTGTTGCACTATGAAAAGAATCGCATTCTTCATAAGTATTATTGTGTTGACGGCCTGCGCTTCAAAAAAACAACAATTTGGAAAGTGGGAGCAAATTTTTAATGGAAAAGACCTCAGCGGTTGGCAAGTAAAAATTACGGGGGCCGAACTAAATGAAAACTACAAAAATACCTTTCAAGTAGTAGATGCAAAATTGATCGTTTCCTATGACGAATATGACCAGTTCAACGATACTTTCGGGCATATTTTTTTAATGAAAAATTGTCCTACTACAAATTTAGGATGGAATATCGTTTTGTAGGCGAACAAGTTGCCGGAGCGCCCGACTGGGCCTATAAGAACAGTGGCATTAAGTTTCATTCCCAATCCCCAAATACCATTTCTAAAGAACAAAAATTACTTGTAGCCGTTGAAGCACAACTATTGGGCGGTAATGGTGTTGAGGGTCGACCCACAGGAAACGTATGTACCGCAGGCACCCATATTGAAATGCGCGGGAAACTCATTACAGAGCATTGTACCAATTCAAGATCTGAAACCTACCACAATGATCAATGGGTCACCGTTGAAATCGAGGTCAGGGAAAACGAGAAAGTCATTCATCGCATAAACGGGAAAATCGTACTAGAATATGAACGCCCACAATTGGATGATACGGACCCCTTTTCAAAAAGTCTTTTAGATCAAGGGGTTCCACGAATGTTGAATGAAGGGTACATTGCTTTACAAGCCGAGAGCCACCCCATAGAATTCCGCAATATTGAATTGATGCGACTCAAAACGCCGGCCCTAAACACAACAAACTAGACTTCTTCCGTGAGTTTCCATAAAAACTTGGAAAGCTTTTCTTTTATTTTATTAAATTGTACAGCTAATGGCCTTCCAATGAAAAAACTCGTAGCGCTAAGTCTCGTAATACCATTTTTTGCGATACTTTTCTTGTCCTGCCAAGAATCTGAAAGGAAAGGCTTATCCCTAAACCCATTATTTTCTGACCATATGGTCTTGCAACAACAGGAGAAAGTGGCTTTTTGGGGAACTGGAAATCCTAATGAAAATATTACTGTTTCGGGAAGTTGGGGCAAAGAGACTACCACCACATCCGATACTGAAGGAAATTGGAATGTAAGGCTCCAGACGCCCGAAGCTGGGGGACCATTTGAAGTAACTATCGGCACGGCAAATGAAAGTAAGGTGCTCAAAGATGTTCTCGTAGGCGAGGTCTGGTTGGCTTCCGGACAATCCAATATGGAAATGCCGCTCGAGGGATTTCTTCCCAATGAACCTGTGAATAACTATAAACAAGAGGTAGCCTCAGCCAATCATCCTAATATTCGCTATTTCGATGTTACCCGGGCGATTGCTCCATCCCCAAAAAAAAAGCCTCCGGACAATGGAACGTTACCACACCCGAAACCGCAAGTCAGTTCAGTGCCGCAGCTTATTTTTTTGCCCGAAAAATACATAAAGAACTGGGCGTTCCGGTAGGTATCATATCCAGTACTTGGGGAGGCACGCCCATTGAATCATGGATGAGCAGAAAAAAATTGGTCGCCCTGGATGAATTCAACAAAGAACTGGAAACGATTAAAGAGGAGAATATTGCCGTCTATAAGGATTGGTATTCGAAGTTTCCTACGGAAGCGATTCCCCGATCTCCAGAAGAATGGGAGACCATGCAACTTGATGATGACGGGTACGCCCAACCGGATTTCGATACATCGAGGTGGGGAAATACAGAAATGCCGAACGTTGTTGAAAAACTTTCTACCACTAGTAATGATGGAATATTCTGGTTCCGTAAGACTTTCGACCTCGATGAAATTTCATCCGATTATACCTTTGTCGTTTCCGAGGGTATCGATGACATGGATTTTCTTTTTGTGAACGGAAAAAAACTAGGAAGTACTTTTGGTTGGAACACACCACGAGCTTATACAATACCAAAGTCGTCATTGGTCGAAGGCCAAAATACTATTGCCATACGTGTAATCGATACCGGTGGAGGAGGTGGATTTTCAGGAAATGTGACGCTCACAGCCAATAGTTCTGGCGAGTCCATACCGATTAATGAGAACTGGCAGTACAAACAAATTGCCGGTATTCAGGGATTCAATTTTCTACTCTTCCATAAAAATACTGATGCCTTGGACAATCCTCCCGATGGCATTGAATCTTTTAACTTAGATGCCAATACGCCGACGGTACTTTTTAATGGTATGATACATCCCTTGATTCCGTATACCATACAAGGTGCGATTTGGTATCAGGGCGAAAGCAATGTTGGAAGGCACGAGCAGTACCTAAAACTTTTCCCCGGAATGATAGACGATTGGCGCGAACGATGGAATAGCGATTTTTCATTCTATTTTGTACAGATCGCTCCCTTTGAATATGGTGGAGGACTATCTCCTGCCCTTCGCGATGCACAACGAAAAAGTCTAAAGACTACCAAAACAGGAATGGCTATAACCATAGATATCGGGATGAAAGAAAGCATACACCCCGGCAACAAACAAGAAGTGGGTGACCGACTTGCCAGATTGGCGCTCGCAAATGACTACGGTAAGAATATTGTGGCTTCCGGGCCTTTGTACAAATCGCATTCCACCAAGGAAAATAAAATCGTGGTCGAATTTGAAAACTTGGGAGAAGGACTGACAACTGATGATTCCGATTTGGAGGGATTTGAAATAGCCGCCGCCGATAAAAACTTCCTACCCGCCACAGCGATAATCGTAGACGGAAAAATTGAAGTTTCTTCCCCTTCGATTAAAAAACCACATTATGTGCGCTACGGATGGAAAGATTATCTTGAGGGAAGTTTGTTTAATTCAGATAAACTTCCGGCATCATCCTTTACAACCGAATAAAAATCAAATACAAAGCAATGAGCAAATTAGACAGAAGAAATTTTATTAGAAAAACCACATTGGCCGGTGCCGCCCTATCTATGGCTCCGATGGTTGCCAACAGTTCGGGCCGCTATTCCGAAAGGCCGTTCATGCACCAATATATGGGCGATTTCGCCGCTCCGAAATTAGAGACCGTCAGGGCCGCTTTTATAGGTGTTGGAGCACGAGGGCCGGGACATTTAAAATTCTTTGCCGATTTGCCCGGCACCGAAGTTGTGGCTGTTTGTGACCTCTATGAGGATTTAGCAAAAAAATGGGGCGAAGAAGCAAAAAAAATCGGGGCAGCCGACAAAAGGCATCAAGATATTAAACTCTACTTCGGCGAAGAGGACAAATGGAAAACGATGCTCACGGAAGTTAAACCCGATGTAGTATTCGTAGTGACAAACTGGAAAAATCATGCACCCATGGTCATCGAGGCCATGAAAAATGGTGCGCATGCCTTTGTAGAAGTCCCTATCGGGCTGACCATTGAAGAAATGTGGGATATCGTCGATACCTCAGAAGCGACAGGAAAACATTGTATGATGATGGAAAATGTGAACTACGCGCGCGAAGAGCTGATGTACTTGAATATGTGTCGATTAGGAGTAATCGGAGAAGCTTTACATGCCGAGGCAGCCTATATTCATGAACTTCGAGGTCAAATGGAGGAGCAAGAACGCGGTACGGGATCTTGGCGGACCTATCACTACGCCAATAGAAATGGTAATCTCTACCCCACTCATGGTCTTGGGCCGGTCGCCCAATACATGAATTTGGCTCGTACCGAGGATAATTTTGGAAGTTTGGTATCCTACTCCACTCCAGCACGTGGTAGAAAGCTATATGCCGAAAAAACCTATCCGGCAGATCATAAATGGAACCAACTCGATTTCAAGGGAGGCGACTTGAGCACCTCTATCATCAAAACAAATTTGGGCCGAACGATTATGGTGCAATGGGATGAGACCAGTCCAAGACCTTATACTCGACATAACATGATTCAAGGCACCAAGGGAATACTAGCCGGTTTCCCGACCCGTGTAGCTTTGGAAGGCGGTATCGAAGGGGTTACCGAAAATCATCACCAATGGGCCGAAGGTGAACAGTTGGCGTCGATCTATGAGAAATATGACCACCCACTTTACAAAAGATTGAACGAAGCGGCCAAGGGAAGCGGTCATGGCGGTATGGACGGACTCATGATGTATCGTATCGTGGAATGCCTGCAACAAGGGCTTCCGTTAGATCAAAACGTGTATGAGGGCTGTTATTGGAGTGCCGTAAGTCCGTTGAGCGAGCATTCAGTGGCGAACGGTGGTATGCCTCAAGCTTTCCCCGATTTCACTAGGGGCAACTGGAAAAATACAAAACCACTCGATATCATAAGTTAACTATCAAAATTTCAAGACGAATGAAGAAGTATATTTCAATTGTAACGGTAATCCTTTTTATCTATTCGTGCAAGACGGAAAAAAAGAAGAGAAGTCCGAAGAAGTAGCGGAAACCACAACGGAAACAAAGACCGATGATTGGGTCCATCTTTTCGATGGTACCAGTATGGATGGGTGGCGCGGTTATAACGGAAAAACTATGCCTCCGGGATGGGTTATCGAAGATAATACCCTAACCTTTAAAACCGAATTGGGGCTTGAACAAGACTACGAAGGAGGAAAAGATATCATTTACGCCGCCGAGGAATTCGACAACTTCGAACTGTATCTGGAATGGAAACTTCCCGAAGGCGGAAATAGCGGAATTTTTTATCATTTGAAGGAAGGATATGACAGTCCTCCAGAAGTGTCGCCCGAGTATCAATTGATAGATGATTTAGGTTACGCAAAAATGCACGATCTGACCGCTTATAATACGAGTCTGGGCTATACGGATAAACCGGAAGAATTAAAACCATTACAACAAACAGGTTCGGATTATGCCATGCATCCTGCAAATGCGGACAATAAGATTTTGAATCCGATTGGAGAATGGAACTCCTCCAAAATCGTATTTACTCCTGAAAAAGTCGAGCACTGGCTCAATGGAAGATTGTTACTTTCTTTTGTGCCCTGGGATGATGCCTGGTATGAAAAAAGAATTCCGACAAATGGAAAAATGCCGAAGACTATGGCAAGTTCAGAACCGGCTATATCGGCCTGCAAGATCATGCCAGCCCAATCTGGTTCAGAAATATAAAGATCAAGAAACTTTAAACTAAAGCACTCGAAAATGAATAAAAGGGATTTTTTAAAGAAAAGTAGTTTAGGTGCTGTAGGCGTAGCGTTGGCTCCATCTATCGTTATGGGTAAAAGTAGGCCCCATAACCGTTTACGAACAGCGCATATCGGGGTAGGAAACATGGGTGGCGCTGATTTGGAGGCCATTTCGTCCCACAAATTAGTGGATGTAACCGCATTATGCGATGTCGACGGCAATAATTTGGCGGCTGCCAAAAAGTTGCACCCCAAGGCGAGGATATTTACAGATTACCGTGTGATGTTACAGGAAATGGGCGGGGAAATCGACGCAGTGATCGTCTCAACTCCCGATCATACACATGCCCCGGCTTCGATGATGGCTATGCAAATGAACAAACCTGTTTATTGTCAGAAACCATTGACCCATCATGTTTCAGAAGCTAGGGCGATGAACAAACTGGCGAAAGAAAAAAACCTGGTGACCCAAATGGGAATTCAGGTACATTCCTTTTATGACTATAAATTGGCAACACTTTTGATCCAGTCGGGTATCATCGGCAAAGTCCATACCGTAAGAGCTTGGTCGCCAAAGAATTGGGGATATGATGGTGCCGCACCAGAAGGAAGCGACCCCGTACCTGCAACCTTGGATTGGAACCTATGGCTGGGAACCTCTGCGGAACGGCCCTATAAAGAAGGAGTATACCATCCTGGTAATTGGCGAAAGCTAATGGACTATGGTTGTGGTACTTTGGGCGATATGGGGGTACACATTTTTGATACGCCTTATAACGCTTTGGAACTTGATGTTCCGAGAACGATAAAAAACGAATGCCGAAAACCAACCGGATTCGGATTTCCAGAAAATAATGTGGTAACCTATGAGTTTCCGGGAACCAAGCACACGGCCGAAACTTTAAAATGGGTATGGTACGATGGTCTGGGCGCTCCAGAAATGCATGAAGATTTGCAACTGCCCGGTGCAGAAAACAAAAAGTCCAAAAAGAAAAGTCTTCAAAAAAGAAGGAAGCGACCGTAGCGGAAAAAATGTCACTTGAAACTAAGGCGACAGATGGGAGCACGCTACCAGATCAAGGCGCCATGTTCATTGGTGATCAAGGTCGGTTGCTGCTACCGCATTTCATGGAATTACCTCGCAAAATTGTCGATGGAAAGTATGTAGACATCGCTTCGGAAATTGCCTTGGTAGGAAAAACCCATAATATGGGTGAACCGATTCGTGACTATGCCACGGAAGGAGTAAAACATTACCACCAGTTCGTTGATGCCTGTTTGGGCCATGATGAATGCAGCGCTCCATTTTCGTATGCCTCGAGATTGACCGAAACCATTTTGTTAGGCGTGATAGCGGGCCGTTTCCCAAATCAAACCTTGCATTGGGACAGTACTGCCGCCAAATTCTCGGAAGACGAAGCGAATCAATATTTAGAATCACCTTATCGGGAGTTTTAGAAAGAATAACCAATACTGTTGAAGTTGTAAAGGCCCTAAAGAAGAATACTTCTTTAGGGCCTTTGCTTTATTCCCCTGAACAAATCGTGGCGATTCATTTACTTAGAAACCGGTACGCTTTAAAAAGTGTTTAAAACTTCCGTATGTCGCACTTCCTAAATCTATGCCAATCTTTTTATTCCCTTGGGCAAAATATCCTATTTTTGGGCAAAATAAAACAGGTGCGGTTCACGTATTTCTTCTTATTTCTTCTTATTTCATTAGGTTGTTTTGCACAGAATGAAGAGTCTCAAACGATTGATACAGCGGAGACAAAACAGATAAACATTGTCTATGGCGCTAATTTCACGAAAGATGAGGCAAATTTTCCCGGGGCTTTTATTTTCAGCAAAGATGAGAAACAAGTGCAATTTGAGCATGAGGGTGCGGACCTGTGGTGTGACTATGCCATTCACTATCAAAAAGAGAACCGGTTACGAGCCGTTGGCAACGTTCGCGTTCAACAGGGTGATTCGGTGACGATGACCAGTGGTAAGGCCAATTACGATGGAAACCTAAAACTTGCCAAAGCCTATGACAATGTCATGTTAACCAATACGAGCATGACCCTTCAGACGGATACCTTACGCTGGGACCGGGAAAATCAACAGGCCTACTACCAAGATTTTGGTACCGTAGTCGATTCGGCGAATACCTTGACCAGTGAAATAGGTCGGTATTTTATGGAATTGAAAAAACTACAGTTTTTAGACAGCGTTCATATCGACAATCCCCAATATATTCTTGATTCCGAACAACTTGATTATTACACCACCTCTAAAAATGCGTACATGTACGGACCCTCAACCATTACGGGGGAAACCTATAAAATGTATTGTGAGCGTGGTTTTTACGATACCAAGATAGAAAGCGGTTATGGCATCAAGAACACCCGCATCGATTACAACAACCGTATCATTGAAGGAGACAGTGTATACTTCGACAAAACCACCGAATTTGCCTCGGCAACGAACAATATCACGGTGACGGATACCATCAATCAAGGGGTCATCAGGGCCCATTATGCCGAAGTCCATAAGGCCAAAGATTCGGTCTTCGCGACCAAACGAGCGGTTTCGATAAGTCTTGTGGAACAAGATTCATTGTATATGCACGGCGATACTTTAATGCTTACAGGCAAACCGGATAACCGAATCTTGCGAGCCTTTAGAAACGCTAAATTGTACAAGACCGATATGAGCGGCAAATGCGACTCCATTCATTTTCAGCAAAGTACAGGTCTAACGCAGTTGATCAAAAACCCGGTACTATGGAACGGTGTAAACCAAATGACCGGCGATAGCATCCATATATTAAGCGACACTAAGACTGAAAAACTTGATTCATTGAAAGTGCTCGAAAATGCCTTCGTGGTATCTCTCGATAGCATCAGTAAAACGGGTTACAATCAGGCAAAAGGCATCAATCTCTTCGGAAAATTTATCGAAAACGAATTGAAAATCATCGATTTAGTACAGAATACAGAGGTTATCTATTATATGTACAACGACGATCAGGAACTTATTGGTATCAACAAAACCAAATGTAGCGCCATTCGGATTACGTTCGCCAACGACGATGTAGAAGATCTCACCTTCATCAAGGAGCCTGATGGTGATATTTATCCCGAAACTGAATTTCTTGAAAGCGACCGTAAGCTTCAAGGCTTTATCTGGCGCGGCGATGAACGCATCATGACCAAGGATGAAATTTTTGATGAAGATGATAACAACATCGAACTCGTAATCATTCGAGGCATAGACAACCCTATAGATATCGATGCCGAGGAAGAAGAGCGTGGCATAAATGCCAGTGACCCAATAAACAAAATTCCCAAACCTCCCAAAGAGGAAGAAGATGCAAATTCAAAAGCGAGAAAACCCGTCGAAAAGCCAAAATCGAAAAAAGTTACTTCAAATTCAGGGGATTAACATAGACCTGTCCGGTTTTTAAACCTGGCGGGGCTGGCAAGACAAAGATGAAAAAAGATTTCCTCAAATATCAGGCACAGACTACACCGCATCCCTTGGCCATGGAAATTTCACATGCCCAAGGAAGCTATATCTATGACACCGATGGCAAGGCCCATTTAGATTTTGTAGCGGGCGTGTCCGCCTGTAGTTTGGGACACTGTCATCCTAAAGTTGTGGCCGCCGTACAAGAGCAGACCGAATCGTATATGCACGTGATGGTGTACGGAGAATTCGTTCAAAAACCCGCGGTGGAATACACCAAACTTCTGGCTTCGCTCCTACCCGCCCCTCTGGAATCCACATATCTGGTAAATTCAGGAACGGAGGCTATCGAAGGTGCCATGAAACTCGCACGTCGATTTACCGGAAGAACCGAAATCATTGCGGCACATAAAGCCTACCACGGAAACACAATGGGGAGTTTGAGTATCATGGGCTATGAGGCCCGAAAAAGCGCGTTTCGACCACTGCTTACCGACATTTCATTCATTCGATTCAACGAAGAGGAAGACCTTCAAAACATAACCGAAAAAACTGCGGCTGTAGTATTGGAAACCATTCAAGGCGGTGCAGGTTTTATCGAACCCAAAAACGGATACCTCAAAAAAGTTCGACAACGTTGTACCGAAGTCAGAGCTTTATTGATCCTTGACGAAATTCAACCAGGTTTCGGCCGTACCGGAAAATTATTCGCTTTTGAGCACTTTGATTGTGTACCTGACATCTTGGTGATGGGTAAAGGAATGGCTTCGGGACTCCCCGTCGGAGCCTTTACGGCTTCCCAAGAGATGATGAAGACTTTACAAGATCATCCCAAATTGGGTCATATCACTACTTTTGGGGGGAATCCGGTGATAGCGGCCGCTGCTTTTGCCACTTTGAAAGAAATTACCCAAAGTGCTTTGATGAAAGATGCACTTGAAAAAGAGAAATTATTCCGCAGACTATTAAAGCATGCGGCCATAAAAGAAATTCGAGGTAAGGGCCTAATGCTGGCCCTTATTCTTGAGAATAAAGAAATTACGGATCACTTGATACTTACCTGTGCCAAAAAAGGACTCATCTTATTCTGGTTGCTTTTTGAACCAAGAGCAGTGCGCATATCGCCGCCACTGACCATATCCATTGCCGAAATCGAAAAAGGGTGTGCCACTATAGTATCAGTTTTAACGGAATTCAAGCAATAATTTGTTAACTAATTTGTTAATAATAAAGCCCAAATCTGGAATTTTAAGTATCCTCAAAGGAGTACTTTTAAATCCGTAGTTTAACCAAAACCTTCCTATGGCGTTAGAATCTAACGAAAGACCCAGCCAGCCCATAGCCAAGTTTGAATCCATGCTCAAAACCGACGACGTTTATTTCTTCGACGCGGAGGATTTTGAAGACATCATACACCACTATCTCAACAACGGAAAAATTGCTTTGGCCAAAAAAGCCATTAAAATCGGGCTACAACAACATCCGCACTCCATCGAACTAAAATTATTGGATGTAGAAGTCCTGGTCTTTGAGAACAACCTTGATCTGGCTGAACAATTATTGGATGAACTTCAACTATTGGACAGTTCTAACGAAGAAATCTATATTCAACGGGCCAATATATATTCTAAAAAAGATAATCACGAGGCGGCGGTCAACCTGTTGCAAAAAGCGCTCGACCTGGCCAATGATAGTTTTGATATTCATTCCCTATTGGGCATGGAATATCTTTTTATGGATGATTTCAAGAGCGCCAAAGACAATTTTATAAAGTGCGTCAACTATGATGAGCAAGACTATTCTTCGCTCTACAATGTTATCTATTGCTTCGAATTTTTAGAAGACTATGATGGCGCCATAGTCTATTTGAACGATTATTTGGAAAGAAACCCCTATTGCGAAGTGGCATGGCATCAATTGGGCAAACAGTATTTCTCTAAGAAGATGTACAATGAGGCACTTACGGCCTATGATTTTGCCATAATTTCCGATGATTCATTTATCGGGGCTTATTTCGAAAAAGGCAAGGTATTGGAGAAATTGGGAAAATATCTCGACGCCATCGAAAATTACGAGACTACCATCAAAATTGAAGATCCTACGTCACATGCCTATTTGCGCATCGGCAAATGCTATGAAAAGTTAGACAATAATGACATGGCCAAATACTACTACTATCAGACAGTTCATGAGGACCCTCTGCTGGATAAGGGTTGGCTGGCCATTACCAATTTTTATGCTCAAAAAAGAAATTATAAAAAGGCGCTTTACTATATCAACAAAGCCTTGAACATTGATGGTGAAAATCCGAGTTACTGGAAAAAATGTGCATCGATTTACGCAGCCTTAAAAAATTATGACCAATCCGATTATGCCTACAAACAAGCCGTAGATCTAGGCAATTATGAATTAGATACTTGGCTAAAATGGGCCGAGGTCGCACGTTTGAACAACGATATACCGTGTGCCCTTGATATTCTCGAGCGCGGCATCGAATTTTATCCTGACAGTGCCCGGTTACTTTATAAAACGGCAGGTTTTCATCTTTTGGCCGATGACAAGGTAAACGCCCGTATCGCCTTTACCCATGCACTCAAAGAAGATATCGACAAACTATATCTCTTTGAGGAGGAATTTGGACAATTTGCTGAAACCGAATGGGCAATGGCCGTTATTTCCAAAGTCAGAAAAGCTTCTAAGTAAACTACCTAGGGGCAAGCCCACGAGGCATTAAAAGGAATTGACCTTTATCATTTCGAAGCATGGTTTGGAGTATTGAACCCACTGGTGGGAATAAAAAGGGTATTTTTGTTTCCTTTATAAATTATCCCAATTTTCTTAAATATTTATTTCTTTAGGATTATATCCTGATCAGAAAACAGTTTTAACGAACGGAAATGAAAAAACGTAGTTTTCTTCAACACTTTTTTATCCTTTTAAAAGGTATGGCGATGGGCATCGCAGAATTGGTACCAGGGGTTTCCGGTGGTACGATTGCCTTCGTGGCCGGTATCTATGAGGAATTTATAGGCACCATCAACAATGTCAATCTGCAAACGTTCAAGTTATGGCGGCAAGAAGGTTTTAAAAGCTTTTGGACGGCACTGAACGGTAATTTTCTCATTACCCTGCTACTAGGTATGGCAATCAGTATACTTTCCTTTACGAAGTTGATTAAATGGTTATTGGAAAATGAACCTATACCCCTTTGGTCTTTCTTCTTTGGTTTGGTATTGGCCAGTGTCATCATTGTGGCCAAGGCGATAAAAAAGTGGAATGCCGCAACTTTTATATTACTAATATTAGGTGCTGTCGTAGCCTTTTACATTACTACCTTACCGCCATCGCAAAATACCGACAGCCTGCCTTTTATTTTTTTTGCAGGGGCTTTGGCCATTTGTGCCATGATCCTACCCGGAATATCGGGCTCTTATATTCTCGTGCTGTTAGGGGCATACAAAACGGTGATAGATGCCTTGGATGAAAAAAACCTTACGATTTTGATAACCATGGCCTTGGGCATGATCTTCGGCGTATTGAGTTTCGCCAAAGTTTTGAAATGGATGTTCGAACACCATAAAAATATAACCTTGGCCGTTTTAACCGGATTTATTTTGGGTTCGTTGAACAAAATTTGGCCTTGGAAAAGAATTTTGGAAACCAAGACCATCGGTAAGAAATTAGTCGTTTTAAAAGATGAAAATGTGCTGCCCCTCCATTTCGATGGCGAGCATCAATTAATATATGCCGTAATCGCCGCAATCCTAGGTTTTTCCCTTATTTTTATACTTGAAAAAGTAGCCTCAAAAAAATAAGTCCTGCTCTGAATGCACCACCCACGATCATTTATTGACAAGTTCTTTTTGGTCGTCAAGGGCCTTTGTATGGGCGCGGCGAACAAGGTGCCCGGCGTTTCTGGCGGTATCGTTGCCTTTGTCGGTGGGTTTTATGAAGAGTTTATCTATTCCCTGCAAAAAATAAACGGTAAAGCCCTCAAATTGCTTTTCGGCGGACGCTTCAAAAGTTTCTACCGATATATAAACGGTACTTTTTTGATTTTGCTCATTTCGGGCATGCTGATCAGTTATTTCAGCGTATCCCAAGTGTTGGACTATTTTCTTGAACGAAAAGAACTTTATGTATGGTCCGCTTTTTTCGGTATGATATTGGGTTCGATCTACTACATTTCAAAAGATTTCGAACATTGGAACAAAAAGACCATCACGGCGGGTATCATTGGCCTTATCGTAGGCATATCCATCAGTTTTTTGAGTCCTGCGAAAGAAAACGACAATCTCTTGTTCATTTTTCTTTGTGGTATGATCAGCGTTTCAGGAATGACCCTACCCGGACTTTCCGGTTCGTTTATACTCATTTTATTAGGAAATTACGTGTTGCTGTTGGTCGATTCGGTCAATGCGCTTTACGAGACCTTTGGCGAAATTTTCAGGGGCGATTTCAGTTTTATGGAAAACGATGAGCGCATGCATACGCTAAAAATTTTGGCCGTATTCACATTGGGCTCCGCTGCGGGTCTCGTAAGCCTATCGCATCTATTGACCTATGTATTGAAGCATTACAAGCACATTACAACTGCCGTAATCATAGGTTTTATTACCGGCTCTTTAGGGGTCGTATGGCCTTGGAAGCGAACCATCTTTAAAACCAACGGCGAAGGGCAGGTTTTTTTGGACAGCAATGGCAAGGAAATCATTGTGAACTACGAACGCTATCTTCCTGATTTTACAAATTCGGAAACCTGGTGGGCATTTTTTTTTGTTGCTATAGGAATTCTTATTTTGTTGGCTTTGGATTGGTATGGAAAAAACAGGGATAAGGGAGTTGGAAGCATGAGGTAGGAAGCACAAAGTTGGAAGCACGAAGTTGGAAGTTGGAAGTTGGAAGAAAAGAAAATAGAGGTAGTATAGCAAGAAATGGGAGAAAAAAAGAGGTTCGGACTCATTGGAAGGAATATTTCTTATTCTTTCTCGCAAGGTTACTTCACCAAAAAGTTTGAAAAGTTGTGCCTTGAAGGCCATTCTTATGAAAACTTCGACCTCAAGGATATCGAGGAGTTTCCAGAACTTATCAATAATGAAAATAATCTAAAAGGGTTGAATGTCACCATTCCCTATAAGGAAGCGATTATCCCTTATTTGGACATCCTGGGTACAAAAGCTAAGAAAATCGGCGCGGTAAATACCATAAAATTTACTAAAAAAGGGCTAAAAGGGTATAACACCGACATTTACGGATTTAAAAAATCCATCACGCCATTTTTGAAAAAGCATCATACACGCGCCCTGATCCTCGGCACGGGCGGCGCTTCAAAAGCGGTAGCCTTCGTTTTCGATGAAATCGGTATGGGCTACACGTTCGTTTCCAGAAATGCCCATAATGGGCAAATATCGTACGGTGATTTGGATGAAAAAATGCTAGAAGATTTTACGGTTTTGGTGAACTGCACTCCGTTGGGTACACATCCTAATATTGATGACAGACCGAACATTCCATATGGGTATTTGAGTGAAAAACATCTTTTGTTCGACCTTATCTATAATCCCATAAAAAGCGCTTTTCTGAAGGAGGGCGAAAAGCAGGGCGCGACGATATGCAACGGCCTACGTATGTTGGAACTACAGGCCGAAAAGGCTTGGAGAATCTGGAACAAAGTCTAGTATTCCCAGTCATTACAAAAACAAAAAGAACCACTATAATTTTGGCGTTCGCACCGATGTCACTATCTTACAATAGCCTTGGCGGGCCGAGAAACAATTTGACCTAATGCTGGAAGAGAACGAACAAGATCAGCCCGAAACGGCTGAAGAACAACAACTTTTGGTAACTACCGATTCGAAAACCGAACCGGAGAAAAGTACCGAAATGCCTACGGAAAAAGAAAAATCGTCCGATGCGCTGCCTGAATCCGATACCAAAGTGGAAGAGAACACGAAGGACGAATCCGACAAGGTTCTTGAAGAAATCGACGAAGAAAATGCGGAAGACGCCGAAGACGCCGACAACCATCACCGCCATCATATTCCCATTTTGGATTATCATTCCATGTCGATGGAAAATCTCGTCGGAGAGCTGCAACGTCTCATCCGAAACGAAAAGGTTCAGGCCATCAGAAAACATGTCGATGGCATTAAACATGAGTTCGACCTTAAGTTTCAAGAATTTTTGGAACACAAGAAAGAAGACTTTATCGGCAACGGAGGAAACGAAGTAGATTTCAGGTACAATTCGGTAACCAAAAGGCAGTTCAACGAAGTTTACAAAGAGTATCGTGAAAAGCGCAATCAATATTACAAGAACCTTGAAAAAAGCCACAAACAGAATCTCGCCGATCGACTACAGATCATTGAAGAACTAAAAGGTCTCGTCAACGTCGAGGAAGATATCAACACGACCTACAGAAATTTCAAGGATATTCAAGAACGTTGGCGAAATGCCGGGCCGGTACCCCGAACACACTATAACGACGTTTGGAAAACGTACCATCACCATATCGAGATCTTCTATGATTTTTTGCACATCAACCGAGAACTGCGCGACCTTGATTTCAAGCATAATCTCGAAGAAAAGACCAAAATTGCGGAACAGGCCGAGGCATTGGCCAATGAACCAGACATGAACAAGGCGTTTCGAGAACTACAGACGCTTCATAAAATCTGGAAAGAAGATATCGGGCCCGTAGGCCAAGAACATCGTGAAGCTATCTGGGAGCGGTTTAGCAATGCGACCAAAGCAATGCACCAGCGTCGTCAAGCCTACTATAACGAGTTAGAAAAGAGTTACGAGCAAAACTTGGTGAAAAAGCAAGAAATTATCGATGATATCACCAAGGTTGCCGCACATATTGCCACAAACCATAAGGCCTTGCAGCAACAGATAAAACAGATAGAAGAACTGCGCAATGCTTTTTTTAAAGCAGGTAAAGTACCCCAAAGGGTAAACGAACAAACGTGGGCCAGTTTCAAAGAGGCGGTACGTAGTTTTAACCGGTCAAAAAATTCCTTTTACAAAAATCTAAAGAGCGAGCAACAGAAGAATCTTGACCAAAAACGCGAACTTTTGAATCTTGCCATTTCATTAAAAGACAGTGAAGAATGGAACACGGCCACCCAAGAAATGAAACGCATTCAGGCCGAGTGGAAGAAAATAGGCCACGTACCCCGAAAATTTTCCGATTCGATCCGGAAAGAATTCAAGGCCGCCTGCAACCATTATTTTGATCGCTTACATGCCTTGAAGAACGTGGCGCATAAAGAAGAAGCCGAAAACCTTGAAAAAAAGAACAAATGCCTTGAAACTATCAAGACATTTGAGCTTAGCGGTGACCGTAAGAAAGATTTGGCCAAAGTCAAAGGCTTTATCGACGAATGGAAGACCTATGGTCGTGTACCGTTCAACAAAAAGAATATCGATCAGAAATTCAACAAGACCATCGATGCTCTTTTTCGTAAATTGAACGTAGGCCGACAAGAGGCAGAACTTCTGAAATATGGCAACAAGATTCAACAATTGGCCAAGAAAGACGATGAGCAGGCCATTTATAAAGAACGTACGTTTATTCGCAGGAAAATAGAAGAAAGCAAGAACGAGATACGACAGCTAGAGAACAACCTTCAATTTTTCTCGAACGCCTCTGAAGACAACCCCTTGGTACAAGATGTAATAAAACGGGTCGAAACCCATAAGGCATCGCTTACCACTTGGAAAGAGAAATTAAAAAAACTCAATATTTTGGAGAATAACCTGAACAAGGCCGACGAAGAAATTGAGGCAGGTTCATCAGAGGAAGAGTGACCCCACGGTTTGCGCTTATGAAAAAAGTGACCCTTACCAAATTTCTACATCGTGACCAAGAACAATTAGGTATCGCTTTTGCCTATGACGATGAAATCAGGGAACATGTCAAACAAATGCCCCAGGTACTTTGGAGCAATACTCATAAGCTTTTTATATTCCTTTTTCAACGGAGAACAAACAACGGGTATATCGCCATTTGCGAAAAATGAAGCTTTATGTAGATTATAGTAAACTACAGGTGCCTTCTAAAAAAATAGCACCTCCGACGGCCAGAAAAATAGAACTGCCCGCCTTATCGGAAAGCGATGCCCAACGTATTTCGGCCTTCAGAAAATGGATGCAGCAAAGAAGGTTAAGTGAAAACACGGTCAATACATACGCCGAGGTAACAGTATTCTATCTTCGATATATCTCAGGTATGAAGTTAGATTTGTTCTCGGCCAAATCGATCGAGCGTTTTAACTATGATTTTATCATTAGGGCAAATAGGTCAATAAGTTATCAGAACCAATGCATTAATGGCATAAAGAAGTATTTTGAATTTAAAGGCATTCCGATTGAACAAATAACTATAGAACGCCCAAGAAAGCCAAGAAAACTACCCCTAGTCTTAACCCAAGATGAAGTTAAGGGTTTATTGGATGCAACTACTAACCTTAAGCACAAAGCTTTATTGACACTTATTTATTCTTCGGGATTACGGATTGGTGAGGCACTTTCCTTAAAGATCAACGACGTCGATAGTAAAAGAAAATTAATTTTTTATTAGAAGTGCAAAAGGTAAAAAAGACCGATACACTATACTCTCGGAAAAATTTTTAGTTCTACTTCGTGAATATTTTAAGGCCTACCGACCTAAAAGCTATTTATTCGAGGGCCTAGGAAAAGAAATGAATTCCAACACAAGCGCCAGACTAGTACTCAAAGAATCTCTCTATAAATCTGGAATTAAAAAAGGGGATAACCCTCCACAGAGTCAGGCATAGTTTCGCGACCCATTTATTGGAGAACGGAACCGATTTGAGGTATATTCAAGAATTATTGGGTCATAATGATCCTAAGACCACTATGATTTATACCCATGTTACAGAATATAGTCTAAAAAAATCAAAAATCCATTTGATGATTTGTAATATTATATCGAATACGGAGTTAAAAATATGAGTTATAAAAATGACAAGAACCTGCGCATAGCCACCCAAATTGGATGACTAAGAACATAAAACCTGCGTATATAACCTAGTTGTATGTCATTAAAAAATATTATGAAAAATAAAATTACAATCCTTTTTGTAACAATATTGATCTTTGCATGTGGTAATGAAAATGATCCTCAAGAGGAATTTGAACTTCAACCCCCGACAATAAATATTACTTCACCTGAAAATGATGCTACATTCAATTTCGGTGATGAAATAATTTTCCAAGGAATAATAAATGATATGGAAGATGTTGATTCTGAATTAGAATTGATAATATCAAGTGATATTCAAGAAAATTTAACAACAGATATTAGTACTAGTAATAACTCTTTTAGTTTAACAATAAATAATCTAATGGAAGGGGTTCATATTCTAACTATAACCGTCATTGATTCTGATCAAATGCAAGATTCAGAAGATATTACTGTAAGTATATTACCCATAGTAAATCCTGTTATAAATCAAGTTGGTGATAAAATTACTATTGACGCTAGGCATATTACAACATCTTTTGACGGAAATACCATAGCCATTCTAGAAAACGTAAATGGTGCGGTAAATGTAAAGACATATTTTTTTCAAGATTCTACATGGACAACAAATACAAGTAATGATATCAATAACCCTGATATGGGCGCTTGGGGCACCAATAGTTCTTTAATTATGTCTAATGATGGTAATTTTTTAGCTGTTGGTTCATCAAACAGAAATTTTAACAGTCCTGACCCCAGCCTTATGGGAATAGGTATTGTAAGGGTATATGAAAATGTAAATAACCAATGGATTCAGGTGGGCGAAGATCTCAAAACCGGGAATGAGATTGATGATTTTGGTAAAAGCAGCAGAGGTAATGGAACAGATTTATCAGCAGATGGGTCTATTATCGCTATAGGCGCCCCTAATTTTTATGGAAGTGGCAATTTTGATGATGACTTCGGTCTTGTAAGAGTTTTTAAAAACAATGGAGGAGTATGGGAACAAATGGGGTCTGATATTATTGGAGATATAAACACAGCTGTTGGCTCTGGAGTATCTTTATCTCAAGATGGACTTACAATGGCAGTTGGTGCGAGTAGCTATCAAAATGGCACTGGTCAAATAACAATTTACAAGTTTCAAAACAATGATTGGATTCAGATGGGCAATAAAATCAATGGCGAAGCTGAAAATGATGTTTTAGGTGCCACGTTAAGTCTTTCTGCTAATGGAAATAGATTAGCAATAAGTACTACAACAGCAGGAAGAACTATGGGTTATGTAAAAGTTTTTGAAAACATCAATGATAATTGGTTACAATTGGGTGAAACAGTTAGAAGCAATGGTAATATTTTTAATTTAGGTATAAGAATAACATTATCTTCCAATGGTTCAGTGCTCGCTACAAGCTCAAATGGTGCAATATTAATTTATAGAGTTACTGATAGTTCTATTGATAAGCTAGATATTGAAATAGTAAATACGCCTGATTCAATTAGTGAAATGAATTTATCTTCTGATGGTACACGCTTAATTGTTGAAAATACATCTGAAGTAATTGTTTATGACATCGGAGAATTCACTCTCTCAAATTAAAAGTAACACCACGTAAAAAAGAAACGCCATACAACAAAACCTATAAACAATACGAGCTTAGCGCATAGTCGCAGGGTTTGCGTATTTTTATGAAGACCGCAAAATCTTTGGGATTTGGCATTAAATTAAAAACAGAAAACCCGCCCGTTCCGAAAGGGAACGTTCGGGCAAGCAATAAGATTTCGCTCTGTGCATGGCGGAAAGCAAACGCTAGTTTGCCCCCGTACTGTTCATAGCCCAACCGTTGTGCATAATTCTCTACATAAAGAAACTCTATTAATTTCTTAAGCTAACGAGTCAAATTTTGTGTAGGAAAATTATACTAAATTTAACCGTTAGTCAGAATTAGAAAAAACAAGAAGATTACGATTTGAAAATAAGTACATCAGAATACAAACAGAGAATACAGTTAATACAGGAAAAGATTAAAACAAGTGTAATTGACTCTTTAATCATTTCAGAAGAAGAAGATATTTACTACTTAACTGGATTGACATATAAAAGTCTTGAAAGATTATTTTTATTAATAATTAAAGAAAATAATGTGAGTTTTATTGTTCCTAAAATGGAATTGGCTCACCTAAAAAAGTTGACAATGTCAATGAAATAAAAAGTTATTGGGAGTATCCTGCGCCACAACCAGAACGTTGGCAAGACATACTTTTAGAGCAAGTAAAGGACAGTAAACTAATTGGAATTGGTGGTAAAACGCCTTATGAAATTTCGGCTTTTTTAACTTCGGTTAATCTTAATGTTGTAGAAAATTCAATATTAGAAGAACAAAGGTGGATTAAAAGTGATGCGGAAATTGAATTAATAAAACAAGCCTCGAAATATTGTGATATTAGTATCGAGCAGTTAAATAAGAATGCCTACTTCGGAATGTCGGAATTGGAGGTTTTTTCAATTGGACGTTCTATTCAACAAAAAGTAATTAAAGAAACACCTTTTGACTATCTAGCAACAAATATTTTAGTTGCGGCTTGGCCTAGTCGAATTTCTTATCAACCTCACGGAATACCAAAAGTATCAGATTTACTAGTTGAAGGCTCACATATTAGTTTAGCATTTTTAAGAGTAAATGGATATTCTGCTGAACTGGAAAGAACATTTTTTACCAGTAAACCAACAAGGGAACAAGAGGAAGCTTTTGAACTAATGATAGAAGCGAGAAGGAGAAGTTATGCTGTTTTAAAACCTGGCGCAATAGCTGAAGATGTAGATTTAGCTGCCAAACAATTCTTAATTGACCAAGGATTAAAAGATAATTTAATGCATAGAACAGGTCACGGAATAGGTTTAGGAAACCACGAAGGCCCATACTTAGCCGAAGGAGACAAGACTGTTCTAAAAGAAAATATGGTTGTTAGCATTGAACCCGGAATTTATATCGAAGGCGTTGGAGGTTTTAGACATTCTGACACCGTATTAATAACAAAAAACGGTTATCAGATATTAACGGACTGTCCTGATGATATTAAAAGTTTAACGTTTACAAATTCAAAACCATTACAAAAGTTAAAAGGAAATATTATCAAGAAAATTTACAAATTATAATCCAATCAAGACTATTGTAAAATTAAGTTAACAATATGAACAAATACATCGCTTTATATCTTTTTCTACTAATCAGATTCTCTGGATTTTGTCAAGAAGACATTTCAATTGAAAAAACGGACTGCTTTTTAAAGGATTGTAGCGAATACGCTGACTATCCAAATGTAGAATTTGGATATCTTCATGTGCCAGAAGATTACAATCATCCGAATAGAAAAAAAAAAAAGTGGCATATACTATTAGTAGAAGTACTATAGCCAATCCTGAACCAGACCCAATAATAATATTTGGTGGTGGATGGGGAAACCCAAATTTAAATAGAACATTAAGTAATTTAAAATCGATGCCTGTAAAGAACAGAGACATCATAATGTTCGACTACAGAGGTTCAGGTTATTCGCTGCCTAATTTGTGTCCTGACTTAGGTGCAAAACATTGGGATGTACTTAAAGAGAATCACGATTACAAGTCGTTTACAGAAATTGTAAACAAGCAATGCTATGACTGCCTTGATGAATTGAAACAAAAAGGAATTGATTACAAACGCTACAGTACAGAGGTAAAAACCATTGATGCGGTGAAATTGATAGAACAACTTGGCTATGGTGAGGTCAATTTATTTGGTATTTCTAATGGCACTATGGGAGTTCAAGGCTTTATACGAGCAGCTGAAAATTCTTCGGTAAAAATTCGTTCAATATATAGTGATTCCAATGTGCCGATGGCGGCATTTCAAAACGGAAAAACAACTCAACTTTACAAACAAGTATTAGATAACATTTTAGATGATTGTGCAAATGACCCTGAATGTAATAAAGCTCACCCAAATCTGAAGGAACGCTTATATTCCTTTTTATTGAAGACCCAAACAAAACCTTTGGTGTATAAAGGGGCAGAAGAATTCGTTTTCAATTCGCAAGAAATTAATGGAATACTTCAGCAATTTCTTTACAAAAGTGATTACTATAAAGATTTACCGCTCCTTTTAGAAGCATTTATTGCAAACGACCTAACATTTATGGATGCTTTATATGGTATTTTTGAAACTTTAGTTAAAAAACATAATGGAACATCCATTGTAAATTATGTTTATGATTGGAAGGCACGACAAGACATTGCTAAGAAAGAATACAAGCAAACAACAGAACAGTATCCAGAATTTATGATATCTGATTTCTATTTAGACTTTTATGTTTCTGACACAATGGTTTCATTTAATGCCAGAGATACGATACCTGTAACGAGTGATATTCCCGCCTTAGTTATGGCTGGAACCTATGACCCTATAACTTCTGTAGAACATAGTAAAATTATGCATAGTAGATATAGCAACAGTTATTATTTTGAATTTGAAAAAATAGGTCACGGAGTTTATGGAACTACTTGTGGTAAAGAAATTTTTAAAGCCTTTATAGAACAACCGAACCAAAAACCAAACGATGCTTGCCTAATGGAATTAAATGCAACGCCCATTAATTTTCCAACCGCATTATACAAAAACAATAAAATAAACAAACTGATTCAAAAAGTGGGACTTCAAAAAAATGTGTTATGGATATTTTTATTAGCATTTCCTTTATTATTTAGCTTGATAGTGTGCTTTAAAGAGGTGATATCCTTTTTTCGAAAAAAGGATGTTAATCCCTTAAATTTATTGCAAGCTACCTTAATCTTATTGTTCTTAATCGGGTTGTCTTATTATTCATTTGAAACTATACAATTAGGAGGATTAACATTGCTTTTTGGACTTGTTGGTGGAGCTTGGTGGTTGCCTTGGATTTCTACAACTATTCTCATATTTGCATTAATAATAGTCTACCAAACGATAAAAAAATCGAATATAAATCTATGGAATGTTGGAATAATGATGTCCTCAATTTTTGTTGGATTGGTTATTTTTTCATTTGACATCAACCTTTTTTTAAAATAACTATGCACAACAATGGTAACCGTGGCACAAGCCTCTAATCTGTGAGAAAAGGAATCGATATAAGCCTCTTTAAGAGCCTTTTTTATTGTCAAATTAGTATTGAAACGTCAATTTTCGATGCCTTTGCAAAGCTGAAAACAGGTCTTGGACAACACTTTTCAACAAGTCTCCGAAAGCAAGCTGTCCCGCCCCACTTTTTGAGCGTTTTTCGATGAATTTCAGGTATTTCTTCAGGTTATTGGCAATTGCCGAGAGGTGCATCACCTTGTTGGCCTGCTTGATTCCAATGGTATTTATCCTGCGCATGCCCATGATCTGGGTCAAGGTACCGAATACCGGTTCTACCGTGCTCTGACGTTTGCTCTTCATGTACCTGCCCTCTTTGCTATTGACCCGTTCGATGTTACGCTCGTATTCTTCTCGATAATAGGTGACCGAGAACTGTTTCTCGTTCACCTTTCCCAAACATGTAGACCGTAGCGGACAGCCCTTGCGGATCTTGCTCGATGCACGGTAAGACTTCTTTTTTGTCTTGGTGCGGCTGTCCAAAAATACTTTCTTGAAAGGAACGACCTTGCCTTGAGGACATAGATAAAAATCCTGTTCTTCAACGTATACAAAACCATCTGGGCCGCCCTTATAGGTGCCGTGGGGCGGAATGAAACTCTTTAGCCCCTTCGCTTCGAGAAAGGCATAGTTCTCTCCGCTGCTATACCCGGTATCGGCTACACAGTTTTTCCAAACCAGACCTTGCTTCCACAATCGCTTCTTTAATCTCCTTACGATATCGGGAAGCTGCCGATTGTCTTTGCCATCAGCGTGGTAAGCCCTGATATCGGTGATTACATGGTGTGCGGTGTCCACGCTCAATTGTGAGAGATAGTTCAGCTTCCGGGCCTTGCCCGGCTTTACGCTGATACGGGCGTCAGGGTCGGTCGGACTATAATGCGTCTTGTTACTGGTGTACTTACTACCCTTGTTGCCCGCCCCTGGTCTTTGGTCCTGATCCTTCGCCCATTTCTTGTTACGGCCCTTTATCGCATCAAGTTCCTTCTTGCTTGCAGTTATACCGCGTTGACCTTTATCCGACCTGTCGCCTTTACTCTTACGATGGGGTGTTTCTTTATCCATTGAACTGATCGCCCGGACCCTTCGAAGATGTTCTTCCAGATCTTCTTCCGGCACTTTTAGTTCCAAGGTATCCATACTGGCATTCGCTTTGACAGGTGCACTATCGATAGCTTGCGTATGACCGCTGACCATACCCTTTTCAACACACAGACTCAAAACTCCTGTGAAGACTTCTTCGAACAGGGCTTCAGGAAAAAGATTCCGTGTCCTGCTTATAGTACTGTGCCATGGCAGCTCCTCGTCAATATCATAACCAATGAAATATAGAATATCCAAACGCAGCGAACAATGGTCGATCAGCTTGCGGTCGCTGATCAGGTTCTCCAGATAACCAACCAAACACAACTTGAAAAATACAACAGGGTCAATGCTCTTCTGGCCGCTCTGCCCATAGTAATCCTTGGTAAGGGGATAGAGGAAATCCAGATCGATGGCACCTCTTAAACCCCGATAAAAATTGTTCTTCGGGATCCGTTCGCTAAGCTGGAATTGGGCGAACAGCTTTTCTTGATAATCTTTCTTGCCTTGCATACTTAAAGTTACGATCCAACCTCCAAAGCACAATGATCATCAACAACTTTTTTCGCTAACTTGTGCAACAGGCACACCGCGTATAGCTCATGACTTCGCTAAACACAAAAATTCATTACCTTTCATTTTAATAAATTTTAGTGTTACTCACTCTGCTGATGAAACGGCACGAGCCATACACGTAACACGTGGTGCATTATAGAAACCTTCCCAAAAATTTCTAAATTCAGTATCAAATTCAAAAATTAAATGTAAATTTGTATCCAAGTAGATACACTTTTATGTTCTTTATCGAGAAAACAATTGAATTTGATAAATGGTTGAGAAAACTGAAGGACTTCAAAGCCAAGGCGAAAATCCTATTCAGAATTCAAAAAATTGAAAACGACGGACATTTTGGCGATTGTAAATCTGTTGGCGACGTAATAAGGGAATTGCGAGTGAATTTCGCAAAAGGTTATAGGGTTTACTTCAAAGAAAAAGACGGGAAAATAATTGTTCTGCTGATTGGTGGAGATAAATCATCTCAACTAAGGGACATTAAAAAAGCAAAAGAAATCTGGAAAAAATTAAAGAAATAGAAAATATGGGAACTTCAAAATTTGACATAGCCGATTATTTGGACAGCAAGGAAATGATTGCCGAGTATCTCAATACAGTTCTCGAAGAAGGAGATAACGCAGATGTCATTAATGCGATTGGACATATTGCAAAAGCGATTGGAATGACCAAAATAGCGGAGGAAACAGGATTAAGCAGACCGAGTTTGTATAAAGCTTTATCAGACGGAGCGAAACCTCAATTTGGAACGATAATGAAAGTTTTAAAAGCGATTGGAGGGCAAATACAAGTGAATCCAATGTCTGCCTGAAAAAATAACGACACCACAATCGAGTAGACGGGTGACGACCTAAAAGCCGCCACTACGCCTCTCACACCACTAAGCGTACGGGTCTCGTACTTAGCGGTTCAGTAATGATGCAGTTTTGTGGTATTCGACTAAACTTATATAACCCCTCATTTTTAATCGTTTTACGGTTATTGTAGTTCCCAGTATAGGGCTTTGGGCTACTGCCCATCCTCCCATTCTTGTTCGACTCCAAGCGTATGCCTGTCCTTTTGAAATCCCTAACCGTATTAAGTTTTTACGCTTGCGGTCTGGTTTCTTCCAGTGATGCCAAATACAGTAGCGTAACCGATTCCTAAGCCATTCATCAAGCTTTTTCAGTTTACCCTGAATACTGCCTGATTTGAAATAATTTACCCAGCCTCTTATCAACCAATTAAGTCGTTTCATTCGCTCATCAAAACTCATTGGAATCGTCTTTCTGGTCAGGTATTTTAGCTTTTGCTTTAACTCTGCCCATTTGGACTTCTTCGCAACCAGTTGATATTTCCCCTTTTCTCCCTTTTTGTATGTGGGTACAAAACCGTATCCTAACAAATTAAAAGTTTGAGGGCGGCAAATGCCACTCTTTTCTTGGTTAATGGGTAAGTGTAATTTATCTCGCAAATACTTATAGATACTATTACCTACTCGCTTTGCCGACTTTTTAAGGCGAACGTAAATACTAAAATCATCGGCATAACGAACATATTTGTGTCCTCGTTTCTCCAATTCTTTATCTAACTCATTGAGTAGAATGTTGGATAGTAGAGGGCTCAAAGGCGAGCCTTGCGGTACGCCTTTTCTACGTTTGATTAATTTACCATTGATTTGTATCGGCGCTCGTAAAAATGACCGTAATAGCTTCATCGTTGCTTTACACTTTACTTTCTTGTAAATCAAAACTAGTATCAGGCGGTGTTCTACTTCGTCAAAAAATGACTTGAGGTCAATATTCACCACATCTTGATAGCCAGAATTGATGTTCTCCAAGCTCTGTGTTACTGCTTGATGCGCATTACGATTGGGTCCAGATCCATAACTATGCTGTTGAAAGTCTGCTTCAAAGATAGGTTGCAATACTTGATGCAATGCTTGTTGATATACTCTGTCTACTACAGTAGGAACCCCTAATAATCGGGTCTTACCATTGCTTTTAGGTATTTCTACACCTAAAATTGGAGACACCTGATATCCCTCTCTTTCTATTTGTTGGTTGTAAGTATTTCCGTGTGCTTTTATTGTAGACTTTAGGTCAGTTACCTGCAAGCCATCTACACCGGCCGCTCCCTTGTTACCATACACGCGCAAATACGCTTCGTTTAGATTTTTCTTGTTAATTACTTGTTCAATCATTTACTGTATTCTGTTGTCTCGCTTAATCAAAGGCTGCTTTTTGAAAGGAGGCTGTCCTTAATCCAAAAACTCCTCTGTCTATTAAAGACCATTACTGTTCAGTCCTTCATTGTTACTATCAGGGTAACAATTACTATGACATCGGCTGACTTCTCTACTTAACCAACTCGTAGTTGTAGAGACCTCCCCAGGTAAGAGCGTCTTCTTTCTTCTGATCCCTGCCTTATCTACTATTTCGGTTATCACTTTACGTGTTTTGGACTTTACAATGATGTGCTTGCTTATCCAACCTAATAGCCTCATATAAGGTTCCTGTTCGTCAGTACCAGAATTTGTAGTCCTGCTTTCTTCAGATGTAATCTCACGATTACCACCCTTGCAGCTTACTAATGGTTCAAGGCGTTACCCCTGCCCATGAGGGACTTGCACCCTCTAAATGAATTAGCTACCTTTCTGTAGCTAAAAGACGCCCATACTGGGCACACACAATAAGCTTTAGCTACGTCGACAGACGGAAACGAAAAGTTTCCTTGCCTACGCACTACGCTTAGCCGAGACGTTGGGTGTAATTTCGGAAATTTGATTATTGTACCAATTTTTGGTATATTTGAATAAAATATACTTGAATGAGCAAAAACACTTCAATATCACTCGGAAATTATTTCGACCAATTTATCCATAATCGAATTTCGGAAGGAAGGTTTAAGAACGTCAGCGAAGTCGTTCGTGCCGGACTCAGGCTTTTGGAAGAAGAAGAAAATAAGGTCAAGGCACTTCGAAGCGCAATTCAAGAAGGGATTGACAGCGGAATTGCCCATGATTTCGACCCAAAAAAGCACTTGGAATCTCTAAAAGCCAATAAGCGTTCGAATGGCTAAATACAATTTGACCAAAAAGGCAGTTGAAGATTTAGCTAATATATGGAATTATACTTTTGAAGAATGGTCGGAAAAGCAAGCGGACACTTATTATGATATGTTAATAGCAAATTGTAAGAGAATCGCAGAAAATCCAAGTTTGGGAAAAAACTATAACGGGATTACCGAAAACCTGTTTGGATTAAGGACTAACAGACATATCATATTCTATCGGCAAATAACGGAAAATGAAATCGAAGTGACCAGAATTTTGCACGAGCGAATGGACTTGGAAAATAGAATACTGGAATAAAAACTACACCCAACAAAACTTATAAACAATACGGGCTTAGGGCTTATTCACAGGGTTTGCCTATTTTTATGAAGTCCGCAATCCCGATAGCTATCGGGATGGGATTTTGCTTTGGGCAAAAAAAGAAAAAACCTGCCTCGCCAGCAGTCAGGCAAAACCAAAAGATTTCGCTATGTGCGTGGCGGAAAGCAAACGCTAGTTTGCCCCCGTACTGTTCATAGCTCAACCGTTGAAAAAGCTGTTTAAGGCAGACCCAGCATATAAGAGCTTTCCGCGAAGCGGAATTTTTTCATTTCCATACGCTTCCGCTTCATAACAATGAATTATCTTGTTAGAAAATAGATTCAAAAGCTGTCCATTTTGAAATACGCTTTCCTTGCTTTAGTGCTATTCCTATACACAAACTTTCAAACTGGAAAGAATCAACCCGGTTCACTTGAAAATATAGTTGAAGGCCATCAAACTTCGCCAAAAGCAATAGCATTTGAAGTATTAAAAACAAAATGCAATACCTGCCATGCCACAAAAAAGAAAACGGATGTTTTCACTTTGGAAAATATGGACTCGCTTGCGGCCGACATCCATAAACAGGTTTTTATAAAGAAAAAGATGCCGAAGGGAAGAAAGATCAAACTGACGGAAGAAGAAACAGATGCCCTTGCACGTTGGCTCGAAACAGTTTTACCTGAACAAACAGAATAAAAAAGAGCCGAGAACGGCTCTTTTTTACTCATTATATTTTAATGCTACTTAGCTACATTGACCGCCCGGGTCTCCCGAATAACGGTAACTTTCACCTGACCAGGATAGGTCATATCGGTTTGTATCTTCTGCGAAATCTCAAACGATAGCTCAGCGGCTTTATCGTCGCTCACTTTTTCACTCTCCACGATGACGCGAAGTTCCCTACCCGCTTGAATGGCATAGGCTTTCTGCACTCCGGTAAAGCCAAAGGCGACGTCTTCCAAATCTTTTAATCGCTGAATGTACGAATCCAACACTTGTCTTCTTGCCCCGGGCCGCGCACCGCTAATGGCATCACAGACCTGCACGATAGGCGAAATCAAAGTCTTCATTTCAATCTCATCATGGTGGGCCCCGATAGCATTGCACACGTCTGGTTTTTCACCGTATTTTTCGGCCCATTGCATGCCCAAAATAGCATGTGGGGTTTCTACTTCCGCTTCGGTATTGGGTACCTTTCCGATATCATGCAACAGTCCGGCACGTTTTGCCAATTTGGTATTGAGGCCTAACTCGGCGGCCATGACACCACAGAGTTTGGCAACCTCCCTAGAGTGCTGTAAAAGGTTCTGACCATAGGAAGAACGGTATTTCATACGACCTACGGCCTTTACCAGTTCAGGATGTAGCCCATGGATACCCAGATCGATAACGGTACGCTTACCGATTTCAACGATTTCGTTCTCGATTTGTTTTTCGGTCTTCTTTACGATTTCTTCGATTCGGGCGGGATGAATCCTTCCATCAGTGACCAACTTGTGCAATGAAAGCCTCGCCACTTCACGACGTACCGAATCAAAACAAGAAAGTATGATGGCCTCCGGTGTGTCGTCTACCACGATTTCAACCCCCGTTGCGGCCTCCAAAGCCCTGATATTTCGTCCTTCGCGACCGATAATCCTTCCTTTACATCATCTGATTCCAGATTGAATACAGATACACAATTCTCTACTGCCTCTTCGGTACCGATACGTTGAATGGTATTGATTACGATTTTACGGGCCTCTTGTTGCGCCGTAAGCTTTGCCTCTTCGACCGTGGTTTGAATATAGGCCATAGCATCGCTCTTGGCCGTCTCTTTCAAGGACTCTAAGAGTTGGCTCTTTGCTTCATCGGCAGAGAGCCCAGAGATAACCTCTAATTGTTGGATCTGGCTTTTATGTAATTTTTCGAGTTCAGCCTGTTTTTTCTCGTAAAACTCTGCACGATGTTCAACGTCTTTCATTCTACTTTCAAGCTGATCGTTGAGTTTTTTACTCTTGGCAAGTTCATTGCTTGTTTGCGATTCTTTATCACGTGTACGCTTTTCAGCCTCATTGATTTTCTTGTCTTTAGAGATAATCACTTTCTCATGCTCGGCCTTCAGTTCTAAAAATTTCTCTTTGGCCTGGAATATTTTATCCTTTTTGATGCTCTCTCCTTCAATTTTTGCATTTTTTAAAATATTCTCGGACTCTTTCTTGGCATTGGCCAGCGTTTTCGAGGCTTTGCCTTTTTCAAGGAACTTCGCGATCGCAAAGCCTATGGCAAGACCCACCACTGCGGCTATTATCATCGTTGTACTATCCATAATTTCAAATTAAACGGGTTAGTTCGGAACGGTTTCCGAATAGTTCATTTAGCGGACGAGATATGCTCGACCATCATCGGCAGCTATCAATAACAGGAAGTTTTCGCATAAGATATAAATCCCATACAAACAAAAAAACCCACATTGGAGAAGTTTTGTACAAACTCCATAAAACAGGTTTAGGGCTACAAGACTGATCAAGGATCCTTATACTAGTAAGGCATGCTTTTACAACCTAAACTCACCCTTTTTAAACAAATTAATGTTGAGTTCGTCAAAAGGTATTACCAATGTGGGCAGTAACTTATGCTATTTAAAAGAACTTATTTTATTGCAAGCTTAGAATTCACCAGCGCATCCAAAGCCTTTAACCGCTCTGTAGCTTCCAGGGTGCCTTCCGATTGATCAATGCCTTTTTGCTCTATTTTAGAGGCAAACTGAAGGGCACACATGGCAAGAACATCTTGTTTGTCTCGCACAGCGTAGCTCTGTTCGAACTTTTTCGCCAATTGCTCTATGTTCTTAGCAGCTTTTCGCAGCCCCTCTTCTTGAGCGGGGTCTATGGTCAAGGGATATACCCTATCGGCGATTGAAAGCTTTATTTTGAGCTTTTCCGACATACTATAGTTGCGCGTTATTCTGCAAGCTGGGCAATGCAATGGTCCAGCTCTCTGATCAATGTATTTATTTTAAGCTTAGCTTCTGTTTTATTGGTATTACTGCCAAGCATCGAATTTGCAAGTTTTAGCGAATTATATTTCTCCTCCCATTCTGAAATGGAGGTCTGGGTGCTGTTTTGATCTCGTTTCAAAGAAAGTAGTTCGTTTTCCAATTTCGCATTAGTCTGGTTCAGTACTTCCATCTTATGCAGCAACTTACTTATCTTATTTTCAAGGGAATCAACAATTTTGACCAACTCGCTCATACAAAAAATTCAATGCACGTTACACAAAGTTAACATACATGAGACGACTTAGCAATACTTTTTCCAATTATTCTTGAAGCAATACTTTAATACCAAGAAATTCGTTGAATTACATGTAATGATCAATTTTAAGGTATGGAGTTTGCACCGATCATAAGTGATTAATTACTTTCGTACCGATTTAAAAGGGATATGAGAATAACAATTTTAACAACGCTATTTATATTTTCCAGCGCGATTTTCGCTCAGGAAAAATATCCGAAGGATGTCTTTCAATCACCGCTGGATATACCGTTGGTGCTTGCCGGAACCTTTGGCGAACTTCGTTCGAACCATTTTCATTCAGGTATCGATATCAAGACCCAACAACGACAGGGGCTTCCAGTGTATGCTATTGGCGATGGCAGTGTTACCCGAATAAAAGTATCACTCTGGGGTTATGGAAAAGTGCTCTATGTGGCCCACCCGAACGGCTACACATCCGTCTACGGCCATCTTCAAAAATTTTCCCCAGAAATCGAGGAATACATAAAAAAGATCCAATATAAAAAGCAGTCCTACGAAATAGAAGTATTTCCCGACTATGGCGAAGTCAAGGTCGAAAAGGGCAAAGTAATCGCTTATAGTGGCAATACCGGAGGCTCTTCGGGACCGCACCTACATTTTGAAATTCGAAGTAGCGTTTCGGAAAAACCAACTAATCCGTTACTATATGGCCTTGAGGTGCGCGATGCGACAAATCCTATTCTTGATGAATTGTATGTTTATCCACTTTCCGAAGATGCACAGGTCAATCAATCGAACGGCAAAATGGAACTGAATTTCTCAAGGCAAAAAGACGGTACCTATCGAGCCGATAAGGTAAATGCAATCGGTACCATAGGCTTTGGCTTTATCGGGTACGACCGTCAAGATCTTGCAGCCAATAAGAATGGAGTGTATTCCGTGCAACAATTGGTTAATGGCAAGGTATACACGGATTATGACTTCGAGACGTTCTCATTCTCTGAGACGCGGTATATCAACACCTTGATCGACTATGCCCACTATGGTAGATATCGCAACAAGGTGCAACAGCTCTTCAAGGCACCGGGCAATAAGCTCAGTATTTACAATACCCATGAAAACGACGGGAAGATTATCGTGAGGGAAGGGCTATCGTACAATGTTGAAATAATACTTAAAGATTTAGAAGGAAACGAGACCAAAGTAGTCATTCCGATAGAAGGGAAACGACAAGAACTAAAAATCACCGATCAAGAGGAAAAAACCGACACCTATGTCATTGCCAAAAAACCTAATAATTATGACCTCGGTGGGGCAAAGGTATATTTTCCGTCCAATACATTTTACGATAATTTTTACATCGACCTCGAAGAAGGAAAAGATACAGTAACCATACACAATAGTAGAGTGCCCGCCCACCGAAATTTTACTATTACGTTTGACGTTTCAAAATACTCGGAGCAAGAACTAAAACAACTTTTTATAGCCCGATTGGATAAAAAACTGAATCCAGATTATACCTCCACTTTTAAAAGAGGCAAGACCTTTACCGCCCGAACTCGAAATTTAGGCACCTATACCTTGGCCAAAGACACCGTAGCCCCAAGAATAAGGCCTAAAAACTTCAAGGAAAAGCAGTGGTTGAACAATTATAAATATCTTAGTCTTAGAATTACCGATGACCTGAGCGGCATAGACACGTATTCAGCGACTTTGAACGGTGAATGGATTTTGATGGAATACGAACCAAAGACCAATACATTGACCTATAACTTCGATGACAAGATCTTGAATGAGAAACAATGTGAACTGAAGGTCGTTGTTACCGACAATGTGGGCAATTCTACCACGCATATCACTTCTTTTTATAGAAAATAGTTTGAAATGTTTTAAAATCATTTTCCTAATTATCAACCTTTGCGCCTTCAACATAATAAGTGCGCAAACGGCTACGATAACGGGGGTGGTGCTGAACGAGGAAAACGCCCCGCTACGCAATGTGAATATTACCTCAGGGGCCAAGGGGGCCTCTACCGATACTAATGGCTTTTATGTACTTGAAATCGTCCCTGACCAAGAAACGACTATAACTTTTTCACATCTTGGCCATAAAGATGTCATTCTTGAAAATCTTTTGCTCACTACCAACGAGACCTATGAATTCAACCCGGTGATGAAAACCGACGCTATTCAAATCGATGGGGTAACGGTTACACCAACTGGGGAAAAAAGTGTCGAGGGAATTCTTGTAGTACCCCCTAATATCATACGCAAAATTCCCGGGGCGAATGCCGGAGTTGAAAATATTCTCAAACTACTTCCCGGGGTAGCTTCCAACAATGAATTGAGTACACAATATTCGGTTCGTGGCGGCAACTATGATGAAAACTTGGTCTATGTGAATGAAATTGAAGTGTACCGTCCGTTCTTGGTTCGGTCCGCGCAGCAAGAAGGCTTAAGCTTCGCAAACAGTGATCTAGTGCAGAACGTAAAGTTTTCCGTCGGTGGGTTTCAAGCAAAATATGGGGACAAACTTTCGTCTGTTCTGGATATCACCTATAAAAATCCGACGAATTTCGGTGTACAGATGGATCTTAGTTTTTTGGGCGCGAGCACCTCGGTCGAAACCGTTTCAAAAAGCAAAAATTTCAGTAGTATCTCAGGATTGCGATATCGAAACAATGCGCTACTGGTCAATAGCCAACAGACGCAAAGTAATTTCAACCCCACTTTCTTGGATTTACAGAGCTACCTCACATTTAGATTTTCTAAAAAATTTCATTTGAATTTTTTAGGAACCTTATCCGTAAACGATTATCGAAATGAACCTATTGACAGAAAGACCAATTTTGGAACTTTAATAGAACCAAGGGCTTTGATCGTCAATTATGAGGGAAACGAAAAGAACCGCTTCGACACCGCATTGGGAGCCTTAAAGGGAACCTATTTTGTGAATGACGACTTGAGCCTTAAAATAATTTCCTCGCTCTATCATACTGTTGAAGAAGAACGATCCGACGTGATTTCAAGATATGAACTTGGTGATGTCGATACCAACCTCGGCAGTGAGACCCTCGGTGAAGTTACCAATTCACGGGGTCTTGGTTCGCAATTTAAAAGGGCCAGAAACAATTTCGATGCCTTGATATTCAATCTATCTCACAGGGGTATTTATACCAAGAATGAAAATGCCTTGGAATGGGGCCTCAAATATACCCACGAAGATATTCGGGACGAACTTCGGGAATCAGAATTTATTGATTCTGCGGGTTATTCCATTCGACCTCCCCTGCCAGAATTCATAAATAATCAACCCGAAGATCCTTTCAATGCGCCTATTGTGCCTTTTACAGGAGTATCTTCAAGAAATTCGATTAAAACCAATCGGTTTTCCGGTTTTGTCCAATATAGTGAGCGAGTCGATCTGAGCAGTTTGATTTTTTATTATAATGTAGGGCTACGTTCCCAACTTTGGACCACTAGCGGTACCGAGGTCGCCAAGGTCTCTCAAGCTGTGTTCAGTCCCAGGGCGCAACTCGCCATAAAACCGGACTGGAAGAGCGATATGCTTTTTCGCCTTTCCGGAGGCGTATATCATCAACCTCCCTTCTACCGGGAATTACGAGACAGTACCGGAACAATTCAACCAGACGTATTGGCCCAAAAATCTGTTCATCTTGTATTAGGAAACGAATTCAGTTTTCTTTTATGGGAAAGGCCTTTTACCCTTATCAGCGAAGCCTACTACAAAAAGTTGGATAACGTGAACCCCTATACTCTTGAAGACGTACGCATTCGATATGCGGCCAATAATAATGCAAAGGCCTATACGTATGGAACCGAACTTAGACTTAACGGTGCTTTTGTGCCCGGTACCGAGTCTTGGGTCAGTATCGGTTATTTAAAAACTGAAGAGGACATCAACGATAGGGGCTATATTTCAAGACCGACAGATCAGCGTGTAAAACTTGGTATTCTATTTCAAGATTATGTGCCCGATATGCCCAATTTAAAGATGTACCTTAACTTACTGTTTAGCACCGGTGTACCTGGAGGATCCCCTAGTTATGCCGATCCTTACGATTTTCAAAATAGATTAAGGGACTATAAACGTGCCGATTTGGGAATTTCCCATATTTTTGTAGGTGGAGAGACGAAATTTCCCGAAAAACATTGGTTGAGCAGCTTTAAGGAATTAAGCGTTGGCGCCGAGGTTTTCAATCTGTTCAACAATCAAAACTCAATAACCAATACTTGGGTCAGGGATGTGGACAGTAAACAACAGTTCGCCATTCCTAATTTTATGACCTCGCGGGTATTGAACCTTCGGTTGAAAATGCGATTTTGAGATTGGGGCGAAATCAAGCCTTTTTGTACATGCTGGATGATACGTAATATGAAGCAATTATTTTTAGCCATAGTTTTTACTATACTGTTAGGGGCCACTTTGAGCGCCCAAAAAAATATCTATGAGAGCGCTAAGTTCGATGAGTTCAGTGCGGAGCATGAGGTATTGGCCATTCTACCGTTCTTGACCAATCTGGATTTAAAGGACGAGATTTCGAAAGAAGAACTAAAAACTTTGGAAGAGAAAGAAGGAAGGGCCGTTCAAAATGCTTTGGAAATATACTTTTCAAAACGGAAAAAGAAAAAAAGTTCTCTGTAGATTTTCAAAATGTCAAGAATACCAATGCCATTTTGGCCCAAAATGACATTACCTATGAAAATATCGATGTCTTTACCATTAAGCAATTGAGTGAAATTCTTGGCGTCGATGGTATTATCAGCGGAAATTTAGATCTGAATATACTGCTGTCAAAAGGGATTTCCACGGATTTCAGTTTTATCGATTATTTTTCCGGAGATGCCAATTACGGCCGAATCGGTATCAAGATAAGCGATGCGACGACTGGAAAGTTATTATGGAAATACGAAAAGAAAATTAATAAGAAATCAGGGCGGAATACCGAAGACCTCATTGATAGAATGATGAAATTGGCCACGAGGAAGTTTCCGTACGATAGGGAAAAAAAGCGCGATCGAAAGAAAAAAGGAAATGGCTAACTTTCTACAAATTCCTTGAGCATTGCAATGGTGTAGTCGAGTTCTTCTTTTGTGTTATATTTTGAAAACGAAAACCGTAGCGAAGGTTTTTGCAGGTCTTCTTCAGAAAGAATTTGGGAAAGCACATGTGATCCTGCATCGCTCCCAGATTGACACGCACTGCCTTTAGAACAAGCTATTCCCTTCATATCAAGATGAAAAAGAAGCATCAGCGCTTTCTCTTTGCTTACCGGAAGACATACGTTGGTCAATGTATAGGTGCTTTTTTCCATATCTCCTGAATGCCCGTTGAACTTGACTTCAGGGATTTGTGCCGTAAGGTTCTCAACAAAATACTTTTTCAGACCGGAAACATAATCTCGCTCTTCGTCCAAATGATCGTAGGCAGCTATAAATGCCTCTTCAAGTCCCACAATATTGTGGAAAGCTTCGGTGCCCGCTCGATGTCCTCGCTCTTGCGCCCCTCCCGATATCATACAGCCCATACCTGAATTTCGTTTGATAAAGGCAAAACCGATTCCTTTCGGTCCATGAAATTTATGCGCTGCGGCGGTCAGAAAATCGGCCGGGGTTTTTTGAACATCCCATTCGTAATGCCCGATGGATTGTACCGTATCGGAATGAAATAGGGCATCGTGTTCTTTACAGAGATTACAAAAGGCATCGATATCGATTTTGTTTCCTATTTCGTTATTGACATGCATCAAGCTGACCAATTTCTTGGTATCGTCTTGTTTTAGCAATACTTCGAGATGATCTAATTTGGGATTTCCAAAGTCATCCAAATCGACGTAATGCAATGCGACGCCCGACTCTTTCTCAAGATTTTCCGCAGTATGTAGCACCGCATGATGCTCGATTTTTGTTATAATTATAGTGGTAACGCCCAAATCACGGACGGCGCATCTGAGAATCATATTATCGGCCTCGGTCCCACCCGAAGTAAATATAATCTCGGATGGATGGGCATTCATATGCTTGGCAATGGTCTTTCGGGCACTTTCTATAGCTGTCTTGGCGGAGCGTCCATAACTATGTGTAGACGACGGATTTCCGTAAAAATTGGCAAGTGCATCCTGCATTTTGACGATGACACTTTCGCGCACCTGTGTAGTGGCGGCATTGTCTAAATAAACCTTGTCCATATGCGTTTTGAATTCCTTTTGTGACGGCTCAAAAATAGCGGATTTTACGTTAATTTCTCCCTAAAAGCCGATAAACTTGTGCTTAAGATCGCTTACTTTTGACCTATGAAGGCCCATCATGGGCATTTGTTGAAAGATGGTCGATTTGGGTCGACCCAATTACAGGTAAGGCCCAATGACCCATGTAATTTTTAGAGATGAGAAACTATGTGCTTTGTTGTTTTCTATTCGTCTTGGCCGCCTGCAACGATGGTGACCTACAAATAGAAACGTTGGATTTTGATAGCATCACCACAGTGGAAAATTGCGGTGACCTCAAGGCGAATCAAACCAATGTCGTATTCAAGATCAATGATGATGAGGCGCTGATTTTGACATTGCCCGCATCAGCTATCAAGAATGATACAACTTCAGTTGTAAGCCTTGTGCCCACCCAGTCTAAATTGACTTACCGATTTTTTTCGGACAAGGTTTCAACAAGTTATTTCTGTGATGCGATTCCGCCAACGGAACCGACGGTAATCGATGAAATCGAAGCGAATGGCGGCGAAGTGCTAATAACGACAACGGCCATTGATACTGTTACCTATTCGCATAAAATCGAGCTTAGCGGAATATCTTTGGAGACTTCGGACAACAATCGAATCACCGATCTGCGCATCGAAAACTTTGGTACAATTACTACCAAAGTCGAGGAGTGATCAAAACCGTAATTCTTAATTATGGGTTTTGGTAGATATAGATTTCGGTAGCCCCTAAACCATATTTTTGGTAATCTGCATCATAGTAGGTAATGTTTTCATATCTGCGAAAAAGATAATAAAGCTCTTCGCGAAGCACACCTTCCCCCACCCCGTGTATGAATACTACTTTTTGAATGCGTTTTCTGATGGCGAATTCAAGTTGTCGCTTTGCGGTCTCCAGTTGTACATTGAGCATTTCATGATTGGTCATGCCTTTTGAGGATTGCACCAGCTGTCCGATATGAAGGTCTACTTCCAATTTAGGTGCATTGCGTTCTTTTGGCTTACTGATAGGCTGCTTTCTTTTTTTCGGAAGCTCTTTTTCATTTTTCGCTTCGGTAACTTGTCGACGACTAACCCTAATTTCACTAGATTCCGGAACCATTATCAACTCTTGCGGGGCAAACTCCAATAGAAACCCCTCATCGCTCTCTACGGTGATTTTTTCATTGTCGACCTCTCTTACAATACCTCTGACGGTATCATCAATACCTTCTACCAAATCGCCTATCTCAAAAACTGCCATGAATATGTTTTGATTCATCAAAAATAATGGTATTTTGGACAACCGAACCGTAGTTGAAATGAAATTCATATTGACATTATTTTTACTGGGCATTGAAGATTATATGTTGCCCTGTTTTACCAAAAGTATTTTTGGTTTCGATTGCCCCGGTTGCGGATTGCAGCGCTCTGCGGCATTCTTGATTCAGGGTGAATTTGTAGAAGCGTTTAAAATGTACCCCGCCATTTATCCGATAATTTTATTGTTCGGTGTTCTGGCCGCAAATAAATTCTTTTCGTTCAAATATGCCAATCAGGCCATAATAACTTTAATGATATTGACCGTAGGCACTATATTGATCAACTATATCTTGAAATTTATCTAACTAAACCTATTATTATGGAACAACAAAAATTACCGAATATTACCATTGCCATTGTCCTTTCGATTCTTGGGTTTCTGTGCTGTTGCGTCTTTGGAATCCCAACAATTATTTTGGCAGGGATTTCATTATTCCTTCTTAAGAAAGATGAAAAAAAATATGCGGCCAACCCGGAAGTCTATTCCAACTTTAGTCAGCTAAAAACGGCAAAAATAATAGCATGGGTAGCATTGGCGATTGGCGTAATTTATTTGATGATGGTTATCTACCAAATACAATCTGTGGGTGGCTGGGACGCTTATATAGAGCAAGTCATGGAGATGAGCGAACAATGGCAAAACCAATAATATGAACCAACAACTTCCAGGAGCCAGTTCGGCATTGACCATGGGCATTTTGTCCGTCGTATTGAGTCTTTTCTGTTGCGGCCCTTTTGGTGCCATCTTCAGTATTATCGGTTTGAGCAATGCCAAAAGTGCAGAAAATTTATATCTGCAGCAGCCCGGAGAATTTTCGGGTTATGAAAATGTCAAGACCGGTCGGGTGCTTTCCTATATCGGAATTGCAATAGCCGTAATCCAAGTTATTCTCGGTATCATCTATTTCGGGGTCATCATCGCCTTGATCACTTCAGGTGACTTTGAAAACTTCGATTAGGCATAAAATCGATGTCAAGCAAAAATCCCCGTACCGTTAGCTATCGGTACGGGGATTTTTTATTTCTCAAACTGCCGTAGCGTTTTCGTTATGATCGATATACAGTCCCTCAACTGTTCTTCGGTCATAACCAAAGGAGGGGCGAACCGAATAATATTGCCGTGCGTTGGTTTTGCCAAGAGTCCGTTTTCTTTTAGGGCCATACAGATATCCCAGGCCGTAGAACTATCTTCGGTATCGTTGATCAAAATGGCGTTTAAAAGTCCTTTACCACGAACGCCGTTGACGGTGTTGCAAGTTGGGATGAACTTCTCCAGTTCCTTCCTGAAAATTTCCCCAAGTTCATCGGCATTTTGCGCAAGTTCTTCATTTTTAACCACTTTCAAAGCAGCCATACCAACGGCTGCGGCAATCGGATTACCCCCAAAAGTGCTACCATGATTTCCGGGCTGGATTACTTCCATGATATTATTGTTCGCCAGAACGGCCGAAACCGGAAACGCTCCACCGGAAAGTGCTTTGCCCAAAATCAAGATATCAGGTTTCACTTCAGGTGTCCCGCTACAGTGCTTGTCAGTACATGAACAATTTCCACATGTTGCCAATAAACGACCTGTGCGAGCGATACCTGTCTGCACCTCATCGGCGATAAAAAGCACGTTATGTTCTTCACACAATGCTTTTGCTTCTTTTAAATAACCTTCGGAGGGAACATAAACACCCGCTTCGCCCTGAATGGGTTCTACCAAAAATCCGGCGACATTCTTATTGCTTTCCAATACTTCTCGTAAAGCGTTCAGGTTGTCGTACTCGATTTTTATAAAACCATCGGTATACGGACCAAAGTTTTTCCTAGCGACAGGGTCGTTCGAAAATGAGATTATTGTGGTGGTGCGTCCATGAAAATTATTTTCGCATACTATGATTTCGGCCTTGTTTTCATCAATTCCCTTTTTCTCATAGGCCCATTTTCGGCATATTTTCAAAGCAGTTTCAACAGCTTCCGCGCCCGTGTTCATGGGCAATAACTTATCAAAATGAAATGTTTCGGTAGCGTATTTCTCATACCTGCCCAGCATATCATTGTAAAATGCCCGAGAGGTCAAGGTCAGGGTCTGGGCCTGTTCCACCATTGCACCAATAATCTTGGGGTGGCAATGCCCCTGATTTACCGCCGAGTAGGCCGATAAAAAGTCATAATACTTTTTCCCTTCAACGTCCCAGACGAAAACCCCTTCTCCCCGACTTAAAACTACAGGAAGTGGATGGTAATTGTGCGCTCCGTGTTTTTCCTCCAATGCAATGGCATCTTCAGACGTGATTCTTTCTAAAACTGACATGATAAAAATTACTTTAAAATAAACTTCAGTAATTCCTTCTGTACCTTTATCCTTTCGAATCCCGATAGCTATCGGGACGAAAATTCAGCGTGGGAGAGAAATCATCCTTGTAGAGCCGCTAAATTACTAATTTTTTTAATCAGTCTTGTCTACATTCTAAGATTCAATCAATTCTCCAATTTATGGGACAATGCCACCACTTGAAGCTCTAAACGCTTTAGTTCACGTAGTGTATCATTTTTGTCCATTTGCATCCACACATAAAGTTTTAGCATTCCCATGGCTATCATGCAGAGAAACCCTGCAGAGGCCCATTTGATTAACATATTGGTCTCTTCCGTATTCAAAAACCGGATTGTACAAATTATGAAAAGTCCGAGTACGACCAAATGTGCAATATTCATAATAATTGCAAACCAGCCCATTTTACCGCGATACACTTCGCCCAACTTTCCCAAAAGATTCTGCTCTTCTAGCTCGTCATAAAATTTGACCTCTTCTTTGTTCAAGGTTTCCTTGATCAATTCATCTATTTTTTCCTTTTCTGTTTTCATAATTGTATCATTTAGTGTCATTCCCGCGAACCTGCCCGCCGGCAGGCAGGGGCGGGAATCTGTTTAACTTAAATATAATTTCTATCCCTCAATACCGTCTTCAACTTTTCCTAGCGTGGAACAGCCTTGATTTTACGGTTCCTACAGAAATATTCAATATGTAACCTATTTCTTTTAAGGAATATTCTTGTGTGTAAAACAATCGCAACACAATTTGTTGGTCTTTGGTCAAACCATTGATTGCATGCTTCATCTTTTCTATATCAGCATTCTTCTCGTTAACTGCATCTTCATCTATCTCAACCGTAACTATCGCTTTCAATTTTTCTCGCTCCCTTGTCCTTTTATTAAGTTCATTCAAAGATTTTCGAGTCACTATGCTCATGGCCCAACTCCCGAAAGCATTGGGGTCATTAAGTCCGTCAAGTTTTTTGATGATGGTACCCCAACAATCTTGAACAACATCCTTCGAAGCGTCCATATCATGTAGAAACCAACAGACATGCCTACATAATTTGAGATGGTGCCTTTCAACCAATAGTGATAGGGCCTTTTTATCTCCCGATTGGTGCTGTAGTACCAAGAACGCATCGAATACCTTTTGGGTGGTCATCGCCATGTTTCTAATATAAGGACAGGGGAAAGTTCAAAAGGTTCATTTTTTTCGGAATTTTTTATTCTATCGGTATTAAAGATAGCTGTAATAAGTGCTACGCGATTCTTACTTTTGCCCCATGCGGAAAAAAAATACCCGACAGATTTTTGAAAATGTCGAAGTGGTCGATGCGGGAGCCAAGGGAAAGACAATAGGTAAGGCCCCTGACGGCAGGGTTATATTTTTAACCAATACCGTTCCTGGAGATGTGGTCGATGTGCAAACTACAAAGAAAAGAAAGTCTTATTTCGAAGGAGTTGCCACTAATTTTCACAAAAGATCAGAGAAACGTGTCGAACCGGAATGCCAGCATTTCGGAGTTTGCGGGGGATGCAAATGGCAAGATATGGGCTACGAGCACCAGTTGTTTTACAAGCAAAAGGAAGTCGAGAACAATTTACGGCGAATCGGGCATCTGGAGCTCCCCGAATTTTCGCCTATCCTTGGTTCGAAAAAACAATATTTCTATCGGAACAAGATGGAGTTTTCCTTTTCGGACAGTCGATGGTTGACTTTGGATGAAATTCGTTCCGATATCGAAATCGAGGATAAAAATGCTTTGGGGTTTCATATTCCGGGAATGTGGGATAAAATCCTCGATATTAAAAAATGTCATTTACAGGAAGACCCCTCGAACTTCATTCGTTTAGAAGTGAAAGATTTTGCCATCACGAACGGACTTGCGTTTTTCAACCCAAGAAACCAACATGGGTTTTTGCGTACATTGATGATTCGAACCGCCTCAACGGGAGAGCTCATGGTTTTGATACAGTTCTTCGAGGATGATCTTGAAAAACGGAATTTGCTTTTGGACCACCTTTCGGTAACCTTCCCTGAGATTACCTCCTTATTATACGTCATCAACCAAAAACAGAACGATACTATTTATGATCAAGAAATCATTTGCCATTCGGGTCGCGACCACATTTTCGAGAAAATGGAGGGATTACAGTTTAAAATCAATGCAAAGTCATTTTATCAGACCAATTCCGAACAAGCGTATGAGCTGTACAAAGTAACACGTGATTTTGCCGGGCTTACCGGAAACGAACTTGTCTACGACCTCTACACCGGCACCGGAACCATCGCACAATTCGTAGCAAAAAATGCCAAAAAAGTTATCGGTATCGAATCCGTGCCCGATGCCATCAAAGCGGCCCAAGAAAACGCAAAACACAACGGACTTGAAAATACCGAGTTTTTTGCCGGCGATATGAAAACCGTTTTCAATACAGATTTTATCAATGCACATGGTATCCCGGATGTCATTATTACCGACCCGCCACGAGATGGCATGCATAAGGACGTTGTACAACAAATTTTGAATATTGCGCCTGAACGCCTGGTCTATGTTAGCTGTAATAGTGCAACCCAAGCGCGCGACCTTGAAATGATGAAAGAACGTTATTCTATTGTTAAAGTACAACCTGTGGACATGTTTCCGCAGACCCATCACGTTGAAAATGTTGTACTTTTGGAGAAGTTATAAACATATGAAAATACTTAAAATCGTATTTTTTATTCTCCTAGCCATCCTCTCATTTTCAGCTTGCGAAAAAGACGATATCTGTATCGATGGTGACACTCCGCGAATGGTAGTTGAATTTTTTGATGTGAACGACACTACCCTACTGAAGGATGTGCCGTCATTAACCGTAAACGGATTTATCGCACCTGATTCGGTTTTGGCCACCATTCAGAATACAAGTGCCAGTTCCGTAAGCCTTCCGTTACGCACCGATACCAATAGTACCACGTTTATCTTTTCACAGCGTTTGACCGCCAACGATTCAATCCAATCCGATACGGTTACTTTTTCATACGGAACAAAGGAGGATTTTGTTTCCCGTGCCTGTGGTTTTACCGTAAGTTATACGGATTTAGCAGGAAGCGTAGGCCAAGAAAATGATTTGTGGATTCAAGAAATACGTATCGATACACTTTTTGTAAATAATACCGTAAGTACCAATGTCAAAATATTGCATTAGCCTATTCTTTTTATTGGTATTGGTTACGGTTCGTAGTCAAAGCAAACCTATAACGACTAAACCAATAGATACTGTGGTCTACAAACAGAAGTATGGCCTAAGGGTGGGCGTGGATCTAAGTCGCCCCATTGTCTCCTTCGCCCAGGATAATTATACGGGATTGGAATTCGTCGGAGATTATCGGCTCACTCAAAAGCTTTTCTTGGCGGGTGAACTGGGTAACGAGAAAAAGACGAAACAAGAAGACCTGTACAATTTTACCGCATCGGGCAGCTATATTAAACTAGGAGTGGATTATAATACCTATGCCAATTGGTACGGCGAACAGAATTCGATTTTCATCGGTGGGCGCTATGCCTTTAGCACGTACAGCCAAACTTTGAACAATTATCAGATATTCAATTCAAATCGCTATTGGAGTCCTACTGAGTTTACGCCTGGTTCCGATGTGGCCCAAGAGTTCGGCGGAAGAACCGCCTCTTGGCTTGAGTTTGTCTTTGGTACCAAGGTAGAATTGTTCGCCAATATTTTTTTGGGAGGAAGTGTCAGACTCGGTTTTTTGTTCAGTGATCCCACCAAAGATCCCGATTTTCATGATCTGTTCATTCCCGGATTTAACAAAGTTACAGAGGGAAGCAGATTCGGTGTCGGCTATAATTATTCGCTGACCTATTTTATTCCGTTATATAAGAAGGCCAAAAAGCTGGAAGAAAAAGTTGAAGAAACTGATGATACCATAGAAGAATAAGTAAAAGTCGTAGTCTATATCAATAAACTCGTATTGAGTTACTCTTTATTCTGATACTTGGCCTTTTTACTGCCTTCGTACATCACATATTTCACCAAGCGCGATTCCAAGTGGCTATTGAAGACCTTGATTTTTCGGGAAGGGCGTAGACCCACATATTTCAATGCTTCAAGGTTCGATGTGATAAACCAGGCATCCGTTCCCGGGTAATTTTGTTTCAAGGTATCCCCTATGGAAGCATAGAATTCTTCAACATTGAAATCTGAATCCAAGTCTGAGCGGTCCAAACGTTCTCCATAAGGCGGATTAAAAACCATGTGCAATTGGTTTTCGGTAAACTTTTGGGTATCAAAAAATTCTTGCGCTCGACGGTTATATAATCGGAAAGGTTAGCATTCTCAATATTGTCAATAGCTTTTCGAACGGCGGATGGCGCCTTATCATAACCGATAATTTTATAATGGAATTCCCTTGTTTTGTTCAAACTGGCATCGACTATTTTCTCAAAAAGTGTTTGATCGAAATCTTCCCATTTCTCAAAAGCAAATTCTTTTCTATTGATGTTTACGGGAATATTACAGGCGATCATGGCGGCTTCGGTCAACATCGTTCCACTACCGCACATGGGGTCCAAAAATCGCATTGGCCGTCCCATCCGCTTAATAGCAGGAGTCCCGCGGCCAACACTTCGTTGATCGGTGCAATATTCGTCGCGGTACGATACCCTCTTTGATGTAATGACCTACCGGAACTATCCAGAGAAATATTGCAATACTCCTTTTGAATATGAATGTTCAAGCGAATATCAGGGTGTTTGACATCAACATTAGGTCGCTTGCCATCAGTATCGCGAAACTTATCTACAATGGCATCTTTTGCCTTTTGCGAAACATAGAGTGAATGGGTGAAATGTTCCGAATTAACTGTGGTATCAATGGCAAAGGTAGTATCCACTGAAAGGTATTCGGACCAATCAAAAGCGTATATCTTTTTGTAAAGTTCATTCTCGTTTCGCACCGAAAACGAATGTATGGGCTTGATAACTTTAATGGCAGTTCGCAAACACAGGTTTGCCTTATACATAAAACCCGTGTCTCCTTCGAAAGATACACTTCGCACGCCTTCTTCGACATTTCCTGCACCCAGATTACGAAGCTCTTTGGCCAAGATTTCTTCAAAACCGAATAGGGTCTTGGCGACCATCTTGAAATTATTGTTCATACGCTTAATTCAATGGATGACAAAAATACAGTATTTTAGCCCATTCATATTATTTTCAAATCCGGCCGAAAAACCCGTAAAAACCAATGATTTATCTCTTGCCCATTTTGGCAGTTCTTCTAAGTTTCGTATTCGTGTACGTGGCAAGACCGAAGAACAAAGAAAATTTTAAATTGTTGTTGGCCTTTAGCGGGGCTTTTCTTTTGGCACTTACGCTATTCGAACTTTTTCCTGAAGCTTATGAAAACTCGGATTCGAAAACCATCGGCGTTTTTGTGATGCTAGGTATTTTGTTGCAAATTTTTTTAGAATTTTTCTCCAAAGGTGCTGAGCATGGCCATATTCATTTGAATACTGAAAAAAGCGAATTCCCATGGGTATTGTTCATCAGTCTATCGCTTCATTCGCTTTTAGAGGGTTTTCCCATCGAAAAAAATGATGCCATTCTATATGGTATTTTGGTTCATAAAATCCCCATTGCCATCATATTGGGTATCTTTTTATTGAATTCGAAAATAAAGTTGACAAATGCCCTATTCTTTATTTTGTTGTTTTCGGTAATGACGCCTGCAGGAAGTTATCTTGCGGCCAATTTTGAATTTGCCGCGCAATATTATGGGGCCATAACGGCTTTGGTCATCGGGGTATTTCTTCATATTTCTACGGTCATACTTTTTGAGAGTTCGGAAGGACACAAATTCAATCTACGAAAGCTGGCGGTTATAGTTCTGGGGATTGCGATTGCTTATTTATTGTAAATGTTCAGCAAAGAAGAATCGAAAAAACTTCGTCAAGATTTTTGGATTTCCTTCGGAAAATCATATCCGAGAAAATGGATATTATACGACACCAAGATCAAGGGACTTACTCTCAAGTTTCATTTCGACCTCAAAAAAGCAATGGTTTCATTAGATTTAGAACATGCTGATTTGGGAAGGAGAATCGAACTTTGGGAGAAATTGGTTTCCTTAAAATCCATTTTAAAGGAAGAATACTTGCCGGATACAATTTTCGAGGACTCTTTTCTTTTGGATAACGGGAAAGAAATCTCTAGAATTTATGTGGAAGTGAACGGTGTATCCATCCATAATAAAAACACTGGCAAGCCACCATGCATTTTCTCAATGAGACTATGTTGAAAATGGAAGACTTTTATTTGGTTTTCAGGGATATTTTGGATTCTTAAATTCGATAATAGCCCCTCAAACCACATCTAAATAAATAAAAAACCAATGGCTCATCGCTCCTCCTAAGACGAAAATATGCCAAATGAAATGATTGTACGGAATTCGCTCCCAAGCATAGAAAAAGATTCCTAGGGTGTAAAATGCTCCTCCTAAAAACAAAAGTTGAATTCCCAAATAAGAGGTATGTTCCATGAGGTTCCCAAAATCCAATACGATCAACCATCCCATAGCTACATAAAGTAACAGTGAAATAAATTCGTACTTACCGGTATAGAACAATTTAAAAACCGTGCCCAGGGCGGCAATGATCCATACAACAAAAAAAATGGTCCATCCGTTTCCATCTATCAAAGTAATAAGGGCGACCGGCGTATAGGTGCCGGCAATCAAAAAATAAATATTGATATGGTCTAGAATGCGAAACCGTTTCTTCAAGATGGCCTTCGACGTCGCATGATACCCCGCAGAAACTAGCAACATTGTTATCAGAGCAAGGCCATAAACAACGACACCGAATGTAGCGAATTCCGATTTATGATTGTTTTTGGAGAGCAACAGCATCATACCCACTACCGCTAAAAGCGCACCCAAACCATGTGAAAGGGCATTTAATCGTTCTTCGCTATGATACTTCGATGCTTGGCTCATTCAGCGAACAAAGATAATACGATCAGGAGCTTTCCTTCACGATTAATTTCGCCCGCATGATCTTGGCATGTCCTGGAAAGGTACAAACGATCCAGTATTCCCCAGGCTCGCTTGGGGTTTGAAAGTAGATTTTTTCGGCAGTGCCAGGTTCTACTATCCCTGTATGATATAATACCAAATCGCTATCGGGCACATAGTTCTGGTCCGCTCCATCTAGGCCTAGTGCCGCTCCCATATCGCCAACCTTATCTACAGATGCCACGCCCCTTTGGGTAATGACCAGATTGTGTAGCATATCGTCGTTGTTGTTGAAGGTCAATTCAATTTTACTATTCGCATCTACCACCAATTCGGTAACGTCATACTTCAATCCTGGTTTGGTACCAACGACCAGTTTTTTATCTACCCCGTTCAACCAGTTAAGGGGCATTTCATTGATGCGTTTCGGTTGTACGATACCTTTTTTGGCATTTGCCATACTTTCGGTCGGATTTGATTTCAATACACCGCCGGGGACTTCGTTCAACGTATAGTAACCGGTATCATGTAATAATTTCTCCTCAGTTTTTGACTTTAGGTTTTCCGCCTTTAATTGGTGGATAAAACCTAGTCGCATACCGTCGATAGTCAAACGAACGGACATTCCATCAGCGGCGACAACGGCTTTTTGAACAACGCCCTTTAATTGGTCGACGATTGGGCTGCCATAATTGAAATGATATTTATAGTTGAAACTTGTCATCGCATAAGTATCCGTGTTTTCCGCAATAGTTTTATTCACAGGCTTTGTAAATTCCAGTTCAAAACCGTCGGCTGCCGCTTTCATCGTTTTGATTTCAAAGGAGTTTTGCCCGACCAGACCAATCGCTGCAAACCGTATTCTTTTTTTCCTGTTGAAGACCATCCCCTACTGGTCATGCCCACGAACATACTCTGGTCACTGCCCCATAACATCCGAATGATCCCCGAAGAAAAACCTTCAACAAAATTGAAACTGGCACCTTGGTATACGCCGTTTACCTTCTCCATAAAAATGCGCATCACTTTACTATGTCCCTGATCGCCGACAAATAGCTGCCCTTCAAAAGGCCCGAATTTACCGCCTGTGGTATCGTAAAGAATATCGGATGTAGATATTCCTAAAATCGTATGTGGAAACCAAATCGCAGGTGCCTTCAATTCAGGTACTTTCTTTGAATACTCGTATAAGCTTAAACCGGATTCTTTCTCAATATCCACCATTTTTAACTGCAATGGGGAATTCGGTTCTCCTGACCAAACCAGACCCTCGGGATTTCCTGCAAAATCGCCCTTTTCTAAATGGGTCATCCTGCCCGAACCGACCCAATCTCCTTGATTTTCAGTATAAAAAACATCACCTTCGGCATTGAGTTCAAAACCGGATGGTGAACGTAATCCCGTAGCAATTGGTGTCATTTCGCCCTCAGGTGTGATTTCGAGCAACCATCCTCTCCATTTTGATAAACTTGCACCATGCCCGATCCAACTTAAATTCAGGGTCACGAGCATATTTCCATCATCCTTAAACTTAGGGCCGTACGAATAGTCGTGATAATTACCCGATAAGGGCCAGGAATAAATAGTTTTGTAAACATCGGCCTTGCCATCTCTGTTCTTATCTTGAAGTCGCGTCAACTCTCCCCTTTGGGAAAGGTAGAAATCCCCATCTTTGAATGCCAAGCCCAAAGATTCGTGCAAGCCATGCGCATATCTGTTGTAGATGGGGTTTTTACTATACGGCTTATCAATAAGCCACACTTCGCCCCTTCTAGTCGAAACGCCCAATTTGTCTTCATCGGTCAATGCCAGACCACCAACCTCCAACTTCACATCATCGGGTATGGGAACGTCGACAATTTTATAATACAAAGATTCCTTTTTTGCCATTTCAGACGGAGACTGGCCTAGTGCCAATTGGCACATTCCAAAAATAAATAGCACCGTTATGATTTTATAAAAGTTCTGCATCGTCTTTAGAATTTACCAGATAATAGTATAGTTGATATTTTGTTTGCCCGCCGGAACCTGTACCAGCAACTCGTCTTTGCCATTTGCGCCGCGAATCATCGGTTTTAAAGTTGAATTTGCATCAAAATCGATATAGTAGCTTTCATTATGAACTATGAAAATACCATCGGGCAGCTTCTCAATATGCTCGCCATCGGCAATCTTGTACCAAAGAGAGTTAGCACCCTCGACTGTAATCATACGCTTCAAGGCCCGCTCTGAATCGGACGAAACTATTCTAGTGGTCACAGCACTTCCGTTGATCTGGTACAAGATTGTTGGAAAACCTTGGGAATCGAATTCATACCCTTGCTGTTTGAATTGAGGGGTTTCAAGCGAATTATCAGGCCAACTAGCATCTTCATTTTCCAACGAAGCGAACTCTGGGTCGCCATGCAGCGAAACAATAAATCCTATAGGTTCTCCAAGTTGTTTTTCGCCCCTGGAAAGCCACATTTTTGAGGCATCCATAAAATCTCCACCCCAAACTTGCAATAAAGAACCTGCTTCCAGGTCATAGTTATAGTGTATACCTTGAGGCATTCCAACCGAAATACAATGGGTTCTTTTTTTACCCTCATGCATCCAAAAACTCCGCTGTGTAATCGGTTCATCTTCGACTTTTATGGTAAAATCATGTGTCATTTCTTGGCTCTTCTCCTTCTCAACTGCTTTTTGAAGTGAATATTTTTGAATTCCGGGACCTTCGGCATAGATATCGAAATTCCTGCGCCACGGGGTATGTTTGTTATAAATCAATGCAAAGGGCACATCACCTTTTTCCAAGGATATTTTTCCAAGCCCTAGGGAATCTAAATTATAATCGCCGTTCATACTGATTAAGGTATCGGTATCGATCAACAAAGCCGCTCCACCGTTTACTTTAATATCAAAAAGGTAATCCCCAGAATCAGGAATATCCATTGTACCAGAGTATTTAAAGATTTTTTGCGAATTGTTATTGGCCAAAATCGTTAAGTCGATAGCTTCAACGGATGTTTCGCTTAGCATCTTCAAACTATCCAAATTCGGGAACAGTTTGTCATTATTCTCATATTCTTTTAATACGAGGTTTTTGAAAGCCAAGACCTTATCGGAATACAGTTTATATTGAATGTTTTTAAAGGCTACCGGACCATGATCTCCTTGAATCATTAGTGGCGCTAAAGATTTCTCATCTCCGAAGGCAGCAGCCCTAGTTGGACCCGTCACTTCGACATTCTCATGCACTAAAACCCCGTTTAGCCAAACTTCTTCAAACCAGGCGTTTTGAGTTTTAGTTCCTGTAGTATCAAATCTTGGAGCGTGAAATATGACCTTCAAATGTTGCCAAAGTCCTGGAGCTTTTGCCGCATTCATTTTCGGCGCATGACCCTCATAACCCTCGGTACCTGCTTCTTTGGAATCATCCCAACGTTGATATATGCCGCCCATATCGCCGTGCTGCTGTTCTTTTACTCCCCAGCTATCAAATAGCTGAACCTCGTATCGACTTTGAAAATAAATACCTGAATTAGACCCTTTTGGTATCATGACGTCCAACTCCAACTCGATATCTCCATGTTCGAATGTCGTAAACAGATTCTCTTTTGCCAAGTCGTTCGGGCTATTGACCAATACGCCTGAACCCTCGGTTGAACTGAGCATTTTTTCTTTAGACCTATTGGCGTAAACACTTTCTGCCACAAACCAATTATCAGTAACGGTCTTAAAGTCTGTCATATCGGACAATTCAACTGCAACAAAAGGTAAGGCCGTCTCAATTTTATTCTCAATTAAATCTGGTGCTTCTGCTTTCTTTTCAGAACAGGATGCAAAGAATATAAGCACAGAAAAAGTGCAATAGATAATTCGTTTTTTCATTCTTCAAGTAATTATACCGGATGGAAAAATAACTAGTAGTTTACGGTAATCAGAATCAGATAAGCAGATTCATACCACCTATGAACTTTTACCTTATTATTATTTATATCGTTTCCCGTGTTTTATGACAATATCGACATCTTGTAAGAGCTCAATATAGCGCAATACATCACCATCGACCGCTATAATATCTGCATATTTTCCAGGTGTGATGGTTCCCACTTCGTCTGCAACACCCATCCAAAGTGCCGGCCAATATGTAGCCGCTCGAATCGCATACATCGGGTCTATGCCAAACTCATTGACCCATACATCCAATTCATGCCAAGTTGATTGACTATGGAATTTCATGGGAATGCCACTATCCGTCCCGATCATCAATACAACCCCAGCATCCAATAATTGGTTGATTTTGGTTTGAAGGGTCGGTCTTCTAGAGGGCATCAATTGAAAATAAGGCAATCGATCAGGGTTTTTGATACTATTTCGAATATCGGTAATCACAGTATCCGGCAATCCCAAATGCCATGAATCATCATCGGCAAACTCCATATTATCTCGATTGTATTCGAAATTGTAAAGTACTTCGACCGTTGGGCACCAAAAAAGCGGACCTTGGCTCATATCGGCTGTGCGTTCTTTTATCATTTCCATGACATCTGCAGGATACTCAGGAGCTGATGAGAGTCCGGTATGTTCAAAGCAATCGACCCCAACTTCTAGGCCCCTGCGGATTTCTTCAGGACGGTGACTGTGCGCAACTACTTTTAAATTGTTTTTATGCGCTTCATCAACAACGGCTCGCAATTCATCCATGGTCATTTGATCGTGATCTATAAGTTTAATGACATCGACCCCGGCAGTTGCCAGTTTCTTGACTTTTTTCCTTCCGTCTTCAGGACTATCAACACCCCATCTAGACATCTCGGTACCGGGATAGGATTCGTGTTGAATAAAAGGCCCTGAGACGTAAAGTGTCGCTCCTGGAATTTCGCCATTATTCACTGCATCCCGAACGGCGATACTCGCTTCAAGGGGCGCACCTAAATCACGAGCACTAGTAACACCGGCCATTAAAAGCTGATGAACCGACGCTGGCATAATTACATCCTTCCACAGCGGTTGGTATACTTTGTCCCAATAGCTATAATCTGAATGTCCAGTAAGTTTGGTGTGAACGTGCATATCCCACAATCCAGGTAAGACAGTCATTCCTTCAGTCGAAATTATTTCAGCGTTATCAGGAATGGAGGTGTTATCGGTATTTCCAACGGCGACAATTTTTTCCCCTTCAATTATGACCATACTATTTTTAATCGGGTCCGAGCCAAAGCCATCGATTAAAGTCCCTCCGACCAATGCCTTAACGCTAGTCTCTTGAGCATTGATTATTAACATGGATAAAAGAGTTAAGACGGAGACTAAAATATGTCTGGCCATAATAGGATATTTTTATTTAGAGTTAATGAGATCGAGATTGATAAGCACGTTTATGTTATTTATATCTTTTACCATGTTTGATAACCATATCAACATCTTGCAGAAGACTTATGTATCTTAGAACATCACCTTCAACTGCAATGATATCAGCATACTTGCCGGGAGTTACTGTACCTACTTCGTCGGCTACGCCCATCCATAATGCCGGCCAATAGGTGGCTCCTCGAATAGCATACATAGGATCGATTCCGAATTCGTTGACCCAAACATCTAATTCGTTCCAAGTGGATTGACTGTGGAATTTCATTGGGATACCGCTATCGGTACCGATCATCAAAACCACTCCAGCATCTAAAAGTTGTTTTATTTTAGTTTCTAAAGTTGGTTTTCGAGATGGTGTTAACTGAAAATAAGGAAGTCTGTCGGGATGCTTGATACTGTTTTTTATATCTACAATCACAGAATCGGGCAATCCCCGATGCCAAGAATCATTATCCAACTTTTCAGGATTGTCACGCATGTACTCGTAATTGTAAAGTCCTTCAACGGTTGGGCACCAAAATAAAGGTCCTTGGCTCATATCCGCAGTTCGTTCTTTGATCAGCGACATGATATCATCAGGATATCTAGGAGCA
>NZ_CP107030.1:985000-3595000 GCF_027474825.1 Maribacter halichondriae | reverse complement strand
TGTAGCACGTGTGTGGCCCAGGACGTAAGGGCCGTGATGATTTGACGTCGTCCCCACCTTCCTCGCGGTTTGCACCGGCAGTCCCGTTAGAGTCCCCATCATGACATGCTGGCAACTAACGGTAGGGGTTGCGCTCGTTATAGGACTTAACCTGACACCTCACGGCACGAGCTGACGACAACCATGCAGCACCTTGCAAATTGCCCGAAGGAAAAGGTATCTCTACCCCTGTCAATATGCATTTAAGCCCTGGTAAGGTTCCTCGCGTATCATCGAATTAAACCACATGCTCCACCGCTTGTGCGGGCCCCCGTCAATTCCTTTGAGTTTCATTCTTGCGAACGTACTCCCCAGGTGGGATACTTATCACTTTCGCTTGGCCGCCCACTGCTCAAGGCAGCGGACAGCTAGTATCCATCGTTTACGGCGTGGACTACCAGGGTATCTAATCCTGTTCGCTCCCCACGCTTTCGTCCATCAGCGTCAGTTCATGGTTAGTCAGCTGCCTTCGCAATCGGTGTTCTATGTAATATCTATGCATTTCACCGCTACACTACATATTCCGCCAACTTCACCATGACTCAAGACCGACAGTATCAAAGGCATTTCTACGGTTGAGCCGCAGACTTTCACCCCTGACTTATCGGCCCGCCTACGGACCCTTTAAACCCAATAATTCCGGATAACGCTCGGACCCTCCGTATTACCGCGGCTGCTGGCACGGAGTTAGCCGGTCCTTATTCTTACGGTACCGTCAACAGGGCACACGTGCCCCTCTTTCTTCCCGTATAAAAGCAGTTTACTACCCATAGGGCATTCTTCCTGCACGCGGCATGGCTGGATCAGAGTCTCCTCCATTGTCCAATATTCCTCACTGCTGCCTCCCGTAGGAGTCTGGTCCGTGTCTCAGTACCAGTGTGGGGGATCCCCTCTCAGGGCCCCTACCCATCGTAGCCATGGTAAGCCGTTACCTTACCATCAAGCTAATGGGACGCATGGCCATCCTTTACCGGCCGAAGCCTTTAACCTTATGATAATGCTATCTAAAGGTACCACGGGGCATTAATCCAAATTTCTCTGGGCTATTCCCCTGTAAAGGGCAGGTTCCATACGCGGTGCGCACCCGTGCGCCGGTCGCCGGCAAGAAAGCAAGCTTCCTCCCGCTGCCCCTCGACTTGCATGTGTTAGGCCTGCCGCTAGCGTTCATCCTGAGCCAGGATCAAACTCTTCATCGTTAATCTGTAAATAATCTTACGCGCCCGACGAAAAACAATCTCCCGGCCCCGTATCTCAATCCTATTAAATCTCAATATGGTTCCTTCCCCCGCCCTTGGGCGGGGGTCGTTTGTCTTCACAGTATGTCAATGAACTATCCAAAAAAAAGAAAGCCCGTAAGCCCCCTTAATAACGCTTTTCCTCCAACAACATCAAATCCTATACGCCCAAAGCGGGTGCAAATATAAGATGGTTTTTTTAATTAAAAAGTTTATTTCAATCTTTTTTAAACTTTTTTTCAAGCCATTTCTTTAACCCTCTAATCATTAGATTTTTAACTCAATCTTCAATCGTAAAAAGGGTATTAAATTTAATGTTTTCCATGCATACCCACAAACTTTTTTAGCGGAAAATGATCAAGTGTTAGCCCCCTCGACTTCGTTCATAGTGACAAGGGAGCGTCATACCCATGTTTACCTAGAGATACAGTGGACCGGCAGGCAGGTAGCCCTAGACATTTCGTAAAAATGGGGAACCCCCAAAATCATATACCCTATATATTGTAAGCGTAAATGATAGATAGTATCTTTGCAGACTTATTGCTAGAAATTTAATGCATGATAAAAATTACGTTACCAGACGGCACCGTAAAAGAGTTTGCCAAGGGAAGTACTCCAATAGATGTGGCTAAGAGCATCAGTGAGGGTTTGGCCAGAAACGTTATATCGGCCCAATTCAATGGTAACACAGTCGAAACAGTGACACCACTGGAGGAGGATGGTTCACTGGTACTTTATACATGGAACGACAAAGAAGGAAAGAAAGCATTTTGGCATTCTACTTCCCATATTGTTGCACAGGCTTTGGAAGAGTTGTACCCCGGAGCGAAATTGACCATCGGGCCTGCCATCGAAAACGGATTCTATTATGACGTGGATTTCGGTGAGCATACGGTTTCGGACAAGGATTTTCAGAAAATCGAACAAAGGGCCTTGGAAATCGCACGCGGCAAGCACGATTTTAAAATGAGGGCTGTCACAAAGGAAGATGCTTTATCCTTATATAAAAAGCAGGGCAATGAATTCAAGGTAGAACTTATTGAAAACCTTGAGGATGGAACTATCACCTTTTGCGATCACGATACGTTTACAGACCTGTGCCGTGGTGGGCACATACCAAACACAGGAATCGTCAAAACCATCAAGATTTTAAGTGTAGCCGGGGCTTATTGGCGAGGTGATGAAAAAAATCCACAACTAACCAGGGTCTATGGAATTTCATTTCCGAAACAAAAAGATCTGACCGAATATCTAGAACTGCTCGAAGAGGCTAAAAAACGAGATCACCGAAAGCTGGGCAAAGAATTGGAATTATTCACTTTCTCGCAAAAGGTCGGCCAAGGTCTTCCGCTCTGGCTTCCTAAAGGTGCGGCACTTCGCGAACGTTTGGAGAACTTTCTTAAAAAGGCACAGAAGAAAGCCGGATATGAAATGGTGGTAACTCCGCACATCGGGCAAAAAGAATTGTATGTGACCTCGGGGCACTATGAAAAATATGGTGCCGACAGTTTCCAACCTATCCATACACCTAAAGACGATGAAGAGTTTTTGTTGAAGCCGATGAACTGTCCGCATCACTGTGAGATATTTAATCACAAACCTTTCAGCTATCGTGATCTTCCAAAAAGATATGCAGAATTCGGCACGGTATATCGCTACGAACAGAGCGGCGAACTCCATGGGTTGACCCGCGTACGTGGGTTCACCCAAGATGATGCACATATCTTTTGTACTCCCGATCAAGTCGACCAAGAATTCAAAAATGTCATTGACTTATCTTTATATGTATTGGGATCTTTAGGTTTTGAAAATTTTACGGCCCAGGTGTCCGTTCGAGACCCAAAAACTCCAGAAAAATATATTGGTACGGTCGAAAACTGGGAAAAGGCCGAAAATGCCATTATCAATGCAGCCAAGGAAAAAGGACTGGATTATGTTATCGAAGAAGGAGAAGCCGCTTTCTACGGACCAAAACTGGACTTTATGGTCAAAGATGCCTTGGGAAGACAATGGCAATTAGGTACCATACAGGTAGACTATACCTTGCCCGAACGCTTCGACCTTACTTATAAAGGTAGTGATAATGAACTGCATAGGCCAATAATGATCCACCGAGCGCCGTTCGGAAGCATGGAACGTTTTATTGCACTTTTACTAGAACATACGGGAGGTAATTTCCCGCTATGGCTGATTCCGGATCAAGCCATTGTATTGCCTGTAAGCGAGAAACATGAAAAATATGCTGAAAAAGTTTTAAAATCCTTAGAAAATAACGAAATTCGCGCCCTCATTGATGACAGGAATGAAACTGTCGGCAAGAAAATTCGAGAGGCAGAAATGAACAAAATTCCATTTATGCTGATCGTTGGGGAAAACGAAGAGGAAGCGAATACCATTTCGGTCCGTAAACATGGAGGCGACGATTTAGGCTCCATTACCGTAGATGCTTTTGTTGACTTGGTAACTAAAGAAATAAATAGTACCTTAAAGTCGTTTTTAAATTAACGTTTAACTAAAAAATATAAGTCATAGCAATACGTAAAAGATTTAGGCCCCAACCTAGGAGGGAGAATAAAAATCCCCATAAAATCAATGAAAAAATTCTTGCACCTGAAGTTAGGCTGGTTGGTGACAATATCGAAGTGGGCATATACCCGATTAGAAAAGCTTTAGACCTTTCGGATGAGATGGGGTTAGATTTGGTCGAAATTTCGCCGAACGCAGCACCACCGGTTTGTAAGATAATGGAGTATAAAAAGTTTCTTTACGAACAAAAGAAACGTGAAAAGGCCATGAAGGCGAAAGCCTCGAAAGTAGTCGTTAAGGAAATTCGGTTCGGCCCGAATACCGATGACCACGATTATGAATTTAAAAAGAAACATGCCGAAAAATTTTTGAAGGACGGAGCAAAATTAAAAGCATACGTATTCTTCAAGGGAAGGTCAATAGTTTATAAGGACCAAGGTGAAATATTGTTATTGCGTTTGGCATCAGAGTTAGAAGAATGGGGAAAAGTGGAACAGATGCCGCGATTGGAAGGAAAGCGAATGACCATGTTCATTGCGCCAAAAACAAAAGGTAAATAACGCTTCGGCCACGCTCAGTGTCCAGGCGCTTAAAGAATACTAAACGCTGCTGGCATTTTGCTAGCAGCGTTTAGCATACAAAGTGAGATAACAAATAAATTAGGAAAAATGCCTAAACAGAAAACAAAATCCAGTGCGAAGAAGCGATTTAAGCTGACGGGCACAGGTAAAATCAAAAGAAAGCACGCTTTTAAGAGTCATATTTTGACTAAAAAATCAAAAAAACGCAAGCTTGCTTTGACGCATGACACGCTTGTACATCAAGCGGATATCAACAGTATTAAAGAACAATTGCGTTTAAAGTAATCCGTTCTTTTCGGTAATTATTCATTAACCATGGAGTTGGGCAAAAAAGTTCTTGAAAAAAGTTCAGGACGCCTACTACAAAAAAATTAAAATTATGCCAAGATCAGTTAATGCAGTTGCTTCTAGGGCCAGAAGGAAGAAGGTCATGAAGCAAGCCAAAGGATACTTCGGAAGACGTAAAAACGTCTGGACGGTAGCCAAAAACGCGGTAGAAAAAGCCATGCTCTACGCCTACCGCGATAGAAGAAACAAAAAAAGAACATTTCGTGCGTTGTGGATTACCCGTATCAACGCAGGTGCCCGTCAACACGGAATGTCGTATTCACAATTTATGGGGAAGGTAAAAGCCAGCGGTATCGAATTGAACCGTAAAGTTTTAGCGGATTTGGCCATGAACCATCCTGAGGCTTTCAAGGCGATTGTGGAAAAAGTAAAATAAATACTAAAAACATCTCACTTTTAAAAAATGCCGCCGGGAAAACTGGTGGCATTTTTTGTAGATACCTATTGTTTAAGCCGTCTTGATTTTTGCAATCGCTGCTTTAAACTCGTCCCAATCGACCAACTCATCTCCTGATTTGTCGTACCCTTCAATCAGTTTGGAGGAAACAATACCACGGATAAACCCGTTTATCTCTGCTTCCTTTAACAACTTGATAATTTCACTTTTCTTTAGCTTACGGTCGTTATCAGCATCAAAAAATTCAAAGGCCGCTTTGGGGGTTTCAAAATGTTTGGTTATTAAAATCTGAATTTTGTTTAATATGGATTCTTCTGTGGTCATTGTTATATCAATTATTGGATATTAAGTTATTTGTAATCTATGTAGTAAAGTTAGTAAAAGAAGAAATTACTTCTTGTCTCAATTCCCAAAAGCCGTAATGACCAAATTTCTTCCAGCCGCACGGTTTCTATGCTCGCAAAGATAAATTCCCTGCCAGATACCCAGGTTCGGTTTTCCATTGGTAATCGGAATTTGAACGGAAGCGCCCATCAACGAGGCTTTGATATGTGCCGGCATATCATCAGGGCCTTCATAATCATGTATGTAATATGGGGCATTTTCAGGTACCATGACATTTATATGACTTTCAAAATCAAGGCGTACCGTGGGATCTGCATTTTCATTGATGGTCAGACTGGCGGAAGTGTGTTTTATAAATACCTGAAGTATTCCGGTATCGATTTGTTCAATCTCCGGTATGGAATTCAATATTTCCTTTGTAATCAAATGAAAACCTCTTTGGTATGAAGAAAGTCGCATTTCTTTTTGATAGAATTTCATGTTAGTCGCATTAACAAAACGTAAATCTTCATAAATCTAATCCATTATCCCGCCATAACAAATACCTTTGCTGCTTGAAATTTGAATATTATGGATTTATCCAAAATCAAACTGGTCGTAACCGATATGGACGGAACTTTGCTAAATTCCGAGCATCAGGTGAGCGATCGGTTTTTTGAACTTTACGCAGAACTCAAAAAGAGAAACATTCTTTTTGCGGCCGCCAGCGGGAGACAGTACAATAGTATCGTGGATAAGCTTTATCCTATTAAGAATGATATCATTGTAATTGCCGAAAATGGAGGGTTTGCCATACATAATGAAGTTGAGATTGTCTCTACTCCTCTGCCTAACCATCAGAAAAATCGGGTTCTGGAAGCACTTTCCTTTATTGAAAATATACATCCGGTATTATGTAGTAAGAACAATGCACACATTTCACCGACCTCCGATCGATTCATCGATAAGCTAAAAGAGTATTACACCGAATTTGAAATATTGGATAATTTAAATGATTATGATGGGGAAGTTTTGAAAATCGCCATATTCCATTTTGAGAGTTCAGAAAAATATATCTACCCTGGCGTTGAGCATTTGGAAGGGGATTTGAAGGTGAAAATCTCAGGAGAAAACTGGGTCGATATTTCAAGTCCCGATGCCCATAAAGGTTATGCCTTACAAAAAGTACAGGAAATGCATGGCATTGGTCCGGAAGAAACCTTGGTTTTTGGAGATTATAACAATGACTTGGAAATGCTTGCACTGGCCGATTTTAGTTTCGCGATGGAAAACGCACATCCGAATGTGAAGGCAGCTGCAAAGTATTCAACCGCTAGCAATAATGATTTTGGAGTAGAGCGGGTATTGGAGCTACTTTTGGCTTAAGTGGCAAGTGTTCAATATTCAATTCTGCCTTAGACAGGTTTAGTAACCTTTGCGACCTTGAGCTTCAAATAGCTACGAAGTAGCGAGTGAACCTTAAACTCTTTTCAGGTCTTTTGCTTCTTTTTTCGTGCCGCAGGGAACAATACATTGTTTAAAATCAGTCGATACCCGGGGGAAGTTGGGTGAAGCTCCAGTTCTGTTTTCGGGTCTCCTACCCTATGTTGGTAGTCTTCGGGATCATGGCCCCCATAAAATGTAAAAAAACCTTTTCCTTTGATACCGTGAATATAGCGGGCCTCATTATTGATTTTGTTTTCGCCCAAAACCATTACGGTAGGTTTGATTTCATCACGCGCAAAAGAAGTCGTCTGCCCCATAAAGCCTTTGACCAAAGCGGTATGGTTTTGACATAACATGGTCGGCACTGGATCCCACTTTGCTGAAAAATCCATTAAAGTGAAATAATCGGTTTCCCGCGGCATTCTTCTTTTATCGGTCATATCGATGGATGAAAACTCATAGCGATTCGGGCTACGTTCCAATACAAAATCCGTAAAGGCAAATGTTTTTTTATAATCCAATCTGCTCTGATAGTTGGCATCGGATGGATCCCCATCGAACATAGGCTCACAGATATCGACTCCATCGGCCGCCAAGGCAATATCAAAACTATCGGTCGCCGAGCACATGGCGAACATAAATCCGCCACCGATTACATAGTTTCTTATTTTAAGGGCGACCGCCCGTTTGGATTCAGAGACTTTATCGAAACCTAATTTCGCTGCCAAAGCCTCCGCTTCCTGTTTTTGCTCGATGTACCATGGGGTAGCGCGATACGCCCCATAGAATTTTCCAAATTGCCCGGTAAAATCTTCATGATGGAGATGGAGCCAATCAAAAAGCACCAATTTATCATCCAATACTTCCTCATCATAAACCGTTTCATACGGAATCTCGGCATAGGTCAGGACCATGGTTACGGCATCGTCCCAAGGTGGATTTCCTTTAGGACTATACACCGCTATTTTCGGTGCTTTTTCCAAAATCACAGCTTCCTGATTTTGCGAGGGACTGCCAACATCGTCCAAAATAGATTGTGCCTGGGCATCTGACAAAATTTCGAAAGACACGCCGCGTATTTGGCACTCTTTGCGAATGTTATCACCATCCGGCAACAAAAAACTGCCTCCCCTATAATTCAACAACCACTGTACTTTCTGCTGTTTGGTCAAGACCCAATAGGTAACTCCGTAGGCTTTCAGGTGATTCTTTTGGCTCTCGGCATCCATGGGAATTAAAATGGAGGATGCAGAAACCTGAAATGAAAAAAGAATAAAGAATAAAGAGAAAAGACGAATTCGCATGAAGGTTTCCTTTGGTATCAACTACTCAAAGGTAAACGAAAAATGGCAGTAGCGTATTTTGGAGCGCGTTAAAGATTTTGCAAAATATTGCCCCGTCTATCGACAATTCCCCTATAGAATAAGGGTCGAACTAAACTTTATCCTTTTCTATTAAAAGGGTACATCGTTATCATCGGGTTCTAAATCATCGTTCATTGAACTTCCGAACGCCTCATTGGCATCTGGTAGATTTTTAGTGATAAACGGATTTTCTTCATTCGCATTCATTTTCGACTGGAACTCAAACGGGGAATCAAAGTCATCTAGGTTATCGAACTTGCCGAGGTTCCCAACAAATTTTAAGCGAATATTGTCAAGACCACCATTACGGTGCTTGGCAACAATAAACTCTGCTTGCCCAGCAGTTGGGGTTCGTTCCTCATCGTCCCATTCCTCGATTTTGTAATATTCAGGGCGATAGATGAACGATACAATATCGGCATCTTGTTCGATGGCTCCAGATTCACGAAGGTCGGAAAGTATCGGCCTTTTGCTGCCACCACGTGTCTCGACCGCCCTTGATAGCTGTGACAAGGCAATTACAGGAACGTTAAGTTCTTTTGCCAATGCCTTTAAATTTCTTGAAATGGTAGAGATTTCTTGCTCTCGATTTCCTCCTTTTTGACTTCCTCCGGCGGTCATTAATTGCAGGTAATCGATAACTATCAGTTTGATATCATGTTGTGACGATAAGCGTCTGGCCTTGGCCCTTAAATCAAAAATGGATAACGAAGGTGTATCATCAATGAACAAAGGCGCTTTTTCCAGTGCTTTTACTTTTACGTTCAATTGCTCCCATTCGTGTTTTTCTAATCTTCCGGTACGAAGTTTTTCGGAAGAAAGTCCGGTTTCGGAAGAAATCAATCTTGTAATCAACTGTACCGATGACATCTCCAAGGAAAAGAATGCAACCGGAATATCAGCGTTTACCGCCATATTTCGCGCCATGGAAAGTGTCAAGGCCGTTTTACCCATACCCGGACGGGCAGCGATGATTACCAAATCACTGGGTTGCCAGCCAGAAGTGAGTTTATCCACTTTATCAAAACCAGAGGGTATACCGCTCAAACCTTCTTTGTTGGCAATTTCCTCGATACGCTTCTTTGCCTGGATGACCAAATTCTGGGCGGTCTCGGCTGAACGTTTTAAATTTCCTTGGGTTACATCGTATAATTTCGATTCAGCATTGTCCAACAAATCGAAAACATCGGTGGCCTCATCATATGCGTCCTCTATAATTTCGTTCGAAATCTTTATGAGACTTCGCTGAATATATTTCTGTAAAATGATACGGGCGTGGAACTCGATATGTGCGGAGGAAGCGACCTTTTGGGTCAGTTTTATAAGGTAAAAATCACCTCCTACGGACTCCAATCGACCCGATTTCTTTAATTGGGCCGAAACGGTTAATAAATCCACGGGTTGCGACTCTTCGAACAACACAAAAATGGCTTCATAGATAAAGCGATGGGCATCCTTATAAAACACATCGGGGTGTAGGATATCTATTACTTCATCTACCCCTTTCTTGTCTATCATCATCGCTCCAAGCACAACCTCCTCTAAATCAACGGCTTGCGGTGGTATTTTGCCACGCTCCAAACTGATGATGGTAGACTTGTCGATTTTACGACCGATAATGGGATTTGGTTTTTCCATGGGTACGAAAATATGCAATTAACCTTACCTTAACATGAACTATAATTCACAGGTGTTCAACAATCGTATGTTCATAAGTTACGATTTTGTGTTGATAACAAAAAAATCCGGAGTTTTGATTTTCCGGATTTTGATGCGCTTGATAAAATGGCTCGTTAGCCGTTAAAAACTCCCATTTGGGCATATTTATCCATACGCTGGCTTACCAAATCTTTTGGTGATAACTTTTGCAATTCTTCATAATGGGTCACAATTTTGTTCTTGACGATTTCAAAAGTCTTGTCACGATCACTATGTGCGCCACCGGCCGGCTCACGAACGATTTCATCAATAAGTTTTAATTTTTTCATGTCGGTAGCGGTCAATTTCAATGCATCCGCGGCTTGTTCTTTATACTCCCAGCTTCTCCATAAAATAGAAGAACAAGATTCTGGTGAGATTACGCTATACCATGTATTTTCCAACATTAAAACACGGTCACCCACACCGATGCCCAAAGCACCGCCCGAAGCTCCTTCGCCAATGATAATTACGATAATCGGAACTTTCAAACGTGTCATTTCCAAAATATTACGTGCAATGGCTTCTCCCTGTCCGCGTTCTTCGGCTTCGATCCCGGAAAAGCACCAGGGGTATCTATGAGCGCTACCACGGGAATGTTGAATTTCTCGGCGGATTTCATCAAACGTAATGCCTTTCGATACCCTTCCGGATTCGCCATTCCGAAATTTCGGTATTGCCTTGTTTTTGTATTATAGCCTTTTTGCTGCCCAATGAACATATAGCTTTGATCCCCTATTTTACCCAATCCTCCGATCATGGCCTTATCATCCTTCACATTGCGATCGCCGTGTAGTTCAAGAAAAGTTTCTCCGCAGATGGCACGAATATAATCTAATGTATAAGGTCTATTAGGGTGTCTGGAAAGCTGCACGCGCTGCCATGCGGTAAGGTTTTTATATATATCCTTACGGGTTTCGGTCAGCTTTTTTTCTATCTGTTTGCAAGTTTCTGAAACATCGACATCACTCTCTTCGCCGATGATCTGACATTTGTCAAGTTGCTCTTCGAGTTCTTTTATTGGTAGTTCAAAATCCAAATACTCCATGGGTAGTCTGTTTGTTCATTGAATTCGACAAATATAAAATTTTAATAGCTATGATCAGGCCGAGACGTGTTTTTTAATCACCCTACCACACTCTTTTAGTTGTTTTTACCGCTTGGCCTTCTGCAACAGATAAAACGCCAACAATCCAAAAGAAATATTCGGAATCAGGACGGCCAGTAATGGTGAAAATCCTGATTGTTGGGCCAGCGTTCCGAATACCCTGTCAAAGAATATAAAGACGAAAGCCACCAAAATACCAAAAGCCAGATTGACCCCCATTCCGCCGCGTCGCTTTACCGAAGATACGGCCACGGCAATAATGGTCAAAATAAAGGCAGTAATCGGCAATGCCCAACGTTTATATTTCACCAAGATATAGGTATTGATATTCGAAGCACCTTTGCGCTTCTGATCTTCGATAAATTTATTCAGTTCAATAAAATTCTTCGTTTCGGCCACATACGAAACCGGAGTGAGGTCATCAATACGAAAATTAAAAAGAGTGTCCAATCTTGGCTTGTTCTCTATGATGGAAGAATCGCCAACAATCTTTCTTTTTTGATATGACGTCAGCCGGTATACCGTATCTTTTTCGACCCACCTGATATTGGCAGCGGAAATTTTGAAATCCAACGTATTGTCATTGTTAAAGCGCTCAAAGGTAAAATTATTGCCCACCTGCCTCGCCGGGTCAAAACTACTTACATAAATAAAATCACGCTCGTTGAGTTGATTAAAGATATTCTCTGTTTGTCGATTTTCCCTACCCTTTTTTAAGTACTTGTATTTGAATTCGTTAAATCCTTTACTGGCCGAAGGCACCAAGAACATACTCATCAACAACATGACCACAGCAACTATCGATGCGCCCATAAGATAGGGACGCAAAAATCGGTTATACGAAACACCTGAACTTAAAATGGCAATTATTTCAGTATTTGCGGCCAAGCGCGAGGTAAAGAAAATAATCGAAAGAAAGAGAAAAATCGGAAATAGCTCGTTACCGACATAAATGGTGAAATTTCCAAAATAGACCAGTATTTCGTTCAAGGGCGCCTCATTGTCCTGCATTTTTCCTATTTGTTCGGCCAGGTGCGCCATGATGCTTATAGGAATGAACAACAAAAGCATTGCCGCCAAAGTGACCAAATACCTTTTTAATATGTATTTATCGAGTATGCTCACTTACAGGCGTTTATCCATCTGTTTGACCATGGTGGTTTTCCAATCATAAAAATCTCCTGCTAAAATATGTTTTCTCGCCTCGCGAACCAACCACATATAAAACCCAAGATTATGAATGGTCGCTATCTGCTTGCCCAAATATTCATTGGCAGCAAAAAGATGTCTCAAATAGGCCTTTGAATATTCCTTGTCTACAAAGGTAGTACCCATCTCATCGAGAGGCGAAAAATCATCTTCCCATTTCTTGTTCTTGATATTGATAGTACCATGAGCGGTAAAAAGCATACCATTTCTGGCATTTCGAGTGGGCATCACACAATCGAACATATCGATACCCAGTGCTATATTCTCGAGAATGTTGATTGGGGTACCCACGCCCATTAAATATCGGGGCTTGTCTTCGGGTAAAATTTCACATACCACTTCGGTCATGGCATACATCTCATCGGCAGGTTCACCAACAGAGAGTCCACCGATGGCATTTCCCGCGGCACTTGAATTCGCAATGTATTCAGCAGATTGCCGTCTTAAGTCTTTATAGGTAGAACCTTGTACGATAGGAAAAAAAGTCTGTGCATAGTCATATGTAAAAGGAGTCTTTTCAAGATGTGCCATACAGCGATCCAGCCACCGATGGGTCATGTGCATTGAGCGTTTGGCGTATTGATAATCACACGGATATGGCGTACACTCGTCGAAGGCCATGATGATATCCGCGCCGATATCCCTTTGTATTTCCATTACATTTTCCGGTGTGAAAAAGTGAAGTGACCCATCGATATGAGACTTGAACTTCACCCCTTCTTCCTTTATCTTTCGGTTGGCCGAAAGTGAATATACTTGATATCCTCCACTATCGGTCAATAGATTACGTTCCCAGCCCATGAACTTATGCAGTCCGCCGGCGGCCTTAATTATTGGAATTTTTGGTCGTAAAAAAAGATGATAGGTATTGCCTAGAATGATATCGGGGTCGATTTCTTCCCGTAGTTCTTTTTGATGAACCCCCTTGACCGAGGCGGCAGTTCCCACAGGCATAAAAATTGGCGTCTCAATAGTGCCATGATCGGTTACCATTTTCCCTGCACGGGCCTTTGAATGGGTATCAGTATGTTGTAGTGTAAAGATCAAAACGTCGATTCAAGGGGCAAAGATAACCAACTGCGATGCATAAAAACCTTAACAAATCAATAAAGTTGACCCTAAGGTCTTCCGTTAATAAAATCTAACAACTGGGCTTGTTTCCCCCAAACATTGCTCCTACTTTTGTAACTTCAAAATCACTAGAAAATGCCAAAATTAGAAGAGCTTCAAGATATTGTCATACAAACCCGAAGGGATATTTTACGGATGGTGCACAAGGTAAATTCGGGGCATCCCGGGGGATCTTTGGGCTGTACCGAGTTTTTTGTGGCGCAGTACCATGAAATTATGGAGTTGAAAGAAGGTTTCGATATGGATGGTGTCGGCGAGGACCTTTTCTTTTTATCCAACGGACATATTTCGCCTGTATTCTATAGTGTTCTTGCCAGAAAAGGATATTTTCCTGTGGATGAGTTGAACACCTTCCGACTGATAAATTCACGCCTACAAGGGCATCCGACGACGCATGAAGGATTGCCCGGTATACGCGTTGCTTCCGGTTCTTTAGGGCAAGGGATGTCAGTGGCCATCGGAGCCGCTTTGGCCAAAAAACTGAACGGCGATGACCATCTTATCTATAGTCTTCATGGCGACGGCGAGCTACAGGAAGGCCAAAATTGGGAGGCCATTATGTATGCCGCAGGAAATAAGGTTGACAATCTCATCAGCACAATTGATAGAAACGGACAACAAATCGACGGCCCTACCGAAGCGGTGTTGCCTTTAGGAAACCTAGCCGAGAAATTCAAAGTATTCGGATGGAACGTCCTGGAGATTGAAAATGGCAACGACCTCGGCGAAGTCATCGAAGGACTAAAAGAGGCAAAGCGCAGAACAGGAAAAGGAAAACCGGTCTGTATCATTATGAATACGGTCATGGGCAACGGTGTGGATTTTATGATGCACACCCATGCGTGGCACGGGAAAGCCCCGAATGATGAGCAATTGGAAACGGCCCTATCGCAGAATCCTGAAACTTTGGGAGATTACTAAGTGAGACACAAAGAACTAAGACCACTGCACTCTTAGGCTTTAAAGCAAGAAAACTACCTGCTACTTATTAAGAACTATTGATATGAAATACACAGACCAAGGTAAAAACGATACGCGAAGTGGTTATGGCGATGCCATGACCGAATTAGGAAGAACCAACCCCAATGTCGTTGCCCTGTGCGCCGATTTGGTGGGTTCCTTGAAAATTCAGCCGTTTATCGATGAGAATCCGGATCGGTTTTTTCAAATCGGAATTGCCGAGGCCAATATGATGGGTATTGCGGCCGGGTTGACCATTGGTGGTAAAATACCTTTTGCGAGCACGTTCGCCAATTTTGCCACAGGCAGGGTCTATGATCAAATTCGCCAATCCATAGCCTATTCAGGCAAGAATGTGAAAATATGTGCTTCGCATGCGGGTGTTACTTTGGGAGAGGATGGGGCCACCCACCAAATTTTGGAGGATATCGGTATGATGAAAATGCTTCCAGGTATGACAGTTATCAATCCCTGTGATTACAACCAGACCAAAGCGGCGACCTTGGCGATTGCCGACTACGAAGGCCCCGTATATCTTAGGTTCGGAAGACCCAAAGTAGCGAACTTCACCCCCGTCGACCAAAAATTCGAAATAGGAAAAGCACTGATGCTCAATGAAGGAACCGATGTGACCATCATCGCAACCGGACATCTGGTGTGGGAAGCATTGATCGCTGCTGAAAATTTGGAAAACCAGGGTGTTTCGGCAGAGGTCATCAATATTCATACGATCAAGCCGCTTGACGAGGAAGCCGTGTTAAAGTCTGTTAAAAAAACTGGATGCGTGGTTACGGCCGAAGAGCATAATTATCTGGGCGGATTGGGCGAAAGCATCTCCAGAACCCTTGCCAATCAGCATCCTACGCCACAAGAATTCGTTGCCACCCAAGATACTTTCGGTGAAAGCGGTACCCCAGAACAGCTTATGGAGAAGTACGGCCTAAACAATAAAGCCATCGAGAAGGCCGTTTTGAAGGTATTGAAAAGAAAATGACAATGGTATCGTTTTTGATACCGTTGGGGTATTAAGAACGAGAACATCTTAATTCGGTCAATTTCGCTGTCGTTACCGGCGACTTCCATGCTATTGATTCGAGACATTTGTTCTCTAGAACACTTAAAATAGGAACAAATGAAAAGAACACTTCTACTGGCAGTATATGCTATGATAAGCATCACTGCATTTGCACAAAAAGATTCAGGTTTTGGTATTAAAGGGGGGCTCAATTACGGCCAGAACGGCGACTTGGTAGCCTCCGTCGGAAACGCCGCGGAAGATATTGTCAGGGGATCCGACGGAAAGGTCGGATATCATTTCGGGATCTTTGGAAAAATAGACCTATTACGATTGTACATACGCCCTGAACTGCTCTATACAAAAACCCAAAGTGGCTACGATGTTGCCAACGGCACCCAGTACGATATCTCAAAGCTCGATATGCCAGTACTTGTGGGAGTCAAGGTCATTGGACCCCTACATGTTTTTGCAGGACCAACTTTTCAATATATTTTGGAAAACGAACTTGAAGGGCTTACCGTAAATAATATCGAGAAAGATTTTAGTTTTGGCGCACAGTTCGGCGTTGGGGTAAATCTGGGCAAAATCGGTCTTGACGTACGTTATGAAAGAGGGCTATCTAAAAATGAAGCTAATTTTATCGGCGACAATGTTACCGATATCTCGGGCCGTGTCGATGCAAGGCCCTCGCAAGTTATATTCGGACTTTCCCTCAAATTATAAAAGAATATAGAAGTTAATAAAAAAGCCCTGAATGTTCAGGGCTTTTTTATTAACTCATTCTACCATGAAATACTAACTATCGTCATCTCTATGATCGGGATTGCCGTCACCATCACTATCCGGAAAAATTACAATTCCGTTTTCATCTGTCTTTATTTCACCATCAATTAAAATCTCTTCGCTCGTCGCCTCCCCATCACCGTCATCATCGCTATCCAAGAAATCAACAACCCGCTGAAGTCCGTTTGCATCCTCGAATGCTTGATCGGTATCATCATTGTATAAATATCCATCACCGTTCAAATCTTCTTGAATTGAAGGAATTCCGTCTTGATCATGATCTGTTTTGTTAACCGCAAAAACATCCACTTTAAAAATCAAAGGACTATATGCCGGTATTGTAGACTGAGATGTGCTATAAAAACCAAGACCTGAAGGCATGATAATCAATCCTATACCATACCCATCAACCGTAAATGTTCCGTCATCATTTACCGTCACCTCACCACCAGCTTTAAAGTGTGAAGTTCCCTCAGAAAAACCACGAGCACCCTGCTGAGGGGCCTGTATCCTTGCTAAATCGAACCATACAGGGGTGAATATTGACCCATCAAAGACCTGACCATTAAGCAAACTACCTTCGTACCGAACATAGGTAGAATCGGCGACAGTCAGTTGTTCTCCTGTCCCTTCTCGCACAGTAAGGTAATAGTAGGTATGCTGAATATCTTCTTCGTTAGTGTTAAGAGAAAAATGCCCTGATGAGACATTGACCGTTCTTTGTGCAAGCTTGGTTTCTTCCAATAAAGGTCTCTTATCGGCGTTTTCTCCAGCAATAGTGTCTATCTTAATCTTGAAGTCAAAATCAGCGGGAGGGTTTTCAAATTCCTCATAGTTGTAAAAATGAGTTTGTAAATAGGCTTTGATCTCGGCATCATTTTCAACTACAACTTCAGCCAATAACCTTGGTGGCACAAGTTCAATCTCAGGCCCGTCGTCTTTTTTACAAGACCATGCGACCCCTATCATCAACATTAGAAAAAACATTCGATTCATTCTCATCCGCTAGCAATTAAAGGCGGCAAGATACAATTTTCCCCTATTTTTGTGGTCTACGTTAACAAAGATTTTTAATTGTTATGCGAATCGATAAATACCTTTGGAGCACCCGTTATTTTAAGACTCGGAATATGGCCTCCACGGCCTGTAAAAAAGGTCATGTCAAAATTAATGATCAAGCGATAAAACCCTCTAGGGAGGTATATCCCATGGACAAAATTGTTGTAAGAAAGAACCAGGTGAATTATGAACTTACGGTTTTGGATATCCCAAAAAGTAGGGTCGGCGCCAAGTTGGTGGATATCTATCGTAAGGATACCACTCCGAAAACCGCCTTTGAGCACAATGAGCTCTTGCAATACTCAAAAGATTATTACCGAAAAAAAGGAATGGGAAGACCTACCAAAAAAGACCGTCGTGAAATAGATGGTTATTTGGAGGAGGAATGAGTTTGGTCGGAAATTGGAAGTCGGAAGATGGAAGATGGAAGATGGAAGATGGAAGATGGAAGATGGAAGATGGAAGATGGAAGATGGAAGCTAAAGATTAAAAAATATACGAATTCTATTTTCTAGTTTTAAACCTGAAACCTTAGAAACTTGAAACCAACTACAGTTTGCTATCTTTGAAAATACAACAAAGTACCATGGAACATAAAATTCTTACCCATCAACAGATACAGCATAAGGTCGAACGGATTGCCTATCAAATCTATGAGGCCAATGTAGATGAAAAGGAGATTATCATTGCAGGAATCGATGGTGGCGGTCTTCAGTTCGCAAAGAAAATTCAATCGGTGCTTCAGAAAATAACAGATGCCGACATTATACTCTGTAAGGTCAGCATGGATAAAAAAGACCCGGTCAAAAGTGGAGTCAGCACATCGATTTCTGAAGAAGACTACATTAATAAATCGATTGTATTGGTCGATGACGTCCTCAATTCGGGCACTACGTTGATTTATGGGGTGCATCATTTTTTAAGTGTACCCTTAAAACAACTTAAAACTGCTGTTCTAGTCAATCGTAATCATAAAAAATATCCGGTAAAGGCAGATTACAAGGGTATATCACTTTCAACCTCGCTTCAAGAACATGTGCACGTGAAATTTCAAGCAAAGAATGATCGCGTCTATTTAGACTAAACGTGATTTGATTTCGGTGATAATATCCTCATTGGCCCTTTCATCACAGTGGATTATATGATGTGCCTGTTGGTAAAAAAAACTTCGCTCAAATAGATGTTTGCCAATGAACTCGGGAAATTCCTCGTCCCTTATATTTTTGATCAAGGGTCTATGGTCTTTTTCAGCTATTAACCTATCCACCAATTGCGATATAGAAAGTTTTAAGTAGAAAACATTTTTAGTCCCCTCCAAAATCGTCTTCATGTTCTGTCCATAGCATGGGGTGCCCCCGCCAGTGGAAAGCACTAATTTATCATGGGTCGCTAAAAGTTGATTTAGATACTCGTATTCTTTTTTCGAAAATAGATTTCTCCCTTCGAGTCGAAGATTTCCGAAATGATACTATTTTCAGAATCCTCAATATAGCCATCCAAATCTAAAAAGGGAATTTCTAATTCCGTGGCCAATCTTTTTCCAACTGTGGTCTTACCACTGCCCATATAGCCCAATAAAACGATCTTCACAAAAGTTGTTTTTTGTAAAAATGGAGCATTTCCATTTGATTTCAAAGAAAAGGGAAATTTCTATAGAAATCGACTTGTTAAATAAATTAATGATCTTATATTTGCACCCTCCTACGCGAAATGTTTGTTTCGCTTCGGCGGGCAGGGCCGTAAGTTCTGTCAAAAAAAGACCTGGTAGCTCAGTTGGTAGAGCATCTCCCTTTTAAGGAGAGGGTCCTGGGTTCGAGCCCCAGCCAGGTCACTTTTAGACCTTCAAAACTATTCAAAAAAGTCCTAAAACGTACTGTTTTAGGGCTTTTTTATTTTTCTCGTATTCATTTGATATCAAAACGAACCATCTGTCGCGGTGCCCTATTCGGTGCCCCATTTTGGAATTCGTAAAAAGGGCACCGAATCAATGTTAAAAAATTGGTCATCAATTTTTTAAGAGGAATTTATAATCAAATTGAATTAAGAAAAATCGCTTCCAAATGGAGACCCATTCCTTCTCGGTTTTAAGTTACCTCAGAAAGGGTAAGTTAGACAAACTTGGCAAAGCCCCAATTTATCTAAGGATAACGGTGAATGGCTTAAGAGCGGAATTTAGCACTAAACGAAAAATACGTCCTGAAAAATGGTGTTCTGTTAAGGGAAGGGTTAAAGGTTCTAACTCCAAAACAAATGCCTTGAATCATTACATAGATGAACTGGAGTGCAAAGCTTATGGCATTCATGCCAGGCTTGTAATCAAAAAGAGACCCTTTAATGCGAAACTTATTAAAAACAAGCTGTTGAACAAAGAATATATATATAAAACTCTACTTTCAATTTATGATGAACACAATACTCAAATTGAACGATTAGTAGGTTTGGATTATTCTTACGGAGCCTACAGACGACACATACGCACTCGGAATCACCTCGCGGCTTTTATCAATAAAGAATTTAAGTTGGAAGATCTGTTTATAGTAGAAGTGGACTTAAATTTTATAAATCGTTTTCACCACTTTTTAAAGACCAAAAAATTGGCAATCAAAATACTACAACCAAATACGTTGTCAACTTTAAAAAAATAATGCGTATCGCTTTTGCGAACAATTGGGTGAAGAAAGACCCTTTTTATCATTGGAAGGCTAATTGGAAAAAGGTTGAAAGAGACGTTTTGACAGAAGCTGAACTTCGCTCGATAATTGAGAAAGAACTTCCCCTGAAACGCTTAGACCAAGTACGTGACATCTTCGTGTTCTGCTGCTTTACCGGATTGGCATATGTAGATGTCCGTAGGCTTTCAAAGATTCATATTGTATTTGGAATGGATGGTAATCGGTGGATAAAAATAAATCGATCAAAAACCAATTCCCGCAGCATCATTCCCCTACTCCCCGCTGCCCAGAAAATTCTATCCAAATATGTCAATCATACACAAAAATCTATGAATGGATTGTTGCTTCCCGTCATTAGTAACCAGAAGACCAACGTATTTCTAAAGGAAATTGCAACTCTTTGCAACATTGAGAAAAACTTGACTTTCCATTTGGCCCGGCATACGTTTGCCACTACGGTAACCTTAGCCAATGGAATACCCATTGAATCTGTAAGCAAAATGTTGGGGCACCAATCATTAAAGACGACTCAGATCTATGCCAAGGTTATCGACAAGAAACTGAGCGAGGACATGAATATTTTAAGGGGGAAGTATCAATATCCAAAATAAACTTTTGTTTTTTTTGTACTAAAAATCGTTCTTTTTGAGAAATTTTTGAAACGGTTAGTGCAAATGGTGTGAGGGTGTATGGTCCTCATGAACATTTTGCACTTTGTTCTCAGCAGTTTTGGATTATTCAACCCTTTTTATCCTTGTTGAATCTATGGATACCCATGTCTCTCCTCCATCACGTGATTCCTGCCCTGCAACTGTGTATTCATCTTTATTTATGTTTATATAATTTAATCGATAGAGATAGTCGGTTTTGCGAGACCCTCCAACTCTAAGCGTATAGAGAGTATTGCCCTCAACTATCCATAAAAACTTAGAATAACCCCCGAACTAAACACGTACGTTTCTTCCCAGACATTTGATGCTGGATTGACATAACCGTGGGATAGATAAGAAAAAGTTGAGTCAGCGGAAATAAAGCTTTGCGTTAAAACGCAGCCGTCCACATTAAGTCTAGTTGAAAGTCGTCCAATATAAACTTCCAAAGAATCTTTAAGTTCGAATTCTTCCCATTCACCCAAAAAAGGTTGAACAATTCTAAAACTTCCTGTACTGCAATTATCACTGTTTGCTTGACCATACGTAGCAATAAATGGAAATAATAAAATGGATAAAAGGATGTTTATCTTTTTATTTAAAATGAGCTCAATTATCAAATTAGATACCATAATTTTCATTCATTTTATGATTGCTGAGAACGTAGGAATATAGATCACATGATCTATATTAATTCTACATGTACAATAAAAGTAAACAATTAAACATATTGATTTGCTCAAAAAGAAAGACTCCTAAAACGGCAAGTAAATGAGACAGATTAGTAAAGAAGCAGAGTCTTATGGATTGTTCTTTTTACTGGAATCCAATTAATCCTTTATTTAAACTTTTCAATTATTCTGTCGAACATTTTTTGTTCTTCCAACGAGTAATTCGCAAAATCGTTAACCATTTTAAAATCAACATTGTTGTTTTTAAGGAAGGTCCCAATTCTCTCCAATTCATCGGGAGTACCCGAAATTTCGATTCTTGCCATACATAGGGTAACGGTTGGTATTTGCCAAAAATAGCCCTAGTTTTTAATTATCCAACTGGTTTAACATCATAAGCCACTACCTAGGCGGCTTATTACATGCCATTGACAACAAATTTTTTCTCCGATCAAGCATTAATATTAGATTTGGGTCGAGTTAGTTATTCAAAGTAAATTTTTTCCAGATTAAGTGCCCGTATTTCAAATACGGGCCTTTTTCATTTTCCTTATTAGAAGCTTAGCAAATTAAATTTAACTTGTGACGTTTTCTAGTCCTTCATTTGAAGTTTTATTAAGGAGGGAATACTTTGGTTGTTGAAATCGTTGGATTTATGAGACGTTGGAAAAATTGCCGTCAACGGTTCGGCTCGTATGGCAAGTAGGGTAGGCAAGGAAACTTTTCGTTTCCGTTCGCAACGCCAAAGCCGTGGTCTGCGCTCGTAGCCAGAGCTTTTTGCCTGCCCATACCGAAAAGGCACGTTTGCGCGGGTTTTGTAATTATTTTTTCTTTTTAATTGCCAAATTTGAATATTTCGTTATCGTGTAATTTTCAATTTGGCGGACTTCGCAAATACGTCCAAGCTTTTGAATTCATAACTTATCGCCCTGTTTGCCTTAGGTATTGTTGGCATTAGTTTGTTTTAAAATAACTATTCATAATAAATCTCGATATCTCATCATTATTTTATGCGAACCCGAGATTTTTCTGTGGTAGTAAATGATGTTTTTATCCAATGTAAGAGTGGGAGCTTCTATTAAATTTGAAATAATGTCGGAAAACAGAACTTTTGGAATAGAAAATTCGGATAACTTATCACTTCGTATCGCTACACATATTTCAAAAACCGTACTTGGAGTAATTGGCCCCTTTAAATATCTTGTAAAATATAATTCTAGGTCATCACTACTTATACAGGGGGCATAGTAAATATAGTTGGCATCAGTGACGTTTTGTAAAATTGATGCCGAATTTGGAAGAGTATTGAAAGTTGAAGTATTTTCTTTTTTGGCAATCCCCAATGTAGTCTCGCAGGGGCCTTGACAAATTGCATCATCAAATCTTGCATTGTTGAAGTACAAAAATTCACCATCCAAACTGATTCCATGGTCCATTATGAGCCAGCCAGGAGTATTCATATTGAAATCCCCTTGCACTCTTTGAATATCAACAACATTCCCAGTTCCAAAGGTTCCACGAAACAGATTATTCAATTCGGCGGGATAATTTCTTGTCGATGTCCAGTAAAAATTATTATGGGCATCCATATCGGCCACCGCGTCCAAATGAGGTTCTGTAGTTTGATTTGTTCCTGCTAGTTCGCCAACATAGTTGAAAGTCGAGTCATTGACCTTCGTGGCATAATAAAGTTTTGTATTTATACCATCGTTTAAGTTATTAAAGAACAAATAGTTCCCATTAGAAGATATAAATGGCTCCATTGCATCGAAGGATAAGCCATTGATGGTAACTTCTATTTCTGTACCGAAGGAAGGAAAAGTTAACGATTCATCAATTTCTTTATCCCTTGACGAACAGGAAAGAATCATTGATGATATGAGTATAATCTCAAAAAAGGGATTGACTTTCATCTATTACTCTTTTGAATTAATGCAGGTTTCATTGCGACCTGCTGCAAAACTGTCCCGTGTGACCAATCTAAATTAAGAAACAAAAACTACTAAGCAACACTAAATTTCCGCAATGAAATATGCGCCGTGTTAGCAGTCGTAAGGCACTCGGTCCCACTTTTTTCGAAGCTCTGCCAATCACAAATTTTTTGTCAGTATTCTGTCATAGGTAACAATCCAGCTACCATGTGCAGTTAGAAACTGCCTCGCAAGTGATTACACCAGTTCCTGATTTTTTTGGTGGTCCTGGAGCGCTAAAAGGATTATAGTTTGCCTGCCCGGTGGCGACATCCACAAATATGGTATTCGGGTCAATAGGTGGATTGTCGTGAAATGCACCTCCTTCAATGGTGATCTTTGACTGGCCTTGTTTAGTTATGAAATGGGAGCCATAAACATTGCAATTACCCAATGTAATCAAACCATTATTGTCCGCTTCAATCGACTGATTCCAGACCTCACTGTTGTTTATTGTCAATGAACTATTTTGACCATAACACGCCAATACAGCAAATTGAAGCAGACTATTATTGATAGTCACCATGCCATCACCAACAATACCAATTTCATTAATAATAGAATTATTGATAGTTAATGAAGATGATGTTACCGAATAAATCTGCCAGGCGATTGGCCCAAGATTGACGTTATTAAGTGTGAGTCGTCCGGGGATGATCTCCCCATTCTGCAGCCCAATCTGTAGATCATCAATAGTTTCGTTGTTGCTGGATACGAAATATCCAATAGTCAATTCGCCCGGAGACACGCCATGTCCAGCTATTGTTGCAGTGGCTTCCGGAAACAACTGAACGCCCAGTCCGGGATTAGAATTGACAACAGACAGAGACCAATGAACCCCTGCTCCAAGATTGGAACCGGCATTCCAGAACCATGTCTCGGTACCCACATTGGGAAGCTGAATATTATGTGACCCAGTGGTAAGTGACATCCATAAACCTGTTTTGGTTTCCGCTCCGTTTATGGTAACAGAACAGGAGTCATTAAGATAGATCTCAGTTGGAATATAAACGGAGTTGGTGACCACCAATTTCGACTGGTTTCTAAAATTTCCGAGCAACCAGCTCGACTCGTTGTCTAATTTGGCGCCATCTATTATCATAGAAGAGTTGTCCATAGCATCATAAGACATGTAAATGCTTCCGTTCTCAGCGGCTGTGCCCGTTTGCGTTCGCATGTTGATGTTTTCGATCCTTAAGATGCTATTACCCTTGGTTATTATGTTGAATTGCGAACTGTAGTCATTGGCTATGATAAACTCATCGTTCATTAAATCTTTATTTCCAAGAATAATTAGCTGTGCATCATCTTCTACTACTAAATTACCTTTAACGATCAATGTATTGTCAGGACTGGAGGTATAGTCAATTGTCAAAATCGAATTTCCTTTTACAGTCAGGTTTCCAACTGTCATAGAAGTCGTGATAGTGTTATTTGTCTCTATGATCCAATCGGACCCTTCCTGTGTAGGTGATATATTTTCTTTGCTACATGATGTGAAAATAAGAAACACGATAATCGTTAATATTGGAGCGGAAACCGTTTTCATGAGCCATGTTTTACCATTAGACGCACAAATCGGCTTCTAGGTTACATTTTATCTTGCTTCTTCATATGTGGATTCCTTGCGATTAGAATGTAACACGTATGTCAATGGACTTATTACTGCTAACGTTTATGTATAAGAAGTGGCGCTGAGCAAAAATAAAAAAATGTCCTCCTTTTCAGCGCCATTTCTTATACATTTTGTTGGCAGCAGTTATTTTACTACTCAAGTTCAATTCTCTTGCTGATATGTAATTTTAAAATTCCTACAGCCACCAAAGATCCTACTAGACCACCAACTATAACGTCCGTAGGGAAATGTTTACCTGATAAAGTTCTAAAATAACATCCTAAAAAAACTCCTAACAAAGCGGCAATCCAAACAACATTTTTACTAATGCGATTGTTGTAAATCAGACTGTAAGAGAAGGCAAAAAAAACCAGCCCATAAGCGAGTATACTAGCATCTCCTGAAAAAAGAATTCAAAATATCATAATCACCAATATCCTCTAAAAATTTTTCTTTTTCTTTTACACTTAAATTTTCAAGTCCACTTTTTGACATATATGCGAAAGGCCGATATCTTTCAACGAGCCCTTTTGTCAAACCTGTTAAACTTTCAGTGAGTACGTATCCTTGAGAAAAAATAAAAAACAAAACAAGCTTTCTTTTTAATACTGCCTTTAAATAAAAATAGAAAGAGAGGAATTAGATAAATTGCAATATTCTTAAATATTTTTCCATTGTCTTTGGCTTCAATGTCCCATCTTCCAGCTATGCTTCTATCTAAAAAATTGATTTGTTCAATCGATTTATGGTCTAAACTTCCAATTGTAAACTCTGTGTGTTCATTTTTTTTGACTTTATGGAGTTCAATTGATGAATACGATAATCCTAACAAAATCAAACATACTACTATCTCCAATTTTGCTCTTAAAATGACTTTAAAGTGATCTTCCCAATAGCCCTTTTGATTGATTGTCAATAATTTGATAATCACTAAAGAAATAGTAGCATTAATTATTATCTCTGTCATATTTTTGGTGCTTTTTTATAATTGTTGCCAACCTAGGAATATAGTTATTAACCAATATAAGGATATATAGTTAATGATTATATCCAACTTATGCGAGTCATATGGTGCTATAGTCTAAGTGTCAAAAAACGGCGAGTTAATATACTGATTTAGGTAATAAGGACAGTCCCAGAATTGGTTCTTTTTACGGGAGACAAAAGTAATTATCTTAAGAAGAGTCAAAGTTCAGTATGGGGAATTATTCTGTACCAAGGAAAACAGCCAACTGATATCTTCATTTATAATTTGATTTTCATCAGTAAACCTTATTCGTTTGGCATGTTTCCCACTACCGCTGAATTTCAGTCTATCATGCGAAATGGAATCCAGATGATGAACATATAACATGCATGTATCTCCTTTCCCTTGCTGAATACCACAAAGAACTTTGTCTTTTCCACCTCTACTATATAGTGCCAGTTTTACCTTGGCGCCACCGGCAATAGACTCTTCAATATCTTGGAACGATTCATAGATAAGTTTGCGTAGAATCAAGCCCATTTTTAGTGCTTTTGAATTTTCAATAAACATGTTTTTGAATTCTTCCATGTTTTATTTTTAGGTTGTTTTATCTCACTTTGAAAATTTGCCTTTTTTATACTCCAAATTGCCGTAAATGATGGTCTGAATGCTTGTAAGCAAAAATTCCAATCTCATCCTTCGTCATTTTTCCGAAAAAGTCGTGAATAAAATCGGGATTGTCATAATTTTCATATTGTTCAATTAATTCAATCAAAGTGTGTTTTTGCTTTTCTACGTCTCCGCTTTTTTCCTTGACTGTAAAATCGGAACCTGCCGGTTCATTTTTACCTAATGGTTTATCGTTTTTTGTGCTACTCTTGAGCACTATTTTTCCGAAGAGTTTGCCTAGAAAACTTTGTTTGTATTCTATTTTATTATCAACACCTAATACCCATTGATTCCATATTATGCTATGTTTTGTCATTTGATAAACATTCATTTTGCCCCATAGAGCTTTACTTTCCGAATCAAGTTGATTTGTTCTCTCTATAAGTCCGTCTCGGGTGTCTTTATCAAAAATTGTTTTCATATTTTAAATTTTGTTCAATGTTAAATCAAGGGTCATTATCAATTTTCGAATTGTCATTCTTTAATAAGCAATAAAATATTTCCTCTCATATCACTAATTTTTACGAGAACAATCGCTGTACTTTTTGCAACCTAAGCCATAACGCTAACCACATCACGATTCCAAAAAGCACTGGAAACAATAGGTTGAACATAGGGTCGCTATGTATAACGTGCGTAGCAACAGCTCCTCCCAACCATCCGGTGAGTAGTACTGCCCCGAATACCGATGTTTTGGGAATGGTATATAGCACCGTGCTAACCAGTAGTATTAATCCAAGATATATCACAGAAGATTCTGGATAGCCCATTTCCGTAGCCCCGCTAATGGCTTCATTCGTTTGCATGAGATTCATTACTGCCCCCATTAGGAACATAATCACGATACTACCTTGTAGAATATAAGAAATCCAAAGGCGTGTTTTTGAGATTTGCTTTTCCATGATTTAGTTATTTTCAGTATATGCTTTAAAATTATCCAAAATCGACTGCCACCCCTGTCGTTGTTGTTCCAATGTATTACTGTCTTCTACCTCAAAGGTTTCTATTATTTCAATGGTATCTCCCTTTTGATTGAAGGTGATATGCACTTTTCGCCCATCTTCAAGGGCATATTCAATCAATGAAATGGGTTCTATCTTAGTGTAAGTTCCAGAATAATCGAATCCCATGCTACCATCTTTAGCTTCCATACTTAATGAAAATTTACCACCAATGCTTAAATCATTTTCCGCATTTGGACAATGCCATTCGGGTATGGCAAAATTCCAATTAGTAATGTGTTTAGATGTTGTCCAATAGTTCCAGGCTTTTTCCAAACTAGTATTGATATTAGTTTGTACCGTGATTGTTTTCATTCATTTTTGATTTTTAAGTTTCATATAGTGTTTCTTATTTTCCTTATCCATTTTTTCAACCGCGTATCTTAACGTGACTCTTGGCATCGTGGCAGCATAAGAATCTAAAAAGAATTTCAATCGTTTCTCATCTTTCTTTCCTGCTTCGCGTATCCAACTACCAACAGCTTTATTAATTAGTTCTTCGTTATCGTAAACTAGCATTTCAGCAATTTTAAAAGTATCGTCCAACTGCCCTTTTTTGATAAAAGCATAGGTACTTACAATAGCGGTACGCCGTTCCCAGATATTTTCACTCTTGGCCAACTGATAAAGAATATCCCTTGGTCTATCAATCAGATATTCACCAATGATGTTATACGAACCACGGTCAACAAAATCCCAATTATTTAATCGGTCGTGACGGTTTAGATATAGCTCAAAGAGTTCTTTTTTACGTTCTTCGCTGGTCTTTTTTCTTTTAGCCTGATAATCCATAATACTCACAGCTCCCATCCGGATTTCATAATATTCGCTGTCCAGCAATTTGTTGATTTCTTCCAAAGGCATTTGGGTAAACTCTTTTGCAGTTTTAAAGACATCTCCAAATTTTACCCCTAGAGCCTTTGTCATACCATCATTGCCTTTGAAGAATCTTGCTACTTTGTCGAGTTCCTTTTCGTTTTTAAAGGTTGCTAGTTTTTCTATGAATTGATTGGCGGTCATTTACTTTTTTTCTGGGATACAATATGAATAAATGTTTATAATTTTATCTTCATCATCAAACTCATATACATCACAGGCCTTTATAAAATTAACCCTTTTACCTTCTTTTTTAAATTCAGCTGTACCTCGGATAATTATACGGTTGTCGGATTTTATTATATCCTCTATTTTAAAAATGGTTTCCACCGAATTGAAATATTCGGCAGTCTGCTTGCAATTGGCAATTACATTTTCTTTACCCTTAAAGGTGTTTTCGCCTACTATTTCCCAAACAATGTCTTCTTTTAGGAAGGGATAGGTTCTGTCAAATTCCCCATTTGAAAATGCAATGGCGATTTCTTCTTGTGAAATATTCATGTTTTAGGCATTTTATCAGTATCCATATACAACATACTCCACCGGTGGCCATCGAGGTCGGCAAAGCCAAAGGTGTACATCCAACCATCAATTACAGAGGGTGCTGCGAATACCGTACCGCTTGCTGATTCGACTGCTTTCGCGAAAGCGTCAACTTCTTCTTTAGATTGAGCATCAATGTTAATGAGCATTTCATTTCCTTTGGTTGTATCTGCAATTGCATTTTGAGTAAAGTCCTTAAAGGTTTCTTCTGGAAAAAGCATCATTGCAAAATCATTTTCACCAATGAGGAAACTAGCCAAATCCTTAGCTTCTTTGTGCATCTGGTTTTCACGAAAACCGATTTTGTTGAAGAATGTCCTTGATTTTTGAATATTCCTAACAGGAAGATTGAGCCAGATTGTTTTCATATTATTGATTTTCATAAAACATTGTTTTCAAATGTGTTACACAAATTTATTAGATAAAATCAAAACACAAAGGGTGTTTCCGTCAACCCTACAGGTTGATTACGACAATAAAATGGAATATATTTACAAGCTATAAAGTTAAACAAAATGAAGCACGTTTCTATTCTTGTTCCAAAAGGACACGTAAGTGTAGTGAACATAGCAGGTACTCATCAAATGTTATCCTGGGTGAATGAATTTCTGAGACAAACAGGTCAAGAACCGCTTTTTGACATACAATTGGTAGGTCTAGAAAGACAACTTGATACCTCTGGTGGGTTATTTGCTATCACGCCGGAAGTTGTTATCGAAGAAGTATTGAAAACGGATTTGATTATCATTCCTGCCATTCATGAGGATTATGAAAAAAGTCTAAAGGACAACGGTGATTTTATGCCCTGGTTAATCAGTCACTATAAGGAAGGTGCTGAAATCGTGAGTCTTTGTATTTCATCATTTTTTCTGGCAGCTACAGGATTACTGGACGGAAAACCATGTTCTACCCATTGGCAGCAAGCTGGTGTTTTTAGGCAATTATTTCCAAAGGTGATTTTGACAGATGAAAAAATTGTAACCGAAGCAGATGGTATCTATACAAGCGGCGGTGCTTACGCCTTTACCAATCTTATTATTTACTTAATTGAAAAACATGCAGGACGGGAAACAGCTATTATGGTTGCGAAAGGATTTATGATAGACATTGACCGCAGCAGTCAATCGCCTTTTATGATTTTCTCAGGTCAAAAAACCCATAAGGACGAAACCGTACTCAAAGCACAGGAATATATTGAGCAAAACTATCAGGATAAAATATCGGTAAACGATTTATGCGAAGATATGGCACTGAGCCGAAGAACTTTTGAGCGAAGGTTCAAAAACGCTACCTCCAATACTGTCCTGGAATACCTTCAAAGGGTAAAAGTCGAAGCTGCCAAAAAGGAATTGGAAAAAGGGCGAAAACATGTAAACGAGATAATGTACGAAGTAGGTTATTCAGATCCAAAGGCATTTAGGGATGTTTTTCGTAAAGTAACCAGTATGTCACCTAAGGACTATCAGAAGAAGTATAGTATCACCGCCGTATACTGATAATCGTGGTATCAAAAAAAGAATTGTCCTTTAAATCGGCCGATTAATAGGACACTATTACAAAACGACAGTACTCTGAGATGATTGTCTTATTTCTGGTCTCTTTTAGTAGTTTCGTTTATTTACCTTTTACGGGACCACAAATTTCGTCGTAACTGAAAATTTCAAATATGATATGCGAGCGAAACGAAGTTTCGTGCTGCAAGTCCCAAATACTTACACAAACTAATCTGCTTGCGAGGCAAATTACACCGATTTGACTCAAATTCTTTCCTTTTTATATGGCTTACAGAGCCTTTTGACTCAAATTAGTAAAAATTCAAAAAGCTTTTCAAGAATGGTATTTGCCGCAAATTTCTGCCATTTTATTGGGGTTCCCGCTTCATTTGCCGCAAATATGGGCTTTCCCAAGGGTTTGTATTTTAAGTAAGGTGCTGGAAATAAGGAACATATAGAACGTAACGCCGCTTTAGCGCGTTACCCTCTTGCTCTTCCCCCAAAATAAATTGGTAGAAATCTAATGGGAGTAAAATTTACATTTGACAACCAAACAAGGGTAATTTATATGTATATTTACCCTCGTATTCAGAACGAGTGTAAATTCGACCCTTAACAAATGGCTGCGTTTAACAAAGATATTCCATACAACGATTTACCATTACTCCCCCCAAAAAAGGATTTGGAAACTACAGCGGTTCTTCGCAAAACCATTACAGCAAGTAGGACATTATCCAAACTAAATGGAGCAATAACTAATTTACCTAACCCTAGACTTTTTCTGGACACCATTCATTTACAAGAAGCAAAAGCAAGCTCTGAAATAGAAAACATAATTACAACAAATGACGACTTGTATCAGGCCATTGTAGCTGATAAAAAATTTGACAACCCTGCAACCAAAGAAGTTATAAGCTATAAGGAGGCTCTCTGGCACGGATTGGTGGATAGGGCGGCCAAAGTATACCACCCACAGCGGATGAAAGTGAGCAGTGTAAACGAAGTGCTTAAAATCGATTCATTCGTGTGTTAAAATTAGTGATTATTCCTTAGTTTTTTTCTCATTGATTCCCCTTTTATGTCTATCCTATGTGCGGTATGCACCAAGCGATCGAGGATTGCGTCCGCAATGGTCTTTTCCCCTATGATCTCATGCCATGCCTCTACGGGCAGTTGGGAAGCTATTATCGTCGATCGTTTTCCGTGCCTGTCCTCTATTATTTCCATAAAGGAGTGCCTGTTGATATTGTCCAAGGGTTTCAGGCCAAAGTCGTCCAGTATCAGCAGGTCCTGTTTTTCGAGCTTGCCTATCAGTTTTAGATATGAACCGTCGGCCTTTGATGTCTTGAGCGTGGTAAAGAGCTTTGCGGTATTGAAGTACATGACCTTGCTGCCCATCGAGCAGGCCTGATGGCCTATGGCGGAGGCCATATAGCTTTTGCCCACGCCCGTGCTCCCCGTAATGAGGATGTTCTCTTTTCTGCCGATAAATCCGCAGGACGCAAAACGTTGCACTTGGTTCTTGTCGATGTTCCTTTCGGAAGTGTAGTCTATCGCTTCCATTACGGCACTGTACCTGAACCTGGCCGCCTTGGTCAGGCGTTCTATCTTGCGGTTCTGCCTATCGTCCCATTCGGACTGCATAAGGTAGGCCAGCAGTTCATCGTTGGTGTAATCGATACTCTGGGACGAGAGGCTGGTGTTGAAGGCCCTGATCATTCCGTGGAGCCTTAACTGTTTCATTTGTTCCAATGTCTGTTCGTTCATGATACTTGTTTTTAATTATTGTTAAGCGATTATTATTTGTAATAGTTCCCTCCCCTGATGTTTTCATGGTCGGGCACCTCGGTTTTGTCCAGTGGGTCGTCTTCAAGGACGTCCCACCCCTTTTTCAGGATACGCTCTACCATTTTGTAATTGTATGCCCCATAGTCGGATGCGCGCCTGCAGGCATTGTCCAAGCGCTGGTTTCCTACTTTCTTGGCCAAGTGGAGTATGCCCAGACAGGACTTATAGGACTGTTCTGGATGTTGTTTCTTGTCGAGTATCCCGATGATGTATCCCTTGCAATGGTCGCCGATATGCCCTGCCCAGGCGATGAACTTCTCGCTGCTCCATTCGCTGACGAACCGATGGTGCGATGGCATATGCTCCGCCATGGTGGTATACCCGTACTTCTGCCTTTTCCTTGTATGGGCGGCAAGGCGTTCGTGCCTGTGGTATATCTCGACGAAGCTATGGGTGTAGACGATCTCGATCCGCTTGCCGATGTGCCGATAGGGTACGCTGTAATAATGCTTGTCCTTGCCAAGGTAGATGTGGCTGTTCTTGTGGACGGTCCCCTTTGCGTAGGATCTTATCTCGTACCGCTTCAATGGAAGGGACTTGAGTTCTTGCCGTTCCACTTCCTTGAACAACGAGTACCGGGAGTACTCCTTCCCCTGAACGACCTGTCGTTGTGTGTTTTCAATAGTTCCGATATGGCTTTGTTGATTTCGGTTATGGAATGGAAGGCCTGGTTGCGCAAAGGCGCGAACACCCGGGTATAGATTATCCGGACGGCATTCTCTACGATGGCCTTGTCCCTCGGCCTGTAAGCCCTTGTGGGAAGCACGGCCGTTTCGTAGTGCTCGGCGAAATCGGCAAATGTCTCGTTGACCTTGGGCTCGTAACGACTGCTCTTGGTAACGGCCGATTTAAGGTTGTCCGTAACCATTGCTCGGGGGACGCCGCCGTAGAACCAGAGGGCGTTCTCGGTACAGCGCATGAAGTCTTCCAGTTTTTGGCTGGCACAGGCCTCGACATAGGTATATTGGCTACTTCCCAATACGCATACGTAGACTTCCAGTTCTTGCAGCTCCCCCGTATGTCTATCTACGATAACAAGCTTTTTCCCCGTAAAATCTATGAATAGCTTGTCGCCCGCTTTGTGGGTAAAGTGCATTACGGGGGAGACTTCCTTTGTCCATTCCCGATACCAGTACCTGAACTGTGAGAGCTTGAAGCCGTCGGGGTGCTTCTCGTAATATTCCTCCCATAACAATTGCTTGGTAACACCCGTCCTGCGTAGCTCCCTGTCAAAATAGGGAAAGTACTTCTCTAGGGTCTTCAATTGTTCGCTCTTGGGCTTTTGGTCCGACCGGAAAAGCCTGTGGATCTCCTCCAGGGTCATTGCGGACACCTCATAGGAAGTCAGCTTGTACCGCTTGAAGAAGTCGATGTACTTGGTTACGGTATTGCGGGAGAGGCCCAGCTGCTTGCTGATGCCCCGTTTGCTCGCGCCATCGCCGTGCAATTTGAAAATCTGTTTTGCCTTGCGCATATCTATCTGTTTGTTTGCCATCGTCTTTTTTACAAAAGAACCGATGGTAACCCACAAATAGAATCGATTTTTTAGTGGTTCACTTTCGTCCGCCCGGGGTGGCTCACTTTGCCCCGCCACGCTATGCTCACCTTAACCCGCCCGGGGTGGTATACTATGCCCGTTTTTTGCATCCTATGTTACTATCACTACGAGAAGATTATCTTGAAGGAATGAGTCTTTCAAACTTTGATAAAAAATATCTAGAAAAGAAAATTCGTGCGAAATTATGAGTACGCCAGATTTCTATTTGGATTAAAAAGAGCGATGTAATTTTCTAAAAAAAGACTTTCCGGAAAGTAAAATTAAAGTGCCTAGATAATTCTCATATCAAAAACCCTTTCTTGTAACTCCGAATAAAGTTATTGAATATCAGATATATAGGGGTTTTAGAAAATAGGAAAATATCCATTACATCCTTCGAAAGATTATTCCCACCTCACTAATTTTGTATTATACATACTTTTCTTACTATTTCACAACATATTTTCTGTATCTGTAGTCTGTTTAGTTATCATTGCTCTCAATAAAAACATCATCAACCAAACTATGTACAAGTTCCCTTCAGTTCTGATTTTTATTTTATTCCTCAATATTTCCTACTCACAAGTTAAAATTGGCGACAGTCATGAAAATATTGATGGGGCATCCTTGCTTGAATTAGAAAGTCGAAATAAAGCTTTGGTTTTGACAAGAGTCAATTCTTCATTAATGCAAAAAATAAAGCCTTTAGCTGGGGCATTAGTTTACAATACGGAAGAATCTTGTGTTTATCAATATAATGGTAAGCAATGGGAGAGTCTGTGTGCGCAAGGAACCAAGGGAATGTTTCTTTTATTGATAACGGAGATGGTACTTTTTTGATCAAAAATTCGGACGGATCTTCATTTAATACCAAAGACTTGACTGGTTCAACTGGGGAAACAGGTCCGCAAGGAGAAAAAGGTGATACCGGAGAGCAAGGACCGCAGGGTGAAATCGGTCCCCAAGGCAAACAGGGAGAAAAAGGTGATGCCGGAGTGCAGGGACCTCAGGGCGAGAAAGGTGATGCCGGTGAGCAGGGACCGCAGGGTGAAATCGGTCCCCAAGGTAAACAAGGAGAAAAGGGTGAAATCGGGCCCCACGGTGAGAAAGGAGAAAAAGGAGATACAGGACGCCAAGGGGAGGTCGGACCGCAAGGAGAAAAAGGTGAAACTGGGGAGCAAGGTCCTCAAGGCGAAATCGGCCCCGAAGGTAAGCAAGGAGAAAAAGGTAATATAGGGGAACAAGGGCCTGAGGGTAAAACTGGACCTCAAGGCGAAAAAGGTGATACCGGGGAGCAAGGACCTCAAGGAGAAATTGGGCAACAAGGAGCAGTCGGACCGCAAGGCAAGCAGGGAGAAAAGGGAGAAAAAGGAGATACCGGTCCAATGGGGCCAGAAGGACCTGGGCTCTTAGAAATAACCAGGAGTTTAAAAGGTATGGCCGAAGTGAGAGGGGAAAAAGGAATACAAGGCGAGAAAGGCGATACCGGAGAGCAGGGACCTCAGGGTGAAATCGGATCTCAAGGAAAGCAAGGCGAGAAAGGTGATACCGGAGAGCAGGGACCTCGGGGTGAAATCGGTCCCCAAGGAGAACAAGGTAAAAACGGCGATACTGGACAGCGAGGAGAAAAGGGAGAAAAAGGAGATACAGGACCGCAAGGTGAAGTCGGACCGCAAGGCAAACAGGGAGAAAAAGGCGATACCGGTCCAATGGGGCCACAGGGGCCAGAAGGGCCTGGGCTATTAGAAATAACCAGGAGTTTAAAAGGAATGGCCGAAGTGAGAGGGGAAAAAGGAATACAAGGCGAGAAAGGCGATACCGGAGAGCAGGGACCTCAGGGTGAAATCGGATCTCAAGGAAAGCAAGGCGAGAAAGGTGATACCGGAGAGCAGGGACCTCGGGGTGAAATCGGTCCCCAAGGAGAACAAGGTAAAAACGGCGATACTGGACCACACGGAGAAGTCGGACCGCAAGGAGAAAAAGGCGATACCGGAGAGCAAGGACCGCAGGGTGAAATTGGATCGCAAGGCAAACAGGGCGAAAAAGGCAATACCGGGGAGCAAGGTGAAGTCGGACCGCAAGGAGAAAAGGGAGATTCCGGAGAGCAGGGACCCCAAGGTGAAGTCGGACGGCAAGGCAAACAGGGAGAAAAAGGAGATGCCGGAGCGCAGGGACCTCAGGGCGAAATCGGTCCCCAAGGAGAACAAGGTAAAAACGGCGATACCGGACCGCAAGGTGAAGTTGGCCAACAAGGCGAAAAAGGTGATTCCGGAGTGCAGGGACCTCAGGGCGAAATCGGCCCCAAAGGGGAACAAGGTAAGAATGGCGATACCGGACCACAAGGTGAAGTCGGACCGCAAGGAGAAAAGGGATATACCGGAGAGCAGGGACCTCAAGGGAAAATCGGTCCCCAAGGTAAGCAAGGGGAAAAAGGAGAAAAAGGCGATATCGGACTGCAAGGTGAAGTTGGCCAACAAGGCGAAAAAGGTGACGCCGGGGAGCAAGGTCTTCAAGGGGAAATCGGGTCACACGGAGAAGTCGGACCGCAAGGAGAAAAAGGCGATACTGGAGAGCAAGGACCGCAGGGTGAAATTGGAACGCAAGGCAAGCAAGGAGAAAAGGGTGAAAAAGGCGATACTGGTCCAATGGGGCCACAGGGGCCAGAAGGACCTGGGCTCTTAGAAATAACTAAGAGTTTAAAAGGTATGGCCGAAGTGAGAGGGGAAAAAGGAAAACAAGGCGAGAAAGGTGACACCGGGGAGCAAGGACCTCAAGGCGATATTGGGCCACAAGGAGAAGTCGGACCACAAGGTAAACAGGGAGAAAAAGGAGATACCGGAGAAAAGGGAGAAACCGGAGATCCGGCTACGGATGATCAGAATCTAACGGAAGTTTTAAAACAAAATAATAGCGCCGGCAAAAATAAAATTTCAGATTTAGCAAACCCAACTGAAGCTCAAGACGCTACAACAAAAAACTATGTTGATGCTTTACCCAGAGTATATGTTGGTTCTATTAAAATAACCAATTCCGGCACAATAACGATTTCCGAAATACCATTCAAACCCAGTTCCGTTACGTTTACTGCGATGGCGAATATCGAAGATTTTAATATAGACGCTGATAATGGTGTACGGAATAATGACAAAACAATTGCCAATACTTTTGGTAATATGAAGGGGTTTGCCAGAGATGATAAAAACTCCATTTCACAACAGGTTATATTTGTTGGAGGAAGTGGAAATTCAATTAATGACATTTCTCGTTTTGCCTCAAGCAGCCACTCTATCGGCATACGATATACAAATACCAACGGCGATGACCTTGGAAAAACAACGGCTCGGGTTTCTAATTTTAATACCAACGGTTTCACTTTGGTAATAGATAACTTTTCGGATGGTCTTATCGTGCTTTTGAAGCATACAGATAAATTAGAAATATAATGAAGGTATATCATAAATCTTTTACTTTTTTATTGTGCTTATTTCAAGGTTATTTTTCCCAAGGGCAAGATACCTTTCATAATTTTGGCAATGTTCAAGTCCATAATAATGGCACTATCGGATTTTATTCGAATTTGGTTAATGATGGTGCTTTTTCTGAGAGTAAAGGTCTAGTAGGTTTCTATAATGAGAACCAGTCTTTGATTTCAGGTGCTTTTAGTCCGTTTTTTTACGATCTTGAAATAGCAGTGGAGAATCATCTTTTTATAGACATCCCAATCACGGTTTGTAATTCACTCAATTTTATCTACGGTGATATTAAAACAACAAGAAATGACAAGAACGTCTACGTTCGGTTGGTAAAGAAATCATCTTATGAAGGGGCAGTCGATCTTTCAAAAATAGACGGCCATGTTGCAATTGAGGGACAAAGAGAGTTTACCTTTCCTATAGGCAATCAGGCCAAATTACGCCCTTTAGGTATTAGATTCATAGATGGAACATTCTTCGCAAAATGCGAATACTATTACGAGAATCCCAGCAATCCTGAAAGCCTATATAAGAGTTTTGATACGTCTAAAAAACCCATTAGTATAGGTGAAATTAATTCAAAGGAATTCTGGAGTCTTACAACCTCGGGAATTATTCAAATAACTTTAACCTGGGATGCCGAGAGTGATCTTTCTTCTAAAATTGATAAACTAGAAAATGTAATTGTAGTTGGTTGGAGCAAGAATAACGAACAGTGGGAAAATCTTGGTAATACCACAATAGAGGGTAGTCCAGAAAAAGGCAAGGTCAGTTCTAATACTTTTAATGCGAATGACTATAATATTTTTACCGTAGGAACTCTTTTTGAATTAAGTGATAACATGCCTGGAAATTATGTAATAACCCCAAACTCAGATGGAGCTAACGATAACCTTATTATTAAGACAACAAGACAATCTCCAAAAAATAGAATAATGATTTATGATAAAACGGGCAAATTGGTATATGAAATGTCCAACTATCAAGACGAATTTACAGGGAACGCCAATAGAGAATCAGTCACCAAAATTCTACCTGAAGGCACGTACTTCTATCTACTTGAACTTCATGATTTAAATATGAGGCATCAGGGTTACTTCTACATTAAACGTTGAAGGTCTTTGCGTTTTCAAAACTTTTGATCACTTTCTTCTATTCAATTATTGAGAAGTATTAAAACCAATGATTTGAGAACATATTGAAGAACAATTTCCTAACTATCGGAAAACTAAAGATAAGGGGTCAAACAAAAATTGATTTTCTTATCATGAGAGTATTGGACTACGTTGAACTTAGAATGACATTTTAAGATCAAAATACATTTTTTGAAACCGAAAACCGCATTATATTTGCATTCTAAAACCATGCGCACGTGGCGGAATTGGTAGACGCGCCAGCTTGAGGGGCTGGTGGCCACTAGGCCGTGGAAGTTCGAGTCTTCTCGTGCGCACAGAAAGCCAAGCAGTTTGCTTGGCTTTTTTATGTTAAATATTCCATCGTCATCTTGACCGTGAAAGCTCTACCTGAGCTTCAGGACCCCCATAAGACAATGTTTCGAACTTAAGTTTGAAACATTTTTTAAACCCTAATAGTCGATCTTTATAAAAAATTAACTTGATCTTGTATTAACAACATAGATAAAAATATTAAATTTGTTTAAAGTTTAGTTCAAATATATGAACAATGTAAAAAAGTATTTTAGCATAAAAGACCTCGAAAATCTTTCAGGCATTAAGGCGCACACCATTCGAATCTGGGAAAAACGATACGATTTATTGGAACCCGAAAGAACAAGTACCAATATAAGGACCTATAGTCTGGCAAGTCTGCAAAAATTGCTGAATATCACACTTCTTTACAACAATGGTTACAAAATCTCCAAAATTGCGAAAATTCCTGAAAAGGAAATTCCGGTTACTGTCAAAGCCTTAGCGGCGAACAGTACGATAAAGAGTCACGCCATTAATGCTTTTAAGTTAGCCATGGTCAATTTTGACCAGACATTATTCTTTAATACGTATGATGGGCTGTTGGCGGAAAAAACCTTTCAAGAAATTTTCAGTGAAATATTTGTTCCCCTACTTAATGAAATCGGAATGTTGTGGCAGACCGATTCGGTTACTCCCGCTAATGAACACTTTATTACCGGGTTGATAAAACAAAAAATACATATCAATACAGAAAAACTACAACACGTAGAACCTGTCAAACAAGATAGGGTCTTCGTACCTTATCTTCCTGAAAACGAGATTCATGAAATAGGATTATTGTATGTTAATTATGAAATCGTGCGTAACGGGTATAAATCAATTTACCTAGGCCAAACCGTGCCGCTTGAAAACCTGAGAGATGTAATGAAATACTTTGACAATCTGGTTTTTGTCTCTTATTTTACGGTAGTACCCAATAAGGAAAGAATAAACAAGTATCTGAAGGATTTTGATAAAATGATGAAAGATGAAGGCAATTCATCACAACTTTGGTTAATGGGATATCAAACACAATATCTAAAGAAAGAAACATTACCAAGTTATATTCGTACGTTTACTTCTATACAAGAGATTTGCAAAGAATTTTAAAATTCGTTCTCGCATGCCAAAGAAAGTAATCATCATAGGTTCAGGATTTTCATCCCTTTCGGCCTCTTGCTATTTGAGCCAAATGGGATACGATGTTTCTATCTATGAAAAGAACACGACCGTAGGAGGCAGGGCGCGACAACTAAATAAGGACGGATTCACCTTTGACATCGGCCCCAGTTGGTACTGGATGCCCGATATTTTCGATAAGTTCTTCGCCGATTTTGGCAAAAAAACATCGGATTACTATCAGTTGGATAAACTAAGCCCGGCATATAAAATCTTCTTTTCAGACGACGAGATTACCATTGGCGACAGTATGGACAAAATATGCGTAGAATTTGAACGCATTGAAAAAGGTAGTTCGGCAAAACTGAGACAGTTCATTTTAGAGGCTCAAGAAAACTATGATATTGCCATTAATAAAGTGGTATTGAGACCGGGACTATCACCCTTTGAACTGGTGACCAAAGAAACCATCTTGAAGGTAGACCAGTTTTTCAAGACCATCAGTGGACAGGTCAGAAAGAAATTCAAAAATCCAAAACTTGTTTCGACGCTTGAGTTTCCCGTACTTTTTTTGGGCGCAAAACCCAGCGATACCCCTTCTTTCTACAACTTCATGAATTTTGCCGATTTTGGACTTGGTACTTGGCATCCGAAAGGAGGTATGTACGAAATTATTAAGGCGATGCGAAGTCTCGCGGAAGAATTAGGGGTCAAGATTTATACCGATGCCACTGTTGAAAAGATACATGTTTCGAACGAAAAAGTTCTGGGAATACAGGTAAAAAATCAAGATATAGAAGCAGACATAGTGCTTAGTGGTGCAGATTACCATCATTCCGAAACCCTATTGGATGCTGTGCACCGCCAGTATTCTGAAAATTATTGGAGCAAAAAAACCTTCGCCCCCTCGTCGCTATTGTTTTATGTAGGCTTCGATACGAAATTGAAAAATATCGAGCACCACAATTTGTTTTTTGATACCGATTTTGAGCTGCACGCCGAAGAAATCTATGATCATCCGAAATGGCCGACCGATCCCTTGTTTTATGCTAATTTTCCATCGATAACCGATGCCAGTATGGCTCCGGAAGGTTGTGAAACCGGGTTCTTTTTAGTTCCCTTGGCTCCAGGTCTTGAAGATACTCCTGAATTACGGTCGCAGTATTTTGATATTATTATGGCCAGGTTTCAAGACAAAACGGGTCAAACGGTTACGGAGCACGTTATTTTCAAAGAATCTTTCTGTATCAACGATTTTGTGTCGGAATATAATTCATATAAAGGAAATGCCTACGGAATGGCCAACACATTGATGCAAACCGCTTTTCTTAGGCCCAAACTAAAAAGTAATAAAGTCGAGAGCCTCTATTTTACAGGACAGTTGACGGTGCCCGGTCCCGGTGTGCCGCCTGCACTGATTTCAGGAAAATTGGTTTCAGAACTCATATATAAAAACAATTGACAATCGCCGATGAAATCGATTTTCGACAATGTTTCCTATTCTTGCAGTAAGCTCGTTACAGAGTCTTACAGCACCTCCTTTGCGCTGGCTACCAAAATGTTGGACATCTCTATAAGGGGGCATATCTATAATATTTATGGCTTTGTTCGCTTTGCCGATGAAATTGTGGATACATTTCATGATTATGAGAAAGAAAAACTCTTTGACAAGTTTGAAAAAGACTTGGAAGCCGCAGTATCGGATAAGATTAGTTTAAATCCTATTTTGAATTCCTTTCAACATACCTATCATAGCTTCGGCATCCCTTGGCATTTGGTATCGGCCTTTATGAAGAGTATGCGCATGGACTTGACCAAGACCGGATATCACACCGAGGAGGAATATCGGGAATACATATATGGCTCGGCAGATGTTGTCGGGCTCATGTGCTTAAAAGTCTTTGTCAAAGGAGAAGAAAAAAGATATGAAGATTTAAAAGAAACAGCAATGGCCTTGGGCTCAGCTTTTCAAAAGGTCAATTTTCTAAGGGATTTAAAAGCCGATTTCGAGCATCTGAACCGTACCTATTTCCCGAATACTAATTTGTCGGAATTGGATGAAGCATCCAAACAGAAAATCATCAATGAAATTAAAAATGATTTTCACTTGGGATATTCCGGTATCGTTCAATTGCCACAAGAAGCAAAATTTGGCGTGTATACGGCCTATAAATATTATTATAAACTGCTAAAGAAGCTTGAAAACACACCTTCATTAGAAATCAAGAATGCACGGATTCGCGTACCCAACTATCAAAAATTCGGACTTTTGGCAAAATCGTATGTCAATTATAAATTAAATTTATTCTAGAATGAAAATACTGATTTGGATATTGATTTTTTTAGGTACTTTTTCCATCATGGAATTTATGGCTTGGTTCACCCATAAATATATTATGCACGGATTTCTTTGGAGTCTTCACCAAGATCACCACAAGAAAGACCATGATTCATGGTTCGAGAGAAACGATGCCTTTTTCATTTTTTATGCCATTGTAAGCATGGTGTTCTTTTATTTGGGCGCACAGACCGATTTTTGGTACGGATGGCCTTTAGGATTTGGAATTCTGGCCTATGGTATCGCCTACTTCTTGGTGCACGATATTTTTATCCATCAGCGCTTTAAAATGTTCAGAAATGCCAACAATTGGTACGCCAGAGGCGTACGCAGGGCCCATAAAATCCATCATAAACATCTAGGGAAAGAAGAAGGTGAATGTTTCGGAATGTTGTTCGTACCCTTCAAGTACTTCAAGAAGTAGTCTATTTGGCTGCCAACAGCTCGTCTATTAGCCCATATACCGTATCATTGTTCCAATCGGAAATAGCTTTTTGATGTACGGCCATACGACCATTTTTATCAAGTATATAGGACCCTGGAGGTTTCAAAAGTTCCATCGGACTTTTATCACCAACGATAAGATAGGTAATCGGAAACGTATATCCCTTTCTTTTGATAAATTCTTCCGGTAGTTCTCTTTCTTCATCGGTTATGATATAAAAGTCAACCCTTCCCTTGTATTTTTCATATAGTTTTTGAATATCGTCCATTTGGGCCCTGGAAGGCAAGTTCCAAGAGGCCCAAAAATTGATAAAAACTACCCTTCCCTTAGATTTTTCAAAACTGAAGAAATCCCAATTCGCATCTTTCAGCCTCCAATCGTAATCAGATAGTTGCCCTCGATTTTCAGGCTTGATAATTGTAGGCGTGGTGGCAAACCATTTATTCAATAACTCTTTACTGAAGTCTCCAAGTGGTGTTACAAAAAAAGACAAGATCGCCCCTATAAGCAGTACATTAAGAACAGTCCTTTTTTTAATCTTCATTCAGCGGGGTTTTATCAAAACTAAAAAACTCCCGATAATCATCGGGAGTTTTTGGTAACTCTTTCAAATTATTTAAGCAGCATTCTCCCTTTTGATAACATTGAGGGCAGAGCCTTCGTTGAACCAACCAATTTGTGCAGCATTATAGGTATGGTTCGCTTTGATGTTATCTTTGCTTCCATCCTTATGAACCACTTCTATGGTCAAAGGCTTGTCAGGTGCGAATTCGGCAATGTCCACAAAATTAAAAGTGTCATCTTCTTGAATCAGATCATAATCCTGCTCATTGGCAAAAGTAAGGGCCAACATACCTTGTTTCTTAAGGTTCGTCTCATGAATTCTGGCAAACGATTTTACCAATACCGCAGCGACCCCAAGATGGCGAGGTTGCATGGCAGCATGTTCTCTTGAAGAACCTTCCCCATAATTATGGTCGCCCACAACTATCGTTCTGATTCCCTTTGCCTTGTATGCCCTTTGGGTATCTGGGACGCCACCATATTCTCCGGTCAATTGGTTCTTTACAAAGTTTGTTTTCTTATTGAACGCGTTTACGGCGCCAATAAGGGTGTTGTTGGCTATATTATCCAAATGTCCTCTAAAACGCAACCAAGGCCCGGCCATAGAGATGTGGTCCGTGGTACATTTACCAAAGGCTTTGATCAATAATTTCATTCCTTGTAACTGCTCGTTGGTTATGGGCAGAAAAGGGTCTAACAATTGTAAGCGCTCCGAAGTCGGGCTTACCTTGACTTCGACACCAGAACCATCGGCATCAGGTTCAAGATAACCGGCATCTTCCACATCGAATCCATTGGGTGGCAATTCAATGCCCAATGGCTCATCGAGTTTTACTTCTTGGCCGTCTTCGTTTATCAAGGTGTCGTTCATCGGGTCAAAATCCAAACGACCCGAAATTGCGATTGCGGCTACCATTTCAGGGGATCCAACAAAGGCATGTGTATTCGGGTTGCCATCCGCTCTTTTTGAAAAGTTTCTGTTGAAGGAGTGTACAATCGTATTCTTTTCGTCCCCTTTCAGGTCACTACGGTCCCATTGGCCGATACATGGTCCGCAGGCGTTCGTAAAAATCGTAGCACCTACATTTTCGAATACCTGAAGTAGGCCGTCCGCTCCGCGGTAAAACGAATCTGTTCCGAACCGGGATTGATTCCGAAATCCGATTTTGGTTTTATCTTTTTGTCGACCGCCTGTTTCGCAATAGAAGCCGCCCGTGTCAAATCTTCATACGAGGAATTGGTACAAGATCCTATCAGACCCCAATCAACTTGTATAGGCCATCCATTCGCTCTAGCCTTCTCCCCTAACTGACCTACCGGAGTTGCCAAATCTGGTGTAAACGGTCCGTTCAAATGCGGACGCAATTCATCCAAATTGATTTCGATAAGTTGATCAAAATAATCTTCTGGATTCGCATATACTTCGGGATCCGCGGTCAAATGTTCCTTAACAGCGTTGGCGGCATCGGCAATATCACTTCTGTCAGTGGCGCGCAAATAACGCTCCATCGATGCATCATAACCAAACGTAGAAGTAGTTGCTCCAATTTCCGCACCCATGTTACAGATAGTACCTTTTCCGGTACAGGAAAGGTTTTTGGCACCTTCTCCAAAATATTCTACAATGGCACCAGTACCTCCTTTTACGGTCAGTATTCCAGCAACTTTTAGAATGACATCTTTAGCGGAAGTCCAACCTGAAATATTCCCGGTCAATTTTACACCGATCAATTTGGGAAACTTTAATTCCCAGGCCATTCCGGCCATTACATCTACGGCATCGGCTCCACCGACTCCGATGGCTACCATACCCAATCCACCGGCATTCACCGTATGTGAATCGGTTCCGATCATCATTCCCCCAGGAAAAGCATAGTTTTCAAGTACGACCTGATGGATGATTCCGGCTCCGGGTTTCCAAAACCGATTCCGTATTTGTTCGATACCGATTCCAAGAAATCGAAGACTTCGGCACTCGTACTGTTCGCTGTTCGTAAATCAGCCGCAGCTCCACTTTTTGCCTGAATCAAATGGTCACAGTGCACCGTAGTAGGCACCGCCACTTTTTTCTTTCCCGCCTGCATGAACTGTAACAGTGCCATCTGGGCGGTTGCATCTTGACAAGCTATCCGATCAGGGGCAAAATCGACATAGTCCTTTCCCCTGGTAAAAGCCTGGGTCGGAGTTCCTTCCCATAAATGCGAATAAAGAATTTTTTCTGAAAGGGTAAGCGGTTTGCCAACAATTTCTCGGGCCTTGTTCACCCTATCGGCCATGGTGGCATAAACGCCTTTGATCATCTCGATATCAAATGCCATATATACTTTTTTAGGTTTATGGTAATTCAACGAAATTAAGAAAATACTGATCGCAAATAAAATTTTTACCTTATGATTGCAAGCGTTTTAGCAAATTGACAAATAGAATCATTCGCTTTTTCACTTTTACCATGTTTAGATAGGTAAAATATCGAATTTGAAGTTCGCCTATTAGAGTAATTTCCCAATAATATCCTCCTCGGAAATGCCTTCGGCCTCGGCTTTGTAGTTTTTAATGATACGGTGTCGCAGAATACCCATGGCTATGGCCTGTACATCTTCTATATCGGGAGAGAATTTTCCATGGACCGCCGCATGCGCCTTGGCTCCTAAAATCAAATTCTGCGAGGCTCTTGGGCCGGCACCCCAATCAATATATTGTTTCACGAAATCGGTAGCTGAATCAAGGCCCGGCCTGGTACTATTCACCAATTTCACGGCATATTCCACCACATTCTCGGGCACCGGAATCCGTCGTACCAGGTGTTGTACTTCCAGAATTTCCTGCGCATTGAACAGGGTGTTTACCGTAGGTGTGTTATCATCGGTCGTTGCTTTTACAACCTGAATCTCTTCAGCGATAGAAGGATACTTCAACTCAATAGCGAACATAAACCGATCCAATTGCGCTTCAGGAAGCGGATAGGTACCTTCTTGTTCAATAGGGTTTTGAGTGGCCAAAACAAAATATGGCAATTCTAATTTGTATTGTTGACCTGCAATAGTTACCGCACTTTCTTGCATAGCTTCCAATAAGGCCGCCTGGGTTTTCGGAGGCGTTCTGTTTATCTCATCGGCCAAAATAATATTGGCAAAAATAGGCCCTTTGATAAACTTAAAATTGCGGTTCTGATCCAATACCTCACTCCCCAAAATATCACTTGGCATTAAATCGGGCGTAAATTGTATTCTTTTGAAATCGAGGCCCAAGGTCTGGGCAATGGTATTGACCATTAAGGTTTTTGCAAGTCCGGGCACACCGATAAGCAATGAGTGTCCTCCTGTATAGATCGATAATAGTATTTGTTCGACGACCTGATGCTGACCGACGATTACCTTTGCAATCTCCTGCTTTAATGCACTATGTTTCTCGACCAGGTTATGTATTGCGGTTGTGTCCGACATGCAGCTATTCTTTTACCCAATTATTGGCAAAATCACATTCTTGGTTCTCTGCATTGACGCTCACATAGGTATCTTTGATATGTTTTTCCATCCACTTTTTGATGGCGGTATACTGTTTTTCGGTCTTGGCCAACTGCTGTATTTTTATATAATCCTGAGAAAAATTTGCGACATGTTCTTCGTAACGATTCGTAATTTTTAGAATTTTGAACTTCACGCCACCACCCCTCGGGTCTTGATCCATAATTGGATTTGAAATTTCGTTATCCTTTAGGTTTCTGACCTGGTTGTAAAGCGTCGGATCCATTTTAGTCAGTTCAAACCGTGAATCGAAGTTGGTAGGGTTACGAAGCAGGCCCCCATCGAACTTGGTCTCTTTTTCTTCGGAAAAATTGAGTGCTGCCTCGGCAAAGGTGAACTTACCATCAAGAACGGCCTGTCGTATGCTATCGAGTTCCGTTTTGGCAGCGTCCATAGCTTCTTGCGAGATTTCGGGCTGCAATATGATATGACGCACATCGCGCTCCTGGCCCCTAATTTTTTCCACATATAAAATGTGAAACCCGAACTGGGTCTCGAACGGTTCCGAAACTTCACCTTCTGCGGTGCTGAAGACCACATCCTTAAAGGTTTTATCGAATCCCGAATCTTTGGTGATGCTTCCTAAAAGTCCGCCTTGCGACTTACTTGGACCTTGCGAATATAAAATCGCCTTAACACTAAAACTGGCATCGTTATCCTCGATATCTTGTTTTATCGCATTGAGTTTGTCGATTACCTTTTGCTTTTCTACATCGGAGGCCTTAGGTTCTTTAACGATTTGGGAAATTTCCATTTCGGCACCGAACACAGGACGCTCATCTTCGGGAATCTTATTATAGAACTGACGTACTTCTTCAGGAGTAATTTCAATATCCTCCACTATTTTTTGTTGCATCTTTTCAGATAGCATGCGCAGTTTGATAATTATATTGATGTCTTCCCGCAAACTGGCCTCGTCTTCCTTTTTGTAAAACTTCAGCAATTTCTCCATCGAACCCAATTGCGACAAAAAGCCTTGAATTTGTCGATCCGTGGTGGCGGCCACCTCATCGTCGGATACCAAAAGGCTATCTTGAACGGCTTGATGGGCATACAAACGATCCTCCATCAGTTTGCCCAACATACTGCAATGATTGACACCTTCCATAGAGGCCCCCTGGCTTTTGATATCGATCATCGTTTTTTCAATGTCCGAATCAAGTATGACGTAATCGCCGACTACGGCCGCGATACCATCCAATTTTATTTTCTTGAAATTTCTGGTCGTATCTTTTTTGACCACCATAGCAGTCTCCACAACGGGTTCTTGAGGTTCTATCTGTGTATCAGGAACTTCGGTCGTTTCTTGAGCGAACAGCATTCCGGTCAGAAAGAAGGCCGACATTAGGTACATCAAATTATTCATCTTCATCTTTGGTATAAACTTCAAATTCTTTTTCTTTAATAGCTTCATCTATGATTTCAGTTTCGAGCTTTCGAATATAGTCCAACTTTCGCCGACTGAGCAGTACTTGTTTTATGGTAGGCTCTATAAACGACAAGGGCGCAATGTCATTAACCTGCAAAACCCCCGTAATCTTGACCAAATATACCCCTAATGCATCCTCCAATTCAAAAAATTGTGAATTTTTTAAGTACTTATCTTGATTCTCGAATGTTAAAGGCGGTATTTCATCAATAACCCTCGACGCCCTTATCCAAAGGAATCGTTAAAATTGAGCTTTTTAAACTGTACCCCTGATCGAGTCTAAGTAGGCGACATCATCCTCTTTAAAACTTTTGAGCTTTTTTATGACCTCATCTTTGTTCAAGAACTGTTTTGGCAATTCTATAAACCGGATTTTGATCAGTTTTTCTTTAAGTCGAAAATTTTCCTTTTCCGCTTCGTAGAATCGATTCAATTGTGATTCGGTTATAAGCGTATCGCTACCTTGTTCGACCAAGGCTTCTTTGTAGGCCCTGGTATAAAGATCGGTTCGATAGTTCTCGACCAATGCATCATATTCGGCTAGATTTTCTTCGGGCAAATTGATTTTGGCCTTGGTCAACAATAATTGCTTGGAAGCCCAATTGTTGATGTAATTGGTAACGAACGACGCACTATCCTCTTTTGACAGGTCGTCGTTCAACAAAGGGGCGAGATCCTCTTCATATAAATAGCTTTGACCAACGCGGGCCAAAGGTTTTTTGCCATCCTCCTCTTTCCGTAAATAGTTACAGGATGAAAATAGAATCGGCCCTAGTAAAAAAACCAGTACTTTTTTAACAAGGAGGCACTCCTATATTTTCGAAATAGCATCCCGCAAAAATAGGAATTAGATCACGTTGTACAAGCGATACTTGTTTTACTTAACAGAATTTTAGCCATCACTTCAAAATTTATTACATTAGTAAGTAGAAGAACAACTTATATTCAATGCCATGAAATACACTACGGAAATTACGGTAGAAGTACCTCGGGACGAATTCATTGAAAAAATGGACAATCCGGATAATATGAGGCATTGGCAGCGTGGCTTGACAGGCTACAAAATTATTTCAGGCCCACCCGGTCAAGAAGGCTCAAAAATGGAACTCCAATACCTTATGGGAAAACGGAATATGGTGCTTGTCGAAACTATAATAAAAAAATTTCCCTTACGAGTTTCATGCCACCTATGATACCAAAGGTGTACACAATTTGCAAAAAAACTATTTTAAGGATATCGACGGTCACAGTACAAAATGGATTTCGAGACCGACTTTCAATTTGAAGGTTTTATGATGAAGACCATGGGCTTTCTTATGCCGGGCGCTTTCAAAAAACAGTCAAAAAAATATATGGAAGACTTCAAGGCATTTGCGGAAGAGGGGGTTTCAGTAGACAGTATTCAGTAAGTTGGAAGTTGGAAGTTGGAAGTTGGAAGTTGGAAGTTGGAAGTTGGAAGTTGGAAGAAAATTTTTTGTCCTTTAAACCAATAAAATCCTTCAAATAAAACCTGACGCATTAAAATGGGCAGAAAAATAAAACTGATTTGGGACTTTCGGGGTCCCACCGCCGAGAAAACGGCCGAACATCACGAAAAACATCTGAAAGAATACATTGCCCTAGAACAACTTCCCCTTGACATCACCGGATATCAAAGACTTGGTGAAATGCATAGTTTGGCCTTTATGGTGGTTGACGAACTTGATATGATAAAAGTGCGTGATGCACTTAAACCCCATCGGGGCGAAGTATATGAAGGGACCTCCCCTAGCTCCTCCCAAGGAGGGGAATAAACATGCCGATCTTAATAAATTCTTTATATAGAAAAATACCGAACCGATCATGAAAAAAACCTTTCTTGTATTTCTTACTGTTTTTCTTTTGGTCAATTGCACTGACCCGACCGCTTCTGAAAATCCGCTGGAAATTGTACTTGCCTCTGAAAATAAGAACATTAAAAGAGTGGTGGATAGCGTCGACCAATTCGAAGTTCAAATACGTTTTACCCAAATCGACCGGAGAAATGATAGCGTTCTATTTACGGATTATGACTTTCAAGTCGACAAAGACAACTACTTCTACCCCGCAAGCACCGTAAAATTTCCAGTGGCCGTCCTCGCGTTGGAAAAACTCAATGCCATTGATACCTTGGATAGAAATACCCGATTTTATGTCGAGGGCGATTCGGTAGAAACGACATTCGCCAAGGCCATTTCAGAGATTTTCGCCGTAAGCGATAATATCGCGAACAATCGATTGGTCGAATTTTTAGGCCAAGACGCCATGAACGCCGGATTGGAAAAAAGAGGTGTTCAACCCGTTCGAATCGCCCATCGCCTTGGATATCATTCTGACGATGTTTCCACAAAACCTTTGATCATCTATTTGAACGATAGTACAACGGCCACTTTTGCCGGCACGATCAACACCTCGGCTAAACCTTTACAATTGAATCGCGTTAAAAAAGGCACGGGATATCTAGAGGAAGACTCATTGATCCAAGAACCCTTTGATTTTAGCTTAAAAAACTACTATCCGATCGATGCGCAACATGGTCTTCTAAAACGTGTTATTTTTCCTGAAAAATTTCCGGAGAACCAACGTTTTGATTTGAGCGAAGAACAAAGGGAATTTTTACTTTCCGCCATGCATACACTACCAAAAGAATTAGGTTATGATCCAAAGGAGTATTACGATGGATACTGTAAATTCTTTATGTATGGTGATACCAAAGAAGATATGCCCGACCATATCAAAATTTACAATAAAGTAGGATGGGCGTACGGTACGCTAACAGACTGTGCCTTTGTCGTCGACGATACGAATGATGTGGAATTTATGCTCACTGCTACCCTTTTGGTCAATAAAAATGGAATCTTCAACGATGACACCTATGAATTCGAAGAGGTCGGCATTCCGTTTTTGGCCGAATTAGGGCGTGAAATCTATAAACAAGAATTGAACCGCAAAAAATAAAATAGTATGGAACAGTTGACTTTCGATTCGTTTACAAAAAGATTTACATCAAGGCACCGCAGGAAAAACTGTATTGGTGCTGGGCCACAAAGGAGGGGATTGAATCTTGGTTTCTACGGAATGCAGCATACACCACTCCAGATGGAACTCAACGAAAGGCGGAAGAACACATCAAGGCCGGAGATACATATGTTTGGGAATGGTACAATTGGAACGGCCAGGAAAAAGGAGAAATACGGAAAGCCAACGGCAAAGATTATCTCGAATTTTCATTTGCCGAGGTCAGCAAAGTCTCGGTAACACTTGAAAATAAAGGCGATGCTGTTTTATTGACGTTAAAGCAGTTCGAGATTCCCACAGACGAGAAAACCAAAATGGACGTTTACAACGGCTGCAGTTGTGGCTGGACTTTCTGGTTGGCCAACCTAAAAGCCTATTTGGAACACGGCATTCTGCTCAATGAAAAAGAATTCGACTTGACCGAAATACCACAAGCGGGACACGTCTTTGTAAATATGTAATCCTATGAACTATACTTCAAAATCGATTCGGGCCTTTATCGGGGCAAAAGACTATCAAGAGTCCAGAAAATTTTATAAAGAGCTGGGCTTCGAGGAGGTGGTCATTGATAAGAGCATGAGCCTTTTCAAGGTCAATGAAAGTCTTGCCTTCTACCTCCAAAATGCCTACGTGAAGGATTGGATCAACAATTCGATGCTTTTCTTGGAAGTCGATGATCTTGAACAATGCCAAAAAGATTTGATGGAAAAAAGATTGCCCGAAAAATTTAAGGGCGTACGGCTCACCGACATCAAAACTTGGGACTGGGGCCGCGAAATCTTTATGCACGACCCTTCGGGTGTGCTGTGGCATTTTGGGGAGTTTAATTAAAAGTGTTGCAAATTTGCCACCGAAATAAAATTAAACGTTTACAGCTCGCTCTGACCCCGACATGTGGTAAATCTCTAATTTCAAAAAGCGAGATATTCTCCACTAAAACTGCTTATATACAACTCAACAGGCGGTTATGCGCCATGTGTCAAATATTGGCGTACAACTTGTTCTTGGTGGTTATGTATGGTTTTTTTATACATTGCGTTTATCAACTAGTTGTGTGCAATGAAAAAACATTAGTTCAAATTTGAAGAATACAAAGAAAATTAGATATCGAGGAATCTTAACATTCGAAATTCCTAAAAACTGGATAGAGGAATATGACGATGAGCATGGGGGAAGTTTTTATGAAGACACCCCTCTTTCTGGAACCTTACGATTGAAGATTATGTCTCTAAATGCTCCTTCTGGCGAAAATCAATTGGAAGTTTTGGATGTATTAAGCGGCCTAAATGTGAAAGAATCAAAAACCATTTCATTGCCCAATAAAAATGCTTATAAAATGTTTTATGAGCAAACTACGGATTCAGGTCATGAAATTACAATTTACTATTGGTCATTGGCACAACTTATAAAACCAAAAAAGGCTCGGTTGGCTAATTTTTCCTATACAATTCTTACGAGTAGACTGAATTTAGAATCGGTAAATAAGGAGATCGAATTTATCACTGAACAAGTTGAAAACGCTCACTTCGAATCTGAAAACAAATAAGATTGCGATTACTGCACACAACAACGCGCCTCGCTAGTGCTCGTCCGTGACGAGTTCCGCGCCCAGCCCCATAAAGTCTACCGACCTTCCACTTCTTAAATCAAATCCGTTAAATTTGCACCAATTAAAATTACCCTGTGCAAGAACCCAAACAAACCCGTATCAACAAATACCTCAGCGAGGTCGGCTACTGCTCACGCCGAGCGGCCGATAAACTCATCGAACAGGGTCGGGTCACCATCAATGGCAAAGTACCCGAAATGGGCACAAAAATTACAGAGGGCGACGAAGTACGGGTAAACGGCAAATTAATCTCCGAACCGAACGAAAAACCCGTATATCTGGCTTTTAACAAACCTATCGGCATTGTCTGCACCACCGATACCCGAGTTGAAAAAGATAATATCATCGATTTTATCAATTACCCTAAACGCATCTTTCCAATAGGTCGATTGGACAAACCCAGCGAAGGCCTCATTTTTTTGACCAATGACGGAGACATCGTCAATAAAATTCTGCGTGCACGCAATCACCACGAGAAGGAATACATCGTTACGGTCGACAAGCCTATTACCGAAGAATTTCTCGAAAAAATGCGAAACGGAGTCCCCATTCTAGATACAGTGACCCGCAAATGTGGGGTCGAAGAACTTGGTAAATACCAGTTTAAAATCATTCTGACCCAAGGCCTAAATCGGCAAATACGTCGCATGTGCGAATATTTGGATTATCGTGTAAAGCGACTCAAGCGCATTCGTATCATGAACGTAACCCTTGATATTCCTGTTGGGAAATGGCGCGATCTTACCGAGTCGGAGCTTTTGGAGATTAACCGTCTGGTATCTGATTCGTCTAAAACGCATGACGATTTATAACCCATGTACCGTGATATGAGGTCTTTTTAGGCAATCCTATAAAAAGAGACAATTTTTGTCGAACTACATTTAACTTTAAGGAATCATAGCCGCTACCATGAATTGGATTATTCTCTTATTCCTGTTTTTTACTTTTTTAGGAATTCTTCTATCTATTCTGTTTTTCTTCAAAAAGAAGGGGGACCGAATGGCGAACATTTTGCTAGGTATTTATACTTTCTTGTTCGCCTTTGAGTTGCTGAACAATTCCCTACGTTGGTCCGGAGATATTTATGCAGCGTCGTTCGTTCACCTCAATCTGGCCCATTTTCCATTGTGGACGGTATACGGGGCAATTGTTTTTATTTATACCCGCAAGGTAATCGACCACACAGGTTTTATATGGCGTGATCTTTTGTTTTTGGTTCCTCCGACCACGACGGTTTCAATGCTATATCCCTTTTATGCCCTGTCTTCTCAAGAAAAGGTAAAGGTCGTTCTTGAGGGTAGAACGTACGATTATGCCTATTTTCCAAACTCCGCCATTTGGATCGTCATTGCCATCATGTTTTTCTACGCTGCCTATACCTATTTCAATTTTTGGAGGAACAAAAAGGTCGGTTTTCGTGAGAATAAATGGCTCAAATGGTTCGTCGGATCCTATTTTGGATTTGTCCTTCTATTCGCCCTCTATATTTTCTTGGTCCGGTTCGGACTTATGAATCCTGATTACGATTATCTGGTAGACATTGCCATTGTCGGTTTTATAGGAATGCTTTCTTTCTTCGGATTTGTGCAACCCGAAATCTTCGAGGGCAAATCCATCAAAGAAGTCCTACCTTTTGTAAAATATAGAAAAACAGGTCTGTCGGAAGCCCTATCCCTAGAAATGAAAGCAAAACTCTTACGCATTATGGAAGAACGAGAACCCTATTTGGACAATGACCTCCGGTTAGATGATCTATCCATGCTCATGAACCTATCGAGAAATCACACATCACAGATCATCAACGAACATTTCAATCTTTCTTTCTTTGATTTTGTAAACCAATACCGAATCAAGGATGCTAAAAACCTTTTGCTACAAAATAAAGAGGATCATCGGACCATAACCCAAATCGCCTATGACGTGGGTTTTAATAACCGGGCATCTTTTTACAAGGCGTTCAAAAAATTCTCCGATGGAAGAAGCCCTTCCGATTATGCGAAACAAATGCACGCTTCTTGAGGTATAACTTAAAGACTTCGGAATGTAATACCGTACACTAGTAAATTGACTCTTCTATGGAAAATCAAGTAGGCATTCAATATCTCCCGATAAAAAGAGACAAGCCTTGGAATACCATACTTTATCTTTATTAAAAATTGATAAAGTGACCTGGTATATTTTTATTTTCCTATTCTTTTCATTCTTGGGAGTAATCTTGGGGCTGTCATTTTTCTTTAAGAAAAAAGGAGACCGTGCTGCCAACATATTATTAGGCACATATACCATTTTGTTTGCCTATGAACTCATTTATTACTGTCTTCAATGGGGCGGATACCTGAACCAACCATCGCACGTCCACTTAAATGAAACACACAGGCCCATTTGGTTGATTTACGGCCCCCTTGTATATTTTTATGTAAGAAGGGTCGTTAAAAAGGTTAGTTTCAAATGGTCCGACATATTACTTTTAGTTCCGTCATTGTTGACCATACTCTTGGTTTATCCCTTTTACCAAATGTCCACGGACGAAAAAGTTGGCCTTCTTGCTCAAGGAAAACCATATTCCATTTATGAAAAGACGTTCTTGCCCTATAACAGCATTTGGGTGGTCCTCCTGATTATGTTGGTCTATGCATACTGTGCATATTTCAATTTCAAGGATAGTAAAAAAGTTGGCTATCGTGAAAAAACCTGGCTCGCCTGGTTCGTAGGTTCATATGCCGGTTTTGTTCTTGCATTCGCTTTTTTTGTAGCCTTGTTCCGAAACGGTGTGATAGCCCCTCGTTTTAATTATTTAATAGATATCGTCATTCTTTTCTTTATCGGGGGCCTCGCTTTTTTCGGGTTCTTTCAACCCGACATTTTTAACGGGAAATCGCTAAAGGAAATACTTCCCTTCGTAAAATATCGAAAAGCCGGACTCTCCGATGCCCTTTCCTTGGCCATGAAAGAAAAATTGTTGCGAATTATGGAAGAGCATGAACCTTATTTGGACAATAAATTGAGACTTGATGATCTGGCCTTACACCTGAATCTTTCAAGAAACCATACTTCGCAAATTATCAACGAACATTTTAATCTTTCGTTCTTCGACTTCGTAAACAAATATAGAATCGCATACGCAAAGAATTTATTGCTACAGAACAAAGGGGATGGGCGGACTATTACGCAACTTGCTTTTGATGTGGGCTTCAATAATAGGGCCTCCTTCTACAGGGCATTCAAAAAATTTACAAATGTGACTCCAACTGAATACCTCAGGCATATGGAAGTATCATGACTAGCCTCTTAACCTTGTAATTGATTTGCAAGCCCAAAAACAATTACGCTTAAAATTTTTACAGTATGGGAAATATTAAATACATACTTGTTGTTGCTCTGGTTTTGATATCCTGCAAAAGGTCGGATTCCCATTCGCAAGTCAAAGGTTATTATTATGAATCCAATGCTCTATTAGGTTCTTGGGATATCAAGGAAGTACATTGGATATCAAAAGATACCACCCTGGTCATCAAAAAGGCACAACCCGGTATTTTTATGGTTACCCCTGAAAGATATAGTATTATCTGGACGCCAACCAAGCATCCCAGACAAAAATTCAATGTATTATCAAAACCCACTGATAATGAAATCAAATCGGGTTTTAATTCCATAGTTTTCAATTCGGGAACGTACACCTCAACGAGTTCAAAAATGGTTACGAAGGCTTTGATCGCCAAAGTTCCAGGTTTTGAAGGAGGTCGTCAATATTATGATTATCGAATCGAAGAAGGCACTTTGTTTCTTACCATGTACGACGAGACCTATCCCGATGGCACGAAACCTGATTGGGCCGGAAAGTGGAAGACCCACTTTATATTAAAAAAATTGATAAGAATACCCAGATTGAAAAACAGATTTAATCTTAGTTATACGATAAACCAATGGTGCAAAGAACTCTCATCATTATGGTTCTGAGTCTGATGTCATATCAATTTCATAGCTGTACCAAGAGCGATAGGGATACCAGAAGACCCGGATCAAAAAATACCGTCGAATCTTTAGCAGAAAGTGGCGGAACGGATATTAGGTGCAATAACGTAAGATATGAAGATTGGAAAACGTCAGAATATGTATTACCATACGCCGTTGGGGAAACGTACCGCACCAACCTAACGAATTGCACTTCATCGTACCATGCTCCTGGAATGCCAGATCAATTTGCAATTGATTTTGCCATGCCGATAGGTACTGAAATTACCGCAGCACGGCCAGGTCAGGTTTTTCATATAGAAGAATCGGGAATAGATGGGGGTTTCCCCAACAATCTGGCAATCATTGCCCATTCTGATGGAACATTTGCCGCATATATGCATCTGACCGAAAATGGTGCCTTGGCCGAGGTGGGTAGTTTTATATTGCAAGGAGACATCATTGGTCTCAGTGGGAATACAGGTCTAGCAGGCTATCCGCATCTCCATTTCGTGGTGATAAAAGAAAAGCCGCTTGAATTTCCATATACCTCTGTACCCGTCACCTTTAAAAATACATTGGATAATGAAAGAAGTCTTTTACCCTATACGGACTACCCCGCGTATCCATATGAATAGCTTAAATGACATAACTCTAATAACAATATTCAAAGAAATAATATAGCTGGAACGTATATACTCCATGATCAACAAGAACCCTGATTCATGGGGCGATAGTGGAACTTTCAAAAAGGAACTTGTGTTGAGAGGCTAGCCAAATTGCAAAAGATGACCTGTAAAATTTGTACTTTACTATAATGAAATAGTAAAGACAAAGTGACAAATGAAGATGCGATGCGATTACGACCGTTTAATTAGAAAGGGAATGATACCAGTATTACTACTTGCAACGGTCGGGTGTTCTAAAGGTGAACGTGATACCCGAAGACCTGGATCTAAAAATACAGTTAATACCACAGAGTCATTCGAAACTTCCTGTATATCGGTAGGTTATGAATATTGGGAGGCTTCAAAATATGTTTTGCCTTATCCCGTCGGTAAAACTTATAAAACAAATCGTACTCATTGCTCCACGAGGTCTCATGCTCCCGGAGAACCGGATCAGTATGCTTTGGATTTCGGTATGGGTATCGGAACCATTGTTACCGCAGCAAGAGAAGGGCGTGTTGTTTTCGTCGAAGAGTCGGGGGAACCGGGAGAATTTCCCAACAATCTGGTCGTCATAGAACATGATGACGGCACATTCGCCCAATATATGCATTTGGACTATCAAGGTGCCTTTGTGAAAGTAGGCCAATCCGTATCGCAGGGTGATGAAATAGCACTGAGCGGTGACACGGGACCGGCCGGATATCCACATCTCCATTTTGTGGTCACTAAAAATGATTCGTTTGAATATCCTTATAAATCAATACCTACGACCTTTAAAAATACAAAGCCGAATCAGCAGAGTTTAGAGCCTTATACAGACTATCCTGCCTATCCCTATTAGAAAATAATGTTGAACCAATAAGATGGCAATTCGAAGGATCAAGAATTATATGCTACTCATGTCATTGCTAGTACTTTCTTGCAGCAACGATGAGACACCCCCAAAGGAACTTCAGCCTGGAGAGGGACCTATAGCAGATGGATGCCCAAATGGCCAATACGACGAATGGAAAACGTCCGAATATGTGCTTCCCTATCCGGTTGGCAAGAGCTATGTAGTTACCTTAAGCCACTGTGGTGGGTCTTTTCATAGCGAAGGAGAGCCCGACGAATATGGTGTCGATTTCGCCATGGATATTGGGGAGACCATTACCGCCGCAAGAGCAGGTCAAGTGGTTTACGTAGAGGAATCCGGCGTCGATGGCGAATTTCCGAACAATCTGGTCATCATCGAACATGAAGATGGTACCTTTGCGCAGTATATGCATTTGACAAAGAACGGGGCACTGGTCGATGTGGGGAATCAAGTAATTCAAGGTAATAAAATCGGGCTCAGTGGAAATACCGGTCTCGCCGGATTTCCACATCTCCATTTTATTATAACGCAGGCAGGTTCTTACAATTATCCCTACACCTCAATACCTACTACGTTCAGTAATACATTGTCCAATGAGCGCAGTTTGGCAAAGGGGCAAAGATATCCGGCTTATGGGTACGAATAAAATGCACAACATAAAACGTAAAGGTATGTAGGCATTGACAAAAAGAACAATAGAATTGCCTTACTTGAATTAACAAATGATAACTGTATTTTAACACCTTATTCAGTTAAAAATCATTAACTTAGAAATAAAATAATTTTGCTCTGAAAATCTAAAAAATCCAAATCAAGATGAAAACAAGTATAATAACTTCAAAAAAATCCCTAGCAATAGTGGTATTCGCGATGCTACTTCTCTGGGTATCAGGAACACAAAACGCCGTTGCATTCTTTCAAGAAGAAACACAGGAAGATATACAGGCGTACGATCAATACAAAGGTGAAGTATTGGATTCGGAATCCAAAAACCATTGGTCTTTGCAGGTTTGGCCATAGAGGATCCAACATCAGTACCATTACGAATACCGAAGGTGAATTTTCGTTAAAAGTGCCGAAAGAAATTGGTGAGGTCAACGTTTTAATTTCCTTTCTAGGTTACAAGAATAAAATTATTCCGCTCTCTCAGTTTAAGGCTGGCAACAATAAAGTGTTCATGGACATTTCGGTAGAACAACTGTCGGAAGTCAATCTCAGCGTTCCGAAAGATGCAAGTGCACTGGTTCGTGAAACGCTTAAAAGAAAGGGCGAGAATTATTTCAAAGACCCAACGGTCATGACGGCCTTTTATCGTGAGACTATTAAAAAAGAAGAACGAACGTCTCCTCTCTGAAGCTGTCGTAAACATTTATAAAGCACCTTATTCTTCACTAAAACGTGATGCCGTAGAAATGTACAAGGCTAGAAAAAGTACGGATTATAGTAAGCTCGACACTGTGGCCCTGAAATTACAGGGTGGGCCTTTCAATGCCCTTTTTGTCGACATCATGAAGTATCCTGAATACATTTTCGATGAAGAATCAATTGACGATTATGTATTCAGTTTTGATCGATCGGTTAGGGTCAACGATCAGCTCATTTACGTAATCAATTTTAAACAACTAGAAAACCTGACCGAACCGCTATACAAGGGTCAGCTTTTTATTGATGCTGAAAATAAGATTTTGACCAGTGCCATTTATTCGTTGAACATTACGGACCGCGATGAGGCCGCCCGACTATTTGTTCGAAAAAAACCCAGAAATGCAAAAGTATGGCCGACCGAAGTAGCCTATAGGGTCGACTATCGTGAAAAGAATGGTAGATGGTATTATAGTTACAGTAATGTTTTATTGGAGTTCAAGGTAAACTGGGATAAAAAATTATTCAATTCTGTTTATAGCATGACCTGTGAAATGGCCGTAACGGATTGGGAAAAAATCTTACCAGCGCATTTCCTAAATCCAAGGAAAGAATCAGAACTTCTTTTATACTGAGCGATGAGGCCATTGGCTTCGCTGACCCTGATTTTTGGGGTGAGTACAATATAATCGAGCCTGAAAAGTCCATTGAGTCGGCCATTAAGAAAATTCAACGTCAATTGAGACGGGCACGTTCAAAGTCCGGTACTTCTGCTCCCTAAAAGGATTAACGAACATAATGATATACAAAAATCGACCGAGTTGGTCGATTTTTTTGTTTCCGCACTTTTGACAATCCCTGTTTTCAGGAGGTCATTTTCCCCAGTATTAGCTTTTTAAAATAGTTCGAATACAATGAAATTTGTATTGATTCTAAACGTATGATTATCCGAACGATTTGGAATTAAAAATAAATAATGACTTAAACCGTTGTAAATTATATTCAATGCTATCAACCTAATACATTCCATTTATGCAAAACGTACTGCCAAAATTCAAAAGACCGATTCAAGGAATCGATGAGCCACGCACCGAAGTTTCACATTGGGAAAAGGCTATGGATGCCTATGATGCCAAAGATTTTAGAATGGCTCTAATCGAGACCATCAATTACATGAATCCCGAAATTCTCTGGGGCAAAGAAACAAATGGTGATATTTCCATAGTACGCGGACAAGGTTCTGCGGAAATCCAGGTGGAAATCGCCAATGAAACTTTTTCCGTTAAAGCCCCTTTCCTAAAGGTTACCGATACCACCAATAAGGTGGCCTTGTTCAGAAAGGTGGCCGAGGTCAATTTCAATCCGTTGACACTGGCACAAATACATCTGAAAGACTATACGCTATGGTTCGAATATACAATGCCTATTTCTCTTTGTCAGCCCTATAAGGTATATGACGTGCTTCATGAAATATGTGTTTACGCCGATGACTATGACGACGAGTTCGTTGAAAAATACAAAGCTGATTTCTATAAAGAGGCGAACGTTCAACCGTTGGCGGGTGAGGAAGCCGAGCAAGTTTGGCAGCAAATCAGCGATATTCTAAGCGACTATAAGAACTATTCCGCCTATTTCAAGGAGAAAAGATGGGATGCCTTTCAATGGGACATTACGGTCATTTCCATTCTTAAAATAGTAAATATGCCCTATGTACATGGCACCTTGAGGACCAAACTTCAAGAATATGTACATAATATGTTCAACGGAAATATCGATTTCCAACATCGGGTCGATAAAGGCACCAACTTCATGCAGAAGCTTTGCGCCATGACCCGTGAAGACTTTATGAACGATATCTATCATGCCGATGCCTTTATTTCGTTGAAATGGAGAAGCTCGGACCAAATATTGCAAGAATGCGTAAAAAACTGGGAAGGCTACGTAACCAAGTATGTAAATGACGGAGACAACTTCTCGCTGAGCTATTACCTGCAATACAATTTTCTATATATGCTCTACAACTATAACGTTGAGGAAAACCACAAAAATGCCATTTACGATGTTCTGGAAAGTGTATCGGGCCTTGAACCACATGTAGCCGTTCCCAAACTTCTCGCTACCTATGACGGATTCTTGACTGGAAATACAAAAGCGGTCAAAACCGGTAATAAGGGACTTTTCTCAAAACTTTTCGGATAAACAAAATATCTGAGGGCAAGGCCCCAGATATTAAAATTCCAAAAAGAAAATTCCAAATTCCAATAAAAACAAAGGAATCTGAGCTAGGCTTATAGAATCCAAAAAAATAAAAAAATAACATGGAAAATATACATAAATCAGTATTCAAGATCATTACCTCGGGCGGCACCGGAAGTGGCTTTACCGTAAGCGGAAAAAACCATATCATTACGAACTATCATGTCATTCAAGGCGAAAAAACCGTAGCGGTAGAGGATTATAAAAAAGACAGACATGTCGCCAATGTGGTCATGGTCAATCCTGAAGTAGACCTTGCTTTTTTACATATCGACGGATTCGAAAATACCGCAACCAATATAACTTTGGATGAAAACGTCATCGTCATGAATACCCAAAAGGTATTTATCAACGGTTATCCGTTCGGGATGCCCTACACGATAACGGAAGGTATCGTATCTTCAATCAGTCAGCCCATGGGTTCGAGGCATTACATTCAGACCGATGCGGCCGTGAATCCGGGAAATTCGGGAGGTCCTATGCTCAACGAGGCCGGCAATCTGGTCGGTGTCACAACCTCTAAGTTCAACGATGCCGACAACGTAGGTTTCGGAATCAAACATCTCGACCTGATCAAGGAAATAAATGATTTTACGTATCTGGACAATGCCTACCGTGTAAAATGCAACTCGTGCGATGGTTATACGGAACAAGAAACCGAATTCTGTAACAACTGTGGAAACGATATGGACATTTCCATTTGGGAAGAGTTCGAAAAAAGCCATTTCGCCAATTTTGTTGAAGGGGCACTCACAGAACTCAGTATGAATCCCGTACTCGGTAGAGCCGGTAGGGACTTTTGGGAATTCCATCAAGGCAGTGCCCTAGTGCGCATTTTCGTCTTTAAACGCGATTATCTTGTAGCGACCTCACCTTTAAATAAATTGCCAAAACAGAACCTGGCCGAGCTAACGAAATATTTATTGCAAAAAAATGTGGATCCCTATTATCTGGGCATACATAACAATAATATTTACCTGTCCTACAGGACCCATCTTTCGGATATTTTTACCGACCATGCCGATACTATTAAGGAGAATATCAAAAATCTTGCATTAAAAGCAGATGACCTGGATAACTTTTTTATGGATGAATATAGTTGTGAAATGGCTATTGAAGCAAAAGAGATGTAAGTAAAACACAAATGGTATTGGAAAAGGGTGTCAAAAAAGCTTTTTAGACACCCTTTTTCTATTTTTTGTATAACCTCAAAAGACTAAAAGTCAAATCTATAAATCATTTTGAATGCAGCTCCCCAATTTTTTCTCGTGACATTTTTATTAAAATTATCGGTTACGACTAGATAAACATATGATAAGGGGCGATATTCCCATTGCAAGCGGCTGTTGATATTAAAATTGTCAAATTGGGTATTATACTGAACATAGGTTGTCCAATTCAAACGATTGTTAAAAAATACTTCGCCCGTAAAGCGGGCCAAATGAAAAGTTTCATTTCCCAATTCGTTTAGGTCCAAGGCGTTGATTTCGTATGACATTTGTAGATTGGCAAAGGGTAACATTCTATAACTTAAGTTGACAAAAGCTGCGGAATTTTTACCGTTGTAATATTCGCCATGATGCACATACCCCCTATACACGAACTTGGAGTTGAAAACAGAATTATAGCCAATTCTTCCCCTGAAATATTTATATACATCAGGTGTTAATTCGTTACCGTTGCCCAAGGGATCGAAAGCATATTTCAAATTTACATAGTCGTGATACAGGTTGACATAAACGGCCGATAAGTTCTTGAAAAATAATGCGGTATTGTAAAAAGTCGATGATTGGTTCAGGTCTCCATTTTCGTCCCAATAGGTCTCATTATTTCCGTAAAAATAGCGATAGGAGTTTATGCGATCAGTGTTTTCATAAAATTGGGTCAATGTCGTCCCTAAACTGGATTGTATATATCCTTCGCGAACCACAATATCGTTCAGGGCATCATAATTATAAAGACGGGGCGTAAAGCCCACATCGGCTATATAATTTTTACCGACGTTCTTTAAAGAGGCATTCCAGTCTACGCCCCTTTTATTGTACCAAATACCAACATTATAAAAGTTGTTGTCATTCGATAATCCATCATTGAAACTGCTGCCAAAATTTGCCAGACCTATCCATTTGTTATTATCCGACTTATAATTAAGATTTACACCCGTAACTCGATTGTATTCATCAACAAAGTTGAATTTTTCAGTTTCCTGCCGGTTAATCAGAAAACCGGTTGCCGTGAAGTTCTTTGATAATTGGTGTTCCAATACTACAGCTGCGAAGTTTTGCGATCCAACAGCGTACTGCCTCTCCGTTTGCACATTGAGCACTCCTAATCGGGTTTTTTGAGAAATATTTCCGGATAGTTTCAACCCAAATTGAATATCCGAATTTGAACCTATACGCCTAGAATAAAATGGGTTAACCCCATCGACACCCAAATTGGAAAATAAGTCAGAATTCTCTAAAAAGAAATTTCTCCGTTCAGGAAAGAAAACGGAAAAACGAGTGAGATTGGTAACCTGCTGGTCAACATCGATCTGTGAGAAATCGGGGTTCAACGTCGCATCCATCTTTAAAGATGAGGTAACATTGTATTGCACATCAAGACTTGGTTTGAGACTCGCATTATCAGTATCGCCAACAACATCATTCTGATAGTTCAAAGTGGCAGAAGGCGTTACCGCAAAACGGGAAGTTGCATTTTTTGGGAGATTTTCAACCGCAAAATCTTTTGTAAACCGCAAATCGAACAGCCTGTAATTTCGTTTTACATTGGTAAAAATAGTCCATGAATTATTTTTTATGTCGCGCACGTAAAACTGGATGCCAAAAACAGATTTCCCCGTATTAAAGTTTAAAGCCTTAAACGGGATTTGGATTTCATAATGTTTTAAGTTTCCTTCGGTTGAAGTTTTGGCGTTCCAAACGGCATTCCAACTTGTATTTATTGTAAATCCGTCCGCCTCGTTGATACGTTCTATTAATCCATCCGTTTGGGCCGCGCCAATGTTCACAGCGAAATAGTAAGCGTTCTGCTTTTGGTTTTGCGTATCCAGAATAAGTACAAAAGTATCACTCGAAGCCACCGAGTTTGCTACGTCGTCTCGTTTTAAGGAACCGAGCTGCGTTTTTGAAATACTGTCATGATAGGTCGCTCCGATATATAAGTATTCTCCGTTATGAAATAGGCGTACCGAGGTCTGGTTTTCGGCAAGTCCCTCGTCCGTTGGCAGATGGTTATAAAATCCGGTATTTTCAGCCGTTTTTAGCCACACATTTTCGTTAAGCTGGCCATCGATAGTTATATCTTCATCAAAAAATAGAATCTCGGATTGTTGTGCCCATACAGACATTGGCACCATCAGTATTGCGAAAAGCAATTTTTTCATAATGTGAATTTTCATTGCCCAATGTAAACCACATTACAACTCGTTTTTTTAAAAATAGACGAATACCCTTTTACTGGCCGTCAAAATTATTTCTCTTGTTCATAGCCCGTCACGACCTGTTGAAAGCCCTAAACGGAAGTTTGGCATACAATTAATAGGCCGAACAGTTTTAAAAGTTATTTTTATGGATTGACCTTATGCACAACCTTTTCACATATCTCAATACATCATTTTTCAAGCATTCCATGTTTTGGATCATCGTATTCCTATATTTTGTGCTGTCGGTCAATAACCATAGCATGTTCGCCAGTTATAGGCATTTATTAGAGTCGTACGGTATCATTGTAATCGCCCAGATTATCACAGCATATACCTGTATCTATATTCTGATTCCTAAATTTTTAAACAACAAGAAAATTGGTCTTTTTATTCTTTGGATGCTGATTTTGTTGGTGTCGGTACATGCAGTATACCAAGCTGTTAGAATGTACTATTTTGATGTCGTTTACTTTGATTCTTACGACGCTGTACAAAGAAGTTATGCCGTCGATAGCTACTGGAAACGATTAAGCTCTTATTCGCTTTTTATAAGCAAGTGCGTATTGTACCTTACACCCACTGCCTTATTGCTAATGGCTCGTTTTTATAAAAATCAGCAGAAGTTCCTCAAATTGAACGAGCAAAAAAAATAGCGGAACTTACCGCTCTAAAGAACCAATTGAATCCTCATTTTCTGTTCAATACGTTGAACAATTTATATGCATTGACTTTGGATAAATCCGATAGGGCACCCGAAGTTATCGAGCGTCTTTCCGACATTCTTGATTACATATTATACCGCTGTAAGGAAAATTACGTTCCGATAAATAAGGAAATCGAGCTTATCGAGAATTATTTATCCTTAGAAAAAATAAGATATGGAGAACGGGTGGCAATCAAATTCGAACATCAAAACGAGAATGATGTGAAAGTTGCACCTTTGCTACTTTTGACTTTCGTCGAAAATGCTTTTAAACATGGGGTAAGCCAAGAACTGGGGCAAGCAAAAATTGAGATTTTCCTAAACATCAAAAACAGTAATATTATTTTTTCCATTTTCAACTCAAAACCAAATATTCCTGAGGAAATACAACCAAAAAATGAAGAACATCTAGGGCTCAAAAACGTAAAAAAGCAGTTGGAATTATTATATCCGAATTCATACGATTTGCAAATAACCGAGAAGGAAGACAGTTATTCGGTGATGCTAAAACTAAATGCAAAATGAGGTACAAATGTTTAGTTGTGGATGACGAAGCGTTGGCTAGAGGGCTTATTGAAAAACATTTGGCCCAACTTGCTGAATTTGAATTGGTCGCCTCTTGTACCAGTGCCATTGAAGCAAGTAAGGTGCTAAAGGAAGAACAAATAGATCTGCTTTTTTTGGATATTGAAATGCCCGTTTTAAAGGGCACGGAATTTTTCAAAAACCTGATCTATAAACCAAAGGTTATTTTCACTACTGCCCACCGCGATTTCGCATTGGACGGTTTTGAATTGAACGCAGTCGATTATCTTTTGAAACCGATTTCTTTTGCCCGTTTCTTTAAGGCCATTGAGAAATTTTTGGAGCTGAAGCCTTTGGCGGTAACCATACCTGAAAGCTTAGAAGAAAAAATAAACGATTATGTGTTTATCCGAAAGGACAGAAAACAGGTAAAAGTTTTTTTTGAAGAAATAGTATATGTCGAAAGTGTTAAGGATTATATTAAGATTATAACCGAAAACGATAGTCACTTAATAAAGCAAAGTCTAAAATCTTTTGAGGAAATTCTTGATGGTAGATTTCTTAGAACGCACCGTTCGTACATTGTAAATTTTGACCGGGTAACCGCCTACACTAAACAAGACATCGAAATCGGGAAAATTGAAATTCCAATCGGCGAAAGCCATAAGATAGTTGTTCAAGAACGTCTGGGTAGTTAAAAATCCTGTTTAATTCGCCACCTCACTGATAAACTTAAGTCTGTAAAGCCGTAGCTCTTCATCTTCATATTCGCCATCGAACTCTTTCAGCGCCTCTTCGACATCATCGGTTTCGGCCTCTAAAAAATATTCGTGGATTTCTTCTTGCTGATCCTCGTCCAACACCTCATCGATCCAATAGCCCAAGTTTAGCTTGGTACCGCTGTAGACGATTTGCTCCATCTCTTTGATCAGCTCCGGAATTTCCAAACCTTTGGAAGAAGCAATATCCGGTAATGGTAATTTGCGGTCCACGTTTTGAATGATATACAATTTAAGTCCTGAATTGGCACCCGTACTTTTGACAACGAGATCTTCAGGACGGATTATCTCGTTCTCCTCAACATAGGCAGAAATAAACTCTAGAAAAGGTCTGCCGTATTTTTTGGCCTTACCCTCTCCTACTCCATTGATATTGACCATTTCGTCCATAGAGATAGGATATTTCAAAGCCATATCTTCGAGTGATGGGTCTTGAAAAACCACAAAGGGTGGCACATCAAGTTTCTTTGCTTGGGTCTTTCTAAGATCTTTTAGTTGTTTCAAGAGTTTCTCATCAACCACTCCTCCTTTTGAAGCACTTACAATGGCCGCATCATTGGCTTTGTTATACACGTGATCTTTCGTCATCATAAACGAGACCGGGTTCTTTAAGAATGCTTCCCCCTTTTCGGTTACATGTAGAATTCCATATTGCTCGATTTCCTTTTTCAAGAGTCCGGCCACCAATATTTGCCGGATCAAGGCCATCCAATAGTTTTTATCCCTGTCGGAACCTATTCCAAAAATATCCTTTTCATCAGTTTTATGTGAAGCGATCAAGGCATTGACCTTTCCAGTAAGTGCTTTTACGATTTCCTTCGATTTGAATTTTTCACTTGTCGCCTGGACTACTTTAATCAGTTTTACAACATTGTCTTTAGCCTCTTCCTTTTCTTTCGGATTTCTGGTGTTGTCATCCATATCCGCCCCGGCACCGTTTACCTCATCAAATTCCTCCCCGAAATAATGGAGCATGAATTTTCTTCGCGACATCGAGGTTTCGGCATAGGCAACGACCTCCTGTAAGAGTGCATTCCCGATTTCTTGTTCTGCCACAGGTTTTCCCGACATGAACTTTTCAAGTTTCTCGATATCCTTATATGAGTAAAAGGCAAGACAATGCCCCTCACCGTCGTCCCTTCCGGCACGGCCTGTTTCTTGATAGTAACTTTCAATACTTTTTGAATATCGTGATGTATCACAAACCGCACGTCCGGTTTATCGATACCCATACCAAATGCTATAGTGGCCACCACCACGTCAACGTCTTCCATTAGGAACATATCTTGATACTTCGAGCGGGTCTTTGCATCAAAACCGGCGTGATACGGTACGGCACTAACTCCGTTGACCTGCAGTACTTGCGCCAATTGTTCCACACGCTTTCTGCTCAAACAATAGATGATGCCTGATTTACCGGCATTCTGTTTCACAAATCGGATAATATCCGCGTCGACATTGTCGGTCTTTGGTCGCACTTCATAATACAGATTCGGCCGATTAAAGGAAGCTTTGAAAACTTTGGCATCGCCGATACCCAGGTTCTTGATGATATCTTCCTGTACCTTGGGAGTGGCTGTGGCCGTCAAACCGATAATGGGAATATTGCTTCCCAATCGCTCGGCTATAGATTTCAAATTCCGATATTCAGGTCTGAAGTCATGGCCCCATTCCGAAATACAATGTGCCTCATCGACGGCCATAAAAGATATGCGAACCGATTGCAGAAAATCGACATATTCTTCTTTCGTCAATGATTCCGGTGCTACATAGAGTAGTTTGGTAACTCCGTCTAAAATGTCCTGTTTGACTTGTTTGATCTCCGATTTGTTCAAGGAAGAGTTTAGCACGTGGGCAATTCCGTTCTCAGAGGAAATTCCGCGAATGGCATCGACCTGATTTTTCATTAGTGCGATCAAGGGAGAAACGATAATAGCGGTACCTTCTTGCATCAAGGCCGGAAGTTGATAGCAAAGCGATTTTCCACCTCCGGTAGGCATAATGGCAAAGGTGTTCTTACCTTGAATTATATTCTTGATTACATCTTCTTGGAGCCCCTTGAACTGTGAGAATCCAAAATATTTCTTGAGCGAGGCATTCAGGTCGATATCACTTAAAACCATACCATGTTTTGTCATGTTGCTTTCTTTCAACGCACTGTGGTAGCGTCATTTTCAAACATCAATTTACGCACTTTTACTACTTCGATGTAAGCAATAGTCGTTAAAAAGTCTTAAAGTTTAAAATATTCGATGTCGTTAAGACATTCAATATACTTTATGTAATTTTGTAATCTTAAATATAAGACATTCTTTTAGCATTGCAATTCTTAATTTAAAATATACTTTGAGCGAACCCAAAGCGATACTTGCCCTGGCAAAACAGACCATTGAAAGCGAAAGTGCCGCGATTCTGAATTTGACTACGTTATTGGACCATAGTTTTGCCGACACCGTTGCATGTATCATTGAATCAAAAGGAAGGGTCATTATCTCCGGTATTGGAAAAAGCGCCATAATAGCTTCAAAAATCGTTGCAACCTTAAATTCTACGGGGACTCCTGCCATTTTCATGCACGCCGCAGATGCCATACATGGTGATTTGGGGACTATCCAAAAAAACGATGTCGTCATTTGTATCTCAAAAAGCGGAAATAGCCCCGAAATCAAAATGCTGGTTCCCCTTATAAAAAGAGGAAAGAACAAACTTATCGGAATGACCGGAAACACCGAATCGTTTCTAGCCGAGCAAGCCGACTTTGTTCTAAACACTTATGTCGAAAAAGAAGCTTGCCCAAATAACCTGGCACCCACCACAAGTACTACGGCGCAAATGGTCATCGGCGATGCGTTGGCTATATGCCTTTTGGACCTCAAAGGTTTCAGTAGTAAAGATTTTGCGAAATACCACCCGGGCGGAACCTTGGGAAAACGACTTTATCTTCGTGTGCAAGATATCGCCGATAACAACCAAAAACCCGAAGTTCAACTGAATACCGATGTCAGAAAGGTCATCGTGGAAATCTCTGAAAAAATGCTTGGAGTTACGGCCGTTGTCGACAACGATAAAATTGTGGGCGTGGTCACAGATGGGGATATTCGAAGAATGTTGAATAAATATGAAAATATCAACGGACTTACCGCAAAGGATATTATGAGCTCAAACCCAAAAACGGTTCAATCGGACGTATTGGCAATAAAAGCACTTGAAATCATGCAAGCCAACGGAATATCCCAACTACTTGCGGTCGATGGCGAATCGTATAAAGGCATTGTACACTTACATAATCTCATCAACGAAGGCATCATATAATGGCAAAGAAAAAGCAGACCAAGGCACATGATGAAATGTCTTTCCTCGACCATTTGGAAGAACTACGCTGGCATCTAATACGCTCTGTATTGGCGGTAGTCATTATCGGTATCGTGGCCTTCGTCTTCAGCGAATTTGTATTTGACGTCATCATTTTTGGGCCTAAAAGTATGGACTTTCCCACCTATCGGATGTTCTGTAACATAGCGACCTCGATAGGAGTGGAATCCGATTTCTGTAAAGACGAGCTTCCTTTCACGATTCAGAGCCGGACGATGGGCGGGCAGTTCTCCGCGGATATCTGGACCGCCATTTGGGTGGGGTTCGTCGTCGGCTTTCCCTATGTACTCTGGGAACTTTGGAAGTTTATCAGTCCAGGTCTACATCCCAACGAAAGAAAGCATTCTCGTGGATTCATTTTAATAGCTTCGATACTGTTCTTCATGGGCGTCTTATTCGGATATTACGTTGTTGCTCCCCTATCTATCAACTTTTTGGGCACCTATCAGGTCAGTGAACAAGTACTAAACGAATTTGATATCGGATCCTACATAAGCGCGGTACGCACGTCGGTCATCGCCTGCGGGGTGATGTTCGAACTGCCGATTATTATCTATTTTCTCACCAAGGTGGGGCTCGTAACTCCGGAAATCATGAAAAAATACCGTAAGATTGCCTTGGTCATCGTATTGATTCTCTCGGCCGTCATCACCCCACCTGATGTGACCAGCCAAATTATTGTCGCTATTCCCGTGCTGGTGCTGTATCAAGTAAGTATTTTTATTTCGAAAATGGTGATGAAGCGGGAGGCGAAAAAAGATGGAAAACTCATGAAAAATGCCTGACAAAGTCGAAGAATTCAATGCCTACCGTTCGAAAATGAACGAAAAATTATTGGCCGATAACAATAAAATTATCAAGCGTATTTTTAATCTGGATACGAATGCATACGCTAAAGGAGTCTTGGATGTAAAGACCAAAGAACTTTTAGGGCTCGTGGCGTCGACAGTTTTACGATGCGATGACTGTGTTAGATATCATTTGGAACATTCTAAAGAAGCGGGAGCCTCAAAGGAAGAAGTCATGGAAACCTTGGGGATTGCAACCTTAGTGGGCGGCACAATCGTAGTACCCCATTTGCGAAGGGCTTACGAATATTGGGAAGCCTTGGAGCAACATGAAGGTTAATTAAAACGTAATTATTTTCGAATGCCATTGTCAAGAGGTAGTTTTGAAAACGTCTTTAGTGTAAGTATCTGAGAATATAATTTTTTTTAATTTGACTGTTGCGCTTGGACTTGAACTTTACAAATGAAGCTTAGAGCAGAAAATATTATGAAATCGTATCGCGGCCGCCAGGTTGTGAAAGGTATTTCTTTGGAAGTCAATCAGGGCGAAATCGTGGGGCTTTTAGGGCCAAACGGTGCTGGAAAGACGACTTCATTTTATATGATCGTCGGTCTTGTAAAACCAAATGGTGGAAATATTTACCTCGACGACATGGAGATTACGAAATATCCAATGTACAAGCGTGCCCAGAACGGCATTGGTTATCTCGCCCAAGAGGCATCCGTTTTTCGAAAGTTGAGTGTCGAGAAGAATATTCTCAGTGTACTTCAATTGACCAAACTGAGCAAGAAAGAGCAAGAAATCAAGATGGAGTCACTTATCGAGGAATTCGGATTGGGCCATATTCGCAAAAACCGTGGCGACTTGCTCTCGGGCGGCGAACGCCGTCGTACGGAAATAGCACGCGCCTTGGCCACAGACCCAAAATTCATTTTGTTGGATGAACCTTTTGCAGGAGTAGACCCAGTCGCCGTAGAAGATATTCAACGCATCGTAGCACAACTCAAGAACAAGAACATCGGTATTCTCATTACCGACCACAATGTACAAGAGACCTTGGCCATTACCGAACGTTCGTACCTCATGTTCGAAGGAGGTATTCTGAAATCAGGAATTCCCGAAGATCTTGCCGCCGACGAAATGGTGCGTAAGGTGTATTTGGGCCAAAATTTCGAGCTTAGGAAAAAGAAGTTGGACTTTTAGGCTTTCCGAAAAAGGAAGTTTTTTCGATACTACTCTTCCTTGGCCAGCAACGAACTCACGATATAGAACACGATAATAATCGGTACCGCTAAAAATTGCATCGTAACCAAAAGTACCAAACTGATAATGATGAAAATATAACGCAGGGCATTGTCCTTAAAACTCCAGTTTTTGAATTTAAGGGCGAAGAGCTCTATTTTGGAATTTAGTAAATAACAGCTGAGCAATGTCATGCCGATCAAAAACCACTGGTTCAAAATGATTCCGTTTAGAAAATCATTATTATGATATAAAAGAATCAAAGGCAAGGAAACAATCAACAGTGCATTGGCCGGAGTCGGAAGCCCCACAAAAGAATCCTGTTGATCTTCGTCTAAATTGAACTTGGCCAGGCGATAGGCAGAAGCCATCGTGATTAAAAAACCGATAAAAGGAAGTGGCGCCACCTTCAGCCCAACCCAGAAAGTCGAATCGGCCATTTCGGAAGATAAATCGATATTCCATCCGCCGCTCATACTCATACCCAATAATTGGAACATGACAATGCCGGGCACCAGACCACTGGTGATGACATCGGCAAGAGAATCCAATTGTAGCCCCAGATCGCTTTTCACATCAAGAATTCGGGCGGCCAGTCCATCAAAAAAATCAAAGATAATTCCCAAAAACATGAATGTTGCGGCCAATTCCAACTGGTTCAAGACCGCAAACACGACCGCGACACAGCCGCAAAAAACGTTCATCAACGTTATAAGGTTCGAAATATGTCTCTTCATGATTAGGTGTTGATTTCGGTAAAAATAGTATAATTTTTCGGTTGCGATTTTAGAGCCACATTTTATTCGGATATTTGCTAAAATATTTCCGTACCGTACCATGCGATTAAAAAAATGGCTCTTCCTTATACTTTTTTTGATTCCAATAACCGGCTTTCTACAGGTGCCAGAGTTATCGCCACTTTCCAAAATCAGTTTATTGACCAGTGGCCCAGGCGATATTTTGTACACCGCATTCGGTCATAGTGCCATTCGGGTGCAAGACCCTACTTTGGGTATTGATGTAGTCTATAATTATGGGGTTTTCGATACAAGGGGCGAAAATTTCTACCTGAAATTTTCGCAAGGCCGAATGGATTATTTGTTGGTACGTGAAGGTTTTGAATCGTACCTCAGGGATTATAAACTGACCAACCGCTGGGTCACGGAACAAGCACTGAATCTTTCATTACCGGAAAAGACCAAACTCTTCAAATACCTTGAAAACAATAACCTGCCTGAGAACAAAACCTATGCCTACGATTATTTCTCCAACAACTGTGCAACAAAGATCTGGTTCGTGCTGGAGGAAAATTTTGGGGACAAATTGCTTTTTGACCCAAATTATATCGATCAACGCTATTCGTTTCGAGAACTTGTGCATCAACACATTAAAAAGAATTCTTGGGGCGCTTTTGGCATTGACCTAGCGTTGGGCGCTGATATTGATCGAAAAGCGACTCCCAAAGAACATCTCTATCTACCAATTTATGTAATGCGCCAATTTGAAATGGCCAAACTCAATGGTACCGACTTAGCCGAAGAGGCGAAACCGCTCTTTGAGGCTTCTCCTGAAAAAAATAGATTCAATTTCTTTACCTCCCCCCTATTTCTTTCATTGATTTTTTCAATTATAATTTTGGGGATTACTTATTCAGATTTCAAAAAAGCCAAAAGAAGTCGTGCGCTTGATTTTAGTATTTTTCTGATTACGGGGCAAGCAGGGTCACTTATATTCTTTCTATGGTTTTTGACCGACCATATCTGGACAGTACAGAACTATAATATTTTATGGGCCTTTCCTTTAAACCTGATACTTTCCTTTTTAGTTTTGAGAAAAAAGTCAAACCCTAAAATCAAAAATTATTTCCTCATATTACTGGGGCTTTTAGGTCTGATGCTCTGTTTCTGGGTGTTTGGTGTTCAAGAATTTTCGCCAGTATTGATTCCTATAATGATTGCTTTAGCCGCACGTTACCTCTATCTTTGGAAGTTTTACACCAGTGCCAAAAAAATAGCTTCATGAATCTTGTTACGGTAGAGAACATCTCAAAATCGTATGGTGAACTCGTACTTTTTGAAGGCATTTCCTTCGGAATCAATAAAGACCAAAAAATCGCCCTGATTGCCAAGAACGGTACAGGGAAAACTTCCATTCTCAATATTCTGGCTGGAAATGATACTCCAGATACTGGCCAGGTCAATTTTCGTAAAGGCATTCGGGTATCGTATTTGGAACAGGAGCCGAATTTGAATCCGGATTTAACGGTTGAGCAGACCATCTTCGCCTCTGACAATGAAGTTTTAAAGGTCATCCGAAAATATGAGGAAGCCCTCCAAAATCCTGAAGATGCAGATGCCTACCAAAAAGCCTTCGAGGCCATGGAGCGCTTCAACGCTTGGGATTTCGAAACACAATACAAACAGATTTTGTTCAAACTAAAGTTGGAAGACCTTCATGCAAGTGTCGGGAAACTTTCAGGTGGCCAAAAAAACGATTGGCCCTGGCCGATGCGCTCATTAACAGGCCGGAACTCTTGATTTTAGATGAGCCCACCAACCACCTTGATCTTGAAATGATCGAATGGCTCGAACAGTATTTCGCCAAAGAGAATATGACCTTGTTGATGGTAACGCATGACCGCTATTTTTTGGAGCGGGTCTGTAACGAGATCATCGAATTGGACAACGGGACGTTATATCCGTATAAAGGAAATTATTCCTATTATTTAGAAAAGAAAGAAGCCCGAATCGAGCAGGAAGAGGTAGAGCAGCACAAGTCAAAACTCCTTTTCAAAAAGGAATTGGACTGGATGCGAAGACAGCCCAAAGCACGTACAACAAAGTCAAAATCGCGCATCGATGATTTTCATCAGATCAAGGAAAAGGCCAATCAGCGTCGAAAAGAACATGAGGTACAACTGGAAATAAACATGGAGCGTGTCGGTAGCAAAATTTTGGAGCTTCATAAAGTATCGAAATCCTATCCCGACAAACCAATACTTGAAAAATTCGATTACGTATTTACCAAGGGGGAACGGGTCGGAGTTATCGGAAAGAACGGTACGGGTAAATCCACTTTTTTGAATATCATCGCAGGAACCGACACCCCAGACGCTGGTAAAGTGGTGGTAGGCGACACCATTAAATTCGGGTATTACACCCAAAAAGGAATTACCATCAAAGAAGGCCAAAAAGTCATTGATGTCATTCGCGATTTCGGGGATTTTATTCCCCTAAAAAAAGGAAGACAGATCTCGGCACAACAATTATTGGAACGCTTTCTTTTTGACCGAAAAAAACAATATGATTTTGTTGAAAAGCTAAGCGGTGGTGAACGCAAACGATTATATCTGTGTACAGTGTTGATTCAAAATCCAAATTTTTTGATTTTGGATGAACCAACGAACGATCTCGACATTGTGACCTTGAACGTATTGGAGAGTTTCTTGCTTGATTTTCCGGGATGTCTGATAGTCGTTTCCCATGATCGATATTTCATGGATAAGATCGTCGACCATCTTTTCGTTTTTCGGGGGGATGCCGTAGTAGAAAATTTTCCAGGGAATTATTCCGACTTCCGGGCCTATGAGGATAGTGCCATAATAGAGAACAGGGCCGAAAAACAAAATGAGGTAAAAAAGTCCAAAAATAGCTGGAAAAGTGATGAAAAGGCACCAAAATTGACCTATTTGGAACAAAAAGAGCATAAAACCTTAGAAAAAGAGATTCAAAAATTAGAGACAAAAAAGGTAGAATTACAGCATCAATTTACCGACGGTACACTTTCAGGAGAAGAAATCGATAAACTATCCGTCGAACTCAAAGAAATTTCGAACGCTATCGACCAAAAAACGGAGCGTTGGTTTGAGCTTTCAGCGATGTTGGAGTAACCCCAGAACATTTATTTTAAAGATTAAAGAAAATTGATAATTGCAATGTTGTTCATAAATTTTCAACTTGTGAGTTATTTCGGCTCCTCCCCTCAGACGAAGGGAGGTGGATTCCCGTCCGCCATTAGCGGACGGGAAGACGGAGGGGTTGAAAGCCCCGACCATATAGGTGGCAACTAACCCTTGAAGCAATGCCCAGATTTTTTCAGTATCTGAAATTCCTCCTAACCTCTACGAACCAACACGGGGTGCACTCCTTTTATCTATCAATATGTCACGAAATGTTTGTATTCCAAGCAAAAATTGGATTCTAAAAAGTCGTTGAATGTATTATTGAAAAGTATTTCCTATTTCAATGTAAAAAGTATTGGTCTGAATGCCAACAGTGAAGCGTTACGTGAGCAAATTTCGTCCAAATATCCGAACATGAAATTTGACCTTGTCCCCTGTGACCTTATCTTTTTGGATGTTCAAGAGAAAGAATCCCAAGAGCTTAGGTTATTTGGTGAAATTCATAATGATACTATCGTCTTGGTAAACAATATTTATAAATCAAAAAGTTTGTCAATCTATTGGGAAGCCATCAAGGCACATGAAAAAGTAACCGTCACTCTCGACCTATTCTATTGCGGAGTGATATTTTTCAGGAAAGAGCAAGCCAAAGAGCATTTTAAGATTCGAATTTAATCCTGTAATTTTAGCATAATTCTAAGAGAGTTTCAAAAATGAACATGTATGTTGTACTGGGAATCGTAGCTGCGATCTACTTGGTGATTTCAATCACAAATAGAAGCAGGTCAAGAAAACGCAAGTCTAGAAAATTTATGGATGGTTATTCCCGTAAGACCAAAAAAGAGGATGAATAAGACCTGGGGGATTGAATTTTTGAACAACGTTACTTGGAAAGTCCTGACATTTGAATTTGCACTTGAACTTCAATCATGAAAATCTATACTAAAACTGGAGACAATGGTACGACGGCCCTTTTTGGAGGTACGCGTGTCAAGAAACATCACATACGCATCGAAAGTTACGGTACGGTAGATGAGCTGAATTCTTGGTTAGGCCTTCTTCGCGACCAAGATATTGATGATCGCTCAAAAAAACCATAATGCTGATTCAAGAGAAATTGTTCACGGTGGGAGCCATTTTGGCAACAGATCCAAAAAAAGCCCTTTTAAAAAGTGGAAAAGAACGGCTCAATATCCCTAAAATTAATACGGACGACATTGTATTTTTAGAAAAAGAAATGGATACTAATGATGAGGCCCTACCTCCTATGACCCATTTTATACTTCCTGGTGGGCATACCACCGTGTCATACTGTCATATCGCGCGAACCGTCTGCCGCAGGGCTGAACGTCTAGCATCACATCTTCACGAAAATGAGCCTTTTGACGAAAGGGTGCTTACATACATCAATAGACTCTCCGATTATCTGTTCGTCTTGGCACGAAAGTTGTCCAAAGATTTACAGGCAGAGGAAATTAAATGGATTCCTGAAAAAAAGGTCTAATAAATCCGAAATTTCTTCGTTATCAATTTATTCAGGCAAAAGTCATTGTTGATAAAATAGTCGAAATACTTCCTAAAAAAGTTGGCTATTTGCTTTAAAAAATTACTTTTGCAAAAATTTTAAAATCAAACTATTACAATGTATTGGACATTAGAACTAGCGTCTTATTTGAGCGACGCACCATGGCCGGCCACAAAGGATGAATTAATCGATTATTCCATCCGTACGGGAGCTCCCCTTGAGGTTGTAGAAAACCTTCAATCAATGGAAGAGGAAGGTGGCGAGATATACGAGTCCATCGAAGAAATTTGGCCAGACTATCCTACAGAAGAAGATTACCTCTGGAACGAGGACGAATATTAATACCATTACGTTAATTGAATCAAAAAAGTCTCTTAGGAGACTTTTTTTTTGAACTTTCCCCAAGGTCTTAATCATGAACCGAGAAGCAAAGCTTTTATTCTATAATGAAGTTTTTTTTTGAATCATAGCCCTAGCTATGATGAGGAAAAAAGACGAAATTAGAGGGCAAAATGTTACCTTCGCAGGTAGGATTATGACCTTAGGGAAAGTTCTCGGTAATTTTGGCAGGCTTTTGTCATGTTTTACAGGTATTCACAAACTGGAATGCCTTTTGCTAACCAATACCCGTTGGTCGAAAAGACCTATGTTTTACATATTTCAAAACAGTCTGTGGTTTTTCATCGACCTGTTTTTCCAATAAATAATAGCATATTATGAGTTTTATAAATTCTGTACTAAAGGCTTTTGTAGGTGATAAGTCTAAAAAAGATGTGAAAGAACTACAACCTTTGGTCAATCAAATAAAATCGTTCGAATCTGCTTTGGAAGGTCTAAGTCACGACGAACTTCGGGCAAAGACAGCGACCTTCAAGGTTAAGATCAAAGAAAACTCCAAGGAAATCGATGCCAAGATAGAGGAGTTACAGGAAGAGGTCAAAGCCTCTTTGGATATCGATAAGAACGAAGAACTTTATGGGGAAATCGATACCTTGAAAGAAGAACTTTACAAAATCTCCGAAGATACCCTTAACGAGATTTTACCCGAGGCCTTCGCCGTAGTTAAGGAGACCGCCAAGCGTTTTAAAGATAATGAGACCTTGACCGTAACCGCTTCGGAATATGACAGATTGCTCTCTGGAGATAAGGATTATGTGACCTTGGATGGCGACAATGCCATCTGGAGAAATTCTTGGGATGCCGCCGGCAAAGAGGTGACTTGGGATATGGTACACTACGATGTACAATTGATAGGGGGTATTTGTTTGCACCAAGGTAAAATTGCGGAGATGCAAACCGGGGAAGGTAAAACCCTGGTGGCCACGCTACCATTATATCTCAACGCCCTTTCGGGCAACGGTTCACATTTGGTAACCGTCAACGACTACCTCGCAAAAAGAGATAGTGCCTGGATGGCCCCTATTTTTCAATTTCACGGTCTTTCGGTCGATTGTATCGATTATCACAGACCCAACTCCGAAGGGCGACGTGCCGCATATAATGCCGATATCACCTACGGTACGAACAACGAGTTTGGTTTTGATTACTTGAGGGACAATATGGCGCATACGCCAAAAGACTTGGTACAGCGACCTCATCATTACGCCATTGTCGATGAGGTGGATTCGGTACTGATCGACGATGCGCGTACACCTTTAATTATTTCTGGTCCGGTACCAGAAGGCGACCGTCACGAGTTCAACGAATTAAAGCCCAAGATTTCAGATATTGTCGGTAAACAAAAGCAGCACCTAACTGGGGTTTTGGCGGAAGCTAAAAAGCTGATTACCGAAGGAGACACCAAAGAAGGAGGATTCTTATTGTTACGGGTACACCGTGGGCTTCCAAAAAACAAAGCACTCATTAAATTTTTGAGTGAAGAAGGCGTAAAACAGTTGCTGCAAAAAACGGAGAACTTCTACATGCAGGACAATAACCGCGAAATGCCCAAGGTAGATGAAGACCTGTTATTTGTTATCGATGAGAAAAACAATCAAATTGAATTGACCGACAAAGGGGTTGAATATATTTCCGGTGCCGATAATAAAGATTTCTTTGTCATGCCAGACATCGGAGGGGAAATTGCAAAAATTGAAAGTCAGAACCTTGAAATCGAAAAGGAGGCCGAACTAAAAGAGGAACTTTTCAAGGATTTTACTGTTAAGAGTGAACGCATTCATACGATGAGCCAGTTGCTCAAGGCCTATACCCTTTTTGAAAAGGATGTGGAATATGTAGTGATGGAAAATAAGGTGATGATCGTTGATGAACAGACCGGCCGTATTATGGATGGTCGACGATATTCCGACGGATTACACCAAGCCATCGAGGCCAAGGAAAATGTAAAGATAGAAGCCTTGACCCAAACTTTTGCCACGGTCACGCTACAGAACTACTTTAGAATGTACCGAAAATTGGCAGGTATGACCGGTACTGCCGTTACCGAAGCTGGCGAGTTCTGGGAAATATACAAGTTGGATGTGATGGAAATTCCCACCAACCGACCCATTGCACGAGACGATCGAAACGATTTAATCTATAAGACCAAACGTGAAAAATATAATGCGATTATCGATGAGGTCACCAAACTCTCTGAAGCGGGCCGACCGATATTGATCGGTACCACTTCCGTAGAAATTTCAGAACTTCTGTCGCGTATGTTGAACATTCGAAAAGTCCCTCATAATGTATTGAACGCGAAACTACACAAGAAAGAAGCGGACGTGGTGGCCGAAGCAGGTAAGTCGGGCATTGTTACCATAGCCACCAACATGGCTGGCCGTGGCACCGATATTAAGCTTAGCGAAGAGGTTAAAAAAGCTGGGGGACTTGCCATTGTAGGTACCGAAAGACACGATTCGCGTCGGGTCGATAGACAGCTTCGAGGTCGTTCAGGGCGACAGGGCGATCCTGGGTCTTCACAATTCTACGTCTCTTTAGAAGATAACCTTATGCGTCTCTTCGGGTCCGATCGTGTGGCCAAAATGATGGATAAAATGGGCTTGGAAGAAGGCGAGGTCATTCAGCATTCGATGATGACGAAATCCATTGAACGTGCACAGAAAAAAGTAGAGGAGAACAACTTCGGGGTACGTAAGCGACTGTTGGAGTATGATGATGTGATGAACGCGCAACGTGAAGTGGTCTATAAACGACGACGTCACGCACTACAAGGTGAACGCTTGAAAGTTGATATTGCGAACATGGTCTATGATACCTGCGAGGTAATCGTAGATACCAACAAAGCGGCCAATGACTTCAAAAACTTTGAATTTGAGCTAATCAAGTATTTCTCCATTACTTCCCCAATTTCCGAGAATGATTTTACCAAAATGGGGGTTCAGGAAATCGCGAATGTGGTTTACAAAGCAGCCTATGAGTATTATCAAAATAAAATAGAACGCAACGCACAGACCGCTTTTCCTGTCATTAAAAAAGTGTATGAGGATAATGCCAATAAATTCGAGCGTATCGTCGTACCTTTCACGGACGGTATCAAAACCTTGAATGTTGTTACGAATCTGAAAGATGCCTATGAAAGTGATGGAAAGCAGTTGGTAACCGATTTTGAAAAGAATATCACGTTGGCAATTATCGATGATTCGTGGAAAACCCACCTGCGCAAAATGGATGAATTGAAACAGTCCGTGCAATTGGCCGTTCACGAACAAAAAGATCCTTTATTGATATATAAGTTCGAGGCTTTTGAACTTTTCAAAAGTATGATCGAAAAAGTCAATAAAGAAGTCGTATCCTTCCTTTTCAAGGGAGAATTGCCAACCGGCAATCCCAACGAAATACAGGAAGAACGAAATGTAAGACGACCTAAGGAAAACCTTCAGACCAGCAAAGAAGAAATCCCGAATAGTGACGAACGTGCAGCCCAAAGCAGGGCCATTGGCCAAAATCAAGGAGGTAGGCCATCAATAACGGAAACCATAGTCAGGGAACGGCCAAAAATTGGACGCAACGAAAAGGTAACCATAAAAAATGTAATGTCAGGCGAGAGCAAGACCGTAAAATACAAACAAGCCGAACCACTGCTGGATAAGGGGGAATGGGTGTTGACGGAAGATTAAATACCTACACTCCTTAATAAAAAATTTTGTAACGGCTCCTCCCCTCATCTGAGGGGAGGTGGATTCCTATCCACCAGCTGGCGGATAGGAAGACGGAGGGGTTGAAAGCGCAAGCCAAGCCAGCACAAACCGATTTTTTCAGTTTTAAAAATTAGAACAAACGGCGGCCTTAATTGATCGCCGTTTTTTATTACACAAATTTCAATATCTTTAGTGGACATCAAAACATGGAAAATGACTATCGCACGCCGTAAATTTCTCACCTCGATCAGTATGCTTGCCGCAAGCAGCGCACTGCCCTTACAAGCCTTCAGTTTTGGCAATAACAAAAAACTAAAAGTGGCGCTTGTGGGCACTGGTATTCGCGGAACAAGTTTTTGGGGCAAAAGACTTGTTGATGAATATTCCGATATTTTAGAGTTCGTCGGGCTTTCCGACATCAATCCCGGAAGACTTGAATATGGTAAAAAGTATATCGGTGTTTCCTGTCCGACGTATACAAATTTCGATGAAATGGTCAAAACCGCTAAACCGGATTTGGTTATCGTGACGACAAAAGATTCGACACACCACGAGTTTATTGTCAAAGGCCTTGAAATGGGCTGTGATGTATTGACGGAAAAACCCTTGACCACCGATGAAACTAAATGTCGGGCCATTTTAGAGGCTGAAAAGAAATCCGATAAAACTCTCATTGTCGGTTTCAATTATCGTTGGAGTCCGTATGCAACAAAAATCAAGGAATTGCTGCGCTCCGGTTCTATCGGAACGATAACCTCGGTCGATTTTCATTGGTATTTGAATACGTACCACGGGGCATCTTACTTTAGAAGATGGCACGGACAAGTAGAGAGCGGTGGATCCCTTTGGGTACATAAGGCCACCCATCATTTCGATTTGCTGAATTGGTGGATCAATTCGGAACCCAGCGAAGTTTTCGCCTATGGAGATTTGGAATTCTATGGCAAAAATGGCCCTTTTCGCGGAGCCAATTGCCGGACTTGTGAACATAAATCAAAATGCGATTTTCATTGGGATATCACAAAAGACGAGCGCTCCATGAACCTTTATGTAGACCACGAAGAACACGATGGATACATTCGTGACAACTGTCTTTTTCGGGAAGAAATCAATATCTATGATAAAATGTCGGCCCAAATAAAATATGTAAATAACGTTGTGGTCAATTATTCTTTGACGACCTACTCCCCCTTTGAAGGTTGGCGGGTTTCTTTCAATGGTACCGAAGGCCGAATAGAGGCATGGTTAGACATTCCGTATAATAAAAATATCAAACTGAACCAAGCTGAAATGCACGCGCAGGAAATGGCCCAATCCGAAGATCAAGAATTCCATATAGAACCTATCATCGTACATAAACTTTGGAAAGAATATGAGACCGTTGAAGTCAAAACGGAAAAAAGTGGTCACGGCGGCGGCGATAGTCGGCTTCAGGATAAAATTTTCAGGGAAACAGATATTGAAGATCCGTATGGCAGAACGGCCGGGTTTAGAGATGGTGCAATGTCATGTCTCATCGGTATCGCAGCAAGAAATAGTATTCAAACCGGCAAAGCGGTGCGAATCGATTCACTGACCGACTTAAAACCAAAAAAGAAAGGAGTTAAGACACTTTTACGAATGTAGTATTCCGTTTAATTTGCTTTTTTTATATGATAAACATGATTAGTTTTACAATCTGTTATTTCGGCAGATTTCAGTAAAAATGCACCGGTATGGAGGGTACAACAGTTGATGTAGAGCGCCTAAGGGATAAAATCAACTTGGTACTGAGGGTAAATTATATCTCCTCGGCCTTGGCCATCGTGTTTTTTGCGCTCTGTTTATTCTTTTTAAAGATCACCGAAATCGTACCGTACGCCTTTCTATTTTTTGGCCTTTTCAATCTGGCCAATACCTTCGTGTTCCGATACCATAAAAATCTAGCCCTCACTTATAATATCTCATCGATTACGGCTTTGATCTGTGCTTTGATCATTACATTGTATACCGGAGGGATTGCAAGTCCGTTCATTTTTACCTTGGCCCTTATTGTCTTTGCGGGCTATGTGACCACCCGTCAGTACGGCCAAATCTACTTGAACTTGATTTTATTTCTGGTGGTATTGATTTATTCCCAAAGTTTGGAAAATTATAGCTTCACCAGAAACGTTGTTCCTGAAGAGTCCCAAAACATGTTCAATTTGCTATCGGTACTTTTCTCGGTCTATTTATTAGGTCATGTTTTTGGGAAAAACTTGTTACGTACCCACCACCGTCTGTATAAATCGAAAATGGCGATTGCGCAACAGATGAAGGAGCGCGAAATTCTATTGAAGGAAATACACCACCGTGTAAAAAACAATCTTCAAACCGTTTCAAGCCTTTTGAGTTTACAATCTAGAAGCATTGAGGACAAAAAAATGAAGAGTCTTATCAAAAGTAGCCAGAACAGAGTTATATCCATGGCCATGGTACATGAGATGCTCTACATGCGCGACGACCTTTCTAAAATCGAATACCATTCTTATGTGCAAGAGCTTGCCGACTATTTGGTGAGATCCCTCAAAGGAACCGAAAACCATGTAAAACTCAACATTGATATTAATGACATCAAATTGGGAATCGATACGGCGATTCCCTTGGGTCTACTAATTAATGAGGCAATTACGAACGCCTTGAAATATGGTATCAAAGACGATGCGGAAGGAGAAATAGATATCGCCCTCAAAAAAGGGGAAGGCACCGATTATGTTTTGAATATCGGGGACAATGGAGTGGGTTTTCCTGAAAGTATTACGTACAAGAATACAAAATCATTAGGATTGAAATTGATACACAACCTTGCAAGACAACTGAAAGGTTCTATAAGCAGGGATGTATCTAAAAAAGGAACCTACTACATCGTAAAATTCAAGGAAGTGGGAGGTAATTTTCATTCCTTGGCTTGAGCATTCCTGTTTTCAGAAGACATTAAGGGGCTTTGTTTTCCTGACTTCTACTTCTATTTTTATTCCTATATTTAGGCGACTAATCCTAAATATATTTCAATGTTGAGACGACTACTCCTATTGGTGCTTTTTTGTGGTACTACACTTTACGGGCAGGACTATTTTCTAAAAAAATATGAACCATATAATGACAAAATCCTTTCACCTGAACAATTTTTAGGCTATGGCATCGGGGAGCAACATACCCGCCATGACCTCATAGTGGCTTATTTGGAAAAATTGGCCGAGGTCTCCGATCGGGCATCCATTCACTACTATGGAAAAACCCATGAGGGTCGTAAGCTGGTTATTTTAACAATAACAACACCTGAAAACCTTTCAAATCTTGACGATCTAAAGAAGCAACATCTCGCCTTTACCGATCCAGCTCAAAACGTTTCTAATTATGATGCTCTTCCCATATTTATAAATTTGGCCTATAACGTACATGGTAATGAACCTTCTAGCTCTGAGGCTGCTTTGTTAAGCGCATATACTTTTGTAGCATCGGAAAGTTCCGAAATAAAGAAATACCGAAAAAACGCTGTTATATTTATTGATCCCACTATAAATCCTGATGGACGGGACCGGCATACACAATGGGCAAATACCTATCAGGGAAATCCGGAAGTGGCCGATACACAAGACGCTGAACATAATGAATATTGGCCTGGGGGGCGTACGAACCACTACTGGTTCGATTTGAACCGCGATTGGTTACTGGCCATCAATCCCGAAAGCCAGGGAAAATTGGCTTGGTACCATGAATGGTATCCGAACGTTGTCACCGATTTCCACGAAATGGGTACGCAAAGCACCTATTTTTTCGAACCGATGAAGACGAACGGTTCCTTGAATCCGATAATGCCGAAAGAGAACTATGAAGATCTGAATACACTTTTCGGCAATTATTTTGCCAAGGCACTCGATAGTATCGGTTCTTTTTATTTTACCAAAGAAGTTTTTGATGGGACCTACCCCGGTTACGGTTCTTCCTATCCGGATCTACAAGGTGGGCTGGGACTGCTATTTGAACAGGCAAGTTCACGGGGCCATCGACAGAAAACGGCTTTTGGGGAAATTACTTTCCCTTTTACCATACGAAACCAATATACATCAAGTATCACTACCGTGCGGGCGGCGGTAGAGAACAAAGGGTACTTGAGAAAGTATCAACAAGACTTTTTTAAAAGTGCGCTGACCAATGCAGGTAAAGGAAAAATTAGAGGGTATTCGTTCGGTGACGAACGCGATAAAAACCGTACGAAAGCCTTTATCGACAAGCTATTGCTTCATAAAATCGATGTGTATAAATCAGGAGATAAATATGTCGTACCGACCAATCAACCCCAATATCGAATGGTGCAATCGATGTTCGAAACCTATGAAAAATATCGTGATAGCGTCTATTATGATGCTTCCGCCTGGTCGGTCGCGAATTTTTATAATATGAAGTATCGACCGGTTACGAGTTTGAGTTTGGGCGAAAAAGTCGAGAATATTGAAACCCTTATCTCGGTTTCTCGGGTTCAAAAATCCGATTACGCCTATCTTATCGATTGGCAAGACTACAATGCCCCGGCTACGTTGCACTATTTACAATCGAAGGGTCTGGTTTTATCAAGTTCCGGGAAGCCCTTTACGGCCAAAGTCAGTTCTGATTCAAAAAGTTTTGGATATGGAACCTTGGTCCTTCCCATAAGCCTTCAAAAGAAAAGTTCGGACGAGGTCTTTGATCTGCTCCAAAAGGCACAAAAGAAATTTGAGGTCCCCATGTACGCCGTGAATTCAGGCTTTAATCTAAAAGGAGTCGATTTAGGAAGTGCTTACATTTCCCCCATCAAAAAGCCAAAAGCCATGATGTTAATCGGCGATGGGGTGAGGTCTTACGAAGCTGGTGAGGTTTGGCATCTTTTGGATACACGGGTTCATATGCCCATTACAAAAATTCCGATGCGAAATTTCAACCGGACCAATTTTGACAAATACAATACGATGGTCATGGTCTCCGGACGGTATTCACTTACCGACAAACAACAAGAAAAAATCAAGGATTGGGTAAGCAAGGGCAACACTTTGATAACCATAGGGTCGGCCTCAAAATGGGCGGTCGAAAAGAAATTGGTCAAGGAAACATTGACCAAAAGCAAAAAAGATTCGACATCAAAGGATTCCACAAAAATCGTGGAAAGAAAACCCTATGTCGATGCCCGTGAAAACCTTGGAAAAGAAAGTCTGGGCGGGGTAATCCTAAAAGCGGATATCGATATTACCCACCCTTTGGCATTCGGCTATAACGACGCCTCCATTCCCGTTTACAAGAACAATGAGGTGTGGTTGGCTCCCAGTAAAAATGAATATGCCACGGTTGTGAAATATAATGCAGATCCGCATATCGATGGTTTTATGACCGATAAGAACCGAGATGAATTCGTGAAGCCTTCCGCCTCGCTAATTGTCAGCAAATTAGGAAGCGGCCGTGTAGTGCTATTCGCCGACAATCCGAACTTTAGGGGGTCTTGGTACGGAACCAACCGCCTGTTTTTGAACGCATTGTTTTTAGGGGATAAAATAAGAGTGCCTAGCAATGATTAGCCACACGTTGAAATTATACAAACATCTAAAAATCCAACCATCGATTATATGAAAAACCAATTTTTTCTTACAGTTCTAGCCTTTATCATTTTTGGAATTTCTCAGACCAATGCCCAATCCCTACAAGGTGATGGCCCACACTCACAATTGATCATTCGCGGAGTCATGTTGATCAACGGAAATGGGGCACCACCACAGGGGCCTATTGACATTGTAGTCGAAAACAATATCATTAAAAAAATACAAGTTGTCGGGTACGACGGGGTGCCCATCGATGAATTGAAGCGCCCAAAACTTAACGCCGGAGGTAAGGAACTCGATTGCAACGGTATGTACCTCATGCCAGGTTTTATAGACATGCACGGACACATCGGTGGCAAATCCCAAGGTGCAGAACCTGACTACGTTTTCAAACTTTGGATGGGCCATGGCGTAACCACTGTTCGAGAACCTAGTGGTCGAGGCGTAGATTTTACTATGGATCTTAAACGCAAAAGCGAGAAAAACGAAATTATCGCTCCTCGAATCTATGCCTACACCGCTTTCGGCCAAACCAGCGAAAGTTTTAATCCCTTGAATGATTTACCAATTTCAACCCCGGAACAGGCTCGGGAATGGGTTCGTGCTAATGCCAAAAAAGGTGCTGATGGTATTAAGTTCTTTGGAGCGGAACCCGAAATCATGGCGGCCGCCTTGGACGAGAATAAGAAATTGGGATTAGGTTCTGCCTGCCACCATGCCCAACTGAGCGTCGCTCGATGGAACGTGCTACATTCCGCACGGGCGGGATTGACCTCGATGGAACATTGGTATGGACTACCTGAAGCTTTGTTCGATGACCGCACGGTACAGGATTATCCTTTGGATTACAATTACCAGAACGAGCAACATCGTTTTGAAAATGCCGGGAAACTTTGGGCGCAGGCCGCCAAACCCTATTCCGAACATTGGGAGAACGTAATGACCGAATTATTGGAACTGGATTTTACAATGGACCCCACCTTCAATATTTACGAAGCCAGTCGCGACCTGCAGCGCGCGCGCCGTGCCGAATGGCACGAAGAATACACGCTACCTTCGCTTTGGGAATTCTATCAACCCAGTAAGATTTCACACGGCAGTTATTGGCATGATTGGGGCACTGAGCAAGAGGTCGCTTGGCGTGAAAACTATACATTATGGATGACCTTTATCAATGAATATAAGAACCGTGGGGGCCGTGTAACTACAGGTTCCGATTCAGGGTTTATATTTCAATTGTATGGTTTCGCATATATACGCGAGTTCGAGTTGCTTCGTGAGGCGGGTTTCCATCCCTTGGAAATTATTCGTTCCGCGACCTTGAATGGTGCGGAAGCCCTTGGCGCAGATGATAAAATTGGAAGTGTTGCCATAGGAAAGCTAGCAGATTTTGTAGTCGTCGATGCCAATCCGCTTAAAAATTTAAAAGTTCTTTACGGTACCGGAGCGGTCAAATTGACAGAGGATAATGAGGTCATTCGGGAAGGTGGTGTTAAATACACTATAAAAGACGGAATCATCTACGATGCAAAAGCCTTATTAGACGATGTCAAAAGAATGGTAGCGGAAGAAAAAGCAAAAACAGGATTCAAGATTCTACAGCCAGGAGTAAAAGAATAATAAATTGGATTTTTAGGTCAGCCCTAAACGAAAAAAGCTCCACCATCACAAAGTGAACGTGGAGCTTTATTATTTTTTCAAGTATTCTATTTTCTCTTGTTATGTTCAACGCGAACCTTAAGAGGTTGCAATTGACCCTTCGTCTTGGGAAAAATCGTCACATAGCTAAGAAAAAGAGCGATTGGTATTGAGATTACGAATAATATCATGGCTTCTAAGTATTTAGACTTATACAGTTTTGTAAAGTCGGTTTGGGTACTTCAAGTATTATGCCAATTTGGCTTTCTGTTTTTTTGTTTTAAAGTCAAGTGCTTTTTTTACCCTCGAATTTCTAAATCTGTACACGCGAGCTATACTGCCTTCCGTTTGGGCTGCCATTTCTTTTTCAGAAATAGTACGATCAATGCTATCGACCAGAACAACACCCATTTTAAGAGACTGAATTTTATCATGGCTTTCTAAGTTTTGGGCCAGAGCAATCGCTCCGAAGATGAGAACAAACAAAAGGGTTAAAATAGCCTTCATTATATTAGATTGGGTTACACTAAGATAACCCCGAACATGACCCCAGAAGGCTTTGAAATCGCTGAAAACTCTTATTTTTAGGTATTTTACAAAAGACTGGATAAACGGTCATGAATCTTCGACAACCGTTTATGGAAGGAAAAACAGCTTATCGAAAAAAGGTGGATTTAATCGGCAAAAAGAACAGGCTTCTCAATGACCAAGGCCTATTTTCAATCGAATTTTGGCGCAAGAACTTTATCTTTGATCCATGAACGAGGTTCAACTTGAAGGTTTTTTAAGAAGGATTGTGCAACTGACTCCCGAACATCAACCGAAATTTGGCAAAATGAACGTGCATCAAATGGTCTGTCATTGTACGGATCAGTTGCGTTTGTCCCTGGGCATGATAAAAGCAGACGATAACTACACACTTATAGACCCAAGTGTGGTAAAGAATTTGGCCTTGGCTAAAAAGCCGGTGCCTACGCCAAAAGGTTTGGGGCAAGTCGAAGGAGATGGAACTTCTCCTACTACTTTTGAAAATGACAAAGCGCTTTTAAAAAGTCATCTGCTGGAATTCTTAAACCTACCTGAAGATTTCGACTACGCACCCCACCCCTACTTTGGAAAAAGCGACCGAAAAAGTTGGATGGCCATCACCATATATCATCTAGACCATCATTTATCACAATTCAATGCATAAACCAATTCTAATTCATCGGCAGAAGTTGTTAGCCTTCATCTTTTTGACATGGATAATATTTTCGTGTAAAAAGGATAAAAAACCGCTTGCCGGAGAACAGCATACCGATTTCTGCGCTTCCATTCAAAGGGATACGATTAGCAGCCTTTCCGATGCATTACTGGATATTGAGGACAAAATGGAATCACAGACCGGAGTCTATGTACTCGAAGATGGAGGGGGCGCCATGGTTACCCGTGCTTGGCTGACGGAGTATGCCGAAAAGACCATAGACATTCAATATTTTATCTTTTCCACGGATAATGTGGGTTTGATCGCTTGTGATTATTTGGTGCGTGCCGCAGATCGCGGTGTAAAGATCAGAATGATTGTCGATGATATCATGGTCGATACCGATGTACAGGATATTTTGACCTTGGATTCCCATAAGAATATAGAAATCAAGGTCTATAACCCCGGCGTGAACTTGGGGAAGAATATTTTGGAAAAAGTGACCAAGTTTGCAACCGATTTCCGAAATGCCAATCAACGTATGCACAATAAGACCTTTATTGTTGACGGAAAAGTCGGAATTACTGGCGGACGAAATATTGCGGACGAATATTTCGACTACGACCATGAATATAATTTCAGAGATCGGGACGTGTTGCTTTTAGGAAAGGAAATCCAGACCATGAATACTTCTTTTGAAGAATTCTGGGAAAATGATTTGGCGGTTCCCGTAACCGAAGTTGCGGAAGTTGTTCCCGATAACATTGCAGACCCAAACCGTTTTGACAAATTGCACGAATACGCCTGCAATCCCGAAAATTTCTGGCCTCAGGTGCGAGAACAGATTAAGAACCTGCCAAAGGCTTTTCCGGCTATCAAAGCTTCCGATAAATTGGTGTGGGTAGACGATGTCCGATTCGTTTCAGATATCCCTGGAAAAAATGATGGCGAAGAGGGTCTGTCGGGCGGAGGTGTTTCCACGGATGCATTGATTGAACTTGTAAAAAATGCCAAAAATTCCTTGGACATACAGAGCCCATATTTGGTAACTTCCGAATTGAGCCGACAACTATTTCGAAAAGCAGTGGCTCGAGGAGTGAATGTTCGAATTCTTACTAACAGCCTCGCTTCTACTGATAATCTTGAGGCCTTTAGTGGATATCAAAAAGACCGCAAGGCCTTACTGGAAAGCGGAGTGAAAATTTATGAGTTCAGACCTGACGCAGCAGAACGGGTCAAAATTATGACAGGGGCATTGCAAAAAGAATTGGAGTATCGACCTACTTTTGGACTTCATGCAAAAACAATGGTCGTAGATGGAGAAATTGCCGTTATCGGTACATTCAATCTAGATCCGCGCAGCGCAAACCTTAATACAGAATGTATTGCGATAATTCCTGACAAGAAAGTGGCGCAACAGGTGCTGCGCGCTATGAAGGAAGAATATAAACCTGAAAATGCCTGGGAAACGACTTTGGAATGGAACCCTGATGGAGAGGTAGCAAGAACCAAAAGAGTTAAAACCTTGTCACGAAAAGTAATTCCTAAAAATATACTGTAGTATTTTTTCGATGAGGCAATAAAATATTAAGCCATTTTTGGAGCGTTTCTTTTAGTAGAAAAAGAAAGTGCTTTCTTAGCTGTAGAGAACTTTCTTCTGTACAAACGGGCAACTTCGGTGTTCTTTTCGGTTTTAACTTCCTTAACGGTAATCTCGGTAGCGATTCCCATTTCGATAGTCTCAATCCTGTTGTCCTGTGCTTGGGCAGCGACTCCGATAAAAAGAACAAAAATTAAAGTTGCGATAGTTTTCATGACTGTTTGTTTTATATATATAAAACTCACAGACCCCATTTTTAGGGGATTTGGTTCGTTCAACGAGACCAAATACTCGTTAACCGACAGCAACTCGGATAAAGTGCAAAAAAGGCTCGATAAACGTAAGGGGCGGCCAAAACAACTTACCGAAAAAAGATGCTTTTAATCCGAAATAATTAGGCAATTGCGATGCTCAAATAGCACGGATTATGTATTTTACCCTATCTCAAAACCTTCTAAACTTCCTTTATGATCAAAAATACGTTACGATTAATCGTTCTTTTCATTTGTTCGGTATCCTTTTGCCAGACTCCTGAGCAATATTATTTTGATTGGACGAGCCTGCCATTTTCTAAGGAAGAACTTTCGATACGCAGGGAGAACCTTATAAAACAGCTTCCCGAGGAAGGATTAATCATCATACCTGCAAAGGATGGTTTTTCGTATGGTGAGACTTTTCGTCAACTCGACAATTTTTATTATTTCACGGGATTGGAACTGCCCAATAGTCTCTTGGTTCTAGATCTCGCTAAAAAATCCGAGATTCTATATGTTCCAGAACGCGATCTTCGCTTTGAAAGTAGTTCAAGGCCGAACGACTTTCCCGGGAGGCCTATACTGAGGGATTCAAACATCTCACAAAATTCAGGTCTGTCGTTTAAAAACATAGAAGATTTTTTGGCAGCAATGGATGCCGCGGCCAAAAGTGGCAAGACCATATTTGTGGATATCGGAAAAAAGGGAACCCTATCTTTTCCTGAAATGGACTACATAGCAACCCCTTCCCCTGTCCAAATACTTTGTGATGCTTTGAAAGAAAAGCATTCAGGACTGCGATTTGAAAATATTTACGAGGCAGTGGCCAAAGTCCGGATGATAAAATCTCCGGCCGAAATAGATATCATGCGAAAGGTAACGGCCATTAATATCGAGGGAATCAAAACCGCCGCAAAAACTATCAAAGCGGGCATCGATGAGCGCTATTTAGAAGGCGTTCTCGAAGGAAATTACAAAGTCAACGGTGCCCATCGCCTTGCCTTTGGGTCGATTATAAAGTCCGGACCCAATTCGCTATGGCCTTGGCGGATATTGGCTACCCATTACAATAGAAGAAACCGGGTCATGGAAAATGGAGATCTAGTTATTTTTGATGTGGGTTGTGAATACCATCAGTATGTTAGTGATATGGGGAGAACTTTCCCCGTCTCCGGAAAATTTACGGATAAGCAAAAAGAAATCTTAACCATGGAAGTGGGTATCGCCGACCAGATAATCGACTTTATCAAACCCGGAATCACTTTTGCCGATATCAAAAAACTGACGGATACAATTATTCCCGATGATGCCAAAAAATATATGCAAGTCGGACTCTTTTTCGGACACCATTTAGGATTATCGACTGGAGACCCTAACCTACCCGAAGCAAAACTTGAGCCCGGTATGATCTTTACGGTGGAACCTTGGTACTACAATCACGATGACCAAATTTCAGTCTTTACGGAAGATGTTATTTTAGTGACCGAAGAAGGTTGCGAAGTATTGAGTAAAAGCTTGCCGCGCACACCGTCTGATCTTGAAAAGTTAATGAAGAAATAAATAGGAGAACCATGTCACACTTTGAAATTACTGGCTTAGATCATGTCGCCATTCGAGTAAAGAACATTGAAGCATCGGTCAAATGGTATACCGAAGTCTTGGGCCTGAAACGCTACCAATTGTCCGAATGGGGCGACTTTCCTATTTTTATGTTGGCCGGTAAAGCGGGCGTTGCTTTTTTCCTGCGAATGCAGAACATCCGAAGCTTGACCAAACTTCCAGAAATATAAAAATCGACCATTTTGCTTTTAACGTGACCAACGAGAATTTTGACAAGGCTCAAATCAGATATAAGGAGTTAGGCCTAATCTATAATTTTCAAGACCACTTTTATTTTCATTCCATCTACACTAAAGATTTAGATGGTCACACTGTAGAGTTGACCACTTTGGTAGTGGATGAAAAATCGTTTTATGGGTTGGAAGAGTAAATTATATTGTAAGTATTAAGCCATTTTTGAAGCATTTCTTTTTGTTGTGAAAGACAAAGCCTTCTTAACTTGGCTGTTAGACCTTCTGTACAAACGAGCAACTTCGGTGTTCTTTTCTGTTTTAACTTCCTTTACGGTAATCTCAGTAGCGATTCCCATTTCGATAGTCTCAACTTTGGCATCCTGAGCTTGGGCAGCGACTCCGATAAAAAGAACAAAAATTAAAGTTGCGATGGTTTTCATGACTGTTTGTTATATATATTTATATATAAAACCCACAGACCCCGTTTTTAGGGGATTTGGTTCGTTCAACGAGACCAAATACTCGTTAAGCGACAAAACTTCGGATTAAGTGTAAAAAAGCCTCGATAACGGGATCGTGCCCTAAAAACACTTTACCGAAAGAACATGCGTTTTAACCTAGTTTTTAGATTAAATTTCATCGACTAAAAACCTTAATGTGCAGTGTAGCGCGCCAATTCAAACAATTTTTCTATTTTTGGCCCCATGGATTTGAAAAAACTATTTGGAACAGTACTGACCCTACTGGGCATAGGTGGCCTAATCTATACGGCCATTCTTTTTGCGAACGATTCGGGTACAACCAAAATGCTAATGGTGTATGGTATTTTAGGTGCCATTTTCTTTTTTGCCGGCGTAGGTCTCATCCGGAATACGAAAAGTGTCTGAAAAACTAGTTTTTAGAAAATAGTTTCCCGCAGTTCATTTCTTAGATAAGAATCGATTTCTTGAAGTTCAAAATCATTCAAGGCAACTTCCGAAGCTTGGGCATTGGCGTTGGCCTGTTTTGCATTCTTCGCCCCGACCAAGACCGAAGTAATTCCATTCTGTTGGGAGGCCCATGCTATGGCTACCTGTGCCAACGTGCACGAATGGATTTCTGCGATCGAATCCATAAGGGAAAGTAATCCTTGCAACTGCGGCCAAATATCCTGTCGATAGTAATTGTAGAAACGACCTCGATTGTCGTTTTCGGCGAAGTCGGGCAGTTCGCGATGTTTTCCTGTCAAAAGACTGCCTGCAAGCGTGCCATAGGTAACAAGACCCAATTCGTTTTCTTCGCAATACGGTACAATCTGCTCCTCGATTTTACGGTTTACCATGGAGTAATTTGGCTGAAGGCAAACGATATCTGTCATACCTTGAATTTGTTCCATAAGTTCGGTCGTGAAATTGGAAACCGCCAAATGCCGAAACTTTCCCTGTGCCTTTAGCTTTATCAACGTATTTACCGAATCTTCCAACGGAGTGTTTGTATCGGGCCAATGGATGTAGTACAAATCGATAAAATCGGTTTTTAACCTTCTTAAGGATTCCTCCATATCTTTTTGGATGTTCGCCGGACTCAAATCTCTGATAAACTCTGTTTTCGTACGAATAACTCCCGTTTTGGTGGCAATGATAATTTTGTCCCTTTTTCCTTCAATCGCTTTGGCGACTACTTTTTCGGCATGGCCTGCGCCATAGGCGGGAGCGGTATCGATAAAATTGATTCCCGCATCAATCGACGCCTGTATCGCGTCAATGGATTCCTGGTCATCTATGTCTCCCCAAAAATCATTTCCCATGGCCCAAGTCCCCAAAGCAACTGTAGAAACATCAAGGTCGGTATTGGGGATTTTTCTGTAGTTCATAATTTTCTATTTTAATTTAGAAGTGATTTAAACATCCGGTTGGTCAAATAGGCTATACTCCCTCTTTTCGCAGCACCTCCAAAGGCGGACTTTTAATTACACTACGACTATTGCTCAACCCGATAAGCAAAACCAACAAAGTTATCCCCGGAAGAACAACCAAAAAAGGCACCCAAGAGGGCGAAAAGTCCGTTTTATAAACGAATACGGCCAACAGTTTGCTTGCAAAGAAGGAAAGCAGTATGCCAATACCAGAGCCTAGAAAACCTAGATAAAGATATTCCAAAGCGGTAATGTTTAAAATTTGCTTACTCTTGGCCCCGAGGGTTCGTAGCAGCACACTCTCTTTGACACGTTGGTATTTGCTTGTGCGAACCGAACCTATCAATACTATAATTCCGGTTAGAATACTGAAGAAGGCCATAAAATTGATGACCCAAGAAATTTTGTCAAGAATGTCTTGGACCATAAATAATAACTGCCGCACATCGATAATAGATACCGTAGGAAATTTTTTAACGAGTTCACGTTGCAATTTTGCAGACGATTTTTCATCCGGAGCATTGGTACTCAATACGTGAAATTGTGGCGCGTTTTCAAGAACTCCTTTAGGAAAAACCACAGAAAAGTTCATCTGCATACGGCCCCAATCTACCGCACGGGTATTCGCCACAACGGTTTTCATTAAAACACCCTGTACATTGAAAACCAAAGTGTCTCCCTCGATAACCTGTGCATCACGGGCAACATTATCCGATAGCGAGATGGGTACCGCATCGCCTTCCGTAAATTCAGGATTCCATTCTCCAGTTGCCAGAGTCTCCGATTCGACTAAGGAATCCCTATAAGTGGTACGGAATTCATGGTTCAAAATCCATCGGTTAATGGTCGAGGTGGTATCTTCACGGATATCGTTCACCGGCCTTCCCTTTATACTTTGAATACGCATGGTAACGATAGGAAAGTTGTCGATCACTTTTAGGTCATTGTTTTTGATATTTTCGGCGACTTCTTTTGTTTCATCGGATTGTACATCCAATAAGATAAGATTTGGAGTTTTACCACTGGCTTCCAAAGAGGTCTTGGCCACCAAAATATCCTTGGCGAAATACAGTGTACTTATCAAAAAGCTACCAATACCTATCGCCAGGAGCAATACTAAGGTCTGATTGTTCGGGCGATATAGATTGAGTAAACTTTGCCGTGATGTATATCCCCATGAATTCGGAAAATACTTTTTAACCGCCCTCATAAAAAGGAATGCAATACCTGTCAGTACCGAAAATACGACTAGAATCCCCAGAACGAAAAACAGGGCAAAACGGGTATTCTTCAATATCCAAAACGAAAATCCGGTTAGAAAGACCAGAATCGCCATCATGACGACGAAAGTCATTCTACGTGCTTTTGGCGAGGTACTCTCTTGAATTCGTAAAACCTGTAAAGGAGAAACGTACCAAGTGCTTAATAAGGGGGACAAAGCAAAAAGCACGGACATTATCAAACCTAACAAGGGACCCACAATTAAAGGTTGCAACGCCACCGAGATATCAATTTCCAACGGTAGGAAGTCTTTCAACAATAGTGGGAAGAACTGCTGAAGGGACAGTCCGATAAGGGTGCCGATAATTCCTCCGAGCAGGCCCATTCCGGCAATTTGAATCAAATAAATCAAAAAGGACTGTTTACGGGTGGCTCCCAGGCATTTCAATACGGCCACGGAAACCAGCTTTTCCTTAATATAAATATGTACCGAACTGGCAATTCCCACACATCCTAATAACAGCGCTATAAAAGCGACCAGGTTTAAAAACTTGCCAAAATTATCATATCGACGTCCTAATTGACGCCCTGTAGATTCGTGGGTGTCCAAATCGGCATTCTCCGCATCAAGAATTGGATCAATTCTTTTTGCCAATGCCGTATAATCGGGTTCAGGATTTGCCACAAAATAACTCTTGTACTCGACCCGACTTCCGGTCTGAACCAATCCTGTTTCATCAATGAAACGATACGGAATATATACAGGAGGAGCCACGGAAGTTGAAATCCCAGTACTTCCCGGACCTGAAACTATTGAGCCCGCAATGGGCATTTTGATAAGGCCTACCTGAATCGAATCCCCAACTTTTAAATCGAACTGTAGCATTAGCGTGGCATCGACCAAGGCACCACCTTTTTGTTGGTATTCGATGGCAGCAGAAGGCGGTTTTGTAACCAAACTTCCATAAAAAGGATAGCCCCCTTGAATACCGCGAACAAAAGCCAATTTTGTTGCATTCTGTTTCGGAAAAGCGACCATGGAAGGGAAATTAATCTCGGTGGCGTTCGCACCGCCTAAAGAATCGATAATGGACTGTACTTTTTCCGTATGGGGCTGCTTTCCTGCGATTAAAAAATCAGAACCCATCAACGATTTAGATTGCTGGGTAAAGTTTTGTTTTAGATTATCACCAAAAGACTGTATAGAGACCAACGCAGCGATACCCAAAATAATGGAGGCCATAAATAAAAAGAGACGTTTCAAACTCGCCCGACCATCGCGCCACGCCATTTTGAAGAGCCATCCTAAACTGGCTTTGGGTGTATGAAGTGGGCTATCACTCACAATACTGCCGTGATTTCGTTTGCCACCAGTTTTCCACCTTTCAATTGTATGATATGCTGGTTACGTTTTGCCAGTTCCAAATCATGGGATATGATGATAAGTGTCGTGCCAGCTTCTTTGTTCAGATCGAACAACAATTGAATGACCTTTTCACCTGTTTCCTCATCGAGGTTGCCAGTAGGCTCATCGGCAAAAAGAATCGAGGGCTTATTCGAAAATGCCCGAGCCAAAGCCACACGCTGCTGCTCTCCACCGGATAGTTGTGATGGATAATGGTGCATACGATCTTTAAGGCCCACTTTATCAAGTAATTCTTCCCCAGTTTTTCGTGCACCTTTCACGCCTTGTAATTCCAACGGGACAATAACATTTTCTAAAGCAGTCAAGGTCGGAAGTAATTGGAAATTTTGAAAAATGAAACCTACTTGTTTATTGCGCAATTGGGCGCGCTCATCCTCGGTAAGTCCGTTAAGTTCTACACCACAAAGTTCGACCGTACCCGAATCCGGTTCGTCGAGACCTGCACATAGCCCTAAAAGTGTTGTTTTTCCGCTCCCCGAAGGGCCAATAATTGCGAATGTGGAACCGGCCTCGACAGTAAACGAGACATCGTCGAGTACGGTCAATTCTTTCGAACCGCTCTTATAACGCTTCCCCAGATGACTGACGTTTAATATCTTTGTCATAAATTGATTGAATCTTCTTTTTCAAACTGTCATATAATGACAGAACCTGAAAAATAAGCATTTGATTTCGATTTTCTCAACCTATAGCTATGCAGACCTTCTTAAAATTTCGTTATTTTTTAGTATTGGCTCTTTTTATTTCGTGTAAAGAGAATCCGAAGCAGGAATCTGACACATCTGTTGAAAATCCTGTGGAAAACACGGTCAAATCAGAAGTTGAAACTGATACCAAAACCATTTTGTTCTTTGGAAACAGTCTGACCGCGGGGTATGGCCTAGATACCGAAGAATCGTTTCCTGCGCTGATACAAGACCGATTGGATTCTTTGGGAATGAATTATACCGCCATTAATTCGGGCCTAAGTGGCGAAACCACGTCCGGGGGATTGAATCGACTCAATTGGGTACTGAATCAAAAAACTGATGTATTCGTACTCGAATTGGGAGCGAACGATGGTCTAAGGGGCATCCCTTTAAAAGAAACCCGAAAGAACCTTCAATCCATTATCGACTTGGTAAAAGAAAAGAACCCAAGCACGAAGATTATTTTGGCCGGTATGCAGATTCCGCCCAATATGGGTCAGGACTATACTGATGAGTTTCGAAAAATATATCCTGAGCTAGCGGCCGAAAACGATTTAAGGCTCATTCCGTTTCTTTTGGATGGTGTCGCCGGAATACCTGAACTGAACTTACAAGATGGAATACACCCTACGGCCGAAGGACAAAAAATTGTCAGGGAAAATGTTTGGAAGGTTCTTGAGGAAGTTCTTTAGGAAAAAAGTCTTTTAAGCCATTTTAGCCGCATTTCTTTTTGTAGTAAAAGAAAGCGCTTTCTTAGCAGTAGAAAACTTTCTTCTGTACAAACGGGCAACTTCAGTATTCTTTTCGGTTTTAATTTCCTTTACGGTAATCTCGGTAACGATTCCCTTTTCGAAAGTCTCAACCTTATTATCTTGTGCTTGGGCAGCGACTCCGATAAAAAGAACAAAAATTAAAGTTGCGATAGTTTTCATGACTGTTTGTTTTATATATATAAAACCCACAGACCCCATTTTTAGGGGATTTGGTTCGTTCAACGAGACCAAATACTCGTTAACCGACAACAACTCGGATAAAGTGCAAAAAAGCCTCGGTGAATGCACAGAACCCGAAAAACACCTTATCGAAAAAAGGGACGTTAATCGACCAAATCAATAACTTTAGGAAAGCTTTAGTAGTGCGAAAAGGTATTTATAATTAAATTGAAGTGTGGTTATAGAGCACTTTACTAAAATTTGAGCGTATGCTACGAATCGATCTGATCAATAAAAAGTCCATTAGCGATGCAAATAAGCTAGCATTCCTACTTCTATTCTGCGGCACACTTTACGCGGCCGCCATTTTTCAAGATTATATATCATCTCAAATAAATACCACAGGTTTTTATTGGTCGGAAACCATGCTCTACAACATATATTGGTTCTGGTTGATTCCTTTTACTTGGCTGGCCCTGAAGATTTATATATCCCTTAGACCCCATAGTTTGCTTTTGAATATACTCTTTCTTGGGACTATTAGTCTAGTTTTAACGATATCGCATATATTGGTTTTTACCCAGTTGTTCGTAACTTTCAGTCGACTTTTATTTTCCAATCCGCATCGTTATGGGCGTATTTTTGAATCTGCACTATCGAACCAAGCCTACATTACTTTTATTATCTATGCCTTTGTACCACTGCTTATTCGATATTTTAGAAAAATAGTTCCGGAAAGAGAGGCACTCCATAGTATGTATGACAATTCTATAACGGTGCGTAAAGGATCAAATAGAATTTCTATTAAGGTCGAGCATATTCAATCTATCGTTGCAAACAAGCCTTATACTGAAATAACAACAAATGGTACGAAATATCTACACAATGGTACGCTCAAAAAGTTTGAAAGTACGTTGGACCCGAAAATGTTTATTAGGGTTCACCGGTCCGTTCTGGTCAATAAACTTCATATCGTAGGTTTGAAATCAAGAGGTAACGGAGACTACGATGCCACCCTTACCAGTGGTAGTTCCGTTAGGTTTAGCCGTCATTATCGGAATTATTGGGCGCCATTGGCCTCCACTGGGATATAATACTACTCCTTTAGGCATATTGAAGGTGTTTTCCCATTTAGACAAACTTGTTTCTGTGTATTTTGTTCAAAAAGGTAGTATGACAAATCGTTTCCACAACTTCTTTGTATTCATTCTGTTGTTATGTATGGCTTCATGTTCGGGGCAGAACAAAACCAATATTCCTGAGAAAAAGTCAATTAAAAATGTAATAGTTGGTGGTCCGTTCGAAAATGGAGAATTTATGTACTACGGAATGCCAGAAACCATAAGTGCCGTTGATACTAGTGCTGCTTGGCATCTCGATGGACAAAAATTGATGATTCAAGGAAGAATGTTTAGAGAGGATGGAAAAACACCCGCCCCCAATGTCATACTTTACTACTATCAAACGGATACGGCCGGATACTACTCCGACCACGAAAGTTTGGACCCTAGGGCGAAACGCCATGGGTATATTCGCGGCTGGGTAAAATCTGACGACCAAGGAAACTACACAATTTATACGGTACGCCCTGCCCCCTATCCCAATCGTAAGGAGCCAGCGCATATTCACATTTCCGTAAAAGAGCCGAATATTGAAAAAGAATATTATCTCGATGAACTGGTCTTTGATGATGACCGACTATTGAATACTGAAAAAGAAAAGCATTGACCAACCGGGGAGGCAGTGGTATTTTGAGAGCTATGAAACGGAATGGTTTTCAGGTTGCGGAACATAATATCATTCTTGGATTGAACATTCCGAATTATCCCCAAACCAATAAAACGGATATTGTTTCAGGTATTTCCATCGGGGAAGATGTACTTTCATTTACCCCTTTCACGCTTGGGGACCGGATAAGGGCACAAAGACCTGTCCCGTTTGCAAATATGGAAAGCGGCAGGGTATTCTTTACTTTGTTGGAAGACATCCTGATTGGGCGGCAATCAAAAAATGGTTTTTATATTTTGAGGCAGAGAGCCTGAAAAGGGCAAAAAGATTAAAGGTGTATTTTGTGTATGGGAATGACATTGATTACAATAAAACGGACCACACTAAATTATTGGAATCCTTGGGTGAAGAGTTGGCCCTTGAACATGTCGCCTTGACCGTTGTACCATCATTTTGGGATTCAGACTCTGAAGTTGATCTTATTAAAATCAATCCGGAAGTAAGGAGTACCCTCATTTTGTACAAGAATAGCAACGTCAGGGATAAGTATGTTGATTTAGATCCAAATCCCACAAATTTTAATCTAATCACGAGACGCTTGAATGAAACCGCTGGTGTTTTTTGGAACAATGATTAAATGAAAACGTAGCGGAAAATATTGGTGTCAAGCTACCTTTATCCTATTTCGTCGAACTGCAAAATGCAAATGCTTTTTTACCGCTGACCTTCTTCTCTTGTACAAAAGAGAAAGTTCTTTGCCCACCTTATGATTATCTGGGAAAGAATTATTCAGCTTAACTATTGAATTTTCTGTTTCTTTTATAACGATGACTTTTTCCACAGCTGACCTTTGCGCTTGGGCTACTACGCCAAAAAACAACACTAAGATTAAAACAAGAATACTTCGCATGGTAATAAGGTTTGGTCATATGATAACCTCTGACAACGCATTTCAGAGCGGTATTATTCGGTAAAACGCCCTATTTTCACGACAAAGTGATCACAAATCGATGAAACACAGATTTTTGTAATCCAGAAAAATGCCTTGTAGGAACGATTGACCGAAGAAATCAAGCACTTTATCGGTAGTGCATGGGTTTATGAAGCTAATTCATGACAAAAATGAAGTGAAAATCGGAACGGCTGACCACACAGTCAAACATTTTCAAATAGACTTGCGTAAGTATTCGTAACTTTTGGGCACTAAAAAAAGAAAAAAATGAAGCTATTGAAAATTACAACACTTGTTATGATGACGTTGATTAGCGCATGCTGCCAATCAAAAACAAAAGAATCCAATAAAGCCCAGAATTCGGAAACCCAAAAAGAAGAAATTGCCCCAACCCCACAAGATTTAAGCCAATATGAAACCGCATACTTTGCAAGCGGCTGTTTCTGGTGCGTCGAAGCGATTTTTGAAAGTGTAAAGGGCGTCAAGGAAGTTATTTCGGGGTATTCCGGTGGAAAAGAAAAAAATCCGACCTATGAACAGGTAGGCGGTGGACTTACCTCGCATGCAGAAGCCGTTGAAGTCTATTACGACCCAAAGGAAATTTCGTTTACGAAACTGGTACAAGTATTTTTTGGTTCCCACGACCCCACAAGTTTCAATAGACAGGGACCCGATCGCGGTCCACAGTACCGATCTGTAGCCTTCTATAAAAACGCCGAAGAAAAGAAAATCATTGAAGACTATATGAACGCCTTACGCGAACAAAATGTCTACGATGCGCCCATCGTTACCGAAGTGACCCCATTCGAAATCTTTTATGATGCCGAGGAGTATCATCAGGACTATGAGCTGAAAAATCCGAATAATTCATACATAAGAAATGTGTCCATCCCGAGGTTGAATCGGTTCAAAAAGAATTTTCCCGAGTATTTGAAGGAGGATGCACATTAGTGAAATGTAATTAGGTCGTCGATGTTAAAATTTTGTAAACCTTATCCTAATAAAAGATTCTTTGCTCTATCTTTAAATAAACAATAATAGCATTACTATGAAGAAAGCAGGCATTACTTTTATAATTGGATTCGTAGGTCTTTGTTCTATTCTCGCCTTTACCACATTATCACAAGAGCGGCTGCTATTAAAAAAGATTACGGAAAGACTCTTAGACTACAACCGTAACCAAGCCCCTGAAAAAACATACCTGCATACCGATAAGGACCTCTATACCAATGGCGAGACCATTTGGTTCAAGACCTATCTAGTGGATGGCATTTCGCACAGCCGTACCGCAAAAAGTAATGTGGTCTATGTGGAATTGGTAAATAACCAAGATAGCATCGTGGCCCAGCGCAAACTCTTCGTCAATGACCTTGGAGCCTCGGGCGACATCGAAATCGACGAAACCATTCCCCAAGGGGATTACACCCTGCGCTCGTATACCAAATATATGCTCAATGAAGAGGAACCGGTCATTTTCGAGAAAAACGTACCGATCTTCGTACAGGAAGTGCGAAGCAACATGACCGCCGATCAGGTTCCGCTCACCAGGTCGTTGCGTGGCTTCGAACGAAATGCGACCAGTGCCAATACCGTTTTCGGCAAACCCAACATCAAGTTCTTTCCGGAAGGTGGGAATCTCGTACAGGGGCTGCCTGCAACAATGGGATTGGAGGTATTGGATGCCAAGGGCAACGGTATCGCCTTCAAGGGAGCCATAAAAGATAAAGAAGGCAACGTTATCGAACCTTTCGAAAGCCTCGAATTCGGTTTGGGCAGCGTAGGCTTCACGCCCCTGCCCGACACCGAATATTATGCCAGCGTAGTATTCAATGGCGAAGAAGAACGATTTCCGCTACCCAAGGCACTGTCAGAAGGGTATGTGCTCAGTTTGAAGAACAGGAAAGATCATTTGCTTGTTCAAGTGGCAAGCAACGAACCTGAAGGGCTCGCAGGAACTATCTTAGTAGGGCATTTACGAGGCGACCTGATATTCAAGCGCATCGGACAGTCAGATGACAACGATTCGTACGCTACTAAAATATATACCGATGAGCTACAAGACGGTGTAGCCCAGTTCACCCTTTTCGCCCCAGATGGCGAGCCGGTAAGCGAGCGCTTGATCTTTATCGATGATCCTGACAATGATGCCTTGCTCACCATTTCGGCACCCGCGAAAGAATTCGGAAAACGAGAAAAGGTGGACTTGAACGTAACTCTTACCGACGAAAAAGGTAAGCCGCTCAAAGGGGACTTCTCCATGAGTGTCGTGTCAAAAACAGGTGGCAACGTCTCGACAACCAATATCAAAAGTTGGCTCCTTTTAGATTCCGATTTGGGAGGTACGGTACAAAATCCCGATTATTTCTTTGCCGATGATTCGCAGGAGCGCAAATTTCTTTTGGACGCGCTTATGCTCACCCATGGTTGGAGACGCTTCGTTTGGAAAGACATGCTATCCAAAAACGTCAGCAAGGCACCTACCTATGCTCCGGAAAAGGGCATTATGATCGATGGTCGTACTACAGTTTTCGGCCAACCGTTTAAAACTAGGCAAACCGTCGCGACACTTAATATCTATGGTCCTGACATTCTTAATGCGAAGAAAGAGACAACGTCTCAGGGTAAGTTTAGTTTTGGGCCCTTCTATTTTCAAGACAGCCTTGAAGCTACCGTAGAGGCCTACGATTCTATACCAAAATGGGAATACAAACGAAAAAATTTCTCCATCGTCTTGGAAGATCAACGGCCCGAATTACCCTCACGACTTAAAAAAACAGAGCGTACCAATCGCCGTACCATTGAACTGGCCCAAGAATATTTAAAGGAGGCGTACGAAAAAAAAGTGACCGACTTCAAGTACGATCCAAAAAAGGTGACCCGGCTTGACGAGGTTGTCGTGTCGGAAAGAAAAAATCGCCTAGGCAGATTATCAATGAGGAATACAATGCAGAAACAACTTCTGGTCTTTTTTCTAGACGCGTATATAAGGATTCCATTGCTGGGAGTGAAGCCCTTAGTGCTATGGATTTGTTGGCAAGAATGCCCGGTGTTTGGGTGACCGGTATCTATCCAATGCAAGGTATTAGTTTACCTGGTGGACCCAGGACCGTCAATTCAGGATCAAATCCATTAGTGCTTGTTGATGGGATAGCAACTGATTTATCTTTTCTACAACCCCTCAGGGCAACCGAAGTAGCTTTTATCGATGTGGTTTGGGGTTCTATACAGCATTGTGGGGAGCTAGAGGAGCATCAGGTGTAATTGCTGTTTATACCAATAGAGGTTTCCAATTAGACAATCTAACACCTCAGGAATACCCAGGAATTACTAAATTTAAAATACCCGGTTTCTTTAAGGCGCGTGAATTCTACACCCCCGATTATGCAAAGGAAAAACCTGAGAAACCCGATTATCGGACGACCCTTTTCTGGGAGCCCGAAGTTACTTTGAACGACGAAGGAGAATCATCTTTGGACTTCTACACCGGAGATCAAACAGGAGGCTATTGGGTCAAGGTAGAAGGTATTACCAGTGACGGAAGGCCCGTTAGCGGTCTGTACGATATCGAAGTGTTGGAATCGAATTGATTCATGGGCATGTAATTATCACAAAGCGACTTATTTCAGGTCGCTTTTTTATTTGTAGATTTAGGGAGTAAATTTTTTATTTAAATACGGGCCTGTATGAATTACAAGAAAATATTCGCATTAACATGGATTACAATACTTTTAATAGGATGTGCCGAAACCAAAAAAGACGATATCCCTTGGATTGAAATTTTTGATGGAAAAACCCTCAACGGTTGGACCCAAAAAGGAGGCGAAGCCAACTACGAAGTTCGGGATGGAATGATTGTCGGCTCCACCGTACATGACACCCCGAATTCTTTTATGACCACCGATAAGATGTACGATGATTTTATTTTGGAATTTGAATATATGGTCGATTCCACCATGAATTCGGGGGTACAGATACGTAGTAACAGTTATCCGCATTATAGGGATGGACGCGTACACGGCTATCAAATCGAGATCGACCCGTCAGATCGTGCCTGGAGTGCGGGCATCTATGATGAAGCACGAAGAGGTTGGCTGAACCCATTGACCGATAATCCCGAAGCCCAAAAAGCGTTCAAACAAAACGATTGGAACCACTATCGGATCGAGGCGATCGGCGATACAATTCAAACTTGGATCAACGGGGTTCCAGCAGCGCATTTGATCGACGATAAGACCGCTAGTGGTTTTATAGGACTACAGGTACACAGCATTCCAAAGGAAAACAAAGCAGGTACCGAAATCATTTGGAAAAACATCAAAATTCTGACCGATAGCCTTTCAAAATATTCAAAACCCTTCCCGATTCCACCCATAATTACCAAAAATAAAGTAGGCGTTGATGAAGAAAAGAATGGTTGGAAAATGCTGTGGGATGGCCAAACGACGAACGGCTGGCGCGGTGCAAGATTAGATGAGTTCCCCGATTCAGGTTGGGAGATTGGCGATGGAGTTTTGACAGTGCTACCCTCTGGTGGCGAAGAATCGGCCGCCGGTGGCGATATCGTAACCAAGGATTTGTACGGCGATTTCGAACTAAAGGTTGATTTCATGATTACGGAAGGGGCGAACAGCGGTATCAAATATTATGTGGATACCGACATCAACAAAGGTCCTGGGTCATCCATAGGCCTTGAGTATCAGATTTTGGACGATGCAAAACATCCCGATGCCAAATTGGGAAATCACGAAGGTAGCCGAACTGTTGCCTCACTTTATGATCTCATTTCGGCAGACCAGAACAAACCCATGAATGCGCCCGGCGAATGGAACACCGCCCACATCATTGCAAAAGATAATCACGTAGAGCACTGGTTGAATGGGATGAAAGTGTTGGAATATGAAAGAAAAAGTCCTGAGTACCGAAAACTGGTATCCGAGAGCAAATATGTAAAATGGCCCAAATTCGGTGAATCCGAACAAGGGCATATTCTATTGCAAGATCACGGGGACAAAGTTTCCTTCAAAAACATAAAAATTCGACCAATCGCTAAAGAATAAACTATGACCACAAGACGTAATTTTATCAAAAAGACCTCAGCCGGAACAGCCGCCGTAACATTAGGTGGTCTCGTACTGCCAAAATTTGGTTACGGCAATATTTTGGGTTCCAACGACCAAATCAATTGTGCCATCATCGGTGTGCGTAGTCGTGCCAAGGCTCATGTCAAGGCCATTCATGCGGATCCCAATGCAAAAATTGTTTACAGTTGTGACGTAGACGATGTTATCCTGGAGGAACACAATACTTGGTGCCAAGAAAATATAGGCTATGTACCGAAAGTGGAAAAGGATTTTCGAAAAATGCTGGAAGATAAGGATGTCGATGCCGTTTTTATCGCCACCCCGGAACATTGGCATGCACCCATGGCCATAATGGCACTACAAGCAGGTAAGCATGTGTATGTTGAAAAACCCTGTAGCCATAACCCCCATGAAAACGGACTGTTGGTCGAGGCACAAAACAAGTACGGTAAAAAAGTACAGATGGGCAACCAACAGCGATCTGCCAAAACCTCGATTATGGCTATTGATGATATTCGAAACGGAATTATAGGCGATGTCTTTAAAGGAGAAGCTTATTATTCCAATAATCGTGGTTCTATTGGTATCGGTAAGAAAATCGATGTCCCAAAAACTTTGGATTGGGAGCTTTGGCAAGGTCCGGCGCCCCGTAAAGATTATAAAGACAATATTCACCCCTATAACTGGCATTGGTTCCGGAATTGGGGTACGGGCGAGATGCACAACAATGGCACCCATGAAGTCGATATGTGTCGTTGGGCCCTTGGTGTAAACTTGCCGGAAAGCGTAACTTCCTTTGGAGGGAAATATGCCTATGACGACGATTGGGAATTTGTCGATAACCAACAGGTCACTTTCAAATACCCTGGGGATAAGTTCATTACCTGGACAGGCCATAGTCGAGGTTTAATCAAACCAGAACAACCTGGACGGGGCATTACCATCTACGGAAGCAAAGGCACCATCATGCTCGACCGTAACTTTTATAAACTTTTCGATCTGGGCGGCGAACTGATAAAAGAGGAAAAAGAAGGAGCGGCAAGCGCAACAACAAATACACGTGGCGAAGGCAGTTTGGATGTCAACCATGTCGCCAATTTCTTTGCCGGAATACGAAAAGACGAAAGCCTGCAAGCCGACATCAACGATGCCAGTATCTCAACCATGCTCTGTCATTTAGGCAATATGGCACAAGATGTGGGAGAAATGCTGAAAATAGACCAAGCTACTGGTAAGGTACTGAACAACGAAAAAGTGATGAAAAGCTGGAAGCGGGAATATGAAAATGGATGGGAGCCTAAATTGTGAGTATTCAGTTTGCAGTAGCAGTGGGCACTTTGAATCGATTTAGGGACGGAGTGTATTCCGTAATCATTTCCCATTCGGATTTATCTATCAATAAATGAAAAGAAGAGACTTCGTAATCAAAAGCACATTGACGACATCGGCAATCGCCACATCCAATATATCGTTGGGCCATATCCTATCATCAAAAAATACCATCGATACCATTAACATCGGGGTCATCGGCACGGGAGATCGCGGAGGCGGCCTGATACCTTTTATCAATGAAATTGAAAATCTAAATGTAGTAGCCTGTTGTGATATTCTTCCTTTTCGATTGGAAGGCGGTCTAAGCAAAGTCGATGGGCAAGCCGAAAGCTATAAAGACTATCGCAAACTTCTAGAAAATCAGGATATAGATGCCGTGTTGATCGCCACTCCCTTCAACACCCATTCCAAAATTGCTATGGACGCGCTTGATGCCGGCAAACATGTATACTGCGAAAAGACCATGGCCAAAGGGTTCGACGGAATAGGAAATCTAGTGGGCAAGGTAAAAACATCGGACAAAATATTTCAAACCGGTCATCAATACCACAGTTCAAGACTATACACCCATGTCGTAGATTTAATCCGCAATGGAAAAATCGGTAAAATAACAGCCTTCGAATGCCAATGGAATCGTAACGGCGATTGGCGACGACCCGTACCCGACCCCAAATTGGAACGGAACATCAACTGGCGCATGTACCGTGAATTTTCGGGGGGATTGGTGGCCGAACTCTGCTCCCACCAAATCGATTTTGTAAACTGGGTGACCGAGAGCGTACCTGAAAAGGTCATGGGCGTAGGCGGCATCGACTATTGGAAAGATGGTCGAGAGACTTATGACAATGTCCATCTTTTATATAGTTATCCCAATGGGATAAAGGCTAAATTCACGTGCCTGACTAGCAACGCCATGGACGATTATCAAATCAAGGTCATGGGCGATAAGGGTACGATTATTCTTGATTATACCAAAGCTTGGTTTTATCCCGAAGGAAAAGAAAACAAACAAATGGTCAATGTTGACGGGGTTGCCGGAGCTACGGTAAAATGGGATCAAGGCAAAGGAATTCCTGTCGAAGTAGCACATGAAGATCCTAGCAAGCAGGCACTACTTGATTTTAGGGACAGTGTTCTGAACAATACCGAACCGATCTCCAATATCATTTCGGGCGCCAAAGCAGCGGCCTGTGTTCAAATGGGACTCGATGCTATGCATCATGATAAAATCGTGCGTTGGAATTCAGATTTGGGTCTGGAAAGTTAGCGGCGAAAAACTACTTTTCGTCAAGAGAGACGTTACTATATTTTGAATTGATAGTGATGGAGCGATCTGTGTTTTTTGTAATATGATATCCTTTTTGAATAAAACTGTTCAGGTTTTCGGTACGCTCTAACTTCAAATTTGAAGGACAACTGAATTTCGAAGAGATTCCGTTCACATAAATAGTGTAGGAAGAAGAAGGCAACTCACAATCCAATTCGGCATTCTGCAACGAAATATCCAAATCCTCAAAATCTTTGGATATGGCATTGATTCGCAACGGGCCCAGATCATTTTTGATATACGCACTTTTGAGCAATCGGTCGATAACCACATCGGAAGAAGTGGCGCTCAACCGTAAGTTGAGCACCTCCTTCAAATTTACATTGTCAGAATAACTGGTTTGCAGCTGTCCGTAGTTCCAGTTTTGAACGCTTACCGGAGAATACGAAGCATTGATTATTGTGGCATCTCCGTCAATAGTGGTTGCGAGCAGATTGGCATATGATAATGTCGCATTGATATTCTTCGTGTTCTCGGCCAATTTCACGTCCCCATGTCGCACGTTCATCTTGATCTTGACCGATTTGGGCAGTTTTACCTTAATTGTCTTTTTGACCTTGTACTTTTTGTTTTCTCCCCCGGTGGAAAAATAGTACATGTTCTGGCCACCGTTCAGGCTATCGCTTTGAATGATAATACTTTTTATTCCATTTCCAGTATGGTGCTGTAGGTTTCGGCGCTCTTCCAGCAATGCCCTGCGTTTTTCGTTCATTTCGGCCCTTCGCTGGTTCATTTCGGCACGTTTTTCCATCATGCGCTCTCGGGATTCTTCCCTTTTCTCCTTCATCAAGGCACGTTGATCCTCTCGTTTTTGTCGTCGGGCATCCATTCGCTCTGCCCATCGTTCCAATTTTTCCTCATATTCTTTGTCAAAGCCCTTTGAAAACTCTTTTTGCCATTTTTCCAGATACTCCTTTCCATCCTTTCTAAAGGCCTCATAATCGAATTCCGGTCGGGGCATTCTTGGCATAGGAGGCACTTCAAAAAGTTCAGGAAACTCATGCATATCGTGCGTATCGAACAATAGGGAATCCATATCCGGAAGCAGGGGATAGTCAAAATGAAAATCGAAATCGTTAAATCCGCCAACGGAGTTGCTAAAAAATAAGCCGTTGCCACCACCGGTCGAAATCGTTATTTTCTTGCTGTTTCCAAGGATTTCTATCGCCCCGTCCGTGAAATAGGCATCGGCATCGGCATCGGAAACCCCATCGATCTCGATGGTCGCTTCGACCAAAACTTCATCTTTGTTCCATGTTTCGAATTCGATATCGGCATGGCTCGTATTGATGTCCAATATCGCATCTGGGTTGACCTTAAAACTTTCCTTGAAGGTTTTGGTCTGCTTCTGACCATATGCACTGATGCTGATGAGGCACAGTGCAAGTATGATCGATTTAAATGATATTTGTGTCATGTTCATTTTTTGATGATTTTAATTCGTTCAACTTCTCTTTTAATTTATGCAGCAATTGCAATCTGAGCTGCAGGTTCTTGATCAAGGCGTTTATGGTCTGGTCGTTCGGGCCTATCTGGTTCAGTTCGATGTTCAATCGTTTGTATTCAACATTCAAATCTGCCAATCGATTCATAAAACCATCGACCATGGTCTTGTTCTCTTCGGAAATTTCAAGTCGTGAAAGTTCCAGATTGATATTAGCTACATAATAATTTTCTACTTTTTTAAGATCCGGGGATAGGTCGCCCAAGGAAATGCCTTCCGGACCATCTTCGATATTATTTCTATCTACAACAGTAGTTTTTACAGAGATATCAACAGGTTTCAATTGCTGGTAGGCAAACCAACCCGCACTGATCATTACCAAGACGGCCGCCGCAATTTTCCAATACGCAAAGACCGTTTTTCTCCTTTCGGGAAGTTCATTTTCCAAGCGTTCCAAAAACCGCTCTTCATGACCCGGTTTCATCTGAAAGTTTTTGACTTCCCGTTCCTTTTTAAATATTTCCCCAAGATCCTGTGCCATAGTTTTTTTGTTTTAATGCTTCCTTTAACATACCCTTTCCGCGCAGTAGTCGTGTTCTACAAGTCGTTTCTGTCAAATCGAGTACTTCGGATATTTCACTGTGGTCATATCCTTCGACCAAAAACATCATGACCACATATTTGTACTTTTCCGGAAGTTTTTCAATGGCCTCCTTGACTTCTTCAATGGTAATTCCGTCATCGACCGTCCAATCCTCATCTTCTGCAATATGCATATATCCTTCATCCAATGCCATCATTTTTTCTTTCCTCGATTTCAAAAAATCAATACTCTTGTTGACGACAATCCGCTTCAACCATGCCCCGAAACTGACCTCTCCCTCGAATTGATGTATTTTTTGAAAGGCCTTGATAAACGATTCTTGAAGTACATCTTCGGCATCGTCCGCATTTTTCAAAAATCGCATGGCCACACAGAACATACCGTCACAATACTGTTTATACAGTTTCAGCTGCGCTGATCTGTCATTGGCTTTGCACCGTTCTACGACATCAATTTGAAACATGTACGAGTTTCGTTGTTGGTTTTGATTGTTCTGTTACCTTAAGGACGAAAGAAAAATACCGATGTTGCAAAAATCAAGTATTTTTACATTGAAATAAACCGTAAGGCTTGAAACAAGTTACCATAAATATTCCCTTTTATTACATTAATCGTTTTGGACTATGGGGCGATTATTCAAAAAATCTTGGTGAAGGACAAGGAGGGAAATTCACGAAACGTAGTTGTTGGCTATGACTACCCTAGCCTATACCCTACCGACAAGGCCTTTTTAGGTGCCTGTGTCGGGCGTTATGCGGGACGCATTTCAAAGGGCAAGTTCGAACTCGATAGACAAACCTACCCTTTATTTACCGAGCATGGCATGCATTTACATGGAGGGAAGGAAGGCTTCGGAAAAAAATATTGGACGATCGAGGAAGTACATCGAGGAAAAAACCCTTTCGTAAAACTATCGTATTTCAGTAAACATTTGGAGGAAGGCTATCCAGGAAACCTGAACGTTTTCGTGACCTATCGTTTGGTAGAAAATACGTTACAGATTACCCATGAAGCCGCTACCGACCGAACGACGGTCATAAACCTGACCAACCATTCCTATTTTAAGTTGGACGATTCTGAATCGGTCAACCACTATGAACTGCAGTTGAATTGTTCCCAAATGGTCGAGACCCAAGAGAACCTACTCCCGACCGGGAATATTATTACGGTAAAAAATACGGAGTACGATTTTTTGAATCGGAAGAAAATAGCCGGCCAACCTTTGGATACACCCTACATAATCAATCCGGACGCAGCAACAGCGGCGAAGGTCTCTTCCAAAAAATCAGGAATCTCAATGGAAGTAAGTACCAATCAGCCAGCCGTAGTGGTCTATACGCCACCTCATTTTCCTGGCATTTGCTTTGAGACCCAAAACTATCCCGATGCCCCGAACCAAAAGAATTTTCCAAGTAGTGTATTGCGGCCGGGAGAACGTTATTTAAACGATTCCAAGTTTACGTTCGATATTGAAATATAAAAATCCCAATACTTGAAGGTATCGGGATTTATACTACACTAGCTCTTGTTTATTCTTCAATCAATAAATTTAACTTGACCGTTATATTGTCTCGGGTCGCCTTACTATACGGGCATATCTCATGGGCTGCATTGACCAATTTTTCCCCTGTGGTCATATCTACAGTTGGCAAGTAACAGTCAAGCGTCGCACCGATGAAAAAACCATCTTCATCTTTGTTGAAACATATAACTGCGGTCACGCTGAAATCGCCAAGATCATTTATTTTATGTTCCTTGGCCACAACTTGAAGTGCACCAGCAAAGCAAGTGGAATAAGCAGCGGCAAAAAGTTGTTCCGGATTTGTTGATTTTCCATCAGATTTCTTGCCCTCCGGCATTTTGATATCAAAATCGATTGCCCCATCCTCACTTTTCACATGTCCGTTTCTGCCACCTTCATTGGTCGCTTTTGTTTTAAAAATCGTCTTCATTTTCTATTTTTTTATGAGGGATAATATACTTCTTGCAAGTCAATCCCCATAAAACGGGATATTAAATTTATGTGAAAGTTACAAGACAGATAAAATTCCAAACCTGCAGGCAGGCGGGCTGATTAAACCCGAAAAGACTAAAAATGAAGTACAATAGAACTGGTTTTAGTAATTTAGGAGAAATATTAATACGGAAATATGAAATTTTTAAAATGGTTGGTAATCGTCTTGGTAGTATTAGGTGTTCTTTTCTTTACCGTTGGAAAGCCTTATTTGCAGGAACAGACGAAAAAACATAGCCCGGAAAAAGTGGCAACCTATACCAAGAATGGCTTAGATCTAGCGGTGAAATATAGCAGTCCCTCTAAAAAAGGCCGGGTTATTTTTGGTGAATTGGTCCCCTACGACGCGGTATGGAGAACAGGGGCTAACGAACCAACAACTTTTACCACAAAATCAGATATACAGGTCGGTAATCAGACTTTGTCCCAGGGCACATATTCGTTATGGACAAAACCCAACCCTGAAAAGTGGACGATATTCTTCAACAAGGAAGTTCCGGAATGGGGCGTTACCATACTCAGCGCAGGTGCAGAAACCACGCGAAACCCTGAAAGCGATGTTGTTAAAGTTGAAGTTCCTACGGAACGTTTATCCGAACCGCAAGAAAGTTTTCAAATAGATTTTGAAGACACTCAACAACTATATCTTACCTTATCATGGGACGAAACGGAAATAAAAGTCCCTATTAGCCAATAGCATTGAGCGAGAAAAAGAACAGCGACCTGAAGCGTACTTCGAAAGTACTGCGAAAACGGAAACAAGTCCCTACGGAAGAGGAACTCGTGTCCCGTATTAAAAAAGGTGATCGAACGGCATTGGCCCAGGCCATTACACTTGTCGAGAGTGTTCAACCTGAGCACTCAAAAAAGGCCAGCGCCGTTTTGGAACAATGCCTAGCAAAAAAATCCAACAGTCTTAGAATTGGTATTACCGGAGTACCCGGTGTGGGCAAAAGTACCTTTATCGAAGCTTTGGGCTTACACCTTACTTCAATCGGGGAAAAAGTCGCCGTACTCGCCATCGATCCCACGAGCACCCAAAGTAAGGGAAGTATTTTGGGCGATAAGACCCGGATGAACGAACTGGTCAAAGACCCCAATGCGTTTATTCGGCCCTCGCCATCCAGTGAATCTCTGGGTGGTGTAGCCAGAAAGACTAGGGAGTCTATGATTCTGTGTGAAACGGCGGGATTCGATGTCATCCTTATCGAGACCGTAGGTGTAGGTCAGAGCGAAACCTCGGTTCATAGCATGGTTGATTTTTTCTTTTGCTAAAACTGGCAGGAGCCGGAGACGAACTTCAGGGTATCAAAAGAGGTATTGTAGAAATGGCCGACGCCTTGGTCATCAACAAGGCGGACGGAAAAAATATAGATGCGGCCGATAGGGCCAAGACAGAATTTACAAGGGCGTTACATTTATATCCTCCCAAAGCGAATGGATGGATCCCTAAAGTCCTGACCTGTTCCGCCTATGAGAAGACCGGCATCGCTGAAATATGGGAAATGCTGTCGGAGTTTTTCAAGCTCGCAAAAAAACCGGCCATTTCGAGACAAATCGAAAAGAACAGTACAAGAGTTGGTTGTTACAAAGTATCGATGATAGGCTTAGGCGGCACTTTTATAACCATCCCGTTATCAAGAAAGAATTGGAGATTCTTTTACTGGAAGTTCAAAAAAGTACGGTTTCTCCTTCATGGCAGCTGAAAAGCTGCTGAAGATGTATGAAAACCAGAAGAAATAAAAAACATAACTTTGCCAAACCCTAATTTTCTTTGATGAATCCCGTTACATCGTCTTTGCTTTCCATCGTCGTTCCACTATACAACGAAGAAGAAAATGTCGTTCTCTTGACCGACAAGATTCACGAAAGTCTTGCAGGTTATCAGTATGAAATTATTTATATCGATGATTTTTCAAGGGACGGTACGCGCAAAGTAATCAAGAACCTCAACGATGAACGTGTACATCTGCTGGAACTTAAGAAAAACTATGGTCAGAGTCTGGCATTGGCCGCAGGATTGGACTATGCCCGTGGTGATTATATCATTACCATGGACGGGGATCTTCAAAACGACCCTAGCGATATACCACAAATGTTGGAATATGCCGTTAGCGGTGAATATGATGTAGTGACGGGTATCCGTCAAAAGCGTAAAGACTCCCCCATCAAAAAAATACCCTCAAAGATTGCCAACTTTCTCGTCAGGCGAGTTACCAAATTGGATATAAAGGATAACGGTTGCGCTCTTAAAGTCTTTACCAAAGATATTGCCAAAGACCTTAACCTTTACGGTGAGATGCACCGATTTATCAACTTACTGGCTTACTTGGAAGGAGCCCAGATCAAACAAGTGCCCGTTAAACACCATGCCCGGCATGCAGGTGAATCAAAATATGGACTGGAACGGGTTTTCAAGGTAGTGGCCGATATGATGCTTTTGCTCTTTATTAGAAAGTATTTTCAACGGCCTATCCATCTCTTCGGCATTTTTGGATTTTTACTGATTTTATTGGGGGTTGTCATCAATATGTACCTCCTTTTCGTGAAATTTTATTGGGGAGAGGATATCGGCAACCGCCCCTTGTTGATTTTCGGACTCATGTTCATTCTTGCCGGAATACAATTGTTTACCATCGGTATTGTAATGGAATTGCTGATACGTACCTATTACGAATCCCAGAACAAGCGTCCCTACCGAATTAAAAAAGTAACCATCGGTGGCAAAGCAGCGTAAGGCACTTATTTCCGCGCTGAAAATCGCCATCAGTGCGGTGCTTATCTATTTTATCTTTACCAAGGTCGACTTTTCGGAAGTTTTCGATATACTTCGCACAACAAATCCTTTTTACTTTTTATTGGCACTTCTTTTTTTGTCATTTCAAAAATTATCGCGGCTTTTCGGCTTAACCTGTATTTCCATCAACTAGGTGTTTTTCTGACCCAAAAAAAGTAATTTAAAGCTGTATTTGCTCGGTATGTTTTACAATCTATTTCTTCCGGGAGGTATAGGCGGCGACGCTTATAAAGGATATGTAATCCGAAAGAAATTTCAAGTCAATACTAAAAAAGTAGTGTCGGTCTTGGTTTTAGACCGATTAAGCGGGTTACTACTTTTGTTCTTGTACGCCTGTATATTGGCACTATTTGTTCAAAATGAGCTTTTTCGGAATACGAAATGGTTGTTCGGTATAGCAATTGTTTTCAGCCTTCTGATTTTTTGGTTAATGAACAAGCGTTTCTTTTCAGGAATGCTTCCCATTTTTTGGAAATCTTTTAGCTATTCTGCATTCGTGCAACTCACACAATTATGCAGTGCGTTTTTTATTTTAAAGTCTTTGGGAATCGCTGTAGATATTACAGCATATTTGTTTATATTTTTGGTATCATCGATAGTTTCGGTCTTGCCCTTGACCATTGGCGGAATAGGAAGCCGGGAAGTCACTTTCTATTACGGTGCTACCCTATTGGCTTTGGATCAAAACACTTCTGTTGGTGTAAGTATGGTTTTTTTCCTGATTACCGCTATAGTATCACTGTTAGGCATTTTTTACCATTTTAAGAAAGTAGATTTACAGGTTGCTACCGAATGAAAAAATGTGCGGGTATCGTGCTTTTCGTATTTCAATAAATGTGTACCAAATGCATTTTATTCAGTACTTTTTTTCGTGTTGAAGGATCTAAGAAAGTGCGTTGCAATCTAGTAATCCGAAATTGGTCTTCACTAATTTGCTTATCCCAATCGAATCCTGCGGCATGTAGTTTTTGCAAGTCTTCATCGTCGGCGTAGACCCAGATATCCTTTCTCTTTCCAATTTCTTCTATGGAAGAAATTTTGACGGGTTCTCGGTTATAAAAATCAAGGGCCCAGGTATACTTTTCAGATATTTTATAGATATTTTCAACTGAAATCGCATTTTCCTCAATTCTCTCGGCCATCGACGACCCACCTTGATATGTCAACAGATGAGGGTAAAAATGTAGGTTGAGCACCGCATTCAACAACAAAGAGCTACAAACCGTAATGGTGATGATTCTATAGTAGTAGCCTTCCCGCTTTAAACTATAATTAATGATAATAGCCGCGGCAACGAGAAGTATTACATAGGCGAATGGTTTTTGAAATTCGAAAACATAAAAACATAGCAATGCCGAGGCAATGAAAACAATGGCCAGTATGAAGTATTGTATTCCCAGTAAAACCTTTATGGCATTCTTTTTCTGGTCCAGAAATAATTGGTTAAGGTAAGAAGCGGTCAATACTGCGAATAACGGAATTACGATATTCAGATAATGCGGTAATTTAAATTGGGCAAAACTGATAATGATAAAAATTAAGGTAATTCCACCTAAGGCCAATAGCTCCTTTTTAGGATTATAAAGAAGTCTTTCATTAATAAAACCTTTTATTCGTTTTCCATAGGCCATAATACCCAGCACGGTCCATGGTAGAAATACCCATAGAAAGGTGTGGAAAAAGAAAAAGTAGTCACTGCTATTCGTTCCGATGCCTTCACCGCTCATACGCTCGAAGCTCTGTTCCCAGAAAATAAAAAATATACCACTACGGTCTCCTCTGCCTCGAATTATTTTTTCTGGATGCAAATCAAATTGATGGTAATAGGCATAAAGCATGGGTGTAATGGTCAACGCAAAAACCAATAGGGCAGCCAATACCTTCCAGTTCAATAAAGTGTTCCATTTTCGGGTATACCCTAAATGACAGATCAGGGGCAAACCGATAACCACCATCGCGATCTGCCCTTTGGTCGAAAATGCGATTCCTGCTGCAAATGCACCCAGAAGGATATGTTTTGTCTTTCTTTTTCGATGTACTGGGCCGACTGCCAGATGGCCAATATGGTAAAACCGGTGAGTACCGCATCGGTCCGTACATCAATAGCGGAAAGAACTATAGTCTGTGCGGTCATAAAGATGAGGGAAGCCAATTTCCCGACCTCAATACTGTAGAGTAACCTTCCTAGGCCGAAACAGCTATACGCGCCCAACAAAGTCGCCAGAACACCGGGAATACGATAGGCCCAATCTTGAATGCCGAAAATCTTAAAAGAGAGGGCCGCCAGCCAGTAATGCATGTGGGGTTTATCGAGGTATTCTTCGGGACCTTTGAAAAGGCTGAGAAAATCATTCTCCTGAACCATGCGCATAGCCATTGCGGCAAATTGGGCGGAGTCGTTCTCGAAGAGGGTTACGAACATTCCTGCGATGTATATCAGAACGGTCAAAACCAGTAAAAACCAATACCTTCTGTTAGAAATCATTGGGGAAATTTCTGTAGCGCAAATATATACAACTTTGTGGCAATCCAACTTAGAACAAGTCCAAATAGCCCGCCAGTAATGACGTCTAGTGGAAAATGCACACCGATATAAATACGACTATAGGCCATAAGAACAGCCCAAACCATCAAGAAAATTCCTATGTAGCGGAATTTCTGACTTAAAAGTTTCGTAAAGAAAAAAGCGATGGCAAAAGAATTGGCGGCATGGGCAGAAAAATATCCGAACTTACCTCCACAGGTATCTTTGACCAAGCGCATTACCGAATTTACATCAGGATCATAGCACGGCCGTAAACGTTGTAGGCCATATTTAAAGAAGTTGGATAGTTGATCCGTAACAAGGACTAAAACTGCGACGGTCACCACAAGAAGAATTGTTTTTTTAAGTCCTAATTCCCTATAGGCCAGCATCAGTAAAATAAGATATAATGGAATAGAACTGAACTTATTGGTGATGAACATCCAGAACGCGTCCCAAGTTGGATTCCCCAAATTATTGAGAAACACGAAGAGTTCTTTGTCGTATTTAATGAGTTCTTCAAGCATATTGATTGTGCACTGAGCTATGCATCATAACGTGCCACCTCTCGATCATAGAATTCGGTGGCCTGTTCTACAAGCGTGGTCATCTCCGATTCAAGATCGGCTTCGTCTTCCTTCGAGAAATCCTCGAACCATTCGACCTCATCATTTTCGAGGTTGATGATAAAACGCGGGTATTCGGTATGGATGATAAATATGGCTTCCGGATAATCGGTATTGTCGCCCAATATAAATTTAGGGAGTTCCATAAATTAGTCTATTTTTTCATTCCCCTGAAGAGGGGAATCTTTTTCTATTGTTTTGAATCTTGATTGATCTAAGTACTATTTATTGGGCTTTGGAGTTATATTAACCAACATCCCCCTCGCCCCCTTCAAAGGGGGAATTCACTCGACTTCGAATCAATCTCTTCGTCAAATAATTAAATCGAATATACAACATAATCGCCGAGGCAGACAGGCCGGACAATAACCCTATCCAAATTCCCATACTTTTTAAATCGGTATAAAGCCCCAAATAATATGAAATCGGAAAACCTATCAACCAGTAGGCGATAAACGTAATCAAGGTGGGGATCCTCACATCTTGTAAACCACGTAGGGCGCCTAGAACCACCACTTGTATTCCGTCGGAAATCTGAAAAAAAGCTGCGACCAGAAGCAGTTGGGCCGCCAGGACAATTACTTCCGAATTATCGGCAAGATTCAGGGCATTATCGAGATCTAGATATAAGGTCGGAAACCAATTCCTCCCCCAAAGAAAAAGAATCGCAAAAACTATCTCTATCAACAATGTCAATAAAAAAATAGACTGGGCAATACGTCGGAGCTCACTAAAATTTTTCAACCCCTTTTGATTGCCGACCCCGATCATGGCAGCCACGCCAAGACCCATACCGAACATAAATGTCATGCTGGCCAAATTCAATGCAATTTGATTCGCTGCCTGGGCATTCTTCCCCAATACGCCACTAAGCCATATGGCTGCCGTAAAAATCGCAACCTCGAAGAACATCTGCAATGCGGACGGAAAGCCCAAACCAATAATCTTGTTCATTACCTTTTTCTCGATTTTCCTGAAATTGAATCCGGTTACGTAATCGTGGAATTTCTTTTTGCTCTTGAGCAAGAACCAGATATAGACGACCATCATAATACGTGCCGCTAAGGTGCCGATAGCGGCCCCTACAATACCCATTTTCGGGAAACCAAAAGTGCCAAAAATCAAAAGATAGTTTAAAACCACATTGATAACATTGGCAATGATGGTGGCATACATAGGGTACCGAGTCTGTGAAAGGCCTTCCGAAAACTGCTTGAAGGCCTGAAACACAACTAAAGGAACCAAAGAAAAGGCGACCAGATCCAAATAGGGCATCGCTAGTTCCACCACTTCGAGGGGCTGCTTCATCATGTACATAAAGGGCTTGGACAGCAGAATAATCCCAAAAAGTGATATACCAAGAATCGTACACAGTACTAAGCCATGTTTTAAAGCGCTCTTAGCATCGGATTTGTTACTGGCCCCATCAGCTTCGGCCACCAAAGGGGTAATCGCGGTAGAAAAACCGATACCCAAAGACATGGCGATAAAAACAAAACTATTGCCCAAAGAAACCGCGGCCAATTCAGCGGTACCCAATTGACCGACCATAATGTTATCGGCCAACTGCACAAACGTATGCCCCAACATGCCCAAGATAACCGGAACCGAGAGTTTAATATTATAGCGAAATTCTTTGGTGTAATTGTTTAGCAAGAAAAAATAGTTTCAGGTTTCTTTTGTTTCAGCTTTTCATAACTCTGAACTTATAACTCATAACTTTTTAACGAATACTGTTTACTGCTCACTGCAACTTAGCTTCTTCCCAAAATACATCCATTTCGGCCAGAGTCATTTCTTTCAAGCTCTTACCGGACTCTTTTGCTTTAGATTCGAGATATTGAAACCGCTTGATGAATTTTTTATTGGTCCGTTCCAAGGCATTCTCAGGATTGACATTCAAAAACCGGGCATAATTGATCATCGAAAATAGTACATCACCGAACTCTTCTTCCATTTTTTCAGGATTTCCAGATTTGACCTCTTCCTGAAGTTCTTCCAGTTCTTCTTGAACCTTTTCAAAAACTTGCTCTGGTTTTTCCCAATCAAAACCGACTCCCGCCACTTTATCTTGAATGCGATTGGCCTTTACCAACGCCGGTAAACTTGTCGGCACGCCTTCAAGTACACTTTTCTTACCTTCCTTCAATTTGATATTCTCCCAATTTTGCTTGACTTCTTCTTCGTTCGCCACGATGACATCTCCATAGATATGTGGGTGACGATTAATCAGTTTTTCACAGATATCGTTGCATACGTCCGCAATATCAAAATCATTCGTTTCAGAACCTATTTTGGCATAAAAAACAATATGTAACAGAACATCGCCCAATTCTTTTTTTACTTCCTCAAGATCTTTGTCGAGAATGGCATCCCCTAGTTCATAAGTTTCCTCAATGGTCAAATGACGAAGGGTCTGCATGGTCTGTTTTTTATCCCATGGGCACTGTTCGCGCAATTCGTCCATAATGGTCAATAAGCGACCGAATGCCTTTAGTTGTTTTTCCCTTGAGTTCATAAAAAGAATTTGGGCAAAAATACAAATACAAACTGTTTCAAGATATGCGAGTATTACACTATTTTGATTACCTTAATTGTCTTGAAATCAACCAAAACCCTAATATGAAGAAGAACCTTTTAATAATAGTACTAACCGGAATTCTTTTTAGTGCATTTGTTCAGGGACAGGAATTGGGGCTGTTCTCAGGCAGTATCGATATCGGCGATCCGAAACTTGCGGGCAACGCCGAATTCGACCAGGCCGAAAATACCTATACTATTTCCGGAAGTGGCGTCAATATGTGGTTCGATAGCGATGAACTTCATTATGTGTGGAAAAAAATGTCGGGAGATTTATCCATTGCATCGAATATCGAATGGATGACCGAGCGAGTAGACCCGCACCGCAAGGCTTGTTTGATTATTCGCCAGAGTTTGGAACCCGATGCGGCTTATGCCGATGTCGCCGTTCACGGAGACGGACTCACCTCAATCCAGTATCGGGAAACGGACGGGGCGGTGACCCGAGAAGTACAAGCGAACAGTACCTCACCGAAAAGGGTTCGAATCGAAAAAGAAGGAGAGTATGTTTCGATGTCCATTGCCCAAGATGATGGCAAGTTAAAATCTTCAGGGGGGTCTTTTAAACTTCCTTTTAAAGAACCTTTTTACGTAGGTCTAGGTGTTTGTTCCCATAATGCCGAGGCACTCGAAACTGCCAAATTCAGTGATGTCGCCATCGAAAAAATTCCAAAAAGACCCGACTCGCTGAAGCAATTGGAAAGTACCTTAGAAATCATATCGGTATCTTCCTTCGATAGAAAAGTGGTCCATCACACCCAAAGTCATATCGAAGCACCCAATTGGTCACCCGACGGCAAGACCTTGATCTTTAATAGTAAGGGGCTGCTCTATAGGATTCCCGTGCAGGGCGGGAATCCGGAATTGATTCCGACCGATTTTGCCGAACGGATAAACAACGACCACGGTATTTCTCCAGACGGCACAAAGTTGGTCATCAGTGACCAGACCGAGACGGGCAAATCGCTTATCTACTCCATGCCGATCGAAGGCGGGGTTCCAAAGAAAATAACGCCGGTTGGTCCATCGTATTGGCATGGGTGGTCGCCTGACGGAAATACCTTGGCCTATTGTGCCGAACGCAATGGCAACTATGATATTTATGCCATTCCACTGCAAGGAGGCGAGGAAATTCGATTGACCACAGCCGAAGGTTTGGACGACGGTCCTGATTATTCTCCCGATGGGCAATACATATACTTTAATTCAGAACGGACCGGCACTATGCAAATCTGGAGGATGAAAACCGATGGCAGCGATCAAGAACAGTTAACGACCGATGAATATAACGATTGGTTCGCCCACCCTTCGCCCGATGGAAAATGGATTGTTTATGTCACCTTCGGTACCGACGTGCCGGCAGGGAGCCATCCACCGAATAAAGATGTCATTCTACGGTTGATGAATTTGGAAACCAAAGAAGTTCAAGTGATGGCCAAGCTTTTTGGTGGGCAGGGTACCATCAATGTTCCCTCTTGGTCCCCGGATAGCAGTAAAGTGGCATTCGTTAGTTATCAACTGAAATAAAACAAGTACACATAAAAATCAGCACAATGGTCATTAGAAAAATTGGTGTATCGTTATTACTATTGCTTGTCATCTGCACTTCGAATGCCCAAGAATTATCTGATAAGGCTAACTCTTTTTTAAATTCCCTTTCGGAAGAACAAAAGGAGCAAGCGCATTATACCTTCGAAGACGAGGAGCGCTTTAATATGAATTTTGTCCCCAAAATGCGAAATGGGCCAACTTTTCATGACTTTAATACAACACAAAAAGAATTGGCACTGAACTTGTTACGGGCTTCGTTAAGTGCCCAAGGATACGAAAAGACCACAGAAATCATGGAACTTGAAAACGTGCTGTTCGAGTTGGAAAACAATAATCAAAAGATGGAGGATGGCCGGCCCTACCGCGACCCCCTAAATTATCACTTTTGCATTTTTGGAGATCCCGCACCTGATTCATTTTGGGGTTGGCGTTTCGAGGGGCATCATATCTCCTTCAATTTTACGGCTGCCAACGGAACGATAGTTTCTTCGACCCCAACCTTTTTTGGTTCTAATCCGGGAATCGTAAAAAGCACTGCGCAAAAAGGAAAAGAAGTATTGAAAAAGGAAACAGATTTAGGGTTTGCTCTTATCAATTCAATGTCCGAAGAACAATTGCGAACGGCCCTGTTTTCAGATGCAGCTCCTTCCGAAATCATCACTGGAAACCATAGAAAAGTAAAAGCCATTGAACCTCTTGGAATAGCGTATGACCAATTGAGTGACGAACAGAAAGCAATGTTCATGCAATTGGTAAACGTTTATATAGATAATTACGAATCGAAATATGCTTCGAACCTAAAGAAAAAGTTGAGCGATAACGGTCTTGACAAACTTTATTTTGCATGGGCAGGTAGCTTAGCTCCCGTGGCTGGACACTATTACAGGATACAGAGTACTTTTTTGCTCATCGAATACGATAATATTCAGAACAACGCAAATCATGTCCATACCGCCATCAGGGATCTTGATAACGATTACGCTGAAGATACGCTCAGTGCCCATTATAAAGCACACCATAAAAATTAAATAACATGCTAAAACGTAGAGATTTTTTATTGCAATCATCAGCTTTGACCGCAGGAACACTCTTTTTTCCTTCCTGTATGTTCGCCTCGGATACCGGAACTAAATATGGCGTACAGCTATATTCCTTCCGGGATGAAATGGCAAAAGACGCCATCGGGACTTTAAAACAGATCGCCGCCATAGGAATCAAGGAAATCGAAAGCGCCCGCTCAAGCAAAGGGCATTTTTACGGACTTTCCCCAACCGAAATGAAAACGGTCTGCATTGATTTGGGAATGGACCTCAAAAGCGGTCATGTACATCTTGACGACCAATTTCAAAAAACAATGGAAGATGCCGTGGCCGCCGAACAGGAATATGTAATCTGTTCGACCATGCCGTCCAACGGACAAACGGTCGACAATTATAAAAAAGTGGCCAAGGAGTTCAATAAGGCTGGTGAAAAATGCCAAAAACTTGGTTTAAAATTCGGATATCACAATCATGAATACGAGTTCGAATCTGAAAGTGGGCAAGTGCTTTATGATGTGTTAATGGATAACACGGACCCAAATCTGGTCCATATGGAACTGGATCTCGGTTGGGTCATCGTGGCCGGAAAAGATCCTTTGGATTATTTTAAAAAATATCCGGGGCGTTTTCCACTATGGCATTTAAAGGATATGAACATGGAAGAAAAAGAAAGCACCGAATTCGGAAAAGGCGGATTGGATATCAAAACTATGATGCAAAATCAGGAAGCATCGGGCGTAAAACACATCTTTATCGAACAAGAAGAATACGCCAGCACCCCTTTAGAAAGTATGAAACATAATATGGAATTCCTTAACAAGCTATAAATATGTTACGTTCGGGCCAGCTTATCACATTTTTGGTTTGTCTTATGCTAACTGCATGTACCCAGCCAAGACAGTATGATCTACTTATTAAGAACGGACAAATTATTGATGGTTCTGGAGGAGCGTCTTTCATAGGTGACATCGCCATCAATGCCGATACCATTGCGGCATTAGGTCAACTTGAAAATGCCATCGGCATAACAGAAATCGACGCCACTAACCTTACAGTTGCCCCAGGCTTCATTAACATGCTAAGCTGGGCAAATGAATCGTTAATCGAAGATGGTCGTTCCCAAGGCGATATCCGACAGGGAGTCACGCTCGAAGTCATGGGAGAAGGTCATTCCATGGGTCCGCTCAACGCTGAAATGCGTGAAGAAATGAAAGCAGGCCAGGGCAGCATCACCTATGATATCGATTGGTCAAGTCTCGGCGAGTATCTTAATTTTTTGGAGAAAAAAGGAGTTTCTACCAACATAGCCTCATTCGTAGGTAATGGCACACTGCGAGAATTTGTGATGGGGTATGAAAACAGATTGCCATCGGACGAAGAAATGGAAACCATGAAAAGGCTCACTCGAGAAGCCATGAAAGAGGGAGCGGTAGGACTGTCAACTTCTTTGATTTACGTGCCTAGCGGACATGCCAAAACCAATGAAATCATAGAACTGGCAAAAGTAGTTGCGGAATATGACGGCATGTATATTTCACATATCCGCGACGAGGAAGGCGGACTTCTGGATGCCGTCAACGAACTTATTACTATTTCTGAAAAAGCAAAACTTACCGCCGAAATTTATCATTTCAAGGCTTCCGGAAATGCAAATTGGCAATTGTTGGACAGTGCCATACAGCTGGTCGAAAGTGCGAGAAAAAAAGGATTTCCCGTTACTACTGATATGTATATGTACAATGCGAGTTCCACGGGATTAAATGTAGTACTCCCCGCATGGGCAAAAGAAGGCGGGCACTCGGCGACTATGAAACTTATCGAGAATCCCGAAAAGAGGAAAAAGATGATGGCCGAAATCGATTTTCATGTGCCGCCGGATAAAATCCTGTTGGTTGGTTTTCGCAACAAAGAACTCCGGAATCTTATTGGCAAAACCTTGGCCGATGTCGCCCAAGAACGAAATAAAACCGCTAATGAAACTTTGGTCGACCTCATTTATGAAGATGACAGTAGAATTCAAGTCGTATATTTTTCCATGTCCGAAGAGAATATCAAAAAGAAATTGAAACTCCCCTACATGAGTATTTGCTCCGATGCCGGTTCCTATACGAACGAAGGCGTGTTTTTAGAGCAGAGTACGCATCCCCGTGCCTACGGTTCATTCGCAAGACTTTTGGGCCATTATGTTCGAGAAGAAAAAGTAATCACCCTTGAAGATGCCATTTACAGGTTGACAAGTCTGCCAGCTTCCAACCTCAAATTGAAGAAAAGAGGTGCCTTGCAACAAGGGTATTTTGCCGATGTGGTCATTTTCGATGCAGAAAAAATCAAAGACAATGCGACCTTCGAAAAACCCCATCAATATGCAACTGGCATGCTGCATGTTTTAGTAAATGGAACATTGGTTCTAAAAGACGGAGAACACACGGGCGCTTTTTCTGGAAGATTTGTAAAAGGCCCAGGATGGAAGAATGACTGATGTTTAAAAAAAAGAAATATGAAACCAACACCATTATTGATTGCGGCACTATTGCTTAGTGTATCCTGCAAAAGTCAAAAAGCAGGGATAATCTCCGATAAAGCCGAACTGACCTTAGTCGCCGAAGGTTATGATTTTACTGAGGGGCCCGCTGTGGATAAAAACGGCGATGTCTATTTTACCGATCAACCCAATGACCGTATCGTTAAATGGAATGCTTCCGACAATTCCGTATCCGATTGGATGAGTCCTTCAGGCCGCTCAAACGGACTTTATTTCGACCATGACGGAAACTTATTATCCTGTGCGGACGAAAAAAATGAATTATGGCGCATTGACATGGAAAAAAATGCCACAGTCCTAGTAGACAATTTTGAAGGAAAAAAACTGGGCGGCCCCAATGATCTTTGGGTAGACCCTGACGGCGGAATTTATTTTACCGACCCGTTGTACGATCGCCCTTGGTGGGAGCCGACCGAAAACAGATTGGAAGAACGTAGGGTCTACTATGTGACCCCTGATATTGGCGAGGTAAAAATCGTAGCCGAAAACTTCGTGATGCCCAATGGTATTATTGGCACAGCTGACGGAAAGACGCTTTATATCGCGGATATAGGAGATAAAAAAACGTATGTATACCCTGTTAACGAAGACCGAACGCTAGGAGAAAGAAAATTGTTCTGTGAGCTCGGATCGGATGGGATGACTTTGGACAATCAAGGCAATGTGTACTTAACAGGAGACGGGGTCACTGTATTTAATTCAAAAGGAGAGCAAATCCATCATATCTCCGTACCGGAAAAATGGACAGCCAATGTGACTTTTGGCGGACCTCAACAGAATATCCTATTTATCACGGCCATGGATTCTGTCTATACCTTGGAGATGGCCGTCAATGGAATACGTTAATCTTTTCGCCCGATCACTGTTATATATTCGATATTGTGTAATTTAATGGAGAAATTATTGCGATATGGAAAATTATACGCTGAATATAAATGGTAAAGACCAACAAGTTAAGGTCACCAAGGGCACTTCCCTGCTTTGGGCACTTCGCGAACATCTGGGGTTGACCGGTACGAAATACGGTTGTGGTATTGCCCAATGCGGGTCTTGCACTATTCATGTTGATGGTAAGCCGATGCGCGCCTGTGTTCTACCGATCGACACCTTATCCGTGGGACAAAAAATCACCACTATCGAGGGCCTATCGGAACATGGAGACCATCCCGTTCAGAAAGCCTGGATAGCCGCACAAGCACCCCAATGTGGTTATTGTCAATCGGGTCAGGTGATGCAGGCCGTCGCTTTGTTGGAGCAAAACCCAAAGCCCACGCGGCAAGAGATAAAGCGTTATATGAACGGGATTCTTTGTCGATGTGGCACCTATATGCGTATTGTGAAGGCCATTGAGTTGGCATCGAATACCAAAGCTTCAAATACGTAAAATCCCTAAAATAATAATATCATGAGCACGACCATGAAAAAAATAGATCGAAGGGAATTTTTAAAAACATCAGGAAGCGTGGCACTCTTCATTGGTGCTTCCGGATTGCTGCCGTTGGCCATTTCCTGTGATAAAAAGGAAGCCCTAAAGGCACAACTAGAAACGCATCCGCTAAACCCTTGGGTACGTATTTCCGAAGATGGCTTGATCACCATTTATAATCCCGCGGCCGAAATGGGCCAGGGATCCATGACTTCATTGCCCGTAGTTTTTGCCGAAGAAATGGATGCCGATTGGTCAAAGGTCAGCGTCGAATTTTCTCCTCAGGAACCTGAGATTTATGGTTCCGAAGGATGGCAACCGGGCAGTAAAGATCATGCTATCCGCGGGCAGTCGTGTTACCAAAAGCAATTATCCCGTGATGCGAAAAGCCGGTGCCCAAGCGCGCCATGTGCTTTTACATACGGCCGCAAAACATTGGGATGCCCCCATCGAAGCACTACATACCGAAAACGGTTTCGTCCTTTACGACAAGACGGACCAAAAAATAAGTTATGGAGAATTGGTTCCGTTTTTAGAGGTGCCAGAAACCCTACCCGATTTTCAGGAAGACCAATTAAAAGATCCGAAAAACTTTCGATTGATCGGGAAAGATATACCCCGTTATGAAATCCCTGAAAAAGTGAACGGTGCGGCGAAATTCGCAATCGATTTACAATTGCCCGACATGCTTTACGGGGTACTTGAACGAGGAAATCTGCATGGAGCCAAACCTGTGTTACAAAACGAATCTGAAATTTTGGCCATGGAGGGCATTCTAAAAATCGTTCCCTTTGAGTATGCCATTGGAATTGTGGCCACGACTTTGGAACAGGCTCTGGCAGCCAAAAAGCAGTTGAAAATCGATTGGAGCGAGGCAACTTCTACGGGTTACAATTCTCAAGATATCTTTGACGAATATGAGAAAGTTGCATCTCAAACTAAAAAGGGCGAGGTAATGCCCGAAATAGGAAATGTGCAACAAGCTTTCCGCAATCCGGCAAAAACATATAGCGCCGATTTTAAAAATGATTATGTATACCATGCACAAATGGAGCCATTGAATTCCATCGTCAAAGTTGCCGAAGATGGTAAAAGTGCCGAAGTCTGGGTCGGCACCCAACAAGGTGGGGATACCAAATTGGGTGTTCCCGACCTGCTGGGTATTCCCGCGAAAGATGTAAACGTTCATTTGCAGTATTTGGGCGGAGGTTTCGGGAGGCGAAGCATGACCGATTTCGTTGTGGAATGTGCTGCATTGGCCAAAGAGATGGCCCCAAAACCCGTAAAGTTGATGTGGACTCGCGAAGATGATATGACCTATGGAGCCTACCGCCCTTTGTCTCTTCAACGCTTGACCGCAAGTACCGATTCAAAGGGAAATATAACCGGACTCTCACATATCGTGGTGGCCGAAAACGGTAATCTGGCCACAAGCGGTGTCCGAAATGACTATTATGATATTCCCAATCAGCTTGTTGATTGGCGGGAAACAACGCATGGCATTCGTCTAAAACATTGGCGTGCCGTGGGTCACGGTCCTAATAAATTTGCCATAGAATGCCTGCTCGATGACGTTGCCCATGACCAAAAAATAGACCCGGTTACCCTTAGGCGCAAACTTATGTCCAAATCGCCAAGAGCCTTGGCGACTTTGGAGAAGGCCGCCGAAATTAGTGAATGGGATAGCACAAGTATTGATGGAAAGGCAAAAGGTGTTGCATTTTTAGAGCGAAGCGGAACCTTAAGCACGGGAGTATGTGAAATTTCCGTTGATCGCAATACCGGAAAAATAAACGTCCACCGTTTCTGGAGCGCTATTGATGCCGGTGTCATAGTACAACCCGACAATGTAAAAGCACAAATGGAAGGTGGCATCATCATGGGCATGAGCAGTGTACTTAAAGAACAACTCACCATGGTCGATGGAAAAGTACAGCAATCCAACTTTGATACGTATCAATTGTTACGGATGGAAGACATTCCCGATAGCATCGAAACCGCGATGATCGAATCCAACGAGCCGCCTCAAGGGGTTGGCGAATCAGGTACGCCTTTGGTCGCTTGTGCCATTGCGAACGCTTTTTTAAGCTTGACCGGAAAACGATTGCGACATCTACCTTTTACCCCGGAACGTGTGTTGGAAGCCTTGAATAGTTAGTCGATATAAATTCTTGAAACGCTTAATTTCCAATGAAAGCCGCAGTCAGAAGAAACTACGGTCCGCCCGATGTTCTAAAAATCGAGACCGTTGAAAAGCCGCTACCAAAAGCGGATGAAGTACTCATAAAAGTGCACACTACTACGGTCAACAGAACCGATTGCGCAATCGTAACCGGTAAACCCTATATCATGCGCCTTTTTATAGGACTTTTCAAGCCCAAAAACGGCATACCGGGAACCGATTTTGCGGGAGAAATAGCATCCATCGGGCAGAACGTAACCGCGTTCAAAATCGGGGACAAGGTTTTTGGTTTTGGCGACGAGGGCATACAATCACAGGCCCAATACATGACTATCCCAGAAAAGAAGGCCGTAGCGACTTTCCCCAACAAATTCACTTTTGATGAGGCGGTCGCCAGTCTTGAAGGTGCACATTATGCTTATAATTTCATTAACAAGGTAAAACTAATACCGGGACAAAAAGTATTGGTCAACGGCGCCACAGGTGCCATTGGTTCGGCAATGGTACAGATTCTTAAATATTACGGAGCATACGTTACCGCCGTATGCAATACAAAGAATGTGGCACTAATAGATTCTTTGGGGGTTGACCGAACTATTGACTATAAAAAGGAGGATTTTACCAAAGACCATGAAAAATACGATTATGTCTTTGATGCGGTTGGAAAAAGTACTTTTGGCAAGTGCAAACGCTTGTTGCATAAAAAAGGAGTGTACATTTCTTCAGAACTTGGGCCTGGAGTTCAGAATCCTTTTTTAGCGCTGGTTACCCCGTTGTTTGGAGGCAAGAGCGTGAAATTCCCATTCCCGTCGAACATTTTGCAGAGTATAAATTTCATAAAAGGGCTTATAGAGGAAGGAAAATTCAAACCGATAATCGACAGCACCTATCCCCTGGAAAAAATTTCGGAAGCCTATACTTATGTAATAAAAGGAGAAAAAACAGGAAATGTAATCCTCAGCATGTCCTAATTCATGATTCCAGTACGTCTATAATTAAATCAGAGGATTTTGTAATCTCATAAAAATGAATATCTTGTAGCAATCATAAAAAACGAAAATCATGAGCTGGAAAAACCTTTTTGACCAAAACGAATCACAAGAAACTATTGAGCGTATCAATGCGTTGACCCCTGAAACCCAACCACAATGGGGAAAAATGAGCGTTGACCAAATGTTGGCCCATTGCAACGTGGCCTATGAATTGGTCTATACCGACAAACATCCAAAACCCGGTGGGTTCCAAAAATTCATGATCAAACTCTTTGCGAAAAATATGGTCGTTGGGCCAAAACCTTATAAAAGAAATACCAGAACCGCCCCGATGTTTCTCATTGACGATGAGCGGGATTTTGAAATTGAAAAAAACCGGCTCATCGAACATCTACAAAAAACACAGCAATTGGGTGCCGAACATTTTGATGGAAAAGAATCACATGCCTTTGGCGCTTTATCCACCAAAGAATGGAATACGCTTTTCTCCAAACATTTAGACCACCATTTGCAGCAGTTCGGGGTTTGATGCTCTACCGCACCAAATCGAACATTCGAGTATACTTGATAATAAAGCTATTATTCAAAGGCCCGTTGTCCAATACATTATAGTTCCAAACGACAAAAAGGCCTGTATTAGCCTGCTGCAGCCACCCAAAGCGAATATTGGCCGCCCACAATTTGTCGCTTGTATTGTGTTGGATCAAACCTTGTAGATAGATGTTGGGTTTAAAGGCGTACGACAATCTACTGCTTACGATATTGGCTGTAAAATTACCTACGGGAAGTTGAAAATTATTGTATTGCAAGCTAAGGTCGGAATTGAACTTATCTCCTATCCGCAGACTTCCGGTAATACTTTCTTGATATCGGGTGCCACCAAAAGAACCTCCTATAACGGATCGCAGGTTTACCGATAGAGGTTTACTTCTATTCGTAAAAAATATGATTTGAGATTCTACATGATTGTAGCCGCCTGGTTGAATGATAACATTCTGGCCTCTTGAAATATCAAAAGCATCAACAACCCCTTCACGAGTAAAATTTATCCCGGTATGAAGTTCATTACCACTTTTCCATTCAAAATGGTTGTCAATATGTAAAAAGCTGGTTTCCAAAAAACCGTCGAAATTCCAGTAGCCACGATAGGAGATATGCGGACGATATTCCAAAATTTTTGAATCTGGATTTTTAGGTCTTAAATGGTAGAGCACCAAGCCTTCCGGTTTTCTAAAAGCCGATCGCAATAAAAAACCAACTTCCGGATTAAACCCCTGCCCTACTTCGGTATACCCTGCCCGTAGCTCCCAATTATTCCAATTGTAATCGGTTTGAAATTTGAACGAATGGGCGTTCAGCGTATCGTTCTGGTCGAACGTTTTTGAGAAAAAGCCCGACATACGTGCTTTTCTTCCCAGACCAAGTTTTCCATCGAGCGCAAGGGTACGATTAAAGTTGTCGGACTGTAATCCTTCCTTATTTATAAAAACGGCGCCCAAAGCGGTTCGCCCCTTAAATTCATGGTTGACACGCGCTACGGTAAAATTATTTTCTTCGATACCATTATCCTGTACATCTTCTGTCCACATACTCAAGAGTCCCACATTGGTGCGATTCAATTTTCCCGAAAGACGGGCACCCCCGACTATGGGTACGATATTTCCATTGTCACCGATTCCGATACGACGGCTGAAAAAGAGATCGACCTCGCCCGGACTTCCCACACTGAACAATCCGGCATTCTCCAAAAGAAGGGTCTTTTTTCAGGAAAAAGAGATTGAAGCGATCCAGGTTCACTTGCTGGTCATCGACCTCTACTTGCGCAAAATCGGTATTGTAGGTAAGGTCTAGGGTCAAACTTGGCGTAACGCTAAACTTGACATCGCCGCCCACTTCGCCATCTAATCTATTTTTTGGGTCGGCCACCGTATAATCCTTGTCCATCCGACCGAGCACATAGGGAATAACTTTCAGATTTCCGGGGCTGGGCAAATCAAGACCGGTCAAGGTGCCTGCCAACGAAAGCCTTTTGAGGTCGAGTCCTACGGGCATGGGTGCCCAATAGACTATCTCATTACTTTTCCTGATATTTCTTCGAAAATTGATGCCCCAATCCTTACCAGCCTGAAAACGCAACGTGCGAACGGGAATGGCAAACTCGGCGCTCCAACCAAAATCACCGACTTTCGTTCGCACCTCGAAAGATGCGTCCCAGTTCAGGTTGAACCCCCCAATGGTTCCTCCTTGTTGGCGATTTGCGTTAAAGTTGCCCTGGCCCTCATTATCTACTTGCGCATCGTATTCTACGGCCAACGAATTCGTTCCGAAGATAAAACCGTTCTGGCCGTCTTTATAGGTATCCAAGATAAAAAGGAAAGCATCGGTATTGTCCAAATCGGCATCACGTCGTGCATCAGATACGACCAGCGCATCTGGTCGGGAATCATAACAAACAACGGAAAGGTAGAAAGTTTCCTTAGTATATGCGATGCGTATTTCGGTCTTCTCACTGGCCGGGCGACCAAAATTAGGCTGGGCCTGCACCAAATTGCCAAAGGGTTCGATAGCCTGCCAAACAGCATCGTTCAGCACTTCTCCATCGACTACGGGAGTCGATTCAAGTGCGACCGTATTTGCCGTAGGACGGTCATTACTCGTTGGGGGTGAGACAACTTGGGATACAGAAATAATAGGAAGGAACATTAGGCCGAAGAAAAGCCCTAGTTTTTTAAAGTGCTGCATTAGTCTTGGTCGGTTTGTGAAAAATCATCAGAATAAATGTACTATATTTTTTGAAACCCGTTCAATAAAAAAGCGGCCCATTGAGCCGCTTTTGATTTTATTAATCCTCTTAATGCAAGAGAAATGACTAGTTCAATTCTTGTTGTACCAAATAATAAAAGGCAGGTCTACTCTTCATACGGATTCCCGACATTTTTCCTGCTACCGAGTTAATAGCTTTCATAGCTTTGTCCTTATCGTTAACGCCTAACTTCTTTTCAACAAAATTTCTGCGAACCGTCTCCAATTCAGATACATCTTGTCCTGAAACCAAAGTAGCATCCTTATTGTCCACCATTGATTTAAGACTGTTTACATAACCATCCAATTTATCGTGGTCGATATTAGAAACACCACATTCATTCAATTGCTTAACCGCCGTAGATTTTAACGCGGCTAATTTGTCTGCCAATTCACTCATAATTACTGTCTTTAAATAGGGTTAATAGTTAATTGTTGTAATAGTACTGTAAGTTAAAAAAAACTTTAACAGGAAAGAAAAATCAAACAAATTTTATTTTCCATGACCCCGTGCTGATCTTTTGCAATTGAGATATTTTGTGTTAGGATTCAAACTATCGGCGCAATTAATTATATTACGGCATATAAACGACCAATCATTATGACGCAATATTTATTTGAATTCATAGGAACCTCCATGCTGCTTCTTTTGGGAAATGGCATCGTCGCAAATGCAATACTTAAAGGAACGAAAGGATCTGACTCCGGATGGGTAGGAATATCCCTCGCTTGGGGAATCGCGGTATTTACCGGGGTATTTATTTCAGCCGATGTCAGTGGGGCACACTTGAATCCAGCAGTGACCATAGGCTTGGCGACTGCCGGAAAGTTCTCGTGGCACTTGGTACCCGGCTACATTATTGCACAGACCCTTGGCGCCATGTTAGGAACTACCCTGGTGTGGTTGACCTACAAAAAACAGTATGATGCCACCGAAGATCAGAGCGTCTTATTGGCGACTTTTGCGACGGGGCCCGCGATACGAAGTCCGTTGTGGAATTTTATCACCGAGGTCATCGGCACGTTCGCATTGGTTTTCGGAGTCATGTATATCGCCGGCGGAACCATGGGCAATGAACCTGTAAAACTTGGATCTTTAGATGCCTTGCCCGTTGCGCTTTTGGTTATTGGTATTGGACTCAGCTTGGGCGGCCCGACGGGTTATGCCATCAATCCGGCACGTGATCTGGGGCCACGGATCATGCACGCTTTATTGCCCTTAAAAGGAAAAGGCGGTAGCGATTGGGGCTATGCCCTGATCCCGATTCTTGGTCCGCTTACCGGTGGGGTCTTGGCGGCCTTGGTTTTTCTTGCTATCGGAATTTAAAAAACAACCTCTAAACGTACTTTGAAAATGAAAAAATTAATCGCAATGTTACTTTGTTCGGGAATGGTGCAATGGGTCACCTCGCAAGAAATAATCAAACTTCAGCACGAAACTTCTCCCGATGTTACTTGGGAAGGTGGGGAGAAAGATTACTTCTCCGATATTTGGCAGAACCATGTAGTTACGAATGTCTCGGAACCGACAATGGAAGTTTTTAGACCAGAAAATCCGAACGGGACTGCGGTAATCGTAGCACCCGGTGGTGGACTTTATGCCCTGAGCATCAAAAGTGAAGGTACCGATGTGGCCAAATGGTTAAATGAAAAAGGAATCACTGCCTTCGTTTTAAAATATCGTTTGGTGCCCACCGGCGAAGATGGGGTCAAGGAAATTTCCGAGGAGGGAGAGACCAATCCCGCGCGTATCGGCGAACGTGTGGCACCGGTGCTGTCTTTATCGATAGCGGACGGCCTTACCGCAATTTCACATGTTCGAAAAAATGCCAAGGAATTTGGGCTCGACCCAAATAAAATAGGTTTTATGGGATTTTCCGCGGGTGGTGCGGTAACTATGGGCGTTACTTTCAATTATTCCGAAGAAAATAGACCTGATTTTATAGTACCTGTTTACCCTTGGATGGCTGTCGTAGGACCTTATCAAGTGCCGGAAAATGCACCCCCGATGTTGGTTATCTGTGCTTCGGACGATCCTTTGCAATTGGCGGCGCCTAGTGCAGACCTATACTCGGCCTGGTTGAAAGATAGTAAAAAAGTGGGGTTGCACATGTATTCAAAAGGTGGGCATGGTTTCGGCATGAAGGCACAAGGACTTCCTTCCGACGACTGGATCCAACGTTTTCACGATTGGGCCGTGGCCGAGGGATCGCCAAACCCGTGATGAAACAATGAATTCTGTTGTAATGCCCGAGGAAATGGATATTGTACCCCATGTAGCAAATCCAAAATTATTGAACGTTTGTCAAATTAAAAGTATCTTTCGGCCTCAAAATTAAGGTATGAGATACATTGTTGTTCTGTTTCTATTTTCGGTATTGGCGGGCTATGGGCAAGACCCGCTTCGTTTTGCTTCTGAAATCGAAGACATTCAAAAAAAATACGACTCCCTCTGGGATTCCTCCAAAGAAACCATCGTATTTACGGGAAGTTCGAGTATACGTATTTGGAGTGATCTCGAAAAACGATTTCCCGAACATCACATTGTAAATTCTGGTTTCGGAGGCTCTCAGGCCAGTGACCTCTTGGCCCATTCCGAAGCGCTAATTCTTCGCTATAAACCGAAAAAAGTTTTTATCTATGAGGGGGACAATGATATCGCTTCAGAGAAAAAACCAAAAGAAATCATGGCCACCACCCAAGAAATCATTGCCAGAATTCGTGGTACTAATCCCACAACAAAAATTGTGCTCATTGCCGCCAAACCCAGTATCGCCCGTTGGAATCTCAAACGCAATTACAAAAAACTGAACCGGAAGTTCCGTCGCATGAGTCAAAAAGATGTTTTGATCGACTATGCCGATGTGTGGCGGCCCATGTTGGAAAAAAGAAAAGTAAAGCAGGATATTTTTCTAGAAGACGGCCTGCACATGAATAGCAAAGGGTACGACCTATGGTACGAGGTCATTAAAAATTATGTGGATTGATGTTGGGTGTTTGATGACGGAAGACAGATGACGGATGACGGATGACGGATGACGGATGATGGAAGACGGAGGTCAGAAGAACGATTTATGCTTACTTTAAAGTTTTTACTAAAAAATAAATTTATGAAATCAACGCTCACCAAAACAGTTTTGGCCATAACCATAATCGCAACCCTCATCGCCTGCGGCGAAGAAAAAAAGAAACGGGCACTGAACTTTCCTAAAACCGATTTGGCTGCGGAAAATTTGATTCCGAAACCGTTGAAAATGATTCCTACCCACGAGGGGTTTGCATTGGATCAATTTACCGCTATCTACACCTCGGAAAATGCTTCCGATTTTGAGGAAGTAGGCAAATTCCTGGCCAAAAAAATAAAGGAGCAAACCGCTTTGGATGTTCAGGTCAATGTACCCGAAATCCCCGGAAGGGAAGGTATCATCTACATCAACCAATCCGACAGTCTTGAACTGAACGCTTCCGAAGCCTATCAGCTTTATGTCGCGGCAGATTCGATTATCTTGAATTCGAATACGGCCGAAGGTGCATTTCGCGGCGTGCAGACCCTACGCCAACTCATCCCCGAAACGAGCAACGATACGTTGGCGGAATATCCCGTGTGGACCGTACCCACGGGAAAGGTAATGGATAACCCGACTTTTGAATATCGTGGTAGTATGCTCGATGTCGCCAGACATTTCTTTAGTGTCGAAGATGTCAAGAAATATATCGACCTACTCGCCTATTACAAATACAATGTATTGCATCTGCATTTATCGGATGACCAAGGGTGGCGTATCGAGATCAAGTCTTGGCCCAAATTGACCGAGGTCGGTGGCAGTACCGAAGTCGGTGGCGAAGCGGGTGGCTTTTTTACCCAAGAAGATTATACTGAAATCGTGGACTATGCGGCCAAGCACTTTATGACCGTGGTACCCGAAATCGACATGCCGGGGCATACGAACGCCGCCTCGGTCTCCTACCCTATTTTAAACGGAAACGGAAAAACCCCAAAATTATACGAAGGCACCCATGTCGGTTTTAGCACCTTCGATACCCGAAAAGATACGGTATATACCTTTATTGATGATGTGGTACGGGAAATCTCGGCCATCACCCCTGGCCCTTATTTTCATATCGGGGGCGACGAAAGCCACGTGACCAAAAAGAACGATTATATCTATTTTGTGGAGCGGGTCGAAAAAATTGTTCAAAAACATGGCAAGCGTATGATTGGATGGGACGAAATCGCTCAAGCCGATTTGGATTCCACATCGATCGCCCAATTTTGGTCCAGTAAGGAAAATGCCGACAAGGCTGCCAAAAAAGGAATGAAGGTCATCATGTCGCCTGCCAAGAAGACCTATCTCGATATGCAATACGATACGCTCTCGAAACACGGCCTGCATTGGGCGGCCTATATACCCGTAGATTCGGCCTATGTTTGGAACCCTGAAGAATATGAAGGAGTACCTTTAAAAAATATACTGGGCATCGAGGCACCCTTGTGGTCGGAGACCATCAGCGATATCGGGGAGCTGGAATATTTGGCCTTCCCGAGGGCCATCGGCCATGCCGAATTGGGTTGGACGACCCAAGAAAATCGTGATTGGGAAAACTTTAAAGTACGCTTAGCAAATCAGGCCCCGTTCTTGGATCGTATGGATGTGAAATATTATCCCTCTCCGTTAATCGATTGGAAGAAGAGTAAGTATACGTATGAGGAGATTAAGAAGGATTAGAGCGAATCTAAAGGGCTTGATATACTAGATAAGCTTCTGGGTGTGACCTTGGTATAAATCTGAGTGGTCTTAATTGAGTTATGACCTAAGAGTTCTTGTATGAATCGCATATCGGCACCGGCCTCTAGCAGATGTGTTGCATACGAATGTCGTAGGCCATGAATACCCACTCTTTTATTAATACCTGCCTTTCTCATGGCTTTTTTAAAAATATTCTGTGTACTTGCTTTCGAATATTGACCACCATACTGGCCTTCCAAAAGAAAATCCGTTGGTCTATAATCAATATAATACCTTCTTAACAATGGTAGTATGGAGACAGGTAATGGTACCATTCTGTCTTTTTTTCCTTTTGCTCCCCGTATATGTACAACCATTCGTTCACTGTCTATATCTTCAACTTTTATATTTACCACTTCAGATACTCTTAGGCCCATACCGTAGCACAATTGTAGGGCCACAGAATGCTTGATATTCGTAGTTGCCTGAATAATCTTCTTAACCTCATTTTTACTAAGTGTTTTTGGCAATACCTGTGGTTTTTTGGGTCTTGGTATGTCAAAAAACATTTTTGGACGGTGTAAGACCTGTTCGAAATAAAATTTTATAGCATTTATCTTGCCGTTCATTTTTCTTTCTCGCATATTCTCTTTATTCAGGCAAAAAAGAAAATAATCTTTAAGTCTTTTGGGGGTCAGCTCATCAACAGGAAAAGCCTTTAATAGCTTCAAAAGGTGCAAAAATTCACCAAGGTATATTCTTACTGTATTGGCGCTATATTGTTTTAGTTGAAGTTGTTCATTCATCAAAACAAAAGCAGCTCTATTGACAGGGTCGATTTTTAATAGCGAACAATCAACTGGGCTCTCCTGCTCAATTGACAAGGCTTTTCTAATACTGGGCAAATCGGGCAAATACCATGAAACTTTTGTCTTGCTCCACTTTGCAGAGGGAAATCTATTGCGTAGCGCGGTTACCAGATTTTGGTCATATTCAAACTTAATCAATATGACGTTTTTAGTTCTATGCTTATCGATTTGATACGAGTAATTAGAATTATTCACTTAGGTATTTTGTATATCAATTTGATAAAGATATATTTATTATATACAAATTACCAAATAGTTTCAGATTTAATTTTTTTAGCGTTAGTAAGGCTTTTGCGACTTTTTCAGTACTTTTATAGCTACAGCCTAAAACTAAACATATTTAGGTGTTAGCAAATATTTGAATTGAACAACTGGAAAGAATATATTGAACAAAAATTTCAACCGAAATCGGAGTTTCAAATTGAGGATGGGACTATTGATAAGGGGAATGGAATTTATAGACTTACTCATAATTTGACCGGGACAATATTCGATTTCATCTATCCGGACGAGGATTGGACAAAAATCGGAGATGTTCAATTTTACAATCCAAAAACAAAAGGTAGTTCTGGAGAGTTTTGGGAATCAAAATTTTCTGAAATCGAAAAGAAAAAGTTAGATGATTTTCTTAAGCCAGCAATTAAAACTGGGTGGTCGAGTCAAGATTTTTATATAGCTGATAAACACTATAAGTCCTACGTTTATTGGAATCAAAAATTTACTGGAGATAGATTTAGTTATAATACTGGGTTTGGTTGTTTTTTAGTTTTGTTACTTCCTTATTTCTGGATTAGCACCATGTTGAAAAAAAGAAAAATAATCAGCGGAATGGTGGAAGTTATAATCGAACCGACGGAAAAAACATTTGCTAATAACTAAGGCTTCGTGTGGTCGGTACGACCCAACATGAAGCCAGTGTTGACTGAACCGGGTCGGTATTCTCTTCCTATGGGGATTGGTGTGGATCGGGCATGGGATCCTGTAGCTATGTGCCCTTGATAAAATTAGATCTACTGCCCAAATTCAAGGCGTATTGTTTTTTTCTTCTTTAAAGGCCCTTTGTTCGCTCGTAGCGGGCCACCGTTTTATCAAGAACCCCCGATTTGGGCAATGGTCATCTATTACAGCCATTGAGCTGTTCTGTTTTGGGGCCTTGTATGTCGGTTTTCCAGTTTCTCGGTCCAATGTTTCGGTGGCCCCCTACTGTCAAAGGTCATCAGTGTGACCAACCTTCCTTTTTTGCATGTGGGACATCTTCTGTGCAGGATCGGCCCCGGGTCTCTTTTTACCGTGGCAGCACCTACCTGGTCCCGTACAATGGGCAATACAGTCTTCTTTTTGCTACTGCTCAGTATCCCATAGTGGCGTATGCGTACTAGGCCCTTGGGGAGTATATGCAGACAAAAGCGCCTGATGAACTCCTCATCCGTCAATCGGAGCAACGCTTTTTTGCCACCATGGCGGTAGTCCTTTGCGGAAAAGGTCACGGTGCCCTCCCCCGATTTTACGATGCGGTGATTGCTTATGGCGATCTTGTGGGTATACCTGCCCAGATATTCCACCACCTGCGAAGTATTGTAAAACGGGGCCTTGCAATACACCACCCAGTCCTTGGCGAAGAGCTTGTCGTAAAAAGCCGCAGGATGATCGAACTGTTTTCTGAGATTTTCTGTGAACCTGGCCCTGAAGACTTTGCCCATCGCCTTTACCGGGAACAGGTACTTGCCTTTGTTCCTGATATGCTTCCATCTTCCCGATGGTGTAATGCCGCCACCCGGGACAATGCAGTGCAGGTGCGGGTGCAATGACAGGTTCTGCCCCCAGGTGTGCAGTATCGCGATCATGCCCGTAGCGGCCCCGAGAAACTTTCTGTTGGCCCCAAAATCCCGGATGACCGACCATGCCGTTTTGAAAAACAGGCCGTATATTTCTTTCGGGGCATAGAGGCATATGCGGTTCAATTCATGGGGCAGGGTGAACACCACATGGAAGTAGGGAACATGCAACAGTTCCGCTTCCCTTGCCCTGATCCATTCTTCCCGTTTGTGCCCCTGGCATTTGGGGCAGTGGCGGTTACGGCAGCTGTTGTAGCTCAGGTGCAGGCTGTTGCATATGGGATTGTCACACCTATCGATATGGCCTCCCAAGGCCGAAGTACGGCATTTGCGCAACGCATGCAATGTCCTTGCCTGCCAGCTATTGGCACAAAGCCCCGATAGGTCCCCCACGTTGCGTTCCAACACCTGCGCCACTTCATGGCGCACCTGCATCCTTAACGGGTATAAAGCCTCTCCAAAGGGGAAAAGGCCATTTGTTTGTCGATCCGCCCTACATGCAGGTACACCAGGGTGGTCTGGATGGCCACATGGCCCAACAGGTCTTTCAGGGTCATGATGTCCATGCCCATCTCCAATAAGTGAGTGGCATAGCTGTGCCTGAGAGTATGGGTGGTGACCACTTTTTGGATACCGCTCTGTTGCCTGGCCTGTTTCACCACCCATCGTACCCCATTGGCGGATAGGCCTACAGCATTGCCCTCTGCATTGTTGCCATTAAAAAGCCATTGTACCGGCCTTTCCGATGCCAGGTGTTTGCGTATGCCACGCACCAATAGGTCGCACAGGGGAACATAGCGGTCCTTGCGACCTTTCCCTGGCGGATATGCAGCTGTTCCCTGTCCATACCGATATCTTTGATACACAGGTTCCGCAGTTCCAGACTGCGAAGACCACAGCCGTAGAGCAAGGCCAGCATCAATCGGTGTTTGTGCAGCTTCGGGGTCTTTAGAAGTAATTTGATCTCGTTCCTGCTCAGGACCACTGGAAGTTTCTTCGGCCTTTCTATGGAAGGAAGGGCGACCCGATGTTCGGGAAGTCCGTACACCCGATAAAGGTATCGAAGGCCATAGACCGTGTGCTTGAAAAAACTGTCCGAAGGGGTCTTGTGCAGCGATTTTAGGTGGTGCAGGTAATCCAACACTTGCTCCGAGTCCAGTTCCAACGGACTGCAGTTGAAATGCAGGGCAACATGGGCAAGGCAGCGCGCATAATTGGTCAAGGTACTTTGGCTCTTGCCCGAGAGTTCCACTGAACGCTTCAACTTTTGGTAGGTCACATCAAATCCGGGAACACTTTCACTGGCCCTTTCGATAAGGGTACTACTTTTTTTTCATAATTTTAAATATTAGAATTTATTGGAACTAATAAAGGTAGCCAATGGTCTCGTACCAAAAGCTACCTTTAGGTTTAGTTCAACAATGCCTAAACGTAATGCGGACTTCAGGGCAAAAACAAAAGGTCTGTGTATATTTATTAAGTCGCTAAATCTTATGGATTTAGCTTTGGACAAGAAAAAATAAAACTAAACAATAAGCTTTAGCTTCGTGCGCAGACGGAAACGAAAAGTTTCCTTACTACCGCACTACGCTTAGCCCAGCCGTTACCACACATTTCTCATATTAAGAAACTCTATTTATTTCTTGAACTAAAATCAGTAAAAAAGGAATGGAATTTGTTATGATTTATGAGAACTTCAAAAAAAAAGACAATTTGAGACTAATCATTTGCATATCAATTCTAACTTTTTTCTTTTTTGGATGTTCAGACCCAAAACGGAATCTAATTGTTGCAAAAAATAATTCTGAAATTGACTTAACTCAACTGGATTCGGTACGTGAAAATCTTAATGGATTTTGGATTCCTAAAGACGATGTAGATGGACAAGAAATATTATGGCTAAATTTCAATAAGGAGAAAAATTCAACGACTTGGGAACAGATTCCGTATACATCCGAAATCAAACGGACCAAAATATTGCCTTATAAATCCTGCCCGACATATATTGGTCTAATTAAAATAAATGGTCAAGTAAAAATGGAACGAGTAGGGTTGGTATTTTCCGACACAACCAATATTGAATATTTATCGAAAAACGAGTTTAAGATTCATGGAATGACTTATTTAAAACATAAAGGTTACGACTTTTTGAAACTCGAAACGGAATAAAAACGTGTGGTAACAATGCCTATAATTAATGCGGACTTATGGGTTTTACGCCAAGGTCTGTGTATATTTATAAGGTCGCAAAATCTTTGGGATTTTGCTTTGGACAAAAAAAGAAAAAACAAAACCAAAAGCTTTTGCTTAGCGCGTAGCTGGAAATCCGTCGGATTTCTGCGCCGCACTAATCATAGCCGAGACGTTAGCAATAATTTTGAAAATGAAAATTTACATCCTGATTTTACTATTTGCTTTGGTACTAATATCATGCGGACAAAACTCCTTTGAACGGGAATTGAATGGAAAGTGGTACGGAATTGAAAATGATGGATTTACACGAATGTTCTTTTATCCAGACAGTCTCATTTTAATTGAAATGGGTTCTCAAAACGTTCAATGGACAGCAAATAAATCGAGAATAGAATTTGATTATCATTTACGTTTCCCAGATTCTACTCAGAAAAACCCAAAAAGATTCAAAACAGATTACATTCTTTCAAAAAGTAAAGACACTCTTTTCTGCACAATAAAAGACTCAACGGAAGAAAGAAGGTTCAATTTGATTAGAGCAAATAATTATGTGAATTATCTAAGTAAAAAAAGTGCAATTGATTTTAAATTACCAATTGATAACAAAGTCCAACATATGGAAATAGACGGCGATTATGGATTTAAAATATTTGCTGGAAATAAGAATGGTAGTGTAACAATTGTAACCGAATTTGGAAACGGATTGGATTCTCTCGAAAAAGATATTTTTAAATTCAAACAAAAGATTAATCCGCAAGACAAGTATCACGAAGAGAAACTAAAATATGAAAGTCATTTTCGAATATTTGCAGACAAATCAATTTCAGACGAAATACTCAAAGAAAATATTCAAAAATTAACTGAAAGCGAAATAAACCAAGTTTTCCGAGTTTATAAATCGGAGGAATATGAAAATCTTGGATATTTAAAAGGCGAACGGATAAAAACTATTGCTAACAATGGCTATAGCAAATAGGGCGGTAAGTGCTGAATCCATTGGCTTGGGCGTGTTTGGAAAGTCCGCAAAATCTTTGGGATTTTGCTTTGTCCAGAAAAGAAAAAACAAAACCCAAAGGTTTTGCTAAGTGCGTGGTGGAAAGTAATCGCTTACCGACCGCCCTACTTGCCATAGCCTCACCGTTGTATGCAATTTTAAAAAATGCGAGATAATCACGAAAATATGGTTGAATTGTTGGACGTTTCAAAAGCGGAAAACATCTATTCATCACTTATTCGACATACTATAAACGGGAAAAAACTAAACCTACGATTCGGAATTGTAAAATCTGATTATGCTCGACTGAAAAGAATACTGGAATTTCGACCTTTCGAAAATACTGGATTCGCACCATATCGTTATTTTTTCGCTCTATCATATGGACCTGCATCTGAAAATGACCAAATTGCGTTAACCTCTATTCGTGTTGAACAACTGGATAGAAATAAACAGTATGAATTTGAATTGAGTAAAAAGTATATTTCTAACATTTTGTGGTTTGACAAAATGACCGACAAAACAGAAATTGAGCAACTGATTGAAAAATAAAAACTGCATACAACAATGCCTATAATTAATGTGGGGTTTAGGTTTTTACGCCAAGGTCTGTGTATATTTATGAGGTCGCAAAATCTTTGGGATTTTGCTTTTGACAAGAAAAATTAAAACAAAACAAAAAGATTTGGCTTCGAGTTGTGGCGCAACGGGAATTGTAAATCACCGCCCCACACTAATCATAGCCTCACCGTTGTAGCCAATTAAAAAAACAGACATAGTGAAAGATATATCAGGAATTGATGAAAACGGAAAACCAAAGAATGGTCCATTTAAGTTGTTCTTCAAGAATGGACTTGTTTCTTGCGAAGGTGAGTTCAACAATGGAAAGAAGTCAGGAAAATGGACCTACTTTCTAAATAATGGGCAGATGCAATCCACGGGCAGCTACAAGGACAACAAGATAACTGGCGAGTGGGTATGGTACTTCAAGAATGGTGAGCCCAGAGGGACAGGTGGATTCAATGATGAGGAACAGAAGCACGGTGTATGGAAACGATACCATTCCAACGGTCAACTCTGGGACGAAGGTCGCTTTGAACATGGAAAGAAGAGAGGGACTTGGAAGGTCTACGATGAGAATGGTAAACTTTTAAAGGAACAAACTTTCAAATAGAAATAAGAATTAATTCAAGAAAAAACTGGCTACAACAACACCTATACGCAATGCCCTTCGGGACACTGCGCATAGCTAAACCGTTGTGCGTAAGCTGAAAAAATGAAACATATACTAACAACCTTCTTTTTACTAATCATTTGTCAAATTGGATTTGGACAAACAGAATTATGTGGGGCGGTCATTTACTGGAAATACGAAGGAGAAGTGAAAATCTTTGACGAACCGCACGGAAAGGAATTGACATCTTTGTATAATGATATAAAAAACGAAAATCATCTTGACCTAAAAATTAAAGAACTTAAAGACAACTTTTTTTGCGTTGAAATAAGACTAGCAATGGACGATACAATGCATCATGGCTGGATTGAAAGAGGAGAATACATAGGCGCTTTTATGAAACATGAAAAGGAATATATGGATTTGATTTTTTATAGTAAACCGAATGACAGGTTATCGGAACTGATAGAAATTAAAAATTGGAAAGCCGGATTTGTCACGATTGAAGAATGTGGTGCGGAATGGTCTAAGGTTTCTGTTGACTTTGAAGGAAAACGAATTGCTGGATGGATTGAATCCGAAAAACTTTGCCCAAATAATTATTCGTCTTGCAGTTAGGAGAAAAAAGCCTACGCACAACAAAGCCTAAAATTCATTGCTTGCGGATTTCCTAAACGGAAATCACACGCAAAAGCTATCTTTAGGTTCGGCTGGATTGTCCTTCGGACGAATCACAGCAACGAACCTTAGCCCAACCGTTGTAAGCCATATGAAAAAAACTTTCGTCATATTAATTTCACTAACGATTTTCATTTCTTGTGTTGAGAATAAAAAACAACCAGTTGCCGAAATTGAAGATTCCAACTTGGAAAATGAATATGTTGAATTTGACCCAATTAAATATGTTTCAAATCCAGAAAAGACGGATACACTTTGTATATCTGAAATTAATAGAGCTAAAGATGAAATAAAAACGAATGGAATTGCATTCACGCAAGAAGTTGGATTTTTATACGGACATAATAGATATGAAAAAGAACTTGAAGCGCTTTGCAAACAAAATGGCTTAAATTATGAAATTGACTTAATTGGTTGTGTCGTTTTTGAAGGTCAAACTCAAGGATGCTATGGAGCTTATATGGATAAAGTTTTAGCGGATAAGTACGGACTTGATTTTAAACAGCAAATGCACAAGAAAGCGGACAGCCTATTTCTTCAAAATGTAATAAAAAACAATTTGGCTGTTTATTATGGAGATTGTGATGAAAGACCGAAATTACCATCTGAAAAAAATAGAAATTCAGACTATATTCCTAACGTTAAAGTTGAAAATTTGGAAATTGAAGAAGATAAATCAGAATATGGCGGATGGCCATTTTTTGATGTTGGTTTTACAGTAGAAAGAGACAGTACAATTAATAGTTTTTATATCAATTATTTTTTCGAAGGGCTGGAATCTAATAAAAAATATAAGAATGAATTATTTGAGTTAGCCAAAAATCATTTAAAGAAAAATTATCCGACTTGGGTTCCAGGAATTGTAAATGGAACTCAGGTAAGAACTGATAATAATGTGAGAATACATTTAATAAAAGAATAAAAAATACGGCTTACAACAATGGCTATAAGTAATTGCTTGTTCTCGTTTACTTCTGAAAATCCTCCCGGATTTTCAGTTTGGTGTGTACTTGCTAAATTAACCGCTAAACCACGCAACTACTCATAGCCGAGACCGTTGTGCGTAAGCTGAAAAAAATGAAACATATACTAACAACCTTCTTTTTACTAATCATTTGTCAAATTGGATTTGGACAAACAGAATTATGTGGGGCGGTCATTTACTGGAAATACGAAGGAGAAGTGAAAATCTTTGACGAACCGCACGGAAAGGAATTGACATCTTTGTATAATGATATAAAAAACGAAAATCATCTTGACCTAAAAATTAAAGAACTTAAAGACAACTTTTTTTGCGTTGAAATAAGACTAGCAATGGACGATACAATGCATCATGGCTGGATTGAAAGAGGAGAATACATAGGCGCTTTTATGAAACATGAAAAGGAATATATGGATTTGATTTTTTATAGTAAACCGAATGACAGGTTATCGGAACTGATAGAAATTAAAAATTGGAAAGCCGGATTTGTCACGATTGAAGAATGTGGTGCGGAATGGTCTAAGGTTTCTGTTGACTTTGAAGGAAAACGAATTGCTGGATGGATTGAATCCGAAAAACTTTGCCCAAATAATTATTCGTCTTGCAGTTAGGAGAAAAAAGCCTACGCACAACAAAGCCTAAAATTCATTGCTTGCGGATTTCCTAAACGGAAATCACACGCAAAAAGCTATCTTTAGGTTCGGCTGGATTGTCCTTCGGACGAATCACAGCAACGAACCTTAGCCCAACCGTTGTGCGTAATATGGGAAATCTCGATATTAATAATAAATAGTGAATGTTAGAAAAATCAATACATAATTTAGAATTATCAGATTTTGACAATAATAGAATTTGGATTTGCACTCAATACGACCTTGAAAATGGAATTGATATTTTAGTAACACCTCTGACTGATTATGATTTTGAACAAATATGCGACGAACAAATTTGGGTTAGAATAAATTGCAAAACAAACGACAAAACTGAATTTAATGGAATTTGTAATCTGGACATTAACGAAGGTTCTTTAACAAACTACAGTTTTTATATCAATGATAGTTGGATTACTTTGTTGACAAAACCAGCACCCGATTTTGTACTGGAAAAAGATGGTCCAATTCCATTTGCTGAAAAAATAGGAAAAAAGCTAACAGATGTTTTTCCTCTGACATTAACGGCGGAAATTAAACTGGATAATAATTTTACGAAAATAATTGAACTATAAAAAATACTACGCACAACACCGTATATAAAAAATTGCTGTTTTGTGCTTAATCAATGTTAGTTGCTTTGTTTGCTAGCTTCTGATTTTCCTTCGGAAAATCCTCGCACACAAACACGCAACTTTCCATATACATAAACGTTGTGCATAAAATGAGAAACATTGCAATCATAGTCTTAATATTATTAATCCTAAACAGTTGCCGGACTTTACCAAAAAGGGGCGATGGAAATGTATTTACAGTAAACAAAAGTAGTACCGGGGCGACATTACGCGCTGATATTTATGGGAAAATAATTGAAAAAAACGACAGGTATGGTTTGGGAGCGGCAAACATTGAATTAATAAGTATTAAAAATTCATATGTTCAAACTAGCGACAAAGGCGGTAATTTCAAATTTCAAAATATTCCATCTGGAAAGTATTTAATACGGACGGAATATGTGGGACTTTTTAGTTTTAGAGACTCCATAACGGTTGGAGTTACTGAAAAGGTTGAGCTTGTTATAGAACTTGGGTCTGGGTATTAAAATACTATGCACAATAACTAAGGCTTCGTGTGGTCGGTACGACCCAACATGAAGCCAGTGTTGACTGAACCGGGTCGGTATTCTCTTCCTATGGGGATTGGTGTGGATCGGGCATGGGATCCTGTAGCTATGTGCCCTTGATAAAATTGGATCTACTGCCCAAATTCAAGGCGTATTGTTTTTTTCTTCTTTAAAGGCCCTTTGTTCGCTCGTAGCGGGCCACCGTTTTATCAAGAACCCCCGATTTGGGCAATGGTCATCTATTACAGCCATTGAGCTGTTCTGTTTTGGGGCCTTGTATGTCGGTTTTCCAGTTTCTCGGTCCAATGTTTCGGTGGCCCCCTACTGTCAAAGGTCATCAGTGTGACCAACCTTCCTTTTTGCATGTGGGACATCTTCTGTGCAGGATCGGCCCCGGGTCTCTTTTTACCGTGGCAGCACCTACCTGGTCCCGTACAATGGGCAATACAGTCTTCTTTTTGCTACTGCTCAGTATCCCATAGTGGCGTATGCGTACTAGGCCCTTGGGGAGTATATGCAGACAAAAGCGCCTGATGAACTCCTCATCCGTCAATCGGAGCAACGCTTTTTTGCCACCATGGCGGTAGTCCTTTGCGGAAAAGGTCACGGTGCCCTCCCCCGATTTTACGATGCGGTGATTGCTTATGGCGATCTTGTGGGTATACCTGCCCAGATATTCCACCACCTGCGAAGTATTGTAAAACGGGGCCTTGCAATACACCACCCAGTCCTTGGCGAAGAGCTTGTCGTAAAAAGCCGCAGGATGATCGAACTGTTTTCTGAGATTTTCTGTGAACCTGGCCCTGAAGACTTTGCCCATCGCCTTTACCGGGAACAGGTACTTGCCTTTGTTCCTGATATGCTTCCATCTTCCCGATGGTGTAATGCCGCCACCCGGGACAATGCAGTGCAGGTGCGGGTGCAATGACAGGTTCTGCCCCCAGGTGTGCAGTATCGCGATCATGCCCGTAGCGGCCCCGAGAAACTTTCTGTTGGCCCCAAAATCCCGGATGACCGACCATGCCGTTTTGAAAAACAGGCCGTATATTTCTTTCGGGGCATAGAGGCATATGCGGTTCAATTCATGGGGCAGGGTGAACACCACATGGAAGTAGGGAACATGCAACAGTTCCGCTTCCCTTGCCCTGATCCATTCTTCCCGTTTGTGCCCCTGGCATTTGGGGCAGTGGCGGTTACGGCAGCTGTTGTAGCTCAGGTGCAGGCTGTTGCATATGGGATTGTCACACCTATCGATATGGCCTCCCAAGGCCGAAGTACGGCATTTGCGCAACGCATGCAATGTCCTTGCCTGCCAGCTATTGGCACAAAGCCCCGATAGGTCCCCCACGTTGCGTTCCAACACCTGCGCCACTTCATGGCGCACCTGCATCCTTAACGGGTATAAAGCCTCTCCAAAGGGGAAAAGGCCATTTGTTTGTCGATCCGCCCTACATGCAGGTACACCAGGGTGGTCTGGATGGCCACATGGCCCAACAGGTCTTTCAGGGTCATGATGTCCATGCCCATCTCCAATAAGTGAGTGGCATAGCTGTGCCTGAGAGTATGGGTGGTGACCACTTTTTGGATACCGCTCTGTTGCCTGGCCTGTTTCACCACCCATCGTACCCCATTGGCGGATAGGCCTACAGCATTGCCCTCTGCATTGTTGCCATTAAAAAGCCATTGTACCGGCCTTTCCGATGCCAGGTGTTTGCGTATGCCACGCACCAATAGGTCGCACAGGGGAACATAGCGGTCCTTGCGACCTTTCCCCTGGCGGATATGCAGCTGTTCCCTGTCCATACCGATATCTTTGATACACAGGTTCCGCAGTTCCAGACTGCGAAGACCACAGCCGTAGAGCAAGGCCAGCATCAATCGGTGTTTGTGCAGCTTCGGGGTCTTTAGAAGTAATTTGATCTCGTTCCTGCTCAGGACCACTGGAAGTTTCTTCGGCCTTTCTATGGAAGGAAGGGCGACCCGATGTTCGGGAAGTCCGTACACCCGATAAAGGTATCGAAGGCCATAGACCGTGTGCTTGAAAAAACTGTCCGAAGGGGTCTTGTGCAGCGATTTTAGGTGGTGCAGGTAATCCAACACTTGCTCCGAGTCCAGTTCCAACGGACTGCAGTTGAAATGCAGGGCAACATGGGCAAGGCAGCGCGCATAATTGGTCAAGGTACTTTGGCTCTTGCCCGAGAGTTCCACTGAACGCTTCAACTTTTGGTAGGTCACATCAAATCCGGGAACACTTTCACTGGCCCTTTCGATAAGGGTACTACTTTTTTTTCATAATTTTAAATATTAGAATTTATTGGAACTAATAAAGGTAGCCAATGGTCTCGTACCAAAAGCTACCTTTAGGTTTAGTTCAACAAAGCCTAAACGTAATGCGGACTTTAGGGCGAAACCGAAAGGTCTGTGTATATTTATAAAGTCGCTAAATCTTATGGATTTAGCTTTGGAACAAAAAAGAAAAAGCAAAACAATAAGCTTTGGCTACGTCGGCAGACGGAAACGAAAAGTTTCCTTGCCTCCGCACTACGCTTAGCCCAACCGTTGTAACACATTTAAAAAATCAATGAATATTAAGAATATATTGTCTGACTTTGGTGGATGGCTTTTTGCAGGATTAACATTTTTAGGAATTGCATTGATTTATACAGGAATTGGTGGAAGGGGAAGATACGTGCCAGTTGGAGAGACAAATTGGTATTTTGTTGGAATAGGATTAGTCCTAATTATTCCGATGTTAATCTATATGATTAAAACAAAACTGATAATAAAAAAAGCATCTGACGAAAATATTGAGAGAATAAACAAATTGGTAAAAACTGGAGACAAACTAATAATAGATTTAGATAATTTAAAAATCCAAACGAACAGTTACAAACAGGAAATAACAGTAGGAAGTGGATATCAACAGCGGAATGAATATGTTGATGTAAATCATAATGTAATATTACTTGAAGTGCCATATCAAAATGAATTAATCAAGTATAAACTGAATATTGATATGGAGCTGACTAAATTGAAAATGCATTTCGCAGTCAAAGAGAAAACGGAATTGTATGTTGATTCGCAAAATCCGCATAATAATTATCTAGACCTAACCTTTTTAGAAAGCTAAAAAACGTGTTACAACAATGGTAACCGTTGCGCAAGCCAATAATTTTTGAAATATTGAATCGATATAAGCCACTGTAAGGGGGTTTTTCTATATCCTGTCAATAAATCAAAGTCAATTTTCGATGCCTTAACAAAGCTGAAAACAGGTCTTGGACAACACTTTTCACAAAGACCTTAAAAGCAAGCTGCCCCACCCCACTTTTAGAACGTTTTTGAACGAATTTTAGATACTTTTTGAGATTGTATGCAATCGCCGAGAGGTGCATGACCTTGTTCGCCTGACCGATACCGATGGTATTTATCTTGCGCAGGCCCATGAACTGGGTGAGGGTCCCGAAGACCGGTTCCACAGTACTCTGCCGCTTGCCCTTCATGTACCTGCCCTCTTTACTGTTCACCCGTTCGATGTTACGCTCGTATTCTTCTCGATAATAGGTGACCGAGAACTGTTTCTCGTTCACCTTTCCCAAACATGTAGACCGTAGCGGACAGCCCTTGCAGATCTTGCTCGATGCACGGTAAGACTTCTTTTTTGTCTTGGTGCGGCTGTCCAAAAATACTTTCTTGAAAGGAACGACCTTGCCTTGAGGACATAGATAAAAATCCTGTTCTTCAACGTATACAAAACCATCTGGGCCGCCCTTATAGGTGCCGTGGGGCGGAATGAAACTCTTTAGCCCCTTCGCTTCGAGAAAGGCATAGTTCTCTCCGCTGCTATACCCGGTATCGGCTACACAGTTTTTCCAAACCAGACCTTGCTTCCACAATCGCTTCTTTAATCTCCTTACGATATCGGGAAGCTGCTGATTGTCTTTGCCATCAGCGTGGTAAGCCCTGATATCGGTGATTACATGGTGTGCGGTGTCCACGCTCAATTGTGAGAGATAGTTCAGCTTCCGGGCCTTGCCCGGCTTTACGCTGATACGGGCGTCAGGGTCGGTCGGACTATAATGCGTCTTGTTACTGGTGTACTTACTACCCTTGTTGCCCGCCCCTGGTCTTTGGTCCTGATCCTTCGCCCATTTCTTGTTACGGCCCTTTATCGCATCAAGTTCCTTCTTGCTTGCAGTTATACCGCGTTGACCTTTATCCGACCTGTCGCCTTTACTCTTACGATGGGGTGTTTCTTTATCCATTGAACTGATCGCCCGGACCCTTCGAAGATGTTCTTCCAGATCTTCTTCCGGCACTTTTAGTTCCAAGGTATCCATACTGGCATTCGCTTTGACAGGTGCACTATCGATAGCTTGCGTATGACCGCTGACCATACCCTTTTCAACACACAGACTCAAAACTCCTGTGAAGACTTCTTCGAACAGGGCTTCAGGAAAAAGATTCCGTGTCCTGCTTATAGTACTGTGCCATGGCAGCTCCTCGTCAATATCATAACCAATGAAATATAGAATATCCAAACGCAGCGAACAATGGTCGATCAGCTTGCGGTCGCTGATCAGGTTCTCCAGATAACCAACCAAACACAACTTGAAAAATACAACAGGGTCAATGCTCTTCTGGCCGCTCTGCCCATAGTAATCCTTGGTAAGGGGATAGAGGAAATCCAGATCGATGGCACCTCTTAAACCCCGATAAAAATTGTTCTTCGGGATCCGTTCGCTAAGCTGGAATTGGGCGAACAGCTTTTCTTGATAATCTTTCTTGCCTTGCATACTTAAAGTTACGATCCAACCTCCAAAGCACAATGATCATCAACAACTTTTTTCGCTAACTTGTGCAACAGGCACACCGTGTATAAAACATAGCTAGTAATTGCTAAATCGAAAGGTTTGTGCTAATTCACAAAGACCACCAAATTTTTAAATTTGGCTTTTAAACCATAATGGTCAAATCTTTCAAGAAGGAGAGAACGATATGGCCATAATCAATCAACAAGGATATAATAATCAAACCACTATCTCTCAAAATTCGCTCGGGAGTATTGCGAAATCTTTTCAAGTGGGCGAGGGACACCTTAGTACTATTAGTCAAAACGGACAATTAGGCAACTTTGCAAAGGTCTTTCAAATCGGGAATTCCCATACTGCCAATTTAAACCAGACCGGAAGTTTTAATGTAAGCATTGTTGCCCAATCAAATTAATAATTCTGAACTATAAATTTACCCTCTGCGAAGTCTCCTGACTTAGCAGCAATAACCCCCTATCTAAAAACATTTTTTTACAAAACAAAACATGGTCTTGCTAAACAAGTTCTTTATATTAGCAAATGGCCAATTCAACAAATTTTCTATCCATCTTCCCTGCTATTTTTCGAGTCGTTGTAAAAACTTTTTTTTAGTTTTCGCAGTATGCTTTTGCACTTCGACTATCGGGCAACAGACCCAAGCCGATAGTTATACCCGTTACGAACTTTTGACACCTGAAAGCCAATCGTTCCGAATCATATATGACGTTAGTGCTACCGCCGCAGGGGCCAAGTATTATTGGAACACGCTACGAAAAGGAAGTGAACATCAAGTCGATGCGGTTTGGGATTTATATTCCGGAAAAGAACTAACCTGGCAAATCGTAGACGGCAAGACCGCAAAACAAAATGGACTCGCCAATGCCAATGATGAAGGCGAATACCTGCAAATACAATTGGCGCGCGTCGTTCCTGAAAATGGGGAGGCGCGGTTACGAATCGACAAGACCTATAAAGATGCAGAAAGTTATTTTACGAACGATGCATCTATCATTTTTTCGAGGAGTTTGGGCATCGAACGAAACAGCATCGTACTGCCAAAAGGCTATGAATTGACCCATTGCAATTATCCTTCACAGGTGCAATTGACTTCAGAGGGCCATATTAAACTTAGTTTTATGAATGATGGACCGCAAGCTATTCCCTTGAAAATCAAGGCAAAACCATTACCGCCAACCGTAAGCATTAAAAAACCGGAAGAGAACAAATACGTTTTTGATAATTCCGGTTCGGGAAGAAATATGGCACAAGTCCGGTTAGGGTGGGAATTCGATGAACGTGCCTACCAAAACCGTGAAATCGTTTATTTTTTACGGCAGCCCGAGACCCATTCCTTTCGGCTCTACCACGATTACACCGAGACACGACCAGGTATGGATCGCTATCTCAATATCGTCAGGGCAGGAAGCAAAGCCTCAGACCCTTCTGCAATCCTTTTAGATACTGGAGAATCGCTAAAAGTAGAAACTTTTAAAGGGCAAGAAATCGCAGAAAAAGGAATAGCAATCGATGGGCCGATTACCGAAACCTCCGAAGTTATCGCCATATGGTATGATCCGGTCGAAGAAGGTCAATCAAAACGCCTACGCATTACGGAGACCTATACCGACGAGAACCGATACGGTCTCGATGAAGATGAACTGGTTTGGGACCGTAGTTTCGGCAGAAACCGCAATGTGGTGGTTTTGCCCGAAGGATGGTTTTTAACCACCAGTTCCATTCCCGCGGTCATCGACCAAAATGAAGATGGACTGACTGCCCTACATTTTGTGAACGGGCGACCGGATAATATTGAAGTGTATATTAAGGCACAACGCAAATAAATTATAAAAAATACAAACCAAAAACTCAGATGATGAAAAAAATAGTACTCACCATGACCCTACTCACCTTTCTAGTTATGGGACATTCTCAAACTAAAAATGACACATTGCCCAAGGCGGAAGTCTCTAGCACCATGCAAAGTGTTAACATCAATGGCAATACCATTTACCTAACCGCTCAGGCCGGCACCTTTCAAGTTCGCGACGAGAATAACGAACCCATTGCGCTGATGGGCCACACGTACTACACCAAAGAATCCAAAACCAGAAACAATAGGCGACCCATTGTCTTTGCCTACAACGGCGGACCAGGTTCCTCCTCGTTTTGGTTGCACATGGGGGTGCTGGGACCGAAACGTATAGTCGTAAACGACCCTGTATCGACCCCGGCAGCACCCTATCAATTGGTCAATAATAATTTTTCGATTCTCGATGTGGCCGATCTGGTCATGATCGATCCTGTGGGCACAGGGTTGAGCATTCCCATCGGAAAGGCGGAATTCAAAGATTTTTGGGGCGTGGATCAAGATATTCGTAGTCTTTCGCTTTTTATCACACAATTTCTAATTGCCAATAATCGTATGAACAGTCCAAAATACTTATTGGGTGAGAGTTATGGTACATTTCGAAATGCGGGCTTGATGAACAAATTGTTGGGTCAAGGTATCGCTATGAACGGGGTCATTATGGTTTCAGCCGTTTTCGACCTACGCACCCTAGTATTTCCTCCGGGGGATGATATGCCCTTCATTGCCCATTTCCCGACTTATGCGGCTACCGCTTGGTACCACGATAAGGTTGCGAACAAACCCGAGGATGTTTATCAGTTTCTAGACGATGTCCGTAGTTTTACCGAAAACGAATACGTACCCGCACTCTATAAAGGCGACCAACTTTCAGAAGCGGATAAAAAAGCCGTTGCCGAAAAACTCGCCAATTATACAGGTACTGAAGCTGATTATTGGGTAAAGGCCGATCTTCGGGTAACGGCCAGTGAGTATTTTGCAGAATTTTTAAGGGACGAAGGTCAAATCGTCGGTAGATTGGATTCCCGTTTTACCGGAATCAACCAAGATCTACTTTCGCAAGAAGGAAGCCATGACCCCCAGAGTGCTGCCATTTCTCCCGCCTATATCGCAGGTTTCCTAGATTATTTCTACGGAGCCCTTAACGTGAACAAAGAAACCACTTATTCCATCACCGCAGGTCGACGCGAAGGTTTCAAATGGGATTGGGAACATGAAGGAAACAAACGTTGGGGTACCCAAGCGGCCATTAACACCGGTATCGATATGGCCGAAGCGTTATCACGTGATCCTAATATGAAAGTTCTAATATTGAACGGAATCTATGACATCGCTACCGTCTTCTACGGAGTAGAGCATTCTATCAACCATTTGGGTCTTAAAAAAGAAATCAAGGACAATATTATTATGAAATATTACGAGGCAGGTCACATGATGTACACCCATCAACCCTCATTGGAGCAATTTAAAAAAGAGGTTTCAGAATTTATTTTGGAAACTTCGAAGTAAAGAAGTAAGGAGAGGAACTTCGCTATTAAATTTGCGTTCTGTACTTATTTCTTTTTCGCAGCAGGATTTTTCTGGGTTACCTTTTTTCCAGAAGTCTTTTGGCTTGATGTTTTCGTTGAAACTGTTTTCTCCATGCCCTGCTTTTTCTCGGCCGATTTCTTTTCGGTCGGTTTTGCTTTGGTTTCTGAGTCCTCCGCTGCTTCGGCAAAATCGGTAATACCGTTCTCTTGAAGAATATTATACCACTGAATTACCTTCTTAATATCACTGGCGTAGACGCGATCTTCATCGTAATCGGGCAATACCTCGAAGAAATATTCTTCCAATTTAATTTTCTCGTCTTTATGGGCAACTGAAGTTTTCTTACCGTTTTCTTTGGTCTGTATCTTAAGAAATACTTCGCGTAGTGGCACTTCCTCTTCCAAAGTATAGATAGCGATTTCCGAAAGTACGCTCACATTACTGCGAATGCCCACCGTGATTTTCTTTCCATCTAAAAGTGACTGGGCGACGAAACCGGAGCGTGTTTGGGTTACTAATCGGTACAGTCCCGGTTTTCCGGCAATCGACAAAATTTTATCTAGACTCATATAGCGTTTATATTTTTCAAGTTCCTATTGGTAATGGGAAATCAAATATTATATTTTTCCTTGGATAATGAGGTCTCATTATCTTGCTTTTTTTGCCGCAGGAAATCGCATGCGATAATCCACGTCTATCTTCCCTTTTGAGATATTGTTCAATCGGCCCTTGAGCAATCGTTTCTTCAGGGATGAAAGTTTATCGGTGAACAAAATTCCCTCGATATGATCGTACTCGTGCTGAATGACCCTTGCCAAAAGTCCGTCATAGGTCGCGGTATGGGTCTTAAAATCTTCGTCAAGATATGAAATGGTTATGGTATCTTGCCGTGTAATGTCTTCCCTGACGTCGGGTATACTCAAACACCCCTCGTTAAAGGCCCATGCCGTGCCGGTCTCTTCCTCCATTTTTGCATTGATAAAAGCCTTTTTGAATCCACTCAATACTTTTCGCTCTTCTGAGGAAAGATCTTCATCATCAGCAAAGGCACTGGTATCTACCAAAAACAATCGTATGGGAAGCCCGATTTGTGGTGCGGCCAGCCCTACTCCGTTGGCATTATACATGGTCTCCCACATATTGGCCAACAAATCGTTCAATTTAGGATAATCGGTGTCTATGTCGGTTGCCAATTTTCGTAAAACCGGATCGCCATAGGCGACAATGGGTAATATCATGCTATTCTATTTAAATATGCCTGTAGAATAATCGTCGCACTGATTTCATCTACTAGCGCCTTGTTTCTACGCTGCTTTTTATTGAGTCCACTATCGATCATGGTTTGAAACGCCATTTTTGAGGTAAAACGCTCATCTTGCCGATCAATAGGTATTTGGGGGAATTCTTTTTTAAGTCTATCTAAAAAGGGGCCTATCAGGACTTCCGATTCTGATGGTGTATTGTCCATTTGTTTTGGTTCTCCAACAATGAATCGGTCCACATTCTCAGCCGAGGTATATTCCTTTAAATAACGTAACACGTCATGGGTCAGTACGGTGGTAAGCCCGGATGCGATCAATTGCAATTCATCGGTAATCGCAATTCCCGTTCTTTTTTTCCATAATCCAAAGCCAAAATCCTTCCCAAATTAAATTTTTGGCAAAAATAAACCTAAAATTGTTATATGCCCGAAATTGATGGATGAATTCTCGCACAAGCCCGTATCTTTGCGGAAATTTTAACATGATATGAAAGCACTACAGGAAACCATCGAAAATGCCTGGGAAAATCGTGAACTTTTAAAGGAAAATACCACCCAGGAAGCAATACGGGAAGTCATCGACTTACTGGATCTTGGGAAACTTCGTTGTGCCGAGCCGTCTGATAACGGATGGCGGATCAATGAATGGGTGAAGAAAGGGGTCGTGCTCTACTTTCCCATTCAAAAAATGAAAACGCTCGAAGTCGGAATTTTCGAATATCATGATAAGATTCCCTTAAAAAGAGGGTACGCGGAAAAAGGAATTCGAGTGGTGCCTCATGCCGTGGCCCGACACGGTGCCTATATTTCCTCTGGTACTATTTTGATGCCAAGTTATGTCAATATTGGTGCTTATGTTGATGAAGGCACCATGGTAGACACTTGGGCAACCGTCGGCAGTTGTGCGCAAATAGGTAAAAACGTACACTTGAGTGGCGGAGTTGGGATCGGTGGCGTATTGGAACCCTTACAGGCGGCACCGGTGATTATTGAGGATAATGCGTTTATCGGATCCAGGTGTATCGTGGTGGAGGGCGTACGTGTAGAACGTGAGGCCGTACTTGGGGCCAACGTCGTTTTGACCGCCTCGACAAAAATTATCGATGTGACCGGAGACGAACCTATTGAAATAAAAGGTAGGGTTCCGGCACGTTCAGTTGTTATACCAGGGAGCTATACAAAGAGATTTCCTGCTGGTGATTTTCAAGTTCCATGTGCCCTGATTATTGGAACCAGAAAGGAGAGCACCAATAAAAAAACTTCTTTGAACGATGCCCTTCGCGAATATGATGTTGCGGTATAGATTGTAGGAATTTTATGGTAAAGTATACTTTTTTACTTTTTTTTAGTTATTATCCTGTCGACCAGACTAAAAAAACCTACTGATTCTATTATAATATGAGTTACCAGAAAAAGAAAATTTCGGCTTTAATTATTGCCTTTAACGAGATGGGGTACATTGAAAAATGTATCGAATCGGTCACTTTTGCCGACGAAATCATCGTCGTAGATTCGTATAGTACCGATGGCACCTATGAATATTTACAAAATCACCCGAAGGTCAAGGTTATTCAACATCCTTTTGCCAATTTCACTGCACAAAAATCATTTGCTCTTAAACAGGCTGCCAATGACTGGGTGCTGTTTTTAGATGCCGATGAAGTGGTTTCTCAAAAATTACAAGAAGAAATTGTAGCTACGGTCAATAGCGATACCGAGTTTGTCGCTTATTGGTTCTACAGAAAATTCATGTTCCAGAATAGTGTCTTGAATTTTAGTGGCTGGCAGACAGATAAAAATTACAGACTTTTTAGAAAAAGTAAAGCCAAATTTTCTGATAAGAAAATCGTTCATGAGACCTTGAACGTCGATGGTGCATCAGGTATTTTGAAAGAGAAGTTGACCCATTATTGTTATAAAAACTACGAAGACTATAAATCGAAAATGTTGAAATACGGACGTCTTAAGGCCAAAGAAGCTTTTTACAGAGAGAAGCGGTTCAACTATTTTTCATTAGTTTTTAAACCCGTTTGGAAATTCTTTCATCACTATGTTCTGCGCTTGGGTATTTTGGATGGAAAAAAAGGAATCACCATTTCATACCTGAATGCATTAGGAGACTACGAACGTTATAGAGAACTCAAAAAGTTGGAAAAGAAAAACGAGCTTGCCTATTATTTGGTAATGCCGTGATACGTCCAAACACTTTTATTCTGCTTGACCTCTTTTCGAATCACTTGATTTTTGGCAATGGCTTCAGGAGTTCGATATCCGCGCTCATGATCTAAATGTACGCAAACCGCGCTATAGCGCAGCTGTTTCGTCTTGACCCCAAAATTCATCAATCGCTCGCCAAATTCTCGGTCTTCGCCACCATATTGCATCCGTTCATCAAAACCGTTTACGTTGAGAATATCTTTTTTCCAACCTGAAGAGTTGTGACCGTTCCAACTCGCTGTGGTTGGGGTAAACGTATTGAAGAGCGTAGAAATGAACCCTCTGGCGGTCAACTTATTGTTTTTAAAAGTCTTGGGCAATCCTTTCTCCTTTAACCATTGTATGTTAAAGCAGTTTTGCTTTTCGATATCCTCTCGGGTAATGGCCAATGAAATATTCATGGGCAACATATAGTATCCTCCTGAAATAAAAGTACCCGGTTCTTTATTGATGTAATGCACCTGAACGAAATCTTCCCGCGGTATACAATCCCCATCGGTCATTAAAATGTAATCGGTCGTGCTGGCCGCTATTGCCTTGTTGAGAATACGGCATTTCTGAAAGCCGCTATCTTCTTGCCAAACATGTTTCATTTCAAAAGAAACCTGGTCACGCATAGCATCGATCATTTGAGTCGTTTCTGGGCCTGAGCCATCATCCGCAATAATGACCTCAAAATCTTTATACGTCTGGCAATTGAAACCCCACAGCACTTTTGCAAGCCACTCCGGTTTATTATATGTACTTACGATAACACTTACCGTGCTCATCTATTTTCTGGAATTTTAGGCATTTTACAAATGTAGTTTTTTGCATAAGATCTTCCATGGATTTCAAAAGGAAATGAGCCATTTTTCGACAGGATGCACTCAAATTGGCTATATTTGGCGCAATTCATAATCGTAGTTCGTTGGCCAAAATGAAATTCCTTGTGATACAGCAAAAAATGATCGGTGATGTTTTGGCCAGTACGGTAATCTGCGAAAGTATAAAATACCATTTTCCCGATGCACTGGTCCATTTTGTGGCCTATGAGAATACCTTGCCCGTACTTCTGAACAACCCACATATTGATAAGGTCATCATTTTTGGAAATGAGTTAAGGGAAAGCAAGTGGGCATTTTATAAATTTTTAAAATCTTTGGGGAAAGAAAAATACTTCGCCGTCATCGATGCTTACGGAAAGTTGGAGAGCAACTTGATTTCACTATTTACTACATCAAAATATAAGATCTCACATTACAAAAGCTATACCCGATGGATATATACCCATACGGTAGTTGAAAATCTTAATCCGGATGGAAGAATTCCTTTGGCCATAGAGAACCGCTTGGCCCTTTTGCAACCTATCTTAGATCGACCTGGTAACTTTTTGACCAGTCCAAAAATATTCTTGAAGGAATCGGAAATTCGTGAGGCTTCCGAGAGTGTCAAAAGCATAAAAAATCACCCCGATCAAAAATTAATCATGATCGGTATTTTGGGAAGTAGTGGTTTAAAAACGTATCCTCCGAAATATATAGCGGAAGTATTGAATATCATTTGCGACCAGGTCGACGCAAAATTACTTTTCAATTACATTCCTAGTCAAAAAGAGGAGGCGCAAGCCATCTACAATAAGTGCAATGAAAAAACAAAAGCTCAAATCGATTTGGATTTTTATGCGTCTTCATTGCGTAAATTTATCGCGCTCTTATCACAATGCAATGCTCTGATAGGTAATGAGGGTGGTGCCGTAAATATGGCAAAAGCATTGGGGGTTCCCACATTTTGCATATTCAGTCCTTTCATCATAAAAGGAGCGTGGCATAGTGAAAATAAAAGCCTTCATTACGGAATCCACCTATCGGATTATTATCCACAAAAGCTCGAAAAAATGGACAATAAAGAAATAAAGAGGAATATTGTCGCCTTGTATGCCTCACTTGAACCCAAGCTTTTCAAAGAACCATTGCTTGAATTTTTGAAAAAATATTGTCAATGATCTTAGCGGGCCAAATGAAAAAGACAAGTTGCGATATCGCCATAATCATAATCAACTATAATTCTTCGGAATACACTGTGAAATGTGTTCAAAGTGTTCTCGAAACCCTAATACCGCAAGCAGTCGATTTCAAGATCATAGTTGTCGACAACGCTTCGGAAGCAAGTGATTACAAAATACTGGAAGAAAATATCAAAACCTTGGTGAGTGCCCAGGTATCGCTTTTTAGAAGTAGGATCAATACGGGGTTCGGTGGAGGTAATATGTCGGGCGTTCAGCAGATCGAGGCTTCATATTATCTTTTTCTGAACAACGATACAATTGTAAAGGATACTACCATAAAAACGTGTTTTGATTTTATGGAAAAAACGCCGGATGCTGCGGTATGCGGAGCACAAATTCACAACGAACACGGACAAAAAGAAGTAAGTTTCGACCATTTTACATCTTTTTCCAGGGAGGTTTTTGGTAGAAAGTTTGTTGAAATGGTTTATTCAAAACCAAAAAGAAGAAAAACTACACCGCACCGATAGCCGTTGATTACGTAAATGGGAGTTTTATGTTCTTTCGAGCGTCAGATTTTAATAAGGTAGGCGGATTCGATACCAATATTTTTCTTTATTTCGAGGAAAGTGATATTTGTTACCGGCTCAAAAAACTTGGCAAAAAGACATATTTTATTCCCTCGGTTTCCTATTTGCATTACCAAGGAAAAAGCATCGATAAAACGGGTATTCCGATTGCGACAAAAATTGAACTAAAGACCTCGATGTTCTATGTCATCCGTAAAAATTATTGTTATTTACATTATCAAGCCTTGCGTCTCTTTTTTATCTTGCGATACGGTTTGGTCTCCATCGTCAAGCCCAAATATTTTCCATTATTACATCGTATTTTAATTGGGCTGCCCTTAGGAAAATCCATAAGACATAAACAGGTAATCAGTGAGCAGTGAGCAGTGAGGAGTGAGGAGTGAGGAAAATTTAAAAATTCATAACTCATAATTTTTTTGACACTTGAACTTGAAAATAATGTTTGCAGAAGAAATAATTAAAGCTATTTCGGTACTAGAAAAAGGTGGACTCATTCTCTACCCTACCGATACTGTCTGGGGAATTGGTTGTGACGCCACAAACGAAAATGCCATAAAGAAAGTCTTCGCCCTTAAAAAACGTGAAGATTCGAAAGCATTGATATGCCTGGTCTCGAATGATGCCATGCTCGAAAGACATATTGAAAAAGTGCCCGAGGTGGCGTATGACATCATTGATCTCTCGACCAAACCGACAACCATAATCTACGACCACCCCAAAGGTGTTGCCAAGAATCTAGTCGCTGGCGATAATACCTTGGCAATACGCGTGGCATCTGATAAATTTTGTCAATATTTGATCAACAAATTCAAAAAACCGATCGTATCGACCTCAGCCAACTTCTCGGGCGAACCGACCCCTCAAAATTTTGGACAAATCAGCGATCCGATTTTAAAAGGCGTGGACTATGTGGTAAATTTGCGCCGGGACGAAATAAACGGTACGCCATCATCTATAATTAAATTAGGTAATGATGGAACGGTAAAAATTATTCGTGAATAGTTATTCGTTAAAAGTTAATCGTGCCACATTGGTGAGTTTGTTTATATGGCTAAACCTTTCGCCCCCCTGTCATCCTGAGCGCAGTCGAAGGGCAAGGGGAGGTGGATTTTTCCGCTTTTTGGCGGAAAAAGACGGAGGGGTAAAGCCCAAGCCACCGGAAACGAAATTCACAAATCCTTACCACCTTGGACTTTAAATATTGAACCTTAAATTTTGAACTACAAACAAGCCCTAAAAAATCCAATATTCAAAATCGTGAGCGAAGCTGCACGAGAACTTGGCATGGATTGCTACGTGATAGGCGGTTTTGTACGTGATTATCTTTTGAAAAGGGGAACCCCAAAAGACATCGATATAGTTGCGGTTGGGAGCGGAATAGCCCTAGCCAAAAAAGTAGCATCAAAACTTTCTGGACAACCTAAAGTTTCGGTCTTCAAAAATTTTGGAACTGCCATGCTGAAACATGACGATGAAGAACTCGAATTCGTCGGAGCGAGAAAAGAGAGCTATCATCGCGACAGCAGAAAACCCGTTGTGGAAGATGGAAGCTTGGAAGATGATCAAAAACGAAGGGACTTCACCATAAATGCCTTGGCACTTTCACTGAATGAAAAAGACTTCGGAAATCTTTTAGATCCCTTCGATGGTTTGGGCGACCTTGATAAAAAATTGATACGCACCCCCTTGAACCCCGAATTACCTATTCTGATGACCCCTTACGAATGATGCGGGCCATACGTTTTGCTACCCAGCTAGGCTTTGAAATCGAATTGAAGTCGTTACAGGCCATCACCGAAAACAAAGACAGAATCAAAATCATTTCAGGCGAACGGATCGTTGACGAACTGCACAAAATTTTGGAAAGTCAGAAACCTTCGGTAGGTTTTGCCCTATTACACAAAACTGGATTATTGCCGTTAATCCTCCCTGAACTAACCGATTTGGAAGGCATCGAGGAAATTGAGAGTCAACGTCATAAAGATAATTTTTGGCATACCTTGGAGGTGGTGGATAACATATCCGAAACTACGGACGACCTCTGGTTACGCTGGGCCGCCCTTTTACATGATATTGGAAAAGCCCCAACGAAAAAATTCCATAAAAAACTGGGTTGGACGTTTCATGCACATGAATTTGTAGGCTCAAAAATGGTGTGCAAATTATTTAAACGCCTGCGGATGCCTTTGAACGACAAAATGAAATTTGTACAAAAAATGGTCTTGATGAGTTCAAGACCACAAGTACTTTCAGAGGATTTTGTGACCGATTCAGCGGTACGGCGACTGGTGTTCGATGCGGGAGATCACGTCGATGATCTCATGACCTTATGTGAAGCGGATATCACCACAAAAAATCCGAAAAAACAAAACAAGTACAAGAACAACTTCAAACTGGTCCGTCAAAAAATAGAGGAAGTCGAAGCTCGAGATCATGTTCGTAATTTTCAACCTCCTGTAAGCGGCGAGGAAATCATGGAAGCCTTTAACTTAAAACCTTCCAAAGAAATTGGAATCATAAAAGAAGCTATAAAAGAGGCCATATTGGAAGGGGAAATCGCCAACGAGCATGGAGCCGCAAGGGAATTTATGCTGAAAAAAGGTAGAGAATTGGGTCTTAAATCAAATACTTCGTTCTAGAGCCGCATTTCATCGATCAAGTCAATAAAGAAAATACCTTATCGACAAACAACACTTTTTGCTCTTTTCACATACATTTTCCTCTTAACAGTCAACAAATCCTAAAAATTCCATTAGTGGTAAGTTATATTTGTTATTAATGATGTGCATCCCATAGGCTTTTTCGCACATCTGTACGTAATTAATTACACTAACCGAAATCCCCAAAAGCCCATGAAAAGCGTATTCAAGTACCTATTGTTTTCTAAAATAGGAGCAAAGTCTATTTTATTATTGTTAGGATTACTTAGCATGAATTCTGTATTGGCCCAAGGAAGCTGTCCATCGTTGCCCTTCACCAATGACTCGGAAATATTAATAGAGGGATATCACTCTACGATAGTAAGAACCGAAACCGGGTTTAGCATATGGGGCGATAAGGCCTTGGCAGATGGCACTACGACCGGCAACCCTACTGATATAACACCGGCGAATGGCTACGCTTATTCCGGAACTCCTTTATTGGCTACGTTGGGCGATGATTTGCAGGGCAGTGCCAATCCTCAAAACTTTCTACTTGCAACCGATGGCCTTTATGTATGGGGCCAAGAAAATGCGGTAGTGGACGGCACCTTGACCTCAAGTACTTCTTTTCAGCTGCTGACAGTAACAGCGCCGACCGGAAATCCATCGACGGGCCTTCCTTCTGGTCTAAGTCCAACGGATGTAAAATATATGTCGGCCTCTAAGGGCGCAATCGCACTTTTGACAAATACGGGGAATGTTTATATAATGGCCGACGACGATTTTGAAATCCTCGGAGACGGATCTACCTCAATCGACAATAACTGGCATCAAGCTACAATTTCAAATGTTGAGCGCATTAAGGTAACCGAAGATGCAATCTTCGCAGTTATCACATCAGGTGCTTACTATACTTGGGGAGCCTCATGCGCCCTTGGTGATGGTACTGCCTTTTCTGCACGTAATTCGCCTACCCAAATGTCCGCACCTTTTGCCGGTGTCGCAACTTTTCTGGCAATAACGGGCAGTGGTGATACTGGAGATACCATATCGTACTATGCGCTTAACCCCATAGATAACAAAATATATACTTTTGGAGAGAACAAAGACGGACAATTGGGTATCGGGAGCACTACAGACCAACTTTCTTGGGTCATAGTCCAAAACCCGACCGACACAGGCGATTTGGAAAATGTGGTATTCTTGAATGCTGCGGACAATAGCCCCGGTCATCCAGCAGCAGGTGCGATATTAAGTGATGGCACACCCTATTTTTGGGGCGATAACAGCTCGCAAATGCTAACGGGAACCGGGTCTCAATATAATAATCCTCGTATTCCTGATGGCTTCGTTCAAGGAACCGAATTCGCAACCTACATTGGGGTTTCCGGCCACTATATCTTAGTAAAAAAAGTTGGAAACGACAGACCTTGTTTCGGCGGTCACAAATCGGAAGGGAACGTTGGCGATGGTGACTTGTCGAACGGTAGCTTCGTTGCTCTGGACTGCGGAGTTTTCCCCCTACTTGACTACTGCTTTAGTTCAACCACAGATGCAGATTTGGTAACGACAAAAGCTGTTGACGAAAACTTTCCCATAGAAGGAAATTCATTGGTTTTTACACTTTCCGTTACGAATAATGGGCCGGATGACGTTACGAATGTCGAAGTCACTGATGTTCTACCCGTTGGATTGACATTTACAGGCACTGCCAATAACTTAGGCGGAACGACCAACACTTATAACGACGGTAATGGAATATGGTCAATTGGCGATTTGAGCAATGGGAACACTGCCAGCATTGATATTTTGGCTACTGTCGATTCTGGCACCGCGGGTTCTGATATCATAAATAACATTTCTGGCCCGGCAACTGCCGACAATCTAGCCGATCCTATTTCCGATACCGATGATTTAACAGAAACTATTTTTGTTCAGACCGATATAGATCAAGACCGTGTCGGAGATAATGTAGACCTTGACAACGACAATGATGGTATTCTAGATAGCGTCGAATGTGCCGAACCCAACAATGTCGGTAATTCCGATAACAGCTCTGGGCTTTTGGCGAACCAATTGGCATTTGTCGAGTGGGGTGGCGATTTTGCCGATGGTATCGATGTGAACGACCAAATTACGCAAACTTTGAGTGACGGATCACAAATTACCTTGACGGTGATCGCCGCAAATACAGGTGCCAAAAGTTTTGTGCCCAATGTGATAGCAACCTATTCCGGGGCATTATTACAGAACAGTTACGACGATACGGCCAAAAATTATGCGCTTTATGTGCAGCCCACCGATCGCGGAGCGGAACTTAATGTTACGTTTCAGATAAGCGGACTCACTCCAAACGGATCCCCGTTCAAACCTTCCGTCATTTTCACGGATGCGGAATCCACCGATAGTGGTGAGACCAATGGTGCAGTGACCAATGGCTCCCCTTGGGCTTTGGTCGAACAAATCTCATATAGCGGTGCCGGACCTACCATTACGGGAACAGGCACGGGCCAAGTAACCCTGGCCGATACCAATCTAGGGGTGCCTTTAATGCGTTCTGACAATGTTTCCCAACTGACTATTACGACGACCGATGTGACGAATGGTCCCCCACAAGGACAACAGGCCATGATGATCGGTTTTTTGACACCGGCCGATGACGATAACGATGGAGTTGCCAACTGTTTCGATCTTGATAGTGATAATGATGGCATTCCTGATGTGATCGAAGCACAACCGACCGGCACTTATCAACCTATTGGAGTTATCGACCCTGCGACCGGAATACCTGCGATAGGTAGCGATACTGACGGTATCGATACGCCCGAGGATACCGACTTTGATGGTATTGCCGATTACCTGGACCTAGATTCCGATAGCGATGGATTGGCCGATATCATAGAATCCGGTAACGGTACCTTGGATACCAATAACGATGGCAGGACCAATAGTCCCGTAGGCCTAAACGGCTATGATGATACCCTGAACAACGGTGATGATTATACCGATCCCGATGGACCGGTCAACAATCCGTCCATAGATTTGCCGAACACGCAAAACCCCAATGATCCAGAAGTCGATTATCGCGATAATTCGATAGATAGCGACGGCGACGGGGTTGAAGATTCCGTGGATCTTGATGACGATAACGATGGAATTCCCGATAGTGTGGAATGTTCAGAACCAAATCCCGTTGGAAATACAGACAACAGCACCGGAGATTTAGCGGCACAACTCGCCTTTATTGGCTGGGTAGGCGATTTTGCCGATGGCATTGACGTTGGAGATCAAATCACCCAAAATTTAAGCGACGGTTCTACCATTACCTTGACCGTACTGAACGCCAATGCTGGGGCCAAAGGCTTTTTACCAAGTTCGATTGCGACCTACGGCGGAGCACTTTTGCAAACCGAATATGACGATATTGATGATAATTATGCCCTATATAACACCGATCCCACTAGGGGAGCTGAACTCGAAGTAACCTTTCAAGTGGTCGGAACCACGGCGAACGGCAACACCTTTAATCCATCGGTCATTTTTACCGATGGCGAAAGCTCCGATACTGGAGAAACGAATGAGGCCATTACCAATGGTACAAATTGGAGTTTGGTCGATCAGGTCGCCTACTCCGGTGCAGGCCCTACGGTTACAGGACTCGGAACATCATATGTAATCTTTATGGATACGAATTTTGGTGTGCCGCTGGTGCAGTCGAACAACGTATCACAAATAACCTTTAGAACTACCGATCCAACAAGTGGCGGCCTTCAGGCCTTGACCTTCGGGTTCTTGACGCAGGCCGACGACGACCAAGATGGGGTCGCCAACTGTTTTGATAGGGATTCCGACAACGATGGTATTCCCGATGTCTATGAAGCAGGAGGAACCGATGCTGATTTTGATGGTATCATAGACGGATTTACCGATGCCGATGGCGACGGATTGAACGACGCACAGGATAACATCGATAATGGAAGTGGCGGTAGCGAAGTTACCGGCGGAACACCGTTGGCCCTTCCGAATACCGATGGCAATGGAAATCCTGATTATTTGGATATCGATGCCGATGATGATGGTATTGTGGATAATATTGAAGGTCAACCGACCGGTGCGTACCAAGCTCCTTTGGGCGCGGATGATGACGGAGACGGAATCGACAACCAATATGATCCCGATTTTGTAGGAAGCACTCCGATCCCTATTGTCGACACCGATACCGATACGACTCCCGATTTCAGGGATTTGGATTCGGACAATGATACAATCAACGATATTGTAGAAGGATGGGATACCGATGCCGACGGCACTCCGGAAACTGTCCCGGCCAATGCCGATGCCGATGGTGATGGATTAGATGATAACTTCGACAATGATGACGCTGATCCAGATCCGACCAACGGACAGGTACCGGGCGACTTCCCCGATGCACAATTGTCCGGCGGAGATCGCGACTGGAGACAAGCTCTAGATTATGATAATGATGGTATTCCGGATTCTGCAGATCCAGATGACGATAACGATGGCATCTTAGACATTGTTGAAGGAGAAACTACGGACACAGATGGCGATGGTATCATCGATAAATTCGATCTCGACTCAGACAATGATGGAATTCCCGATGTTACCGAAGCAGGCGGAAGCGATCCCGATGGCGATGGTATTATAGGCGATGGCCCCTTTACCGATAGCGATAATGATGGATTGGGCGATTTAGTCGATGCGGATAATGGAGGTAACGACCTTCCGAATCCTGATTCAGACAACGATGGTATTGACGATAGAATCGACTTGGATTCTGATAACGATGGTATACCTGATGTTACCGAGGCCGGTGGCCCAGATACAGATGGTGATGGTGTTATTGACACTTTTAACACGGATTCCGATTTCGATGGCTTGGCTGATAGTGTTGATCCTATAGGCCCAGCTACCGCAGGAACACCATTACCAAATCCCGACACGGATAATGATGGTGTGGACGATCGATTGGATTTGGATTCCGACAATGACGGACTTACCGATGTAACCGAGGCCGGTGGCGCCGATACCGATGGCAATGGAAGAATCGATAGCTTTACTGATACCGATGGTGATGGGTTTGCCGATAGCATCGATACCGATGACAATACAACTCTCACTGTCTTGGATGGCGGTGGAATACCTTTGCCGAGAGATGATTTTGACGGCGACGGAAGACCCAATTATTTGGATATCGACTCTGATAACGACGGAATTACCGATGCGACCGAAGCAGGCGGTACCGATACAAGCGCAGACGGCGAGATCGATGGCTTTACAGATGCAAATGGTGATGGCTTGGACGATCCCACAGCGACAAGTCCATTAACTCCACCGAACACCGACGGCAATGCAAACGACGGTCCCGACTATTTGGATATCGATGCCGATGACGATGGCCTTCCCGATAATATTGAGGCCCAACCTACGGTGGGTTATATTACACCAAACGGTACCTCCGCACAAAACGGATTGGATACGGCTTATACCACAGGATTCGTTCCTGAGGATACCGACGGAGATCTGATTCCTGATTATTTGGATTCGGATTCCGATAATGACGGTATCGACGACCTGATGGAAGGTGGAAGAGGAGATTTTGCAGGAACCGATACCGATGGTGATGGTCTGGACGATGGTTTTGAAGGTGTCGATAACAATGACCCCAACGATGTAAACGACGAAATCGATGATCCTTCTACCCTACCAGACACCCAAGTGCCTGGCGGTGATGTGGATTATCGACAAGGTCTTGATTCAGATGGCGATGGTGTACTCGATGATACTGAGGTCGCCGATGGCACGGATCCGAACGATCCCTGTGATTATGAGATAGCAAGTATTACAGAACCCCAAAGGGAACCCTACTTGAGCGCGGATTGTGATGGCGATGGCGTAACCAACGGACAGGAAATTACCGATGGTACCAACCCAGAAGACCCATGTGATTTCAATACGGCAAATGTTTCCTTGGCAACTTCAGGTGATTACTTGATTTCTGATTGTGATGGCGATGGCGTAACTAATGGTACCGAAGCCACTGATGGCACAAACCCATCAGATCCCTGTGATTTCTTAGAGCCAAGTGTTACTCTGGAAAGATCAGGTGATTATTTGACTGCCGATTGTGATGGCGATACCATCTCGAACGGGCAAGAGATTACCGATGGTACGAATCCGGCCGACCCTTGTAGTTCAATCGGAGGTACACCTCCTGCAGGGGTAGCGTGTGATATCATCTTCGAATCGGATCTTGTACAACCAGGAATCAACGACGGTGTTTTCAGAATTACGAATATCGAATCCTATCCGAACAATACGGTACAGATTTATAACCGATGGGGCGTGCTGGTCTTTGAAACGAATGCCTATGACAATACAGGAAATGCCTTTAGAGGGTTTTCAAATGGAAGGGCGACCATTCAACAGAACGAGGCCTTGCCGGTAGGCGTGTATTTCTATATCGTAAACTACGTGAACAACGGAGAGAATAAAACCAAGAACGGCTACCTGTACGTCAACCGATAAAAACAAACCCATGCTAGAATATAAAAGCAAAAATATCGTGAAAAAATCCCTCATAACACTTTTCTTTCTGACGATTACGACTTGGGGAGTCTTGGCGCAGCAAGATGCGCAGTATACACAATACATGTATAATACTATCGCGGTAAACCCAGCTTATGCAGGATCGCGAGGTGTACTGAGCATAACTGGGCTACACAGATCACAGTGGGTCGGCCTTGATGGTGCCCCGAATACCCAGACGTTGAATTTCAATACTCCGGTAAGCGAACGAGTCGGTATTGGGCTTTCCATCGTGAATGATGAAATAGGAAATGGCACGAATCAAGATACCTACTTCGATGCGGTTTTTTCATACACGATACCGACCTCCGATACCGGAAAACTATCGTTCGGATTGAAAGCGGGTGGTCATCTATTGAATGTTGACTTTACAAAACTCCAAAACTATAATAACGAGGCTGCTATTATTGGTCAAAGCAATATTGATAAGAAATTTGCCCCTAATTTTGGTGCCGGCATTTATTACCATACCGATAAATTCTATGCAGGGCTTTCGGTACCGAACTTTTTGAAGACCGAGCATTTCGATAACAGCAGCTCGAACAGTTCATTTTTGGCGGCCGAGCGCATGAACTTTTACTTGATTACTGGGTACGTGTTCGACTTGAATCCAAATTTAAAATTCAAGCCGGCGGCATTATTAAAAGCGGTAAGTGGAGCACCTTTACAAGTTGATGTTTCCGCTAATTTTATGTTCAATGAAAAATTTACCCTAGGAGCTGCTTATCGATGGGATGCAGCCCTGAGTGCACTTGTAGGTTTCCAACTTTCGGATGCCTTTATGATCGGTCTGGCCTATGATAAGGAGACCACTGAATTGGGTGGTACGCAGTTTAACGACGGTTCTTTTGAAGTCCTGCTACGTTATGAACTAAAAACAAGATACAAAAGGGTATTGACACCAAGATTCTTTTAAAAGACATTTCAAAATGAAAAAAACACTAACATTAACCATAGGAGCCTTATTTATTGTCTGTTCATTGACTTTCGCGCAAGACAAGAAGGAAAAAAAGCCGCTGATAATTTCAACGATTATTCGTATGTAGATGCCATAGAAAGCTACGAAAATCTTGTGACGAAAGGGTATTCCGATAAAGAGGTATTTGAGAATTTAGGCAATGCCAATTACCTGAACGCCAATTACGACGAAGCTTCGATATGGTATGAAAAATTACTTCAAACCGATGGTGAAATCGACACTGAATATATGTATCGATATGCCCAAAGTCTAAAATCGATGGGTAATTATGCAAAGTCGGCTGAATGGATGAAGAAGTTCGAAGCGGCCACGGAAAACGATCTGCGCGCCTCAAAGTATCTGAACAATTCTGATTACCTCGAAAAAATTCGGGAGCAATCAGGGCGATATGATTTCAAGAATTTAGGTATCAACTCTGCGGCATCTGATTTTGCGCCTTCTTTCAACGATGACCAAATCGTTTTTTCAACGGCCAGGGATAGTGGTATCGTAGCGCGCATCATACATAAATGGAACAATAGGTCTTTTTTGAATCTATATACGGCCCAAGTTTCTGAAGAAGGGGAACTCATCAATGCAACAAGGCTTTCCGGTATTTTGAACAAAAAGACCCACGAGTCTTCTACTGCTTTCACAAAAGACGGTAGTACGGTATATTTTACCAGAAACAATTCCGATAATGGAAGTTTTTCAAGGGACGAGGAAGGCGTGAGCCGACTGAAAATCTATCGCGCCACGATGAATAACGGTGTATGGTCCGATATCTTTGAACTACCGTTTAACGGCGATTCGTATTCGGTAGCACATCCGGCACTTAGTGCTGATGACAGTAAACTTTATTTTGCATCGGATATGGAAGGTACACTGGGCGAATCGGATCTTTTCGTAGTCGATATCAATTCGGACGGAAATTTTGGAACGCCTGTCAATCTAGGCAACAAGATTAATACCGAAGCTCGTGAGACCTTTCCTTATGTAACTGAATCTGACGTGCTATATTTTGCCTCCGATGGGCATCCCGGCCTGGGCGGCTTGGACGTTTTCGCCACTAAAATCGGCAACGAAGATGATATCTACGTCGTCAACGTAGGCGGACCGGTCAATAGCGAGGAGGATGATTTTTCATTCATAGTCAATGAATCTTCCAAAACAGGATATTTTGCCTCGAACCGTGAAGGTGGTCTCGGAAATGATGATATCTATAGTTTTATCGAAAAAGAACCAATCGACCTTATTTGTAATACCACGGTCGATGGAATCGTAAAGGACCAAGAAACAGGCTATCCGTTATCTGGCGCCAAAGTCACGATATTGAACGACCAAAAAGAAATTGTTGCCGAAACCATTTCAGCAAATGACGGTTCCTTCACATTGGACGGTGATTGTAAGGATGGAAGCTACACTATTACCGCCATAAAAGAAGACTACAACGATGGCAACGAAATATTTACCATCGTCAATGCGAACGATAGCTCAGGTATCGAGGTGGAGCTAGAAAAAACAATCCGTCGCGCTCCGGTCGGTTCTGATTTAGTAAAATTCTTGAACCTAGAGCCTGTTTATTTTGATTTGGACAAATCGGCCATTCGCCCGGATGCGGAAGTAACCTTGAACAAGGTCATCGAATACATGGGCATTTTCAATGATATCAAAGTGGAAGTTCAATCGCACACCGATGCTAAAGCCGGAAAGCGATATAATGACAGACTTTCAAATAGAAGGGCCAAAGAAACCGTAAAATATCTCGTGGACCGAGGTATCGAAGAAACTAGGATTACCGGAAAAGGTTTTGGTGAAACACAGTTGACCAACGACTGTACGACCCGAGAAAGCTGTCCGGATGAAAAACATCAAGAAAACCGTAGATCGGAGTTCATTGTAATAGAGTAATAGATTAGTGGGTGGATTTTAGAAGAGGACGACTTAGGTCGTCCTTTTTTATACTTATCATTTCGTATTCTTTGGCTAAAGTGTGTTAATTTTGCACTGAAAAAGAAAATTGGATGCAAACACATAAACCTATTGTCTACTGGCTACTTACGGGTTGTTTACTGATATTTATTATGGTGCTGGTCGGTGGTATAACCAGACTGACACACTCTGGCCTGTCCATTACGAACTATAAGCTCATAAGCGGCACTATACCGCCTATGAATCAACAAGAGTGGAACGAGGCTTTTGAACTCTACAAACAATATCCTGAATATCAGAAACTCAATACTCATTTTACACTTGAGGATTTTAAGGATATTTATTTTTGGGAATGGCTGCACCGGGTCATCGGCAGGTTTATCGGCATAGTTTTCATCGTTCCTTTTCTGTTTTTTTTATTAACCAAAAAACTGAGTGGAGCTACTCTCAAAAAATGCCTTGTACTTCTTTTTTTAGGAGGTTTTCAAGGGTTTTTGGGCTGGTATATGGTCAAAAGCGGACTAGTGGACCGGCCCGATGTTTCCCACTACCGATTGGCCGCGCACTTGACAACAGCCTTTTTGACCTTTGCCTATAGCTTGTGGGTAGCTCTTGATTTGATATATCCTGAAAGAAAACAGATTTCGCTAGGTATTCGAAACTTGGTTCGTTTCACGTTCTTTTTCTTAATACTTCAAATTGTATGGGGTGCTTTCGTGGCAGGTTTAGATGCCGGTTGGATTCATAATCATTGGCCGATGATGAATGAAGGCAAACTAGTTCATGAAACGGTCTATATCGAGCATGACTCACTGATGAAAAATTTTCTGGAAGGTAAGAGCGGCGCGCAGTTCGTTCATCGATATCTAGCCTATATCGTAGTCGGCTTTTGCGTTGCAATTTGGTACAGAACAAAAGGCCGAAATTTGACGTTGCCACAGAAATACGGCGTTCAGTCAATACTGACCATCGTCGCTTTACAATTCATTCTTGGTGTATTTACCTTGGTTTATGCGGTACCGCTATGGCTTGGTGTAACACACCAAATCGGAGCCTTTTTTCTATTGGCAGCAATGACCTTTACACTTCATCGCTTTTCGAAATAATCAGCCCATTTTAAGTTATTGTTGTACCTTTGCCTCACTCAAAAAATGAGGGAGATGATTTACAAAATCAGGATAATCCTGGATGCCGAAGATGATATTTTTCGAGATATCGAAATTGATGCGGACAGTTCTATGGAAGAATTCCACAATGTCATTGCGCAATCATTCGGGTTTTTGGGAAATGAAATGGCATCGTTCTATACCTGCGACGAAAATTGGGTGCAAGATGAAGAAATTGCACTCTTCGACATGAGTGAAAATGGCTCTGACGTACGATTGATGAACGAGACATTTCTAGTCGATGTCGTAGATGAAGATTCGCCAAAGCTCATTTATGTCTATGATTTTTTAAGCATGTGGACGTTCTTCGTAGAACTTGCCGATATTGTTGAAAAAGTAGATGGGCAAACATATCCGAGCGTACTTTTTAGTTTTGGTGAGTTACCCGAATCACCCCCCGAAAAAAAATTTGAAGCGGATCCCACTTTCGATTTTGATGACACTTTTGAAAACTACGATGACCTTGATTTTGATGAAAATTGGAATTAATACCGAATTTTTGAATCATTTCTGCCCTAACTCCTAACTCCTAACTCCTAACAAAAGAATGATTAACCTCTACCCTACTCAAATTGAAAGTATTTCTTTGCACCGTGTTGGCAATAAAAACAAAAGCGAAAGTATTTTTCTTTCTGCGGAGCCTTTTAACTTAAATGATGAAACGACAGGTCTGCTAAAGGAATATTTCTTTAAACCTTTCCGTGAAAAAGAAGAGAATTATTTTCATCTGGCAAATGAGGTCGATGTCGAATTCAATGAAGTCTATAAATATGTATCCGAGATTTTTGACGACTCTTCGAAAACCCACCAAAACTCCAAAAAACTGGCCACACATCTTTATGAGCAGTCCAACCATCCACATATCAAAAGTGGAGAGGTTTATGTGACGTATTTGTCAGGTATTCTTTTGGACAATAAAAAAGTTGATGCCGTCGGAATTTTTAAAAGTGAGCTAAAACATGATTTTCTACAGCTCGAAGAGCAAGGCGAAAACTTAGATATTGTGGTACAACAAGGCATCAACATCAATAAATTGGACAAAGGATGTTTGATTTTTAATGTACAAAAAGAAGCAGGGTATAAAGTGCTATCGGTAGATAACAACCGCTACGACGCCAAATATTGGCTGGAGAATTTCTTGGAAGTGAATGCACTTGCCGATGAAAACTTTTATACAAAGAATTACCTGAAGTTTTGCCAGAATTTTGCGAAGGATGTCGTTTTACCGGCCGAGGATAAACAGCAAGAAGTGCTTTTCATGAACCGTGCCGTCAATCATTTTGCAAAAAACGACGCCTTCGAGGAAAGTAATTTTCTGAACGAGGTCATGGAGAACCCTGAGCTGATTCCCGAATTCAAGCACTACAAGGTAGAAAAAGGACCAAAATACAGTATTGAAGATGTTTCCAATTTTGATATAGCGAACAAAGCCGTATCAGACGCTCGAAAAAAAATCAAGAACGTCATCAATCTAGATACCAATATTCAAATAAAACTTGATTTCATCAACCCTGAATCCGCCGAAAAGTTCGTGGAGAAAGGTTGGGACGAAGAGCGGCAGATGTACTATTACCTCGTGTATTTCAATAAAGAGCAGAAAAGTTAGGGCACGTAGCACAAAAATAAAATCCTACGTACCAACACCAATTACATATTTTTGCAACTTGGAGCTTGCGATTTGGAATTTTATATTTTTATCTTATTCTCGATAATCTGCTTCATGCTAACATCCTCATAGTTTCGGCGCACAAAGTTCAAAGCTAGATCTAGGACCTCTCCCATGCCCTTACATTTCTTAAAGTTCATGTCCAAAGTCATATCATAAATCTGATTTTTGAGCAAATCAATATTTTCATCAGTGGAAATTGTATCCGTTTTACTAATGGCCCTTAATTTTTTAATTCTGTTGCCAGAACTAAGAATCCGCTTTGCAACGATAGAACGTTCCTCTAACTTATATTGATCGACAGAGTCACGCATCAGTTTTCCACGTACCAATTCGACCATTTTAAAATTTTCCTTGAAAAACTGTGGGCGATAGACTTTTAACTTTCCTTCGAAACATTGTTGGTCAAAATCGATGGCCCTAATTCTATAAACGACATGGTCAAAATCATGCACCGGTACGATTACGTAATTATAAGAACGCATGTCGCCCAAAAGGCGGATCATACAGCGTTCATTGAATTTAACGAACTCCTTGGCCAATTGTGCTTTTTCCGATTCGGTACATTTAGGCAACATATCCTTTATAAAAACATCGCCGGGAATACCGGCTATATGCTCTTCGATCAGTGTATCTTTGTACACTAAAAAGTTCAAATTATAAGGAGACAACATGTGTTCAAGCTCCAACCCGTAAATTCTTGAAGCGTCGGTTTTCTTGATATAGAAATACGTGAAATTGTCGTTGAGGATATTTCTGATTTTAATACGGAAGGGTTTGGAGTTACCAAAAGTGCAGAAATCGACAGCATCGACATTAAGGTACTGATGTATATTATTGCTGCCATCGGAATGCAAAATAGAATATACTTTTTTCAGACTTTCGTCTATTTCCTTCCGGTCGAACTCCGAATAATATACACGAATCCAAAGCGTGTCTTCGTCATTGGCGTCATAGACTACCACCGAACCAGAAAAGCGAAGCAAATCCTCATAAAAAATGGGGATTTCGATTTTTCGGCTGTAGTGGTCCAAGTACTCGTCCAACTTCGCACTTACCGGATAGGCCGGTTTTTTCTTTGACATTAATCGCTCTTCGGACATATTTCGAATTTATGGGTCTTCTTTGTAACAAATTTAGGCTTTCTTCGTCAAGTAAGAACAGACCACTTAAAAACAGCCCTATTTTGGAAAAAATACTTACGGTAAACAACCTTACCAAAAAATTCGGTTATCTGACCGCTGTCAAAAATCTTTCCTTCTCTATTGAAAAAGGCAATGTTTATGGTATTCTCGGCCCGAACGGGAGCGGAAAATCGACAACATTGGGCATCGTTTTGAACGTAGTCAACCGAACGGGCGGTGAGTTTTCTTGGTTCGACGGAAACGTATCGACCCATCAGGCCCTTAAAAAAGTAGGTGCTATTATTGAGCGTCCCAATTTCTATCCTTACATGACTGCAGTTCAAAACCTAAAATTGGTCTGTAAAATCAAAGAGGTACAAGAGGCTAAAATTGAGGAAAAACTGGAACTGGTCGGCCTTCTGGATAGAAAGAACAGCAAATTCAAGACCTATTCCTTAGGAATGAAACAACGTTTGGCGATAGCTTCCGCGCTTCTGAACGACCCTGAAATTCTGATTTTGGATGAACCTACAAACGGTCTCGATCCACAAGGAATTCATCAAATTCGGGAAATCATAAAAAAAATCGCTTCCCAAGGCACGACCATCTTGTTGGCATCGCACTTATTGGATGAAGTCGAAAAAGTTTGCAGTCACGTCGTCATCTTGCGAAAAGGCGAGAAACTCTATTCAGGATCGGTAGACGGTATGTTGGCCAGTCATGGATTCTTTGAATTGAAAACCGATCAAACCGAAAAACTAAAATCTTTTTTGGAAGACCATGCCAGTTTTGGAGAACTAAAAATAGAAAACGGATCGATTACCGCATTTTTAAAGGAGGAACTTAATCCCGCCGAATTGAATAAAATGCTTTTTGACAAGGGTATCATCCTATCCCATTTGGTCCAAAGAAAAGAAAGTCTTGAAGAACAATTCCTGACAATGACCAAGAACCAAGCTAATTAAACGAAAAACATGGTACGACTCCTTCAAATAGAATTCATAAAGCTTTGGAACAACCGGGCCAGTAGGGTTTTGATTCTATCATACTTTATCCTTCTGACATCGATAGCCCTGGTCGCCGCCATAAAATTCGATATTGGGCCGGTAAAATTTCATTTGGCCGAAGTTGGTATATTCAACTTCCCCTATATATGGCATTTCAATACCTTCGTAACCGCCTTTTTTAAACTTTTCTTGGCCATTGTAATCGTATCAATGATGGCAAATGAATATAGTAATAAGACCATCAAACAAAACCTGATAGACGGTCTTTCTAAAAAAGAGTTCATCCTTTCAAAAGTCTTGACCGTATTTTCTTTCGCGTTGATTTCCACTGTATTTGTTTTTGTGGTGTCGATGATTTTAGGGCTTATTTATTCCGACTACAACGAACTGTCCATTATTTTTTCCGACCTTGAATTTCTATTGGCCTTTTTTGTAAAACTGATGGGGTTTTTCTCTTTCTGCCTTTTCTTGGGCATTTTAGTAAAGCGATCGGCCTTCGCCTTAGGATTTCTTGTTTTATGGCAGGTCTTCGAAGGATTTGCACGCGGAATGATGCGTTGGAAATTGTTCGATGGCGATACCACCGATGCCGTCATGGGGTTCTTTCCCTTGAATGCCATGTGGAACTTGATCAAGGAGCCCGTGACCCGATTAGAGGCCGTACAAACCGTGGCCGATCAGGTAGGTGAACAAATTGTACTCGACTATGCGGTACGCTGGTACGAGATTTTGATCGTTCTCGGTTGGACGGCCATTTTTATCTATTTGTCTTATGCATTATTGAAAAAGCGAGATTTGTAGTATATTGTAGAGTTCCGAGAACGCTATGATAATGAAAATTGCTAAACTTCTGATGTTGGCTTTGCTATGCCCTACCCTGTTTTTTGGGCAAGGTGAGACCAATAATTGGTATTTTGGCAACGGCGCTGGCATACAGTTCAATCCAGATGGTAGTGTTACCGGTCTGACCGACGGACAGATCGATACCATAGAGGGGTGTGCTACAATTTCAGACCCTCTGGGAAATCTACTTTTCTACACCGATGGCATAACCGTATACGATCGCAATCATCAGGTCATGGAAAATGGCCGAGGATTATATGGAGACCCTTCGAGTACGCAATCGGCACTGATCGTACCACGACCAGGCTCACCAATTATTTATTACATCTTCACCGTAGACACCTCAGTGCAGCAAGGGGATGTGGATAACGGCCTGAACTATTCTGTCGTCGACATTTCGATGAATTCTGGTGCGGGCGCCATAACTCAAAAAAATATCAGGCTCTTGGGCGATTGTTCCGAAAAGATTACCGCGGTATTAAGAGACTGTTCGGACCAATCAATCTGGTTAATCACGTTAGCGGATAATAACGGTGGGCCAAATCCTTTCAATACCTATCACGCCTTTGAAATAAGCACCACAGGAGTGGCTACCACATCGATACGATCTACATTCCCTGATTTGGCCATTCAAGATGCGAGGGGGAATCTGAAAGTTTCTCCCGATGGCACAAAAATTGTCAGCGCCAATGGTGACTTTGGCCTCTATTCTTATGATTTCGATGCGGCCACAGGACAGCTATCAAACCAAGAGCGCATCTCGATTTCGGCACCTCATAAAGTGCCGTACGGAGTCGAGTTTTCGCCTAATGGGCAATTCCTGTACGTTCATGCATCCAATGATCTTTTAGAAGCTACGGGGCATTTCTCCAATCTACTTCAGTATGATATGCTGTCACAGAATATTTCCGCTTCAGAAGTAATTCTCGATTCCAGACCCTTATATCGAGGGGGTCTTCAATTGGCCGACAATGGAAAAATATATAGAACCATATCACAGAATTATTTTATCGGCACATCCTATCTCGGGGTTATAAACAACCCGAATGTCAAGGGCGTAGCCTCTAACTATCAGCACAACGCAATCTCACTGAACGGCAGAGTCTCCGGTCAGGGATTGCCTCCATTCATCCAATCGTTCTTTAGCAAAATTGATTTGATCTTGAATCCTGATGGGTCTACCGCCAGTACCGTCTCTCTTTGTGGGAATGAAAGTCTGGTACTACAGACAGAACTAATTCCTGGTGCTACTTATTTTTGGGAAAAAGATGGTGTTCCTTTTGAAAATCTAACTGAAAACATTTTAGAAATACAAAGCACAGATGCCGATGATTCAGGACGTTATCGACTTTCCATTACGACCACCGATCCATCGGAATGCCCAATTATCGGTGAAGCTACCGTTACTATAGAACCAATACCTGAAGCGAACAATATCGAATTAGTTCAATGTGATGTCGATATCCAAAACTCAACCGATGGTCTTACGGTTATGGATTTAAAACAGGTGGAACAGAACCCCGATGTGACCTATTTATATTATGAGACCATAGCTGATATGGAGAACAACACCCCGATTCAAAACCCTCAAAACTATGGCAATACAAACTCTTTTGATCAGATTATTTACTATCGTGTCGTCAACAATTTGGGATGTGGAAATTCTGGAGAAATAGCGATCCATGTACAGCCGATAGTTTTCAATGGTCCTGAGAATACTTTCTATAGTTGCGATGAAGATGCCACGGATAATGTGCTTATCGGAATTTTTGATTTAGAGGAAATTAAGAACACCACATATCCGGATAGCGAAGTAAGTTTTTATAGTTCTCTTGAAGATGTTTCCCTTGAAAAAAATGAATTGCTAAATCTGTACGCCACAGAATCCGAAACGGTATATGTGCGACTTGAAAACGCTAATCAATGTCAAGATGTATTGGAAATTTCATTGATGGTAAATCCCACCCCTTTGTTCTCACTAGAACCATCGTATTTAATATGTACCGATAATCCGTCATTGACCATTGATGCGCCGGAAGGTTTTGACATCTATACCTTTTATAAAATCGTAGGTAGCTCGGAAGAACTTATTTCAACCACACAGCAGATTGAGATTTTTGAGATAGGCCAATATGCACTTGATGTTGGTTACACATATAACCAAAATGGAAATACCACCGTATGTGAGAGCCGGTTCGAGTTTACGGTATTGCCATCGAATATAGCGATTATAGAAGATTTGCTCGTTGCGGATTTTTCGGATAACAATACAGTGCAGATCGAGGTTTCAGGTGACGGTGATTATGAATTCTCCTTGGATGGTGAAAACTATCAAGAACCCAATTTTTTTGAGAACGTACCCGCTGGTCTTAGCACAGTTTTTGTGAGGGATAAAAATGGATGCGGTATTTCGGAAGAATTGATTTCGGTACTGGGTTACCCGAAATTTTTTACCCCTAATAACGACGGATATAACGATACATGGCAACTCATAGGAATCGATGATAGATTTCAGGGAGACTCATTCATAGCGATATATGATCGTTTCGGGAAGCAAATGGCGCAAATTGGCGCAGACGGTACCGGCTGGAACGGAACCTATAACGGCACAATGCTGCCAAGTTCTGATTATTGGTTCAAAGTAAGTATGGCAAATGGAAGGGAGTTCAAAGGCCATTTCACTTTAAAAGATAAGAACATAGATGATTTACTAGTTGGCAAATCATAACAAATGCGAAAAAGGGTACTTTATATATTTATCTTTTGTCTTGGTCTACTAAGTTATGGCCAGACCTGTCCAAGGGTACAGGATCCTGCCAACGGGTCAGTGGGTGTTCCTGTGGATACTGAGATCCGATGGAACCAAGTTAACGGAGTCGATGGATACCTCATTTCTTTAGGAACAACCCCTGGAGGCACAGATATACTTAACCGTCGTTCCGCCGGCCTGGTCAATTCTTTCTCGCCGGAGTTGGGCCTACCGGATGACACTCGTATTTACGTAACCATTAGTTTGTTCGTGACCGAAGGCACCTTAGTAGATTGTCCTGGTGAGACCTTCACAACACAAGATGTTACCGAACCGCCCCCATGTACCCAATTGGTTTCAGGAGATACCTTCGGAAGTATTTACTGGGCTTATGCTTACGGGGCTACGGGATATCGCGTTAACATAGGTACAACAAGCGGGGGAAATGATATTGCTGATAATGTCGACGTGGGTAATGTATTATCCTATGCTCCAGAAAAGGATTTACCCTTGGATCAAGAAATTTTTGTGCAGATTGTACCATACAATGAAAATGGTGATAATGGGCCCTGTCAGATTGAAAGTCTGATTGTAAGTGAACCGGAATTTGACTGTAGCCCTTTTCTACCACAAGTCGATATACCTGATCAAGTGGGCATTTGCATAGATGGTACCACAACAACACTCTTAAGCCGTATTGTAAGGGCTTCCGGTTTTCGGTGGTTCAGGAAAAACCAAGATGGAAGCGAGACCTTACTTTCTGAAACCAACGAGTTTGTACCCTCTGATATGGGGGAGTATCGTTTTGAAGCTTACAATACTGTCAGTCAAGATGGGGTTCCAATAGAATGTATCAGTTCGAAAGATTTTACCGTGGTTCGTTCAGAAGTACCTACCATAAACTCGGTTGACATAAAGAGGCAAACCTCGGGACTGGAAATCACGGTCAACGTGGCGGGCGAAGGAGATTATGAATACACGATAAATTCCGAATTTGGCCCCTATCAGGCAAGTCCTGTCTTTCAAAATGTACCCAAAGGAGAACGAACCGTTTTTGTCAGGGACAAAAATGGATGCGGTCAAGTACAGCGTACCATAGAACTCGATTTGTCTCCCGATAATTTCCCCCGTTTCTTCACACCGAATCAAGATGGTGCGAATGATTTTTGGCAATTCAGACCATCCCCTGAAAGCGGTGAAATCAATTTGGAATACATTAGAATATATGATCGCTATGGCAATTTGCTGAAACAATTAGATCCAAGATCACAGGGTTGGGACGGTTCTTTCAAAGGTAGGCGATTGCCGGAATCTGATTATTGGTATAAAGCGGCATCATTTAGTGGACAAGAGATAAAGGGGCACTTTACATTGAAACGATAGTAAACGCCGAATTGAGAGTTATAAATATGATCAAGAAATTCCTATATATTATTTCTTTTTTTCACATAGGTATCTCCATGGCCCAAACCTGCCCGAGTATAACCGTTCCTTCATCCGATGCCACCAATGTGTCGGTAACTACTCCGATTTCATGGACACCCGTCGAGGATGCCTTGGGTTATTATGTTCTTATCGGTACAACGCCCGGTGGGCGAGATCTCGTAGATCGTGTAGACGTTGGAACCAGTACCGAGTTCGAACTTCCGGAAGGGGATACATACCCCGCAAACACAATCATATCCGTAAAGATCACAGTACGCTTTCCCGGTAGACCGGATCAAACATGTCCGTATGAACTCTTCACCACGGGCAATGCCGAACCCCAACAAGGTTGTGATCATTTTATAAATCCTGTACCCGACTTTTTCACTTGCGACCCCGACGAAGATAACTTTGAAGAATTCAATATAGATCTTATGGCACTTGAAATAAGTCTCATCGGCACACAGACTGGTTTGACGGTTACGTATCATAATCCGGGTGGTGATCTTATTGATTTCAGCTTGGGTACCCAGTTCGCGGTAAACCAACGTAGGGTTATGGCCAGGGCGACCGACGCTGATGGTTGTTTTGAGGAAACTATTTTCAATTTAATCGTCCTTCCGCCGCCAAAAGTGCCCGAATTTGAGAATGTTGCGGAATGCGAAAACTATGTTTTACCAGAACTTGATGAGGGCATCGACTATTTTTCACAAACCGGTGGGCGCGGTACGATATTTTCTGCGGGAGATGTTATTTCAACGTCGCAACGTATCTATATTTATGCAGTGGCTGGTGACTGTAACGACCAAAGCAGTTTTAATGTTACCATCGACCCAACAATTTGTCAAGAAGAGCCCAAGGAGACTTTTTCAATTATATTTCCAAAATTTTTTACTCCCAATGAAGACGGATATAACGATTTTTGGCAATATGTCCCTCCTTCAGAAAATAACGGTATCACCATTGAGACAATCCATATTTATGATCGTTATGGAATATTGCTCTCACAGGTCGATCCAAGTTCAAAAGGTTGGGATGGAACTTTTAAGGGAAAAAGATTACCATCGTCTGACTATTGGTTTAAGGCAATTACGAACGATGCCCAAGAGATTACGGGGCATTTTTCCCTTAAACGATAGATTTTAGCATAAATTAATGAACCCTTATTGCGTACATCATATTTGAATTTTATTCAAATGAAGAAAAAACTGTTCTATGTTCTGTTTCTATTTGTATGCTTCGCGCATGCCCAAGAATGCCCGAACATAAGCTATCCCTTGAATGGTGCTACCAATATCCCGGTCGATGCCACCGTCACTTGGCCCGCGGTCAATGGTATTAATGGATACCTCATTTCGCTTGGAACCACTCCCGGCGGATCGGATATTGTCAATCGACAGGCCACCGGAATCGATAATTTCTATAAAGCCCCTGTAGGGTTGCCCGAAAATAGTCCCATTTATGTCAATTTAAGTATTATTCAATTCAATACCATACCTAGGGCCTGTACCGAAATAAGTTTCACCACTGTTGATGTGACCACTCCTCCGGCCTGCACTATATTGCTTGCACCGGACAATGATGCCGCCAATGTGACCGTAGTAACCGATATTGTTTGGGAATATGCCCCGACAGCCACAAGTTATACCCTCTCTATCGGAACTTCAGAAGGAGGAACGGATATTTTAGACCAACACAACGTCGGTAATGTGTTGTCCTATGACCCTCCTGAGGACTTACCACAAGACCTTTGGATATATGTTACCGTGATTCCCGAAAACGAAAATGGTATTGCTCTGCCTTGTAGGGAAGAACGTTTTTTTACGGGAGCCATAGACGACCCTTGTAAGGAGGAAGACCCAATTACCGGAGAAATAAAATCATCGGGGCCCGAAATCGAATTTCCAAACCTATTCATCAAATGTGAAAATAGCGGCCCCATTGCTGTTTCGGCCGAAGGCGAGGCCGATGGCTTTCGTTGGTATCGCGTTGAAAATGGAAATGAATTACTATTGTCGCAAAATAGGGACTTTCAAATTACTGAAACAGGCAATTACTTTCTTGAGGCCTATAATAGAATAGACCGCTCAGGCATTACCTTGGAATGTCCGACCATCAATAGTTTTAATGTCATTCCGTCAGGGGTCGCCACCATAGAATCCGTAGCCATAAGAAAGCTTACGGCCGGTAAACAAGCAACCGTGAATGTAACGGGTCTTGGAGATTATGAGTTTGCTATTGACAATGAAGATGGCCCGTACCAAGATGAGGCTAGCTTTTACAATATCGCCGAAGGCCCACATCTTATTTTTGTTAGGGATAAAAATGGCTGTGGTACAGTCTCGCGACTCATAGAACGGGGACTAAAATCTGAGGATTTTCCAAAATTTTTCACACCGAACGCAGATGGAATAAACGATTATTGGCAATTCATACCCCCGCCAGAAAATGAAAAAACAGCCGAGGTCATCAAGGGAAATATCTCCATCTTTGATAGGTATGGAAGACTGATCAAACAAATCGATCCAAAATCAAAAGGCTGGGATGGTTTGGTCAAGGGAAGACCTGTACCTTCTTCTGATTATTGGTTCAGGGCCGAGTCTATTAGTCAACAACTGATCCAAGGACACTTTACTTTAAAAAGGTAACCTTTTAAATTATACTTCTTCAATTGAAATTTAACATTCGTCTTTTGTATTTTTAAAGGATGAAATTTAAGGTAGTATCCGATTTTAAACCGACCGGCGATCAGCCCGAAGCCATCAAACAATTGGTCGAGGGCATGGAGTCGGGGGAGCGTTATCAGACGCTTCTTGGGGTTACAGGTTCTGGTAAAACGTTTACGGTCGCCAATGTTATCGAAAAAGTACAACGACCAACTTTGGTTCTGGCACATAACAAAACCTTAGCGGCCCAGCTATATTCCGAATTTAAGCAATTCTTTCCCGAGAATGCAGTCGAGTATTTCGTATCCTATTACGATTATTATCAACCGGAAGCCTTTATTCCGTCTTCAGGACTTTACATTGAGAAAGATTTATCCATCAACGAGGATATTGAAAAACTACGTCTCAGTACCACCTCCTCTTTACTTTCCGGTCGACGTGACGTTATTGTAGTCGCTTCCGTTTCGTGTTTGTACGGTATCGGAAACCCTGTAGAGTTTCAGAATAACGTAATTGAAGTGCAAAAAGACCAAGTAATTGCACGGACCAAACTTTTGCATCAATTGGTACAAGGACTGTATTCGCGAACTACCGCAGATTTCCGGAACGGGAATTTCAGGGTCAAAGGCGATGTAGTGGATGTGTTCCCCAGTTATGCCGACCATGCGTTTCGGATTCATTTTTTTGGAGATGAAATAGAAGAAATCGAGTCGTTCGACCCGTTCAACAATACGGTTTTAGAAACCTTTCAAAGTCTTCGGATCTACCCGGCAAACATGTTCGTGACCTCACAGGATATTCTACAGAACGCCATTCACCAAATTGGGGAAGACATGGTGAAACAGGTAAATTATTTCAAGGAAATAGGAAAACCACTAGAAGCCAAACGTTTGGAAGAACGCACTAGTTTCGACCTAGAAATGATACGCGAATTGGGGTACTGCTCTGGTATTGAGAATTATTCCAGATATCTCGATGGTCGTGAACCTGGTACACGCCCTTTCTGTTTGATCGATTATTTTCCCGATGATTATTTGATGGTGGTCGATGAAAGTCACGTGACCATTTCACAAGTGCACGCCATGTACGGGGGAGATCGCTCTCGTAAAGTAAACTTGGTCGATTACGGTTTCCGTCTTCCTGCGGCTATGGACAACAGGCCCTTGAAATTCGAAGAGTTTGAAGCTCTACAAAATCAAGTAATATTTGTTAGTGCTACTCCCGCAGACTATGAACTGCAATTAAGTCAAGGCGTTTTTGTAGAACAAGTGATTCGCCCAACAGGACTTTTAGACCCAATTATAGAGGTGAGACCAAGTCTGAACCAAATTGATGACTTGGTAGAAGAGATACATCAACGGGTTGAAAAAGACGAAAGAACCCTAGTAACAACCCTTACAAAACGTATGGCCGAAGAGCTTGCGAAATACCTTGACCGCATCAATGTTCGCTGTAGATATATTCATAGTGATGTGGATACTTTGGAAAGAGTTGAAATTATGCAAGACCTGAGAAAAGGGATTTTCGATGTATTAATCGGAGTGAATTTATTACGCGAAGGACTCGATTTACCAGAAGTTTCTTTGGTCGCAATTTTGGATGCGGACAAGGAAGGTTTTCTTAGAAGTAACCGTTCTTTGACTCAAACTGTAGGAAGAGCGGCGAGACATTTGAACGGAAAAGCAATCATGTATGCAGACAAAATTACGGATAGTATGCAGAAGACAATAGACGAAACCAACTATCGTCGAGAGAAACAAACTGCATATAATTTGGAACATAATATTACTCCTAAATCCCTGAATAAAAGTTTGGATAGTGCCCTTGCAAAAAATTCAGTTTCGACCTATCATTTTGAAAAAGAGGAGATGCGGGCGGCAGAACCCGACCTCGACTATTTGACCAAAGACCAGATAGAAAAGCTTATTCGGGAGAAGCGAAAAATGATGGAAAAAGCTGCCAAAGAATTGGATTTCATGCAGGCCGCAAAACTACGTGACGAAATAAAAATATTACAAGAACAGGACTGAAATAGACAAAATTATTGTAGCTTTCCTTAAGAGGAGCGTTTTTTTAATATTTTATCTAAATAATCAAATAATATAATTCAAGTAACTGGTTTTAAATATTTTAATATTAATTTTTAGATTTGTCTAAATTCAGTAAAATGCACCGAAATCCATTCTTTCGCTTTATTTTTTCGAAAATTGGACCCGTCAATAGCCAGAAATTTGATGTTCTACTTTTCTTCCTTTTTTGCGGATTTTTTTCGACCGCGCAATCCTTATCCCCAGAAAAAATAAATACGGCCGCAGGAGAAAAATTTCCTGAAGCGATTTTCAATTTGATAGACTTTTTAAAGCTACCGAACGATGGTCATTTTGAAAATGAAATCCAACAAAATTTAAAATGGTGCGACTCTGTTTTTACCGATTTAAAATTCGAAACACAGGCCATTAAAACCGAAGGTGCCCCCTACTCTTTGCCAAAAAAAAAGTCGATAAAAAATTGAAAACGGTTTTGTTCTATTTGCAAATTGATGGCCAACCTGTAGACACCACAAAGTGGAGCCAACCAAATCCGTTCTTACCTGTTTTGAAGGAAAAAGATGATTCCGGAATTTGGAACATTACCGATTCCGAAAAACTGAAAACCGAGTTCAATCCCGATTGGCGAGTTTTTGCCAGGTCGGCTTCCGATTCAAAAGGTCCCGCAATGTCTTTGATTTCCGCTTTGCAAATTTTACAGGACAAAAAAGTAAAACTAGCTTTCAACATAAAAGTCATTATGGACTTTCAAGAAGAAATGGGTTCGCCTTCCCTTCCAAAAGCAGTGACAGAAAATCGGGAGTTATTGAATGCCGACATGCTTTTTATCATGGACGGCACCAGGCACCTCTCGAACCTGCCGACCCTAACATTTGGCGCTAGGGGAATCGCTACAGCTACTTTAAAAGTTTTTGGACCTCGAAATCCGTTACATAGTGGTCAGTATGGCAATATTGCGCCGAACCCCGTGTTCGAGACCGCAAAACTATTGGGTAGATTGAAAGATGAAAATGGGCGTGTAACCTTGGAAGGTTTTTATGACGGTATCGTACTATCAGAAAAAGAAAAAAGATTGCTCAATAATGTTCCGGAAAATTTGGATAGCATCAAACAACGTTTAGGTATCGCAAGAGCAGATGCCGTGGGAAAAACCTATCAGGAAGCATTGCAATATCCATCTTTGAACATCAGGGGTTTAAATGCGGCATGGGTCGGCGATGAAGTACGGACCATCATTCCCTCGGAGGTTGTTGTGGAAATAGATATGCGCTTAGTACCGGAATCAGATGGTGAACGTTTGATGGAATCACTTAAAAAACACATCAAGGACGATGGATTTCATTTAGTGGACTCCATTCCATCGGACGATGAACGAAGAAAATATCCCAAGCTAGCATCCTTTAACTACAAACTAGGCTCAAAAGCTTTTCGAACGGATATGGACTCCCCTATAGGGAAACACCTAGAGAAGACCATGCGAAAAGTCTTTGGGAGTGAGTTCGTAAACATGCGTACCACCGGGGGTTCGCAACCCATGTCGCCCTTTATCACCACCCTGAACATACCTGCGGTTTCCATCAGGATTCCAAATCCAGACAATAATATTCATAGTCCGGATGAAAATCTTCGTTTGGGCAATTTTTTGGAGGGAATCATTACCTGTCTGGCAATTTTAGATGAACCTATTGAATAAGAAAGCGCCCCACACAGATGCGCGGGACGCTTCCCAAACTAACCAACTAAACCAACCATTATGAAAGTCTTACCGGGACGGTACGACACAACATAATTTCTTCAATTTTTTACTCGATAATCGAGATTTAAATGCTCCGACGCTTGCGTCGCAATCAAACATGAATTTCCTTTCAATGACTTGCGGGCTTGTGCTGAGGCAGTTTACTTAAGCTCAATCATTCGCTTAGGTTTTGGCAATGCCTCTTTTTTCTTAGGAAGCGTGCAGCGCAAGAGTCCATCCACATAATCCGCTTTGATTTTATCCTCATCAATGGTTTCCGGTAAAGTAAACGCTCTCTTGAACGAAGTGAAACCGAATTCCCTTCTGGTATAATTGTCTTCAGAAGTCTCGTTCGCAGTCTTCATTTCAGAGGATACCGTTAGAAGATTATTATCGATTTCAATGTTGAAATCATTCTTTTTTCTTCCGGGAACGGCTAGCTCCAATTCAAAATCTTTTTCGTTTTCCTTAATGTTGACCGCGGGAACGCTACTATTCAGTTTCTCCATTCCTCCGAACCAATCGGGTTTGAAAATTTCGTTCATTATTGAAGGAAATACCAAATTGTTTCTTCTTACTATACTCATGACTATATGTTTTTTATTAAACTTTGTTTTCGTGTTTATATAGACAAAACATATACCAATACAGAAAAACTGCCTTTATGTCTTTTTTTGTGATGTGGATACTGTCAAAATGGCGCTTATTGTAAATTTCCAGTGGAAATTGACCCATTAACTAAGAGGAAAAATTAATTGTAATGTGCCTTGAAGATATCGATAAGCACAGTCGGCGGTACTACATTATTAGGATATTCGTGCATAATGGAAAGTACCTGTTCGATCGCAGAAGGTGGCAGGCCCATGCCCAAACCTATATTATGAAGTCTACCTATTTCTATTTCTTCCTGTACGGCATCAACGTTCATCAACAGCACCAACCGATGGAACTGCAGAATACGATCTGCCTGTGATTTTGGAATAACGTGTTTTGCTTCCTTTTCAAAAAGGGAATCAAATGTATTTCTGTCGACACCAAGGTGTGTCGCCACGCCCAGTAATAAATTGTACTCGGATTCTTTGACCGTATTGTCCACTTTCGCAAAAGAAATCATCTCAGATAAAATACTTAATTTTTCTTCGTAGCTACTCATTAAGAGTGATTTAGGGCAAAGGCCGTGTCATATATAACAATAATTACCAACTTTTCGTATATAATCGACCAAAATACTTGAGGCTTCGATATGCACAAATAATTTTGTAATACCTTGCCAAAAAAAGTTCGATGAACAATAACGATGTTTTCAAAAAGCTAAGGGTAGCCCTAAAGTTACGGGACGATGAAATCGTGGATATCCTGGAATTGGTCGATTTTAAAATTTCGAAAAGCGAACTTGGTGCCTTTTTCCGAAAGGAGGACCATCCAAACTATATGGATTGTGGAGACCAAGTACTTCGTAATTTCTTGAACGGACTCGTAATTCATCTTAGGGGGACAAAAGAAAATCCCAAAGAACCTAGCGAGGTTCTATCTACTAGAAATACTGCAAAAAAACCCGATGCACCAAAACCAGTCTACAAGGCAATTCAAAGAAGGAAAATGGACACGGACATAAGTCCGGTAAAATATAAGAACAAGAAAAAATCCTGAGGCAATAAATTACATCAGGATTTTTATTCTTTATAAAGTACAACTACCTATTACTCTGTTATCCGTACAGGAACAGTATAGGTTTCGCCTTCTTTACAGTCTTTAGATTCTACCTTGGTGTAGTTCAAACGACTTTTTAAGAAACCTTCCAAAACTTCATCCTCGGTATCTACAGAAAGTACAACAATCTCTTTCTGGTCGTTCAACATGAACTTGATATTGGCGGTCAAATCGTGCGTCAATACAAAAGGATTGTCATCTAAAAGTTCTGCAATCTGTGATGAAATGGTTTTGTTGGGGTCAGCTTTTTTGGAATCGATTTTAGAATCGTTGGCAAAAACACCTGATGTGATAAGTAGCATTGCAGCTACCAGTGCTAAACTGAATTTTCTCATGACTTGTTTGTTTTTAATCCTGCTTCGATGATTGTCGATGTTATTGCAGAATTTGATTAATACTGATTGATGATGTTATTAAAAAGACGCCTCAGAAATGAGAATGTTACAATAAATCTCATTTTTAACAAATAATTAATCATTCTCCATATTGCCTGCTACGCTAAAACAAAGGAAGAAAAAGAACATTATCCATTGAAATCGAGAAGGTTAACCATAACTAAAAACGCATAACAATAGGGTAATATATTTGACAAAAAAAAGGCCATGTCTTCACATGGCCTTCACTTTTATATTGCAAAAGTCTAGTTCAACACTTCTTTCACTTTATCAGCGGCTTCTTGAAATTGCACCGCTGAATGTACGGCCAGACCAGAATTATCAATAATCTCTTTGGCCAATTCGGCGTTGGTACCCTGCAATCGAACTATGATCGGTACCTTAATTGAATCCCCCATATTTTTATAGGCATCGACTATACCTTGTGCTACCCGGTCACACCGCACGATTCCACCAAAAATATTGATCAATATTGCCTTTACTGCAGGGTCTTTCAAAATAATCCTGAAAGCCTCTTCTACCCTTTTGGCATCGGCGGTGCCGCCTACATCCAAAAAGTTGGCTGGCTCCCCGCCGGCCATTTTTATAAGATCCATCGTAGCCATTGCCAATCCTGCACCATTGACCATGCAGCCGACGTTACCATCAAGATCGACGTAGTTCAATCCGACCATACGCGCCTCGACTTCGATAGGGTTTTCTTCCCGCAAATCTCGCATTTCTGCATATTGCTTTCTTCGATACAACGCATTGTCATCAATGGAAACCTTTGCATCAACGGCCATAATCTTATCGTCGGAAGTCTTCAGAACGGGATTAATCTCGAACATGTTCGAATCACTTTCAACATAGGCTTTATACAAAGATGATACGAATTTGGTCATTTCTTTAAAAGAGGTACCCGACAATCCTAAATTGAATGCGATCTTACGTGCTTGAAAGGGCAACAATCCAGCAGCAGGGTCGATTTCTTCGGTGAAGATAAGATGTGGTGTTTTTTCGGCTACCTCCTCGATGTCCATTCCTCCTTCCGTGGAATACATAATCATATTTCTTCCCGTTCCGCGGTTCAAAAGCACCGACATATAGAATTCCTTGGTCTCGCTATCCCCGGGATAGTAAACATCTTCGGCGACCAAAACTTGGTGTACTTTTTTCCTTCCGCAGAAGTTTGTGGAGTTATCAGGTTCATACCGATGATACTTCCGGCTAATTCTTCCACTTCCTTCAGATTTTTGGCTAATTTTACGCCACCACCTTTCCCTCTACCACCCGCGTGTACCTGGGCCTTAATGACATGCCAGCCCGTTCCGGTCTCGGCGGTCAGTTGTTTTGCGGCCTCTACGGCCTCCTTTGCATTATGCGCAACGATGCCGCGTTGAATGCGTACACCGAAACTTGCCAAAATCTCTTTACCCTGATACTCATGAAGGTTCATATATTATAATGTCTTTGGTTCGCTGGCAAAAATAAAGAAAAAAGTTGGCAGTTGGCAGTTGCAGTCGGCAGTAAAAATTCAGGGTTCAAAAGATGGATTAAATTATTGATTACTGCCGACTTCTAACTGCAACTGCCAACTGCAAACCGCCTACTACTCCTTAAACCCCTTAAAATCCAACGGGTCGAAATTTCTGAAATCACCGTTCAGTTCAATAGTCTTTTTCGTGCGTTCAACTTCGTTCAAGACGGCAATGGTACCCTTTAGATGAGCTTTTATGAAATCAAGCCGTTCACTTTCTTTTGACAATTGCAAGAGTTCAAACTCTTGTTCATAGGATAGTCCCATTTTATGGGCCAAAACATAACTGTGAAATTTTTCTAAGGGCATCGGTGTAGAAGGCACATCCATAAGATTGTATAGTTCTTCGATCAACCCCAGAACCTCAGCTTTTAACGACTCGTCGATATCGTTTATCGAATCCAAAAACTGTACTTCACCACCTGCATAGGGTTTATCGGGCAATTCGTTTTCAAAGGTCAAAATCTTGAACACTTGACGTGCAACGCAAACCACATCCATTTCACCATTCTCATAAGTGGTTACAACTTCCACCAATTGCACCTCGGTGCCGTAGGTCACATTTCCATATATATAAACAGGAATACCAAAGGTTATTGCTTCTTCCCTACAGTCGATTATCAATTGTTTGTATCGTTCTTCAAATATGTGCAAGGGTACCGATTCCCCTGGGAAAAAAACGGATTGTAACGGAAAGAAAGGTAATCTCATAAGTCAATATTTTTCATTTTAAATGTACAATTCATGATGCATAGCAACAAATCGTATCAATCATTTTAATTGTTACAAACATAACATTTTGTTGTATTAATTATAATTGAGTATAAAATTCTTGGAAGATACCCATAAGTGCGTTAGATTTACCCCAAATTGATAGCGAAATGAAAAATGCCGATCTACTGAAAATCGCAAAAACATACGGTGACCCTCTATATGTGTATGATTCTGAAAAGATAATTTCACAATTCAAAAGATTGACCAATGCCTTTAGCGGTGTCAAGAAATTGAAGCTGAACTATGCCGCTAAGGCTCTGTCGAACATTACGATCTTACGATTGATGAACAGTCTTGGAAGTGGTTTGGATACCGTTTCAATTCAAGAAGTACAACTAGGTCTATTGGCGGGTTTTGAACCACAAGATATTATTTTTACCCCAAACGGAGTATCACTTGAAGAAATTGAGGAAGCTTCAAAACTTGGCGTACGTATCAATATCGATAATCTCTCTATACTGGAGCAATTTGGAAGCAAGCATCCAAAGATTCCAGTTTGTATCCGTATCAATCCGCATGTGATGGCCGGGGAAATTCAAATATTTCTGTGGGCCATATCGATTCAAAATTCGGCATCAGTATTCACCAGATTCCCCATTTGCTGCGTATCGTCGATTTGACTAAAATGAATATCAACGGGATCCACATGCATACGGGAAGTGATATTCTGGATATCGATGTCTTTTTATATGCTTCGGAAATCCTCTTCGAGACGGCAAAAAACTTCAAAAACTTGGATTTTATAGATTTTGGCAGTGGGTTCAAAGTACCATACAAAGAAGGTGATATCGAAACCAATGTCGAAGAATTGGGTAAAAAATTGAGCTATCGCTTTAATGAGTTTTGTAATGAATACGGCAGAGAATTGACCCTCGCCTTTGAGCCGGGTAAGTTTTTAGTCAGCGAAGCAGGTTACTTTTTGGCCAAGGTGAATGTGGTCAAGCAAACCACCTCAACAGTCTTCGCCAGTGTTGATTCTGGATTTAACCACTTAATTAGGCCCATGCTTTACGGGGCTACCCATTCGATTTCCAATATTTCGAATCCTGATGGGCGTGAACGTTACTATTCCGTGGTAGGATACATTTGCGAAACGGATACCTTCGGCAACAACAGAAGAATCAATGAAATTGCGGAAGGAGATATTCTTTGTTTTAGAAATGCGGGCGCATATTGCTTTACCATGGCGAGTAATTATAACTCCCGATTTCGACCGCCCGAAGTACTCTGGCATAGGGGGAAGGCTGTTTTGATTCGTGAACGCGAGACTTTTGATGACCTGATCAGAAATCAAGTGGACGTTAAGGATTTGTTCGTTCCTAAAAAGGAAAAGTCCTTGGTAAAATAAAGCGACGGTATTTTCGTTAGTTTTGGTATAGTATTTGGACTAACTCGACAAAAAAAGCACATGAAACTATCGGCCCCACATTCCATCAAAATTATTCTGCTATTTATAATGGTATCATTGCCCTTGACAATTCAGGCTCAAGAAGTAAAATGGCTTTCTTGGGAGGAAGCAGCCAAATTGGCCGAAACGGACAAAAATCCAAAGAAGATATTCGTAGATGTCTATACCGATTGGTGCGGTTGGTGCAAAAAAAATGGATAAGGATACTTTTCAGAACGCGGAAGTGGCGAACTATATGGCCGATAACTTCTATATGGTAAAATTGGATGGAGAAGGCAAAGACCCTATCGAATTTAAAGGCAAGACCTATAAATTTGTTCCTTCGGGAAGAAAAGGATACCATGAATTCGCCGCGGCATTGATGCAAGGAAAAATGAGCTACCCAACGACAATTTTCCTTGATGAAAAAATGAATATGCTGTCACCCGTACCGGGATATCAAAAACCAAAGCCCTTTCTTGAAATCGCCAAGTATTTTGGTGATGACATCTACAAAGAGAAAGATTGGAAGACCTACGCCGGTCAGGGTAAATAATTTTTATAAATATCTTACCCCCTGAGTAGGCATTCCGCTTAAAGGAAGAACTTGTATTAGATTTTCTCATTAGTTACCTTTCGACCTCAACCACAGGTATGATGACCGTACTATTTTATCCCTAGAAAATTGAAAAGTGTTTATTGTATTTTCGTATCGCTTCTTTTATTGTGCTGTAGCAACCCACCTTCGGCCGAAACTTTTCTAAAGGAAGGCGTACCCTTGGCCTTGGCCGAATATCGAAGTGAACAGGTTTCAAATGTCAAATATGGACTTGCTTTTAAGATTCCTGAGCAAAAGGAAGCGCCGATTTCCGCAGTACTGAAATTAAAACTGGACATTTCAAATCTCGATGCCCCGCTTCTTTTAGATTTCAAGGAAGAATCAAATCTTTTAAAATCCTTAAAAACCAACGGGAACAAGTGTGAGATTTTCCATCAAAATGAACATTTGAAAATTTCTCCAGACCATCTCAAGGTAGGTACCAACGAAATCGAAATCGAATTTACCATGGGCGAACTGTCACTCAACCGAAATGACGAATACCTCTATACGCTTTTGGTGCCGGATCGGGCACGTACTTTGTTTCCTTGTTTCGACCAGCCGAATATAAAAGCTAAATACACCTTGACGATTACGGCACCTAACGACTGGCAAGTGCTCTCCGGTGCTCTGGAAAAACGTACTTCACAAAATGGTGATTTTACAATACACGAATTCGGCACGACCGACACCATGAGCACCTATCTGTTTTCCTTTGTTTCCGGTAAGTTTCAAAAAGCTTCAGAAAGTCGCGATAATTTTGACATGACCTTGCTCTATCGAGAAAACGATAGTGCCAAAATCGATTTGAGCCTTCCAAAATTTTTGATTCGCACCGGCAATCTATAGCATTTCTAGAAGACTACACTGCCTATCCCTTTCCATTTCAAAAACTCGATTATGCGGCAATCCCTGGATTTCAATACGGCGGCATGGAACATGTAGGTGCAATACAATATCGCGAAGGAGCGCTGTTTCTTGATGAAAGCGCCACCGAAAACCAAAGACTTTCGAGGGCCAAATTGATTGCGCACGAGACGGCCCATATGTGGTTCGGCGACCTTGTAACCATGGACTGGTTCAGCGATGTTTGGATGAAAGAAGTATTTGCCAATTTTATGGCGGATAAAATCGTTAATCCTGTTTTTCCAGACATCAATCATGACCTAGCGTTCATGGTCACGCACTACCCCAGGGCCTATGGTGAAGACCGGACCTTGGGCACGAATCCAATCCGTCAAAACTTGGAAAACCTCAATGATGCGGGATCCCTTTACGGAAGTATTATCTATAACAAGGCACCCATTATGATGCGACAATTGGAAACGATTATGGGAACGGCATCTTTTCAAAAAGGAATTCAAGCCTATATAAAGGAATACGAATATGGTAATGCGGTCTGGAACGACCTCGTGGAACTGTTGGACAAGGAAACGAAGACCGATTTAAAAAAATGGAGTGAAATCTGGGTCAACCGTTCGAGCAGACCCTTGTTTCAAGAAAAGATCACTTATAACGACGACGGTACCATTGACACTTTTGAACTGATGCAAGAAGCAGAAGATGGTAGCGATGGTATCTGGCCACAGACCTTTGACATTTCAATGGTCTACTCGGATAGTGTTCACAAGCTAACCGCAACTGTTTCAAAGCCAAAAAATGCTATTGAAAACGCGGCTGGGTTGAAAAAACCAAAGGCTATTATCTATAATTCGAACGGACTTGGCTATGGCGTTTTCCCCATCGATACGGAAAATTTGGATGCCATTCTGGATATCGAGGATGAAGTTGCCCGCGGTTACACCTACATCAATGCCTATGAAAACGCGTTGAACGGAAATCTAGCGGCAGAAACCCTCTTCAACCTCTATCAGAAAAGCCTCTTGTCGGAAAAAAACGAGCTTTTGGTCAATCTGATTTCAGGCTATCTGAACATGCTCTTTTGGACATACCTTACCGAGGCACAACAGGAAAAACACCAATCCAATCTAGAAAATCAGTTGATACGACAGCTACAAAGCGACCTGCCGCCAAATATTAAAAAGATACTATTTGGTAGCTTTCAATCTATTGCCTACTCCGATTCGGGAAATGAAACCCTCTATAAAATTTGGAACAAATCAATTATAATTCCGGATCTTAAGCTCAATGAGGATGATTATACCCGTATGGCCATGACCTTGGCCCTTTTCGAACACCCTGACACAACTGAAATTCTTGAAATTGCAAAAAAGAATATTAGCAACCCCGACAAGCGCGAGCGTTTTGAATTTCTGTTACCGTCGCTATCCAATGAACCAGCAATTCGCAATGCTTTTTTTGAAAGTTTGAAGGATGCTGAAAACCGGGAAAAAGAGAACTGGACGCTCAGTGCCTTAAACTATTTGAACCATCCACTTCGGCACAGGGAAACCATTCAATATCTAAAACCCAGTTTGGAACTTTTGGACGAAATTCAAAAAACAGGGGATATCTTTTTTCCCAAAGGATGGCTGAACAATACCATAGGTAAATATAATTCGCCGGAGTCATACCAGATTCTTCAAAAATTTATTGAGGCAAACCCTGATTTAAATCCCGCTCTGTTGAAAAAACTACTACAAGCTTCCGATGATTTAAGAAGGATGCAATTATTAAGAAAAAAGGTGGATGTAAGTAATAATTGAAATTCCAAACATGATTTCAAATGCCCCGAGAAGATTTCCTGTTTTGTGTCGAATTGTGTTTTCTGGGCTGATTATAACTTTATTACTTTATAGAAACCAATACGTTCGCCTTGGTTTCGTACCTGTAGAAAGTATACCCCGGTAGGCTGCCCAATGAGGTCAAAGGAAATTATGTCGGTATTTGTGCTCTTCTTAGCGTATACCTGAACCCGGTTCAAAGTCAATACTTCGACATCCAGTTCATCATACGTTTTATCGAGCTGCACGTACACTTCGCTATCGGTCGGGTTTGGATAGAGAATACCCCTTTCATCGGCCAAGTCAGTTTTTAACTGTAATTCGCTCAAGGTATAAGCATCACCGGGTCTTTTGCAGCTTGTTACTGGTGGTTCATCCGCAAAGCCATCATCGTCCACATCTAAATACCAAAGCGCCTCTAAATTGACCGTCCCATCCGCATCATCGCAATCGGTAGTCGGCATCTCAGTAGTCTTAAAACCAGGACCAGGGCTTTGGCAACTCTCAACGGTCTCAGGATCTGCAAACCCATCTCCGTCAGCGTCCAAATACCACGTTGATATTAGGTTGAACATTGCATTGTTATCATCACAGTCCGTTGTTGGCAAAACAGACGTTGTATAGCCATTTCCAGGGTTTTGGCAACTTTCTATGGTTTCGGGTGAAGCAAAGCCATCACCATCAGTATCTAAATACCAAATCAGAGGCGTATTGACCGAAGCATCGTTATCGTCACAATCCGTGGTCGGCAATATAGTTAGCGTATACGTGGAACCGGGACTCTGACAACTCTCTATGGTGTTCGGGTCTGCAAAACCATCCAAATCTGCATCCAAGTACCAAGTCGACGCCATATTTATACTTGCGTCACCATCATCGCAATCGGTATTGGGCAATACGGTCATTGTATAGCCCGTTCCGGGACTAAAGCAACTTTCTATGGTTTCCGATGCGGCGTATCCATCATCATCGGCATCCAAATACCAGATTACCGAGGCATTTATGGAATTATTTGTGTCATCGCAATCTGTGGTCGGTAGCACTGTCATTGTATAACCCGGTCCGGGGCTTTGGCAACTTTCTACAGTGGTTGGAACAGCAAAACCGTCACCATCAGCGTCCAAATACCAGGTAGACGAAGCGTTCACCGAAGCATCGTTATCGTCACAATCCGTGGTCGGCAAAATGTTTCTTGTATATCCCGTACCGGGACTCTGGCAACTTTCCATCGTTGGTGCAATGGCAAAACCATCACCGTCGGTATCCAAGTACCATGTAGAAGGTGCATTGACAGAAGAATCATCATCATCGCAGTCCGTAGTTGGCAAAGAGTTTATGGAATATCCTGCGCCAGGACTAAGGCAGCTTTGAACGGTATTAGGATCCGCAAAACCGTCGCCGTCACCATCTAGATACCAAACTGTTTCTGGATTAATCGCGGAATTAGAATCATCGCAATCGGTTGTTAGTAAAGTACTGTTTGTATATCCCACTCCAGGACTCGTGGGACTTAAAACCGTATTCGGGTCGGCATAACCGTCCCCATCAGCATCAAGATACCAAGTCTGATTTGTAGGTGTTTCAAGCGAGATTACAAGTGTAAGATCTTTATCAAAAGCTATTGCATTACCTGCTGCATCGGTCTGTGTTGTACTTCCATTATTGACATTGGGATGTTGAATCGACATGAAAAGAAAACGATAATCGGGTGAAAACGTAATACCTGTAGGTTCGGAGCCCACGGGTGTACGACCGAATATCTTTACTTTTGGACTACTTTGTGAATGACCATTTTCAACGACCCATATATAATTCTGATAGTCGTTTGCATCTTGCATCACCCATAAATTTCCCTGCCCGTCAAAAGCAAGGTTATCATTTCCATGCCCCCAATCAACAGTTGATGTACCCCCTCGTGTTGCACATTATAGGCTGCATTGCCAACATAGGTTTCCATTTGCGAAACCGTCGTACCAGAAATAGGATCTGAATCTTGAAAACGATACACCCTGTTCTCACTTTTTACGGCAAAGTAGACCATGCCGTCAAGGCCTATTTCAACATCTTCAATACCATCAAAGACAGTAGCGCCCAGATTTGCACTCTGTTGTACCGTTGAATTTTGCTCGGCCTGTGTTGTATTGGCAAGCTGGATCCAACTGCCAGAGCCATTTTTAGACCCGCTATATACATAGAGATTTCCACTACTCAGGTCTTGTGCATTATCCGCAATGAATTTGTACAAGTAGCCTATCGCTGCGTCGGCCCCTTGGTAGACCGTACGCTGATTATTGTGAATAGCTGCATTTTCATGTTTGAAATTGCCCATGGCCCATAGCTTATCGGCGCCATTCAATCCGCCGGGCTGGTCAATTACCGTTTTGGTGACCGGATCAATTTCTATGGCCCAACCAAAATCGTCATATCCGTCATTATTAAAATCTCTAGACCCCTGAAAAGGAAGGTTTGGATTATTTTCCAATTCAGCACTCGTATATTCTTCACAGCTAATAATAGTATTCCATGGGGTAACAGTTCCTGAACAATTGGCTGCAGTAGCAAAAACCCCGTCAAAATTGACTGCTTCCGATCGGGTCGTTTGCCAAAGTCCTGTATTTGAATTGTAATTTATGTCAAGTATCGCAACTCCGCCCGGAGCATCTTCCGAATTGATACTTAAATATCCATTTTCACTGCTCCCGGCAATAGGAACATAGCCAGCAAAGTCATTTTTGTTCTTTAATGCCCCTCCTTCGGTTAGGGCATCTCCGGTTTCGATAATTTTTTGAAAACGATGTGTAGAAGGAATGACAAAATCAGTATTCTGAGCACCAGGCGGTACGGAAATAAAATCTCCGATTTGTTGTGCACTTATGACAACGCTAAATAAGAGAAAGGAAGTAATTTTAAAATCATTTATGCATCCTTTTGCCAGGAAAATCAGAATATTCTTTTGTGGGAAAGTCGAGACCTAAACCTGATAACGATAAAGTTAGATAATATTGCATCCAAACGAAGTAAATAGTCGACAAGGAGCCGGATAAATGGGGCATCGGACAACTCCGTACTTCGGGTCAGTCTGCCCGCTGGGCTACTGTAGCAAATTGTAGGTAGAACATATCCATTGCGGTAAAGAAAAAAGGAATGTTGTACAAGTAGGGCTTTAACGATCTAGTTCTGTTAATGCCCTCATGGCTCAAAATTTTATAGCCCTGATCACGGTACATATTGGCAATACTGCTTTTGGTAAAAAAACGCATGTGAGTCTTGTCGAAAATACCATGGCCTTCATATTCGAATTTCTTTTGAAGGATGATTTTTTTAAAGGCATCGTGATATCTGATATTCGGAATCGAACTAATGACCACCCCTTTTTCGGTAAGTTTATTTTTTAAGATACCTAGCACGGTATAAGGGTCAACAAGATGTTCCAATACATCATTGCAATAAATAACATCAAAATAATTATCGGGCAGCTCATCAAGAAAATCTTCACATGGACCAATAAAGACCTTATCCAATCTTTCTTTAGCTTGTTCACCGGGTTCTGGCATCAGTTCGATGCCCCAAGCCTCAAGACCTTCTTTTTCTTTGATATAGCCGGCGAAAGTGCCTTCGCCACAGCCTACATCCAATAATGTTTTACAGCCCCTAGGAATATAGGCCAGCATTTCGGGCCGCTCGTGGTTATAATAGTCGTCCGCTTTATTTTCGTAGTCCATTTGTGGTATTCTAGCGGCTATAATTCGGCGACTCCTTCGTAATTGTCACATCATGCGGATGACTTTCGTTAATTCCGCTAGCTGTAATCTGTACAAAACGACCAGTTTCTTGTAAGGTGGCAATATCTTTGGCACCACAATACCCCATTCCCGCACGGAGTCCGCCAACGAACTGGTGAATGCTTTCGTAAAGATCACCTTTATAGGGTACGCGACCTACAATACCCTCGGGCACCAGTTTTTTGATATCGTCCTCGACATCTTGAAAGTAACGATCTTTTGAACCTTGCTTCATGGCTTCTACCGAACCCATACCACGATATGATTTGAATTTTCGGCCTTCGTAGATGATAGTCTCACCTGGCGATTCTTTCGTTCCCGCTAAAAGCGACCCTAGCATTACCGTATCTGCTCCTGCAGCGATAGCTTTTGGAATATCACCTGTATATCGAATTCCGCCATCTGCGATTACGGGTACGCCACTACCTTTAATGGCCGCGGCAACCTCCAATACTGCAGAAAACTGTGGGAAACCAACTCCCGCAACTACCCTTGTGGTACAAATTGAACCTGGTCCGATTCCGACTTTAACGGCATCAGCACCAGCTTCTACCAAATACTTAGCAGCCTCGCCGGTAGCAATATTGCCCACGATAACTTCCAGATTAGGAAATTCCTTTTTTACGCTCTTCAAGGCATTTACCACACCTTGAGTATGACCATGGGCGGTATCAATTACCACAGCATCAACACCTGCATGCACCAATGCCTCGGCTCTTTCGACTACATCTCCCGTGACACCAAGGGCTGCCGCTACCCGCAACCTGCCGTATTGATCTTTATTGGCAATCGGTTTTTGAGTCAGTTTCGTAATATCCCTAAAAGTAATCAGACCTACCAGTTTATAATCTTTATCGACTACTGGAAGTTTTTCAATTTTATTTTCTTGAAGAATGTCTTCCGCCTGTTCCAAAGAAGTGCCCTCGCCCACGGTAACCAAATTTTCTTTGGTCATGACTTCCGAAAGCGGACGGTCATTATTCTTCTCGAAACGCAAGTCACGGTTCGTAACGATACCTATTAATTTTCCGTCTTTATCCACAATAGGTATACCACCAATACTGAACTCCCTCATATTGGCTTTGGCGTCTTTGACCAGAGCATCTGCAGGCAAGGTAACCGGATCTAGGATCATTCCGCTTTCCGCACGTTTTACTTTACGCACTTTCATCGCCTGTTGCTCGATGGTCATGTTTTTGTGTAAGACCCCGATACCACCCTCTTGAGCCATGGCAATGGCCATGCGTGATTCTGTTACGGTATCCATTGCCGCTGAAACGATGGGCACATTGATAGTAATATTTCGCGTGAATTTTGTCTGGATGTTGACTTCTCTAGGAAGCACTTCGGAATAGGCCGGAACAAGAAGTACGTCATCGTACGTAAGACCTTCTCCGAGAATTTTGTTTAGGTGGGCTTGCATGGCAATTAAGGATTTAATTGCGTGCAAATGTAACGATTTTTATTGGTTAAATCGTAGTGGTAAAATCATCCCCGATTTGAGCAAAGTAATTATAGCATATCGAACCGATGTTGCAAAATACCATTTTTAGTATAAGGTAGAATACGCATTTCTGCAATCTTCTACTAACCGCTATTTCGCGGCATATTATCCTTACTCATGACAACGTTGGAAAAGACTAAATTCGATAGTACTTTGACCTTACCAACTCATGGTATTTTATCATTGTCATTCCAGATATCATGGGTCGTCATCCAGCTACCATCAGGTTGTCTTTTTAAGATATTCAAATACTTTGAAGAAGCTACGGTAGATTTACCTCCATTTCGCGGAGTAAGACGAACAATAGCCTCTCCACGGCCATAAGCCATATCACCAAAAACCTCAACTTCTTCGTAATGACTTTCCAAGTCTACATCGAAGCTATCAAAAATGTCTTGATAATATTCGCGAACAGCTTCCGTACCGATTGCAGCCGATTCTCCAGGAGCCATAAGCACGGCATCTTCGGTGAAATAGCTAGCTATTTCCTTCGCATTGGCTTGATTAAAAGCCTCCGCACGGGCTTTACTGACCGCGGTAATGGCAGCAACATCTTCTTGCATTACGGTTTGGGCCATAACGGTAGGTCCAGCAATGAATGTTAAAAGAACTAGTAACGAAAACATTTTTTTTGATGGCATAGTTTTATCTCTTTGTTCAATAGTTGGTGTAAAAATAATCACTTCATTGTTAAAATTTGTGCTTAACTCCTTGATAACAAAAAACTAACAAAATTCTATTTTTATTTATTCTAAATAAGCTTTGTTATTTTCAAAACACATCATACATTTGTTTTATTATTTTAAATAAGTCTAAATAAGATGTACGGCAAAATTACTTTCGGAATACTATTATTTTCTTTCTCCCTTTACGCTCAACAACCATCAACAAAACCCATGGATTCGATATACCTGAACGAAATTGTGTTGTCCGCCAAGGTAATCTTGGGCAGCAAGTTCGAAGCGAAGAACAGAACGGGCTCGGCCTATTATATTTCTCCGAAAGAGATTAAAAAATTCAATTATACCGATGTCAATAGAACCCTTCGATCAGTGCCCGGCGTAAACGTCTATGAAGAAGATGGTTTTGGACTTCGGCCAAATATAAGCCTGCGCGGAACATCACCTGAGCGGAGTTCAAAAATATCATTGATGGAAGATGGCGTGCTTATTGCGCCGGCACCCTACAGCGCCCCTTCCGCTTATTACTTTCCGACCATCGCCCGAATGCAGTCGGTTGAAATTTTAAAGGGCAGTAGTCAGGTGCAATACGGCCCTTATACTACGGGTGGCGCGATCAATATGCTTTCCACTGAAGTGCCCGACACTTTTGGAATCTTTCTGAACTCTAGCTACGGTAGTTTTCAAAGTGGCCGCTTGCATGCGCAATTGGGCGATAGCAAGAAGAATTTTGGCTATTCGGTAGAATACCTGAACTACAATTCGAACGGATTCAAAGAATTGGATAATGGGGAGGATACCGGTTTCGACAAAAACGATTTGGTTACGAAATTCCGCCTCAAAACCAATCCCGATGCTGCGATAGGGCAAGAGTTTGAGCTAAAATTTCAGTACTCGGATGAAATTTCAAACGAAACTTATTTAGGCTTGACCCAATCGGACTTCGAGGCGACACCATTTCGTCGGTACGCAGGTTCTCAAGCAGATCAGATGACTACCGAGCATGTGCAGTTTATGGGCACGCATACCTTAAAATTCAGCGATTATTTTCAAATCACCACGGTTGGTTACTACAATGGGTTTAGTAGAAACTGGTACAAGCTGGATTATGTTACCGTAGCCGGTGAGCGCGAGGGTATATCCGGAATTCTCGAAAATCCGGTGGGTCTTTCCTCATATTTCAATTTAGTCAACGGAACTACAAACAGTGCTACGGGTGATATTCTGGGCGTCAAAGCGAACAACCGTGATTACCTTTCTACAGGGATTCAAACGAAACTGGACTATCATTGGACGGGCCAAAACACTTTTCACGATATAGAGGTCGGTCTCCGCTACCATTTTGACGAAGAAGACCGTTTTCAATGGGTCGATAGCTATGGTATTACCAATGGTACCATGGTGTTGACCGAAATGGGAATACCCGGTACGGATGCCAATCGAATCAGTGATGCCCGTGCATTTTCATCGTATGCCTTGTACAAATTGAAGTATAATAACCTGACCTTGACACCGGGTATACGTTATGAGAATATTTCCTTAGGACGGGCCGATTACGGTAGAAACGATGTGACCAGATTAGGAACCGACCTTTCTGAAAGGGAAAACAAGGTCGATGTTTTTATTCCCGGAATAGGTTTTAACTACAATTTTCAAAATATTTCCCTTTTCGGCGGAATACACAAAGGATTCTCCCCACCTAGCAACCAAGTCGGCGAAAAACCGGAAGAAAGCATCAATTATGAACTTGGCACCCGTTTTTCTTATGGTGGCTTCACAGGGGAAGTCGTAGGCTTCTACAATGATTACAGTAATTTATTGGGAAGCGATCTGGCCGCAACGGGTGGTACAGGGTCTCTGGACCAGTTCAATGCGGGCGAAGTAAAGGTACAGGGCCTTGAGGTATTGTTGAATTACAATGTATTGCCGAATTCCAAAAAATATATCTTGCCCATAACGTTCGGCTACACCCTGACCGATACCGAATTCTTGAAAAGTTTCGGCAGTCAAAATGATATTTGGGGAGAGGTCAATGTAGGCGATGAGTTGCCTTATCTTTCAAAACACCAGTTGAACACCACGATATCTTTAGAACATAAGGATTTTGAAATCAACTTTAGTGGTCGTTTCAATGGGGCCTTCAGAACGAAAGCAGGTAGTGGAACGATTCCTCAAAACGAAAAAGTGGCCTCCAACATCGTTCTTGATCTGGGCGGCAAATACCGTTACAACGAACATATCGCCTTAACACTCAATGCGATGAACTTATTGGATGAAACCTACGCAGTGGCGAGAGTGCCTGCGGGCCTCCGTCCCGGATTACCTTTCGGTCTCTTTGGGGGACTCGAATTACGGTACTAAAAAAGGGTTTGAGTTTGGTTTTGGTGAAATGCAAATGCGCTGTGCGTCCTCGTTGTTTTTATACTAGTGTTGTGCAACATTTTAACAAACAATCAGAACTATGAAAAATATTTTAGCCTTTGTCGGATTTGCACTATTAATCTTGAACTGCTCAGAAAGAACTGTTGAACCGAATGTGAAATCATTACTTGTACAACAATTAAAATACTCACATAGTGAAGAAAATTGGTTCGTTCCCATAAAAACAGCCACAGATGAACTTTCTGCTCAACAATCGAATTGGAAGGACAATACTGCAAACCATTCGATAGGAGAACTCGTTTCTCATCTAACCTTTTGGAATGAAATGCAGCTAAGAGCTTTTAAAGGAGAGGACTTTTCGAACTTTGAGATAGACAATGACTCAACTTTTAAAATATACACCGAAAAGGAATGGAAAAACCTTATTATCAAATTGGACAGCGTTCAAACTGAATTGGAACGATTGATTGAAAAAGCAAATGAAAAAGAGTTGTCCGAATGGGCTTCCGACCTTTTGACTATGTCTTCACATAATGCCTATCATACAGGACAAATAATTTATATTAGAAAACAAAAAGGTTGGTGGAAATGAAGAATCTCTACATTTTAGTTATATTCTATATCACTTTCGTTTCTTGTTCAAAACCTCTAAGTATTTTAAAACAAGCACCTTTGAAATTCTGAGCAGGAAAGGGAAAAGAAAAATAAAACTTATCTGCCGGCAGGTGAAAAAACTTGGACCACAACTTTGGACGATGATTGGCGCGTGTCTCTCGCCTTACTTTTCTTAGCTGACTAATACGCAGAAAACAATTCGGAGGCCTTATTATAAGCCGCCTCAAAAACCAACCAATTGACTCCCGAATCCACTTTTGCCGCATTGAAGTACGAAAGCATTTTCTCGGTTGGCATATTGCCTGTTAGTTCGTCTTTGGCCATGGGGCAACCACCAAAACCTTGAACGGCACCATCGAACCTTCGGCAACCGGATTTATAAGCCGCATCCACTTTTTCATGCCACTTCTTCGGTGTCGTATGCAAATGTGCTCCGAATTCAATTTCAGGATATTTTGGGATAAGATTGGAAAACAAATAATCAATGGTTTTAGGATCGGAAGTGCCCACTGTATCCGAAAGGGATAGAATCCGTGCACCCATTTCGGCCAGTTTTTCGGTCCATTCCCCCACTATTTCTACGTTCCACGGATCTCCATAAGGATTGCCGAACCCCATGGAAATATAAGTTACCACTTGTTTACCTGATGTATTCGCAATATTGAAAATCTCCCTTAAGGTAATCACGGATTCAGCTATGGTCTTATGCGTATTTCGCATCTGGAAGTTCTCGGAAATGGAAAAGGGAAATCCTAAATAATCGATTGCATCATGTTCGCAAGCATCCCTAGCGCCACGCACATTGGCAACGATGGCCAATAGCTTGCTTTTGGTTTTGGATAAATCAAGTCGGGAAAGCACTTCTGCGGTGTCGACCATTTGTGGAATGGCTTTGGGGGAGACGAAACTTCCAAAATCGATAGTATCAAAACCGCATCCCAAAAGCGACTGAATGTATTTGACTTTTTCATCCGTAGGAATAAAAGTCTTGATGCCTTGCATGGCATCTCGAGGACATTCGATGATCTTGATTTTTGTCTCCATAAAATTTAACAGCCCACCTCTGTGAAACTCCTTTTTCTCTGTGCAGTTCTGTGTAATAACTATATCACAGAGTTGCACGGAGAATCAGAGAGCCACACAAAGAAAAGATGAAATCAAAAATACCATTATTTCTCTGATAGCAGAAGATAAATAGCAATGCCGACAAACACAATTATCTGCAACCATTTCAACAGCGTACCGACATTCCTGTTTTTCGTAATGTAATCGGAAATCATACCGGATAAAATGGCTATCAAACTAAAGATTATGGCCGAAACAGCCATAAAAAGCAAACCTAGAATATAGAACTGAACGACTGTACTCATTGAATCACTGAACAAAAATCCCGGAAAGAACGCTAAAAAGAAAATGGTCACCTTAGGGTTCAATACATTCATGATAAATCCCTCTCGGAACAATTGTCCCATCGTTTTTTGAGGAACTTTATTACTTTCTCCCAAACGAAGTGTGGCATCAGTTTTAAAGACTTTAAAAGCCAAATAAAGTAGGTACAATGCACCCAATACTTTTATCCCAAAAAACAGGTTGTCATTTTCCTTGATCAGGGCTGAAACGCCGAATGCCAGAAGCGTGGTGTGTATGATGCATCCTGAAATGAGTCCGGCAGTAGTGGCAAGTCCGTACTTTCTACCATTCGTCACCCCTTGCATCAAGACATAGATATTATCCGGTCCCGGAGAGATGGCCAAGGCTGCCGTGGCCCCCATAAATGCTAAAAGTATTTCGTAGTTCAACATAGCGATAGCAGCTCGTAAAATACAAATTCCGTTAGAATGCCCATCTTTTTTTATATCTTTCGAAAAACTGAGAACTTATGAAAAATATGATTACTTCCGTTGCCATTCTTGTGACCTTTTCCGTTTTTGGAATGCATCAGAAAAAAACGGAGAAAATAACATCGACCAAAACTACAACAATGACCCTAGTTCAAGACAGCCTTTTGCGCCATGTGGTGTTATTTAAATTTAAGGAAGGTACGGCGCCTGAAAAAATAAAGGAAATCGAAGATGCCTTCGGCGCCCTACCATCAAAAATATCCGAAATTTCGGGCTACGAATGGGGAACAAACAATAGTCCTGAAGGATTGAACAAGGGACTTACCCATTGTTTCTTCGTAACCTTTAATTCTGAGGAAGATAGGGCCGCGTATCTACCCCACCCAGATCATAAGGCCTTTGTTGAACTGCTCTCACCTCATCTAGAGGTTGTTACCGTAGTGGATTATTGGACGAAGTAAATAAAGTAGGCGGTGGACAGATAGCGGTTGGCGGTGCAGGTCATTGCAATCCTGATATTTTATAAAACCGTCTAAAAGGTTTCTCTGAATAAGAATCTTTGGTCTAAAAAGGTAATGCTTACTGCAACTGCCCACTATTTTGAAGTATCGCTTTGTTGATTTTTTTAATCAAGGATGGCCCTTCATAGACGAAACCCGTGTACAGCTGAACCAAGTCTGCGCCGGCTTCCAACTTTTCCATAGCGTCTTGGGCGGAATGAATGCCCCCTACCCCTATGATCGGAAAAGCTTTGTTGCTTTTTTCGGCCAAAAAACGAATGACTTCAGTGCTTCTTTCTGCCAACGGTTTTCCGCTAAGTCCGCCTTTTTCCTCGGTATAGACGAGTTCAGATTTGAGGTTCTTACGATCGATAGTAGTATTCGTTGCAATAACGCCATCAATTTGGGTTACGGTAACTATTTGGATAATATCGAGTAATTGCGCATCAGTAAGGTCAGGGGCGATCTTTAAAAGTATCGGTTTTTCTTTACCATCGTTTCGATGGGCATACTTTTCATTTTCCTTTTTAAGTTCTTTCAACAAGGCCGTCAAAGGTTCTTTGTCTTGAAGTTCTCGAAGTCCGGGAGTATTCGGCGAACTCACATTGACCACAAAGTAATTGACATGATCAAAAAGTGCGTCAAAACATATGAGATAATCCTTTACCGCATTTTCATTGGGCGTTATCTTGTTCTTTCCGATATTACCCCCGATCAGTACCCCTGGATTCTTCTTTAAACGCTCTACGGCATCGAAAACCCCTTTGTTGTTGAATCCCATGCGATTAATGAGTGCTTTGTCCGCTTTTAAACGAAATAACCGTTTTTTAGGGTTTCCTTCTTGTGCCTTGGGAGTCAATGTTCCGATTTCGATAAAACCGAATCCGAAATCGGAGAGCTCTTTATAAAGTTTGGCATCCTTATCGAAACCGGCCGCAAGACCGACAGGATTTTTGAACTTCAGTCCGAAGACCTCTCGTTCCAATCTTTGGTCCTCCAAAACATAGAGCGACCTAAAGATTTTTGAAAATCCGATACTTGATAGTATCCCGATCAGGGAAAATGTGAAGTGATGTACCTTTTCTGGGTCAAGTAGGAAAAGAAAAGGTCGAACGAATATTTTATACATGAACTACGGTAAGATTTTGTCAAAAATACAAACAAAACCCTAGTATTTCTCCTATCTCAGCGTAATTTATCAACATTGAAAGTTAACATCATTCAGGATCAATAATTTCTTCTACCGAAACCGGAATTATCCGTATCGGATCTCGAATCGCTTCCTCACAAAGAATTAAATAACGCTCATATTGTTTTTCATTAAAAAGGGAAAGTAGTTTTTTATCGCTTTCGAAAGAGGCATCGATAATCTTTTGCTGTAAGACTTTGTATTTGCCCGCCATGGTCATTAATTCTTCCGGGGTGCTTTGCGGATGTTGGTCGAACAATTTTTGAATATCTTCTTCAACTGTTTTGTTCGTTATTTCGAGTTCGGCCCGTAATTCTTCCATAGAACCTATTTGTGCTTCATTGAGTTGAAATATCTTCACGATCATATCGATATTTTTCCCTCCTATATCCAACGTACAGTTCTGGGCATTGACGGTACAGGCAGTACAGACCAATATGCAAAAAATCATTAAAGCTCTGAAATACATAAAATTATTACTTTGTAATTCGTTTAGTATTAACAGTATTTTTGTTCAAAAATTATACGGATGCAACATATTATAGACCGATTTATACGTTATGTGACAATCGACACCCAAAGTGACCCAAAATCGGATGCCATACCAAGTACTGAAAAACAATGGGTCTTGGCCCGTAAATTGGTAGATGAATTAAAGGAAATAGGACTGCATGACGTCACGATAGATGAAAAGGCATATATCATGGCGAAATTGCCGAGCAACATTGATAAAAAAGTTCCGACTATTGGTTTTATATCCCATTTCGATACTTCTCCCGATTTTTCAGGTACAAATGTGAATCCGCAGATTATTTCTGATTATGATGGAAAAGATATTGTTTTGAATGCCAAAGAAAACATCGTGCTATCTCCTAATTATTTTGAGGATTTATTATTGTACAAAGGCCAGACACTTATCACTACCGACGGTACTACCCTATTAGGCGCAGATGATAAAGCAGGTATTACGGAAATCGTCAGTGCCATGGAGTACCTAGTCCAACATCCGGAGATAAAACATGGAGAAATTCGGGTCGGATTTACTCCCGATGAAGAAATCGGTCGCGGGGCCCATCACTTTGATGTCGAGAAATTCGGGGCCGATTGGGCCTATACGATGGACGGAAGCCAAATCGGGGAACTGGAATACGAAAATTTCAACGCGGCAAGCGCCAAGGTTATCATTAAGGGAAAGAGCGTGCACCCAGGTTATGCCAAGAACAAAATGGTCAATGCCATAAGTATTGCACAAGAATTTATGAATCAACTACCGTCGAGGGAGACTCCACAACATACTGAAGGTCGTGAAGGGTTTTTTCATGTGTATCATATCAAAGGTGAGATCGAGCATGCAGAATTTGAATTGATCATCCGCGATCACGACATGGAACTTTTTGAAAAAAGGAAGCAGCTTTTGAAAGATACGGCGACCGCATTGAACAAAAAATTTGGCGACTGTATTTCGTTGGAATTAAAAGACCAATACTACAATATGCGAGCGAAGGTCGAGCCTGTATTCCACATCGTAGAAATCGCAAAGGAAGCGATGGAAGCCATCGGGATTACCCCGATCATAAAACCGATTCGCGGAGGTACCGATGGATCCCAGCTAAGTTATAAAGGCCTCCCTTGTCCCAATATTTTTGCTGGCGGACATAATTTTCACGGTAAATATGAATATGTACCCGTAGAAAGCATGGTAATAGCCGTTGACGTTATCGTGAAAATTTGCGAACTTACGGCAAGCAAAAACTAAAACTCATGGATCGTTCAGAAAAACTGGAAGCTTACTTTACCACAGCGCATCATTTTCAAGAAGGAATACAAATTTTACGAGATTTGGCGCTGAAAACAAAAGCCGAAGAAACCTTTAAATGGTCCGCTCCCGTTTACGCCATCCAAGGAAAAAATGTATTTTGGATAGCACGCTTCAAGAACCATTTTGGCGTCGGCTTTTTTAACGGTGTCTTTTTGAAAGACCCAAAAAATGTTTTGGTCAACGTTCAAAAAGGAAAAACCCAAGCCATGCGGCACTGGCATTTCAAATCTATCGATGAAATAGACAAAAAGGGGGTTCTCGCCTACATGAACGAATCTTTGGAAAACCAGAAAAAAGGAATGGAACTGGTATCCAAAAAGAAAGCTGCCGTAATAGTCGCTGTTCCAAAATTGCTGAAAGACGCTTTGGGCGAAAAAGAGAGTTTGAAAAAGGCCTTCAAAGGTCTATCCCCATACCATCAAAAAGAATACTCGGAATATATTACAACTGCCAAACAAGAAAAAACCAAGGTCTCGCGCCTTGAAAAAATACTTCCGATGATTTTGGAAGGAAAGGGACTCAATGATAAATACAAATAATCCCTAGCGGGATAAATTCCAAAATCCAAATCCCAAGTTCCAATAGCACTTTTTGGAATTTGGGATTTGGATTTTGGGTTTTGCCCTAGAGCATTGGCAACTTCCAGCCGTTCTGATAGTTGGCTTTCATATATTCGTTCGCGGCCTCTTCTTTGAATTTATGGGCATCGGTATCCCAGTAAATGCGATTTCCGGTCTTAAAGGCTACATTTCCCATATGGGAAACCAAAGCGGCATCGTAGCCTACTTGAATCGGTGCCGTGAGTTTCGACGAATCCCTACTTTTTACAGCCTCAATAAAATTGACGGTATGCAGGTCCAATCCGCTGACGCCTCCGGTATCAAAACTAGCAGCTTCCATTTTGGGTATTCCGTCTTTGCCCCATCCTTGAAATTCTTCCTCGGGAATTATTTCCCATCCGTTTCTATCGACTACCAAAGTTCCGTTATTACCAATGAAAGCGATACCATGGTTACGTCCATAATTACCGCCATCGATTCCTGTGGCGTGTTCCCATAAAATGGAGAATCCATCGTATTCAAAAACGGTTTGTAAGGTATCCGGAGTTTCGGAAGCATCATCAGGATAGGCAAATTTTCCGCCCAGTGCCATCACGGATTGCGGTCGACCGGCTTTCATCCCATATAAGGCATAATCAATCAAATGTACGCCCCAATCGGTCATGAGTCCGCCTGCGTAATCCCAGAACCATCTAAAATTGAAATGAAACCGATTCTCATTAAAGGGTCTTTGAGGCGCAGGGCCTAACCACATATCATAATCAACACCTTCAGGAACTGCTGCATCCGGAACTAAGGGTACAGGTTTCATCCAACCTTGATAGGCCCATGCCTTGGCCAAACGAATATTGCCCAACTTTCCGGAATGGACAAAATTTATCGCATCCACGAAATGGGGCTGACTACGCTGCCATTGTCCGATTTGTACCATGCGATCACTTGCACCAACATAATTCAACATGATATCGGCCTCTTGAATGGAGTTGGCAATCGGCTTTTCACAATACACATCCTTACCAGCTTGTAGGGCATCGGTCAACATGAGGCAATGCCAATGGTCGGGAGTACCGATGATAACGACATCGATATCTTTGTTCTCCAATAGTTTGCGATAATCTTTATACCATTTTGGTTTTTTGATTCCTGCCTTTTCAAGATCGGCGGTTCTTTCCTTAAGCACGTTTTCATCGACATCGCAGAGTGCGATTACGCTGACCTCGCTTATCTTCAGCATGGAGCTCAAATCTGAAAAACCCATGCCTTTACACCCTACCAGACCCACATTGATTCGGTCATTTGCGCCGACCCTTTTGCGCATCATTGCCAAAAGTTCCATGGGAAAGAGAAATGCGGCACTTGACCCGGCCAAGGCCAAAGAACTTTTTTTGATAAAACTTCGTCTATTCGTGTACATACTTATTTGTTTTAAGGAAGCTTGAATATAATGATTTTTGGAAAGACTTCGGGAATGATGAAATCGAGTGTTCGACAATTTGATATTTTCTTTAATAATGGGTCAGGTCTGACCTCCCCCCCGCCCCGCCCAAGGAGGGGAGCCAACCCTAAAACATCTGTTTCTAGAAAAGGTTCTCTCCCCTTGGGAGAGGGGTTTTTCGAAAGCCAAATATTAGGTAAAATAAGTTCAGTAGATTGATTCGTCGTATTGATCTTTCTATACATTCTTAAAACCTAAAACCTTCCCCGCAATGGACCAACAAAAAAGCGGCGACCTTAGGGTCGCCGCTTCTAAAACTTTAGGTTAGAAAGACTATTTCTTTACCGGGGCATTCAATTTTCTGCTGAGTTCCATAGAAATCGCGGAACGGTCAAACTTTAATTTACCTGCCATTGTCTCGATAACACAAGAAAGGTCGCTATCGTTCAATTCCAAAATTTTTCCATGGAGACCGCTTTTTGTAATAACACGGTCACCCCTTTTTAATTCCGATGCAAATTTTTTCTCATCCTTTTGGCGCTTCATTTGTGGGCGTATCATAAAAAAATATGCAACCACAAAAATCAACAGCATCGGCAGGAACTGTCCAATATCTCCCATAATTAGTGTCTCTCTAAATTCTCGTTTGTATCACTTGCCCGCTACCGGTCCTGCTGGAGTCGCCCCTTTCGGATTAACAAAAGCCTTGATTCTCAAAAGCTCTTGCCCTTTTTCGGTATTGGCCGTAACAGTAATCGTCTTAGTAACCTGATTTTGACCTGAACCATTGAAACGTACCAAAAGTTCTCCTTTTTCTCCGGGAGCAATTGGTGCATCAGGTTTTTTAGGAACGGTACAGCCGCAAGTACTCTTAGCGTCGGTTATGATCAAAGGGGCATTACCAGTATTGGTAAACGTGAACGTGTGTTCTTGCGGAGTACCTTGATCTATAGTTCCGAAGTCGAACTCAGATTCATCGAATTGCATTACAGGAAGCTGCTTGGCGGCCTCGTCGCGTTGTGCAGCCACTGCTACATTATCCGTCTTGATTTTTTCAGATGCGTTTTCCTTACAAGAAGCGAAAACGAATAGGCTCAAAATTCCTATTGATAAAACTAATTTTTTCATAGTAGTACGAATTATTTTTTGCGAAATTAAAGAATATTTTAATTAGTAACGTTAAAAATAGGTCTGTAGTCTATCAACAAGCAATTTTTTTGATATACCGTTTATCGATGAGCCTACTATATCCCAAGTGCCGGGGCATGCCAGAATTTTTGAGACAAGTATTATAACAAGCCCCTACCCACCTTTTGCAACTTACCCTCAACTTTGTATTCTTTCACTAACTTATCTAACACGCCGTTGATGAAAATACTACTTTTTGGGGTCGAATATTCTTTTGCGATTTCCAAGAATTCATTAATGGTCACTTTTTCAGGAATCGATGAAAAATTCAACAATTCGCAAATCGCCATTTTTAATAAAATCGAGTCAATATCGGCAATACGGTCTTTGTCCCAATTTGGGGTTTTGCCCTCTATTTCCTTTTCCAACATGGCATCGTTCAGCAAGGTCTTTGTCAAAAGTTTTCGAGCAAAATCCATATCGTCATCATCTTTTAACAATCGAGGTAAAAAGAAAGATTCGTTTTGACCTTGTCGAACCTTTTTCAGTTGTTTCACGATATACGTGTTTACGATAGGGATGTCATCGACCCAGGTCAGTTGATTATCCTCAAAATAATCATAGATTTTTTCGTTTGGGGCGATAACCTCTTTATAGAGTTCAAGGATCAAATTACGATCATCTTCGTAAGAGGTCTTCGGTGAAAGCATATAGCTCGAATAATGTTCACTTTCGACAATAGCTTTGTAAATCAATTTTACATATTCCTCATTAAGATACCAATGCTTGAGTTTTCGTTTCTCCAATTCCGATTTCAACAATTCATTCTTGGCCAATTGTTTCAAAAGTTCATTATTGGCGAACTTTTCTTTATCGGGATAACTATCAGAAGTATTCTTTAGGTATTTTTTAGAGGAAAGCTTAATCTGTTCTTCCGCCATTTTCTGTACCTCTATTAGAAGGCTCAGCATCAAAAGATACAGCGTGTACATATTATCAATGCTCAACTTCAGGAATTTTTCCTGCTTCTCCAACGAATCATCCTTCGACTGGATCAGCGCATAGATGCATTGCATCACTTTAACGCGAATATGCCTTCTGGTAAGCATGTTTAAAGAACTTTAAATAAGTTTGGGCCAAGTTTCACGGAGCAAAAATAACAATCTATTTTCGAATCGGAGCTAGGCCTTCATCTTTATCTTAGGTATTTTATAACATTTACGTTTGCCACAAACCTTTATCTTTGACACTTCGGTAAACTGACCAACTAGCCACGGCCGACCAGTAGCATGAAAGAACTAAGGTACATTAACAAATACTTCAAGAAATATTGGTTCAAGCTGCTCATGGGCATAATTATTACGATTATAGCCCGCGTCTTCACGCTGGTTATGCCATCGTATGTGAATAAATCAATTACGGTCGTTGAAGAATTTATGGATGGTAAAATTGCCGAGACCCTTGCAAGGGAACAACTCTTAGAATTTATTTTGATTATCGTCGGCGCCGCATTACTATCCGGATTTTTTACGTTTCTCATGCGGCAGACCATTATCAATGTTTCAAGATATATTGAGTACGACCTGAAGAACGAGGTTTTTGACCATTATCAATTTTTGAGCCTTGACTTTTACAAAAAGAACCGAACGGGAGACCTGATGAACCGCATCAGTGAAGATGTAGGGCAAGTACGAATGTATGCCGGTCCGGCCTTGATGTACGGTATCAACACCATTACCCTTTTTGCATGTATCATACCTATTATGTTTATCACGGCGCCCACTTTGGCTGCGTATGCCTTGATTCCCTTGCCCATATTATCGGTACTTATCTATCAGATCAGTCGCATTATTCATCGTCGCAGTACCAAAGTGCAAGAATTTCTTTCAACACTTTCGACATTTACCCAAGAGACTTTTTCAGGGGTTTCGGTCATCAAAGCCTATGCGTTGGAGCCGCAAATAAATGCAGAACTCAATGTATTGGCCATCGAAGGAAAGGACAAAAGTATGGATCTGGCCAAAGTGAATGCATGGTTTTTTCCGTTGATGGTGTTGATGATCGGGATCAGTAATATCTTTGTCATTTATATTGGCGGTAAGCAATATTTAGATGGTGAAATTACCTCGGTCGGCGTAATCGCAGAATTTATTCTCTATGTAAATATGCTGACATGGCCCGTCGCTATTGTAGGTTGGCTGACCTCCATCGTACAACGTGCCGAGGCATCCCAAAAAAGAATCAATGAATTTTTGAAGGAAACCCCTTCGATTTCTAACGAGATTATGGAATCTACCCCTATTCAGGGTAAAATAGAATTTAAAAATGTAAGCTTTACCTATTCGGATACAGAAATAACCGCCCTAAAAAATATATCATTTACCATCAACGAGGGAGAGACGGTGGCGATCCTTGGCAAGACTGGATCAGGGAAATCTACTATATTAGACCTAGTCGCAAGACTGTACGATGTGGATTCAGGGGAAATCTTAATCGATGAAGTTCCCGTAAAAAAATTAAACCTTGAAAATCTTCGCAGTAGCATCGGAGCGGTACCCCAAGATGCCTTTCTTTTTTCTGACTCCATAAAGAACAATATCAAATTCGGAAAGGAAGATGCTACCGACGAAGAAGTGATGACCGCTGCCAAAAATGCAGTCGTCCACAAAAATATCATGGGCTTTTCAAAACAATATGATACGGTTCTAGGAGAACGGGGCATTACCCTGAGCGGCGGCCAAAAACAAAGAGTCTCCATCGCGAGGGCCTTGATAAAGGACCCACAGATCTATCTATTCGATGATTGCCTCTCGGCAGTGGACACCGAGACCGAGGAAGAAATTTTGAACAACCTCAAAAAGGCTTCCCGAAATCGAACCACACTTATCGTGAGCCACCGCGTTTCCTCGGCCAAAAACGCGGATAAAATCTTGGTCTTGGCCGATGGTGAGTTGTTGCAAGAAGGCACGCATGATCAATTGAATAACGTTGATGGTTACTACAAAGAGCTTTACAGTAGCCAATTATCCGAGAAAGAAAACTAAAAAATTGTTGCTCAAACCGCATTTTTTTTCATTTTTGATAGATAACACCTTTTTAAAGACAACCAGACACTACACGAAATGGGCGACAGAGATTCAATGGAACAGGAAGAAATTTATTCCAAAGTTTTAAGGGCAGGAAGAAGAACATATTTTTTTGATGTTAGAAGCACCAAGGCGGGTGACTACTATTTAACAATCACGGAGAGCAAGAAGTTTACCCACGATGATGGTTCTTTCCACTACAAAAAACATAAAATATATCTCTACAAAGAGGATTTCTCCGCCTTTAGGGAACATGTCGAAGAAATGATGGATTATATCATCGACGAAAAAGGAAGTGAGGTAATTTCAGAACGACATCAAAAAGATTTTAAGAAAGAAGATGAAGTACCTAGCGAAAATGGCGAGGTGAAATCAACGGATAGTTTTACCGACGTCGATTTTGATGATATCTAGAAATCGCAAATAAAATATTTGTACAACGACCCTTTTTTATAGGGTCGTTTTTTTTACATTTAAAACTTGAACTCATCTGGAGTTCATTAGCTAATTCAAAGGAACACATGAAAAAAATTGTACTCGTACTGTCCATTTTAATTTTCCAAAATAGTATTGCCCAAGAGAAATTGGACCTCAACTATTATCTTCCGCAAGACATCAGTTATAATGCCGACATTCCCACTCCCAAAGAAATTATCGGGCACGAGGTTGGTGAATGGCATGTCACCCACGACAAATTGATGTTCTATATGCAAACCTTGGCGCAGGCCAGCGGCCGTATTTCCATAGAAAATAGAGGTTCAACTTTCGAAGGACGACCGGTTTTGTTGCTAACGGTCACATCACCCAAGAACCATCAGAACATTGAAAAAATAAGACAAGACCATATCGCACTTACCGAAAGTAGCGGCAACTCCGTTTCGGTCGAAGAACAGCCTATAATCGTGTATCAAGGGTTTTCAATTCACGGCAACGAACCCAGCGGCGCCAATGCCGGATTGGCCTACGCCTATTATTTGGCCGCTGCCGAAAGTCCCGAAATCGAAGCGATGCTTGACAAAACGGTCATTTTGATGGATCCGTCGTTCAATCCCGATGGGCTGCAGCGTTTTGCCTACTGGGCCAACACCAATAAAAGTATCAACCTAAATCCTGATAACAACGAAAGGGAGTACCATGAAGTATGGCCCGGTGGGCGTTCGAACCATTATTGGTTCGATATGAACCGTGATTGGCTGCCCGTGCAGCTACCCGAAAGTAGAGCGCGTATCGAAACGTTCCATAAATGGTTGCCGAATATCTTGACCGACCATCATGAAATGGGCACAAACTCTACCTTCTTTTTTCAACCGGGCGAACCGACCCGGGTACATCCGTTGACCCCGAAAATAAATCAAGAATTGACTGCTGAAATAGGAACCTACCATGCCAAGGCCTTGGATAAAATCGGCTCGCTTTATTATTCTGAGGAAAATTATGACGATTACTATTATGGAAAAGGTTCTACTTTTCCTGATGTAAACGGAAGTATTGGTATTCTCTTCGAACAAGGCAGTTCACGAGGACATATTCAAGAAAGTGAAAACGGACTATTGACTTTTCCGTTTACCGTTCGCAATCAGTTTACCACGGCCCTCTCTACTATTGAGGCTGCCAAAAACATGCGTACAAAAATTTTGGAGTACCAACGTGATTTCTATGCGCAGCTCAGAAATGAAGCCACAAAAGAAAAGTCCATCGTTTTTGGCGACAGTAAAGATGGCGCCAAAGCATGGCATCTCGCCGAAATATTGAAACGCCATAAAATCAAGGTTCACGAACTTGCCAACGATGCCACCATTGCCGGAAAAAATTATAAAAAGGGACATAGTTATGTCGTTCCGGCAAATCAAAAAATTCAAGACTGGTCAAGGCTATGTTCGAAAAGCGCACCACTTTTACCGACAGCCTTTTTTATGATATTTCGGCTTGGACATTTCCATTGGCCTTCAATGTGGACTATTCCGAAATAAGCTCTTTGACCAATGCAGGGGACGTAATCACGGAACTCAAACCCCTTTCAGGAAATGTAAGCGCCCAGAGCAATTACGCCTACCTTTTTGAATGGCATGAATACTATACACCGAAAGCCTTGAACCAAATTCTTGAAAAAGGACTGCGCGCCAAAGTCGCGAAATCACCATTTACCTTAGAAGGAAAACAATACGACTACGGTACGATTATGATCCCCGTACGGAACCAAGATTTGGATGCTTCAGAACTCCACTCCTTTTTATCGGAAGTCGCCAATGATAGCAAATTGCAAATTATAGCGGTCGGCACCGGACTTACCAAAGGCATTGATTTAGGAAGCAACGACTTTGACCGATTAAAAAAACAAAAGGTCGCCATGTTGGTCGGCAGCGGAGTACGCTACGCAGATGCAGGGGAAATTTGGCATTTGTTCGATACACGTTACGACATGAAATTGACCAAAATCGATACCGAATATTTCAACGGTGTCGATTTGAGTGATTATACGGATATTATTATTCCAAGAAGTTCGGGCAGTGCGTTGAGCAAGAAAGATGCAGATAAATTAAAGGAATGGGTCAAAGCTGGCGGTACCTTGATCGGGTATATCAATGTTGCCGAATGGCTCGATAAAAACGAGTTCTTGAAATTGGAGTTCAAAAAAGATACGACCCGAGTCGCCAAAAACATTTCATTCGAACAGAAAAATGATTTCAATGGTGCCCAAGTAACCGGTGGTGCCATTTTCGAGGCTAGACTAGATCGGTCACACCCGGTAAATTTTGGGTATAAAAATAACCGATTGGCCTTATTTAGAAACTCAAACGTCTATATCGAAGCGGATAAACATAGCTACAACAACCCGATTCAATATACCAATAATCCATTGTTAAGCGGCTATATCTCAGAGGAGAATGCAGAGCTCATTAAAAATTCTGTGCCCTTTGTCGTCAAACGGATGGGTAAGGGCCGTGTTATCGTCTTTACGGACAATACGAACTTTAGGGCTTTTTGGTACGGAACAAACAAGTTGTTGATGAATGCTATCTTTTTTGGGGGGATGATGTAGAATAAAGCATTGAAATCAAAATCAAATTTTGGTGCTTTTAACAAACATAAAATTAAATAAGAACAGCCCAAAAGCTGAAGCAAGCCCAATAGACCAGGTCAATAAAAACCCGACTACCAAAAACAATAAAAGATAATACATCGGGTACGCCAACAGTGCAAATGCAAATCTTAAAGTCCCCATAAATTCAGGCTCCCAAACTTTGGGTTTACCGAAAGTTCTCCAAAGCAACAGCATTGGAAAGTTCAAAAGAGTAAAAACTAATTTTAACAACAAAAAGAAAACATTGGTTTTCCTTTTCGCTTTTTCAGGTATTTCACTTGAAATATCGATTTCTTCAATAGTCGCATTTACCTTTTTGGGATATAAAAAGTTTATTTCCTTAGCTTCCAATCGTTCTAGTATGGTATCATAATTCTCCTCATCATCGATATGGGTAGTGAGATGCAGCAAGGCCCCAGTTACTTCGGCCTTGATTTTTGCAATTGAGACTTGTTGATCATTCTTGACTATGAAATCTTGCAGCGGAATAGCCTTCCCGTAATTGATAGCCATTTGATCCGGGAACGCCGTTGCATTCCGGTAATTTAGCCCGACGGGGACCAATTGAATATCCAAGTTCGGTTGCTTTTCCAGTGCCGCGAACAATATTCGCGTAAAACCTTTACTCAGAGGCCTTACACGTCTTCTCAAATTATGGTTCGCTTCCGGAAACATTAATAGGGCTTCTCCCCTTTCCAGTAGCTTGGCGCAGCGTTCAAAAACGGCCTGATTATTCTTTAGGGAATCACGCCCATCCCGAATACGATAGATGGGAATCATCTGAAAATAATCGAAAATGGCGATTAAGGCCCTGTTCGTAAAAACATCGGAGCGGGTCAAAAAATAGGGTTTCCGCACACAATCAACGGCAATGAGAAGCACATCGAGCAGGGCACTTTGATGATTGGGCAAAAAGAGCACCGGTTTGTCTTTGGGAATATTTTCAAGTCCTGAAACCTTAATTTTACCGTGATATAGATAAAGACTGGCCTTTATCCATACTTTTACCAGATTATATCCCAAGTTCTTCAAGCCAATTCTTCCTTTTTAATCGGTCTATACCCCCAAAACGCAGCCAAAACTAGACCCGTGACCAAATGCCAAATCCCCCAAAAGGCGGCCAACAAGGCCATTCCCCCTAGGCCATCGAAAAAGGTAAAGATGAGCAAAAGGCCAAGACCTGAATTCTGTATTCCGGTTTCAATGGTTATCGAACGAATATCACGCTGTGACAGTCCTAACAACCTTGCAAAAGAAAAGCCCGTCGTAAAGGCAATAAGGTTATGGATGAGTACAATCCAAAAAACGTAGAACACGTATTCCATGAATATATCACGGTTGTTGTAAAGGGCCAAAAAAACCAGCGAGATAAAAAAGAGCAATGAAACAATCTTGAGCACTCCGGCCATTTTTTTCGCCAGCATCGGCTGAAAGTAATTGACACACATGCCCAATAGCAAAGGAATACCCAAAAGAAGGGAAACCAATTTTATCATTTCAAACGGATCGATGGCCACTTGCTTTAAAAGTGCAGCAGTGGGTGCATACATTGCTCCCCAAAATTGAAGGTTCAATGGGGTCATTACCACAGCCAAAATTGTAGCGATGGCCGTAAGGCTCACGGATAGGGCGGAGTTTCCTTTGGACAAATGGGTGATAAAATTCGAAACATTGCCTCCAGGACAGGCGGCCACCATAAACATTCCGAGGGCAATACTCGGTAACGGCTCCATTGTGATCACCAAGAAGTAGGTCACCACAGGTAATAGTAAAAATTGGCTGAGCACTCCCGTAATGACTGGTTTCGGTTTTTTGAACAACTGTCTGAAATCATTGAAAGAGATTTCCAATGCGATTCCGAACATGACCAAAGCCAATGCCGAGTTAAGCGCCCATAATGTTTGGGTATCGAAGTTGATACGAACGGTATCGAGTATGGTTTCGGTCAATAGCTGGGTCGGTTTTGAAGTCCCTAAGATAAAACATTCTAAAATAAAGGTTATTCTGAAATCATGATTGTCCTATATATATATTGAATCGCCACAGTACTGGAACAAAGAACCAAAACAGAATGGCTCTGGTTCGGCCTGGAACAGGAGAAAATAATTTCCTCACATCAAAAAATTGTCGAAATACCTGTAACTTTAAAGTCCAAAAAACATTTCAAAATGGCAAGAACAGCTAGTAAAATGTTGCCATTAGGCACTCGGGCTCCCGAATTCAGTTTAATGGATTCTGTAACCGAAAAAACGGTAAACCTGCAAACTGTAAAAGGCGAAAAAGGCACCGTCATCATGTTTATTTGCAACCATTGTCCGTTTGTAAAACATGTTAATGAGGAAATCTCTAAAATGGCGAAGGGATATCAACCCGAGGGAATCGGTTTCATCGCAATTTCCAGCAACGATGTAGCTAATTATCCTCAGGATGCCCCACATCTCATGAAACAGGTGGCAGAGCAAGAAGACTATACTTTTCCCTATCTCTACGATAGTACTCAAGAAGTCGCTAAGAATTATGATGCTGCCTGCACCCCGATTTCTATTTATTCGATTCGGATCTGAAATTGGTCTATAGAGGACAACTGGATGATTCACGCCCCGGAAACGGTATTCCCGTGACCGGAACAGACCTTCGCAATGCAATGGATGTCATACTTTCAGGGGGTGAAGTAAATCCCGAACAAAAACCAAGTATTGGCTGTAACATTAAATGGACCGATAATCGACATTAATTTTTTTGAGATGAAAATCAATACCACCGAAGCCCTTAAAAAGTTGGCGGAAACGAACTCTCCCTTTCTTACGGTTTTTGAGCATGGCACCCTTTCCGTAGAAGTATACGAACCTGAAAAGGTAGATTTACAACAACCCCATGCCCGTGATGAGGTCTATATCGTCATTTCCGGTTCAGGGGAATTTTTAAATGATGGGGCGCGAACCACTTTCCAACCAGGGGATTTTCTTTTTGTTCCAGCGGGAATAGAACATCGGTTTGAAAATTTTACTGAAGATTTCTCGACATGGGTTTTATTTTATGGTCCTGAGGGCGGCGAACAAGCATAGCGGCGCATGCAAAAAAATATCACTATCAAACCACTTCAAGAAGCACTTTTCGGTACCTATATGGAAGTGGGCAGACAAGCCTACGAACAACACTATCTACATCTTTGGCAGTGTAAAGATCCTGATTATTATATAAAACACAGTTTTACCAGAGCGGTATTGCTTGACGATATGAAGGATACCGATTCTATGCAATACATGGTTTATGCGGATGAAGTTCCGGCGGGAATCCTTAAATTAAGAAAGGTTGCGACACCCGCACCCCTCAATGAAAATGAAGCTTTACTATTGGACAAAATTTACCTGCTCAAAGAATTTTCGGGTCAAGGAATTGGGAGTTTTATCATCGATTTCGTACTTGATTTCGCCAAAAAATCGAACAAAAAAGTGGTTTGGCTGGAAACCATGAAAAAAGGTCAAGCCCGTTTTTTCTATGAGAAAAACGGATTCGAGATTTTTTCAGAAAAGACCTTGGGGTTTCCAGGCCTGATAGATTCCGAACGTGGAATGTTTATTATGAAGCAAGAAGTATAGGCCTGTTTTGCCCTATTTTCCTCTGGCCAACTACCAACCTTTTCTTTCCAGTAGATTTTCGATGTGCGCTAAATGATGTTGACTATGCCAAGCATATTTCCCAATATTTTCTTCCACGGTTACCGTCGCATTATCTTCGGGATGCAAGTATGATTTTTTAAGATCTTCGGACTTCAGACCCTTAAGTAGAAAAACCATTTTCGCATGCAAGGCTTTAAGATAGTCAAACGAGAGTTCGACAGGTGCGGTTCTGGCATCGAACAATTCCGCCCAATCTTTTTCTTCGTAAGCCTTTATTAGTGGCCTATCTTCGGTCAGCGACCATTTAAAACGGGTATAACTATGATGATGGCTATCGGCGATATGGTGCACGAGCTGTCGCACCGTCCAACCATTTGGCCGATAAGGGGTATCCAACTGCTCATCGGAAAGATTTTTGACCCTTCCGGTCAGCTTTTCGGGCAATTCTTCAAGTATCTGAATCCACTGTTCAATATGGGTCTTATCAATAGTATCAGGCTTCTCGAACTTTCCAATAGGATAGCGAAGTTTATCCATCTCAATATTTTCCATCCCTAAAAATAACAAGAAATACGGGAGTAAGAACAAAAATGATTTTATGGATTTAAAACCATTCCCAAACAATTGAAAAGGGCTTAAATTTTAATACACATTTAACTTTAAGAATTCAACGAAACCTTTTAATCTAGTAAATTTGTAGGATAATAATTTTCATCCTAAAAACCATATACAATGGCAACAATACGATTGGGCGACAAAGCCCCTGATTTTACAGCGAACAGTTCTATGGGAACAATAAATCTCTACGAATATCTTGGTGATGGCTGGGGCATACTTTTTCCCATCCTGCTGATTTTACTCCGGTATGTACCACGGAATTAGGTACTGCGGCAAAATTTAAAGGGGAGTTCGATAAACGAAACGTAAAAATGTTGGCCTTGAGCGTCGACGGTGCGGAATCTCATTTAGAGTGGATCAAAGACATTAACGAGGTACAACAAACCACGGTGAATTTTCCGATTATCGCCGACGAGGACAAAAAGGTGTCGGACCTTTATGAAATGATTCATCCGAATGCCGATAATAACCTTACGGTTCGTTCCGTTTTCATAATCGCTCCCGATAAAACGGTAAAACTAATATTGACTTACCCCGCTTCTACCGGACGTAATTTCTATGAGCTATTGCGCGTCGTCGATTCGTTACAGCTTACGGCCTATCACAAAGTGGCCACACCAGCCAATTGGGAAAATGGGCAGGATGTAGTGGTCAGTCCCGCCATCCCAACGGATGAAGCAAGAAAAATATTCTCGAAGGGGTTGAAGAAATAAAACCTTATTTACGCATGACTCCTGACCCTACTGTCTAAAAACTAATTTTTGTCGATAACAAGCCTTCCTCTTTTCGGAAGGTTTTTTTGTACCCGTAAATTGAATTAAGTTCTTAACAGTCATATAAATAGCATTGTTTTAAATTATTTACGTTCAAATACTTAACGAATACTTATCTTTCAAGAATAGAATAAGCTCCGCTTAATAACCACCAAAAACCAAGCTATGAAATCGTTTACCATTACTGAATTGAACTCCTTTTTGAACGGGGTTCTTGAAGGAGACACCAAAGAAAACATCGTTGGCCCCGAACAAGTGGAAAAAGCTACCTCCAATCAAATCACATTTATTGGAAACTCGAAATTCGCCAAAAAATGGGCTACTTCAAATGCCTGTGCGGCCATCGTATTTGAGGACATCAATATTGGCCCCGGAGAAAATCGTGCCTTTATAAAAGTAAAGAACGCCGACCTCGCTATGGCAAAGCTATTGGAACTCTTTGACCCCGGACCACCCGAACTACAAACTGAAATACATGCTACCGCCGTCGTTCATCCTTCAGCAAAGATTGGGGAGCAATGTAAAATAGGGGCCAACTCTTATATTGGGAAAAATGTCGTTTTAGGAGATGGTGTCGTCGTATACCCTAATGTTTGCATTTATGATGAAACCTCTATCGGAAATCGCACCATAGTATGGTCAGGTACGGTAATTCGCGAACGTACTCAAATCGGTGACGATTGTATATTCCATAATAACGTTAGCATAGGAGCCGATGGATTCGGATATCGGCCTAGCGATGACGGCAAGGGACTTGTTAAGATTCCCCAAATCGGAAATGTGATCATCGGAAACCAAGTCGAAATAGGTGCTAATTCATGCGTTGATCGTGGCAAATTCAGTGCCACCATTATCGGTGATGGTTGTAAAATAGACAATCAGGTACAGATTGCGCATAATTGTGTTATGGGCCGGTCTTGCATTATGGCCGGCCATAGCGGTCTTGCTGGGTCCGTCACATTAGGCGATGGGGTAATAATCGGCGGTAGTGCCTCTATAAAAGACCATACCACCATTCACTCAGGAGCCGTGGTTGGTGCCGGTTCAGGCGTGATGGGCGATATTGCTGCGGGAAAATCAGTGCTTGGCTATCCTGCTCAAGATGCCCGACTTATGTTGAAACAATGGGTACAGATGCGAAAATTGGTCAATGCCTCCGACTAATCCCGTAAAGCCCTATCAGTGAGTTCAATACCATAACATAAAGATAACATGATAAAATATATGTGATTTCAAAATTTAACAGTACATTTGCGCTTTAATTAATTTTTAATTTTATTTATTATGAGTAAAGGAACAGTAAAATTCTTCAATGATTCCAAAGGATATGGTTTCATCACTGAAGATGGTTCAAACGAAGATCATTTTGTACACATTTCTGGCTTGATCGATGAAGTTCGAGAAGGTGATGTTGTGGAATTTGAACTACAACAAGGTAAAAAAGGATTGAACGCCGTTAATGTGAAAGTAGTTGACTAGGTAGAAATAAACTTTTTTATAGTATAGCCCTGACATCTTTGTCAGGGTTTTTTTATTCTTTTTGTTCAATTTGGTAAGAAATAACATACATTTTGGTAACTTTGTTCAACTTAAACGCAACCTTTTACAACTTCTTCTATCTCATACTTAAACAATTTCAGTGTTTCCCCATTGAAAACTAGAACAAAATATGCTATCCTTCTTTGGAGTACTTTTCATCATTCTTATAATTAATATCGTTTTATTGGCCTTCAGCCTTAATAAGACAAAAGGATCTTAGGGCATCGTGTTTTCAAATTAGATGGTAGGGTCAATTGGGTCTCAGTTGTTATTTTAATGAAGCCCAATAACAATTTGAAAAGCCCCTATATGCTTACCTTTTTCACCATTCTTACTATATTGGTTGCTATCAACCTCATCCTTTTGGCAATCAGTATCGACTTCCGAAGCAAAGTTTGAATGTCTAAAACCTCTTTTAAGACCCCGTTATCTTCTTGAAATTTTGACCTGTAACGGTCTTCCCTACACTATTGATAAGGGCAAAAGTGTTCTGCAATATTACTTTTGAAGTGCAAATACCAAATTAAAATTCTTATATTTCAGGCAACACTTTATACTAATTCTTACATATAGGCGTTAAATATTGTGTTTAATCGAATTTTTGCCCCAAAATCAAAAATATGATAGCCTTCTTAATAATTGTTGGCGTGCTTGTTGCGCTTAATATTGCTTTGATAAAATATAGTTCTGTAGAATTTGATAATTCTTCGAATTAATTATAGTCAATGCTAGTTTGGTAAAAAAGTCTGGTTAGGAGTAATTTCCTAGGTTTAGAAACTTTACAATATAACGCAAAAATTCCCCGAAATATCTTCAGGGATTTCTGTGTATGTTATCATCTATTTAATAACCGCCCCTAGGTTATTTCACATTCACTAACTCAACATCAAAGAGCAAAGTCGCGTTTGGAGGAATTACTCCACCAGCACCTGCACTTCCATAGGCTAAATCGGACGGAATGACGAATCGGGCCTTATCACCTACTTTCAAAAGTGCGATACCCTCATCCCAGCCCGGAATGACCTGACCGATTCCCAATTGAAAATCAATAGGTTCTTTTCTTTTATAAGAAGAATCAAATACCTGTCCGTTCAATAGCGCACCTTCGTAGTGCACCGAAACTTTTTGTCCTTTTTCTGCTTTTGCCCCGTCACCTTTTTGGATGATTTTATAGCGCAGACCACTATCGGTCTCATCAAAACCTGCCGCAACTTTATCCAATTCAGCCGCCTGTCTTTCTTTTTCCTCGGCGATTCTTTTCTCTTTTGAACTTTTGAAATCTTCAAAAGCCTTGGAAGCATTCCAATTTCTGGTCTCATCGCCCACCCTAACAATTTCTAGGGTCTCAATAGTATCGCCCTGGGCTATCGCATTTACAACATCTTGACCTGATTCTACATGGCCGAAAACAGTGTGTTTATTATCCAACCATGGGGTTGCGATATGTGTTATGAAAAATTGACTACCATTTGTACCCGGTCCAGCATTCGCCATGGAGAGTACTCCTGGCCCTTCATGTGTGAGTTCAGGATGGAATTCATCATCGAATTTATAACCGGCATCACCGGTTCCTGTGCCTTGGGACAACCTCCTTGAATCATAAAATCAGGAATTACTCTATGAAAAGTAAGGCCATCGTAATAAGGTTCTCCTTTAGCTTTCACCTTATTTTCTTGATTTCCTTCGGCTAACGCCACAAAATTACCGACCGTACCCGGAGTTTTATCATAGGTCAATTTTACCAAAATTTCTCCTTTAGAAGTATTGAACTTTGCGTAGATTCCTTCTTGCATTTTACTCGTTTTTAATGAGCGGCAAAGATAGGAAAAAAGTATCTAGTAGATGGTGGGCAGTGGGCAGTTATCGATTGTATAAAGCGAACAAAATCAACATCGATTGTTGACGTTATTTGACTATGCCATATTTATCGAAAAGATATAAAAGGCTCGCCATCGTTGCCGCGCCCAACTCCAGTTCTCGCTTATTTACATGTTCGAACGTGTCGTTCTCGGCATGATGGTGGTCGAAATAACGCTGTGAATCGGGTCGAAGTCCGGCCAAAACGATTTCATCGTTTTTTAAGGGGCCAATATCGGCTCCGCTACCTCCTTTTTCAAAGTAATGTACCATATATGGTTCAAATAGGTTTCTCCATTCTAAAACGCGCTCAAAATTCGCATCAGAACAATCAAAGGAGAAACCTCTTGGCGTGAAGCCTCCAGAATCACTCTCCAAGGCAAAAATGTGTTTTTCTTTGATACTCGTGGCAATGGCCGCATATTTGTTTCCGCCACGCATTCCGTTTTCTTCGTTCATAAAAAGTACCACGCGAAGGGTTCGTTGGGGTTTGTAACCGGAAACTTTTAGAAGTCTTAGCGCATCCATACTTTGAACGCATCCGGCACCGTCATCGTGCGCGCCGTCCCCGAGGTCCCAAGAATCCAAATGCCCACCTACCAACAAAATTTCATCAGGATAGGTACTACCTTTAACCTCTCCGATAACGTTAAAGGATTCAACATCCTCAAGTTGTTTGCAGTTCTGCTTAAAATAGAATTTTATATCAGGATTCAATTTCAAGGTAGTACTTAAAAAATCCGCACCGTTGGTACTGATGGCCGCAGCAGGAATTCTTTCGGAAACAGCCGTATCTCCGTATGTCATTGAACCCGTATGGGGATAATCATCAGATCGTAACGTCATTGAGCGAACTATGACTCCCACGGCACCGTATTTCATAGCCTCGACCGCCCCGGAATAACGCTGATCCACACAGCCGGAATATGACTGAAAGGTATTGATGAACTTGGGATCCATCGGTCGATTGTAAAATACGATCTTACCTTCAATTTTCTCCTTTCCCAAAGTCTCAAGTTCTTTAAGGTCTTTCACCTCAATTACGTTGGCCTTGATTCCGGTGGGCGGGGTGGCCACCGAGCCACCGAGTGCGCAAATTGGTAGGGTATTGGTCATTCCCGGTTCGGTTTCTACAAAAGCGAATTCGGGGGTGCCCCGAACCCATTTGGGCACCATTACGGATTGCAACCATACCCTGTCGAGGCCTAAAGAATCCAATTGGGCCTTGGTGTAGTCGACCGCCTGTTGTGCCTGTACCGAACCTGAAAGCCTACCACCGATCTGATTCGATAAATGGTTCAGCCAATCGTAGGCCTTACCTTGGGTCAGTGACGCCTCATAAATTGATTTTATCTGTTTTTCATCTTCCGACTGGGCGAAACCTTGTACGACCACCAATACAATCAATATCCACTTTTTCATTCTTTTTCTTTCTGCAATTGATTTCTATAAAGTTCTAAATTCTCTTTTATTTTGTCGTCAAGTTCGGGTTCTTTGATATCAGTATATTTTTTGAGTTCTTCCAAGATAATGGAAGCAACTATCACCCTTGCCGCCTTCTTATTATCGGAAGGTATCACATACCATGGCGCGTGGGGTTTCGAAGTTTCGTTAATGGCTTGCTCATAACACTGCTGATAGGCATCCCACAGCTTTCTCTCTTTTAAATCACTAGGAGAAAATTTCCAATTTTTCCTTTTTAGGGCCAATCTTCTCAAAAGACGTTGGCGTTGTTCTTCCTTAGAAAGATGTAGAAAGAATTTAAAGATTATGGTCCCATTTTCGGCAATATGGCGTTCAAAGTTATTTATCTGTTCGAAACGTTTGTTCCAAAAAGCTTGATCAATGTCGGAAACGTCTTGAATACCCGGAATATGTTCCCCTAAAATATACTCGGGATGCACCCGGGTAACCAGTACATTTTCATAATGGGTACGGTTAAAAACCCCGAATTTCCCCTTAGCGGGGAGTGCAATGTAGTGCCTCCATAGATAATCGTGCTTCAATTCGAGTTCAGTCGGTACCTTAAAACTGTGTACGACCACTCCACTGGCGTTAAAATCCTTGAAAACTTCGCGAATAAGGCTGTCTTTTCCAGCCGTGTCGGTTCCTTGAAGGCATATCAGAACACTGTATTCGCCATCTGCATAAAGTGTGTTTTGAAACTCGCCAAGCTCGACCCTAACGACTTCTAAGCTTTTTTTTAGTTTTTTATTGGAAGCTTCTAAATCATTATAAGTAGGGAAATCTGACAGTTTTATCGTTTTATCGACGCGAAATGATGCTAAATCTGGTGTAATCATAGTCCGAATATAAAATAATTCATCGTTGAAATGCCGATAATGTTAAAAAAAATGACCGTTCATCTTAGTTAAAAAACGGTTTGTCCAATATATGGGATACCACCCTCCATCTATCGAAAAAATAAGGTTTCAAAGTTCCTCATGGTTTAATTTTACATAGCTAGAATTCCCAAATTTTACGCCATAAACCGACGATATCATGAAGAAAATTTACCTGATTATATGCTTATTGGCATTTTGTATATTTTCCTCCTTTGCAATGACCAAGGCCTGCGAATATGCCAGTTCAAATCTAGGTTTTGTACAAACCCAGACGGAAAAAGCCATTGACGAGAATGACCTGAACAAAGTTCGTTTCTTCACGTATAAGGCCCTAAATGCTATTGAAAAAACTAAAAAAGAGCTGACGGAATGTGGTTGCGAAGATGCCAACGAACTTATTGAGGAAGGAAAGGAAAACTTAAAGCGAACGGTCAAAACAAGCACGTTGACTGACGCCAAACGCTTATTGCGAAGCTCATTACAGAATATACTTGACGGCCTATCTGCGCTTGAAGACCATGAACAACATGTAAGCAAGTACCCGACCGATGTTCTGGCCATGAATACTACAGAAACCAGAAATACCGAAGCCTTTAGTAAAATCCCAACTGAGGATGAACTTCATCGTAAAATCGACGCTTCGTTAATAGACTACCAATTTTCGCTGGACAATATCGTCGAAACCGTTGATTGCAAGGAAGCATTGGAATTTGCCACTCGAGTTTACAACAATTGTGAAACAGAGCTCTTAAAGCCCAATCTCTCGGAAGGAAAGAAATATTACAATCTTAGAACAAAAGAAATTACGGCAGAAGCCCTTGAAAGACTTAAGAACTGCTCGAAATAAATGTAAATACGGCTTACTGAATGCCTATTTGCTTGCAAATAATTTTACGTCATCTTCCGAAACCTCTTTTCCACCAAGGATGATAAGCCTTTCGACAACATTTCGGAGTTCTCGAATGTTACCCGTCCAATCGTAACCCTTTAATAAGCTGATGGCTTTGTTCGAGAATACTTTTGGGGCAATACCCTGCTCAGATGTTATTTTATCGGCAAAGTGATTGATCAAAATAGGTATATCATCACGTCTATCGTTCAAAGCGGGGACCTTTATCAAAATGACCGCCAATCGATGGTATAGGTCTTCACGAAATTTACCTTCCTCGATCTCTTTTTGCAAGTCTTTGTTGGTAGCCGCCACGACGCGAACATCTACTTTGATATCCTTATCAGTGCCTACTCTAGAAATTTTACTTTCTTGTAGTGCGCGCAATACTTTGGCCTGGGCCGAGAGGCTCATATCACCAATTTCATCCAGAAAAATCGTGCCTTTGTTCGCCGCTTCGAACTTACCGGCCCTGTCTCTAACCGCCGACGTAAATGCCCCTTTAACATGGCCGAAAAGTTCACTTTCTATCAATTCTGACGGAATTGCCGCGCAATTCACTTCGATAAACGGAGCGGAGTGGCGATGGCTTTTTTCATGGATCCAATGGGCCACCAGTTCTTTTCCGGTACCGTTTGAGCCCGTTATAAGTACTCGTGCATCGGTAGGGGCCACCTTTTCTATCATATCCTTAATATTGCTGATCGCTTCGCTTTCGCCCACCATTTCATAGTTCTTACTGACTTTTTCTTGAGGATTTTGTTCTCGACCACAAGCTCTTTACGGTCGAGCGCGTTGCGCACGGTAGTCAGCAATCGATTTAAATCAGGAGGTTTCGATATATAATCGAATGCCCCTAAGCGCATGGTGTTTACTGCCGTATCGAGATCCCCATGACCTGAAATCATAATGAATGGAACCTCGGGCTTGATTTTTCTTGCGGCTTCTAAGACCTCAACCCCATCCATTTTGGGCATCTTTATGTCGCAGAGTACCAAATCATAATCATTGTTCTTTACGGCCTCAAGGCCTTTTAATCCATCTTCCGCTTCCTCAACGTCATAGGTATCGTTTTCCTCAGAAAGTATTTTTACCAATACCCTGCGAATCGCCGATTCATCCTCAATAATCAATATTTTAGGCATAATCTTCTTTTTAAAGTCCTATTCTAAATCCAGTTCTAAAGTAAAAGCTGGCCTTATCGTTCAATGTAAAAATATCATTTCTATCGCTATCCCTCAAGACCCCACTTTGAAATAACGTATGCCCCGCAAACATATAAAGCGACATGGCCTTATTCAAATTATAGGAATATCCTAAAGTGACCAAGGCCGCTGACGACGATATTGATGAGGCAAAACCTGCATCCGGCAGCACCGTACTATTTTGAAGGTTCACGAAATAGCCGTCCAAAATAAATTCGGTCTGAATGATATTACGTTCCTTAAAATGGAATTTCATTCCGGTTTTGGGTACACCGACCACATATGTCCAATTGGGATGAAAGCGTTTCTCATAATACACTACTGGCAATGGAATTCTTAGTGCCACGGTCGAATTATAGACAATACCCAAAACGAGACGATCCGGTTTGGCAATTTTTTGTCGATCTCTAAAAGCGCCTATTGTCGCATTTATTGAAAAATCTCCATTCTCTAGAGGATTTGTCAACGTAGATGCCAATCGCGGTGTCAACACACCAACAAATCGCCAATCTTGGTTATACTTCATTACATACGCCAAATTCAAATCGATGAGATGAAAAAAATTCAATCCTTCTGCCCCGACTACAATATCGTCACGTTGCAAATCATAGGCCAAACGGTTGTATTCGCCCCCAATAATGATATTGTTCGAGTCTCGAACCTTGATGGGCATGTTCGCCACAAGCTTAATTCGAGATAACTTAGCCCCTGCATCATTTCTTGGCATCAACATGTATTCGAGACGGAATACATCAGGAGTCTGGGCATTGCACCAACCCATAATAAAGAAAATACCAACGGACCAAATGATACCTAGTCGTCTGCTAATCCCCATTCCTGGTCCGTTTTAGTGACATTACTGTGTTCAAAGGGTCTCGGTTGAAAAATATGAACATCTCGTTGCGGGAAAGGTATGGTAACGGCATTTTTACGGAATTCAGCATCGATTTTATAGCGTACTTCGCTTTTAATCCTCGGATCCCCAAAACTATCGGTAATATAGAAATGAACCGAAAACAATAATGCCGAATCGCCAAAATCATCGAATTGAACAAATGGTTTTGGACTTTTAAGTATTCCTCGCTGGTCGCTGACGACCTCCTCTAAGATTTGGGTGACCTTTGTTACATCACTGCCATAGGCCACGCCTACTTTTACACTTTCGCGAGTCGTCTTGTGGTTTTGAGTATAATTGTAAATACTATCCGTCAAAAATATATGGTTGGGGATTACGATAACCTTATCATCCCGAGTCAAGGCACGAGTGGTACGAAGGCGAATTTCAAAGACACGACCCACTTTTCCATCCACCTCGATGATATCGCCAACATGAAGCGATTGGTCCATAATCATCAAGACCCCTGAAATAATATCCTGAAAAAGATATTGCAAGGCAAAGCCCAAACCTACGAACAAAGCGGCAGATGCGGTAAGAAGCACGGTAAGGTTGACCCCTGAGGAATGCAGCACGATGACCACTACAAAAATATAAAGCAGGTATCTCAGGAAGTTGAAGACGCTTATAAATTTATTTTTATCCTCGAGCGGAAGCTTTTTGGTTACGATTCTATTGATAACCCTAAGGATAAATGAGACCACTACCAGTGCAAGTATGATAGTAATCAAAGTGCCTACATTGATATGAATATCATTGCTATCTAATATACTGGTATTTAGAAAGCTTTTTATTGCATCCCCAATGTCGCTCAAATTATCCATATCAATATCTTAACCATTTGAACAGTTCTTTATAGCTCGGTTTTTTCCATACATCAAAATGCCTACCCTATAAATTTTGGCAGCCAACCAAACAATACCTATAAAGGTACAGATTAACAACAAAATAGAGGTCGCCAATTGCCAAATGGGTACACCGTCTTCACCAACACCCCGGGCAGCCGCATCAGCATAACAATTGGTGAAGTTAATGGGAACAACGAAAAACCCACCGCTATAGGGCCATGTGGGTTGTTAAATACCGAAAAGAAACCCACATAAATGGCCAACATCAACGGCAGAATAATAGGAAATATAAACTGTTGTGTATCAGTTTCGTTATCAACTGCAGCGCCGATGGCAGCATAAATCGAGCTATAGATCAAGTACCCCAAAATGAAATAAATGATAAAAAAAGTGATCAGCATCAACCACGGAATCTTAAATATTTCTTGTGCGTATAAATTCAGTGTCTGATTTGCATCAGGCATCGGAGGTGCCACCCCGATACCCGAACCTACCCCGCCGCTTGGGGATATACCACTAGGGTCTATATCAAATATGGCGAAAGCTACGATCATCAGCACTCCGGCGGAAACAATCCAAATCGCAAATTGCGTGATGCCCGCCAAGGAAGTACCGATAATCTTGCCCAACATCAATTGAAAAGGCTTTACCGACGAGATGATGACCTCGATAATGCGACTCGTTTTTTCTTCGATGACACTTCGCATGACGAAACCGCCATAAATAATGATGAACATCATAATCAGATACCCGAAACCCCCACCTATTGCAGCTTTTATTTCATTGATGCCCTTGAGATTCTGTTCGCCTTCGAAGGTAGCCGTGTTGATTTCGAAACTCTTGTCCATCGAGGCAAACTCTTTCTCAGAAACCCCTAACTCTTGTAATCTGCGTTGCCTTAGCCTATCACGAAAGGTATCTTCCAAATTATCGAGTACCCCGGTATTCGGGGCATCTTTGGTATAAAAGAACGAACGGCCCGCTACTTTCTCCAAATCTTTTTCATCGGGAATATATAAAAGACCGCTATAGCCTAGACTGGCTACGGAGTCTTTGGCAGCCTCTAAGGAAATATCCTCAAAATTGATATATGATGTTCTTTCGGTAGAATTGAAGTCATTGGAAAAATAATCACTCTCGTTCAGAACTACGATGACCCGCCGCTCATTATCGTTCACCTTGGTCAAAAAGGCAATCAACACGATCATACCGACCATTAAAATAGGACTCAAAAACGTCATGATCACGAACGACTTGTTGCGTACCTTGGCCAAATACTCCTTTTTATGATCAATGGCAGTTTATTCATAGGTGCCTTTGTTTTTAACGGTTCGAATAAAAATTTCGTTGGCCGAGGGTACGGTTTCCAAGAATTGGTTCACATTTCCCTTACTCGATAAATACTGCAATACGTTTCGGGTATCGTTGTTCGGCAATTGTAGCGTAAAATCCAATTGCCTTTCATTCGCGGTGTATGTAGAAGACGAAATTTCAAAAGTATCCGACAATTCCTTTAAAAGTATTTCACCTTGCTCGACCTCAAGCCCCACTTTAAAAATATTGTTTTTGTATGCCTTCTTGATATCGGATAGTTTACCGTCCAATATTTTTTCAGATTGATGTAGCAGCGCAATGTATTCACAAAGTTCTTCGACCGACTCCATTCTATGGGTAGAAAAAATAATCGAGGTGCCCTGATCTTTTAGTTTCAAGATCTCGTCTTTGATAATATTGGCATTTATGGGGTCGAAACCACTAAAGGGTTCATCAAAAATCAAAAGTTTAGGTTCGTGCAGCACTGTGACGATAAACTGGATTTTTTGGGCCATGCCCTTTGACAGTTCCTGAATTTTCTTGTTCCACCAGTCACCTATTTCAAAACGGTCGAACCAAAATTTTAAGCGTTTTTTGGCTTCTATCTTGCTTAGTCCCTTCAACTGCGCCAGATACAAAGCCTGCTCTCCTACCTTCATACTTTTGTAGAGGCCTCGTTCTTCGGGCAAGTATCCAATATTCGAGATATCGTTGGGCCTTAAAGGCTCGCCATCAAAAAATACAGTACCGCTATCAGGAAAGGTAATTTGATTGATAATACGGATAAGAGTGGTCTTACCGGCCCCATTTGGACCTAAAAGTCCGTATATGCTATTTCTAGGTATTTCTAAGGAAACGTTATTGAGGGCGGTATAGTTTCCAAAACGTTTGGTGACCCCATTCGTGACCAAAATATTGTTCATGCAGGCAATTTTTTCAAAGATAGAGAAATGCCCAATATTACTTGGTATTTAGAGGGAATTCAGGAGAAATAGTTTCACAAAAACAAACCATCACCATCGCCTCAACACCTCGTCCTACAGCAGGGTTAGTTCATCAGGTCACTTTGCTTCCACCTTCGGTCTTTCAAAACGGGGAAGAAAGACCACGACAAAACCCGCCCGTCGATACGTTAAGACCCCGCCCTACGGCGGGGTTAGTTCATCCGGCCGCTTTGCTTCGACCTTCGGTCTTTCAAAACGTGGATCCACTAAAAAACAAAACCCACCCTCAATTAGATTAAGGATGGGAAAAAAATTGCTATGAAAAAGAAAATTAATATCGGTTTCCCAATATTAAAATCAAATATACGTTTTTTATTTAAAAACCAAATAGTAAATCCAAAGGATACTGAAAATTCTCGTTATGAGAACATATCCTTTACCTTTTCAAAGAACGATTTATCGGACTTTTCAGGTTTTGGTTCAAAATTGCCATCACCGTTCATGCGCTCGAAAAAATCCTTTTGTTCTTTGTTAAGCTCTTTGGGCGTCCAAACATTGACGTGTACCAGTAAATCTCCGCTACCATATCCGTTTAGACTTGATATTCCCTTACCCCGTAGGCGCAATATTTTACCCGATTGAATACCCGGTTCCAATTTTATGCGCACCTTGCCACCGACAGCATCGATTTCCTTTGAAGTACCCAGTACCGCTTCAGAAATACTGACATATAGATCGTAATGCAAATTATCTCCTTCCCTTTTCAGGGTTTCGTGATCTTTGGTCTCTATGGCCACCAATAAATCGCCGGGGACCCCATTGCCAGGGGCCCCATTTCCTTTATTGGGCACTTTTAACTGCATACCATCTTCAACACCTGCAGGAATCTTAATGGAAACCGTTTCTTCCTCTACCTTAAGGCCTTGGGCATCGGCATCGTTAGGTCGCTTGTCCAAGATTTGTCCACTCCCACCACACGTACTACAGGTCGCGGCCGTTTGCATTCTTCCTAAAATCGTATTGGTGATCTTGGTTACCTGCCCTCGGCCGTTACAGGTCGAACACGTCTTATAGGTAACACCATCGGCCTGAACCTTTCGGCGTACTTTGACCTTTTTCTCGACACCATTGGCAACTTCTTCCAAAGTCAGGTTTACCCGAATTCTAAGATTACTGCCTTTCACCCGGCGTTGACCACCGCCCCCGAATCCTCCGAAGCCACTGAATCCTCCGCCACCAAAGGCACCGCCAAAGATATCGCCGAATTGGCTAAAGATATCATCCATATTCATGCCTCCACCACCAAAACCGCCTCCTTCAAAGGCCCCGTGACCGAATTGGTCATATCGCGATTTTTTATTCGGGTCGCTCAAAACCTCGTAGGCCTCTGCAGCCTTTTTGAACATTTCTTCGGCCTTCGCATCACCAGGATTCTTATCAGGATGATATTCCAGCGCTTTTTCCGGTACGCCTTTTTGATCTCAGCGGCGGTAGCATTCTTGCTGATGCCCAATATGTCGTAGTAGTCTTCCTTCATGTTCAGGTTTTAGTTGCCGACTACCACTTTGGGGTGCCGAATAATCTTATCGCCGAGTTTATACCCTTTTTCGATTATATCGATGATTTTACCTTTGAGCATTTTGTTCGGAGCGGGAATTTGGGTAATCGCCTCATGTATTTCGGCATCAAAAACATCGCCCTGTTCCGCACCTACCTCTTGAAGGCCTTTTGAATTCAGGGTCTCACGAAATTTACCCCGAATAAGCTTGACTCCCTTCAACAATTCATCATCATCGGCTTTTGAAAGTTCTTTCAAGGCACGGTCAAAATCATCCAATACGGGAAGTAACGAGACCATAATCTCTTGCCCCGCCGTCTTGAACAGTTCCATACGCTCCTTGGAAGTTCTCCGCTTATAATTCTCGAATTCAGCGAACAGGCGCAAAAATTTATCTTTTTCCTTACCTAATTCTTCTCGAAGCTCTTCTTCGACAGTACGTTCATGCTGTTCTTCGTGCATTTCGCCTTGTTCCGATGCCTCCCTATTTTCTTGGGTTTCAGAACCTATTTCATCGATTTCTTCGGCTTTATCTTTTTTGCTCATGTATTCTCAGGTTATATTCCGCGTTTTCAAGTGGCAAAAGTACTGCCAATTCTTCAAAAATGTCAAAATGTCATTAAAGAAAAAATCCTGTTGTAACAGGATTTACGATACTATTTAATTTTCCAAAAAAACAAGCGTTACGCAGAAAACTCTTTTCGAGATAAAGTACTCGTGGATTCAGATATAGCACTTTTTTGATAAATTTCTTCCAAGGCCGCATATAGATTGGTATAGTTAAAATGAAAACCTTCATTCTCTATTTTTTTACTGCTTACGCGCTGGCTGGCAAACAGAATATATGACATTTCGCCTAAAATCGTCTTCATCACGAATTTCGGTATGTTGGGCAGAAACAAGGGTCTGTTCAAAACCTTAGCAATTTCTTTGACCAATTTGTTGTTGGTTACGGGATTGGGCCCTACCCCATTGTACACTCCGGTCAAATCGTTCTCGATAACGAACATAAAGATACGCGCCAAATCTTCGATATGGATCCAAGATTGCCATTGCTCACCACTGCCGAAGGCAGCACCCGCATAATATTTTATAGGCTTTGCCATTTCGGGCAAGGCACCGCCGTCGTATGACATGACCAGCCCGATCCTCACTTTTGAAACGTTCGTATCGAATGCCTTGAACGAATCTGCTTCGGTTTCCCAAGCTTTGACCACTAGGCCCAAGAAGCTATCGTCGACCCATTTTTCTTCTTCGGTATATAGCGAACTAAGTGAATTGGGGTAAATACCAATGGCGGAAGCCGATACGAAAGTTTTGATTTGACTTCTATCTACTTTTTCAAGTCCCCCATATAGAGTTTTAAGGGTGTTTATACGACTTGACAAGATTTCTTTTTTATAACTGTCCGTCCAGCGTTTTGAGATACTGGCCCCGGCGAGGTTTATGATGGCGAAAACCCCCGAGAAACATTCCAAGTCGATTTCATGGGTATCGGGATTCCAATAAAAACCTTGATAATCATCCTTTGAAACAATCTTGTCCTTACTTGTTGTCAAATAATTTACAGCGATTTTTTTTATATGGCAAAGTGCCACAATTTCGCTGCCTATTAATCCCGTCGCACCTGTTATCAATACCTTCATCGCATAAAGGTATGGGATCTATGGCACGGCCAGATGCACTTTAATTTCGATTTAACGTTTGGGCCCATCAATTAAATGGGCTTCTCAAATTGGTAATCTATTTTTGGAGTTAACTAACCGAATGTCCGAAAGGAGATTTAACCGCTCGAAACGCCATAAAAAAATCGCGGAGTTCGCAAAGTATGTAAAGACTACGTTATCGGTTTGGTCGCCCGTAGCATTTCGCGTTTTCCGGGCGGGCCCGGCAATCGCTCTACCGAAAACCCCACTGCTTGCATCGCGCGGCGAACACTTCCCTTGGCCGCATAGGTGACCAAGACACCGCCGGACTTCAGGGCCTTGAACATACTGAGGAAAATGGCTTCTGTCCATAAATCCGGTTGTACGCGTGCCCCGAAGGCATCGAAATAGACCAAATCGAAGGCATTGTCAAAATCGAGGTCCCTAAAATCTTTTTGAAGTTTGGTCAGTTGAAAATTCTCGGAAATTGCTATCTCCTCCTCAGAAGGGGCTTCGTGCATTAGAAGAAAATCTTTTGCAGCAGCTTCGCATTGGAGCTCTGAAATAAAATTGAGGGAATGAAATTCTTCATGGGTGATCGGATATTTTTCGACTCCCGTATATTGAATCTTCTGTTCGGTCTTTTTTCCTTCTAAATACGTAATCAAAGCGTTCAGGCCTGTACCAAAACCGATTTCCAAAATAGCGAGGTCGTTTTGGCCGAACAAAGAAAATCCGTTTTGGATAAAAACATGGTAGGCCTCTTGTATGGCACCATGTTTTGAATGGTATTGTTCGTTCCAGTCCTTTATTTGCAGGGTGGTGGAACCATCGCCCGTTATAATAATCTCACGCTTCAAGCCTCCGCGGTAATTGCCGAGTTCATTCACTATTGTTTTAAAAGTACGCCATCGGCCTCAAACCCATAGGTTTTTTTGGGGCCGTAATTTTGGCGATTTCTTGTTCCGACATTCCGGCATCTTTGGCGTAATGCTTTTGATCTTCAACACTCATGGCCTCTACAAAGGCCTTTCCGCGAACGACTACTTCTTTGCCAGTGATGTCTTTGGGCATAAAAAAACCATAGTCCTTGAAGCGCACCATGGTTTCATGACCATCTTCCAATGTCAATTTCATCCAGCAGCCTTTTGCCTGACACACCTCGACCACTTTGGCCTTAAATTTTGTCTCAACGGTATCGGCGACAGCGATTGCATTGAATTTTTCAGCCATTTCTTGGCTTGACATGGTACCAGAATCGGTTATTTTTTGCCCAAAAGAGGCATAGCCCTTTGCAGTATTGACATCCATACCTTTATTTGGCTCCGCTTCTTGGGCCGTGGCAGTACCCAAAAGCAATAAAAACACAACTAAAATGTTAAAAGCTTTCATATTTACTAAAAATCAAGATTAGGTTACAAAACTGGACAATTTTGGGCTAAAAAAGAAGATTTCTTTGCAGTAAATAGTTAATTTTAATCTTAAATCTTTTTGATATGAACAGTACAGCGCAGAAAATTTTGGTCGAGAAAGCCAAAACTTCCAAAATCAATCAGGTCGATTTTGATAATTTATCGTTCGGAAGCGTTTTTTCAGATCATATGTTGGTCTGCGATTACAGAAACGGTGCTTGGGAAACTCCTAAAATAATGCCATATCAGCCGATAAGCTTGGAACCTTCCGCTAAGATTTTCCATTATGGGCAATCGATATTCGAGGGAATGAAGGCCTATAAGGATGGGAATAACGACATTTTTCTATTCCGTCCGTTGGACAATTTTAAGCGCTTGAACATTTCTGCAAAACGAATGGCGATTCCTGAACTTCCGGAAGCCTATTTTATGGAAGGGTTGACAACCTTATTAGAACTTGACAAAGATTGGATTCCGCAGACCGCGGGAAGTTCATTATATATACGACCTTTCATTTTTGCCTCGGGAAAGGGATTTCACGCCTCACCGGCCGATGAATATAAATTTATCATCGCCACGGCACCGTCAGGTTCTTATTTTGCCGGCAAGGTTCAAGTGCTCATCGAAGAAACGTATTCAAGATCTGCCAATGGCGGAGTGGGCTTCGCCAAGGCGGGAGGCAACTATGCTGGACAATTCTACCCCACCCAATTGGCCGTTAAAAAAGGGTACAACCAGGTCATCTGGACAGACGATAACACCCACGAATATATCGAGGAGGCCGGCGCCATGAACATTTTTGTCAGAATCGGCGATACCTTGATGACCGGCCCGACCAGTGACCGTATTCTGGACGGTATCACCCGAAAAAGTATTCTTGAAATCGCCAAAGACGAAGGCATCGCGACCGAAGTACGAAAAATTACCGTGACCGAAGTGGTAGAAGCGGCCAAAAACGGCACGCTAAAAGAAATGTTCGGTGCCGGAACGGCGGCCGTGGTTTCGCCTATCTCGACATTTGGCTATCGTAATACCGATTATGATCTTCCCGAACTTTCCGACAGTTATGCTTCACGATTGAAAAAACGTATTACCGATATTCAATACAATCGGGCCGAAGATCCCTTTGGGTGGCGGTTTAAGGTATAAATCGGTCTTATTTTTAGAAAAATGCTAAAACATCAGCATAGCCCCCAAATTGGAGGTATATGCTGATAAAAGTTGGGCATATGCCCTAGTTGTGCAACACTTTGACAATCCATCGGCACTATTCCACAATTCAGCATTAAAAAATTTTTGAGACTCGAAAAAAGTTTGAGTTTTGGGCATACAAACCAACCGAACTAGAATAATGAAATTAAAACATTCAGCTATAATTGGACTTGTTTTTTTGATTATCAATCAAATAATGCTTTTAGGAGGAAATGAATTTATACAAAATCAACAACCGATTGACTATGCCCATTGGTTATTATTAATTGGAGCATTGTTGTGTTTATCATTAAACTATATCTTTTCGGATAATATTTTTAGCAACCTAGCAACAATTTTGACTTCTTTAGGTATAGTTGCCCTTATCGGGCAAGCAACAATAGATTTCTTATGGTGGAGTTATGGAACTGATTTCGAAGGAATGGATAAATTAACAGGTCAAATAATGGAGAGACCATCTATTCGAATTCCTTTTATGACTATCGGACCAGCGTTATTTTATTTTGGACTAGCATCACACGCAGGAAAATTTATAAAAACGCATATTTTATGGTCAATATTGGTTTTTATTGGAGTAATTGGAATTGGATCGGGTGCGTTTGCTTTTGACAGTAGAATTCTTATTGTTGTTAGTCACATTTTACTAACTATTGGAATTATAGTACTAATTTTCAAAAAAGACATCAGACTTCAAACTCGAACGGGATAAGTATTGCAAAGAAAAATGTTGCACAACAAAACCTCCTATGAAAAGCCCTAATCCAATTCTCTAAAATTAATTAATATTTCCTTTTTTACTTAGACCACCTTTTTCTTTTTAATATGATTCGGACAAAAATGCACTCTTATAATTTTTTATAGTAAACAACGTAATCCTAATTATTTATACAAATTTTCGTTCAACTCTGACGGCAAAAAACCAAAAGCCATCAATTATCATGCTTCTCGTCGATTGTAGTAGACTTCCTAGAAAGAAATCACAACGTATTCACTACCTTAGAGGAACCAAAGAAAAGTACTACATAGATTTTCCGCAAGTTACATGGCCAAACCGTTGTAATCAAGACTATAGCTTACCCAATAAAACTATAGACATGAATCATAAAGAGCATTACACGGAGCGTTATTTTAAGTATCAGGGAACCATTGGGGAATTTGGCGGTTGGGCCAACCTTGATAAATTCTTAAAATATATTGATGAAAATCAGACTATTGTAGATTTTGGAAGTGGAGGCGGATTCTTGCTGAACAATATTACCTGTAAAGACAAAGTTGGGGTTGAAATCAATGCAACGGCAAAAAAAAATCAAAAGAAATCGGTATCAAAAGTGTCGAGTCCTCAAAACTATTGGAAGATAATTTTGCAGATTTGGTGATATCGAACAACGCTCTGGAACATACTACGCATCCACTCGAAGAATTAAAGGAGTTATACCGAGTTCTTAAACCAGGAGGGAAAATCGTTTTTGTTGTGCCTTGCGAATCTATAAGTTATTCGTACAAGCCCAACGATATCAACTACCATTTGTATAGTTGGGGGCCCATGTGTGCGGGAAATCTTTTTAACGAAGCCGGTTTTAACGTTATTGAATCAAAAGCGTTTAAACATAAATGGCCTCCCAAACATAGAACAATAGCCAAACTGTTCGGGCGAGGAATATTCAACGTAGCCTGTAAAATATATGCACGGTTGGAAACAACTTGGTTTCAAGTGCGTGTTGTTGCGGAGAAAAAGTAATCGACCAAATACTAAACCATAAAAATCGCTTTCAGATTTCATATGTGCACGCCGTACAGACGGGGAAATCTAGCGTAAATGACTTTCGATTCAGCTATATCGCCTTCGTCCGAATCATTGCAATACCGTAACTTAGACCGGTAGTGTACTTGAAAGCATCGCTCAATGAGAAAATATGTACCCGTAATTCTAATCCTGTCCATTATTAAACTGCTTATTCAATGGTTTGGAAATAAGAACTATGGTTTTCATCGTGATGAATTACTTCATTTGTCCGTTAGCGAACATTTGGATTGGGGATTTATGGAGTTTCCACCGTTCATCGGCGTGCTCGGAAAAATGTCATATTGGCTTTTTGATTATTCACTATTGGGAGTTAGACTTTTTCCGACCCTTGCAGGTGTTGCGATCTTGATTCTATGCTGCCTAATGGCCAAAGAACTTGGAGGTAAACGTAAGGCTGTACTGCTGGCAGGAGTATGTATTTTGGCGTTTCTGCCGTTTTATCGAAATCACACATTATTTCAGCCTGTCGCCTTCGACCAATTATTCTGGACATTGGGGTTTTACTATATCATAAAATATACGAACTCACAGCACAAGAAACACCTAATTCTTTTGGGTATAACCTTGGGCGTAGGGTTAATGAACAAGTACACCATGTTGGTATGGGCCTATGGAATATTGGTCGGTTTAATTTTCTATCAAAAAGGCAAGCTTTTCAAAGATAAATGGCTTTATGTTTCGACATTGATTTCACTACTGATTTTCTTGCCCAATATTATTTGGCAGGCACAGAATAACCTCCCGTTAGTAAGACATTTACAGGCGCTTGCCGAAAATCAGCTAAATGAAATCGACCCCATGGCATTTGGTCTGGAACAGTTAAACTTTCCATTTACTTTGATAATCAGTCTTTTTGGTCTAGTAGCGCTACTTATCGATGAAAACCTAAAAAAATACAGAACCGTTGGAATAGCAGCCTTAGTGATTTTTTGTACGATGTGGCTACTGAATGCCAAGGCCTACTATGTGTTCGCTATTTATCCAGTTCTATTTGCCAGCGGCGCGGTAAAGATGGAGGCCTTATTTTCTAAAAAACCGGGTTGGGTTTATGGTATCGCAATAGTTATATTAGTTCCCTCTATTTATTTTATTCCTGAACTTACGCCCATTCTTCCGATTGAAAAATATGTAGAATATGCACAACTAGAAGAAAAAAACGGGCGCGTAAAATTAAAGGGCGATTATGCGGATATGTTCGGTTGGGAAGAACAAGTAAAACTGGTGGATAGTGTGTATCGATCGTTAAGTCCTAAAGAAAAAAACAATTGTGTACTTTGGGCGGAGAATTATGGAGAAGCGGGAACGCTCAAAATATTAGGAAAAAAATATGACCTTCCTAACCCAATTAGCAGGCATGGCAGTTTTTGGACTTGGGGTTATGGAAATAAAAATGCCGCTGTCTGGATAAGTTTAGGAAATGAGAAACCCTCGGTAGAATATGTATTTGAAGAGGTAGAATTGGTGAAAATAATCACTCACAAATATGCCATCGGCGAGGAAAACGGCATCCCGCTTTTTATCTGTCGAAAACCAAAAGTTGATATTGAAATCTGGTGGAAAAATTATGAAGAGCATATATTCGATTGAAAGAAAAACGCAGTGTAATACGGCAAGTATAATATAACGGACTAGGGATAAAACGAAAATATAAACACCACATTGGCCCCTAATACATGGAAGAGCCACTACTTAAAACCTGCCATAACCCATATAAGAAACCTTTGAATACCATGATAAAACAAACTTCGCTTTTATTCCTTACACTAATTTTTTCTGCGCTCGTCGGTTTAAGTCCCGAAAAAATAAGCGCCCAGGCTGCCCAAGAAAATAGCTATCAAACTCTGGTTACCCTATTTAAAGAGTGGCGTGCTTTTGAGCAACCCCCATTGATAGAAAATGTTCCCGATTATTCAGCCGGTACCTTTGAAAAGCGATGGCCGGCGTTTAAAGCCTTGCAATCGAAACTTCTTGCCTTTGATATTTCAAATTGGCCCATTGACCAACAAGTCGATTGGCATATTGTTTGGGCCGAAATGAACGGATTTGATTTTAACTATCATATTTTAAAACCTTGGGTACGCGATCCCGCCTTTTATAAAAATGTATGGACCGACCGAAGTGATGTTCCCGCACATGAAGGCCCGACCAATCATGCGACCACCGAACTATGGACCTATACTTTTCCCTTGAACAAAGAGGATAAGTCCCGATTGATCCGAGAACTTGCCGTTATTCCCCCTTTGAACGAACAGGCCAAACAAAACCTGACCGGAAATGCAAAAGATCTATGGATAGCCGGAATTCGTGATATTCGGGCACAAAGCAAGGATCTCGCAGCAATATTGACTTTAGCTGGCGTAGCAAAGGACCGAAAACTGGTAAAGACCATCGAAACCGCTATTGCATCGACCAATGATTTCATTGCTTGGCTCGAAGCGGAGTCCGGTAAAAAAACCGGTCCTTCAGGCATCGGAAAAGAGAATTATACCTGGTATCTTCAAAATGTACATTTGGTTCCCCTGACTTGGGAAGATGAAGTGCTGCTTTTAAAACGTGAGCTTGCCCGTGCATGGTCGGCCCTGAAATTAGAAGAACACCGCAATCGCAATCTGCCCGAATTGGTCGATGCAGACTCGCCGGAAGCCTATGACGCCTTGGCCGAAAAGGCCGCCCAGAGTTTATTGAACTTTTTAGAAAAAGACGAAATCGTAACGGTCAAGGATTATTTTGAACCTGCATTACGGGCACATTTGGGGGAATATATTCCGAAGGAGAAACGTAATTTTTTCTATATCACGGAGCATTATGACCCTCGCCCGCTTTATTCCCATTTTTATCATTGGTTCGAATTGGCGCGGATGGATACAGAGCCGAATACTAGCGAAATTCGTAAAGGGCCTCTACTCTATAATATTTTCGATTCCCGAAACGAAGGCACGGCAACCGCGGTAGAAGAGATGTTCATGGATGCAGGACTGTACGACGACGACCCCAGGGTTCGTGAAATTGTTTATATCATGATCGCACAGCGAGCGGCACGGGGTTTAGGTTCTTTGTACGCACACGCCAATGAAATGACCATGGAAGAGGCGGGTGGTATCCATTCCGAGTATACCCCAAGGGGATGGATGAAAACCGAAAAAGAACTGCTGTTGTTCGAACAACATCTTTATCTGCGCCAACCGGGCTACGGCACAAGCTATATAACCGGAAAATATCTGCTCGAAAAGACAATGGCCGAATTCGCCCGAATGAAGGAATCAAAAAATCAGGCTTTCCAGCTCAGGGACTTTTTTGACCAATTGAACGCCATCGGTAATATCCCTATTTCATTAGGACTTTGGCAAATGACCGGTATGGATGGGGAAATTAAAAATATTGTGACGAAAAAGAAAGAAGAATAGTCCGGACTTAAAATTCCAAAGCAATTAAGAGACTGTTTTGAAATAAGTGATTAGAATTGTTATAGGTCATTTTTGATGCCAGTTTAGGCAAAATTTTATAGCATAGCCATAGCTACGGTCTAAAATTTTAACGAAGAATGGCGCAAAAAGGGGCATAACAAAATAATCGACATATTTCAAAACAGTCTCTAAGTCAAAAGTGGCCATTACTTGTCTAAAATCCCTTGAATGTTGGGCTTAAAATAGTTAGGGCCTTTCAGTACCTTACCATCTTCCCGATAAATCGGTTTTCCATCGGCGCCCAATTTGCTCATATTGCTGCGTTGTATTTCTTCGAAAACTTCCTCGATCTTAAATTGCATGCCGTGTTCCAAAATGGTTCCGCACAAGATATAGAGCATATCTCCGAGGGCATCGGCAACTTCTATCATATCGTTATTGTTGGCCGCCTCCAAATACTCTTTATTCTCTTCATCCATTAAGTTAAACCTGAGAAGGTTCTTTGTCTTACCTAAATCCGCTTTCATGGTTTGCGAAACCCCCAATCCGAAAGAGGTATGGAACAATTCTACGGCACCTATTTTCTTTTGCATGTCTTTTACGTTAGTTTTGCCAAAAATAGATAAAATGTTCAGCACCGGGCAACTCATTTTTGCAGCACTTTTCGTCGTAGCTTTTACCATCTTCATCATACTATCGTATAAAAAAGATAAAAAACTGCACGAAAAAAACTATCGTGGTGTTAAATGGGTGGGCATAGTATTTATCATTTTCATATTAATTCTCTTCATGATCAAGTATTTGTTCAAAAATTGACATAAACTTTACATTACTCGCAAAAATGGCCTTTTGTGCATCTGAACGATCTTTTTTGACCGTATAACATAACAAACGACGTAATTTTGCGTTTGTAAAACAAAGGGGCAACAAAATGATAACTTTTTTTGGCATACTTTTTATCTTAATCGGCATCAATGCCGTCTTGATGATTTTCAGTATTAACGGTGTTGATCAAAAGATCAAAAAATCTACTGACGGAGATTCCGAGACTTCGACTTCAAAAATCTACCCAATAGATTTGATTTCTTCCAAGTATAAAAAAGCGGTATAGTTTTATACCTTTAGGGTATGAAACAGTTGGCGCTTGTTTTTTTAGGTGGTGGAATTGGTAGCATGCTGCGATATATCATCTCAAAAACCCTAAACCCCTACTTTCAGCATTTTTTTCTAGGCACTTTTCTAGTAAATATTTTAGGATGTCTTCTTATAGGTATTATTATAGGCCTATCACTCAAGACTAGCATTCTTTCACAAAATCAGACTCTCTTGCTTGCTACGGGCTTTTGTGGCGGGTTTACTACTTTCTCGACATTTGCGCTTGAAAAGCACAGCTTGTTGCGCGATGGAGAACTTCTTCATTTTTCTTTCTATACTTTAAGTAGTATTGCGGTAGGTATTCTTGCCGTGGTATTTGGTCTTTGGATCTCTAGACTATTTTAAAAAGGAATTCCACGCTACTTTTCTTTTATTTGATATCATACCCCTAGTAATTTATTGAACAATTCTCAAGAATTCGTTCAAAAGCGTAGTTTTTATTTAAAACTATTCGCTCTTACCATAGTATCCATATCAAATTCCTATTTTATTTTATTTAATATTACATACCCCTAAAAAATAGGGGTTAAAATTACAAGAACTATAAAAATTGATATTTTACCCCCTAATTTTTATAGGGGGTGGATTTTTTTAATATACTTTTGGCGAACAATTAATTTAAAAAATCATGAAACAAATCGAGGCAATTATTAGAAAATCAAAATTTGATGAGGTCAAAGCGGCCCTACATCAAATTGAGGTCAACTTTTTAGCTACTGGGATGTAACTGGGGTTGGAAATGAAAAACAAGGTCATGTATACAGAGGTATCTCATATAGTACGACCGATATACAACGACGCTACCTATCGATTGTAGTTTCCGACGAATTTCTGGACAAAACGGTTCAAACGATTTTAGAATCCGCATATACCGGTAATGTAGGAGACGGTAAAATATTCGTTTCAGAGGTATTGGAAGCCTATCGCATACGTACCAAGGAAAACGGACAAGCAGGAATCAACTAAAAACTAACCCACAAAAGACTTTATAATATGGACGCAGGATTATTTACCGCTAATAATGTATGGATGATGTTGGCTACCGCCTTGGTATTCTTCATGCATACAGGATTTGCATTTTTGGAAATCGGGCTGACCCGACAAAAAAACACGATCAACATTTTATTCAAGAATATTTTCATTATCACTATCGGCCTTTTACTATACTACGCTTGGGGCTTCAATATGATGTACCCAGGGTTTGAGGAAGGCTCTTCAGGAATTTTCGGTTTCGCAGGATTCGGAATAGCCGCACCTGAAAACGGCATGACCCCTGAATACGCGGATGGTGGATATACATGGTGGACCGACTTTCTATTTCAGGGTATGTTCGCTGCAACGGCCGCGACGATTGTCTCGGGTGCTGTCGCCGAGCGTATAAAAATTGGTGCCTTTATGATTTTTACGGTTATCTATGTAGGGCTTGTATACCCAATCGTAGGTGCATGGAAATGGGGCGGTGGCTTCTTAGATTCTTGGGGCTTCTACGACTTCGCAGGTTCTACTTTGGTACACTCCGTTGGTGGTTGGGCCGCATTGGTCGCCATTGCCCTATTAGGGGCCAGAATCGGAAAATTCGGATCGGACGGAAAGCCAAAAGCGATTCCCGGGCACAGTATTCCGATGGCTACGGCAGGGGTATTGATCCTTTGGTTGGGATGGTTCGGTTTTAACGGTGGTTCAGTACTATCGGCTGACCCCGAATTGACCTCATTGGTATTGGTAACGACAAGTTTGGCCGCAGCGGCCGGTGGAATCGGATCCATGCTTTTCTCGACCTTGCTTTATAAAAATCTAGACCTCACCATGTTCTTGAACGGAATCTTAGGTGGTCTTGTGGGAATTACTGCAGGAGCCGACCTCATGTCTCCCAACGAGGCAATAATTATAGGGTTTCTAGCGGGTCTCATTATCGTAGGTGGTGTTGCCCTAATCGACAAATTAAAGCTCGATGATCCCGTAGGAGCCGTGACAGTTCACTTAATATGTGGTATTTGGGGTACTTTGGCTGTCGGCATCTTCGGTTCAAAAGCCGGTGGAGAACAATTTATGGCCCAATTGTACGGTGTGTTGATCATCGGTGCATTTTGTATAATTACCTCACTTTTCATTCTTGGCGCATTAAAAGCCATTATGGGGCTCAGGGTATCAAAAGAAGAGGAAATTGAAGGCCTCGACTTACATGAACATGGTATGGATGCCTATCCGGACTTTACGAATGACTAATTCAAGTAGGAAGGAGAACGGAGCGTTTTGCAGAACGCTCCGTTCAATAACCTTCCCATAAAATTCAAACCCGCCTGCCAGATGGCAGGACACTCAATACAAACATCCCCTAAGGGGGCATCTAAATCTGAATATATGAAAACGATTACAAATACAAATTTCGTAAAAAATCTAGTATTTCTAGCTATCATGCTCTTAGGAGCTGTAGTTTTTGCACAGGATGAAGAGGAAGAAGCCAAACCGAAATTTACGTTTAGCGGAAGCGTGGACGCCTATTATAGAACAAATTTAGGTGGACTCAATAAGTTTTTGCCTCAGTTAGACGCCAATGGTGATGAAATTGGCGTGTTCGCCCCTGCGATCCCAGGAACATCTTTCGCAAATCGCCCAGGGTTTGCATTGGGAATGGTGAATTTAATTGCCGGATATGAGGGTGAAAAAGTCGGATTTGTGGCCGATTTGGTTTTTGGCCCAAGAGGTGAAGAAGCCGTTTTTGGTTCCCCTATCGGATCCGCCAATATTGTGAATCAGCTTTATGTCTATTGGAATGTAAGCGAAAAATTCAAATTGACCTTGGGAAATTTCAACACTTTTTTAGGGTACGAGGTAATATCCCCAGCGGCCAATTTTAACTACAGTACATCGTATATGTTCTCATGGGGGCCTTTTTCACATGCAGGACTTAAAGCGGATTTTGACTTGGGCAATGATTGGTCGGCCATGTTGGCGGTGATGAACGCTACCGATTTCACCGATGTCAATCCTTTTGGGAATTATACTTTGGGTGCCCAATTAGGATACTCAGGTCAATATTTGAATTTCATTTACGGCCCTCAAGGGGCCGGAGAAGCAGTCGATGTCAACGGAAATATTGTGGATACTGACGTTTCTTCGCTTTTTCAAGTAGACTACACAGGTGGTTTTGATCTTTCGGATTCTTTCTTTTTAGGAATCAACGCTACCTATCAAGATAATGATGGTGTTGGTTTTGCCGGAGCTGCCCTATACCCACAATTGCAGACTTCCGATAATTTCGCTATCGGACTTAGAGGAGAATATTTTCAAGAAATGGGAAGTTTTGGTGCCATCGGAACTGGCCTTGAAGATTCGAGTGTTATTGCAGTTACGTTAACGGGAAGCGCGACCATCGGTGATTTAATGATCAAGCCCGAATTACGTCTAGATTCGGCTTCCGACGAAACCTTTAATTTCATCACTTCCGATTTAGAAGCATCAAAAAGTTTGGCTTCCTTTATGCTAGCAGCGGTCTATTCCTTCTAAAATATTAGTTGTTTAAAGTTGAGTTATTTCCATTTCAAAAAACCCGGCCTTGGGGCCGGGTTTTTATTTTATAATAGGTTTGAAATCTTTGATACCCGCCAATATCCTTGTGTCCAAAGCATTTACGGAAGGCACCAATGGGCACGAATATTTTTTATTATACACACAATACGGGTTGTACGCCAGGTTAAAATCCAAAACGATGGTATCGCCCTCGGGAATGGAAAGATCCAAATATCGTCCACCCATATAGGTCCCTTCGCCGTTGGTCAAATCAGTAAATGGTAGAAACAGATAATCACGGTATTCTTCTTCTTGCATCAATTCTTTGTTCTGGTAGATTTCCAGTTGATGTGGCTTTCCATTCAACGTAAAGTGTGCAATACCGTATACGGTTTCCTCCGATTTACGATCCGTGGTAGTGGGCATAAGAAAGGGTAACGCCTCAGGGGTGCGGACCAATTTTGCCTTGACAATATAATTGGTATCCGGCTGAAAGAAGTCCAAGGCCTCGAAAGTTGTGCGATACTTGTCAGGTAAAGGTGAGGTTTCAGGGTCTTTGAAGTCTTCGTTCATTTTTTTCTGAAAGTCAACGATATCCTTCAAGGCATCGGTTTGTATGAATTCCGTATCATTTTGCGCTTCATCGTGGTACTTTTTATCCTGCTTACAGGATAGTACCAAGAAAAGCATGGCCATCAAAAAATATTTCATTTCAAAACTTTACGATAAAAATACAATTTTAAGTTCTTCGCTAGGGATGGTATATTTGCCTACTTTTCCTTCCGTAAAGAAATCACCATGAAAAAATATGTGTTTTTAGTTTTGATGCCGCTCCTACTTCTATCCTGTCAAGAATCCAAAGAGATAAAGCCTGAAGAGCCTCTTGTTGAACGCATACTCCCAAAACTTGATCCGACCCGGTACAACGTAGCCTTCTTGATTATGAACGGAACATATAATACTGAATTTACCGCACCCTACGACATCTTTCAACACACCCAATACCGAAAGGGAATCAAAGCAATGAACACTTTCACCGTGGCAAATACCCTCGAACCCATAACCACTTTCGAAGGCGTTCGGGTATTACCCGATTTTGATTACACTTCAGACGAGATGCCACGTATCGATATTCTGGTCGTACCCAGTGCCGAACATCATCTTGATACCGATTTGAACGATACCCAAATGTTGGAATTCGTAAAGAAAGTAGATGTACAAGCAAAATTCATGACCAGCCATTGCGACGGGGCTTTCGTTCTTGCAAAGACAGGAATTTTAGACCATATGGCCTCAACTACCTTTCCGAGCGACATTGAGACGTACAAGAACATGTTTCCGGATCTTGATGTGAAGGACAGTGTGCTCTTTGTACATGATGGAAAATACATTACCTCGGCGGGAGGCGCAAAGAGTTTCGAAGCGGCACTTTATTTATGTGAGTTGCTGTATGGCAAAGAAATTGCGGATTCCATTGCCAAGGGTCTGGTCATCGATTGGAACCTTTCGGAAGTCCCAAGGTTTATTGCTCAATAACATCGTACCTGGCCTTTTTCAGGTATTTTTCAACTATTTTGTTGTATTCAGGTGTTATCCGGATCAATGCGGTATGCTCTATTTCATATAAGGAGGCGCGGTCTTCGTAACCCGTTTTCAAAAGTTCTTCCAGATAAAAAAGGACGGTTTGATAGTCTTCTATTCTCGCACTGTTGGAAATAACCTTAATATATGTATCCGAATTTTTGGGATCTGTAATCGTATGTAGCATGTATACAAAATTCAAGGCATCAAGATCAAGTTCGGGCTCTGCTAGAAGCAAATCGACATTGTCTTGCACCAATGCATTGATATAACCGCGCAACCTTTCGCCCATTTGTTTTTCGAAAATATCGATACCGGTATCATATTTTTCCAATTCTTCCATCTGATAGTTCCACCAGCCTAGATTGTTGAAATTATAGGTCATGATATCCTCCTCCAAGTAATAGTCATAATCCGCCTTAATAAAATCTTCTTTTAAAAGAAGGGCATTCTGTCTTCGGGTATTGGATTTATAAAATTTGCTTTTCTTCAGTGTTTTTCTACTCTCCTTAAGAGAATCGACATTCTTAAAAGGGCGATAGACCTCCATCATATCAGCCAATATTTTATCTGCAAAAAGCGGTTTGTTTTCTTGGATATAGAGACTCGCTTCCGCCAAATGCTTATTATAACTGTTTTCTATAAAAATAGTATCCTTCCTCTCGATGCCCTTTGCCATGGCGGCCAAGGTCATGATTTCAAACGCCTTGGAAATGTTATTACTCGGGGGCCATTCGTGACCTCCTTCGAAAACCATCAACTGGTTGGGAAACTTCATTTTGTTGAGAATCGTCTCAAGAGTAAGCATATTGGGATAATTATAGTCCGTATTTCCCACGATACCAATAAAATGAAATGGTTTTTTGATGTTCAAAACCTCCGTATTCGCAATCGGGGCCCCACATGAGATGACTCCCGCAATATTTTGAATGAATGTAGGCACCAAAGAAGAAAAACGGGCACCGCCAGAAAAACCTCCTACATACGTTCTGTCCTTATGTATCGGAAAAAGTGAAAATACGGTATTGAACATACGGCTAGTAACCAATATATTGGCCGCCAGCGACAAGCTATCATGTACATTGTTAGAACTGGCAAGAATATAACCTTGCTTTTCGGCAGCCTCAACGAACATGCTAACGACCTGTTTGCCCCGCCCTTTCATATCGAATACAAAAGCTACGGGCCATTGCTTTGAACTATCAAAATTAGAAGGAAGATAAATCGCAAAATTCTCCGATACCGAGTCAAGCACCTTTACGGATTCGACAATAGCACCCTTTTTAAGGGAAATCTGCTGAGCAGAGGTAGAAAAAAAGACCCCGAGTGCGAGTACCAGTAAAATTTGCTTCATACAAGTTCTTTCATCAAAAATCTAGCCAAAAAATTAACATACCCAAAGTATTACGTATTTTTTTGGCAAGTCAATATTTTATTCACCTATCGCACCGATTTCTATTCCTTCGGAATAGGCTACCTTGATTTCATGTTGGCTAAAGGCTTTTTTAATAGCGGAATTGGCGGCAAAGGTAACTTCCCAAAAATCATCGGGAAGCACATAAGGGCGTACCAATAATTCAATACTATGGGAATCAAAGTTATTGATTCCGATTTCAGTGGCCGGCTCTTTCATGATTTTAGGAATACCACTCAGTGCCTCTAGAATGATGGATTTGACCTTGGGGAAACTTTCTGCATAGGGCATGGTTACCATAAGCTCCAAACGGATCATCCCCTTTTCTGAATAATTGGTTACCACGTTATCGGTGACCTTTGAATTCGGAATAATCAATATTTTATTACCTGGTGTGAGCACATCGGTACTGAAAATTCCGATTTCTTCGACGCGCCCGAACTTATCATCCAATTGAATCCAATCACCAATCTTATAGGGCTTCAGCGAGAGTATCAAAATTCCGGAAGCGAAATTGCCCAGACTTCCTTGCAAGGCCATGCCGATGGCAAAACCCGCGGCGGCAAGTATGGCGACCAATCCTGTGAGGTCGGCACCAAGAATCGAAGCGATGACAAAAAGAACCGCCCCTTTTAAAATTATACTTATCGTTGAAGATAGAAAAGGCCGTAAGGTTTCCGAAAAACCTGTTTTTTGAAGTGCGGCCCCGACCATCTGAACCAACTTCTTGACTATTTTGAAACCTATCCAAAGAATGACACCGGCCAAAATAATCCTCGGCAAATAGAACACGGCCTTGTCTACGGCTATTTGAAGATACTCATTCCATTTATCCCATTCCATTCAATAAAATAAACGATTAAATCGCTTATGGACAAATATTCGGGTCGTTTTATGATGTCTTTCGAATAGCCGATCTATACGCTATCAATTCATCCTTTACTTTTGGCAAAAGGATGAACAAACCAATCATATTCGGTACGAGCATGGCAAAAATCATGGCGTCGGAAAAATCGGTAACGGAATCGAGTCCCGCCGCACCACCTATTACCACAAAAAGACAGAAAATCGATTTGTAGAGATACTCCATGACTTTACCCCTTCCGAACAAAAAGGACCATGCCTGATACCCATAATAAGACCATGAAATCATAGAGGAAAAAGCAAAGAGCACTACCGCCAAGGCCAATAGATATGGAAACCAAGAAACTCCGCTGGCCAATGCATTCGAAGTCAAGACGACACCTTGGGCATCCGAAATTTCAACGCCAACTTGAATTTGCCCTGTGATAATGAGTACCAATGCCGTCATGGTGCATACTACGACCGTATCGATAAAAGGTTCGAGTAGGGCCACCAATCCCTCACTTGCGGGATATTTTGTCTTTACCGCCGAATGTGCGATCGAAGCTGAACCGATGCCGGCCTCATTGGAAAAAGCCGCTCTCTTGAAACCCTGTATCAAAACTCCGATAAATCCACCGGTAATCCCTTCCGGAGAAAAGGCACCGTTCAAGATTGCTGCAAAAGCCGCGGGTATCGTCTGATAATTAATCGCTAAAATACCAATGACCGCCAGCACATAAAGTATCACCATCGCCGGAACGATCTTGTCGGTAACCTTTGCAATTTTTTTATACCCCCAATAATAACAATAGCCACACAAATTGCCATGATCAAACCAAATAGCCAACCTCTACCATAAATGAAACTAGTTTCACCTCCAGTTACATGTTCGAAAAGCTGAAACGCCTGATTTACCTGAAACATATTCCCTCCACCAAAAGATCCTCCGATACACATGATTGCGAAAATAACGGCCAAAACTTTACCCAGTTTGGCAAGACCGCGCTCTTTAAGACCCTTGGTTAGGTAGTACATCGGACCGCCATAGACCGTTCCGTTTTCGTCAATTTCTCGATAGGCCACGCCAAGGGTGCATTCTACAAATTTGGAGGCCATACCCAATAATCCGACAAAAATCATCCAAAATGTGGCGCCTGGACCGCCAATGGACAATGCAATGGCGACCCCTGCAATGTTGCCCAAACCTACCGTAGCTGATAAGGCCGCCGTCAATGCTTGAAAGTGGGTGACCTCGCCATCGTTCCCCTCGATTCGTATGGTATCAGGATTATCGATTTGTTCCGTGTCGTTGAAATTGGAAACCTCTGTGGGTAGCTTTCCTTCCAAACCATCATAATCCCCTTTTACGATTTTGATGGCGGTTCCAAAACTTCTTAGGTTAATCCCCTTAAAATAAATGGTGAAGTATCCGGCTCCGAAAAGTAAGACCAACAGCACCCATGGAAGCCCCACCACATCAGTGATGGGTATTTCCGCAAAGATGGCATTGACAAACCAGCCCGTAGCCTGTTCGAATTTTTGATTGATGATTTCGTCCGTGTTTTGCGAAAAAATAGGTGACGTGACAAGAAAGAAAAATACCCAAAGACCCTTTTTAATCCTCATAGCCTAAATTTGCTTTAGGGCTAAATTGGAAATATCATTGGTACCCGAAAAGGTTAACTATGGGTGAAAAAATAATCTAAATTGCGTAATGGCTTGATTAAGTAGCGCTACATGTTCTATGAAGTTTCTTCATTTAAAGTAGCATATTTTTTAAGACCATTACTTTTAGAATATGCCATTAAAAGACTTTTGCCATCGGCCCCGCTTATATTGAGCACCTTTTTAATTTGATGGATATGGGCCTGAAAACCATCGGCACTAATATGCATCGCCTCGGCAATTTCTGCGTATGATTTTTTTTCTCCCCAACACTCAAGATTGGCAAGAACTTCTTTCTGTCTTTCGGAAAGTTCGATTTTAGTTGCTGTCTTTAAGGCATCCAACTCTTCCTTCAATCTTCCTATGGTATCCAAATGACTTTCATTGGCAATGCCCAATTGTAGATTCTTTTTTGAAGTTTGTCCCGCTCCAGCAAGGTGGCCTCAAGCAGTGATTGTTTTTCTTCTTTTTCCGAGAGGAACTTCCAACTGTACAACAAAATGGAAAACAGGAGTATAAATAAAAACTTAAAGGAAATACCGGTAATCGTGCCCAAGAGTGCCCAAGATTCTTGACTGAGTGGTTTTTGCATATCCAGAGGAAAAATTCGATGTGTTACCGCAATGACGATAAGTATAAAGAGTACAAAACTTGGTAGATACATGAACCGCATTTTTCGCATACTAAAGGCCTTATTAAGGGCGTTCAATAATGCAAAGGCTACCACTACGGAAACGGGAATATCGATGAGCCAAATAAAGGAATTATCGATACCGTTGCCCATATATGAAGCTACAACAAATACAAAACCCAGCATAGCCATGACACCCGAATAAATGAGAATAAACTCACGTTCCGAGAACTTCTCGACCAAGCGTATTACGATATTCCGTCTTCCCTCGTATTTAATGGAAGGAAGGGACAGCAAGATGAACATGGAATTCAAGAGTGACATTAATACCCCGATATAAATCAATAGTTTATCGGAAACGGACAATCCGAAAAAAGTGGTCACCACCAAATTTATCAACGCCCCGATACCCCAGATAAAAATAGCTAGGCCGAACCACATGATACCTTTTATGTTTTGAGGTACGTTATGGGTGCTGCGTTCCTTTCTGTAAATGCGTTGAATAACAACGGCCGTAATCAAACAGACTATTGCGGTAACGACATGTTCGAGCGTGGTTAACATAGTTGCCGACATTGATTGACTTAAAAGTAATCAAAATGACTGTGTCAAATCAACTTAAGCATTACTTAACCATTACCAATCAACCACCGGATTTACGAATCGGCGCATTCTTAACCACATTCGAAAGAATAATATGGGTTCTCGTTTCGCCATACTGAATCAACCTATCTATGAACTTTTCTAAGTGAAACTGATCTTTTAAGACCACTTCCATCACAATGTTTTCGTTGCCGGTGATTCTATAGCAATTGATAACCTCATCGAGTAACGGTACCATTTCTAAAAATGATTTTAATTTTCCCATAAAGGCACGTAAGGTAATGATCGCTTTTAATTGATGTCCCGTTAAAGAATGGGATACCATAGCCTTATACCCTTGAAGGATTCCCAAATCCTCCATCTTTTTTACCCGCTCTGCCACGGCAGGAGGTGTCAACCCTATTTTTCGGCCAATATTGGCGAAAGATTCTCGGGCATTTTCTTGAAGACATTCCAATATCCTCCAGTTTAAGTCATCTATCTTAGTATTCAATAGTTAAATCTTTAAAATATTATCTTTCAAAGGTAAATATACAATTTTACCTTTGAAACTAAAGATAGAATGCTGGATTCGTGCGTAACTTTATGTTCCGTTATTGCTAGAAAAGAAACATGTCCCACAATCATTTAAGTTCCGTGCCGATTTATCGGAAAGCGTTGGAACTCTGCTCGACCAGCAGAGCGATTGCTTCGTATGTAACTTTCAATAAAGATTTGCTAAAACTTTATAAATCACAAGGCCTTCGAGATATTATCGCGGAAGCTTTGCTGACCGATTCCATATTGATTCCACAACAAATAGCACAGGCAGAATATTCAAAATCTCGAAAAGAACGATTAAAAAGTGCCGTCTTTATTAATATCATGATCCGCAATATTAATTCGTACTGCCGCGGGCTTGAACATGACGGAGTTCGTGAAATCGAGTATTTGAATTTGCTCCGGAAAGATGTCAGAAGTTTTCGAAAATCGTTTCGCGAATGGCGGAAGTCCATTATTAATGGCAACGATGATACTTTGGGGAAAATCGATCCTTCCGCCATATAAAAACTTGGCAAGACTCATCACATATTTCTTCGGTACTGACCCCCTACTTCGAACAAAGCATTTGTAATCTGTCCGAGGGAACAGACTTTAGTAACTTCCATTAAACTTTCAAAGATATTTTCATTGCGAACGGCTACTTCTTGAAGTTTTTTCAAATGTTCTTTTGCGACTTCTCCATTTTTTAAATGGAGATTTTGAAGGGTTTCGATCTGAGCTTTTTTCTCAGCTTCCGTCGCTCGAATGACTTCAGCGGGCAAAATGGTCGTAGAGCCCTTCGAACTTAAGAAGGTATTCACACCAATAATGGGGTATTCCCCAGAATGTTTCAGGGTTTCGTAGTGCAGACTTTCTTCCTGAATTTTTGACCGTTGGTACATGGTTTCCATGGCGCCCAATACTCCGCCCCTTTCCGTTATACGATCAAACTCGATTAAAACCGCTTCTTCAACCAGGTCGGTAAGCTCTTCGATGATAAACGAACCCTGCAACGGATTTTCATTTTTGGCCAGGCCCAATTCTTTATTGATGATCAATTGAATGGCCATGGCCCTACGCACCGACTCCTCAGTAGGTGTTGTTATCGCCTCGTCATAGGCATTGGTATGCAATGAATTGCAATTGTCGTAAATGGCATATAGCGCTTGAAGTGTCGTTCGGATATCGTTGAAATCTATTTCCTGTGCGTGCAAACTTCGACCCGAGGTCTGAATATGATATTTTAGCATTTGTGCCCTGGCGTCCGCTCCATACTTATGTTTCATTGCCTTGGCCCATATTTTTCTGGCCACACGACCTATAACAGCATATTCAGGGTCGATTCCGTTTGAAAAGAAAAACGATAGGTTCGGACCGAACTTATTGATGTCCATTCCCCTACTCAGGTAATATTCTACATACGTGAAACCGTTGGATAAGGTAAACGCCAATTGCGAAATCGGGTTCGCACCCGCCTCGGCAATATGATAGCCCGAAATAGAAACCGAATAAAAATTGCGAATCTCGTTTTGAATAAAATATTCCTGAACATCACCCATCAATCGTAGCGCAAATTCGGTTGAAAAAATACAAGTGTTCTGGGCTTGGTCTTCTTTTAAAATATCGGCCTGCACCGTACCCCGAACCTGGGAAATCGTTTTGCGCTTTAGATCGTCATATACTTTCTTGGGCAACACCTCGTCGCCTGTCACTCCTAAAAGCATCAAACCCAATCCATTGTTCCCTTCGGGTAATTTACCTTGGTATTTTGGACGGGCGACCCCCTTTCCTTTATAAATAGATTTTATTTTTGCCTCAACCTCTTTTTCCAAACCAAGCTCCATGATATATTTTTCACAACGCTGATCAATGGCCGCGTTCATAAAAAAGCCCAAAAGCATGGGAGCGGGACCGTTTATGGTCATACTTACCGAAGTCTTTGGGTCACAAAGATCAAAGCCCGAATAGAGTTTTTTTGCATCGTCCAAACAACATATAGAAACACCCGCATTACCTATTTTTCCATAGATATCGGGCCGATGCCCTGGATCATTGCCATATAACGTGACCGAATCAAAAGCAGTGGATAAACGTTTTGAAACTGTTTCCAAACTAACATAATGAAACCTGCGGTTGGTGCGTTCCGGGCCACCCTCACCGGCAAACATTCGGGTAGGATCTTCTCCTTTTCTCTTAAAGGGGTACAACCCAGCAGTATATGGAAATTCGCCGGGAACATTCTCTTGCCCACACCAGCGAAGTATATCGCCCCAAGCTTTGAACTTTGGTAATACCACTTTCGGAATCTGTAGATGTGAAAGCGACTCGGTATGGGTTTCTATTTTAACTTCCTTACCGCGAACCTTAAAGAGATATTCGGGATTTTTAAATGATCGTACCTTAGCTTCCCATTGCAAAATAGTTTCCCAATTTCGGGGATCCAAATCCATTTTGAGGTGATTGAATTCCTTTAGCAACAGATTTTCCAGCTCTTCATGGTCTTTGGTAGTGGATTTACCTGATGCTGAAATCTCGATGCCATTCTTGGTCAATTCGACTTTTGAATTTCTCAGACCCCCAGCGGTTTTATAAATGCCGTACAGTCGCTGCGCAATTTCGGCCTGTGCTTCTAATGTTGCATCATACGCTCGATTGTTCTCGACGATTTCAGAAAGGTATCGCGTTCGTGCAGGTGGAATGATAAACTGTTTTTCAGATGGATTTCCATCCATCACCAATTTAGTTTTCCAGTCCGTTTTGACTTTTTCATTTAGCTTATCGATTACCGCAATGTATAATCGGTTCATTCCCGGGTCATTGAACTGTGAGGCTATAGTACCAAAAACGGGAAGGTCTTCTTGATCCATATCCCAGAGATTGTGATTGCGCATATATTGCTTTTTCACATCGCGCAATGCATCTTGCGAACCTCTCTTGTCAAACTTATTGATGGCCACCAAATCGGCGAAATCGAGCATGTCGATTTTTTCCAATTGTGTAGCCGCACCGAATTCAGGGGTCATCACATATAGCGAAACATCACTGTGTTCAATGATTTCGGTATCGGACTGACCGATGCCAGAGGTTTCCAAAATGATGACATCGAACTCTGCGGCCTTAAGAACATTTACAGCTTCATTGACATGTTTCGACAACGCCAAGTTCGATTGACGCGTCGCCAGAGACCGCATATAAACACGTTCATTATCGATTGCGTTCATTCGAATTCGATCCCCTAATAACGCCCCACCCGTTTTTCGCTTGGATGGATCGACGGATATGATGCCGATATTTTTATCGGCAAAATCAATCAAAAAACGCCGGACCAATTCATCGACCAAACTTGACTTTCCTGCACCACCCGTACCCGTAATTCCTATTACGGGGATATTTTTATTGCCTTTTTTTATTGTTGAAAAATGGCTTTCAAACTCATCATGCCTATTTTCTGCCAAGCTGATCAAACGTGCAATGGAATTGACATCTTTATCTTTCAGAGATTTAGACAAGTCCTTTCCTTTGGGAAGTTTCAAAGCAGGTACCTCAAAATCACTTTGTTGCACCAAATCGTTTATCATTCCTTGAAGGCCCATTTTTCTTCCATCGTCGGGGGAATAAATTCGGGAAATTCCATAATCCATCAATGCCTGGATTTCTTCAGGAAGAATGACTCCCCCACCTCCGCCAAAAATTTTGATGTGGCCCGCGCCTCTTTCCTGCAAAAGGTCGTGCATATACCTGAAATACTCGTTGTGTCCTCCCTGATAAGAAGTCATTGCGATAGCATTGGCATCCTCTTGAATGGCGCAATCGACGACTTCGGAAACACTACGATCATGACCCAAATGAATGACCTCTACCCCTGTCGCTTGAATGATCCGGCGCATGATGTTGATGGCTGCATCATGGCCATCGAACAAAGAGGCGGCAGTGACGATTCGAATTTTGTGTTTTGGATTATACGGCTTGGTTTGTTTCATCTGCAATAAAAGACCATTTTGAGAACTGCAATTTACGGAAATCGCAAAGATTAACCGATTGTGGTTGGAATTTTACAAAAATTCATTGGCCAAAGTCCTTGCGATTTGAATTATCCTAATTTTGATGTTAGAAACCATCCGAAGTGAAAATTACTATTTTAATCCATTGCCCAGACCAATCAGGAATTATTAGTGCAGTTACGGGTTTTATACACGATAAAGGCGGTAACATTATCTATTTGGATCAGCATGTGGACAAAGAAGCAAATGTCTTTTTCATGCGTTTGGAAAGCGATTTTGAGACAGGAAACTCAGATATCGATACATTTGAGGATGAATTCAACACATCGCTAGGGCTTCCGTATAAAATGGAGTGGAGTCTACATCTCGATTCGATAAAACCTAAAATGGCCGTTTTCGTTTCAAAATACAAACATTGTCTTTATGACTTATTGAGCAGATATAATTCGGGGGAGCTTTCTGTTGAAATTCCCTTTATCATTAGCAATCATGAAGATCTGCGTTTTATTGCGGACCAATTCAATATTACTTTTTATCATATTCCGGTTAGTAAATCGACCAAAGAAGAAGCGGAGAGCCAACAACTTCACCTCCTAAAAAAGCATAAAATAGATTTCATTGTATTGGCTAGATATATGCAAATTGTGAGTGAACGATTAATCGATGTATATCCTAATAAAATTATCAATATTCATCATTCTTTTCTTCCGGCCTTCGCCGGCGCAAAACCTTACCATGCCGCTTTTAAAAGGGGAGTTAAGATTATCGGTGCTACAAGTCACTATGTAACCGAACAATTGGATGCCGGCCCAATTATCGAACAAGATGTAACTACAGTTTCACACGCGCACACCATTAGCGATTTTATTGCCAAGGGCCGCGATTTGGAAAAAATCGTTCTTTCGCGGGCCGTGCGGTTACATGTGCAGCGAAAAACCATGGCCTACAACAATAAAACAGTTATTTTCTCGTAATCATGATATGTGCTTTGTGCACCCGTGATAAAACCGATAAAATGACAAAAAAACTCCTTCTTTTTATAGTCCTATTTCAATTTGTTTCCTGTGGGGAATTGCAACAAGTAGTTAATCAATTGCCCCAAGGGACCCAAGGGCTAAGCAATCTTGATATCGCGAACGGTCTTCGGGAAGCTCTCGATATGGGTATCGACAAACAAGTTAGCAAGCTTACCCAGACCGATGGTTTTTTTAAAAACGAACTAGTAAAAATACTTTTGCCCGAAGAACTTCAAAAAGTAGATAAAACACTTCGTGATATCGGTCTAGGCAACTTGGCCGATGAAGGCTTAAAAGTACTGAACCGTGCAGCAGAAGATGCCGTGAGTGAAGCGACCCCTATTTTTGTGGATGCCGTAAAAGGCATCAATTTCAACGATGCGCGAAATATTTTAATGGGCAATGATAATGCCGCTACGCAATATTTAGAAGGAAGAACACAAACCGCATTGTATGCAAAATTCAGCCCGGTAATCGAAGATTCGTTCAAAAAAGTAGGTGCCGATAAAATCTGGAACAACCTTATAAATAAGTACAATAGTATACCCTTGACCAATAATGTGAATCCGGATTTGACGGACTATGTCACACAAGAAGCACTTAAGGGCGTCTATACAATGATCGCCGTAGAAGAGAAGGAAATACGCACCAAGGTATCATCAAGAACTACCGATCTTCTGCGTAAGGTTTTCGGCGAGCAAGATTAATTGCAAAAAAATTCCTTTAGGCCATACTAAAGCCGCTACTTTTCCGTTAAAAATTTAAAGGGTTTCGATAACGATTTACGAAATGTAACATAACCTCTCGATAGCACTTTTAAAAGACTTTTGTACTGAATTATTTGAGTTAGTAATTTTTTGAGTTAGTTAGTTAAAAACCGGTGGGAGCACCGGTTTTTTATTGATTTCATTCTCTATACAAACAGAATTTTTTTTTATCAAAAAAAAGTGCCCTACCCTATATTACTCTCCAAAATATTGATTTTAAGGTGATTTCAACACTATTATCAAAGGTAAACTATTATCGGGGCTTACCTGTTTTAAGGTTTCTTTAAGAGAAAAATCTTAATTATTTCCTAATTTCAACATGACTAGTTTATACATGTTCATCAATCATCAATCAATCATCAATCATCATCTAAATGAGACAGCTAGCACTCCTGTTTTTCCTGTCCCTCGTTTTTTTTCAGAATGTTTATGCCATTTTTCCCTATGATTTCTCAAAGGAAACACTATTCGGGCACAATAATATATCGAAAGCCGACTTAATCGAAGCGGACAGTCTATTCGATCAAAAGAGTATTCAAGGGCACTACCAATTTATGAAAAGGCGTTGCTTAATTTGGAAGTGACCGAAAAGTCATTGGTCTTAAAAAAAATAGCGCTCGGCCATGCCGCATTATCTCATCCCAAAGAAGCTACAAAGCACCTTGAGTCTTTTCTCATAAATGATTTTAAGACATCTTTAATTCAAAACGAAGGCTTTGATACCATTCGAACATCTGAGGAATTTGTAAATCTTGCCGATAAATATGAGCCAGGCTTTGATGTTTGGTCTTTTATATATCTCTATGTTTCCTTTATTGGTTTTTTTATCGCAATAGTCATCAACTTCAATAAAAAGATTGATACGGTATCAAGAATTTTGATAAGCGTCTTTATATTCATCCATTCGTTTTTCATACTCAATATTTGCTTTAACATCACAAATTATCAATTCGAGTACCCCCATACCTACTTGATGTCTACACTATTTTCGTTCTTGTACGGCCCACTACTCTATTTTTATCTAAAAAGGATTACTGAACAGTATAAATTCAAAAAAATAGACCTTTTACACCTCATTCCAACGGTACTCATACTAATCTATATCATACCTGTTTATGGTTTATCTGGAGAGGAAAAACTAAACATCATGTTAAGTAGGGCAAGCGAAGGTTATAATCCGGGCGATTCCAATGATATGTTAATCGTGGTGGCTTTAAAAATTATCTCACTATTGGTGTACGGGTATTTCATTAGGAGATTATACTTGAAGACAAAGTCAAATCAAAGTATATCCGAAACAAATAAGTTATGGCAACGAAATATTTATAGGCTGCATTTTCTGTACATCATTGCCTATGCGATTTATGGCGTGCTTGTTGTCAATCACCTCTCTTCAGGAATAATCTATCATAGCCAGATAGTCTGCATGTCGCTCATGGTCCTCTATATAGGATATTCGGCCTACGTGCAGCCCAATGTTTTTGATGGTCTATATACATTTGATAACCGAATTCCCTTTAAATATGAAAAGTCGGGTCTGACCCCAAGCCTATCCATGGAATTAAAGGAACAGTTAGTCCAGCTTTTTGACGAAGAAAAGATTTATAAGGAAAGTCATATAAACCTAGAACGTCTAGCAGATCTGCTCAATACCACTCGTCACAATGCTTCACAGGTCATCAATGAGCATTTTAAAGTAAGTTTTCATGAGCTCATAAATGTCTATCGAATTCAAGAAGCAAAAGAAATTCTATACAATGATTCGTATAAAAATCTCAATATCATAGATGTTGCCTATGAGGTAGGCTATAATAATAAGGTAACCTTCAACAAAGCCTTTAAGAAAGCTACGCAACAGACTCCGAGCGAATTTCAAAAATTTGTCATGAGAACACAGCAGGTAAGGTAAGTAAGCCGTAAATTTTTATCGGAAATGGAAACGTTTATAAGAACTTCCATATTAAAGATCTAAAATTTTTACCTTGATATTTCATCAATCAAAATGTAAAAGCGGCCCTGTGGGTTACTCTCTTAGAAATCTACTTCCTTTCATTCTTTGGAGCGTGTATTTGAATTAGTCATCAAAACTTTTCAGGGCTGCATTTTACATCTTTCCCTTTTATATATCCTTTGATTTTTATTCCCTTTTTGGTCAAAACAAAAGCATACCCATCTTGGGTTCGTCATTATTTTTCCTCATACATGAATCTTTATGAAGGAGCATTTCTTGCTTTCTTATTTCTAAATGATTGCATGGCTTCGCCATTCTTTAAAATATGCACCAATTCGGTTTGGGGTCGACTTGGCATCTAGACCTTCATAAGTAAACCATGGGTAAGCTTTTGTCGGTAGAGTAAAGGTTTATAAGAAGTTCCCAAAACTATGTTAAGAGGCTGTTACTTTGGCCTTAATGACTAATTAAACAAGTAAAGCGGCTCTGGAAACTTACACCTAACTAAAGATATTCTTGTCTCACTTTTTAGGGTAATTATTTGAATTAGCTATCAATATTGTTATCCAGGGCCGCATTTTACTATCTAACTCAAATTAATTTAAATTTTTAGGTATGCAGAAAAAAAGCAATTGGTTGTGTATGCTATTCCTACTCGGAATTTCATGGGCATTCGCACAAGAAAAAACCATTACCGGTAACGTGACCGATCAAGATGGTCAACCGCTTCCTGGGGCGAACATCCTTGTGCAGGGCACTACGACGGGAACGCAATCCGATTTCGATGGAAATTATGAGATTTCTGGCGAGGTCGGACAAACTCTGGTATTCAGTTATATCGGAATGAAAAATATTTCACGCGACATAGGTGCTTCAAATGTGATCAACATTCAAATGGAAGAAGATGCACAGGCATTGGAGGAAGTTATCGTCACCGCACTAGGTATTAAAAGGGAAAAACAGGCCCTCGGTTATGCCGTTGCCGAAGTAAGTTCAGAGCAGTTGGAAGAAAAGGCCGAAGGAGATTTGGGCCGAGTACTTATGGGCAAGGCTTCCGGAGTAAATATTACGCAACAAAGTGGACTTTCAGGTTCAGGCACAAACATTATTATCCGAGGTTTCAACTCATTTAGCCAAAGTAACCAACCGCTCTTCATTGTTGATGGTGTTCCCTTTAATGGTGATACTAACCCCTCGGGCCGTCAAGGCAGCCGTCAAGACTTTATCAATGGTAACAACGGTTCGAGCAGGTTCTTGGATCTAGACCCCAATAGTATAGAAAGTGTAAACGTACTAAAAGGTCTTGCCGCCTCCACATTATATGGTTCATTGGGTAGAAATGGGGTAATACTGATTACGACCAAGGCAGGTGCCGGTGGTTCTGGTATCAAGAAAACCGAAATTACGGCGACTTCATCATTGTTCTTCAATGAGATTGCCTCTACGCCGGATTACCAGAATCAATACGGAAATGGTTTTGATCAAGCATTTGGCTGGTTCTTCAGTAACTGGGGACCAAGTTTTGATCAAGAAGGGATTTCGGGCTGGGGAAACAGCGCATCGTTTGATGCAAACGGTACATTGGCCCACCCATATTCAACATCTACTTCGGCCATTCAAGCGGCATTTCCAGAGTTTCAAGGCCAACGTTATAAATGGCAACCCTATGATAACTTCGGAAACTTTTTTAAAACAGGTACGGTAGCAAATGCATCCGTTAACCTTGCAGGGGCATCGGACGATGGCAAAATATCCTACAACGCGAATTATGGCTATTTAAAAGATCAGGGCTTTACACCAGGCAACGGTCTGAACAGAAACAACTTCGGTATCGGCGGTAGGGCCGAACTTAGTAATAAGTTTACCGTAAGTGGTACAATTAATTATGCCCGGACCAAATTTATATCACCTCCTGTCGCCTTAAGTCAAGGTAACGGTGCGACGGGTAGCGGTTCCTCTGTATTCGGTGACCTATATTTCACCCCTCGTTCGGTAGATGTTGCGGGCCTACCCTTTCAAGACCCGCTTACCGGAGGTAGTGTATATTATCGACAAAACAACTCGATACAGCATCCATTGTGGACGGTGAACAACGCAGGCACGCAACAAGAGACCAACAGAACCTTTGGTAATCTAGGTCTAGTGTACGGATTCAATGAAAATCTGAACGTATCGTATCGAGTAGGTCTTGACGTCTATAGTGAAAACAACCTCAACTATCAAAATAAAGGAGGGGTCAATAGCAATAGTAACGATATACGATTACAGAGCGGTGTTTACGAAACGTGGAACAATACAAATACCATTTGGGATCACAATCTAGCGCTCAATGGTGATTACGACATAACTGAAAAAATCGGGGCTACCTTTAATATTGGAGCCAACGGAAGAAGAGAGGTTTTTCAAAGCGGAGGTACCTCAAGCGACGGACAACAGGTCTTCGGCGTTTTAAGGCACTTTAACTTTCTTAACAACAACGAGATTCAAAGTAGTGCAGAAAGAAATGTAGTAGGTCTTTATGGACAGGTCGAATTTGACTATGACTCATTTCTCTATTTGACCGTCGCAGGTAGAAATGATTGGGTATCCAATCTATCGAAAGCGAACCGATCTTTATTTTACCCAAGTGCGAGTCTTTCGTTTGTGCCGACCACGGTGTTCCAGGGACTTAAAAGTGAAAACATTCTTAATTATCTTAAGATTCGGGGAGGATACGGTACTTCTGCAGGTTTCCCTGATCAGAATTCCGATTCGTATCCCGTTGCTTCTAGGCTGTCTTTGGATACACAGGATTTTCAGGATAACACCGGTAGAAATATTGTAACTAACACCACTGGATTGACTTTAGGAAATCCGGATCTGAAACCTGAGCAAGTCTCGGAAATTGAATTGGGAATAGAATCCAGATGGTGGAACGGAAAGATTACGTTGGATGCCTCGGTCTATGAAAGAACGACTACCGATCTTATCGTCACACAACCCTTAGATCCATCCTCAGGATATTTCAGGACCACCACCAACGTTGGTGAGATTAAGGGGCAAGGTCTAGAATTGGATTTGGGTCTTCGATTGGTCGAGCATGAGGGTGATGGGTTCAACTGGAACACCAATATTAATTTCAGTATGATAGAAACCGAAGTGACCGACCTTGGTAATGATACCGATCTTATCGTCTATTCAGGTTTTGGAAACTTAGGTAATGCGGCCATCAAAGGTCAACCTCTTGGAGTCATCTATGGAAGTAGAATACTGCGTGATGCCAGTGGAAATCTGGTTACGAATTCGGCAGGTGATTATGTTCAAGATTCACAAGATGGGGTTATCGGGGATCCGAATCCTGATTTTGTGACCAACTTGAACAACAGCTTTTCGTACAAGAATTTTACCCTAGGCTTTCAATTCAACTGGACCCAAGGTGGAGATATTTACTCAAGTACCATCGCAACCCTATTGGGTAGAGGACTGATCGTAGAGACCCTAGATAGGGAGAACACCTTTGTTCTCAATGGGGTGAAGCAGTCCGATGGCACTCCGAACGATGTGCAGATCAACAACTCGGATTACTTTTTCAATAACATTCTTTTTGGGCCAAGTGAGCTACAGGTCTATGATGCTACCGTAATACGTCTTCAAGAGCTCTCATTGGGTTATTCGTTGCCAAAGCAATTCTTGGATAGAACACCATTTGGAAGTCTGTCTTTTACAGTATCAGGTTTCAACCTCTGGTACGACGCCATCAATACCCCTGACGGAGCAAATTTTGATCCGAACACATCAGGTACAGGTGTCGGTAACGGATTCGGATTTGATTTTCTTAATGGCCCGAGTTCAAGAAGATATGGTTTAAGTGTAAAAGCAACATTCTAAGATTAAAAAAAGTCAAAAAATGAAAAATATACATAAATACTTAGCAATCTCCTTTTTGACAGGTTCGCTCGCGTTCATCTCATGCGAGTCAAAAGAACTTGACATTACAGAAGATCCAAACTTTTTGACCCCGGTACAGGCGAGTCCCGATTTCTTTTTGAACTCCATTCAAGAAGATTTTGCCAGAACCATTGAAGGAGATGCCACGGGCGACCCCCAGGATAATTTCCAGACGGGTGGTAATGTGAACGGTGATGGCCTTTCGATTCTTGGAATGGAACTTACTCGTTTAATGCCTTTCGGAAGTCGTGATTATCGCGGTGGGTATCAAGATATCGATACCGATGATGAATGGGACAATGCGTACCGAGGTGTACTGTTCGATATTCGAACCATGACGCCGGCCGCGGAGGAAAACGGGCTTACAAGACATTTGGGTATCGCCCAGTTTATTGAAGCATACACTATGGTAACCTTGGTGGACTTTTTTGGAGATGTTCCCTACTCGGAAGCAGTACAGGCTCCTGAGATTCTTAACCCTGCATTGGACAGTGGAGCTTCAATCTACGATGCCGCATTGGGTCTTCTTGATCAGGCAATCGTGAATTTTACCAATAGTGCCTCGGCGCTACCTCCTACCGATTATTTTTATGGGAATGATTACAGCAAATGGGTAAGAGCCGCGAACACCTTAAAAATGAAAATCTACCTGCAGAGACGTTTGGTAGATTCTTCTGCAGAAGCAAGTTTCAATGCCATAGTCGCATCCGGAAATTATATCCAAGATACTGCGGATGATTTTGATTGGACTTGGACAGGCACAAGTGCTTCGCAACCCGATACTAGACACCCAAGATATGGTTTGAATTATGCTTCGGCAGGTGCAGGCGATTATATGTCAAACTGGATGATCAATGAAATGGATACCGGTGGCGATCCCAGAATTCGATATTATTTTTATCGTCAGACATTCGATGTACCAGGACAAGACGGCTTTCCACCGGATGAAGAATTGCTGACCTGTTCCTTACAAACACCTCCGGCCCATTATGTTAGTGGCGGATTCACATTCTGTGCACTTCCCAACGGCTACTGGGGCCGTGATTCAGGGGATGATGAAGGCGGACCACCGGACGGATTGCTCAAGACCACTTTTGGAGTTTATCCGGCGGGCGGGCGTTTTGATGACAATAGTGTATCCGCCATTGCACAGGCCAATGACCCAAACTCCTTCGGAGCTGGTGGTTTAGGAATCACGCCCATTCTCGATGCATTTATGGTTGATTTTTGGATTGCTGAAATGGCGATGGTAGCAGGTAATACCGGTGCCGCCGCAACGGCATTGGAAAGTGCGTTGACCAAACAAATTGCCAAAGCAACTAGTTTTGTGGCAAACGATCCGGCGGCGGACTTATCTTTTGCACCCACCCAGACAGAAATTGACAGTTTCATCGCAGGTGAAATTTCAGCCTACAATGCTGCCGGTGCAACAGCTCAATGGGATATTTTAGGAGAGCAATATATGATAAGCCATTACGGAAATGGAATCGAGACCTATAATTTTTATAGAAGAACAGGGTACCCGAGCACATTACAACCTAATAGAGAACCGGATCCAGGGGCTTATATCCGTTCTATGTATTATCCGAACCAGGCGGTGACCAGTAACCCGAATATTACTCAGAAAACGGATCAGACGGTACAAGTTTTTGGGATACAAATCCTGCCACCGGGTTTCCGCTATCCAACTAATGAAGTATGAACGATAAACTAAAAATCATGAAGAAAATAAAGATATATATGACGTCGCTCATACTAGGTAGTTTAGCCTGGTCTTGTAGCGAAACTAAATTAATCGATGATGTTTTCGAGGAAACCGATCGAGGATTGGTATTGCGAACTGTCGCAAGTCTCGGAGATAATTACAATATCTCGGATACAAGTTCTGTTTGGGGCGTAACCCTTGAGGTACAGGACAAAGAAAATGGTGCCTTGCTGTCAGACGTTAAGGTCTTTGTATCATTTGTAGATACTACCGTAGAGGATGGAGGCACTGACTTCAGTACGGCCGAGACTGAAATTGGCACATTCTCCGCGGCGAATTTTTCTAATATCGGACCTTTCGGATTTCCCAGAGGTGATATTTCATACTCTTATGCCGAGGCCATAGCAGCCACGGGAGTGGATTTTGATAATATTGATGGAGGGGATACTTTTAATTATAGACTCGAGGCGAATTTGACAAATGGAAGAACCTATACTAACAATGCTAATGGTACGGTAACCGGTGGGTCTTTTTTTAGCTCGCCCTTTGCCTATGTTTCTCCAGTTGTCTGCCCACCTACTCCACCAACTGCTGGCTCTTGGAGTATTGAAATGCAAGATTCATTTGGTGATGGTTTGAACGATGCAGCTCTGGTAATCACCTTGGATGGTACAGCGACGACTTTTACATTTGACGATGGTTTCTCAGGGTCTTTTACCCTAGATGTACCTATTGGAACTGAAGTAATGTCAATTGTTTTCACCTCAGGTGCCTTTGATGAAGAGGTTACTTTTCAGGTAACTTCTGCAAACGGGACTGAAATTCTTGATCTTGGGCCCTCGCCAAGTGCAGGTGTCGAGCTTTTGGATTATTGTCTCGGAGATATTCTTTAAACAGTCATTAATAATGGTTTATTCAACCAAAAGGCCACTGCATAGCAGTGGCCTTTTGGTTGAATAATAAGGTCGATGCACTCGCTTATTCGATTTTCCTATACAATCCATCAAAGGCGATATTTACCACTTTCTCTTTTTGCAAGAGTTCCCAAAGTTGTCGAACGCTTCCGTCGTCGTTCAGTGTCCAAGTGATCCTGTTGGTATATATTTTCCCATCGGTATGTGTGAACTCATCGGAAGAAAGGATCATTTGATTGCCAATTCGATTTCCTTTTAACTTAATGTGAGTTCCTGAATTATCAACCCATAGCTGTTCCCATTGCTTCGTTTTAAGGTTGTAAAAATTAGTACTGGTTCCGGTATTTCCGCTGGCACCTGTCCAGTTTTCACGAAGTATACATCCATCCTGTATTTTGTCGATGTTGTTTTTTCCTCCCAGTGTACCGTCGGGATTGGTTACTTCCCACTCCCCTATCCAAAAATCGAAAGCCGTGTGATCTTCACTACAGCAGGCGCAGGTATCCGTCTGCGCATTTAAATCGAAACAAACGGTTATCAAAAAAAAGACAAGAACAAAAGGTCTCATGATATAATTTTTTAAAAAGTAATGTAGCTATTAAAGACTATTCCTGAGAAAGATAGCCAATGACCATATCATTGAACAGTTTGGGCTGTTCCACATTCACAACATGACCGCAATGTTCTATCAAAAGAAGGCTAGAGGTAGCACTCTTTTTTACCATCTTTTTTACCGATGGAAGAAAAAGATAATCTTCGCCACCCATTACGTACAAGGTCGGAATCTTAAGATCTACCGATCTAAAAAACGAAGCAACGGACTTATCTGAGAACCCAATTTGAACCAGCGTATAAACTCTTTCTGGTATAATTTTTTGGCCTCGCGCACAAATAACGATCTTGATTCCTTATGATTTCTATCGGGCATGATAGCAAACGTAAACATTCGGTATAGCCAAATGTAAGGTACCAACGATTTAAAAAGACTTCCAAAAACCATAAGGATTCTAAACCGTAGGTCTAGCCTCATGATGGCACCACCCATGACCATACTTTCCACACGTTGGGGAAACTTCTCGGCCAAGTTTCGAATAAGTACAGTACCCAATGATATTCCAACAAAATGTGATTTTTCAATCTTCAAATGATCAATAACTTCTACGATATCATTTGTTATCTTATCAAAGTCATATTTTTCATCAAAGGTATCGATAAGGCTGGGCTTCGAATCCCCATGCCCCCGAAGGTCTAATAAGAGTATATTGAAGTGTTGTTTGAACTCACGCACTTGCTTGTACCAAATGGACGAACTACCCCCCGCACCATGTACGAAAGTTACCCAGCTGGTGGAATTTGAATGTAAATGTGTCGTGTAATTTAGCAAAGTGTTCTCGTTGACTTATCTAAATCCGTAAGCTCCGCAATGTATTAAAACTTTCGATACACTATGCAGTTGGTCGGATATTTTTAACAACAAATCTGTGAGATCCACAGATCTAATATCCAATACTTGTTAATAAATCATCAAAAGAACCGATTTTTAGATAAATATGACGATATCCCACGTCCAAAAATGGTTTTCGCCCGTATATTTGGAAGAACTTATTTATACGATTATGGAAAATCAATATTGCAAAGTAGGATCAGTAACCCCCATCGCTGCCAACAGAAACGCCATTCACCTTTTGGAATATCAATACCAAAACTTTTTGGACAAGGCCAGTAACATGGATTATACCGATGCCAAATTGGTCGAATTTTTTGAGCAAAAAGCCCAGAAGATCAAAAAGGTATTGGAGAATATGATGGGCTAACCCAGCTTCTAAAGTTCCGAGGCCATTTGCACTTGTAGTTTCCCTGCCTCTCTTGTAGCGGCCTCTGCGAAATCTTTTCCATTTGAGGCATAAATGATTCCACGTGAGGAATTGACCAATAGGCCGATTTTTTGGTTCATACCGTAACGACAAACTTCCTGTAGATTGCCTCCTTGCGCTCCTACTCCAGGAACCAAGAGAAAACTTTCGGGTACTATTTTTCTAATATCGGCTAAGTAGCTCGCCTTCGTTGCTCCCACGACATACATCAAATTTTGTGAATTTTTGTACGACTTCGAGGTTTCAAGTACCTTTTTATAAAGCTCCTTCCCGTCGATTTTTTGAGTCTGAAAATCATAGGCTCCCTCGTTCGAGGTCAATGCCAATAGAATCGTGTGTTTGCCCTCGAAGGCTAAAAAAGGTTCTACGGAATCCTTGCCCATGTAAGGGGCTATAGTAATCGAATCAAACTCAAGGTCTTCGAAAAATGCCTTGGCATACCGTGTTGAAGTATTTCCGATATCGCCGCGTTTCGCATCGGCGATGGTAAATTGCTCAGAATAGTTCTTATTCAAGTACTGTATGGTTCTCTCCAATGATTTCCATCCTTTTATGCCATAAGCCTCATAAAAGGCTATGTTAGGTTTGTAGGCGACGCAGAGATGGTGCGTCGCATCTATGATGGCCTTGTTAAAAGCGAAGATGGGATCTTCTTCCTCCAAAAGATGGAGCGGAATTTTTTCCAAGTCCGTATCCAATCCAATACAGAGAAAGGATTTTTTTTGTGGATCTGGTCTATTAGTTGTTGGGTGGTCACTTTTCTGGGTTTGGATTTCGTTCTTCGACAACACTTCGACGAGCTCGGTGTGGCAGTTTTCCGATTTTATCTAGAATTAAAAAATCTCTGAGGCGTCACGTAATTTCTCGGTATTCTCCACAAGACTCAATTCATCTATAATTCGTTGTACGTCACCATCAATAATATTCTGCAAGTCATATAAGGTCAATCCTATTCGGTGATCGGTAACCCTGCCCTGAGGATAATTGTAGGTGCGTATTTTTGCGGAGCGGTCTCCACTACTTACTTGCGAATTTCGTTTGGCGGCATCCTCTTCCTGTTTTTTTGCAAGCTCCATATCGTAAAGGCGCGAGCGTAGTACCTTGAATGCCTTTTCTTTATTCTTATGTTGTGACTTTTGATCCTGGCATTGGGCCACCAATCCGGTTGGAATATGCGTCAATCGCACTGCGGAATAGGTCGTGTTTACCGATTGACCGCCCGGACCGGAAGAACAGAAAAAGTCGATACGAACATCTTTCGGGTCAATTTGGACATCAAAATCCTCAGCTTCGGGAAGAACCATCACCGTCGCAGCACTTGTATGTACCCGACCTTGGGTCTCCGTTTGTGGAACACGTTGAACACGGTGCACGCCTGCCTCGAATTTCAAGGTGCCATAAACATCTTCTCCGGCGACTTCGAACTGAATTTCTTTATATCCACCGCTGGTTCCTTCGCTCAAATCGATGACATTGGTCTTCCAACCTTTTGATTCGCAATATTTGGTGTACATACGAAAAAGGTCACCTGCAAAAATACTTGCTTCATCACCCCCGGTTCCCGCCCGGATCTCAACTACTACGTCTTTGGCATCTTCCGGGTCTTTGGGAATGAGCATAAACTTTATTTCCTCCTCCAAAATCGGCATGCGCTCTTTGGCCTCATCCAATTGCATTTTGGCCATATCGAGCATTTCGGCATCGCTACCATCCGAAATAATCGCCTCGGCCTCTTCGATATTATTGGTCAGCGTAATATATTCCTCACGCTTGGCCATCAAGTCTTTAAGGTCTTTATATTCCTTGGTCAATTGCACATAGCGCTTTTGGTCCGTTATCACATCGGGCTGTATGATCAGATCCGATACTTCATCGAAACGCTGCTTTACAATGTTGAGTTTGTCTATCATTATCGTACCTCGGTTGGAGTGCGAATTTACGATAAATTTGTACATTTAAAGATATCCTCGACATTAGATGCATACGCTGTTCCGTTTCAAAACCTATGAACTTATCTTCTTATTTTATAGAAAATTTATTTTTGCTTCTACTGTCGTCACCTTGATTCAATACACTATTCTTAGAGTGGAAGATATAAGTGCCATGTTTTCAAAAATTCTTTTGATCAAATCAATTCTTTTTGGTTTGTTGTTTCTATTCTATTTGGATGTCGGTTTGGGGCAAAGATTTATTTTTTATAAAAACTTCGGGATTTCTAGAATACAATTATTTCTTGTCTCTTTCTTTTGGGATGCCCTTTTGACCTTCTTCACCATTCTAATTCTGAACCTATTTTGATCTTGGAAATCGACAACATAGAATTGAGTTTCGGAGAAAAAAAGATTCTGTATGGAATCAGTCTAAAAGCCGAAACAGGAAAAGTAACAGGAATTCTAGGCAGAAACGGAAGTGGAAAAACCTGTTTGTTGCGTATTCTCTTCGGAGACCTCAAGGCAAAATATAAGAACATTCGGAAGGATGGGAAGTATCAAAAACGAAATCTTTTTCAATCGTTCAATGCTGCCTATTTACCTCAGCATCAATTACTTCCGGGTAAATTGAAACTAAACAAGGCATTTAGATTATTCCAAACCGATTGGAGCACATTTATAGCGTATTTCGATTCTTTCGAAAAATATGTCAATGCTCGGGTAGCTGAACTTTCTTCAGGGGAACTTCGTATTGTAGAAACCTACCTGGTTTTGTGCTCTAACCGTGAAGTAATCTTGCTAGACGAACCCTTTTCCTTTATTGCGCCCTTATATGTTCAAACATTCAAATCGATAATCAATGAAAAGAAACAGACCTCCGTTATTGTTATTACTGATCATTTTTATCGGGACATTATCGATATAAGTGATACTGTTTATTTTCTTAAAAATGGACGATCCAAACTAATAAACAATAAATCGGATCTGGAGAACGAAGGATATTTAAGTACTGACATAAAAATTGGGCAAATGGGTCGGTAAACTTTCATCTAATCGAACAGTATTCCACTACTTTTAAACATTTTGTTTTCACTGTCGACCAAGATTACCTCGGTAAGCGGAAGTTGATTAACAAGTGCGAGACCTGCATCTTTTCCCATAATAAAAATAGCGGTCGCCAGGGCATCACAAAATTCAGCACTTTTTGCAAAGACATGCACGCTTTTGATTCCAGTTGTAGGGTATCCCGTTCTGGGGTCGATAATATGGGAGTACTTTTGCCTTTGAAATTTATATACTGGTCAAAACTTCGTGAGGTTGCGACCGAAGATTCCAACACAGGAAGCCATGTAAAAATTTTTCCTTTATTCTTCGGGTTGGCAATTCCTAACATCCATTTTTCACCACTGGCCCTCGTACCCCATGTTGTTAGATCTCCGGAAGCGTTGATAACTCCCGCGACCACCTGTTTGGAAGTCAAAAGTTCTTTGGCTTTATCGGCAGCAAAGCCTTTGCCCACTCCGCCAAAGGAAATTTGCATTCCTTTTTCCTTTAAAAATACGGTTCGGTTCTCTTCGTTCAAAATGATTTTTTTGTAGCCTACCTTGGCTATCGACTTTCTAATTTCCTCATGGGTCGGCTCATACTCCATCGTACCGTCAAATTTCCAAACTTGGTCCATTGAAGCAAAAGTAATATCAAATGCACCATAGGTAATTTCGGAGTACTGAATGGCCCGTTCGATAAGATTGTAAAGTTCGTAACTCACTTTTACTGGTTTAATGCCAGCATTTTTGTTGATTAGCGAAGTTTCTGATTGCGAGTCCCAAGAGGATATCATTTTTTCGATACGACTGATCTCGGCAGTGGCTTCATCAATGTTGATATAGCCCAATTCTTCATTTGGGGCGACCACGGTAATGTCGAAATCACTTCCCATGAGTTTTACGGTCTTTTTGACCGTCACGTACTTACGTTCTTGGGCAGTACCCATAAACATAAGAAAGCCAAAAAGTAGGGGAAGAATTATGCGCACTTTTCGAAACCGTTTAAAAGTAAAATTTCAATAAAATTATACTCCGAAACAGATATACCTGAAAAACTAGTGAAACTTATAAAAAAAAACTTCCGTCCAATAGTAACGGAACAGCCAAAAAAAGGCCTGTAAAATAAGTTCGTACAAGTTTTCTTTTGCATAGGGAACTGGAGCTAAATTCCGTTACAATTTACTCAAAAATACGCAGCACATCGCCCGTAAGTTCGGTATTGAAAATTTTAAGGGGTTTCGGAGTTTTACTATCGACTTGATTAATAGGCGTGCCGTCAAGTTCAAATTCAGACCCGTGAACATCACAATAAAAGAATGTTTCACTATTGTTGTTGACAAAACGAACCTGATCGTATTGTTCATGACTACAGACTTGGCTGGCAGCTATAAAATTACCATCTAAATTTTTGACCACCACGATTAGGTTTTTCAAGACAAAACCGCCGTTGTTCGCCAATGGTGCTGCTTCTGCAGCATTTAAATCAATGGTAAAATCTACTCCGGTAGGTACGGGCGTATTTCCACCACCTTCATCATCCTTAGAGCACCCCTGTACACAGGGAAAGGTCAACGCAAAGGCGGCCCCGGCACCCAGGGTTCTGAGAAACTGTTTTCTTTCCATAACAAGCTTATTTAGTATAGAAAACGTGGTAATCGGCGTTATCGTATGCCTAATAGGCAAAGGTTCCGTAGGTGCTCTTTATGGTCAATTTTTTAATGGGGCTCTCCTCTACCCTACCAATTTCTTGGGCAGACACCCCAAAGCTTTCGGAAATAGCCATAATATCTTGTGAAATGGCCTTATCGACGTAAAGTTCCAAACGATGACCGCAGTTAAAGACCTGGTACATTTCTTTCCAATCTGTACCGGATTGTTGTTGGATCAATTTAAAGAGCGGAGGAATAGGAAAAAGGCTGTCTTTTACGACATGTAAATTATCTATAAAGTGTAGAATTTTGGTCTGTGCACCGCCACTACAATGTATCATGCCATGAATATCTTTGGAACCGTATTTTTCAAGGATTTTCTTTATTATCGGCGCATAGGTCCTTGTAGGGGAGAGCACCAGTTTACCAGCATCTAACGGGGATTCGGGAATTGCATCGGTCAATTTGACCTTACCGGAATATACCAGCTCATCAGGAACCGCCGCATCATAACTTTCAGGGTATTTCTCCGCCAAATATTTTGAAAACACATCGTGCCGGGCCGAAGTCAGGCCATTGCTTCCCATACCGCCGTTGTATTCCTTTTCATAGGTAGCTTGTCCAAAAGATGCCAAACCAATGATTACGTCTCCCGCCTTAATATTCGAATTATCGATTACTTCGCTACGCTTCAACCGTGCAGTAACTGTAGAATCGACGATAATGGTGCGTACCAAATCCCCTACATCGGCGGTCTCGCCGCCCGTCGAATGAATAGTCATTCCATGTTCCTTAAGATCGGCTATCAGTTCTTCGGTACCATTGATAATGGCTGAAATAACTTCACCGGGAATCAGATTCTTATTTCGACCAATTGTAGAGGACAACATAATATTATCGGTAGCACCGACACAGATCAGATCATCAATATTCATGATCAATGCGTCTTGGGCAATGCCTTTCCAAACGGAAATATCGCCCGTTTCTTTCCAATACATATAGGCCAAGGAAGACTTTGTACCCGCACCATCGGCATGCATCACCAAGCAATAATCTTCATCGTTCGTCAAATAGTCGGGAACAATTTTGCAAAAGCTTTTGGAAACAGCCCTTTGTCGATATTCTTTATGGCATTGTGAACGTCTTCCTTAGAAGCCGAAACACCCCTTTGACTATATCTTTCGCTATTGGATGAACCCATTACGTCTAGTTTATGGCAAAAATAACGGATTCTTATAATTAGGTACCGACCTTTTTCAAATTATATTCCAAACAAAAAAAATCCCGCTCATACAGAGCGGAATTTTTCAGGTTTACTCGGTTAGTTTACTCCCAATTGGGCATAAAGGCGTTGGTGAACAAAACTTCACTCTGACCTTCACCTGTAATTTCATCATCTGGTATACTCCGATATATGGTACGCTCTGAAATGCCATCGTTCGACGTATTCATAAATATTATCGTACCGTCGTCAGGGGAATACTTGACATCGAGGTCATTGGTGCCAGGGGCTTTACCTGTATCAATCTCGGTCGCCGTTGCATCGGTTAAGTCGTATTCAAAGATTCTAGCGTCCAGTTGTCGGTATTCCGCATTTTCTATGCCCGTGACATCTCTGGTATACAATACTGTATTTCCGTCGATTGAAAAGTCTATTCCGCCCAGCGCACCTGGTTCGTTTTCAATGACCACTTGCTCGGTACCTGCCACCAGATCGACAACGATGATACGGGCGCTATAGCCGTTCGATGCATTTGTCTTAATAGCGACAAGGTCGTTTGTGGGGTTCACGGCAACTTCTGAAATCAATACAGTATCGGCAGCCTGGTATACCAATTGGCCTCCAGAACCGTCTTGATTTATGGAAAACAACTTATTGAAGTTCGGATAATATAGTTTCGCCCCATTATCGAACCAAGTATATTCCAATTCGGAATTTCTAAAACCTGCCACGGGAATATCTTGGGTTACCTGTGTAAGTTCGGTACCATCTAATCTCATGGTGAAAATGTGGTTTTCGCCGCCTTGCGAGCGCAAAAAGGCTATTTTTCCAACCGTATTATTTTTCATGGGCCGATAACTATTCTTATCATTTCCGGTCAATTGAATTTCGTTTTGATTCACATTATTTTCGTCATCGGTAACGGGTTCCGTACCTGAAAAAATCACATTGTTACCATCTACATTACGCGTGTAAAAAAATCGATTTGACGCACCGTCCTTCGTAGCGAAACTGCTTAATGCACTTTCTACCATCTCATTGATACCATCATCTGCGGATACCTGCCAAATAAAGTTTTTGCCGATCGGTAAATTTTCTACCAAGAACATGGTATCCTTAATATCCTTGAAAAGCTGTATTTCATTGGTTTCACCATTTCGGAGCTCAAGGGTATATAGTATTTTGTCATCATCGTTATCGGAAGAATTCCATTGTAACTCTACTTCGGTGCCTATATTCTCCGTTCCATCTTCCGGGAAAATAAGCAATGGTGACTTAGGTAAGATATTGGCTGAATTTACCGAATCCATCTCAAAAATGACATTGCTCGTTTTGCCTGCAATGATGTTGGCACCTTCGAATGCGGTGAGAAATTCGGCCAAATCGGCTTGGACCGAATAATCACCCGCTTCAATCTCCTCGAAAATGAAATTGCCCTCCGCATCGGTAAATATGGTCGTAGATACTGGGGTGGTCGATATTTTCACATTGGGCAAAGGAACATTATCACCTTTTGTGACTACTTTACCGGTTAACGTTCCAAAAGCATTTTCTTCTATGGGATCTTCAGAACATCCTACAAAAAAGAGTACTAGTGCCGATACTAGATAGGGTATGATATTATTTTTCATTTTTAGTCGTTTATCTTTTGGTTCATTTTATACTTTCCAAGCTTGTACTTTATGCCTGCTCCGAAGGAGTAATAAAAATCATCTCTTTTGCCGTTTATGGTTTCATCGAGCTGGTCGGTAAAAGTAAAGTTGCTCTCGCCGAATACCCTGAAATCGATTCTATCGGATATTTTGATATTCAGACCGGCACCAAGTTGTGCTTTGGGTGTCGTTACCTTTTTGGTCTGCCCGAGATCCGGAGAATGGATTTCAAAAATATATCCGGCCCCTCCGTATACAAAGGGTCCAAATTTGTCATTTGGCAATATCTTGAGTTCCAGGTTCAATTCAGGACTCAGGTACTCTTCAAAAAAAGATTTCCCTCCTGTCAAATACACATAATCGAAATCAAAGTTCAGACTTAATTTTGGCGACAACCATTTCGAGTAGCCGACATAGCCGCCAAAACCAAAATCTTGATTGGGTAGATCGCCGTTCAAAAGTGGTGCTGTAGCCCCAATCGTAATCGCATCCTGCGCTGGTGTCTCTATCTGGTCCCTATCATACAACAATTGTGATTCTTCATATTCTTTTTGGGCCTTATAGGCATCCATAAGTTGTTTGTTCTTAAGACCACCGTCAGCGGTAGTCCAAAGTCCTTTAGCCACACCTTCTACGATTAGGGCCTCAACCGCCGATTCAATGGCATTTTTCATAGCCAATTGTACCGGTTCGTTTTTGGTAAAACCTGTTTCAGCCTCCAACAAACGTTGAAAAGCGACATACCGAAACAAACTGGCATCCAAAGATTGCGATAAGATGGTCTTTGAGACATAAACTGTCTTTAAAATTTCACCATTACTCGTAGAGACCGCCCGTAAATAAATGGTAATACGATCTTGGCGGTATTGTGTTGAAGCACCTGCTCCAAAATAGCGAGCCCCGGCACCCCCTGTGATGATATTGGTGTCGTAGGAAACCACACCGCCCTCTAACAGAATGCCTGCGTAAAGCAGTGGTGGCAAGGTGGGCTGATTTGAATTCGCATTTCTGCGATATTCTTCACGTGTGGATCGAATGATGTTGCGTTCGTTCAATAAATTATTCAAATTTTCACGCTCTATGGGCGTAAACCATTTGGAATCTTCCAATGCCTGAACCAACATCGTGGTCGCACCCTGAGAGACCGCCGTACTGAACGAACTACCTGCCTCTAGATTTTTGTATTGCCCAGTCTGGTCCTTAAAATTATAGACCCCAACGACCACTTTTTCATGTGGTGCAGGTAATTCGCGTAACACTTGGGTCTTTGAAGTCAATTCACCGATCCTTGCGTCTTGGGGCTCATAGGGCTGATTGAAATAGGCCCCACAACCCGATAACAAAAAGGAAAATATAAGCAAAAGCTTGACTGTTATTCTTTTGTACATTTGATTCATCTATTAATTGGGCACAACAATTTGGGTTTGTTCTCCGGTTGAAGTATCAAGAATATTTATGACCAGGCCCTCAGGGGTCTCGAAAATTTCCAATGCCAAGTCTCCGATTGCAAAAGTACCTTCCTGAAGGCCTTCCCCAAGTTGCGAGTTGAAAACCGTTCTTGAAAGGCTGCCTAAAATTTGCCGGTTCAGATCTTGTTGAAACCGTTCGAGTTCGGTCAATTCTTCCCTATCCAAAATTGAGTTGGGGTCTTCAAAGCCATTTTGGGCTTCGGCCGAACTCAGTAGCCATTGATAATTGAACGTATTGCCCCCAAAAGCAGGGTTGACGGGCTCATAGACCAATTGCTGCCCGAGACAATAACCCGAGACAAATAACATCAAAATGAAAATCGTTTTTTTCATAATCCTAATATCTTATGATTTGATTTTTTCGGTTTCTCAATTGTTGAAAATATAGGTTTACCCGATATATTGCCTGTTCGGCCATGGCGTCTAAATATTGACCCCGGGGGTTCATAATAAATTGCATGACCACAGCATCATCTACAACAACTTGAATTTGGGTATTGTTGGCAATAGCCAATTTCTCTTCTATTTTCACAATTTTTTCCCCATTGATATTTTGCGCTAAATAGGCGGAATAGAACAAGTCATAGAAATCGCTTCCAGCCTTGGTCTTTGTGTCTTCTATTACCATTCCTTTTAAGATAAAGCCATCTTCCTTACTTTCCTTTACATCTGGACTGCCGCTTATTACAGCCTCCGCTTGGTCAAGGGTATCTTCTTCCCCTTCTAGGCCATTTAATATTTTTCTATCTTTTCCGACAATATTATCCTCATCATTATACACCAATAATAGAATAATCGTTCGGTCTTTTTCTGAGATATTAATCGAAGTAGTCGATAAACTCTTCTTGATGCCCGGTTCGAGTACGAAACGCCCTTCTTGACTATTTGTACTTTTATTGGTTGCATCAGGAGCTCCCTTTATTACGGATAGCGTATACCGTAAGCTTTTATTGATTTCGGTTTTGTTGTAAGCGGATCCTGAAATTTGTAAAACGCTGTTATCAAGTACCTTTACATCGATAGAAGCTTCAACCTCCTTATTATAGTATTGCCCTAAACAGCAAAAAGGAAGGCAAAACGTTACTAGTATGATGTAGGTGATATTTTTCATTTTTATAGCTATGCAGTTCAGTTAATTGAAATTTCGTATGACAATTGTTTTGGCACTACCTTCCATGGTCAAACGCATATTGTCACTGATGGAATTATTCCCATGAATGGTCAAATTTTGTCCGTTCCCAATTTGGTCTATCTGGCGTTGTATTTCTAGTGAAGGGGTATTGGCGAATTCAGCGAAGTGATGATTATCGCCTTGTTGTCGTATGGTTTCCATCATGCCCAAGACCGCAACAGTAGTCCGAATCGAATTGCCATTGCCATACTGCATGGCTTTTATATCACTTGTCGAGGTGTTGGTATTTACTTGGGTCAAATTGCCCGAGCCAATCTGCTCTATAAAAATGTTGTTTGTGTTAAGGGAAGTATTTGCCTGTAACGGATTCACAAATGATCGTAACAGTTCGTTTTCCGGCCCAATCGTTTCTATCAAATCCGAAGGTCGTGTTTCTTCAACCGTATTTTGTGCGTAGGCTAGTGTCGAAACAAGGCATATAGCCAAAAATTGCAATAAAGTTGTTTTTTTCTTCATTGGGTAATCGTTACATAAGACTTTTAAATGTAAGTAAATTATGCTGTGTATAAAAGTTTGATTGTGCCAAAGACCAAAAAATTCGGTGTCCGTCACTCTCGTCAAAACAAAGACCTAAAAAGTCAATCAACTATTTTCTGTGGGGAAGTAAAAAGAAGCACAGGGGTTAGGGCTTTTGATCGTTAGACCTAGTACCCACCCCTGTGCTTTTACTATTTAAACTTAAACGAGTCTAAGAAAACCCGTCGGCATTCGGGGTACTCGTATTATGGAAAAACCGTAGATCCCGAAACTTGTACAACAGTAGCCGAGTTGGTACCTATTTGAGTCACGGCACTATTATTGATACCGAAAGCGCCTGTTTGGCTAACCGAATGGTAGTTGCCAATACCTGCTTGGATCAAAAAGCTGTTGTTTACAACTGATCCTCCAGCACCGCTTTGATAGACGTAGCTTTCATTACCTACACCTATTTGCCCAACAACGGAATTGTTATCGTTACCTCTACGCTGAACTACAAAACTTGTGTTTCCGCTACCAGCACCTGAACCTAAGCCAAGTTGACCAACATAAGAATCGTTGTCACCCCATGCTTGGTCAACGCTACTTTTGTTGCCATTACCAGCTTGGTTTACATCAGAAACGTTGTTATTACCAGCGAACTGTGTTACGTCACTAGCGTTGTCATTGCCCAATTGGAGAACGTTAGAAGTATTTGTTCCAAAATTTTGAATCACACCACTCCAGTTTCTGTCACCGATCTGGTCGACATCAGAGTAATTGTCACCCCAACCTTGTTGTACAGAGCTACCGTTATCATCCCCTTCCTGATACACATCAGAATAGTTTGGAGTACCAGTTTGGCTCTGGTTTACATAGCTGCCATTGCCATTGCCTATTTGCTCGACATAACTCTCATGGAATGCTCCGGTCTGCATCACGTTGCTTGTGTTCATGGTACCATCTTGTGTGACTTCACTATAGAGCCCAAGACCAGCTTGCGTGGTGTACGCTTGGTTACCACCTGCAGAAAAGAAACCTGAAGTCTGGTCGATAGAAGAGTAGTTACCAAGACCACTCTGCGTGTTACCCGCAGTGTTCGTTCTACCTACCTGATCTATATCGGAATAATTCAAAGCATCACTCTGAGTTGCACTAGCAAGGTTGCCAAAGCCGATTTGATCCATCTCGGAAAGCTGAAGTGCTCCCGTTTGTAAAACAGTACCTCCATTGTTAGATCCCAATTGATTCAACTCGGAATTGATGAAGACACCCGCTTGGCCTACACTGGCCGTGTTCGCACCAAAAAGACCACCTACCTGGTTAATGGTACTGTTATTGGTCTGGGCAAAAGCCACAGTTCCAAATACTAGCGCCGCAGCGCATAAAACTACTTTTTTAATCATAATATTAAGGTTTAAAGGTTAAAATACATTGTTACACATCAAACTATTACGTTTGGTCTTGACCAAGGTTCGATATGAACCATGGTAGCAACCATCGAGGGAAACATAGGTATTCTAAGTCTGTGCAAGATATGTGGGGTACCTGTACAAATTAAAATGCTAATACTATTTAAAAAGGGGAATCAACTACTTACTAACCTAGGGGGAGAAATTGGTTAGCTTCTATACTATAATTTAAAAGGTCAGATTAACTTAAATCTGTATTCAAATTATTTCTCAACGTTAAGATGTGTTAAAACTATACTGTTAAAAATCTTTAGATACACTATTTCGTTGTTCGGTCATTTTAATCGATAAAGTGTAATTTCAGGCGTAAGCACTTAAAAAATCATACAAGATTACTTACAAAAGATGGCAGTTAAAGATGGTGCCAAATGTACAAGGAGCTCGTTTGATCGATAAAAAATGTGGGGTTTTCACATAGAAAAATCGAGATTAACCCGTAGTGCCGGAATCGACTATTTAACAAACAACAACTCGCGATATTTGGTCAAGGGCCAAAGACGATCGTCGACCAAGCGTTCGAGTCTATCACAATTAAATCGAATTTCATCAAAGTAGGGTCGAACCTCGTTGCAATACGTATGGGCCTTTTTATTAGTGTCGAGCATGGCGTTACCCTTTTTTCGCGCTTCGACCATGGTATCCGTTTTCGTTTTGAGTTCCGAAATATGGGTCGATACTTGTTCTAGAATGTCCATTTGGGCGGGTACATATTTTTTAAAGGTGCTTCCATAGATGTCTTTCATACCTGCAAGATTTTTTAAGAGCATGTTCTGATACCGCATTGCGGCGGGCAGTATGTAATTATAAACTAGCTCGGTCATGACCCGACCCTCGATCTGTACATTTAATATATAGGTCTCCAACTCCACTTCTTTGCGAGCAGCTACCTCTTTCTCGCTCATTACGTTCATGGACCCGAAAAGTTCAAGACTTACTTTGTCCGTCAATACCTGCAATGCTTCGGGGGTAGACTTATTATTACTCAATTTTCTCTTCTTGGCCTCTTTTTCCCAATCGATGCTGTAGCCGTCCCCATCAAAACGAATACGTTTCGATGCTTTTATGTGTTCTCGCAATACATTGAAGACCGCCTCATCTTTCTTTAGGTTTTTCTTATCGATAAGCAGATCAACTTCCTTTTTAAATTCTTGTAATTGTTTGGCCACGATCGTGTTCAAAACGGTCATGGGTTTCGCGCAATTGGTCTTAGAACCTACCCCCCGCATCTCGAACTTGTTTCCGGTAAATGCAAAGGGAGATGTTCTATTTCTATCCGTATTGTCCAACAATATCTCAGGAATCTTTCCGACTACATTGAGTTTCAGTTCGGTTTTTTCTTCGGGGGAAAGTTTTCCTTTTGAAACACCTTCCAATTCATCCAAAACACTGCTTAACTGTTTTCCGATAAAAATGGACATGATTGCCGGTGGAGCTTCATTGGCACCCAATCGATAATCATTGCTGGCCGACGCAATCGATGAGCGCAGCAATTCTTCATAGGTATCCACGGCTTTTATGGTGTTTATGAAAAAGGTCAAGAACTGAAGGTTTTTCATGGGCGTAGAACCCGGACTTAGCAAATTCACTCCGGTATCTGTAGCCAAAGACCAATTATTATGCTTGCCCGAACCATTTATGCCTTCAAAGGGCTTCTCATGGAACAATACCTTTAAATGATGCCTATCGGCTACTTTGTCCATAACATCCATAAGTAGCAGATTATGGTCAACGGCCAAATTTGCCTCTTCGAATACCGGAGCCAATTCAAATTGATTCGGTGCCACTTCGTTATGTCGCGTCTTGACCGGTATGCCCAATTTGGTACATTCTTGTTCAAGATCGCTCATAAAACTCAACACCCGAACCGGAATAACCCCAAAATAATGGTCGTCCAATTGTTGGCCTTTTGCGGCGGATTGTCCAACCAAGGTTCTACCCGTCAACAATATGTCAGGCCGAGATTGTGCCAAGGCCTTGTCGATCAGAAAATATTCTTGCTCCCAACCTAAGGTAGCATGAACTTTTGACACGTTTTTATCAAAGTATCTGGCCACCGCCGTTGCGGCCTCATCGACAGCATGCAAAGCTCTTAATAGCGGAGCCTTATTGTCTAGCGCCTCGCCTGTATAGGAAACAAATATGGTAGGGATGCATAGTGTTGTGCCATAAATAAAGGCCGGTGAAGTGGGGTCCCAAGCGGTATACCCCCTAGCTTCAAATGTATTTCGAATGCCACCGCTCGGAAAGCTCGAAGCATCGGGCTCTTGCTGTACCAATTGTGCGCCGCCAAATTTTTCCAAGGCCCTACCATCAGGCAAGAGGTCAAAAAATGCATCGTGTTTTTCGGCAGTCGATCCTGTCAATGGCTGAAACCAATGCGTATAATGGGTGGCACCCATGGTGATGGCCCACCCTTTCATTGCCTCGGCTACTTGATCGGCTATTTTTCGGTCTATTTTTGAACCGGAAAAAATTGCGGCCTTAACACTTTCAAGGGCATCCTTGGTCAGGTATTGCAACATACGCTCTTCATTGAAGACGTTTTTTCCGAAAAGTTCGGACCGTCTACCGCGTTCCTCAATTTGGATGTGATTTCTTTTTTGGCTATCCGAAATAGCCCTAAATCGTAGCTCAGACATGGTACAGATTGTTGATATTAGGCAAAAGTAGGAATTAGCGATTTAATAATTAAAGCTTCAAATAAATAATTATAATTAAAAATACCCTCTTTTCAACAGGGGTGTTGATAATTTTATCTAAATAATACGGATTTGACCCCTTAAAAATTAGTTGAAAACATTTAAAAACATATTTTTGTGGATCGTTCAAAAATGGAATAACTAACACTTTTAGAATATGAGCAAAACAAAATTGGAATACATCTGGTTAGATGGATATTTCCCCACACAAAACATGAGAAGCAAGACCAAGGTCGTAAATAACTTTGGGGGCAAACTGGAAGATTGCCCCATGTGGTCTTTTGACGGAAGTTCAACAAGACAGGCAGAAGGTGGTTCTTCGGATTGCCTCTTGAAGCCTGTAGCCATTTTTCCGGATCCGGATAGAAAAGATGGTTACTTGGTAATGACAGAGGTTCTGAATGCAGACGGTTCTGCACATGAATCGAACGGTCGCGCGACTATTGATGATGATGACAACGATTTCTGGTTCGGTTTTGAGCAAGAATACTTTATTATGGATGTGCATACCCAAATGCCCTTAGGCTTTCCAATTGGTGGTTATCCGGCCCCACAGGGTCTCTATTATTGCTCGGTTGGCGGAAGAAATACCCACGGAAGGGATTTGGTAGAAGAACATGCCGATTATTGCATCGCCGCAGGAATAAATTTCGAAGGTATTAACCAAGAAGTTGCCTGTGGTCAGTGGGAATTTCAATTGTTCGCCAAAGGAGCCAAAAAGGCGGGCGATGAACTATGGGTGGCAAGATATCTTTTGGATAGGTTAACGGAAAAACATGGCTACTATATAGAATACCACCCTAAACCACTTGGAAGGGATATGGATTGGAATGGTTCCGGTATGCACGCCAATTTCTCTAACAGTACTTTGCGCACTGCGGGTTCCAAAGATGTTTACGAAAAGATATGTGAGGCTTTTAGGCCCTTAGTCGCAGAGCACATTGCGGTTTATGGTGAATTTAACGACCAACGTTTGACCGGTCTCCATGAGACCGCATCTATTCATGACTTTAGCTACGGTATTTCTGATCGTGGGGCTTCCATTCGAATTCCGATCGCTACGGTCGAAAGCGGTTGGAAAGGTTGGCTTGAAGATAGACGACCCGCTTCTAACGGAGATCCATATAAGATTGCCGGTAGAATCGTTAAGACTGTGAAGTCTGCTAAGTTATAAGCTTAGAATTAATTGTTGATAATAGAAAAGGTCCTAAATTCAGTTAGGGCCTTTTTGTTTTTCAATTGTTGGCAAGGGCGTATTCATCCAATACTTGTCAAAATTAGCTGGCCTTACAATGGGTTGATCTTTGAATATAGGTTTATTTTTATTCATAAATAACACATCGGTAGGCATGGCCACATTCGGTTTTACTTCTTGGACAAAAAATTCACGGAATTGATCCATTTCCTTATATGTGGGTTCATGGAGAAGATTACCATACCTATCCCTTATGTTTCCGAATTCAAAATAGAGCACGTCGGCGTCCAGGGCATTTCTCCTTTGTGCCAACTCCATCTCATAAAATATTCGGTCAAGGTCTTCTTTGGACAGTTTTGGGAATAGCAGCACCTCATCTTGAATAACCACAATACCATCAACCTTTATTCTTTTGCCTTTATAACGGATTTTATATCGCGTAACTTTATTAGCATCATCATCGTTAACCGGATCGGAAAATGAAACTATAAAACATTTTTTGGCAAAATTCACCGCAACCTCATCGACCTGAAATCTATAAGGTTCTCGAACTTGGAATTTGTTGAACATTGAAATGTAGTTCAAGTACATCTTGTTTTCGATGTTGCGATATTCCGATTTTACCTCAAGCATCACATAAGCATCTTCACCGTATTTATCCTTTCTACTATCAGTCGACATTCGGTTTTTATCATAGACCTTATAGTCCATCCAATATATGGCAAAATTACTTTTCGATATGTAAAAAGTACCATTGGCAGTATGGCCCTTTTGCGAATAGGGGCCTCCTGAATTTTTTGTGAATTTTATGGTATACAGATACTTTCCATCGAAATAAGTATCGTCTTCTTTACTGAAGATATGATTGGTGAGCAGATCGGTCTCCAGGCGATTTATAAAAGAATAGGAATTGATCATATAGTTTCGAATGGCATCATGGGCACTCAGTATCTGAAACTCGTTGCCTCCATAGTTCGGAATAATAGCCTTTTGTATGATTTTCTTTTTATTATTATAATCATAAGGACTAAGGGCTAACGTATCCCGTAAAAAATCATTATTCTTACGATTATCATAGATTTGAACATTGGTCGATTCCAGAGAGTTTTTCGCAAACCCCGTATCAAAAACCTCTAAAATGGATTCGTTAAGATTGACATATCGATTATTTTCATATTGATAGTCACGATAATATCCTATTAAGGAAAAGGGTTCCAAAGGATAATTTGTCGGGATGTTCTTGATCGCCCTTTCTACGATTTGACGGGCCGTAAGTCTTTCTCTTACCTTCGATTTTGCCCGTACAACGACCTCATTCAGTTCTAGAATTCCCGGAGCCATTCGTATGACATTGATCCGTTCGGTTGATAAGCTTACTATACCGACTTCTTTTGTCACATAGCCCATGGACGAAATTTCAAGTATTTCGCTGTATGCCTTGAATTTTAAAGGAACCTTGAATCCGCCGTCTTGATTGGAAATAACACCCATGGCATACCCTTTGACCCGAATCGTGGCAAACGCAATCGGTTCATTGGTCTTACTATCGTAGAGCTCGCCCAATATAAATTCTTCTTGGGAGTTAACGGGAATAAAAAAAAGTACACAACAGAGCAGAATAAAATATTTGGTCGGCATAGGCGAAATGAATTTTACAAAATAGTGAAATGCACAAAGGTCACATAAACCGCAACAAGAACCATACCATCTCACCACCCCGAACGAAGACCCTTTGGGAGAAAACCTAAGGTCAAATCAAAAATAATATATTAACTCAATTTTGCCTCTAATCCTTAATCGGAGGCAATGGCGTATTCATCCAATACTTATCAAAATTATCCTGCCGTGCGATGGGTTGGTCTTTAAAAATGGGGCGCTTTTTGTCCATAAACCTTGAATTCAAAGGAGCTTCGGTATTCGTTTTTACCTCTTGAACAAAAAATTCGCGGAATTGATTGTAATTATTTGTAGTCCATTCGCCTAATAAATTTCCCTTAACATCATGTATATTTTTTATGTCGGTCACCAAGAGCTCCCCAATTTTTTCTGTCTCTGTACTATTCTTTTTCCAAACCGAATCGATTTGAAAAAACATTGTCCTTACCTCCTCTGCTTGGGTAGCGTATTTTCGTTTCGGGTATAAGAAAACTTTTTCATCACCCACTTCGACTTTTTCGAAATCTATTTTTTTATCCTTGAATTTAAAGGTATAATTACTTAAAATTTTTCCATCTTCTTTATCAACCTTCTGACTAAACTCAACAATAAAACGACCTTTCTCTACATCTATATCAATATACTTTTCTTGAAATATGGGCGGTTGCCACAACTTAAAACTGTTATTAAAAGAAATAAAATTGAGATACATTTTATTGTCCCTGCGCGCATATGCCGTCGTTACTTCAAAAATAAGCTGCTTATCAAAACCATTCTTGTCTGGTTTTTGGCTTTTGTTTAATTTTCGATTGTTGTAGAGGGCATATTCCATCTTATGAATCGAAAAATCGCGTTTCGAAATATACATCGTTCCATGAACCCTATAGCCCGGTTTTAGGGCATTGAAGCGTATTACATAGAGTGCCTCGTCGTTCAAAAATGTAATGGGCTCTTTTGAAAAGGTGTGATTTTTCATAAAATCGATTACCAAGATGTTTGCAAAATCATAGCTGTTAACCTTACTGTTTCGTATTGCATCGTGTACTCTCAAGATGACAAACTCATTTCCACCATACCCGGATAGATATGCATTGTCAATAACCTTTTGCGAAGTTTGGTAATTGTACTGCTGCCTAGCGCCGTTATCCGCTTCAAAATCCTTATTCTCTATGTAATCGAAAATTTTGACTTGTGTGGTTTTGTAATCCGGTTCATCAAAACCATAATCGAAGACTTCTAGAATCGCCTCGTTCAAATTCACATACTTATTTTCATTGAACTGATAGTCACGATAATATCCGATAGTCGAAAATGGATCGGTCGGGTAATTTTGTGGTATCGCCGCTATGGCCTTTCTAACAATTTGTCGCGCCGATAACTTAGTTTTTTTCTTTTTCGCAGTCACAATGGTTTCCGATAGCCCAAAGACCGCCGGTTCAAGTTTTAGAATATGCAGTGTGTTTTCTGACATTTCTTGAATCAAAAATTCCTTGCTCTGATAACCCATAGAGGATATTTCAAGAATATCACCATACGCCTTATATTTTATGGGAATCTTGAAACTTCCGTCTACATTTGAGATGACCCCTAATGCTTGATCTTTAATACGAATGCTGGCGAAGACAATTGGTTCATTGGTGGTCGCATCCAACAATCGCCCGGTTATGAATTCGCGCTGTTGTGAAAAGACAATAGTGCCAAATAATAACCAAAGGAAAAAAGCAAAGTATGTGATAGCTCTTTTTCCCATTTTTCTGTTGTTGGTTTCAAGTAATGGTAAAATATACAAATACCACATAAACCGCCACAAGAACTATACCATCTCGCCACTCTAAACGAAGCTCTTTTTGGGAGAAAAACCAAAGGTAAAATCAAAAATAATATGTAAACTCAATCTGACCTCTAATCCTTAATCGGGGGCAATGGCGTATTCATCCAATACTTATCAAAATCATCCGGCCGTTCGATAGGTTGATCTTCGAATATAGGTTTGTTTTTATCCATAAATAATACATCTGCAGGTACAACCACACCCGGATTAACCTCTTGGACAAAAAATTCTCTGAATTGATCAAATTCTCTATAAGTTGGTTGGTTCAATAAATTTCCATCTAAATCTAACAGTCCGGTAACTTTGAATTTTAATACTTCATAAACATTATGTCCTTTTTGGAACATGGTTACCAATTTAGGCATCATATTCAAGGTCTTCTTTCTTAAAAATGGGTGCAGATTAATCAAAGTATCGTCTACAATTTCAATCCTTTTAAACTTTAATTTTTCGCCCATGTATTTAAAATCGTACCAATCGCTTTTTCGGCATCAGGTTTAGTTGCCAATTTATTATTGAGCGTGATAATAAACGTATTTGTGGGAGCCGAAACTAATGTTTCTTTAATTATAAACTTAGGTGGTATGGTAAGTTGAAACGTATTGTGCAAAGAAATATAGTTAAGATACATTTTATAATCCGCCAGGCGTTTATATTCTGTGCTAACTTCAAAAATCAGTTCGCCCTTAATGCCTTGATCCCTTAGTTTTTCGTCAGTGTTGCGCTTTTTTTCATCATAGACCGCATATTCCAATTTATGAATGGCAAAATCATTTTGAGAGATATATAAAATTCCCCTTACCGAATACTTTGGATGCTCCTTTTTTAATTGAATCGTATAGAGTGGTTCATCTTCCAAATAAGTGTCCGGCAGCCTCTTGAAAGAGTGGTTTTTCAGAATATCGCCTTCTTTCATAGTATTGACGAAATCGTAACTGTTAATCCGATAATTGCGAATGGCATCGTGAATACGAAGAATGGCAAATTCATTACCGCCATAGGCATTTAGATAGGCATTATCTATTGTTTTAAGATGCTCTTTGTAATTATAGGGATTATCGGCTATCGTATCTCTTCTAAAACTTTCGTTCTGAAGATATTCGTAAAGACGTGTTTTGGTGCTGGTCGAGTCTATTTCATCGAAACCGGAATCGAAAACTTCTAAAAGGGCTTCGTTGAGGTTTACGTACGCTAGACTATCCAGTTGATAATCCCGGTAATATCCTTTGAGTGTAAAATTACCTGAGGGATAATTATTCGGAATGTTCTCTATGGCATTACTTACAATTCGTTTTGCGGTAAGCCTTCCTTTTCTTTTGGCGGTGACTACCGTTTCTGTCAATGAAAACACTCCTGTAGAGAGATAAATAATATTGGTTTCGTCTAAAGAAAGGTCTTTTATTGCGACAGTCTTTTTTTCATAGCCCATTGAGGATATGTCAATGCTTTCGCCTGAAGACAACAGTGCAAAAGGCAATCTAAAACCGCCATCTTGGTTGGTAATAACACCTTTAGTCCTCCCTTTGATTTGAACCGAGGCAAAAACAACCGGGGCACCCGTTTCTTCCTCTAAAACTCTACCGTATAAATATTCATTCTCTTGGGCAAGAAGACGTATACCAGAACCCAAAAGAAAGAATAAAACAAAGATGCAAAAGGTTAAATTTCGCATATCATGCGTGTTGGTTAGCCTATGGTAAAATAAACAAAAGTCAAATAAACCGCCACAAGAACTATGCCATCTCGCCACCCCAGGCGAAGCCCTTTTGGTAGAAAAACCAGTGGAAGAATCAAGAAAGAAATACCCAGCATCCAAAAGATATCGTTGGTCAACAGCCCTTGGTCCATGACCCGGATCGGAGTTATGATCGAGGTTATCCCTAAAACCGCCAACAAATTAAAAATATTCGAGCCGATAAGGTTTCCTAAAGAAATAGCTTTCTCTTTTTTTATGACCGCAATGACCGATGCGGCCAATTCAGGTATGCTAGTACCAATGGAAACAACAGTAATACCGATTACCCGGTCGCTGACCCCAAAAGTATTCGCCAAGTTGACCGCTCCTTTGATCAATAGTTCGGATCCGCCCCAAAGTGCAGTCCCGCCCAAGCCCAAAAACAAAACTGTTTTATATAATGGTAAAGGCATATCGTCTTCCGGTAATTCATCGACGACCGCAGTTTTTTGAAAGCGTAGCAAATACACCAGAAATAAAAATAGTACAATCACCATGATAATCCCCTCATATTGCTGAAGTTCACCGTCGAAATAAATAAATCCGAAAAATAAAAGAGAGGCCAGCATCATTACAGGCCAGTCGGTCGTGTAAAAGCTTCTTCGTACATCTATGCTTCCTAACAGAATGGTGATGGCCAGCACTAGGCCTAAATTGGCAATATTGGAGCCCACTACGTTGCCCAGGGCAAGGTCGGGAAAGCCATCCAATGCGGCTTGAATGCTCACGATAAGTTCAGGTGCCGAAGTTGCGAAAGAGACTACGGTCATACCGATAACGATCTTGGGAATGTTCAATCGTAGCGACAACGCAACGGCCGATTTAAGAAGCCAGTTTCCACCGGCGATCAAGAGACCTAGGCCTAAAACAATGAAAAGAACGTTCAGCATTCGATTGGTTTTGAACAAATATAACCTAACCATTTAATTTTCAAACGTCAGGTCTAAATCCAAAGATTTATGTAAACTATATTTATAGTTAAATAACTATTAAAATAGTTGTTTGATGATTTGGGATATGCTATGTTTGATAAAAATTAAGCGGGATGCAAAAATTGACCAACAAAGAGGAAGAGATAATGATTATAATGTGGCGTCTAAAAAAAGCGTTCGTGAAAGAAATAATGGAAGAAATCGAGGGTCAAAAACCCCATTATAATACGCTTTCTACCATAGTACGCAACCTAGAGGAAAAAAAATATGTCGACTATGAGGCATTCGGCAATACCCATCGCTACTATCCTAAAGTTACCATTGAAGAATATCGCAAGCGTTTTGTGAATTCTAAATTGGCCGAATATTTTGATAACTCGTATAAAAGCATGGTTTCATTCTTTGCCAAGGAGGAAAAAATTTCGGTGGAGGAACTAAAGGAAATTATCGATTTAATCGAAAAGAAAAAATAATGGAAGCATTCATACCCTATATTTTAAAGGTATCCTGTATACTGGCCCTATTCTGTGGGACATACCTCTTATTTCTAAAGAACGAGACATTTTTCAAGTTCAACCGCTACTTTTTACTTTCAGGCATTCTAATTGCCATCGCATTGCCATGTGTCGAAGTGACGAGGTATGTAGAAATTGAATCTGTGGTTGGCACTACAATGTTTATGAATAATTTCCCAAATACTTTTGCTGCATCCGTTTCGGCAAAACCGATAGACTGGTCACAGGTTTTTTTCATTGTCTATGGTATCGGCGTAATGGTTTTCAGCACAAAGTTCATCATTCAGTTGGTATCACTTTTTAGAATGGTCGATGGCAACATTCCTAGAAAATTTGGCGATTATTACTATGTGGAGACTTCTTTGGACATTGCGCCTTTTTCCTTTTTCAAATACATTTTTTACAATCCGTCACTATACACCGAAAGCGAATTGTCGGCCATCATTAAGCATGAAGTGGTGCACAGCTCACAATGGCATTCGGCAGATGTGCTTTTCGCTCATCTCATTACTATACTAACTTGGGTAAATCCCTTTAGTTGGTTATACCGAACATGTGTTAAACAGAACCTTGAGTTTCTAGCCGATCAAGCTGCTACAAAAGAATCTGTATCGCTCTCCAATTACCAATATACTTTATTAAAAGTCTCCGGAAATCAATATTGCACATCAATAGTTAACACCTTTTACAATTCATTAATCAAAAAACGAATAGTCATGTTAAACAAATCAAAATCAAACAACAAGAACCTTTTAAAAGTACTGCTGATACTGCCCGTGCTTGCAATATTTTTGGTCAGCTTCAATACCAAGGAGATTTATATTGCCACAAATTCGGAATCCGACACTTCCTGGGTCTATGAAAATCCGGAGAAGACCATTAAAATCGTCATCGATAAGAACATGACGGACAAAGAACTAAAAGAGTTGAAAAAAGACCTTGCTGATAAAGGAATTGATTTTTCGTATACCGTAGTCCATAATTCTAAAAATGAAATCACCTCGATTTCCATAGATTTCGCAGCCGAAAACAACGGTTCACAAACAAAAAGTTCTTCTAGTTTTAATAATGACGACCAACCTATCGATCCGATTCATATCGTCTATAACCCCGATACCAATTCGATTTCAATGGGAAATGGAAAAAAATACGCATATAGATGTTCATCAGGACAGCGACCATACGGTGTGGGTGAGTTCAGATGATGACGATGACCATAGAACCGTAGAAATTATTGAGAAGAGCGGAAAAGAGATCATTAAGGTCAACGGCAAGGAAGTAACCCGTAAAGAATATGAAGCAATGAAAGATGGGCCCGATATGCTCAAAAAGCATGTGAGAATTAGAAAATTAAAAAGTGATGGTGAGAGCAATGTGTTCATTTTGAAGGATTCCGACCACGACGATGAAGATATCATTGCGGTAGAAAAAGGAAGTGGATTTTTCTTCATCGACACCGATGGTGGTAAACCCTTATATATTGTTGACGGAAAGGAATCAAACAAAGAAGATGTAAAATATTTAAACCCCTCCGATATGGAATCGATACATATACTTAAAGGAGAAAAGGCAAAAGAAAAGTATGGGAAGAAAGGAAAAAACGGGGTAGTCGAAATTACCACGAAGAAAAAAGAATAATTAAAGAGTAATTAGAATACCAATCCTTCACAAAAACCGGCTCCTGAAAAAGCCGGTTTTTTATTGAAAAAAGATCCAAAACACCAAAAAGCCATTTTTTGATATGAAAAGGCCCTTGAGAAATATAAAAAGCTCTAAAACGGCCTTACAATTATTTTAAATCGTAATTGTATTATTAAAATAATATTACATTTTATAACTATAACGTAGAAAAAATTAAAATAATTATAATATATCTGGTTTTTTAACTTACAATACTGTATTCACTTGCATTGATTTAACTAAAATTGCTTTGAGGTGACTATTTATTTTATATATCTTATTTGGATAATCGATTATTAAAATGCACTATTAACCCTAAAAACCCCGTATTATGATTGCACTTGCTAAGTTGTTACTCTATCTGTTACTATCGTTGATCATGATATTAGCATAAGTTGAATCATATATAGGCCTATATACTCGAAAAGGGCATCCGTCTGGATGCCCTTTATTTTTAGTATCTTCATCTTTGTAAAATCAAATGGAATGAAAAAATCTTTTTTTAAATTCCTGGCAAAAGTCAATAAGGCTATTCTCCCTTCCTATAGCAAAAAACAATTGGACCTATCAAAGGCATCAAAACTTCAAATGGCCATTATTGGTTGGCGATATTACGTGACCACAAATGCCTTGGGTCAATAATGCATCAGCGATTTAACGGCATACTTCTTCAATTTTTCTCTTCCCTTCAAAAAGTCGAGCTCGATTAAAAAATTACACTGAATTATTTTCCCGCCCATTTTTTCCACCAGATTGCACACCGCTTTCGCCGTACCGCCGGTCGCTAGCACATCATCATGGATCAAGACGTTTTCCCCTTTGACAATACTATCGGAATGTATTTCGACCGTATCGGTACCGTACTCCAAAGAATAAACTTCTTCCAATGTTTTGGAAGGCAACTTACCCGCCTTTCGAACAGGCACAAAACCCGCTTTTAAACCTGATGCCAGCATAGGAGCAAAGAAAAACCCACGGCTCTCGATACCCACTACTTTGTCTATACGCCGGTTTTCAAGGGAATGCAATAGTGCCTCCGTGGCAAATTTAAGAGCGATGGGGTCTTTTAACAGCGGGGTTATATCTTTGAAAACGACACCTTTTTTTGGAAAATCGCTAATGTCGCGGATATAGTTCTTTAAATCCATTATTTTGAACGTGGTTAGTTTGTCGTTAAATTTAAAAAGAAATATATTTGCAACCCTGTTTCAGGAAAAGAATAATGGCCTAGAACATGGTCAAAATTTCAAAAAATAAACAGTTCAGCTTTCTATGGTGAAGCTATTTTATTGACTGGAATTAAAGAATTTAAAATTGGTCCTGTGGCGCAACTGGATAGCGCATCTGACTACGAATCAGAAGGTTACAAGTTCGAATCTTGTCAGGATCACATCACTCAAGAAACCACGTCCCTTTTCGGACGTGGTTCTTTGTTTTATGGAAAAACCGAACAACGTTCGAAGCTTTGGAATAAAACAAAGAACTAGCAGCCCCTAGGCTGCGTGGTTTCTTATTTGCAGTAGCGGGCCTATTCAAGATATGCAATCTTGTCAGGATCACTTAGAGCAAAAAGTCCGTCCCTTTTTTGGGATGGATTTTTTTCGTTTTAGGGAACGTCAAAAGACCCGAGTCTTTTGTGAGTCGGCTAAAATGAAAAAACGATTACCCAAGCATCGGACTTTTTATTGCAAGGTTGGGAGACTAAAAGAAAACCGAAGGTAATCTTGTCAGAATCACGAATAAATTGAAAAACTGCACATCAAACCATGTTTATTTTAATTTGTAAGTGCAGTTTTTTGATTTTCAATCCCGCCAGCTATCGGGTGTAGCTTTGTCAGGAAATGTTAGTAAATCTCATTGTCCGTTCCTTAAACTTTTATCACTTCTACCATTGCTGTAATTACCCTGAATCGCCACTACCTTTCCATCTTCCTGTAACATCTCTATCCTGAAATATGGAATTTCCTCGATTAGGAATCTCTTCTCGGTCATGGGGATTAACACGTATTCGTTGTCGCCTTCTCTTTGATAATGGAGCTTACCGTTTTTAAAGGTCAGTTTACGTGGACCATAATTTCCCGCATAGGATTTCAATTTTGCTTCCTCAATTGCCACCTGGTTTTTCGCCGCTTTTAAGCCTTCCAATGCCCATTCTATACCAAAAGTATCCTCTCCTTTGTCTTTGTTTCGCTTTAAAATAGTTTCGAGAGCGGTAATTTGGGCAACTTCGAGTGCCTCATTGGCCGAAACTTTCATGTGTGGCTCCACACCAACTCCTTCCCAGTTAGTTTTGGTTATGGGGTTGATTGCCCTACCTTCTGGAACCCATATGGTAAATCTGTTAGTGACAATCTGCGTACCCCCTGGGTGTGCTCCTCCTCCTGTCGTTTCACCAATTAGGTTAGCTCGCTCTAGATTTCGAAGATTGTAACTAAACTCCTCCGCAGCAGAAAAAGTACTTTGACTGGTAAGTACATAGACATCAATATCTGGCCTGCGTTTACCAGGTACATAAGGCAAGGTCCAGGTTTGTGTATGCTCGTCTCGTGGCCTATTATAAAAGTTGTTTAAATGTACCGGCTCAGGACCATATAAATAACTGGTAATCAATTGTATCATGGACGGACTACCACCCCCATTCTGTCGAAGGTCGATAATCAATGCGTCGGCATTGCCAAGAAAGTTCATTGCCGATTGGGCAGTGGCTCCTGCCTCTTCATCCACATTGGAAAAACCGATCAAATTGAGGTAGCCAATATTCCCGTCGAGTATGCGCACCTCTTGAAAACCATAATTCCTAGCCTTGTTTCTTTGTAGCCTACTTTTGGCAAAAGCTATGCTATCCTCTGAAGATAGGGCAGCATTTCGCCTTCGAGCGATACTTTCTGGATCGAACTGAATCCGTAAATGCAAATCATTACTTACGGATTGCACCTCCTTTGTGAGCACCTCCGCAAATTTTTGAGGATCCTTAATTTTGTTATAGGCCCCAGATGCTAAATTGTTTCGTAGTAATTTGTTCATTTTTAATGCAACCTCGGGAAAAACATAGCTCACATCAAGAATGCTCGTAATCGAATCGATCAGTTGACTTTTTTCATTAGCTTCGATTTCGTCTGGATTGTATTGTGCGTGGGATGGTATGACCATCCCACACGACAATAGAATAAACAACAGTACTTGTAACGTTTTCATGATTATTTCGTTTTTTGATGTAAATTATTCGTGCAGTTGATTGTGATTTTTTGTAGTAAGTTTTTAAGTGTCTCTATTTCTTCCTGACTTAACCCTTCCAAAGCTTTTTTCCTGTTTTGCATAATCACGGGAATCGATTCTTGTTGAATGATTTTTCCTATTGGAGTCAGCTCCAGACCAAATCTCCGGCGATCTTCTGAATTGACAGATCTTTCCAAAAATCCCTTTTTTACAAGTAAATCTATCATCCTTGTAATTGAAGCATGGTCCTTAAATATCTTTTCCGCGATTTCTCTTTGGGTTATATTGGGGCAATCATGAATGGTCTTAAGAACTAGCCATTGGTCAATGGTAATCTCATCGTTGACATCGCTAAGGTTACGTTGGGCAAATTGCCTGTATGACTTAATGGACTTCTCTAAAATATAGAAAAGTACATTTTCTAATCGAGATATGGGTTGAACTTCTTTCATTGATACAAATATAGTTGATATATCAACAATACAAAATGAATTAACTCTATTTTAACGATAACAATGATTTGGACAACTCAATAATATTCCAATTATCTTTGCGCCAAATTAATACCTATGGAATTTCTTTTACAACCTTGGCCCTGGTATACTTCTGGTCCACTTATCGCCTTGGTCATGTTGCTTCTGGTCTATTTCGGAAAGACTTTTGGCATGTCGTCGAACCTTAGAACATTATGTGCCATCGGCGGTGGCGGAAAATATGCCGATTTTTTTAATTTCGATTGGAAGGCATATCGTTGGAATCTGGTAGTGGTTTTGGGTGCAATTATAGGGGGGTTCATTGCCGTAACCTTTCTGTCCGATGGTTCCAATATTGCGTTGAGTCCAGATACAATTTCCGACCTAACTGCACTCGGATTTGATAATGTAGGTGCCACTTTGTTACCTCAGGAAATATACAGTTGGGACAACGTTCTAAGTTTCAAAGGAATTTCAATATTAGTCATAGCCGGATTTCTTGTTGGGTTCGGTACGCGATATGCGGGTGGCTGTACGTCGGGCCATGCCATCACTGGACTTAGTAATCTACAACTGCCTTCATTGATCGCTGTGATCGGATTTTTTATCGGAGGATTGATTATGACCCATTTTTTGCTCCCCTAATTTTTTAATATGAAGTTTCTAAAATTCTTGCTCGTCGGAATATTTTTCGGAATCGTTTTAGTAAAGTCGGAAGCCGTATCCTGGTACCGCATTTTCGAAATGTTCAAATTCCAATCCTTTCACATGTACGGTATAATTGGCTCTGCAGTCGGACTGGGCATTTTGTTCTTATGGTTGTTCAAAAAATTAAAGGTAAAGAGTGTAGAGGGAAAAGAGATTTTCTTGCCGCCGAAAGACAGAGGTTTCGTTCGTTATATGCTGGGCGGAACTATTTTTGGATTAGGATGGGCATTGGCCGGCGCGTGTCCGGGACCGATGTACATATTACTGGGCACAGGAGTCTTTAGCATGTTGATCGTTATCACCGCGGCAATTTTGGGAACCTTTACCTACGGAGTTATCAAAAGCAAACTGCCACATTAGCGTCAAACAATCTCTGCGCTTAGACCCGCCTGCAGAAGTCCTGTGCATCGTGGTTCCAAGTCTTTGTATTCGCCGGTCTTGACCGTGCATTTCCCATTATAATGGACAATTAGCGAACATTGCTCCGCTTGTTCGGGCGTGTGTTCGCAAACGGCCATCAACGTTTCGATAACATGGTCGAAGGTATTGACCTCATCGTTAAAAAGTACGATTTCGTTCTGTTTGACTGTCTCTTCATCGAGCAGTACTTCTTCCGATATTTGTTCTTTAGTACTCATCATTCTCGGATTAATAGCTAACATTACGCTCTCTAAATTACATATTTTACGGCAACCCAATTATTCTTTTCAAGTTTTTTTTCGAACCTAAGTCCTACTTCGAGACACTTTTGGGAAATCAATTCAATATCTTTTTCATAGAATCCGCTTAGAAAAAGAACGCCATTTTTTGTAAGACAATTTGCATAAGTCGGAATGTCGTGAAGTAAGATATTACGATTGATGTTTGCCAAAATAATATCATATTTTCTACCCTCCAACATGGTGGAATCGCCTTCTAGAACATTAATATGGGCATAATGGTTGCGCCCCACATTCTCTTTTGCATTAAGGTAGCACCAATGGTCTATGTCTATGGCGTCAACCGGCTTGGCACCCCGCATCGCTGCTAAAATAGCCAATACTCCCGTACCGCTTCCCATATCCAATACCGATTTACCTTCAAACTCATGCTCCAAAATATGTTCCAACATCATGTGGGTCGTTTCATGATGTCCGGTACCGAAACTCATTTTCGGCTCAATGACAATATCGTATTTTGTTTTAGAATTTTTATGAAACGGAGCCCGCACGGTGCATTGTTCTCCCACATGAATGGGATTAAAATTACTTTCCCAAGTGGCATTCCAATTTTCCTGCTCGATTTCTGTAATGATGTGTTCGATCTGAAATCGCGAATTGTCCAAAATTTGAAGGTTTTCCAATATTCCCTCATTCCAATCTTTCTTCTGGATGTAGGCCAGAACGCCTTCTTCGTTTTCTACAAAACTTTCAAAACCGAATTCGCCCAGCTCGGCAATTAAAATATCGGATGCCGGTTGGAGCGGGTATACTTTGAAACTGTATTCTATGTAGGTGGTGTTAGGCATTTTTTACGATTTAAGACCGATTGTGTAGAGCTATTCCCTAAGTCAGGACGACAAAAAAAAGACCTTTTACATAAGAATAATCTTCTCTGAGAGACTCAAAAAAAATTGCCACTCCAATTGAAATATTCTCGCCTTCGCGGGAAGGACAATCAAATGGCCTTAATAATCGCAATAAAATCATCTGCATTCAAAGAAGCACCACCAATGAGTCCGCCATCAACATCGGGTTTGGAGAAAATCTCTTGGGCATTATTCGGCTTTACACTTCCACCATATAAAATGGAAACATTCTCGGCAATGCTATCATCATACTCATTCGAAATCGTTCTTCTGATAAAGGTGTGCATTTCTTGTGCCTGTTCAGGAGACGCGGTTTCTCCTGTTCCGATGGCCCAAACTGGTTCATAAGCCAATACGACCTTAGACCAAACCTCTGGCTTTAGATTAAATAGACCATCTTTTAATTGATCTGAGACAATATTGAAATGATTGCCGGATTTACGATCTTCCAATTCTTCCCCAAAACAGAATATAACCCTCAGGTTTTTCTCTAATGCCGCTATAACCTTTTTAGCCAAGATCTCATCGGTCTCACCAAAAATGGACCTTCGTTCAGAATGACCTATAATTACCGTCTCGATACCGATGCCCAATAACATATCGGCCGATATTTCGCCAGTATACGCACCGCTCTCGGCAAAGTGCATATTCTGGGCGATTACTTCAATGGCAGAACCTTCAAGGTACCGTACGGCTCCTACCAAATTCACATAGGTAGGTGCCACCATGACCTCGGCATCGGTATCTGGCAATTTTGCTGCAAGTTCGGTTACCAACACTTCCGTTTCTGAAAGCGTTTTATTCATTTTCCAATTTCCGGCTACTATTTTACTTCTCATATTATTCTGTACTTTGATTCATTTTGTTCAAAAGTGCTTCCACATCTGAAACGTTCATCTCTTTAAATTCAAAATCGGGACCGAACATCCGCTGGGCATTTTCCATCATGGTATCTTCAAAACCAGCTTCTTTCCTAAAGACGTCAACAGAATCGACACTTTTAAGCGGCCATATTATGGATATTTCGTCGGGAGTACCAATAAAATATGACATGCCCTGTGTACCATAAATCTGGGGTTTGTTCTGCCGCACCAAATGTCTATCGAGCATCATGGCATATCGTTTAAAGGGAAGCTCTTTTTCTTTGGCGGCATTATCAATCAAATCAATATATTGGTCTATCTTGTCGGAATGTTGTATCACATACCAAGCTACTTCTTGTGTACTTTCCCCCACCAAGCTTTTCCCCGGATAACCATACATTTCTATGGCCTTTTCAACGAATTCTAGATTGGAACTATCGATCTCAATTTGCTTGGGCCAGGTTTCGGCCGATGGATTGGCCCTATACTTCTGATCGAGCACCATAATGCTGTCCAGTTTTTTCTTCAATTGTAAATCCAAGGCCTGCGGATAGTCATTGGTAAATTCAAGTTTGCCCAAGTCGTTGTGATGTACTTTCTGTTCGATCGTACCTCTATGCAGCACCATCACACCCGGATTTGAACGAATAATCGTTTTCAAAGCCGTTTCGTCGGTAAAATAGAATTCGAAGTTCAGGTTATATTGCGCAACGATTTTTTCACTTATTTCGGGCCCTGAAGCCGACATTCCGATTACCTTGTAATGATTTTGTATGGCAAAATCCGTTACTTTTTTTATCTCGGAAAACATGGGGTCGCTTTTTCGTAGGTCGTAGGCAATAACCATAACCAGTTTAGATTCTTGCAAAAGGGAAGCCGAAAAATCCTCACCGTTCTGTTCGATGGTAAAATCATGTATCGGGGGTTCATATCCTGCTTGTACCTCGGTCGTCTCGACATCGATAAATTCTCCATCGACTTCAGGGTACTCGCCTTGTGTAACAACAATTTTATCCCCATCATTTGTTTTAAAACGCCACGCATAATCATAGACCGCTTGTGGCGCTCCTTCGGGGATGCTCATACCCTCTTCTATATTTGCCCCCATTTTATAGGGCCTAAAATCGATTACAGGAAGATGATTGAGCACATAATAGGCATAGGCGCCGCTAAGTAGTAGGGCCACCGTAAAAAGAAGTAGTTTTATACGAGGACCTAAAATCGAGGTAATATGTTTTCGGCCCACAAACAAAATTAGAATGAGCACAAGTAGTATTACATCTTTGGTAAATGATTCCCAAGGTGTGAGCTTTATGGCATCGCCAAAACAACCACAATCGGTCACCTTATTAAAGTACGCGGAATAAAAGGTAAGAAAGGTGAAAAAGACAATCATAAGTAATAGGCTCCATACCGTGAACTTCACCTTGAAACCTATTAATAACATAACTCCTAAAAGGACTTCAAAAATGACGACAAAGATGGAAATCGCCAGCGCGTAAGGCTCCAAAAAAGGTAAGTCCAAAACACCTGCGCTGAAATACTCCTCTAATTTAAAGGAGAAGCCCATGGGGTCGTTCAACTTTATCAATCCGCTTATGATAAATAGAATACCTACGAATATTCTGCTGATTCCTACTAGATATTTCATAACTCAATTAAATTCTAAATTCCAAATTCCAAATTCCAAAGAAAAAAGCTTCTACTAGACTTTACTTATAATCGCAGACAGTATTTTTCTTAGTTCTTCAGATTCTTGAATCAAATTGTTTATTTCTTCCTTCGGCGGATTATTTGCTTTGAGCAAACGTAGCCAATGCCTTGATTCTTTTGCCTCTTTTCGAGAAATTTTGAGTCGGAAAATCAAATCTTTGTCCCCAAGTTTCTCGTTAGCTTCTATATAATTAGCTCCTATTGATCCGGAAGCGCGTACCAATTGTCTTCCATCCTCAATATTGGCGATTGTCGATTTTAAAGATTTTACCAGTACCCTACAATTTTTGGCAAACTCGAATGTTCTCTCTTCCAAATCATACGGTTTTTCCATAACCAACTATTTGGAATTTGGTGCTTGGTACTTGGAATTTGCATTGAGATGAATCAATGCAAACACCGCGTAATTCACCATATCTTGATAATTGGCATCGATACCCTCACTGACCAGTGTTTTTCCCTGATTATCCTCGATTTGCTTGACACGCAACAACTTTTGAAGAATAAGATCGGTCAATGAGCTTACCCGCATATCGCGCCAAGCCTCACCGTAATCATGGTTCTTATCTTCCATAAGCCGTTTGGTCTGGGCACTATGCTTATCAAAAAGTTCCAAAGCCTTTTTGGTAGAAAGATCGGGTTGTTCCACGACCCCTTTCTCCAACTGTATCAGTGCCATAATCGAGTAATTGATTATGCCGATAAATTCCGAACGTTCGTCCTCATCGATTTTTTGGACTTCATTTTCCTGTAGTCCCCTGATACGCTGTGCCTTGATAAAAATCTGATCGGTCAATGAAGGAAGACGAAGAATTCGCCATGCGCTACCATAGTCTTTCATCTTTTTCCCGAAAAGATTTCTGCACTCTTGAATAATGGTATCGTATTGCCCTGAGGTATCGTTCATGAATAAAGCCTAATTTGCGTAAATTTCGCCTAAAAAGTTGGAAAGGTCAAAGTTCGGACTTTAAACTTGACCAGCAAAATACAATCGTAACGGCACGAAAAATCGCATGACCCTAAACTGCAAAGGAACCCTTATCGACCTGACCACCCCAAAAGTGATGGGCATTTTGAACATAACCCCCGATTCTTTCTACGATGGAGGGAAATATTCGGATGAAAAAAGTATACTTGACCAAGTTGAAAAAATGTTGCGGGAAGGAGCCACTTTCGTCGATGTCGGGGCCTATAGCTCAAGACCTGGAGCGGCACCTATTTCTGAGGAGGAAGAACTGAGACGTATGCTTCCCATTGTTCAAATACTATTGAAGGAGTTTCCTGAAATACTGCTTTCCATCGACACCTTTAGAAGCGGGGTTGCCGAAGCATGTTTGCACATCGGTGCCGCAATGGTCAATGACATTTCTGCTGGAAGACTGGACGAGAATATGTTCACAACGGTTTCAAAATTCAAGGTGCCCTATATCATGATGCATATGAAGGGAACTCCCCAAAACATGCAGCAGCAAACGGAGTACAATAGCTTGTTGGAGGACATTCTATTTTACTTTTCCGAGCAAATGGTCAAGGCAAGGGCCCACAAAATCAACGATATTATTGTTGATCCGGGCTTCGGTTTTGCAAAGAACATAGCCCAGAATTATGAGCTTTTACAAAGAATGGATTGGTTTCAAACACTCAAGGTGCCGATACTGGCCGGACTCAGCCGAAAATCAATGATTTACAAAATCTTGGATTCGACCCCCGAGCAGGCCCTGAACGGCACGACCGCTTTGAACATGTTGGCATTGAGCAAAAGTGCCAATATCCTTCGAGTGCATGATGTCGCCCCCGCAATGGAATGTGTTCAACTATACAATCAATTGCCATAATGCAACGTTCTATTTTTTATAGCCTTATTTTTTCTAATTTTACAAAAACGGCACAGATTGGATTTTCTTAATTTTATTGATTTCAAGATTACCGATATCATTGATATCATCTTGGTCGCCGTTCTACTCTATTACATCTACAAACTTGTTCGAGGCTCGGTCGCCATCAATATTTTTATAGGCATTGTTATTGTCTGGGGATTTTGGAAGCTTACTGAACTGCTCGACATGAAGATGATCAGCAGCATGGTCGGTGGATTCATGCAAGTCGGACTTATTGCTTTAATTATCGTTTTTCAACAAGAAATAAGAAAGTTTCTTTTGATGATCGGCTCGACCAATTTCGCCAATAAGCGTAATTTCATCAAACATTTCAAATTCTTGAAGCAGGAAGGCCTCTCCACGGATAACAATGTCGATGCCATTGTTCGGGCCTGCGAAAAAATGGCCTCGACACGAACCGGTGCCATCATCGTCATCGAGCGGAACAATTCGCTCGATTTTGTAAAATCATCGGGCGATACTATGAACGCTGAAGTGAACTTGCCCATTTTAGAAAGTATCTTTTATAAGAACAGTCCATTGCACGATGGTGCGGCCGTAATAAAGGACAATCAAATCGTTGCCACACGGGTGATTCTTCCCATTACCAACGAACGTAAGATTCCGTTGCGTTTTGGGCTGCGCCATCGGGCCGCCGTAGGCATTACCGAAAAGACCGATGCATTGGCCTTGGTCGTCAGCGAAGAGACAGGCGACATCTCTTATATTAAAAATGGGGAATTCATGTTGTTTGAGGATTTGGCGGAATTGACTTCCATTATAAAAGAAGATCTGATTTAGTCATGGAATGCAAAAATTGTCAATCGACCCTCGCTGAAAGAGCTGATTACTGTTCTTTTTGTGGCGCCAAGATTATTCGAAATCGGCTAAACTTAAGAAATCTGTGGACAGAATTTACCGAGCAGTATCTAAATCTTGACAATACATTCCTTAGAACGATAAAGCATCTTTTTACGAAGCCCAAGGAGGTCATTTTAGGATATATCAACGGGCAAAGAAAGCGATATCTAAACCCAATAAGTCTTTATGCCATCGCCCTGACCTTTACCGGTATCCTATTTTTTTAATCGGAAAATTCTTTTTGGACCAGCTCAGTATGACTTGGCTGTATGGAGATATGGGGGAATTCGGCCAACAGAGCTTTAAATCGACAGTAGAGAATCAGACCCTAATTGCCCTTCTTTCTATACCCATTTACACGGCTATATCTAAAATCACCTTCATAGGGATCAAGAAACTGAATTTGACCGAGCATGCCATCATCTATTTCTATTTAATGGGTGCAACCACTGTCGCTTCATTTCCGTTTATGGTTCTTTTTCTAATCGTGGGAGTGAATTATTTCATTATTTCATACGTTTTTATAATCTTGGTAATCCTATATACGGCATGGTGCTTAAAACGAATATTCGATTTATCGATAGGATCTATTCTATTTAGAACGTTCTTGTTTTTAATCTTCCTTTTTGTAGTCTATGTTCTAGCTGTTTTGGCACTATTAGCATTTGCATATTTGACAGGAGGAATAGAAGGAATAAAAGAAATGGCAAAACCCCCATCGTAGTAACAAAAAAGCATCAAGCAACCTCTTCCGCCAAAAATTGTGCCTCGTACAAATTGCTGTAGTATCCACCCTTTTCGAGTAATTCTTTATGGGTGCCCGTTTCCACGATTTTTCCGGCATCCATGACCAAAATTTTGTCCGCTTTTTTGACCGTGTGCAATCGGTGCGCAATAATAATTGAAGTACGTCCCTCGGTAATTTTATCCGTAGCGCGTTGGATCAATCGTTCTGAATACGTATCTACGGATGAAGTTGCCTCATCGAGCACCAAAATACTGGGGTTGCTCACATAGGCCCTTAGAAAAGCGATGAGCTGACGTTGCCCACTTGACAACATAGTGCCCCGTTCCTTTACATTGTATTCATAGCCTTCTGGAAGGCTTGATATAAATTCATCGACCCCGATTTGCTTGGCTGCTTGTTTTATGGTTTGCAAAGTGATGGAAGGGTCTTTCAATGAAATGTTGTTCGCAACGGTATCCGCGAAGAGAAAGACATCCTGTAAAACGACAGCTATTTGGGCACGCAACGAGGTTAATTTAAAGTCTTTGATATCGATTCCATCCACTAAAATAACTCCCGAATCTATTTCATAGAAGCGGTTCAACAAATTGATAATGGTCGATTTTCCGGCTCCCGTAGCCCCTACAATGGCGATGGTCTCCCCAGCCTTTACATCAAAGGAAATTCCATGTAATACTTCCTCATCTTCCACATAACTGAAACGCACCTCAGAGAATTTGATATTTCCGCTAACATCATCTTTTACGACTGTACCTACATCTTGAATGTTACTGTTCGTATCGAGGATATTAAATACGCGATTGGCCGCTACCATGCCCATCTGCAACGTATTGAACTTATCGGCAATCTGCCGTAAGGGACGAAACAATAAATCGATAAGCAATATAAAGGCGAAGATGGTCCCGAAATCTTCTCGTTCCAGGTTGGCCACATTCTGTAAACCTCCGTACCAAACGATCAATCCTACGGCAATAGAGGTAACGATTTCCGCGATTGGAAAGAAAATCGAGTTGTACCAGACCGTTTTCAACCAAGCGTTCTGATGTTTTTCGTTGATTTGCCTAAATTTTTCACTTTCTATTTTCTCACGGGTAAACAATTGAACGATCTTCATGCCGACGATACGCTCCTGAACAAAGGAATTCAAAAAGGCCACCTGTGCCCTCACTTCAATAAAGGCCACCTTCATCGCTTTCTGAAATAACCGCGTTGCATATAGGATAACCGGAAGTACCGCAAAGACCAAAAGGGCCAATTTCCAATTGATGACCAGCATGACCACCGCCGCCACTACCATCTTTAATAAATCGGCTACAATGACAAAAAATCCTTGACTGAAAATTTCTCCGATACGCTGCATATCGGCAACAGCGCGTGTGACCAAAACACCCAAAGAAGAATTATCGAAATATTTCATGCGAAAGCCCAGCATGTGTTTGAATAAATTAACACGCACATCCTTGATTACCGACTCTCCCAACCAATTCGCGTAATAATTGAAACCCAACTGACTGACGACCTGGCCGATAAGTACCCCCAACATGGCCCATGTCAAAAACAACAAGCGCTCTGAATTACTGCTTTTAATGGCATCATCGATAATTTCTCGAAGAATCAAGGGGGTCAATACCGCAAAACCGGACAATAGTATCGCCGCCAACGCGACCCCAAAGAAAGTAAGTCGATAGGGCTTGGTATGCGCCATCAACCTATTGAAGAGCTTGGTATCGAATGCGTTACCGGATTGTTTATCCATGTGTTTTACGAATACTTTCAGGGTAGTTTACCTGGGTCAAATATAATCCTTTTGCAGGCACTGACGGACCCGCTTGGGCCCTATCCTTACTTTTTAGGATAGTCTTAACATCGACAACTTCCAACTTCCCCTGCCCTACTTCGAGCAAGGTACCTACCATCGCCCGGACCATGTTTCTCAGAAACCGATCAGCCGAAACGGTAAAGATCCAGAGTCCGTCTTTTTCTTCCCAAACCGCTTTCTTCAGCTCGCACCGATACGTCTTGACATCGGTATTCGATTTCGAAAAGCATTCAAAATCATGATGTTGCAAAAGCAATTGGGCGGCGACGTTCATTTTTGTAAAATCAAGGGGTTGCTTTACAAAGTAGGCCGCTTCATTTAAAAAGGGATTCTTCACTTGCGTTATCCAATATTCATACGTGCGCTCCGTGGCATCGAAACGGGCATGGGCCTCATCGGTTACCTCAAAAATTTTCTGTACGGAAATATCATCGGGCAGAAAAGCATTCAGACGGTAGGTCAAATCCGTAAGGTCTGCTATTTTTTCCGTATCGAAATGGGCGAACATTTGTTTTGCATGTACTCCCGCATCGGTTCTTCCGGCACCGGTTAAAGAAACCGCGTTGCCCAAAAGTTTAGACATTACATCTTCCAAAACCTCTTGCACGGAAATGGCATTGGGTTGGTTTTGCCAACCATGGTAGTGCTTTCCGAAGTAGGAGAATTGGATGAAATATCTCACGAGGATTCTTTAGTTTTACGGCGATAAAGATACTTGATCCTTTTGGAGCTAAAGGAATGAAATTCCAAATACCAAGCACCAAATTCCAATTTGATCATTTTTGGAATTTGGAATTTGATTTTGGAATTTTGGATGGCTGATTTAGACCGTACATAGGGCTTACCCAAAACCTTGAAAAGAGTAAATGAAGAAGATTTTATTACTATCGGATACCCACTCCCATATCGACGACGCCATTCTAAAATATGCCCGTCAAGCAGACGAAATCTGGCATGCCGGCGATATCGGTTCCTTGGAGGTTACGGATGTACTATCCGCCATTAAACCGGTTCGGGCGGTTTATGGCAATATCGATGACCATGTGATCCAAAAAGAGTTTCCGTTGGATAATCGTTTTACCTGCGAAAAAGTCGATGTCTATATGACCCATATCGGGGGTTACCCGCCAAAATATAATCCCAGAACGCGAAAGACCATTCAAGAAAATCCGCCTAAATTGTTTGTCTGTGGCCACTCGCATATTTTAAAAGTGATGTGGGATAAAAAACTAGGGGTGTTGCACATGAACCCTGGCGCCTGTGGCAAACATGGGTTTCATCAGGTTCGGACCATGCTGCGTTTTGTTATCGATAGGGAGGACATTAAGGACTTGGAGGTGGTGGAGTTGGGGAAGCGTGGGTAATCGTTATATTTGAAATGCTATCAGAAAACATGCTTTTAGCCACCTATTTTAGAATATAAAGTGGAGAAGACATTTGACATATAAACAAGTTAGACAACATATGCTAAAAGTTCTACCAATATTAACCTTTCTGTTTTTGACACTTAATTCGTCAGGACAAAATTGTGAGTATTTAGAATATTTTCGCTTGACCGATTTAGCCAAAAATGACTGTAAAAAAGAGAATTTCAAGGAAGCGAGGAGGAATTTCAAACTCGCATTTGAGAAAATAGTATTTCCCCTAGGACACGATTTAAGTTATGCTTTGTTTACCGCAAACGAACTAGAAGACGACCAATGGGCTGGACATATAGCTGCAAAGCTAGCTAAAGGTGGAATTCCATTGAGGTACTTTTCAAAATTCAAAAAAAGAAATGGTATAAGAAATTTGAATCGGACTTTCAAAACTACTCTGAACATTGCAAAAAACATTTTGATATAGAAATGCGGAATCGCTTCTTAGTAATTTCACAAGAAGATTATGAATTTATTGATAAATATCACCAGTGGAGGGAACGCAAAATAGAATTGACATTAAAGGAATTAATCGATGGAGCGACAAGGATATTAACGGACTTTAAGGATTTCAACGAAAAATATGGATTTCCCAATGAACAAAAAATGGGATACCACTATGTTCGTCGAAAAAATAGTATTGAGCCTTATCCAGTTGCAGTTCTTATGATTCATATTTATCAAATGGGTACCCTCATTTTTAAGGATAATATACACAACCTTGCTTGCGAAGGTTCATTACACTCAAATTATGAAGAAACTTTTAAAAGTATCAGTGGATTTGGAGATAGTACTGGAGTTGAACAGGAAATAAAAGCTAGATACAAAAAATATAGAGGAACGGATTAAAGTACGTTGCCTAACAAAACCTCCTATGAAAAGCCCTAGTCCAGTTCTTTATAGTCTATACCGCAAAACCAACCCTAAAGTATAAAACATGCAAAACTGTTTAAAAAACTCCTTCCTATCTTTTTTTATAGGTATTTGTTTTATATCGGCCCAAGTTACCATTACTCCAGAGCGGCCAAATGGAATTTACAAAGTAGGCGAAACAGCACTTTGGACGGTCGATTTCGATTCGGAAACTAAGGTTGATTCAGTTCACTATGCCGTAAAGAAAGGCGGACTTACCGTTCTCAAAAAAGGAGTTCTGTATACCAAGGGTGAAAAGATTTCCGTGAGTCATCTATTCAATGAACCCGGAGCCGTTTTACTGGAGGTACAATGAAACAATGAGAAGTCAAAAGAACAGAAATTAGTGGGTGGGGCATCGCATCCCCCGCTACCGTTCGTTTGCAACGAGTGGCCATCTGCATGAGCAGAACAATCCGCTTCAGATAAACTCTGACTAGTAGCAACAAAAAGCGATACAAACAAAAACCCCGGCACTTCTGCCGGGGTTTTCTACGCACTAATACTACTAAGATGTTTGGTTCAACGTAAACGATCCACAGATTTTACAAGATCTTCATCCTTCTTTATGGCCCTATTGGCAAGGACCAAAAAAACGATAGAAAATACAGGAATCAGCATCCCAATACCCTTCTCAGAGACCGAAATCTCTCCGGATAAATTTAGCGATCGGTAAACGAAAAATCCCAGTAAAAAAAGATTCAATATCATGTTCAATCTGTTCACCACAAATTGATTTTTTCTATTCTTAAAAAGCATAATGCCAACAAGCGCCAAAGCAGCCGATACGTATAACGCACCTGAAATCAAGAGGTCGTTCTTGGCAAAAAATTCCATTCCATCAGCATCGGACCATAGGTTTAACCAAAAGGGTAGAACACCACCTAAAATGGCCACGATGAAGAGATAAATGGTCTGAATTCGTTGAATCATTGCCTTTATTGCATTCGGAAGGGCAAAAATACATGTCTTTTTAAAAAATATACACCTATTCTTGAAAATAATTTGTAATATTGTTGCGTTATCAGTTGTAACACTTACCGAAAGGGAAATCTTTCCCGAGTAATATCCACTTAATAGTTTACCTTAATTCAATTATACACTCCTTGTATTTTCTAAAGACCTATAATTTATACCTTACTTAATGTTTGAGATTTCAGATTTAAAATCAAAAAAGCTGCCTGAGCTTCAGGAAATTGCTAAAGGCCTTAACGTGCCCAAGTACAAAACCCAAAAAAACTGGACCTTGTCTATCAAATTCTTGACCTACAGGCTGCGAACCCCAAAGCGGTCGCCGAAGTAGTACCTGAGATGAAGGAAGATCGACCAAAACCGCGACCACGCGCCAAAGTGGAGCATAAAAAACCCGAGGAAAAGAAAGACAATTCCAATAAAGAAGAGTCAAAAGAACAATCTCAGGAGGCCCGAGAGCAAAATAAACCCTCTCGACCAAATCCGCGTCCGCAGAAAAAAGAGTTCCAAAAAATTCGCCACAGCGGAGCGATCAGAACAAAAAACAGCATACCCAACGTAGCACGCATGACAAGAGCAACTTTGACAAAGACCTAAAGAACCGATATAAGGAACCGGAATTCGAATTCGACAGCATCATCGAAAGTGAAGGCGTTCTTGATATCATGCAAGACGGTTATGGTTTCTTACGTTCTTCGGATTATAACTATTTATCATCGCCCGATGATATTTATGTATCACAATCGCAGATCCGTTTATTCGGACTTAAGACCGGAGATACCGTATTAGGCAATGTACGCCCACCAAAAGAGGGTGAAAAATATTTTCCGCTGATCAAGGTGAACAAAATCAATGGAATCGATCCGCAAATTGTTCGTGATCGGGTTTCTTTTGAGCATTTGACTCCATTGTTTCCCCAAGAAAAATTCAATCTGGCCGAACGTCAGGCAACCATATCGACACGGATCATCGACCTGTTCTCCCCTATCGGAAAAGGACAACGTGGTATGATCGTAGCACAGCCAAAAACGGGTAAGACGATGTTATTGAAAGACATCGCCAACGGTATCGCGGCAAATCACCCGGAAGTATATCAAATTATCCTATTAATTGATGAACGCCCTGAAGAAGTTACCGACATGCAGCGTAATGTTCGTGGCGAAGTGGTTGCCTCTACTTTTGACAAAGAGGCCACGGAACATGTTCGCGTGGCGAATATCGTACTCGAAAAAGCGAAACGTTTGGTCGAATGTGGTCATGATGTCGTCATTCTCTTGGATTCGATTACACGATTGGCAAGGGCTTACAACACCGTTCAACCAGCCTCTGGAAAAGTTTTGAGTGGTGGTGTCGATGCAAATGCCCTGCACAAGCCGAAACGTTTTTTCGGTGCGGCACGTAAAATTGAAAATGGAGGGTCTTTATCCATCATTGCAACTGCTTTAACGGAAACGGGATCTAAAATGGACGAGGTAATCTTTGAGGAATTCAAAGGAACCGGTAACATGGAGCTTCAACTCGATCGTAAGATCAGTAACCGAAGAATATTCCCTGCTATCGACCTTACTTCTTCAAGTACACGTCGAGATGATCTCTTATTGGATGAAAACACCATTCAACGTATGTGGATCATGCGAAAGTATTTGGCGGATATGAACCCGGTAGAGGCGATGGAATTCATAGAACAACGCTTCAAGCAGACCAAGAACAACGAAGAGTTCTTGATGACGATGAACCAGTAATTACGCCTTCGGCTTAATTAATTCCAATAAAAAAATTCCAAATTCCAAAGCGGATATGCCTAGGAGTTTGGAATTCTTATTTAGGAAAGGTTTGATGGAAAGATGATTCCAGAAAAATGTTAAAAAAAATTCCAAACTCCAGAGATGAACTCTTGAAATTTGGAATTTTTCCCGATAGCTATCGGGATTGGAATTTGTTTTATTTATAACGCCGCAACGTGCTTTGTCAGTTTGCTCTTTAAATTGGCCGCTTTATTATCGTGGATAATATTACGTTTTGCCAACCTATCGATCATACTGATTACCTCGGGCAACAATTTCTCCGCATCTTTCTTTTTCTCTTCGGAACGCAATTTTTTAATTGCGTTACGGGTCGTTTTATGCTGATAACGGTTGCGCAGGCGTACTGCCTCGTTTCTTCTGATTCTTTTTAACGCTGACTTGTGATTTGCCATCCTATTTCTTTGTTATATTTTTTTAAATCCTTCTTCACCGATCCTCTTCGAACTTTTGTAGCCCGTAGGGGAATCGAACCCCTGTTACCAGGATGAAAACCTGGCGTCCTAACCCCTAGACGAACGGGCCATTTTTGAGGTACGAAGTAAGAATTACAAAGTACGAAATCTTTTGTTTGTACTTTGTAATTCTAAGTTCGCACTTTCGTAGCCCGTAGGGGAATCGAACCCCTGTTACCAGGATGAAAACCTGGCGTCCTAACCCCTAGACGAACGGGCCAATTTTTAAAGTCAAGGAGTGCGATTTACGAAGTACGAATCAAAAAAATTGCAACACTGCAAACCTTCGTACCTCTACCCTCGCGCGTTTAACTTCGTTTATTGCGGTTGCAAAAATACAATTATTTTTAACTATCACAACCCTTACCGACAAATTTTGGAAGCTTTTAGTAGGCCTTGGCAAATAGTACCCTATACGGAGATGCTTTACCGGTCAATATACAGCTTCCAGACTCCTCTTTCACATCTATCGGAATACAGCGAATTGTGGCCTTGGTTTCCTCTTTTATTCGATTTTCCGTTTCGACGGTGCCGTCCCAATGCGCAGAAATAAATCCACCTTTCGATTCGAGAACCTCCTTGAATTCCTCATAGGTTTCAACAGGGGTTATATGTTCTTCCCTATAATTATGGGCCCTTTCAAAGATATTTCGCTGAATATCTTCCATCAAAAACTCGATTTTCGCAACCACCTCGCCCATGGGAACGGTCTCCTTTTCAAAAGTATCCCTTCGGGCGACTTCAAACGTTCCGTTGGCCATATCACGCTGCCCAATCGCAAGTCGTACCGGCACCCCTTTCAGTTCATATTCATTGAATTTGAAGCCGGGTTTATGTGTATCCCTATTATCGAATTTCACCGAAATTCCTTTGGCACGCAGTTCTTTAACTAACGGATTTACTTTTTCCGAAATGGCATCCAACTGTTCCAAACCTTTATAAATAGGAACGATTACAACCTGAATCGGCGCAAGTTTTGGCGGAAGCACGAGTCCGTTATCATCACTGTGCGTCATGATCAATGCACCGACCAAACGTGTTGAAACACCCCAAGAAGTTGCCCAAACATGTTCTTGTTTTCCTTCTTTGTTCGCAAATTTCACGTCAAACGCCTTTGCGAAATTTTGTCCCAAAAAATGGGAAGTACCCGCTTGAAGTGCCTTTCCGTCTTGCATTAAGGCTTCTATGCAATAGGTCTCGATCGCGCCGGCAAACCGCTCGCTTTCTGTTTTAACACCTTTAATAACCGGAACCGCCATATGGCTTTCGGCGAAATCGGCATAGACGTTCATAATCAATTCCGCCTCATCGATGGCTTCCTGCTCTGTGGCATGAGCAGTGTGCCCTTCTTGCCATAAAAATTCTGTGGTACGAAGAAATAGCCGGGTCCTCATTTCCCATCTCACAACATTGGCCCATTGATTGATTAGTAGGGGAAGATCACGATACGATTGAATCCAACGGCGATACGTATCCCAAATAATAGTTTCTGATGTCGGCCTCACGATAAGTTCCTCTTCTAATTTGGCATCGGGATCTACGATAATCCCACTTCCGTCCTCCGCATTTTTTAGCCGATAGTGTGTCACCACGGCACATTCCTTGGCAAAACCCTCGACATGGCTCGCCTCCTTGCTCAAAAAGGACTTGGGAATGAAAAGTGGAAAATAGGCATTTTCATGACCTGTATCCTTGAACATTTTATCCAAGCCAGCCTGCATTTTTTCCCAAATGGCGAATCCGTAAGGTTTGATGACCATACAGCCCCGAACTGCAGAGTTTTCTGCAAGATCAGCCTTTACTACCAGCTCATTGTACCATTTGGAATAGTCCTCGCTGCGCTTCGTCAAATTTTTACCCATTATCTATAGTTTGGCATAGAACTTGTGTCTATGTTGTCGAAATAATTCGGTAAAACTAGTTATTTTTACTATGTTCAACAATTAAATTTAGAATGATGAATAATTCTCTACCCCTCCCAAAATTTAGCGCTTCGGCCATCTTGATGCTCGTTGGGCTTTTCGTCGTTTCATGTGGTTCGTACCAACAGGCCTCGTATTATGACAATGACGGAATTTATGCCGACCCGAACGATAGAATCGTCGAAAGAACGCCACAGGAAAAACTTACTCCCCAACAAAAGCAGGAGAAGAATACCTATTCAGAATATTTTGGGCAACGAGCGGATCAATACGAAGAAATCTTGGAGGGTGAGATTTTCACCGATGTTGATTCCTATTCAAGTGGTGTGGAAAATGATAGTCTAAGTTCAACCCGATTGACAGATTACTATAACCCTGACAACGATTATCAAGGTTATGCGGGATGGGGAGACAATGCCACTGCAGTAAATATCAATATTTATGACAACGGATGGAACAACTGGGGCTGGGGCGGAGGCTTCGGTTGGGGATGGAATGACCCATGGTTATGGAACAACTGGAGCTATGGCGGAGGCTTTGGCTGGGGCTGGAACAACCCATGGCGCTGGAACCGTTGGGGCTGGGGCGGAGGCTACGGCTGGGGCTGGAACAACTGGGGCTGGGGCGGAGGCTACGGCTGGGGCTGGAACAACCCTTGGATCGGCAATAGATGGGGCTGGAACAACTGGGGCTGGGGCGGAAGAAATTATGCCTATAACAATTCTCGACGTGGTTATTACGGTAGAAATGCAATTGCCGGCAACAGTTCCAGAAACGCTTTACGCGGAAGATCCAATCTGAACACAAGGAGCAATTCGACCAGATATCGGTCAACTTCGGCACGATCGGCCAGTAGCAGAAGTGCTAATGTCCGCAGTTCGAGAAGTGGTAGAAATGGTATTGCTTCTCGGCGTACGGTCGGAGTAGATCAAAATAGATCGTACAGAACAAGTAGGAGCACCAGGGCGGTACCTCGATATAATAGTTCTTCTAGAAGTAACCAAAGTTATAGAAGTACATCTCCAAGAAGCGGTAGCTATAGAAGCGGTAGTGCTTCACGTACAAGAACAGCACCACGAACTTCAGCATATAATAGAAGTACTTCGGGTTCGCGGGCAGGATCGTATAGAAGTTCAGGCAGTAGCTCAAGAACGAACCAATCGTATCGAAGTTCTTCACCCCCGCAGCAGCAGCTATCGTTCTGGAAGTAGTTCAGGAACCCGAAGTAGCGGTAGCTATAGAAGTTCGGGCAGTAGTTCGCGAAGCTCGGGCGGAAGTTATAGAAGTTCCGGCGGAAGTTCACGAAGCTCCGGCGGTAGTGTTCGGAGCTCTGGAGGTGGTGGTTCGCGTTCTTCCGGTGGTGGCGGAAGAAGCGGTGGTGGAGGACGAAGCGGAGGAAGACAATAAGCCCGAAATAATCACAATTCATTCTTAATTTATAACAGATGAAACGATATATAACTTTCATGGTGCTATTGGCATGCACGTTCGTAGGCGCACAAAATATTGACGATGTACTGCGCTACAGCACTGACAATCTTCAAGGTACCGCACGTTTTCAAGGTCTAAGTGGTGCGTTTGGTGCCCTTGGCGGCGACCTCTCGGCACTTAATATCAATCCTGCGGGATCCGCGGTATTCGCAAATAGCCTATTTACCATTTCAGGTACGAGTTATAACCGTGATAACGCTTCAAGTTATTTTAATGGCAATAATGGCCGTGTAACCAACAACTTGGATATTAATCAAGTTGGAGGAGTGATGGTTTTCAAAACTACAAATCCCGATTCCAAATGGAAAAAACTGTCCTTGGCCATCAACTATGATGTCGTTCAAGACCTCGATGATGAATTCTTTGTTTCAGGAAATAGCAATCAGGGCATTGACAATTATTTTTTGAATTTTGCAAATGGGGTTCCTTTCGGTGCGATTCTATTGCAGGATGGCGAGCTCTTGGAAAATGCCTATTTAGACATCGGTTCGCAACAAGGGTTTACCGACCAACAGGCCTTTTTAGGATATTTCGGAGGAATAATAGACCCACAGAGTTCAGATGACGACAATTTGGATTATGTCAGTAATGCCGATTATAGCACAGTTAACCAAGAATTTTCAAGATCCACGACGGGCTATAACAGTAAATTCACCATAAATGCCGCTACCCAATATGAAAACCGTCTTCAGTTGGGTGCATCGTTGAACTTCCATAATGTGCAATACACGCAACTCGACCGGTTTTTTGAGGATGGATATGATGCCGGTTCAGAGATACAGTTCACGACATTCGATAATTATTTGAGAACCCAGGGTTCTGGGTTTTCTTTTAGTCTAGGGGCCATTGCAAAATTGAATGAATTCGTTCGCCTTGGAACGAGTTATCAATCGCCCACATGGTACCGTCTTACCGATGATACTTCACAACGCATAAATTCTGATTTAGCGGATGAAGATATCAATTTCATCAATTTTGATGTGGTCAACCTATTCGATACCTACACGATTAAGACCCCTGAAAAATGGACAGGAAGTTTGGCAATAATCTTTGGAAAAAATGGACTTCTAAGCCTTGATTATGGGTTTCAAGATATGTCAAGGGCTGAATTAAAACCCGTTTCCGACACTAGTTTCGCCACTGTCAACGATCAAATCGTCAGTGAACTGGCTTCAGTTTCTTCGATACGAATCGGAGGAGAATATCGAATCGCCCAAGTCAGTCTTCGAGGAGGATATCGTTTTGAACAAAGCCCTTATGCCAATGGTGTAACTATTGGAGATCTTAATGGCTTTTCGGCTGGACTAGGATATAATTTTGGGGGAAGCCGATTGGATTTGGCTTTTAATCGCACCGAACAAGATTTCAACAGACAGTTGTTCGATACTGGATTTACGACCCCTGCCTTCATCAATAATATCAATACTAATGTAACTTTGGCATACACCGTTAATTTCTAATGTCGATATATAGTTAATATAAAAAGACCGGCCCCGAAAATTTTCGGGGCCGGTCTTTTTACATTTTCCTGTAAACCGCCTTTTATCTTTTTAACGTAAAATGCGATTGTCTTGTTTTTGCGATTTGAACTCCATCCTCTAACATGGAGTATTCCAGTCTAAACCAATAATCACTAGAAGGCAAAGGCCTGCCATTAAGTGTGCCGTCCCAACCTACAGAATTGGAATCCAACTGGCTTAATAACTTACCATATCGGTCGAAAATAAAAAGCAATGGCGAATCGAGGGTTTCAATACCAAGAACATGCCAAAAGTCATTGATTCCGTCATTGTTGGGCGTGAAAAATTTAGGATATCCCACAACTAAAAATTCAATGGGTTCGGTAATGCCGCAGCCATTTTTATCATTGATGATTACCGTATTGATTCCAGGTGGTACGTCGGTGAAAACCGGGTCGTCTTGAAACTCGCCCCCATTTATCGCAAATTCGTAATCACTATTCCCTACTACAAAAAACTCGATATTGTTTTGATCAGGATCTTTGTTTAGATTGGTATCCAAGGTTTCTACACGGTCTAAAACAGGAATTCCATGAAATGTAATCAGAATGCCTCCAACATCGGCAACAGTCGGTGGCGTTCCTGAAATTGTGGTAATCTCCGCAAAGTAACGTCCAGAATTCGGACTTGTCACTACATACTCGGCTCCGAAAGGACCGGTCCCCGTCAAGGTTGCATCAGGGGTTCCGTCATCCTCATAATCGACGGTCCATCTGACATTGAGAATATCAGGGCCCACCGGGGAGTTCAAAGCACTTAAAGTAATATCGGGATCACCTTCGCAGGCAACGATATCCAATCCTAAAAATTCATCCCTCAAGGTACAGTCCAAAGCGGTGTTTTGATCGTCTTGAACCGAACTTCCGGTAAAGGTCAAGATAAATTGTTCCTCGTCACCGTCAAAATTCGTGTTGTAGTTATTAATCAATATATAGTAAATCTCTCCCGGTTGTACATCAAGCCATTCATCGTACGTATTCAAGCTTTGCTTTAAGAAAGGTGCGCCTTCCTGCCCGCTTATCGGGTTAACACCGATACCTGTAAAATTTGTGTCGTTGGTTTCGTAATTACATCGGATGGGTTGGGCAGTGCCATTACTAATATCGCCGCAATCTACATCGGGGCCATATACGGCAAAATCCCATTCAGCAGTGACGGTAGTAGAACCAGGTACGGCCAATGCCTCAATATCAAAACCTACTTGACCACCGGTACCTGCACGAAAAACATACCAAGCCGTGTTGTGTTCAATGTTTGAGGAACTATTGCTCCCTTTTTCCAAACAACCCGTTTGATTGATCGTCTCGGGATCAAAATCGTCGATATCACCGCTACCGTTGGCAAAACCCATAATGGGCGCATCGGCGCAGACAGGTATGGCACTTCTACAATCTGGGGAATTTTGTGCAGTTGCCGCTACTGAAAATAAGAGCAGACAGCAAACAAAACAAAGGAGTGTTCGCATAAATAGTGGGGCTAATAGTGAACAATTGATCAATAATATAACTCTGCCACACGTATTTTAGTATGTTTTATCGGGATTTTCTGCACTTAATCGATGAAATGCCAAATCATCTTTTAAAGCAAAATGATTGTTTACGTATTTTGCGGTTACCTGTTCGCCATCACTGGCCCTAGTATAGGTCAGTTTGAACCAATAGTCCGCCGAGGGCATAGGTTTACCGTTTAAAGTACCATCCCAACCGATATCTTGAGCGGTCAATTGTTTCATCAACTTCCCGTAGCGGTCATAGATGAATACTACAGGGTTCTCTAGGTAGGACAACCCTTCAATGTGCCATTGCGAATTCGTATTATCACCGTTCGGGGTAAAGAATTTAGGGAAACCCACTACAACGATATCCTCGGTGATGGCACCACAACCTTTAGGGTCGTTCACAGTAATGGTATGCGCACCGGGCAATACATTATACCAGACATGTGCGGCCTGATAGGGTTCGTCATTCAAGCGATACTCGAAACTGTCTTCATTCTCCACGACTAAAGTTACCTTGTTATTGTTTCGAAGGTCTTCAATAATGACTTCTGTAATTTGGGGCGGTATGGATTCCGTTACATTGATGATGGCCGTTTCGGAACAACTAAGTCGATTTTGAGCATTCGTTATGATCAGGGTATAGTCGCCCTCCGCCGTAACCGAAATACTAGGTGTGGTTTCGCCAGTATCCCATTGATAAGTGTAATTAGAATCGGCCTGTGTTTCTCCAATGGTCACACTGCCATTTGTTGCACACAGGTATCCTTCCAAAGGAAAATCAATCGAAGGAGTTTCCAGCGCAGTTAACTGAAACTGCTGGGTGGCATCGAAGCATTTAGGATTATTCAATGAGGTTACCCGCACGAATATGGGTCTAGAACCAAAGTCCATCGTATATTGTTTCTGAAGAATATTTATTCCGTTAATGGCATCGCTTTGAGACTCGTGATAGCTTACCAAATATTCACTGGGAGATTGACTTTTCAACGCTTCTGCATCTTTTACCGACAAATCATACGTGCTATTGCCGGAACATGAGGCATCATCAGAAACCGGATTGGCCACTGGCACCGCCGAAAAAGCAACTTGTACATAACTATCGATTGTCTCGGCGAGTGTTGTTACCCTTACCCAGTACATCGCCGCCTGCGATACATCAAGTGTCGAGGCATGCTCTCCAGTAATGGGTTGAAAACCACTACCTGAGTCCATTTGCCAATCATATGTAGCACCGGATGTCATCGCATCCAGGGTGACCGTCTCACCTTCACAGGCCGAAATAGGCGGGCCCAAAAGATTACTGATAATGGAACAATCCAAAGCGGTATCAGGGTAGGCGATAAAAATACTTCCGGAAAATTGTATCGAAAATCCGGAATTGTCATTGCTGAAATTATTGATCAACAGATAATAATCCTCTCCAGGTGATACATCCAACCAGGCTTCGTATTGAGCGTTCTCCCTATCCCCAGTAGGGTCTTCCCCTACCCCGGTGAAGGATTTCTCATATTGATTATCGAAAAAAATTACATCTAACGGGTTCTCCAAGGTTATTGCAATCGTCGGATTTGTAAAGAGCAAAATCCCAATCCTCCTTCTTATCGATGCCGATATTGAAACCAAGTTGCCCACTTTCCGCGGTCCGGAAACGATACCAGGCCGAATTGGACTCGATGATGCCTGAAAGAGCCTCTTCAAGACATCCAGACCTAGTACTGCCATTGAAATCATCGATGCCAAAACTATTCGTACCCCCATTTACCGGAGTATTGTTACAGATAGGTATGGCATTGGAACAATCGGGAGCAACCTGTGCGTTCGCATAGGCCATCCCGAATAAAAGAGATAAGAACAGAAGAGCATAGCGCTTCATAAGTAGGTTTCGGATGTTGATGTCAAAAATAGTGGCTCTCTTGTCTTAACACTAATTTATGTTGTGTAACGCCCCGTAGAAGGTATAAAGTGCCATTTTATGTATATCTTTGCCGTTCTTTAAAGCAATTTTTAGATGAAAATTGATAGGAGTTTGGAAGAACATTTTGAGGAGATGGGGAAAGAACATATTTCGTCATCAGAGGATACACCCTTACGGGAAGATGCTTTTGTTTTGAACGATGACGAAAAAATCGAAAGGATACGTGAAAACATCCGGGAAGTCATGCTGACCTTAGGCCTTGACTTAGATGACGACAGCTTAAAGGGTACTCCTGATAGGGTCGCCAAAATGTTCGTGAAAGAATTGTTCGGAGGACTTCATCCCGAGAGAAAGCCCAAATCGTCAACTTTTGAGAATAAATACAAATATGGCGAGATGTTGGTCGAAAAGAACATCACGCTGTATTCTACCTGTGAGCATCATTTGCTCCCCATTGTTGGAAAGGCCCATGTAGCCTATATCTCGAACGGAACCGTTGTCGGACTTTCAAAAATGAACCGTATCGTAGATTATTATGCCAAGCGGCCTCAGGTACAAGAACGTTTGAACATTCAGATTGTACGTGAACTGCAACGTGTTTTGGGTACCGATGACGTTGCCTGTGTCATCGACGCCAAGCATTTATGTGTCAATTCGAGGGGTATACGTGATATCGAAAGTAGCACCGTAACCGCTGAATATGGAGGCAAATTCAAGGATGAGGCCGTACGCCGCGAATTTTTGGACTATATAAACCTTGATACCAACTTTTAATCGTTTTACTACGAAATGCAGCTTTACGAAAGCCAAAATCTAAGAGTATCAAATTCCCTTACCGGTAAAAAAGATGTCTTCAAACCTTTGAACGAGGGGCATGTAGGCATGTATGTTTGTGGCCCTACGGTGTATAGCAATGTCCACTTGGGCAACTGTAGAACGTTCATGTCGTTCGATATGATTTTTCGCTATTTGAAACATATGGGCTATAAGGTGCGCTATGTACGCAACATTACCGATGCCGGCCACTTAGTCGACGATGCGGAAGATGGAGAGGACAAAATCGCAAAAAAGGCCAGGTTGGAACAATTGGAGCCGATGGAAGTGGTACAGCGCTATACCGTCGATTTTCACAATATCTTGGAGAAGTTCAATTTTCTACCCCTAGTATAGAACCTACGGCAACCGGACATATTATCGAACAAATCGAGATTATCAAAGATATTCTTGAAAAAGGATATGCTTACGAGGTCAACGGCTCGGTCTATTTCGATGTAAAAAAATTCAACGAAACATACGAATACGGGAAGTTGAGTGGCAGAAAATTGGAGGATATGATCGCCAATACCCGTGAACTTACCGCTCAAGACGACAAAAAAAGTCCTCAGGATTTTGCCCTCTGGAAAAAAGCAGAGCCGCAACACATCATGCGATGGCCTTCGCCTTGGGGAGATGGTTTTCCTGGTTGGCATTTGGAATGTACCGCAATGAGCACAAAATATCTCGGGGAGACGTTCGACATACATGGTGGCGGTATGGACTTGAAATTTCCACACCATGAATGTGAAATCGCACAAGCCGAGGCCAGTAATGGCCATCCACCGGTAAACTATTGGTTACATGCCAATATGCTGACGATGAACGGTAAAAAAATGGCAAAGTCTACCGGAAACAATATTTTACCGGGTAAGATATTCTCGGGTGAAAACGACATTCTTAGTAAGCCTTTTTCGCCTTCAGTGGTTCGCTTTTTTATGATGCAGGCCCATTATACCAGTATCTTGGACCTCAGTAATGATGCTTTGTTAGCCTCTGAAAAAGGATACAATCGATTGATGGAAGCTTTGGACACGCTATCTACGCTAGAGACGGGCAAAACTTCAGGCTTTGACGTGGAAGCATGGAAAAAGAAGTGCTACGAAGCCATGAACGATGATTTCAACACCCCGATCCTTATTGCCACATTGTTCGACGCCGTAAAGTATATCAACCAAATCAAAGAAGGCCATGCCGGTATTTCGGCGGATAACAAAACAATCCTTCGCGAGACTTTGAACGCCTTTATATTCGATGTACTCGGATTGGAGCGAAAAAGTGAATCAGGGGCAGATGGTCAAAAATTGGTGGGCGTTGTCGAATTGTTGATCCAACTTCGAATGGAAGCACGAGCGAATAAAGATTTTGCTACCTCCGATAAGATTAGGGATGAACTCTCCAGTTTGGGCATTCAACTGAAAGACGGAAAAGAGGGCACCACTTTTAGTGTTTCTTGATACCTGCCAACAACAATTAAAAAACAGCAACTAAGAAAACGAGCGTGAAAAAAATATTGATAGCCCCTTTCATATTTCTAGTGAGGTTCTATCAAACAGCTATTTCACCTTATACTCCTGCAACCTGTCGATACTCGCCCACCTGTTCACAATATACTTTGGAGGCCTTAAAAAAACATGGGCTTTTTAAAGGAGGATGGCTTTCAATAAAACGTATTTTTAGTTGTCATCCATGGGGTGGTAAAGGGTACGACCCAGTACCATAAATGGCTCAAAAAATCAAATTCCGAATCCCAAATCCCAAAAATGATTTCTATTGGGATCTGAAAATTTATTTACCACATCATCTCATCTATGTTCTCTTCTCTATTTTCTATTTTAACTATCTTAGCCACCAAAATCCAAATACATGCACTTCTTAGGTATCATCTGGAATCCCGATGAAACGATTTTCAGTCTCGGCCCTTTACAGATAAAGTATTATAATCTTCTTTGGGTCACTTCATTTGCCCTTGGGTGGTATCTTATGAAGAAAATCTTCCTCAAAGAGAAAAAGACTGCCGAGCAGCTAGATTCGCTTTTTATGTATAGCCTTATCGCTACGATGTTGGGTGCCCGTCTCGGTCATGTCTTTTTTTACGATTGGGCCTATTATTCTCAACATTTGCTCGAAATTCTGTTGCCCATTCGAGAAACCTCTAGTGGTTATGAGTTTACCGGTTTTACAGGCCTTGCCAGTCATGGTGCCGCAATCGGAGTCATCACCGGCATGTATCTTTATACCCGAAAACACCCTGAATTCAATATCTTATGGATATTAGATAGAATTGTCATTCCGTTTGCCATCGGTGCTTTCTGTGTACGTTTGGGTAATTTTTTCAATTCTGAAATAAATGGCAAGGTGACCGATGAAAATTTTGTTTTTGCCACCAAGTTTATTCGAGATTCCGATGATATGCATCCCGCTGAGGCCATGCGAATAACTGGTAAAAAGACGGTCAATGCAGCCTATGATGCGATTGTCAATAATCCTCAGTTTTCTGAGGTTTTGGAACAGATTCCATATCGACATCCTGCCCAATTATATGAAGGGGTTGCCTATATTTTTGTGTTTCTAATATTGTACTTTTTGTATTGGAAAACCGACAAAAAGAACAAATCGGGATATCTTTTCGGTCTGTTTTTAGTCCTGCTTTGGACCATTCGTTTTTTCGTGGAATATGTAAAAAAGAGTCAAGGAGGTTTTGAAGAGTCCTTAGGGTTGCTTTCTACCGGACAATGGTTGAGCATTCCTTTTGTAATCATTGGGCTTTATTTTATGTTTAGACCAACGAAGGATTAAGAGTTAGGAAAACCTTATAATTTTCATGAAGCTTAGATTCATTTTATATTTTATCGTTTCGATAGTATTATTGGGCAGTTCTTGCAAAAACGAACCGAAAAAGGTCGTTACCACCGAACCGGTTGTCTTTACCAAAGAAGGTGAACTCTCCATCTTCAATAAGGATAGTGATTCTTTAATTGCCAAACTGAATATTGAATTCGCGGAAACTGAATACGAAACCCAGACAGGACTCATGTACCGAACATCAATGGAAGATGATCAGGGAATGCTCTTTATTTTTCCTAAGGAAGCTTTGCATTCTTTCTACATGAAGAATACCGAATTTTCTTTGGACATTATCTTTATAGACGCAGATTTTAAAGTCGCCAGCTATCAAGAAAATGCCCAACCCTTGACCGAAAGTGGACTTTCATCAAAAGTACCCGTTCAATACGTACTGGAAGTCAATGCAGGGCTAGTTGAAAAATGGTCGTTGGATGTGGGTGACACCATTGAATTTAACAGATTAAAGCCATGAATTTGCTGCTTGAAGATCAGGAAACGGAACGCTTGAAATTCAGGAAGCTTACGACAAATGACTTTGAAACCTGGTTACCCTTTCATCAGAATCCGTTGAGCACCGTACATTGGTTCGGAGAAAATCCGGATCCCAATATCGCCTGCCAAGATTGGTTCAATAGGGTTTTCCATCGCTATGAAAACGGAACAGGAGGTTTGAATGCTTTAATTTCCAAAAAAACGGGAGACTTCATCGGACAATGTGGACTATTAGTTCAGGAAGTTGACGGTAAAAAAGAGCTAGAAATCGGATATTCCATGTTACCAAAATACTGGCGACAAGGTTTTGCTACGGAGGCCGCGCAAAAATGTAAAGAATTCGCCTTTGACAACAATTTGAGTGAATCTTTGATTTCCATTATTCATATCAAAAATATCCCCTCCCAAAAAGTAGCCTTTGCCATTGGTATGCAGCTCGATAAAACCACCGAGTATAAAGGTAACCCCACTTATATTTTTAGAGTTCGTCAATGAAAAAAAAACATTGGGCAATTTTCATAGATAATTCCTCGGATAAAAGTCACCTAATTGATGAACTTCTGAATCATCCTGCCAATATTGGATTTAAAGAACTTAATGGCCAACGAGGTATCCTATTTTCTAAATTGGCACTGGAACAATTTATGGATGAGGAAGAACGGCATGGAATCAAAACAATCACGTCCGATACGCTTCAAAGTCTTACCACCCGTTCTAGTGGAGAACAGAAAAAGGCACTTTTGAAACATGTTCTCAAAAGCAATCCACAGTTCATTATTTTAGACAATCCCTTTGATAATCTAGATACCGTTTCCCAAGAAGATTTTAAACATCAACTACAGAAAATTACCCGGCATACCTCTATCGTGCAGCTCATTAGTAGGGCATCGGATCTTCTGCCCTTTGTCAATACCTTTGCCAGACTTAAAAATACCGACTTAACATTCTACCCTAATGTCAAGCAGGCAAGAATTAGTAATTCTTCGGAAAACTTTGATGGTACCATTCCGTCACCGATTGAGAAAATGGACTTCGAAGGCGATATACTCATTGAACTTAACCATGTAAATGTTTCATACTCAGGAAAACCTATTCTTAACAACATCAGTTGGAAGATTCAGAAAGGAAGTTTCTGGGAGCTTCGAGGAAAAAACGGAAGCGGTAAAACGACAATACTATCGATGATTACCGGAGAAAATCCAAAAGGCTATGGAGAAAATCTTTTCATTTTTGGGCAAAAGAAAGGAAGTGGCGAAAGTGTTTGGGACATTAAAAAACGTATTGGTTATTTTACCCCGGCAATGACAGATAAATTTATGGGCTACCATACCGTCCAAAATATGTTGATTTCCGGCCTTACCGATTCTATCGGTCTTTATGTCAGACCTACCGAGGCTCAAACCCGATTGGCAAAAGAATGGCTAGCACTTATAGGCATGTGGAATAAAAAAGATAGCCTCTTCCATGACCTTACCATGGGTCAAAAACGATTGGTCATGTGCGCTAGGGCCATGGTAAAGCATCCATTGTTATTGATTTTGGATGAACCTACCGCCGGACTCGATGATGCTAGTGCACTACTCTTTGTGGCCTTAGTCAACAAATTTGCTAAAGAAAGTGATACGACCATTGTCTTCGTTTCCCATAGAAGGGAACCAAGTCTTAATCCAGATTACATTTATGAGCTTACTATGGAGGAAAATGGTTCTACAGGAAGGTTGAAATAAAGAGAACCGTTTCCCCCGTTGAGAAGTCACTGGGCAAAACGGTTCTTTTGTTTAACAATTTTTATAACCTACTTCGCTTCGCCCGATTTTACACTCTTCTTCAAGAAGTCAAACATTACAGGGGTTGCAATAAAAAGCGATGAATAGGTACCTACTACAATACCAACTATCATTGCGAACATAAATCCTCGGAGTGACTCACCTCCAAAAATAAAGATGGCCAAAAGCACCACCAAGGTGGTTAGCGAGGTATTCAAAGTTCGGCTTAAGGTACTGTTCAAGGCCAAATTGGTGTTGTGGCCTGCCTTCCAACCTTTTTCATTGATAATCTCTCTAATACGGTCGAATACGACCACGGTATCGTTCAACGAATATCCTATGACCGTCAAAATAGCTGCGATAAAGGCTTGGTCGATTTCCATATTGAATGGCATAATCTTTCCAAAGAGGGAGAAAACGCCCAACACGATCAAAACATCATGAAAAACAGCTGCTACCGCTCCTAACGAAAACTGCCATTTTCTAAATCGCAAGAGAATGTATAAGAACACTACGGCCAACGAACCTATAATCGCCAAAAATGCATTTTTCTTAATGTCATCGGCAATGGTCGGCCCTACTTTCACAGATTGCATGATACCAATAGATTTTTCACCACTACCTGTAATGAAATCGGATTTGGTTATTCCATCAGGCAAATATTTTTGTAATGCGGTAAATAACTTATCTTGAATCTCATTATCCACTTCGACGCCTTCAACATCGACTTTGTATGGGGTCGTGAGCTTTATCTGATTGGCGTCACCAAATTCTTTTACGTTTGTACCACTACCGAAGACCGTATTAAGCTCGGATGCAATTTCAGAAGGGTTTACCTCGTTCTGAAAACGAATCTGGTATGAACGGCCACCTACAAAATCTACACCTTGCTGCAGACTATTGGTCATCAACGAAAAGATACCGATACCCAACAGGATAGCAGAAAAAATGTAAGCTATCTTACGTTTGCCCAAGAAATCGATATTGATGTTTTTGAAGAGGTTCTTGGTCAAGGCCGTCGAAAAATCCAAGGTTCTTCCTTTGCCACCGATATACCAATCGACTAACAATCTGGTAATAAAGATTGCTGTAAACAACGAGGTAACGATACCGATTAATAAGGTCGTGGCGAAACCTTTGATAGGCCCCGAACCAAACACGAACAATATCAAGGCGGTTAGCCCCGTCGTAATATTGGCATCCAAAATCGAGGATAGCGCATTGTCGAAACCATCGGCAACGGCTTGTGCCTTGCCTTTTCCTTTTGCAAGTTCTTCTTTTATCCTTTCAAAAATCAGTACGTTGGCATCGACCGACATACCGATGGTCAAAACGATACCCGCAATACCTGGTAATGTCAATACTGCGTTCAAACTTGTCAACACCCCGAAGATCAATAGAATATTCAGCAACAAAGCGATATCGGCAAAAACACCTGCCTTACCATAATAGAAAATCATCCAGACCAGAACGATGGCCATGGCGAGCATAAACGACATAAAACCACTATCTATCGCCTCTTGACCCAATGAAGGTCCAACAATGGTAGATTGGATAATTTCCGCCGATGCCGGCAATTTACCTGCTCGTAGAACATTCGCAATATCTTTAGTCTCATTCACTGTAAATACACCCGTGATTTCAGACCTTCCTCCTGAAATCGGCCCTGAGGAAACTCCAGGGGCGGTATATACTTTATTGTCCAGCACAATGGCAATACCTGTTTGATTGGTATAGGCATCGCCCGTCAATTTTTCCCACTCCTTGGCACCTTTCGTGTTCATGGCCATGGTAACGGCTGGTTTACCGTTCACGAATTCGTCCCTCGCATCACTGACCACATCGCCACTTATTCTTGGGATAGCATCCCTGTTCGATTTCAAGGCAAAAAGATCTACAACTTCGGTTTCAGGCGTTGGCGGACGTTCCCACACAAATTTGGTAAACTGGATATCTGCGGGAAGCAAGCGTCGAATCTCGGGCATTCGCAGGTATGCCCCTACTTTGGCAGTATCCTTTATAGCCGCCCTGAACATAGCATTACTACCTGGATTTGCAGGAATCAATAAATCGAACAATGGGTTCACTTGGCTGGCAAGATCCAAAGAATCGGAAGCGACATCAGAAAGTAATGAATCAATTTCAGATTCCTCCTTTATAGGCTCTTCGATCTGTGTCGTATCGACCATGGTCTTCAACTTGTCATTGGCCGCAACAATAAACTGACTAAAACTCGGATTGCTTTGCGGATAGGTTTCCCAAAACTCCAATTGGGCCGTACTCGAAAGTAGGTCTTGGGCACGGGCAATATCTCTAGCTCCTGGAAGTTCCACCAAAATACGTCCTGAGTTACCCTCTCTTTGAATGTTCGGTTGTGTTACCCCGAAACCATCGATACGCTCACGCAGTACTTCAAATGCAGAAACAATGGATTCATCTATTTTTCTACGGATGATAGGTTTTACTTCATCATCGTCCATTTGAAAATTGACTTCGTCGCTTAATGTCTTATTCGCAAAAATATCCGGGGAAGCCAATTTGGCATCTCCCTTTATGTTATCGAAAGCTTGGAAAAACAAATCGATATAGGTATCATCACTGCTCATTGAAGCTGCATCGGCATCAGCCAGGGCCTTGTTGAAAACCGGGTTTTTAGTATTGTTGGCAAGACCTTTCAAGATGTCTTTTATAGAAATCTGAAGGGTAACATTGATTCCCCCTTTAAGGTCAAGCCCTTTGTTCAATTCTTTTTTCTTGGCCTCGTTGTAGTCGGTATAGCCTAATATCGGGTTACCTCCTATGGAATCTAAATAACTGGCCTCTAAAGCTTCGCGCTTTGAAACATAATCCTCTTCCGAATCTGAAATTCTACTTGCGGCAAAGACTTCCGCTTCGTTTTCGACCTTACTGGTTATAAAAGTGTAGGATAATTGATAGATACTCACTAGACCGAAGAGGAGTGCAAAAAGCTTTATAAGTCCTTTATTCTGCATGGGTTACGTTTATGTTTGAGATGCTTTTATTAACAGCGTGCAAATATATGATTTACCCTATGAATTGGCAATATATTTATAGGTAAACATGAAAATCAAAACGTCCCCTCACCATAACCATGGAGAAGGAACGTTCGAAATTAATTTCACAAGAAGCTGTTAGAGTTCTAACAGACCGTTGGTTTTTGTGACACCGGCCGCACTTTCTTGCATTTTTGCCTTCTCGGCATCACTCAACGGCACATCGACAATCTTCTCGATACCGTTTTTACCCAAGATTACCGGTACACCGATGCAGATGTCATTTAAGCCGTATTCACCTTCTAAAAAGGTAGAGCACGGAAACATTTTCTTCTGGTCACAGGCAATGGCCTGAACTAGGCCCGAAACTGCTGCTCCCGGGGCGTACCATGCACTGGTACCCAACAATTTGGTCAATGTGGCACCGCCAACCTTGGTATCTTCGGCAACTTGTGACAAGCGTTCCGAGGAAAGAAATTCAGAAACCTTGATGCTATTTCGAGTAGCGTGGGAGATAAGGGGCACCATGCCTGTATCACTATGCCCACCGATAACCATTCCGTCAATATCGGAAATTGGAGCCTCCATGGCCTCTGCCAAACGGTATTTGAAACGGGCACTATCCAAGGCACCACCCATACCAATGATTTTATTTTTGGGCAGATTCGTCGTTTTGTGTACCAAATAGGTCATTGTATCCATTGGGTTACTCACAACTATAAGCGTTACATTGGGTGAATATTGGATTAGGTTCGAAGAGACCGTTTTTACAATGCCTGCATTGATACCGATAAGTTCTTCTCGTGTCATGCCAGGTTTACGGGGAATACCGGAGGTGATGACGGCGATATCGCTATTAGCGGTTTTTGAATAATCGTTGGTGACCCCGGTAATTTTTGTGTCAAATGCGTTCAACGAGGCACATTGCATCAAATCCATTGCCTTTCCTTCGGCAAAACCTTCCTTAATATCCAATAAAACTAATTCAGATGCAAAATTCTTTATGGCAATATATTCTGCACAACTAGCCCCAACGGCACCTGCTCCAACTACGGTTACTTTCATATATGTCTTTTTTAAATATTTGAATTCTTGAATTCAAAAATAGGGATTTTAACAGATAAAAGTGACCGCCCCGTCTTATAATTATGTTCTGAACGGTGTATTTCAACGATCGTTAAAATGCACCCTTGTTAAAAAAAGAGGGTTTTTAACGAAGAAAACGGGAATAAGATACCGTACATCGAATTTTGACAATACCAACTCGAAATCGGACGTTCTTAAAGTACCAAATCTTGAATCAGAAAATACCTACATAATGAAAAAGCTCTTTTCATTTTTGGCGATTATCGCCATCATTTTCGCAAGCAATTGCTCGCGAATACCGGAAAATAACGACCCCGTAATCGGTATATGGTCTCGTGTCGAAGTCGAGGCCACCAATGCCGCTAAACTAACTGTTCGTCACGAATGGATTTTTAACGATGCCTATCTCGGAAGGTTCCACAGAATTGAAAATGGTTCCATAAAAATCAAATCCGATTTCAAGTGGTCATTAAATAGTGATGATACCTATACCATCTCATATCCCGGACTTGACAGAGCGGATGATATCGTAAGCTTTAAAAACTCCGATGAAAAATTGCTGTTGGAACGAGTAGATGGTTTCATGCTTGCGAGCAGAGAATAATAGTATAGCAACTTTAAAAATATAATCAGTAGTAATTATTCGTTTTTTAATTGAGCACCAATTAAAAAAGCGCCTCATCCCCCGATAGGCGCTTTTTTGTTTGGTGTTCCGTTTTGTAACCTACTCAAAAACGAAACCAGTAGAAACGCTAAATGTAAAAGCATATAGCACCAAAAATTAACTCAAAATACAAAACCAAAAAAAGCTTTTAAATATGATACGGCGAACTTCGTGCTTTAATCCATGAACGCTTCTCTATAAATTTCTTTGACTAAAAATATATTTTTCATAATAGTTGAATGGGGCCGTTTAAATCTTTTTTAAGTGCCTCATCAAGTGCCTCATCCCCCGAGAGGCACTTAAAAAAAGATTCCTGCCCTTGCCACCTACTCAAAAGCGAAACCGGTAGAAACTCTAAACACGAACGCGTAAATCAAAACAAGATAACTCGCAAAGCAAAACCACGTAAATGCCTTAAAATAAGATTTAACGAATTTAGTTCCCAAGTCTTTGAAGGCCTCTAGATAAATTTCTCTAATCAATAGTACGTTTTTCATAATGTTTGGATTTGGGATTACGCTGTTTTGCGTATTAAACTTATTTCTTATAAATCATTTCATTGGGCTCTTGTATTAAGAAGGAATATTCTTACTTAATATTGGAAATTTTCGATGAATGGTTAATTTTTATCGACAAAATGCGTTTTTTGTTTAAAAAGATATCGATTAAATGCAATTTTTTGGGATAAAGTGTATCATCCTGTAAGATAAAATATTTGATGTATCTCACTAGCATATTGAATCGTAGCCAATAGCAAACTCGAATTGTACATTACCGGAACATGGCGTTGAAGGAAACAAAAAATCCCGAATCCTCAAAGAGATAGGATTCGGGACTTCAAAGAGTTCGTTCAGTCAAGTTTATCTAAACCCAAAGTTCACACCAACAGATAGACTATTGAATTCCGCCACCGTGTAATCGGCATGTAGCCTAAAAAAACCTAGTTTCAGTTTGGTACCGATATTAGCGCGAACCCCACTGGCATCCTTGCTAACCGAAAATGGATTCTCGTAAGTCTGTTGAAAAGGGCCTGATTGTACCGTATACGTTCCCAATATATCAGTAGTGGACTTTCCTTTCAGATATCCCAATCCTCCATAAAAGTTTATAATCGGAAGTTTTGTGGAAACAACGGCCTGAAAAACCCATGTATTCAATTTCATATCGATTCGTTGATCACTACCTGCTATGATATTGGTATTGGTGAAATCGTACGTTCCATCAAGATGGGAATATCCAATGACCCCTGAAATGGCCACAGGAAAAATTTTCTCTGCTGGAAGATGCTGTGTGAATTCGTGCTGTATCCCAACACCGTATAGTCCAATTGAAGATTCTTCAGCGTTGATTTTTGGCAAAAACCGCACTTTGAGCTCTGTGCCTTTTATAAGTCCCACACTGGCCTGAACAAAGGCGGAAGGAATAAAATTAATATTTTCGGAAGCCAATCCGGTAGGCAATTCGAACTCTTCTCTCGCGGGTACACCAGGCGCAATTTCTCCTTCTACGAATACAATAACGCCATCAATATCTCCTAATGCCGATGAAATCATTTTAGAAGTGCTTCCATCTTCAAATTGCAAATTTTCATAATCGGCCGTATTTAAGGTAAAGGCTTTTTTATCGTTTTTATTCTTAAAGTTGGCCATATTACCGATAATGGAGATTTCAAAACCACCTAAGGGTTTCGCCTTACCGTGATTATACCAACCATTGGAGATGCTATGCATAGCACCCTCTGAAACAGGAGCCAAATAGTCATTTGTAAATCGCTCTGCATCGTTAAGACCGGCCGCCAGTATTTCATTGATATTCGATTGCGCATTTGCTTGAATGCCAAATAACACAACAAGTAGGAAAAATACTCTTTTCATGATGTAAGTTTTTCCCAAAACTAAAAAACCTGCACGGGCTGTGCAGGTTTTTGTTGTGTAAGTGCCATTTCTTATGCATCAATGTTCGCATAAACGGCATTTTTCTCTATAAATGCCCTCCTTGGCGGCACCTCATCACCCATTAACATAGAAAAAACACGGTCCGCTTCGGTAGCGTTATCGATAGTTACCTGACGTAAAGTCCTGAAATTCGGGTTCATAGTGGTATCCCATAACTGCTCCGCATTCATCTCACCAAGACCTTTGTAACGCTGAATACTCACTCCTCCGCTATAGCTATCGGCGATTTCATCGCGTTCTTTATCATCCCATGCATATCGTTTTTTGCTTCCCTTTTTAACAAGATATAAAGGAGGTGTTGCAATATAGACATGCCCGCCTTCTATCAATTCGCGCATATATCGGAAAAAGAATGTCAGAATCAATGTCTCGATATGGCTACCATCAACATCGGCATCACACATGATAACGACCTTGTGATATCTCAATTTTTCAAGGTTTAGGGCCTTACTATCATCTTCGGTACCAATGGTCACGCCCAGTGCAGTATAAATATTCTTGATTTCCTCGTTCTCGAACACTCTATGTGTCATGGCTTTTTCGACATTCAAGATTTTACCTCTCAATGGAAGGATGGCCTGAAAATTACGGTCACGCCCTTGTTTGGCCGTTCCGCCAGCTGAATCTCCCTCAACCAAAAATACTTCGCAATTGACAGGATCTTGGTCAGAACAATCGGATAGTTTTCCGGGAAGTCCGCCGATGCTCATTACGGTCTTGCGCTGTACCATCTCGCGGGCCTTGGTAGCCGCATGCCTTGCTTGGGCTGCTAAAATTACTTTTTGAACAATAATCTTCGCATCATCTGGATGTTCTTCAAGGTAATTGGTCAACATTTCGGAAACAGCCTGAGATACCGCCGAAGAAACCTCGCGGTTCCCCAATTTCGTCTTAGTCTGCCCTTCGAACTGCGGTTCTTGCACTTTCACCGAAACAATGGCTGTCAATCCCTCACGGAAATCGTCACCCTGCACTTCGAACTTTAATTTGTCGAGCATTCCCGACGCATCGGCATATTTCTTCAAGGTGGTTGTCAATCCTCTTCTAAAACCCGATAAATGGGTACCTCCCTCATGGGTATTGATATTATTGACATATGAATGTAGGTTCTCGGTATAACTCGTGTTGTAAATCATCGCGACCTCTACCGGAATGTCATTTTTCTCGCCTTCCATAGCGATAACATTCTGAATCAAGGACTCGCGGTTGCCATCCAAAAACCGTACGAATTCCTTTAATCCTTCATCGGAATAGAACGTTTCCGAAACAAACTCACCGTTTTCGTCTTTCTGGCGTCTATCGGTCAATGAAATGGTCACTCCTTTGTTTAAAAATGAAAGTTCACGCATTCTATTAGACAGGGTCTCATAACTGTACTCGATAGTTTGGGTAAAAATTTGTTCATCGGGATGAAAAGTAACCATAGTGCCCCTATCGTCAGTTTCCCCGACACTTTTTACAGGATACATCGCCTTGCCTCGCTCGTATTCTTGCTCCCAGATTTTCCCATCCCGATATACGGTGGCTTTCAAATTGTCAGAAAGTGCGTTCACTACGGATACCCCAACGCCATGTAGTCCACCGGAAACTTTATAGGAATCCTTATCGAACTTTCCACCGGCCCCGATTTTGGTCATTACCACTTCAAGTGCCGAAATGCCCTCTTTTTTATGCATATCAACAGGAATACCCCTACCATTATCCCGAGTGGTTATGGAATTGTCCTCATTAATGACAACGCTGATGGTGTCACAATGACCACCCATGGCCTCATCGATGGAATTGTCGACTACCTCATAGACGAGGTGGTGCAATCCACGCACACCGACATCCCCTATATACATAGAGGGACGCATACGCACGTGCTCCATACCCTCAAGGGCTTGGATACTATCTGCGGAATATGCTTTTTTGTTTTCGCCAGTAAGGTGTTCTATTGGCTTTTTGGATTCGTCTTTTTTCTTCGATTCTTCGTCTTTATTCGCTTCTTCGCTCATAAGATATATTGGTTGTTTTTACTTCAAAATTTGCAATCTTACAAATATACGCAAAACCCTATGGAATATAGGGTTTTGGGATTTTTTTAACCTCGAAGTTATTAACATTTTTTGTGGAAAATTCAGATGTCGGACGATAGGTAATTTCATATAAAATTTTATTGTGAAATCTTAGTTTGAAATATTAAAAAGGCCCCACTCATAGCAGGGCCAATTGACTAATTAAAATAAAAACTGAGTCTGCCATAGTCGACAGGAAAACAGAATTTTCATCCATATTTTATTTTACGTACGCATCATCGTGTACGTTCGCTACTGCCCTACCCGATGGGTCGTTCATATTCTTAAAGGCCTCGTCCCATTCCAGGGCAATTTTGGTGCTACAAGCGACAGAAGGTTCTTGTGGAACACAAAGGGCCGCTGCATCACTTGGAAAATGCGCTTCGAATATCGAGCGATAATAAAACTCTTCTTTAGTGGTCGGTGTCTGCAAGGGGAATCTGAACTTCGCATTTTCCAATTGCTCATCGGAAACCTCTTCGTTTACCATGATCTTCAGGGTATCAATCCAACTGTACCCCACTCCATCGGAAAACTGTTCTTTCTGTCTCCAGGCCACACTTTCGGGAAGCATATCTTCAAATGCCTTGCGAACTACCCATTTTTCCATGCGTTCGCCATTGATCATTTTGTCTTGGGGATTGATTCGCATGGCGACATCCATAAATTCTTTGTCCAAAAACGGAACACGGCCTTCAATGCCCCAAGCGGCCAATGATTTATTGGCACGTAAACAGTCGTACATGTGCAATTTGCTCAACTTGCGAACCGTTTCTTCATGAAATTCTTGCGCATTGGGCGCCTTATGGAAATAGAGATACCCTCCGAAGAGCTCATCGGCTCCTTCACCGGAAAGCACCATTTTGATTCCCATCGACTTGATGACCCTTGCCATCAGATACATGGGCGTGGAAGCACGAATGGTCGTAATATCGTAAGTCTCTAGGTTATAGATGACATCTTTAATTGCATCGAGACCCTCTTGTATAGTAAATTTTATTTCATGATGTACGGTTCCGATATGATCGGCCACTTTTTGGGCAGCGGCCAAATCAGGAGAACCATCCAACCCGACCGAGAAGGAATGTAACTGCGGCCACCAAGCGTCGGCAGTATCATCGGACTCAATTCGCTTTTGCGCATACTTTTTGGCAATGGATGAAGTGACAGAAGAATCCAAGCCCCCCGAAAGTAAAACTCCATAAGGCACATCGGACATCAACTGTCTGTGTACGGCAGCTTCCAAAGCTTTTTTGATGGCCTGTATGCTCGTCTCGTTTTCTTTAACGGCATCATATTCCATCCAATCACGTGAATACCATTTTTTGAATTCCCCATCGGAACTGTGAAAGTAATGCCCCGGTGGGAACAGTTCAATTTTAGTGCATGTTCCCTCGAGCGCCTTTAATTCCGAAGCGACGTAGAACGTGCCATGTTTGTCCCACCCAATATATAGGGGGATTATTCCCATATGGTCTCTGGCGATGAAATATTCATCCTTTTCAACATCGTAGATGGCAAAACCGAAGATACCGTTCATCTCATCTATAAAATCGGCACCCTTTTCTTGATATAGGGCTAAAATCACCTCACAATCCGATTGGGTCTGAAAGTTGTACTTGCCCTCAAATCGCTTTCGAAGCTCACGATGGTTGTATATTTCGCCATTCGCGGCAAGAATCAATTTTTTATCTTCACTGAACAAAGGCTGCTTGCCGGATGCTGGATCAACAATGGCAAGGCGCTCGTGCGCTAAAATAGCTTTGTCATCTGCATAGATTCCGCTCCAATCCGGTCCCCTATGTCTTACTTTTTTCGACATTTCGAGCAATTGGGGCCGTAAGACCTCGGCAGACTCCTTCATATCAAATGCACACACAATTCCACACATATCAATTAATTTAATATCAAATTATAGTCAAAGATGGTATTAATGGTTTTAATATAAAATAAATTATAGTGTATTGATTCTTAATTTTTCTAATTAATACTGTTTTATTTCAAATATGTAATACGAAAGGTAGTAAAATTGCATTTCTCTCATAAATCTGTAAGCAGCGGGAAATTTAACGACTTTTTAGCAGAGATTTACTCGAATACTACTTAGTTTTAACGCTACAAAAAACAAACACTATTATGAAAAAATTACTTACGATTACAATTTTAGTTTTGGCTTTGGTTTTCACTACGCAAAGCATGGCCCAAGAATTTTCAGGATTGGACAAAAGCCCGATGGATGCAGCTGCCTTTCCTTCAACTTACAAAGTATCGGACAAGGCCGTTCGTATTATCTATAGCCGCCCACAATTGAAAGGTCGTTCTATGGCAGAATTGGCCAAACCGGGCGAAGTCTGGAGAACGGGAGCAAACGAAGCTCCTGAAATTACATTCTATAAGGATGTCAATTTTGGAGGAAAGGATATCAAAGCGGGCACCTACTCCCTTTTTACAATTCCTGGAGAAAAGGAATGGACGGTCATTTTAAACAAAAACCTGAACCAGTGGGGTTCTTATACCTATGACGAATCTGCAGATGTCGCAAGGGTATCCGTACCAAATGGCTCTGACGCCACATCTTTGGAAGAATTCTCGATTGCTTTCAAAGAAGTCGATAACGGAGCGCACATGGTCATGGGATGGGACAAGACGCGAGTTGCCGTGCCGATTACCATGTAAATTGAAATTAAGTTAAGAATGGAAAAGCTGGGACTAAGTTCCCGGCTTTTTTATTATCGGACTTCACCCCCGACAAAAGTCTGCTGTGCACGTATGCTCGGAATCTGCTTGAGTGGCACTTCCATAAGGTCATCACTATATATCGTGAAATCGGCAAATTTACCGACCTCGATACTGCCCTTTTCATTGTCCTCAAAGTTACTGTAGGCTGCCCAAATGGTCATGCCACGAAGGGCTTCCTCTCGAGAAAGCACGTCTTTCATTTGAAAACCGCCTTCGGGATAACCGTCCACATCTTTGCGCCCCACAGCGGCATAAAAAGTAAGGAACGGACTTACTTGTTCTACTGGAAAATCGGTTCCCAATGCTACTAAGCCTGCCTTGTCTAAAAGCGTTTTGAAGGCGTAGGCACCTTCGGTACGTTCTTCGCCCAATCGTTCTTCTACCCAATACATATCGCTCGTGGCATGTGTCGGTTGAATGGATGGAATAATTCCATCCTTGAAATAATCGAAATCTTCTGGGGCAATTACCTGAGCATGTTCCACTTTCCAACGCCTATCTTTTTGTCCTTTCAAAGCTTGCTTATAAGCCCGTAAAACAGCTATATTGGCAGAATCACCGATGGCATGGGTATTCATCTGATACTCGGAAATAGCCAAGCGTCTGGCCAAATCCTCAATTTCGTCGACCGGGGTTACCATGGCCCCATAGTGACCCCATTTATCGGCATAGGGTTCTTTTAAAACAGCGCCTCTTGATCCTAAGGCCCCATCGCCATATACTTTTACAGAGCGTACGTTCAATCTTTCTGTCTTATAGGGCCCTTGATAAATATAATGCTTGAGGTTTTCAGGGGTATTGCTTAACATAGCGTAGACGCGGATCGACAATTCACCTGCTTGTTGAAGGCTATCGATCAATTCAATGGTGGAACGATCAAGGCCGGCATCGTTGACCGTGGTCAACCCATTGTTCAAGCAAATACGTTCCGCATCTTTTAAAGCCCGAATCTTTGTAACCAAACTTGGCGCCGGAATTATATTTTCTATCAGCTGCATCGGATTGTCGATAAGCACCCCGGTAATTCCTGAATACCCATCACTCCATTTTTTTACGATTTCACCGCCTTCGACCCTCGTATCCCATTTGATACCTGCCATGTCCAGTGCTTTTTGATTGACCAACAACGCATGTCCGTCGATTCGTTCCAATGCAACGGGAGTATCGGGATAAAGCTCGTCCAACTCCTTTTTTGTCGGAAACTCTTTGACCTCCCAATCGTTTTGATCCCAACCACTCCCTAAAATGAAGTCTTTGGGATTTTGTTGCTGAAAAGTCTTTACCCTATCAAGTACCTCTTCTAAACTTTTGGTTCCGGTAAGATCTGCGACCTGTTGGTTCATGCCCAGCCAAAAAAATGACAATGCGCATCGATAAGACCCGGAGTTATAGTACGGCCGTCGGCATCGATTATTTGATCTGAAGTATAGGTATTCCTAATTTCATCGGAGGTTCCGACGGCAATAAATTTACCCTTATGTATGGCAAACGCTTCTGCCTTCGAGAATGCCTCATCCACGGTATATATGTTCGCATTGATGATGACCAAATCGACCTTTTCTTTGAACAGTTCGCAACCGCTCAATAGTATGATCAGTAAAAAAAGAATTTTCTTCATTGCCCCTTATGAATTAAATCGTCTAAAAATAAGTAAATATTCGGTAAACGAACTTACCAACAAAAAAACCCCGTCATTGAGACGGGGCTTTTCAAAATTAAAACACTGTTTTCCGGATATTATTCAGGTATTCGCATGCGTTTGCCCGACATCGTAAAAGGCCCCGATGATGATGACCCGCTTCCGGTAAAGGTATCCCCATCAAAATTCAAGGTAATCGCTACACGATCGCCTTCAACATATACCACAAACTTCACTTCATCACCATTCACCTCCAATTCTTCGGTGGGAATCATACTGTCGCCTTCTCCTTGAATGTTCAAGGCATACTCACCGTTTTCTTTGGTAATATGAAAAAGACCTTTCTGATATTGGGGATCGACATTTTGCACATCGTATGCCCAACTACCTTCAATATCGTCTACAGAGATAAAAATGTTGTCAGTTGAATTTTCAGTATTTGCCATACTGGGAGAATAGCATGTAATAATGGCCAAAACCATCATAAGCATGGCAAGCTTATTTTGTCGCTTCATAATTTAATTGTTATTGATTAAGTATGCCGTAAAAATACATAATTATTCGTTTTGCCCTAAAGGCTTTTTTGGCTTGTTATCCAACCATCGATTTTTTCCTCCAAAAGTATAAGCGGTAAACTACCGGAATTCAATACTTGATTGTGAAATTCTTTGACGTCGAAGCTCTTTCCTAGTTCATTTTCGGCTTTATTCCTTAGCTCCCTAATTTTTAGTTGCCCTATTTTATAAGACAACGCTTGCCCGGGCGTGGCCATATACCTTTCTACTTCAGCAATGATACTAGCTTCCGATTCCGCCTCATTTTCCAAAGAATATTGAATGGCCTGTTCACGGGTCCATCCTTTGGCATGTATTCCCGTATCGACGACCAAGCGGATGGCCCGATGCATTTCCATACTTAACATGCCAAAATACTGGTACGGATCTTCATAAAGGCCCAATTCTTTACCCAAAGATTCGGCGTACAAGGCCCATCCTTCAACGAATACTCCCATACTTTCGGGATGTAAAAACTCGGGTAAATCTTTATTTTCTTGTTGAAGGGACAATTGGTAGTGATGCCCGGGAATCGCTTCATGCAGAAAAAGGGCTTCATCGGCATATTTATTATAGGTCGTAACATCGGGAATCGGTACGTAAAATATTCCGGATCGGCTGGCATCTTTGGAACCAGGCACATATTCGGCACTGGCTGAAGCTTCCCGAAATGCTTCGGTGCGCCGGACTTCAAAACCGGCCTTGGGTTTTAGGTCGAATACTTCGTTCAAATGTGCTTCCACCCGTTCTTGAATGGAATTGAAATTGGCGATGACCTCTTCAGGGTCTTTGAAAGGCATTTGACTTTTGTTAGCACGTACGAAATCGAAAAACGATGTAATATCGCCATCGAATCCGATTTCTTTTTTTGCCTTTTCCATTTCGCCTTTAATACGTACCACCTCATTTTTGCCAATTTCATGGATTTCATCGGCGGTCATATTGGTAGTCGTATGTAGTTTTATCAAGTAATCATAGGTTTCCTTACCATGCGGCAATGCGCCCAACCCAGAAGTTTCCCTTCCAACTGGTAGATAGGTAGTGCTTATAAAATCGCTTAGTTCTCGGTACTTCTTGACCAGTTTGCTACTAATAAAATCCCCATATTCCTTAGCCAACCTTTTTTTGTCATCTTCGGTGAAATTTTCAGGGAAGGCCGTAATCGGGGAATAAAAAAGGTGCTTTTCGAGCGGGGCATCGATAAATTCCGGCAATTGGGGAATCATTTTTTCGATCAAGACCTTTGGGGGAACGATACCCTGGGCAATACCTTCGTTCATTTTGAGGATGCAAGTATCCAAGAATAGCATGTAATCCTCTAGCCTACTCAACCAATTGTCATAATCCTTCACAGTTTTAAAAGGTTGTACACTATACCCTCCGGCCAATTGCGCCACATACAGATGCAACGATTGAATCTGAAAGAGCGGTATCAGTTCAAAGCTGGGCAAGTTATAAATCGGAGAATCAAGGGTGACCAAGTCATTTTCAAGACCTTCTAATTTTATAGAACAATCCCAAATCATGACCCTAAGACTTAACCACTTTTCTTGGGTCATCATGGTTTCATCATAATTCTTGAGAAGGCTTAAGAATTCAGAATATTTCTCGGTCAGATGGGCCTGATATGAGTCGGAAATATAGTTGGCGATGGTATCATTGTACTTTTCAAAACCCGCTTTTGTAGCCTCAATAGGATTGATATTTTTTTTGAACTCATAGAAATCTACAAATACACTATCGATTGGGTCAAGTTGTAATTGTGTTTCTTCGGATGGACTTTCTTTGCAAGAGAAAAAAGAAAGAATAATACTAGGGCCGGAATACAAGTTTTTAACATAGCGTGCGATTTTGTTCCAAAAATAGAGATTAAAATCTACCTAAGTATTTATGCAATGTTCTTATGTCCTTTTGGAAAAGGTCGATAGGCATAGTACTGCAATACCTCTTCAATAGCCATTTTTAGTGCCTTGTTTATGGGTAGTATAATTGAACCCAAGTGATAGTCGATTTGTGAGAGTCGCATATAATAATCGGTAAAAATCGGAACCTGCATTTCTTTAAGAATCGCCTCTTGAGCATTGCCGTAAGCCGTGGCCTGCGATTCTTTGATCACCTTACAGGTCGCCAACCGTAAAGCCCCGTACTTGTCTCTATTCGCACCAAACCCAAATAATCTACAGATAAGTCCACGGTACATATAGTCGTCACAACTGCCTTTGGCGTTTTCCAATAATGATAAGGGTCTATAAACATGACAGATGGTAGTTGACTTTATTTTTAGTTCTGCCAAGGTTTTTTCAGCAGCACCGTTCAGGAATAAATGGAAGGCCCATGGTAAAAACTCCAGGGGCGAGGCATCGACATCAGGATGCGTACAGCATTTGCCGCAACCCGCCTTACATCGAAGACTTGATTCATTTTGAAATTTTGAGATCTCTTGGTCAAGACCGAAAAACAGCTGTTCGACCGACCTCACCTTTCTTTCTATGGACATAGCTATTTTTCGGCAAATGTAGCTTAAAGCGAACTCTAAACCGCAGCAAAGAACACCGCATTTTAAAACCCTATTTTGGTTCCTATTTATTGGCCCTCGAACGGGATTTTTGTTTCTCCTTGATCTTGACATAGATCAGCTTTTTACGGCCTTTGGAATCTTCCCGACGTTCCACTTCGAAATTCGTGATCGAGCTTATCAACGGGGTCAGCTTCTGAAATCCGTAGTTACGGGAATCGAAATTGGGCTGTTTCTTTTGCAAAAGACTGCCCACATCCCCCAAAAAAAGCCCATCCATCGTCGTCGGCGACATCATCGATGGTATGCGATATCCACCGGATTTCTTTTTGGGTAATCTTATCTATGCTGCTTTTCGCTTTTGAATCTGATTTTGAGGTGTCCGAACTATCGTCTAAGGATTGATCCTTTAAAATTTCGATATAGATGAACTTGTCACAGGCCACAATAAACGGATTCGGGGTCTTCTTCTCACCGATTCCAAAAACCTGCATTCCGGCCTCGCGAAGGCGTGTGGCCAAACGCGTAAAGTCGCTGTCACTGCTGACGATACAAAAACCGTTCACCTTTCCGGAATACAAGATATCCATGGCATCGATAATCATAGCGGAGTCAGTGGCATTTTTTCCTTGGGTATAGCCGTACTGCTGAATAGGGGTAATTGCATTTTCTAGCAAAACATGTTTCCATTTTCCGAGCCTGGGGTTCGTCCAATCCCCATAAATACGTTTGATGGTCGGGTTGCCATATTTGGCGATTTCCTCCATCATTTCTTTGACGTAGGCCGAGGGAATATTATCGCCATCGATGAGTACTGCTATGTTTAGATCCATGAATTAAGTTATTGGGTTAATGGTTATTAGGTTATTGAATTTTGGATGGTTGCAAGTTACGAGAATATTGCATGGCTTGAAGCCGATGCGGAATATCTTTAGTCAATTATTTTTAACTGTTTTAAGGCGTTATAGACCACATCTTTTCTGGCGGAAACAAAAGTAGCTTGTTGAAACTTTCCTTTAGGTTCCACATTGGCGGCGAAGAAATAAGTGCCTTTTTCAGTTTCCACATAACCTATAAACCAACCGTTATTGTTGCCTTTGTAAATCGACCAACCCGTTTTGCCACGCAACGTATATGCTTGACTTTTTTCGATGACCATCATTTTTTTCATGATAGCATGTGTTTTTGGAGCTATCGGAAGTTCATTTTTATAAAAACGATTTAAAAAATCGATTTGTTGGAATGGACTTATTCTTGATGCTCCTTCCAACCAGAACATATCGATATTGTCAGCGTCGACTTTCATAGTGCCATAGTCCAATTTCCGTAACCATGAATTCATTCTTTCTGAACCTATGCTACGTGCGACATCTTGATAACAGGGCACACAAGAGAAATGGAATGCATCCCTGAAAATCAAGTCCTGCTCCCAAATTTTCAACCCTCTTTGTTGTCCGTCCCACGTGAACATCGTACTATCACTTTCGACCACACCGGTTTCCAAAGCGATGATGGAGTTTATGATCTTAAAAGTTGAAGCGGGCAGCTTTCCTGTATCGGCCCATTTAAAATCGTTGGAATAAAAGGTTTTATTTTCCAGGTCATAAATAAGCAACGTTCCTACTACATCGGCTTGGTCCAGTATCGATTGAAATTCAGAAGATTTGACTTGCTTCTGAGGAATCGATTTGGCAACAGGTTGGTTTCTCTTTTCGTTTGCGCAGGAAAAGAGAACTATCGAAAGTAGCACTAAGTACTTTGATTTCATATATAAAAATTTGTAGAAGGAGCTACCACTTCGCCATTCCTATAGCCGTTTCCGTGTTTTTAAGTGTAACAAGTTACAGAGATTTTGTCTTTTTGTGCTAAAACCAATAAAAACTATTTAAACTTATTTTATTGTTTTTAAGATATTATTTATTGTTTATCAATAATTTATTGTTTATTTACAATAATATTCTAAGTTTAATTACATGAAAAATCGAACTTCAATTTCAGCCAAAGCTTTAATCATATTCCTGCGCTACTCACTTATTGGTCTGTTTTTATGGAATGTGTTTCATTTACTACTGTTTTTGATATACCAGTTGGGACCGTCGCTCCTTTTTGGTCAAAGAAAGGGTGTCGCTTTACCTGTAGTTTTTAAGCCTAGTAATAGCGGCATTCTCAGATTGCCCCATACCGATTACGAATATATGTTCAATATTCCTGAGGCTACTGGCACCTTCCAAGCTTTCGGGCTCCCCTTAAAAATATTCTATATTCAATCAATTGGAATCTTGTTGTATTATGCCTGTATTCTTCTAATTATTTATTTAATCATCAAAATGCTTAAGAATGCACAGGATGGTACATTTTTGGTTCAAAAAAATGCGATTCGATTGCGGTATATTGCATTATTACTTATTGTTACACTTCTACGTGATAAAGTAACGATTATTGCCTCTTCCATCTATCTCCGAGAGAAAATAGAACTTTCTGGTCTTGAATTTTATGATTTTACCTCTTATACTTTTGACAATTGGAAACATATTTTCCTATATCTCTTTCTTCTTATCATTGCCGAAGCATTCAGACTTGGCGCCCAATTAAAAGAAGAAAACGATTTAACCATTTAAAAGAGATACATGGCCATTATTGTAAATCTTGACGTAATGCTTGCCCGCAGGAAAATGTCCTTGACCGAGCTTTCTGAAAAAGTGGGTATTACCATTTCGAACCTTTCTATCTTAAAAAAGGAAAAGCAAAAGCCGTTCGTTTTTCAACGCTGGAAGCCATCTGCGAAGTTTTGGAATGTCAGCCTGGGGATATTTTGGAATTCAGGGCAGAAGAGTAGCATATCTTGACTGCTGAGCTCTGTGCTGGCGGAAATCATATTTATCAATCAAAAACAATCAGCCCAATGAAAACTAAAAAAATTGTTTTACTCGTTGCACTTCTAATATCAACATTACTAGGTTACGGACAGAACTTACCAAGTCTTTTGACAGAAAAAAACATCAATTCTACTTTTTCTATCCTTGCTTACGATGAAAATGCCAAGGAATGGGGAATTGCAGTTGTCACAGATAACATTTATGTTGGAAATTCTACGATTTACATTCAACCCGAACTTGGTGCATTCTCGGTGATAGCGGAAACCGAACCAAGATATGCCATTGAGGGCTTTGAAAAACTCAAAGAAGGTAAATCCATTGAACACGCTATCATAGAAGTAAGGGACAATGATAATCAAGCAAATTATCGCCAGATATCGGGAATAGATGGGGAAGGAAACGTTTTTGCCTTTACCGGCAAATCATTGAAATATTGGAACGGAAAGGCATCGGAGATTCTAGGAGAAAATTATGTGGTGATGGGTAATCAACTTGCTGACGAAGTACTTTCCGAAATGTCAAAATCCTTTGAAAGCTCCGAAGGAACATTGGCCGAACGACTTTTAAAAAGTCTGGTTGCAGGACAAAATGCAGGCGGACAGATTTCAGGAAAGCAATCCGCCGCTGTCGTGGTAAAAGGTGCCAACAACGAATGGTACAACCAAATCGACCTTCGTGTTGACAATTCTAAAAATCCGATCGAAGAGCTACAGACGCTAATGAACTATCATTATGGAAGAATACGATTAAATCAAGCACTTTACGCACATCGAGAAGGTAATTCGCAAAGGGCGAAACAAAAGTTGATTGAGGCAGAATCTATGCTAGAAGGTTGGACAGGAATGTATTCGAGAATTGCAAGGGCCAACATCGCCATGGGAAATGAAGATGTAGCAGTCGAGCGGATTAAAAAAGGGCTTACGGAAAATCCAAATTGGTCGGTCAATATTCCGGCTTTCTATTGTTTACGCGAAAATACCGCAATGAAATCAATTATTCGACCCGATTCATTTGATATAAAAGATTGGGAAAGTGCATTGGGAATGCTAAGTAATCTAGGCCGTGAGTTGGAAGTTATTGAATTGGCACAAGGGCTCATAGATAAAAACATAGAATCCTCGTATTTGAATTTCTTACTGGGCAGAAGTTACTTTTATGAAAAGAATCAAGATAAGGCAATGGAACATCTTGAAAAGGCCTTGAAAATGGATGACGAAAATATAGAAGCTCAAAATTTGATCGACAAAATAAAAACTAAGTAGCAAAAAAAAGCCCCAACTTCTGTCGGGGCCCTGTCTTAAAAAACTAAGTCGTATATATTAAATTACTTTAACGTTTACTGCATTTAATCCTTTATTACCTTCTTGTAGATCAAATTCGACCTCATCGCCTTCGCGAATTTCGTCGACCAATCCTGATACGTGTACAAAATGATCTTTGTCAACGCCTTCTTCAGTTATAAAACCAAAACCTTTGGCATTATTGAAGAACTTTACTGTTCCTTTGTTCATTACTTAAAATTTAAATTAATTACTATCAAAGGTTCAAAGATAGTGCCAATAAACGTAATTAACCCATTTTGAGGTAATTAAAGCGTTTTATTTTTAAAAACGCTGAATTTGTTGGTATTTGTTTGATAGTTAAGCTGTTTAAAAATTCTACAGCCTTTTCGTAATCACAAACTCGACCCGCCTATTCTTTTGGCGACCTTTTTCGCTTGAATTATCTGCAATCGGTTTTGTACTCCCATGGCCCGACCAGTTGATCCTTTGTTCAGGTAGGCCCAACCGTATAAGATAATCGGCGACCGTCTTCGCCCTATTGCTAGAAAGGTATTGGTTATAGTCTTCGGAGCCTTTATCATCGGTATGACCATTGATCAAGATATGCAACATCGCATTGGCCTTTAGATGGTCATATACATTTTGAAGTTCTTCTTTTGAGGGTTCCAAGAGCGAAGATCGGTCGAACTCAAAAAGTACATCTTTGAAGATATAGCTTTTATCAAGTTCAATGTTCTTGGTTTCTTTGCCGTCGGCAATAGCGACCAGTTCGCTTGTTTCTCTCGGCGGATCGTCCAAAACCACGGAGACCATGTCGACATAATAGTAAGCTCCCTGTTTTGCGTTTTTTTTGGTTCTAAACATTCGGGTTCGGGCGTTGGTCTTGAAATTGCCTAGAATCAAATAACGTTCCGTGCCTTTGGCGATGAATTGGGTGTGTACCAAAATCCAATCTTTAGTGTCTGAATAAAAATTGGTGTACCCGATTTCCATATACTGATAGTCGTTCTCTTTCGCTTCATAGCGCATCTTCTTAGACAACTCCTTTTTAGTGGCTAGGCTCAATTCGTTACTGGAAAATAGCACTCCGAATTCTTTAATCGCGAAATCGGACCGCTCCGCTAAGCTCACGTAGAATGATACGGCATAGTTCTTTCCTGGAATCAAAGGTTCAGAAAGTTCGGCCTGTAGGTATTCGCGATAATCATCGGGGGCATAGAGATATAGTCCGGCATAGCCTTTACCAAAGTCCGCTGGTTGGGTTCCGTTAAAGTTCTTGGGAGTACCCATGGCCTCGCTACAGGCATTGAAATAATCGGTAGAACCTTCAGTAGGCGTCGACCAAAAAATTACGTCGGCATCAAAGTTGCCCAAGGCTTTTGGGCAACTCAAAAAGGTTTCGAAACTTGGATTCTTGACCAGGTTTTGACTTTGGAGCACAAGAAGGCAACCCATCACCAAAACTATAGTGCAAAATTTAGATTTTGAATAGAAATCCATTCTAAATGGTTAACTGCCTCTAAAATAGGAAATTGTAGGGTTTACGCTTCAGAATTGGAGCTTCAATCGTTAAAAGAGCATTACTGGTGGTTAACCGGTAAAGCATATGCTCTGGTACAATTTCCCACCACCGTCCGATGCGAGGGAAAGATTCCCGCCTACGCGGGAACGAAAAATAAATTATTGATCAAAAATCAAACTTATAGGTAGCCCCGCCCAATATTTGAATGCCCTGAACCGGATAGTTGGCCCAACGTGCATAATTGTTGTTCGCGATGTTAGCTGCCTTTACAAAAATCGACAACTGGTCACTAAGCCGATGACCGATATGCGCATTGGCGTCAAAATAGGCGTCAAGTTGAATCAATGTCGCAGGAAACTCAGAAGGTTGAACATTTTGGACCGCCTCGGATGAAAAATCCTCACGTTCGCCAACATAAAACAGATTGGCGCCCATAAACCATTTTTCACCGATCTGATAATCCATGAACAATGAGCCGGTGAGTTCCGGAAGGTTCCATGCGGGATTATCGGTTTCCGTATGATAATTGAAATATTCGGCATTGATACCCAAGGTGAAATTTCGGTTCACATCGATATTCAACTCGCCAAAAACTCCCAACGTCTTGATATCATCGTAAAATACCTCGAAAGAGTTACCGAAATAATATCCATTTTCATCATTTCTAAATGAATTATTCGGATTCAATTTGAAAACCGGTCTTCTGTTTTCAGCTGTGTAGGATCCTTTGATATTATAGCTTAGATTGGGCAAAAGTTGACCCCTAAGACCCACATATGCATCATATTGCCGATCTGTCGGAACTACCGAAAGTGTAGGAGACACAAAGGGATTTTCCTCTATAAAACCATAATAGGAATTCTGTCTCAACTCACCTTCGATTCCGCCATAGGCAATGGCAAACTCCTCCAGCAAACGATACGAAGCCGTCACAGCTGGATAGATATAAAAATTACTGTCGCTCAACTCGGTATCCAGCCCATAGACCAGATTTACTCCCAAATTCAAGGAAAGGTCATCCCGCAATAAAGTCAAGCTGGGATTGATTCCAACCTGCAGGTGGCTATATTTTATTCCTTCCAAATTTTCGGTATCGTTGATACTGGCATTCTTAAAATTCCCGTTTACATAATCCACTTTAAATTTTATTCCAAAAGTCTCCTCGTTTACCGGAAATTCGAAACCCGTTCCGAAAATGGCCCGGTTCTCACCCGATTTTACACCATCCCAAAATCTTCTATACTTGAGTTCGGCATTCGAAAAATAAGCATCTTCAACATTGATGTGGGCTCCTGCCTCTCCCATAAAATAATTTTGGCGTTCGTCGATACCGGCCACCGTTACCGGATCCGTACCTTCGGGCAGGCCGTACCAATTGTAGAGCTGATGCTTTACACCCAAATCAGCGCCCCAATTCAAATCTCGATCTCGCTTTGCATAAGACGCATCAAGCTTGCTTTTTGAATAGATATTGTCCAAAATCACTCCGGCGATATCGCCCCGTGATGAATTATGGTCAAGACCCAAAGTAAAATTCGATTCTCTGTCGATGGTTCGGGCCGTATAGAATTTGGCCATAATGTTGGCCGGATTACCCCCACCCGCAGAAGCATAGGAATTGTATAGGATCGGAGGAGGTGCCTTTTTCACCGCCGAAGCCTTGCCCTTCGCCGGGGTAAAAGTCGAAGCCACCGGAACCGAAAAGATATTGTATTCTATTTTCTTCTTTTGAAGGACGATGGAATCGTTCATATTCGGCATCGACTTAATTTTAAAGGCATCGGAAATAGTGGGCGTGTATGCCTTCGTTACCGTTACGGTCTCCGTGCCTATGCCTTCGTCATCTTCATCTTGCCCTTGGGCCAGCTGGAAGAATCCAAGATAAACGAATAGGGTTATTTTGATGTACTTCTTCATGAGTGTTCCTTAGTATTCGAATATTTTAATTTCCATCCGGATTTACGGAAGAATTACTCTGTGCCTCCTTGGCCTTAATGATGGATAGTTCACCATGTGCTTCCGCAACTATTTCCGGATATTGGCTAAAGTTCGTAATCACATTATCCAAAATATAAGTGGCTTGGTAGGCATCGCCCAAAGCATAGAAATTCTTGGCCATAATGATAAGTCCCTTACCTCCCCATTCTTTGTACGCGGAAAAATCTTTTGCCAACTTCTGCACCGAAGTGTTAGACGTTTCGTGCTGTCCGGCTTTGTTTTTGAAATAAGCGTCATAATAAAGTGCTTCGGCTGCGGTCTCTCCTGATGCTATTTTCAATACGTCGGCATAGGCCGATTCCGCTTTTGATTCATCCCCCGTGGCGATGGCCGACCGGGCAATCATGATCTGCGCATCACTTTTGATTCGGTTATCGATACTCGGAGTTGCCAATACTTTTTCCGCATAGGCCAGGGTGCGATCATAATTCTTTTGCTGATAATATCCCTTCATCAAATTCGATTGGGCAAATGTTCTATTCTGTTGAATATCGGCCGTGGCCTCCAATCGTTCCAAATAAGGTAGTGCCGAGATATAATCTTTGTTACCGATATAGATTTCACATGTGCGTGTCAACGACTGTTCGGTATATTCACTCGTTCCCTTATCGGCCACATATTTGTAATAGACCAATGCCTTTTCCTTATCACCTTGGGCAAAATACAATTGGGCCAGATTGAAGTTCGCCTTAATCGCATGCAGTCCGTTGGGGAATTGTTTGATATAATTTTCATATCCCCGGATAGCAGCATTTTTGTCCCCTTCAAGATTCTTTTTATCGGCCGATTCATAGGTGGCATTATCCAACTCGGTATCGGTCACTTCTACGAAATCGAGGTCACGTACCCAAGCGGCGTATTCATCTACCCGACCCATATCTACATAAACAAGTTTTGCGGTTGATACCGCCTGAATCGCTTCTTGGGTATTCGGAAAATCGCGTACGACCGTTTTGAATTTTGCCAATGCCTGTTCGTTTCTGCTTCCATTATAATGGACTAATCCCTGTCGCATAATGGCCTGCGGCACAAGGGCACTTGCCTTATATTCACTGATCAAACGGTCATACGCCTGAAGGCCACGATTCTCTTGTCCTGAGGTGATATAGGAGTTTCCCAACTCGAAGAGGGCGTCATCTTTTAAGGTTGAGTTTGGATATTTTGAAGTGAAATTTTCCAATTCCTCGATTTTCGTACTTGCCCGATCTACGAATCCATAACTTAACGCTTTGTGATATGCGGCGTAATCCTTTTCGGGACCTGACAAATCCAAGGCCTTATTATAGGTTTCTATGGCAGGCCAATATTTACTGGTTACGAAATAACTGTCGCCCAATCGGAGATAACCATCATATAGTTTTTGGGTATCGGAAGGCGATGAACTGGTAAAACTGTTGAAATTTGAAATGGCCGGACCATATTGTTTTAGTTTAAAATGGGTATAGGCCAAATTGTAATCCAGATCTTTATACTCCTCCGTTGATCTTGCGCTCGAACTTTGCTGAAACCGTTTGTAACTTGCCAAGGCATCCTCAAAGCGATTCAACATATATTCCGATTCCGCTTTCCAATAAGCTGCCCGTGCCTCAAAAAGGCCATCCTCGGCACTGCCCAATGATTTTTTGAAATTCTCCGCCGCCTCGGCATAGTCTGCGTCAATAAAGAGTTCGACCCCGCGATAGAAGGCAACTTTCTGATAGGTCGTCTTGCTAGCGAAATTTCGATTCTTTTCGAGCAGCTCCATGGCCCCGGCAAAATTTTTCGAGGTGATATACGAATCGACCAATAATTCTTGCATGGCCTGTGCATTTTTATCGTTCGGATATTTGCTCAAATAATCTGAAATGACCTGTGGTACGGGTTCATAAGGATTTCCGATTTCATAACTCAAACGGGCATAGTTCAAATAGGCATCTTTTTGGATCTCTGGAGAGAAATCCATTTGAGAGGCATTGCGGAAAGCGTTCAGGGATTCCTGTTTTTTATCGAGTTTCAAGTAGCATTCTGCCAGGTGGTAGTAGGCGTTTTGTGAAACATTGTTCGTTCCCCCTATGATCTTGTTGAACTGTTGAACCGCATTTGTAAAATCACCTTGTTTGTAGTAGCTGTATCCCAATAAATAATAATCGGTATTGCTCCATTTTCCTCTCTTTCCCCTATACTCTTCTAAAAAGGGAATCGCATTGTCGTATTGCTTTAGATTGAAATAACTTTCTCCGATAATTTTGTTGAGTTCCGAAACTTCGCTTCTATCCGCTTTGGTCAACTGTTTTTTCGCCAAGGCAATGGCCTCTTCGAAGCGGCCCAACTTAAAGTTCATATCAGCCTGATAGTAACTCAATTTTTCATCAAGGATCTCAGGATCGGTAATCTCATCAAAACGTTCATTGGCCGTTTGATAATCATCTTGTTCGTAGGAGATATAGCCCATGTAATATTTTGCCTGGGAACCATAAACAGGTGATTCTGTAACCTTGCTCAAATAGCGTTCGGCCTCTTTGGTCTTCTTGGAGGAAAAAAGGGAATACCCATAATTGAAGTTGAATTTGTCCATTTCCTTTCTGGAAAGGGCTCCCTGATCTACTTTATCGTACCATTTTAAGGCATACGGATATTTGCCCGTCTCGAAATAATATTCCGCCACATCAGCGAAAGCGGAATTGCGTTTTGTGGATGTTGGGTATTTTTCCACAAAGTCTTCCATCAAATTATCGGCGCCCAATTGATTTAGACGGACTGCTGCGTTCGCTTCGTAATAGGCACTGTTCGCTTTGACCTCTAGATTTTCGGTCGTGTTCTTTACTTTGCCAAAAATGGTCTGAGCCGCTTGGTATTGCTCATTGTTGTAGAGCGCCAGCGCGTCTTGGTAGTCTTTATTTTCGTGGGTATAGATTTTGGTTTCTTGGGAAATGCCCCAAAATACCATTCCCAAAAGGATGGGAAGGAAAGTGGATATCTTTCTAAACATAGTGTTCTAACTATTTTCTAGTGTTTATAACGTGAAAAACGGAATCAAAGTATGTGCCCACGCAATACAAAAGAAAAAGAATAAGTAGAACGATAATTTGTTATCCGGGTTAACTTATTACTTTTATATCAACAAATGGAAGTACGAGGTAAGAAGTACGAAACAGGAAATAGGAATCTGTTGTCCGGAACCCTGAAAAATCATTAACCTTTACAATTAAAAATGCCCGAAACGATACTGGAACTTAACGATGTTGCCATTTTTCAAAAGGAAAGCCTTGTTCTGAACGAAGTAAGCCTTGAGGTCAAAAAGGGTGAATTCGTTTATCTTATCGGTAAAACCGGAAGTGGCAAGAGCAGTTTTATGAAGACACTTTACGGGGATTTACCGCTCAAAAAAGGCTCTGGAAGCATCGTTGGTTTTGACCTGAAGACCTTGAAGGAAAATGATATCCCCTATTTACGTCGTAAACTTGGCATCGTTTTTCAGGATTTTAAATTATTGCCCGATCGCAACATCAACAACAACCTTCAATTCGTGCTCAAGGCAACCGGATGGAAAGACCAGGCGAAAATGAGTAAACAAATAGAGGAAGTACTGGATAAGGTCGGAATGAAAACGAAAGGCTTTAAATTTCCGCATGAACTTTCGGGAGGGGAACAACAACGGATCGCTATTGCGCGTGCATTGCTAAATGATCCCGAACTTATTTTGGCCGATGAGCCTACCGGAAATCTGGATCCACAGACCAGTGTCGAGGTCATGAAAGTAATGCAAGACATCAATAAATCGGGACGCACCATTTTAATGGCCACCCATGACTATGCACTAATTCTCAAATATCCTTCCAAGACGTTGAAATGTGATGGGAATAAGGTTTTTGAGGTGGTGCAAAGGGCGGTTTGATTCTTACATTCAACCTTCTTTTTTCAAGACTATAGTATTCAATTCTTATAGTTCAAAATCTTTTGAGTTTTTTGGATGAAGTTCTGTGAAATTTTATCCCAAAAAACTTGATTGCAATACACGGTAGGAATCTTTAAGCAAAAAGAGTGTTCCGTTCAACGAATGGAAATTAGCGAACGGGTTTTAAAGCCATTTTTTACTGCTAAAGACATAATGGAGTAAATAGCCGATGCCCAAAAGACCTATAAATACTAGTCCAAAATAGGGCGAAAAGAAACTTGCCTTGCTCTTACTAGCTTCTACAAACTTTTTTCCGTTTACTTCCAATGTTAGGGTATGGTCATTGGCATTGTTCAAAACGAATTGTTCCTTATTAAAACCTTCCTTGAAAAGCATGAAAGCGTTTTGATTCCTACTGATGTCCTTAAAGGAGGTATTTTTTATACGAACGGATTGTATATCCGAAGGAATACCAAGTACCTCAAAAACCACCTTGGTTTCATGGCCTAGTTTTACGAGCCCTTTGTCGAGGGTAATATTTTCGCCGCCATTGAAACTGAGATGAAAATTGTTATTGATATGTTCCAACACCATTTTTTGAAACTCCTCGGGGGATTTATAAGGAGTTTCAGCATAATGGGTCCGTATTTCTTGCTGAAAAGCGGTCAATGACGTACTGATCTGCAGCACCCAAACATTATTCTCTTTCTCTACCAACATGGTGGTAGAAGCATCGGGATTGTGGGCAAAACTTGCCAGTGAAAACAATCCGATTATAGATACTAACAGCTGCTTTTTCATCTTTATGTCCTTTAATTGGCGTAAGCGCCTTTTAAACCATTGATAAAATTGTTGTTTCCGGCCTCATCTACGTGATAATGATAGCCTCTGGTATCATCTGAGTGGCCGCGTAAATTATCCAGGTCTGTTGGAGCATTGTCACTAGTGTCCAATAATTCATAAATTCCGAATCCGTCCAAAGCATACCCGATTAAAGGGGCATGGCCATCATCTTGTGCTATTTGTGTACCGAACCCGGTAGCCGCATGATAATGATACCCTTGGTGTACATTAATATGACCGCCGGCATCATCAAATGGAGCGAGGGTATAGGCGCCAAGAATATTATCAACAGGGGCCGGTGCGGAAAATTCAATACCATTTAACGCCACTCCACGAGTAGAGGGAGCACTATTCCCTGGCCCACCTGGTCCCGTGGCAAATAATGTGGAGCTGTCTTGAATAACAGGGGTAATTGGAATTGTCCAAGTTTGCGATAGATCGGTTATATACGAAGGAAGACATTCAACGCAGAAGTTTTCGTATTCGGCTCCAACATTGGGATTGGCGGCGTTGATGCAATCGTCTTCGGTTTCCGTTACATAAATGTCTCCATTGGCATCATACATCATCCATTTGGTATCATTATAAAATGTCGCCATATTTTCCACAAAGGCCCCGTCTACATCATATACTTCTCCGCCTTCCAGCCAAATACCTCCAGCCGAGGCATCGTCAGCAATGTTGTCGGGGCACCATGGTCCCATCTCGTGATCGCCGGGTAGGCTGGTGGTAACAATCTGGTAACAATCCGTTGATGTGCCATCGGAAAGTGTACATGGTACGGTGGTAATCGTGACCGACCCATCGGCGGTATAAAAGTAGGAGGAATCAACATCTACAATTGTTGAATCGTCTGTGGTGTCGTCGATAATGGTGTCGTCTGCTGTACCAGCATCATCATTGTTACAAGCAGAACAACCTAAGAAGGCAAAAATTACAAGTGCAAAAATGATAGGTATTAGATTAGTTCTATTTTTCATGGTATTATCTTTATTTTTCAAATTCGTTTACCGTCCTTTTTACTGATTTAAATACGTATTTGCAGCGGACGAACGTTGCGAAGCATGCGCATTCAGCTCGTTAATTGCTGCCTGAAAATCAGCGTTATTGTTCAAGAAAGTATATCCTGCCACTTCTGAAGTTGCATAGGATTCAACTAACGATGAGTAGGTAGCATAGACCGATTGTATATGGGATGTTTCAAATGGCCCATCAACGGTTTCCTGTACATAATTGTCATAAATGGCCTTGTACGTTTCATCTGCATACAGGTATTCGATCAAAGGCCACTCGCTTGAGGCCAGATCCGAAAAATCAAGATTTAACGAGCCTTCCCTGTTTCCTTCTTGTAAGGCTTCATTGTTATCCCAAGGAATCCATGTGAGTTTGTTGTTATCCGGATTATTGTACAGGTAATAGTTATGTGGCATTCTACCATAGGTATCCCAATTTTGGATAACTGTATTTACCGCGAGATAGTTCAAGAAAACGTCGGTATCAAAAACAGCATCCAAATTGGTGCGCCATGTTACGGGATCCGTAGTTCGGGTATCATCATGTAAGGCCGTGAACAAAGCTTGAATATCACTCCAATCGGCATCATCTTCGTTGGTCTTTTTCTCAAAACCCTCCTCATTGAATGTACCTTCCGCAAAGTTGGCCCCATCATCTTCGGGCTTATAGAGATTACCATCATCACTTGAGAATTGGGTGTCCATTACCGTGCCATCTACTTCTTCGACCAAAGTGTACAGTCCAAAATATTCTGGTCCATCGCCATGATCTACATACAGCGTATAAAATGCGGTATTGGAAACCGCCAAGCCTGCATCTGCAAATACTTCTGCCGCCATTTTTTCCCTTAAGAAGGATCGGTCATTATAATTATTCTTCAAACTGAATTTCTTAAAGCCATAAAAACGTTGATTATCAATTTGGGGATAATCATCTTCGTACTCATCAAAGTCCATTTTAAAGGCTAATTTTAAAATTCCTGCTCCCCAAGCACCAGCCAAACTGGAATTTCCTTTAAAACGCAGGCCTACCTTATACCATTCTTTACCATTGTAAAAAACAGATGCGGGTACAAAAATCGGATCCTCATCTGAAAAAGTTGTTCCACCACCAGGGCCTCCTGCCCCTCCGGGGCCGCCACTTGAGCTTCCGAAAGTGCCGTATAATTCGGTCATATCATCTAGCATCAGTTGCCAGTTTTCTTTCGAGATCACGAAATCAAATCTTTTTACGGTGGTATTATCGAATACCTCGTCAAAATTTGGATCCGCATCGTTACTATGAGTTTCCGTTGTCCAATCGGTTGCGACAAAGTCGGCATCTTCTACTGTTGTGCTGTCATCGTCCGTCGAAGAATCGTCATCGACAACTGAAGTATTGTCATCTGTTTCTAGTATCGGATCATCATCAGAACAACCTGTAAATAAGAATGTTGCCAGAAATAAAATACTTAAAACAGATATGGATTTTAATGCTAATTTTTTCATTGTACTATGTTTCTAATAGTTGACTTCATTTTTTATTCTCTGGTCTTCCCTTACCTCGTTTTGGCTTAGGTGCTTTTTCCATTTCTTCCTTGGAAATGAAACCATCTTCGTCGGCATCGATTTTGGCAAAATCATTTTTTAAGGGTCCTTTGACCTCTTTTTTAGAAATGAGTCCGTCTTCATCTTTATCCAAATCGGCAAAGATTTTTTCAACGGAAGGTGGTTCTTGATTTTGTCTTTTTTGGTCAGACTGACCAAAAGCATTACAAGAAGCAAATAAGAAGAAGCTACTTACTAGTATTCCGAATTTTAAGCTGTTATTTTTCATGATTTATATGTATTTATGTTTATAATTTGAGTGTAAATCTCCGTATTAGTTTAATGCTGAATCGATGATTTCAGTGAATGGGTGTTCCTTTTAAGTGAATGGACAATGTGAGACGGTAACTCCTATTTTAATACCTATCTGAAAGTGGGTTTTCGATAGTCGAATGATTTTTATTTCCTTTTATTTGTAGTATGAACCAACTCAAACGATTTCTTTTTCAGGTAGTTTTATGGCTTGTCATATGGCTGACTTCTTGGTTTTTTCTCGGAGAGGATTTCCAATTTTTGAAGGAGAATGGCCTTGCATTTGTCTTCCAGATTTTGGTAATTTCCGTATTGGTATTTTATACAGCACCAGCGCTTTTATTCAAAAAGAAGTATTTGCTATTCGCCTTAATATCCATAGGGGTACTCTTATTGTGTACCTTTCTTGTTCCTGATATTGCGGCGGCTCAAGGTTCGGGAATAGGACCTGAATCTGGACCTAGACCCGGCCCCGGCATGGGGCCACCTCCTGGGCCGGACATGGATATTTCTAGGGGGATGCAACGAAAGCCACCACCAAAATTCTTGATAAACTTGTTGATGCTGTCCATTTCTTATATAGCGGCTACGTTTATAGAAACCTTTTTGTTTGCCCAGAAAAAGGAAGAAGAAATAATAGTGAACAAGAACGAAGCCTTACAAACGGAACTCAAACTTTTAAAGTCCCAAATCAACCCTCATTTTTTGTTCAATTCACTGAACAATATTTATGCACTTTCGGTTATTGATTCCGGCAAGACGCAACAGAGTATCGGTTATCTTTCCGATATGTTACGCTATGTACTCTATGAATGTGAGCAGGAACTGGTTCCGCTGGAAAAAGAGATTACCTATATTACAAACTATATCAAATTGTTTGAACTAAAGAGCAGTAAAAAGTATCCTATTGAAGTTGATTTTAAAGTGACCAGTCAAAATATTAAAATTGCCCCTATGCTTTTTATTCCCTTTATGGAGAATGCCCTAAAACATGGCAATATTGAAAAAATAAAGGATGTATTTATTCGGATGAAAATTGATGCTGATAAAGATAGGGTCCTGTTCGAAATAGAAAATAGTAAACCACAAGTGCCAGTAGTAAAAGATGAAGTAGGCGGTATTGGAATCGAAAATGTAAAGAAAAGATTGGCCATAGTATACCCTAACCGACATGAGTTGTTGATCAATGAAACCTCACAAGCTTTCAAGGTGAACTTAAAAATAGATTTGAATGGCTAAGATCAAATGTTTGGTAGTCGATGACGAAGAATTGGCAAGAACGCTGATTGCGACCTATATCGGAAAATTGGATTTTCTGGAATTGGCAGGAACGGCAGAAAACCCATTAGAGGCGATGAAAATCATGAATAGCCAGCAGGTGGATCTGTTGTTTTTGGATATTCAAATGCCCGAAATCAAGGGAACGGACTTTGCCAAACTACTACCGCAACATGTACAAGTCATATTCACCACTGCGTATTCCGAATATGCTTTGGAAGGGTTTGAGCTCAGCGCACTCGATTATCTCTTAAAACCGATAACCTTTGAACGTTTTCTGGCAGCAGTTAGCAAAGCGAAAGGAACTTCCGAAGAAAAGTCCGATTCCATTACCGTTAAATCAGGTTATGATTTGCACAAGTTAAAGTATAGCGACATTCTCTATATAGAAAGTGACAGTGAATATGTTGTATATCATACGGCACCATCGAAAATAATGAGTAACCAATCGCTTAAAAAATTGGAGGACCTACTCCCAAACGATATTTTCATGCGCGTCCACCGCTCCTATATAGTCAACACCCAAAAAGTATCTGCCTTAAAAGGACGGGATTTGTTGATTGGTGAAACCAAAATTCCCGTGAGTGATAGTTATTTTAATGCAGTTCGTGAAAAATTGTTTTAAGTATTTAAGTCCGACCAACCATCACTACTTTGTGTTTTTTGTAACTTCATACATATTACAATAGGTGTTACATGATTCTCAAAAAACAAGTCTACCAGCCCGACAAGAAGGCGAATCCGATTATCGGAATCTTACTTTTTTTGATTTCGATTGTGCTGTTGGTGGTTACTGGTCCCTTCGGATTTATTTATGGAATTTTCCATGCTTTTTTCACAAAAGGATTTCAAGGTCTTGGCGATTATCTTTTGAAAATAGCCATCTCCATCGACCAATTGGGCAATGTAATGATGCAACATTTGCTGAATATATTGTGGATAAAAAAAGGAGGGTACAGATTCGGTAATCGTGATGAGACCATTTCAAGTGCTTTGGGGAGAAATAACCAATTGGGGACTTTAACGGATTTCGGAAAAGCTATTGATAAATTCCTTGATTTTATCGACCCGAACCACTCCTTGAATTCCATTGATTACTATATAGAACCTTCCGATCAGATTATTGATAAACTGGCCTGGATCTATATTGTCGGTGGAAAGATTCTAAGCACACGTTCGAAAGGAAAAACAAAATACTACATTCCCGGTGGAAAGAGGGAAGCCAGCGAAACGGACGCCCAAGCTTTGTCCCGCGAAATCAAGGAAGAATTGAGCGTCGATCTCGAACTGCCAACCTTGAATTTTCTCGGTATTTTCGAAGCGCAGGCCGATGGCCATAAACCCGGAATCTTAGTACGAATGACATGTTATTCGGCAAATTACAGAGGAACACTGCTGCCCGATTCCGAAATCGAAGAGATGGTTTGGCTCAATTATTCCGATATAGATAAAGTGGCAGCTGTGGACGTTTTGATATTTGATTTCCTAAAAGCGAGTGGCACGTTGCGCTAAAAGTTTTTCATCTTCGAAACTGTAACAATTCTTTTCCTCTATCCTCTTTTTACCGTAATCAAAATCGAACATCCATGAAGATGGTAGTCCTTAAAATTAGTTGTTTCATTTTTCTCTTTATCCATGGTATTGTAAGCAGCCAATCATCCTATGCCCTTGAGAAAGACCTGACATCTTTAGCCGACGAATATCTGAAAATAAATCCCGAAGCAAGTGGAGTGATGGCCGCAGTGGACTATCCGAATACATTGAATTGGAAGCATAGTGTAGGCCATATCGGTCGAGAAAAAGAAAACAAATTACAAGGCGATGAGCTTTTCATTGCCGCCAGCATTACCAAGACTTTTGTCGCCGTTTGCATGTTGCAAATGGAGGAGGAAGGGCTTTTATCCCTCGAAGACAAGGCAACCAAGTATCTGGATGAGCAGATGATAAAAGAGTTGACGGCTTTTGAGGGTAAAACCTATGAAAAGGAATTGACCTTAGAACATCTTTTACGCCATACGAGTGGAATTGCTGATTATCTGAACAAAGGACAGATACATCTCAATGCCCTGAAAAATGAACCTGAAAGAAAATATTCACTACGAGACCGAATCGATATCGCTTTGAACGTTACGCCCTCGGTCAACAAGCTTGGTAAATATAATTACTCGAATACAAATTATATTCTTTTGGGAATGATTGCGGAAAAAATTGAAAAGAAAAACATTGCCAATATTATTGGCAATCGAATCGTCACACCCTTGGCGTTGAAAAATACATCGTTACAACCCTCTGCACAAGTTCTTCCCATGATGTTCAAGGGCTACTATACCGATTGGGACTTGACCGAATTCACATTGAATTTCAATCATATGAATTCCTCAGGAGGTATTCTAACCAATATCGATGACCTCCTGTTATTCGGACAAGCTGCTTTTAGCGGGAAACTTTTCAAATCAAAGACCACTTTGGATAAAATGCTCGATTTTGAAAAGGGATACGGTCTAGGGGTCATGCTTTACGATACATCCCGAAAAACAGGAAAAGTCATGGGTCATAGTGGTTTTGACCCAGGTTACACATGTTACTTGGCGTATTTGGAAAATCAAAATGCTACCATCGTTACTGTAATCAACCAATCAGAACTCAAGGTCGTCATGCCCGCATTTTTGATCGTAAAAGCGGTGGCTCAAATCAAGAAAAGTTTATAAACACTTTTCACTAACTTGGTTGCAACGCAAACGAATCGACCGAGCATGTCAAAATATTATCTTGTATTTACCGTAATGGCCGTTTCGCTTTTGGGTTGTAAAGAAGAAAAACCCTTTGTTGAAAAGCAAAGTCGCCCGAACGTTCTTTTTATAGCCGTGGATGATTTACGCTCTGAACTCGGTGCCTACGGAAAGAATTATGTGATCTCCCCCAATATGGATGCCTTGGCATCGGAAGGAAGCATTTTCCTAAACCACTATGTGCAAGTACCCACCTGTGGAGCCTCACGCCATGCTTTGTTGACAGGATATCGCCCATGGAAAAAAATCCATTTGCAGAACAATGCCATTGAAAAGGAACTCTCCGATAAACCTGAAGATTCCATTCCCGAAACATTTATCCATCGCTTAAAACAAGAAGGCTATCACACCATCGGAATCGGAAAAATAAGCCATTCCGCAGACGGGTATATATATGGTTATGAAGAAGAACCCAGCCAAAAAAGGGAGCTACCCCATAGCTGGAGCGAACTTTTGTTCGATTCCGGAAAATGGAAAACCGGATGGAACGCTTTTTTCGGATATGCCGATGGCGAAAACCGCCAAAGCCTTAAAAAACAAGTGAAACCTTATGAGGCAGGGGAAGTTAATGACGAAGGATATCCTGATGGGATAACGGCCAATCTCGCCATTTCAAAACTTCGAGAACTCAAAAATAAGAACAAACCCTTTTTTATGGGTGTTGGATTTTTCAAGCCCCACCTACCCTTTAACGCACCTAAAGAATATTGGGATATGTACGAGCCGGATTCTATTCCGATAAGTGAAAATCCGAACATCCCTGAAAATATAAATTTGAAAAGCCTACATGAAAGTGGAGAATTCAATCAATATGCTTTGGGTGACGAAAAAGCTAGTCTTTCAAAATCGGTTTCCGACGAATACGCAAAAAAACTGAGACACGCCTATCTCGCCTCCATAAGTTATGTCGATGCCCAAATAGGAAAATTAATGAAGGAACTAAAATCCTCAGGACTTGATAAAAACACCATCATCGTCATCTGGGGAGACCATGGTTGGCATTTGGGTGACCAACGGGTATGGGGTAAACATACCCTTTTTGAAAATGCATTAAAAAGCACATTGATCATCAAATCGCCCTATATGGACCATGCCGTTCTAAAAGTAGAGAATATCGTAGAAACAGTTGATCTCTATCCAACAATTTTAGAGCTTTGTGCACTTGAATCGAACAAAAAATTGGATGGCGAAAGCCTTGTCAGGTTAATGGAAAACACAAACGGAAATTTTGAGAACATAGCCTATAGCTACTATTACAACGGCATTTCGATGCGAACTGATAACTACCGTTTCACAAAGTACTTTAGGGATGAAGAACCAATACTAGAACTGTACGATCACACCAAAGATTTGTTGGAAACAGAGAATGTCGCGAGCAAAAATGAGGACCTAATTGAAGAACTCTTGCCAATGCTCCAAAATGGAAACTCCAAACTTTATATGGACACACCACAGAATTAAGACGGTTCATAACATTATTTCAGTGTTGGATAAACTTTTTATTACTTTTGCGCCCATAATAGCAAATCCTAATTCATGGAAATTCTTGGTATTGATGTTGGTGGCTCCGGAATAAAAGGTGCCTTGGTGGATATGAAAACCGGGGAAATGACTACCGAACGATTTCGAATTGCCACGCCCGAATCTCGAAAACCCGACGAGATGGCGGATGTGATCGCACAGATTATCGAACACTTCGATTACAAAGGAAATGTAGGCTGCGGATTTCCTACCGTAATCAAAAAGGGAGTTTGCAAATCTTCCGGCAATTTGCATGAATCTTGGGACGGCCTGAACGCTGAAGAACTTCTTGAAAAAAGAACGGGACTCGAATTTACCGTTATCAATGATGCCGACGCGGCCGGTTATGCTACCATGAATTACGGAATCGGCAAAGGCGAAATGGGTTTCGTCGTCATGATTACTATCGGCACGGGTTTAGGCAGTGGCGCCTTCTTGGACGGCCGTTTGATCCCGAATTTTGAATTGGGACAAATTCCCTATAAAAAATACGATAAAATAGAAACGTGGGCGGCTGCTTCGGCCATGGAACGAGAAGAACTTTCCTTTAAAAAATGGGGCAAGCGTTTCAATAAATTTCTAAAATATGTCGAATTGATCGTTTCTCCGGATCTGGTCATTCTTGGTGGCGGTACGTCAAAGGACTGGTACGAGTTTAAAGACTATATAAAAGTAGAAATGCCCGTAATCCCTGCTGAACTGCAAAACCATGCCGGTATTATCGGTGCGGCCTGTGCGGCCCAGGTCAGGAAACATATTCTTGGATAACGCAAACGGCTTTAAAAAAAAGACCCGATCAAGTTCATTGATCGGGTCTTTTTTTATGACTAAGTATTAATCTATCTTATTCCGCTTCCTATCGACTTCTTTCAAATAGACTTTTCGAAGTCGTAAATGTTTTGGAGTAACTTCAACATATTCATCTTTTTGAATATATTCCAATGCTTCCTCCAAAGAGAACTTTATCGCAGGAACAATTTTTGCTTTGTCATCGGCACCAGAAGAACGAACGTTTGAAAGTTTCTTGGTTTTGGTAATATTGATGGTCATATCATCGCCACGGGAATTCTCCCCGATAACCTGACCTTCATAGATATCCTCGCCTGGATCTACAAAAAACTTCCCACGATCTTGAAGTTTATCTATAGAATACGGAATCGCTTTTCCTTTCTCCATAGAAACCAAAGAACCGTTCTGACGTTGTGGAATATCGCCTTTCATCGGTTGGTATTCCAAAAATCGGTGAGCCATGATGGCCTCGCCCGCGGTAGCGGTCAGCAATTGGTTTCGTAGTCCGATAATTCCTCTCGAAGGAATCAAGAACTCACATACCATACGGTTGCCTTTGGCTTCCATACTGGTCATCTCGCCTTTTCGAATAGAAACCATTTCAACCGCCTTACCCGAAACTTCTTCAGGAAGATCAATCGTCAATTGTTCTATGGGTTCACATTTAACCCCATCGATTTCCTTGATGATAACCTGAGGTTGCCCGATCTGCAATTCATAGCCTTCACGGCGCATGGTCTCGATCAAAACGGAAAGGTGCAATACACCACGACCAAAAACCAAAAATTTATCCGCACTATCCGTTTCGTTGACCCGTAAGGCCAGGTTTTTTTCCAACTCACGCTCCAATCGTTCCTTGATATGACGTGAGGTGACGAATTTACCATCCTGCCCGAAAAACGGACTATCATTAATGGTAAACAACATACTCATCGTCGGCTCATCGATGGCAATAGTCTTCAATGCCTCAGGATTTTCGACATCAGCAATTGTGTCCCCAATCTCAAAACCTTCAAGCCCTATTATGGCGCAAATATCTCCTGCCACAACTTCCTTTACTTTCAAACGGCCAAGACCTTCGAAAGTAAAAAGCTCCTTTATTTTGGATTTTACAAGGCTACCGTCACGTTTGACCAATGAAATCTGTTGGTTTTCTTTCAATGTACCTCGCTGCAATCTTCCGATGGCTATCCTTCCTGTAAAGGATGAATAATCCAATGAAGTAATCAACATTTGCGTGTTTCCCTCTTTGACTTCAAAAGTAGGGATGTATTCAACTACCATATCCAACAGTGGTTCGATATTATCGGTCTCATTTCTCCAATCGTCGCTCATCCAATTATTTTTGGCAGAACCATAGACGGTCGGGAAATCTAATTGCCATTCTTCGGCACCCAATTCGAACATCAAGTCAAAAACTTTTTCATGAACTTCTTCGGGCGTACAGTTCTCCTTGTCCACTTTATTGATGACCACGCAGGGTTTCAAGCCCAAATCGATGGCTTTTTGCAAAACAAAACGGGTCTGAGGCATCGGGCCTTCAAAAGCATCGACCAATAACAAAACGCCATCGGCCATGTTCAGAACACGCTCTACTTCTCCACCGAAATCGGCGTGACCTGGCGTATCGATAATATTGATTTTAACATCTTTATAGACTACCGAAACGTTTTTAGAGGTAATGGTAATTCCACGCTCACGTTCCAGATCATTATTGTCCAAAATCAGTTCACCCGTGTTCTGGTTGTCCCGGAACAGTTGGCAATGGTGCATGATCTTATCGACCAAGGTAGTTTTACCGTGGTCTACGTGTGCGATGATCGCGATATTTTTTGTTATTGACATAATTCTAAAAATTAATAGCAATACTCTGCTATTTTAAGCGTGCAAAGATACTGCTATTTTTCTCTGGAAAACCTAAAGATGTGTTATTTTTAGATTGTTGATTTTTAGGGAGTTGACTGCAATGAAGAATAACACTCAATTAAAAACCGGCTTCCGTGATTTCCGTTTTGTGGCGACCCAACCGAATTTGAAATTGAATAGCGGGCCGTAACCCGATGGCACTCCGTCCCCAACGTAATATCCTGCCCCCAGCTCTGCATCAAAATTGAATCCGTTTTCGTAAGTGCGCTGAATTCCATGGGTAACTCCGTAAAAACCAATGTTAAAGTCATCAGGGCCTTCTATATTCGTTGCCAATCGCAATGGGGAGAAAAAAATACTTCGAGCAGCCGCAATATAATTTCCCGAATTACCTGAAACATTCTTGTTATTACTGATTCTTCTATTCAAATTATGATAATAACGTACCCTGGTATGTAGTGTCAGACCAATGGCATACCCTTCTTCATAGGTAGCATAACCTATACCAAGGCCACCGGAAGCGCTTACGTTTTTGAAAATTCCCAACTCATAACTTAGCCCAGGAGAGAGCAAATCGAACTTAAATTGATGGCGTTCCAAATTAATGAGTCCGAAAGTTTTACCTTGCTCCTTGACTTGTCCATAATTGTTTATTGGACGTATCAGAATTCCCAAAAACAATAGGTAAACGAAATATAACTTCATATATAATGGCTTTGTCTCCGATAAATCTAAAAAGGAAACCACAGTTAAATGCTATCTTTGGGGAAATTTTAAGAAATGGATCTTTCGCTCATTCCTCAAATAAAACATACCGATAAAAACAATTTTTTCCTGCTCTCAGGACCCTGCGCCATAGAGGGAGAAGAAATGGCTCTGCGCATTGCGGAAAAGATAGTTTCGGTGACGGATAAACTTCAAATTCCCTATGTTTTTAAGGGGAGTTTCAAAAAGGCCAATCGCAGCCGTGTGGATTCTTTTTCAGGCATCGGGGACGAAAAAGCATTGAAAATCCTAAGAAAAGTTTCAGAGACTTTTCAAGTACCGACGGTGACCGATATTCATGAAACGACAGATGCCGAAATGGCCGCCGAATTTGTTGATGTCCTGCAGATTCCCGCTTTTTTGGTACGTCAGACAAATCTTGTAGTTGCGGCTGCAAAAACCGGCAAAGTCGTAAATCTTAAAAAGGGACAATTCATGAGTCCCGAAAGTATGAAACATGCGGTAACGAAGGTCACTGATTCTGGTAACCAACAGGTCTGTATTACCGATCGCGGTACCATGTTCGGGTATCAAGATATGGTCGTTGATTTCAGAGGAATCCCAACGATGAAACAATATGCGCCGGTGGTGCTCGATGTGACCCATTCGTTACAACAACCGAATCAAGCTTCCGGTGTTACCGGGGTCGCCCCGAACTCATCAATACTATGGCAAGGGCAGGCATCGCGGCCGGAGTGGACGGAATCTTCATGGAGACCCATTTTGATCCTTCCAATGCAAAAAGCGATGGCGCCAATATGTTGCATTTGGATTATTTGGAAAGGCTTTTGACGAATTTGGTCGCGCTTCGGAAAACGGTGAACAAGTTCATCTAATTACCTGTTAGACAATCATTTAACATTTATTTAAAATCCCTTCTTCGATTACTTGGGTAAGAAACACCTATCTTTAGGAAAGTATAAAACTGTTCTTATGAAATTACTTTCCTATACGCTGGGCGCCATCATTTTATTCACTTTTGGTTCTTGTCAAGAGAAAAAAGTTAAAACCGATCTGGGGCTTTCCCTTGGGGCTCTTCATATTTCCAAATCAAAACCCGCACCTGGTGATTCTTTGCAGATTAGCTATAAAGTCATGGTCGCTGAAAATGACGATGATGAGCTTCATGTATTTTATACCTATTTCGTCAACAATGTGATGTACCCGGCAGACATTCCGCTTACAAAGACCTATGACTTATTTACGGGTAGTTTGGTCATACCTGATTCGGCGACCGCATTGGTATATCACTTTAAGACGGCAGAGGAATATGAAGCCAATGGTAAAAAAGGATATACACACCCTTTGTATGGAATAGATGGCGATACACTGGCCGGAGGCATGGCAAGTCTAGGGTATTTCTATCTCACAGGCGCGGAATACTATGGAATAAAAGCTGACAAAGACTCAGTATTGACGCTAATGGAGAATGACCTCAAAAATAATATGGAAATAGTTGAGGAATGGGACAAAGTTTATCCGAGATTACTTTTTAGGGAAAATGCCGAGAAGGGCGAGAAGTGGATCGGCCAGCGAATCAACAATTATGCGCAAAAACCGGAACTAAATGACCAACAATATCAAAACCTAATCAATTTTCACAGAATTTTAGGCAATCAAGAAAAAGCCGATTCTATTATAGGTATTGGCATAGGGAAATATCCAAAAGGTATAGTCGCAGAAAATCAGGCCATGGATAAGTTCTTCAAAGAACAGAAAAAACCTGAAAAACAAAAAGAAGCTTTTGAAGCGTTCGTGAAACAATTCGGTAAATCTTCCAGAGATTATGATTTCATGCTGAGTATGATGGCAAATGCAGCAGCAGACGAAAAGGATTATGACACATTTGATTCATATTTGAGCCGAATGGAAAACAGTTTTCAAAAAGCAGGTACCTATAACAATATTGCTTGGAACATGGTAGAGAATGGTAAAGACTTAGAAAAGGCCAACAAATTTTCAAAAGAGTCTTTGAATGTGCTCAAAGCAATGCAGGAGCCATCCGCTAAGAAACCCACCTATTATTCTGAAAAACAGTTCAAAGATGCAATAAAAAGTAATTATTTAATGAATGTGGATACCTACGCATTTATTCTTTCTAAACAGGGCAAGAAAGAAGAAGCTTTACAGTACCAGCTTGAGGCCATTGGTGAAGAAAAAGTTGGACGCCCCGATGTCAACGAACGCTATGTACAGTTTTTATTGGCTAACAATAAACATGACGAAGCTCAGAAAGAAGCCGCCCGATTTATCAAAATAAACAAACAAACACCCAAGATAAAAGATTATTTGAAAGACGCCTACGTAGCCAATACCGGCTCAAAAGAAAGATTTTCAGAGTTTCTTGAAGATTTGGAAATTCAGGCTAACCAAGAAGCATTGGCTGAAACAAAAAAGAAAATGATCGATGAAGAAAGCCATAACTTTACACTTAGAAATCTTAACGGCGATGAAGTCATCTTGTCCTCCTTAAGGGGCAAAACTGTAATACTTGACTTTTGGGCCACGTGGTGCGGACCTTGTAAAGATTCGTTTCCCGGCATGCAAATGGCCATCAATAAATACAAAGACGATCCGAACGTGGTTTTCTTGTTTATCGATACCATGGAAGCAGGTGATTTTGAAAAACGAGAACAGTTGGTCCGCGATTTTATCCTTGAGAACAAATATACCTTTAATGTGCTTTTCGATAATCCGGTTAAAGAAGGCAGTAGATCTTTCGTTACGACAAACGACTACGAAATCAAGGGCATACCTACCAAAATCATTGTAGGGCCCGACGGAAGGGTAAAATTCAAATCGGTAGGCTATATGGGCAGCACAGACCAATTAGTAGCCGAACTTGATTTAATGATCGGGCTGGCACAGTCAAAAGATGTATTTTTAAATTAATGTTCCTTTAGCTGTTTTCAAACTGTGGCTTTTCAGTGGCATAGTTTATCCGGTATTTCAAGTTTTGAAACCAATACTTCGATGAAAATTTATCACCCGCTTTACTTAATTCTTCCAATAGTATTATCAACATACTCATGTGATAAATCACAGGTAGGGAATGAAGTCAAAAAGCGCCCCAACATCGTTTTCATCATGTCCGACGACCATGCCTATAAGGCCATCAGCGCGTACAGCGACAAACTCATTCATACTCCGAATATCGACCGCATTGCCCATGAAGGGATGCTTTTTACGAATGCAAGTGTTACCAACTCTATCTGTGCCCCTTCGCGGGCGGTTATCTTGACCGGTAAGCATTCACATATCAACGGAAAAATCGATAATATATCTCCTTTCGATACCACGAACATAACTTTTCCACAACTACTAAAGTCATCGGGCTATCAGACCGCTATGTTCGGCAAATTACACTTTGGCAATAATCCCAAAGGTTTTGATGAGTTTAAAATTTTACCGGGTCAAGGTGATTATTACAATCCGAAGTTCATTACACAAGATGGTGATACTACCATTACAGGTTACGTTACCGATATTATCACGGACCTCACTTTGGACTGGATGGAAAAAAGGCGGGATACCGCAAAACCATTCCTATTGATGTACCTCCACAAAGCCCCGCATAGAACTTGGATGCCCGCCGAAAGGCATTATAAGGAATTTACCAAGCATACATACCCCCCCGGAAACCCTTTTCGATGATTACAAAACTCGGGGCCAAGCGGCAAGAACGGCCGAAATGGGACTATTGCAACATATGCAGCTCTCCTATGACCTAAAAGTACCTGATAGCATCGCAAAAACTCTTGATATTAAAAACTGGAACCAGCTGGGCAATCGGGTGAACCGCCTCAATGCTGAACAAAGGGAGTCTTGGGATGCTGTTTACAACCCCATAGCGGAAAAATTCGCAATGGATTTTAAGCACATGAACGATTCTACTTTGACCGTTTGGAAGTATCAAAGGTATATGCAAGATTATTTGGGTACCATTGCCGCCGTCGATGAAAACGTGGGTAGGTTATTGAACTATCTTGATTCGAAAGAACTTTCTAAAAATACGATTGTGGTCTACACTTCTGATCAAGGTTTTTATCTGGGGGAACATGGGTGGTTCGATAAGCGATTTATGTACAACGAATCATTCAAAACCCCATTGCTTATTCGTTGGCCCAATAGCATCACTGCGGGCATCACCTCGGAAGCAATGGTGCAAAACCTAGATTTTGCCCAGACATTTTTAGAAGTTGCAGGTGTTCTCCCTCCTGTAGATATGCAGGGCGAAAGCTTAGTTCCACTTTTGAAGGGGGAAATAGAAAAATGGAAAAGGGATGCCGTTTACTATCATTATTACGAATACCCGGCAGAACACGCCGTCAAAAGACATTATGGCATTGCAACCGAAGATTATAAGTTGATCCACTTCTATTACGATGTGGATGAATGGGAATTGTTCGATAGAAAAAAAGACCCTTATGAAGTGAACAATGTCATCAACGACCCAAAATACAGCTCCATCATCAGTGACTTAAAGTCAAAACTAAAGACACTACGTAAAAAATATGGTGACTCCGATGAACTGAGCGATCAATATATTCAGTTATATAAAGATAAAGGATGGATCGAATGATCGTTCTGCTACCTGTAGCTTCTTACGGCCCAGACCAAATTTAAGTTACATTTTTAAATTTTTCGGGCAACCTTTTTAAATTTACCTGCGTCTACATAGTAAACGCAACCATGAAAATACGAGCTTTACTACCTTCGATTTTATTCTCGAGTCTACTATTCGGACAGGGTAATCCAGATTTTTCCAGTGATCCTTTGGAAGCAAAATTCATTACGGATGATGTGCAACATTTCTGGAACGCCTTTGAAAAGGTGGGGTCGGATTCCGTAAATCCTTTCAAGGCTTATATCGATCAAGGAACTTTGGGATTGAAGGGTTTCATACCCTATCGGATTATCAATGCCGATTCCCTTCTGATTATGGTAAAATCGCGAAAGGCCGACTATTTGGCTTCAAAAATGTACTTCATAATCTGGCCGAGAAGAAAAAACGTATTCAAGCAAGTTATGCGGCCATGAAATATTGGTATTCTGCGGCTATTTTCCCTCCCGTTTATTTTGTGCATGGTAGGTTCAACTCCGGGGGAACCGTATCAGAAGATGGTATCATATTAGGGGTTGAAAAACTCAAGGACCTAGAAGGTTTGCCAAGCCTAGTTGCTCATGAACTGATACATTTTCAACAAAAAATCGAAATTCCCGAAGCGCAATATACACTCTTGGATGGTGTCATCATGGAAGGCTCCGCCGATTTTATAGGGGAATTGATTTCCGGACAAAATATCAATTCCGAAGCGTTCAAATTCGGGGAGCAGCATCAAGATAAACTGGCCATGGAGTTTGTCGTTTCCATGGAAAAACAAGAAGGAAAGGATTGGCTTTACGAAGTTTCAGGAAAAGATGAGCGACCTAATGATCTAGGGTATTGGATGGGGTATAAGATTACAAAGAGCTATTTTGATAAGGCCGAAGATAAAAAGCGTGCCATTGAAGAAATATTGAAATTTAAAAATGCCCAACATTTTTTGGAAGAGGGTAATTTTCTATATCCATATATTCAGAACGTTGAAAAAATGACCGATGCCGAGAAGGAAAAGCTGTTAAATCCTTTCTCAAAAAAATGATTAAACTCCACACTGTAAGTAGTATTTGAAAAATATATTATTTTTCTTTTAAAAGGAAAACCACAAATCATTTTTAAAAGGATGGGCAACCGCGAACCCGTGGTTGTCATTTGATGCTACCCTAACAAATTTGTACCTTTCTACTACTCTAATGTCAATTTAGTAGCATTCTTACGACTATAGGTAAAGTATGAAAACCCTTTTTCGATTATCGGTAATGGTGATGCTGACGGTTGCATGCAACAAGTCGGAAGAACCGTTCATTAAACCTGTCGAGGGCGGGACGCCGCAAACCCCTGTAGCAACGGATGAGGATAACCCTCCTGCAGAAGGAAGCGATACCGGAAATGCACAGGGCAACTTGGATGATATTACAACAGGGTTTGAATCATTGAGCGCGTTATACGGTTACCAAGGCGCTCAAATAGCTATCACCAGAAACGGTAAGCTCATTTATTTGGAATCTTTCGGAAAGGCCGATATCGAAAGTAATATAGGGGTAGACGAAACATCGCTTTTTAGAATCGCCAGTATTTCGAAACCCATAACCTTATTGGCAATTTCAAAGCTGGTTGCCGAAAACAAACTGGACCTTGATGCTACCGTTTTTGGTCCTAATTCAATTTTGGGCACGGAATATGGCACACCTCCGTACGAGGCGGGCGAAGAGAACATCACGGTTTCCCATTTGATAGAACATCGGGCGGGCTTCACCGATGAACCCATCGATATTATGTTCGATGATATTTCATTGACACAAAATGATTTAATAGGAAAAGTGCTTGACGAAAGGTCGTTGGTATATTCCCCCGGCGAAAAATATGAATATTCCAATTTCGGATATTCTTTATTGGGAAGGATTATAGAAAAGGTGACCGAACAACCCTATGAGGAATATGTAAAAGATGCCATTCTTGTGCCTATGGGAATTTCGGATATGAACATTGGCGGCAACACAAAAGAAGAGGCTTTTGAAAACGAAGTGAGTTATTATTCAAACTGGATGTCTCCTTACGAATTGAACGTAAGTCGAATGGATTCGCATGGTGGATGGATTTCATCGGCCAAATCAATGGCATTGCTGGCCGTACATACTGATGTCAATACTTCAGTCGTTGATTTTTTGCCTCCTGATGCAGGCGTTAGCTATTTAAGATTCGGAACGTGGAGCCATGATGGGGCCTTACCCGGCACAACAGCTGTTATGAACGTTGGGCATCCGATTTCGTATGTTGTGCTGTTGAATAAAGGGGAGGCAAATTTTACGGCTACCATCCAAAACATTCGTGAATTTATGAACTCGAAAATCAGCAATAGAACCGATTGGCCCACCGAAAACTTGTTCGATACTCAATAGTGTTGCGCCTATCGGTCATTATTTTATTCTGAGGAAAGACAACTACAAATTACTTCCAAAACTTCTTGTCCTTTACCGAATAGGCATCTTTCAGTACTTCCAGTAACACTTTATCATTGATTTCCTCCAACGAGCGATACCGCAATGATTTCATCATCTTTCGATTGGCCGTGGTCATGAATTCCAGATTTTTGGTCAAATGCGCGGCATTCCAAAATCCCACATCGACATAATCCTTGCTTTGGTTCAAGTAACAAAAAGGTCGTCCTTCAACATAATAGAACGGAATTCGGTATTTGAATTTCAGGTCTATGTCGGGTACCTTATGCTCGATTACCGATTGTACATGTAAAAGTATGCTCCGAAAAGGCTCGGCTTGATTCAAGATATAGTCCTCGGCGGGGTTCACGGTTATAGATTTGTATTACTTCGAAAAATACAAATTATCTTTAAGATGTGTCGTTCATCGTTTTTTTGAACAACCTTGTTGCACGAATAGAAAATAATTTTAACTTTGTATTTCAAAGTACTTTAAATATGGAATCAAATAAGTATCTAGAAGACATTTCCGAAATCAAGAATATGATGAGCCGCTCGTCGCGGTTTATTTCGCTAAGCGGACTGTCAGGAATTTTAGCCGGAGTCTACGCCCTTATCGGTGCGGCAGTGGCCTACGGTAAGTTAAAAGCCGTTTCTACCGAGAATTATAACAATTTCTCGGGAAGGAGTTCCGAACTATTCGGCTCTCAGCTGATCAATGAACTTATCGTAATTGCTTTGGTCGTTGTGGTCCTAGCCATTTTGACCGGAATTATTTTATCGTATCGAAAAGCCAGCAAAAGTGGTGAGAAGGTATGGAACTCGGCCAGTCGTCGTCTTGTGCTCAATTTCTTGATTCCCTTGGCCGCCGGAGGTATTTTTTGTCTCGTCCTCTTACAGTACGGTTATACGGGCCTAGTCGCGCCCGCTACCCTTGTTTTTTACGGATTGGCCTGCGTCAACGCCAGTAAGTATACCTTGGGCGACGTGCGCTATATGGGCCTGGCTTTTATCATAATCGGTTTGATCAGCACCCAATTTATCGGATATGGATTGTATTTTTGGGCCCTCGGGTTCGGGGTTTTCCATATTATTTATGGGGCGATGATGTATTTTAAGTATGATAGGAAGTCATGATGGATAATTGATGAATGAAGTTGGAAGTTGGAAGTTGGAAGTTGGGTAAAATGAAAAAATTTCAGATTATTGCTTATTTGGCTTTTAACAAAAGGTGTAATTCCTCCTTTGAAGGGGAGTAAGGGAGATGTTTTTGGAACACCAGGGTTTAATCCCTCTAGTGAATTAATGAAACAAAGTAAATATTCCCTCTTGCGAGGGAATGCCACTATATGAGTCTAATTGACAACATAAATAAAGCCTTTGACCATCGCATCCGATTGGGTATAATGAGTATTCTCATGGTCAATGATTATGCGGATTTTAATATGCTCAAAGAATTATTGGGTGCTACGGACGGTAATTTGGCGAGCCATACCAAAGCGCTTGAAAAAGAGGATTATATAAAAGTGGAAAAGCAGTTTATCGGCCGAAAGCCGAATACCCGTTACTCCACTACCCCCTTGGGCAAAAAAGAGTTTCAAAAACACATCGACGCCCTTGAAAAACTAATTGGAAAGTAATTTTTTTATCATTTTACTTTGAAATTCAAAGTACTTTTAAAATATAAACATGAGAGCTATTATTCTTGAGAAATTATACGAATGGAGTTTGGTACCCTATCAGGCCCTAAAACAAAACGATGCATGGAACACAAGTATCGGTGAATTATTGAATTATCGCAAAGACTCTTTGGGCTATAGTCTAGGCTGTTTTCTGTCAAGAAACAACTTCGACCTGCAACAAAAACTCGAAAGTCATGATGTGTTTCACGTCCTCACCGATACAGGGATCACGGTACCCGAGGAAATCAGCATGCAATTTTATTTGTTGGGCAACGGTAAACGCAGTCCGTATCTCTTTACGGTGATTTTTCTAGGTAGCCTACTGTATCCTGATTATCTGAAATTCTATTATAGAACATATTGCCGAGGAAAGACGGCCTTGAGCTTTCACAAACTCGATTTTCAAAAACTATTGGACCAGCCGATTGAAAAAATAAAAACCACATTTTTAATCAAATAATACCCTATGAAATGAGCCATAAAAACAGCCTATACCAACCAAAATATTTAATGGCGAATTACATCTGACCAATTAGAAACAAATAAATATAAACAGATGAAACTTACACTTGACTATTCCGGTATACTTCATAAAAACATTGCATTGATGATGTGCTTTGGAGCATTGTTACTGATTCTCCGTTTCTTGTTAACGGGTAATCTTTCTTTTTTCTTTTTGGTGTGGAACCTCTTCTTGGCGACCCTACCCTATTTTATATCCCAAACCATCGTCCGCTTGCCGGAGGCCCGACTTCCTATTTCAGGAAAACTATTCCTGTGCCTACTATGGTTGCTGTTTTTACCGAACAGTCCGTACATCATTACCGACCTGATACATCTACATAACGATGGATCACAACAGATTTGGTTCGATATGTTCCTAGTCTTTGTCTTTGCCTTAAACGGACTTTTACTAGGTCTTTTGTCCTTACATAACATCTACTTCTTTCTAGGTGAGAAAATTTCCCTAAGAACATCCAAGTACATCATATTGCTTATTTGTCTCTTAAGTGGTTATGGAATTTATCTGGGCCGCTTTTTGAGATTCAATTCATGGGACATCCTGACCAAACCCTTGCAACTCTTTAGTCAAATGGCATATAGTATTTATGAACCCAAGGCATGGTTTATGACTTTGGCATTCGGCACATTTTTATGGATTCTATTTCTGTTGCTCAAATCCGTGAGATATCCCTGAGCAAAAAGGGAATCAAGCATAATAAATTAACCATTTTGTAACCAAAGCATTTCGTTTTTCAGTATTTTCATGAAATATAATCCACTATTTTTGAACAAAACCGACCGAAATGAAACTCTTGAAATTAATTCTATTTTTTGCTTTTACCTTGCACGGGTTGAATGCCCAAAATCATTCCCATAGCGGGGCGCAGCCCCTCACCTATCCCGATATCGAAGGATTCAAAACCCTAAAGACCGATTTGCACATGCATTCTGTTTTTTCGGATGGAAATGTATGGCCGACCATTCGGGTGCAGGAAGCACTACGCGAAAATTTGGATGCCATTTCCCTAACGGAACATTTAGAATACCAACCACACAAGGCCGATATTCCGCATCCCGACCGAAATCGGGCCCACAATCTCGCCCTCGAGGAAGCCAAGGGGCATGACCTTCTGATCATACCCGGTTCGGAAATAACAAGGTCGGAACCTATCGGACATAGCAATGCCGTTTTTATTTCGGATGCGAATACGCTGCTGCATGACAAAGCGGAGGATGCTTTCGCGGCTGCAAAAAAACAGCAAGCCTTTGTGTTCTGGAACCATCCGGCTTGGTATCGACAGAGTCCTACCGGAAACCCCGTATTGAGCGATTTTCAAAAGGAACGTATCAAAAATGGGGAACTGCATGGTATCGAGGTCATCAATTCACTTGACTATGCCGAGGAGTCGTTGGCCCTTGCCCTGGAACAGAACCTAACCATTATGGGAACCAGCGATGTACACGGACTCATCGATTGGGACTACACCGAAAACGGAAAACATCGGCCCATTACCTTGGTCTTTGCCAAGGAAAAAAGTGTGGAAAGTATTCGCGAAGCCCTTTTTGCGGGTCGAACTGTGGCTGTCTACAATTCCCTTCTGGTAGGAAAACCGGAATATCTAAAACCTCTACTTCAAGCAAGCGTAAAAATAAATAGTGCGGCCTATCATGACGATACCCAAGTGCTGGCCGTGGAAATCGAAAATATTTCGAGTAGCGACCTCCTGTTGGAAAATGCATCACCTTATACGTTCTACAGCAATGCGCCAATTTTCACCTTGAAAGCAGGAGAAAAAATGACGTTGCAACTGAAAACGTTGGAAAAGTTAGACAGTACCACCTTAAAACTAAGGGCAATGGGGGCGTATACAGCACCTAAGGAACATCCTGTTTTGGAGTGGGCGATTAGGGTCGAATAAGTCTTTCTCAAAAAATCTTTTTACAATCTATCCTTACTATCGCTTCAACGTAAAGTGCCCACTAAACTGTACATTTTCGCTGTTGTCGGTATCGATATAACCGGCCCTGAACCAGTAATCGCTTTCCGGTAATGGGGTGCCATTGTAAAGACCGTCCCAACCGATTCCGTTTGGATCTAGTTGTTTTAAGAATTTCCCGTATCGATCATAAATGTTAATGAAAGCACTTGCGGTAATACTTGGGTCGTTCAATCCTTGAACATTCCATGTGTCATTGAATCCGTCGTTGTTCGGGGTGAAGAACTTTGAGTAATTAATGACTAAAAACGATTCACTATTCAGCGTCATCCCGCAACCTGAGGTACTTCTTACATAGGCCGTATGCATTCCACCTTCAACATCCCTAAAAACAGTTGAACTTTGGTACGGTCCATTGGCATCGTCCAGTGCATATTCAAAACCACTGGTATCGCCATTGCTGAAAGTCGTTATAATCGTTACCGTGTTGGTAGTATTTCCCTGTGAAGGTGAAAAGCCCACTTCCACTTCGACCGATAGCGGTTCTGCGCCATCGATTATTACCAATGTCACAGCGGTTCTAGTAGCGCTGAAACAGCCTGTTGCAGTTTCCTCAGCTTCTGCATAATAGGTATAGGTACCTGCCGTGGTATCGCCAGGAACATAGTTTAACGATGTCGCCAATACCGTTCCTCCAGAAGGCACATCGTACCAGTTCACGGCATCCCCAAATCCGCCGTTCGGTAATTCAACGGTCAAAGCCGGATTGGTAGAACCAACACAAGTTTGGGCATCAACAGGATTTATCGGCGCATCGACCAAAGTACAACTACAATCTGGCGCATTCACGGGATAGGTTGCCATACAGCCATTGTCGTCAACGGTGATGACAATATCCGTTCCATTAGGTATTCCCGTAATGGTATTCCCCGATACGGTTCCGGCCGTAGTTGAAACGATACCGGCACCGATTGTAAAATCAACCGAATATGTAGTCGAATCGGCCGAGCATGTGGTACCATCTACCGTTAAAACTGGTAGCGGGTTAACCGTTACCAAGGCAGTTTCTGAACCGGAAATGGAGCAAGTCGTCAAATCATCCGTAACGCTTAAAACCTCAAAGGTAATGTCCGCAGTAGGCACTGGTATAGTAATTATAGCATTACCCGAACCATCTAGCGTTGCGGTCGGTGTAGTTGTTCCTCCGTCAAAGGTGTATGTAACAATATCATCAGGGTCACCGGCCAAAGTAAATTGTGCATTATCCCCTTCGCAAATCGGATTGGATACAGCTACAGGTATAATCATGGCCGGTATCGGATTTACGGTAATGGTCTGTGTATAGGTATAGGGAGCCGTAAATGTGGATATACAACTTGTAATCGCATCTTCAATACTAACTATATCCATAGTAATATCCGCTGTAATTCCTGAAATGGTATGGGAATAATTTCCAGTTCCATCCAAGGTAACGGAGGGTTCATTTGTTGTTCCCCCATCCAAACTGAATGTTATGATGTCATTTGGCGTTCCTTCAAAGTTAAATACAGCGTCACCACCCGAACAGAGGGCGTTAGAAGCGGCACTGAAATTTGTTAAGATGGGTAAGGCATTCACAGTCAAAGTTGCCGTAGATTCTTGTCTACAGAGATAATCAGCGCCCCAGACCTCAACGCGATATACATTTCCATTATCGGCAGCTACCGGGATAAAGGTCAATGTGTTGCTCGTCTCCGCTAGAGGAGCGCCGTAGGAAGTTCCTCCATCGGTACTTACCGTCCATTCGTATTGTAATGTGCCGCTACCTGTGGCACCTACGGTAAATTGTGCAGTATCGCTCAAACAGACGGGAACGTCAACTAAATTCGTGTTTATGGTCACATTTCCTACCGAGCGTACATTAGGACTAACGGGTGTTGTATATCCTCCAGAACCTGTGACCAAACCGTTTGCATCAATAGGTGCGGGGGAATTTCCTAATTGTCCGTCTAAATCACCGTCATCATATCCGGCTTCGATAGCATCGACACAGCCATCATCGTCGGAATCAAAATCGTTACAGTCTTTGATACCATCGCCGTCATAATCAAAATCGATACGGATGTTATCATAGTTACCTGCCAAATAATCGGTTGGAGCGGCGGTATGCGTTATCTGTATCAATAAATTTTGACCGATGGAAGGGTCTCCCGGAGGAATCACGACATTCACTTCAAAATCCGTCCACATTCCATTTCGGGTCTCGGCCGGGGAAATCGTTCTGGAGGCCAGTTGTGTAAAGCCGCCACCATTGTCATATCCAACCTCGATCAAACTCGTACCATCATTTCGGTAGGGCCTTTGATCCTCGATTCCGTCACCCAAGGCAACGGTAACGATATATCCCCCCTCTTTGATGATCGGATTAAAAGCTGTAGAAACTTGGGTCATCGTACCCGTGTCGTTGATATAGGCAAACTGATCATCCAAATCATCGGGATTATCGGGCAATCGGGTACCATCGGTTTGATAGTTCGGGGCATAAAACTGACCAGAATACTGATCGATTATCTGTTCGACATTCGCTAAATGTACTCCTATAGCTCCTGAACCAGACAATGACCAGTGGATGATTGTCCCATTGTTATACGGATCTTCAAGAATTCCCCCAGAACCTGGACTAAAAAAGGTGCTATTTATGGGATATTCGAAATTATACGCCTCTTGGTTCGCTCCTGAAGTAAGGCCACATTCCTCATTGATATCGGTAATACCGTCGTTATCGTTATCCAGATCAAATTCGTCGTATAAGTGATTTCCCGAGCCATCGATATAGTAGGCGTCGCCGTTTACAAGCGTATCCAAATCCTCATCTTGAGGGGTACAGCCTAACACTGCTGGATCGGTTACGGCCGAGGTCGTTCCCACAGGTCCCTGTCCATTATCAACGGAGCCATCAGGATTGATACCCGTACCCAAAAGGTGTCCGGTGCCATCATCAATTAATCCTGCTTCGGAAGTATCGGAACATCCGTCACCATCGCTATCGAGATTAAAGCAGTCAATTACTCCGTCGTTATCCGCATCGATCTGCAATCGAATATTATCATAATTACCGACCAAAGCCCCCGCAGCGCCGATATGTCGAATACGGATCAAAATACCCTGACCCAATGCGGGATCCGTTGCTGTAATGGTGACGCTCACGCTGAAATCTGTCCAAGTGCCTCCGGTCGTTTGGGTGGCGCCGTCAACAACCGTTGTATTCAAAGTGGTATAGGAAGCAGCATTGGCGCCATACCCCAGTTCTAATTCTGTGGTAGCATCGTTTCTGTAGTTTGTGTTATCAATTCCATCGCCAACGGCGACGGTCAGAATATATCGTCCTGGCGCATAGGTACTAACAGGAACCGATAAGGTTGCATAGGTTTCCCCTCCTACTATGGTATTAAAATACATGAATTGATTCCCCTCGGCGGCATTGGTATAATTCGTGGCATCCAGGCCATGCACCCCGTACGCTTGAAAATCTGGAGTCGTGGCGGTCCATCCGATAGGGTCTACCCATTGGGTATAATTATTTGGCAGTGGAGGTAATATATCCTCTTCAAATCCAAAATTTGCAATAGGCAGGGTACAACCCGGTTCATATTGATTGTAAATACCATCATTGTCATCATCCACGTCACAAACATCGCCCACCCCGTCACCATCAAAATCTTCTTGATTCGAGTTGGCAATGTTCACGCAATTATCTACGGCATCCGGAACGCCATCGGAATCCGTATCCTGGGCAAACGTTTCAGATGAAAATAGAAATACACCAACGAAGAGCAGTAGCTGAAAACTTCGCTGAATAATGCCATACATTAGGCTGTTCACGTTCTTGGGGACCATCACAACTATCTTTTAAAACAAAAATAGTTCCGTAGAAAAATCGTACACTAAAAAATCGTTGTTCTTACGTAGTATTAGACCATCGGACTATTTCTTATGACTTAACGCCAGAACCATCAAAATAGTATGATTTTTTTAGCACCATTCATCGACAAAATCTTGCGGATAAGCGTATTCGAAGAATACGTTCTCGCTTTCCAGTCGGTCGTGAGTAATTACGGGATCCAACTTCAAGACAACTAGAAAACTAAACCATTTCTTTTTTGGCATTTACCAAAAGGGCATGCAGTATTTCCGTGGACAAACCATGCAGCGTCAATCGGAAGGCGGCACCATAGGTCGGTAAGGGTATCATGGGGTGTTTATTATTCAACCCGATCAATTTTTCCGGACAATCCATGATCGTGGTGGCGTAAATTCCGATGACCTCATCTAATTGCAATGAATTGCTGGCCCTCCAAAAATCATTATCCGTCAAGAAAAACTGATAGACGGGCGTGAAAATTTCAATCGCGGTGGACAGGTCCATGAAGTTCGACCACTTGTCCCTAAATTCCTCAAAAGGAATTTCCCCTACGGTCAAGGCACTAAAATCCGGACGATCGACTTTCTCGACTTTTAATCCCTTTTCTTTAATTGCCGCATTGAGATTGATAATGAAGTTATATAAGTTCAAATCATGCTCTAAGAACAGGTCATTCTTTACTTCATTCACCGATAAGGGCTTTAATGGGTTCATGGGCATGTCTTCGGTGCCTTTGACATTGACTTTGATAAATTTCAGTATTTCGGAACCCAAATAAAAGTGTCGTAATATCAAATAATTGGCCTCGGGGCTCACCATATACTTCATTCCGAGAAACAATGACTTGTGCAACATTTTCGGAGCGTTGATAAGATTGGGCGAAATGGCCTTAAAAAGTTGCATCAGGATGATAAAAAATCGCGCAAATACCCTGACAAAGGGTAGCAAGAACTGTCTTGACTTTCTACCCGAATCATAGAGAAAGGCCGCCTTGGCATCCGGACTGAAGGGAATGCTTTTATCAAGGTACAAGGTGTGCCAATGACTGGGATCCCGCGGGTCGTTCTTCAGATTCTCGAAATACTCACTTTTGTGCAGCATAGGTCATTTTTTAAAAATTACCGATCTCCGCCAATTGCATGCGATACAATTTGGCGACCACCTTTGCGGTCTTCAATATTTTCTTTGCCAATTCTTCAGTAAGGGCATCGGAATTTATCGCATTTTCAAAACGTTCAAAATGGTTTTCGTTGCTATCACTGATTTCATGATAAGTGAAAAAGGAGACTTGATCGTCATTCAAATGTAGTAATTGTTGTACTGCGCGACCCCATTTACCGGCAATTCTGTTGCCGAGGCCCTCGATGATAAACATCGCGCCAAGTAGGTCAAACGGGTTCGGTTTACTCGCCGTATGGAACATGAAGGCACTCAAGGCCTCGCTACCCACATTTTTTTCGCCATTATAAAGATCATCCCTTTCTCCCCCACAATTGATATAGTTTTTCTCCAACATTTGGTAATCACGGTGCTCGTCCCTTGAATGTGAAATAAAGGAAGAACGCACATCGAAATATTCCATGCTGACGTTCGATGCGGCGCGGGCAATCCATTGCGACCCATCAACCACTTGCTGTCGAAGGTTCAATAACAGCAGTCGATATTCTTCCAAGGTAATCGTGCCGTTGTAGATCTTTTTAATGATCGGGGCGCTGCGCAGGTCATTTTCAAAATCTACCCAGACCGAAGTCAAGCCCCTGACCAGCCACTCTTGTATGGGCTTGCCATCAGTAGAAATTGTTGGTGCCAATATTTCGTCCTCCATATGCAGTGGCAATTCCTTCTTTTTTCTCGTTGGCCCTACCACGGTCAATAGCATGAACGAAGTAATGAAGCGTCCGCTCTCGGGTACCATGCAAAGAATCTTTTGGCCATCTTTTAGGTCTTTGTTGTACAGTAGCTCTTCGAGCATAATAAAAATGGAAGCCGACCCCGTATTGCCTTTTGAATGCAGATTGGTGAACCATTTTTCTTCGGGAATTTCGACACCGCCCTTTTGCAATAAATCAAGTATCGGTTGCTTAAAATATTCGGAAGAATAGTGACAAAGAAGCCAATCAAGTTTTTTGGGATTTATTTTTCCTTCATCGATGAGTTGAAAAAAGTGTTGAACACCTAAACTAACGATATGGTTCACCAGCCGAATGTCTTGCTTCAGATTGATGGCCCCGGAACGATCGGCGTCGCTGAAACTTTTAAAATTAATCCATGACGGCCCCTGTTCCCCTTCTTCTGTTTTGTTCATTCCCGTATACATACAGGGCTCAAAAAGTGTGGCGTACGATTTTAGTTCGATCCATTCCATTTTTAGGCAAAATGCATCCTGCCCAGGTTTATCTTGCAATAAAAAAGCACCGGCCCCATCAGAAAGCATCCAGCGTAAAAAATCGGTTTCCAAAGGAAGCGACCCTTTCTCAGAAATTGCATCTTGATTTTCAAAACGCTCCGCTTTGAACATTCTACTGGCCAATTCTCCCGCACAGGCAATTGCGGTATCAATTTCTCCGGACTGCACGTGCATAAAGGCATTTTTTATGGCCATCATACCAGCGGCGCAGACACTTTGATGGCTGGCTATCCCGCAAATCGGCAAATCGGATTCCCCATGTACCATACTCGCAAAACCCGGAATCGGAAGATCTCCCTGGGTCGTCGCAGCACTCAAAAACTGAACGGATGCTTTATCGCTTGCGTTCTTTTGCACACAATCGTTGATTGCCTTTACAGTCATACCCGAAACCGATTCGGTGGTTTTTTGGTTCTTGTCTAAAGCATAATAACGGCTCTTGATTCCGTTTTGGGTCAACATTCTGCTCTTGCTCCGTGATGGTTGGCCATCGATCATTCCCAGATATTCTTCCATCTCGTCATTATCGATGGGTTTACCGGGCAAATATTTTCCTATGGCGTTTATATAAACAGGTCTGCACATTTATTTCATTTTTTTTTTTGGGGTTGCCGTATTAAAGAGCATATCGAGGTAAGGCAGCATAAAGCCAAAATTGCCTTTGCTCCACTTGTGGTGCATCGTATGCCGGAATGTAAATCTACCCAGATAATCCGGATTTTTCGTTGTCTCGGTCTCATGGTTCCAATGCCCCAAAAAGTTTAGTGCGATACTCATTATCGGCAAACTTAGAACGGAAATGATATGGAAAGGATAAACGAGTATCGGCAAGAAAATTACAGCTCCCAATAGAAAGGCCTCGAACCAGTGAAAACTATATACTGAATACAAGGTCGGTTCACGGGATGCATGATGTACGTGATGCACGTTCATAAAAAACCATTTTTGGTGCAAAAGCCAGTGACTCGTATAAAAATAAATCTCGTTCCAAAGAAATAAAACAGGAATCTCCCAAAGCAGGTTCAAGCCTCCGTGTTGGCCGAATTGCACATAGCCATTTTGATACAGAATTTGCAGGGGAATGGCCTGTAATGCGAATATCAAAATACTCACCATCGAGTTTTTGATCTCCACCCTTTCTTGTCCGGGTTTTTTGAAATCGACAATGCTATGGAGTATATCCTTCTTTTTTAAAATGCTCAATAAAGTTTGCAGCAAGAGAATACCACCAAAGTAGAGTGCGGTAAAAAACAGGAAGGTAAACGTGAAAGTCAACCACCATTCAGAGAAAATGTACGCTATAGTTGAATCTATCATACGAATGCCCAATACCACATAAACGCTAAAATTACGGTTGGCGTACGTTCGGATGGTTCAATTTTTATTTTCCGGCGACATAATCTTTTAGATACGAATACCTTTTGGTCAATTTTCCGTTTTTGGTCATTCGGGCGCGTTCCAAGACCCCATCTTTATCGTTGTTAAAAAAGGCCGGAATCACATTTTTTAAAAAAGCCTCGCCAAAACCCTCACTCGCATCGCGTGGAAGTTCACAGGGTAGATTATCCACTGCCATTACTGCGACCGCGGATTTATTCTTAAAATTAACTTCCATTTCCTTTTGGGGATTGTACCCATAAATGGGTTTTGCAATGGTCGATGGCCTGATCGTTGTTGCCACCGGCCCATCGATATCACAGCTGATATCGGCGACTACCTTGATCTTAAAATCGGGATGCTTGGCATCGTCACAGGTATATAGGTAGGGTGCCCCATCGCCATAGAAATGACCTGCAATATAAAAATCGGTTACTTTGGCGAACCTGAAAAATCAGATCTATATTCATGCGGATTGGCAAAGAAATCCGCCTTGTTACCCCGAACCCCGTCTTTACGCTTGTTGTATTCTGAAGCATCGATTTGACAGTAGACGGGTTCTTTGAACTCCTCCTCCAGGTATTCGGCCACGTTGACCCTTCTCAAGCCCATACCGTCAAGCATCTCTCGAGATCCATTTCCAACCCTTCCTTTTCCGGTCAATAAAATTTTGATGTTCGGTAGTTTCGATTTTATCTTTTTCAACTCGGAGATCAAAGCTTTTTGATCTCCTAATTTTTCCGCTTTCGGGAGTTTAAAAAGTCTAAATTTGAGTCCGTATGCCCTAAATCCATTATAGGCACCGACGATGCCCGCGTATCTCCCAAAGGCCACCAGGCGTTGTTCTTTTTGGTTCGTAATGACCTCATGGTCGAAGAGTTCGATATTCTTTTCTAGAATCACTTGAAGCAATTTTCGATTGTAGGGCTGCTTTTTAATGGTATGGGAAAAGAAAAAATATTTCTTATTGGGAATCAAGGACTTTATCGGCACTTCCTTTACCCCAAGAAGCACATCACATTCCTTCATTTTGGAAGCTACCCGTATGCCTAAATCCTTGTATTCCGCATCGGTATAGGTACGAATCGGAGAGGGTTCCACGATAATTTCAGCTTCTGGATAGGTAGATAGGACTTTTTGACAGGCTTCTGGGGATAACACAACGCGCCTATCGGGCGGATTTTTACATTCCCTGATGATTCCAAATTTCATATATAGGTTTGGTATAAATTTTGCCCTAATTTAAGAGGAATAGCAACGGTGCGCAAACTCCTTCATCAATAAATTTAGGAAGGGTGTCGATTTTCATTAGCTTTGCTATCCGTTTGAAAAATGTTCTTTGAAAAAACAATGAGACAACGTACTCCGAAGCTTTTGTGGAGGAGTAGAATGTCCTCCTTCGCTAAAGCTTCGGAGGACGTAATTCGTTTACGGTAAGCGTAGCTTACCTAACTCATTATGGGGCCGACTGGTTTTGACAGCGAGACCAATGGCAATGTAAGCATGTCGAGCGCTGGGGTACAGCTCGTTAATATCATACTTCATACTTTTAATTGGCGATAATAATTACGCTCTTGCCGCTTAATCCGAATTATAGTAGGATTATGCCTCGTCGCTACTAGGTAGCGAAGCGAGATGTTCCTGAATAGCCCCTGTCGACGGCGATTCAATCAGGAGCACCATAAAGGTCGATATAAGGGTAGTATTCGCTTTGGTACTACCACCAAAACCTAAAGAAGCTAAGTGTATGTTAGGCCGTTTCCGGTCAGGCAGGCATCGAAAATCAATCGGAAACTAAACATGTAGAAGGCATTTTCGTTGCTTGTTTGGACGAGGGTTCGAATCCCTCCGGCTCCACTAAAACAGTACCAAAACGATTCAAAAACCTCTTAATCTTATGATTATCAAGGGGTTTTATTTTTTTTATACTCAAAAGAATCGTTTTGAAACCGTTTAAAAAGTCACCTATTCGGTGCGCATTTCTATCCTCTAAAAAGTGGTGTCGATTTCCTTGTAATTTGTTAATTTTTAGGATTTTACATTTTTTTATTTTATCTTTTTTCCATCTTAATCGACACCTATTCGACACCCAAAATGGCGGCGCATACTTATTCCATATTATTTTACCTAAAAGACAAGCGACTTGACAAGAACGGCAAGGCAAGTATTTATGTACGGATTACCGTAGACGGTCGCCGTGCCGCACTGAGCCTGAAACGCAAGGTTGCCCCTGAACATTGGGACTCTCGGATGAACAAGGTGAAAGGAAAAGACGATGAGGCAAAGGAATTGAACTATTATATGACGACCATCCGTCACAAGTTGAACAAAATCCATCATCATCTGGTCGAAGAAGAAAAGCCCTTTTCGGCACAAGATATTAAATTGAGGTTCCTGGGTGGACACGAACCTTACAAGATGTTACTGGATGTTTTTGAGGAGCACAACAAGCAGATGAAGTCATTGATCGGAAGGGAATTCGCCTTGGGTACTTGGAAGCGGTACAATACGACGTATAAACATGTGGCCGGCTTTGTCAAAAAACAGTTTGGAAAAAACGATTTTCCGATACGAGACATCGACCATAAATTCATTACCCGATTAGAATACTTCCTGAAGTTCACGAAAGAGTGCAATCACAATAGTGCCCTTAAGTACATTAATAATTTCAAAAAAATAATTCGGATGGCGGTGGCCAATGATTGGATACAAAAAGACCCTTTTTACAACTATAAGGTGAAATTCAAAGAAGTCGAACGGGAATACCTTACCAAACAGGAATTGGAGTCCATCGTCAATCTGGAAATCCGGATGCCCCGGCTCGATATCGTACGGGATATGTTTGTCTTTTGTTGCTTTACCGGTCTGGCCTATATCGATGTAAAAAAGTTGACACCCAATAATATCGTACCGCATATTGATGGCAGTCAATGGATTCAAAGTGCGCGGCAAAAGACGCGCTCGAAATTGGGGATTCCCCTCCTCCCATCGGCCATGGAAATTTTGGAAAAGTATGAAGACCACCCCAAAGTACAAAATGGGGAGTGTGTCATTCCGGTGTTGAGCAACCAGAAATCCAATGCTTACCTCAAGGAAATCGCCGACCGCTGTGGTATTTCTAAAAACTTGACCACCCATCTGGCCCGCCATACGTTTGCGACTACGGTGACACTTTCCAATGGGATGCCTATCGAAACGGTAGGTAAACTTCTAGGTCATAAAAATTTACGAACTACGCAGCACTATGCAAAAATCGTGAATAAGAAGGTAAGCGAGGATATGGCGATCCTCAAAGAGAAGCTATCACATGTTGCACTGGTAAGAAAATCTTCGCACTAACTTTTTTATGGCAGAAAAACGAGATTTTATAACTCCCAAATCTTACCATAATTTAACCTGCGCCGGATCCTGTTTCGATTTTATAGTGTTCCGACAGATAAGCGTTAAGTAAAATCGAAATAGGGCGCACAGGCTATGGCGAAACCTTTTTATGGACTTCGATTAAGCCCCCAATTGTTTTGTAATTTACAACTAAGGATTCACCTAAGAACGCATGTGAAAAATCTTTCTTCGAAGCGTCTCTCCAAATGAATTTGCCGCAAATTTTTGCCATTTTATAGGGGTTTCCAGTTCATTTGACGCAAATTTGCTTTCCTTACTTAACGATAATATTTATTAGTATGCTGAATATCAATCACATATAAAACGTAACACCGCGTTAGCGTGTTACCCTCTTGCTCTACTTTTTCCTTCTTCCCCTAAAACGATTAGAATCATGCTAAATACTAGACCAATAAATGAATAGGAGGCTTCTATTTTGAACAAATCAAATTTGGTATAAAAACAACCGTTTTGACAGATTGGCCTAGTAGTACAATTTTGGGACTACACTAGTACAATAATGGAACATGCTGGTACACTGATGAAACGCTACTGTCCCAAAAATGGACTTGTTACCTATTATATTAAACATTCAAAACATTTATAATATATCTCTAGAAAAAAATAAAAGAAAGGTTTAAAAATTTTGCATTTGAGGTATATCACTGTTCTAGATTGGCAGAAGTCAAGCTATCTTGCACATCCCTTTATTTCGCATTTTGGATATGATTTAAAACCGTTTTGGACTCACATAATAATAGCCTATATCTTCATGTCTTTTCATGCAAATAAAAGGTTTAAAATAGTTAATAAATTGATATTCAATGCCCTAGGTAAAATTCATACTGTTTTATACTGTTTTGGTATACCTCCCCATCAAATTTTTGACGGATATTCTCCAGACAGACCAAGCGAACTCCATATATTTTTATTTTCAAAAATATATGGGGTTCAAGAGTTTTTAAACGATGCGCATTGATTGAAATGGAATGGAAGGCAATGGGCGGAAGTTTATTTTTATACAGAGCGTTTATATGAAATTAATTATATATGCAAAAGCATATAATTACGTATTAAAAATCTATTTTATATGTTTTTACATATATTTTTGTATATTTACTCAATTTTATATTTAAAAGCATATAATGAAAGAATTGTCCGAATTTGTGAAAGTTCGTCGTAAAGCCGTTAATCTCACCCAAAAAGAGTTTGCAGAACGTGCTGGTGTTGCGCTAACCGTTGTTCGTAAAATAGAGCAGGGCAAGACCAACTTAAATATGGATAAGGTCAATTTGGTATTGAGTATGTTCGGCCATACGCTTACAGCAGTACCCTTCAAGGAGTTTAAGAATAGAGACAATACCGACGACCAATGAGAAAGGCAACTATATTTTATAACGACATTAAAGCCGGACAACTTATTGAGACCGATGATGGTGATTACGTATTCCAATACAACACCAACTATATAAAGAACTATCCAAAACAGTTTATAACTTTCTCCATGCCCGTGAGAAAAGAAGGGTATACAGAAAATAGGTTGTTTCCATTTTTTGAAGGTCTAATTCCAGAAGGTTGGTTATTGAACATCGCTACCAAAAACTGGAAACTGAACCCAAATGACCGTATGGGACTATTATTGGCCTGTTGCCAAAATTGTATAGGTGCTGTTAGTGTACAACCTATAATTGCCAATGATGAAGCATAAGTGTTTATACTGTTATACCGATTTGAAGGGAGAGAAGGATTTTCATAAATCCTGTAGTCAGGAATTCTTTGGAACAAAGGAAGCTCCGAAATTAGACTATTCGTTTTACCAAATGTCAGAACTTGCAAAAAATGTCATTGAACGAAGTATATCCGTTCCAGGGGTACAACCCAAATTATCAATGTCTCTTATCAACGAAGTAAGGGAAGAAGGAAATTTCAGATTGACAGTAGTGGGTGCTTTGGGTGGTAATTATATTTTAAAACCCCCATCTTTAGATTATCCCGAAATGCCAGAGAACGAACATGTTACTATGCGTATTGCTGAATCTTATGGCATTCAAACTGTACCTTCAAGTTTAATCAAACTACATTCCGGCGAACTGTCCTATATCACCAAACGCATCGATAGAACTGAGGATGGCGAAAAGGTTCACATGTTGGATATGTTCCAGATTACTGAAGCATATGATAAATATAAAAGCTCCATGGAAAAAGTTGGTAAGGCTTTAGGCACCTATTCCGATAATACACTATTGGACAAAATCTTCTTCTTTGAATTAGCCTTATTTAGTTTCTTAACAGGGAACAACGACATGCATTTGAAAAATTTCTCCATGATCAAGTCTACCTCTGGTTGGCTATTTGCACCTGCCTATGATTTATTGAATGTGGCTATTGTGAATCCCAAGGACCAAGAAGAATTGGCCCTTACCTTGGAAGGAAAGAAAAGTAGGCTAAAACGTGATCATTTTGAATCATTTGGAAAAGGATTGGGTTTAACCGACAAGCAGATTCAAGGAGTGTTCCATCGTTTTTACAAAAAAGAAGGGAGATGCACTAAAATGGATAAACGCTTCATTTTTATCTAATGAAATGAAAGAAAAGTATAAAACGCTACTACTCCAACGCTACGAAAGAATTTATAACCAATGATAAACTTTTAAAATACCTACAATAAAAAGAACAAATGTCTCCTAAAAGTGAGCTTCAAACTTAAAGTTTGGTGAAGCCATCAATATAAGTCTAAAATCAGGTCGCAGAAATATACTCCCAAAGTATCCCGTAAAACGCAAATTTTTGATACCACTAAATGAGACCACACTTGAGACTTTTGATCACGAGGTTCTAAAGTGTAGGCAAACTGTCCTTTTAATCGGCCGTTTTTCGCGACTATTCTAATTAAGAATGTAAAAATTTATAGTGTTTTAACTCAGGTCAAAAAGATATACTGGGGATTCGGTGCTATTTCACTTTTTGTTTGACTATATTTGTAAATACTTAAACAAAATTGATTATAGACATTTTAAAGGAAGCTTTAGCTTTTGAGAATGCCAACGAGTAATATGACTACAAGTGACCGTATTGACGCTTCGAGACAAGCTAAACGTCTTATTTTAAACATTAATGAAATTTATAAAGAAACTAAGGATGCAAATTTGATGGATATTATGAAGCGTCTTACCGTAAAGAAAAAAGAATTGACAAACGTCTGAAAGGCAGACCAGATAATTCATTTTAATAAATAAAAATATGTTCGGACTATTTAAAAAGAAATCAGAAAAAGAAAAACTACAAGCTCAATACACCGAGCTTTTAAAAGAGGCGCATAGTCTTTCAACAACAAATAGAAAACTAAGTGACCAAAAAGTATTCGAAGCCGAAGAAGTGATGAAGCAACTTGAAAAATTGAATTAATCCTATTTTAAGAATGACAAAAAACAAAGAATTAAATATTCTTGGTGCGGATTTAGAAGCTTGCTGTGATAATCCTGTTACAGGATATTTTAGGGATGGATTCTGTAGAACTATTCAAGAGGATTCTGGGACTCACATTTTATGTGCTGTCATGACTCAAGAATTTTTGGATTACACAAAATCTCGTGGAAACGATCTTACCACTCCCATACCACATTGGAGCTTTCCAGGTCTTAAAGTAGGCTCAAAATGGTGTTTGTGCATTTCTAGATGGCTAGAAGCCGAAAGTGCAGGCAAAGCGCCTTTTGTAATTCTTGAAGCAACTCACAAAAAAGCATTAGAATATACCACATTAGAAGTATTGCAAGAATATGAAGCAATAGTTTAATCATACACTCGAATTAATAATTAATCATAAAAAGTTAGAAAATGAAAAGTTTTATTTTAAAATGGTACCCAATCATCTTGGCATTCCTTTGCTTATTATACTCCGTAGGACTCGGGCTATTTAGTATGACAGAGGAAGCACAATATTCAGCACATTGGCCAGGTACAATATTATTATTCGCAATAGCGATTAGACAAAGAAGAAGAACATGAACATACAATTTCTTTTAGTAGGCGGTATAATATTCGCAGTATACGTGGGATTAACATTTTGGAATATTTTCTACTCTCATCGGAAACAAAGAGAGGAAAACTATCCAAATTTGAGAAAAAATAAATTTGCTAATGCAAACATACCTTCTCAGGTCGATTCAGATGAAACCGACAACAAAGACGGGTTGTGAAAAATTGACGCGGAAAGATGTACTGATGAATAGGACTTGTGAATCAAAACTATTTATAGCTGCATCTATACATTTTTTATGGATTATTTTCTTTTTCACTTCTGTACTTTCTGTCATGTACATATAAGCTCTTTTTGGCTTTCACAGCAAATGGAAAATCATACCACCAAAAAGTATTTTAAGTCGAAGAAGGGTTAAATTATATAGAAAAATTAAACTGACCCATTTTAAGAACGCTTGTGCGAATGTTTTGCGAAACTCAATAAGAAAAGAAAGATGCACATATTAAAATTGGTGAGCACTAGATAAATAGTTTAACGTTTAATGCTTAATTATGATATTTGAAGGCTTCCCTATATTCCTAGCGCTTAAACCATTATTTAATCTACGAGCCGCTGGACAGAATATTTTTTTCGTATTTATTATGTATTATAATTATTAATAGCCCAAATAGAACACCCGCCACAATTAAAATAGTACTGGTTAATCCATTTGCACCAAAAGACATTCTGATTAAAATCGTCGAAATAATGAACCCGGAATTTCTGATAATTTTTTGAAATTGGTCCGTGTAAAAGAATGAGATTAAAAGCAAAACAACGTCCACTAAAATCAATACAGTAAAAAATAGATCAAAAAGAGATTATTGATACTTTCGAACGATGGCAATTTAGTGGGCGAAAGAAAATTTCTGTAGACCATTCTATAAGCGTATTTAAGGCCATAACAAAAAATAATGGCACCAAAATGACTGCAATTATTTTTTTCTTGATGACAAATTTTTCGATGACAGGTTTTATTTCAACTCCCTGGCCAAATATGCGTTTTCCATGCTTTTGAAATTGAAATATTAAATAAAAGAGTAAAAGCGATGCTACTAAATCATAGGTAAATTGTAAATCTCCTTTGATTTCGAACCAATTTGAAGAAAGTTCTAAGGAAGCTAAATCCTTAAACAATTTACGAATAATAATAAGGGTAATAATTTCATACTGCTTAGTTATATAAGTAGTAAACGACTTCGGCAAGTAGTAAATTAACAGATATACCTCATAAACAATAATAAAAGAAAAGGGAGTATAAATTGCAGCTATCGGATTTGTTAGTAATTCCGGGGTCGATTGAAAATATAAAACATCGAACTTCAATAAATAGATAATTGATAAATGAACGAAGAAACTTGCTAGCGCAATATTTAGAATAATTTTTTCTGTTCTGAGGCGCGTATTCTCTGAGAGTAGAATATTAAATACAAATGGTAATATATTCTTTTTCTTTATCATGCAGACGTATTTTATCTAACTTTAAAAAACGTTATTGAAAAGTTGTACATAAATAAGAATGTACAAATAAAAGTAAGTATCCAGTTTTTCCTCACCAAAGATAAAAGCATCTTATCGCTCATACCACCCTTTGAAACAGTATTGTGAATGGGTATAAACTGAAGGCATGTAACTTTCCATAATAAACCTGAAATCACTAGACTACTTATCGTGTAAAGATTAACTTCAATTGTTATTTGATAGATTGAAATACCAATTTGTAACATCATCAAAGGAGTAACACTAGTTCCGATTATGGAAGTATACTTTCTATGCCAAACTACTAGACTAGTTGTCGTATAATGTAAAAAACTTGGGTAAATAAACCAGTTGTAACATTAAAAATAGTACACCTAATCGAAAGTGAATTACAGCTTAAAAATTTCAACGAAATCTATAAATACTTGGTAATTTTTGAGCTCATAGGTTTAGTAATGGAAAAATAATAATCGATTAACTTGCCTTCTTTATCAACTAAATATTTTTGAAAATTCCATCTTACGCTAGAATTTTTTCTCCCGTTTAGGTCTTTGCTAGTTAACCATTTGTATAGCGGATGTTGTTTACTTCCTTTAACATCGATTTTTTCGGTAAGTATAAAAGTAACTCCAAAATTACGCTCACAAAAACTTTGAATTTGAGAAGCATTACCAGGTTCTTGTTTCCCAAACTGATTACAGGGAGACCCAATAACAACAAGTTCATCCGTATAGGTATCGCTTAATTTTTGTATATCTTTATATTGGCTCGTGAAACCGCATTCTGAAGCAACATTTACAAATAATAGATGTTTCCCTTTAAAAGAGGAAAGGTCAATTAGGCTACCATCAAGACTTTTTAGTGCTATCTCATAAATAGATGAATTTGTCGTCATCACGTTTTTCGAGAATGTTGTCTTTGCAGCGCTCGTTGTTTTCATAAAACTCAGTCCTATATTAGTTATTCAAATAATTCTGCAATTCAGCAATCTTTTCAGAAGTATTAAAAACGCCTCCATAGTACGAAGTTACCGTTGATGAGGTATCGTCTTTAATACCACGAGAGGAAACACATAAATGCTTTGCATCAATAATAACCGCAATATCTTCTGTTTCTAGAATAGATTTTAGTTCTGCTGCAATTTGATTGGTCAATCGCTCCTGTACCTGAGGGCGATTAGCATAGTAGTGTACTATTCTATTGAGTTTTGAAAGTCCTATTACCTTGCCAGAAGAGACATAAGCGATATGCGCTTTTCCCATAATAGGGACAAAATGATGCTCACAATTAGAGTAAAAAGTAATATTCTTTTCGACCAGCATTTGATTGTATTGATACTTATTCTCAAATAGTGCCACTTTGGGCTTATTGGCAGGGTTAAGTCCTGAAAATATTTCTTCTATATACATTTTTGCCACACGATTAGGAGTGCCTTTCAGAGAATCATCTGTCAGATCCAGACCCATTACATCCATTATTTGAGCAAAGAGATTAGATATCTTTACTTTTTTTTCTTCGTCTGAAGCTTTGAAAGCATCTGCTTTCATCGGTGTTTCAAGGCCAGTGTAAATATGGTCATCGCCAATTTCTTCTTCTGAAAAACCGTTTAATTCGTTCTCTTTAATAAGGGTATTCAACATAGTTTCTTGGTGTTTCATAAAGCTTGATTTTTAAGTCGAATTGTGATGATAGCTCAGCCTTTAAGAGCTTGTATATCACAATTGCTATATTTTCTGCTGTGGGGTTTAAGTCTTTAAATTCTTCTGTATCAAGGTTTAAATTTTTATGATCAAATCTGTCAAGTACCTTTTCTTTTATGAGGTCGGAAAGAATTTTTGTGTCAATTACATAACCGGTATCAGGATCACATTCACCGATGACTTTTACTTTTAAATCGTAATTGTGGCCGTGATAATTAGGATTGTTACACTTTCCAAAGACTTCTTTGTTTTTTGTGTCACTCCAGATTTTATTATGTAATCTATGTGCTGCGTTAAAATGTTCGCAACGTACAATTGCAGTTTTATTCATGTATAAACCTTATCTAAGAACAAAAGTATTGTATTTTTTTGTTTAAAGATATGTTTATAATGTTAAACAAATATAAATAATGCTGATTTTGGGAAGTATATAGTGTACGTTCGAAGAAGATAATGCCTTTAGCCTGTTATAATGGAAGCGTCTGAAAGAGCGGGTGGTGCTATAAAGACAGATTTTATAGTTGGGTATCACTAAGACAGAGGGTTTCAAGTATTATTGACTGCATACCTAGCACTTGATCTAGATGCTTTGGATTTACAGAAGTTCACCCCCGGTGTTGCCATATTCGATGAAGGCAAGCAATCTATAATCGCATATCATTTAAGAGATATACTTTTACTGTTTTCAACATAAGTCTGTAGTACTGGAACAATAACGGATAAGTTTAAGGTGCTTAAGCGGCTTTAGGGGTTATAGAAACCATCAATGGTTCAATACTTTCTTGAATGTGTCCTCCAAGTTCACAAAAAAAGGGGAAGTCTTTAATTTGAAGTGATTTTATGGTCCAAATTCCGATTCATAAAAAAACATAATTTTATCATTTGTTCAATAAGACGAACGATTTTTGGGACAACAATCATGATGATTAACTGAACATCACACTCCTGAAGTTTGCAGCTATTTGAAGTTATTTAAGGAATCGAACCTGCTTTCTTTGGAAGTAGTTACCTATTCGGTGAGCACAAATTTTTAGGATAGTTGAACAGCCTTTTTTTATAAGGGTTTGAAAGGTTAGTTCTAGACCCTCCGGCTCCACCTACGCCCTTCGAAGCTCGCGCGAAGCGACGAGCGAAGGAGGGCTTTTTACGTAATACGAATTGCTGATAGCTTCCAAACTTTAAATTCGGAGAGCTTGCCGCCCCCCCTAAAGCTTTAGCGCCACGCGGGCGGCGGATGCCGATCCCTGCGTACTTCGAAGTTTCGAGTTTACGAGAAATGTTGGAGGACATTTTTGTATCTTAACTACATAAATTGTCTTAAAACCAACACCATGACCCTCCCCCACGCCATCTACATTTTAAAATGCGCTAACGGAAAACACTATACAGTCTATACCGCAAACATCACCAATAGATTAATTGCACATAGAAAAGGTGAAGTAAGTTTTACCAAAGACAAATTACCCGTTGAACTAATTCATCTTTCTTTATTCGCCAACAAACAAAAAGCATACGACTTTGAGCGCTACTTAAAGTCTGGGTCTGGAATTGCTTTCAGGAATAAGAGGCTACTCTAATATAGATAACTCGTCCTCCGTTCACATCCGCTGTAGCTTCAGCGAAAGAGAAAGCTCGAGATTTATGGATTGTAAAGGAATACCAGTATCTTAATAACCAACAAAAGAATACGATGTCAACAGGCAAAACGTGGTTACGCACCTTCCTAGACCTCTTTGAAGTCTTTTTCAACAGTTCGCAACAAAGTAAACAAGGCCGTACTTGGCATCAACATGTGGTTCCTTATGAGGAAGGTTGGGCAGTGCGTCGCGAAGGCAACGAGCGTATAACTAGCAAACATCGAAAACAGAGCACCGCCATACGCAAGGCCAAAAGTTTAGCTCGAAAATACCAAGCCGATGTCATTATTCACCGCGCTGGTGGCGGTATTCGAGAGCGGATAAGTTATGATGATTAAGAATTACCAAATAATCAGAAAAACAGATGGCCATTTTGACAGAAAAATTATCTCTTTCTGATTTGAAGGGCATAGGCCTTTTTGGGATTTTCTTTTAAAAGCAGGTCCAAGTCGTCTTGGGTAAAGCCATTTTCTTTGAGGTGGGGAATAAGTTTGGTAAAGAGGTCGGTATAGCCCCGATACGCTCCGCCGTTCTCTTGGCCCACATTGTACCATCCTGCGTCGTGGGAAATGAGTATGTGGTCTAATATTCCTTTACTTTTTAATTCCAACAGCGTTTTGGTAAACCAGGGAATACTCCCCGAAACCTCGCTTTCCTCTGAAGGCCGGTCCTGTATATTATCCAAGGAAATCCAGGCGCCTTGATTCGCTGCTGCGACATAGCCCTCCATCGTGCCGTTTTGCGCATGCGTCCAAACAAAGGCTGCGGGTGATACGCCCATTTCTTGTAGCACCTTGATTTGTGCCATAGCGGGACCGTCAGTGCCGGTATGCGAGACGATGGCCATGCCGGTTTCGAGATGTGTCAATGCCGCGGCCATGATTAAATTCTCATGCGTTTTGGAAAGGATATCCTGATTTTCGACAGAGATTTTTATAAAACCCGGACGTATGCCGGAGTCGTCGATTCCATTTCGAAACTCGTTGATCCAATGCGCTGCCATTTGATCGGGAGACGAAATTACGAGATTCTTAGGAATAAATTTGTTATTTCCGGAGCCGTAATACCCGGTATTGGTCAAGATGTGAATTCCGGTCCGATTTGACAATTCTTTGAGCACATAGGGGTCGCGACCAAGATAGGCCGGGGTGCAATCTAGAAACGAAGTTACGCCATGTGCTTTCAGTTCATTCAGGTAGGGCAAGGCGCGGGCAACAACCTCGGGGCGGTCCCAACGGTGATAGCCTGTGCTATCGGCACCGATCCAATCGACGATGATATGCTCGTGAATCAGCGCCAACCCCATTTCATCAGGCGCTATGTCTCCGTTTACGGTAACTATCTGTGATGTACCAAAAACGGGTATACACCCGATCAAAACCAACCGCAACAATCGAAACGACTTTTTCATTTGTCAGTTTTAATGCTTTACTAATTTGAGCTTTTAGTTGCTGATCACTTGCAACAGATAGTTGCTTAACTCACCCTCCTTCGCGTTATAAAGTTCGAGCCATTTGTCCCAATCTTTTTTTCGGGTGTTGACCTCGGTGATCCGTAGGGTCAAACTTTCGATGATGGGCATTGGGGGTACGATTTGCAGGACATTGGCACTACCTTTCACCAAGAAGTCTTGTGTTTTAGGAAGCGAGATTTCTTCGATTTTTATTGGGGTAAACGTAAACTCTTGCTTCTGGTGTTGCACATCGAAATAATGGAATACCAACTCGACCACGGCATTGATTTTTTGGTGCTCGGACTTTAATTTCACCTGCGTTGCCTCGAATCGATAAGCGATAAGCGAAACTGCAAAATAGCCTGGTAAAGAATTATTTTGTATCGGGTCAAAACGAAATTTTAAGCTACTAATAATCGAAGGGTCATTGTTGTCGACCTGCCCCGTTTTAACCCCTTCTTTTTTGTATACCAGATCAAAACTTTCGCCTTTCATCCCTGCACCCAAGGCTATCGGGGTTTCGGGATATTGCAAGGTAGTACCATAGGCCTTGATAAAATTCTCGGGCTTATAGAACAAAGTTGGTATTTTCTTTACCACATAGGGAACGATAGTACTCATAACAATGGCACCGATACCGCCCCCTAATATGCCTTGTTTTTTTATAGTATCAGCAGGTAGAAATCGTAAGGATTGGTTAACCTCATTAAAATAAACAGGACTCACTTTTTGATTTTGTGCCGTATGAAATAGTGCCACTTCTTGGGGGGTACCTGTCCAAGCACCACCCCACTCACGCTCAAAGTGAATGCCATTAGAATTAGGTATACAAGGCGGTGATTCATTTTCAATTTTTTTACAAGGCCCAATACGACGATGGACTTCTTAATTTAAAAAATAGGCGTGTGAGATTTGAAATTAATCATTTTAGCAATCAAAAAAAATCGTATACCTTAAATTTTCAGAGAAATTGGCGAGCATTCTGGACACATATATGTAATTTATGTAATCTTGATAATAGATTTCCGATATTGCCTAACACGCCAATTTCTTAGAGATATTTTGAGTCTTTCTCTAGAATTCTTTTTAATGGTGACAAAAGGAAATATGCTTGCTAAATCACATTAACATAGATAAACAACCTAAAATTCCCTACCATTTATACACTACTTTCACCCATCTGTACAATTTTAAGAAAATAGAGATTTCAATTACAGTATCTTGGTAACTATTCTGAGGGAATAGCATTTTTATCTTACATATTTGTAAGATTTAAGCTTCCCTTTTCAAAAAGTCCCCCTTATATCTGAACCCTTTGCCGTGTTCGCTTTTCGAAAAAAGGTGTTAGGCAAATTGAACCGCACTAGCCTTGGAGCTAGTAGGTAGACCCTAAATTTTTGAACAACCGAAACCCCACATCCGATGAAACAGCAACGACCTATGGTCATGGCCCTTCTTGTGGCCATCGCTTTCCTCTCCTACTCCTGCGTGAGCACACGCGTAGAAGCCAGCCCATATCAAGACAGTGTTGAAAACCTCGAATGCCGAAAAGAATCGAGTTGGAGCTACTATTGGGGGCTTAAACAAAAACGTGTAGATGCCAACCCTGAAGTTGCAGGTAACACATGCCCTTGTCGGGAAGGTGCCCTATCATGGGTAGTGGTCAAAACCTCCTTTACCGACTTTCTGCTAAGCTCCGTTACGCTGGGTATTGCGAACCATAGAACCGTTACCTACGGGTGTGCGCGACCACAACAGCCTACCGAACCTACTTTGGACAATTAAAACAACGCTATGACACCCACTGGAATAGACCCGTTACCCATTCAACAATGGACGAACAAACACGAGAATTTTACCCATAACCTGGTTGCAAATGCCTCCTTCAAACTTTGGAATCCGCCCGGTCAAAAGCACAGGGAGCGGTATTTGGCCACGACCAAGAATTTTCAATGGTTGATCGACCATGCCATGACCCACAACCTGAAATTAAGGGCGATTGGTAGTGGTTGGTCCTTTACCAAAGTAGGCGTTACCGAAGGGGGACTGATCGATACGGCTTCCTTAAATTTTTCTTTTCCCGTTACCCAGAATTATACGAGTCCCAATTATGCAAAGCGACCAGATGACCTTTACTTTTTACAGTGCGGAGCCATCATTCATGAAGTGAACACCAGGCTCGCTGCCAAAGTTCCACAACGGTCCATCAAAGCTTCGGGGGCGAGTAATGGGCAGACCATCGCCGGAGCACTATCGACGGGTACCCACGGAGCGGCCATTCGCGTTGGGGCGATTCCCGATTTTGTGGTAGGCCTCCATTTGATTACAGGGGCCAATAAACACATTTGGCTCGAAAGGGCTTCTTATCCCGTAGCATCCCAAGAATTTGTGACTTGGTTGGATGCCGATCTGGTACAAGACGATGCGCTGTTCAATGCTGCCCTAGTCAGTTTTGGAAGCTTTGGCTTCATTCATGGGATCATGGTGGAGACCGAGCCGCAATTTTTGCTTACCGAGTTCCGTGAAGGTCCCATGACCTATAACGATACGCTGAAAAATGCCATGAGAACATTGGACTTTTCAGGTCTTAATCTTCCCGGTACGGGAGTGCATGGCGATATGTACCATTTTGAGGTGCTGTTCAATATCCATGAGTTTGAACCGAACAATCCCGCAAAGGGCGCTTTTGTAAAATATATGTTCAAGAAACCGTTCCAATTACCACATACTCCCTTGCAGCGTAACAATGACTTTACTTATGGGGATGATCTTTTGGGCATCATTTCAACCGTTTTGGACAAGCTGCCGGGTTCAGGGAAAGCCATTCCGGCCATGGTAAACTTAATGTTCGGTCTCGCTTTTAAACCAGAGCCCCCAAGGGTCGGCACGGTGCGTGAAATGTTCAACTATACTAAATTCAGGGGCAAAGTGGCTAGTGCCGCCATGGCAATCGATATTCAAGATTCGCCCAGGGCCGTGGAACTTATCGTCGAAGTGAACAAGCAAAAACCCTTTCCGGGCGGACTTTCCTTACGCTATGTAAAAGGAACGAAAGCGACCTTAGGGTTTACCAAATTCAACAATACCTGTGTGTTGGAAATGGATGGCGTAGATGGCCAACCGGCACGGGAATTCTTTGAAACGGTCTGGAATAAATTCGAGCAGGCCAATATTTCCTATGCCCTGCATTGGGGCAAAATCAATTTTAATTTGAACGAGGCCCGAATCAAACAAATGTATGGCACCGCGGCGGTTCAATCATGGATCGATGCCCGTAACCAACTGTTGGATACCGCGGCACTACCCATATTTACAAACAAGTTTTTGGAACAGTGTGGTTTGGATAAAATTCATGGGGCGATTGTGTAGGGATCAGGAGTTTGGAAGTAGTTGTTTTTTAGTACAACCTAAAAATTGAATATAATGTTTCTAAAGTGGTTTGTTAAGGGAACGAATACTTTTATTACGATATGGATGGCACTCTCGGTGCTGATTCTCTTCTGCAATTCGGCATTTTGGATCAATGACTATATCACGCATCCACAACATGGTATGTTCGATGATTTTGATAGCATCTCGGAAATTATCAAACAAGAGGGGAAGCAATTTTGGTATAGAACTTATTTTTTTCTCGACTTCTTCTGGGCGTTATACTTTTTGGCGATTATCGGAAGCCTTTCAAAAGATGCAAAAGGTATTCCGTTAATCGATTACAAACGGTCAAGAACCATAGCCTCCTACCTTTTTGTCGGGTTTGCGTTTTTGGCTTTCGTTTTGGACACTCTCGAAGGTATTTACTACTGGACCTACAATAGCGGCTTACTAAATTATATTGTTCCCCTGAAAATCGGTTGCTATTTGATATGCTTGGGATTTTTATGCTATTGGTTCCTCAAATCTTACCTGTTGCCCAATCTAAAATCGATCCTGCGGTTCGTCGGCACCTCGATATTGAGCATTGTCTTTATATTGCTGATCTATGGTTTGATTACCATGATGCCGCAGGGAGGTACCATTATCGTCGACCTGTTCTACCATCCGGCCAACATCATCATTTTTTTCTTTATGGTCACATTTTTGGCCGTGATAATCTCACATTTTCCTGTATACGTCGATATCTGGATGCATGCCGACAACACGTGCGTCGCCCTTAGAATGGACCCGAAATGGCGTTTTTTAGGTTTTGGGATCGTGTATTACGACACACTTAACGCCAAAAGTGAAAAAACCAGGGCCTATCATGATATGGTCGTCAAAGGCTTGCGCCGAAGCTTGGGCATTCTGCTCTACATAGCGGTCTTCAATATTTTCTTCGGTGTAATCACACGCTTTTATGAAGTGGAATTCAATGCGCTGTTATTGACCCTGTTCCTCTTGACTGTTACCCTCTTTATTTATTATTTGGAAGGGGAACGGTATAAAGAATGGCGAAGGACGCTTGATCCCAAAGAACCGAATGCACATAAGCAAGAAAAAACCGTAAACGATATTGTACGGTATGTTACCCGATTTCCAGCGTACTACATGGGTTGTACCGCGCTGATCATCTGCGCTGCGTTCTTGGCATATTTTTTTGGGTGGAGCCGAATCGGGGTTTTTGTTTTTCTGATTTCCTTGGGATGTCAGATGTTCCTGTACATTCAATTTAAAATCGCCCGAACTTATTTTAAATATGTCTACTATTCCGATGCGCTTTTCGAATCAAACAAAAATATGTTCAACCCAGAGACCCTTGCGCTCTTCGCAAAGTATGATCACGATAGGCAACGGGGCGTTGGTACCTTCTACCGCTTTTTCGGAAAGTTGAGTGACAACATCAGTTATTTAAAGATCATGCGGTTCAGCGGAATTATCTCTTTGGTGGCGATCATTTTGGCCAATTCTAGTTTTACCATAGCCAGCTATTTAAACCCCTTGAACATCATATTGCTCTATATCATCTTTTTATACTCGTTGATCGTTATCACGTTCAAACACATTCTATACTACAGTCGCCTCGAAGAGGAATCCCGACGATACGGAAATTTTTTCAAGTTCGGAATCCCCTTGTTGCTTTTACTTTTAGTGGGCATTACCCAGTATACCGCGAACATGGAAAACGACCTTCACGAACTTCGTTTGGTCGAAGAACAAAGTCCCGCTTTAGGCCATACCGAATTTCTGAAATCAATGACCAACGGAACCAACTTGGGTGTTAAAAACAATTATTTCTTTATCGGGTCTTACGGCGGGGGGCTAAAGGCCAATCTTTGGAACCTACTGCTACTTCAACAATTGGAACAAGAATCCGATAAAAGTTTCTTGGACCGCACCCTGGTAATGTCGGGCGTTTCGGGCGGAGCCGTAGGCATTGGAAATTTCGCTTCCCTGATATATGAGCAAAATGATTCTCTGGAGCTGAAGAAACGGATCGAACAGATAGGCAATTCCAACGTACTCTCGAACGAGTTGACCTATCTACTTGGCAAAGATTGGATCAGAGAGTATATTCCTTCTACTTCTTATGAAGGCAAAGACCGGTCGTATAAAAGCATGGAACTTCATGCCAAGCATACGGGCATGAAGCAATACAATAAAATAGGTTATGCCGATTATTGGCGTAAGATCTACGAAAGTCAAAACAAAAAGTTTCCGGCACTTATCATGAACACCACTTCGGTCAGCGGTCATCAAGGTGTGGCCTCTACCGTAAAGTTTCCTGATAATACGTTTGCAGGGGCGGACAACATTACGGACTTCAACGGGAAAAATACCAACAAGACCCTCACTTACTTCGGCGCCATTTCCACTACCAACCGCTTTCCATTATTCAGCCCTACCGCCAAAATACCTTCTAAGGGCAGCTATTTGGATGGGGGATATTTCGAAAATTCGGGCCTTCTCAGTGCCTTGGAAATCTTCGATGCGCTCGCGGGAGATTCCTCAAAGGGTTATTTCAACAAAATCAATCCGGTCTTTATCAACATCATCAATTCCGAGGAATTTTATATCGCCCAAAAAATCGAAGAGTATGGTATTAGATCCCAAAACCGTAGAAACCCAAGCGAGGTGGGATCCATCATTGGTACCATCATCTCCATCGACAAACTGCCCCGATACGTACTCGAAAAAATAAAAGCCAGAAAGTTCGCGGTCGAACCTATAATGATGCCCCATAAATTGAGTTATGAAAAAGTCAAGGGAGTGTTGAACGGCGAGGTTGCCGACCCCTTACGACTTATGAAAATCATAAAAGCACATAACGACACCATTGACAGGGCTTTGGAGGATTATAAGGGCTATGACTATAAAAAATGGGGCGTAGTACAGCCACCACTTGCCAGAATATTGAGTAAACCTGCCGTGGAGTACCAACTGGCGATGGTCAACAATCATCCGTCGGTGCAGCATGCCATAGAACGGATCTTGGTGTATGCTCAAACGGAAACTATCATCAACAATGTATTTCAGGAAAACCTTAAAAGAAGAGGGGTTTCCAAAGACATGAAGAATTCCATTTATAAAAAGCGCAAAAAAGTGTTGGACAGTTTAAAAAACAAATAGATCTGTAACATGCGTATTTCAAAAAACATCAGCTATCGTGAAGCCGTTCGGAGCAATACCGCCAAACGATGGGGCATATGGAATACCCCAAAACCTGAAATCATCGAGAACATGAGAGCCGTGGCCAAAAATATCTTTCAGCCTTTACGCGAGGCAAATGGCAATAGGCCCATTCGAATAAATTCCTTTTTTAGGAGCAGGCGCCTGAACAAGGTTCTTGGAGGCAGTACTAAATCACAACATATTTTAGGACAGGCAATCGATATTGACGATACCCATGGCGGCATGTCAAATGCCGAAATGTTCTACTGGATTGTTTACAATCTAAATTTTGATCAGGTCATCTGGGAGTTTGGCACCGACGAGAACCCCGATTGGGTACATGTTTCCTATGTTAATCCCGAATTGAATAGACATTCAAAATTACGGGCAAGGAGGTCTATGGGCAAAACGGTTTATGAAGTATTGACATAAGCGATTTGTCTCCAAATTGAGTCGTATCCCATGGGATAAACTTCTTCGTTTGACGAATTAAAATAGTTACTATGAAATGGATCAAGAAACTTCTGATTGCCCTCGTTATTGTCCTCTTTGGATTCCTATTATTACATGTTTCCAGAATTCTTTATGAACTTGATAGCGACTTCCAATGGTTACAGGAACTTGCGAAAGGCATAATGGGTCTTTCTTTTACCGCTATTTTTGGGGGCATCATCAAACTCATTTTTGACAAATACCAAGAAGACAAAAAAGAAGCGGGAAAAAATCAAGAAATTTAAAGCCGAACTCTTATATCGGCTACAAAAGATATACGACAGTGTAGACGGGGCACGGCTTCTTATCGAAGCGCATAAATCGGCCAAAACCTATAGCGAGCGAATTCGGCTGAACATTATTCCATCCATTACTGCACTGTTCGATATTAAAAGGAACCTTGTGGGTTCAGAAGATATGATGAAGGGCAAAGAAGAAAAACTCAAGCAACTGAGACTCTATATTCATTATTTAATCGCCTATCTACAGGTTTTGGCCGATGAGTACAAAACCGACTATCCGGCCATCTCCAATAGGCAGTTTCTTCATGAACGACTTAAAGAAAGAGCGGGAGAAGATTTTGTAAAGAAGATGGTTGAAACCCATCCGGAATCCTATTTCTCCTCCGAGGTACTTCTGTCAGAAAAAACCCATCAACTAATTCAACAGCCCCCTAAATGGGTCTGGAAAGCCATTCAAGATTTACCCCACATGGGCCAATTCATAACCGATGACTACGACAGTCCCTATCGAAAAATGTTCGTTGATTTCTACGAGGCATGCAAAAAGTTATTGAAGGACAAAGAAATCATCAAACTACCTGAGTGGTACGATGTCGAGCATATGAACAGTATGGATGACATCGACAAACGAATTGAAAAGGGCCTCATTAAACAAGATGATAGTTTGGTCGATACGTTAGTGGGTTACCTCAATAAAAAAAGTAAAAAAATCAATCTTTAATTCTGATTTTCGATACTACTGAACACTTCCGTTTACCTACTTGTTTTAGACTCGATCGCTACTCGATCCATTCCCTGTTCCATACTTCCTAACCATCAGCTCTAGCATGAAAATCGCCAAAAATGGGGATTGATGCGCCTTTAGGTTTTAAATAGTTTAGTTGTCGAACAGTAAAAAGAGTATTAACCTAAAACAATATGCTATGCCAATTTCAATGCAAGGTGCTTGGTTTGTGAAAGTAAAATCCAAATCGGCAAGTTTCAGTCAGCGCTATATCATAAGTGGTGCCAGTTCAGGTAACGGAACCTATAATGGTCTTACCTCGACCCCAGAAGTGCTCGTCACCGGCGGTGCATGGAACATCAGTATTCAACATGATCCAGGATCCGGGTATTTGAATTCTACGATGAAACTACAGTACCCACAGGTAAATGGTGGAGAGTATAAATTTGACCTGCAGTCAAACGATACCGGGAGCGATGAAGATTTCAATGATCTTGTCCTCACGTTTAGGACACCAGTTACTGATCAAGATTATGTTGTTTATGGTAATATTAGTTACTATAAAGGATGTCTTCTAAATCCATGTTATCGGATCATTGTAATCGATACGCGTCTCAAACTCAAAGAGGCATTACGGAATACCAGCATTTTAAACGCGGTTAAAAATTACTATCCCTCACTGGTGGATTCGGTATCGTTCAATCCGCAGCCAGAACCTCCTGGTGATCCGTTCAAACCTATTATGATACCCTTTGGGGGTCCTGCCATCCCTGAAAAGGAAGAAGTTGTGACCATCTCGAAGGCGAACGAAATTTCGATCAAAGCTGACAAAAAATCAAAAGTGGAAGCAGTAAAGTATTCCTATAATGCATTGCGATCTTCAACAACGCGGAAGGCGAATTCGGCTGACTTGTCTACCGAAATCAGTACTGCGAACAGTAATGTTTTCAAAGACGCAGCCAGAGTAGTTGATAGATTTAGATTAAACTGTGAGACCGGTCCCGTACCGCACGCTTTATTAAAATTTCAGGAGTACGACCGAACACTTTCAGAATTATCGGGCGGATCGTATACTGGAGATGGCCAACGGGAAAATTTAGGACAGGTCAATGCCGACTTTTTCGGAAATTACATCTTCCGATTCCAGCGGAGTACCAGTGACGTGGTAGGCGAAGTGGCAGGTGATGTTGGTTCGGGAGAAAATGCTCTTGTACAGTCGAGACCCGATTTGGTCATAACCCTATTGGACCAGTTCGATAGCAATACGGGACTGTTCGAAACGGCGCCTTATTGGAACATTCCCTTTCTAAAAAGAATCAATCTCTGCATTCCAAAGGAAAAATCCGGAGTTATCCCTACCGCATGTACAGGCAATCATATCTTACAAGGGGTCGGAAACGTCGCACTGGCGGCAGAAGTTGGTGGCAATAGGGTTGGTTTTAACAATTATTTGAACAGCCAAGGGGTGATTACCGCATTTGATTCGCTGGCCCCAGGGGTTCGTTGTGCGGCATGGCACGGCAAACTGAAATTAAGGGGATGCCTTAAAAATCCAGAAATTAAATACTATACCTTGGAATTCAGAAAAGGTTTTGGACCATGGTTGCCTTTTAACCAGACCCTACGCCTGCCGAGAATCTTTGGCTCCCTAAATGTATCCGCTTTGGTAAATCGAACTTTTACGCCCTCCGGCGGTTTACCAATTGATGGATATCTCAACGTGGAAACCGACAGCGGACTCTGGCTGGAAGCCTTTAAAAACATAAAGGCCGATATTCGCACAAGTGCCTTCGAAAACGGCACCCATACCTTTAGAATTCAAGGGTATAAGGGTGATGGCACAAAGTTTGCCAGCGCTAAGGAGGAAATTAAACTTTACCTCCACAATAGTACTACTACGGTCGATATCGATTCAAACGTGACCCTGGGAGGAGCTACATTGGGCGATTGCGCCTTATTTACCTTACCCGTGGATGGTAGCGGAACTGTGATAGAAAATGCCCCGATTACCATCCGTTTCAAAGTGGAACATAACCCTGATGGTAGTAGTCCCTTTGGTTTTATCAACGGCTATGCCATGTCGATGTCAAGAGGTGCTACCGGTGACTTTGGTTTGAACGTACCAGTGGTCAATGCGAATTTTGTTGGTGTCGGCGTGTTGGATGGTGTGGTGAACAGAGGTCGCGACTATCTACATATTGATAACCTAAGCTGCAATACCCGCTTTAAGGGAACGGTCAATGAAGTTAGTGCCGATCCTTCAGGTTATTATACAGTAACGGTACAACCTGCTTCGGGAGGTTGGTTGGAAACCGACCAGAATTTCTGTGCTTTCGGTATTCACCTTGGTGGAACCTTACGCTTGACAGATGGAGCTTCTGGGTACCCTGATTTTCGTGCAACGGGTGTTTTGATAGGTATTGAAAGACCTCAACCTTAAAAGATTCAAATGTGGACCAATGGTTTCTTTTTCTATTGAAAGGATTGGCAGTTTGGCGCATTACCCATTTATTGAGTAATGAAGATGGTCCGTTTGATGTGGTCTTCACATTGAGAAAACGAGTCGGGCAAGGGTTTTTCGGAACCTTGCTCGATTGTTTTTATTGTTTGAGTATCTGGATAGCCTTACCCTTTGCTTTCTGGAAAGCTGGCACAGTAGGGATTATTTTACTGCAGTGGGTGGCCCTATCCGGATTTGCCTGTGTACTGGAAAAGGCAGTTACCAGAAATGTATAACCTAAAACAAATACTATGTCATGTTGTGGACAAAAAAGAGCTGCCTTGAAACAGCAACGAGATTATTATACTACTGACCAACAGCAACAAGATGTATTTAACGCAAACCTAACTGTTGAGAAAAGCCCACTTGCATTTGAATATATTGGTACCTCTTCACTATCGGTCAAAGGGTCGATAACCAACAAAAGTTACACTTTCCGTTTCAAAGGAGATATTTTGGCGATTGATATTCGAGATGTTCCGTCCATGTTGGCGGAGCCTTATTTACAGCGGGTGTCATCCTAGTATCGGCATCAAATAATGTCTTATCATAAGAGAGAAGACGAATAGTTTAAGACGAAAAATCCCTAAAAATGGGGATTGACCCACCTAGCCGTTTCCTATAGTTTTAAGAGGTGTAAAGTTCCCTCCTGAACAAGGAATGCGTTTTTCGTATTTCAGCTCCATACTTCAAATCTGTACGGACGTCCATAAACTTAAAACATCAGGATGGAAACAAAGCAACTTAACGCAACCTTACGGAGTCTCTTGGGGCACTTGGTTCTAGATACGCCCGAAGATCAAAAGAATCTTAACCGACTCGGAAAATCGCTTTCCCAATCTTCTTTGGAATCAGCTTGTCATTCTCCCATAAAAACGGAGTTCAATTTCGAAAAATCCGACCTGTTTTTTGAGAATAAAATCGATAGCGCGCGAAAAAAAATCATCGCCGACGTCAGTAAAAATAGGATAAAGAAAAACAACAAAACACAATACAAAGTATTTAGAAGAGAAGCCCCAATTCGCGAACATCTGCTTCACAATTCGATAGCTGATTGGGCGGTGGGTGCCAAAGTGGACCACTCTATCGGTCCTTTTAAAAATAAAGACGGACGTCAATTCTGGTATGACTTTTTTACGATTGAGAAATTGATCAAGTTATACATGCAGGGAGAAGCAGAACCCGTCTTGTTATTCAGGGTAAAGCAAGGCAAGCGGCTTAGTACGACCTCGGATTCGGCACTAAGAATCAATCCATCCAAAACCTATACCCTGGGAAAAGGAAGTATTTGGATACGCTCCAAATTTCTCGCGCCCAACGCTCCTGTTGGTGGTTATACAGGCCTTACGATCAATGGTGGCAAACTTACCTTGAGTATCATACCTAAAACAATTGGAGGAAAACTTACCGTTTCAGGAAATACTAAAATCACGGTAGATTTAAAATTAGATCAACCTGAAGTAACTGACGCGGATCCTACCAGTCCTCACGGCAAAGATGCCCGTGAGATGGTTTTACGCTTGCCGGACGCCCTGAAGTTTCATTTTTCAGGAAACGGAAGAACTATAGATCAAGTTTCCAACGCCAATTGGACGCTTTATGGACAGAAGATGCTGTTTAAATGGAAGAAAGGACTGCAAACCAACTACGATGCCAATCTTCAACGCATTGTTTTTGGATTTGAGCCTTCTTCACCAGACCTTATCATACATCAAAGTGAATCGAAATTCAATCGCTTGAGTGGTCAAGCTCCAACTAATATCAGCGGATGGGTGCTTCCTGTCGCTATGATAGATATTTCGCAGCCCATAGCGGCTGAAGGCATCGGACAGATTTTTGTCATATGCAAAGACAAAGGGATCCTTTCCACCTGGAACGGCCTGAAAGGCGGAGGTCTTGCCCTTTCAAATCCAGCCTTTCTTGTAGGTCCGGGTCAAATTTTCCTTATCGACTTTCAAGCCGGAAATCCACATGCAAGTCAAACACTAGACCTATGGAAAGATGAACTGAATCCGTTTGGGACTAAAGTGAAGTTGAGCTTTTCGAATCAGTCCTCGCTAATGCCTTTCTATTATGCCAGTAATGCCAATGGCAACGAACTGCTGATGGCTTTCACCAATGCCTCCTTCGAAATCGACAGACCGGTCAGGGTCAATGGAGAACCTCCTGTGGTTCGTTCCCTCAATTCGCTATTGCTAGTGGCGGTAAATAAGACTACCCGGCTTATCTATCTGCTCGATGACAATCTGATACTCGACGATGCGGAAATCAATAACGAAGATCCCATCATTCCTGATCGAATGGCTTTTGCCATTACGAATGCCCTGTTCAAGGTATTACAACCCAACGGTTGTTTGCTTTTCGGTTCGCTCTCCGAAGATCTTCAAAAAGTGGAAAAAGGTTTCTTTTTCCTCACCTTCGGCCTATTGGCCTATGTACCAACCCTACCTGATCCCTATGCTGCAAATTTGGGCATTTTGAACAGACAAATCAGGGGCAAAGATGCCAATCGACCTGTAGGAACGGGTGCCACAGCAGTTTCACAACAACAATTTACGGCTTGGTTGGTCTGCAGAATTGCATGGGATGTTCCTTCGGATGAATCGGAAAATGACGTGGTGGAGGTCTCTTTCCATTTTGCACCGCTCAACAATCCGTTTGCGGGGATATCTTTTGAGGGGCCCGAGGAGGAAGAATCCGAACAAGGAAATATTGGAAACCTAGCGACTTCTACCGCTGACATAAGTGCCAGTTCAAGCTTGGGCAACCTGACCCAAATCAATTCACCGGCTTCTGCTTTGGGGGTCTTAAATGTCCCAGATGCGGTACGGGGTAACACAACAGCTTCGTCCGCTCGAAGTGTTACAAATGTTGCAGCACCTGTAAATACCACTGCTGCTGCATTCAATCCCGACCTTCCTAACCTTCCGGATTACGAATCCAGTTGGGATAAAGAAACATACCGTTACCGAAGAGATCTTTTTGCGCTATTGGATGTAAGTACTAATGCCGATCTTTTCGGTATCAGCTTTGATTTATTGACCCAAAGGGATTTTCGGGTATCCACGGGTGTAAACGCTAGTGGGGAAGCGACTGCAAATTTCTTTCCGGTACAAGTGGATGGAATGGAAGTTGTGAGTACTGGTGCCAATGTAAAAGCCTTTACCGTACCTCAAGTTTCTTGGGAGCCCGTTTTCAATCTTACGCCTCCAAGTCCCGTTCCCGGTGACCCTGATTGGGGCTTTAACTACTACCCCAACGATGGAGGGCCATCACATATTCTGAACAATAGTCGAGAGCCCGTAGCCTTGGCCCCGCTTCCGGTAACCGAATTTTTGGTCAAAAACCGAGAAGAAAATGAGGAGTTCATGGCTTTTTCTTTCTTCACGCTACCTTTTGGCATAAAGGCAATTGCCTCCATGGAACAAACCTATGGAGCCGGCAGTGAAAGTAGGGAAGGAGCCGATATCAATCGCGATGAAATAACGTTTGAAAATAATGTGGAAAGTGGCCTGCAGCTTCGATTAGATGCTGGTATGCCTCTACGTGAGGGCGACAGTAAAATGTTCATGGGCACCACGGTACAAATCAATAATATCTTAAACCTATTCGGGGGAGCAACTGGCAACAGTACTTTAGGCGCCAGTGTTACCGAAATTTTTAATGGGGAGTTTTTTAATCCGCAACCCGGTCCTTTTAATCTTTTGAAAGACCGTGGGGTACCCGTGACCCGAATGGACATGAGCGGTTATGGTGCCAATATGTTCAGTAATTGGCTGAATTCAAAAGCCGCCCTAGCCGAAACGAGTCAGGCGAAGTTCGATATTTTCATGGGTAGATGCGCTCATGAGGTCATACAAGTAAAAAGTATTGTTTATCCGTGGGCCATAAAAGTGGTCCGTACCATTACCCTTTTCAGGGTCGCCAGTGGCTACACGTACCGATTTGATTCTGGTTGGCGAGCCGAGAGTGATGGAAAATTCGATTTTAGATATTTTGTTTTTGTGCCTAATCCTGCCAATCCTCCTGTACCTCCCTGATAGCAGCAGAAAGGTCTGCTGATTATGAGATACATCCAGGTCTGGTAAAAGGACTTTATAACATAACTAATATTGTAGAAACAGCAGAAATTGAACCGTTCATTGACCAGATTATTATCAAGCCAGGAGAACTTTATGTAGATGAAAATGGTGAGGAATTGGAGAATGAGACGGGTATCAATAAAGTATTTGATGTAAAATTACAGCCCTTATATTTTGATGCGGATGTAGAATTGGAAAATACGACAACAGGCTTTGTTTCCAAAAAAACAGCTGATGGTGAAAAAGATGTGGTTCCTTCTAAACGTATCGTAGGTTTTGTGCAATTAGCTCCTAAAGGATTGCCCCTGAACGAGGATGCCCTAAAACGACTTGTCTTACGTCAGGGTACCATAGGAGGTCCATTAGATTGTGAGGTAGACCTTGCCGCGAGTTCACAGAAAATGCGCATCAGTAGATTCGACTTTAGCAACTCATTTGCCAGTGATGGCTTCGGTCCCACTTTCGCGGTCGCTGGTCGCGGAAATGTCTTGTTACCCAAAGATGGTAGCTGGAGTATGGTAAAACATGAACGCAGCACGGGAGATGTGAGTCCGGTTCCAACTGATTTAAGTATTCCGGTAATCCGAGAGGGGAAAATCGTAAAGGATATTGCAAATGATAGCGTAAAAGTAGAGGAGCCTGTAGGTGGTGCCCTTACCCGTATCGCAGAACCTACCGAACTGCTGAGACAACCTATAGATACTACATTGAACTACGGATTTTTACAAAGTACCGATACACAGAAAGCATTGTTCTTGACACCTTCCTTTAAAAAGGATGATAAGAAATTGTTGAGCAAGACCCCACCACTTTTTGTCGATGCTTTTCGCATAGTAAACTCCAAAGGTATTTTTCCCAACATAGGGGATGCAGAAAATTTTGTCAATGAAACTGTAGGAGAGGCCATCCTAATGAAAAAAAATGGAGTTTTTCCTTTTAATACTAGCAGTTTGCAAGATCTCGGTCAAGATGTTTTTGAACTGATGGACATACAAGATACCATCGATAGTGTCAAACAACAAGGCTTACAATTACTCCATAATCCTGAAGAACTATTTGATTTGCCCACCGAATTTGAACTCATCGATGTCGGGGACGGGAATTTCAGGATTTATATTGAATACGCCAAAACGGATGACGATGGCAATGTAGAAGACCCAGGGTCTTTGGAATTTGACATTGATTCAGTAGCGAAGAGCTGGAAAAGCAAAATGAACAATATTGGTTTGGTCATCGACCTGGCAGGTATTGAACGTCTCATGACGATAAGGGGGAATTGGGATTCAAAAAATGGAGAGGAAGCCACCTATCCCGAACCAGAACTGAAATTTTCACCCGAACTACAACCTCTTGTAGATCTCCTTGAAATCTTACAAAGTCTGCAAAGTGGGGATTACGGGGCCGCCATAGGCAAAGGCTTGAAACTCGCCATGAGTAACAAAGCTGGAAGTTGGGAGTACAAATTCGAAGCTTCTAAAGAGATTCCCGTATTACGATTCCCTGTACCCGATGCGGTATACAACGATCCGAACACTCCTTTTAAACTCGAATGTGGTTTAACCCTTGGTGCCTATTTCAATGCAGCCCTAAAAGTGACTACGGATGCCAATGAGTTATTACCTAGTACGGGCGGATTCCTTGGTTTCTATGCCCGTCTGTCCGTTATGTGCGTATCCGTATCGGCAGCAACAATTTATGCTATCGGGCAGGCAAATGTCGATATAGCCGCAGATACTAAAATTGGGCCATCCCTAAAAATGAAATTTGGCTTTGGGGCCCAAATAGTTATCGGGCTACCTGTAGCGGGTAATGTAAGTGTTCTTTTTGTGGTCGGCGCCGAAATTTTCATTGCCACGGGAATATTTGAAGTATCGGCCTTCATGCTATTTGAAGGTCATGCTGAGATCTTAGGTGGTATTGTTGCCATCACCATACGCATTGAAGCCAAAGGCACTTACACTAAAAAGGCCATCGGAGAAGGTTCACGGACCGATCTCGAATGTCAGGTGACTTTTGGTCTGGACATTAGCATCGCCTTTATTATAAATATAAGTTTTTCAGAATCTTGGTCAGAGCAACGCCAGATCGCTTAACTAAAGAATAATATTATGCAACCCAATCAGCGATTATCGATAATGACATTTCCACAATTCTTTGATGGAAACGAATTACATTTGAATATAGTGGTACTTCCACGTGACCACAATCCACTCAATCCGATACTCATCGGTGGGGAGCCCCCGAACCAGGAGATCCACCAATACTTGATTCGGAGGTTGCATTTGCCGATGCAGAGTTTTCCTTTAGCGCACAAATGTTGCAAGGTTTTGGCACCAACCCTTTACCGCAACCTCAACCCTTGAATCTTGGTACTCCACTTATCACGGATTCGCCTGATAATCCTCGAGAAATTTTTGAGGCCATGGCAAATCATCTGCAAATTTTCGATTCGAATATGGAGAATTCAAATATCAATCTCCAAAACATTCCCAAAGAACGCCAATTTGAAGATGCGCGCCCTAGAGACGTTTCGGTAAGCAAATATTTACCAAAAAGTTATAGAAACGCCATTAATTTTACAACGCCCCGTACCAAAAATGCGGTAACCGATGACAGTTACCATTGTGCGGTGAAAACGGCAAAGTACTATGCCGGTTTTCAAAGAAGTTCGGATATCGTGAGTTGGGGAAAGGTATTCGCCCACGTTCTACGACAGCCTTTATTAGCCAGGGCGGCAGGCTTTATTTACTCCACTACCCTGTCCATTGATGCAGATACTTTTCCAGATGGGGGCTATCTGTATATTGATTTAGCGGATGGCAGTAGTTTTAGTCCGCAAAGTACAGCCGACCCTAACTTTATTAAAAACTATGCCGCTCGAATTCCCGCTTTGACCCCGGGGGAACCACGTCATGTTTTTGCACCACTCTTATATCCAGTATTGGCTACTCACGACGGCAATTATGACGAATTATTTCAGGAAACAGCGGAATTCGATGATGGTTTTGCAAAAATAGTCCATTGCCACCAACCCCCGCACCGTAATCCCATAGAGGAGGAAGCTGATGGTTCTTATCCGACCAAAGAAACGGGTATTCATTGCTCTTGGAATGACGAACAAATCTTGATATGGTATATGCGGCAACTGATGCAAGATGACTCGGTAACAGATGCCTCAAAACGATTGGACGCTCCACTTGGGGTCTTGGGATATCATTTGGATGTTAGGGAGTTGGCTGATGCCGGAAATCCAGAAAATCCATGGGAATCCTTAAACAGGGTTACCAGTAGACAACCCCTTACACTGGCACGGAATCCCAACAATCCGTCAGAGGTCATTGAATTGGGGGGTTTTGAGGGGGAATTGCCCTATCAAGTATATCCTTCACAACTCGATGGCACCGAACAGGTAACCGGACAGCAACAAACCTATTGGCTACCCATGTATTTTGCCAATTGGAACGGGCATAGTATGGTTTTGCCCGATCCTGATGCCTCTACGGTATATCAGACGACCAACACGAACGTAGATAGTGATCCGTATGGTGTGCCCGTTTTTGATAAAGATGGCAACCCGGTTCTCGATGAAAATGGCATCCAAAGAACTACAGGGACCGGTGTGACTGGACCCGCTCAAAATCAATTGAACCAAATGTACATCGCCGGAGCCTTAAATTCGCAATTGCGCTACGGCAGCAGTTATCAATTCAGGGTCCGAATGCAGGACATTAGTGGTGGTTCGCCCAGTATTGACTTAGAGCCTATCAACGAAACTTCCTCCGACATTGCCACCTGTGCTTTCAAACGCTATATTACACCCATTCAACCTAGAATACAGGAAATCGAAGCACTTCAAACCTATGATGAAAATGAGGAGCATCCCGTTTTAAGTACTGATGGACCTTCAGAACTTAATGAGTTGAACATCAGAAGACCAAAACTTGGGTATCCAGCGGTAGTTTATACCGATAAATATACCAATCCTGTTGAACGCCTTTTGAATCAATCCAATCTCGGGTTGCAGCCGGATCTTGCCAATGCGGAACATCGCGTTGGACTAGGAATTGCCGATCCCGATGTCTCAGCAATAGAAATCGTGGTAGAAATCGAAACCTTAAAGCTTGACAAGCTCGATAGTGTAAACGGCAAAGAAGATTATGTTCATCTATATACCACCCGAAGGGCATTCCCGGCTATTGATGGTAATGAGGACAACTACGAGGCAAACCTCAACATTCCCATTGAATATGTGGATATTCAAGGTCCGGATAAAGTTTTGAACCTCGGGAATGAACTGAATCTAGCACAAGATCTAGGTCTATCGGATGACATTGACAATTTATCACAATTGGTATTACCGACAGCGCGAATGGCACGTTTGACCATACGCGCCGTGTGTGAGGATAAGGAAACGGAAGGTGAAACCAATGCCTATTACGGAGTAATCAAGGAAGCCGATAAGCGATTGGATGTACGTTATGGGGAATCCTTTAGCATTCAGTTGTACAAAGCTTCGGAGGATGAAACTGGCTTATTGGTACAAACTCCCGGAGTACCCCAAATACAAGGTATTTTTATGCAACCCGATGTGCAAACCGTATTTGACGGTAAGGCAAGTACCCTTCTTTTTGGCAAAACAAACAATACCACCCTCAACAATGTACAACAGCTGGCCGATCAGTTGGATTTGGAAAGTAACGGACTCACCTTAAACGCTCCAAAAGGCAAAAGAGCGGTATTTGGTTGTTCGAGCCGAATTCGCCATACTTTGGCACCTGATGGGTCGTCGATTACCTTTGCCTCCAAAAGTGACCTCATCAATCATTGGCTCTGCTGCGTAAGTGTCGAAATCGATCGCGATTGGATGTGGGATGCCCTGAAAACGAATAGTTTCATCGTAAAACGTACCTATGGATTTACGCACGACGACCAACCGCAAGCAGAGGATGCAGAAATAGGACGTATAAAAATGATTCGTACTGCCTCTTTTGAAGCTTTGGATGTACCCCAGCGCAACGCTACCCGAATTATCTTTATTGATGCCGTAGAGCCCAAGAAAGAACAAGAGGGAGCACAACCCGTATTTCCGGATACTATTGATGTAAGTTATACACTAGAACCTCAGTTCAAGGATAATCATGCCACAGAAAAAGATGACCCAGAAGTATCGGCCATGACCTTACCGATAACCACTCCCCCCGCACAGGTTCCGAAAATCGTTTCGGCCGGTATGGCACTATCTCCTTATGTACGTGATGAAAAATATGCTTCATCCGAATCGCGCAAGCGATTCTTATGGATTGAATTTGATGAACCTGTGCAGGATCCACAGGATAGCTATTTTGCCCGAGTGCTGGCCAATTCACCCGATCAATTAATAAGCAACAATCATCCTTCCTTATTTGTGGCTCCTGAAGAACCGCCATTGCCGATAGATTCAGAAAACTTACGGGTCATTTCTCCAGCTTCTTCCAATGATTTAGCCGGTCTCAACGCGATGCAGCCCATGCTAAAAAGTACATCGAGCGATCGTCACTATATTCTGCCCCTTCCTCCCGGATTGCATGCCAATAGCGATGAGATGTTCGGGTTCTTTACCTATGAATTTAGGGTGGGTCATTTTGAACTTCCTTTGGAAAATCCCGATGCCACTCCTGAAAAGGTATGGACTACCGCCCAAGGCCGCTTTGGAAGACGCTTGAAATCCAACGGAATTCAGCATCCGGCTCCGACCCTGACATGTATGCCCAATCGGGATGAAGACAAATTATGGGTAACCGCCCCATACGCCGTGGCTGTACACGATGGAAAAAACGTAACTGCGAATCCACCACGGACCGAATTGTGGGCCTTATTATACGCCCAGGTAAAACAAGCCGATAACAAAGACTATCGAAACATTCTACTAGACGACAGACCTTTGGATTGGCGCGTTCAGATAGAAACCGAGAAGGAAGTCAATGTTTTTGAACGGTACTCTGAAAATGAATTACAGTTGCTGAACGATATCACTTTAAAAACCTTAAAAGGCGAAACCGCAGTGGTACAGACGGGTAACTTCTTAAAATTGGTTGACTTTAGCAAAAAGAACAAAAGTTCGACCAAGTACGGTACTACGGTATGGAGCAATACAGAAGTGGCGCAGCTCTTGGCCACTTGCGGTCTCCCTGAAGATTCCGCCCTAAGTGTTATTGTAGTAGAAACTTTGCCTCAGATTACCAATATCTTCGATTATATGACTGACTTGCAAAAACCGGGCACGGCACAAGCAGCAGTCGATTTTATGGATAATAACCAGAAAATTGCCTTTAGCAAAGAACATAAGACCCGATTCGGAGCACGACAAGGTACAACTACAGCTGCTGCGAGAGCACCAAGAAAACCTAGTCCGGTAAGTGATCAGTTGGGCCATCATCGTATAATGCGTACTTCGCCTTTGACTAAAGTGCCGGAGGTTTGTTGTACGGACTGTTAAGGCGATTGATTTCAAATATCGGTGATTATTTACATGCTTTAATTTGAAATTTATCCCGCTATTTGACGGAGGAGATTTATTGCGTGTTTATTGTATCCAGAAGATACCTCTTCACTTTCAGTACCCTCCTCCTGATATCTATCGGAAGGAGAGGAGTCATTTGACAGACTTTGGTATCATTCGATTCTATATAGTAATCTACTGGCTCCTAAAAAACTGAAACCAATCATCCCCAGAGCAAGACATGACCTATTTCTCCCCATCACTGGGTCTCGCGAATACTGTAAAATCGAAAAGGCAACTACATGCCCAAAGGCAGAATCGAGGCAAAACCATCGATAAATTATTGAGATTAAAAATGTCGTTGTGGTTTTCTACAAAAAGAAGAGGTATTCATAACTCCATTACTTTAGAAGCCCTTTTGATAAGCTGGGCCGTATTTCTTACGTTGAATTTTTCGATGAGGTTCTTCCGGTGAGATATTGCCGTATGGTTGCTGATAAATAACATGTCGGCTATTTCTTTGGAGGAAAAACCGTTCGCTATCAGCTGTAATACCTCTTTTTCCCTTACGGAAATATGTAAATTATCCTCTTCGGGAAAATGAACGTCCCTTTTATCTTTTGGAATATCGAAACAGTGTTCGATACGTTCTTTGTCAGAGATATCGAACAAATAGTTTACGGCGAGTTCCTGTCTTTTCAATCTGTGCAAAAGAACTTCGTGCTTAATGCTGATTCGTCGGCCTTCAGAATCAGTAACATGGTAAAGTAGTGTAAGTGGCTTACCGCTAAAAGGTTCTAGAAAAAATTCAGTGAGTTTATTTTTTATTAGGAATACTTCTTTGGGATCAATTCTGGAATACCAAAAATCCCATCCTTCCGTAAATAACTTGTTGGAGGTATTGCCCACAATGTTCTTCAGTCCTTGGTTGCAATACAGGAAACGGGCATTTTTTATCAAGTATATGCCTATCATCAAGTTTTTTGAGCATTCGCTGACCCTAAGTATTTCGGTAATACTTGATATTAGTCCATTTTCATACAGGCCGTGCAGGTTTAGACCTGATGTTCTTTCGGCTAAGCTCATAAATGTGGGGCATTTGTCTAAAAGTAAGGTACAACTAGCGATTTTTTGTAAGAAATTGTATAGTTGGTAAGAATTTATATATAAATGACCTATTTTACCTACTCCAAACCAACACACATTGCGTAATCATCAAATTGGCCTGTTCGCAGAAGCCGTTTCACTAAGAAAAGTGCAAAAAAACAAAGGATGAAATTGTTGCATTCTTAATAGGTTAGGGAAAACTTTACTGGGGTTAAAAACCTTAATCTTATGACAAACCCATGGTATTTTTTCCTTTTATAATTTCTTATTGACCAATGACTTTCATAGTCATCTTTAACTAAAAAAATTAAAAATCATACTTCCGCTCCAACGCATACCGCAACAACTCCCCCGCCCTGCTTAACCCAAGTTTACGGATCATATTCTTTCGGTGGGTATCGACAGTACTTTTCCCAATAAAAAGTTGGTCCGCAATCTCATGCGAAGTCTTACCGCGACTGATGAGTCCCAAGATTTCTTTTTCACGAGAAGAAAGCACGCTTTTCGAGGTGTTCTTTTCAGCGGTGGGAATATGGATTTTTTTATCAAAATAGGTTTTTCCGGCACCTACGGCGCGAATGGCCTCGAGCACTATTTCTAGCGAAGAATTTTTTAAAATATAGCCTACCGCTCCCGCTTGTAACATCTGGCGAATGGCATCTTCTTGATCGAACATCGTAAAGGCAATTACTTTGGTGTTCGGGTATTTTTCTTGAATAATCTTGGCCGCCGCAATACCATCAACTTTGGGCATGCGAATGTCGCAGAGTACCAGGGTCGGGTTTCGTTTTTCGACCAGCTCCAAAAGGGTTTCGCCGTCATTGGCATGTCCGACGATGGTAATATCATCTTCGTATTCCAGATACGATTGAATGCCATCGATTAGGGCCTGGTGGTCTTCTGCTATCGCTACGGTGATCATACGGGTATATCGATTAAAATGGAGGTGCCTTTACCCAAGACGCTGTCAACGGTAAAAGTTCCTCCCAAATGTTCAATGCGTTTTTCAATCGTACCGAGGCCCATACCTAAGGACGCTCTTTTGATGGCGGATATGTCAAAACCCTTACCATTATCCTCCACAATGATATTCAGATTATCTTCATGTTGGGTGAACTGAATGTTCGCCTTTGTCGCCTTGGCATGTTTGATGATATTGGTGGTCAATTCTTGAATGATCCGGAAAATGGTCAACTCCAAAGAGTTTTCCAAACGGTCTGCCATGCCGAAATCTTCGACCGTGACTTCCAAGGCTTTGGTCTCGCTGATGGTCCGGGACATTTTTTGAACCGCTGGTAATAGACCTTGATTGGCCATAACACCCGAATTCTTGGCATGGGCCATACCTCGAATCTTTTGGTAGGCTTTTTCGAGCAGGTCTTGGGCATTTTTTAGGGCAGGGTCTTTTTTATCGACCTTGACATTATCAAAATGCAGTTTTACGGTTGCCATAAGACTGCCCAAATCATCATGCAATTCGTTGGCGACTTTGGTGCGCTCTTTTTCCTGACCTTCGATCATGGCATCAATACTGACCAACTCTTGTTCCTTTAACAAGGTTTCGACTTTTTGCTGTTCGAGTAAGGCTTCTTGTTCGGCCAGTTTTCGTTTTTTGGTGGTGTTCTGATGGAGAAAAAATGCCGTCAAGGTACCAATCAATAATAGGGATATGGCCCCGATCAAATAATTTTGATTGGTCTTTCTGCGATTGTCCAGTCGTAACTTGTCCAGTTTTAGTTTCTCGGTCTGGTTTTCAACAGAGAGTAGGGCGGATTGAAAACGTTGTTGCTTTCCATCTACCAAAGCTTCCGTAAACACCGATTCATTCAAATAATGGTAGGCCGAATCCATTTGCCCCATATCCTTGTAAATCCATGAAGCCAAACGCTCGTTATAAAACTTATTTCGCAGTTTTTTGGAAAGGGCAGATGACCGATTCCAATAAAACAGAGCGGAATCTTTTCGACCTCCTAATAAATGCAAGGTTGAAATATGCCAGGTAGCAGCCTCTTGTATCGCTACATTTTCTGGTTGTCCATTCGCATTACGAAGGGCATGCCTTAGCTCGTACATGGCTTGTTCGTATTTCGCTTCTAACTTTAATTGGATGGCCTTTTCAAAATAGTATTTTGTTTTCAACGCCCGCTCATCCGATACATCGATAAAAAGACTATCCAATTTACGCATCATATCAAGGCCTTGAAACTCACTGCTCATATCATCTTTCTCATTAGAATTAAGTCCGATTTCATACAACAGTAAAATGCGCGCATCATCGGTGTCGGTAGCAATTTCCCTATAATGGTTGAGATAGGGTAAAAAATATTCGTCACCGAAGAAAAACTGTTTTCGCAACAGTTCAAGCATACTGGTCAGCGAAAATTTTAAGGCGTTCACACGATTATACGAATCCGACAATTGAATCGCCCTTGAAAAATTTTGAAATGCCGCTACCGTATTCTCGTTGTCTTCACCCTCATTGGAATAGCCATTCACCAAATGCCACAATATTTTCCCATCCACGCCCAATTCCGTAGTATCGGCGTCGAAAGTTTGGGTTCTACCTTGGTACGATTGTAACAAGGCCAAAGCCAACGTATTATCTTTGGTCTGCTGGGATTCTTGCAACGCCCTATGCGCCTCATTTATCTCCATGCGGCGCAGGGCATCAAAAAACACTTCAATGGTCTTGGGTGATCCGCCACCGCTATTGTCCATAGTCTGTGCCGGAGCACATAAGCAGCCCAACATAAGCATTAGAACGAATAGAAGGCTGCGAATCAAATCAAATGAGTTTTGCTAGAGTACTCATACAATGACTGGTCGGGCTTCCTCCGGTGGGCATGTTCGCTTTTGGGGGTCCAGGCAAATGGTCATCCATGCGATCGATCTTTGCGATATAAGAGCCATTTCGTACATAGAACTCGCTGTCGAATATGGCATCGTCTAAATGGTCCACAGGTGACGCACTGCTTAAACAGTGTAATTGTCGGCCTACAAACAATTCGTCGATGCTCGATAGAAGAACCGACTTCTTTAAGGTGATGGTTCTTTTTCGGTTGACGTTGTTGGTATATTGATTATCATCGACCTGTACATGTAAAATGATAACAGCCGTTTTTTTCACAACATCCCACGAATCCTCGGTTTGTTTTAAAAATCCGATATTATAGAGTCCCTTATAATTATTAAGGGCGAGCTCCATGCCGATCAAGCTTTTTTTATCGTCCGAGAGTAAAAGTTTTGCGCCTACGGCAAAAAAGGTTCCGTACAACTGACTGGCATAAATGAGTTGGTGGTTCTTGCTATCGCTCTTTTTCACATTGACCGTTAACGGGGTAAAGTTTTTGGATCTGTACAGTTTCATAGTTAAATCGAGTTTTGGTTATGCTACAATTTTCGTGCATTTTGAAATGATACACCATACCTATTCATGGGTATTTTTTATACGAATTAGGTCGTTACCTTAAATCTAAAAAACTTTTTACACTTTCAATGGGTTCGCCATCACCGATTTGCAAAGAATAAGTTCGCATTCAGATATTCCTTGATTTTTCCTACAGAAAACCCTAATAAATACCCATTAATGGGTATTGCTACGGCACGGGTATACCCCTAGTTTTGTTCAAATATGCCAAACCATGAGAATTAAAAAAATGATGACTACCGAGACGATGCTTTCTTCATTGAGTCCAAAACAGCAAAGAGCGATTGAGAAAGCATACCAATTATCGGAAAGTGAAATCCGATTTTTGATGACTTTTCATCAGCGGTATAAAAGGAATTCAAATTCCCTGATTACAAGACTGCTACAACACTGAACAAAGGCCATTAGCTTGAACCTTCTGCGAAAGCATAGCGGTTAATCGGGGGAACGATCGCTATGACTCCAACGGAAGGTTTTTTTGAAAAACTATTTCAACATTCTAAGGACTACCGAATTAAACGGTACGGTTAGAGATCCACATCAAACATCAACGTATCCAATTCACTGGCTTTCCAAGGCGTAATCTGACCTTGGGTGCGAAAACGGATATGCCCGATCGTTCCACTGGAAATGGGCGTAGCCGAATTACCCCATGAATTTCGAATATAAGTGGCAATGGCCGCAATATCTTCATTTTGTAAGGTCGTAAACGAGGGCATACTAGGGAGGATATCGGGAATATCATAGTTCTTGCCATCGACGATAACCGGACCTTCCATACCGTGCAATAAAATCATGGCCAATTTGAATTCTTCCCCATTGACCCATTCGGAATCTTTTAAGGGCGGGGCGAAGCGCTTCATTCCTTCCCCCGTGTACCGTGACAGTTCGCACAAAGGTTGAGGAATTTTTGCCGCCCATTGGCGAATACCTTGCTGTCGATTTCGTATTCGGCTACCGCTGCAATGGCTGCCTTCGGTTTATCGGGCCATGTCAATTTTTTATAGAGTGGATAATCCCTATCCTCATTTTCGAGAAACGAGGGCTTTGCCGTCAAAACGATTTCCCCGGCCTCATTGGAACCTCTTGAACTTGCGATGCCGTTTACGACGGCCGAACCTATCCATTTCTTATCCTCGTTCTGATGGGCGTTGACGATTTTAAAAAGCTGTAGTATATCTTTTTCTTCTCCGCTATTTGCAACGGCGGTCGCCAACATTTCGGTAAATATCTCATGGTTTTGATCATAGTTCTTCCAAGCATCGTCGGAAAGAAGTTTGGTCAGCAAATCCATTTCACGATCTTGCATACCACTCATGACTACGTCGCGCGCCACAGGAAGTGGACCAAATCGTTTTAGAAATTTTTCGGAAATGGCAAAGGCAACTTTCGAATCGATGATATCACTGGAAAGTACTAGCTGCATTTGCAGATAGGGATGGGCTGTATCATACTGCTCTTGGATAAAACGCTCTAGTGCTACCTTTACATCGACATGATCGGATGCTAATTTTTCCAAAATTCGTAAGGCCGTTGCCGCAACCCTAGGGTCTTCGGATTTCAAGGCGGGAAGCACATTTTCAGGTCGTGCCAAGCCCAATCCTTCCAATGCCCAAAGGGCATGCAACTGAGCCAAAGGATTTTGTGTTTTCAAAACATTTTCCAAATCAGAAGCAATGGCATCCCCTTTTTGGACCAAAAGCCGTTGGGCGATATCCCGCAACCATCCATTGGCGCTTCCCAAGTACCCGACCAAGGTTTTTGAATCGGCCTGAGACAAATCCGGAAGTTCGATCTTCGCATTATCTTTTTTGGTAATCCTCCATATTCGCCCCATGTGCACGGGCTTGTCGAGTTTGCGTTCCAACGTCACTTTGCGCAAGTAATCGCTCATATAGGGCCCATGCTGTATGATCCCTTTGTACATGTCGACCACATACATAGCCCCATCAGGACCCGAGGCCAGTGAAATGGGCCGAAAACGCTCGTCGGTCGAAGCAAGAAACTCTTTGTCCTTATAATAGCCCTGCGCGCTCAGCATAAAACCTTCCTCGGTAATCTTATTTCGCTTGATCAAATTTCCGGTGGGTTCGCAGACGAAGGCATTTCCGTTATAATTATCGGGTAGTGCATTTCCACGATATAGTAAAGGGCCGCAGGCCGAGGCAAATTCCAGTAATTTTCCCTCCTCGTCAAGTGTCCCTGGAACATAGCCCCGGTTCACCGCTGTATTGCTCCGAATCGGAAAAATTTCACGTTCCAAGGTGAGTCCGTGATCGATGCCACTTGACGGGGTATGATTTTTGTTTTTCATCAGGGCGTTCGGTGGCACCAAATCCCCATGCAACTGCGACCAATTATAATTGTAGAACAAGCGGCCCGCATCATCATGCATGATACCCCACTGCCCTCGAAACTCGGTTTCGTCTTTGATCCATTCATCGTCTATTTTCTTGTAGCGATACTTCGATTTGGCGTTATAGATCCAATTGTCCAATCCGCGCCAAAGTCCGTTCGCGGAGTGCTCGGGCATTCCCGAACCACCATAGGTGGAATCAATCAGTACTTTGGTATCGGCCTTAAAATCGCCATCGGTATCTTGCGCATACCAAAGGGGAATATTTTCAGAGACCAAAATTCCTCCTTTTACCAGGGCTATAGCACGCGGCATAACGAGACTATCCAGAAAAATCGAGCTCCGGTCCATTTGCCCATCCCCATTATCATCAAAAAGCACGGAAACTCTTCCTGTTCTTGCTTTCTCGTCGGAGCCATCGATATCGGTCATAAAACCCAACATTTCGACGACCCAAAGCCGACCAGCTTCATCAAAGGTTATCGCTACGGGATCTTGCACCAAAGGTTCGGCGGCGACCAGCTCGATTTTGACATCTTCGTCCGCTAAAACAATAGTTTTTAATGCTTCTTCAGGGGATAAAGGAGGAGAAGGTTGTTTTTCACATGCCGAAAAAAGCATAAGAAAAGTACAAAGCAATACTGTCTTTACCATGAACCGTTTTGCCGTACTATTTTCAAACATGTTTCTAGCTATAGGATAAAGGAAGCAATATATATCATAAGTGCTGCAAAAACACCAACCACTAAGGTTCCTAAGGTGTAGACCCTATATCCCGTTTTAACATCGATCCCGGAAAATTGGGTCAAGATCCAAAAGCCGCTATCATTTGCATGCGATACCACCATGGCACCCGCACCAATAGCAGCCACGACCAACGCCTTGTCAATTTCGGTACTAAAGCCCATCGTCAATAACAAAGGTGCAACAATGGATGCCGTTGTAATCAAAGCCACCGTCGAAGAACCTTGTGCGGTCTTGATCGCGGCACAAAGTAGAAAGGGAAGCCAAATACCCAAATTCGCCCCTGAAAGGGCATCTGCCAATACATTCGCAATGCCACTATTTTGAAGTATGGTGCCAAATATTCCCCCTGCACCGGTAATCAATATAATATTGGAGGCATCGGTAAGCGCCTTGCCGACCCATCCAGTGGTCGAGAGCATTTCTTGATCAAACTTTTTGGGCAATAAAAAGGATAAGAACATCCCGATCAGCAGCGCAATGATGGGAGAACCGATAAAAGATATAAATTTTACCAGACCTGTTACTTCAGCTCCCTCGACGAGATTAAATTCCATAATCGATTTACCTACGATCAAAAGAATCGGAATCAAAATAGGCAAAAAGGACTTGAACGCACTTGGAGCCTGTTTCATTTTTTCGGCAATCACCTCATCGGTCACATCTGGATTTGGGTCAATGTAGGTTCTCGAACCCATCTTTTTACAATAGATTATGGCCACCACCAATGAAAGCAACCCTACAACCAGCCCAACCAACATCACAAGCCCGACATCGGCACCAATGATTCCTGCTGCAGCGATGGGGCCCGGGGTCGGTGGCACCAAAACGTGCGTAATCATCAGACCCAATATCAAAGCTGTCGCCGTTCCCACGATGGAGAGCCCCGCTCTTTTGGTCAAACTTTTATTCAGGGGATTCAAAATGATAAATCCGCTATCGGCGAAAACGGGAATCGAAACAATAAAACCCACAATACCCATCGCCTCATGGACTCTTTTTTTGCCAATGACCTTTAGCACTACTTCAGCGAGCTTATAAGCTCCCCCCGAATGTTCGAGAAAGGCACCAATGATAACACCCAAAATGATAACGATACCGATTTTGCCCAAGGTAATTCCGAAGCCGTCGTTGACCAGATTCACAATGGTCTCTAAATCCATTCCAGAGAACAGGGCAAAGAACAAAGCGGCCCCGAGCAGGGCCAGAAACGGGTGGACTTTCCATTTTACGGTCAGTAAAATGATAAACAATACACTGAGTACTAATAAGAGAATGGCTAACATAGGTTGGTTTTTAGTGAGCGTCGCGTGTCACATCAGCACTGGATTTTCCGACCAGAAAATCGAGGTCTGCACCAAGATGTGATTGTTGAACGTGTTTTGTATATAGACTGGTATAACCTCGATCCACGGGAGGCGTAGGAGGCCTCCAAGCGGCTTTTCTTTTTTGAAGTTCGACTTCATCGACATCTAAATGCAGCTTTCGATTGGGAACATCCAATATAATCCGATCTCCCGATTCTACCAGAGCAAGCAATCCGCCTACCGAAGATTCAGGGGATACATGCAGTACGACCGTACCGAAAGCAGTACCGCTCATGCGGCCATCGGAGATCCGGACCATATCCTTTATTCCCTTCTTCAGCAATTTTTCAGGAAGGTCCATATTGCCCACTTCCGCCATTCCAGGATATCCGACAGGTCCAACACCTTTTAGCACCATCACACTATTTTCATCAATTTCTAAATCGGGATTGTCGACCGTTTGTAAAAATTCCTCAATGGTCTCGAATACGACCGCCGTACCTGTATGGCTCATCAATTCGGGCGTTGCCGCCGAAGGTTTGATGACGGCACCGTTTTCGCATAGATTTCCATACAAAACGGCAATTCCTGCTTCTTCCATAAAGGGCTTTTCGAGTTTTGCGATTACTTCCTCGTTATAACATTCGGCCCCATCATTATTATCCAACAGTGACTTTCCGTTCACCGTAATCACATTGTGGTGCAGGTGTTTTTTCATTTCGTTAATGACGACGGGCAAACCTCCCGCATCGAAAAAGTCCTCCATTAAATAGGGTCCGGAAGGCATCAAGTTGACCAGTAAGGGAATCTTGCTTCCCAAGGTGTCGAACTCCTTTAAATCCAAATTGACTCCTACCCTACCTGCTATGGCGAGTAAATGAATGATAAAATTGGTAGAACCACCGATAGCGGCATTGACCTTTATCGAATTTTCAAAGGCTTCCTTGGTCAGTATTTTAGATATTTTCAGGTCTTCTTTCACCATTTCGACGATTCGCCGACCTGACAATTGCGCCATTACTTTTTTCTGGAGTCCACTGCCGGTATCGCGGCAGCACCGGGTAAGGTAAGTCCTAATGATTCGACCATACAGGCCATGGTCGAAGCGGTACCCATCGTCATGCAATGTCCGGCACTTCGGGCCGAGCATATTTCTGCCTCAATTTGATCTTCGGGCGTGAAGCCCTCATTTTTTATTTTATCCTTTAACTGCCAGACAAAAGTGCCTGATCCTATGCGCTTTCCTTTATATTTTCCGTTCAACATGGGTCCGCCAGGCACTACGATAGTCGGTAGGTCGACACTACAGGCGCCCATAACCGTTGATGGCGTGGTCTTGTCGCAGCCTGTTAACAGCACCACCCCATCCAGCGGATTGGCTCGAATACTTTCTTCGGTATCCATACTGGCCAAATTCCGAAAAAGCATCGCGGTCGGCCGCATCAAAATCTCACCGCAACTGGTCACCGGAAACTCATACGGTACGCCCCCTGCTTCTAGCACTCCTTTTTTGACAAACTCGGCAAAATCGCGTAAATGGGCATTGCAAGGGGTCAGTTCAGACCATGTATTACAAATGCCGATAACCGGGCGACCTTCGAAATAATCGGTCGGTAAGCCTTGGTTGCGCATCCATGAACGATGAATAAATGCCGATTTTGGGTCATCGGGACTAAACCATGCGGCACTCCTTAACTTCTTATCCTTCTTATTCTCCATAATTTTTAATTATCCACTTGCGCGATAAAAGCATTTCTAAATTTGCGAAATCAAGGTATCATCTTTAAAGGAGTTTACAAAATCGAAATCTTATTAATTTTTTAATTGATTCTTCTTTTCGTTGAATACATCACATGCATGGGAATCTTTTGTTACTTTTATTTTTTATCTTGAAGATAATCTTTATCGAATCCGCATCATGCAAAGAAGACACTTTATGAAGACAACCGCGGCGGGAAGTCTCATGATGACCATGCCGGTACTACCTTCATTTTCGGTGGATTTCGCAGAGACCCGTTTCGGTGTTGCCGATGCGTCCTATATGATGCGGCGTTATCGAAATATCGAGAGTGCGCTTTATCCGCCCTTTACCGATGCCATGGAAATGATTAATCATTGTGCGGACTTAGGTTTTGGTGGGATGCAAGTCGGTGTCGGGGGATGGGATCCAAAATTCGCCAAAAAAATACGGAAGCGAAAAGAAGAACTCGACGTTTTTCTGGAAGCCCAAATCAGATTGCCCCAAGAGGATGAGGATATTTCCCGTTTTGAAGAAGAAGTGAAAAATGCGAAGGAAACAGGCATAGAAGTTTTCCGAACCGCATGCCTTTCCGGAAGACGTTACGAAACCTTTGATTCCATGGAAGCTTTTCAAAGCTTTAAGGAAGCCTCGATCAAATCCATGCAACGCGCGGAGCCTATCGTTCGGAAACATCAGGTAAAATTGGCCGTCGAAAATCACAAAGATTGGCGTGCGGATGAGTTTATTCAGATTCTGACGGATTTAAACAGTAAATGGATCGGGGTTACCTTGGATACCGGCAATAATGTTTCGCTTTTGGAAAATCCGATGGAGGTAGTGGAAAAATTGGCCCCCTATGCCTTTTCCGTTCATTTAAAGGATATGGCCGTGGAGGAATATGAGGATGGATTTTTAATGTCGGAGGTCAATTTAGGGGAAGGCTATCTGGATATCGCGGGCATGATTGCAACGATTAAAAAACAGAATCCCGATATTCGGTTCAATTTGGAAATGATTACACGGGATCCCTTAAAAATTCCGTGTTTGACCGAAAAATATTGGGCCACATTCGACCAGATTTCGGCCAAGGACCTCGGGCGGTATCTGCATCATATCAAAGAGATAAAATCAGAAGCACCTTTGCCCATACTCTCCGACAAGCCGACTGATGAACAATTGCGACTCGAAGTCGAGAACAATCGCATATCAATGAACTATGCCAAACAACATTTAGGATTTAGATAAAATACATTTTATGAGCGACACACGTTTACCAGGAATAAAACTTTTTGAAATAAAAGGGCGATGTGCCCTAGTAACAGGAGGTTCAAAAGGCCTGGGCTTGGCGATGGCCGCAGGACTCGCTTCCGCAGGGGCCAATATTGCCTTATTAAATAGAAATATAGAGGAAGGTGAAGCCGCCGCCCAGCAATTGGCCAAAGATTATGGGGTAACGGCAAAGGCATACGCCGCCAATGTTACCAATTTACCCGAAGTAGTAGCTGTAGTGGCTTCGATTATCGCTGAATTTGGCCGGTTGGATATCCTTATCAATAGTGCGGGCATCAATATTCGTGGGGCTATCGATGAATTGACTCCTGATGAATTCAGTCAAGTTATGAACGTAAACGTCAATGGCACTTGGAACGTTTCCCGCGCCGTCACTCCGCAAATGAAAAAACAGGGCAGCGGCAAGATTATCAATATGGCGAGTACATTGGGTCTGGTCGGTTTGGCGAATCGCACGCCCTATGCCACCAGCAAGGGTGCCGTGGTTCAGATGACCCGTGCCCTCGGGTTGGAATTGGCCCCGTTCAACATCAATGTTAATGCCATTTGCCCAGGCCCTTTTTTAACGGAAATGAACATCCCGATTGCGGGTACTCCCGAGGCCAAAAATTTTATTGTCGGTGCAACCGCACTTGCCCGTTGGGGCGAACTGAAAGAGATTCAGGGAGCGGCACTTTTCTTGGCCAGTGATGCGGGAAGCTATATGGTCGGGTCCATGTTGACCGTAGATGGTGGGTGGACGGCAAAGTAGCTTTGGAGACTGTTTTGAAATATGTCGATTATTTTGTTATGCCCCTTTTTGCGCCATTCTTCGTTAAAATTTTAGACCGTAGCTATGGCTATGCTATAAAATTTTGCCTATAATGGCATCAAAAACGACCTATAACAATTCTAATCACACATTTCAAAACAGTCTCTTAGTTGGGTTTGGTAATCACTCCGATTTCGGCAATGGAAGCCCTGAAATCTTCCCCATCAACTTTTACACCCTTGAGTTTTATATACCTAGCTTTCGTAGGCTCGAACGTAACGGTTTGTAAAATACGATTGTTCACCACATTTCCAAATTCTCCCGTAGCTACCGTTTTCCAATTTTTGTTGTCCGTACTCACGGAGAATCCATATTCGGTTATTATTCCAAAGGGATAGCGTTCTTGAATGGGCCAATAGGTGAACCCTGTTAGATTATAGGTCTTGCCCAAATCGATGATAATCTCTTGTTGGTTTTTGACTCCCTCATCGGTAGCCCAAAATGTATTGGGGTTTTCGTCTATCATTTTATATGTATCCTCTAAATTGCCCGAAGAGGTCCAAAGTACCTTCCAATCTTTTTTGGCGATATCAAAATAAAATTCCCGTGGCGGGGTCTGTTCATCATTATCAGGATTCACGCTTATCGCCTTTACAATCGTTGGCTTTTTGATTAGTAAAGGGGCCTTATATTGGGCTGATTCCGAGGAAGGTTCACTCCCGTCCAGCGTGTAACGCATGTTTATATTTTTATCAGGAACATTCAGATACACCGTTCCTTCCCGGTTTCTTTTGGCCGTAGGTTCGACCAACAAATTCGGTGCTCGATACAATTCGATATTGGAGATGGCCAAAGGACCTTTGGCATCCAAGAAGTTTACCCTTATTTTGGTCGCTTCAACAGTGTTGAAACGTAAAATTCGTTTATAACCGACCGTGGTCTGTCCATCAATTTCGCGCCACTTTCCGTCTATTTCCGCATCGAGAATAAATCGTTTTACCCTTTGACCGAGTGGAATATATTCTTGTATCAATATCCGATTCACTTCCGTTGGTTTTTCCAAATCAATGGTAATCGTGGCTCGTGTCACGCTATCATCGGTCGCCCAATAGGTCTCAGGGTCTCCATCATTTGCATTTTGGGCACCGAACCGTATTTCTGAACCCCTTTCGTTTGTTGCCGTCGCCGTTTTGCCCTTTGCGATTTCGGTGGCAAAATCTTTGTCCAATTGATTTTTCAGGGCCATGAGTTGTTTTGTATCCTCCTCATGAACCAGTCCTCGCGTATCTACTGGAAGATTTAATAGGAAATTCCCGTTTCGGCCAATAGATTCATAAAATGTTTTTATCAATTTCGGCAAGGTCTTTACTTGATGGTCTTCCCTAGGATGATAATACCACCCCGGTCGAATAGAGGTGTTGACCTCGGCAGGTAGCCAATGGGTGCCATCTTCATGGCCCGAACGCAATTCTTTGTACCTTGGCCACCCGGGATAGATTTCGTCACGCCGCATGATGCTCCAATTTGTTTCGTTCGCCCATCCTTCTTCATTGCCGACCCATCGAATATCGGGTCCGCCATCACTGAAGATTACGGCATTCGGTTGAAACTCGCGTACCATGGTCGTGGTCTTATCCCATTCATAATAGGTTTTGTTGTCAATTTTCCGGGTTTCGTTGGCACCCCCGTAATATCCGGATCCGCCATTGGCGCCGTCGAACCAGACTTCGAACACCTCACCGTAATTCGTCAAAAGTTCTCGAAGTTGCTCATGGAATTTCTTTACATATTCCGGATTTCCATAATCTTTATCATGTCGGTCCCAAGGGGAAAGATAGATCCCGAATTTGAGTCCATATTCTTGGCATGCCTCCGACAGGTCTTTTATCAAGTCACCTTGACCGTTTTTCCACGGGGAATTCTTGACGGAATGTTCGGTAGTCTTGGTGGGCCAAAGACAAAACCCATCATGGTGTTTTGCCGTGATGATGATGCCTTTCATACCCGCTTCCTTGGCTACTTTGGCCCATTGTCTCGTATCAAGTTCCGATGGATTGAACTGTTCGGGGGATTCTCCGCCCGTACCCCATTCCATATCGGTAAAGGTGTTCATGTTGAAGTGTACAAAAGCATAATATTGTAAATCATGCCATACCAGTTGGCGCTCGGAAGGTAATGGCCCGACCGGTTCGGGAGGTTTTACCTGCGAGCACGCACATAGTAATACCACCAGAATCAAACACCAAAGTTTTTTATTCCTTTTCATTAGGTAACATTTCAAGAGGATATTCCACAGGCTTACCCGTACTTTTGTCAATGGGCATTTGAGCTCTTTTAGCTTTCAATTGTGTCGTGAGTATGGATGCCATCTCCAACAATTTTTCAGGCTGTTCGGAAGCCAAATTTTTGGTTTCTCCAATATCCGTTTTAAGATTATAGAGTTCCATTCGTCTGTCGGCATGAAAATAAATAAATTTCCAGTCGCCTTGCCGTACCGCACTGGCCGCACCGATACCGGGACCAGTAACTCCCCATTCATTGGGGTAATGCCAAATCAACGGCCGCAACCCTTCATACTTCGGTTCGTCCTTGAGAATCTCGACAAAACTTTGCCCATCTACTTTTTGCACTGTCTCCAAACTATCTATACCAGCCATTTTAAGAATCGAAGGATAAAAATCCTCAATGATGATTTGCTCGTTCGACACGGTTCCCGGTTCAGTTTTATTCAGCCATTTGACCAACATCGGTTCTCGAATGCCGCCTTCGTACATCGAGCCTTTGCCACTTGCCAGCGGTTTATTGTGCGTATTCGGTTCGCCACCACGGGCATGGGCACTCAATCCGCCATTATCCGACATAAAGATAACGATAGTATTCTCCTCGATATTTTTATCGGTCAAATAATTCAGGATATCCCCTAGGCTTTTATCCATACCTTCTACCAAAGAAGCATATTTCGCTTCGGTGGAATCGAGACCTTTTTCAAGATATTTTTGAACGAACCGTTCATCACCCATAATCGGGGTATGTACAGCGTAATGTGACATGTAAAGAAAGAAAGGCTGTTGATGGGTAACGGCGGAATCCACTACTTTTAATGCCTCCTGCGTGATAGCCTCTGTTAAAAAGATATCTTTACCGTAGTAGTTCTCCAATCCGGGTACCGCCCAAGTTTCTCTTCCTTCCTTACCATTGCCAAAATTCTCTGTGCCCAGATAACTTTCAGGGGCTCCTGCTGCATGGCCGGCAATGTTTACATCAAATCCCAAGTTCAAGGGATTTTCGCCGGGTGTGCCAATCGCTCCCAAATGGGCTTTCCCTGAATGTACCGTAAAATACCCTATATCGTGCAAGGCCTGTGGCAATGGCATGGCATGCACTGCCAAGGAATCGCCTGCAACAGGACTCATACCATTCACATTCCATAACGGAAATTCAAGTTGTGGATGGTCGGTTTCCATAGGTTGCAGCGAATCTTTTTTCAAAGTCCAATTGGTGACGCGATGTCGTGCGGCGTTCATGCCCGTCATCAAACTTACCCGTGTAGGAGAACATACTGGTGTGGCATAGGCTTGGGTGAATTTAACTCCTTCTTTGGCAAGGCGTTCCATATTAGGCGTATGGTAACGGTCATTGAACGCAGTGCGTTCACTCCAAAACGGCACGGAGGTATCTTGCCAGCCCATATCGTCAACCAAAAAAAGAACGATATTTGGGGGCGGTTCTTGAATTTCATCATTTTCACATGAACCCAAAACCGCCAAGACCAAGACTAGGACAATTACTTTGAGAGTATTCTTAACCATCTGAAATACTTTTTTGACCAAGACAAAAATATCCTTCATTTATTTGAATATTGAAATCTGTTTCCAATCCTTTGTTCCAAAGGCTTCCGGGTCGTTTTTTTGGATCGGTCCTTCTGTACTTCTTCCGTTTTCGATATAGGAAACCATTAACGCTCTTAATTCTTCTACTTTATCTGGATATGATGTGAAGAGGTTCGTTCTTTCACCAGGGTCTTTTTCCAAATCGTACAGTTGAAATTCGGGAAGTTTATCAATACCCTCAGCATTTGGCTTAGGATCGCTCCAACCCCCTGAATCCGGACAAAAAATAAATTTCCAGTTTTCCTTCCGTATAGCAAAACTTCCGTTGATGGAATGATGTACGGTTGTCTTTCGTTCGTATTTTTCAGCATCTTCACCGTTGAATATTGGAAGTAAAGAAAAGCTATCCTCTCCTTCATTTTCCTGCAACGGTATTCCTAGAATATCAGAACAGGTAGCCGTCAAATCGGTCAGGCAAATGGTATTCTCCGCTATCGAATTCGGCTTGATTTTTTCAGGCCACCGAACAATGAACGGAATACGATGGCCTCCTTCGAAAATATCCGCTTTATGCCCTCGATATATCGAGCTTGGTCGATGTCCTTTCTTTTCCAAGATCTCAAAATCGGCTTCAGGGGAACATCCATTGTCACTTGTAAAAATAACCATCGTATTCTCCTTCATCCCTTGTTCTTCCAATACGTTCATTAAATCACCCACATATGAATCTATCATTGAGACAAAATCGGCATAGGGATTTAAGCCACTTTTTCCCAACCACGCCTTTGTCGGCAAAATCGGGGTATGGGGCGAAGGCAAGGCCAAATAGAGAAAGAAAGGCTTCTCTGCGGACGACCTTTTCCTTATATAATCCATCGATTTTCTGAAAAAATTGGGCGTGACCTCATCATGGTCGAAATCGGAGGCCGTAGGTCCTTTTCGCCACCATGTATATTTGCCGGTATCTTCGGTAATCGAATTTACTTCCGTAGTTATGCTGCCATTCTCAACATATACATAGGGTGCCATATCCAGTGAGCCCGAATGACCATATGCGTAGTCGAAGCCTATATCGTTCGGGGTATTTTTTACTGGACCGGTAAAGTCGATATTCTCGAAATCGTCGGCATTCCATCCCTCACCGCCAAAATCGGAAGTATCTTTTTGTGCCCAATCCCAACCCAAATGCCATTTACCGATAAACGCGGTATGGTATCCTCCTTTTTTCAATAGGGATGCCACAGTAGTACGATTATTGGGTATCAAGGCTTTGGATTTTCCTGTCAATACTCCGCTTTTAAGAGGACTGCGCCAGCTATACCTACCCGTAAGAATACCATAGCGTGTGGGCGTACATACAGCTGAAGGACTATGGGCGTCAGTAAACTTCATGCCTTCGGCAGCTAGTTTATCAATATTCGGACTGCTAATTTTACCTTCAGGATTAAAGCTGCCAATATCCCCATAACCTAAATCATCGGCAAGAATATAAATGATGTTGGGTGGTTTTTCATCTATCGGTTCTGAAACCTTTTTGCCAAAAGGAAAAATCAGCAACAACAAAGTCAATAGTGCGTTGGAGTTGAAAAAAAATGGTGTTTTCATAATGGCGAACTTGAATATAGCAAGAAACTAAAATTAAGCAATTCAAGTCATACTCTGGATTCGGATAGAAATGCCGCCAAAATTATATTGATTCGTATGTCATTTGAAGAATTTACGGCTATCTACCTATCCTTTATTCCCTACTGAAATTTGACATAATACTTTTTTTAGTAAGAAAGTAGTATATTTTGTAGGATAAGTTTTAGAAAATTCCTGTAGATCTTGTAACTTTAAGCAACACTATTTGCAAAGTTCCCTCCGATAGAATTATTTGAGCTAGTGTTCATTATAAAAAGCCACTCCTGAGTGGCTTTTTTGCTTAAAGTCCGAACCAAAAGATTTCCTTCAAGATTTTACGCTAACTTTATGGGCACCAGAAAGCAAAATTGAAGTTGTACAGTATCATTGACATAGAGACCACTGGAAACGGTATTAAGGGTAATAAGATTACCGAAATCTGTATTTTCAAATTTGACGGCCACGATATTATTGATGAGTTTACCACCCTGGTCAATCCTGAATGCGAAATTCCGTATTTTATTACCGGCCTTACCGGCATCGATAATGACCTAGTACGAAATGCTCCAAAATTGCAGGAAATTTCGGAAAAAGTGCTCGAGCTTACCCAAGACACCATTTTCGTGGCCCATAGCGTGAATTTTGATTATAATGTAATCAAAAACGAATTCAAGGACTTGGGACTGGAATTCACAAGAAAGAAACTCTGCACCGTTCGTCTTTCCCGTAAATTGATCCCGGGGTACAACTCTTATAGTTTAGGAAAACTTTGTTCGGCCCTCGGTATTCCACTTACCGACCGACATCGCGCAAGAGGTGATGCCCATGCTACGGTACTGCTTTTCAAAAAACTATTGCGTACCGATGGCGCGGAACAGGTTTTTAAGAGTTTTCTGAACTCACGTTCCCAAGAGGCGACCTTACCACCTTCATTGCCTCGAGCTATCTACGAAAAATTGCCCACGCAACCCGGTATTTATTATTTTAAGGATAGAACGGGAAAAATTATTTATGTAGGAAAAGCCATCAATATTAAAAAACGTGTTTTGAGCCATTTTTATGATAAGGCTACAAAAGAGGTGCGTATGTGCCAAGAAACGGCGGATATCGATTTTGAAATCTCAGGTAGTGAGTTCATTGCATTGTTGATGGAATCACATGCCATCAAGCACTATTACCCAACTTATAATCGAGCCCAAAAAAGAAGCTTGCTTCAATATGCAATTTTCTCCTATGAAGATCGTAACGGAATACTGCATTTAGCCTTTAATAAGCTGAAGGCCGCACCCAACGCATTGATCACATTTTCGAATGCCACGGATTGCCGCCTTTATTTGGAAGAAATTTGTAAAACCTACGGGCTTTGTCCTAAATATTGCCATTTACAGGAAAACGTTACGACATGCTCCCATTATCGGATTCCCAAATGCGATGGTATTTGTAGGGGAATGGAAACCACTTCTGTTTACAATGGGAAAGTGATGGCAGCCATACATCATATGAAGTTGAGAAAAGAAAATTTCATCATCCGCGAAAAAGGAAGAAACTTTGAGGAAGAAGCCTTTGTGCTCGTTCAAGACGATAGCTATCAGGGATATGGGTTTCTAGAAAAAAATATGGAAATTTCGTCCTTTGCGGATTTAGAACCGTTTTTAATCCGAAGTAAGAATAGTGTGGAGGCCCAGGGAATTATCAGGTCGTATATAAATAAAAATGCGGACAAGGTCTTGCAGTTTGAAGAGCTATCGACATATTCCGGTTCTTAGTCCTTTAGCTCTCGATACATCCGAATTATAAAAAGTAGCCACGCCAAAAAGATGACGGCCACGAAAATGGAGTATATGAAAATAAAGTCCACTACTTTTTATATTTCAGATAGTTCATAAAACCTAATATGGTCGGTGCCCAAAAAGCCACGAAAATAGCATCCAATTTTTTTCCGCTCAGAAATAGATATTCCGATACTATAATGATGGAAACCACAACCAGTAACAATAAACAATTCATTGCCCCGACCTTCTCAATAAAGTTCTTAATCATGTTACGTAAAGTGATTCTTGTTAAATATAGTTAAAAAAGATTGAAAATTAGCTAAAATATTAAGATTATCTTAACATTTTACAATTTCTTAAAAAAAGCTATAAAAATGTCCTTTTCCACAAAATTTCATTGCTCCAGAGGAAATTTTCCGTTGTAAATCTAATCAAATAAATTCAAGTGCTTTTTTTGTTCTTTCCACTATTCATGAAAAGTACAAGTGCAGTAATCAAGGCTATACAGACAGCCGCAAAAACGACGATCATGATGATTCCGTTGTTCCAATTGACCAGGGGTAACATTCGAAGTAGTGACATACAATTCAATTTAGAGAACCAAAATTATCAATCCATATCACAAGATTATATGATAAATATCAGAAAAACTTAACTTTTTGTCTTGCACGTATTCATTCCGAACAGCGTGTATAATGGACAAAAATTAATCAAACTGGTTAGCACGAAAATACCTGCTACCGCTAGCAAGATATAGGCAAACGTGCCTTGCACGACATCAAAATAAATCAAAAGAGCCGCGACAACGGCCACTACAAGACGGATTATTTTATCCGTACTTCCCATATTTCTTTTCATAGTTATAATCTTATTGGTTAATAAATTCGATTAGAATTACCGTAGCCGAAATTAAACCGATACAAAGCAAACAAATCAATATCAACTTCATTACCTTGTTCAACTTCATTATGCCAAAGGTATCTTTCTAGGTTATTCAAAATAATGATAAATATCATCTTATAAGGTCGTCGGGCAAACATAGTCCGTTACCTCGATACCGGATTCCTTCATGACACCAAAACCTCCGGCAACATCGATTAAATTATGAATTCCCCTACTCTTTAAAATAGAGGCTGCTATCACCGATCGGTAACCCCCGGCGCAATGCACATAAAACGGCGCTTCTTCAGGGAATTCAGCTAAATGTTCGTTCAAAAAACTCAACGGTGTGCTTTTTGCATCTTTAGCATGCTCCGAAGCAAATTCACTAGGTTTCCTAACATCAAAAATTTCCGGGTTTTCGCTTGCCATCCTTTCCTTTAATGTTTCTGCGCTAATCGATGTAACCGTATCGTATTCCTTTCCCGACTTTTTCCAAGCATCAAAACCACCATCCAGATAACCGATAGTACCGTCAAATCCCACTCGTGATAGTCGAGTGACGGCCTCTTTTTCCTGACCGGTGGGGGCAACCAGCAATAGAGGTTGTTTAACATCAGCGATCAGCGTACCTACCCAAGGTGCAAAATCCCCATTGAGTCCGATGAATATCGAGCGGGGTACATGACCCCTTATAAAATCATTCTGATGCCGAACGTCAAGAACGATCGCTCCAGTCTCGTTGGCAGCAGTTTCAAAAGCTTCCGGGGACAAGGCCTTCGTTCCACGATCCAAAACATCGGCAATGTCGTCATAGCCTTCCTTATTCATTTTTACGTTCAAGGGGAAATACTTTGGAGGAGGCAATAAACCCTCAGTAACTTCCGCGACAAATTCTTCTTTGGTCATATCGGCCCGCAGCGCATAGTTCATTTTCTTTTGATTACCAAGTGTATCTACGGTTTCTTTCATCATGTTCTTTCCGCAGGCCGAACCCGCACCGTGCGCCGGGTACACGATGACATCGTCGGCAAGGGGCATTACTTTATTCCTAAGACTATCGAATAGGATTCCAGCCAGATCTTCTTGCGTCATACTTGCCGCTTTTTGGGCTAAATCGGGTCTACCGACATCCCCTAAGAATAAGGTATCCCCAGAAAATATCGCATGATCTTTTCCTTGGGCGTCCTTCAGTAAATAGGTAGTGCTTTCCATCGTATGCCCTGGGGTATGAAGTGCCGTGATAGTGATATCACCTAGTTTAAATTCCTGTCCATCTTCCGCTATGACGGCCTCAAAAGAAGGATTGGCATTCGGCCCGTACACAATGGGTGCGCCCGTTTCTTTTGAAAGGGTGACATGCCCACTCACAAAATCGGCATGAAAATGGGTCTCAAAAATATACTTGATCTTTGCGTTATCTGCCTTTGCCCTTCTCAAATAGGGCTCTATTTCGCGTAAGGGATCGATAATGGCCACTTCGCCATTGCTTTCGATATAATAGGCTCCTTGGGCCAAACATCCGGTATAAATTTGTTCAATCTTCATATTTTCAAACTATAATTACTTTACAAAAATAATGACACTTTCCTAATCTTGAGGTAACCTTAGTTACTATTCAGGCGATTTTGGTAGGCCACCTTGCTCCCTACCTCGGAAATTGTATATGGGTTGTCAAAACATGCCACTGCCTCTTTGGTCTGGACAAACAAGTATTTCTTATCCAATTCGTTGATGATGCCGCTACTGAAAATAATATCACGGGTCGGACCTATGGCTCCCGCAATGTAGAACTGTAAACCGCGCTCGTGAATTTCATGAATCGTTTTGGTCAATATTTGTGCCGCTGTGGAATCGATATAATTAATGGCCTCGGCATTTAGTATCACGCCTCTTAGCATTGAACCCTTTGCTTCGACATGCTTTAACAATTGTCTTTTAAAAAACCCTGCATTGCCAAAATACAATTGGGCATCGAAACGAACGATCAACAAATCATCGCGAATTATAGCCTCATCGCCAAAACGATCGATGTTTTTATAATAATCCGAATCCCTTACATTCCCCAAGACCGCAAAATGAGGTTTTGAGGTACGATAGACCAGCAGCAACAGTGAGAAAAGAACGCCCATTAGAATTCCCTCTTTAATACCTATGAAAAGTGTGGCCAAGAACGTCAACAATAGCACGAAGAACTCATCCTTTCGATGCTTCCAGAGACTTCGGGCATACGAAACATCGATGAGTCCGAAAACGGAAACCATAATGATACTAGCCAAAACCGCGTTCGGAAGATAGTAGAACAAGGGTGTCAAAAATAGCAAGGTCAAAACGACCATAACCACACTAATGACCGAAGCGATAGTGGTCTTTGCCCCAGATTCATTATTAATGGCGGATCTTGAAAAACTTGCGGTAATGGGGAAGGCCTGAAAAAAAGAACCCGCCATATTCGATGCGCCCAGGGCGACCAGTTCTTGATTCGAGTCAATGGTCTCTTCGCCATTTTTATCCTCGATGGATTTACCAATTGAAATCGCCTCTAGGTACCCGACCAAGGCCAAGGCTAGTGCAATCGGCCAGAGGTCCTTGAAATTCTCAATACTGAAATCAGGGATTTGAAAAGAAGGAAGTCCGTCAGGAATGCTTCCCACTAAACCTACCCCATACGATTCAAGATTTAGAAAATATACGGCCAAAACGCCCAATATCACTGCTATAAGAATTCCAGGGATTTTCTTGCTCCATTTTTTAAGGAGGACGATAATTAGAATACCGGAAATGCCGATAGCAAAGTCCAGAAGATTTGTTTCGGAAATCTTCTCAAAAGCATTCAGAACTAACTGATGAAACTGATTGCTTTTTTGGATATCGGCACCTAATAGATGCTTGAGTTGACTGAAAATGATGATTACAGCGGCACCGGAAGTAAATCCGCTAATAACAGGTTTCGACAAAAAATTGACCAAAAACCCCATGCGGAACAATCCTAAAATCAATTGAATGGCACCTACGAGAAAGGCCAAAAACAGGGCCATGGCAATATAATTCTCGACCCCTGAAATGGCCATTGCGCCCAAACCCGCCGCTACTAAAAGTGAATCCATGGCGACCGGGCCGACGGCCAACTGTCTCGATGTTCCCAAAAATGCATAAACCAGTACGGGAATAAGTGAAGCATACAATCCATAGACCGGAGGTAAGCCCGCAATCATGGCATAGGCCATTCCTTGGGGAATCAAAATGATCCCTACAGTAAGACCCGCAACGATATCTTTCGATAGCCAGCTTTTTTGATACTCCGGTAGCCATTGCAAAAACGGAAAGAATCTGCGCATAGTTCAAAGGTACTGCAAATTCTAAAATGGAAATGTAACCGAAGTAGCAATTGCCTTTTGAAAAATATTCCATACAAATACAAATTGTATCTTCATGGTAACAACCCAAGTAAATGAAAAGCGCTTTTTTGATTTTTAAATCGGTCTTATTGGCCTGTAGTGTCCTATTTTTTACCCAATGTAAAACCACGGTAAAGTCCGTTCAGAACACACCCGAAGCATGGGAGACGATGTTCAACGGAGAGAATCTCGAAAACTGGACGACCAAAATCCATCAATACGAGGTGAAGGACAACCATGGGGAAACTTTTCGCGTCGAAGATGGAATGATCAAGGTTCGCTACGATCAATACGAAGGCGATTTTAATGAGCGTTACGGACATTTGTATTATAATACGCCGTATTCGTATTATCATATTTCGTTGGAGTATCGCTTTGTGCGAGAACTTCATCCCGGCGCACCAAGTTTCACACTGAAGAATAGTGGCATCATGTTTCATTCCCAAGATCCTCGAACGATGCCCAAAGAACAAGATTGGCCCATTTCGGTAGAAATGCAGTTCTTGGCCGGAACCGAACAGGAAAAAGTTCGCCCAACGGGGAATATGTGCTCTCCCGGAACCGACGTGGTCTATGAGGGTAAAATCGACCCTAGACATTGCATATCCTCAAGTTCAAAAACGTATTGGGGCGAAACATGGGTAAAAGCGGAGGCCATTGTATTGGGTGATTCATTGATTACCCATATCATTGACGGCGAACCGGTCTTGCAATATACCCAGCCACAAATTGGCGGAGGTGTCGCAAATCGATATGACCCCAAAATAAAAATTGACGGAAAACTATTGAAGGAGGGTTTTATAGCACTTCAAAGCGAAGGACAGCCAATCGATTTTCGAAATATCAAAATCAAAAACCTAAAAGGGTGCACAGACCCGAAAGCGAGCAATTACGGGTCATATTTCATCAAATCAGACCCTTCGTCATGTATGTACAACTAGCCTTATCTATTCGATATTTCCACCTACGGAAAGGTCACTAGGAACTGCTTCTGGAATCTCTTTGCTAAAACTATCGTCGTTCAAGGTATTCAAGAAAGAGATAATTAATGACATCTCTTTTACCGAAAGCTCAAGCTCTCGCACAAAAGGGTCAAATTTTTCTTTGGGAACGTTGGTATTGCGGACTTTTCCATTGGAAATATCCTCATAAAATTCAAGTACGCGCTGCAGGTTCGGTAAACTTCCGTTATGCATATAGGGTGCCGTAAAACGAAGGTTTCTTAATGTGGGCGTGCGAAAGGCGAAGGTATCCTTGAATCCTGCATCGATATATCCCAATTTATTGTTTTCAGGAGCACCCAGTACATGCATCTTATAATCTGAAAACATGGGGCCATTGTGACAATTGACACATCCTACTTTTTTAAAGAGCTCAAATCCCTCTTTTTCCGAAATCAGAATGGCTTCATCATCGCCACGCATATATTTATCGAACCGAGAATTATTGGTGACCAAAGTTCTTTCAAAAGCGGCAATGGCTTTTGCCATATTTTCTATGGTTATACTTACTTCCCCAAAGGCCGCCTCGAACAATTTTTCGTATTCGGGAATCGCTTTCAGGCGATCTACCACTTCATCTAGAATTTCTTCTTCCGTGTAACCATGCCCACGCATTTCCTCGAAGGCCTTAATGGGTTCCAAAGCTTGTTTTTCTAAGCTTTTTGCGCGGTCGTCCCAGAACATGGTGGCATTTTCCGGATCGTACTTATGGGAAGCATTGATCCCATTAAATGCGGTATTGATCACCGTTTGGGCATTTCGTTTTACCAAGGGAATATCGTGGTCGGTTTTGAACTTACGCCTACTGCCCAATCCCTCTGCATTGGGGCCGATGGAAAGATCCAAGAATTCCGCATAACCGGTACTTGGATGATGGCATGTGGCACAAGCGACATCTTTATTTCCTGAAAGGATAGGATCAAAAAACAATAATTTTCCAAGCTCTTCCTTTTCAGGGGACGGAGGGTTATCCTTTGGTGATATTATCGTTTTTGGAAGTGCCGTGATCCTCGTAGAAACCATGGTTTCTTTTGTGTCTTTCTTCTTCTCATAACCTTCATCTCTACATCCCAGAATAGCTACAAGAATGAGCAAACACGTTACGGACACATAGACCTTTGGCATAAATCGGGACTTAACGAATGAAAATACTATAATTCAAAAAATCAAAATATGACATTTATCAGTCTATCGCGCCATTCATTTCAAGATACACACGGTTAAAGTTTATCGGATTTCATTTCAGTCTCGATCCATTGAATAAAAGCAGTTGCATTATAATCTGCTTCGGGGGCAATTTCCGCAAAAGGCTTGGCCCCTGTCACAAGTGACTTAAAATAATCGGAAAACATATAGGCGGATATCTCATTCGGATGATCCAACCCTCGCGTCATTGGAAAGGATTTTTGAAAAAATCGATTTCATCGAGTGTGGTGCTCTTCAAATTATTGGCAGCATCCTTTTGAACCGCAAAACTAGCCCCCTTCTTTTTCACATAGAAAACTGTATCCTGAAAGTCCTTCCCCATAACCGGAACTTCGGAATCGCCTTTCAAAAGGGTGCGGACCCAGAAAAAGGCATCCGTTTCTTTCGGATCCTGAATCAACCAATTCGCAATAGGCGCATCGGGATTCGATACTTGATCCACTTGAATCGCTTGCTCATCTTGAACATGGGCCTGTTTGAAATTCCAATATTCACTGTACAACTTGGTAAACTTCGATGTAAACGTGCGCTGTAAAGAATGCATCTGCTCATGCACCAAAAGTCCGCCAAACCGTTCTACCAAAGTAGCTTCCTCCTCGGGCGTCATTTGGTCACTCCAGCCTTTGCACAAATGGTCGATATGCTTTCGGCTTAAAATAATATAGGTGCCCCGTGTATGTGCAAATCCACCACACAACCAATCCTCGATTTTTATGAATCGCCATGGGTGTTGCGACATTAAGGTGACGTCGTTTACCTGTAAGGTCTCAATGACCTTCTGGGTCACAAACGAAATACACTTTTTTTCATCAGCGGTAAATTCCGCAACAGCTTCCGCAAATTTTTCCCTGGCAAAATTCCGTGCTTCTGCTACATCGGAAGTGGGTACTTTGTTTTGTGTAAATGCCGCAATTTCACGAATTTGGAGCTTGGAAAAATAGGGTTCGAAAGATTCGTCCAAAATCGCCTTTCGTCCGATATCTTTGGACAGAAAATCGATTCTTGAATGCACCAGGGGACTCTTATGGACAATGTCGATCTGATACTCGTTGAGGCTATTTTCGGGATCGATACGATCCTTGAATTCCCCATCGCCCTGAATGTTCGGGTCGGTATCGGAAACGTTCGGGTCATCGACCGCATGTTTTAAAGAAAGGTTATGCCCAACTTCGTGGGCAATGACAAAGGCCTGCATATTGCGTAATTTTTCAGTCTCGTTCTGCAACGTATCCCCTAAAGCTATAAATGTGAGGTTGCCACCCATCATCCCACGACCCAAAGGGCCTTGTTCACCATCGACCTCATCGACAAAGAACATGTTCACCATATCGTCTTGCCCCTTGATCATTCCTGCTTTCTGTGCTTCTCCTACGATTTCATCAAGATTGATTTTACCGTCCCTGGCCTTTGTATTATTGTAATAGAGCGGTTCTAAAAAGTGAAAATCAACTCCGGCTTTTTCATAAGCTTTATCCACCAATTCTTCAGGAAGCGCCATCGAAGCCGGATTGGTGCCCTCATCAGACTGAAGGACTATGGGTTGCACTATTAAAACGTATGGCGAGGTCGAATGCTTTTCTTGGGAAAAACCAGAGATCGAAATAACGGTCAACAAAAAAAGAGTATTCTGGGCTTCATGATTGTAATTTTTATTACCTACCACAGAGTGAAGGTTCAGCCTTAAAAATACGATTTATAGTGCACTTTCTATAAAGCTCCCAACCTATCGGGGAAGAACCGATATCAATTGATAATCGCCCTATTTGAATGGAAGAGGCTAATTGTCATCAGGTAGTGCATCGAACTCCTTTCTCTTGTTGACGAACCACTCGCCCATCGCTTGTGGTGATTTCATTAATTCGCTCATTTCGCCCATCGCCATTAAATGTGCTGCATCTTTTTGTTGGAACATTTCGCCGCCATGTTTTTTGCTCATCTCGGCAATTTCTTCAAAGGTTTCCGCGTGAAATTCTTTATCACATGCTCCGCCTAATTGTTTACAGGTCATTGTTTTCATCTGCTTTTATTTAATTGTTCATATTTCTTAAAAGTTGGTCGAGCCTGTCGAATATTGAACCCCAGCCGTTCATGATTCCCATTTTTTCTTGCTGTATTTTGTATTCCTCAGTCGGGTGAACCACATTAAAGGTGAAGTTTGTTTTACTTCCATTTTCAGAAAATAACGCTTGTATCTCTACCCCTTCGGTCATGGGTCTAAAGTTGGCCGATGAGATGATTTTTTCAAATTCTACAATTTCTAGGTAGACTCCTTCGGCTATAAATTCTTTTCCATCTGGCATGGGCATGCTATATTTCCATCTTCCACCAATTTTAAACTCGTGTTCGATTACTTTGGTTTCAATTCCTTTAGGACTCCACCATTGGGCAATATGCTCCGATTGGGTCCACGCTTCCCAAACTAATCGGATGGGAGCATCAAAAGTTCTTTTCAGCGATATTGTACGGTTTTCCATTGAATCGGATTCACTCATGTTAGTTTCTTTTTGATTGTAGTTCGGTCAAATAACTATCGAAACGGTCAAGTTTTCCTTCCCATAGTTCTCGATACTGCGCAATCCACATAAAGGCCGGGATTAAATTTCTCGGCTGAATAAAGCAGAGCCGCTCCCTACCCTGTTTTTGATAATCGATGATTTCGCACTCCTTTAAAATTTTAAGATGTTTGGAAACTGCGGGTCTACTGATATCGAATTTTTCTGCTATTGCATTGACAGTTAGCGTTTCATCGGCCAAAAGCTCAATGATATCCCTTCGTACGGGGTCGGCGATTGCTTGAAAAACATCTCTTCGCATACTTATAAGTAACTATTCGGTTACAAATATAACCGTAATCATTCGGTTACGCAAATTACTACTAAAAAACCGCTTTAAAGAACTGGACTAGGGCTCTTCTAAAGAAACTCTGTTAGAAACTGTTTTTTTTATTCTTCTAATTGCATCGGTTACTTTCTCGTTGGAGGTTGCAATGTTCATTCTCATAAATAAAGCCCCTTCCCGACCGAACCAATGTCCGGCATTAAGTCCGATTCCAGATTTTTCTGTTACATGATTGAACATTTCTTTGGTGTCCTTAAAAACATTCCTGAAATCTAACCATACTTGATATGTTCCTTCCGGTTTTATAAGTTTGATTTTAGTATTCGCTAATTCCTTTTCGATACTCCCAATATTATTCTCTATAGTTTTTATCACTTCATTCAGCCAAGACCCCCCATTATTATAAGCTGCTTCCAAAGCAACTCTTGTCAGTGCATTTGTTCTTCCTAAATTATATTTTTTTAATGTTCCAGAAATAGAGTTTCTGATGTCTTCGTTTGGAATTATTGCCATTGAATCCGATATTCCGCATAGATTAAAAGTCTTGGCTTCAGAGGTGCAAACAATAATTTTTTCATAGTCTTCAATGAATTTTACAGCCGAGGTAAATTGATTATCGAAAAGGATGATATCCTTATGGATTTCATCCGATATAAGAAGTAGGTCATTTTCTTTACAAATTCTTACGATTTGTTTCAATTCTTCATTAGTCCAAACGCGTCCAACCGGATTATGAGGATTGCAGATAATCAGAATTCTGTTGTTCTCTAATTTTGCTTTTTCTTGTAAATCTTGAAAGTCAATTTGGTATTGATTGCTACTTAATCTTAAAGCATTTTTTACAATTCTGCGTTTTGTATTTCTAATAACATCCCTGAACTCCATAAAAACAGGAGTTTGAATCATGATTCCGTTATGTTCAGAGGAAAAATTTTCAAGTAAAACAGCGATAGTGGTTGTAATACTCGGACTATAAATTAAATGGTCAGTATTCAGTTCAATTCCATAATTTCTTTGATACCAATTCTTTTGAGCGTTACTAAAGGAGTTCGGTTTGTATTCATATCCAAAACTCGAATTAGAAATCCGTTGCACCAAAGCTTCTTGAATCGGTTTAGCGATTTCAAATTCCATATCCGCAACCCAAAATGGTTCAATGTCGGTTTTTCCAAACAAAGATTCTAAAGTACTTGGTTTGGATTTGGTAAGTGGTAATTCGCTTAATTTATTATCAATTTTCATTGGCTTTGTTGAGTATCGCCCGATTTAATATTTCATCATAAAACTAAGCCTTCATCATAAGTAATACAGAAATCAGTAGAGGTTTCATAGTGTTTAACCATGTTTTAATCATTCAACTTCCCCAAAAACACATTCACTTTCGGATTCATAGGGTTGCCAGCAGCACGACGTAAAACGACCACCTGGCCGGCATGCCAAACGGCATCTTCTATCGGGCCATTTATCTGGTTCCAGAATGGGAATTCTGAAGTGTTATCCCCTCTTTTGAAGATAACCTTATGTTCAGTCAAATCATCGGTTGTTTTGAAAAGGGCGCTCGCCTGTTCCAGATTTTGCAACGTGGCCAAACGTCTTTCGGCCATATTCATTTCAGGTACTTTTTCGGAGAAATCACGTGCCTGTTTCTGGGACGATTTCAGAATGGTCAATGAGAGGTTATGGATATGTTCCATAGTTTCGGCAATAGTACGGCCATCATTGCCCGGTTTATAATTCAGATCTTTTTCAGTCAGGCCATCGGTAGCCCAATGGTAGCGAAATCCGAGTCCGTCGATCATTCGTGAAACGACGGTACCAGCCGTATAGGTTTCAGGGGCTTCGGGAATAGCGGTGTACGGAAGTTCTGTCATGGCTTCTTGGGATTGTAGATTCAGATAGAGCAATAATGCTATTGTAGTCATTGTAAATTTCATGTAACTGTTTTTGATTTTACTAAAAATACTATTTAAAATAGTACTTTTAAATCCTTGTAAACACTTCGACAAGCTCAGTGTGACAAATTGCAGTGACATTTTTAACGGAAGAATGTTCATTACAAATCCAACACTTTAATATGGTTACGATGCATTTCGATTTTGTCCTCGTTTTCCAGTTTTTTTAAAAGTCGTGATACCACGACTCTCGAGGTGTTCAAATCATTGGCAATATCTTGATGGGTCGTCTGCACGACCTCATCATGATTGACCATACACTTATCTTGCAAATGCTTCAAGAGGCGTTCATCCATTTTCATGAAGGCCAAAGTATCAACAGTTTCCAGTAATTCCATCATGCGAATATGATAACTGTTCAACACAAATTCTTGCCAACTTTGATATTTGCCCATCCATAGGTTCATCTTTTCTACAGGTACCATGACAAGCTCGGTATCTGCCTCTGCAATGGCACGTATTTCACTTTTCTTTGTACCCATACAACATGAAAAAGTCATGGCACAAGAATCGCCGCGTTCCAAAAAATAGAGTAACAACTCGTCACCGTTCTCATCTTCCCGAAGTATCTTAATAGCCCCGTTGAGCAAAAGCGGCATGTGGGTAATAGTTTCGCCGATGTCCATAATTTGATGGCCTCGGCCCACTTTTCTGAGTTTTCCGACCGACGCTATTTCTTGCAGCAATTCCGTTTCAAAAAGATACCCATAACTTTCTTGTAATGCTTCCATCATAATCGTGCATTTAAATCATTTCGGAGTAATGACGACTTTAAACTCCGCTTTTGCCGTCTCGAGTTTTTGAAATCCCTGGTTCAAATTTTCCTGTGAAACGGAATAGGGATAAAATGTAATAGGCTCGATACAGACCATGTTCGAAACTTCGGTCCACAACATAAAATTCCCAAATCCGGAAGTGCTTATTTTCAGTTGTTTTTTATCCTTCAGCAAAATTCCGGAACAGTCAGGTACTTGCAAAGCGCGACTACCTACGGCAAGGACTTCCGCTAGCGATATGCTTCTGTCACCTGCAACTACTGAAGCATCCTCTCCATATAATTTGAAAGCCGGATGATAGCCGAGCATAAAAGGCATCCCTAAGTCACCTTCAATTTCAAATGAAATTTCCAAGGCATCTTCAAAGAGCTCAAATCGTTTTGTAAAACTAAAATCATAGGGCCAAAAAAGCGTTTTTGCCGTTGATTTAGTTGGGAATTTTGAATTAGCTACAGGAGTTCCTGATTTATACTTTTTAGAGAAAACAGCTAAGGCTTCGGTGCTTTCAAGTAGTTCATACTCCAACTCGCGCAAAAGACCGTGCTGGTCTTGAATTGCTTCGCCCTTCGGGGTGTGTACCTTGAAATCTGCCTCCGCCGTCGGGCCGATTATAGGGAACATCTCTGTATCGGAATTTCGCCAACCTGGACTTCCCTTTTGATGTATAAATTCGTGATCCTCGACTTGGTATCCAACAAGTTCGCCCTTATCAACTTTTACGGATTGACCATTTTTTTGTAAGAGGACCATAGCGGTGTTCTAAAGTGCTTCAATGGAGCCGTCCAACCAAATGAGGCGATTGGTAATCCATTCCCTAAAATATCCTAAATCGTCATTGTAGCTAATACCCACGTAATTATTTGGCCATACATAAGATCCCAAAATATTCCATTTACCAAAATTCTTGTCAATGGCACCGGCCGATGCCATGGCCGAAAGATATTCTTCGATCTTTGCCTCGATAGTCGCCTCGGAAAATACACTTCCACGTAAGGTAGTCCAGCGTTCTTTTAACTGGGCTACATAGGCCGGATCTTCTAACAATCGTTCCCACCAAAAAGGGACAAGCCAAAAGTCTTCGGAACATCGTTCATTGAATTTATAGGCCCAGACGTTTGTCTCGCCACCGCTACAATAGTCGGCATTGCCGAAGGCAAGGTTAAAGTCCCAAATAGGCCCCATTTTCAATTTCTCATTTTTGTCCTTGTACATAAACGTACTCAAACGATAGCCATCCACATTGTTGGAAAGTTCGTTCAACAAGAAAAAATCGATAAAACTAGCAACATCGATATGAGCGGCATAGCCCGTAGCTGGGTCCGAAAATGTATTTGAACTTAAAACCGTCTCGAATTGGGTTACATAATCCGAAATATAAATTTTCTGCTCCGTTGTAATTTCATCAGGTTCAGGGTCTTCATATAAAAAACGAATCGTTTGGCCCTGCGTCGCATTGGGCGGACTTATCGCTGAATTAAAAGAATTCAAATCGGAATACGACTCCCCAATATCGAAATTAATTTTATCGATTTTCAAGATATAGCCCCCGGTAAGGTCTTCCCCGGAATTCTCGTCAGGGTTCAATGTACTGATATTGATACGTTCGTCATCACGTTTCAATTTTTCCATGAAGACGTACAACCCTTGGTAGCTTCCGTTTATGGTCAGTTCTGCAAATTCGGTTCGGCTGGCATACATACCCATTTCACGTGACAGGTCATAAATGAGCTTGTTGCGCATTAATGATTTGTCACTAAAGGGACCGTGAAGCACCCAATCTTCTTCTTCTGGCATTCCCAGAAGTGAGACATCCAAGTCGGCATTACTAGCATCACGTGTTTCAACACCAAAAGATTTCTTTGCGAAAAACTGGGAGGAAGCACCACGGATTTCAATACCAATGTTACCATTATAGTCCGTTCCCGACGGTGTGGTGATGACCATGCTCGCATTGATTTTGGGTTCGTCTACGATAACATTACCCCCGTATTTATCGAAATCTGGGGCAAAAGACTTGTTGGATCGGGATTCTCCGTTTCCTCTACGGGAGGATTAATTGCTGGTGGTGCGACGGTATCGTCTTTGCTACAACCTAAAAAAAGTATAAAGGCAGACCACAAAAATAGCATTCGACAAGAAATAGAAAGCCTCATTATAAACTGTTTTTGGGACAATTACACATCCAAGATAGTAAACCTAATCGATAAAACCTTTTTCCTTCATCCAAGTGTCGTTGAAAATTTTACCGACATATCGACTTCCATGGTCATGAAAGAGAACTACTACCACGTCATCTTTGGTAAAATGTTCTTTTAATTGGAGAACTCCCTTGATGGCCGCCCCAGCAGAATTCCCCAAGAACATAGCCTCTTCAAGGGCCAGCCTTCGGGTATAAATAGCGGCATCTTTGTCCATTACCTTGGTAAACCCATCGATAATGTCAAAGTTTACATTTTTCGGAAGGATGTCTTCCCCGATTCCCTCTGTGACATAAGGATATATCTCGTTTTTATCGAAAATTCCGGTTTCGTGATATTTCTTAAAGACGGAGCCGTAGGTATCCACGCCCCAAATCTTGATAATCGGATTTTTTTCCTTTAGATACGTGCCGATACCAGAAATAGTGCCTCCCGTACCTACCCCGACCACAAAATGGGTGACTTTACCATCGGTCTGCTCCCAGATTTCAGGACCTGTACTTAAATAATGCGCCTTGGTATTCGATAGATTATCATACTGATTAACGTACCATGCATTGGGGATTTCCGTTGCTAGGCGTCGTGCTGTGGAATAATAACTTCTCGGGTCGTCTGGTTCAACATCGGTCGGACAAACATGAACCTCGCTGCCCATCGCCTTTAAAATATCGATTTTCTCTTGCGATTGTTTATCACTGATGACACATATCAATTTATACCCTTTTAAGGTCGCGGCCAAAGCTAGGCCCATACCGGTATTTCCAGAAGTTCCTTCGATAATCGTTCCCCCGGGTTTGAGTACTCCTGATTTTTCGGCATCTTCGATCATCTGCAGGGCCATACGGTCTTTTACCGAATTACCCGGGTTAAAAGTCTCGTATTTGGCAAGTACAAGACAAGGCAGATCTTGGGTCAATTTGTTCAACTTGACCAGTGGCGTATTCCCAATGGTTCCCAGTATATTTTCAGCATATATCATTGTCGCAAAGATAGGATTTTGAGAAGTGTAAAGACCAGAACTGTTTCAGGTTTCTAGTCATTCAAACTTCATCGCCTTGACCGGAGTGATTTTTGTAATAATATAAGAAGGCACCAAAAGCATCAAAAGGCAAAGCAACAATACCCCAATGTTTAATAGTAGTATCGTAGGGATATCAATTTGAACGGGAATGTATTCGATATAATATTCCTCTGGGTTCGGAAATTTGAACAACCTGAATTTGTCTTGAAGCCATATTAAGCCAAGGCCGAGGAAATTTCCCCATAACAGACCGATAGCTATAAGGTACGCGGCGTTGTACAAAAATACTTTTCGAATTCTCCAATTGGCCATACCTAAGGCCTTTAAAACCCCTATCATCTGTGTGCGTTCAAGAATGAGCACCAAAAGGGCCGTAATCATATTGATACCGCCTACGATAATCATTATACCGATGATGAGTGCCGTATTGAAATCGAACAGCCCGATCCATTCGAAGATTTTTCGGTATTTGGTATTGATGGTCTGGGTATCGAGGGTGGCCACCGTTCTGCCGTGAATCTCATTGGCTTTCTCGTCCATGCTATCAAAATCGTCCAAAAAAACCTCGAACTTACCTACCTGATTCGCCTCCCATTTGTTCATTCGCTGTATATGGCGAATATCGATAAAAATATAGAGGGCATCGATTTCCTCAAAACCACTATCATAAATACCCGTCACGTTAAACTTTCGTTGGTTCGGCACTTGGGATGGGTCACCATCCTTAAGAAAAAAGGTGAAAAACGAATCCCCGATATTTAAATTCAGACGGTTTGCCGTAATTCGGGAAATTACCGCATCACTGTTCAGTTCGCCGCCATAGTCGGGCCGTTTACCCTTAACAAGATACTCTTGAAAAACATCCCAATTATAATCGGGTCCGATGCCCTTGGCTATAACACCCTCGAAGGTCTCTTCAGTACGGATGATTCCACCCTTCGTGGCGACAGCCTGAATGTGCGCCACGCCTTCTACGGACTTGAATTCAGGATAAAATTCCTGCTCCAAAGAAACCGGGGCCACCGAAACATCAGAAAAATTATTGTCGTAATTGCTGATTTGGACATGACCATGAAAAGCCGAAACTTTTTCTCGAATTTTATATTTCAGGCCATCCCCAGTCGCTATGGCAATCAGCATCATAATCAATCCCAAGGCAATGGCCGCAATCGCTATTTTTATAATCGGTGCAGAAATGCTAATTTTATGCTCCTTACCTTTTATAAGCCGCTTGGTTATAAAATATTCTAAATTCAAATTATGGTGCTTTTATCCGGAGTCAAAAATACAGTTTTATTATGGGTTTTAATCGTGTCCGCTTGCGGAAACCCCACAAAAAAGAACGATTCCAAAATAGTTCTCGACAGCGTTGCCGTAGTACCTAAAACGCCGAAACCTGTTTTAGTCGCCGCCAATAGAACGGCTGAATATCTACGGCTGCTACGGGGTAAAAAAGTAGGTGTGGTAGCGAACCAGACCACCGTAATTTTTAAGACCGAGGACACCTATATCCATTTGGTCGATTCCTTACTTTCGTCGCAGGTAGCTATTAAAAAAGTGTTCGCACCTGAGCATGGTTTTCGGGGGAGGCCGACGCAGGCGAAAAGGTGACCGATGGTATAGATACCAAAACCGGATTGCCCCTCATTTCACTCTATGGGAAAAATAGAAAACCTTCTTCGGAACAATTGGCCGGCCTCGATCTTGTACTTTTCGATATCCAGGATGTCGGCGTGCGGTTCTATACCTATATCGCCACGCTACAATTGGTGATGGAAGCCTGTGCCGAAAACAAGATTCCCATAGTCGTTCTGGACCGCCCTAACCCCAATGCACATTATGTAGATGGCCCGACCATGGAAATGGAGCATTCGGGGTTTTTGGGGATGACGCCAATCCCTCTGGTATATGGTATGACCATTGGTGAATACGCCACAATGATCAACGAAGAAGGGTGGCTCGAAAACAAGGTGAAAGCAGATTTGACCGTAATTTCTCTGGAAAACTGGATGCACGAGACCGAATACCATCTTCCCGTCAGACCGTCGCCCAATCTGCCCAGCGATGTTGCCATTAATCTCTATCCGAGTTTGGGACTTTTTGAAGGTACCAATATCAACGCGGGTCGTGGAACCGAATTTCAATTTCAACGCTATGGAGCGCCATTTTTGGATTCAACGCAATATAACTTTACATATACGCCAAAACCTAATTTCGGTTCTAAAAATCCAAAGCATAAAGGAGCGTTGTGCTACGGAAAAGATTTATCTGAAATACATAGAATGAGCGAGGTTTCACTACAATGGCTAATCGATGCCTATCAAAATACAAAGGATAAGGACAAAGTTTTCAATACAAGTGGATTCACAAAACACGCCGGAACCGAAAAACTGCAACAACAAATCGAGGCCGGACTATCCGAATCGGAAATCAAAACTACTTGGCAGGAGGACTTGGAAAAATTCAAGGGAATTCGTAAAAAGTATTTGATATATCCTTGATTTTTATAGATATGAACAAAACTTTTCCAAGCCCGAAGCACTAAGATTTAGTTCTTTCAGGGTAATTCCCCCAGTAATAATTACTACATTAGAAGTACACTATAATCTGACAAAATCACTTCTCTCACGTGAGGGTTTAAAAATAATTTGAAAATGAAAAAACTTAAAAAAGAAGACATCAAACAAGAAGTATTCGATCTTTATGATGATTATGCCCATAATAGGGTCAATCGAAGACTATTTCTCGATAAACTTTCGACCTATGCGGTTGGCGGACTCACCGTAGGCTCGCTGCTCAGCTTTATAAGCCCCGACTATGTGAAGAAAATCCAGATCAAACAGGATGATCCACGATTGAAATCGGAATACATTACCTATAAATCACCAAAAGGCGGGGGCGAAATAAAGGCCTTGCTTTCAATGCCGGCTGATGCGACAGGAAAATTACCAGGCATTGTCGTGGTACATGAAAACCGAGGATTGAACCCACATATAGAAGATGTTGGACGAAGAGCCGCACTTGCCGGATTTATCTCCATTGCGCCCGATGCGCTGACCCCGCTTGGCGGATATCCGGGCAACGATGATGAAGGAAGAGAACTTCAAAGACAGCGCGACCGTGATGAAATGTTAGAGGATTTTATCGCCGCTTTCGAACATTTACAATCACATCCCGATTGTACCGGAAAAGTCGGTGTGGTGGGCTTTTGCTTCGGTGGATGGATTTCGAACATGATGGCGGTCAAGGTTCCCGATTTAGGAGCCGCCGTTCCTTTCTATGGTGGGCAACCCAAAGAAGATATCGAAAAAATAAATGCGCCACTCCTGCTCCATTTTGGGGAATTGGATAAACGCGTTAATGAAGGGTGGCCAGCCTATGAGGAAGCCCTCAAAGAACATGGAAAAGAATACGAGGCCCATTTCTATGCGGACGCCAATCACGGTTTTCACAACGATACCACACCGAGATACGACCGCGAGGATGCCGAATTAGCTTGGCAACGGACTATAGCCTTTTTCGAGGAAAAATTGAAGTAAGCCCATACCTCAAAAACCACCTAAATTCAATCTTTAAAACCAGCCATCATGTTTAAAAAAAGAATAATTTTCATGGCATTTTTTATGATTTTGCCATTTGTTTTCCTGATGGCCAATCCTAATACCGATACGAAAGAATCCACTGTTTCAAATCCTATCGATGGCCAATATAGCATAATCATAGAAGTATATGATTGGGGACCTGCCGTAAGCGAGGTCATTTTGTCAATGGACGAAAATGTGACCGAGGCTAAGGCCAGCGATTTTGAGGTTATCGTAGAAAGGAGCGCCGAAGGAGTAGAAATGGGTGCGGATGAGGCCAAAGGAAGTCGAGAGGTAATTTATGCCTATGTTTCAGATGAAAAAGGCAATAGGGTTTCCGAAGGAAATCACATCAGTTTGGTATTATTTGTCGGCCCTGACCATGTATTAGGTTCTCCAATCAAATATATTCGGACAAATAATCGAGGTGCGAACCAATGGATCGATTATCGCATGACCATTACCGATACGGCCTCGGAAAAAATTTGGAACACCGAATCGGGTCGGATCCAGCCACTCATCGATTCATTTAATTTGACAGGCAGTTTCACCCATAATGACATCACCCTTCCTTTTGCCTCATTTGCACCGGATAAGACCACAGGAAAATCGCCATTGCTTATTTGGTTACATGGAGGTGGCGAGGGCGGTAATGATGCCAGTATTCCATTGATTGCCAATAAGGCCGCCAATTATGCATCCAATGAAATTCAGTCCATCTTTGGTGGTGCCCACGTTTTGGTGCCACAAAGTCCAACCTTTTGGATGCAAAGTGCCAGTGGGGAATATACCCGTGGCGACACCAATGACATCTACAATGAGGCGCTAATGGCCCTTATAAAAAACTATGTTGGTGACAATCCGGATATTGATACAAATAGAATTTACGTCGGGGGATGCTCCAATGGGGGTTACATGAGTCTAAAATTGATTTTGGAACATCCCGACTATTTTGCCGCGGGCTATATCAGTGCGTTGGCTTATCAGAATCAATATATTTCTGATGAACAAATCCAGAAGATAAAAGATGTGCCTATTTGGTTCGTACATTCTAAGGAAGATCAGACCACCAAGCCCGAAGAGACCGTAGTACCAGTTTACAATAGATTGATCGGTGCTGGTGCCGAAAACGTCCATTTTTCATACTACGATCATGTCATCGATCTTAGTGGTTTTTATGGCGGGGATGATTATCGTTTCAATGGCCATTGGTCTTGGATCTATTCACACGCCAATCACGCGGATTTTGATTTTGACGGAAAGCCGGTTGTACAGGATGGTAGACCCGTTACTATAATGGAGTGGATGGCCACTCAGCGGAAGCAGTAAACATCTTTCACTTTATCCGTAACGTGATAGTTGGCGACGTTTTCTGGCTATAATTAAGTTAGAAAAAGTTCGTTAATCCCTTTTTGGAAATTTAAGACTATCTGCAGGGTACGTTTCCTTGAGATAGTTCATTTGTGCTTTGGCCCAATCGGTAATCTTGGTACGTTGCTCGTCCGTTAGATTAGCTTCTAAATGGAGTCCGAAATTGGTGTACGAGGGCAATGGCATCTCCTTTTCCTCAACCATCTCGATTACTTCTTCGAATTTATGGTTTTGCACGAACAAGGGTAATTTGGTAAAGTCCGAAAAATTTAAGTGCTTCTTACCATCCACCACGTGATCATTGAGCCACCAGGCAACAGGCTGCACGTTGGCATACCATGGATATTCCGTTTTGTTCGAATGACAGTCGTTACATGAGACTTGCAACAAATGGTTTACATCATTTGGAACCTCATATTTGGTAGTAATGTCATTGGTTAAATCGTTCGATTCGTTTTTTTCGGGACGGAAGAACTGTATGATAATAAGAACAATTCCTAATCCGATTAAGATTTTTTTCAACATGATAAATTTGATTGGTTAACGATATTTTGTTTGACATGAAACGACTGAAATGGTTTAGTCGCCTCTTATATTTTTTTGCCCATTCATCTAAGAAAACTACTTTTCTATTCAGGCCAAAATTAAAAATGTGGATATTCCTCCACGAGATAGATTATATGACTTTTTCAAAAAATACCTTGGGCATTTTTGTTTGTTACCTATTGCCGACCATTTCAAAAAGCTCCATATCCAATTGCGGCTTTACTTCACACGTGTTATCAAAATGCATCGTTGCCGTATTGGTACTATTGTAAGCCGGCCATTCTGGCAAGCCCGGATGGTTCGGATTTCCGGTCTTGGCAAAGTTGATCCAAGATTGGCTCATTTTGTCAGCCAACACAAAAGCCTCTTTGCCTCCACCCGTCATTTGATTACCGCGTTCGATATTGTCAAAGACAAAAGGAAGTTCCATACAGTGAAGAGATTTATACTTTCCATCGAAAACGGGCGACTGCCATGTAAAAAGATACATATATACGGGCGCTCCATTTTGTATTGCCGATTTGTCATTGGCCTGTAAGACAGCACCTGGTCTGAACATGGTATCCACATCCAGCAAGTCTTTTGCAGCCGTATCGTTCGGATAAGCTTTTCGCACCGCATTGATGTATGCATCCGATTTGTCTTTCCATTGTTCTTTGATATGGGCCAAAATCTGGTCTTCGGATGCATCCACGAAACGCATATTGGCAAAGGGAGCAAACTCGTTTTTTGTGGTGCCGATCACTAACGGAATCTCTTTGGACAGTTCAAAAGCCTCTTTGGAAAAGAACCCGTAGGGTAAATCGATTCCATCACGACTTGGGCCCCAACCCAATCCGAAACCTATAATAGGCTTGCCTTCGGCCTTCATTTTTTCCTCTATGGTTTTCAACGCTTTCGAGCCTGCTGCACTTAAGGTCTCGAAGGGTATGTTTTGAATACTGTCTACATTATCCGATTGGATGCCTAAATTTGATAGCACCTCGGCTCCAATAGCCTGCGTTTCCTCTTTTTCCAACATAGCCGTTCGGAATGAGCCACTTTGGTTAATGGCCTTGTGAAAAAGTCCTTTTGCATTCGGCATGGCCATCAATGTATTCACTTTGGCGCCTCCGCCCGATTGACCAAAGATGGTCACATTATTCGGGTCGCCACCAAAATTTTCGATATTGGTCTTTACCCATTCGAGTGCCGCAGCCATATCCAATATGCTAGTATTGGCTGAATGTTCGTATTTATCACCGTGGGCCGATAAATCTAAAAAGCCCAGAATGTTCAAGCGATGGTTGATGGAAACAACCACTACATCGCCCTTTTTACTCAAATTCTCTCCATCTGTGGAAGGAAGTTCTTGGCTTGATCCGGTAGTGAATCCACCGCCGTGGATCCAAAAAGTACAGGTTTTTTCTTGCCATCGTCGATACTAGGCGTCCAAATATTGATTCTTAGACAATCTTCATTGGGATAGCCCCAATCGTGATCGAAAACGAACTCAGGTTCGTCCTGAACCGAAGTGGTCGGGTTCATTAATGGCGCAACAGGACCATACATGGTAGAACTTCTTATACCTTCCCAAGGATCTGGTTTTGTCGGGGCCATGAAACGTTCGGCTTTGGCATATGGTATTCCTTTATAAATGTAAGTGCCATCATGAATATAACCGCGCACTTTTCCGGATTCCGTATCGGTTACGGCAATAGTGGAGCCTGTGCTGACTTCTTGGGCGGCAAGGTTCATGGTCATTAGCAAGAACGCCAACCCGATAAATCCAATAGTGACTTTTTTCATTTTTTCGATTCTATAGTGATGGCTATAATTATTTAAATCCTATTTCTTTAAGTCCCTCATGGCTTATATTTATGGCTTCAAGGGGTTGCAGTCCATCGAAGGTCATATCCTGTTCAACCATATAATATTTCATCCCAGAGCGTTCTTTTTGGGCCAAGATTTTTTTGAAATCTATAGTGCCATTGCCTACTGGCGCAAACCTTCCTTGGTCGTCCATATCCTTTACATGCCATATTTTAAAGCGACCTGGATATTTTTCAAAATAGGAAATGGGATCCGCCCCGGCCTTTGTTACCCAATATAAATCCATTTGAAAATTGACATATTCGGGGTCTGAATTTTCCAATAAATAATCAATGGGCACGATGCCGTCTTCGTCTTTTTGGAATTCGAAATCATGGTTATGGTAGAGTAACTTCAGACCTGCAGCATTGGCCTTCTTGCCCAATTCGTTCACAATCTCTGACAGGTTGGCCGCACCCCCGGTCATACCCATTGTCTTGGTGGCCTGATCGAATTTAAAAAGTCCCATCGGCGGAACCGGAATCACAAAATATTCAAAACCCGCCGCTTTTACATCGGCCATCATCTGGTCGGCATTTTCTAAGGTCACCAAGCCTTGATGGGTACTTACTGGGTTAAGCCCCACTTCATCGAGGTAAGCCTTAAAATCCACTGGAGACATATTATAGAATTTACCATCGGCATAACCGGCAGCTTCAATGTTTTTGTAACCCGCATCGGCTACGGCTTTCAACGTTTCCTTAGCATTTTCGCCCATAGCATCACGGACCGTGTAGAGCGCCAGACCGCCAAACCTTTCAACCCCAACAGCTTCGGGTTGGGCTACGGTTTCAACTTCTTTTGATTTGTCTCCTGTTTCTTTACAGGAAACAAAGAATAAACTTAGGGAAAGTATTAAAAACGTACTGGTAATTACATTTTTCATATTCATTGGAATTTATACATTTAAGAGTACACCAAATTAGGTCATTTGGTAATTATCTAATGTAGTAAAAGATTTAGAATTGAATAAAAAAAATTGAAACTGTCTACCCCATCACCTTTTCGGTAAGATAAGGCTGATGATAATGCCGCTTACCAGTTGTTTTATATAACGCATTGGCAATAGCTGCGAAAATGGGCGGAAAGGTAGGTTCGCCCAGACCGGTAGGGTCTATATTGTTCTCTACGAAATGTACATCGATAATCCTGGGTGATTCGCTCATACGAATCATGCGATAGCTATCAAAATTATTCTTTTGGGGTACACCCTCTTTAAAGGTCAATTCTCCATAAAAGGCGTTTCCAATACCATCTACAATTCCGCCCTCGCATAAATTGACCGCCGCATCTGGGTTGACCACAATACCACAGTCAATGGCGCAAGTAACCCTATCGATGATCGGTCGATTATCCTCCCACCGCATATCAACGACTTGTGCTGCGTACGAATTATGGCAGAAATAGGCTGACACCCCCACGCTTACTATCGGCGTCTCCATTGTCCCAATTGGATTTTTCTTTTACCAATTTTAAAACTCCGGCATAACGTTCCGCATCATAATCTTTGTCTTCCCCCCACGGGATTCTTTTTCGCGTGGTCCAAAAGTTCCAATCCATTCCTTAGGCAAAGCAGATACTTCCTTCGGTGTCATTTTGCAAGAGGTCAACCAATTAAAACTTAACATCAAGCCACCTCCGGCCAAAGCCGAACTTTTTAAAAAAGATTGTCTGCCGACTTTAATTTTTTCAATGGACATTGGTCAGAAACAAAAATTCATGTTCGAAAATACAGTTCTACCCGACAACAGGCCTATCTGATATATAAGGTTGGCTATAATACCTACGACCGGTTGCCTTGTACATGGCATTGGCCAAGGCCCCTGATATTGGAGGCAATGATGGTTCGCCTAATCCTGTTGGGTCGATGCCGTTGTCCACAAAGAAGGATTCGATTTCTTTGGGCGCCTCATTGTTACGAATTAAATGATAGGTATCGAAATTCGTTTGCTCCGGTACACCGTCCTTAAATGTCAATTGGCTATATGTCGTGTGACCTACCCCATCAATAATACCTCCTTCGATTTGGTTTTTGGCACTTAAGGGGTTTATAACAATGCCGCAGTCCACCGCGCACCATACCTTTTGAACCATGGGTTTGTTACCGTCCATTTTCAAATCAAGAACCTGGGCTACATATGAGTTGTGACAATAGTATGCCGATACACCCCGGTTTTCGTTATTTCCAGTGGCCCAACCGGATTTTTCTTTCACCAGCTTCAATACGCCCGCATAACGCTCTGGATCGTAATCGTTTTTCTCTGGATCGCCTACCGGATTATTGATAGCACGTTCAAACAGCTCTAATCGGAATTCAATTGGATCTTTTCCAGCTGCCTCAGCGACCTCATCCATAAAGGATTGCTCGGCACCAGCAATGAAATTTGACCGCGGAGCGCGCCAAGCACCTGTGGTAACATTGGTTTGCAATGCATGTTTTTCGGCCAAGTAATTGTCAACAGCACCCGCAGGAAAACGGTTTTCAAATACTAGATCATCATTCGTTCCCGCGCCTCTTACGTGCCAAGCTATCAAATTACCTTTTTCATCCAGACCTGCTTTGTAGTGAACTTTATACGCTGGGCGATAGGTACCTTGGGTCATATCATCTTCGCGGGTATAGACCAATTTTATCGGAGCTTGCATTTTTTGGGAAATCACGGCTGCCTCTACGCCAAAATGTCCATAAAGACGACGACCAAATCCTCCACCCATACGGGTCATCATGATATCGATTTTTTCAACGGGCATGTCCAATCTTGATGCCAACGATTTTTCAAGAAACTCCGGAGTTTGAACTGGTCCTTTAAGTTCCGCTTTTTCGGAGGTTACATTCGCGAAAAAATTCATCGGCTCCATCGTATTATGGGCCAAGAACGGAGCACTGTACGTACTTTCTACGACCTTTGCCGCTTTTTTAAAAGCTGCATTCACATCACCATCCTTTCGAGCGGCTTCTTTAGGAGCAGTACTCAACAACTTCTCTAAAGCCTCCTCATGGTATGCACTACTTTCGAGCATCGAATCTTCTTCCCATGTTACCTTTAAAGCTTTTTTCGCCTGCATACATTGCCAAGTGCTTTCGCCGACTATGGCTACCAACTTTGGAATTCCGCCTCCATCGGACCATTGCTTTTCAACCCCTTCAGGATAAACATCAATAGGAAATACATCCTTAATTCCGGGCATAGATTTGACCGATTCGGCATCCATCGAATTGTATTTCATACCAAATGCCGTTGGATGAACAATCATCGCGGTGAGCATCCCTTCCTCCTGTATATCCAAACCGAACAAAGGTTTTCCCGTTACTATTTTCGGTCCGTCTACGTTCAATTGATCGGTACCTATGATTTTGAAATCTTTTGTTTCCTTTAACTCAACCTCTTCAGGAACGGACATCTTTGCAGCGGCCGATGCCATTTCACCGTAACCGGCGGACTTATCGGTCGCCTTATGGTACAACATGCCGGACTCCGTCGTAATCTCCGAAGCAGGTACTTGCCAAGCCTCGGCAGCAGCCGCAATCAACATATGCCGTGCCGTAGCTCCGGCCATGCGAAGGCCTTCCCACCCCTGACGGATGGATTGGCTTCCCCCGCCAATTGTCTTGTGAAGATATCGGTGTTCAATGGTGCCTGTTCTACGAGGACATCTTTCCAAGCGACATCCAATTCTTCGGCCACGATCATGGGCATAGCCGTTTTTACATTCTGTCCGATTTCAGGGTTGGGCGACATGATAGTGACCATGCCGTTGTCTCCGACCTTTAAAAAACCGTTGATATCGAACCATTCCTTCGGCATTTGCATCACTTGTTCTTCCGTCTTGCCCTTGCATGAGGCCAGCCAGCTAAAGCCGAGCATCATACCGCCACCGGCGAGGGTTGATGTTCTAATGAAGGAGCGTCTTCCTATTTTTGTTCTTATGAGTGTCATTGGAATACTATTTAAAGGTTAGACCTGTTTTTTTTCAATTATCCTATTATTTGTTTCACGGAAACGAACGGTTGATGATAATGTCGTTTTCCCGTAGCTTTGAACATCGCATTCGCCACCGCACCGAAAATTGGAGGAAATGGAGGTTCTCCCATTCCGGTCGGATCGATCTCATTTTGCACAAAGTGCACATCGATCTCTTTAGGGGCTTCGCTCATTCGAATCATTCGATATTGATGGAAATTATTTTTTTGGGGCATACCATCCTCAAAAGTCAATTCCCCATAAAAGGCATTACCAATACCATCGATAATTGCTCCTTCTGCCATATTTTTTGCCGCATCAGGATTCACGACAACCCCGCAATCAATGGCACAAACCACTTTTTGTACAACTGGTTTGCCATCTTCAATTGTCAGATCCAAGGCATGGGCAGCATACGAATTATGACAGAAATATGCAGAAATTCCCCTATGTACATTAGAATCGTTTTGCCCCGTAACTGCTTTTTCTTGAAGCAATTCCAAAACTCCGGCATACCTTTCTGCATCGTAATCGTTCTGTTCTCCAACGGGATTATCTTTTGCCCTTTTCAATAAGTCCAATCGAAATTGAATAGGATCCTCCCTGCCGCCTCAGCAACTTCATCCAGAAAAGATTGTTCCGCCCCGGCCATAAAATTGGAGCGGGGTGCACGGAATGCACCAATCGTAATATTCGAATCAATGGACCATTCTTGGGCCATATAGTTATCCAAAGCCCCGGCCGGAAAACGATTGGCGAACAAAGGACTTTCAGGGATACCTCCCGCTTTAATATGAAGTGCCGTCAAATTGTTATGCTCATCTAAAGCAGCCCGATAGGTAGCTTGATAGGTCGGACGATAAATACCGTTGGTCATATCGTCCTCACGAGTATACATCAACTTAATGGGAGCATTCACTTTTTGAGAGATCAATGCAGCTTCCACCACATAGTGGGCGTATGCCTTACGACCGAAACCACCGCCCATTCGGGGTAATTCCATATCAATATTTTCTGCAGGAATTCCAAGGCTGCTGGCCAGGGTCGGTATAATTAAAGAAGGTATCTGTATCGGTGCCGCAATCTTAACCTTATCGCCTTCTACATGGGCAAACGCGTTTAACGGCTCCATGGAGTTGTGCGCTAGGAAAGGTGCGGAATAGCTACTTTCGATAATTTTTGCGGCATTCTTGAAAGCTGCTTCGGGGGTACCGTCCTTACGAACAATTTTTCCCGGTTTACCGGCAAGTTCCGCCATTTTAGTTTGGTGGGTGGTTGTAGACTCCAAACCTGCGGGAATATTCTTTGTTTCTTTCCCCCTAAAACCGGCAATCGTCTCGGAATAGCCGGTGATGGGTTTCCACGCTACTTTTAACTTCTTTTTGGCCTGCATTACCTCCCAAGAGGAATTGCCAACTATCGCTACCAATTCAGGAAAGGCATTCGTATCAAAACCTCCTTTTTCGAATCCTTCCTTAAAACTTTTTATCGTAACAACATCTTTTATACCGGGCATTGCTTTGGCTTCCGCATCATCGACGGATTCCAAGGTCATTCCGAAGGCAGGTGGGTGTTCGATCATGGCGATCAGCATGCCTTCTGTACGATAATCAGATCCGAACATGGGTTTACCTCTCACGATATCCTTTGCATCTACATTCTTTCGGGACTTACCAATTATTTTAAAGTCTTTGACTTCTTTAAGTTGCACTTCTTCAGGAACGGTCAACTTTGCTGCTGCTGAGGCCATTTCACCATATCCCGCTGAATTTTTAGTGGTCTTATGATGCAACACCCCATCTACTGTGGTAATTTCTTCTAAAGGCACTTGCCATGTTTGTGCAGCTGCTTCCCGCAACATCTGTCTGGCGGATGCTCCTGCCATACGAAGGGGTTCCCATCTGGCTCTAATTCCTTGACTTCCGCCCGTAAATTGAAAGCCATACTTTTCTGCGTGATAGGGCGCTTGTTCAACTATGACGTTTTCCCAATCCACATCCAACTCCTCCGCAACCAACATGGGCATTGAAGTTCGGATGTTTTGTCCGAATTCGGGATTTGGAGTATAAATGGTAACCACACCGTTATCTCCGATTTTCAAATAGGAATTGATTTCGAACCACTCTTTGGGCATTGCCAAGATTTCTTCCTCTGTTTTGCCCTTGCACGAAGCGAGCCAATTAAAACCGAGCATCATGCCCCCACCCGCCAATGCCGTTGACTTTAAAAAGGAACGTCTACCTATGGATGTTTTAATCAGGGTCATTGTAGTCTTTTGTAGTTTTTTCAGTATTCATAAAGCAGGAACAATTATCCACTACTTCAATCACACATTGGCCGTTTTAGCGGCGATTTTCACCGCTTTTTTGATACGTGTATACGTACCACATCGGCAGATATTGCCGTTCATCGCCATCTCGATTTCCGAATCGGAAGGATTCGAGTTCTTTTCCAAAAAAGCCGCCGCGGTCATAATTTGCCCTGCTTGGCAATAGCCACATTGGGGTACATCGACCTCCAACCATGCTTTTTGCACCGGGTGGTCGGCGTTCTCCGAAAGTCCCTCAATCGTGGTGACTTCTTGATTGCCAACGGCCGATATGGTCGTCATACATGCCCGAACAGCCACACCGTCCAAATGCACCGTACACGCGCCGCACTGTGCGATGCCACAGCCGTATTTTGTTCCAACCAGTTTCAGATGATCCCGCAATACCCAGAGCATGGGTGTGTTCGGGTTGACATCGACTTCCTGGGTTTTTCCGTTGATTTTTAGATTGAATGTTGCCATGATTATAGTGTATATAAATGATTGTGATGAAGTTACTGAATTTTCATATGCCTAAAAAGACACAATTCAAACAATTTTTCACAAATTGTGTTAAAGTTTTGCGTTTTATTAATTGAGGGTTTGGATGTTGACTTGCTTCAACCAAGACTTTATTGCCAACGTGGCCTCCATTTTCTTTTCTCCTTTTATGACCAAATAAATACCATCACGTTCAATACCTCCCCTTATGGAAAAACCTTTTAAAATTGAACAACCTTTACATAGTTCTTCGGTAGTTTTGAATCCACTTCCAACTCCGTATCCCGCATGGGTGTTGAACGGAATGATAGTTTTACCGCTCAAATCATGAGCTGACAAAAAACTTTTCAAAGGTGGGGGCAACTGCATGCCCCAAGTCGGGAATCCCAAGAAAATCGTATCATATCTCGAAATGTCAATACTAGTTTTCAGCGGTGGTAAGAATCCCGTTTCATTTTCCTCGGCCACTTGCTTTACGATGGCATCATAATCTTCTGGATAGGGGGTTTCCAGTTCCAGGGCTACCAAATCGCCGCCTACTTCTGTTTGGATTATTTCTGCAATGACTTTTGTGTTGTTTGTTCGGGAGAGATAGATGATCAAGGTTTTTTCAGAAACCAAAGCGGCATGCTGTTCCACCTGACCATTGGTATTGTGACCGAACAGACAGGCTAAAATCAAAAGAACATGTGTTACCCATTTGGGCATAGTTCCGAGATTTTTTTATTCCCTTGTCAATAATTTACTAAATGTCAAATCGGCCAATTTCCAATTATTCTCCTCTTTTACATAGACCTCGGTTACCATAAAAGGGTTGGTCACTTCATTAGGTCCAACGGCGGCAAGCAAGGTAATCCGGTTCCAAAGAATAACGGTGTTTTCATTTAAAACTTCCACCATGATTTCATGAACATCGGCTTTTTTATAATGGATACCACCGCTTCTGATGATATCGACCTCACGGTCTTTGCCCCAAGTACCACCCATGTGGACGAATTTGGCCTTGTCATGAAAAAGTTCGGCTAGCTTATCCGTATTTTTATCGGCCATCCACTGCCATTTTTGCTTGGAGAGTTCGGTAATTTCATTTTCTATGTCCGCGGATTGAGCCAAGACAACTTGCCCGATGAAAAGAAAAAATAAAGAGACAATAATTATTCTTTTGTGCATGGTATAATATATTGATGAATTAATGAGCAATTTCATGGGTGTCGCGAACGCTGCTGAACGTTAGGTTTAACAATTTCCAATAATCCCCTTCTTTTTTATAGAATTCGGTTACCGTAAATTCATTGGATACATCATTGCCACGAACATGGGCCATTAACGTAATTCGGTTCCAAAGGACAACAGTATCATCGCTAAAAACTTCTACAACAACATCTTGTACATCGGCCTTTTTGTACCAAATACTTCCTGTTTCAATGATTTCCAATTCCCTGTCTTTTTTCCAAGACCCGCTCATGTGTACGAATCGGGACTTGTCATGAAATAGGTCTGCAAGTTTGTCCACATCCTTGTCTGCCATCCATTGCCATTTCGCTTTGGAAAGTTCCTTGATTTCTTGTTCGATAGTGGCATCTTGAGCGAAGGATCTGGTGCCTAGTGCGATTAAAAAGATTCCGATTAGCAATGTTCTCATTTCGATTATTATTTATTGGATGATAATTAGTATTTCAGTTCCGGTTTTTCAAAAATATGAACCATTATTTGCAATGCACCTACCCGGATTACGGATTTACCAACCATTATTACTGAATTCAGAAAAGCTGCTTGATTTACCGATAATCAATGGCTTATCTTTAACGAAAAATTAGAATAACCCATGAAGAACATTCTAGATATAAATACAGTGGGGAATTACCTCGCGCTGAGAAAAAAGGAGATTTTGCATCCTTTGGTGGGTATCGTCGATTTTAAAGAGGTAGATGAGAAAGGAAAGAGTATTATTGGATACGATGGCATTCGTTTTAACTGTTATGCTATTTTTTTAAAGGATGCCAAGGGATGTAAGATAAGGTATGGAGGAAAACCCTACGACTACGATAAGGGAACCCTGGTCTTCGTTGGCCCGAGCCAAACTCTAGAATTCGGTGGTTATGATCCCGATTTTGTTCCGAAAGGGTATGCATTGCTTTTTCATCCCGATTTGTTGTTGGGTACGGAGTTGGGCCGGAAAATTGAAGGGTACAGCTTTTTCTCTTATTCAAGTAATGAGGCACTGCACTTATCCGCCAAAGAGCGCAAGGTAATCCTGAGCCTGTTGGAAAAAATACAGTTCGAGTTGGAACAGACCATTGACAAGCACAGTAAAAAACTGATAGTGGCCAATATTGAACTTTTTTTAGATTATTGTACACGTTTCTACGATCGCCAATTCTTGACACGGGAAATTGAAAATATAGGTTCCTTGGAGAAATTTAAGGATTTGCTGACCCAATACTTCGCATCCGATAAACCGCAAAAACATGGCACGCCCTCAGTAAGCTATTTTGCGGAGCGATTGCACCTTTCACCCAACTATTTTGGGGACCTTGTGAAAAAGGAAACCGGAAAATCGGCTCAGGAGAATATCCAGAACAAACTTATTGAAGTAGCCAAAGAAAGGGTATTCGACGCCAATAAATCGGTCAGTGAGATAGCGTATGAACTTGGCTTTAAATATCCACAGCATTTTACTAGACTCTTTAAACAAAGGGTAGGGCATTCGCCGAGTGAGTTTCGGACGTTGAATTGAATTCGCTATAAAAACCAATCAAGAATCCATCCATTTCTTAAATTCAGGGGCCTTTGCCTTGCTGATTATGATGCGTTCTTCAAAAGGAGGCAGCACGTTCACAATTAGCTTTCCGCCAAAATAGTATTTGATATTCGAAATGGCATTTTTACAGATGATGAATTGCCGGTTGACGCGACAGAAAATTTCGGGATTCAATTCGTTTTCTACATCCTCCAACTTTTTGTCTAACGAATATATTTGATTATTCCGTGTCTTCGCCTTGACTACGCCCGTGTCAATATAGCAATAGGCCAACTGATCGATGGGCAAGGGAATCAACTCATCTCTAAGGCTGACCAAAAAAGTAGTTTTATAAGTTTTATTTTGGGTTTTTATCAAGTTGAGCAAACCCGTGACTTGGTCATCGACCAACCCTTCCCTTTTGACTTGCCCCTTGAACTGTTTTAGACTTGCGGAAAGTTCTTCTTCGTCGATGGGTTTTAACAAATAGTCGATGCTGTTTAATTTGAATGCTTTGAGTGTATATTGATCATAGGCAGTAGTAAAAATAATTGGCGAGTCGATTTTTACTTGGTCGAATATTTCGAAAGAAAGTCCGTCAGCCAAATGTATATCCGAAAAAACGAGATCGATATCCCTAGGTTGGCCAAAGTATGCCACCGATGCCTTTACGGAGTCCAGCACTTCTACTACCTCAATGGTCTCGTCAATATTCCCGAGGAGATAGGCCAAATTTTCGCTGGCTGAAATTTCATCCTCTATGATCAGTACTTTCATGAAGTTTTCAATAAAGGGATTTTTACACAAAAGATATTATTCTCGGTGGTAACGTTCATTTTTTGTTTTCCCAATAAATAATAACGTTTATCCAAATTTGTAAGTCCGTTGCCCGTACCTTCGGCCAAGGTCGTTCTTGGCCGAATTGTATTTTCCACAAAGATCGCATTATCCTTAGAGTAGATTTTAACCTGTAACGGATGAGACTCCGAAATCTCGTTGTGTTTTACCGCGTTTTCAACTAAAAGTTGCAGCGCCAATGGTGGGACTTCTTTTTCAAGATCCGCTGCATCGATATCCATTTCAATGGAAAAACGATTTCGGTACCGCGTTTTTATCAAAAAAATATAGCTTTCCAAAAACTTCAATTCTTCTTCGACCGAAACTAGATCTCGATCACCGCTTTGTAAAATGTAACGGTACATAAACGATAGTTTGGTTACAAAGGCCGTAGCCTCCTTATTATCACGAATCAGGGAATTCAATGAATTTAAGGAATTGAACAAAAAATGGGGATCGACCTGGTTTTTCAGTGCGGTAAGTTCGTTCTGAAGGTTCTGTTGTTTTAATTGTTCGTTTTCCAACAGGTTTTCTTTCTGTATTATCTGAAGCCTCAGAATTCTTGCCACAAAAAATAAAATAATCAAAATAGTGGCGTAGTTGAAAGACAAAAAACCTCGCTCTTCCTTGGATATGGCTTGATCTGTAAAAAATGGATAGATATAGACAAGCAATTGCAGAAACAAGACTAAAACAACAATCCCGATTGCTATGTTAGTTAATATTCGTATTGCATGAGTCTGAATAAATTGATACGCCCAATTGGCGCTTATTTGCAATACGACCCATGAGAAAAGAAAGAAAAACAAAAATTGAAGTATGAACTCGGACGGTGCGACCTCTGAAAAGTCCATTTTTCCATGCTCGATCATTCTGTAGATGAATATCGTTTTGGGCAGCGACAACAGAAGTGAGACCAACAGCGATATCTTAATGAGCTGCGATTGTTTGACCCTTGAAATAGAAGTGACGTTCATGATAGTATTGTTTAAATATACTGCTTTGCTATAGTTTTGTGTTGTTGAACAGACACGATTTTCGAATCAGTAAGGCATTTTTAAAAGGAAAGCCCCTAGTGTAAACTAAAGGCTTGCCCATTTTGACCATGAGTTTTTTATTTGGCATATGGATCAAAACCTTCTGGAAGATATTTTGAAGTGTCAAATCCGAGATCGATTTCTTCTTCCTCGATAAAATACAATATGTCGTCTAGATCTAAGTCTGAAAATACTTCTTCGAAATCAAGATCCATTCCCGCATAGGCATTAAAACCTTTTGGAAGATAGTCGGCCGTGTCAAAACCGAGGTCGATTTCTTCTTCGAATTCCACCAATTCGATGTCATCAATATTCAAGACCATACCTTCATATGGGTTGAAGCCTTCGGGCAAATATTCAGCCGTGTCAAAACCTAAATCGATTTCTTCCTCAAATTCGATAACCGTAATTTCATTGAGGCTCAATGGTTCGGTATTCAGTGACAAAAGCGCTTCATCTGCGAAAGGTTGTTGTAGTCCGTTCAGGGCAATTTTTGCCTCATGGTTCTCTTTTGATTTTTCACATCTGTCTTTTCCTGCAAAGGATAATAACAAAAGAGCTAGTACTCCGGTCCCTAATAATACACTTGCTTTTTTCATGATAATTGATTTTTAAATTATGATCCGTTTTAAAATTATTGCCTGATTTCTTGAACAAATGTAGGGCGCAAACCAAGCCAAAAAAGTCAGATTTTAAGTGAAACGACCAAATTGGCTAGTGAAACGCCTTAAGGAAAAGGTGAACTATTCGGAGGGAATTATTTTTCTTTTAAAAGTGAGGGTAAAAACAACCAGAGCTCAGTAAAGCTATCGGTCTAAGACTAATAACAAGATTGATAATAATCATTATTGGTCGGTTCTCGCTACTTATCCAGGGACACATTGGTCGGCTTCCTGTATTTATGAAAAGGCTGTTTTAGAAGTCCTTTGATACTTCCGTTCTCGACTTCATCAGGAAAGGTATCTACCCCGTAAACAATGGTTTCACGGTCTAATTTCATAAATGTGCCAAAAATGCGGTCCCATATAGAAAAAATATTGCCATAGTTGGAGTCGGTATAAGGCAACACATAGTGATGATGGACTTTGTGCATATCGGGCGAAACGATTACCCAACTTAATATATTATCCACTTTTTTGGGCAATTTGATGTTGGCGTGGCCAAATTGGGTAGCCACCAAAGAGAGGGATTGATATAACATGACAATACCGATAGGGATTCCGATGAGAAAGACTCCGAAGAGCGTAAAAACAAATCGGATGACGCTCTCCAACGGATGGTGCCGGTTTGCTGTGGTGGTATCGACATGGTGATCCGTATGATGCACCAAATGAATCATCCAAAGAGGCTTGACTTTATGTTCGACCAGATGTGCGAGATAGGCACCGATTAAATCCAGCAATAATACACCAAGCACTATGTATGCCCATAGAGGTATTTCGGGCAGCCAATTGATAATTCCAAAATCATTCTTGACCGTCCAATCCGAAGTTTTAAGAAGCAAAAATGCCAAGGCAAAATTGACAATAATGGTGGTCAGGGTGAAAAAGAAGTTTGGCAGGGCATGTCTCCATTTTTTGTATTTAAATGCGAAAAGTGGCAACGCTCCTTCCAACAACCAGAAAAAAGTGATTCCCCCGACAAGTATCAAAGAGCGGTGCCAGGAAGGAATTGTTTCAAAATATTGTATAATTGATTCCATAGCTTAAAAATACAAATTCAAGTGCAAGTACAAGCTCAAGTGCAAGCACAGAACTTTTTTGACTATACCTTTTACTACCTAATTGTTTACTATTATCTGGTAGCTGCTCACTGTTTACTATCCAATCTTCGCTTCATCTCCTCCACAATATTGAAGGCAGCAGGACAAATAGCTACATTCTTTAATGTCAGATTTTTTGTTTGTTGGAACTTCTTCCGGTCGGTATGCGGAAATTCACGACAGGCCTTCGGGCGCACGTCATAAATCGTGCAATAGTTATCGCTTCCCAAGAAAGTGCACGGAACTTGTTGCAATACATAGTCGTTGTCTTCATCGATTTGTAGGTAGGCCTCAATGAATTGTTGGGGTTTCTTTCGAAAGTGCTTGGAAATACGCTCCACATCGGCATTTGTAAAAAGTGGGCCCGTGGTTTTACAACAATTGGCACATTGCAGGCAATCGGTTTTTTGAAATTCTGCCGTATGCAGTTCCTGCATCAAATAATCCAAATTCTTGGGCGGTTTCTTCCGAAGTTTCCCAAAGAATTTTTTATTCTCCGCATGTCTTTCCTTAGCACTGCCCGGAAGCTGTCTTAAAACTTCATCCATTTTCGAATTTTATCCTATCAAAACTAACCAAGAAATCGACAAAAAAGGCATTTTTGCAATGCAAATCATAAAGTGCCCTTTATGGATATTATTGGCAAGGCCTTGTGGGATTATAAAAATGGAGCATATTCCGAAGATATCACCACCTATTCATCATTCGGCGAGCAGGATATTGTACCTCTACCCTATCTTTTTAGGGATTTTCAAGATATGCCGACACTTGAGAAAAAAGCTTTAGAACTATGCCAAGGAAGCATCTTGGACATTGGTGCCGGATCGGGAAGTCATTCTTTATACCTAGAAAAAAAGGGTTTTGATGTGACGGCCCTGGATTCATCAAAAGGTGCTATTGATACCTGCAAGGCAAGAGGTATAACCAACACAGCACATAGTGGTCTCTATGAGTACAATGATGCAAAACACGATACCTTATTATTGTTGATGAACGGTTTGGGTCTGGCCGGAAAACTATCTGAACTCGACCCTTTTCTGACCCACTTGAAATCCATTCTAAGTCCTGAGGGACAAATTCTAGTCGATTCAAGTGATATAATTTATATGTTTGATGAAGATGAAGAAGGTGGCCGATGGCTACCCGACAACAGCGATTATTACGGTGAAGTGGAATTCACCATGGAATACAAAAACCAGAAAAGTGAGCGGTTTTGGTGGTTGTATTGTGATTTCAATACCTTACGGCGTGCGGCGGAAGCAAATAATCTTCACTGTGAACTTGTAATGACCGGTGAACATTACGACTATTTAGCAAGATTGACACGTATGTAATACTACTAGGCACGTTTTTTGCGTTACCTAATAAAAAAATAGCTCCAATGCGAAACTATTCTTCCATTATTGCCTTGATCTTATTTTTTAGTGTACTTCTTGGATGCTCCAAAAATGATAATGTCCAAGAACCTGAAAAAGAAGTCATCATAGACAAGACTGCCAATTTATTGGGAACGGGCGATTCGGCCAACGATATACTTTCAAATGATGAATTTGACAAAATGCTCGTTGAGATTGCATACGTAACCGGTTTTAGGCCCACACAAGCCTCAATGGACGCTTTTGTCGGTTTTTTAAAGCAACATACATTCAAGGATCAAATCGAGATGGTATACACGGAACTGGAGTCCCCCAACCTTGAAAGTCTTGAGCTTCAGAAAATTGCTGATCTCGAAAGTGAAAACCGTACCGCATATAATAAAGGAAATGCATTGGCCGTATATATTTATTTCGCCGACGCACCTTCAAGCGAGGATGATGAGGATGAAGGTTTAGTAACACTTGGTGCAGTCTATCGAAATACTTCAATGGTCATTCATGAGATTACCGTTCGTAGATTGGCAGGACAAAGCCCACTTATAACAAATTCAGATGTGGAGACGGCGACCCTCAACCATGAATTCGGCCACCTTTTCGGACTTGTCAATTTGGGCAGCCCTATGGTCAACGACCATGAAGATGTAGATGCCAAGAACCATTGTAACCAAGAAGGTTGTCTTATGCGCGCCGAACTTCAGTTTACCGGGTTTTCGAACAAAAGCCAAAAATTTGCGAAAAACAACAATAACGGCGAACTTTCTTCTGCATGTTCATTGACAGGGCAGAGCGTTCTTAACATGCTAAAACAGAATGTGGCGAAAGGAAATGCCGCCGTACCCCAAATAAGTTCAGAGTGTATTTTAGATCTTCAGGCGAACGGAGGGAATTGAGGAGTGACGTTTAGCACTTCGACAAACTCAGTTTGACAGATTAAGACGTTCGAAAAAAACATAAAATAATTAAGAAACTTCGGTCTTTTTGTCTTCTTCTTACTTAAATACTACAAATTACAATCAACTCTTCTTCCTAGGGGATGTTCAAATATTTATGGGTCTGTAACGAAACTTTCCATTTGGGGTTCTGCATCACATAATCCACTATTAGTGGAGTAACCTTCTCGCGTACGCTCCATTCTGGCTGTAGATACAGCATACAATCATTGTTGACTTTTGAAGCTTCGGTTTCGGCAAAAATCAGGTCATGCTTATTATAGACAATGACTTTCAGTTCATGTGCTTCGTCGTAAATCTTCTTTTCTGGCAGCTTGTTTTTTTTTGGGGATAAACATATCCAGTCCCAAGTACCTGTCAGAGGGTATGCGCCAGACGTTTCGATATGGGTCTGTAGTCCTTCGGCCTTCAGGGAGTCTGTTAATGGTCCCATATCCCAAGTCAGGGGTTCTCCACCGGTCACGACAATCGTCTTTGAATATTTTGCGGCATTCTCGACAATATGGTCTATGGACGTTGGAGGATGGGTATCGGCATTCCAACTTTCCTTGACATCGCACCAGTGACAGCCTACGTCGCACCCACCTACCCGAATAAAGTATGCTGCCGTACCTTTGTGGAATCCTTCTCCTTGAATGGTGTAGAATTCTTCCATCAAGGGAAGCATAAGCCCCTTGTCAACCTGCTCTAAAATGTCTTTTTTGACCATTCGACAAAGATAGAAAATAGGTTTTTGTAAAATGGACTAGAGTCCAAGGTAATACCTATCTAAAGCCGGACTAGGATGAAATCCAGTATAAACAACATTTATAGAAGGCAACTTCGCTAAAAGAAATCAAACAACGCCAAAACCCCGTTATAAGAAATTACACAAGCGAAAAGAAGGGCTCCCATTAAGCCAATATTTATCCATATACTGGTCTTGTGGCCTTTCATGATTTTCTTGTTGTTTATCAGCAGCAGTATTCCGACAATCACAATGGGCAAAACGAATACATTAAAAACTTGGGACATGATCTGCATTTCAATAGGATTCGCACCGAAAATGGGAACGATCAATGCGAACAGACAGGCAATCGCGGTTATGATGCGAAACTGTTTTGAACTGGTATCCAATTCACCTGATTGGTAGTCGGCGAGTAATATAGGTGCAATCAACAAACAGGGGAAAATAGACGAAAGTCCAGCGCTCAGTGTCCCAAAGAAAAATAACGTCAAAGCAAATTTACCAGCTACTGGTTCCAAAGTGTTTACCATATCCAATACTTTGGTCACCGGTTGACCTTGATGAAAGAGCGCGCCACTTGCAACGGCCATAATGGAGGCACTGATAATGAACACCAAAATCGCAGCTGTTATGGCATCCTTTTTTTGTTGACTTCGATTTTCAATGGTCCATCCTTTTCCTTGTATAAATAGGGGGCGCGACAAGAAGGTTGCCGCTGCCATGGTCGTACCAACAAAGGCAGCTACCATCATTTTACCTCCTTCCACTTGGGGAACTGAGGGAATCAAACCCTTGACGACCTCTATGGGTAATGGGTAGACCATAAAAAGGGAAATGATGAACGACAGTCCCATGATAGTGACGAAAATGACCAGGATTTTTTCAAAAAAGGTATACTTTCCGACCCACAATAGAGCATACATGATGGCAATAACCACAATGGCGACAATCAGTACTGTTTCATATCTGAAACCTTCCAATTGCGGAAAATAGATTAGGAAAATTTCATAAATAATATTGGCCGAGATACCCAAAATACCCATCAAAGAATTCCATTGTCCGAAGGAAATTCCTATAATGATGAGAATGGCGATTATCTTTCCACCCTTGATGTTTTTCTTGAATCCAAAGAGTGCTGTTTCTCCGGATATCAAAGCATAATTGCCATATGCGTACATCAATAAGCCTGAAAAAACACAACTGATCAATAACACCCATAATAACTGCATTCCGTACGTACTACCTGCAACGATCATTGAAGTAACGCTGCCTGTACCTATGGTATAACCTATAGCAAAAAAACCGGGGCCAAAAGCCAAAACCACTGCAAGTAATTTTTTTAAGAAGGATGGGCTCGCAGTTGGTTTGTCCATGGTTTTAGTTTTTCAATTTTGAAATAGTTTCCAAGGTTTTTCTAACCGTATTTTCCAATTCTGCGAAATCTTTGTTGGCCAATATTTCTTTACTGATCAGTTTGGAACCCATTCCGACACAGATAACCCCGGCATCGAACCAAGCCTTTAAATTTGCTTCATCTGTACTTACCCCACCCGTAGGCATAACACTTGTCCAAGGTTGTGGGCCTTTTATTCCTTTTACGAAACCTGGACCATAAATATCACCTGGAAAGAGCTTTACGATTTCACATCCTAATTCTTCGGCTCTATTTATTTCCGTTAAAGAACCACAACCAGGAGACCACAAAACTTTCCTGCGGTTACAAACCATTGCGATATCCTCTCTTAAAGAGGGAGTTACAACAAAGTTGGCTCCCATTTGCATGAACATACTGGCCGCTCCCGCATCTGTAATCGAACCGACGCCCATTATCATTCCGGGAAGTTCTTTGATTGCAAATTTGTTCAACTCGGAAAATACTTCAAAGGCGAAATCGCCTCTAGCTGTAAATTCCATCAGCCTAGCGCCACCGTCATAACAGGCTTTTAATACTTTTTTTCCCAATTCGATATCGGGATGGTAGAATAAAGGAACCATTCCTGATTCCTTCATTACCGTTGCTACTTCTATTCTTGAATATTGTGCCATATTTATCTTGCTACGCGACCCGAAGCGTCGCCACCCATTAACTTTTCTACTTCCGATACGGTCACCAAGTTTGCATCTCCTTTGATGGTATGCTTCAAACAAGAAGCGGCCACGGCAAAATCCAATGCATTTTGGTCATCTTCAGGATATTTCAACAATCCGTAGATCAAACCGCCCATAAAAGAGTCGCCACCACCTACACGGTCTACGATATCGGTGATTTGGTATTGTCTGGTTTCGTACATTTTAGCACCATCCCATAAAACACCTGCCCACGTATTATGTGAAGCAGAAATAGAACCTCTCAAAGTCGTAATGACTTTTTTGGCTTTCGGGAATTTTTGCATCATCTGTTTACAGACCGATAAAAAAGCTTCCGCCTTTACATCATGACCATCTTTATGCACATCTAAACCTTCTGGGTGAATTCCGAAATGCTTTTCCGCATCTTCTTCGTTCCCGAGAATAATATCACAGTACGAAGTTAATTCGGTCATGATTTTTTCGCGGTCGCCGCCATAGTTCCACAATTTTGCCCTATAGTTTAAATCTGTTGAAATGGTTATGCCTTTTTTGTCGGCTACTTTGACCGCTTCTAAACAAACATCGGCGGCTCCTTGCGAAATGGCCGGGGTAATACCCGTCCAGTGAAACCACTCTACGCCATCAAAAACAGCATCCCAATCAATCATACCCGATTCTATTTCCGCAATAGCGGAATGTGCACGGTCGTAGACTACCTTAGACCCTCGTGATACCGCACCGGTTTCTAAAAAGTATATTCCTAAACGGTCGCCACCAAAAATAATTTTGCTGGTACCGACGCCTCTTTTTCGCATTTCCATCAACGCACATTCGCCTATATCGTTTTTAGGCAAGCGGGTTACAAAATCAACTGGAACACCATAATTGGCCAATGAAACGGCCACGTTGGATTCTCCACCGCCATAAACTACATCGAAGCTATTGGCTTGCGAAAACCTTAAAAATCCTGGAGGTGCTAGACGGAGCATAATTTCTCCGAACGTCACTACTTTCTTCATCTAATAATCGTATTAAATTAGGTATTGTTTTAAAAACGACTTAACCGGTATTGGGGGAACATCATACCGGATTAAGCGGTTTTAAAAATAGTAAAATCGTTAACGGTTATTTTACTTGGACTGTTTTTAAATTCCTAATGCTTGACCACCGCCAATTTGGATAGTTTCAGCGGTAATGAACGATGCATCCTTACTTGCTAAGAAGGAAATAACACCTGCTACGTCTTCTGGTTGACCTAATCTGCCTAGCATAATGTTATTCGCCCATGAAGCAAAAACTTCTGGTTTCGTTGCTTTAATTTGTGCGTGAAATGGCGTGTCAATTGTACCGGGAGATACTGCATTTACACGAATACCGTATTCAGCCAAATCTTTTGCCAATGCTCTAGTTATCGCATGAACTCCCGCTTTAGATGTTCCGTAGATTCCTGCGCCTGGACCACCAGCGGTCCACCCTGCATTTGATGTATAATTAATTATCGATGGGTACTCTCCTTTTTTAAGAAACGGTATTGCGGCTCTTGAAGCGAAGAACACCGAATCTAAGTTTAACGCCATCACTTTTCGGTAAAATTCAGTTGTCATTTCTTCAAACCGTGATCTTCCACCCAAACCACCTGCATTATTCACAAGGACGTCGATTCTACCGTACTTTTCTCCTATTGCTTTAATATTTGAAGTTACCGCTTCTTCGCTCGTAACATCGAAACCGCGATATTCAGCAGTAATGCCTTCGGCAGTCAGCTCTTCTATCCTTTTGGTTCCGACCTCATCTTCTATACCATTTAAAACCACAGTATATCCGTCTTTACCTAATCGCTTTGCTACTTCAAAACCAATACCACCTGTTGCTCCGGTTACTACTGCTACTTTTCCTTTTAAATTCATTTTTTATAAATATTTAAGCTTATTATATTGTTTCTATTTCTACTGGTCTGATTCTTTTTATTAGTACGTATATCGATAAAACCGCCAATGGAGCAAGTACCGCTATTACAATAAACGCAGGAGTATAGGACACCTGTGCTATCATTGGTATTAAAGAGTTCATGATAATTACGGACACCGCGGCAACAGTGCCAGCCAATCCTGCTAAAGTTCCTACAGAAGGGCCACGGAAAAGGTCACTCGAAATGGTTTGAATGTTACCGATGGCAAACTGGAATCCGAACAATACGACAGCCACGATATAGATGAATGTCATGGGGTTGTTCTCGGTAACCAATAATATTATTCCTAACAAGCCCAAGAAAATCAATGCCCCTCCAATCGTTATCGTAATTTTTCTGGCGGCATCTACTGATTTCGTTTCCATGAGTTTACCGCAATACCAACCACCTATTATACTTCCGGCCATACCTCCCAAATAGGATATCCAGATAGTGGAACCTATTTCTTCGATACTGAAACCAAATTTTGAGTTCAAATAAAGTGGCATCCATCCAACAAACAACCACCAGATGGGTTCGATGAAAAAACGGGACATGAGTACTCCCCAAGATTCTTTATAACTTAATATCTGGATAAGTGACAAGCCTTTTTCCTTCTCGTCTTCTTTGACTGGCTTGATTTGATCGATCATGATCAGTTTCTTTTCTTCCTCCGTTATCCATGAGTGCTTATCAGGTTTTGCCTTGTTGATGAACAACCACGGTATTACCCAAAGTAGCCCTGCTAGTCCTAAAATGATAAAGGTGGTTCGCCAACCGAATTGGGAATATAAAACAGCGATCAGCGCCGGCGCGATGACACTCCCTAAAGAAGCTCCTGCATTAAAAATACCTTGTGCGATCGCACGCTCTTTTATCGGAAACCACTCTCCATTACTTTTTACGGCCCCTGGCCAGTTACCGGCCTCGCCCAGTCCTAGTAGTGCCCGTACAACACTTAGGAAACCAGACCCCTTGCAAAGGCATGAAATACAGCTGCCAACGACCACACTACGATTGATACAACGAAACCCATACGCGTACCGATCATGTCATACAGTTTTCCTGAGAGAAATTTACCGGCGGCATAGGTAATCATAAATATATTCAGCATGATGGCATAATCTGATTCGTCCATGCCAAGGTCTTTGCCCATTTCAGGCCACATGACTCCAAATGCTGTACGGTCTATATAATTGATTACGGTGGCCAAGCAAATCAATGCGATAATCCACCATCTTAATCCTTTGACTTTCATACTAGTTTGCTTTGGTTGGTAATCCCAGTTATTTTGATATTTATATTCCTAATTCGATCAATAAAGTTCAGCAAGCAAAATGCTTTCCTCTATCGACATACCTCGAACTATTGCTAAAAAATTTCCGGTACAACTTGAACGGATATTCAAATCGGTAGAATTTTGTAGTATTATTCTAGGTATTACTTCCCTTCTAATATTCTCATGAAAGATAAAAGCGTGCAATTTCATCCTTCATCTGTGCTTCATTTAACCTCTATATATTATAACAATACTGGTATAGTACTTTAAAATGTACCTTCATTTTTTCTTTGGCCAGTTGAGGATCCTGAGCTTTTATAGCGTCATAAATATCTTTATGCTCCTGAATACCTTTAAATGCCTGATCCTTGTCACAAACATGATATTTTTCAAAATTCGTAATAATCTCAGGCGTAATGATAAGCATGAACGTGTCCATGGTGCTATTGCCACTCGCCTTGGCTATTGCTAAATGGAATAACAAATCTTCTTGAACCGCATCTTCTCCTTTAAGTACTTTATCGCTATACGCCTCTAAAGCATACTGCATTCGGTTTAAATCTTCTTTCGTTCTTCTCTGAGCTGCCAGTCTTACGGTCTTTAGCTCTAATAAAATTCTGGTCTCTACCAAAGATTTGAAATCGGGTTCCTCAAGTCTCAGAATATCTTCTATCATTCCGTTCATGGCCACTTGGCCGATGTCCGCGATGAAGGTTCCGCTTTGGGGCTTTGATTTCAATATTCCATAGAACTCAAGCTTTTGAATGGCTTCCCGAACATTGCTTCTGCTTACTTCGAACTTCTCCGATAGCATCCGCTCTGAAGGAAGTTTGTCGCCAGGTTCAAGATTTTTATAGTTAATCAAATCCCTAATTTTGGAGATTATACTATTTTGGATTTCTTGATTTTCGTTTTTAGTGAGGATTTCTAATTTCATATTTAACTTTGAATTGGTTAACCAGATTGGTTTGTTAAATTTATGAAATTAACTTCAACCAAAAAAAATCTTCCAACGTTGTTCGACCCAAAAGAACTACTGTTCAACAATTAAGTTTGAGTAGTTTTACTGGCCCTATGAAAGACCAGTAAAACAATAAAAAACTAACTCAAACAACTTCCTTGATGAAACAAGGGGAAACTCCCACTTGGTTCAATTCTTTATATCGTTTTAATGGGCAACTTCTAATTAAAAAAACTTTACTTTGGCAAACGCACCTTCATCACTGGTCTGCTGATAATTATCAGCATTAACGCTATTTTCCAAGATGTCCCACTTTTGTAAATGAAAGTTTTCAGAATCAATCGAATCTTGATTTACCTAGAATCACTTTGGACTTTCCCTCGTTGTGATTAATTCAAGTGTGAATTTATGAACTCCCACCTCTTTCACATAAGTAGCCCAACACATAGGTTTACTTCAAAACTCCTATATTTTATAAAAACAATGCCACTGTCACCGCGCCCAAAGCAACTTAAGTACTTTAATCCTTACTGAAATGGTTGAAGTTGAATGGCATTGTCTTTATAATTTTACTACATGAATATTAATTACAAATTAATATCCAGGGTTTTGAGTAATTACTCCGCCGCTCGCAAGAATTTCTGAGTTTGGAATTGGAAACAGATGATAATTACTATTAATTGTTTCTCCCATTTCAGCATCGACGGTACCCGTTCTGACCAAGTCAAACCATCTATGGCCTTCAAAGGCCAACTCCAATCTTCTTTCGTCGGCAATGGCTTGTCTAACCAAAGTAGTTGTATTGATAGTCAAAGGATCCAAAACAGTTAACCCCGCTCTAGTTCTAATATCATCTAAAAGGCCTAAAACCTCCGCTGCTGATGAACCCGTTTCGTTCAACGCTTCAGCGTACATCAGAATAACATCGGACAATCTCAGTTCTATAAAGTCCTGCTCCTGACCACCAGTATATTTCACTCCTGCGCTTGTTGCCTCATCAATAGTTAGCGCTCTTCTTAAATCCCCTCCAACAAGTGTATCATTCGCAACCGCATCAAAAGCAGCAGTCAAGTCTGGGTCCAATGGTGTAAGAGATTTTGTGTCACCTCCACTAAACCATCCTGGATACTCTGTACCTACAGTATATACGTCAGGAACAGAAGTTGATACCTGGGTCGCAAAAATTATCTCTGAACTCTCATCGATTACCACGTTGGCAAAGTCGGGTTCTAAACTAATCCCTTCCCCGGCAGCGCTGCTTATTACAGCCGCAAGTTCTGTTGCCGCAGCGCTAAAATTACTTCTGTGCATATATACTTTTCCGAGAAATCCCCGAGCTGCGATTTGAGACGCGCGTCCACTAGCTAATCCAGAATTATCTAAACCGGATATTGCAGCTTGAAAGTCCGGAATAATCACGTTATCGTAAACTTCAGCAGCTGGCCGTCTTGTCAAAATAGACTGATCCGTTACGTCTGGTGCCGGCGATAAATTTACAGTCACATCACCAAAAACCATCACAAGCTTCAAGTAAGACAACCCTCTTAAAAATCTAGCTTCAGCAACCTCAGTACCATTCGTCGAATTATCAATTACGTTATTCGCACTTAAGATCGACTTGTACAAATTGCTGTAGAAGGGACGAAAAAATTGTTCTACCAAATCTCCTCCTGCGAGATCCGCATTGAATCTGTCAAATGCAGGATAGGGTTCTTCGTCCATCAACATATTGTCAGCCCTAAAATCGCCCATTATCGCCAATGGAGTTGGTGTACCAGTCTGATAATGATACGCCGCATTCAAAACACCGTTGTAATCTGTCAAAGAACTTGATTCTAATTGTTTAGGAGGCAATTGATCCAAATCATTGTCACATGCCGTAATTAACAGCAACAATCCCAATATTAAATATATATTTTTCATTTTTTTTAATTTAGAAATTAACATTCAAACCAAGCGTAAAGCTTCTTACTATCGGGCTAGCACCTTCTTGGTACCCGTAGGTTGTTGGGCCGAGATAGCCACCATTGGTAGTCTCTACACCTTCAGGGTTAAAAGAGGTATAATTATCTCCGAACAGGTACAACAAATTGGTTGCTGCCCCGTAGATTCTCACAGAACTTAAACCTATTTTGCTAGTCACATCCGAACTAAGGGTATACCCTATAGTTAAGTTTCTCAAGGCTAAATAAGAAGCATCCTGAACCCCTGAACCATGAGCATTTCTGGTTTCCTGATAAAACTGGCCAGTAGCATCGGCAATGCCATCGTCATTGGCGTCAAAACTATCGCGCACTCTACCACCAAATTGTGATTTCCAGTAAATCGGATCGATATTGTAAACCTCCGCTCCTTGAGACCCTTGGAACTGAAGTGCTAAATCAAAAGCCTTATAGTTTAAATTACTTGACAGTCCCCAATAAAAATCAGGAGTAGCTGACCCTAACTTGACATAATCACCTTCATACGTAATTTCACCATCACCGTTTTGGTCTACAACATACCATTCTGAGCTGCCGAATCCGATATTTCTTGTTGGATCAGCTATATGGATCGTTTCAACTTCTCCGGTCACTTCATATCCCCACATTTCACCAAGTTCTCCACCTACATAATTCCGAAATTCAGGACCTCTACCACTCGGTCCACCATAAACTACCCGAGGCAGTTCGTCCAAATCACCAAGACTAGTGATTTCTTGATTAACGGTAGATAAGTTGGCGCCAACGCTCCAAGACAATTCTTCGGCTTGTATTATGCTTGCATTTAGTTCCAACTCCAAACCGGAACTTGTTATATTACCACGATTTAGTACAACAGAGGGTACACCGAACACTTCTGAAACACTTTGGTTAATCAACATGTCTTCAATATCAGAGGTATAATAATCTACACCCAATCTTAAGCGGTTATTAAAAAATCCTAAATCAACACCGTAGTTTGTCTCCGTATTGGTCTGCCAAGTTAAATCAGGGTTTGCTATATTACTAGGTATAAGAAATCCAGTCCCGGTAGCAGTTGGCGCAGCACTCAGTAAACTCAACGCGTCGTACGACCCTAAGAAAGAAGTGGTACCTAAAGAACCTGTACTAAACCTAAGTTTAAACTGGCTCAACTTATCGCTATCCTTTAAAAATGATTCATTATGTATGTTCCAACCTAAAGAAAGTGCTGGGAACGTTGCGAATCTCTTATTAGCCCCGAAACGAGAATCACCGTCCCTTCTAAGCGAAGCGGTTACCAAATAACGATCGTCAAACGCATATTGAATTCTTCCAAAAACACTCCTTCTTGACCTAGTTTCATCTATCTCCGTTGTAATCACGTCTGCGGGGTCAAATAGACCATAATTTAGAGGCAGACCAATTGGTACATTCGTTGCATTTGAGCTAAATCCCTTGATATAGTTATTTTGTACTTCAAAGCCTGCTACCGCAGCTATATCGTGTTTGCCAATTACTTTAGCATAGTTCAATGTAGTTTCACTTAATACGGAAGATGTTCTTATATTCGAGATATCCAAGTCAGATTGATTGGTACGCTCACGAGCATCCGCCAAAGTTCCTTGATAATAATAGTTCTCGACATCCCTAAAATCTCCACCCAGAACGGTTTTAATATTTAGTCCATCAAAAAGTTCGAATTGTAGATAAGAGCTCACATTACCAAAATAGGTTTTTTGATAATTCCGTGCATTGTCAAATTTTGCTGCTGGACCTGAATCTCCTGATCCACCAATACCGTTTTGCTCTCTACCATAATGCCATTCGTGTGCAATATCACCTGGCTGTAACGTGTAGATACTTGAGTTAATATTACCGGTACCCCTATATCCATTATCAAATGGGTTAGCAAATGCTCCTGGAATATTCGCTCCACCGGTCGCATCGAACAATGCCTGTCTTTGAGCATCCAATTGTTGGACGAAATCAATAGACGCTTGTGTATGGTAAATAGGGTGAATACTGTACGATCGTAACAGATCTCGCATGTCATGAGGTACAATATCTTGCTTTCCATAGAATCCATTAAAACTTACTCCGGCCTGAATTCTTTCTCCCAAATTAGCATCGACATTCAAACGTGCGTTCATTCTTTCAAAACCTTGCCCCCTTACGATACCCTCAGTGTTCAAGTAACCAAGAGAACCGAAGGCTCTTAAGTCTTCACTACCTCCGCTAACGCTGAGGTCATGACTTTGTGTAGTACCATTTTGGAAAAGCCAATCTTCCATACTTACTACATCAGGGGCATTACTAAGGGCATTTAATCTATAATTCAATAGACCGGGATCAACTTCAGAAAGATCATAAGCGCTTGTTTGCAATTCATCAGCCCATTCTGAAGCCGTTTTGAGCATTTCAATGTCTTTCACATATTTTTGTGAGAAGCTGGTATAACTGTTATAGCTAAAGTTAGCTTTACCTGCTCTACCTTTTTTGGTTGTAACCAAAATAACACCATTTGCTCCCCTAGAACCATAAATGGCGGCGGAAGCAGCATCTTTTAAAACCTCTAAACTTTGAATATCGTTTGGGTTCACCGTTGCTAAACTTCCTGAAATAGGATACCCATCCACAACAATCAATGGATTTGAATCACCTGATAGTGATGAAGCTGCCCTTACTTGAATCTTTGGATCAGCACCCGGCTCACCGCTTTGGTTTTGAATCAAAACCCCTGGCAACTTACCTGCCAATGCATCATCAACACGCGCCGCTTGAATACCCGCAACTTCAGCTCCTCCTACTTTAGCGACAGCACCGGTAATATTTGCTCTCTTTTGCGTACCATAACCTACTACTACAACTTCTTCAAGTTGGCTAGCGTCTTCTGCGAGAACTACATTTATGGCACTCTGACCATTAACTGCAATTTCTTGGGTAGCAAAACCAATGTAGCTAAATACCAAGGTAGCAGAACTATCTACATTGTCTATTGAATAATTGCCATCGAAATCAGTCTGTGTACCATTTGTGGTTCCTTTTACCACAATACTTGCTCCAGGTAACGGGCCACTGGAATCAGTTACCGTACCTGTTACCGTCTGTGCCGATACCGCTGAGAAACAAATAAATGCTCCAAACAATAACAGCCTTTTTAATAACGTAATCTTCATAAAGTTCAAATTTTAGTTAAAATAAGTTAGTCAATATCACTTTTTGTATTTAACAAGTTTCTCGCTTGTTAAATAAGATTTACCGAAGACTCGTATTCTAAAAGATCAAATGTTTATTGTAATTTTGTAGAATATGATATCGATGGTATCATGTAAGTATTACTTCCCTTCAAAATGAAGTAATTGATTTTAAAAGGATGGGCGTGCACCCGTCCTTTTTTCTTTCCTTAGATTTTTATTTTCTCATTTTGTTAGTTATAGTTCGTTAGTAGTTAAGCTTTTGAGTGTTTTTTAATTGGTTTCCCATACTGGTTAACCAATTTGGTTTACCAAATATATGTTATTACTTTGTTAAATAAAAATTAAATTCAAATTTTATGATTTCTGTTTTTGGGAAGTCCGCAATTAATCGCTTTCTAACTTATCAAACTGGTAAAATTCAGTAGATTTTTACTAAGAAAAGGCCAGCCCCCCGTTAATATCTACATTCGCACCCGTCATAAAAGAGGTTTCAGAGGAAGCCAAACAAGCCACCGTATTCGCAATTTCTTCTGCAGAGCCCTGTCTACGAAGCGGTGTCATACCTTCCACTTTTTTACGCACCTCATCTTTGGTGAAATCATCATGAAATTTGGTTGCGATCATTCCAGGGCATAGTGAATTTACCCGAATACCTTTTGGGCCCACTTCTTTTGCCAATCCTCTTGTGAAGGTCATCACTGCTCCTTTTGATGTTGCATAGGCCAAAGAACCGCCGCCGCCGCCATCTCTTCCCGCCTGGGAAGCAATGTTCACTATTGAACCACCGGACCCCATATGTGGCAAAGTTGCTTTTGATACTAAAAATGTGGAGTTGAGGTTTAAGAACATAACCTTATTAAAAAAGGCCTCGTCCATTTCTGCTATGGTTTTTCTGGCAACTAATCCTCCGGCATTGTTAACTACAATATCAATTGAATCTCCGAACGCTGCAGTTGTTTCTTTTACTAAATTGTCTACATCTTCCTTTTTGGTCATATCGCCTTTGACGATAATTGCCGTTCCTCCTGCCGACTCGATCTCTTTGAGGGTTTCATAGGCATTTTCTTCGTTATTGAAGTAGTTGGCAACAACTTTTGCACCTTCCTTTGCCAATCTTACACTTATGGCTCTTCCGATATCCCTTGTTCCACCGGTTACGATGGCTACTTTTCCTTTTAAATCCATAGGTATTTTTTTATGACATAAAGTCCTCTCGAATAGGACTAGCGGTTTTTTTATTATTACTGTTTATCTCCAAAATAAGATACCCCACCACCACTTAAGAAATCTTCTCTTACAGGGCTAAATGTGTCAATTAGCACTCCTTCTTCCAAACAAACTGCACTATGTAATAAATTAGGTTCTATATAAACTCCATCTCCTGCTTCTACAATTTTCTTTTCTCCATCAATTTCAAATTCAAATTTACCTGAAACACAATAGGTAGCTTGTGTGTGAAAATGTTGATGTGGGGCACCTAATGCTCCTTTGTCAAATTTCACTTTTACCATCATGATTTGGTTGTCGTAACCTAAGAACTTTCTTGATACACCTCCACCAAGTTCTTCCCATTCCATTTCCTTGGTTATGATATATTTCTCACTAAATCGTTTCATTTTTTTATTGGTTTTGATTCGTTATAAATGTAGTGCTGATTTACTTATTTGGCACACCCGGCCCCACTGTTGCATCTACAAACCATACTTCGGAATAGCAGCCGTTTTCATATTGCTTTGTGATATCACCGCCATAGGTTTCAGCACCTGTAGACCAAACCATATTTGTCTCAGGACTTTTACCATTGGTTTGGTTATAAACACCTTGCTTGAAATAATTTAACTCGCCTTTATAAGCAGTGGCTCTTTCAGTACCGTCTTGACCCATTGGAACGAACATTTTCTGCGTCTGTGTTGGCAAGTCTGATTTTTCAGTATAATCTGATGAAATCAAGTTTTTAGTAAATGTTTTGGTTTCATGTTTGTCACTTTTGAATGTGAGATACATGATGCCCTTATACACATTTACTTCATAACTGAATTCTTCTCCTAATTCTATTCCATCTTCTGGTTCAGCGGGATACTCATTTTTGCTTGTTCCAACCACGGACATATCATTTCCCCATACCGCGGTGGAATAATCCCACCTTCCAGAATTATCATCGCCAGCTGTATTGATTTCATAATTCCAAAATACGGAGCCTTTGGTATGGCCTGGGAATTTCTTATAAAATATTTTCAAAGGTTCATTTTCATGTCCTTCACCACTATGAATTTGCCCCACCACTGTTGCGTAAGAGGCTGCAACTCTGGCATGGCCAGAAGTAGAAACTTGCATGACCTTACAGGTGCCGGTTAGTTTACCCCCTTCTTCAGGTGTCCATTCTCTTTTTTCGTGCAACTCCGTTCTGGTATTGCTGGAGTTTTTTGAAGTGACGCCAGAATTTGGTGTTTTATAGACCACCCAGCGCCTCGTACCATCAATTACAGTATAGAAAAAATCTTTATGTTCGAACGCTGTGAGATCCTCTACAGTCGTTCCATTGCCCAGCAATATTTTAAATTTATCCATAAAGGGAATTATTTCACTTGGATAAACTGTTTTTGTACTTAAGCCATCATTAGCTTCGAAATACCCTGCATTGGATATGGCATCATCACTGATTGTGATATTTGCTGATTTGAACCAAACTTCAGCATAATTACCATCTGCATATTGCTTTTGAAGATCACCACCATGGGTTTCAGCTCCTGAGCACCATACCTTGTTGACTTTAGGGTCTTTTCCGTTCGTTTGGTTGTACGTTCCCAATTTAAAAAAGAGGCCCTCGCCTGTGTACGCATCTTTACGCTCTAAACCATCTTGACCTATGGGTACGAATAATTTTTTGACTTGTTCTGGTATATTTGAGCGTTCTGTATATTCAGAGGAAATTAGATTTTTAGTAAATGTTTTGGTCTCATGCCCTTCACTAGTAAATGTTAGATGCATCATTCCATCCTTAATATCTACTTCATAACTGAACTCTTCACCTAAAGCAATTCCATCTTGTGGTTCTGGCGGATAGGTGTTTGCATCAGTTCCAACAACAGAAAAGTCATAACCCCAGATAGGATAGGAATAATCCCATCTACGTGAGTTATCATCGCCTGCTGTATTGATTTCATAATGCCAAAAGACCGAACCTTTCGTATGACCAGGGAATTTTTTGTAAAATATTTTTAAGGGTTCGTTCTCATGACCGTCAGCGCTATGAATCTGACCAACCACTACGGAGTACGTGGCAGCAACGCGGGCATCCCCAGTAGTTGACACATTCATTACCTTAAGCGTGGCGTTCATTTTGGCTTCCGTCATTGGTGTCCACTTTTTTAATTGGGCCAGCTCGGTTCTTGTATTGTTGGAAGAACCATGAGTACTACCTGCATTCGGGGACTTAAATACTACCCAATCTCCATTGTCATCGCTTGCAGTATAAAAGAAATCCTTGTTCTCATAGTCAGTTGCCTGACCTACATTAGAACCATCACCTAAGATTAAGTTCCAATGTTGAAAAAATGGTATGATGTCGTTTGCAGTAGTCCCCAGAGCTAACTTCTCAAACTCCTTTGTGTCGTTTTGCTTTTTATTCATATCTCCACAACTATTCAGTAGTACCACAGCAATTACCATTAATGGATAATGAACAAAATTGGATTTGGTTATTTTTAAGTTCATGTTATTTTTTATGTTGGTTACAATTAACGGAATATCAGTACCTGGATTAGCTTTTGCGACAGCCCATTTAATTCTTCAAAGTTTAAAATTAGACTTACTTGTAATAAAAATAAAGCCACATCAATTGAAGAACTCTTACTATTTCAAATTGGTTAACCACTTTGGTTTACCAAAAATAAGGATATTTGTAAGACTACCAAATATTTAACATTAAATCGGCGATTTTAATCCCGAATTGTCAATTTATCAAAAGTGAAATCAACGATATAGTAAATTAGCTGGAAGGTAGTTATTCAAGTAGCTTTCTGATAGCGAAATCTATAGCCGAACGCTCTGTGGACTCGACAAAGCCAATAGAAAAAGTTTGTACGGTAGTTAAATGCTTGGTGGTCTTATCTCCATTTTGCCGGCCAAAACCCAGCACGGTCATATCGGGTCTATATACATAGTTATCAGGGAGTTCATCATCTTCATGATGCAGCAAATAAAGTACACGGGGTGAGTTGGTGTCGCCGAAGGCCATCCACTCAGGAGATGGTAAGTCGTCTTCAAAGGGCTCGTCAATAGGATGCTGTTTTGTATCGGCGGAGGCATACCAAAAATCAGTCCTGTTCATTTCGCCGCCAGGTACTCCTTCATATTGTACCCAATAGTTATAACCTGAGCTGATTTTTGTCATTGTGAAGTCGCAGCGGTTGGGGTAAAAATCCCATTGTCCTTGCCATAGTTCATTGTCCGATGTAAAGGTAATGCGAACATGATTTTCGGACTCAATGTCTACTGCCGAACCTGATGGGTCGGTTCCCACATTCATAGCGTGAAAGTAACTACCATCTTGTTTATGAACAGCATTTGGAAAACCTCGGTATTCGCCTTTATGGGCGGAACCTTTTTTATTGTGAAAGCCTATCCAATCCACACCATCCTTGTCAATCATACTTGACAAACCGCCGCCGGTCTTTTCCAGATAATATGTTGCCGAAGGTGAAGTGATAATATATACGGAACCTCCCCCAGCAGATTCATCTATACCATGTGTGAGTTGAACTTTAGCTTCCCTACAAGAAGTAAGCATTAATAGGGCTAGGAGTAATGCGGACAGATGTTTATACATAATGACACCTATAAAACTAGTAATTAAAACTCTTTGTTATAGGTTTGGAGAAAACCGATAATACATTATCTTTTAACAAATTACTTTTATGTCTTTAAGGATTGTATTTTCCAGTGGAATTTTCATATTCAGTTTTCTACTTTTCCTTAGCTGTAAAGAAACTGTCCAGAGCGATAGAAAACCGAACATACTTTTTATCTCCATAGATGACCTTAGGCCAACATTGGGGGTTTATGGAGATTCGATTGCCATTAGTCCGAATATTGACCAATTGGCGAGCGAGGGAATGACCTTTAGACAAACCTTCTGCCAGGCGGCGGTATGCGCCCCGTCTCGCGCAAGTTTAATGACCGGGCTGCGACCTGATTCCACCAGAGTTTGGCATTTGGGGGATAAGTTTCGTGAATTGGAACCTGATGCAGTGACCATGCCACAGTACTTTTCAAAGTTCGGTTATCATACCGTTAATATTGGTAAAATTTTCCATAATTACATGCCCGATTCTATTTCATGGGATGAGCCGGATTTACGACCTTCGGAATATCTACGACCCGAATGGCTTGGAAGGGACGGCGAAACTTTTTACATCAGTGAGGAAGTCAATAGATCCCAGGAGGTAAAAAGGGATTCCCTATTGAAATTACGTCCGATTAGATATGCCGATGGATGGAATACAGGACCTGCCTGGGAAGCAGCCGATGTTCACGACACACTATACTACGACGGTGCACAAAACGAGCTGGCGAAAAGAACACTGACCCGTTTATCAAAAATGGACAAACCCTTTTATATGGGACTGGGATATTTTAGGCCACATCTTCCGTTTACCGTGCCCAAAAAATATTGGGATCTCTATGATAAAGAAAAGATTCAGTTACCCAACAACCCGAATGTTTCGGAAAATGCACCCTTGTACTCCATGAATTCGATGTATGAACTGAGACATTATGATGGTTTTAACCATATCGGCCACCCAACGTCGGACTACCGAATGGCAGAAGACACTGTTCGTACTCTTAGGCAGGGATACTATGCCAGTGTTAGTTACGTGGATGCGCTTCTTGGAAATTTGATTGCCCACATGAAAAAAATAGACATATATAACAATACGATTATCATCGTTTGGGGAGATCATGGATGGAAACTGGGCGATTTGAACAGCTGGGGCAAAATGACCAACTATAACATCGATTTAAAAGTACCGATGATCATCAGATATCCCGACCAAAAATTGAGGGGTGCAGAAACTTTTGCACTGACCGAATTGGTGGATATGTTTCCTTCATTATGTGAACTTGTCGGTATTGAAACTCCTGAATATGCCCAAGGCACCAGTTTCGTTCCCTTGCTTACCGAACCCCAACAGCCCTGGAAAACAGCTGCCTTTAGTCAGTTTCATCGAAGGCCTAGAGTTTCAGTGGACGGGAAGCGGTATATGGGATACTCGATAAATACAAAAGACTACCACTACATCGAATGGTATGCTTGGGATGAGAAAGAAGGTGTAAAGGGCGATTTTAAAAGTGCGGAACTGTACGATAGCCTGAACGACCCTGACGAAACCATTAATATCGCCGAAGCTCCCGCTCAAAAGGAAACCATCAAAAAACTCTCCGCGCGATTGGCGAGCGGATGGCGGAGTGCCGTTCCCGAAAACACCAAATAGGACTAGCCCAAACGCCGTGATTTTTTTCAGAAACCTAGTGCTGGGATGTGGTTAGCTTGAAAAGCTTTTGATTTTCGCACTACGCTTCAATAAAAAGCCAATACTGGAAATAATCAGCGCGCAAATCACGAACATCATTCTGCCCCAGAGCGGATTGGGAATGAGCCCCATTAGCAAAATACCTGCACTCATCACCATTACCATATTGCCCAATTTACGCCTTTGCTGACGATCGACTTCGTCTTGTAAACCATCTGCAATAACGGGTCTTTGTAGGTCCTCGAAAAAGCGGTCGGTTTCTAGTTTGTTTTCGTCTTTTCCCTCATTGTAGAACAAGGAAGTGGCCCAGAAAAAACCAGCGGTAATGAACACATGGCCCGCAACCGTTAAAATGATATTCATGTCTATAATTTCACGTTCAGTAAGCGATTCTATACCGAACAATCCTGCACATACTTCTGCGGTGAACACATTCATAACCAACCAGGAAACAAAAAATCCTACTGCAATAGTTGCCCAAGGTGCCCATTTCGGAGTCTTTTTTACCACAATTCCAACTACTAACGGTACCATCATTGGTACTTGCACCATCGTTGAGACGGACATCATCAATTCAAATAAACTTAGTTTTTTAAGGGATGCGAAAAATAGCGCGGCGGTAATAACTCCCAATCCACTTATAAAACTGACTAGTTGGCTGATGCGCAATAACTTCTTGTCTTCTTTATGTTTCTTCCTTTTAGCGAGAAAAGGTTGGTAGATACTTCGAATAAAGATGCCTGCGTTTTTATTCAATGCGGAATCCATGGAAGACATAGAAGCTGCGAAAAGTCCGGCCATCAACAACCCAACGGTTCCTATAGGCATGGCATTTTTGGCGAATACCAGATATACCGCATCGCCTGCCTTATTGCCTAGTTGCGCATAGTCTGCTGCTGCATCCGGATATAGGGTTGCAGCAGCCCAGGGTGGAATGAACCATATAATACTTCCTACTCCCATTAATGTCATGGCCAACAAAGCAGCTTTGCGAGCATTGAAGGAATCCTTTGCATTGAGCCATCGAAAGGAATCATGAAGATTCATCATTGTTATTATCTGTTTGGGTAAAAAGAATATGAATGTTCCGAATAATATTAAAGGATAGTTCATATTCGGACCGATAAGAAATCCACCCGGAAAATTTTTAATCATATTAACCGGCCCATCCACCATGACCAATGCGACCACCGCACAGGCAATTGAAACAACGGCCACTACCAAAGTCTGCACAAAGTCAGAGGCAACCACGCCCCAAGCGCCGGAAAGTACCGATACAAAAAGTACGGTAAAACCAATACCCACAATGGTATATGAGATGTCCGCATCAAAAACAGCACTCGTAAAAACACCAAGAGCGTTTAACCAAACCCCCGCATTTAGAAAAGAGAATGCAATCAGAGCCCACGCAAAAAACGTCTCATTTTGAGGGCCAAATCGTCTTTTTATTCCCTCTGTGGGAGTATCAACCCTCATTTGTCTGAAGCGATGTACGAAAAAAGCATACCCAACAAAGAAGGCAAAAGTATTGCCTATATAGACCGCGACAATCGCAAATCCATCAGCGAAAGCTTTACCTGCCGCGCCTGTAAAGGTCACGGCTGAAAATTGCGCCATAAAAGCGGTTGAGCCAACCATCCACCATAACATTCTTCCACCGCCACGAAAGTAATCGCTCGTAGATTTACTCGCCATTCGCGAAAACACCACGCCAATTGCAAGAATTAAAACAAAGTAAATCGCAATTACGATATAGTCGTAGAACATAGTTTTGGTTGTTTACTCGATAATCGAGATTAATACTATTATGAGGGTTGCCTCAAAATCAAAAGTGTTCTTCTCTTTTAAATTCCTCGGGGCTTTCCTCAAGGTTTTTTACTGCAGATGACGAACGTCCGTGCAGTTGTCATTCTTTCTGATTAATTCGATGAGTTGCTGGTACAGACTTCCTTCTTTGAAAGACTGGTAATAAGAAGCGTTCTCCCCTTTAATATCTTTTACGAATTCACGCGCTAGGTATTGCCAATTTCTCTCCGTATCGCCGGCTACTTTTGGTTGGTCATCGACAATGTCTTGAGGTAAAGGAAGTTCTTGCCACGTTTTATTTTCATCCCACACATACAGCGGACCCATGCCATAGTGGCCTTTAATGTAAATAGCTCCCTTTGTGCCGTAAAACACGATATGGTCTTCATTAAACCTGGGGTTTAGTCCCCCGTGTTTAAACAAGATGGAAACCGGTTTGGTAGCCATTTCACTTTCTAGTTTTGCCAAAACGGTATACGACCATTCAACATTACTTTCTCCCCATTTAAGATTGGGGTCATTAAGATTTTCAGGAATATGGTCTCTTCGCGTCTTAAAATTATGCACCCCTTCAACGATGGGTGCCTTGCCCAAATCATCACGTACCTCTCCGATTATCGAGAGTATTTTTTCGCCAATAACCGAGGTGGCAATGGACATCATGTGGGTAAAATTGTTGTTCAAACGACCGCCACCATCTTCTTTTTCGATGCGACCATCCGAAGGGAATATCGCGTTCCAGATTGAAGTGCGATATAAACTCAGCTTCTACAGGTTCTCCGATTGCACCACTAGCCACTAATTGCTTCGCATGAATAACACAGGGCATATAACGAAAGCTTGAAGCGAAGGCTGTTTTTACATTTTTCGCTTTGGCAAGTTCATATAATTCCATGGCAGTCTCGGCGCTATCTGTCAGGGGTTTATCGCTATACACATGACATCCAAATGCGATGGCCTGTTTAATGGGTTCGTAGTGAGCACCACCTGGAGTGGCGATTGAAACAATATCAGGTTGACAATCTAGTAATGCTTGTTGCCAATTGGTACCAGAATAGGGAATATTCATTTTCTCCGCCACCTCTTTTACCACACTTGGTGTTCTTCCTACCATGCCAACTACCTCTGCTCCTACAGCGCGAAAGGCATCTGCATGACCTTGGCCGGCAAATCCGGTTCCTGATATCAATACTTTTAATTTTTTATCCATGAATCTGTGTTTCTTCTTTCTATTCTATTTTACCAATTCCATAAGGTGCCATCTTCCAAACGATTTACAGGAAGATACGACCGCTTGTAGAGATACTTTTTTGCGGCTTCCTCGTCGAACTCAATACCCCAACCAGGTTTATCATCCATATAAAGTAAGCCCTCTTTCAATTCAACATTGTACTTAAAAACCTCGTTTATTTCAGGGGTGCCGAAACCAACAAATTCTTGAACCCCGAAATTTGGCGCCCAAAGATTAAAATGCATATGCCCCATAAAACTTACGGGTGAAAGGTCGGGAGCTCCGTGTGGAGCTGTACGCACATGATATAATGCTGCAAAGTCGGCTAATTTTTTTAGGGGAGTTAATCCACCACCATGAGATAAAGCAGTTCGCACATAATCTATCCATTGGTTTTGTATCATTTCTTTGGCATCCCAAATCGTATTGAACTTTTCTCCGGTAGCCAAAGGGGTATCGGTATGTTCTCGAATGACTTTATATCCTTCTTGGTTTTCAGTGGTCACGGCATCCTCTATAAAAAACAGCTTATAAGGTTCTAAGAGTTTGCACAAACGAGATGCCTCGATAGGGGTCAATCGGCTATGTACATCATGGCAAAGATGAATGTCATATCCGAATTTATCCCGTGCCTGTTTAAACAGTTCGGGAATGAAATTCATGTATTTGTTTGTCGACCATTCTTGTTCTGGCGGTAAAGGCCGATTCCCTTGTAATTCGTAGTAGTTTTTTTTACCCTCCATGGTTCCGTAGGTCCCTTTTGTATTCGGTAGGGCACATTGCAAGCGCACCACTTTGTATCCCTCTTTTATAAAAGTGCCCAAGTTCTTCAGGACTTCTTCTATAGTTTCCCCATTGGCATGACCGTACACCGTAACTCCTTTTCTGCTTTTTCCGCCGAGTAGTTGGTAAACCGGCATATTGGCAAGTTTTCCCTTGATATCCCAAAGCGCCATATCTATCGCACCAATTGCGGCAATGCTCACGGCACCATTTTGCCAATAGGCCCCTTTGTACAGATACTGCCAAATATCCTCGATTTGATGGGCATCTCTTCCAATAAGACAGGGAACGGCATGTTCTTCTAAATAGGCCACTACGGCCATTTCCCTTCCGTTCAGGGTGGCATCTCCTAGTCCGTACGTGCCATCTTCCGTTATTATCTTTACCGTAACGAAATTCCGCCCTGGGCAGCAAACAAAAACTTTTATATCCTTAATTTTCATACTATACCAATTTTACTCTTTTTGTATTTCTTCTTAAAAATAAATCCAACGGTAAGCATTATTCCCCCTATAAAGACAAAACAAAGTCTTCCCGTTAGGTCGTTGGGAATTAACACCAATGAAGATAGAAAAGTACCATAAACCAGGCACATATTGCCTAAAATCTTAAACTGCTGTGCGTCGTTCCCTTTGTGTCCATGTTCCTTTTCATAGTCTATGGGCGTATTCATTTTTACAAAAAACCGTTCGACCTCTTCATGATAGGTCTCTGGGGAAGTATTTCTAAAAAGCCGTGCCCCCAAAAACCAGATGCTGCATAAAATAATTACTGCAAACACATTGGAAAAGAACATCACATCGATTAGTTCACGGCTTGACCATGGTGTATCGACGCCAATAAACTGCAACAATACTTCGGGACCTACGTGCGTTTGGATAACATAAGAAATCAACATGCCAAGTAATACCGTTGACCATCCTGCCCATCGAGGCGTATCCTGAAAAATGATACCCCAGGTTAGCGGTATCATAAAAGGAAGTGAAATCATCGCGCCAAGTCGCATGTTGATATCGAAAAGATTTATTCCTTCCAGTTCACTAAAAAAAATGGCTGAAAGAATAACGAAGGCACCAAGTACTACCGTTGTGATAAGCGAAACCCGAAACAACTCTTTCTCATCAGCCGATTTTCTTAGGATGGGTTTATAAAAATTCCGCACAAAAATTCCGGCGTTTCGATTTAACGTGCTATCCATGGAGGACATGGTGGCCGCAAATATGGCACAGATCATTACTCCGATCATCCCAACAGGAAGCAATTCGATACCCATTGCCAAATAAATACCATCAACCGCTTTTTCGCCCAAAGGCTTTAGCGATTCTACAGCGGATAAATCTGGAAACAGAATTGATGCCGCCATCGGAGGGATGAACCAAATGATGGTTACCGTAAAAAATAGAATTGATGCCATTAAAGAAGCTTTTCGTGCTTGGTCTGAATCTTTTACGGCCAAAAACCGATATCCGTCATTCGTGTTATTTACGGAAAAAAACTGTTTGCAAAACGATGCGATAAACCAAAGCCAAACGACTTTGCTATCGGCCAGTTCTGACCAGTTATATTGCGAAGTGGGCAATTGCTCTATAAAACTACCAACACCACCCAATTCTCGTAAAGACAAGAATGCCATTACAACAGCCACTGGCACCATAATCATCAACTGCATAAAATCACTTGCAACTACGGCCCACGAACCACCTAACAGCGATATGACCAAAACGGTTATGCCAACGGAAAGTACGGTCATCTCCATACTGACCCCAAAAACTGTGGAAATTATGATGCCTAAACTATACAACCATACGCCGCCATGGATTACCCCGAAAGGAACCACCATCCATGTAAAAAACTGTTCATTGGCCTTGCCAAAACGTTCTCGAACTACTTCAATTGCCGTGACCACTCTGGTTTGTCGAAAGCGTTTGGAAAAATAAAGAAAGCTAATGAAGAAGCCCACGCCGTTAGCCATGTAAACTACGAAAACGAAGGTACCTGTTTCATAGGCCTTTCCTGCGGCACCAGTATACGTTACCGCGCTAATAAATGACATAAAAGTTGTTGCGCCTACCAACCACCACAGCATACTGCCGCCCCCTCGAAAATAGTCACTAGTATTTTTGTTCATTCGCTTGAATACCACACCTACGGTAATCATTAAAACGAAATACGTAATAACTACTAAATAATCGTAGTTGGATATCATATTGATTTTTTAGTCATCAAAACCTATCTTCTTATCGCGCCCGAAGTATCGCCTTCCATTAAACTTTGCACGTTCTCTAAAGACACCATATTTACATCCCCCGGAACGGTATGCTTTAAGGCACAGGCAGCGGAAGCAAAATCCAAAGCCTGTTCATCATCATAATGCAATAGCCCATAAATAAGGCCAGCGGCAAAAGCATCTCCTGTACCAACGCGGTCAATAATGTGGGTAATGTTCAACATATCAGTTTTAATATACTCCTGTCCGTTCCACATTTTACCCTGAATTTGGTTATGGGAAGCACTTAGGGTTCTTCTGGTTTTTTTGACCACTTTCTTGATATTGGGAAAAAGAGCTATCAATTGTTTGGCTAAATCCTGGAAGTTATCTTCCGGTTTTCCCAATGCGAACATTTCGCGAATACTTCGGCTACTGGTAATCACTACGTCGCAATGTTCTACCAAATCGGGTATAACCTCCTGCATGGTTTTCCCATACTTCCACATGTTGCTGCGGGAATTAATGTCTCCTGAAACCGGTATTCCTAATTCATTCGCTGTTTTAACGGCATCTAAACAGCATTGGTAGGCGCCTTCCGAAATAGCCGGGGTAATCCCTGTCCAATGGAACCAATCGGCGTCTTTGAGCACCTCTTTCCAATTCACCATTGAAGGCTCGATTAAGGAGAAAGAAGAACCTTCCCTTTCGTAAATTACTTCACTTGGTCTATGCACTGCTCCTTTTTCAAGAAAGTACTTGCCCATCATGTCATCGCCATAAACAACATGTTCGGTACTTAACCAATGCTTCCGTAAAAATTGTGTGGCCGCTTTTCCAAGAGCATTATCAGGAAAACGGGTCACGTGGGCGGCTTTCATGCCCAAATAAGCACATGAAATGGCTACGTTCGCCTCACCACCTCCGTAGACGAGTTCGAAGGAAGAAGCCTGTGAAAATTTTTCATAGCCCGGTGGGGACAAACGCATCATTACTTCACCAAATGTTATTACTTTTTTAGGCATGGTTTAGGTCTTATTTTAAGATGGGTAGCAGGCCCCATCTCACCGTTACTTATTTTTATCGGTGCTTGTTGGTTTGTGCGTTTTTAGCCATTCTTGTCCTTCTTTAGTGAGGAAAAAATCCATCCACATATAATTCATTTTTTTGTTTTCATCGACAGTTACCCAATGACTTGAACCAATTGGAATATGTAATAAGGAATACGCTTTAAGTTCGGTCGAAGCATCGTCGGCATGTACCGTAATGTCATTATCCGTAAGGCCTAAGAAAAGTTGATCGAGCATAGGGTGTTCATGTGCCCCGACCTCGTCTGGGCCCATTACCTCAACCGTTCCAAGAGATACGCGAGGAACAATATCGGCAGGCAGTACCGTTCGACTGACGGTATTCGGACTCTTAATTTTTTCGGTATAGGGTTCACTATCGACGAACCGGGTAAAAAAGAGATCGTATTTATTTTCTTCCGGGAAATTCTTCAGGTCCTCGATTTCCTGCAGCGACATTTTTTTGATAAACTGTAAGAAATGTAATTGCTCGCCTTCGGAAACCTTAAACTGAACTTGGCGAATTTTGTTCATCGGAATCGCAATCGATTCCGGCCCAAGACTGCGCATTATTGAATCGGCATGAATCGTTCCTTTTCCACTAACGAACAAGAACATACTGACATTCCCATCGGACAGCGAGATGGTTTGTTCGGTCGGTCCCATGTAGCCTATGTGCTCGATTTTTGTGTCGGCAATTTCACCTGTAAGTAATTCTTCGGTGAATATATTCATGCCCGATGGTATTTGCATCTGTAAATCCTGAACAACAATTTTGCGCGGACTTGAACATGACATTGTGATTATTGCCATGGCGAAATACATGCCAACGAATTTCTTTTGTATTAACTGCGGTATATTCATGATGTGTATTATTGGATTTTCATTCATCCGATTTGTAAAAGTGTTGTCGGGCAGGGTTAAAATCCCACCATTGGTCGATTCATCATATCCGCCCCGGTTGAAATAGATTGCGATCTGCTTAACATTGATGAACTTACCTCGGTTAAAGGTTAACATCTCGGTGTTGAGGACTCCCCTTTCGTCGTCAGCGGATCCGAGCATAATTTCTAGTACATTAACTTAAGAGGAAGATTTTGTTCAACAATCAATTCTCCAGAGTTTTCTATGACATTATCGGAATGTGAATTGTTCTTGGCACCCCATAGTCGCGCCACCATTTTCACCCTGTTATCCGAGAACGTATTATTTGCAAGGTCAACATTGATGATACCATAGGTATTGATTAAAATTCCGTTTTCTTCTTTGGCCCCACATCGAGTAAAACTACTATTTGTTACTTTCAGATTCCCACCTACGGTAGATTCATCATAGCCCCCCTGTAGTAGTTGATTACGTTTTTAGCAACGCCTTCAAATTTGCAATTATCAATGAAAATGTTTTCTGCGTTATACTCACCCTTGTCATCATCTTCTGCTGCGAATTCCAAACCATTTGCACAGTTTTTAATGGTTGTAGCAGTAAATTTAATATACTCTGAGAACGAATATTTATAGCCTTTCAACACATAATCAAAATCACTTATTTCAGAATCTATGACCGTCAGATTATATAGGCTTGACATATTAGCCTGTAAACTCGCAAAGGCATATTGATTTTGTGCTCCTTTAAGGTTAACACCTTCTAAAGTGAGCTGTCCTTTGGGGTTCATTTCAAAAGCTGGAGTTTTCGCTGCTCCATCATAACTTATGACAGCCTTTTTATTTGAATCAGCGGACTTTATAGTGAGGTTTTTATTAATTTTTAATGGGGATTTTAAATCGTAATTGTCGGCTGTTAATACAATCGTGTCGCCGTTTTTTGTGTTATGAATAGCAGCCTCCAATTCGGCAATAGAGTCTACATTATAGGTTGCGGCACTATCTGCGTTCGTAGATTTTACAGCATACCAATCTGGACCGTATCGGGACAAGTCCATCAGATTTGGCTTCTCAACTGATGCGACGGAGATTGCTCCAACTGCATTCTTGTTTGCCCGTGCATGGCCGAACAAATCTTCTGTAATTAAGTCAAACTCGAAACCATTATATAGGTCAATATCAGGTAGTTCATTCGATGGAACAAAAATGTTTTCCTCCAGTTCTGAAAGTGAAAAATCCTCTTGTTTAAATCCTGAATCATGGCTAAATGAGCCGCCTTGATTGTTTATCAAATTACTTTTGAAGTTGATTCCATCTAAGGAATCGTGGGCAACTATGGGCTGTTCATCACCCTTTTCATTGTAGATTAGGTTGTTCGCGACAATAGTACGAATCGGTGTTTCTGACCTGATTTCGGAAGCGGGCAGCACATCCTTTTGGTCTATATTAGACCCCACGCCAAATTGCAAAGGCGAAGTACAATTGATCCAAGAGTTGTGTGCCACTACAACATCCGTAACCTGTATATATCGATTCAGCGGCGATTTTGGAATACCGTTCATAACGGCAAGTGGACTTCTAAAAACCTTTCCCCTTAGGTTATAAAAATAATTATTCGTTACCCAGTGGCCTGTACCTATCAATCGTACGCCCCCAATTTGTTCGGAATTTGTATCCCCGATAAAATAATTCCCATCTATGATACAATAGTTTCCGTGCCTCGTTACTAAGGAACCTTCGCTTTTATAAAAGACATTATTCCTGAACTCATTGAAATTCGTTTTACTTGAAATAACTTCAACTTCCCCGTTACAGCGATCAAAGAAATTGTTGGCCACGAGGGTATAGCTAGGCGCCATGGAAGTAAAACTATTACCAAGTTGGATAGTTTCGGCACTAGGTCCGCCTTTGGGAGGTCTTGGCCCAAAATAGTTATTCGTGATTTTATGGTAATTCTTTATGCTTTTATTTCCTGCCAAATCGACCCTGATGGTAGGACCTCGATTGGATTTTCCAGCGATATAACAATGATCTAATTCATTATATCGCCCCTTAAAAAGTACCCAGAGATCCGATTGGTTTCTTTGGGCTTTGTTAAAATCTATAATTACGCTGTTAATGATTCTGGAATGGTTGGCGACCGTATCTTCGTTAATTGCAAACTCAACGACCGATTCGGAAGGAGATGCGCCCTCGGTAAAAAATAAGCCGTCAACAACTAGGTATTCTCCTCCAAGTTTTAAATCAGAATTTCCTTTAACTACTACTTCACCAGCAGTTTCTGATTTTAGGGTGATGGGCTGATTTTCGGTTCCATAACCGACGAATCGGATTTGAACGTCTGTCCAATCGCCATTCGCCATGACGATTTCATCTCCGGGAGTTGCCTTTGTAATAGCTTCATTCAATTCGGCGATGTCTTTGACAAAGATGCCTGTTTTAGTCGTATTTTCTCCGCAGGAAAGCAGTAACAGAACCGCAATTGTAAGTAAGAAACCTTTTTTTTCATTTCAATATTTTATAACGGCAATTAAGAATAATCAATAATTGAACTCTTTTCCATCATCCGTATTTGCGGGCCAAGTATTTTAATATGGTATCTACAATTTCCTGTTCTGAATGGCTCATATCGATTGTCAAAGCCCGTTTAGGAACCTCGAGGGTCTCAAAGTCTGATTTAAGTAATGAAGCTCGTCGGTCAATAACTCCAATCTTTTCGACACGCAGGGCGGCATTTTCATAGGAGTCGTTCATAAAGACCCAATCCAATAGATGATCGATACGGGCGGTCAACCTTGTGCGATGTTCTTTCTTCAATATCGAACAGGAAATTACACAACCTTTTTGAGTCGATTGGTCCAAGATCAAGTCTTCAACGGAAGTCAACCATTTTTCCAGGTTCACATCTTGTGGAAGTTTACCTTTGGGAAGGTCTTCGGATGCAAAAAACTTATCTACATCGTAGAAGGGAATTTCAAGTTTTTGGGCGACTTTTTGCCCTACGGCACTCTTTCCCGTACCGCACACGCCCACTAGAACTACTATATGATTATAGCTTTTCATACAATATTAAAATTGGTTAACCAGTTTGGTTTACCAAAAATACATATATTTGTGAGACCCACAAGTTTTTAACATATAATCCACTTACTAATCATAGATCAGCATAATACTATGAAAGAAACCAAAAAAATGATAACAAGGAGAAACTTTACGAAGTTATCCGCCGCAGCTATCGGAAGTGTCCCTTTAATGGGATTTAGCAACTCGCTATTCAATGCAGTTACAACACCGAATGATGCTATTTCGGTAAGCTTGTTCTCGAAACACCTGCAATTTCTTGATTATAATGAAATGGCGGCAGCGGCGGCAGAAATAGGGTTCGACGGGTTGGATTTGACGGTTAGGCCTGAAGGACATGTTTTGCCCGAAAGGGTGGTCGATGATTTACCTAAAGCGGTTGCCGCGATGAAGAAATATGGCATCACCCCGGGATTGATGACAACGAACGTTTGGGATGTGAACGATACGGAACAAAAAACGGTTCTACAAACGGCAAGTATGTCGGGATTTACACATTATCGTACCGGATGGCTAAAATATCCGGAAGATAGAACGATAGCAGAAAGTCAAGCTATTTACGGGCAACAGGCTGCAGCGTTGGAAACACTAAATAAAGATTTAGGAATCATTGGATGCTATCAAAACCACGCCGGAAACCATGTAGGTGCCCCTATTTGGGATCTGCCTCCCATTTTAGAAGCCACCAACAATGAACATATCGGCGCACAATATGATATCAGACACGCAGTTGTTGAAGGAGGAAACAGCTGGGAATTGGGTTTACGACATATAAAACCTTTCATAAAATCTATAGTAATCAAAGACTTCAAATGGGGACAGGTCGATGGACAATGGAAACCTGTCAACACGCCATTAGGGGAAGGAATGGTAGATTTTAACCGCTACTTTTCCTTATTGAAAAAATACGAAATTAATGTGCCTTTTTCCTTGCATTTGGAATATGAATTGGGCGGTGCGGAACATGGAGACTCGGAAATAACAATCGATAAAAAGGAAGTTTTCAATCAAATGAAAAAGGACTTGAATTTCCTAAGAGATGCTTGGCAAAGAGCGGAATAACATTACAAAAAAAACTTATGTCTTCACTATCAGAAAGCACTAGAGCAAAGCTCAAAGCAATAAGTACCGCTACCGTGGCAACTTGCCTGTTCAAAAAGGGATTGAAAAATCAATTTATACAGGGAGTTATTCCTCTTAAAAAAGGCAAACCAACCATGGTTGGGGAAGCTTTTACGCTTCGATATATTCCTGCACGCGAAGATTTGAATCCGATTACGGTTTTCAAAGATAAAAACCATCCGCAACGGGTGGCGGTCGAAACCTGTCCCGAAGGTTCAGTACTCGTCATGGATAGCAGAAAAGATGCCCGGGCCGCCTCTGCAGGCTCTATATTGGCGACACGATTAATGGTTAGAGGGGCCGCTGGCATTGTGACTGACGGTGGATTCCGTGATTCGGCAGAGATAGCCACCTTAGGTTTTCCATCATATCATAACAGACCTTCTGCACCTACCAATTTGACCTTGCATCAAGCCATTGCCATCAATGAACCCATTGCATGTGGTGATGTTGCTGTTTTTCCTGGAGATATTATTCTTGGAGACGATGACGGAATAATGGTCATTCCTGCTCATTTAGCCGATGAAGTTGCCGACGAATGCACCGCGATGACCTTGTTCGAGGAATTTGCGATGGAACAAGTTCAGACGGGAAAATCGATTGTGGGGTTATATCCTCTTACGGATGAGAAAATCCGAAGCGAGTTTGATATGTGGAAGAAAAATCGCGAATAAGAGTCAAGTCGACCTCCGCCTTGGACAAGACCGGGAAGCCTAAGTCCATATTTTTACCTAATAGGACGGTTAAGTTTATAGCATCGTTAATTTTTGACAATTCAAAATACAACTTAGAAGTATTTCTTTTATTCGAAAATACTGCCGAGCATCTCCTTTTCTATTGCCAAAAATCCCCTATTTTTATCAAAACTATCCAAAATGAGTACCCAAGAAGATTTTTTTGCCCATATCGAGAAGGGTTATACCACCAAAGGTGATTTTATCACGCTTGGAGCGGCCATGCTGAATGAAGAGGCAATTACGAATGCCTTCGTAAAGATTCCCCTAAAAACCTTGAACCGCCACGGCCTGATCGCAGGTGCTACCGGAACAGGAAAAACAAAGACCTTGCAGGTACTCGCCGAAAATTTATCGGATAAGGGCATTCCCGTATTACTCATGGATTTAAAAGGAGATTTGAGCGGTATTGCCGAACTAAGTCCCGGACATCCGAAAATCGATGAGCGTCATGCCAAAATCGGACTACCTTTCGAAGCCAAAAGTTTTCCGGTAGAAATTCTTTCCCTATCCGAACAAGATGGTGTCAAATTGCGGGCCACAGTTTCTGAATTCGGGCCCATTCTATTGTCACGAATCTTAGATCTTTCAGAAACCCAAGAAGGTATTGTCGCAGTTGTTTTCAAATATTGTGACGACAACAAACTCCCCTTGTTGGACCTTAAGGATTTTAAAAAAGTGTTACAGTATGCCACAGGAGCTGGAAAAGAAGAGTTCACCAAAGATTATGGTAGAATTTCAACAAGTTCTACGGGAACCATCCTCCGAAAAATCATTGAATTGGAACAACAGGGTGCCGACCTGTTTTTTGGCGAAAAATCCTTCGAAGTAGATGACCTCACGCGAATCGATGAGAATGGTCGGGGCTACATCAATATTATCCGATTGACCGATATACAAGATAGGCCAAAATTATTCTCTACGTTCATGTTGAGTCTTCTGGCAGAGATTTATTCCACTTTTCCTGAGCAGGGGGATAGTGATAAACCCGAGCTAATTCTTTTCATAGACGAGGCACACCTTATATTCAACCAGGCGTCAAAGGCTTTATTAGAGCAAATCGAGAGTATTGTGAAGTTGATCCGTTCCAAAGGTATCGGACTGTATTTTGTAACTCAAAACCCTACCGATGTGCCAAATGCCGTTTTATCTCAATTAGGACTAAAAGTGCAGCATGCCTTACGCGCTTTTACCGCACGAGACAGAAAAGCCATTAAATTAACGGCCGAAAACTATCCGATTTCTGAATACTATGATACTAAAGAAGTGCTCACTTCATTGGGTATCGGAGAGGCACTAGTTTCCGCCTTGGATGAAAAAGGAAGACCGACTCCCCTTGCGGCTACCTTACTGAGGGCGCCCATGAGTCGTATGGACGTGCTGACCGACAGCGAACTAAAAGAAGTCATCGACAACTCAAAACTGGTCAAAAAATACGGTGAGGTCATCGATAGGGAAAGTGCCTATGAAATGCTCAACGAAAAAATCGAGAAAGCCGAAAAAGAAGCCGAAAAAGAAAAATCGAAATCAACAACGCGAAGAACGTCCAGTCGTAGAAGTACACGACAAAATCCCGTGATAAAAGTGTTGACCAGTGCCACTTTTATTAGAGGGGTCTTGGGTGTTCTGAAAAAAGTGATGCGCTAAAAGCTATGAGAAAAATTCTGATTTTAAGTTTTACGATACTACTGTTCTTTGGTTGTAAGGAAGAGGTGGACACTACCTTTTTAATTACCAATACTAGTATCGGAAAATTGGATAAAATAAGTTTGGCACGCGATCTAGAAATTATCTATGCCGAAGATTCCATTGTAAAGGACACAACGGTCATCAATCTATCGAACAATGCGAAAAAAGTGAGGGTCTATGAAAAGGGAGGAAAACATTTGTTGACCCTAACACCTAGTTCAGACAGTATTCCCACCATTGAAAACGTGAAAATAGAGGATATCCGCTTCGTCACTGAAAAAGGGGTCGGCTTGAACAGCACTTTTAAGGATATCAAAGACAATTATGCCATCCGCAAAATAATTACCTCAATGAACAATGTGGTAATTTTACTCAAGGATAGCGATATGTACTTTACCATCGATAAGAAAGAACTGCCATCGAGCCTACAATATGGCTCAAGTCGAAACATTGAGGCGGTCCAGATTCCAGATAAGGCCAAAATCAAGTACTTAATGGTTGGTTGGGGGGAATAGCCCAAAAACTACATTCCATCATTTATGCTTACCTTTTCGTTTCTTATTTCCATATCGATAACAAGTAAAAGTTATGAACCCACTACTACAATATTTACTTGTACAGCGCGCCAAAGAAAAACTAAAGACCGAGAAGGGAAGTGAAAAAATCAGTAAAAAACAGCTTGTTAAAGAAATCAGGACTGGACAGGTTGAGTTCGCTCATGCAATAAAAGAAATTCTTTTCATTACCATCGGAATCTTTGCTGCGGGCTTCGGATTGAAGGGCTTTTTACTTCCCAATAATTTCATAGATGGAGGCGCAACGGGAGTATCATTATTGATAAGGGTTACTTCAAGTATTCCGTTAGGCATATTACTTATTCTGGTAAACACTCCCTTTATATTACTTGGTGCAAGAACCATTGGCAAGAAGTTCGCCATCAAAAGTATTATCGCCATTATTATTCTTGCTCTTGTAGTTCACTTTGTGCACTATCCGACCATTACCGATGACAAGCTATTAATTGCGGTATTCGGCGGTTTTTTTCTCGGTTTAGGCATCGGTATGGCAATGCGGGGCGGCGGTGTTATAGACGGAACGGAAGTGCTAGCCATCTACCTTAGTCGAAAATGGCACATGACGGTTGGCGATGTGCTGCTATTGATAAATATCGTAATTTTCTCGGCAGGTGCTTATTTACTATCCATAGAAACGGCGCTCTATGCTATTCTTACCTACTTGGTAGCGGCAAAAACAGTGGATTATGTCGTAGATGGTGTCGAAGAATATATGGGTATTACCATCATCTCAAACAAGAGTGAGGAAATACGGGTAATGCTGACCACAAAACTAGGTCGGGCCTGTACCATTTATCAAGGGCGTGGAGGTTATGCCAAAAATGGGGTAGAAGGAATTTCCAATGATATCATTTATACCGTAATAACAAGATTAGAAATTGCCAAATTGAGTACGGAAATAGACAAAATAGATAAAAAGGCCTTTATCGTAATGAACGTTGTGAAAGATATCAAAGGGGGCATGATCAAAAAAAGCCTTTGAAAGAATAAGTGTGGCAATATTTACTTTGGAAAGACTTAACTCCGTTTTTTGGTTTTATACTGGGCGCGATTGGCCAGCACACAATCCTTGTACGTTTGAGCCCATTCAGTGAGTTCGATCAGCTTTTGTAGATAAGAATGCCCGAAATCGGAAAGTCCATATTCTACTCGTATGGGTACTTCGGGGTACATGGTCCGTATTAAATACCCATCACCTTCCAGTTGCTTTAATCTTTCGCTCAATACCTTATTGGATATTCCGTACACCTTTTTTTTAAGTTCATTAAAACGTAAAATCGGATAATAACCCAGATGCATGATAATCAAGATGCTCCATTTGTCGGAAGCCATAGCCATAACGTCTCGAATGGGGCATGCCAATGTCATATCTTTAAGGTTGACATGACCAAACATTTTATTTAATTTTTTCTTGGCGTTAAGCCTTTGATGCTCAGTAATAGTTTCTATTTCCATACCTTGTGCGACTTTTGAAACCCTGCTCGAATTATAAATAAATTCTTAATTTTGGTATTAATTAAAGAGTAAGTTACAAAAAGTAACCTGATGAAAAAAGCAATCGCAAAATTGATTCCTCTCGGTTATGGTCATTACTACAATGTGCTTTCGCTATTCGCACCGAAAAAAACCGCTGAAAGGGCCTTCTATCTTTTCTGTACGATTCGAAAAGGAAAAGTTTTGCCGCAACAAAAAGAATATTTGGATGCGGTCAAACATGAAATGCTTCATATCGGAGAACATCACATCCAAACGTATTCTTGGCCGGGAAAGGGAAAAACCGTACTCTTGGTTCATGGATGGGAAAGCAATACCTTCCGTTGGCGGAATTTAATAGAAAAATTCAAGGAAAAAATTTTAACATCCTTGCCTTCGATGCGCCTGGTCATGGGTATTCATCAGGAAAATATCTTTACGTTCCGTTATATGCGGAAATCTTACAACATCTCATAAAGGAATACCGACCCGATTTTTTAGTGGGCCATTCGGTCGCAGGAATGACCATGCATTATAATGAGCATCGTAATCAAAATCGCGATATTCAAAAAATCGTGACGGTCGCCTCCCCCTCCGAGTTTCACGAAATCATGGAACATTTTCAGAACATCTTGAAATTCAACGGTCGCGTCATGCGTGCCTTGGACGATTACGTTCTGGAACGTTTCGGATTCCGTATCCGTGAATTTTCAACCTCGGAGTACGCAAAGACAAATACCAAAAAAGGACTACTCTTTCACGACAGATTGGACAAAATTACACCCTATCACGCTTCGGTTAAAGTACAGGCCAATTGGAAGGGAAGTACACTTATCAGCACCGAAGGTTTCGGGCACTCTATGCACCAAGACGAGGTGAACGATGAAATTGTTGATTTTTTAGAGTCATAGTAAAGAAGTATTTTTAAAGACTGTCATGTTGAGCCTTTCGACTTCGCCCAAGATATACTAATGTCGAAATGCCTGTAAGGCTAAAAGCCCTTCGACTGGGCTCAGGGTGACAATTAAAATTAATAAGAATATCATGCAAAACGTAACGCCTTTCCATATTGCCATTCCCGTTCACAATTTGGCCGAATGCAGAACATTCTATCGCGAAGTGTTGAATTGTGAAGAAGGTCGAAGTAGCGACCATTGGGTCGATTTCAATCTCTTTGGTCATCAATTGGTCATACATTATAAACCAAAGGTAGAAAGCGAAGGTCTGCATCACAACCCTGTTGACGGGCACGATGTTCCGGTACCCCATTACGGTGTGGTCTTACCTTGGGAAACATTCCAATCGTTTTCAGAAGAGCTTAAATCAAAAGGCATTAAGTTCATCATCGAGCCCTATATCCGTTTCGAAGGTCAGGTAGGCGAACAGGCCACAATGTTTTTTTTAGACCCGGCCGGAAATGCTCTGGAATTCAAGGCGTTCAAGGATATGGGGCAATTATTCGCAAAGTAATGCAATTGCCTTCATTTATTTGGTGCTAGATGTTCTCTTATATTTCTTAAAGAACATTCCTTTTATGACAAGGGAGAGCTGTCAATTATTTATTAACGATAAAGGCCTTAGCCTCTCTATTACCACCCGATTCAAAGGTGATATAATAAACCCCATTGGACAATGATGCAACATCTATCACCTCAAACTCTCCATGTTCTTCATTAAAGACCCGTTCTGCCAATTTCTGGCGCAGACTGTTAAAAAGCATGACCCTTACTTCATTTGATTGATATGCAGTCAATTCAATATTTAGTTGGCCCTGTGTTGGGTTTGGATAGATAATCGAAGTTAGGTCGGCATTCTCCAATTTTTCAACGGTTACCAATGTAGTATCGGTAAAACTACCGTCAATCGTCGTGACAGTGATTGAGACCGTGCCTTCAGAAACGGCAGTTACATTTCCGTCAGTATCCACTGTAGCTATGCTTTGGTCGCTAGTGGACCAAACTACTTGAGTATTGTTGGCATTGACAGGAGATATCGTGGCGTTCAAGGTTATGGTTTCCCCCTCATACAACGTAGCTGTAGCAAGAGAAATACTTACCCCGCTTACATGAACCCTACTATTATCTACTATAATCGTCGCTGTAGCACTGAAGCCACCATCATTTGTTGTCACTGTTATCGAAGCTGTACCTTCAGATACGGCTATAACATGTCCGTTGTTATCAACCGTGGCCACACTTTCATCACTGGAAGACCATACCACGGAATCGTCTTCAGCATTTGAAGGGGCTATCGTAACAGATAAATTTGTGGTCTCGCCCTCTGAGAGTGTTGCCGTGGCATGAGAAAGGCTAACACCACTTACATGCACTATTGCATTTTGCACATTTACCTCGCGCGTTGCCGCGAAACCGCCATCATCGGTAATAACCGTTATTGTGGCCGTACCTTCAGATACGGCAATTACATGGCCATTCGCATCGACCGTGGCTATATTCTCGTCAGTGGTGCTCCAAGTTACCGCGGTATTACTCGCATTAGTTGGACTTATCAACGCTACCAAATCTGCACTTTCACCTACGTTCAATATTAGCTCACCGGCCGAAAGGGCAACACCTGAAACCGCAATACTACCCAAACTCGCAAATCTCCACTTCATAAAATCCGAGCCATCGTTCAAATAGGTCTTTATGCTGGCACCGTTCTGTACTGAGTTATTCTCCACCCCTAAATACAAACCATTGGACTTACTTTTAATGGCATACTCATCATTGCCCAAATATTCGATAGCCCATTGTTGATTCGCATTACCATGGTAAGGATACTGCAAGACATTTGTGCCCGAACTTTGCCCATCGCCCTCTACATCCAAATAATTACCGCTTTCGGCCTTGATTGTAAAGAAACTGATATCTGTGGACTCGAACATAAATTGTTGGCTTGTAGCAGCACTTAAATCAGACTGTACGATATCGGCCAAAGGTTCTATTGAAGAATTGTAAACATCCATTACTTTTCCGCTTCCTACGTTGGTCACTTGATAAATTCCGGGCTGAATACTAGTTGATGGTACATTGGTATCCAATTGATTGATCCATTCCCTAATTAGAATAACGGCCTTTTCATCCACTAAATTTTTAGCCAAGGAGGCATCATTATCGTAGTATTCACTGAATTTGTCCTATGGTATAAAATAGATTGGGATGCATCACCAGGTACTATTATTTTCTCTCCTGGTATACCTATAGGAGTATTGGTGCCAGCTGTCAAAAGACCTGTTTGTTCCAGAGTGTTGAACAACCTTAGGTCGAACTGTGCCCTTTCACCGGATCTACCTGGTCGATGACAATATGCGCAGTTAAGGTCCAAATAGGAACGGGCCCTCTCATCGAGGGTCGCATTCAAATCGTCCATTGCCTTATGGGTTTGATATTGAGTAGCTTTGGTATCATCGATACTTTCATCCAAAATACCCAAATAGCTCAAGGTGACCAATTGGTTTGCGTTGATACCTGTTTTATCATAGGTGAAATCTTTATTAAGATACCGGGTTCTGGGACCCAGAGTACCGCCAGTGTCATGACAGGCAAAACACTCCGGGCTATTCGGGTAGTGCCATGTTTGAACCCGGGTACTTCCGTCAGCCTGGGTTACCGTTACCTGTTCATCCAGGCTACCTTCTAAAAGAACTGCATCGGTACCCTCTTCATTCCACTTGTATACCAGATAATAGTAAGACCCATCATCCCCCTTGATGACGAATCTGGTTTCCAATCGTTTTACAACTGAAGGATCGTTCTCATCTATGGGTAGTTCCAAATGTTTTACTAGTACTGACCCGACCGGAAACTTCCAATCACCGTTCTCGGAAAACTCAATTTGTTCCTCCGGGGTATCATGCGTGCCATCATTAGGTACCGCCATCCAACGATTTTTCAATGCGCCATCCGACCAAAAGGCCTCGGTCATGTCATAAGGTATTACCCCATCATTGGGTGTCAAGGTCTCTAAATTTTGAAAAATCCCAGTTTGGGACAAAAGCTGGGGAACCTCGCCAAAACTACCTGAATTTTGGGTAAGTCTATATAAGAAGACTCCATCACCCTCACTCAATAAATACAATTCCCCATTATGATCCTCTCCAAATGATATTATATCGGTCGGAGAAAATTGGGTCAAAAATTCATACTCGCCCGTGGTAGTATCGACCGCCCATATTTCTTCGCCTACACCATAATCAGCACATATATATTTACCATAAAAATCTGGCATTTCATTACCCCTATACACAAAACCACCAATAATCGCATTAGCATCGGTACGAGGGAAAGCGACCAAGGGATGTTCATGGGCCATATTATTGTACATTTCAGTGCACTGACTAGAACCGCCTGCTATGTTACCTTCGAATATAGGCCATCCGTAATTCTTCCCTCTTGAGACCACATTGATTTCTTCATGGGTATTCTCGCCGATTTCACCGATATACATCGTGCCAGTCGACCGGTCTTTGGTCATTCTATGGGGATTTCTATGACCTAGCGTGTAATACTCCTCAAAATTATCCCCTGTTGCACTCAAAAATGGGTTGTCATTCGGGATGAAATACCCTTCCCCGGAAATCTCATCGGCAAAACGTGTATCTTCCGGCATTCTTCGTATAGGCGCATGGCTCCTTGTTACATCCATATCTACATCGATTCGTAGCACGCCCCCATCTAGATTACCTACAATATCTTGGGGCTTACTGTACGCACATTGGTCGGCGGTAGCCACATACAAAAATCCGTCATCGCCAAAGACCATTCCGCCGCCCCTATGTGTAGATCCATACATTCTCATCTTTATCATGGTAAATTCCGAACCCGGCACCATGACATAGGTGGTTGGGTCTACTTCTATTCTTTTCAAATAGAGAAAACTGCCCCAATAATCTTCAAGATTACACCCGAAGCCACTCAGAAACGAATCGGGGTAATGCCTTCCCTGTGCATCTTTAGAGGTATACCATACATACATATAGTTTTTACCCTGCTGACCAAAATCAGGATGTAAGGCCAGCCCTAAAAAACCGCCGTCCCATACGATGCCAACATCTTCAGAAAGATCAGCCAATAGGTTCTTACCGTTTACCGCGTCATCATTTTGAAATGAATAGACAATCCCATTGCGTTGCCCTACGACCAATACATTGGTGTTAGGTATCGGAGTAAATGTTAGTGGTGAATCGAAACTGAGGTTCGGAAACGCAATTCTATAAGGCTTCTGAGTCGGGGTTTGACTTGGAAATATCCCATTCACGAACTTGCCAATCGGCTCAGGAGATGTTAAGCCGGGACCGGCAAAAAATGGGATAAAGGATAGAAGAGCTACAGCTATACCAAAAATGAAAAGCCGTATAAGGTGGGGTTTACTTTTTCTCATCAGTTCGATTTAAAAAGATTATATAGCTTATATCTAAGCTTCAGCCCCCAAAATTACCTTCATCTCGAAAGATTCAAAATGACTTTTATCATTTTCAGTACTTTTTTGGCGCCATTATGCCTTTTTTAGACAAAACACAAAAAACATCGCTGTAATACACTAAATGAACCTGTCCTAATTTCCGGATGACTCGTTAACACAATTTGAAATTTAGGCAGTGAAGGTATAGATGTATAAAATGACAGCCATTATTTTTAAAAACATAATGGATCAATCGAGGTAAAAAACTAGAACATTAAGAAAAATGTTCATTATTATATGACTTACTGCGACCAAGACGTAGGCTTCCGATCCCAACGATGATTTTTCAGTTCTTGATGTAATGCTGGGGAAAGCCCTTTGCCATCACTGATGGCGGTATTGACCAACACATTCCGCGCTTTTCGCATACCGGGAATCATTGTAGCGACAGATTTGTTCATGGTTATAAATCGCAGTGCCATTTCGGCCATGGTCATCCCCTCGGGAATCAAGGGTCGCAAGGCATCGGCATGCTCGACACTTGAATTCAGGTTCTCGGGGACAAAATAGGTGCCTCGCCAATCCCCTTCCGGAAAAGTGGTTTCCTTAGTTATTGTACCGGTCAGGGTGCCTTCATCAAAAGGTACCCGTGCAATTACCCCAATATCCATTTCATCACACAAAGGAAAAAGTTCATCTTCGGGATTCTGGTCGAAAATATTATATATGACCTGAACGGCATCCAATTTTCCGGTCTTCAAGGCTTTGATTCCGTTTTCGGGCTCCCAGCGATTGACGCTGATGCCCATTGCGGCAACCTTTCCCGACCGCTTTAAATCTTCGATGGCACGCTGCCATTCCTCACGATCGCTCCAACCATCGTCCCAAGTATGGAACTGCATCAAATCGATTTGTTCCAAGCCTAAATTTTTCAAGGTCTTTTCGGTGTATTCCATCACATGTGAAGTAGGGTACGAATCCTCGAAGGTATAATCAGGTTTTGCAGGCCATTGAAAATTTTTAGGAGGAATCTTACTAGCCGTATATAATTTTTTATCAGGATGTCTTCGCACCAGTTGCCCCAATAATTCTTCGCTATGACCCTCACCATATCCCCAAGCGGTATCGAAAAAATTCACCCCGTTTTCAACCGCCAGATCTAACGACTTTGCTGACTGGGCATCATCAGATTCCGTCCACCCGGCCATACCCCACATTCCATAACCTACCTCACTGACCTTCCAATTTGTTCTTCCGAATCTTCGGTATTTCATTATTTCTTACCTTTTGATGAATTTATCCCTCACAACAATATATACTGCATATAGCAAACCGAAAACGACCCCGTTCCGGGTTTTTTCCAGAATCATTTTTTGGCTGAAATCCCCCTCTATAATCAAGGCGATAATTATGAATAAGGTAACAGCCACCAACGCTTGAATAACGACTTTTTTTATACTCATCAACTATCTTTTCTCTTAAGATTGGCCAGAAATTCGATGACATCCCTAATCTCACGCTTTGACATTGCACTCCCCATCGGTGGCATGCTTGACATTGAATTTTCTACATTCTTGATTCGCTCCTTTGCAATTTCCATGGGTTCGGCATCGGTGGTGCGCAGAATCAATTCACGATATGTTTCCTCCATAAGTACGCCGGTAGCAACCTGCCCGTCTTTAAAAGTCACCGTAACGGTACCGTAGCCAGGCGCCAATCTTTTACTTGGATCTATCAACGCCTCCAGTAGTTGTTCCCTGCTCAGAACATTTCCGATATTGTCCAATTCTGGACCGACTATGCCCCCGGAACCTCCGACGGAATGGCAGCGTACGCACTGACCTGTCGAATTATTATTGAAGAACCGCCAGCCTTGTCGCAAATTACCGCCTTCCAAGGTTTCTTTAAATGCCTCGAAAGTATTTCCCGTAGCTTTTAAGGGGGCCAGTTCCGCGGCCAACTTTTCCGACCCTGATGCCTCGACGGCCTCGATCAGGTCTAAAATTACCGCCGACGGAAGTTTTTTCGATTTGGCCTTCACTATCATTTGACCGAGTACCGATTCTGTCTTGTCCAAAGGCATTTCACCAAGAACGCCCATCATTTTTTGCTGCTCACGAATCGAGCCTTTTACAAAAACCGGATTCACAATGGCCGGAAGGTCTTTCGCATCCAGCTCCAATTCAGGAAGTAGACCAAGAGCCGTAGTACGCACTTCAAAATCGGAATCTTTCATTCCCGCCTGCATAGCCGATTCGATGTTCTCGTAATTCAATTTCCCCAATGCATCCAACATGGCAGAACGAACACTGGGTGATTTATGCGTTTCCATGATCTTGCGCAATTTATCATTTTGTGAGTCAACACCCAAGGCACTTAGCGTCTTGGAAACTGCAACCAATATGTTTTCATCAGACTCTAGTAAAAATTCGGGAATCAATCCTTCAATCTTTTGTTTTATCGGTGCCGCGTCTCTTTTTATTTCCCCACGATATCGACCATCAACACGATCTAAGACCGATGGTGACGCCCATGTGCCGATAGCGGCCAAAGCTTCCCCTTTTAAATTTGAAGGAACATCTTGCCGTTTGGCAAAGGCGATCAGGTTGTTCAATTCCTCTTCACCACCCACGCGAAGGGCGGCATTGATGCTTCTTCGCAATAGCGGCTCAGAAGAAAAACGTTCTTCGTTCAATAACGAGGCGAGTGCCGGTAAAGCTGCCTCAATCGACCAATCATCATTGATAGCACGAGCAGCCTCGGTAACGATATATTCATCCTCATCCTTTAAGAACCGGCCCACTTCGGGGCTCTGCATTCTTCTAAGTACCAAAACGGCCGCAATGCGAAGGCTGCGATTCGGGTTACCCTCTAAAGCTACTATGGGGGCCTCCTCACCAATTCTTGAAAGGGCCAATACCGCAGCATGTCTCAAATAGACATCGGTATCACTATTGGCGGCAATCATGTCCAATAAGGGTTGTACGGCTTCTTTATATTGAATTCTTCCCAAGGCTTGTGCGGCAAAAAATTTCACACGTGGATTGTTGTTTTTCAACAAGGGAATGAGCTCAGCGGCTGCATCGACAAATTTTACATCGCCTATAATCTTAGCCGATTGAGCGATGATTTCAGAATCAGTATCCTTCAGATAACCAATCAATGCTTCGGCACGATTCAAATCTTTACTTGCGAGCTGGCCTATGCCCCAAATACTGTGAATCTTTGCAAATTGATCGCTGGATGTTTCCAATGTTTCTTTGAAGGAAGTAAAACCTTTACGGCCTCGATTCACCAATTCAAATTGGGCCTTTTGACGAATACGCATATCAGGATACGCCAACAATTTCACTAGGTCATCGGCCGATTGATCGGAATAATCCAAGGTTATCAAATGTTCGGTTTGCTTTCGTTCGGAAGCTAAATCGTTTTTATCGTCGGTCACATCGAACTTCCAGACCCTACCGTAGTTTTTTGTTCCCCAACCATTGATCCAATCGGCGGCGTACAATGCCCCATCGGGGCCAAAACGCATTCCGGTCGGTAAAATACCGCTGACTACATCTGTCTCCGCTTCTAGTTCAAATGAAGCGCCTTTTGGTTTGAGACTGAAAGACCAGATGTGCGAGTTGGTAGGATTTCCAACAAATTCGACCAAGAAGAACTTGTCTACCCAATCCTTACCCAAAGCAGTGCCTGGGTTATAAACCATACCCGTGGGACCATTATGAAAATTCTGAATCGGAGGAATAATATACGCCGCCTGACCTTCCCATCTTGGAACATACAGCTTTTCATCCATCCAAACATTATAGCCGTTATTCATGGGATCCGTATATTTTCCATATTGCCAGTTTGCTCGCCAGCCCGCATCGTGCCCCTCGACAATATGTACCAAACGTTCGCTTTCGCCACGGTGATCCCCATCATTATCGGAAGAAATAATATTTCCATAGGCATCGAATACAAATTCGTGCGTATTTCTTAATCCTGCCGCAAAAATCTCAAAATCACTCCCATCGGGATTGGCTCTTACGATGATGCCCTGATTCGGATATTTGTAATTCGTACCATCTTTTGTGATGTTCGCACCGATATCTCCGATACCCCAGTAAATCTTTCCGTCTGGACCTTCGATTGCTCCTGACATACCATGCGCCCCGAACCCGATGTGCACGGCAAAGCCATGGGCCAATGATGTTTTTGTATCCAATACCTCATCATCGTTCGTATCGGTTAGGCGCCACATATCGGGACCCACACCAACGAATACATCATTGTCACGAACCAAGAGTGCCCCGGCACAATCGGTAATCTCTTCATTAAAGTCGTTCAATATTCTTGTGGATGTTTCAGCAAGACCATCTTTGTTTTTATCGTCCAATCGCCAAACTTCTTCCTTTTCGACCCGTAAATCTTTCCAATCGTGAATGGAATCGTTGTTCAAATCGGGTAACCAAGAATTTTCCTCACTTTTTTCAGGCGCAAAGGTCTCGTGCAAAAAGGCACGACGGTCTTTTACGGATTGAAAGGAAATGGAGGGCGTCATCCAATCGCGATACCCTCGAATATCAAATTCCGAATTCTTTTGGCGGTTAGTACGGGTTAGATATATACTTCCTTCATTATCGATCGACATCGCAATGGGATCGGGTGCCAACGAATCGGATGCCCAGAGTGACATGGTCAACCCCTTGGTCAAGACGGCAGGAGTATTTTCACGTATTTCTTTGGCCCTTTCAAGACCCGTTAAGGAATCTTCATAAATAACCAAAGGTGTTTCTTTGGGGAGTTTAGGGGTACTGTCACATGAAAAAATCATCGTGAAAAATACCAGAACCGAAATTGGCAATAATCTACTTTTTAATCTCATTATATTGAATTATGATTTTAATTTTGATGGAAAGCGTCGGAAACAAAACCTAATACCGTAGGAAGGGCATCGCGCCAGTAGGCCCAACTATGGCCTCCATCTCGTACGCGATATTCATGGGGAATTTCTTTTTTCTTCATGGCGATATGCACAAGACTATTCCCTTCATATAGAAAATCATCATCGCCACAGTCAATGTACCAGCGAACGGACTTTGTTTTTTCAACGGGAACGCTTTCAATCAAATTCAGTGCATTGTAATTTTCCATATAGGTTTTAATCTCGGCATCGGAATATTTTTCACCCCTTCTCTTACCTTGCGCTTTCATCGCCTCGATGGTCAATGGCCCTACATAGGCACTTAATGGGCAAGCCGACGAAAATAGTTCAGGATGCCGCAAGGCGTACATAAAAGAACCCCCGCCACCCATGGAGAGTCCTGCAACGGCACGGTATCTTTTTTCTCCTTTAATACGATATTTCTGCTCAACATGGGGCATCAGTTCTTCGAAGAAGAAATCTTCATACTTCCAATCGCCCACGTTAAAATATCCCATACGACGGGTGTCGGCATCGGGCATGACAATGATCATTGGTGTGGCCGTACCATCTTTAATACCATTATCGGCAATGCGTAATACCTCGCCAAATTGCACCCAACCGGTATGATCATCTGTAGCACCGTGCAGAAGATATAACACCGGATAACTGCGCTCCGAAGTTTCGTAGTCGGGGGGAAGGTAGACCGCATATTTGCGTTCGCTATCGAGAATTTTGCTCGTCATCGATAGATTGTCGAAAACCTTGCCGGATTGTGCAAAAGCGGTACAGATAGTGACCAGAGCGAACCATACTAGTAAGACATTTTTTTTCATCGGAATCAGCGGTTGATTAAAAGTGCCTACAAGATAGGAAAAGCCGATTGAAATTATATGGCCATTAACGAAATCCATTCTTTTCCCTTATGTGCGTTACCCTAACTCCCAAGTTCGAACAGTAGAGATTCTTCCATTAATTTGGGTGGCATATTACCTAACTTCAATAGTTTCTCATGAAAATCTGATAGTGTGAACCCATCGCCCATTTTTTGACGGTACAATTCACGGATTCTAAGTATTTCACTCATGCCCATAAAATACCCGATAAAATAACCTGGGCTTCTAGCTGCCGAATCGATTTCCAATTGGGCCGCCCACCGAAGAAAACCCACCTTATCGGTCATCATCGAAATGGCCTCTTCGTACGACATCTTGCCCGTATGCATTCCGACATCGTAAACCACACGGGCATTGCGCCATAAACGCAATTGCAACTGCCGTAAGTGAATCCGTTTATTCGGAAAAAATCCCGTCTCCGACATGAGTTGCTCATTATAGAGCCCCCAACCTTCGCTAAATAAAGAAAGTCCATTCTCACGACGAATTTTTCTTGGGTTGTGCATCTGGTATAGCCCTTGCACATGATGACCGCCGTAGGCTTCATGAGGTGCGGTTACTATGATGACTCCCCAGTCATGTTCTACCAAATATTCTTGTTTGGTTTTTTCGTCCCACTGATCCTCAAATGGATTGATCATCCATTGCGCCATGAAAATACTATCTTGGTCTTTACCTTGAGCCCTTGAAAAATTACCGTAATACGATGTCTTTCTCAAATACTCGGCCCTTGGCACCACCGCTACCCTTTCGTTCCAAGGAATAGGAATCAACTTTTTGTTCAGAATATGTGCTTTGGAACTATCGACCCAAAGTTGATGTGCATCGACCATTTTATGCGGCTCAGGATAATCGTTCTTGATTTCGATGGCCAATTGTTGCCACGTTTTGGTCGGGTCGATTTCTTTCGCCAAGATTTCGAGTTCGGCTACCGTTTCATCGAATTTCATTTTCCCATATTCCCAAAGGGTTTCATGGGTATAATCCAATAGAAATTCCTCCTTGAGCATTTGGTTGTATGTTTCGGTACCCATGGCAAAATTTGATTTCGGTCCTTCGGCCAATTTTTCACCTAGGAATTCTATATAACTGTCCAGGGATTTTTGCGCTTCACGGATAAGTGGCATTAACGCATTCTCATAATCTGTGCGTGCGACAAAATCAGGAAGGTCATGGTTAAAAAGTTTTTGGGAATTTTCGGCCATGAAAAGGGCCAATTCTTGAAATCTTGGAACATATTGAGTGATTTGTTCCTGTCCGTTCTTCAATTGTTTTGGCACCAAGGTCAAGCGCTCTTTCAGCTTTTCCATTTTCTCTTCTAGATTATCTGGGCCCTCGACTATATTGCCCAAGGTTCTGAACTGCATATATACCCTGGGGTCTCGTTTCCACGATTGGTGCCGCGATTGTCGTATCTCGTTTCCCCTAAGAATGCTGTGTGCGAACCGCCAATCAATTTTATCCTCAAAATCCAATCCGTTGGTATCGATGGCCAAAAGCTGGGCCAACATATCTGTGGTATAGGCCAACTCCTTTGAAAAAGATGCTTCGCTCAAATCATCAATGGCAGCAGCATCGCTCGAAGTATCGAAATTTTCCATAAAATTTTGAAAACTTCCAGTAGTCTCCAATATTTGCGGTTTTTGTTTGCAAGTTATCGTAAGAAAAATTATGCAAACAATCATCAATTTTTTCATGGTATAGCGGTTTGGTTTATCCATAAAAATATAAGAATATATTCACTTTATCGAAACGGTTTAAGCTATGAAATCTTCTATTGCTGTATTATCCCTACCCCTTCAAAAGTCATCTTCACCGGTTTGATAGTTCCATCTTCGTTGAATTCCATATAGTCTAGGCACGTAACACGATGATCGCGATCTTCGTTGGGGATTGGGCGTCTATGATAGACCATAATCCATGTATCAGTGTTAGGCACATTGATTACCGAATGGTGCCCAGCTCCATTAGCGATGTCACCTTCTTTTGATTCTAAAACAGTGCCGATCCGTTCAAACGGTCCGGTGGCCTTATCCGCCATGGCATAGGCCACTTTGTAGGTGCCATCGCCCCAACTGCCCTCGGACCACATAAAATAATAGATGCCTTTTCGCAGGAACATAAAAGGACCTTCTACATAGTTTTCGGGAGTTATTTCTTTGAATAGGTTGCCATCTTCCCACGGAATAAATCCGGTAAAATCATCTTTTAATTTTCCAAGATTACAATGGCTCCATCCTCCGTAGAAGAAATAGTGGGTGCCATCAACATCCTTGAATACAAATTGATCGATGGGTTGGGCATTGTTATAAAAATCTGAAATCAAGGGTTTGTCCAAATAATCTTCAAAAGGCCCACCGGGATTATCTGCCACTGCTACCCCGATACCCCCCGAAGTGGTTGATATCGTTGTTCGGATTATACGAATCGCGACCGGGCCTTTGAATATCGTTCGCACCAAAAAACAAATAATACTTACCTACTTTCTCGATAATTGAAGGTGCCCATAGCGCCTGCCGCAACCATTTTATCTTGGTCGTGTCCAAGATACGTTCATGCTTCTGCCAGTTGACTAAGTCTTTTGATGAAAACGCATCAAAATGTAACTGTTTATCGTAATCATCGGAGTACGTGGGGTATATCCAATATTCATCACCAAAAACAGCACCTTCAGGGTCGGCGTACCAACCTTCGGAAATGGGATTTCCAGATTTTTGTATCTCTGTGGTGGAAGTGATGGTCGGCTCTTCTTTTTTCTTTTGCTCTTTACAGCTTGAAATAAAAACCAGAATTATAAGGACAATGTTCAAATGATATTTCATATACTAAAAATTGATTTTGTTTCTACCCTAAAGTTAATCCTTTTCTATGCACCCATACATAGGCAAAAATGATATTTGGCACCCAACAGAGCCAAGCTACCAATCGGTACGCGATGATGAAATCGCCAAAGGCAAAACTCAAAAGCGGGAGCCATATTCGCAAGGTTACGGCAGCAAAACAAGCAGCATAGCTATAGATCATGAGACCTTGGTGCAATTGTAAGTCTCCTTTGCGGACGGCGAAATATGCCTTTGTAGTTGTATATAACCAAATGAGGCCAAGACTTATAAACCCAAAAGAGGAAATTAGTCCTCCGGTAGCATAAAATCCGATATAGACACCGCAAAGGCCACTTATAACGGCCGAAACCACATAAACTTTCCCGATATTTCGATGACGCTCAAGGTTTGCATTTCGCAACTTCTTGCTGAATTGGATCCAGCCAATCAATAGGGCAAGGCCACCAAAAAGTATATGGCCGTAGAACCCAATATTCCAAACTATATTCGATAATAGCGATTCATTTTTCGAAGCCAATAGCCCGAATTCACGATCGATAAAAAGGTATAGCAATGGGTATAACCCAACCGAAATGGCGAGAACCACAAAAACCACCCAAGCTACTCTGTTAGTAGTATTCATAATCTATAATATTGGTAATGAGAGGATAGGGAACCCATAATTCTCCTTGCTAGCCTCAAACATGCTGATCGATTAATATCATATTTCCATCGGGATCTGTAATTACTACGCTAGCAGGGCCCGTGGTACTTTGGTCAGCCTCGCGAATCAAATCGATACTATGGTCTTTCAAGCTTTTTTGAATCTCACGTACATCGTCAAATTCATTTAGCGTTTTGGCACTTTGATCCCAACCCGGGTTAAAGGTCAAAATATTGTTCTCGAACATGCCCTGAAAAAGTCCGACCAAAGAATCTTCATTTTTCATAATCAAGTAATTCTGTTCTTTGTTTCCCGCAAATACCGCGAAGCCCAACTTTTCATAAAAGTCTTTTGATACCTGCAGGTCTTTTACTGCGAGGCTGATTGAAAATGCTCCAAGTTTCATGTTTTATATTTTATGTTATTTATCGATACCTCCAACTCGTCAAATCCGCCCCCTTGGGCGCACTTTCTGCAATACGTTTCATAATCTTTGGCACATACATACTATTATATCGCAAACGGCTGATAGCATTGGGTTGGTCGGGGTCTCCGTTCCAGCAATGTTCGGCACGGTCGCCATAAAGAACTTCTCCCCCATAATAAGGATCTGTAGTACTCTCCAAAAAGTCTTCCATCAAATAGACGGCATTGTTGAGATAATAATTGTCCATGTCGCCACAATAGATATGGATTTTACCTTTTAGATTTTCGCCAAGTTTGTTCCAATCGCGTTCTAGAATATGTTTTAGATCGTAATTCTCTTTCCAATATTCTGCTACTTTGTGGTCAATATCACCGGACATTTTATCCCAAATTCGAACCGGGTAGCCATCTTCCCCTTGGGGAGAATAGGTAGCTTCCCAAATATCCCATTGTTGGCCCGATCTTGATTTGTCTCCTAAAACCAATTCAAGATGGTTACTCTCACGAACGGTCGATTGAATCTGCCCTAGATAGTCGCGATGGCTAGGTACTTCCAAGGTTTTATGTGCACTATCATAATAGTACGCATTTACATCCTCATAAATATTGGTAAGGCAATAGGCCCTGAAATCGATGGGATCCGGGCAGGCGGCAAAACATCCGTTGTACTCTTCAGGATATTTGACCTGAACCGCCAAAGCTTCCCAACCGCCGGTGGAGCCGCCATATAAAAAACGGGACCACCCTTCACCCATACCACGAAATTGTTTTTCAATCTCGGGGATAAGTTCATAGGTTATCGCATCACCATACGGTCCTTGACTAGCCGAGTTTACTGCGTAAGAATCATCATAATAAGGTGTCGGGTGTTGAATTTCAATAATCAACATTCTCGGAAAATCAGGTTCATTCCAACGTTTGTAAAAATCATAGGCCTCTTGTTGTTGAATAATGTTATATCCATCAAGGCTAAAACGTTCGGAATATTCGGGCTCCATATTAGGATCTGGAGGGGTAGTTCGAAATCCTCCAAAATCCGATGGAAAATGACCATGAAAAACCATCAACGGGTATTTCGCTTCGGGATGTTCTTTAAAACCCTTCGGCAGCAACACATGGGCACCAAGGTACATATCACGGCCCCAGAATTCGGACAGTTTTTCTGATTTAATTTTAATATGCTTGATCCATTCCGTATCCTCTGGCTCTTCGATAGGAGGAATGACCTGATCCATAACTACATCCACACTCTGGATCCCATCTTCTGTTATCTTGATTTTAAAAGGTTTACTGTACAGATTTCCAGGAGAACGATTCCACTGTTGACCCTCACCATTATCCATGGGAAGTTTGACTGTCTGCCCTGTTGAAAGATTGAATGTCTCGTACACATGTAGTAGCGCTTGAACATTGTATTCTCCGGGGGTACTTCCGCAAGGTTTGGATAAGGAAATCCGAAAATTTCATCGTTAAAGGTTTTGGTTTCTCCGGCAGCCATGCCATCGACATTCATTCCGAAAATAAGTTGTGTGTTGAGTCCATCATTGATTTGAAATCGGGGTTCGGCCGCATCATTATTGGAAAGCATCAACAGTAAGCGGCCATCTTTGGCTTCAGAACTTGCAGAATCAGAAAAAGAAACATGTATTGAGAAGTCGTTTTTCTTATTTTCTTTTTGACATCCTACGAAATAAAAAAGGATAAGTACGGAAAGCGGAAACAGACTTTTCATAGGGTTGGATATTTGATGAAAAGTTAGGCAATTTCCGGTGAGAATCAAAAGACGATCATCTTTTAAAGATTTTGTAAAAATGCCCCAAACCATTCTTTGCTACTTCGACAGCACTTCGACAGGCTCAGTGTGACAGCTCAGTTTGACAGTCTATTATGGCACCTCATGGTAATATCCCCAAGGAGCCACTTACCTATATAACAAATAGCGAATTCAAACGTTATGGAATTGTAACGTTTTAGGTAACGACACCTACTAAAATTACCCGTTATGAAAAAATTGGTTTGTCTTGGAGTTCTGTTCTTCGCCATTATCGGAATGGGCAGTTGCAGTTATGATGACAGTAATGATATCGATATTATTATTCCCGGGGATAGTACACAGGGACATCTTATCGATACGAACGAAATCAAAACATAAAAAAACCCGTAGTTTCACGGGTTTTTTAACTTCTATACTAGTTCAATTACCAAATCTTAACCCGCTTTTCGGGGGCAAGATAGAGTGCATCACCTTCCTTGATATTGAAAGCCTCATAAAACTCAGGAATATTTCGGACTACGCCGTTTACCCTAAAATCTCTTGGGGAATGTGGATCCGAACTCACCTGAACCCGAAGCGCCTCCTTACGTGATTTTCCGTTCCAGCCTTGCGCCCAACCAATAAAAACGCGTTGGGTGGCAGTGAAGCCATCCATCATAGGGGCTTCCTTACCATTCAGTGACATTCTGTAGGCCTTTAGGGCTATGCTCAAACCACCAAGATCACCAATATTTTCACCTAGGGTAAACTCACCATTGACCTTCACATCAGGCAATACCTGAAACTCGTTATATTGGGCAATAAGAGAATTGGTTCTTTTTTTGAATTCTTCCTTATCTTGATCGGTCCACCAATTACGCATGGCACCATTACCATCGAAAGTGCTACCGGTATCATCAAAACCATGACCAATTTCATGCCCGATGACCGCTCCGATCGTACCATAGTTCACGGCGTCTTCTGCATTCATATCGAAGAAAGGTGGTTGCAAAATGGCTGCTGGGAAAACAATCTCGTTCATGGTAGGATTGTAGTAGGCATTTACGGTCTGCGGATTCATGGCCCACTCATCTTTATCGATCGGCTGACCCAATTTACCCAGTTCACGGTTGTACTCCATCTCAGCGATACGCCTCATATTGGCATAAAGATCATCGACGGTTATTTCTACGTAATATTCCTTCCACTTGTCAGGATATCCTATTTTAGGAGTAAACTTGCTCAATTTATCCAAAGCCTCAACTTTGGTCGCTTCGCTCATCCAATCCAATTCTTTAATACTGACTTCATAGGCCTTCAATAAATTATCTACCAATACTTCCATTCGCTCTTTGGCCTCTGGCGGAAAGTGTTTTTTTACGTATACCTTGCCGATTACCTCACCCAAACTACCACTGACCGTTGAAACACCTCTTCTCCATAAAGGTCTCTGTTCTTGGGTACCTCTTAATTCTTTGCTATAAAACTCGAAATTCTGCCGATCCAAAGCGGCATTCAACCGGGATGCGTTACCATCGATAACACTCCATGTGAGATATGTCTTCCAGGTGGCCAAATCGGTTTCCTGAATAATACCATTAAGCGCCTTGGTGTAGTCCATCATTAAAACGCCTAACTTTTCTTGGGTATCAAGACCGACTTCCTTCAAATAACCATCCCAATTAAAATCTGGCATAACTTCGGGAAGTGTACTGACATCGAGCATATTATAAAGGCTTACCAAATCACGTGTCTTTTCTTTTTCGAGGTGTTGCTCGGCCAATTTGGTCTCCAAAACCATAACCGTGGTTGCGGCTGAAGTACCATCGGGAAGTCCAGCCAAATCGAACATTTTAGCAATATGTTCTACATACTTCGATTTGATTTCTTCGGAGCGCTCATCCGTCTTAAGGTAGTATTCCCTATCTGGAAGACCCAAACCACTCTGCCACATATAGACGGTGTATATCTCAGGATTCTTAAAATCTTGATACACAAAAAGCCCCATAGGAACATTGATATTATATCGATTGGCGTAACCAAAATACGTGGCCAATTCGTCATAATTTGAAATAGCGTCTATTTTTTCAAATTCAGATTTCAATGGCACTACACCTATCTCATTTCGCTTGTCCATATTCATGTAGGAAGCATATAGATCTCCGACTTTTTGTTCATCAGAACCTGCTTCAAATTTACCTGAGGCCGAGGCTTCGATAATTTCCTTGACCTTATCTTCCGATTCTTCATGAAGTATCGTTCCGATACCGTATGACGATTTATCGGCCGGTATTTCGGTGTTATCCATCCACTTACCGTTGACGTATTTGGTGAAATTATCCCCCGGTTTTACCGAGAGATCCATATTTTCAAGTATGATACCTGACTGTAATTCTTTTTCGAAGGCCACAGGAGCATCTTCTTGTGCAAATGTGCTGAAGCTCGTGACCAAAATTGATAAGGCAAGCACCTGAAGTTTTACTAGTTTTTTCATTTTCTGAATTAAATGTCTATTCGGTTTGACCTTACTTAAGTCGATTTGTTACAAGATCAGTGTTAAAATTTGGAAGAAGTTCAATGTACGGATTTATTATATAGGTAAGGAAAAGTCCTTGCATATTAGTACATAACCCAAGTCGAACACAAAAAGGGAAGCCTATTTTCTACTTCGGTGTCTTTCCCTTGCCAAAAGCGTATTTTTAAGCAGCATGGCAATGGTCATTGGACCCACCCCGCCGGGAACCGGTGTTATATACGACGCTTTTTTACTGACATTCTCAAAATCGACATCGCCGGTAATGTAATATCCTTTTTCTTTGGAATCATCCGCCACTCGAGTAATACCGACATCAATGATTACAACATCGTCCTTGACCATTTCCGCTTTCAGGAATCCGGGGACGCCCAGGGCAGAAATAATGATATCGGCCTGTGTCGTAATCTGACTAATATTCTTGGTTCGGCTATGGGTCAAGGTGACGGTAGAATTTCCGGGGAAACCTTTACGGCCCATTAAGATACTCATGGGTCGCCCTACAATATGACTTCGGCCTATGACGACGGTATGTTTCCCTTGTGTCTCTACTTGATATCGCTCTAAAAGCTCTAAAATTCCGAACGGTGTAGCTGGAATGAAGGTACTCATGTCCAAAGCCATTTTTCCAAAGTTCGTAGGATGAAAACCGTCAACATCCTTATCGGGATGAACGGCCATAATAACCTCTTGCGTGTCAATTTGGTCGGGTAAGGGAAGCTGAACGATAAATCCATCGATATCATCGTTCTGATTGAGCTCTTCTATTTTTTTTAAAAGTTCCAACTCAGAAGTTGTACTGGGCATCTGTATCAAGGTCGATTCGAAACCGACACGCTCACAAGACCTAACTTTACTACCTACGTAAGTTAGACTAGCACCATCATTACCCACAATAATCGCGGCCAGATGAGGTACCTTTTCACCCCTTTCTTTCATTTTATCCACCTCGGCCTTAATTTCGGCTTTGATGTCGTTGGAAATTTTTCGGCCGTCTAATATTTTCATTTTTTTTTAGTCTTCAATTGGTTAATTATTTCATGCCCTTCATTCCGCCCATCATCTGCATCATCTTTTTGCCTCCGCCGCCTTGCATCATCTTCATCATCTTGCTCATTTGGTCGAATTGCTTCATCAACTGATTGACTTCTTGCACATCACGACCACTTCCTTTTGCAATTCGCTTTTTACGGCTTGCATTTAATTTTGAAGGATTTGAACGTTCATCGGGAGTCATTGAATGGATTATCGCCTCGATATGTTTGAAAGCATCGTCGTCGATATCCAATCCTTTTAGCGCTTTTCCGGCACCGGGAATCATGCCCATCAAATCTTTGATGTTTCCCATCTTCTTGATTTGCTGAATTTGGCTCAAAAAATCATCAAAACCGAATTTATTCTTGGCAATTTTCTTCTGTATTTTTCGGGCCTCTTCCTCATCAAATTGTTCTTGGGCCCGCTCCACCAAAGAGATGACATCGCCCATACCTAAAATTCGGTCCGCCATTCTGGATGGATGGAACACATCGATGGCCTCCATTTTTTCACCAGTACCGATAAACTTGATTGGCTTATTAACGACTGATTTAATTGAAATGGCGGCACCACCACGGGTATCCCCATCCAACTTGGTCAATATTACCCCATCGAAATTCAATACATCATTGAAGGCCTTTGCAGTATTCACCGCATCTTGGCCGGTCATCGAATCGACCACGAACAGGGTCTCTTGAGGTTTTATCGCGGCGTGAATGTTCGATATTTCGTTCATCATCTTTTCGTCCACCGCCAAACGGCCCGCGGTATCGATGATGACTACATTAAAACCTTCTGAATTTGCCTTAGCGATACCTGCTTGTGCGATAGATACAGGGTCATTATTTTCACGATCCGAATACACCTCAACTCCAATCTGATCTCCGACTACATGCAATTGATCAATTGCTGCAGGGCGATAGACATCACAGGCAACCAATAAAGGTTTTTTTGATTTTTTGGTCTTAAGGTAATTGGCCAATTTTCCTGAAAAAGTAGTTTTACCCGAACCTTGTAGTCCTGACATTAAGATAATCGAAGGAGTTCCCGAAAGATTGATTCCCTCGGTCTCACCACCCATGAGTTCGGTCAGTTCATCTTTTACGATCTTGACCATCAACTGCCCAGGCTGTAGCGTAGTCAATACATTTTGACCTAAGGCCTTTTCCTTGACCCTATTGGTAAACTCTTTGGCTATCTTGAAATTGACATCGGCATCCAACAAGGCCCTGCGGACTTCCTTGGTCGTTTCGGCAACATTGATTTCTGTAATCTGCCCATGACCTCTTAACGTATGTAAGGCCTTATCGAGCTTTTCACTTAAATTATCGAACATCGTTCACATCATTTTTGAAGAAAAGCAAATTTAAGAATAAGAATGGTAAAGATGGGGAAATAAGATGGAAAAGTCCCTCCCAAACCCTCCCCAAAGGGGAGGGAACAGCTTCGTCAATGAATATGGTCATAAAGGAATTCGCCAAATCGTTTCGAAGTGAATAAGTTTCTCTATTTCTTAAAAGTGTTTTGCAGCCTTGGGTGGTATTCCCTCCCCTTTTGGGAGGACTAGGGAAGCAACAAAAAAAGCACCCATTTTTCAATGGATGCTCCTTTGGGGTTGTGGGGCAAAAAGGGTGTTAATTCTTGCTGAAGGTTAGGAGGTCGGTTCCTCCATTTCCACCGCTGATATCCATTAACTCGATTTGGTTGTTCGAGTACGATTTGATATCCCAGTCATCAGACAGTTCTTCAAAAATTTCCGGCGAGCTGAACAAAATGTTAAAATCAACATCACTTGTACTAGTATCGTCATTACTATTATCAGAAGTTGTAATAGACCATGCGCCTGAAAGTGATGTATTTCCGTCTGTAGCTCCTAAGGTTCCGTTTTCTTGAAAAGTAAAGATGTAGTCCACATAATCGGAGGTTTCTTCTTTATCTGAATCGAAATAATAGCTAATATGCCAATCTCCATTTGTGATGGCACTTTTTATGCTTGGAATGTCCGAACTATCCACAACATTGTTCTCTTTTCCGTCATCTTTGGAACACGATTTGAAAACCAATATGGCCAAAATCAAAACCGTAAGATTGATTGCTATATTTTTCATTTTTTAGAAATTTTGAAAACGCCCCAACACTTGCATGTTGGGGCGGTCTTATTTATTTCTTTTCCAACACTAGAATATCCATTCCACCTTCATCATTGGTATGGCGCAATTCCACCCTGTTTTCTTCTACTTCGACTATGGTGTAATCGTTCGCCAAAGGATAGTAATTGCTTTCTGAACCGAACGCGATGATCATTTCCAATTTATCTTCGCTGTTTCGATAGACTAACCATCTACCCGTTTCGGCCATCACACCATTAGAGTTCATCACAACAATCGACCCATCTTGCCTAAATTCAAAATCATCATACACATAGGCCTGTGCCATAGAATCATTGTTCATTGAGAAAAGTGCCACGTTCCATAATGAATCGATAAACAAGCCGCGGATCCAGGCAACGTCGTCGTCACCTTCATCATTATCACAATCGCGCTCCAATATCAATTCATAGTCCGTACCGGGAATCTCGAACTTCAACCTATCATCACGTAAATCGGTTAACGGCCATTCAAAACTTACTCCTGGCTCGTCACCCATGACAATGGCCATAACCAATCGACCTTGTTCGTTAGTCGTGATTTCCCAAGTGCCTTCACCTATAGTTTCTCCATTACTTAAAGTGACGATACCTTCAGCCTGAAAACTGAATTCATATCCTAAGAGTCGTTTGATTTCCTCTCCATCGACTTTGACCTTTTTAATGATCCAGTCACATTCCCGTAACACTTCACGCAAGGTACTGGGGTCATTGTTCAGAATATCACAGGCCTTTTGCATGATGATCCAGTTTCCATCCTTTTCATGTAATTTGATTTTATCCTTGGAAATTTCGTACACGAACCAATCGAGATTAAAATCGACCAATACATCAAATTCAAGTCTTAACAAGACCCTATAGTCCGTTACCCTGGTACTCCAAGTACCTGTAATATTATTACCGGCCCTATCGATTACGTTTACGGCACCATCTTCGGTAAAGTTCATAATGGATTCAAAATACTGCTCGGTCTGAAGTTGATTGTCGCGCATAATATCGCGAATCAACCATGGACATTCTACCAAAAGAGCATCCAATCTTTCCTTAGTAAAGTCATCATCATTATAATCATCGTCGTCGTCTTCATCACAAGCATCCTTTGCCATTTCAATGGCTTCGGCCAATTCGGCATTACTGCTTACGCGTACCTCAGTTCCATCGAACATGACCAAAACAACAGGGTATTGTATACTTATCAAATCATTTTCACCAAGCCCGGCAAAAAACCTGCGCATCTCTTTATCACTCTCAACGACCACGCTACCCGTTTGGGTCGAGTTGGTATCCAACGTAAAAAATGTAACAGGGTACACCACATCGATACACTCGATATCTTCATCATCGCCACCTTCTTTACATTGTTTGGCAAGTTCACGAAGATCTGCCTCACCATTTATGGTAATCTCGGTATAATCGGCCATCGTGATAGTTATAGGAAATATAATATCCAACAAGTTCTCATCATCCTCGACCGCATCAAAAATTTCTTCGATCAAGTGTAGATCCTCTTTGGAATCAATGGTAATCTCCAGCCCGTTTACCTTCACGGTATACGGAAAACGTATATTGAAACAACTGGCGCCATCGACAATATTATCATACGAACCATCATTCGAAACCGTACGCTCCATTAGCTTTGCGGTAGCGGAACTTGCGGTCAGGGACTCCCCTTCCTCTTGTGGGTCAGGCACATCATATTCTTCTTTTTGACACCCTGTAAAGACCATAGCTGTAGCGAGTAGGCCGACGTACAGCGAAGATTTAAATAACTTTTTCATAACGATTTGGATTTTTTTGTTAATACATTCCTAAAACAACGAGGTTTGTAAATACCCTACTTATAATTCATTTTTTTCAAATATCTTTGAGGTAAAACCAACCCATTTTGAACAACGAAAATACCGATAATATATGTGAGGAACAGTTATTTAGCCAAATCTTCAAGGCTAATTCTAAAACGGTTTTTAATTACATTTATTATAAGTTTGGCAACGAAGAAAAGGCCTATGATGCTGTACAAGAAGCTTTTATGAAACTATGGGAGAATTGCGCGAAGGTGGCCCCCGCGAAGGCCAAATCATACGTTTATACCGTTGCCAATAATCTCTACCTCAACGTAATCAAAGCTGAAAAAGTACGTTTGAAATATGCCGACAAGACATTGAAATCTACTCATGAATCCCCTGAGTTCGTTATGGAAGAAAACGAGTTCAGGGAAAAGTTGGATAAAGCCCTGAATGATCTACCCGAAAACCAACGCACTACTTTTCTATTGAATCGGATAGATGGAAAGAAATATGCCGAGATCGCGGAGATGGAAGGGGTAAGTGTAAAAGCCATTGAAAAAAGAATGCATTTGGCGCTAAAAACGTTGAGGGAACAGATTGACGGTATTTAAAGGGTTCCAGGTTTGGAGTTACATGTTTCAGGTTGAAAAAGAATCACAACTGGAAAAGTATAACCCAAAAAAGTAGGGTTTTTTCTTAAACGATTGTTATTAAGGTACAAAGCTAGAAATCATGCAAGAAAATTACTTGGCAAAATGGCTGAACAACGAACTCACTGAAGCGAAGCTCGCGGAATTTAAATTGTCCGACGAGTATGCTTCGTACCAACGTATTCTTGAAGCTTCGAATAGTTTGGAAGCTCCTGAATTCGATGCAAATCAGGCTTTTACGGCCTTGAAGAACAAGCAGACTTTGAACAGTACAAAGGTTGTGCAATTGCATCCTTTTAAGAAGTTCTTGCGGGTTGCTGCGGCTATCGCCGTTCTTTTAACCGGTTCATATTTCTATCTTAATTCTTTGGATGAGAACATTTCGACCCAATATGCGGAAAATAAAGAAGTGGTACTTCCGGATGCTTCTACCATAATATTAAATGCTGATTCCCAAATCTCCTACAACGAAAAGAAATGGGACGAAAAACGAAACATTGCCCTTGAAGGCGAAGCCTTTTTCAAAGTAGCAAAAGGGAAACGTTTTACCGTCGCCACCGAAAACGGTACCGTGACCGTTCTGGGCACACAATTCAATGTCGAGAATCGTGGGGATTTTTTCGAGGTTACTTGTTATGAAGGTCTGGTCAGTGTTACCTTCAACGAAAAAGAAACTAAATTACCTGCAGGTACTTCCTTCATGGTAATTCACGGAAAAATAGTTGATGCCGAGGCCCCAAATACGAATGTACCGGCATGGATGAACGATGAAAGTTCGTTTAAGAGTATTCCCCTAAAATATGTTTTAAATGAGTTTGAAAGACAACATAATATCAAGGTGGAAACCCAAAATGTAGATACAGATCAGCTTTTCACAGGTACTTTCAGCAATACCGAGACCGAATTGGCGTTGCAAAGTATTAGTGTTCCTTCCCGAATAAAGTTTAAATTAGAGGGGAATAAAGTGCTGTTCTATGCCGAAAACGCGCCTTAAACGCTTTGCATACCTTCTTTTTTTCTTTCTCTGCTGCTTTTCGTAAAGACTGGCAACGCACAAGAGACAGCTGTACCCAAACTACTCATCACCTATATTCAAGAACTTGAACAACAATTCGATGTAAAGTTTTCCTATGTCGATGAGGATATTCGACCTGTAGAGATTCGCGTACCAAAAAATGATACGCTCGAAGCCATTCTGAACGACATAGAAAAACAGACCCAGATAAAGATTAGAAAACTCAACGAACGGTATTATACCCTTTCAAAAAGTACTACCGTAACTATCTGTGGTGTGGTGCTTGATAATTTCGAACAAAATACCATTCCCGGTGCGACGGTTCAGGTTTTGGACACCGAAATAGCCCTAATTACCGATTTTGATGGAAAGTTCATCCTTGAAAATATTCCGAGAAAAGCCGTGCTACAAATTCAGCACTTGGGGTTCAAGCCTTTATTTGTTATAGCCGAGGAGTTGGTAAATCTTGAATCCTGTGCCGAGTTGGTATTGGCACAGAACGTACAACAATTGGATGAAGTCGTGGTCATCGAGCTATTGACCTCGGGGCTCGTTAAACAGACCGATGCGAGTATTGAATTGAATACCGGCGCCTTCGGAATTCTACCCGGATCTATAGAACCCGATGTACTACAGACCATACAGGCCCTCCCAGGTATCAAGAGTATCGATGAAACGGTTTCCGACATTAATATCAGAGGAGGAACGAACGACCAAAACCTTATTCTCTGGGACGGTATCAAAATGTATCAATCCGGACACTTTTTTGGTTTGATCTCGGCGTTTAACCCTTATCTCACCGATAAGGTGACCATCATCAAAAACGGAACCAGTTCCGAATACGGTGACGGGGTTAGCGGTGTCATCAATATGGAAACAAAGAACGAGTTGACCGATACCTATTTTGGCGGTGCAGGGGCGAACTTTATCAGTGCCGATGTATTTGGACAAATTCCTTTAGGGGAAAAATTGGCCTTTCAATTTTCAGCCCGTCGATCATTGACCGATTTTTTAAATACACCCGCCTATAATCAGTTTTCTGTACGGGCCTTTCAAGATTCGGAAGTGACCCAAAACGGCAGTTTTTCTTTTATGATTTCACTGGAAAACTATTATATGATATCAATGAAAAACACAAGATTAGGTTAAGTTTTATCAATATCAACAACAATCTTGATTATAGCGAAACGAACGAAGATGCTTCAAGAAGTTCGCAAAGTATGTTGGACCAGACCAATCTCTCGTTGGGTGGAAGCATTGAGAGTCATTGGAGCGATACTTTTTCTACGCACCTCAACGCATATTCTTCACAGTATGAATTAGATTCCGAAAACACTACGGTAAATGGACAACAAAGCCTAACGCAGACCAATAGGGTATTGGAAAGAGGTGCCAAATTGAATACGCATTATAAAATGGATTCCAAACTACATTGGCTCAATGGCTATCAATTTAGTGAAACCGGAATATTGAATTTTACCGATGTCGACCAACCCCCATTTAAAAGTGATATTCTTGAAGTTATGCATACCCATTCCGTATTCTCTGAAATAGGATATGAATCTTCGAACCAAAAGTTTTTGGCAAGGGTCGGTGGACGCCTGAATTATTTCAACAATTTGGATACTTTCGATGAAATCGTGGTAGAACCTCGATTGAACATGCATTATGCCTTGACCGATAATCTCAAAGTGGAATTTTTGGGAGAATTTAAAAGTCAGGCCACCAATCAGATTGTAGACCTTGAACAGAATTTCTTAGGAATAGAAAAACGACGTTGGATATTATCGGATGGTAATCAACTACCCATCACAAAGAGTAAACAAGCCTCACTGGGTTTCAACTATAATTATAGAGATTTATATGTGAGCTTAGAAAGCTTTTACAAAGAAGTCAACGGAATCAGTACGGAGACCCAAGGTTTTCAGAACCCATTTCAATTTGGTGGAGAAATTGGAAAGTATGAAGTAAAAGGAGTCGAATTTCTCGTCAATAATAAAACCAACGACTATAGCCTCTGGTTCAGTTATGCCTTTAATTTGAACGATTATTATTTTGAGGATGTTGTACCGAATACCTTTCCGAATAATTTGGATATTAGACATACGTTTACCCTCGCCGGCACCTATACCTATAACAATTTCAGGTTCGGTGTTGGACTCAACTACCGCACAGGAAAGCCCTTTACCGAACCTTTCGAAGAAAACCCGATTAATACCACATTTTTTCCTAGTCGTATCAACTATTCGGAAGCCAATAGTAGCCGATTGCCCGAATATCTGCGTGCTGACGCCTCCGCTATTTATGATTTCGACCTGAGTCCAGAAGTTGGTGCCTCCATTGGGGTATCAGTATTGAATTTTACCGATCGCACCAATATTTTGGATACCTACTACCGTCTAAACGAAAATGATGAAATTGAAAAGGTTGAAAATGTTTCCCTTGGTCTGACTCCTAATTTTAGTTTTAGGCTTAGCTTTTAACCTTCTTATTTCAACTACATGGTTCACATCTTTTTCTAAAGAAGATGATTAGACTAGAATACTTTGGTAAACCTGATTTTTGGCTTTCAAACAAAGAATTTTAAGGAAGGCCTTTCTCATTGTTCTTCAATCTGCTGATTACTAAAATATGTGGAAAAGTAATTGCTGCTAGAAAAGAAAAGAAAAACGCGAGTGATGTTTCAAAATCATCACGAAACATATAAAGCAAAAGACTTATACCTATAACCGAAATAATCCAGTAAGGAAAGGACGAAACGATATATTTTTTAATACTCTTTCCCGAGAGATTGCCATGTAGAAAAACAATTTGTTCGGCCAATGATGGTAAGGAATGCCATAAAATAAAATAAATGGCAAAAGCCCACAACAAAGAGGCTACATTGAAAACTACAAAGAAGACAAGTAGAAGAAAAACTTCAAGCACAATTGAAGATTTGATAGTTTTATTGATAAAGGCGGTACCAAGTAATAAAGCAGCGGTTGAACCACTAATAAGGCAACCAAAAAAATAGGCTTTTCTCCAAACAGTATATCCCGTTATATTGTAAATAATATCAGTTACGGCATTTTCGTGCGCATGAAAAAGTAAGAAGAGAATAAAAAATCCATAGCAGATAAAGAATGTTTGAATGACAAATGTGGGTTTTTGAACTTTTATTGCCCAATGTTGCTCCCCAAAGTGATAAGCACTAAAAATAACGAAAAGCACCAGGGCAATTGCGGGAATGAAATAGAATACGCTCAGACTTATAAGTACAAACAAAACATAGTATATAAACCAAGTAATATATTCTCTACCCGATTCTCTGATACTTTCTGATTTTTGTAAGAGCTTCAAATCATTTGCCCCATGTAAAATACCAAAAGAAAGAATGAGTATATAGGCAAAGATATTTTCTACGGCATCTTCAAAAAATATGGCAAGCCAAAGAAAGAAGAAGGTAGCCACAATAATCATATTGTTCATTTCAGTAATTATGGCACTAGTATTTTTCATTTTGTTTAAAATATTAACAAATTACTTAGACATAAAATGTTTAGTCTTTAGTAATTTTACTTAAACAAAAATAATTAAATATAATTGCTATGACTAATTTTCTAAATTCAATTCAGTTGGTTACACGAATTGCAACCGACGATTACGTGGGTTTTACGTTTTTCGTAGGCTGTATGGCCATGATGGCCGCATCAGCTTTCTTTTTTTTATCAATGAATAGTTTTGATCTCAAATGGAGAACTTCAATTTTGGTTTCAGGATTAATAACTTTTATTGCGGCTGTACATTATTGGTACATGCGGGATTACTGGGCAGGTTTTGCTGAGTCTCCAACATTTTTTAGATACGTTGATTGGATTTTGACCGTTCCATTAATGTGTGTTGAATTCTTTTTAATTTTACGGGTCGCCGGAGCCAAAACCTCATTGATGTGGAGACTTATCGCACTGTCCGTTATTATGTTGGTGACCGGTTATATTGGTGAGGCGGTCAACAGAGATCAAGCATGGTTGTGGGGTCTCATTTCAGGTGTAGCCTATTTCGTTATTGTATACGACATTTGGTTGGGTAAGGCAAAAAAGCTTGCTGTGGAAGCAGGAGGTTCTGTTTTGAAAGCTCACAAAACCTTGTGCTGGTTCGTACTGGTAGGCTGGTCTATTTATCCCATCGGTTATATGGCAGGTACCCCTGGATGGTACGAGGGCATTTTTGGCGGTCTTGACCTAAATGTAATCTACAATATTGGGGATGCAATTAACAAAATAGGTTTCGGTTTGGTCATATATGGCCTTGCTGTTTCTCAAAGTTCTAAGAACCTAAAAGTCTAAACAATTTTTAAGATAAGGATGCTAAGTGCATCCTTTAGTTGGTTGTAGGCAAAAAGACCGTTCTTAGGAACGGTCTTTTTAGTTTAATCTGAGAGTATATAAATATACACGATACATAAATTTATAGGTATATGATTTCAGTGAACGAAATCCATTGGTCTGACTCCCAACTTCAGCTTCCGGGTGTCTTTCTAGAAGGATCAAAAACGCAGGCAATTTCATAATCAAAATTAAGCATGCGCTGAATGATGTAAAAAAGCTTTGGAAAATCTTTGTGAAAACTACTCGGGGTCTCAAAATAGTTCTCCACGGCCACCGAAAAGAATTCTTGTAGATTGGTCATTCCGTAATCCCTAAAGTATTGTGATGACACCAAATTTCTTCTAAAATCCTCAATTTCAAAAAGTTCTTTGATTTTTTTAATCCCACTCTGAACCTTCGTGCTTCCCATGAACGTTTTCTAAGCATTTCGAAACTTAACGCATGTGCGAATTCATGAACGGCAAGGTTGACATTGTCATCGGGTACAGCAAATCCTTCCCATATTTTATCGGCGGAAAAAATAGCCGTTTTAAATCTAGGGTTGTATTCACCCAAATGATGTCTGCGCCTAATTCTTGAATAGTATTCGGTAGGGTAGATAATAATTCGAAGCAAAGCCCCGACCATTTTATATTTCCGAAGTCCGAGGGTCATAAAAACTAAAGTTGCACAAAGTACCAGTTGTAATTCTTGTTTCTTGGCCACATCACCATAGAACACAAACTTTTTCTTACTTCTGAACCAAACGATGCGTTCATCGCATTTCTTTACATACTGTTTCGGAAGTCGATTGTACATAGGAAAATTCGCGACTAAAAGGTTCTTCTCTATTGCGGTCAGCGGTTTTGGTCTCACAAAAGGATTCCATTGATAGAGTCCAATCGCATAGTAAACCATATACCCGATATAGCCGACTATGAAAATGAGGGCTGCAATTCCAATATTTTCAGGGATAAGCATGTAGATTAAAACTATTAAAAGCGCAAATAATTGTCCGGGTAGTACCTACATACGCTCCGGGACTTCAATGCCCAGAAGTCTAAAAGCGGATTGAATTACTTCACTCACTTTCCGCGAAAGCTGAATTCGAAGTAGTCTTTTTTGTTCATCGGTTTCTCCCAAAATTGAAACTTGCTGATAGAACGAGTTGAATTCTTTTACCAGGTCATAAGTGTAGTTGGCGACGAGTGCCGGACTATAATTCTCAGCAGCCAATTGTATGGTTTCAGGGAAGTGTTGAAGTTGTTTGATGAGTTCTTTTTCCTTTTCATGAAGCATCAAAGAGGTCCCGATGGTGCTCGTCTCGAGCGAAGTCGAGTGGCTCGACCGGCCAATTTCTAATTCTTGGGCCTTACGAAGGATGGATTGGATTCGCGCATAAGTATACTGAATGAACGGTCCTGTATTCCCCTGAAAATCAACTGACTCTTCAGGGTTGAACAGAATCCGCTTTTTAGGGTCAACTTTAAGAATGTAATATTTTAAAGCCCCTAGCCCTATCATTTTATATAGCTCCTGCTTTTCTTCTTCGGAATAGTCTTCCAATTTCCCCAATTCTTCGGAGATTTCGGCTGCCGTTCGCGTCATGTCTTCCATTAGGTCATCGGCATCAACAACGGTACCCTCGCGGCTCTTCATCTTCCCGCTCGGCAAATCTACCATACCATAACTCAAATGATATAGATTTTCGGCCCAAGCAAATCCCAGTTTTTTCAGGATGAGGAAGAGCACTTTGAAATGATAATCCTGTTCATTACCAACTGTATAGACCATTCCACCAATATCGGGATAATCATTTACACGTTGGATAGCTGTTCCGATATCCTGCGTCATGTATACTGCGGTGCCATCAGAGCGAAGTACGATTTTTTCGTCCAGCCCCTCATCGGTCAGGTCGATCCATACACTGCCATCATCTTTTTTATAGAAGACACCCTTTTTGAGTCCATCGGCAACAACATCTTTTCCCAATAAATAGGTATCACTTTCGTAATAGAGCTTATCAAAATCGACACCAAGATTTTTGTAGGTTTCTTCAAAACCCGCATACACCCAGCCGTTCATCTTTTTCCAAAGGGAAACAGTTTCTGTATCACCAGCTTCCCATTTTTTAAGCATTTCTTGGGATTCCAAAAGCGAGGGTGCTTCTTTTTCAGCTAATTTCCTTTCGACACCATTTGACACGAGATCTTCTATTTCACTTTGATAGAGTTCGTTAAACTTTACATAGTAATTTCCGACAAACTTATCGCCTTTCAAACTGGTACTTTCAGGAGTCTGCCCTTCTCCGAATTTCTGCCAAGCCAACATACTTTTACAGATATGTATGCCACGATCATTGATAATCTGGGTTTTATACACTTTCTTTCCTGAGGCTTTTAGAATTTCCGCCACAGAATAGCCCAACAGATTATTTCGAATATGGCCTAAGTGCAAAGGTTTATTGGTGTTGGGGGAAGAATATTCAACCATAACTGCATTGATATTCTCTTGCTTTACGTACCCATAATGGGTAATGGCCATGATTTTATCAAAAAACTCAAGATAAAACGAATCGTCGATAACGATATTCAGAAAGCCCTTGACGACATTGAAACCCGATACAGCATCGACTTCTTTATGTAAAAATTCACCTATTTGTTCGCCAATCTTAACCGGATTTCCTTTTACAAATCGGAGCATCGGAAAAATGACCACCGTAATGTCACCTTCGAAGTCCTTTCGGGTCGGTTGAAATTCAACGGAAGCTAATTCCACACCAAAAATGGATTGTACCCCTTCTTTGACCTTTTCATTCAATACTTCTTGCACATTCATCAATCACGGCATTTAAAGCTGCAAAACTACGTATTTTTTACGCTTTTGTGCCGAAGTATTTCTAGAATGAAAAGGGTTTAGTTAACTTTATTGGTGCTAACGAAAAAGAAATTTTATGCTTCTCAATGTTTCCTACAACAATAAGGAGGTCACAAGAAAAATCGATATCGAGGTCGGTAAGCCCTTTACGCTGAAAGAACGTTGGGCCATGGGCGGTATTGGCTCACCGAGATTATTCATTACCGAAACAAGTATTGAAATCCGCAATCTTCTGATTCTGGACAATAATCGTGATCAATGCAATATCGAAATTCGGCCAAAGGGTATCGTAGTTCGATTTCGATCGTTGTTGGAGACTTTTGCTCTTGTGATTCCATTTTATAAATTGACAGTTTATAAAGGTGATCTTGCCATTTACTCGATTTATCGCGACCATTATTTTATTAAGGTAAAATCGGATACCAAAGCCGTTCAGAAGTTCTTCAAAAAAATACTGGACTACAAGGCCGACAACGCACCGACATCAATTGAAGATTTATGAAGATATTATTGACAGGTGCCAACGGTTATATCGGCATGCGATTGCTGCCCCAATTATTGGAGCTGGGCCACGAAGTCGTCTGTACGGTTCGGGACGAATCGCGTTTTTCCATTGAAAAAGAAGTACGTGATCAGATCGAGGTCGTCGAAATCGATTTCTTAAAGGAGGTTGAAAAAGGAAAAATTCCGAACGACATTGAGGCTGCATATTTTTTAATCCATTCCATGAGTGCCTCGATTGATGATTTTGATGAAATGGAGGCAAACACCGCCCGGAATTTCAATCTTTACCTTGAGAGTACGCAGGTAAAACAAGTGATTTATCTGAGTGGTATCGTCAATGAAGAAAACCTTTCAAAACATCTGTGGTCTCGAAAAAATGTGGAGCGAATTTTATATGAAGGACCTTTTAAATTGACCGTATTACGTGCCGGAATTATCGTTGGATCTGGAAGCTCTTCTTTCGAAATAATACGTGATTTATGTGAAAAGCTTCCGGTCATGATCACCCCGAAATGGGTGCTGACCAAAACACAGCCCATCGCCATTCGTGATATTATTTTCTTTCTGACCGGGGTTTTGGGCAATGAAAAAACATTCAATGATTCTTTTGATATTGCAGGTCCTGATGTGCTGACCTATAAAGAAATGTTGTACCAATATGCCAAAGCGCGGGGCTTTAAGAATTGGATACTTACCGTACCCGTGATGACCCCAAAACTTTCGAGCTATTGGTTGTATTTCGTTACCTCGACCTCGTACAAACTTGCCCTCAATCTTGTCGACAGCATGAAAATCGAGGTCATTGCCAGAGATACCCGACTTCAAGAAATCTTGAATATCAAACCACACACCTACAGCGAAGCCATTGACATGGCGTTCAAGAAAATAGAACAAAACCTGGTCGTTAGCAGTTGGAAGGATAGTATGATAAGTGGCCGTTTCAAAAAAAAACTTGAAAAGTATATTCAAGTTCCAAAGTTTGGCGTACTCAAGGATGAACAAAAACTAAAAATCTCAGACCCAAAAAGGGTCTTGAACAATATTTGGAAAATTGGCGGTGACAACGGTTGGTATTATGGCAACTGGCTTTGGAAAATTAGAGGGTTTCTAGATAAACTAAGCGGTGGGGTCGGGTTACGAAGAGGGCGTACACACCCTGATAAAATTTATCCCGGGGACTCTTTGGATTTCTGGCGCGTACTTCTCGCCGACAAAAAAGCAAAACGCCTACTTCTTTTTGCCGAAATGCGATTACCGGGCGAAGCATGGCTAGAATTTAAAATCGATGAAAACAATGTACTACATCAAACCGCCACATTTCGCCCTAGAGGTTTAAAGGGGAGGCTCTATTGGTACAGTATCGTACCCTTTCATTATTTTATTTTTGGTGGGATGATCCGGAATATTGCCAAGAGATAGCCCTAATGGCACAAAATAGTCAAAACAGACTATCTTTTTGTACGCCCCAACCACTCTTGCCAAGTAGCATGTGCCGGTCTTTTGCTTCCCTCACCATCCAACAGGCCATTATCTCTCCATACCTTAAAAATGTCAGGAGGGTTGGGAGTAGCATTGTATAAGTTGTCATAGTCACGATATACAAACCAAGCCACGAACTCGGCATCGAGTTCATTTGCCTGCTTAAAGAGTTTGGTCACATAAATGGCCTGCCATTCTGGTGTAGCCTTAACATGAATACCTAAGTTGTCTATAACCAAATCTTCGGCACAAAAACCTGTCTCAGAAATCGCAAAGGGTTTTGTAACATCCAGATTTCTAAAATCATATAGCCACGTATCGGAGAAAAGTTCGGGGTCAGCATCCCTTTTTAAGTTCTGATAATCTAAAAATGGATACGTACTAATGGAAATGTAATCCGAAAACGGAAGAAACATTTTAGTGATTTCCAATAACTCTTGACGGGTATTGTTGAACGACCTATCTTGAAAAGTCAAAAATATCGGCAAATTCGGATAGTCTATTTTTAGATTCGTATATACAGCCTCCGACATGGTCAAAAATTGCAGAAAGGCGGCATCGGTTTTTCTAAAAGCTGCGGTCACTTCTATTCCATATGCGAAATAATCCGGCTTTACCTCATCAATAATCCGCCTACAGTACTTTGTATACGCATTAATTACATCTGGATCATCGAAGGTCTTGCCCTGCCAAAATTGAGGTAGCGGTTGATGACTTCCATCATTGTTCCAATAATCGGCGAGATTTTCACGGGTCTGATTGGCCGGAGTGGCCGTAAGCAAAATTTTAGTGTTTGGGGCCAGTCCTGACTTTGTAGCCACAAGTGTACTTTGGACCTCGGAAGGAAACGGCAAATCATTCAGGGCTTCATCCCACGGTACTCCGTGGTCTAAATGATTTAGAAAAATATCGCTATTCTTGGTTACTTCCTGAAACGTGTCTAATTGTGCATCGATAGTATTGCCATAGGGGAAAGCTGTAAAGCCCATATGAAATGACCTAGTAAGCTCAGGATTTTCAGGCGGTCCCTCGTCATTTGAACAAGAGCAGCAAACCAATACTAGGGCGAACAAGTAGTAAAATCTCATATCAAGGGCCTTTATTCGTAAACGAAGAAAAGCACCCTGTTAGTATTCAACTTAAGCCTTGGGTAAAAACATCTCGGCCATCATGCACCTTGCACTTCCACCTCCACAGGTCTCGATGGTTTCTAACGAGCTATGCAAAATTTCGCAATGTGATTCGATACTTTTTATCTGTTCGGGTCTCAAACTATGGTAAGCGGCAGAACTCATAACCAAATATCGTTTATCATCTTTGCCCAAAACTTGTAGCATATTACCAGCAAAATGGTGCATTTGTTCTTCGGTAATGGCAATAATCTCCTTACCATCCTTTTTGACGTGATCCATAATATTTTTGCGTTCTTTTTTATCATCGATCGTATCGAGACAGATAACCGCAAAACTTTCGGCAAGACACATCATTACATTGGTGTGATAGATAGGCAAACGCTTGCCTTCAACGGATTGATATGCCGTGAAAACCACAGGAAAAACATCAAGGTCTTCACAAAACTCGATAAAAAGTTCTTCATCGGCCCTCGGAGAAAGCGCACAATAGGCCTTTTGATTCGGGCGATCCATTATAATACTGCCAGTACCTTCTAAAAAAAGGTTCGCTTCTTCGGCAGAAGTATAATCCATTATGGTCTCAATATGAAAGTCTTGCTCTTCCAACAAATCGAGAATATCTTCTCTTCTTTCATTGCGCCTGTTTTCTGCGAACATGGGGTATAGCACTACCGTGCCGTTGTCGTGGAACGAAATCCAGTTATTGGGGAAAATAGAATCGGGCGTATCGGGTTGTTTGGTATCTTCTACTACGATTATATTGACCCCTTTATTTCTCAGAACGGCGACAAAAGCATCGAACTCTTCTTGGGCCTTTGCGTTAATGATTTGGTTCTGAACATCTAGATCTTCCATGAAATAGTTGTTCACAGCGGTCTGTTCGTTCATGCGAAAGTTGACCGGGCGGATCATCAAAATTGTGTTTGTAATCTGGGACATTATATTCTCTATTAGAATTTATCGCGCAATATGCTAAGCTAAATAAATATTCCTGTTTTTCTGGGAGAAACTTTCTTCGATCAAATTTATTCTCAAACTACTCTCGAACCAACGGCAAGGTACTGCAACGCAGCAGACCGCCTTGTTTAGAAACTTCGGCATACGGAATTTCCTCAACGGTAAATCCTTGGCTTCTTAACCATTCATTGAGTCTTATGAAATTTTGTTCGGTCACCACGACTTCTGGAGAAATTGAAAAGACATTGCTGAACATTTGGTACATTTCATCCGCAGTGATCTCAAAAATATTTTCCCTTCCAAAGAAATCGACCAACCACTGATATTCCTCTTCAATCAAAAACCCATTTTTATGAAGTATGGCCTTACCTTTTCCGATGGGCTGAAAACAGCAATCTAAATGAAGGGCATTCTCCTTAGGGTTGATTATAGACTTTCTCAGCTCAAATGATTTCACCGTTTTATCAGGAAACATTTTCCGTATATAATCCACTCCTTCTTTGTTCGTTCGGGCGGTTATATAATCAGGATAATCATGACCGGTATAGGTACCTATAAAAATATGTTCATCCCACGGCATGACATCGCCCCCCTCTATATGGACCTCTTCGGGAGGGTAGAGGATATTTTCAGGAGCGATATACTCCAACACATGTAAAATAGCCTCAAACTCTTCTTCACGGTCAGGAAGTATGTTCGCCTTAACGAGTTTGTCATCGATGACAAAGGCAATGTCCCTAGAGAAAATCTGGTTGCAATCTTCCAAAACTTCGGGTCGAAATACTTTTACACCGTATTTTTTAAAAACCTGGGCAAAAGCATCCATTTCCTTTACCATATCGGCTTCCTTCGGATATGTGCCTGCCAAGATATGCTCCAAAGATTTAGGGTCATAAGCCTCTTTGGGAGAAGGAACAGGCCCACAGCTTTTTGCAGTGCCCAATACTACCGCTTTCAACTGAGAAACCTCATCTTTAATATTCAATTTCAACATGGTTCAGAATTTATTTCAAATCGCATTAAAAAAGCCCCTTTAAAGAATTAAAAGAGCTTTATTGTTTTTTTATGAGGTAGCAATCTACCTTAATTCAACATCGACAAAGGGCCTACTATTTTCGCCAATATAAATTTGTCTAGGTCGACCTATGGGTTCGTTTCGTAACCGCATTTCCCTCCATTGTGCGATCCAACCTGGTAATCGGCCTAAAGCGAACATAACAGTGAACATTTCTGTGGGTATACCCAAAGCTCTATAAATGATACCAGAATAGAAATCCACGTTCGGATATAATTTGCGATCAATAAAATATTGATCTTCCAAGGCCTCTTTTGCGAGTCCTTTGGCAACTTCCAAAATGGGATCTTCGATACCAAGATCAGCCAATACTTCATCGGCAGCTTTTTTAATAATCTTCGCCCTTGGGTCGAAATTTTTATATACCCTATGCCCAAAGCCCATCAATCTAAATGGGTCTGCTTTATCTTTTGCCTTTGCCATGTACTTTTTGGTGTCGCCGCCATCGGCTTCAATGGCCTCGAGCATTTCAAGAACTGCTTGATTCGCACCACCATGCAATGGACCCCATAAAGCAGAAATGCCTGCGGAAAGGGAAGCGAACAAACCGGCATGTGAAGAACCAACGATGCGAACGGTGGAAGTGGAACAGTTTTGTTCATGATCACCATGTAAAATCAATAACTTGTCCAATGCTTCAATTACTATTTTGTTCTTCACATATTCTTTGCTAGGTTTCTTGAACATCATTTTATGAATGTTCTCTACATACCCCAAAGTATCATCGCCATAGTCCAAAGGAAGTCCTTTTTTCTTACGCAAGGTCCAAGCTACCAAAACCGGGAATTTTGCCAATATGCGAACAATAGCCCCATACATTTCGTCTTTGGAGGTAACATTAACCGATACGGGATTAAAAGCGATCAGTGCGCTGGTCAACGAAGAAAGCACACCCATAGGATGCGCCGATTTCGGGAACGCATCCAAAATCTTCTTCATTTCTTCGTCTACGTGCGACTCGTTCTTGATATCAATGTGAAAAGCATCCAATTGTTCTTTATTTGGCAATTCACCAAAAATCAACAAATAAGCCACTTCCAAAAAATCGGCTTTCTCGGCCAACTCTTCGATAGCGTATCCACGATACCTTAAAATTCCCTTTTCACCATCCAAAAAAGTGATAGCACTTTCACAACTTCCCGTATTTTTATAACCGGGGTCTAATGTGATAATTCCGTTCGTAGCCGAGCGTAAGGTCTTTATATCAATTGCCAGTTCATCTTCTGTTCCTTTTATAACTGGAAACTCATACTTTTCCCCATTGTACTCTAGTATAGCTGTGTCTGACATTCTCTTGATTTTCTAATTATTTATTCTCCGGTAAATTTACGAAAAAGGCATTATGTTAACAATGAACTCGTCTTGAGTTAATCTTTTACCTACGAATTTCGCATTTTGCGCCCTGATTTTGCCATTTTCCGCTTCCGTATCTATTGCTATGCAACCAAAAAATGACTTCATCAGACCACAAAAGCCTGCATTCTCGGTTCCAAACATTAACTCAAGAAGAGTTCAATTTACGAATTTCATTTATGGTATTATTAACAGAACAGTTTTTTGAAATTTGGTAAGAATTATTTGCTTGAAATTAATCGGCTTTCAACACGTATCGAATATAGGTCCCTATAGTATTCATCCACCGATTTTTCCCAGGTAAAACGCATTTTTCCTGCATTTTCCTGAATCTTCCTCCATTTTTCAGGTTGGGTACGATACATCTTCAGTGCCTGATCAAAAACTTTTACCATGTTCTTTATTTTTTCGTCATACGTCGCTCCATCAAAACAAAAGCCGGTTTTCAAATGTTCAACGGTATCCTTTAGACCGCCTGTTTTGTGAACCAAACACGGATTACCATTGCGCATGGCCAACATTTGACTGATACCACACGGTTCGAACAAACTAGGCATGAAGTAAAGATTCGTTTCCAAATAGAGGGAGTCGACCAAGTCTTCCGACTGTCCGTTGGTGAAAATAAAATTCTTATACTTATAACTCATATCGCGAAAAAGTTCTTCATAATCAGGATCACCGGTGCCCAACAACATGAAAACTCCATTTACTTTTTCCAATTTTTCAAGAATCGAAACCAACGCTTCGGGCGACCTTTTAAAGAAATAAAACTTCTGCTCGGTGAGTCGGGCCACACTCGACATAATAAATTCTGGAGGGTGGTTGACATATTCCATAACTTTTTCACCCGTATGGGCAAGAAAATCTGCCTTATACTTCTTCGATTCTTCCTGTAACCAGCCAAATAAGGCACTAACAATATTTCTATAAATCTTACCTTTTTCAGCTACACGGATGTTCTTATAATTCGATCCATTTAAAATACCGAACAGGCGGCCTTCATTATCGGCAGCTTGCAAATCTTTCTCTAAGCTTTCTCCACCGATAAACTCAGGTGGGGCACTGGGTTTTAGTACATCTTCTTTGTAAGATGGGGAAACCGTATGTACCGCATCAGCCAAGCGTATACCAACTGCCATAAGATTTATACAATCTTGGTATCGATAATCCATTAATTTCGTTACATCAAAAGGCACGTTTGGAAACCAATTCGAAATCGAAGAATAATTATTATAAAAAGGCCGTATACCCTGAATCGCCAAATTATGAATGGTATACACGTAGCGCATTTTTTTAAGTGATTTATACTCAGGATGAAAAGTCTTGAGGAACAGAAGCATACTTGAATGCCAGTCGTGCATATGAACAATATCCAATTCGCCAAAAGCCTCTTGTTTAATTGCCTCGGCCACGGCAGTACAAAAAATGGTAAATTTTATATTATCGGTGTAGAATGGTTCTTCGGGATCATCATGATAGATGTGACCGATTTGGCCAGCAGTTATCTCAGGGTGATGGATTATATAGTGATGAACATTCTTAAACTCTTTTTTAGGTGCTACCTCATAAAGTTCTGCAACATAAACTGTGTCTCTTAGTTGAAAATTCAGCTTTGTCTTTAACGTACCATTTTGGTGCAATCGTGAATAGGATGGTACGACGACATGCGCCTTATCACCACGTTCGGAAATCTGTCTAGGAACATCGCGTACTACGTCGCCCATTCCCCCTGCCTTACATTTCGGTATGGCATCGTTTTCAGCTGCAACAAAAAGAAATTTATTCATTCGATGGAACTTAAGCTAAACGTACAAGATATACAATTAGGGCAAAACAACGTATGACACCCGTCATAAAAAATCCTCTCGACCAAATATTCTTTGGAGGAAAGGATTCTGATGAAATTCAATAAATACTATTTTACCTTAAAGGCATTCTGCTGTGGGTAATAGGCCATGCTGCCCAACTCTTCCTCAATACGCAGTAATTGGTTGTATTTTGCCATGCGATCCGAGCGTGAAGCCGAACCGGTCTTAATCTGACCTGTATTCAAGGCAACAGCCAAATCAGCAATCGTATTGTCTTCTGTTTCCCCGGACCTGTGAGACATCACGGAGGTGTATCCTGCATTCTTCGCCATGTTCACCGCTGCGATGGTCTCGGTAAGCGTACCAATTTGGTTTACCTTGATAAGAATTGAATTGGCAATACCTTCCTTTATACCCCTTGAAAGACGTTCTACATTCGTGACAAAAAGATCGTCACCGACCAACTGGACTTTATCACCTACTTTTTCCGTCAATGCTTTCCAGCCTTTCCAGTCGTTCTCGTCCATACCATCCTCAATAGATATAATTGGGTATTTTGCACTGAGATCGGCCAAATATTGTGCTTGCTCTTCAGATGTTCTAACCACACCGCTATCCCCTTCAAATTTTGTATAGTCGTATTTTCCATCCACATAAAACTCCGCAGAAGCGCAATCCAAAGCAATCATAACATCATCGCCCAATGTGTAACCTGCTTTCTCAACAGCTTTTGCAATCGTGTCGAGCGCATCTTCGGTACCGCCTGCTAGATTGGGGGCAAATCCACCTTCATCGCCGACCGCCGTGCTCAACCCTCTATCATGTAAGACTTTTTTGAGATTATGGAATATCTCGGTACCCATTTGCATGGCATGTGAAAAACTTTTTGCCTTGACAGGCATAACCATAAACTCTTGGAATGCTATGGGGGCATCTGAATGCGAACCTCCATTGATAATGTTCATCATAGGCACTGGAAGGGTGTTGGCACTTACGCCACCCACATATCTGTACAAAGACATTCCCAACTCATTGGCAGCAGCTTTGGCGACCGCTAAGGAAACACCTAAAATGGCATTGGCGCCCAATTTCGATTTGTTGGCCGTACCGTCCAAATCAATCATCGTTTGGTCGATAAGGTTCTGTTCGAAAACGGACATTCCTAAAATCTCCTCTGCAATTTCATTGTTCACATTCGATACTGCTTTGCTTACTCCTTTGCCCATAAAAGTGTTACCGCCATCTCGTAACTCAACGGCTTCGTGCTCACCTGTAGATGCGCCGGAAGGAACCGCGGCCCTACCCATGACCCCATTTTCTGTTATAACGTCAACTTCAACGGTCGGGTTTCCCCTAGAATCTAAAATTTGTCTTGCGTGAACACTTAGTATGATACTCATTTGCTATTTTTTTGTTGATTAGGATTTGATTATTTATCAAAAACAAATATACAAAACGACCTTTGCAATTGGGCAAAGGTCGTCTCATATTACCGAGGAAATAACATATTCTTAAACAACGGACATTAGGTTTGAGGAACCGATTTTATCATCTCAAAAAACTGATCAAAAAGATAATCGGCATCATGTGGCCCAGGACTGGCCTCAGGATGATACTGCACCGAAAATACATTTTTGTCTTTCATTCGTATGCCTGCAACCGTTTTATCATTCAGGTGAACGTGGGTTATTTCTAAGTTTGGATTGGTCTCTGTTTCTTCCCTATTGATAGCGAAACCATGATTTTGCGAGGTAATTTCTCCTTTACCGGTCAAAAGGTTCATTATAGGGTGGTTGATTCCTCTATGCCCATTGTGCATTTTATAGGTAGATACCCCATTGGCCAAGGCAATAACCTGATGTCCTAGACAAATACCGAAGAGCGGTTTGTCACTTGCGATAATCTGTTTTGCAGTTTCGATAGCATCGTTCAGCGGCTCGGGATCCCCGGGGCCGTTCGATATGAAGTACGCATCCGGATTCCACCCGGCCATTTCTTCAAAAGAGGCATTGTAGGGGAACACTTTTATATAGGCATCCCTTTTTTCCAAATTTCTAAGAATGTTCTTTTTGATACCGATATCCAAGGCGGCAATCTTGAATGTTGCGTTTTCCTCCCCATAAAAATACGGTTCTTGGGTACTCACTTTCGAGGCGAGTTCCAAACCTTTCATACTTGGTACTTTGGCCAGTTCTTCTTTTAATCCTATAACATTATCAACGTCGGTGGAGATAACTGCATTCATTGCGCCATTGTCACGAATATAGCTGACAAGAGCCCTAGTATCGACATCGGAAATGGCAAAGAGATTATTCTTATCCAAAAATTCCTCAAGACTTGCATCGGCATCAGGTCGCGAATAGGTATAACTGAAATTTCTACAAATGAGTCCTGCAATTTTTACCGATTCCGATTCGACCTCATCTTCATTAGTGCCATAATTTCCGATGTGGGCATTGGTCGTAACCATGAGCTGACCAAAATAAGACGGGTCGGTAAAAATCTCTTGATACCCTGTCATACCGGTATTGAAACAAACCTCGCCAAAAGCTGTTCCATCTTTGTCCCTTACGGCCTTACCATGAAAGATGGTTCCATCCGCTAATAGTATTAATGCCTTTTTTCTTGTCTGATACTTCATACTATCTTAAAATTTAGTTACACAAAAAAACATAAAAAAAGGATAAACTGTTGAGTTTATCCTTTTAAATTATTGAAAAATAATATCATACTACTCTTCTGAATCGTCAGCCTTAGTTTCTGCCTCGCCTTGAGTATCCGCCTTTTGGGCTTCTACTGGCACCGGTGGTATCTCAGTTTTTGATCCGCCACCTCTTCTACTTCTTCTGGTAGACTTTTTCTTGGGCCTACCTGCGTTGTAGAGTTCGTTGAAGTCAACAAGCTCGATCATGGCCATATCTGCGTTGTCACCCAGACGGCTACCCAACTTAATGATACGTGTGTACCCTCCAGGTCGGTCGGCTACCTTCTCTGCGACGGTACTGAACAACTCGGTTACGGCGTACTTGTCACGAAGGTTTTTGAAAACGATTCTTCTATTGTGCGTACCTTTTTCAACGGTCAAGTTGTTCTCCGCCTTTGATTTTGTAATCAAGGGCTCTACAAATTGTTTCAAGGCCTTCGCCTTTGCCACCGTAGTATTTATACGCTTATGTTCAATTAGGGAACAGGCCATATTGGCCAACATCGCTTTTCTATGCGCCGTTTTTCTGCCTAAGTGATTGATTTTTTTACCGTGTCTCATTTTTATTTATTTATCATCTTGCTACCAAATCCGTCAATTTGCGGAGAGCAAAATATGATTACTTAGTCTTTATCTAATTTGTACTTTGAAAGATCCATTCCAAAGCTCAAGCCTTTGTTGATGACCAATTCTTCCAATTCGGTCAATGATTTCTTTCCGAAATTCCTGAACTTCATCAAATCGTTTTTGTTGAAGGAAACCAAATCACCCAATGTATCTACCTCCGCAGCCTTCAAACAATTCAAGGCACGTACCGATAAATCCATATCGACCAATTTCGTTTTCAACAATTGTCGCATGTGCAATGACTCCTCATCATAGGTCTCGGTCTGTGCGATTTCGTCGGCCTCCAAAGTGATACGCTCATCGGAGAACAACATGAAGTGATGTATCAAGACCTTGGCACCTTCTGTAAGTGCATCCTTTGGATGGATAGAACCATCAGTTACGATTTCGAAAACCAATTTCTCATAATCGGTCTTTTGCTCTACACGAAAGTTTTCGATACTGTATTTTACATTTTTAATGGGCGTAAAAATAGAATCGATGGCAATAGTTCCCAAAGCGGTACCCGATTTCTTATTCTCCTCAGCAGGAACATAGCCCCTACCTTTGTCTATAACGATTTCCATATTGATGCTCACTTTGGAATCCATATTACAGATTACCAAATCAGGGTTCAAAACCTGATATCCCGAGATAAACTTTTGAAAATCGCCAGCAGTCAATTGATTCTTTCCGCTAACGGAAATAGAAACGACCTCGACCTCTGAATCGTCAATCTGTTTTTTAAAGCGTACTTGCTTTAAATTCAGTATAATTTCGGTAACATCCTCAACAACACCTGGAATCACTGAAAACTCGTGCTCCACACCATCTATTCGTACCGATGTAATGGCATGACCTTCCAAGGAAGAAAGCAATACCCTTCTTAATGCGTTCCCAACAGTTAATCCATAACCAGGCTCCAAAGGGCGGAATTCAAACTTCCCTTCGAAATCTGAGGAATCGATCATTATTACTTTATCGGGTTTCTGAAAATTAAATAATGCCATATGAATTAGTGTTCTTGGTTATTTAGAGTAAAGCTCGACTATTAATTGTTCTTTGATATTTTCTGGAATCTGCATTCTTTCGGGCACCGCAACGAAGGTACCTTCCATTTTTTCAGAGTTCCATGTCATCCATTCGTAAACGCTGCTGTTCGCAGAAAGTGCATCATTAATGGTTTGCAACGACTTTGACTTTTCGCGTACCCCGACTACATCACCAGGTTTTAAGGAATACGATGGTATGTTTACCAACTCACCGTTTACTGTAATGTGTCTGTGCGAAACCAATTGTCTTGCACCTCTTCTAGAACTTGAGATTCCCATTCGGTACACCACGTTGTCCAAACGCGATTCGCATAATTGAAGTAAAATTTCACCAGTAACGCCTTCTTTTTCTTTTGGCATTGGCAAAAATGTTACGAAACTGGCGTTCCAATATACCATAGGTATATTTTGCCTTTTGTTTCTCCATCAATTGAACGGAATATTCTGATTTTTTCCCACGGCGCCTATTCTGTCCGTGCATCCCCGGAGGGTAATTTTTCTTTTCGAACGACTTATCGTCTCCGAAAATCGCTTCACCGAATTTACGGGCGATCTTACTTTTGGGTCCTGTATATCTTGCCATTTTCTTTTAGTTTGAAGTGTGATTATGAATTAAGGCTTATCCTTCGATAATCGTTCTCTACACTTCGATGAAATATTTAGTGAAATTGATTAAACTCTTCTTCTTTTAGGAGGTCGGCAACCATTGTGCGGCATTGGTGTTACATCGATAATCTCGGTTACCTCGATACCGGCATTGTGAATCGACCTAATGGCTGATTCTCTACCGTTACCAGGACCTTTGACGTAGACCTTTACCTTGCGCAAACCTGCTTCATGAGCTACCTTACAACAATCTTCGGCAGCAACTTGGGCAGCGTAGGGTGTATTCTTTTTTGAACCTCGAAAGCCCATTTTTCCAGCAGACGACCATGAGATTACATCTCCTTTCTTGTTCGTAAGCGATATAATTATATTATTGAAAGATGCGGTAACATGTGCCTCGCCAACGGAGTCGACGATAACTTTTCTTTTCTTAGCGGTCTTAGTACTTGCCTTTGCCATAATACCCTACTTATTATTTAGTCGCCTTTTTCTTATTGGCAACAGTTTTTCTTTTTCCTTTTCGTGTCCTAGAGTTGTTCTTGGTACGCTGACCGCGCAATGGCAAACCGGATCTGTGCCGAATTCCTCGATAACATCCGATATCCATCAAACGTTTGATGTTCAATTGGGTCTCAGAACGCAACTCACCTTCGATAGTATATGAAGAGGCAGCCTCCCTAATACGTCCAATCTCATCGTCGTTCCAATCGGAAACTTTAGTGTCTTCGCTCACTTGCGCCTTTTCCAAAATCTCTTTGGCCCTGCTTTTACCGATTCCAAAAATATAGGTAAGTGCAATTACCCCTCGTTTTTGTTTTGGTATGTCTATACCTGCAATTCTTGCCATAATTACCCTTGTCTTTGTTTAAATCTAGGATTCTTTTTGTTGATTACATACAACCTGCCCTTTCGACGTACAATCTTGCACTCGGCACTTCTCTTCTTAACTGATGCTCTTACTTTCATCTTGCTATCTTAATATCTATACGTAATTCTTGCTTTGGTCAAGTCGTACGGACTCATTTCCAATTTTACTTTATCACCCGGAAGTAATTTTATATAATGCATGCGCATTTTTCCCGAGATGTGTGCCGTTACTACATGACCGTTCTCCAACTCAACTCGAAACATCGCGTTGGACAATGCTTCGATTATGGATCCGTCCTGCTCTATTGCCGCCTGTTTAGCCATAATCTATGCTACTTTTCTATTTTTACCTGTTTTCATCAAGCCGTCATAATGCCTGTTCAACAAATATGAATTTACCTGTTGTACCGTGTCTATGGCAACACCTACCATAATCAGAAGCGAGGTGCCTCCATAAAATAAAGCCCATCCAGCCTGTACATCCATCAGCTTTACTACAAAGGCAGGAAATACCGCCAACAACGCCAAGAAAATAGACCCCGGAAGTGTTATCAAAGACATTATCTTGTCCAAGAAATCACCTGTTTCCTTACCGGGACGTATTCCAGGAATAAAACCACCACTTCTTTTCAAATCATCAGCCATCTTGTTGGTGGGTACAGTAATTGCCGTATAGAAAAAGGTAAATACGATAATCAAGAACGCGAACAAAATATTATAGGCCCATCCGAACATATCGGCAAAATTTACCTGTATCCATTGCCCAGCAGCCGTATCATCAAACGCCCCTCCTATCAAACCGGGAACGAACATAATCGCTTGCGCAAAAATAATAGGCATTACTCCGGAAGCGTTCAACTTCAAAGGAATATATTGCCTTGACCCCATTATATTTTTTTCGTAACCACCAGAAGCGGTTCTTCTTGCATATTGAACTGGTATTTGACGTGTCGCCATGACTAACAATACACAGGCCAGGATGACCAAGAACCAAATGATAACCTCTATCAAAACAAACATCAGGCCGCCATTATTATTTGCTGTTCTTGAAACAAATTCTTGAACAAAAGATTGGGGCATTGTAGCGATGATACCGATCATTATCAACAATGAGATACCGTTTCCAATTCCTTTATCCGTAATCTTTTCACCTAACCACATCGCGAACACACAGCCTGTGACCAATATAATTACTGCGGGAACCATAAAGTCTAGACCTTTTCCTAAAATAAAAGCACTGTCGGGTACACCGAACATGGTTCCTAAACTGTAAAGATATGCCGGTGCCTGTACGATACAGATACCAATGGTCAACCACCGTGTTATTTGGTTTTTGGTCTTTCTACCACTCTCCCCTTCTTTATCCAGTTTTTGCAAATAGGGAATTGCAATGCTCATCAACTGCACTACAATCGAGGCCGAAATATAAGGCATGATGCCAAGCGCAAATATGGATGCATTCGAGAATGCACCACCGGTAAAAGCGTTCAACAGACCGAATATTCCACTGTCCGTACTAGAGGCCAACTGCGATAATTGGGTAGAATCAATACCCGGAAGCACAATCTGACACCCAAAACGGTAGACGAGAAGAAGACCCAAGGTGATGATTATACGATTCCTCAGTTCTTCAATCTTCCAAATATTCGATATGGTCTCGAAAAATTTCTTCATAGTGTATGCTTACAAACTTATCGCCTCGCCACCAGCAGCTTCAATAGCCTTTTGGGCCGTGGCAGTAAATTTATGTGCGGATACTTTTAGGGATGCCTTCAATTCTCCACCTCCCAATATTTTAACCAAATCTTTTCTTTTAGTCAAGCCGTTCTCGACAAGCGTATCTAAAGTAATGGTATCCTTTACGATTTTGCTATCTACCAATGCCTGCAATTTTTCAAGATTGACACCTTGATATTCCTTTCGGTTGATGTTCGTAAAACCAAACTTAGGAACACGTCTTTGCAAGGGCATCTGTCCACCTTCAAAACCGATTTTCTTGGAATAACCGGATCTTGACTTGGCACCTTTATGTCCTCGGGTTGCCGTTCCACCTTTACCTGAACCTTGGCCCCGACCTATTCTTTTGCCATCTCTGTTTACAGAACCTTCGGCCGGTTTTAGACTATTTAAATTCATCTCAATCTTCTTGTATATTAAGCTTCTTCGGTAGAAACCAAATGTTTAACTTTATTAATCATTCCGATAATGTTCGGAGTATCATCATGCTCGACTACTTGGCCAATTTTACGCAAACCGAGTGCCGTCAAGGTTCTCTTTTGGTTCTGCGGCCTTTTGATAGCACTTTTTACCTGTTTTACTTTTATCTTCGCCATTTTTTTCAGTCGTTTGTCGATAGTCTTTAGACGTTAGTACTTAAGCTATAGCCTTCACTTTTTTATTTCGTACTTCGTATTTCGTACCTCGTATTTACCTTTGTTCTATCCTTTAAAAACTTTTTCTAAGGAAATTCCTCTTTGCTGTGCTATGGTCTGAGCCCCCCTAAGCTGTAAAAGCGCATCAAAAGTAGCTTTTACAACGTTGTGCGGGTTCGATGAACCTTGCGATTTCGAAAGTACATCTTGTACCCCGACCGCTTCCAATACGGCTCTTACCGCTCCACCTGCAATAACACCTGTACCATGTGATGCCGGTTGAATGTAAACTCGTGCTCCACCGAACTTCCCTTTTTGTTCATGAGGAAGCGTCGCCTTGTTCAAAGGAATGCGAATCAAGTTTTTCTTGGCATCTTCGATCGCCTTGGCGATTGCCGTAGCAACTTCTTTGGATTTACCAAGACCATGACCTACCACACCATTCTCGTCACCCACTACTACAATAGCGGAGAATCCGAAAGCACGCCCACCTTTGGTAACCTTTGTCACCCTTTGTACGCCTACCAATCTATCTTTTAATTCTAAACCTCCCGGCTTAACCGTTTCTACGTTCTTGTATTTCTGGTACATACTGTTATTTTAGAATTTTAAACCTGCTTCCCTTGCACCTTCTGCCAAAGCTTTCACTCTACCATGATACAAATTTCCTCCTCTGTCAAAAGCTACCTTATCGACACCGGCTTTCTTGGCTTTCTCAGCTATGGCCTTGCCTACCTCAGCGGCAACTTCGGTCTTGGTTCCCTTTACTTTTGCCAAATCTTTATCTCGAGATGAAACAGCGGCCAAAGTTTTACCCTCGGTATCATCTATTACTTGAACGTAAATTTCACTATTGCTCCTGAAAACAGATAGTCTGGGACGCTCGGCGGTTCCGGAAGAAACTTTACGGATTCTTCTTCTGATCCTATGTTTACGCTGTATCTTGGATAGTTTCATAATACTATACTCTATTATTGTTAAGCCGACTTACCAGCTTTTCTTCTTAATTGTTCACCAACGAATTTGACACCTTTTCCTTTGTAAGGTTCCGGTTTACGGAAAGACCTGATCTTTGCCGCAATATGACCCACTAACTGTTTATCGTGTGATGTCAGTTTTATAGTAGGGTTTTTTCCTTTTTCAGAAGTCGTTTCCACTTTGACCTCGGGTGCGATTTCGAATACGATATTGTGTGAAAACCCAAGGGCAAGATCCAATTTCTGACCTTGATTGCTAGCACGATATCCTACACCTACCAATTCCAACTCTTTCGTCCATCCTTTGGATACACCTTCCACCATATTCAAAACCAGAGATCTATAAAGACCATGTTTCGCTTTGTGTTCCTTTGAATCGGAAGGTCTGGTCACCCATGCCTGTCCGTCTTCGATTTTAATGGAAACCCCTGAAAACTCTTGGGTAAGCTCACCAAGATTTCCTTTTACGGTAATCAGGTTATCCTTAATATCAATGGTCACACCATCAGGAATCGCTATCGGATTATTACCTATTCTAGACATTTTCTATCGCTTTATTGTATTAATAGACGTAGCACAAAACCTCGCCACCAACATTCTCATTCTTGGCCTGCTTACTGGTCATCACCCCGTGAGAGGTTGAGACAATCGCAATACCGAGACCATTCAATACCCTTGGTAAATCGCCAGATCCGGCATACTTACGCAATCCTGGTTTACTGACACGCTGTAATTTCTTTATAACGGGCTCCTTGGTTACCTTGTCGTACTTAAGAGCTATCTTAATTCGATCTTGCACCTTATCTTCTTCAAACTTGTAACTTAAAATATAACCTTGGTCGAACAATATTTTAGTTATTTCCTTTTTAACACTTGAGGCAGGAATCTCAACTACCCTATGGCCTGCACGACTTGCATTACGAACCCTTGTTAAATAATCTGCTATAGTATCTGTAACCATTTTTATTTTATTCGGTAACGGTTTTCGGCTGTATTGCCGAACCTGAGACCAGTTATTATTCTACCAGCTGGCTTTTTTTACTCCTGGAATCAATCCTTTATTGGCCATTTCCTGAACATTACCCTTGAAATACCAAAGGTTCTCATGTAACCCTTCGGTCTTCCGGTAAGCTTACATCTGTTGTGCATTCGCACAGGAGATGCATTCTTTGGCAATTTCTGCAACGCTTCATAATCACCGGCCTCTTTCAAAGCCTTTCTCTTCTCGGCATATTTAGCTACAGTTCTCGCCCTTTTTCGTTCACGGGCCTTCATTGATTCTTTAGCCATATTATTTCTTTTTAAACGGTAACCCTAATTCTGTTAATAATGATTTTGCTTCCTTATCGGTACTTGCAGAAGTCACGAAAGTGATATCCATACCATTGATACGGTTGATTTTATCTATGTTGACTTCCGGAAAAATAATCTGTTCCGTAACACCAAGACTATAATTTCCCCTTCCGTCGAATCCTGTTGCCCGAATACCTTGAAAATCACGAACCCTTGGTAGGGCACTGGTTACCAATCGATCCAAAAACTCATACATTCTTTCGCCACGAAGGGTAACTTTTGCACCGATGGGCATTCCCTTACGCAATTTAAAGGCCGCTACATCTTTTTTAGACATGGTAGAAATTGCTTTCTGTCCGGTAATCATAGTCAATTCATCGACTGCGTGATCGATAAGCTTTTTATCCGCGACAGCGGCTCCTACACCTCGGCTCACGACGATTTTTTCCAACTTAGGAACTTCCATTACGTTTTTGTAACCGAATTCTTCCTTCAGCGCATTGACCACGCGCTCTTTATATTCTTTCTTCAATCTTGCAACGTAAGCCATAATTATATTACTTCATTAGATTTTCTCGAAACTCTAACTTTTTTGCCGTCCCTTACTTCGAATCCTACACGGGTGGCGTCACCTGATTTCGAATCGATCAATGACAGATTCGAAATATGGATAAGTGCTTCTTTTTTCACGATTCCGCCCTGAGGATTTTTGGCACTGGGTTTTTCGTGCTTGGAAACCATATTGGCTCCCTCGACGATCGCTTTATTCTTTGCAATATCGACACGCATTACCTTACCTTCGGTACCTTTGTGGTCTCCGGAAATGATTCGTACCGTATCCCCTGTTCTGATTTTCAACTTTTTCATCTTGCTCAATATATTATAGTACCTCTGGGGCCAATGAAACAATTTTCATGAACTGCTTATCGCGCAGCTCACGAGCTACAGGTCCGAATACACGGGTACCTCTCATTTCACCGGTCGGGTTCAACAAAACGCATGCATTATCATCAAATCGAATATAGGAACCGTCAGGCCTTCGCACTTCTTTCTTCGTGCGAACGACAACCGCTGTTGAAACAGCACCTTTCTTTATTCCACCGTTAGGAGTAGCTTCTTTAACAGTTACTACTATCTTGTCACCGATAGAGGCATATCTTCTCTTGGTTCCACCCAATACACGAATGGTCAAAACTTCTTTTGCCCCCGTATTATCCGCTACCTTTAACCTTGATTCTTGCTGTAACATAATTATTTAGCTCTTTCTAGGATTTCTACTAACCTCCAACATTTGGTTTTGCTAAGCGGACGGGTCTCCATGATCTTGACCGTATCGCCTTCTTTACAATCGTTCTTTTCGTCGTGCGCGACGTATTTTTTCGTTTTCAAAACGAACTTACCGTACATAGGGTGCTTCACACGTTTTACTTCCGCAACAACAATGGATTTTTCCATTTTATCGCTGGTAACGACCCCAATTCTTTCTTTTCTTAAGTTTCTCTTTTCTTCCATAAAGCAGAACCAGTTATTGGTTTTCCCTATTTGTTAATTCTGTTGCCAATCTAGCTACCGTTCTTCTCACCGTTCTGATTTGAAGTGGATTCTCCAAAGGGGTAACGAAGTGTGCCATTTTCAAATCGGCATGCTGTTTTTTATATTCAGCAAGCTTTTGAGAAAGTTCTTCGACCGACAGTTCTTTGATTTCCTTATTTTTCATGATTCCCGATGATTAGTCTTGACCAGTATAATCCCTGGCAACTATAAATTTTGTTTTGACCGGCAATTTTTGTGCCGCCAGCCGCAATGCTTCTTTTGCAATGTCCATATTGACACCGGCTATTTCGAATACAACCCGACCCGGTTTCACCACAGCGACAAAATATTCCGGTGCACCCTTACCCTTACCCATACGTACTTCAAGGGGTTTCTTGGTAATGGGCTTGTCCGGAAATACTTTGATCCATAACTGGCCTTCCCTCTTCATATATCGCGTAGCTGCAATACGGGCAGCTTCGATCTGACGCGAAGTCAAAAAAGCTGAATCCAATGATTTTATACCAAACATACCGTTTGAAAGCAAATGACCTCTTCCGGAGTTACCCTTCATCCGGCCCTTCTGCATTTTACGAAACTTGGTTCTTTTCGGCTGTAACATTGCTAAAGTTCTTTACTATATTATTTTCTACGACGTGGTTTTCTGCCACCGTCTCCTCGCTTATTGTCTCCTTTGCCTCCTTGCCCTTTGGTCATACCCACCAATGGAGAAAGCTCTCTCTTACCATAAACCTCGCCTTTCATAATCCAGACCTTGATCCCCAGTTTACCATAGGTCGTCTGAGCTTCATGCAAGGCATAGTCAATATCGGCGCGAAAAGTCGATAATGGTATTCTACCATCTTTATACGACTCTGAACGCGCCATCTCAGCTCCGTTCAAACGGCCTGAAATCTGAATCTTTATTCCCTCGGCATTCATTCGCATTGCCGCAGCAATCGCCATTTTAATAGCCCTTCTGAAAGAAATTCTACTCTCGATCTGGCGCGCAACACTTGCCGCGACCAAGTTGGCATCTACCTCAGGCCTTTTGATTTCATAAATGTTGATCTGAACCTCTTTGCCCGTAATCTTTTTAAGCTCTTCTTTTAATTTATCGACTTCCTGTCCACCTTTACCGATTATGATACCGGGCCTAGCTGTGGTTACGGTCACCGTTATCAATTTTAACGTACGCTCTATAATAACCCGTGAAACACTGGCCTTAGCCAATCGGGCATGAATGTACTTGCGTATCTTATCATCTTCAGCTAGTTTGTCGCCGTAATCATTTCCACCGTACCAGTTGGATTCCCATCCTCTGATAATTCCTAGACGATTTCCTATCGGATTTGTTTTCTGTCCCATTCTAGCTTTCTATATTATTGTTAGATCCCAAAACCAACGTAACGTGATTGGAACGTTTTCTAATTCTGTGCGCCCTACCCTGTGGTGCAGGTCTTAATCTCTTTAGCATGGTACCGCCATCTACCCGAATTTCTTGTACGAAAAGATCGGCATCCTCAACACTCGCGTCTTCGTTTTTCGCCTGCCAGTTGGCAATAGCGGAAAGCAACAATTTCTCCAATCGTCTCGACGCTTCCTTAGAATCGAATTTCAATATCGCCAAGGCCTTTTCCACTTGTACGCCTCTAATCAAATCCGCAACCAAGCGCATTTTTCGCGGAGAAGTAGGGCAGTTATTAAGTTTAGCAAACGCTATTTTTTGTTTTTCAGCCTTGATTCTTTCGGCCATCTGTCTTTTTCGAACTCCCATAGCTTACTTTTTACCTTTATTCTTTGCTCCCGCATGACCTCTGAAAGATCGTGTTGGAGAAAATTCCCCTAATTTATGCCCGACCATGTTCTCAGTTACGAAAACAGGCACAAATTGTCTCCCGTTATGAACTGCGATCGTAAGCCCCACAAAATCAGGAGTTATCATTGATGCCCTGGACCATGTCTTAATGACACTTTTCTTTCCAGAAGATGCATTTTGCTGGATTTTCTTTTCCAGACTATAGTGAACGTAAGGTCCTTTTTTTAGTGAACGTGCCATTTCTTTCTACTTTTTATTTCTTTCTACGTTCTAATATATATCTGTTCGTGCTCTTTGTCTTTGAACGGGTTCTATATCCTTTCGCGGGAATACCGTTTCTTGACCTTGGGTGACCTCCGGAAGCCCTTCCTTCACCACCACCCATTGGGTGATCGACAGGGTTCATCGCAACAGGTCTTGTTCTTGGCCTTCTACCTAACCACCTGCTTCTACCGGCCTTACCGGAGACCAATAATTGGTGATCCGAATTGGATATGGCACCTATGGTAGCCATACAGCCAGAAAGAATCAATCTTGTCTCACCCGAAGGCATTTTCACGGTTGCGAACTTACCTTCTTTCGCCATCAATTGAGCAAAAGTACCTGCACTTCTTGCCATTACCGCTCCCTGACCAGGACGTAATTCAATACATGAAATAATGGTTCCCAAAGGAATTTCACTTAAAGGAAGTGCATTTCCAATCTCGGGTGCAGCGCTAGTTCCTGAAGATACTTTTTGGCCTACTTGAAGACCGTTTTGAGCAACTATATATCTTTTCTCACCATCATCATACTTCAACAAAGCGATAAAACCCGTTCTGTTGGGATCGTATTGAATCGATTCAACGGTAGCGGCAACATCTTGCTTATCACGCTTGAAATCGATGACACGATACCTTCTTTTATGACCTCCACCTTTCTGGCGAATGGTCATTTTTCCATGACTGTTTCTACCTCCGGACTTTTTTAACGGAGCGAGCAAGCTCTTCTCCGGCTTATCAGTCGTAATGGCGTCAAACCCATTTACGACTCTAAAACGCTGTCCAGGAGTTACTGGTTTTAATTTTCTAACTGACATTTGTTGTCTTTATAGATTACTGTAAAAATCAATAATATCTCCTTCCGCCACATCAACGATCGCTTTTTTTATGGCATTGGTCTTCCCATGTTGCACACCGGTTTTGGTATACCGCGATTTTCTGCTCGGACCATAATTCATCGTGCGCACTTTTTTAACGGAAACTCCATAAGTCGCCTCAACGGCATCTTTGATCTCAATTTTGTTCGCACGCGGGTCGACCACGAAACCATAACGATTGTACAACTCGCCATCGGCGGTCATCTTTTCGGTTATTATCGGCTTTATCAACACATTCATGGTTTTCCTATTTTGTTAAGTTCGATTGCAATCCTTCTAGAGCTCCTTCAAGCAATACAATATTGTTTGCATTCAATATTTTGTAAGTGCTTATTTCTGAGCTAGTTATGACCTCAGAACGCTCCAAATTACGCGAAGACAAATATACACCATTATTTGAATCGCCCAACACAAACAAAGATTTTTTGTTTTCTAGTCCCAAAGACTTCAAAACAGCTACAAAATCTTTCGTTTTAGGAGTATCGAAATTAAAGTCTTCAACAACCAAAATCGCCTTCTCTTTCGACTTGATACTTAAGGCTGATTTTCGCGCCAAACGCTTCAAGTTCTTGTTTAATTTTTTGAGTGTAATCTTTTGGTCTTGGTCCAAAAATACGTCCACCCCCTTGAAAATTGGAGACTTGATACTACCTGCACGTGCTGTACCGGTACCTTTTTGTTTCTTAATTTTGCGCGTACTACCTGCTATTTCAGCTCGTTCCTTTGATTTGTGGGTACCCTGGCGTTGATGGGCCAGGTACTGCTTCACATCTAAATAAACGGCATGATCGTTCGGCTCTATAGCGAAAACAGCATCAGAAAGGTCTGCCTTTCTACCTGTTTCTTTTCCTTTAATATCTAAAACTGCTACCTTCATTATTGCCACCTTTGAATCGTTACATACCCATTCTTATGACCGGGTACTGCACCTTTTACTACTAAAAGATTTTTTTCCGGCACTACCTTTAAAACCTAAGGTTTTGAACGGTCACTCTTTCACCGCCCATACGACCTGCCATTCGCATTCCTTTGAATACTCTTGACGGATCTGAACCTGCACCAATCGACCCAGGTGCACGTAGTCGGTTATGCTGCCCGTGTGTTGACTGGCCCACACCTCGAAAACCGTGTCTTTTTACAACACCCTGAAAACCTTTTCCCTTCGATGTTCCAACGACATCGACAAATTCACCTTCTACAAACATATCGACACCAACGGTATCTCCCAATTTGTACTCTCCTTCAAAACCTTGGAACTCGACGACCTTCTTTTTAGGAGATGCACCTGCCTTTTTAAAATGGCCTGATTCAGCCTTGTTAGCACGCTTCTCTGCCTTGTCATCGAAACCAAGTTGAAGGGCACTATACCCGTCCACCTCTTCGGTTCTGACTTGGGTAATTACGCATGGGCCTGCCTCGATCACGGTACACGGAACATTCTTTCCGTTCTCATCAAAGATGCTGGTCATGCCTACTTTTTTTCCTATTAACCCAGACATTTGATTTTAGATTTTAGATTTTAGATTTTAGATTTCGAACTTGAAACCAAAACCCATCATCTGTTTATTTATATTACTTAAAAATTCTACTTACTCTTACAATTCATGACAAAAAAACAGGGTCAAAAATAATTCAACCCTGAATTTATTTTTGTTGCCGTTTTTCCTTTGCGCGCAGCTCCGGACATGTCTTACCACCAAATTTTTTGGTGGCTCAATACCTATACTTTTATCTCGACCTCAACGCCACTAGGAAGCTCAAGCTTCATCAATGCGTCAATGGTTTTTGACGATGAGCTATAAATATCCAAAAGTCTCTTATATGAACTCAATTGAAACTGCTCTCTCGATTTTTTATTTACGTGCGGTGAACGCAATACCGTAAATATTTTCTTGTGCGTTGGCAACGGAATCGGACCTGTAACCACTGCTCCGGTAGTCTTTACCGTTTTTACGATTTTCTCGGCAGATTTGTCTACCAAATTGTGATCGTAAGATTTTAACTTTATCCTGATTTTCTGACTCATCTTTCTTAAAATTAAGCGGTTACGCCTTTAGCTGCCTTGATTACTTCCTCTGCGATATTCGATGGGGTCTCGGCATAGTGCGAGAATTCCATGGTCGAAGTTGCCCTACCGGACGACAATGTTCTCAACGACGTTACATAACCGAACATTTCGGACAATGGCACCTCACCTTTGATAACCTTGGCACCGGCCCTATCGCTCATATTTGAAATTGTACCGCGTCGACGGTTCAAATCTCCTACAATATCACCCATATTTTCTTCAGGAGTAAGCACTTCAATTTTCATTATAGGCTCCATCAATACAGCTTTCGCTTTCTTGGCCGCCTCTTTATATCCCATTTTGGCCGCTAGTTCAAAGGATAAAGAATCAGAATCCACTGCATGGAACGATCCATCTTTCAAAGTCACTTTCATACTATCCATTTCAAAACCGGCCAAAGGACCGTTTTTCATGGCTTCCTTGAATCCTTTTTCTACCGATGGAATAAATTCACGTGGAATATTACCTCCTTTAATAACATTGACAAACTCCAGTCCTGGTTTAGAATCCTCATTTTGCTCGATAGGCTCCATTGTGAATACGATATCGGCAAATTTTCCACGACCACCGGATTGTTTCTTGTAAACTTCCCTATGGTCTGCCGCTCTTGTAATCGCTTCTTTATATTCAACCTGAGGCTGACCTTGATTCACTTCTACCTTGAATTCGCGACGTAGTCGGTCAACGATAATATCCAAATGCAATTCGCCCATCCCGGAAATTATAGTCTGACCCGAAGCTTCATCAGTCTTTACCTGAAATGTCGGATCTTCTTCTGCCAATTTAGACAAGGCCATACCTAATTTATCGACATCTGCCTTCGTCTTAGGCTCCACAGCGATACCGATTACGGGATCGGGAAAATTCATACTTTCCAAGACTACAGGGTGCTTTTCTGAAGAAAGTGTATCCCCAGTCTTGATATCTTTAAACCCAACTGCTGCACCAATATCACCGGCCTCGATAAAATCGATGGCATTCTGCTTATTGGCGTGCATTTGATATATTCTAGAAATACGCTCCTTGTTTCCTGACCGATTATTCAATACATAGGAACCGGCATCCAACCTACCTGAATAGGCCCTAAAAAAGGCCAAACGACCTACGAAAGGATCCGTAGCAATCTTAAAGGCCAATGCCGCAAATGGTTCTTTTGGGTCAGGCTTTCGCAATACTTCTTTTTCCGTATCAGGATTGATGCCCACGATACCTTCTTTATCCAATGGTGAAGGCAAATAACGACATACAGCGTCCAATAAAAATTGAACACCTTTGTTCTTAAATGCAGAACCACAGATCATGGGTATTATACTCATATCCATAACAGCTGCTCGTAAAGCAGCATGCACCTCATCTTCGGTAATGGAATCTTCGTCTTCGAAGAATTTCTCCATCAAGGTCTCATCATATTCTGCAACGGCTTCAATTAGCATCGCGCGATATTCTTTCACTTCGGCTTTCATATCCTCAGGAATATCGACCACATCGAATGTTGAGCCCATATTATCCTCATGCCAAATTATCGCCTGGTTCTTGACCAAATCGACCACACCTTTAAAGTCGGCTTCATCACCGATAGGAAGCACAATTGGCACCGCATTTGATTTCAACATATCCTTAACTTGCTGACAGACAGCAAGAAAATTTGACCCTTGTCGGTCCATTTTATTTACAAAGCCCATTCTTGGAACTTTGTAGTTATCCGCCAATCTCCAGTTCGTCTCAGATTGAGGCTCAACACCATCAACTGCACTGAACAAGAAAACAAGTCCATCCAACACACGTAACGAACGGTTTACCTCAACGGTAAAATCTACGTGACCGGGAGTATCTATAATATTGAAGTGGTATGGTTTGGACTCATCGGTAACCTCTCCGTTTTTCATTGGAAAATTCCAAGTACAGGTGGTGGCCGCAGAGGTAATGGTAATCCCGCGCTCCTGCTCTTGTTCCATCCAATCCATGGTTGCCGCTCCATCATGTACCTCTCCTATTTTATGGCTAACACCAGTATAGTAAAGGATACGCTCGGTAGTCGTCGTCTTACCGGCATCAATATGCGCTGCAATACCTATATTTCTTGTGAATTTTAAATCTCTTGCCATTTCTTAAAATCTAAAGTGGGAGAATGCCTTGTTCGCTTCTGCCATTTTATGTGTATCAACTCTTTTCTTAACGGCCGCGCCTTCTTCTTTGGATGCTGCCAGAATCTCGGCCGCCAATTTTTGAGACATCCCTTTTTCGTTACGCTTTCTTGCATAACTGATTAACCATTTCATGGCTGTAGAAATTTTACGATCGGGTCGAATCTGCATCGGAATTTGAAAGGTGGCACCACCTACTCTTCTACTTCGCACCTCAACATGCGGCATAACATTGGAAAGTGCATCTTTCCAAAGTTCTAACGCCGTCTTTTCTTCATCGGTCTTTTTTTCTTCTACGATATCTATGGCATCGTAAAATACACTGAAGGCAACAGATTTCTTTCCATCCCACATCATCATATTGACAAAACGCGTCACCAATTGATCGTTAAATCGAGGGTCTGGTAAAAGTGGCCTTTTTTTCGCCTGTTTTTTTCTCATTACTTTAAAGTTTCAGGTTTCGAGTTTCGAGTTTCGGGCTTAAGTTTTTAGTTTTTTGAACTTTTTTACTTCGTACCTCTAACCTCGTACCTCTTAACCTTTTTTATTCATTACTTCTTCGGGCGTTTTGCACCATATTTAGACCTACGTTGGGTTCTACCTGCAACACCTGCTGTGTCCAAAGCACCCCTTACGATGTGGTATCTAACTCCTGGCAAATCTTTCACCCTTCCTCCTCTTACCAATACTATCGAGTGCTCTTGTAAATTGTGACCCTCTCCTGGAATATAGGCATTGACCTCTTTTCCATTGGTCAACCTCACCCTAGCAACTTTACGCATTGCGGAGTTCGGTTTTTTAGGAGTTGTGGTGTACACTCTTGTGCAAACACCTCTCCTTTGAGGGCACGAATCCAAAGCAGCCGATTTACTCTTCTTGGTAATAGTGACTCTTCCTTTTCGTACTAATTGTGAAATTGTTGGCATACTATAATATATATGTATAAAAACTTACCCCTGTTTAAGGGCTGGCAAATGTAAGACTATTTCATAATAATTCAAATCATAGGACATTAAATTTTTAGGATTTTTTTCTGAAAGACCATCTCTCAAGCAATGAGCAACACACATCGCCCATTTCGCCATACAATTTAGACCCATATCGAGGAAGCCTGGACTTCTAAATTTAACTTCAGGGATACTTACGAACAAGGATTTGTATTTCAACAAAAAACTCCACTTTGCAGTGTAGCCTTTTTGTCACATATCAAGAGACTGTTTTGAAATATTTCGATTATTCTCTTACTGTCCCGACGCCATTCCGGTACTTGTAATTTGCTCAGCATGTTCAAACACTTTTGCCAAATCATAGGGAGTCTCAAACTTTAAGCCCTTGTCTCTTATAAAAGATTCTATTTTTTTCTTTTCTGCACTATCAAAAAAGGCAAGAACCTCTTTCTTTCTAAGGTTTACATGTTGCGGATTCTGCTTTCCAGCGGTTACATAATACTCGGTCTTATCCAAGAATCTCGGTGGGAATGCAGTACCATGTGAGGTTTTTGCCGCTTTTCCTTCCTTATAAATTTTCATTTTACGAACATAGATAACATATCGGTCACCTTCATAGATAGGACTAAGATACCCCGTTGCAACATTCTCTTTCGCATCCGTAAATGTTTTGTAGACCATGGTCTCGCCATCTATTTTACAAGAAATGTTTTCATCCCTCACCAGCGATTCCGTATTGATATTATGCTTATTCCTTTTTATTTCTATATCATCGTTAAATGCATCATATCGGACATAAAATCGCGCCGCTTCATCGCCATAGGCAAAAATGGTCGCTTCGACAAAGTCTTTATCATATTAGGCCGTGCCCTTGATTCTGGCATAACCGGATTGTTTGGTAAAAGTGGGATCCCCAAACGAATCCTTAAAATCAGAAAAGGCGTTCATCACTGTGGGGTTATTGCCCAAAGATGCCTGAATCGTACAACAAAGCCCAAGTGCGTCGCGCCCGGCCACGTCCCCGCCAACTCTAAATGATTCGTTCATCATGCCCCTTTGGGCATAGGCCTGAAAACCCAATACTATAAGACCTAAAAAAATGACCAGCTTTTTCATATTACTTTTATATTTATATGTGTTATTTACTCCAACTGATCGCTAAAAGAAAAAAGGTCAATAAGATCTTTTCGGCGCATCAGATTGATTTTCTTATCCTTTATAAATTTTTTTAAGGTTTTTTCTTTGTCCTTACCCAAGAAGGATAAAACTTCGGATTTCTTGGGATATAAAAATTTTGGCATTTCACCATTCTTACTAACAAAGAATTCAGTTTCTTCAATAAATCGATGCGGAAACGACGTTCCATGTGAGGTCTTGGCTTGTTTCCCCTCTTTAAAGACTTTCATGTTACGCTGGTAGAGTTTGTATGCCATGCCTGAATAAAGGACAATAAGGTATCCTTCCTTTGTCATATTCTTATTATCCCCGTATTCATAATAGATAAAAGTATCACCTTCTAAAGAACAAGAAATAGCGGAGTGCTTGATCAAAGCGTGTACGCTTTCCGAGGTTCCTGTTTCCTTAATCTCGAACTCATCGTTATAAGCGTCATAACGCATATGTAATTTTTTATAGGCAACCCCATTATCGTACAGGGTACCTAACCGAAATTGATCGTCCAAATAAATAGATCCATATATGTCGTCAAGCGTAAGCCTTACTTCTTCGCCCATTTTGGCGAACTTTATGCGCATATCGCTATAGAGGTTCATCATGTTTGGGTTGTTGCCCAATCCTCCCAATTCACCACGGTCGCTTTTGAGCAAGGCATATCGTTCAGGAGTGAAGACTCCTCCCTCCCCAGGCGAATGAATATTGCCTTGGGCCATCATAGCATCCACAACCATAAATGCCATGCAAGAGTATAGTATTGTCAATATATTTCTCATAACCTTCTAAATCTCTTTTAGGTCCTCTAATTAGACCTCTGCTGTATCTATATAATGGTAGCCTAATACAACGTATTAACATATGCGAACAGATTGACCAAATCGCCAACCTTCGACACATCGATTTTCTTAGCCCTTATAAATTTTTTAATGGTTTTTTCTTTCTCCATCCCGAAGATGGAAATGATTTCAGATTTCTTGGCGGGAAGAATTTCGGGGATGTCGTCATCTTTCCTAGTAATATAAAATTCATTTTCGTCAACAAAGCGATGCGGAAACGATGTGCCGTGCGAGGTCCTTGCCTGCTTACCCTCTTTGAAATCCTTTATTTTACGTTCATAGAACCGATATGATTTTCCTTCATATAAGGGAATCAGATAACCGCTTCGCCGGGTATCATTCTTTCCGATCATAGTGGTATATATAAAAGTTCTACCGTTTAGGGAACATGAAAGTCCGGGATCTTTCACTAAAGCCTTGACCTCTTCGGACGCAGCGGATTCCTTAAGTTCCATTTCATCATTGTAGGCATCAAAGCGAAGTTGTAGTTTTTTGAACGCTTTTCCCTCTATGAAAAGCGTGCCAAGCGAGAATTGCCCATCAATATATATGGTTCCTTCTATATCATCTAAGGTAAGCTTTACCTCTTCGCCCATTTTGGCGAACTTCATCCGCATATCGCTATAAAAATTCTCAGAGGAGGGGTTGTTCCCCAAGGCCTTACTATGGTCCCAAACATCCCCGGATACGCCCCAAGGCTGTATGGTCTTTCGTTGCCCATTGACCGCGACACTAATAAAACAAGTAAGAACCAAAAAGAGGAAATAGTTTTTCAAAACCCTAACATTTAATAATTCATAATCTTTGGCACTAGACCTAGTTCGGCCGCTAATACGACTATTTTATACGGTATTCTTACTACAAGGTGTTTGCAAAAGCAAAAAGATCTATCAAATCGACCTGATTATTCAGGTTTATTCTTTTATCCTTTATATATTCCTTGATATGCTTTTCGCGTTCTTTTCCGAAGACGACCATAAGGTCGTTCTTTTTCGCCTTTACGAATCCAGGTATGCCTTCCCTGATTTTCACATAGTATTCGGCGGCATCAACAAATCGATGCGGAAAAGAAGTACTGTGAGAGGTCTTGGCCGGTTTGCCTTCCTTAAATTCTTTGAGTCTACGTTCATAGAGGCTATATTTTTTACCTTCATATAAGGGAATCAAGTAACCACTTCGCTCGTTGCTATTAGCATCGATCATTCTGGTGAATATAAAAGTTGACCCGTTTAACGAACAAGAGAGTTCCGGATCTTTTACCAATGCCAGAACTTCTTCGGTGGCGGCGGATTCCTTAATCTCTACTTCATCGTTATACGCATCGTAGCGCATATGCAGTTTTTTAAAAGCCTGCCCGTCATAAGCCAACGTTCCAAGATTGAACTTATCATTAAGATATATGGTACCTTCTATATCATCTAAAGTCAAGGTAACCTCTTCGCCCATTTTGGCGAATTTCATCCGCATGTCACTATATAGGTTCATGGTACTGGGGTTGTTACCCAATCCACCTTCGCCGGTCTTCAAGGCCGCCAAGCGACTGGCCGTAAAAATGCCGCCCTCGCCCTGAGCATGTATATTTCCTTGGGCACATGTTACTATAACCGCAAAAAGAGACATTAAATTCAAGATTCTCATCTTCTATTTTTTTTTCTACCACTAGTTTAATTGATAATTGGTAACGTCCATAGTCTTTTGAAAGTCCAATCCCGACTGTGAGCCATCCCCCTCATTGGGGGGGGGGTTGGGGGGTTGGGTTGGGGAGGTCCGCATACTGCTTTGACATACAAAAATCGTTTATCAGGGTTTCTTACTCCGACGCGACCTCCCTAAATCCCTCCCAAGGAGGGACTTATACCTCTTCACGTTTTAAAGGGAACAATCTATCATAAACAAACCATAGACCATGAAAGCTTATTTCGAACAGATTGACCATTTGATCAATATTATTTTTAGGGCAATTTTTTGATATTCACATAAAATGAGGGTAGAACATTTTTTCTACAGAAAGTTACAAAAACATGCGAACCGAAAAAATGCTTTTAGCCCCTAAAAACCCTTATTTTAGTTAAAATTCCGGAAAAAGAGTAAACGTTTATCGGGGCTTTCTAAAGGCTATGTTTCCTAAACGCAAATCTTTTCGTGCGCAACCCAAGGTCCAATTACGCATCTTATAATCGTTGAGAGCCAAAATGAACTGCAAATTCGAAACACGAGATGTTTTTTGAAGGATTATCAAAAAAATGTCTAATTCGGCCAGTTCGCAAAAAGAAATTAGGTAAATCATAATTTATTTTATGATATTCTCAGTTTTTCTCTTAATTATTGACATTATTATTATGCTATCACAAAAAGGATCGAGAAAGTTGTATTAATAAAATGCGTTCTTAAAGTTTTATTAAAAATCCTTTGGATTATTAACATGAATTTGTGATTTTTGCCGATAGCTAATTCAAATAATTAAAAAATGAGAACAAAATTCAATGGAATCTTGACGCTGTTATTGGCGTTGGTTGTGCAGATATCATTTGCACAGGAAAAGACGATTTCCGGTACTGTAACTGACCAAGACGGTCTACCTCTGCCCGGTGTAAACATCGTCGTAGAGGGTACCACTACAGGTACCCAGACCGATTTTGACGGAAACTACTCTATCAACGGAGAGGTCGGTCAAGTACTTTCTTTCACCTATATAGGTCAAAAAGAAGTAAAAATGCCGATTGGCGCAAACGACACCATTAATGTTCAGATGCAGGAGGATGCACAGGCCTTGGAAGAGGTCGTTGTAACTGCCCAGGGTATTAAAAGGGAGAAAAAAGCGCTAGGGTATGCCACCAGTTCGGTTGGCGAAGAAGCCTTGGAGCAACGCGCTGAAGGTGATGTTGCACGTGTGCTTGCCGGTAAGGCCTCAGGGGTGCAGATTACTGCCGCCGGTGGTATGTCCGGTTCCGCTACGAGTGTTACCATTCGTGGTTTGAGTTCCTTTAGTGGTAGTAACCAGGCCTTGTTCATTGTAGATGGTGTACCATTTAGCAATGACACCAACAATAACGGAGGTACCTTCCTTACAGGAAATACGGGATCCTCGCGTTTCTTGGATCTTGATCCGAACAACATCGCGAACATCGAGGTGCTGAAAGGTCTTGCCGCAACGACCTTATATGGTACGTTGGGTAAGAACGGGGTTATCTTGGTCACGACCAAGGCTGGAGCCTCTACAGGCGGTGTCAAGAAAAATGAAATTACGGTAAGTACGTCATACTTTACCAACGAATATGCCTCTTTACCGGATTATCAAAACTCATACGGTGGTGGTTTTGACCAAGCGTTTGGATGGTTCTTCAGTAACTGGGGACCAAGTTTTGATCGTGATGGTACAGCAGGTTGGGGCGCTCAAGCGGCCATAGATGCCAACGGTACGTTGGAACATCCATACTCTACAACGGCGATAGCCGCGACTCGGGATGCTTTTCCAGAGTTGCAGGGGGCTCGCTACGCTTGGAGGCCGTACTCTTCGGTAGAAGATTTCTTTGCTCCAGGGTATGTGACGAACACTTCCGTGAATTTTGCGGGCGGCTCTCAAGATGGTAATACTACCTATAATGCCAACCTAGGGCATTTGAACGATGTTGGGTTTACCCCAGGTAACAAATTGAATCGAATCAACTTCTCCGTTGGTGGACGTTCTAAGCTAAGCAATAAGTTTACCATTACGGGAGCTATGAACTATTCACGTACCGATTACGATACGCCACCGGTTTCGGCGAGTCGCGGTAACGGAGGTATCAGCTCAAACTCCATTTATGGCGCTGTACTTTTTACGCCTATCAGTGTAGATTTGATGGGGCTACCTTATGAAAACCCTCAGACTGGTGGTAGTGTCTATTATCGAAACACGAACGATATCATTAACCCACGATGGGTAGGTGACCATATCAAGTTCAATCAGTTGACTAACCGTTTTTACTTCAATACTTCTTTAAACTATGAATTGAGTGAAAACCTTGGGGTGACCTGGAGAACAGGATTGGATTTCTATAACGAACGAAACACACAATTTTCTGATAGAGGTGGGGTTGAGTTTAATTTCGACATCTTCGGATTCCTGAACACTTATGATACCAATAATACTATTTGGGATCATACGGCCTCTTTGAACGGTAATTACGACCTTTCCGAAAAAATCGGAATGACCTTTAACGTCGGTGCCAATGCCCGATCTGATGATTTTGATCTTCAAGGGGTAGCCAGTACAGGTCAGATCGTATTCGGAATCAGACGACACTTTAACTATGAGAACCAAGCACCCATCCAATTTTCGCAAAAACGAAATATTGTCGGTGTATTCGGGGATCTAAGTTTTGACTACGACAACTTCTTATTCTTGAACGTGAGTAGTAGAACGGACTGGGTATCGAACTTGATCAAAGAAAATCGCAGTTTGACCTATCCGGGTGTTAGTTTGTCCTTTTTACCGACCGCAGCGTTCAGTGGTTTAAAATCAGAAAATGGTTTAAACTATTTGAAGTTACGTGCTAGTTACGGTACTTCGGCGAATTTCCCGACTGGGTATCCGACGGTAAGTGTTGTGGAGCAAAATACGCAAGCCTTCGGCGAAGGCGGTGAGATTACCACGAATCAAGTGGATAACTTCCGTGCCAATCCAGCACTAAAACCTGAATTGCTAAAAGAATTCGAGGTCGGTTTTGAAAGCAAGTTCTGGAAAAATAGAATTTCCTTGGATTTTACCTATTATGACAGAAGAACGGATGATTTGATCGTTTTCGAACCCTTATCACCTTCTACCGGATTTACTTTGACGCAGAGTAATATCGGTCAAATCAGTAACAAAGGTTACGAAGCCGATTTAGGCATCGATTTGTTCCGAAGTGATGATGGTTTCAATTGGAATAGTAAAGTAAACTTCTTTGCAAATAAAGAAGTTGTTGAGGAGCAAGAGCAGGATATTATCTTCTATACCGGAAGTACTGCATTGTTCATCGGGGCGAATGCTGCCATCAAAGGAGAATCGTTGGGTACTATAGTCGGTACAGCTTTTCTACGTGATGAGGCGGGTAACTTGTTGACCAATGATGCCGGTAACTATATTATTTCGGAATCTGACCTTGATGGCAATGTGCCGATCATTGGTGATGCCATACCGGATTATACGATGAACTTTATCAACAGTCTCTCGTATAAGAGCTGGAGCCTAGGGTTTCAGGTCAACCATATCAAAGGGGGTGACATCATGTCTAGTACCATTGCTACCTTATTGGGTAGGGGCTTGATCGTCGAAACGGAAGATCGTTTGAATACCTATATTCTTCCAGGGGTAAACCAGAATAGCGGTCAGCCTAACGATATTCAGTTGAACAACTCGACCTATTACTTTAGCAACTTGTTATTCGGTCCGGCAGAAGGCAAAATTTATGACGCTTCGGTACTCCGATTACAAGAGGTTTCTTTGGGCTATTCATTGCCTAAGAAGTTCTTGGAGAAGACACCTTTTGGATCTTTAACATTTACGTTGCAAGGTTTTAACCTTTGGTACGACGCATATAATACGCCAGACGGTGCCAACTTCGATCCCAATGTTGCGGGTGTCGGTGTCGGTAACGGACGAGGTTTCGATTTCTTGAACGGACCGAGTACCAGAAGATATGGTATGAGCGTAAAGATGACCTTTTAAAAAAATTGTTAATCTAATTATATAGATATTATGAAAAAAATAATGAAATACATGCTCGTGGTCTTCGTAGCAGGTGGTCTTTTGAACTCCTGTGATACGACCGAGCTAGACTTAAGAACAAGTCCGAACGACTTGGCCGCGGATCAGGCAGATCCTAATTTATTGTTGAACTCCATCCAATTCTCCTATGTACAGAACATGGTCGAGTTTAACGACCGAGGTTCTGAAACGACCCGAATAGACTATATGGGAGGTCGTGACTATTTCAACAACTACCCGGGAGCCACATTTAATGGCATTTGGTCAAGAACCTATAGTAGTGGGGGTACGGGCGTTGGCTCAGGTGTGAGTGTAGGGATATTGACAAACCTGAACACTTTGGAGTCCATTAATAATGACTCCGAAGTCAACTACAATTTTCACGTGGGTATCGGTAAAGTGATGTATGCCCATCAATTGTTATTATTGGTCGATTATTTAGGAAAGGCTGCTTTTAGTCAAGCAGGTAATCCGGAAGAGTTCCCTGCTCCAACGTTGGACGATGGCCCAGCGGTATATGCTGCTGCCTTAGGATTGTTGGATGAAGCCGAGGGCTTGTTGAGTGGTGATGCGCCTACCTTGGGGGCTACGGATTTTTTCTACGGAGGTGATGCTGCGAAATGGATTAAGGCGATCAACTCGATTCGTCTTAAAGCGTACGTGACTACAAATGACACGGCTGGTTTTAATGCCGTCATTGCAGGAAATAATTTTATCAGTGCTACTGAGGATGATTTTCAATTTCAATTTGGGTCGCGCGAACTGCAGCCCGATACACGTCATCAGGATTATGCAGGGGATTACACACCCAGTGGTGTCGGCCCCTACAAATCCAACTGGTTGATGGAAACCATGGATGATAAAAATGATCCCCGTATTCGATATTATTTCTACCGCCAAGAGCCAGGCACCCCCGGTGCTTTGGATATCGATGGTAATCCCGTTCCACCAAGTGAGGAAACATTGGCCTGTTCATTGGTGGTGCCTCCACAGCACTATTTAGATGGTGGATATACGTTCTGTAGTGCCGATAATGGGTATTGGGGTCGTTCACACGGAAATGATGAAGGTACGCCACCAGATGGTTTTGTAAAAACAGGTGTGGGTGTCTACCCAGCTGCAGGGCGCTTTGACGACAACAGTTTTGATGTTGTTGGTTTGGGCCTTGGTGGTGGCGGTGTCGGTATCGAACCTATTATTTTAGCCTCGTGGGTCGATTTTTGGAGAGCCGATATGGCAGCCAGTGATACTGACAGAGCCACGTTTATGAGAGCAGCTATGGTAAAATCCATTGCCAAAGTACAAAGTTTTGGAGCCTTGGACGGCAATGCCGACAAGTCTTTTGAGCCCACTGCGGCCGAAGTCACAGCCTATATTGATGGTATTGTGGCAGATTTTAACGCGGCAACCGGTGATGACAAAGAAGACATATTTGCAGAACAATATTGGATTGATATGTGGGGTGGCGGTGCCGAGGCCATTAACTATTATAGAAAAACTGGGTATCCCACTACGTTAACTCCGAACTGGGAATTGAATCCTGGGCCGTTCCCAAGATCGTTCTTAATACCTCAGAACGAGGTTGTAACTAACCCGAACTTGACACAGAAAACTACGCTTACCGAGCAAGTTTTTTGGGATTCGAATCCAGCAAGTCCGGCTTTCCCGCCAGCGAATTAATAATCTAAAAAAGTAAAGACAATGAAAATTAACTATAAAATTTTTACCGCTCTTGCCCTAACTTCGCTGCTGTTCACGGCTTGTGATGAGGGAGACGCCGTCGTCGATGACATTGTAGCCAATACCGAACGAGGTGCCATACTACGAACCCTTAATCTAATCTCAAATGAATTGCCGATCGGTAAGGCCGATGCCAACTTTTCGGTCGAACTAGAGGTACAAGATGTACAAAATGGGGCTTTAGTCGACAATATCGAAGTCTATTTAGGTTTCCGTGATAATACGGTCGAAACCGGCGGTACTGATTTGGATAAGCCCGAGCAACTTGTTGCTACCATACCGAGTTCAAGTTTCACCCAAGGGGAGAGAGGTTTGCCAGTAACATCTTATTCCATAACACTTGCAGAAATGTTAAGCACCTTGGGTGTTGCAGAAAGTGATTTGGATGGCGGTGATCAATTCAGTGTACGATTTGAATTGGTGCTTACAGATGGGAGAAGATTCTCTTTTGCACAGAATTCAGGTACATTGACTGGTACTTATTTTGCTTCTCCGTTTCTTTATACTCCGGGAGTTACATGTCCAGTGGAAGACACCCAATTTGTTGGGAACTATCTTATGGAGCAAATTACGGCAGAGGTAGATGGATTCACATTATCGTCAGGTACGATAACAACATTAACAGTTGGAGATACTTCTGTTGAACGAGTATTTGATACGTTCAACTATCCAACCTATTGTGGAACAAACAACCCATTCAAGTTTGAATTGGTTTGTGGTGAAGTTGTAGTACCTAATCAGAACAGTAACTGTGCATGTGGAGATGGCGGGGATTGGTTTACTGACGCTACCGTTAGATCTACCTATGACATTAATGATGATAGTGTATTTGAGGTTACTTTTACCGATGATGCACAATCGAATTGTAGTAGTCCCGTACAAACGACGTATAGGTTTACGAAGCAATAAGATATCGTTTAACAAAATGATGACCGACCGTTGCACATGTAGCGGTCGGTTTTTTTATGGGTATTTACCAATGAACACTGTAAATTTGCATACATCGTATTTTAACTGTTCCTAATAAATTCTCTAAATTGAGCCATTGTTCAAAGTCTTGAAAGAAATGAGAAGAATATCTGTTATAAGTTTAATCATAATCTTAGGTCTTGGCCTGAATCATTCTTGTAGAAAAGATGATAAATCCAATACTGGAACTTCTGAAGTGGATAGCACCCAAACGAGTACCTCAAAACAGGTTTTCCAGAAAGTAGATGCTAAAACCAGTAACCTTTATTTTTCTAATTCCATAACAGAAAATGTCGCCACACTCGAAAACCTCTTCAGCTTTGATTATTTCTACAACGGTGCAGGTGTCGGAGTCGAAGACCTGAACAACGACGGCCTATTGGATATTTTTTTCTGTGGCAACCAAGTCGATAACAAATTGTATCTCAACGAGGGCAATTTAACGTTTAAAGACATTTCGGCCGAAGCGGGCATCAATGTGGGCAAAAAATGGTCGAACGGTATAACCTTCGTCGATATCAATAATGATGGTTTTAAAGACATCTATGTTTCACAAGGAGGGCCTAACCCTAGACTGAACAGAAAAAACCTTCTATATATTAACAATGGCACTTCAACGGCCGCAGGGCAAGTAACCTTTACCGAATCGGCTGAAGAATATGGACTTGCGGACATGGGTATAACCACCCAATCGGCATTTTTCGACTATGACAACGACGGTGATCTCGACTGTATTGTTATGAACGAAAATGAAATTTATGGGGTCGACCCTATAAACTTCTACAACATGGTGGCCAAAGATAGGGAAGCGCAACATTTTAACAGCTCTCATTTATATCGTAACGATAATGGCAAATTTATTGATGTCACCAAGGCCTCTGGCTTGGAACGTCCTATTTTTGGCCTCGGTCTTTGCATTAGCGATATCAACAAAGATGGGTGGCTGGATTTCTATATTGCCAGTGACTATTATATTCCCGATGCATTGTATATCAATCAGGGTGATGGAACTTTTGAAGATCAAATAAAGGAATATACCCAACACCTATCCTTTTTTGGTATGGGTATGGACATTGCCGATATGAACAATGATGATTTGGAGGATATTTTCGTACTCGATATGTCGTCTAGCGACCACGTACGGTCAAAGACCTTGATGGCCTCAATGAATACGGGTCGGTTCGACTATTTGATCAATAAGGCGGAATTTCACTATCAGTACATGTTCAATACATTGCAGCTGAACTTGGGCAATGATTCGTTCAACGATATAGCACAGCTCACCGAGATGGCCAATACCGACTGGAGTTGGTCCGTTTTGATGTCCGATTATGACAACGATACCGACGCCGATGTTTTTATTACCAACGGATACCGAAGATACGCACTTGACAATGACCTTCAGAACAGGGTTTTTGAAACACAAAAAAGATATAGAAATCAAGTGCCCCTTGACATAAAAAAACAGCTTTATGAATCAATGCCTTCGGAAAAATTAGCCAATATACTTTATGAAAATAAAGGGGGATTGAATTTTACCGAAAATGCCCAAAACTGGGGCTTGGGCGACTTTTCCTTTAGCAATGGCGTAGCGCAGGGAGATCTTGACGATGACGGAGATCTCGACCTTGTTGTCAACAATATGGATGAAAATACCTTTTTATACAAAAACCTAAGCTCAGAAAACAACACAGGCAACTTTCTGAAAGTCAAGGTCTTGGGCGAAACCTCGGACCCTTTTGCCAAAATCAGGATATCATATGACGGAAAGTCACAGTTCGTTGAACAGAAAAGAGTTCGAGGCTATATGTCTTCCCAAGAAAATACAGCACATTTCGGTCTAGGCAACATCACTAAAGTCGATACTGTATTGGTGACCTGGCTAAATGGCAAAACGGAGTATCGTCTAAATATTGATGTCAACACCACTATTTCGTTCGATATAAAAAATGCAAAGGTCGAGCAACCCCTAAAAACCAATATAAAAAAATCAATTTTTGATGAAGTACGACCGACTACTTTAGGCCTTGATTTCGTGCATCGTGAAAATTTCTTCGATGACTTTGAGACTGAAATACTACTGCCTTATAAACAATCGAACTTCGGTCCATTTTTGTCAAAAGCCGATGTTAATGGTGATGGGCTTACCGATCTATTCGTAGGTGGCGCCTCGGGTCAAGCGGCCGAGCTATACTTACAAAAGCAAGGCACTTTCAAAAAAATGGAATCCGCCATTTTCGAAGAAGATAAGGGCTTTGAAGACATGGAATCGGTCTTTTTCGATTTTGATGGCGACAATGACCTTGATCTCTACGTGGTCAGTGGCGGAAACGAGTTCGCCGAGAACTCATCGTTCTATCGCGACAGAATTTATTTGAATGATGGGTCGGGTACTTTCTCAAAATATCAAGATCCGCTTTTGGAATCGTTTCCAAAAAGCGGTAAATCAGTTGATATCATCGATTTTGACCAAGATGGTGATAGCGATATCTTGGTAGGAAATCGAACGATTCCGAAAAACTATCCGAAACATAGTCCATCTGTACTGTATGAAAACGAAAACGGCACGTTGAAAGACGTGACTTTAGAAAAAGCCCCAGAATTGGATAATTTCGGTATTGTCAATAGTATTTTGACCACAGATTTTAACAATGACGGATGGGAAGATTTTATCGCGGTCGGGGAATGGACAACCATGGGGTTCTTTCAGAATAACAAGGGTCATTTTACATTAGTGAAAGATTCCGAAGCTATGAGCCATAAAGGGTGGTGGTTTTCGGTTAATGAGACCGACATCAACAAAGACGGACTGAAGGATTACATTGTAGGCAATGTTGGCCTGAACCTAAAATTTAAGGCAAGTAAGAAAAAGCCCTTCAAAATATATTCGAATGATTTTGACAATAACGGCACCAATGACGTCGTCTTGAGCAAAGAATACAAAGGGGAATACGTGCCGGTTCGAGGTCGGGAATGTTCCTCGCAACAAATGCCCTTTATCAAAGATAAATTCGGTACCTATTCGGAGTTTGCCAATGCCACACTTGTCGATATTTATGGTGAAAAATTATCCGATGCGTATGAAAACGCAGTCGATGAGTTCAACTCGTTGATTTTAATAAACATGGGCGACGGCAATTTCGAAAGTCGACCGCTGCCAATCGAAGCACAACAGTTTCCGATAATGAACAGTGTTTTTCAAGACATCGATGGCGATGGCTACGAAGACTGCATTGTAGCGGGCAATATATACGAAACCGAGGTTGAAACCCCCAGGCTCGATGCCATATCGGGGGTAGTACTACTTTCCAATGGCAAGAACGGTTATTCCGTAATGGACCGATCTGATTCTGGATTATATCTTGAGGGCAATGTGAAAGACCTTACCGTGATTAATTTCATGAAAAAGCCCTTGTTGATCAATACACGAAACAATGATCGTTTAAGTGCACATAAATTGATATCAAATTAACTTTTGTTTGGACAAATGCGCCAATTTATTTGTTAAATTTGTGAACACGTATTAAAAATTGAATTATGAAAAAGTTAGTTTATTTAATATTATTTTTTGGAGCCTGTACCACAGGTATCGCGCAATTCGCCGGGCAAGCTTCATCAAACATGTCGGCCGGTGGTGGACAAGGTGCTCAAGGGCAAATCTATGACCTGATGGGGCCCATAAGCGAACGAAACGCAAAAAATGAGGATCGCTATGCCGAATTTCAAGGGTCACCCTATATATCCAATACGTACTTGCCGACGACCATGTACTATGGCGATGAAAATCTAGGCACTATTTTTTATCGTTACAACGCACTGAACGAAGAAATAGAAATCAAGAAAACGAATTCTGAAGAAGAAACCGCCAAAAGCCTATCAAGGGATAAAGAGGTCAGTATTCTTTCCAACGGTAAGAAATTGAGCTTTAAGACTTTCGTCACCTCGAAGAACAAAACACTTAACGGATACCTAACCACCTTGATGGATGGTAAAAATTATAAACTGTTCAAAAGAACCCATGTAAAGTTCACGGAGGGCAAGCCGGCCGCAAATTCATTTGTAAAAGCCGTACCTAGTAGATTTAGCCAATTTACAGAGTATTACTACCAAAAAGAAGGTGTCAATCGTATGGATGAGATTTCCTTGAAAAACAGTAAGTTGGTCAAGCTTGTTGATGATTCTAAAAAAGATGAATTAAAGTCTTATTTGAAGGAAAATGACCTGAATATCAAGGACGAGGCCGATCTAATAAGAGCCTTTGAGTTTTTGAACCAATAAAAATTTGTTGACATTTGATGAAACCATCCTGCCGTACGGCGGGATGGTTTTTTATTTTACCTTTATCCAATGGAGAAAACTAGCCAAATTTATGGAATTCGAGCCGTTCTAGAAGCTATACACAGTGATGAGACCCTTGATAAGGTATTTATTCAAAAAGGTCTAAAAGGCGATCTTTCCAAAGAGCTGGAAGGCATAATCCGAAAAAAAGGTATTAACGCCTCTTACGTTCCTATCGAAAAGCTGAACCGTTTGACTTCGAACAACCACCAAGGTGTGGTTGCGACCATCTCGCCTATTACCTTCCACGAACTCGATGCCCTTGTAGAAAAGGTCATGGAAAGTGAAAGAACACCTTTATTCTTGCTTCTAGACCAACTGTCGGATGTACGAAATTTCGGGGCCATTATAAGAACGGCCGAATGTTGTGGCGTTGATGGCATCATTATTCAGAAAAAAGGGGCGGCTCCCGTAACTTCGGACACTATCAAAACCTCGGCAGGTGCTGCATTTAAGGTTCCCATCGCCAAAGTGGACCATATTAAGGATGCTGTATTCTATTTACAAGCCTCTGGCATTGCCGTTGTCGCAGCCACGGAGAAGACCGAAAAAACTATCTACGAGGTTGATTTTAAAAGACCCTGCGCCATAATTATGGGCTCCGAAGACCGTGGCATATCGCCATCCATTCTGAAAGCGGCCGATGCCCTAGCAAAACTCCCTTTACTAGGTGAAATCGCCTCTTTGAACGTATCAGTGGCCTGTGGCGTGTTTTTATATGAAGCGGTAAGACAACGAAGGGTTAAGGGTTAAGGGTTAAGGGTTAAGGGTTAAGGAAAGATAACCTGCAATATTTATGCTATCAACTGTTTACTGCCCACTATTTTCAGCGTCCTTTTTAAAATGATAGGTAATCTTAATACCATCGGAAGTTTCCGGAGGGGTTTCTATAAAATTGCCCTCCTCATCGAACTGTTTTAAAAATTCGTCGTTTTCTTCATCATAATCCTCTTTTTCCCAGTCGAACTTTTTTACAACCGGAATTTTCGCCTTTATAAAAATTGCCATAAATAAGCCTACTAAAAAACCTCCCAAATGGCCTTCCCAAGAAATTCCATCTTTTATGGGGAAGATATACCACAACAGACTTCCATAGATAAAAACCACCACAAGGGATAAGGCCACCAACCTATAATATTTGGTGAAAATTCCTTTAAATAAAACAAAACTGGCCAAAAGATAGATGACACCACTAGCACCGATGTGATATGAAGGCCTTCCGATAGCCCAAGTAAAAAGTCCGGAGAGAAGAATTCCCCAAAACAGTACTTTCAATGCAATGTTCCGATAGAAATAAAACAAGGAGGCCATCAAAATGGCCAGTGGAATGGTATTGTTGTAAAGGTGCTCGACCGAACCGTGAATGAACGGACTTAATACAATACCTTTCAGGCCCGAAAATGTTCTTGGTACGATACCTAATTGATTGAAGTTGGTCTGAAAACGTAGTTCGAACCAAAAAACGGTCCATATTAGCAGCACCCCCAATAGTGGTGCTACTAGAACGGAATTCGTAAATTTAAAATAATGGTTTTCAGACATTTTTTATCTTCAAAACAAGGCTCCTACCTATGAAATCATGATTAATCTAGTCGGATAGTTACCAAAAACCTATCCGTAAAAGTAAATAACGACAAATAGTCATCCCTTATTTTATCTTATTTTTATACCATGAACGAACCGCTCGCCGAACGTGTTAGGCCAAAAACGCTCGAAGATTATATCAGCCAGCACCATCTGGTAGGCGACAAAGGTGCGTTGACCCATCAAATTAAAAAAGGAATCATACCCTCATTGATTTTTTGGGGGCCTCCCGGAACCGGAAAAACCACTTTGGCAAACATTATTTCATACGAGAGCGGTCGACCGTTCTATGCATTGAGTGCCATAAATAGTGGTGTAAAAGACATTCGTGACGTCATAGACAAAGCGAAACAGAGCGGCGGTCTTTTTACTTCCAAAAACCCTATTCTGTTTATTGATGAAATCCACCGTTTCAGTAAATCGCAACAAGATTCGCTATTGGGAGCGGTCGAAAAGGGATGGGTAACATTGATAGGGGCTACAACTGAGAACCCGAGTTTTGAGGTCATTCCAGCATTATTATCACGATGTCAAGTTTATATTCTAAACCCTTTCGGGAAGGAAGATTTGGAAGCCTTGTTAAAAAGGGCCATGGAACAAGATTCCTTCTTGAGATCAAAAAAATAAAACTCAAGGAAACAGAGGCACTACTTCGACTTTCTGGTGGCGATGGAAGAAAATTGCTCAATATCTTCGAACTCATTGTAAATTCCGAAGAGACCCATACTATCGTTATTACCGACAAACTTGTTTTGGATAAGATCCAGAAAAACACAGTGCTCTATGATAAGACCGGAGAACAGCATTATGATATCATTTCGGCCTTTATAAAATCGATCCGCGGCAGTGACCCTAACGCAGCGGTATATTGGTTGGCAAGGATGATCGAAGGCGGTGAAGACGTGAAATTCATTGCACGTAGGATGCTTATTTCGGCGTCGGAAGATATCGGTCTGGCCAATCCGACGGCGTTGGTCATCGCGAATGCCGCCTTTCAGGCGGTGACTACCATAGGATACCCTGAAGCACGTATCATTTTGAGCCAATGTGCCATTTACCTTGCGACTTCTGCGAAAAGCAACGCAAGCTATATGGCCATAGGTAAGGCCCAGCAAACCGTCAAACAAACGGGAGACCTATCCGTACCTCTACCATTGAGAAACGCACCCACCAAATTAATGAAGGATTTGGGATATGGGAAAGAATACAAATATGCCCATGACTATGAAAACAACTTTGTCTCCGAAGAATTTCTTCCGGAAGAACTTACAGGGACATCTTTCTATGTACCGGGAACAAACCAACGTGAAAATGCCATCAAAAATTTTTTAAAAAACCGTTGGAAAGATAAGTACGAGTAGCCAGTTGCACTATAGATTAAAGAGTAAAGGTCATATACAACTAGCGCGAAGTATTAAAATTTAATGTTCAGTTCCTCGACGGTCAGTTGCCCGTCTTGATAATATTCAAAGAACCATGTATCATTCTTCTTATACACCACACCTTTCCGAGTATCCGATTCTACCAAGTAGTAATCGGGCATTGAGGTGCCCAAAAGCTTCAATCGAATTTTAGGTGTGCTGTCCACCAATTGGTAACCATTTTCGACTTCTTGTGCATATAAAACGCCTTCTGAAACTTTTATGGCTTGGGCATCACCCTCTTGAGATTTCGCTTTCGTTATATTTGACTCAACAGGTTCTACGCTTTTGTAACTCTGTTCCTCGGTGGTCGCTTTTTGTTTTACAACCGCCGTATTCGGTTTGTTCTTAGCCTCTTTTTTATTCTCGTCCAAAGACTTGACATCGTTTTTAAAGCTGATCGTAACGGGTGCCGGTTCCTCACTTTTGGGGGTATATGAGTGGTAGATGGTATCAAAAGAACCGAACGCCTCGGTAATTGACTCTCTATAGGCGGCTTTGAAATCCTTTTCTTTGCTCTTACCCTCCTTTGTGGTCATGATCACCGCTCCGTTGCAGTCTTTTAAATGTAAGGTTGTCTTCGTCGTGAACATGGATGATGCGTCTTCTAAGTCTACCGTTAAACCTAGGCATCTATTTTCGTTCAAATCAGTGGGCAAGGCATCGTCATAGACCGTTTTAAAACCTTTTTTGGTAAAAAGATGTTTTATGAGCGTACTGGTCTGATGCTTGTTTTCATCTTTGAACCCATCAAATCGCTTTGGAACGATGATATATTTGTAATCATTTAAGGAAACTTGCGCATTGGCAAAATAACTTCCGAAGAGAAAAAGGGCAATAACTACGTTTTTCATAAGGGATATCATTAAAATATATCTCGAATAGTCCAAAAAGCGTGCCTTTTTGGTACGCCATCCCTAAAAAGGTTTTGAAACAGGAGCGTATGAACTATTTAGTGCCCCAAGATATGATATTTATTCCCAATTGGAAAGATGCATAGCGGCTAGCGGCCACGTTACGATATGCCAGAAGATTGTCAGCCATAAAATAGAGATTTACAGGACCTGCCTGAAGATTAAGTCCTAAACCGATATTGGTCGCCGTAAACTTATCCACAGTATAGGTTGTCTTAATGGCCATAAAATTGCCAAACCGTCTTTGGTAAAAAGCACTCAACGCTGCCTGTGGACCTCTTGGACGGTTTATCATATAGAGTTGGCCACCCAAACCGTTTACGTACTTTGCCCTATTTCGGTTTCGACTCGCTGGCGTTATTCCACAATCGCAGTCAGCCTTTGAATCTACCGGTTCCCCAAAGTTGTATCGCAATGAGGCGTACAACTTCGTTGGCCTGAAGGTTAAATAACTCTTATCGTTGATTTCAAAAGGAATAAAGGCCTCGACTTCATCGATCAGATCTTGATAAAAATCATCATTGACATTGACAAGATCGGCTGGTAAAATCTCGACACCTTCAATCGTGGCACTGCCTTTCAAAGTGTATGTTCTGATATCATTGGCATGGTAAATAAACCCTAGGTCCAATAGGCTTGCGGTAAACACTGTCTGTTCATTGAGGTCGTAAGAAAGACCCAAATCTAGACCAAGGCCGAGATCACCACCGAAAAAACCTCTTTTTAATATGGTGCTTCCCAACGTTCCTTCGTCTTGTGCATCCCAAACGGCGTTCATACCCGATGTTCGCATTTCCATATCGGCGACCAGCGTATTGGCCAATAAATTGTTCTGGCCTTCGGTGGTCACAAAATATCCTTTATTCCTTGTGGAATTGAAATCAAGGATTCCGGAATAAATCTTCCCCCTGACCCCTCCTGTAATCTTGTCATTGATACGCTTATTGATTCCGAAATGAAATACGTTTACGATTTCCCCTCGCGTCTTTAAATCCCCCAAATCAAATTTTCTATTGAGACTGTTCGCATTGCCTTCAAAAGCAAGAATGGCATAATCTTGAAACCAGTAGCCAATTCCATCACCTTCATTGTAAATACCGAAGGAATAAAATGTATCGGGGTCTTTCCCCCTAAAACCGACATTGAGTAATTCCAATTGATAGGTGCCGCTCAGTTCGTCGCGGGTATCCATACCTCGGATAAGCCTATCCCTAAACTTATCATTGATATCCAACCCGTCATCGGCAAAAATATCATTCACGGAAACTCCACTGGAACCTGCTTGAAAAGATATTCCTGATAAAGCCGGAAAGCCCGTGTACCATTTAAAATCAGTCTGGGCACCAGGATTGAGCAGTAACGATTGCGGAATTTCGGTAAAATCGTACAGCAGTTGCTTGTTCTGACCCTGCATAAGAAACCCTGCCCCTAAAAAGGCCATGTATATGAGATTCCGTATTCTCATTTCAACCGTAGCCTGAATTTAGCTGAAGATTTTAAGGTAATCTTAGCGTCATCTATGTTCGAAGTACTTGAATTGTCGCCATTATTGCGGGCCGTGACCCTGAAATTAGAAGTGTTGGTAATGATATCGATAGGTCGGCCCCCATCACCGTATTGGATCTCACGACGATCAATGGCCGTTGGAGCCGCCTGTATTGTAAATACTTCGGTATCCAGCACATTGTCTCCGTCATCGGTGAATTCGACCGTAATTTCCAATTCTTTGCTTGTGGTATTCTCCACTTCATAGGTAATGACACCATCGATGACACGATTGGCAAAGATATCGGTCGCAAACGCATCGAAATTAAAATTTTGGGTCACGATATCGACACCCGTGATGGCATTGATGAAACTTTCAGGGGTTTCGATATAGAGAATAGCAGCCTCGTAGGTGGGAGTAATACTTAAATCTTCGTATTGGTCAAAGTCTTGTTTATCGGAGCAGCCGATAAACAAAATGGATATTACATATGAAATTGGAACGAGCGCTTTAAGCAGTTTCATTAGATTAACCTTTCATGGGGCTATCAACGTTGTAAATAGACCTGGGTCACTGCATATATAACTCTACAAAAAGCTTTTTATTTCACTTAAATCTTGAATCATCTCGCAATGATCGTGAGGCAATTCGTTATGGGCATTGAAATGAATCGCCCGAATACCGACCGCCTGCGCCCCTAGAATATCGGCCTCAAGGCTATCACCGATCATCAAGGACTTTTCAGGAGCCACTTTCGCACGGTTCAAGGCCAATTCAAAAATCAATGGGTTCGGCTTCTTTACTCCCGCCATTTCCGAATTGATGATCTGATCGAAATAATCACGAATATTGGAGTTGCGCATTTTCTTTTCCTGTATTTCCTCAAAACCATTTGTGATAATATGTAACCTGTACTTCGGACGTAAATATTCAAGTATTTCAATGGTATTGGGAAGTAGATGGCCAAAAGATGACAAATGGGCAATATATTCGACCGCCAAAAGATTGATCAAGTCATCAGAAATAGGATGACGTAGCCTATCGAAAACTGTTTTTAGACGTTGATACCGTAGCTCAGATTTGCTAATCTTTTCTTCCCGATATAATTTCCAAAATGCAAGATTGGCCGGGATGTATACCTCTAAAAAATCATGCAAATCGATTTCTATACGGTTTTGGGACAAGACTTTTTCAAAAGTAAGTGCCGAGTTTTTTTCGAAATCCCACAATGTGTGGTCCAAATCGAAGAACACATCAGTTACAACATTGTTATACATGATATCTTTTTAAAACATTGGAATACAAGTCTTTCCATGAAATCTTGTTTTTGCTTCCTAGTAGTTCGTTCGAAAAAATGGTCAAGAAGTTCCCATTTATTTGCTTGACCTTATGGTATAAAAGATCCATCTCCTGTAAAATTTGACCCTCGTCCTTTGCATTGACAAAAGCATAATCATGTGCAGCAAAAGGATGTATGCGTATGGGTTGCTGTATCTCAACATTGATGTCATAAAAATAGAACGGAAGACTGGTACCTGCCCGAAATCCGATTTCACTGGTATAGCCCATGGTATAGTCATCCGTAAACTCAGCCTCGACCAATCTGCGATAGGTTTCAGGTACATCGACCCGATTATAACGCATACGGGAATAATTCACGGCACGATTGATAACCTCCGACAGGTCTTTTTTTCTTTTCTCAATAATGAGACTTCGTCAAAAGAGCTATAGGAAGCCGACAATGCCACTTTACTATAATCGGCAATATATTTAATCAGAAACCTGAATTTGTTCTTGTCAGGTGAGACATTCTTGTCATATGTCGAGTAGGTGGCAAATTGAAAAAAGAAAATACTTTTTACCTTTAATTTCTTATGTTGTTCTACCAACCATTCGAAATTATCATAGGGGTCTTTACCTGAATCGATCCAAACCGCTATTCGCTGTATCACACGTCTTAGCCGAAAATTACCCAGATCCATAAAAAAGCCGCCGAGACTACGCGCAAAACCACGGTGGGCATAACAATGAGAAGTTGTAACATCAATTAAAGAAGTATACGAATACCTCCCATTTTTTATCTCAAGATCTGTAAAACGTGCCTTCAAGGCCTTGCCAAGTTCCAAGGCCCATAGGTCTACAACGGGCAAGCGCAAGAAATTATTCTGAAACGCTATGCTATCTTTTGGGGAAAACCTCCCATGCATATCCTTTACATGTGGCAAATACTCTTCGTACCTACTCAATAAATAGAAGCTTGCCGAAAAAATATCAAAGGGAATATTACTACGCTCCCCTGAAGCAAAAAAGCAGGGGACGCCGTTCCAGTCTCCCATAACAATCGAAATATCGTTGATGCCCTGTTCAAACAAAAGGTCGTTGCTACGAATAAAAAACTCATTCTGTAAAGGCTGTTTGGTGTAGGTAATCTTTGGACCCGTGTGCTTTATAAAATCCTCGACCTTGGTAGAAAAGATAATCTCGATACCCAACATCCGAGTAAAAATGTGCTTCATGATATAGCTGAAGCGCGGGGTTATTTTATGGGTATATACGAGTAGCATCGATTCTTTTAAATTTCAGGTCTCAAATAAAAAAATTGTTTCTAGTTTCTAGAGCAAATTTGTGTCGGCAAAACTAAAATAATCCTTTTGGGTAATGATCAAATGATCCAAAACTTTTATATCTAAGGCAGCAGCGGCCGACTTTAATTTTTCAGTGACCCTTTTGTCTTCCGTACTTGGTTTCAAAGTTCCTGATGGGTGATTATGGGCCAAGATCAAACCTACTGCGCCCAATTCCAAAGCTTGCTTCATTACGACGCGTACGTCGACCAAGGTGCCCGTAAGCCCTCCCTTGCTAAGTTGAGCGGTCAACAACACTTTGTTGGCATTGTTTAGATAGAGGATCCAGAATTCTTCGTGTGGCAGTTCACCGATAATGGGCTGCAAAAGTTCAAAAGCATCTTGACTACTTGATATTTTTGTAATCTTTAGGGCACCCTCCCCCTTCTGCGTCTGCCCATTTCTAAGGCGGCGGCAATGGTAACCGCTTTTGCTTCACCAATACCCTTGAACTGCATTAGTTGTTTGATGGAGAGTTTGCCGAGTTCGTTCAGGTTATTGTTGACCGAGGCCAAGATACGTTTAGCTAGTTCTACCGCACTTTCGTTACGACTACCAGAACCTATAAGAATGGCGATAAGTTCAGCATCCGATAGTACGGACTTGCCCTTTTGCACCAATTTTTCCCTTGGTTTGTCATCGTCGGACCAATGTTTTATGGAAAAGGAGGTTACTTTTTCCTGCATTCGCTAAAGATAACAAAGACTCGTTTATATTTTATCGTAAATTTCGGAACAACAATCATTGACCAATAAATGAAATATCCGCCGCAACACCATCAAGAGGCAAGCTTTAAAAATGTTCTGGAAGTAGTCAAGAACTATCCTTTCGCCACGCTGGTCACGGCAAAGAACGATACGCCTTTTATTACACACATTCCCATAGTTTATGAGGATGACGGAAGCACGCATGGCAAGCTAGTTGCCCATATAGACAAATACAACCCACAGGTGGAGACTTTGACCCATGGCGCAATCGTCACTTCCGTCTTTTATGGACCGGATTGCTATATTTCTCCTTCGACCTACAGCACGAAACAATTACCTACCTGGAACTACATTTTTGCACACCTAAAAGGAAAAGTGACTTTACTGACCGACAAAGAATCCGTGAAGCATACCATGGTGCGCATGACTTCATTTCTAGAAGGAGAAAATCCGAAATATGAACTGGCCCTTGATGACCCAAGAATGGATGCTCTAGTTGACTATATTGTCGGATTTGAAATCGAGATCACCCATTGGGAAGGAAAGTTCAAATTCTCACAGGACAAGCTCAAAAAAGACCAAGAACTGGCAAAGCACGAGCTGATCAGAAGTCAAAAAAAGGATGTTTCCAATTTTGTGGACAGCATTTTCAAAAATCATGAAAATGCTCAAAAATCGGGCAAATAATCCACCGTATTGTTCAAATCTTCATCAGGAAACACTTCCGGTTGCTCAATATGTTCACGGGTATCGTTCACCGACCTCGATTCTTCAAGAATAACGTTCGACATGCCGAGCATAAAGGCAATCAACATCAACGAAACCCTGCGTCTTAGAAATACCAATATATCTTTGACCTTGATTTTCATAAATTCTTTGGAATCTTCTTTCATAAATTCTTTGGAATCTTCACGAAATAGAAGTCAATGAACATTCCAGAATTAAGAAACCTGACATTTTTACTGGTAAAATACTAAAAATCAGTTTTCTATCTTCTCTTTCAAAACCTTTAAATCCAATCCGCCGTAATTGCCCGAACTCATTAATAGTAATACGGAGTCCTTATAATCCACCCCAAAAACAAATTCATGAAAAGCGGCGGATTCGGTAAAAATTTGCAAATCATCCCTTTTAAAAGCTTCCGAAATCTGTTCTGGACTCACGGCATCTAATTTTTTTATTGCGACAGACTCTGGCAGATAAAAAACAATGGCCTCGTCTGCGGCATCCAAAGCGCCCTTGTATTCTTTCAAAAATTCAGGATTAAAGCTACTATACGTATGCAATTCAAGAAAGGCAATCAGTTTTCTATCGGGGTATTGCTCTTTAACCGCTCGAGTAGTAGCGGCCACCTTGCTAGGCGAATGTGCAAAATCTTTATAGGCCACACACGAATGGCTTTCAGCGATTTTTTCCAAACGTTTCGAAGCTCCTGTAAAAGTGCCGATAGCTTCATAAAAATAATCCTCATCTACCCCCATATTCTGACAGATCCATTTCGCACCGGCAAGATTGCTCAGATTGTGCTTCCCGAAAACTTCAATAGGCATATGGCCTTCGCGAGTCTCTAAAAGTGTCTGTCCGTTTTCAACATTGTATTCAGGAGTATGATAAGGTAATTTTCGAATGGAATTCTCTGAAGCCTCGACCACTTTTTTAACTTCTGGATCCTCTTCGTTATAGGTTATACTCCCACCCTTTACGATACTGTCCACAAAAATCCGGAATTGCTCCACATAGTTCTCAAACGTCGGAAAAACATTGATATGGTCCCATGCGATGCCGCTTAACAAAGCAATGTTCGGTTTGTACAAGTGGAATTTAGGTCTTCGGTCAATGGGAGAAGATAAATACTCATCCCCTTCCAAAACAATAAAATCATTTTCTTCGGTCAGGTGTACCATCCTATCAAACCCCTCTAATTGCGCTCCGACCATAAAATCGACTTTACGGTCATGATAATTCAAAACATGCAGAATCATCGAAGTAATCGTGGTCTTGCCATGACTTCCACCAATTACCACTCGAGTCTTGTTCTTTGATTGTTCATAAAGGAATTCAGGATAGGAATAAATCGTCAATCCCAATTCTTGTGCTTTCAACAATTCGGGATTGTCGGGTTTGGCGTGCATGCCCAAAATGACGGCATCCAAATCCTCAGATATTTTATTAGGAAACCAGCCGAATTCCTCGGGTAACAATCCTTTATCGTCCAATCGCGACCTTGAAGGTTCATAGATGACATCATCGCTGCCCGTAATCGCGTAGCCTTTATGCTCAAGTGCCAAGGCCAAGTTGTGCATGGCACTACCGCCAATGGCAATAAAATGGATTTTCATAAAACAAGTTATGGGTTCAAAGATAGGAATTGCATTGGCCATCAAAAACCGCTACTTTATAATTATCTTAGTTGCTTTAACAATTTAGCACCCATGAACATATCCCTAAGAAACAAAAAAGCCCTGATCGGCGGAAGTAGCGGCGGCATTGGAAAAGCGATTGCCGAACAATTGGCCAAAAGCGGAGCGAGCGTTACCCTGATGTCGCGAAGCGAGGATAAACTGAAAAAAATAGTTTCCGAATTGTCGACTGACCAAGGCCAACAGCATCAATATCTTGTAGTCGATTTTACCGATTTTAAAAGTTACAAAAAGATTGTTTCTAGCTTTTTCGAAAATAATTCCGTAGATATTTTGGTCAACAATACCCAAGGCCCATCGGCAGGAAACGCCTTGGAAAAAAAAGTAGCCGATTTTCAGGAAGCCTTCGACCTACTTTTTAAAACAGTAGTTCTAACCACCGAACTGGCCTTAACACAAATGCAAAAAAACCAATGGGGCAGAATCATCAATGTGGCCTCGGTTTCCGTAAAAGAGCCCTTGAACTATTTGGCGCTATCGAACACCATACGAGCGGCGGTAGTGACTTGGGCAAAATCTTTGGCAACAAACGTGGGTCCCGACCAGATTACTGTAAACAATATTCTTACAGGCTTTTTTGACACCGACCGCATTACCCAGCTCAATGCCAAAAAAGCGGAGCAATTGGGTATTCCGCAAGCGGAAGTCAGAGCGGACATGGAATCGAAAGTCCCGCTACAACGCATCGGGCGCCCCGAAGAATATGGGTATCTCGTTGCTTTTTTAGCTTCGGACAAGGCTGCTTATATCACAGGAACACAGATTCCGATTGACGGGGGTTTGTTGAAATCGCTTTGATAATGATTGTTCTTTTAAGGCTCCTTCTCTTGGATAAGGGAAGGTGGATTCTCCGCTTTTTCTGCGGAGAAGACGGAAGGGATTGAAAGCACAAGCCTTGGGGACTGTATCATAGCTAGGGCAAACTAGCCAAAGTTCGGGCTTTCAACCCCTCCGCTTTTTCTCCGCCAACTGGCGGGGAAAAACCACCTCCCCTCGTCTGAGGGGAGGAACCACAAAATGTTTAACCTAGAACTTTGAAACCTTATTCCCTAACCAAAACCACCCCTTCCCTCATTTTTCATTGTTTTCAGGGAGTTATGGAACCATCTTTGCCCTTAACTTTGTAATCGAATACGTTAAAGGAGCTTAAATCGTTCTAATTTTTAGGGTATTCCAAAAAAATGCAGGATGAGAAACATCATATTGTTATTGACCATAGTCCTATTTTCACAGATGACCGAAGCGCAAAAAAACAATGATTCGTACGAGCAACTCTGGAAACAAGTCCAGAAGCTTGAAAACGAGGCATTGACAAAATCTGCGCTCAAGGTCGTGGAAAGCATTTCCGAAAAGGCAAAAAAGGAAAAGAATTCCCCGCAGATCGTCAAGGCGCTATTGTATTCCTCTAAATACGCGTTGACGTTGGAAGAAGATCCCCAGCTCAAAATTATCAACGATTTCAGGTCGGAAATCGAAAAAGCGGAATTCCCAACTAAAAACGTGTTGAAGAGTTATTTGGCAAACCTGTACTGGCAGTATTTCCAGAACAATCGCTATCAGTTCTACAATCGAACAAAGACGGAAACAAAAGTCGATAGTGTCGATTTCAGGACATGGGACCTGACCACGATTTTCCATGAAATCGATGTGCATTTTGAAAAATCTCTAGAAAATGAAGACAAGCTGAAGACAGTTTTAGCATCCGAGTTCGATGCAATCTTAAACGAACAGCCGAATTCTAAAGACTACCGCCCTACCCTTTTTGACCTCTTGGCGCATGCCGCCCTGGAATTTTACAAGACCAGCGAAAACAACATTACCCGCCCTGCAGATAAATTTGAAATAGATGACCCCGAAATTCTTTGTGAGGCTGGCAATTTTTTAGGCCTACAAATAACTACAGAGGATAAGACTTCCTTACAGGCCAAAGCCTTAAAAATCTATCAAAAATTGTTATGGATGCATTTGCCCTCGGCACGTCCTTACCGCTTTGCCGAAGTCGATATCGAGCGGCTGTTGTTCATATATCAAAACGCGACCTTCGCGAACAAGGAAGGTTATTTTCTAGAGGTACTGCAAAACTCTATGGATGCAGGAAAAGGAGGGTTAGCATCTACCTTATATACATACGAAATCGCCGCATTGTATCAACAGATGGGACAAATCTATAGTCCGAAAGGCAACACTGAGCACCGCTGGAAACTTAAGGACGCCGTGGAACTTTGCGACGAGGTCATCAAGGCTGCTCCCGACAGCCGTGGTGCTGAAAAATGCAAGGCCTTGAAATCACAAATTCTAAGTCAAAGTCTTCAATTGACCACGGAAGAATATATTCCCGTTAACAATCCTTCCCGTTTGTTGGTCAATTATAAAAACCATGACGGATTACGACTTTCCGCCAGAAAAATTTCGCAGGAACAATTGGTGCAATTGAACAAAATCTATGAGCATCCGAAGAAATTGGCGTTCCTGAAAAAACTTTCCGTTGTGAAGGAATGGAATGCCGACCTAAAAAATGAGAACGATTATCAAGATCATGCCACGGAAATACTCCTGCCGGCCCTTCCGAACGATCAATATATGATTTTGGCCGAACCGGTCGAAAACTCAAATGGCACCTTTGCGTATAGTCCCGTTCAGGTAACCGATTTTGCCTTGGTCGAGACCCGCACCCCGACCCACCAGCAATTTCAGGTTATCGATAGAAGCAACGGTGCACCGATTTCCAGGGCCGACCTGAAGTTCTATTATCAAGTTAGATATGACGGGCCACGAAGAAACAAAAGCTTTACCAGCGACGAAATGGGCATGGTTTCCATTCCCTTGACCGATGAAACATGGAACAACGTAAATATTCGTATCAATCATTCGAGCGGGACTGCCTTTTACAAGGACTACTACCTCAACCAAAAATATGCCCAGGGAAAATTCGCGGGTGATGAAATTGCCTTCCTATTTACCGACCGAAGTATTTACCGACCCGGGCAACCGCTTTATTTCAAGGGAATCGCCCTGAAACGCGAATTGGGCAAATCCACAGTTCTTGAAAATACTCTGGTCAACGTCGTTCTCAAGGATGTCAATTACCAAGAGGTCTCCAAACAGCAGTTCACAACCAACGAATTCGGGTCTTTTTCGGGGGAATTTATACTGCCCTCCAACGGCCTTACAGGAAACTTTACCATGGAAGTAACGGGTAAGAACGGCCTGAACGGAAGCGCCAACTTCTCCGTAGAGGAATACAAACGCCCCAAATTCGAAACTTCCTTCGAGCCGATTACCGAAACCTACAAAGTCAACGACAGCATTACCGTAAATGGAATCGCAACCGCGTATGCCGGAAGCAACATAACCGATGCAAAAGTGGTCTATCGTGTAAAGCGGGTCGTCTATTTCCCCAGATGGTACTATTGGTACCGCCCCTATTTCGATACCACGCCCCAAGAAATCGCGCACGGCGAGACCAAAACGGACGCTTCCGGAAAGTACAAGATCGACTTTAAGGCCATACCCGATAACAAAACGGATAAAAAGGATTTACCGACTTTCACTTACGAGGTCACGGCCGATGTAACTGATATCAATGGCGAGACGCACAGTGCCACGACCACCGTTCGCGTGGGCTATCATGCCTTGACGGCGAATGTTTATATCGCCGATCCTTTGGACAAAGATCAGGATAGCATTCAACTTTCGATTTCCACGAACAACCTGAACGGTCAATTTGTTCCCGCAAAGGGAACCTTGAAAATGTACAAATTGATTCCACCGAAAAACGTATTGCGCAGCAGGCCTTGGGCAGCTCCCGATTACAAAGGTTTTTCCAAGGAAGAATTTAAAAATCTATTTCCTCATGACGCATACGACAACGAACACGATTATACCCAATGGGAAAAGGGAAAAATGGTCTGGCAATCGAATTTCGACACGGGCGAATCCACCGAAATCGATTTGGGGAATCTTAAAAAATGGGCCTCGGGCAAATATGTCATCGAACTCGAAACCAAGGATAAGTTCGGACAAGAAGTAAAGGATATCGCCCACACCACCCTTTTCAGTCACAACGACAAGCAGTTGGCCGACAACCAACTTTTTGAGATCAAGACCGATAAGAATACTTATTCCATTGGCGACAAGGCGACCATTACCCTTTTGAGCAGCGCAAAGGATGTACAGGTTACGGTATTTGTAGAGAAGGATAAAAAAATCGTCGATACCCGCTTGATCCGTCTAAGCGACAATTCAAAGTCGTTTTCACTACCGGTCACAAAAGACGATTTGGGCGGTTTTGCTATCAGCTACAGTTTCTCCGCGTTCAACGCGTACCAATCGGGAAACCTAAGTATCTATTTACCTTATCCGCAGAAACAACTGGAAATCGAGACCCTGACCTTTCGTGACAAACTGAAACCGGGTACCGACGAGACTTGGTCTTTTAAGGTCAAGGGCGAGAAAGGCGAGAAAGTGGCTGCCGAATTGTTGGCCAGCATGTACGATGCCTCGTTGGATGCGTTTCGCGGACATTATTGGAGCTTCAGCCCTATGTATAATCCGTCCTACTATTCGAACATCTACACCAATGCGCATCGAAGTTTTGGCACCAGTTCGTTTAACGTGTACTATGATACCAATAATCTGTACAGCTATACCCCACAATATTTTGATTCGTTCGACTGGTTCGGACTGTATTTTGGATATCAAATTGGTAGAGGTTACGCAGGAAGCACCATGCGTAGAATGAAAAAAAGTGATGGCGCACCCGCACCCGCTATGATGATGGATGATGCGGAAGGAGAAATGTATGCTTTGGAAGAATCAGTTATTGCTAACGAGCAATCCGCACCAAAAGATAAAAACGAGGAAAAATCGAACAAGCCATTAGGCCAGCGAGATCAACCTGGTAAAGAACGTGATGAAAACAATGGCGCGGAAAGCGCTTCGGAAGATGTCCAAATTCGTAAAAACTTGCAGGAAACCGCTTTTTTCTTCCCGCAATTACAAACGGACAAAGAAGGAAACGTTACGTTCAGTTTTACCACGCCCGAAGCCCTTACCAAATGGAATCTACAATTATTGGTACATACAAAAGATTTGCAAAGTACCTATCGAACATTGCAAACGGTTACCAAAAAAGAACTAATGGTCATACCCAATGCACCTCGATTTTTGCGGGAAGGGGACGAAATCGTTATCAGTACCAAAATCGCAAATCTTTCTTATAAGCCATTGACAGGGTTCGCCAAACTCGAACTCACGGACGCAACAACAGGTAAGGTCATTACTAGAGAACTAGTAACGAACCCAATGAAGGCAAGTGAGGAGATTTCAATGGCCATAGAGGAATTTAAAGTAGATTCCCTGAGCAATACCCAAGTCTCTTGGCGATTGAAAATTCCACAATACGTACAGGCCGTTCAATACAAAGTGATTGCGCAAGCCGGAGATTTCAGTGATGGCGAACAAAATGTGCTTCCCGTACTTACCAATCGCATGTTGGTCACGGAGACTTTACCGATGTGGGTGCGCAGCAATCAAACGAAGACATTTACTTTAGATAAGTTGAAGAACACGTCTTCGGCTACGCTCAGACACCACAAGCTGACTTTGGAAATGACTTCCAATCCAGCCTGGTATGCGGTGCAGTCCCTCCCCTATTTGATGGAGTACCCATACGAGTGTAACGAGCAGATGTTCGCCCGATATTATGCGAATACCTTGGCGAGCCACATTGCCAATTCGAATCCGCGTATTCAGAAAGTATTCGACCAATGGCGAAATTCGGATGCCTTGTTGAGCAATTTGGAGAAGAACCAAGAATTAAAATCGTTGTTGATTCAAGAAACCCCATGGTTGCGGGACGCACAATCCGAGACCGAGCAAAAGAAGCGTATCGCCCTATTGTTCAATTTGGACAAGATGAAGCATGAACAAGCGAATGCCCTGAACAAATTGAAGAACAATCAAAAGTCCTCGGGTGCATGGCCTTGGTTTGCGGGCGGGCCTGACAATAGGTTTATTACACAGCATATCATTACAGGATTGGGACATCTTAAAAAACTAAATGTCGCTTCGGCTACGCTCAGCGACCAAAAAGGGATGATTCAAAAGGCTATCCAATATTTAGATGCCGAATTCGTCAACGAATACGAACGCATGAAGCGACATGCCTCGAATATCAATGACGATCATTTGAGCCAAACACAGATCCATTATCTGTATATGCGCAGCTTTTTCAAGGACATTCCTTCCAACCAAAAAGTAAAGGAGATTACTTCCTACTATCAAGGTCAGGCCCAAAAGTATTGGATGCATCGCGGCCTATATTCCAAAGGAATGTTGGCACTGGTGCTCCATCGCATGGATGATTCAAATACCTCTGGAAAGATTTTAAGGTCTTTAAGGGAAAACAGCATTAGCTCCGAAGAACTCGGTATGTACTGGAAAGAAAATACGGCCTCTTGGTACTGGTACCGAGCACCGATCGAGACCCAGGCTTTGATGATCGAGGCTTTCGGGGAAATAGAAAACGATGTAAAAACTATTGATAACCTCAAAGTCTGGTTGCTGAAAAACAAACAGACGAACCAGTGGAGTACCACAAAGGCCACAACGGAAGCCGTCTATGCGCTATTGCTCCAAGGTAGCGATTGGCTTTCAGTTACCGAGGCGGTCGAAGTATTGGTCGGAGGAAAAAATATAGATCCCGCAAAACTGGAAAACGTAAAAGTAGAGGCCGGTACCGGCTATTTTAAAAGTTCATGGGACGGCTCGGAAGTGAAACCAAAAATGGCCGAAGTACAAATCAGCAAAAAAGGAGCGGGCATTGCCTGGGGAGCCCTTTACTGGCAATATTTTGAAGATCTGGATAAGATTACCACCGCAGAGACCCCCTAAAATTGAAGAAAAAAATTTTCCTGAAAAAGAATACCGATACGGGCGAAGAGATTTCTGAAATAACTGAAAAAACCAATTTAAAGGTTGGAGATTTGGTGCGTGTTCGCATCGAACTCCGCTCCGACCGTGATATGGAATTCGTACATATGAAAGATATGCGCGCGGCAGGTTTCGAACCCATCAATGTATTCTCTCAATACAAATGGCAAGACGGACTCGGCTATTACGAAAGCACAAAAGATGCCAGTACGAATTTCTTTTTTGACTATTTGCCCAAGGGAGTTTACGTATTTGAATATAATCTACGTGTAAATAATGCCGGGGAATTTAGCAATGGCACTACGACCATCCAGAGTATGTATGCGCCGGAATTCAGTAGTCATTCTGAGGGAGTTAGGGTTGAAGTTGGAAGTGGAGAGTAGTAATGGATATTTCACTTTTTTGATTTGGGCGGATACTTCTTTAACACCTTTACCACTAATTCTTGAAATTTTTGTTCGCGAACTACGGGAGGCAAGTCTTCCTTCAGCGAACTAGTACTGATAGCTTGCCAAAAGAGCATATCTTTTTTGGCGTCGACAAAATCGAATTGTAAGATGCGTTCTAAATTAGGGCGACCTACTGGAATTCCGACGGAAACGCCTCCTCCAACATTTCGACCCGTTCCACCAACACCCACCCCGACCGAAGTATTTTGCGGTGCTTGATACGATCTACCTTCGATATCGATCAGAAAATCAGGCTCTTCGGAAAAAACAAGTCCTTTGGACTGGAGGGCAATATCCAAGGCTTTGAAAAGACGCTTATTGTCCAACTCCGTCAATCCGGTCTGCATATCGGGATAAAAATTGTAGGTATTATAATTGGAGAAATCCGTCTCTTTATCGTAGTCATAGTTGACGCGAACGGCACTGCACGAAATAAAAAGGGAAACAAAAAATATGATAGGTAGGCATCTCATAGTTATTGTATTTCTTTAAAATTACAGAAAAAAGTAACCCAAACCTTTGAAATTCAATACTATTCGATTAAGCGTTCAGCATAGCCCAAAGCCGATCTTTCAGTTCTTGAAGCCCAATTTGGGCGACCGAAGAGATGAACATATAAGGTAGATCCTTAAAATCTTTATCCAATTCGATTCGCATTTCATCCATGAGTTCTTCGTCGAGCATATCACTTTTAGAGATACATATCAATCGTTCCTTATCCAACAATTCTGGATTGTATCTTCGGAGTTCATCCAACAAAATTTCATATTCCTTGCTAATATCATTGCTATCGGCAGGAATTAAAAACAACAAGGTCGCATTGCGTTCTATGTGGCGCAAAAAGTAATGACCTAGGCCTTTCCCTTCTGCAGCTCCTTCGATTATTCCCGGAATATCGGCCATTACAAAACTTTGAAAATCACGATGTTGAACGATTCCCAGATTCGGTTTTAAAGTTGTAAACTCATAATCGGCGATTTTGGGTTTGGCCGAAGTCAAGACAGATAATAAAGTAGACTTACCTGCATTGGGAAAACCGACGAGACCAACATCGGCGAGAACCTTTAACTCGAGAACAACATCGATTTCCTGGCCTGGTATTCCGGGTTGGGCATACCTTGGGGTTTGATTGGTCGGGGTTTTAAAATGCCAATTGCCACGACCTCCCATGCCTCCTTCCAATAACATTTTTTCTTCGCCATCTTCCGTGATTTCAAAAAGCACTTTTTCAGTCTCTGGGTCTTTCACCACCGTGCCCAACGGAACATCGATGTAACTGTCCGCACCATCGGCACCAGAACTCCGATTTTTACTGCCATGCTCTCCATGGCCCGCCTTAAAATGTTTTTTGAACTTAAAGTTGACCAATGTCCAAAGGTTCTTGTTGCCCCTGAGAATGATATGTCCGCCACGACCACCGTCACCACCATCAGGTCCACCCTTTGTAATATATTTTTCGCGATGAAGATGCGCAGATCCCTTTCCTCCGTTACCTGATTCAACATGTACTTTTACGTAGTCTACAAAATTGCCTTCGGTCATAAATAGTTAAGCTTTCATTGTCATTCCCACAAAGGCAGGAATCTGTTCAATAGTACTGTAAAGTTAGTTTTGGTTTAAGGTTCGTTGTTCGTAAAAGTAAGTAAATCCGGCGATGCAGTACTCGCGAGGTTTAATCAGTTATGTTGGCAGCGAATCATCAATAAAAAAGATATAGATCAAATAGCCTATCAAGGCCAATATAAGAAATAACGTAGCCAGGCAACCTGTAAAAAAACAGCTTTTGAAAATATCCTTGGTTCTTATGACTTCTTCTTTCATTTGAGCTTGCTTTCGATGACAAAGGTAACGCCCTTTTACTTTGGAAGGGCGCAGTCGACAGTTGAGATGGTTAGTATATAGAAAAACTAATATCCGTTTCCCAAATCAAAAATCAGCAGTCGTCAATCCCAAATCAAAAATCGTACATCGTAAACCCTTTAAAGTTCCTCGATAACCTTGCCCAACCTATGGGTAATCTCGTCAATGGCACCTATTCCGTTAACACTATGAAATTTGCCCTGAGCCTCGTAATAGTCTTTTAAAGGTGCTGTCTTCTGGTTGTATTCGTCAAAGCGGTTACGAATCTTGTTCTCGTCTTGATCATCTATACGACCGCTGACCTTTCCGCGCTCCAAAAGACGTTGTATCAAGACTTCATCGTTGGCCTCCAAGGCAATGGTCGCATCGATTTTCATGTCTTTTGTGGCGAGAAATTTGTCCAAAGCTTCAGCTTGTGCAGTAGTTCTTGGGAATCCGTCAAAGATGAATCCGCTTGCATCCGGGTTTTTGTCTACGGCATCCTCCAACATTTTTATGGTCACCTCGTCGGGCACCAAGTCGCCCTTATCGATATATGATTTAGCTAATTTTCCCAAATCGGTATCGTTCTTCATATTATACCGGAACAGGTCTCCCGTAGAAATATGCTTCAAGTTGTATTGCTCTTTCAAAAATTCGGCCTGAGTGCCCTTGCCGGCGCCCGGTTTTCCGAATAGTACAAGATTGATCATATGTTTTTGGTTTAGTTGGTAAACTTCTTTGAGATTTCGACCCAGTTCGCGGTAATCGAGACCGTACCCCACGATAAATTTATTTGGGATCTCGATACCGACGTAGTCGATTTTGTACTCACCGTTATAGATTTCAGACTTGTAAAATAGACTGGCTATTTTAAACTCCTTTACGTTGGTGTTGCTAAACAAATGTACCAGTTCTTGCAACGTGCGGCCTGTATCGATAATATCCTCTAAAATGATCACACAGCGGTCATCGATGTTCTCTGGTGGGTCCAACAAGGTTTCCACAATACCCGTAGAAGTAAGCCCTTGGTATGAACTCAACTTTACAAAAGAGACCTCGCACGGATGCGGATACTGTTTTAAAAAATCGGAAACGAACATAAAAGATCCATTAAGTACTCCAACAAATATTGGGGTCTCATCCTTATAGTCAGCGGCAACCTTTTCAGCAACGGACTTGACCGCTGTTTGAATTTCCGCCTCGCTCAAAAAGGGTTTGAAATATTTGTCGTGGAGCTTTATCAAGGGACGTATATTTTATGCACAGGATGGCAAATATACCAATTTGATTTCTCTTTTTTAGACCGATGCCAAGGGTTTTAAGAATTCGACGTATTTTTGTGACCATACCATAAATAAAGGCAAAACAAATACCCATGGAATATTTTTCTTCGGATTTTACCTTAGGAATTTTAGGCGGGGGGCAACTCGGTAAAATGATGCTCTACGAGACCCGAAAATGGGATATTCGTACTAAGGTCATGGATGCCTCGGAGGAAGCTCCCTGCAAAATAGCCTGTAATGAATTCGTAAAGGGAAGTTTGATGGATTTCGATGCCGTTTATAATTTCGGAAAAGATGTGGATGTGTTGACCATCGAAATCGAAAATGTAAATCTCGGGGCTTTGGAAAAGCTGGAAGATGAAGGTAAAAAGGTCTACCCTCCGACAAAAGCCTTGCGTATCATACAGAACAAGGCCAAACAGAAATTGTTTTATGTAGACCATGGAATTCCCACGGCCGAATTTCATCGTTTTGCTTATAAAAGTGAAATCGAAGACAGTATCGCGAATGGTGGTATGAGTTTTCCCTTTATCTGGAAGGCCGCACAATTCGGCTATGATGGGCAGGGCGTGAAAGTAGTTCGTAAGTTGGAAGATTTAGAAGGTCTCCCCGCCGGGGATTGTATCGCTGAGGAAATGGTCGATTTTAAAAACGAATTGGCGGTGATCGTTGCGCGAAGCGTTAGCGGTGAGGTAAAGACCTATCCCGTGGTCGAAATGGAATTTCATCCCGAAGCGAATCAGGTAGAATATGTTATCTGTCCTGCTCGAATCGATTCAAAAGTGGCCCAAAAAGCACAGGAAATTGCCTTGAAGGTTTCCGAAAAAATACAACAAGTCGGACTTTTGGCTGTGGAAATGTTCCAAACCCAAGATGATCAAATTTTGGTGAACGAAGTAGCTCCACGACCACATAACAGCGGGCATTACAGCATTGAGGCTAGCTATACGAACCAGTTCGAACAGCATATCCGAGCCATTTTGGATTTGCCATTAGGAAGTACCGACAGTAAAGTCGCCGGCATTATGGTCAACTTGGTCGGAGCCGAGGGGCATACCGGAGATGTGGTCTATGAGAACATCGATGAAATTTTACGGATGGAAGGCGTAACCCCACATATTTATGGAAAAAAACAGACCCGGCCTTTTCGGAAGATGGGGCATGTGACGATCGTAAATGAGGATATTTCAGAAGCAAGAAGAATTGCGCAGCAAGTGAAAGAAAGAATTATAGTAATTAGCAAATAGTATGAGCAAAGTAGCCGTAGTCATGGGAAGCACCAGCGACCTACCCGTAATGCAGGAAGCGATAGATATCTTAAAAGGCTTCGATATTGAAGTCGACGTCGATATTGTGTCCGCCCACCGAACGCCTGAAAAACTTTTTGAATTCAGTAAAAATGCGCATACGAATGGCTACTCCGTCATCATTGCGGGTGCTGGAGGTGCAGCGCATCTACCCGGCATGGTGGCTTCAATGTCGCCGCTGCCCGTAATCGGTGTTCCCGTAAAAAGCAGCAATTCTATCGATGGTTGGGATTCTATACTTTCCATACTTCAAATGCCAGGGGGAGTACCCGTCGCCACAGTCGCTTTGAACGGCGCCAAAAATGCAGGTATCCTCGCAGCACAGATTATCGGTTCGTCAGACAAATGCGTTCTCGATAAAATCATTTTATACAAAGAAGGATTGAAGCAGAAGGTGATTGATGGAGCGAAAAAAGTAAACAAAAAATAGTTGTTCGTTGTTCGTTGATGGTTGCCAGATTTATCTTGTAACTCTTCAATCGCAACACTAGCAATAACATACTATCAACTATCAACAAATTTATGAATCCCCTTTTAGAAAAATTCGACACCGCACCTTTTTCAAAAATCAAAAACGAACATTTCAAACCTGCTTTTTTGCAGGCCATGGACGAAGCACGGGCCGAAATCGATACCATCACTTCGAATTCTGAAACCCCGACTTTTAAAAATACCATTGAGGGGCTAGAATTTTCAGGGCAACAATTAGATCGTATTTCGAGTGTATTCTTTAATTTGAATTCTGCTGAAACGAATGAAGAAATTCAAAAGATAGCGCAAGAGATCTCTCCCCTACTCTCTGAATTTAGCAATGATATTACCCTGAATGCAGAATTGTTCGCTCGTGTCAAAACGGTTTTTGAGCAAAAGGATAATTTAGATTTGACCGTCGAGCAACTGACGCTACTTGACAAAAAATACAAAAGCTTTAGCCGTAACGGGGCCAACCTACAGGAAGAAAAGAAAAAACGGTTACGGGAAATCGATGCCGAACTTTCCAAACTCAAATTGAAATTCGGGGAAAACGTTTTGGCCGAGACGAACAAATACGAAATGCACCTGACGGATGAATCTGAACTGGATGGGCTTCCCGTCGGGGCAAAAGAAATGGCTGCGCAATTGGCCAAATCAAAAGATAAAAATGGCTGGCTGATCACATTGGACTACCCCAGCTATATTCCTTCTATGAAATATGCCAAGAACCGGGAGCTTCGCAAAGAACTTTCCATGGCATTCGGAAGCAAGTCTTTTAAGGGTGATGAACTGGACAATCAAGAAAATGTGCTGAAAATTGCCAAACTCCGTCATGAACGTGCCAATCTTTTAGGTTATAAAACCCATGCCCATTTTGTGTTAGAGGAGCGAATGGCAGAAACTCCGGAGAAAGTCCATGAGTTTTTGAACGAGCTCTTGGAAAAAGCAAAACCTGCAGCCGAACGAGAGTTTGAACAAGTAGAAGATTTCGCCAAGGATTTGGACGGAATCGATCGATTAGAAAAATGGGATGGCAGCTATTATTCCGAGAAGCTAAAACAACAACTGTTGGACTTAGATGACGAAAAGCTAAAACCCTATTTTAAGCTCGAAAATGTAATCGAGGGAGTTTTCAAAGTTGCCGAAAAATTATTTGACCTTCAATTTGAGGAAGTCTTCGATATCGATAAATATCACGAAGAAGTAAAGACCTTTCGGGTTTACGACAACGAAAAGAATTTTATTTCGATTTTCTATGCCGATTTTCATCCCAGAAAAGGAAAACGGGGCGGTGCGTGGATGACTTCCTATAAATCACAATGGAAGAGAGAAGGTGAAAATGTGCGTCCACATATTTCCAACGTTTGCAATTTCACCCCTTCAACGGAAACTAAACCATCGCTCTTGACCTTTAATGAGGTAACCACTTTGTTCCATGAATTCGGGCACGGGTTGCATGGTATGCTTGCCAATACGACGTATCCCAGTCTTTCGGGAACATCAGTGTATTGGGATTTTGTGGAACTCCCCTCTCAGGTCATGGAAAACTGGTGTTACGAAAAAGAGGCGTTGGAACTTTTTGCCAAACATTATGAAACCGGAGAAGTTATTCCCATGGATCTAATCCAAAAAATTAAGGAATCCGCCACGTTTCAAGAAGGCATGGCAACCCTGCGCCAATTGAGTTTCGGACTGTTGGATATGTCATGGCATGGTGCAGACCCTTCCAACATTACCGATGTCAAGGCGCATGAGACCAGGGCTTTTGAAGGAACAGACCTTTATCCCGAGAGAAAAGAAACTTGTATGAGTACGGCTTTCTCGCATATTTTTCAAGGTGGTTATTCCTCGGGTTATTACAGCTACAAATGGGCCGAAGTTTTAGATGCCGATGCCTTCGCTTATTTTAAGGAAAATGGAATATTCAACAAAGAGGTCGCCAATAAATTCAAAGCGCATGTGCTCTCAAAAGGTGGCACCGAAAAACCCATGGTGCTTTATAAACGCTTTCGGGGAAGTGAACCTAAAATCGAGGCCTTATTGGAGCGGGCGGGGTTACTAAAAATCAGCTAAAAACAAACAGGAAAGTTTTCTGCAAATACCATTTATCGGAGGAATTGAGTGGGATAGCGAAAAACACTGTAGTAAACTTTCAATAATTATTGAAAGTTTAAAATTTATTATATCTTTGTTTTATGGAATACCAAGAAGCAAAGGAAAAATTCATAAGCACATGGGGAAGTCTAGGTACCCTATGGGGCATCAACAAGGCCATGGCACAGATCCAGGCATTACTTTTTATCTCCACAAGACCCTTGACAACAGAGGAAATCATGGAAGAACTGAAAATTTCCCGTGGCAATACCAGCATGAACGTACGCCAGCTCATCGATTGGGGCATCGTGACCAAAGAATTGAAAGCAGGAGAACGTAAAGAATATTTTTCAACAGAAAAAGATGTACAAGAATTGGCCCGCATTATCGCGAAAGAACGTAGCCGAAGGGAAATTCAGCCCGTTGTCAAGACCCTACAAGAAATTTCGACTATCAAAGATGACGGCACCGAGAAAACAAAAGAATTGATCAAACAGACCAAGGCCTTGCACGACTTGGCCGAGACAGCAGATAGCATGTTGAACAAACTCGTAAACCAAAAGCAGAACTGGTTGACCAAGTCTATAGTGAAAATGATAAAATAAAAAAATTTAATCTATTGTTTCAATATTTTCTGAAAGTTTAAAATAAACAAAACATGAGATATGACGTACCCAACTGGATTATAATTATAGGAGGTATAGGCCAGATTTTTACCGCTCTTATCTATCCGTTTATTCGACACAGGGTTTTTGACTGGTACAATGATGTCAAGCAACTAAAACCTTTGAACCAAGAAATCGCCAAAACGTACGGTAGATATATACAAGGGCTTAATTTTTCATTTGGCCTAATCGCCATCCTGTTAATGAACGATCTGCAAAACGGCACCCGATTGGCCTTGGCCCTTAGTGGCTTGATCGCCGCTTATTGGATCGGTAAAGTGGCCACTCAAATTGCATACTACCCCATGTACCAGATTCCCCAAAAGCCTATTTTTAAGATTGGTAGCTATTTTATGAACACCTTGTTCGTTCTTTTTTCGATAGTCTATGCTTGGCTTTTTATAGTGAACCTAACGATCTATTTCAAACTTTAAAACCGCAAACATGAAAACTATTTTACTGGAAAAAGAAGTAACGCGGCAACAGGCTAAAATATCTGAAAATGAGCTCGACATTGTTGATTTCTACAACGAAGCCACAGAAGATTATGAATTTTGGAGCAAGGACTATAATATGCATTTTGGCTATTTAAATGGATTAAAAACCAATCCTTTAAAACGGGATACAATGCTCAACGAAATGAACGTTCAGGTATTAAAACGGCTCGGACTGACCAAAAAGAAAGGACTACTTGCCGATCTGGGCTGCGGTATGGGCGGTACCATGCGCTATGTGCTAGAAAAGAATCCCGAACTTTTGGCAATCGGAGTTACCTTGTCAAAGTTTCAGGCTATTGAAGGGAATCGCCTTTTGCAACACCTTAAAGGCACCATACTTAAGGAGAACTATAATCGGACTTCCTTAGCTTCCAATTCCTTCGATGGGGCCTTGGCCATAGAAAGTTTTTGCCATTCGGGCCATAATCCAAAATCTTTTAAAGAGGCCTACCGTATTTTAAAGCCAGCCGGCAAATTGGTCATTGCCGATGCCTTTCTAAAAAAAGAGCCCGAAGAGCTTTGTTACGGTAGTGCGCTGTCCTACCAAAAACTATGTAACCATTGGAGCTTGGAAAAATTGGGAACTATAAAAACCGTCATCGAACAGCTTAAGGAACAGGGCTTTTCCAAAGTTGAAATCGAGGATATCTCGTTCCGGGTGGCTCCTTCGGTGCTGCATGTACCTTTTGCCATAATAGGTTTTACGATTAGAAAACTAATCGAACCAGGAAGGTTGAAACGGGAAAGCCTACATAATCTAAAAGGATCATTCTATGCCCTGCTCTCAGGCCTTCATTTAAAAAGTTTTGGCTATTATTTGATTACTGCAACAAAATGACATGGTTTGTACACAGATAGTATTGGCTTTGTATAGATTAAGTTATCGATAAATATCAGACGACCATTTCATGTTAAACTGTATTTTTCCGTACTTCGCACAAATTTTAGTGTATGACCCTTTTTATTGACATGGATGAGGTAATCGCCGATACTTACAACGCACATATTGAAGTGTACAATAGGGAATATGACGGCAGCCTAAAAGTAGAGGACTGTCATGGCCGGGAAGTATGGCAATGCGTCATTGAGGCACATCAAGATAGTATTCGAAACCATGCCCGTACACGAGGTTTTTTTCGTAATCTCAAGCCCATAGACGATAGTGTAAAGGTATTGGCAGCACTAAACCGTAAGTATGATCTATATATTGCTTCGGCCGCAACACAGTTTCCTAATTCACTGGAGGAAAAATCGGAATGGCTAGATGAGTATTTTTCCTTTATTCCGTGGCAAAATCGCATTCTTTGCGGTCATAAACATATTTTGAAAGGCGATGTACTAATTGATAACCGCAGTTACAATCTCGAAAATTTTGAAGGCCGTACACTTCTTTTTACCTCGCCCCATAATGTGAACACAAATGGTTTCGAACGGGTCAATACATGGAAGGAAGTTGCCAAAAAATTGCTTTGACATTGACAATCCTTTCTTACCGAACAACCGTCTTAAAATTGATGAAATGACAGTAAGAACTTAAGTTAAATTATCTTGATATTCGGATTAATTTTTTGCAAGTGATTTATAAACCCCACTTTATCCTTCGGGGAAATAAATATGCTATTTAAATTATCAAGCGATCCATAGGAAATTTCCAATCGATCAAGAGAAGCAGCAGGGGCACTGATCGGGTTATTGGTCTCGCTAATGGTGGTAATGCTCCTAATGTCAATGCTTTTATGAACAATAAAACTACTTTTGACTACGAGTACATTCCCGTCAACAATATAGGAGGTATTCAAAAATAAATGCGCCACAAAAGCAATTACCAATACGTTTATAACTACTCCCAACCAGACTTCCTTTGTTATCAATTGAAGGGTTGTACCCCCAAGAACAAGTACCAGAAATATAAAGATCCCAATTCCGATTTTTGACCTGTACCTTGTCATAAGACCTTACAAACGATTTCTAATGACCTGAAACAATCTACTTAGGAACATTTTTTGCACTCCATGCATCGTACCCTCCTTCGAGATTGATTACCTTTTTATAGCCAAGTGCTTGTAACTTTTCTTGTGCCTTGGCACTTCTGCCGCCCACTTTACAGTAAACATAAATGGTCTTTTCTTTTTCAACGTCCTTAAATTGATCGATAAAATCTTCATCGAACCAATTGATGTTCAATGCATTATCTAAATGACCCGCATGGTACTCTTCCGGAGTACGAACGTCGACCAATATCCCGCTATCGATATCGTTTTGTGAGAATTCTGTGATAGCTTTTGACTTACTTTGAGTGCATCCTGAGATAAAAAACAGGGAAAAGAAGAGTGAATAAATAGGTTTCATAATTATAAAGTTTATCAAAGATAAAAAATATGACAGCAAGAAAATATAACGAACGAAATGAAAATATGCAGGTAATTAAGTCAAATTCAATTACTTTTGATTGCGATGAAAAAGGTATGACCTTAAATAAACTACATCCTGATACTTGGGTAGATTCGTATGCGGACTATCTTTTTAACTATGCGATTTCAAGGGTAAGCGACACCGAAATTGCCAAAGACTTGGTACAGGAAACTTTTTTTGCCGGTCTGAAATCGGCAAAGAACTATAAGGGAGATGCCGCCGAACGTACTTGGCTGATTGCCATTCTAAAGAGAAAGGTCATAGACCATTACCGTAAGATAAATTCAAAAAAAGGCAAGGCCGAAGTGCGAATGAATTATAGTGCCAATAGTGATGGCGAGGGAGATTGGTTGGAAGAACAAGTTGCAGACCCCTTCAGTTCTTTTGAAAACGATGCCATTGAAAACGAAGAATTGGGTATGGCCATCTATGACTGTATCTCGAAATTACCCAAGAAACAGTCAATGGTATTTACAATGAAAACCATACGTGGTATGAGTACAGAAGATATTTGTAAGGAGCTTGACATAAATCCGTCAAATTTGTGGGTAATGATCCACAGGGCCAGAACGGCACTGATGGGATGCCTGAATCAAAATTGGTTTAAAATATGATGATTTCTTGTGAAAAGGCGGCCTTAATCTGTAACAAGACCCAATATAGGGAGGCCACTTTTATGGAAAAAATGAAGCTTAGGCTCCACCTTTTCATGTGCAAAGCCTGTGCTGGGTTCAGTAGTAAGAATGCGCAATTGACAACCTTATGCGAAAAGGCCCATTTGAAAGGTCTTTCTGAAAAGGAAAAACTCAAAATGAAGCAAGAACTGCTGAAAAACAATCAAAGATAAGATTGTAAAAATAGTAGCACGAGCCACCATAGTATAGGAATCGCCTCAACCCAAAAGGAGGCAAAATACTTACCCTGATCCCGTTTAGTCAATAACAGCATCCATCCAAGACCTAGACACAGTACTCCCTTTCCTATAGTGTCTTGTATTGAGATCTGGTCCTTCAAAAAAGTCAAAGAAAAAGTAATACGACCCAAAGAGCGGCCCAGCCCTTCGTTCTGGCAAAACCTACTCGTTGCGGCAAGGTTCGTAAATCAGGGGCATCGTATTTCAAATCACGTATTTCAAATGGAATAAGCAACACAAGAACCAATAAAAACCGTTGGCAGGTTTCAATCCAAGTATCCCATTTCATGGCTTGCGAAGCTTCTAAAACAGGTAAAATTACCGTAGAACCGGCCCAAACAAGTCCAACTAGCAAAATTTTGAGTAGCCCTAGACTTCTTAGATTCTTGGCTTTCGGTAAAACGGGCAAGGCATAGATACCTGTCAAAAACGATATGATGGCGATGGCCAGCCAGGTTTGCCATGTCAAAAAATAGAGATGATATAATGCCATCGTCAAGGCCGCAAAACTGAAAAATTGAATGTTCTTATGATATCGATTGGCGACCAAAAGATATTTCTCGGCCTCTACACCATATTTGATAAAATTATAGCAGGCGATCGTACCAAAAAACAAGTAGGATGATACATGTGGGTCAACAGAGATATGAAGTAAAATAACGGTCACTTTTAGCAGGGCGAAAACCCCTAGGGCAACATGTATACTGGCATCAAGGTAAAAATCAAAAAGTCGAGTCGGCCACTTCATCTATCAAATGTAACCAAACTGTTCATAACCTTTATTTTTAGTTAAAAACTTTAGGTACGACCGTTTTAAATTATCCTATTTTACGGTAATAAATCGCTAATTTTGTACACCTTATTTAAGCATTAAACCATTGAACGTATGAGGACAGATGTATTTGCAAAACGCCATATCGGAATTCGAGAAAACGATCTTCAGAAAATGCTCGAAACCGTTGGGGCCAATAACCTAGATCAGTTAATTTCAGAGACCATTCCCGAAGATATTCGGCTTAAGGATCGATTGGATCTTCCAGAGGCGATGAGCGAGCATGAATTTTTGTCCCATATTCAAAATTTGGCCGAAAAAAACAAGGTATTTAAATCGTATATCGGTTTGGGCTATCATGAATGCATTACCCCTTCCGTCATCAAGCGTAACATTTTGGAAAATCCGGGTTGGTATACGGCCTATACGCCGTATCAGGCCGAAATAGCACAAGGACGTTTGGAAGCGTTGCTGAACTTTCAGACCGTTATATGTGATTTGACCGGAATGGAACTGGCCAATGCTTCCCTTCTTGATGAAAGTACCGCGGCCGCGGAAGCTATGACCATGTTGTTCGATGTCCGCAGCCGAGACCAAAAGAAAAGCGAAGTTGTCAAGTTTTTCGTTTCGGAGGAAGTATTACCACAGACACTATCGCTTTTGCGAACACGGTCTACCCCATTGGGTATTGAATTGGTCGTAGGAAACCATGAAGAATTTTCGTTCGGAAGCGATTTCTACGGAGCCTTGCTCCAGTATCCTGGAAAGCATGGACAGGTTTATTACTACAGCGATTTTGTATCTCGGGCAAAGGAGAATGATATCAAAGTGGCCGTTGCAGCCGATATTTTGAGTTTAGTGCTTTTAAAAGCGCCTGGAGAGTTCGGTTTAGACGTTGTCGTTGGCACCACTCAGCGTTTTGGTATTCCGCTAGGGTATGGAGGTCCGCATGCTGCTTTTTTTGCCACAAAAGAGGAATACAAAAGAAGTATTCCCGGTCGTATCATCGGGGTCACAAAGGATACCGATGGAAAACTGGCACTTCGTATGGCACTTCAGACAAGGGAGCAACATATAAAACGTGACAAGGCAACCTCGAACATCTGTACGGCCCAAGTACTTTTGGCGGTAATGGCAGGAATGTACGCCGTTTATCACGGACCAAACGGACTCAAATACATAGCCGAGCTTTTACATCTGAAAACAGTAGCATTGGCCAATGGCCTGAATGACTTAGGATTAATTACCGTCAATACGAGCTTTTTCGACACAGTTCTGGTAAAGGTCGATGCCGAAAAGGTAAAAGCAATAGCGGAAAGAGAAGAGGTGAACTTTCTCTATGTTGATGACGTTACCATAGCGATTTCTCTGAACGAAGCGACTTCGGCCCTTGACGTTCAATTGATACTCTCCATTTTTTCCGAGGTTTTGGAAAAAGATACCCTTGAATTGAAAGTTTCTAATGCCGAATCGGTAATCCCTGAAAATTTGAGGAGGCAAACCCCATTTCTTCAAGATAACGTCTTTAACTCGTATCATTCAGAGACCGAATTGATGCGCTACATCAAGAAGTTGGAACGTAAGGACCTTTCGTTGAACCACTCCATGATTTCTTTGGGAAGTTGCACCATGAAATTGAATGCAGCCTCTGAAATGCTTCCTTTGAGCATGGCGCGCTGGGCCAATATTCATCCTTTTGTTCCTGTTGAACAGGCCGAAGGGTATCAAATCGTCTTGAAAGAATTGGCTAAAAACCTAAGTACCATTACCGGATTTGCAGATACTTCGTTGCAACCTAATTCAGGGGCACAAGGCGAATATGCCGGTTTAATGGTCATACGGGCCTACCACGAATCGCGAAACGAAGGGCACCGCAATATCTGTATCATTCCGGCATCGGCACATGGTACAAACCCTGCCTCAGCGGTAATGGCCGGTATGCAGGTAGTAGTTACCAAAACGGATGATAGGGGAAATATCGACGTAACCGACCTTGAAGAAAAGGTCATCGCACATTCAGCGAATCTCGCCGCATTGATGGTCACTTACCCCTCTACCCATGGGGTTTTCGAATCTTCCATTAAGCAGATTACAAAGTTGATACATGACCACGGTGGACAAGTTTATATGGACGGTGCAAATATGAACGCGCAGGTCGGTTTGACGAATCCGGCTACAATTGGAGCCGATGTCTGCCATTTGAACCTTCATAAAACATTTGCGATTCCGCATGGTGGGGGAGGCCCAGGGGTCGGCCCCATTTGTGTCGCCGAACAATTGGTTCCTTTCCTTCCTGGAAATCCGTTGATCAAGACAGGTGGCAAAGAAGCGATTACGGCAATTTCAGCAGCCCCTTGGGGCAGTTCTTTGGCCTGTTTGATTTCCTATGGATATATAAAAATGCTCGGGGAACGAGGGTTGACCGAATCGACCGAAATCGCCATTCTGAACGCGAATTATATCAAAAATCGATTGAGCGGTAATTTTGAAGTACTTTATACAGGTGAAAAAGGTAGGGCCGCACATGAAATGATCATCGATTGCCGACCCTTCAAACAAAACGGTATCGAGGTGACCGATATTGCAAAACGCCTGATGGACTATGGTTTTCACGCTCCTACCGTTTCTTTTCCGGTAGCAGGCACCATCATGATCGAACCTACAGAGAGTGAGAGTCTTGCCGAGCTGGATCGCTTCTGTAATGCGATGCTATCCATTCGAAAGGAAATCGATGAAGCATCTTCCGAATACCCGAACAATGTATTGAAAAATTCTCCCCATACACTTGATATGCTGACCCACGATACATGGAATTTTCCGTACAGTAGGCAAAAAGCTGCTTTTCCCTTGCCCTATGTATCCGAAAATAAGTTCTGGCCATCGGTCCGACGCGTCGACGATGCCTATGGCGACCGTAATTTGATTTGTACCTGTACACCTATAGAAGCCTATGTGGAGGAAGTATAGAAATCGATGGAACAATAGTAAAATAGGGATTTCTTGCAAATATAAACGCGATTGAAGTCCTTCTTGAAGTTCAAAACTTTGAAATCAAACGTTCATGAACATCGTATTGTTTCCTTGTGATTTAATTATCTGATAGGTTTTAGGCTATCTTTGTAAAAATCAGTACGTTAACCATGAATATCGGCATTACGGGCACTGGAAGCTACCTTCCCTCAAAAATAGTAGAAAATAGCGATTTTACGGCACACGAATTTCTTAATGCCGACGGAACTTCCTTTAAATATACCAACTCGGTTATTATCGAAAAGTTCAAATCTATTACCGGGATAGGAGCCAGACGCTACGCCAAAGACCATTTGAACACCTCCGACCTTGCCTTTTTTGCCGCAGAAAAAGCAATTACGAGTGCTGGAATCAATAAGGAAGAATTAGACTATATCATTTTCGCCCATAATTTTGGGGATGTTTCCTTCGGGAAGACCCAGGCGGATACTGTACCTAGTCTTGCCACTCGTGTGAAGCATTATCTCGAGATCAAAATCCAAGATGCGTCGCTTATGATGTTTTATTCGGATGCCCTGGCTGGATAGAAGGAGTCATCCAGGCCAACGCCTTTATCAAAAGTGGAATGGCAAAAAAATGCCTTGTAATCGGGGCAGAAACGCTCTCTAGGGTCGTCGACAAGAATGACCGCGACTCGATGATCTATTCTGATGGGGCCGGTGCGGCGATAATTGAGAAATCGAACCAGGCGGGTGCGATTTTATCACATATTTCGGCAACCCATTCGTATGAAGAAGCTAATTTTTTGTTTTTTGGCCCATCCTATGATACAAGTCAAGATAGCGATGTCAATTATATCAAGATGTACGGACGAAAAATTTATGAATTCGCCCTGACCCACGTGCCCCTTGCCATGAAAGAATGTTTGGATGACAGTGGTGTTACCATCGACAACGTCAAAAAAATACTCATCCATCAGGCCAATGAAAAAATGGACGAAGCCATCGTCAAGCGATTCTATGAATTATATGATCTTGAAATGCCAGATGGCATCATGCCCATGAACATTGCGCAATTGGGCAATAGCTCGGTAGCGACGATACCGACTTTACTTGATATGATCCGAGACGGAAAAATCGAAAATCAAAGTATCACAAAAAGAGATGTTATTATCTTTGCCAGTGTTGGCGCGGGTATGAATATCAATGCGATAGTTTATCGGGTTTAGAAAGTTTCAGGTTTCATATTTAAAATTATTTTACCTTAAATTTGAGTGCTTAACTGTAACAACCTGAAATTTGAAATTCTTCAAATTAGAAACCTTGTGAATGTACGAAAAGACCTTTCCGAACAAACGTTTTCAACACACTTTATCTTTTCTTCAGAAACATATATCTAAAGACCAATCTATACTCGATTTAGGTGTAGAAAACCCTTTTTCTAAAATTATGAAGGAAGAAGGATACCATGTTGAAAATACCAACGGAGAAGATCTCGATATTGACTTTTCTTCAGTTAAGAATTCCGATGCATCGGTCGTTACCGCCTTTGAGATTTTCGAACACCTTTTGGCTCCTTACAATGTCCTAAAAGAAATCAAAGCAACTAAATTGGTTGCTAGTATTCCATTACAGTTATGGTTCTCACCGGCGTATCGAAGCAAAACGGATCCATGGGACCGACATTACCATGAATTTGAAGATTGGCAATTTGATTGGCTCCTAGAAAAATCGGGTTGGGAAATCAAGGATAGTGCGAAGTGGACCAATCCTGTTAAAAAAATTGGGATAAGACCTTTACTACGTCGGTTTACGCCAAGGTATTATATTATTTATGCCGTCAGGAAAAATTCTGAATCCTGAATTGACACTTAAAATGAACTACTACATCGTAATTCCGGCCCATAACGAAGAAGCCCATCTGGCCGATACCCTTAATTCCATCTTGCGACAAAGCCTACAACCAAAAAAAGTGATCATCGTAAATGATAACTCGACGGATGGTACCGAAACTATTATCGATGAATTTTTGGAATTAAGTCCGATTTTTGAAAAACTCAATACGACCTCCTCAACGGCGCATATGCCTGGCAGCAAAGTAATCAATGCATTCAAAAAAGGCCTTGAACGACTGGATGACAACTATGAGTTTCTAGTGAAACTGGATGCGGACATTGTTTTGCCTGATAACTACTTCGAAAAAATTGCTTTTGTTTTTAAGGGAAATCCGCAGGTGGGTATTGCGGGAGGGTTTGTCTATGAACAAGATGAGGGTGGTGAATGGAAACTGAACCACCCGATGAACAAAGATCATGTGCGAGGTGCCTTCAAAGCCTATTCAAAAAGCTGTTTCAAGGCCATTGGCGGACTCAAATCGGCCATGGGCTGGGATACCGTAGATGAACTTTTGGCCCAATACCATGGTTTTGAAATCTACACCGATGAGCATTTAAAGACCAAACATTCACGACCCACGGGCAATGCCTATAATGCAAAAGCCAAATTACTACAGGGCAGGGCAATGTACGGCATGCGCTACGGTTTTTGGATTACTTTGATCGCCTCGATTAAAATGGCATTTAAGCAAAGTAAATTCAATGCCTTTGTTGATAATATGTACGGTTATTTTGAAGCCAAAAAAGAACAAAGTCCCTTTTTGGTATCCAAGCAAGAAGGTAAATTCATTCGTAGTTTACGTTGGAAAAATATTAAAAGAAAATTGCTCTAAACAAAAACATCCCGCCTGGGCGGGATGTTCATTTTCGGCTTTGGAATTCTCTTTAGAGCCCCAATTCTTTCTTTACATCGGCCAAAAGGTCTTTGCCTTTAGCCACAATCAATCCCGTACCGGGTTGCGCATCGATTACATAATCGAACCCTTGGGCAGCGGCCACTCTTTCAATGGCAGCTTTGGCCTTCTCGAAAATAGGAGTGGTAAGTTCTTGCTGCTTTTTCTGCATTTCTTGTTGCGCAGTTTGCTGAAACTCACCTATACTCTTTTGATAGCCTTGAAGTTCTTGGGCCCTTTTTTCATTTTCCTCGGCGGTTTTCGAAGGAGCCTCATTTTCGTATAAAGTATATTTGTTCTTAAGCTCGGTCATAGAGCTTTCAATATCGGCACTATAAGTCTCTTGGAGTTTTTTCAATTCCGCTTCGGCCGTCTTCATTTCCGGCATTGTGGCAAGCAGTTTGGTTACATCGATATGTGCAACTTTACTCTGCGCATTGACAAAACCTGTAGTGGCTACGAACAATACTAAGGCTACAGCTATTTTCTTTACTTGTTTCATGAGTTAAAATTTATTTGCTTATTTGAGTGTTACTTGATTACTTTTTTATGTCATTGCGAGCGAAGCGCGGCAATCTCTTCATTTTGTGTTCCAAATTAACAGATCACTTCACTACGTTGGTAAAGACATTTTAATTAATACTATCTTTTTCTACTTCTTGTTTTTCCTCTTTTTTGGCATTCTTCTTTGCCTCTCTCTCTTCCAATAATTTTTTTCTTCTAGCTTCGTACGCCTTTTTACGTTCTTCACGAATTTTCAATTGTTCCGCCCGTTTTTCATCGGCGGTCTTCTCTCTAGCCGCTTCGGCTTGTTTGGCCTTCTCTTGTCGCTCGAGCAGCGCATCGGTCGGTGCCTCTTCTACTTCGCCCTCGTCAAAATCGTCTAGTCGGCTTCTATTATTCGCTTTTTTGTTCGGTGCACTTACTTTTCTCGTCCTTGCTATTCCCCTTAAAATCAGGTCACTTATATCGTGTCTTTTTTCGGAATACAACATTACGACATCCGCAGATTTATCAAAAATAAAATCATACTTTTTATTGGCCCCGATTTTTTGCACTTCGTTGAATACTTGATCCTGAATGGGCTGTACCAAACGACGTTTCTGTAATACGAGGTCTCCCTGCGGTCCGAAGCGATCTTGTTGATATTCGATCATTTCCTTCTCGAGTATCTGTATCTCTTCTTCCCGTTCGCTAATCAGTTCGTCGGTCAGTAGCACCTTTTCTGCCATAAGGTCTTTCTTCATCTGCTCCACGACACTTTGCTTTTGCTCGATATCAACTTTCCATTTTTGCACCTTATCGGCCAATTGTTCATTGGCATCTCGGTACTCCTCGACATTTTCCAAAATATACTCCATATCGATATAGGCTATTCGAACCCCTCTCGCCTGAGAAAAGGCATACGATGAAAAAAGCACTATGGCGATGATTAAAAGAACGTTTGATTTTGCTTTCATTGCTATAATCGTTTTATCCAATAGAAAATATCGTGCCAAAATTACTAAAACCTTTATAATGAAGTGATTAGCCTGACACAATTTTTATGTTAAAACTGTTGGCCGATAATGAAGTGTGTTTCCCAACCATGTGCCCCTGTATCTTGACCTGTGTTGTCAGGATCAAACCCGTAACCCAAATCAATACCCAAAAGACCAAATGCCGGCATAAATATTCGTAGCCCCACTCCAGCCGATCGTTTTATTTGAAACGGATTAAAGTCCTGAAAATTGTTGAAAGCATTACCTCCTTCTAAAAAAGCAAGTCCATAAATCGAGGCAGAGGGCTTTAAAGTCAATGGATATCGAAGTTCTAATGAAAATTTATTGTAGACCAGAGCTCCTTCTTGCCTACCTGTCAACGGGTCAATAGGGGTTAGTGTCTGCTCATCATAACCACGAAGTTGAACAATATCCCTACCATCCAAAGTAAAATTGTTAAGTCCCGTGCCACCTACAAAAAAACGCTCGAACGGCACATTACCAACATCGGTATTGTAACTACCTAAAAAACCGAACTCGGCATTGGTGCGCAATACCAAGGCATGATCTTCTCGACCGGCCAAAGTTGTATACCAATCACCTTTGAAGTTTATCTTGTAATACTCCAGCCACTTGAAACGTTCTTCTTCCAATTTTTCACGTTGACTATTCAATATGGTTACCCTTGGGTCATCTTGGCCTAGATCCCTGATTTCTTCTAGCAGGGCACTGCTCTCGTTTCGTATGGCTTTGAAGTCTTTATTGCTGAACAAAGAGTACGGAGGGGTCATTTTGGCCGTGATAGTAAAATTAGAGCCAGACCTAGGAAAAATACGGCCTCCTCCCAAAGCATTTCTGGTAAGGCCAAAGGTATAGGTAAAGGAGTTCGACTTTCCATTGCCAAAACTAAACAACCCTATGTTGTAATTCTTGAAATCGTACAATTGGTACCCCAAGGAATGGGAAACCGTGAAATAATCGTCAGGCCATAGAACACGCTTTGCCAAACCTAAAGATACCCCTGTAATAGAAAATTGACGGGATTTATCGATGTCACGGGTTCGAAAATCGAACGAAAATTGTTGTGTTCTTGACATCGAAAGATTAAAACGTACCGGCTTTACTCCGCCCAACCATGGCTCCGAAAAATTCAGGCTGTATACCCTAAAGGTTCGGCTAGCCTGCAAATTAATGGAAAAAGTCTGTCCATCTCCCATCGGAACAGGTTTGTAGGCCTCGCCCTTGAATAAGTTTTTAATGGAAAAGTTACTGAACGAAAGACCCAACGTGCCGATAAAACCACCACCGCCATAACCACCTTGCAGTTGAATTTGGCTTGAACCCGCCTCGACCAAACTATAATTGATATCGACCGTACCTTCGTTGGGGTTTGCATTGCCTACTTCAGGTTTGATCTGTTCAGCATCGAAGAAGCCTAATTGCCCCAGCTCCCTGATACTTCGAATGATATCACCCTTATTGTATTTCTGACCGGGTCGGGTACGTAATTCCCTGAAAATCACATGATCGTTGGTCCTGTCATTTCCACTTACGGTGATATGGTCTAAAAAGGTTTCCTTTCCTTCTATGATCCGAATCTCAAAATTGATGGTGTCATTTTCCGCAGAAACCTCAACCGGATTGATACTTGAAAAAAGATAGCCGTTGTTCTGATAGAGATTGGTGATATCGAAGGCGTCCGGTTTTGAATCATCGGCTATTCGCTCTCGCAACAACACCCCATTGTAGGTATCGCCCTTTTTAATACCCATGACGGCGGACAATTCACGATCCGTATAAACACTATTCCCAACAAAATCGATATCCCCAAAATAGTACTTGTTACCTTCCTCGACCTTAATCTTAATATCGATATTGTTCTCATCTACCTTAATAATGGAATCGGAAAGTACACGTGCATCACGAAAACCGTTCTCCGCATATTTATCGATTAGCAGATCTAAATCATTTTCATAATCATCAAGAATATATTTTGATTTTTTCCAAAAACGGCCTAACTTTTTTTGTTTGGTCTTTTTCATCGCCTTGCGCAACTTCTTCGCCTTTATTTGTTCATTCCCTTCAAAGACAATATCTCGGATTTTCACCTTATCGCCTTTCTTGATGTTGATCACCATGGTTTGGCTATTGTCTCCAACGGTATCTTTTGCTGTCGCAATATTGACCTGGGAATTGAGATACCCTTGTTTCTTGTACTTATTCTGAAGATAGTTCTTCGTATTGGCAATCAGACTTTGCGTTATCTTTTTCCCTTTTTTGAGGTCGGTATCTTTTAAGATATCTTCTACTTTTCTGGGTTTTACACCGTAGACGGTAACCGTTGAAAGCGTGGGGCGTTCCAAGATATTAAGTTCGAGAAAGATATTATCGCCTTGAATATCTGTAATCAAGATGTTGATATCGCTGAAAAGTTCAAGGCCCCATAATTTCTTAATGACCTCACTGATTTGATCACCAGGAATAGTTATAGGTTGACCTACCCTTAGGCCTGTATACGTTTTTACGGTCTGTTCGTTATAACTTTGCAACCCCGTTACTTCCAAACCTCCCAAAATATACTTCTTGCCATCTTCATATGAAGTATCTTGGGCCGTAGTAAAAATGGTGATGAAAAGTAGTAGGAGTGTAAATAAGGGTTCAAGCGAAATGAACCGTTTCATGTCGCTAGTTGAGTTGTTCGCTAGTTTTTCCAAATCTTCGTTCTCTGTTCTGGTAATTTTTGATGGCCTCTACCAAATGATGTTCTCTAAAATCGGGCCAAAATACGGCAATAAAATATAATTCGGCATATGCTATCTGCCAAAGCAAAAAATTGCTGATCCGATGTTCCCCACTGGTTCGAATCAACAAATCTACATCTGGCAAATTGTGCGTGTAAAGATGGTTATTAATAATGGTTTCATCAATATTTTCAGGAGAAATTATATTATTTTTAACTTTGCCAGCAATGGTTTGAACGGCTTTTTTAAGCTCTTCACGGGCACCATAATTCAAGGCTAAAGTCAAGGTCAAACCTTTATTTTCCTTTGTTTTTTCCATAACCTCGGCCAGTTCGCGTTTTGCTTTTTTTGGCAATAACGAAATATCACCGATCGTATTCAGGCGGACATTGTTTTTAACAAAGGTTTTCAATTCTTTTCGAAGGGAAGAAACTAGTATATTCATCAAAGTATCGACCTCGAGTTTCGGACGTTTCCAGTTTTCTGTAGAAAAAGTATATAGGGTAAGGTATTCGATATTTAGTTTTACACAACTCTCGACGGTTCTTTTGGCCGTGCCAACACCGTTCTCATGTCCAAAGATGCGTAATTTTCCCTTTTGCTTGGCCCATCTGCCATTTCCGTCCATTATAATGGCGATGTGCCTGGGAAGGTTGCTCCCTTTAATGTCATCTAAGGTGTTCATAACTTGAATTACTCAAAACAATCACCGCAAGGTACTCTACCGAAGGTATATGTAAAAGTAATTCCTGAAAAAACATACCAATCTTTACTATTGGTGTTGCCAAAATCTACGTCAAGTTGCTGTCCGATATTCGATTTTGAAGGGTTACTGGCATCCAAATTATCGGTAAATGTATAACGTGCCCCGACCTCGGCCCCAATTATAAATTGTTGGCTTACCCTTAATTTCATACCAACAGTCATCGGTATGGCAAAAGCACCGTCACGTTGATTCGCATCTACCAATTGCCCTGCACTGAAATAGTTATAATCATATCTAAAGTAGGTGACTCCGGTATACAGATAGGGGGTGAAGGCAGGGCCTAATTTATGAAGGTTGTATTCGACGAAGTTAAATTCAAGTCCGGCCGATGTTTCCAAAACTGTATTGTCCACAACAAAACCGCGTTGTTTTCTAGAAGAAATATTTGATTGTGCGTCGTCTGCAGTAATTTTAGCATAGATAATGCTGGCACGCCAAGCGTATCTTTTGCTTGCATTCCATTTGAACATTCCGCCAACGGCGAGATTCGATGGTAAGATATAATTCGTTCTACCTACGTCACCTATTGTATTCGCACCACCTGCAAATGCACCGATTTCGTACATCTGGGCACTTGCTTGCATGCTTATCAAGATAAGAATGGCGGCAATACATTTCTTCATAAATTCTAATGGTTTGCAAACACAATTTCACGTCAGCATCGCCGACGTATCGAAATTATATTCCTGTTCTCATTTGATAAAACAGGTTTTAGTGGTATTTATTGTTTTTAGGAAGGTTCAATTGCGCTTGTCTTCACCCCACAGTAATTTGTTGCGAAGGGTCTTTAGAAAACTCTCTGAAGTGTACTCGATCATTTTAATAGTAAAATCGGCTTTTTTAATGGTTATCTCCTTCCCATTTTCGACCGAAGCAATGCGTGAATCGAGAGAGACCAAATGATGCTCTTCCCTACCTGAAACTTTTAGGCGTATTTCAGTCTCATCGGAGATAACCAAAGGCCTTGCGTTCAAATTGTGCGGAGCGATAGGTGTAAGGATCAATGATTTTACCGTCGGTACCATGACCGGCCCTCCGCAACTTAATGAATACCCCGTAGAACCCGTCGGTGTGGAAATTATGAGTCCGTCGGCCCAATATGAAGTTAGATATTCGCCATTGAGATAGGTCTCGACGGTTATCATTGAAGTCGTATCTTTTCTGCTTACAGTGACCTCATTCAAAGCAAAATTCATTTTGTCAAACTCGGGAATGGGCTCAACTGCACTGACAGTCACCAAACTTCGTTCGACAATCGTATAATCTCCCTTTATGAACTCTTGCAGCACCTTGCGGACATCTTCTTTTTTAAAGGTGGATAAAAAACCCAGTCTTCCAGTATTTACACCAACAATGGGGATTCCAAGATCGCGAACGTAGGTCGTTGCCCTTAGAATGGTACCGTCACCGCCAAAACTGACGAACATATCGAAAGAGGCGTCGAGACCTTCGTTTTCGGTAAAAATATCATATGTTTTAATCGCCCGATTCGAGGACAACATCCTATAAAATTCTTGTTCTATGGATGCCTCGGCAGAAATTTTATGAAGTTCGTCCAAAAATTCGGATACATAATCAAGGGCAGTTTCTTGATACGTTTGACCATAGATGGCGACCTTCATCGAACTAAACGTTTAGGTATTTATCGAGATAATCAGATCGTTGCTTTAGATCTTCCAGAAACTGATCGTCATTATTACCAAAAAGGACATTATAATTATAACGCCTAAAGGTCTGAAGTATATCGTTCAAATGTGTAGAGCTTATCTTTATGGTAATCTGGATCACATCATTGCGGACATCGGTAATAAACCCTCCGATAAGTCTCGCATTATTGCTCTCTACAATTTGGGCAATTTCGCTGAAAGAATAATCCTTGATTCCTTTTGCAACTACGATGATTCCACCCGGTTCGGTAAAAAAAGGAGTGTCTATGAAAACACTGACCACATCGGTAAGGTCGTAATAGCCAATAACCTCTTCCTTATCGCCTAAAACCGGAAGCAAATTGGCCTCATTTCGCGCAAAGGCCTCTAGAACATCCAACCAATTGGTGTCTTTCCTCACAAAGAAGGAATCAAGATTGTAACGATGGTCACCGACGTTTTTATCTTCCACAAAATTCTCCAGGTCATTGCCACTTAGAACGCCCAAGAAAATATCGTTTTCCGTGACGGCAACGTGCGAAAATGCACTTCCATTAAAAAATCGGATTACCTTTTTCAAGGAATCATCCGTTTTAAAAACGGTAATATTTTCTACGATGAGGTTCTGAATGTGCATAATTCTAAATATAACGCAAAATACAAATATAAAATATCAAAAGGCATGCCTAATTTGTATTTTTGCCCTGTTATTGAACGGTATAAAATGATTTTTAACGGATGACCAAACTAAGTGTAAATATTAATAAAATAGCTACGCTACGCAATGCACGTGGCGGAAATGTTCCCGACCTCATCAAAGTCGCCTCCGATATCGAGCGATTCGGTGCCCAGGGCATCACCATTCACCCAAGACCCGATGAACGTCATATTCGCTATCAGGACGCCCGCGATCTAAAAAAACGGTCCGAACGGATTTCAACATTGAGGGCAATCCCATAAAAAATTTCATTGATTTGGTCTTGGAGGTTCGACCCACACAAGTGACCTTAGTACCTGATTCCGTTGATGCCATAACCTCCAACGCTGGTTGGGATACGATTCAACATAAAGCCTTTCTGAAAGAGGTAATCGCTACTTTTAAGGAGAACGGAATACGCACGTCCATCTTTGTAGATCCCGAAGTGTCTATGGTCGAAGGTGCCGCTGAGACCGGTACCGACCGAATTGAACTCTATACCGAAAGTTATGCCAAAACCTATGCCGCGGGAAAACACAAAAAAGCGGTTACGGCGTTTTCCAAAGCGGCAGAGGTCGCCCACTCGCTAGGGCTTGGTCTTAATGCAGGACACGACCTGAGTTTGGACAATATTAAATATTTCAAGGAAAACGTTCCTCATTTGCTGGAGGTTTCCATTGGCCATGCCCTAATCTGTGAATCATTATATTTTGGTCTTGACAATGTGGTCAATATGTATCTAAACAAGTTAAAATGAAAGAGGTGCTGCATTCGAAAATATTGGGCGAAGGCAAACCCTTGGTAATTCTTCACGGATTTTTAGGGATGTCGGACAATTGGAAAACCTTGGGAGGCCGATATGCCGATACCAGTTATGAAGTCCATTTAATCGATCAACGAAACCACGGACATAGTTTTTGGTCAGAGGAATTCAACTACGACCTACTTTCTGAAGATTTAAAACAGTATTACGAGCATCATACATTAGATAAGGCCATCGTTCTCGGGCATTCTATGGGTGGTAAGACCGCGATGCAATTCGCCTGTGATTATCCTGAAAAAGTTGAAAAGTTGATTGTCGCCGATATCGCACCCAAATATTACCCGCCACACCACCAAGACATCGTCAATGCCCTAAACCAACTGGATTTCAGCACGATACGTTCTAGAAGTGATGCGGACGAGGCCTTAGGGAAAAATATTAAGGACATGGGCACGCGACAATTCCTCCTAAAAAACCTGTATTGGGTGGAAAAGGGTAAACTTGGTTTTCGCTTTAATTTGGAAGTCTTGAGCCAGAAAATGAATGAAATTGGCGAAAATATCGGGACTACGGACAGCTATAATGGCCCTACCCTATTCCTTCGTGGAGACCGTTCGGAGTATGTGGTAAACGCAGATTTTCCTGAAATTAAAAGGCATTTCCCCAAAGCAGAAATTGAAACCATTGACAAAGCCGGGCATTGGCTACATGCCGAAAACCCTGAACAATTTTTCGAAAAAACGATGAATTTTCTCAACATTTGACAAACAAAGTAAAGAACCCCAAAATGGGTCTCAATTAATTCTTACATTTGAGAATATCCTTTAAATACAAGTTTTATGAAACTCATTTTACGAATTCTTCTTAGTGCTCTGGCCGTGGTGGTGCTTTCGAAAATACTTCCCAACGTATCCGTTGATTCTTATATTACGGCAATAATCGTGGCTGTCGTGCTTAGTCTACTTAATTTTATTGTGAAGCCCATACTCGTTATTCTTACGCTTCCGGTCACCATACTGACTTTTGGTCTGTTCCTTCTGGTGATCAATGCGCTAATAATTCTGCTCGCCGATCATTTCATCGACGGTTTTAACGTTGAAGGCCTAGGGTGGGCATTGCTTTTCAGCTTGTTGTTGTCTTTTCTACAATCCATTTTATTTTCTCTTTTAAAGGAGGATAAATAGGTTTTTGAAATGACCCGAAGCTTGTTCCCAAAAAGTTGGCGGGCTTTGGAAAATATGCTATTTTTGCATCCCATTTTATAGGAGCAAAATAGATACTTAGATGAATATTACAAAAGAGCAGATCGATGACCTGAACGCGGTCGTAAAGGTCGCCATTAGCAAAGACGATTATCAGGATAAAGTCGATAAAATCTTAAAAGACTATCGCAAACAGGCAAATATTCCCGGTTTCAGAAAAGGCCAAGTACCTTTGGGCCTCATTAAGAAGCAATACGGAAAAGCCGTTTTGGTCGACGAGGTCAATAAACTGCTTCAAGACAACCTGAACAAATATCTTACCGAAGAAAAACTCGACGTTCTTGGTAACCCATTGCCCAAGCAACAAGATAATTTTGATTGGAACAAGGAGCAACTTGATTTTGAGTTCGAACTGGGTCTTGCCCCAGAATTTGAAGTTCCGTTAAAAACCAAGAAAGCAATCACGCATTATAAGATCGTTGCCGACAAGAAGATGGTCGACGAACAGGTGGAACGTATTTTGAAACAATACGGCAAACTGGTCAGTAAAGCCAGTGTTGGCAAGAAAGACGAAATCACGGGCACGTTATTGAACGAAGCTGAAGAAATCGAGCACAAGACCACTATTGAACTTGATAAGATAAAAAACAAGAAGGCTTTGGAGGCACTTGTTGACAGTAAAGTGAACGATACCGTCAAGCTAAATACCAAAGGACTATTTAAAGAAGACTATTTGGTCTCAAGTGCCTTGGGAATTTCTCAAGAAAAAGCCGAAAAGCTAAATATCGATGTCGATTTTACAATTGCTGAGATCAACGAGCGCGAACCTGCCGAAATGAACCAAGAATTATTCGATAAGTTGTTCGGTGAGGGTACCATTACCTCTGAGAAGGAATTAAAGCAACGCATCAAAGAAGACTCCGAAAAGCAGTTCGAGCAACAAGCCGATCAAAAGCTTTTAAATGATGTTACCGAGTATTTTATAGAGAATACGAAGTTTGAACTCCCGACAGGGTTTTTAACCAAATGGATTCAGATGACCGGTGAACAACCGCTTACCGAGGAGCAGGCGAACGAAGAGTTCCAAAAATCTGAAAAAGGACTTCGCTATCAGCTCATTGAAGGAAAGATTATCAAAGACAATGATGTTCAAATTCAATTCGACGAACTTAAAGAATTTGCCAAAGGATTTATCAAATCACAAATGGCGCAATTTGGCCAAATGAATCCTCAGGAAGAAGAGTTGGAAAACATCACCGCGAGGATATTGGGCAACCAAGAAGAGGTAAAAAGATTATCGGAACAATTGATGAGCCAAAAATTACTAAATCTATACAAAGAAAAGGTCAATTTGAAGACCAAAGAGGTAACCTATGAAAACTTTGTGAAAGAGGTATACGGATAATTTTCAAAAAAATAATAAGTATCTTTACGGTGCCGGAAATTTACTTTCGGCACCTTTTTTTATCACTAAAATCGAGAAGAAACGAATGGATTACGGAAAAGAATTCAAAAATTACGCTATAAATCACCAAGGGATCAGCAGCATGTATTATGAAAAGATCATGAGCAGTATGTACCCGGTGAATATGACACCGAATATCATAGAAGAAAGACAGATGAACGTGATCGCCATGGATGTCTATTCGCGATTGATGATGGATCGTATTATTTTTCTTGGTACGGGCATCAACGATCAGGTAGCCAACATTGTACAGGCCCAATTGCTTTTTTGGAAAGTGTCGACGCATCCAAAGATATTCAGATCTACATCAACTCTCCGGGAGGAAGTGTCTATGCCGGCCTGGGCATCTACGATACGATGCAGTTTATTAAGCCCGATGTTGCCACGATATGTACAGGAATGGCCGCCTCTATGGGCGCTGTTCTATTATGTGCCGGACAGGATGGGAAACGTAGTGGCCTGACCCACTCACGTGTTATGATCCATCAACCTATGGGCGGTGCGCAAGGCCAGGCCAGCGATATTGAAATAACCGCACGGGAAATATTGAAGTTAAAAGAAGAACTTTATGAAATAATCGCAAAGCACTCAGGTCAAACACTTGACAAAGTTCATGATGATAGCGACCGTGATTATTGGATGAAAGCCGATGAAGCCAAAAAATATGGTATGATCGATGAGATTTTGGTAAGGGACAAGAATTAATTCCGACAAATTACCCATGTATAATTCGGTCACACGTCGATCAAATAAACCAAAACCCTAATTCTTTCGTTAGTTTTGTGAAAGAGAGAAACAATTATGGCAAAAGAAAATCTGGAATGCTCATTTTGCGGTAGAAAAAAACCGGAGACCAATTTATTGATCGCCGGTCTTGACGCACATATTTGCGATAGATGTATTGAGCAGGCCCACGGCATTGTTGCCGAAGAATCGAAGCAGACCAAAACCAATGACCTTTCTTCAGAACTGGTCCTGAAAAAGCCTTTGGAAATCAAGGAATTTTTAGACACGTTCATCATTGGGCAAGAACGCACCAAAAAAGTAATGTCCGTTGCAGTCTACAATCATTATAAGCGGTTGTTGCAGCCTACCTCTAAAGATAGTGATATTGAGATCCAAAAAAGCAATATCATTATGGTCGGCCAGACCGGTACAGGAAAGACCCTCATGGCCAAAACAATTGCCCGAATGTTGAATGTACCCTTGGCAATTGTAGATGCTACGGTACTTACGGAGGCAGGATATGTGGGCGAGGATGTTGAAAGTATTCTGACTCGCTTGCTCCAGGCTGCGGATTATAATCTCGAAAAAACCGAACGTGGTATCGTCTTTATTGATGAGATAGACAAGATTGCCCGTAAAAGCGATAATCCTTCTATTACACGCGATGTTTCAGGGGAAGGCGTACAACAAGGACTTCTAAAACTTTTGGAAGGTACCGTAGTCAACGTACCACCAAAGGGAGGAAGAAAACATCCTGATCAGAAATTTATCGAGGTCAATACCGAGAACATTCTTTTTATTGCAGGAGGTGCCTTTGACGGTATCGAACGTGCCATCGCAAAACGCCTCAATATGCAGGCCGTTGGGTATAGTGCCTCAAAATCAGATGAAAACTTGGACGAGACCAACATCCTACAATATATTATTCCTAAAGATTTAAAGGTATTCGGACTGATTCCGGAAATTATCGGAAGACTACCCGTACTGACCTATATGAATCCCTTGGACGAAAAAACGTTACGAGCCATTCTAACGGAACCTAAAAACGCTATTATCAAACAATATGAGAAATTGTTCGATATGGATGGCATCAGCTTTACCATTACGGAACAGGCTTTGGACTATATCGTTAAGAAAGCCATTGAATATAAATTGGGGGCCAGAGGTCTACGCTCCCTTTGCGAGGCCATATTTACAGACGCCATGTTCGAGATGCCCAGTAGTGGGGAGAAAGAATTTAAGGTAACAAAGCCTTATGCAGAAGATAAGCTGTCGCACGAAACTATCAAAAAACTAAAAGCCGTCTCCTAAGTGACGGCTTTTTAGCTATTACTATTTAGATTTTTTTAGACTACCTTTTTCTTATCTACTTTGTGGGTCACATTGGCCAGAAGTTCTAAACACACTTTTTGGATTATCTTTTCATCGGAATATAAGGTATGGCCAAAGTTTGGAACGATATCAAAATCAACTCCGACTTTTTTGGCCCAATTCTCCGAAGGTCTGTTCACATCATTGGAACCATACACAAGAGTTACCGGAGCATCGGGTCTTTCGTTTTCTTTTCTAATTCGTGTTGAAGAAACTAGATACAACGACTTTACTGGTAAGCCTAGTTGGGCTGCTTTCCATACTATAGTACCACCTGTACTAAAGGCCAAGTAATGGCAAGGTTCAGATTCTCTTTTGGACAAATGTGAAGCAGCAGTATCGATACCTCCATTTACAAACTCGTTATGTATATTTTCTTCTGTATTTATCTTCAGGTCGATATTGGCCAATTGCTGGCTGTCATAAAAAGTAATATCGTAGTACTGCTGTAAATAACCTAAATAAGAAGTTATCCAAAGGCCCTTTTTAGCCCCCCACATATCTGATACAATTACTAATCTTTCTGCCATACTAATAAGTTTAAATTGGTAGTTGAGGTTAAATTCAAGGCCAATTTGGTCATTTAACGAAGGATTACCGCATTTATTTGTTTATCTGAGGAAAATCTTCGTTGTAGTTCGCTTTTATCCAAGTCAGTATGGTCAGTTTTATCTTTATGGACTATTCTAAAAACCGGAACAATCAACCTTATATTGTAATGACAGGGTATCGTTCAAACCTGTTTGAACGGGGTCAGTTATTAAATGGTAATCTTCCGTTGTGTATCCGGTATTATAATAAAATTGAAGCTCGATATCTGAATTCGGCTTTGTCTTTAGATAAATTGTCTCTGTAGTGTTTTCTTCATAAATACTCTCATGGCCGAAATTCAAATATGAATCGTCATCAGTGATAACTTCATTTGATATATTCAATGGAGGATTTATATTATTGACAACTTCGACCTCAAGTTTAAGAATCGACGGATACCAAGCATTAATATCCCTAACATTCACTTCGCCCGCCTGTATCGGGGCCCATTCGATATACTCTGAGATATATGGATTTTCATCAAACAGACCATATTCTTCCCCATCAACAAAGTCAAACTCCATTTCATATGACCCGTTTAGATCGGAATACACAGAATCGATTGTTTCCTTAGTATAACCACCAGGCTGCATAAACCCTCCTGAAACATAATAAAATCTAACCAGGACAATTTTGTAGTCTTCAATATTCAGATTTCGTTGCTTATCAAAAACTCTTCCCTTAAGAATCGTTTTGGTGCTAGAAATGCCATCATCATCCTTAGAACAAGATATGTTCAGAAAGACGAACAGTCCCATTAATAGTGCCGTTGTATAAACGATGTTTTTCTTCATAACTATAGATTTAGAAATTGATAGTAGGCCATTAATAGACACATGTCACTTTTTATAACTGAAATCTGGGCTGTGGCACTTCAATGGCGATTAAAGAAACAGAACCTTCTACCAATGGAAATTCCTCCCCAAATGTCAGGCCCTTCCTCTCGATATACATTTTCGCCTGCCACACCTATAATCGGAGAGAGGTTTATTCTCCACATCCATTTTTGACTCTTCCCGAAATATCTTCTAAAACCGATAGCACCATGGAACACATGAACCGATTTTTCATCATACGTATCTTTAGGAGCCTGCCACGTATACCCCAAACCTGTTTCCAGATAATTATTATGCTCTAGGTCAAATAGATATTGCACGGAAATCGGAATGGATACGACAAAATCCGGCATATTAGTGAAAATACCACAACCCACACAACCAGGAACCGGCTCAACAGGTTCCACTTTTTCAAAATCAAAAGCGGTCATTCCGACTCCGGCCCGAAGACTTAGACCTGGTTCTTTTGTAAGTTGTCGTTCATAGTTCACTGAAAAGAATCCCCCATTGCCGCCCAATTCCAAAAAGACCAGGTTTTCTTGACCAAAAGCACAGCAATACATAGTGACCGAAATAATAAAAAACAGCTTTTCCATAATTTCTAATTTTAAAGTTTCAAACAAAACTAGATTTGAAAAGAGGAGTGACTGTCCAAAATCATGCGATTTGGAAGAATTCGGACAAATTAGAAACGTATTAGGAATGCTGTTTTCTAAACTGAGTCGGGGTTTGACCTGTAAATTTCTTGAAAGCGGTATAAAAGGTAGATTTTGAGTTGAAACCGCATTCAAGACCGATAGCAACAATGGTGTATGCAGAAAAACTTGGGTCTGAAAGCAGGTTTTTAGATTCCTCTATGCGGAGGAAGTTGATATAATCCGCAAAATTATTTTCCGAATAGGTGTTGATCAATTTAGAAAGACTGCTTGTGCCGATACCGCATTCTTCCGCCAATTTTTCCAAGCTTAAATAAGGATCCAAATACTTCTTATCTGCTATGATTTGGGCATTCAGGTCATTGAAGGTGTTGGCTTCCCGTTCATTTTTTTGTGGATTGTGAACTTCTGGCTTCGGTCGTTCCAGAAGGTTTGTTGTCTTTCTAATTTCCCGTCGTAACCCGATTCGATCTTGCAATATGACATATCTAAAGAACCCTTGATATCCTATCCAATAAATAAGAATGGAAGTGCTTAATCGCAGCGGATAATAACTCAATGGTGCCTTGATCGTTTCTGACACAAAATTCAATAACACGGCAATTCCCCAAAAAAAGAGCACTACCCCGCCGATTTGAATCAAGCGTTTGATCCATTTCAAATCATCGAAGGTCAAAATGGAAGCGTACAATTTTTGGTACCGGAACAACACCTGCAAAACCTTATAAAAGATGAATAGTGAGAAACAGAGGGTAACGGTGTCCTCTATAGCATTGTATAATTCAATATGGTACTCGCCCAAACTCCCATTTCTAATCATAAATAGAAGTACCGCCCTTGAAACCAGTTCCAAAAGAAAGATGACCGCCGTAAGTTTAAAATAAGGTCTTCGCTTCTCTTCAATCCCTAGATAATAGATAAGAAAAGCATGGAACATCGGGGCCAGCAGCACATAAAAAGGTACGGTATAATAGGCATACGAAATAAAACCCTTGTCGATCAGCCATGACTGCAAGTTGTTCAAGGAGAGAAAAAGCACGAAGAGGTTCAAGAAAAGAACGGGCTTTTCTATTTGCTTTCTGGAAAGAAAGGTCGCGATGTTGAATACAAAACCTTGTATCGCCCCTGCTATCATCAAAAAATTGAAAACGGCCGTCATATTCCGGAAATATATTCCCTAAGATAAAACTATTTCAACCGTTCATCTTCAACAACTCTTCGATATAGTCTCTTTTATTAGAAAGTCTGGGTATCTTATGTTGCCCTCCGAGTTTATCTTTTGATTTTAGCCAATCATAGAAAAGGTTTTCACGGGCAACATGTACTTTGGGCATGTTCAAGGTCGTATTCTTATATCTTTTTGCCTCGTAGTCGGAGTTCAGTGATTTTAGGGCATTGTCCAGAAATTCCGTGAAGTAATCGAGTTCTTCGGGCGGTTTCCTGAATTCTATAATCCATTCATGCGCACCTTTTTCTTTACCGGACATGAAAATGGGACCTGCGGTATAGTCCTTTATTTCGGCACCGGTCTTTTTGCAGATGTTTTTTAAAGCTTCTTCTGCATTCTCGATGATCAGCTCTTCCCCGAAAACATTGATATGGTGTTTGGTACGCCCTGTAACTTTTATTCGATAGGGATTTTTGGAGGTAAACCGTATCGTATCCCCTATTTTGTAGCGCCAAAGTCCGGAGTTGGTCGTGATGATAATGGCGTAGTTGGTATTGATTTTGACTTCCCAAAGGGGAATCGCTTGTTGTAATTCAGTGCCATAGGAATCCATGGGGATGAACTCATAAAAAATTCCGTAGTCCAACATCAACAAAAGGTCGTCGGCGTTGTTTCGATCTTGAATGGCGAAAAAACCCTCTGACGCGTTATAAATCTCATAGTACTTAAAACTTTTTCTAGGAAGCAATTTTTTATACTGCTCTTTATACGGATTAAAACTGACCCCGCCGTGAAAATAGACTTCCAGATTTTCCCAGATTTGAAACAGATGGTCTTTGCCCGTTTGTTCGATGACATTGTTCAAAAGCACCAACATCCAAGATGGTACACCGACAAGACTCGTTACATTTTCTTGTGTACTTTCTTTGATGATGGCCTGTAGTTTACTTTCCCATTCGCTCATCAAGGAAACCCTGCTGCTCGGTGTACTGCTGAATTCGGCCCATAACGGCATATTATCGATCAAGATAGCAGAAAGGTCTCCAAAAAAAGAACCGTTGTCTTCATACAATTCTTTGCTGCCGCCCAACCGAAGGCTTTTGCCTGTAAAGAGTTGTGAGTTTTCATTATTGTTTAGATAAAGACAGAGCAAATCTTTACCCGACTTATAATGGCAATCTTCCAAGGCCTCTTCACTTACGGGAATAAACTTACTCTTGGCGTTAGTCGTACCACTGCTTTTGGCAAACCATTTTATCGAAGTCGGCCAAAAAATATTCTGCTCACCACGCCGGGTGCGCTCGATAATCGGTTCTATTTCTTCATACGAACGGATGGGCACCCGATCGCGAAAGGTTTCATAATTGTTGATAGACTCAAAATCATATTGTTTTCCTATTTCGGTGTCCTCGGCGATTTCCAACAACTGATGTAATACCTCTTCCTGCACTTCTTCGGGATACTTTAGAAAAAGTTCTATCTGATGATAGCGCTTTTTCAACAGCCACGAGGCAATCGAATTGAACAACGGAATAGGCATTTTTGGGTATCTTTGATTTCGTTAAATTTAGCCCTTATAGTTATCATTTTCAAAAAAGAATTTCACTTATGCAGTACGAAGGCGTATTACGAAAAATGCAGACCGAAATCGGGAGTCCGATTCAATACTATATGGTTTTCGAGAACGATTTTCTGAACGTCAACCAAGTGTTGGACAAAACCTTGGAAATCAATTTTATAAAGTCCCAATGTCTGAATTGTGGCCAAGACCGGGCCATTTACCGACAAGGGTTTTGTAAAAGTTGCTTTTTCGATATTCCTTCGGCCGGCGATTGGATTATGCGCCCCGAACTGAGTACCGCGCATTTAGATAAAGAGGACCGTGATCTGGAATACGAAAAAAAGTACAGCTACAGCCGCATATCGTTTATCTCGCCAATTCAAGTAATATCAAAGTCGGCGTTACCCGAAAGTCTCAAGTGCCCACCCGTTGGATCGACCAAGGCGCCCATGAAGCGATTGAAATAGTCGAAGTGCCCAATCGATATTTAGCGGGAATCACGGAGGTCGCCCTAAAAGACCATATCGGTGACAAAACGAATTGGCGCACCATGCTTAAAAACGAGGTTGTTGATGAGAACCTTGTAGAATGGCGAAATAAGCTACGGCAATACATTCCTGAAGAAGCAGCCGAGTATTTTATTGAAAGTAATTCGGAGACCAATTTGGAATTCCCCGTACTTCGTTACCCTGAAAAAGTGAAAAGCTTGAATTTGTCTAAAACACCGAACTTTGAAGGGGTTTTAAAAGGCATCAAAGGGCAGTATCTTATTTTTGAAGATGATACTGTTTTTAATGTTCGGGGGAGTGAGGGGTATTTTGTGGGAATGGACATAAAATAACCTAACCTCCACTTAGCCAACTAGAATTTCTCAAGCAAGGTAATTTGACTTAATTTTTCGACGATAAGAGGGTTCTAATTAAATTATTTAAAAAAATAAATTTGTATAGTTAGGATTCCTTACGATATTTGTATCGCAATAGTGCAAAGAATACTAAATCCTTTTTAAAATGAGTAAATCAATTTTTTATCATGCAGGTTGTCCTGTTTGCGTAAGTGCAGAGCACGACATCATAAATTTAGTCGGATCCAACAATGTTGAAGTAGTCAATATTGGCGAGAATAGAAATAGAATCTTCGAAGCTGAAAAAGCAGGCGTTAAATCTGTACCGGCTTTAGTTACACCTAATGGAAGTACACTGCATATAAACTTCGGTGCTTCAATGGCCGATGTAAAAGGGTAATTTTATTAATCATTATAGTTAGGATTCCTAATTTTTTGGAATCCTAGCTTCTTAAAAACAATACAAATGAAATCAATGTTAATATTTTCAGCATTAATGCTTTTGGCCAATACAAGATCCTGTGCACAGGAAAGTCCTTATAAAAATGATGACTTTGCCATTAAGGAAGTTAGGGTAGTCCATAAAGAAGATTTAGGAATAACCATTTGGGAGCTAGACGTAAACAGAACAGCGGGAAAAACCACACCGCAAAAAGTTGGTCAACTTGATGGTGCACCAGTTTTGGCATATGTTTTTCCAACCAACTTAAACCCTACGGATGTTGGTTTCGGCCACACGGATGGCATTATCGCACTAGCCTTGACCTCACATCCCGATTTTGATGATACTCCATTGTGGGACGAGAACAGCGACAAGATATTCGATAATGACGGAATAGTTTGGCACCCGCACTGGGTAGTGCTTCACGAAGACAAGAGAGTTGCTGGTGGTCTTTCCGTAAAGCAATTCAAGAAAGCTGATAAAACGGTGGTCTTACCTCCAACAAATCCAGGTATGCCAATGTATATGGACTCCCCTGGATATCCCGTTACGGCCAAGGCAAATAAAATCAAGGTAATTGTTCCCGACTATAGAATCAATAACCAAACGGATTTTAACTACGACGGTGTTACCGCTTTTATGAAAGTAAATACAAGCGATGACAAACTACCCATGTTAGGGGTCTATGAAGTGTTCAGTATAGCAAGTGGCGACCTGTCATTACCTTATAAAGTTAAGTAGATGAAAATTTCAGTTTGGGACACTTACGTTAAAAGAGAAGATGGAAAAATGATGCACTTCGACATCCTCGTACCTAGTGACTTAAAAGATGTACAAAGCATATTTAATTTTGGACTGGACTACCTAAAAAGCAAGTCTGTACCTTCAAACGAATTAAGTGCAAATGAATGTCGCTTTTGTCATATTGAACAGGCTAATCCAGAGATTATAGCTTCCATAAACGAAAAAGGCTACGCGATAATCGAAATAGAAAATTGTGGTTCATTTAATTAGGATTACTAACTTTGTCCCGCTAAACAGCGGGACATTTTATGAAGAAAAGTACATTTAATCCAGAACAACAACAAAAGGATATTTCAAGTAAAATCGTTGCAGGATTGGAACGCGTTTCTGAAGTATTTAAAATCTTGTTATGGGATAAGGCGAAATTGGTGGGTTTAAGTCCCATTCAAATTCAGATATTGATTTTCATAGCTTTCCACAAGAAGAGCTTGTGTAATGTAAGTCATCTTGCAAGGGAATTTAATGTGACCAAACCAACGGTTAGTGACGCCGTTCGAGTTTTGGACAAAAAAGGAATGATTGAAAAAGATTTTTCATCATCCGATAGTCGTAGTTATTCAATAGCGTTATCCGATTTAGGAAATTATATAATTTCGCAAACGTATGATTTTTCAAATCCGTTAAAAAAACAAATTGATACCTTTAACGAAGCAGAATTGGAAAGTTTATTCAAGACATTGAGCGAATTGATTTACAAATTAAATCGCAACGGAATTTTAAGTATTCAACGGACATGTTACGGGTGTAAATTTTATCAGAAAAATAAGAAGACGGACTATTGTAACCTACTTCAAAAGAAGTTGTTGAATCATGAGATTCGTCTTGATTGTCCGGAGTATGAAGAAAAAGTCAGTAACTAACATTATAATAAAAATGGCGGACAAAGAAACTCTGGTCGTTTTAAAAAAGCCAACGACAACCTATTAGCCAGATCGAAATGAAGAGACTGTTGGAAAGCCAGACCGCATTTAATATCTCTTTAAGCATTTTAGCTTTTTTCTCAAAGAGAAATTTATTTAATGGCTTAACACAATGGGCCACTAATCAATTGGCTCGTCTTACTATTTTTTTAAATAAGCCCAACATTGCCAATAACGTGGAAGAACTAGCAACTATTTGGCAAGAATTGATGCCCGAAGATGGTCGAGAATATTTTAAAATAGGAGAAATAAAAAAAAACACTGCCTACACGGAAATTCATTTGCAATGCCCACTCAGGGGAACAGGAAATGTAGAAGCCTGCAATAAATTGATGAATTACGACAGAAAACTAATGAATGCCGCTGGAGGCACTTTGATAGTTTTGGAATCCCAATCAAATTCAGGAAAAAACTACTGCCGTTTAGCGATCAGAAAAGAAGGCCTAGATACTAGTGATTTGATTCCGGCAAATAAAAAAGGAAAAGTAAACCAAAATAAGACGACCACACGGTAAAATTGATTAGTGCATAATACCGGGTTGGGTCGCCTATCAAAGGTTGTTAGTAAAAAGAAATAGTAATGAAAAAATGGATTGAACAAATAGACAAAACAACTCATAATTTTCATGAATCATTTGGCGCATTGAATTCCGAAGAACTGAATTGGAAACCTAAATCCGAAACTTGGAGTATAGCCCAGAATATTGACCATTTAATTGTAATAAATAGTACATATTTCCCAATAGTGGAAGCCCTAAGAAAAGGTAAGTACAAAGCTCCTTTTTTATCAAAAATTGGATTTGTAGTTTCATTTTGTGGAAAAACAGTCTTGAAAGCTGTACAGCCGGATAGGAAAAAGAAAATTAAAACTTTTCCGATTTGGGAACCTGCCAAAAGTGAAATTCCCAAAGGGATTTTGGAAAGACTCAAAAATCATCAATTAGAACTAAAGGAGATGATTAACCAATCCAAAGATTTGGTCAACAAAGGAGTGATAATTTCATCCCCAGCCAATAAGAACATCGTTTACAAATTAGAAATGGCTTTTGAAATAATAGTTGCCCATGAGCAAAGACATTATGAACAAGCTAAAGAAGCATATCAACTATTGAAAAGGGAAGCGGACCGTCAAAAAAGCATATGACAATCTTGTCCAGCAAAAGCTGGAAAACAGTTGTAGCACATATTGAAATCAAAATGGGAAGAATACATTTATTCGAATTGGAAGACCAAAAGTGGTTCCCGACCTTTTTAAGAAATTATGGAACCGACTTCTTGCAATTTATGTCAAACAAGACCAAAATGTACAAACCCGTCGTACCCGTGATTGAAAAAGGTCTCAAAGCAAGCAAAACCAATCAAATCATTGACCTAGGTTCTGGTGGTGGTGGCGGACTGTTATGGTTGAACACTGAATTGAAGAAACGAATACCAGACCTTAAGATAATCCTGACGGACTATTATCCAAACATACCCGCATTTGAATTTACTAAGAAGGAAGCAGATAATTTTGAGTTCATAGAAGAACCCATCGATGCTAGGAAAGTTCCAATAGAGCTAGTGGGGTTAAGAACGTAATTTCTGTCACTGCATCATTTTAGGCCAAATGACGCAAAGAAGATTTTACAAAATGCCATTGATACCGATAATCCGATTGCTGTTTTTGAAGCACAAGAACGAAGTCTCCCCAGTATTTTGGCGATGTTGTTATCACCTTTCGTAGTTTTTCTCAGCACACCTTTTATCAAACCCTTTAAACTTGGGCGAATTGTTTTTACATATTTAATTCCAATTGTTCCCTTGTTCGTTCTCTGGGACGGAACAGTTTCGTCGTTGCGAACTTATTCTATAAAAGAGATGAATGAACTCGTGAAAAACTTGAAGGGAACGGAAAAGTATGAGTGGGAAATCGACAGAATAAAATCAGGACCACAAACTATTTTATACTTACTTGCAACTAGAAAAGGCTCCCTAACACTAGGCTAAGTTGGCAATCGTGAGACCGTTAATCGACGCTATCCTTCTTTTTCATTCGCCCCAGCAGTCCACCTAAAATATCTTTAGCTTTTTCTTTGACTACCTCTTCCTCTTTTTTAACGGGAACGGAGTCCGTTTTTGTATTTATGGAATCTTTGGCTTTATTGCCTCCCAAAATTCCGGTCAATATTTCTTTTGCATCTTCTTTGGCTGGATTCTCCTTCTTCGTAGAATCGCGTTTTTGTTGATTATCGGAAAGTATGCCGCCAATTAAATCTTTGGCCTTGTCTTTACCTTTGTTGATGAGTTTTTGTTTTTCGATCTCGATCAGTTTTGTGGTCAAGCTTTTTACCCCGCCCGCCAAGTCGGTAGTCACATTGGGGCTCGAATAATTACCGCCAATATTAGCGATTACAGGAATCGTAAGGTTTTCCAAAGCAGAGTCGTCGATTTTCGCAATCAATCGATTGATTTCGGAACCCAGGTATTTCGCGGGCACCTCCATGGAAGCCTTGTAGTTCAATTTTTGGTCGAACGTATGGCCACCATCCACATTGATGGCGATATCTTTATATTTTATCGTAAATGGCTTTACGCTGACCAGACCATTTTTAAAAGAAAGACTGGTCTTCAAAGCGTCAAGGTTCAATTGCTTCAAATCGATAAAATCGAGTTTCGATGTCAATGCATTAAGAAGTGGGGAAGAAACGGTCTCAAAATCCCTAGTAAAAATATTGGCCAACACGTCTCCGCTCAAGGTCAACAAATCGGGGGTCAGATCATCGTTCAATGCCCCGGATAGTTCCACTTGTGAGTCCAACTTTCCTTTTAAAATACTTGCGATAGGTGCCACGGTCTGCAAAAGCTCGATGGTCTTGAAGGTCTCTGTTATTCCGAGTTGATCAAGGTTCAATTTCATGGCGAAGGTCGGGGTTTCATTTTTCGTGGAAACCTCTCCGTCAAATGCAAGTTTCCCTCCTAAAGTCGAGGAGGTCATATTGCTCAAAACAGCTTTTTCGTCTTTTATCCGTAGATTTCCTTTTACATCATTCAACGTAATATTATCATATAAAACGGTATTTGCAGAGGCATTGATATTCGCATCCAAGAAAGACGGAATCTTAATTTTTTCTTCTGGGGATGTTGGTTTTTTCTCTCCTTCCGTATTGGAACCTTCCGTAGCAGTTTCCTCTGCCACCATAAAATCGTTCAGCGCAAAGGTGTTCGATTTCAGGTCAAAGTTTCCTTCCACTTTTTCGTCGTTGAACATAAAACCTAAAAGGTTATTTATGGTACCTGTAGCATTGAAATCCGTTTGTCCCGTTGAGCCGTTCAATTTGTTCAGCGTAACCGTCTTTGGGTTAAAAGTTAGGGAAGTTGATTGAATCTTAATCGGGTTCGGCGTCTCTTCAGAAGCGTACTCAAAATCACTCAAATCAAGTTGTCCCGTCGTTTGGGTGTTTTCGTATTGTTTGTTCTCAATGGAGGCCATATCAAAGGCCGTAGTGATATCGGCGTTAAGAAGTCCCTTTAAATTCAAATCCGCCGGAACAGGGTATGCTTTTTTAATATTGGCCAAGTTCATTTTACCATCTATATGAGCATTTACTTTGGTATTGCCCATCAATTCTTTGATTTTGGCAACCATATTGAACCGGTCGCTATCGATATTGAAAGAGAGCCTATCGATATCTACATAGGTGTCTTCGGCAATGCCTGTCGTATTGATAATCTTCGTATCGATAAAAACGTTACTGACCGACTTCGGTAAATCAGGATATTTAAAGGAAGCGTTCTCTGAATTGATCTTGATATTGAACTTGGGTATATGTTCTTCATCGGAAACACCTTTGAACTCGCCCGCAACTGTAAAATCTCCGGTGGTCTGTACATTTGAAATGTTCTGTGAATAGGTTTCAGGAATAACCGCCAAAAAATTCTTGAAATCGGAAGAAGGCGTTTTAAAACTGATATCGATGTCTTGACTGTTCTCGTTCACTTTTACGAATCCCTCGAAAACCAAAGGCAATTGATTGACCAAAGCTTCATTTTTCAAAAAGGTGTACTTATCTTCCTTTAGATCAATACCGATAATGGCATCTAATTTGATTTTATTCTTGTTGAGGTAATTGGTGCTGTCCAATTCAAAAGTCACAAAGGCCTCAGTATAAGTATCCAGTTCAGAGGTCGTGGCCGAAAAATCGCCATTGCCCGTATGCTGAATATCTGAAACGACCAGATAAATCTCCCCAGCTTTATCATCGTAAATGACCTTTGAATTCAAAATCTCATAGGATTGTAGGTCCAATGAAAAACCTTCGGAAGCTCCCGTTTTAGTCTCAGCGGTACTATCTTCCTTTGCGATTTCATAGTTCGCAATTTCTTCCTCATTCACTTTTACATGTATATTGGCACCATCTAAGCTTAGATTCTTTATTCCGATGGGTTCGCCGGCACTTTTGAACAGTTCGCTGATGCCCAAGGTCAAACCAACATCTTTCGCGGCAAAAAGCGTATCGCCCTCGAAAGGAGCATTATTTATCAACGTAACATCTTGAAGTCGCAAATCGGCATTCGGAAAACTTTTGATCAAGCTTAAATCAGCATTGCTAAAGTCGAGGGTTGCATTTACGTTGTTATTGACATTGTTTTTGATGAGCTCGCCGATCTTCGCTTCAAGAATGAACGGCGCGGCTATGAGCAAACCGATTATCAAAAGCAAAACGATACCGATAATCTTGAAAATCTTCTTTTTCATGGTGGAGCTTATTTGAGGCACTTTTATAACAGAAAAAGAGACGGAATATTACAACGGGAGGGTTAAGAATTTTCTAAGAGACTGTTTTGGAATATGTCGATTATTTTGTGATGCCCCTTTTTGCGCCATTCTTCGTTAAAATTTTAGACCGTAGCTACGGCTATGCTATAAAATTTTGCCTAAAATGGCATCAAAAATGACCTTTAACAATTCTAATCACATATTCCAAAACAGTCTCTAAACTTCCAACTTTATTTCCTCCCCGATTTCGAGGCCGAATCGTTTTCTAAGAAGATATACGAAGAAATAGAGGAAAGGGGTGTCAAGAAATGCTATAAAAATCTTAAAAAGAAAGCCGCTTACCACAAGGCCGAAAAACAAGTCCCACGGCAGTACCTTGAAAATGCATAACAGCCCAACGACGGTAAACGTATCAATGAATTGCGATAAAAAAGTAGAAAAATTGTTCCGTAACCAAAGGTATTTGCCTTTGGTCACTTTTTTCCAAAAATGATAGATGGCGATATCAACATATTGGGCCGCCAAATACGCCAACATCGAGGCCAGAACCGCGAGTGGCGAAAGTGAAAATACTTGACTAAAAGTTTCATCGCTTAAGGGCGAAGAAGGAATTGCTGGAGCGATATCGGCCACTAAAATAATCCCCATGGAAAAAAAGAAGCAAAAATACCCGCGGTAACAATTTGATTCGCTTTTTTCTTTCCAAAAATTTCCGAAATGAGATCGGTAATCAAAAAGGTAATGGGATAAGGAAGTACACCGACGGAAATCTCAAAGAGCGAAACCCCATATACTTGCACATCGCCAAACGGATTCCAATAAAAGAATTTTTGGAATATCAGGTTCGATACCACCAGCGAGGTAATGAACAGTGCCCCCAAATACAAATAGATTTGATAGGCCAGTTTCTTATCCTTTTTTGTCATCGATTATTTTATATCTAATACAAAAGGCATTCTGGCCTGAATTCCCTTTTGTTCCATGGCGGATTTCACCTCCTTTAGAATCGAATAGGCTTCTGTGCCGATTTCTTCTTCTATGATTTTCGATTTGGTCTTTGCTCCTGCCCCGGCCATATTTTCAAGTAATCTTTCAAATCCCGATTTATATTTTGGGAATTTCTTGATACCGTACTCCTTTAGATTGGCCAGTTTGGCCGCTTCGGCAATGGCGTCCTCCAAATTGCCCAGTTCATCTACTAGTCCCAATCGCTTGGCATCGACCCCACTCCAGACGCGACCTTGTGCCATGCTATCGGCCTCGGCCATCGAAATGCCCCTACCTTGGGATACCCGTTGCAAAAAGGTTTCATAGGTCTGTTCCACACCTTCTTGAACCACATTACGGAATTCATCACTCATCGGTTCAAAAAGGGAATAGTCCACCGAATTCTTGTTCGTACCCACTTGTTCGGCATTGATTCCTATATCACCCGCCAACTCGTGAATATTCGGTATGGTACCGAAAACCCCAATCGAACCTGTTATGGTCGTGGGCTCTGCAAAGATTTTGTCCGCTCCAACGGCAATATAATAGCCTCCTGAAGCGGCCACATTACCCATCGATACTACGACCGGCTTCTTTTTTTGGCCAACTCGACCTCGCGCCATATAATGTCTGAGGTAAGGGCACTTCCGCCAGGCGAATTGACACGCAAGACAATGGCCTTGACCGATTCGTCCTCTGACGCTTTGATCAATGCCTTGTTGATAATTCCCTGACCTACTATGTTCGGGCCTCCCTCACCATAAAATATCTCCCCTTGGGCGAATATTATGGCTACCTTATCAGCACCCTTCTTGGTAATCTTTTTATTGGAACGTCTCACATAATCCTCGAGGGCAATGTAATTTATATCTTCCTCTGGATCAAGGTTGACCGCTTTACGTAATATTGCTTCGTATTGATCGTAGAACAGCACGTCGTCTATCAATCCATTTTGTTTTGCCAATTGAGGGGTCCTTCCTCCCAAGGTGTCGGCGATGGTATTCAAATCTTCTTCACTTATACTCCGTGTACTCGCAATCTCGGAAACCATTGAATTCCATAACGACCCGATCAATTCTTTTATCTGTGTACGATTGGCATCGCTCATCTGGTTTTCGAGGTAGGGCTCAACGGCACTTTTATATTTTCCGTGGCGGATGACCTCCATTTTTATACCTGTTTTCTCTTGAAGATCCTTGTAAAATAATACTTCGGAAGACAAGCCCTTAAAATCAAGGATGCCGACCGAATTCAAAAAAATCGAATCGGCCACACTGGCCAAGTAATAATCTTTTTGCATGTAGAAATCCCCGTAGGCATAGATGAACTTGCCATTTTCCTTGAACTCTGAAAGTGCCCTGCGAATGGCCTGCGTCTGAGCGAGACCCGCCATAATGAAATTATTATTGATGCTAATGCCCTTGATATCTTCATCGTCCTTGGCCACTTCGATAGCATGCAAAATTTCGTCCAGACCCTGATTTTGTTGAAAGATACCTACAAAGGGATCCGTATCGTCATTACCGACATAATCGCTAATGGGTTGTTGCAACTGTAGTTCTAAAATGGAATTGCTCTTGACGACAACTCCATCCTCGGCACTTCCGAAAAGGCTTGCAAAAATGAGGAACATGACAAACATGATACCGAAAGCGATTAGACAGCCAAGAATTGCGGCAAGAAGATTTCTCAAAAAATTCATAGATCGGTTTTATAAAACGAAGCACAAAGATAACCATTGAACCCATCTTGATTATTGTTTGGAACCGAGATTTTCGGATTTTGTGATCTAATGATGGCTTTTTTGAGCAGCATAGCCATAGCTACGTTGTGAGAAAAAGCCATCATTAGATCACAAAATGTGAAAATCGTAGGTAGAAGAATAATCAAGATGGGTTCAATGTTCAATTTATCCTTTCATATTATTTCAATAGGGAAAATGCATAACTTGGGCCATCATCTCGTCAAGTTTTACGTACTTTGTTCCACTACTATGAGCCCAATCAATACCGTTTATTTTTCCCTTGGAAGTAATCTAGGAAATCGACTGGAGCATTTACAACAGTCTATTTTCTTATTGGGGAAGCACATTGGCAAAGTTAAGGAGCTATCGAAAATCTATCAAACCGCTTCCTGGGGTTTTAAAGGGGATGATTTTCTGAATATGTGCGTATGTCTAGAAACCCAGATGGATGCCTCTGAGGTCTTAGATCGAATTCTGGACATTGAAAAAAAAATGGGCCGAGACCGAACCGGTTCGGCTTCCAGTTACGTATCGCGCAACGTCGATATCGATGTTATTTTTTTTAATCGAGACGTTACCGATTCGGATACACTGACCGTTCCCCATAAAAAGATTCAAGAAAGGCGTTTCGTACTGCGCCCTTTGGCAGATATCGCACCACAATTTTACCATCCCATTTTAAAAAAAGACATCCGTAATCTTTTGCAGGAATGTAAGGATACCAGTGCCATAGACAAAACCGAACTACGACTTTTTAAAAGCCGGGAAGCCTTGTTCTCAAAAATGGAATTCATTGCCATCGAAGGAAATATTGGCGCAGGAAAAACATCGTTGGCACAGAAAATAGCAATCGATTTTAACGCAAAATTAGTGCTAGAACGATTCGCGGACAATCCTTTCCTCCCCAATTTCTACCAAGATCAGGCCCGTTATGCCTTCCCATTGGAAATGTCTTTTTTAGCGGATCGCTACCAGCAATTTTCGGATGATACTTCGCAATACGACCTTTTCAAAAATTTTATGGTAAGCGACTATGATATTTTCAAATCATTGATCTTTGCTAAGGTCACCTTGCAAAAAGATGAATTTATCCTCTATCGAAAAATATTCGATTTCATGTACAAAGAGGTCAAGAAACCGCGTATCTATGTTTTTTTGTACCAAACTACGGAGCGATTATTAGAAAATATCAAAAAGCGGGGAAGAGATTATGAACAGGATATAAAACCGGATTATCTAGAAAAAATCAACCGGGGCTATTTTGATTATATAAAAGGATTTCCTGAGCTGAATAGCTTGGTCATCGACATCAGCAATAGAGATTTCTTAAGCTCGCAAGACGACTATGAATACATTTTAATCGCCATTCAAAACTATGCCTTGGCACAATTGAATTAACATAATTTTAGCAAATTTCTTGCATAGAAAAAATGGATTTCCGTTCTTAGGGGTCGCAAATCGATGAGATTTCCGCCTTCGCGGAAATGACAATAAAATAATTTTCAACTAACTAACTCAAACTATATAGTCACCCTGACAAAATCGTCAGGGTTTTTTTATACCCCACCCGAAATTGCTAAAAGGCAATTCCGACCTCCCCCAAGGGGAGGTAAAAACAGCAACTTTATCTCCCTAACAGAAAAAATTTATGCATTTCCTACTGGTACAGGCCCGTAGAATTATTGAGAAATAGATTTACCTAAGCATTTAATTTAGACCAAATGTCCCAAATAACGATACCGGCACTTACGGCAATGTTCAACGAATGTTTTGTGCCGTATTGTGGAATTTCGAGCACCCCATCACATATATCGACTACTTCTTGAGAAACCCCTTTTACCTCGTTTCCGAAAACAAATACATACTCCTTATCTTTTGACACTGTAAAGGAATTGAGCATGGTCGCTTTCTCGACCTGCTCCACGGCCCAAGTAGCATAACCCTTTGCGTTTAGTTCTTCAATAAGTTCGACCGTACTTTGACGATACTCCCAATCCATGCTTTCCGTGGCACCGAGGGCCGTTTTGTGAATATCCTTGTGTGGCGGTTTGGCCGTAATTCCGCAGAGAAAGATTTTCTTTATCAAAAAAGCATCCGCCGTTCGAAATACCGATCCGATATTATTTAGACTGCGAATATTATCCAGCACAACCGTTATGGGAACTTTGTCCGCTTTTTTAAACGCATCGACATCGAGCCGATCAAGTTCCTCGTTTTTTAGTTTACGCATTTTCAGATTATGGGTTAAGGTTTATTGAGTGCTTGATTGCCTTGGGACACATAAAAACTTATCCCCAAAATATCAACAATACTGTAATTTCCATGGCAGAATGGGTACATTCGTTTTTAGAAGTCAATTGCAAAAATAAACCATTCCAATCGCTTTGGGAAAAACGGCAAAAACAAAGAAGGTAACCCCTTTGATGAAGCAATATAATACCATCAAGACCAAATATCCTGATGCGTTGTTGTTGTTTCGTGTGGGCGATTTTTACGAGACTTTCGGGGAAGACGCGGTAAAGGCATCAAAAATTCTGGGCATCATTCTAACCCATCGCAACAATGGTGGAGACCGTACCGAACTGGCCGGTTTCCCACATCATTCACTCAACACGTATCTCCCAAAATTGGTAAAGGCGGGGCAACGGGTCGCTATCTGCGACCAGTTGGAAGACCCAAAAATGACCAAGACCATCGTCAAGCGTGGTGTCACCGAACTGGTGACCCCTGGGGTAGCTATGAACGATGACATTTTAAATGCCAAAAGCAATAATTTTCTCTGCGCGGTTCATTTTGGAAGAAAATTACTTGGAATTTCCTTCGTCGATATATCGACCGGCGAGTTCCTGACCGCTGAAGGCAATGAAGAGCAAATCGACAAGTTGTTACAAAACTTTTCTCCAAATGAAGTACTTGTCTCCAAAGAACATAAAAAAGAATTCTCAGAAATTTTCGGCAACCAGTTCCATACTTTTTATATGGAAGATTGGGTCTTTCAAGACGATTACGCACTAGAGACCCTGACCAACCATTTCAAGACAAATTCATTGCGCGGCTTCGGTGTCGACCACCTGAGCCATGGCATTATTGCCTCAGGCGTGGTACTACATTATTTATCAGAGACACAACATCGAAGACTTCAGCATATCGCTACCTTAAAACGAATAGCGGAAGAAGATCATATTTGGATGGATCGGTTTACCATCAAAAACCTCGAACTTTATCATTCGACGAATCAAAATGCCGTTACCCTACTTGATGTTATCGATAAGACCATTTCGCCAATGGGCGGGCGAATGTTGAAACGTTGGCTGGCACTTCCGCTCAAGAATATCGAGAAAATCAGCATGCGGCATCAGGTCATTGCCCATCTCTCGACCGAGGAAACCCTTTTACAAAAATTTCAACATAACATAAAGCAAATCGGAGACCTAGAGCGGCTGATTTCCAAAGTAGCAACCGGGAAAATCAATCCCAAGGAGGTAATCCAACTCAAAAATTCATTGGAAGCCCTTGTCCCTATAAAACAATTGTCAGGCCAAAGTACCAATGAAGCGCTCAAGATCCTTGGTGATCAATTGCATTCGTGCGATATGTTGCGGGCAAAAATCAAGGAGATGATTCATGAAGACGCCCCCGTCAATATGCTCAAAGGGAAGACCATCGCCCATGGCTATTCCGAAGAGATGGACGAATTGCGCAATCTGGCCTTTTCCGGTAAGGATTATCTTGACAAAATGCTGCAGCGCGAGACCGAGGCGACGGGAATTACTTCCCTAAAAATTGCTTCAAACAATGTCTTTGGATATTATATCGAAGTACGAAACACCCATAAAGACAAAGTACCTGAAACTTGGATCCGCAAGCAGACCTTGGTCAACGCCGAACGTTATATTACCGAAGAATTAAAGGAATACGAAAGTAAGATTTTGGGTGCCGAAGAACGTATCTTAAGTCTCGAACAACAGCTATTCGCGCAATTGGTCGTTTGGATGCAGGAATACATTGCCCCGGTTCAAACCAATGCATATCAAATCGCCCGACTTGATTGCCTCTGTGGGTTTACGCAACTTGCCAAAGAAAATAACTATGTAGAACCCCAGCTTACTGAATCGACCGAACTTGAAATAAAGAACGGACGTCATCCCGTCATTGAAAAACAACTACCGTTGGGAGAAGCCTATATAGCCAATGATGTGCGCCTAAACCGCATCGACCAGCAGATTATCATGATCACTGGGCCCAATATGAGCGGTAAATCGGCGATATTACGACAGACCGCATTAATCGTTCTGTTGGCACAAATGGGAAGTTTTGTTCCGGCAGAATCGGCGAATATTGGCTATGTAGACAAGATATTTACCCGTGTCGGGGCGAGCGATAATATTTCTATGGGCGAATCGACCTTTATGGTCGAAATGAACGAGACGGCCTCGATATTGAACAATCTCTCAGAACGAAGTTTGGTGCTTTTAGACGAAATCGGTCGAGGCACAAGTACGTACGACGGAATTTCAATCGCTTGGGCCATTTCAGAGTATTTGCATGAACATCCTGCGAGGGCTAAAACTTTATTTGCCACACATTATCATGAGCTTAATGAAATGGCCGCCACTTTCGAAAGGATAAAAAATTACAATGTTTCGGTCAAAGAACTCAAAGACAATGTCTTGTTTCTAAGAAAACTGACCCCGGGTGGAAGCGAGCACAGTTTCGGTATACATGTGGCCAAAATGGCCGGCATGCCCCAACAGGTTATTCATAAAGCAAACAAAATTCTTAAAAAGCTTGAGAAATCCCATTCCAGTGAAGAGTTGACCGACAAGTTAAATTCTGTACAAAATGAAATGCAGCTTAGCTTCTTTAATTTGGACGACCCGTTATTGGAACAGATCAAAGAAGAAATTACACATCTCGACATCAATACCCTAACTCCCGTTGAGGCCCTGATGAAACTAAACGAGATTAAGCGCCTGCTGACCAAGAATAAAAAAGCAACATCGTAAGAACACATTATTTTCCGTTCAAAAAATCATTTTTATATTATTGCTTTTTATAGAATTGTATTAAATTTGCTCCCGCTATCGAGATAAGATAGTATGTTCTTACAAATGCGAAAATAGCTCAGTTGGTAGAGCGCCACCTTGCCAAGGTGGAGGTCGCGGGTTCGAATCCCGTTTTTCGCTCAATAAACCAACGCTGCTTGCCAGCGTTTTTTTGTTTGAAGTCCAGCCCTCCGTCGCCAAGGTTACGGAGGACACGCTCGAGTGGTGGAATTGGTAGACACGCCGGACTTAAAATCCTGTGACCATCTGGTCGTGCGGGTTCAAGTCCCGCCTCGAGTACTTAAATCCCTTTTAATCATTTGATTATTAGGGATTTATATTTTTTATGGTGTCATATTTGGTGTCAAAATCTATTTACGGCACTTACTTGATTTAATTATTTTTTTGCCTGCTCATTGTTTTGGTCAAATTGATTTTCAGGGTTTTTTAAATTTTTAGGGGGCAAAATAGGGGGAATTATTTAAAACCCGGCCTTAATGTTCAGCCTCATCACTTGAAAAAACAATCGTTTAATTGAACTTTAGAGAACTGGACTGATAATACACCTTTTTAGAAACTCCCCAGAAACCTAATTTATTTTGATTTCTTCTTTTGAAAAGTCATTTACGAAACCCGGATATAATCTAAAATCTTGAACGAATGGTCTTCAGACTCGTTTCTATGGTTTTTATTGAGGATTCGGAAACTCCAGACAATTCAGCATATATTCTCCAACGATCGACGATGCCCTTTATCTCATCTATGGTTACCTTTGCTTTGTTGATCGATAATTCATTCGCCAATTCCAGTAATTCTTTCCTTCCTGGATCTACATAGTTTCCCGCGCAAGCTGTACTATGATATCCCTGAGAAGATGAGGAGAATGTCAAGTCATATGCTGGTGCAAGTGACCATACCCCTTCAGCATCCATTAGGAATGCAAAGTTTTTAGAATGGTCATCACGATTATGTGACAGCACATTGAAAACAGTTCTACGGAACATTTGTTCAGCAGCTTGTGCGTTATTTGTTAACTTCTTTGCTTGGAAGATTAAATTTCCATAATCAAGGGTACTATGTTCATAGTCATCATGGAGAAGTCCTGCAGCTGAGAGCATATGAAGCTTATTGTTTCCAATACGGTCAAATCGTTTGGTTCCAAAATAACTGTTCCCGGTGTCACTATTAAACACTCTACACTCGGACATTTCGATCCCTGAATCCAATGCCATTTTATAATAGGCCAACTCTATATTGGCGATATCTTTCGAATCTACATCTGCTGCAAATTTGATAATCCAGTGTTCATATGCTGCAGGAAGATTAGCAATACCACTGATGAGTGAATCTGTCTTCGGATTATATCCTGCATAAATTTTTGGTCGTGCTCCACCAGGACTACCTCCTCTTCTGAACATATCATCAATTACGACACTGCTTTCGCCGCTGAGTACTTCAGAAATATTGTCGTTTAGTATATCTAAATTAATTTCCATAGCCTCCTGCTCCAACTCGACACTTGGCCTGTACTGTAGTGCTCCCATACTATTCTTCCCAGAAAATGTCAAATGATCCAATGCATTGAGAGATTCAATGGCTATCCGATCAGCACTGAGGCGTTTCTTGATTAGCAAGTATCCCCAAGCATCAGGCAAAGAGTCTGCAAACACGCCAAAGAGACCATTGAATGCTTTTTCTTTAGTAGTTTGAGGATTGTCGTCAAACTTTAATTGATTTGGAGAGAGGTTTTTTCCTGTTTCTAAATAAGCATCACTATATTTAAACAATATACTCCGACCATCTAAAATGAGCTGTCCTATGAGTTTTTCTTGTTTAGAAAATTGTATATATACGTCGAGTTTTGTTACCGCCATAATCAATAATTAAATAAATCCTTTTTCCGTTTTATATCGCTTGGGAGCAATATTGATTCAAAGTCTGTAAGACGCTTGAGAGCTTCACATATCTTTAGAAGTGATTCAAGAGAAATAATTCCTGTTGACTCGAATTTCCGAATAGTAGCATAAGCTACTCCAGATCTCTCCGACAATTCCTTTTGGGACATCTTCTCCTGTTTCCTTAAGACTATGATATTTTTTGATAAAAGAATCATTATTTCTTTAGGTGATTTTTGGTCTCCATACTTTCCCATTACTACCTTTATTTTAGAATACGAAGATACGAAACATATATAATAAATGCTACTATAATAGCTATTTTGTGCTATATGTAATATATATTGCTGTTATGGTAGCATTTCAATAATTAATCAGCACCAGTCGCATACGGGAAGCTCTAAAGTCCTTTACTTAAACTTTTTAGGAGGTTACTATAAATCCCATGGTAATATAAACTCTTTACGAAAGGTGCGTTCTGTAAAGAGTAATATCCAAAATGTATAATTTGATGTAATAAAATTAACACTATAATCTTCTTCCGAGACAGTTTTTTAGCTCTTCAAGAATCTAATAAAGCGAATGAAAAAGTGTCTTTTTCCATTCCAGCCAAATGTTAAATCACTATTTTAGTTATGATATAACAGTTTGGCAAACATTTGAGAAACGAGAAAAAAATGAACATCAATGCTACCATTTGAATTTATAGTTGAAGGACCACCGGTTTCTCTTCAAACGAAAAACAGAGCACGATTACAAGCTTGGAAAGCAAAAGTAAATAGTGCTGCAACAAATGCTTTGACAAATGGGGCTGTTGCAATAACTGATGAAGTCACTTTTAAAGTAACCTACTATTACGAAGGAGATAGTCCAGACGCGGACAACATAATTAAACCTATGCAAGATGCTTTAGTAGGTGTTGTTTATTTAGATGATGACCAAGTAGTAGAAACTTCTGCGAGAAAAAGAAATATAAATGGAGCATATAAAATTAAAGGTGCTTCACCAGTAATTATTGAGGGCTTCTTAAATGGAGTTGATTTTTTACATATCAAAGTAGAGGAATTTCAACACAATCAAGAACTTGACTAATGGAGAGAACAAATAACATACAAAGAGAACAGAGAAGAATCAAGGAACTTGCTCGCGAATATGAAGAAAAAGGATTTCAAGTATTTATAGAACCAGAAGGAGATTCACTGCCTGAATTTTTAAAAGATTATCATCCCGACCTTATCCTTAAAAAAGGAGATATGAATGTGGTGGTTGAGGTTAAAACAAGTGAGACTATTAAAAATTCTGAATACCTAAAGGAATTATCTGCAAGAATTAATTCTCTTGAGAATTGGAAATTTGAGTTAGTCATTACTAACCCAAGGGTAAAAGACAATTTAAGTAATAATAAATATCAAGAGTTCAGTCTTTTAGAAATTGAGAATAGATTAAATAAAGTTACAAGCTCAATCGATAAAAACTTTTTAGAACCTCATTTTTTATACGCTTGGTCTTTATTTGAGGCTTCATCAAGAGCGATTTTGAAAGCTGACCAACCAACGTCTGAAAGAAAGCTGAATCCAACAGCGAATATCAAACAATTATATAGTTATGGAATAATTGGAAGAATTGACTACGAGTGGCTGAATAAAATTTCGCAAATTAGAAATCATATTGTACATGGTCATCCTGTTCAAATGAGTGAGGTAAAGGAAAAAGACTTAGATAAATTAATCCGAATGACAGAAGACTTTATCAAGGAAATAAAAACGTTTGCCGACATCGTGCATAAAACATAAATAATATAGGCTTTACAAGAGGTTTTGGCTTATTTATTAAGACCGCCAAATTTCTAAATTTGGCTTTTTGAGAATATTAAAATGAAAAGAAGAATTTAAAAATTCGGCTCGTGTTTAATCCGAAAAAGTTAGCGTCTTTTTACACGCTATGTTTAATACACAAGACCGTTAATCCGAATCAATGAAATTTACGAAGTCACCTTTCTCTTTTGCACCTGAATCAGATATTAAATTTTTTGTTGGCCGAAATTCAGAACTTGATTTGTTAACAAAAGGAATAATTAAGAATCAAGAGAAGTTAACTGCAATATCTGGAAATAACGCAACAGGGAAAACATCACTTTGGAGAGTCTTTTTAGAACAGAATAAACAGTTACTAAATGATAAGGTAGAGGTTGTATACGGAAATCATTTTAGCAGCGAATTTCCAGATATTTCTAACCGAATTCAACTGGTTATAGTTGAAGATTTAAGTTTTGAATTCAATAATGCTCTTGAACAGAAAATACAAAATTATATATCAAAATATCCTTCTAAACAATTTATTCTAGTTGGTGCCTACAAGGATAAATTAGAAAAATTTAAACCTTCTTCTCATATACATTTAAGCCCATTAAGATTAAATGATTCAACAAGTCTATTATTTAGTTTAGTAAATAGGGAAATTCCAGAAAAGGACATTAATAGGATTACCAATCTAACAAAAGGAAATCCTTTCCTAATAAGATTAGTTTCTGAATACTTGAACAATAATAAATATAATTTAAATCAAATATTAGGACTAATAAGTGATAATATTAATCTAAAAGGTTTAATTCTAAACAACCAAGATATAGTTGCTACTAGTCCTGAATTTAAACTAATTACTAACGACATTAAAATCGTTAATCAAAGTATTTTGGACAGTATAAGACGCAACCCAAATAATGTTTATGATTTAAGTCCAAGACAGTTCGAAGAAATGGTTGCCGAATTAATGACCAAACGTGGATATAATGTTGATTTGACTAAAGCAACGAGAGATGGAGGAAAAGACTTGATAATTGCAAATCATACTGATATAGGTAATTTTATTTATTATGTTGAGTGTAAAAAATTCGCACCTAATCGACCAGTTGGAGTAAATCTTGTGAGAGAATTAGCTGGGACAATCCACACGGATAGAGTTACCGCAGGATTAATGATTACATCCTCTTATTTTTCGCCAGATGCTATTCAACTATCAGAAAAAATAAAACATCAGATGGAATTAATAGACTTCGTAAGATTGAAAGAGTGGATAAAGAACAGTACCTAACAATGTATTCTATGAAACATAGTGCGAGTCATTGATAAAAACAAAGGTTCGGTCATTTTTGGCTTGAGCCCATGTCAAGTTTTATACCTTAATGAAACATTTGTTATTGAACGTGACTTAAGAAATTAGTCCAATTGGATTTATAAGAAAATCAATTTTTAATACAGCATAGGAAGCATCAAGACAAACGGCAATTTCTAAAACCTGTAATTAGGATAGAGAAATCAAAGTGGAGGGTTTATTAAGAGTTATAATTACTATTTGTAGGAGATTTTTAAAAATCTAGTAGAATCTCACCATTGTGCTAGGTTTTATTTCTTTAGAGTAATATAATTTGTTCAACACTGCGTATATTTTTAAAAGTACTATATTTAAGGACTAAACCAAACCAATAATATGGATTTCATAAATCAAAACCTAGAGTATATTGTCCCTTTAGTAATTGCTATACTGGGAGTGGGCGCTTTCTTTTCGTACAAAAAATCAAAATCTAAAAAAATTACTCAGAAAAACATTACAACTAAATCTGGTGATGTTGTAGGTGGAAATAAAACCACTAATAAATAAATGAGTAAAAAAGTTGAACAAAGCAATATTTCTACTGATAGTGGAGATGTGGTTGCAGGAAATAAGACTATATCTGAGAAAAAAGGTACGGTTAAAATTAGTCAAATAAGAAGATTGTTTAGAGATTTATCTCGGGAGTATGACAATGAAGAAAAAATAAAAGAAATTTGCGTTGAACTCAATGATTACGATATCGAGCGAGATGTAATTGGACTTGATGCTAAATTAATTGAAGCGGGGAGTACCCAAAATTATATTGAGGATGCAGAAGTATTGAAGCAAAGATTCTCTAAAAAACTATATCACTACAACGAATACCAATCTGCTCAACGGATTTTTGTCATAATGTTAGCTCAAGTATCTGAGCTATTTAGAGCCAAAATATTACCTAAATTAAATGATGGTAGGAATGTAACAGACCTTGATAATGATATTTACAATGAAATTATAAAGCCCTTGAATGAACTACTAAATAAAGAGGCTTCAGAAGACAATGTTTTATACATCAGCTCTCAGGAAATAAGAGGAATGTTATATTACCTTACTGGAAGGTGTCACATAAAGTGGGTAGCATGATAACTTATAACGAAGCATTTGATATCAATCATACGATTTATAGAATTTTACTTCTACTTAATAATTTAAAATTTGATTCTGTAGAATATGAAAGACTTAGAATATGGGATTTTTTCATGGCTTTCCCTTATGAAATAGAAAATATACGGTTTGGCGTAAAACCAGAAGATCGAGATATAAAAAAGCTCTTTCCTAAAAGAGACAATCCGTACAGAAAAATAACCAACCCTAGAAAGTTATTCAGCCGAATGCATTCTTACCAGCTTACTGCGGTCAGCAAATTAGCTGCTTATGGTATTATCGCTAACGACTTTGATTCAGTTGGAAGAATAAGAGTTATTGACAGAGCGAAGCTAAGCGAAATTTTAGAAACAAGATATTCAGAATTAGAAGATAGAGAAAGCAATGTGCTGAAAATTTTGACTACATATTTCTATCATATGGAGTTTTATGGGGAAAGTGGTTTAAAAGCTAGAACTAAATTATCTGAATATCATTATGATGAGTAATCAATTGACTCTTAAGTCATTAAAAATATATGCGAATAATGGTAAAGTTGCCTATTATGAAAATTTTCATTCTGGAGTAAATATAATAAGAGGTGACAATAGTAGTGGAAAGTCAACTATTTCGCATTTTATATTTTATGTATTGGGAGGTTCATTTACCTCGTGGGTAGATGAGGCACTTGAATGTCATATGGTTTACGGTGAGGTCTCTCTTAGTGGTGTTGTAGCAACTTTGAGGAGGGAGATATCTGAATCTCCTAGCCAGCCTATGTATATCTATTGGGGGGGAATGGATGATGCTGCTAAAACTACTGAGCCAGGGCAATGGACAAAATATCCCTATAGCGCATCAGCCAATAAAAAGAGCTTTTCAAATGTTTTGTTTGAAAACCTTAACATTCCAATTGTTTATGGTGAGGCTAATATAACAATGCACCAAATTTTAAGGTTGTTGTATGTTGACCAAGATTCACCTACAAACTCTCTTTTTTTATATGAGCAATTCGACTCAGCACTAACTAGAAATACTATTGCAGAGTTATTATTAGGTATTTATAGCGAAGACCTCTATAGCAATCGATTGGATAAAAAGATTAAGTCTAGGAGTTGGAAAAATTAGAAGGTGAAATTAAGGGTATGAGACAGTTAAGTGATAATCCGTTGTTACTTCAGCCTTCTCATATCAAAACGATGATCGACAACCTAAGAATAAACAAAGAACGTATTGGCGAACAAATTGAGGCTTTTAAAACCAATCAGAAAAAAGTTGTCTTTACTTCTAAAACTAAGCTGGAATTTCAACAATTAAAGGAAGAATCAATACTATTAAGGAAACAAACTGAAGAAATTACAGATAAAATATTTAGTTTAGAATATGAGATTAGCGACACCGATTTTTTTATCGAAATGCTACAAAGTAAAATTCTAGCTATTAAGAATTCATTGCGAACAAAGGAAAAGTTAACCACCATACCTCTAACATTTTGCCCTGAATGTTTATCGTCTTTGCAGAAAACCGATGATCAGAATTGCAGTCTTTGTAAGCAACCTTTAGATGATAAAAAAGAAAGCTCTGCATTAAGTAAAATGCAACAAGAGATTTCTTTTCAAATTATTGAATCTAAAAAAATAAGAACAAGACAAATTCAGGAGGTTTTAAACTTAAAAGCAAGGGAGGAGAAATTCAAACAAGACTTACAAACTTCGCAAAAAGCTGTAAATCGGGCGCTAAGAGATGTAAAGAGTCTCAGAGATGAAAGAATTGATAAATTGTTGGTTGAAAAGGGAGAAATAGATGGTCAAATTCTGCAGTTCACAACAATGTTAGAAACAGCAGTGAAATTTCAACAGTTTCAGGAGAAAGCTCTACAGCTGAAAGTCGACCTTAAGAACTTAAGTTCAATCATACATTTTCAAGAATTAGCACAAACTGAACAAGCAAAAGAGACATCAAAGAAAATAGAAAATTTTGCATTGAAATTATTACATGAAGATTTAAATAGAGAAGAGGGTTTCCGGGAGGCTACCGCACTTAAAATAGACTACGGAAGTAATTCTATTTATGTAGATGATAGGTTAAAACGTTTTTCTGCGAGCTCTAATTTTTACCTCAAAAATACCGTTAGATTTGCTCTATTTTTCGCAAGCTTAGAGTCTAACCAGATGAGATTCCTAGATTTATTCTATGTGATAATATGGAGGACAATGGTATTGAAGAAATAAGAGCAAAAAACTTTCAAAAGTTAATTGTTAAAACTTCGCAAAACTATTCTAAAGAGGATTATCAAATAATATATACCACCTCATTCATACCAGAGGAATTTGAGGGGAGTGCATATTGCGTCGGGGATTACTATTCAGAAGAAGGTAGTAATAAGTCTTTAAAATTTTAATTGGGTATTTATTTCGGTTATCCAATACGTTGGCAATTTGACAAATATTTGGATTATAACGTGTTAAGTTCCATCGTTCGAGACCAGGTGAAGAGTCAGATAGGCCAAGTAAAATTTCGTTTTTGTTGAGTTTTTTGTTTCATCAAATAAATTTTTCCAACTCATCTGTTAACTTTAATAGGTAGTAAATACGACTTGCGATCATGTCAAGATTCTAAACTCTTTACATTACGCCCAATAACCCTGGTCACAGAATCACAGTTGAACTCCCTGAAATTTGCATCAAAAACCAAAACTCTTTACAAAATCCGCTTTCTGTAAAGAGTTCAAATCATTTTAGAAACATTCTAAAACTTTAAATATTTGCACCTTATGGGAACAGAGAGCTTGTACTATATTCTCCCTTCATTAGCAAAGCTATAAAAAGACCCATGTGGTGTAACGATAATGTGGTCAAGTACTCTAATGTCCAACAAATTTCCTGCCTTTACTATTCTCTTGGTAAGTTGTATATCTGCCTTACTAGGGATAATAACCCCACTAGGATGGTTGTGTGTGAGTATAATTGCCGTTGACAAGGATTTCAATGCGGTTGCAAAAATCAATCTTATGTCGACCATAGTACCCGTTAGTCCACCAATCGAGAAGGTGCAAATGCCTTTCACTATGTTACCATTGTTTAAAAACACGACTTTAAAGGATTCATAAAGTTCAATACTGTCCCTGTCCCAAGAATCCATAATGATTTTATTCGCATCCCTTGAGTCATTGATTTTCAATTGATTTCTACTACCATTGTTTTTGTAACTGATTTTAATTTCGTTTGCTTTTTCCATTGCTCCAAGATTTTGATGGCGAGCGTTAACCGGATTTCAAATGAAAAAGCCAAATTTTTTCATTTGGCGTTTCATTTGGAATTCGGAGCTTGCAAAGCAAAATCTTGGGGCGATGGCCTAAGACGATTGTTATAGGATGCGGCTGGAAGATAAATGCAAGCGGACGCTTTTTGGCGTTCGTTTGCGTTTATGTGCGGTTTCGAGGATGTTGAAAAACCGGAACCGGAAAGACGACCGGATGCGGAAGGGCGAAGGTCGTCCGCTCGGTCAGGCTTGGAGTTGAAGGTTTTCCAACGTCCGCAGGAACGATGCTACATGGAGAAAAAGGCTATTGCCATACAACTATTTAATTTTACCATGGAAAATTTTTTGCATTAAAAGTATTATAACAGAAAATATTTTGCTAAAAAATATCGAATATCACTTTACTGGAAAATCCAACAAATTTTTTATTAATAGAAAATATTTTGCAAAAATTTACTTATAATGGAAATTATTTTGCATTTTTGTATTCTAAACCAGTTTCGTGGAAAAAAACACCCCAATACATTTGCAGGAAATCATCTATGGTTCTTCCGATGCCGTAACATCCCGTCGTGTATCAAAATGGGAGGGTGAAGGGATAATTCGCAAAATAGCTCCACGCATCTATACGTCAAACCTCGAAGACACTCCAGAGGATATCATACGTCGTAACCTATTTCCTATTTTGGGGAATCTATATCCCGGGGCCGTGTTGAGCCATCGTTCCGCCTTTGAGTTTAGCCCTACCGCTAGCAGCCATATCTTCGTAACCTACAAGTACACAAAAAAAATAGGGCTGCCCGGTATTACCATTCGGTTTATGGAAGGGCCAAAAGCCATTGAGGGCGATACTTCCTTTTCGGGGGAATTAATGGTGTCACAACGAGAACGTGCCTTACTTGAAAATCTTCAAGTTTCAAGACAAACAGGAGCGGACTCCAAGACATTGGCATTTCCGCAGATAGAGGAAAAACTGGAAAAAATTATACGAGTCAACGGCGATGAGGAACTCAACCAAGTGCGAGACCGCGCACGTGATATTTCCGCAGCATTAGGAATGGAAAAGGAGTTCAAAAAACTCAACAAAATCATCAGTGCCTTGTTGACGACCCAACCCGCAAAAAATCTAAAATCCCCTCTGGCAGCAGCACGAGCAACGGGAAATCCTTATGACCCTGGCCGAATACAATTGTTCGAAATCCTTTTTCGCGAATTGAAACAACGGGAATTAAAATACCGTAAAGAAAAAAATACCACCACAGAGGCGTACCGCAATTTTGCGTTTTATGAAAGCTATTTTTCCAACTATATCGAGGGTACTGTTTTTGAAGTCGATGAAGCGAAACAAGTAATAGCTACCCAGCAACCTTTACTCGCAAGAAATGAGGATTCCCACGATGTCCTAGGCACCTATCAATTGGTATCCAATAGACGTGAAATGAAAATCGTTCCCTATTCGCCGGACAATCTTTTAGAGATCCTTCAATACCGCCATGCCATTTTGCTCAGCGCACGTACAGACAAGAAACCGGGCAAGTTCAAGGACAAAAACAATAAAGCTGGCGATACCGCCTTTGTGGATATGGAACTGGTCCGGGGGACATTGATGCGCAGTTTTGACTTTTACAAGGCTCTTGAACATCCTTTTGCAAAAGCGGCCTATATGATGTTCATCGTGAGCGAAGTACATCCATTCTTGGATGGTAATGGCCGTCTGGCACGTATCATGATGAACGCCGAACTATCGACATCCGATCAGACCAAGATTATCATCCCAACGGTCTACCGAGAGGATTATCTGGGTGGCCTACGGAAATTGACAAGAAACAATGACCCAAAAGTTTATATTAGAATGCTGGAACGCGCCCATGCCTTTAGCGATACACTTATCGGAAGCGAGATGGAAGGTATGGAGGTGGTATTACAGAAAAGCAATGCTTTTAAAGAAAGTAATGAAGGGGTTTTGAAGATTGTCGAAACCTAGTACTAGAATTTCTAAGCATCAAATAGTAAACGATTGGCAACCGGAAGGCTAAAGTGATATTTGATTGTTCTTGCCCTTATTTCGGTTTTTACCTTTTTTAGCTCCTTTCTTCGACTGACGGGTTTTTTGATGCAAACGATTCCTTAGCTTGTTTGATTTTAGCTCTTCCTTTATAGGCGATTTTTCTTCCAATGTTCCGTGCTCTAGTTTTTGATGTACTTCTTGTTTTTCTCCAAGACTACGCTCAAACCCGAACAGCGTATCAAAGGAATTTTGATTGAGTTGCTTCCATTTGGAATAATCAAAATCTTCTAGTGCTGGCTTTTCATTTAGCATGGCTTTTAAACCAAGATCAACATTCAGAATAGGTCTATTTTCAATGCTATGGCCCTTTTGCATTCCTGAAACGGTAATATTTATTTTGGTCTGTATTCTCTTTTTTGGCTCTTCGGTTTTAGATTTTCCGATCGAACTCTTTTCATCTGTACCATTTGATTCGCTGTCGTGTTCTATTTTCGAAAACCATTCCAACTGCTTTTCATGAATTCTTCTTTTGCGGCTTGCAGCAAAGTTGCGCATGGCTTCTCGGGCAAAAACCTGCAATGCTTCATTGTAATGTTTTAGCTCTAGCGCCGTCAGCTCTTCAATGTTCTCAACCGGTCTTTCGGCAATGGCGGATGTTAGATGCTCCTGTTCCCTTTGGCTAAGATTTAAAGTCAATTCAAAGGGCCTTACTTGGCCTTTTGAAATTTCTTTGTTCCCGCTATGGCTTTCAATAGTTGAAATGGTCTGTGCCTTCGTAATTCTATTTTGGTCTGGAATAAAGTAAAACTGTTGACTGATCAACTTTGGTTTCTTTTCCGGTACCGGTTGCATATTTTGCTCAAGTCGTATTTCAGCCTTTAAGACTCGCTTTTCTTCCAAGGTGCCATGCTTAAGTTTTCTAAGGGTTTCAAATTTTTCTTCTAGACCGCGCTTATACTGGAACATCTTGTCAAAGGAATCTTCGTTGAGTTGTTTCCAACTGGAGCGGTCAAAACCGCCCCTTACTTTTCTTCCATTAAGGACAAGATTTTCGCTGCTTCTTGCGTTGGCCAATGGACTTAGATTGATACGATAGTCCTTGTGCATTCGTGATACGGTAATATGCACATGGGTCTGTAATCCTTTTTTCAGTTCGCCACTTTTAGACCTTCCGGCAAGCACTTCTTTATCGGTTCCTTTGTACCGTCTTTTATGTTCAATTTTGGCGAACCAAACTATCTGTTTTTCGTCAATATCCTTTTTGAAGTTTGCAGCATAATTTCGCATGGCCTGCCGAGCAAAGAGTTTTATTACCTCATTGTAGTTTTCATATTCCTTGGAATTCAATTCATCTACATTTTCAATCGGTCTTTTTGCCAAGGTCGAAGCCAAATGTTCTTGTTCGCTTTGGCTAAAATTCAAGGTCAATGTAAAATACTTGTCCTGCTTTTTTGCCAAACCTTTGTTCTTATTATTATCATCCACCATTGTAATGGCTTGTACCGTGGTAATCATATTTTGATCATGATTAAAGAAAAATTGTTGTCGATTTCCGTTGCCCTCCTTCTTTAATTCTTTGTTCTCCTTGTTTAGATAGTGTCCGTATTTTGAACAGCTTCCCTTGTTGTCCGCCGAGGTTTGATGAACGATACTGACCGGCATCAATTCCGATACTTCATCCGTTCAAAAACGGTGTTCAATTGATCGATAAGTTTGTTGAAAAGGGTCTCGGTACGTTTTCCGTTTTTGAGCAATTGATTATGAATGGGATAAAGGATCTCGGATTCTTGGGTCTTGAAAAATGAAACAATACGTCGATCGATTACCTTTATCATTTCGGTCGCATTCTTGCCTTTGATAGCCTGGGGGTCGGTTCCTGTTTTTTGGAAATAAAGAATCATTTCCTCAGTAAATTTTCCGATATTTCGGTTGTATTCCCGGGCCAGTTTTTTGAGTTCCTTATGGCTCCTTTCATTTATGATAATGCTCTTTTTCCTCATACTAACTTCTTTGCTCAAATGTCATTTATAAAGGACTTCAAACCTGTGCACTAGCAGAAAAGGTGCATGTTGAAAACCGTAAAAGCTTAGTTTTCAGAACTTCAAAGAAATCAAGGAATTTTAAGCAAATGCAGGTCGTTTTATAGCTATTACTATTGAAAATCAAATACTTAAGTAGCGCATTATTATAATATTATAAAGTAGTATAATCTCTAAATCCTAGTCGGAGCAGGCGCAGCCTGCGGTTGCTCGCCGCAGGCGCGAGCGGGAATCACTGCACAGCATGATTCCCGCTCGCTATCTTTTAAAAAAAGATACGCTTCGACCAATACGGATTTCTATGATTAGAGAGAAGTAACAAAGAGTTTTAATTAATAATGAAAAAGTAGGTCTAGTTTGGATATCTAGATTCCAAGTAAAGGAAAAATGAAGAGCCAAAAAAGGATCCTTTTTAAGGACTATTGAGTTACGGTTTTTTTTTGGGGGGGGGGGTAGCTTGGCAGTAGTAATGTCTCTTTGACTCTATACCTATACCCACTGTTAGCGAGTTGTTTATTTAATTATGAAATCAGACAAGAATTCTGATAATTCTTTTGGGTTTGTCATCCACATTTCATGCCCTGCATCCAATAAGTGATGATGGGTAGCTTGCGGTCTGACTTCTATTAGTTTAGCGTTTGTACAAATTAACATTGGCATTGTTCGTTCCGAAGTAAGTATCATTACTGGCATATCCAACGATTTTACCTCCCCTGGAGAGGACGATTTAAACCCCGATGGCGAATTTACTAGAGCTTCCATTTCCCTTAGATTTGCTTTTAGCATTTCCAGTACTTCAGCAGGGACTTGATCTTGTATATCAGCTCCAGCAAAAAATTCAAATAACTCTTTCATAATCAAGGTAGTGTCTTGGGTTGAAAAAGCCTCTCTTGTTTCGCCAATCAATGTCTCTTGTACTGAATTATACCAAGACTCACAACCTTCGATATCATTGAGCCAGGAAACCAACGCAGGTTCAGAAAGCGTTAAACTCTTGATCATTTTGGGATTGCCTACAGCGAATTCCAGGGCTATTAAACCACCATAGCTATGTCCTACCAGGTGCACTGGCTTGCCAAGCATTGCAATCAAAATCTTTAAATCCTGAGCTTCTGTTTTTACATTGTATTCCGGTTGAATTTCATTGTCATTTGGAAAATTGTAACGCCTGCTATAGGTAACCACTTGAAATTTATCACTAAGAAGTTCAACCTGAGGAAGGAATACCCTGTAGTCTTCCTGACCACCGTGAATAAAAACAATTGTTTCTCCCTCACCTGATGAAAGATAGCTAATGGACCCATTTGGTACATATAGCTGTTTCAGGGTTTGTCCGTTCACTATTTGAAAGAAGAAGCATAGGATAGTAATAATTATTAATTTCATGCTGTTTGTATTTTATAATACTCATTCACGAACGAATATAGTTATTATCTAAGATAGGGATATATAGTTAATGATCATATCCAGATTATACGAGCCATAAGTTGCCATTTTTTGGGGTCCCATAAAACGGCCATTTTACGAGCCATTCCAGCGAAAGTGAAAACCGTTGGCTAGTAGCGTCCCAAACGTGGTCCTTTTTAGTAGTTTCGTTAATTAACGTTTTACGGGACACATTTGCCTTCAAAAAAAATAAATAACAGGTATAGGCATCTCCAAGGATGGTTTGATGTCAGTGACATTGCAAGAGGTTGTCAGTAGCTCATAAATGATCTAGCGGAATTTAAATCATTTCATAAACAATTAATACTTTGTTATTATGAGTGAAATTTTTGTAAAGACCTAAAGGTGTTTACATCATAATTACTCTATTTATTATACAAGATAGCTGTTTTTTATAGTTTTCGAAATCTAAACATTTGCACTCCGATTTTTGGGCCATCAAGAATGATATATTTTATGAAGAATTTTATTTGCCAGTGTTATTTTTTAGCTGGTTTTTACCAGACCAATTAAGGCCATTTAAAATTCGATTTAGTATTAATTTTAAATATTTTAAGTTATGAAAAAATCCATTTCATTGTTTTTGACATGTAGTATTATTTCCTTTTTTTCTTACAGCCAAGATATTTCAGGTGTTTGGCATGGAATATTAGAGGCTAATGGAACTAAACTAAGAGTGTCTTTCAATATCGTAAAAATTGAGAAAGGATATGATTCAACTCTTGACAACCCTGACCAGAATATAATGGGGTATAAAGTTGCCACTACTACATTTCAAGATAACGCGTTAGTGCTTGAAATTCCGGAAGTTGGAATACATTATAAAGGAACCTTAAATACCGAAAACGTTATAGAAGGCACTTATAGTCAAGCTGAATACATAATCCCATTAAATTTAGCTAAAAAAGTAATTCAGAAGACTAAAACATTCATGTAAATAGTTTTATATAAATACCATGGGAACAATTTAAAATAACCCAAAACAAATAATTATGGAGAACTTGACAAAGAAAAGATTTAAGCCTATTATAATATTTCTTTCAATTTCTTTGGCCTTGAGTTCAATTTATTATTTTCTAATAATTTATTCTGGAACTCTTAGTAGCGGATGGGGTCAATTTACAATTGGACTTATGTGGTGCCCTGGGATTTCTGCCTTGATTACTATGAAAATATTAAATAGGAATATTTCTGATCTTGGGTGGAAATGGGGTAAAACAAGATATCAGATATGGAGCTATTTAACTCCTCTTATTTATGCACTAATTGCTTACCTCGTAATATGGTTATTAGGATGGGGAGGATTCTATAACAAGGAAATTGTTGTTAGGCTTACGAATTCTTTTGGTTTTGGTGAAATTGACAGTGGTTTCATTATAACTTTCTATTTTATTCTATTTGGGATTTTTGGTACTATCCTTGGTATGGCAAGTGCTTTAGGAGAAGAAATAGGATGGCGAGGGTTTTTGGTTCCTGAATTATATAAGATTTATGGGTTTACGAAGACTTCCTTAATTTCAGGTTTTATATGGGGAATTTGGCATCTTCCTATATTACTATTTGCTGATTATAAAAGTGCCACTCCATATTGGTATGCAATGTCATGCTTCGTGGTATTAACTATAAGTATGAGTTTCATATACACTTGGTTTCGTGTCAAGTCAGGAAGCTTATGGACAGCAGTAATACTTCACGCTAGTCATAATTTATTTATTCAAAGAATTTTCACTCCTTTAACGGAGGATACAGGAAACACAGCTTATTATATTGACGAATTTGGAATTGTGCTACCAATTGTCGTCATAGGTTTTGCAGCTTATTACTGGACTAAACGCCGCGAATTAAATAGCATCGGTAAAGTGATTAATATTTGATTAGATTAAGCTTAAAGCTTTACTTTAATATTGTTAAGAATAATTCAAAAAGCAATTATTGCAACTAGATTTAATAAAATTCTCTCCGGACCCTTTGAGGTTAATTGCTTAAAGGATATCACCATGAATAAATATACACAAAAATTAATCTGGATTAATCAATATTATTATGATAAATAGAATGAGGAGAGTTAAAAAGAAACTTGTTTTATTGTTTTTTTCAATAGCATTAGTTTTGGCCATCCTTTTTGTACAAGTTGGCAGGCTTTCTAGTCTTTCTAATCGTTTAATAATCGAATGAATAGCCATTTCTTCCGTATATATTGCGATTATATCATTTATTTTATTTAGCTGGAAGTGGATTAGAATAAAAATGGGATGGTTAAAAGTGATGAATGCTAATTTGAAAAAATAAGTCAACGTAAAATGGAAAAATTAAACCTAATGGCAGATGAATTATCAAATTCAGAAATTGGTGAAGCCCCTTTTCATATCGGATAGTACGGTAAAACCATTCCATCAAATTATTTGAAAAATTAAGAGTCAAAAGACGTACTCAAGCGATATAAACGTTAAATCTGAATAAATAGACTAAAGTAGTATAGCCTTCTCCACATTTGTCTACTCGTTTATGCCTTCATTGATTTGTAATTTTAATAACATAAAAATTTAAAAAATGCTTGTAACAATTCTTAAAAACATTTTCATTGTTATTATTGGTTATGTTCTTTTTCTTTTATTAATATGGGTCTGGTTCTATTGTTTTTTAATGGGAATCACAGTTCAGCTTTGGTAGTTATTTCTGTTTTAGTATTGGTTATTCCAATTACTACCTATTTCATAATAAAAACAATTTTTCAAATTATTAAACAAAATCAAAACATCATTGCTTATATAATTTTTGCTTTGGTATTAATTGCAACCATAGCCAATATTATATTAGCTGTTAGCTTGGAGCCATTGTATTATAAAATTAATTATATCAGTCTTTTAGCTATAAGCACTTTTTATACTATTTGGAAATTAAATCAAAAAAAGGTTAGGCTGTAGTTTTAAATTGTGCGCAACTCCATAATGGTGTACAAATGAAATTTTTTTACAAGCTTAAAACAAAAAATAATGAGAAAACACATTTTTAAATTCATTTGTTCTGCTAGTTTCATTTGGAGGTTTTATTGAACTTTCAGCTCAAGAAATTCCAGTCATTTATCCCGGCACAAAGAATTGAGCATACCCCAATCTTTAGGACAGGTTTCGTATTAAATTAAGTTCTGGTTATTATTCATTATGCTACTTTTTGTTGTTTTATCAAATACCTTTTAAAAGGTATTTGATTGTCGATTCCTTGATGTCTTCTCTCGTTGTTATAATAGTAAAAGTATCGGTTCAATTGTTGATAGATATCGATTCCTGAATCTGGTGGATTCAAATAGATACTTTCAAATTTGACGCTTCTCCAAAGAAGCTCTATAAATACATTATCGATGGCCCTTCCTTTGCCGTCCATACTCAATTTGATATCATTTGACAGAACAAGATGGGTAAATACCTCGGAGGTAAACTGACTACCTTGATCGGTATTGACGATTTCCGGGTATCCATGTAGCGCCATAGCTTCTTCTAAAGTCTCTTTGCACCATTGGGCGTCCATGGTTATTGGATACCGACCAGTAAAGCACATAGCGGCTATGCAGGTCTATGATGGCCACCAAATACATGAACCCTTTGCGCATCGGGATTTAGGTGATGTCCGTTGCCCATACTTGATCAGGCCTATCGACCTTTAAGTTTCTGAGCAGGTACGGATATATTTTTTGGGCCTTGTTACGCCTAGAGGTATGCTTTCCCGGCATAATGGCGTTAAGACCCATCACGCGATAATACAATCGGCCTATGCCCTTTTGATTCACTTTATAACACTTGTCCATTGTGAGCCAAGTGTGCATACGCTTAGCACCTTTAAAATAATGATCGGCGTAATGTTCGTCCATCAAGCGCATGAGCTCCAGATTAAGTTCACTTTCATCTTTGGGTCTATAATAAAGACCTGAACGGTGCAGCTGCAAAAGCCTGCTCTGCTTCACGATACTTAGGTTGGAATGATCCTTGCTTATCATTAGTCGTCTTTCCTTTAGGGGTTTCAGAGCTAGGCGTTCTTTAAAAATCAAAGCTACACTCTTATAATCTTTTCGTTGAAGAAAAGTCCGATTGTAAGTTTCAGAATTGATGGAAATAGAAATAATATGTTTAATTGATGATGGTGTCAATATTAGAAACCAGAATTATAATAATATTTTAATTTTGTAGGATTTAGATTAAATCAAAGATTTTAAAATCTGCTTCCAAATTTCTGGATCATCATCTAGAAAATGACCTTTTCCCGTGACATAATTAGGCTTGCAATTTGGTAATATATTTACCAGCTTCTTAATTTCACCAATGTGGGCTAACGTGTCTTCAGTTCCATGCCAAACTTCAACAGGACAAATTATTTTTGTGCAATCAAACCCCCATTTTTTAGTTAGTAACTTCATTTCATATGCAGATTCAAAAACACCTTGTCTAAAGGCTTCTTTCATGTGTATAAGTGTCCATTCACCAGTTTCTTTTTTGACTGATATTTCTTGATCGCTTTCGCATAAATGGTTGATATTTGTACTAATCCCTTGCAAAAAAGAATCAGGTTTATGATCAATCATTTTTTCTGTTGAGCAAACATAAACCGTAGTAGCCAAGGGAGTTTTTGAGCTAAATAAAAACTAATTCTGTTGGGCTTGCTCATATTTTTTGGAGTCCTGCCATTATTAAATTCATTAATGGTAGAAATCAGTCCTACTTTTAAAATCTTTTCTGAAAACTGAAACGCACAAGCAGCAGCATACACTCCTCCTCCTGAAATGCCTAGAATTGAAACTTTTTTCAATTTGAAATGGTCAATCAATTCTAAAACATCTTCAGTAAAACTAATTATTGTCCTATTCTTTTTTTGGATCGGATAAGCCAAATCCTGGTCTATCCACCGTTATTAATTTAATACACAAAGATTTTGCAATTGGGTCATCTTTTATAAACCATAAGCGAGAACCTGGAGTTCCGTGTAAAGCTATTATTGGAAATCCACATAAATCTCCATAATTCATAAAGCCAAGCTTTCGACCATCTTTTAATAATATGTATCTTTCTACGTGGATGTTTATTTACTTTTATAATTATCTCTCCTTATCTTGAGAATTAATGTACTATGTCTTATTATTAAATATTATAATTTCAAGACTATCAATTTTCATTTCCTTTAAATTCAGATCTTTACCATTTAGATAATGATTATAAAAATTAGCCATATATCCTTCTGTTATTTGAAGCGTATTTAGAAATCGCATCTTATCATGATTATTATTTTCCATGTGATAATTAATATCCAGAAAACTATTATGATTGATTCCGCCAATTAATATTCTAAAAGAATCTGCTCTTATTTTTTCGCAAAAATCGTTTCTCCTTTTGTGAAGTTTTTTATAGCCTTCGTGATTTTCATAATCAGTTAGATCTTCAATAAACATAAATGGTACATCAATACCATTATCTAACGCAATTGAAGGAGGAGTACCATCTAAATCAATTACCGCTTTAAATCTATCATCCAAATAACTAGCATAGACAGCCGCCGCTCCACCAATAGAATGCCCAAAGCTTCCAACGTTTGAAAAGTCAATTTTATTATTAAAGTAATTGCTATTTACTTCCTGTAGTTTATTCAAACAAAAAATTAAATCTTCAGCTAATACCTTTTGTCTCAAACCTTTTACCTCACGATATTTGTCCGCGGATATTTGATCTGGGATATTTAAAGTTTTTAGGCTATCATGAAAACGGACATTAACAGGGTAAACTGCTCTCTTTTCATTGATTACGTATTCGCTTTCATACAAATGATTTACTCCGGCAACTATGTATCCTTTCTTTGCTAATTCTTCAGCGTAATAAGTGTAAAGGCTTATATTACCTCCTAGACTTGGTGAAAAAATTATCAAAGGAAAATTAGTCTTACTATGACTAATTGGTGCATCTTTTAAAGAATATGTTTTAAGATTAGAAACGGCATTAAAGTCATTTTCAGTCCATCCTCCTATATCTTTCCGAACCTTATCAATTTCATAATAATACTCTGAAGGTTTAAATTTCTCATTTATTTGAGTGGAATCTATAGGATACCATACTTGAACATTTATTAATCTATTTCCTCCATAATAAGAATCTATCCTATCTGAATCCGACCAAATAAAATATTTTGCACCAATTTGATAAGTTATTTTTTGATTTTTTTCTAATGCCTCATGAGGTTGATTTTTGCAACTTATTATAACCAAGGCTATTAGTATTAATATGTTCTTCATATAATTTTAGTTTTTTGATTTTTGCAAAAAAGATTTTTTGAGCAAATACATGTTTTATCATATGTTCTTTGTATTTGTTTTAAAAAACTTTTTTTGTTGGTGCATTAATTAATATTATTAAAGTGTTATAGCATACACGATTCCGTCTGAACTTCCAAAATAGATTATGCCATTATCAATGACAGGGCTTGAAAGTATAGATCCTAATGAAAGTATTAGCTCTTCAGATTTCCTAAAATCACGCCCATAAAGTTCAAATCCTTCTTTGAATTCACCTTCTTTATTAAAGACATTATAATAATTCAATTTACTTTGCTCTGTTTGAAATTCCCAGTTTTTATGTCCTGTTAAATAGTCTATGCCTTTTACTTTGCCGTCAAAAGTTCCAAAGTATATGTTGTCGTTATAAGCAAGCGCTGTACCGTAAACTCTCATATTAACTGGAATTGTCCAATTAACAATGCCATCAACTTTTTTCATTGAATAAAATATATGAGCATCCGATGTTCCAAAATATAAATTGTCTTTATATTCAATTGGTGTAGCAATAATCCAGCCGCGAGGTTGTTTCATATTCCACCTTCCAGTTCCCGTTTTTGCATCTAAAGCATAAATATTATAATCTCTACTACCAAAATAAACCACTTCGTCTTTAACTAGAGCAGCTTTCTGAATTTCCCCTTTCGGGAAATAAGTTGAGCCAACAGTTTTAAACTTCCAAACTAACGTGCCATTTTCTTTGTTTACGCAGTAAAAAACACCGTCAAAACTACCAACATAAATATTATTGTTATATATTATTGGAGTTGCATGGACTATACCATTCGTTTGAAATTTCCAATTTAATTGGCCTATTTTACTGTTAATGGCATATAAATAACCATCGCCCGATCCCCAATAAATTGTTTCCTCTTCTCCAGAGGGTGATGAGAGATAATAATCCCATATATCATACATTTTTTCTCCCTCTGAATCAAACTTCCAAACTAAGTTACCGTTGTTCTTATCTAGTGCATATAAACTACCGTCTGCACTACCAAAATATATAAGATTGTCCAACATTAATGGTGTGGAATGAATTGCACCACCAGTTTCGAATGTCCAAACTTTTTTCCCAGTATTTTTGTCTATTGCATAAAGGCTGTTATCGCCACTTCCAATAAATAAGATGTCACCATCAATAATTGGTGATGAATAAATTTTATCGTTGGTTTGAAATTTCCACAGAACATCATCTTGGGCATAAGAAACATTTAGGTTTAATGTAACTAGAAACAAGGGAATTAGAATCTTTGTCATATTTCAATTATTTAATATCAATACAAAATTTAACTTTTTTTATAAATAGAAGGATCGGAATCACCAATTACTACAATAGTATGATAAAATTGACTTAAAATTAGATGACCTACTTGCCATGCAATATTTAATTTCAAAATTTCAGGTGTTAGATACCAAATTTTGTGGGGTGTTTGAACTAGGATACTTAATGTTAAACTTCTCGTAAAGCTACTTTGTTCTTTTATAAACTTAATTCTTTGATTTCCCATAATTTTAAATTTATTTTTGAAAACCATCGTCTCTCAAAAGCTTGATTCATATCATATTAGTTATTTGATTTTAATAATTCTTTAATGTAGGTATCATAGAATTCTATTATTATTTATATTGGTTTAATTACAACTAACCTCATAAGCTCTATAAAATCTCTAGCTTAAGACTGCTCTAATGTGTTTAAATGTAAAGCACAAGCTATTTTAGTGTTAGGGTCATAAAAACCTATGGTAAAATAATCTGGGAAAAATCCTAAATGGCCATAAGTCTTACCAATATCTGGAAATTCAAATATTTGTACGCCCAAACCATAACTACCTCCAACACCTGTTGCAGGTCTTGCACTATAAAAATCTTCTCCTAATTTGTTAAGATTAAAAAGGATCCTTCATGTAATAATCTTAACCATTTTACATAATCTTCTGTTCTAAACGCTAATCCACCTCCAGTCCATTCAAATTGCGTGTTATTTGTAAATCCATTATCATCTATACATCTATTTACAAAGCCAAACATATTATCTTTACGTACATAGCCAACATTCAAGTTTTGAATTTTCTTTATCCCAGATGATTCTATAGATGTCAAATTGAAAGGCTGAATAATCATATCATTTAAAACATCATAATATTGCTGATGGGTAATGATAAAGTTCTAGTTATTTGTTATTTTTTTCGAGTTCATCAATATAATAATCCCAACCCTTTTTATGCATTTCAGCACTTTCTTTAGTTAAAAAACCCTCATGGGTTAGATGAATCGAGGTTGTTTGATCACCATTGTCATCAAACTGGACTGTAATGATTGTTTTTTCTTTTGAACTCTCCCAATTCCATGTATAAATTAGCTCTTTATTCTTCACTACCTTAAGAAACCTACCTCTCATAATTGATATTTGACTATCATTTTCGGAGTAAAGAATTATGAAACCGTTAACACTTGGATCAATTTCTATTTTCGTTATTGGTGGTATTACCATTGCTGGAGAAATCCATGCCTCAAAAAGTTTAGAGAAATGATGATTGCTTGTGTATTTTTTTGTATTTTAATTTGTTCATTATTCATTAGTAATAAATATTTAGCTAATGATTTTTCTTTAATTCCAACCTTCTATAGATTTACTTATTGTTTTAGCATATGTTTTAAAGGTCTTATATTGAGTTCTATTTTCTTGGTAATCATTAAGTAGTTCTAACATTTCTTCAATCCATAAAGAGCTGCTTTCTTTTGACCATATGGATCTGTCTTATTAAGTTCTAATAATTCTTCTTGTTGAGAACTACAACCTTCAAGTAGGCCATATAAATACTCCAAACTTTGCTGATTGGCTTTTATACTTTCCCAAATACTATTTGATTCTGGTATATGACCCGTAAAAGGAACTTGTTGCTCTTGACTTTTTTTGGTAATGTTTAAATAAACATCTTTAGATAAACGACTATAAATTTTCAAGAAATCTACACCTTCTTTTATCTGTCTATCAATTTCAGTTCGAGCCTGTTTTAAATTAGCTACTCCTACCGATCCAGGCCATACAGGCGGAACTCTGTCAATAATAGCTCCCGATGTATAGACGTCTGGGGCTAAAATTTCTTTTAATGCTTTTTTGTCCTATACTAGAAATAGTATCCATTGTACCCCACATATCACGTACACCATTCACGCCATTTGCAAATAGTAATTGATTAGCATAATTATGGCTATAACTGTAGTGTGCATGGATATCCCATAAACCAGGCATTAAATATTTTCCAGTTCCATCAATAATTTCAACCGAAGAAGCTAGAGGAATTTCATGATCATATATTGCCTCAATTTTACTTCCTTCGATTGCAATCCATTTATTGGATTCAATAGTTCCATTTTCAACATCAATTATATTGACATTTGCAATTACAAAGTCAGCTACTATTTTATCTTCTTTGCAACTAATGAATAGAGATGTTAGAAATAGAAATAGATGTAAATTTTTCATAAGCATAAATTTAATTAACAAAATGTATTTTAAATGCATAGGCCACTTAAGGTTGTAAACTCTTAAAGGGGTATACAATTTTGGGTTAAATATTAAATGCTTTATGTTTCTCTCTTGATAAATTTGATAATTAAATTTTAAGCTATGAAACGATATTTTAGTTTTGCTGCAATTATATTTGCCAGCTTCAATTTTTTAATTGCTCAAAATACTTTTGAAGTTCAGGGCGACTCACTTAACAATTTAGTTCTTCCTAAAAACATGGAAACATCTCCTCTTGGTACTTTAGGAGACATAAAGACAGTTGGAGAAGGTAAACAAGATTTGTTACTTATAGCAGGGTGGGGATTTGACCCAAGTGTTTTTGATGATTTTGTTAAAAACAATAAGAAAAAATTCAAAATGCATCTCATTACTTTACCAGGTTTTGGAAATACAAAACCTCAAGAATTACCATCTCCTAATATTAGTTATGGTAAACAAATTTGGACGAATGGATGTATTAAAGGTATTGTAAACTATATTAAAGAAAATAATTTAAAGGAGGTAACGGTTTTATCATATTTTAATGTAGCCGCACAAATTGCTATTAGATTGAATATAGATTATTCAGAATACATAAATAAAACCATCGTTATAAGCGGTGCTCCAACAATAATTGATGCAAGTATGAAAACTCCCCCTACATTAAAAGAAAGAATCGAAGTTAACGATAATTATTATGCGCCAAAATGGTTTAAAACAGTTACTAAAGAGGTTTGGAATAATAGTAATTTCCCACCTAATTTCTATTCGTTCGATTCTATAACTGGTAAAAAAATGTGGGATCAAGTGGCTTCTGTTCCAATGCCAATTATGATTCAATATTTGTGTGAGTTCAATTCTCAAGATGTTTTACTAGATATAAATCAAATTGAAAAAGAATTATTGGTTATCGTTCCTGGATACGATAAAAAAACATTGAATGAAGGAAGTTCAATGACATCCTTTATTAATTCAAATTATATAGACCCTTGGCTAGCTTTAAAAAATCCACATATAAAAGTTATTAAAGTAGAAAATAGTGCCAATTGTATATTTTGTGATAACCCAAATAAGTTAGAAGGAATAATTAGCGCTCTTTTTAATTAGATTTTAATATTTCTTAACAGGATTTAATATGCAATATTTATTCGCTTTTTTGTAACATTTCCGCAATTAATAAGTCTAATGTAATATATGTTTCTTTTTTAATAAAAAAGGATATCTGTACTTGTTAGCTGAAATGAATTTTTTAACAATATCCACATTTAGTGCTAATGCGAATATCTGGACTATTATCTTTTTGATGGTTGCTGGACAAGGATTATTTATTTCAAGTTTTTTATATACTAAGAAAAGTTATTTTAAAAAAAGTAATTTTTTTCTTGCCACTTTATTAGCGTTTTTTTCGTTGAATTTACTTGAAAATGTTGCACTTTGGACGCAATATTTGATGCATTCACCTCACTTTACAAATGTCACTTTAAGCTTTACTTATTTATATGGTCCGCTTTTTTATTTTTTCATTATTTATAGAATAAAGAATGACAGAAAATTTAATTGGAAAGATCTCTTTCACTTAATTCCATTTTTTGTATTTAATTATCGAATGTTAGATTTTTATGAATTGAGTTCAGAAATTAAGCTAAACATATTAACTAAACAAATGCCATATTCTGTTAACTTTTGGACATTCTTCTGGCAGTATCTTGCAATTTTTTCTTTATTGATGTACTTATTTTTATCAATACGAGAAATATCAACGCATAAAATAGAATCAAAAAATAATCTTAAAAAAATAATGCTCTCATTTGCCCTGTTCTGTGCATTGATTGCATTATATTTTGTAATAAATATTTTAATGAACCTAAACGTTCATTTTGACTATCTAATTACTTTAATTGTTTCGATTTTCATTTTTCAAATTGGATATTTCGCTTTATCTGAACCTAAAATTTTTGATCCATTTTTATACAAAATTAAGTCAAAAACTAAATATGAAAAATCGAACCTTTCTAATAAGGAATCAATAGAATATTTAACTTGTTTTGAAGAGTTAATGGAAAAAGAAAAATTATACTTAAAGAAAAATTTAAAGATTAATGAGGTAGCCGATACCTTATCAATTTCAACAAATCACTTGTCGCAGGCTTTAAATGAGTCTAGTAACAAAACCTTTATCGAATTTATTAATTTTTATAGAGTTGAAGAAGCAAAAAAAATGTTATTGAACCCTCAATTTGATAACCTAACTATTGAAGCGATTGCCTATGAGTGTGGATTTAATAATAAAACTTCTTTCAATAAATATTTCAAAAAAATAATGATAGTAACTCCAAAAGAATTTATGAATAACTACAAGATTAAACATTTTCATGTAATTAAATAAGGTGTAATTTTTAACATCTAATTCAGACTATTTGTAATCCTTTGTGATAAACTTCAGTTCAGATAATGAGCTTACTCAAAAGTCTCTTGGGCACAAAACCAAAAGTAAGTGTGTTCATTTCTGCAATCAGCATCTTAAAGATTTTGGAACTAAAGCCTTTCATTTTCGCAAATAACTTTAGTATTGAGTCTGATTTGGAGTATAATATTTACATTTTGTTACATACTCTTAATTCGATATAAAATTACCTCCCATTGTAATTGAGTAATTGTTCCTTATAAAATGATTAAACGGTATGAAAAAACTGATGCTAATCTTTATAATTATTCTTAACACAGGGGTTGTTTCAGGTTCAGATTGTCCAAAGTAATCAACTGTAGCGGTATTCGACTTACAACCAATCATTCCAATAAGAACAACGAAAGGGAGTATTTTTTTTATCATAGTTAATTATTTATAACGTTTCGTCTGATGGCGCTGACGTAGAACACATGTCCTTATATATACCCGAAAATAGTAGATAAAAAACAAATTTGGCTTATCTACAACTATGTTTTATAGTTCTATTTTACAAACAAAGTAAAAATATGTTTTCGCATTAAAATAAAAACCAGAATCACGAAAATTGTCCAAAGACTTACCAATATGGGGGAGCCTAATATCCAATAATCTGCCAGTATCCCTTTTTCCAATAAGGTGTTCATCAGTCCCAGCACGACGACCAAATCGATAATCATAGGCGCGAAGAAGAACAATAAAAACCAAGAAACCCTTTTTTTCTGAATTGATACGAATGCCCTGTACAAAGGATAAGCCAGAATCATCAGGATAGCCATTAGACCGATTGCCCAAGCTAAAGAATAATTATCAAGCAAAACATTGGTGGCATAAACTTCGTCTCCACCTCCAAAGGCTGCGGTAACAATTCTCGCAACAGGCATATTGGCAAAAATAAGTGCGAAGCCGAAGGATTTTTTCTGAACGCTGTTATCAGGTTTTAGCAAAAATGCCCCGACCCAAATCATAATAAAAGTAAAAATGGGACCAATATATGTGGGCAGCATCGAAACAAGATCACCTTGATTACAACCTTCCGCTAGCCCCCATACGTTGAAGTCTCGCTCCCCCCAACCACCACAAATGATTCGCCCCAGGGCGGTATGTGCTATTTCATGGGCCTCGTGCATCATAAACATCAAGGCCAAAAAGGAAATTACAAATTTGAAATTGAATTTTATGTTCATGCTCGTCGGTTTTAGGGCTTGTTAAAATTTATTTTGTCCCGAAACCAAAACTATATCAAGGAACCCAAAAAAAATCCGAATTACACGAAAACGGAATTCTATCGTACTAACCGGATAAAACATATGACCTATCGATTTATTGTGTGTATTGTCCATTTGGTACAAGGAAAAGATGGCTTTGTCAGAAAACACCAAGACATTGGCTTAAATTGAATAGTTTTGATTTATGAAAATTCGAAAACAGCAATGGAAATATCATATCGTTCTATTGACGGTCATCGTAATCATGGATATGTTCAGCTTCTATGTATTGAATACATCAGATGATTTCTTTCGTAAGCTTCGATATCCTTATTTTTTATACCTGATAAGTTTTTATGTCGTCTTTTTTTTGGTTTATTTTCTCAATTACTACTTAATATGTCCCCGAACTATTGCAAAAAAGAAGATTCTACACTTCATAGTAGCCATATTACTTCTCTTTTTAGTGTACTCGAGTATCCGTTACGTTTTGGATGAAATACTACTGTTCAATATTACGGGCATTCATAACTATTTCGAAAGCTCGAGAGCGTTGGGTTACTATGTAATGGATAATTCATATTATGCGACCAAAGCCCTGCTTTTCAGTACCTCTTTATATCTGCTGTTTGAATTTATTGAAAACAATATTAAAATAAACAGGCTGCAATTAGAACACAAAAAAGCTGAATTAAGTCTCTTGAAAACCCAATTGGAACCGCATTTTTTATTCAATACCCTGAATACCTTCTATACCGAATTAGTCGATACGCGGCCTGAAACGGCAAAAGATATCCATAGATTGTCCCAACTATTGCGTTATGTCACTTATGAAACCCATCAAGATTTTATGCCGCTAAGTCGCGAGCTACAGTTCGTTGCCGACTATATCCATTTTCAAAAAAAACGTTTTGAAGACAACATGTTTTTAGATTACGAGATACATGGTGCCATTCAAGACCAGCCCTTCCCAACATTCGTATTGATTCATTTTGTGGAAAATATATTTAAACATGGTATTTTGAACGATAAGAGACATCCGGCAAAACTTACCATACGAATAACAGATCAAGAGATTACCGTGCTTACCAGAAACAAGATATCCACAACCGAGAAGTATTCAAAAAAGGTATCGGAGAAGTAAATCTTAAAAACAGGTTAAAAGCTATTTATGGTAATGCTTTCGAACTTGACTTCTCGCATAATGAAATTATTTTTGAAGGGCGACTTTTAATCCCGTTACCCCATTAATCGCTATGGAAAAATTAAAATGTATCATCGTGGATGACGAACCACCTGCAATTCGTTTGCTAGAAAAATACTTGGCCAAAGTAACTTTCTTAGAGTTGGTCGGTACTACATCCAGTGCCTTAGAAGCATTGAGTATAGCAGAAACTACAGCCATAGACCTGATATTTTTAGACATTCAAATGCCTGATATAACGGGTATTCAGCTCTCCAAACTCTTAAAGGGACGAGTGAAAATCATTTTTACTACTGCCTACCCTCAATTTGCTTTGGAAAGTTATGGATTGAATGCTGTCGATTATCTTTTAAAACCATTTGAATTTGAACGCTTTTACGAGGCAGTATTAAAAGTTAAGGATATGAAAGGAAAAACAGAGGATATTATACCAGCACTGGCAGAAGGATATTTGTTTGTCAAGACTAATGGCAAGAATAATTTTGAGAAAGTGTTTCTCAAAGAGATAATTTATATTGAAAGTCTAAAGAACTATCTGGCAATTCATTTAAGGCATAAGCAGATTATCACGTATAGTACCTTAAAACACCTTTATGAATACCTGCCAACGAAAGACTTTATTCAAATTCATCGTTCTTACCTTGTGGCATTGCAGCATATAGAGAAAACAGATTCCTTGGCCGTATTCGTAAACAATACTGACCTCCCGATTGGCGAAACCTACAAATCTGCTTTTTTTAAAGCCATTGAACAAAGGAAATTCTAGCCGCCCATGTACTTTAGTCTTTCTATCTAGCTGAAAATATTGAACCTGCTATTAGAGATTCCTTTTAGTTGAATCGGGAATAGAATTTTTTAAATAATATATGAATATTTAATAAATGGCTATCACTTATGGTTATTTGTAAATATAATTTCATACTTCTTATAGCCTAATAAATCGGCCATATTACGAAACCAGTTTAGAAAAATCTTAAAATAGGTTCCCTTTATTGGAAAGCAATCAACTCTATATTTTCAACTAATTTTGACTATTGTACCAAACCCTGTTACCAGAAACTATCCTTTCCTTTTAAGGATGTCAAAAAAAGCATCCTTGTAGGTATTTCCGATGGACAATTGCTTATCAGCTATCTCCACATAGTCGCTACCATATGCCTTTATTTTGGAAAGGGAAATTATATGGGATTTATGAATACGGACAAACTGCTTTTCAGGGAGTTTTTTTTCAAGTTCGATCAATGTATGGTAGACTACCAAGAATTCATCGTTGAAGTAGATTTTGACGTAATTGTTCAATCCTTCTATATACTTGATTTCGTCATAATACACCTTAACATTTTTCCTGTCAACAGCAAAGTAAACAAAAGGTCTATCTGACAGTAGATTATTGTTTATCGAGGGCTTCTTATTGAAATTGGAACCAACTTTATTCACTGCCCTTAAAAACCGCTCAAAAGAAAAAGGTTTAAGTAAATAATCGACCACATTTAACTCATAACCCTCAAGTGCAAATTCCCTATAGGCGGTGGTGAGAATTGTTGGTGGGGGATTTGTTAGGGTTTTTAAAAAGCCCAGTCCTGTTATCTTGGGCATCTCTATATCCAAAAAAAGAATGTCTATGGCATTTTCATTAAGTATCCGCAATGCTTCCATAGCATTATCACATACCCCGAATACTTCTAGATTGGGCGTGTCCGAAATAAAGCCCTTTACAATGTTCTGAGCGATTGGTTCATCATCAACTATAAGGCATTTAAGTTTCATCCCCATCTGATTTTATAGTTAACCGGACTAGAAAAGTATTGTTTGCTTTATGAATGTAAAGTTCTTTGTCCTTCCCATAGATCAGGTCTAAACGCCGAGAAACGTTTTTGAGACCCAGTCCCCCGGTATCACTTTTTTTCTCAGCGTCTGTCGCACTATTCTCGATGATAAAAGATAACAAATTATCTTCTGCCTTAACATTGATGTTTATAAACCCCTTTTTCACCTCATTTTTCAATCCATGTTTAAAAGCATTTTCAACAAAAGGGACCAAGATTAATGGAGGTATTTCAATATTTTCGGTCTTGCCCTCTACTTTGAAGGTCAAGGACACCCGTTTGTCATACCTTTCCTTTTCCAAGGAAATGATATTCTCTATTAAAGTCAATTCCTTGTTCAAGGGAATTTTATCAATATTGGACTCATATAGAGTATAATTAAGTATATCGGAAAGCTTTAGGATAAGGCTTGGGGTTTTTTCTGATTTTTCCAATGCAAGTCCATAAATACTATTAAGGGTATTAAACAGAAAATGAGGATTGGTCTGCGACTTTAAAAATTTCAATTCCGCATCGGTTTTTTCTTGCCGTAAGGCTTCAGTTTCTTTGCGATTCCGGAACCAATCCAAAAACAATTTGAAACCCGTTGTGAATGCCACTGGAGAAACAATGATCAGTATCGCCTGTACCAATCGGGAAAAGTTCAAGGGCTCAATACTTGCATCCGTCATCCATTGAGGAAAATATTTCGGATAGCCCCAATATAAAACAAAGTAACGATGAGCTATACCAACAATGACCAAGAGAAGGATTAATGAAAGGAAGTATGCTACAAACTTACTTCTATAAAGGTACTTGGGTATCAACAAAAACCAATTTACATAAACAGCAACTAACCTTGAAGGCAGAAACAACACTTCGAATATAACTGCTTCCGCGAAGCTTTGCCTGTAACCCCATTCCGATACCGCAAATGAGGTCATTATGATTACCCAAAAAAGGATATGATATGTTATCTGTTTTAAGTTCAAAATCAATTTTGCTCACAATCCACAAACGTACGGCTTACAATTAATGTAAATCGATTTTTTATGTGAACCCGCTCTTGCGGTATGTAAAATAAACAATTCGCGATACACATAGGGAAAAACTTATTTCACATAACCATATACAGTGTTAATGTAATAAAATCAAAGCCGGTAGTAATCATTCCTAAATTTAATGTTCAAAATTATAACTCGTGCGCAGAAACATCGGATTTTCGGTTCTCTTTCTTTACGTCTTGACATTCATTCAAGTAGACATGAATGCCCAAAGTGAAAAAACCAGGATTAATAACAGTTATACCTCATTCTCAATTCCAGAGAAAGATCTACTGCCAGAAAGTATCGCTTATGATTCGGCCAATGGGGATTTTTATATGGGAAGCACTAGAAAGGGTAAAATTATCAAGGTCTCAAAGAATGGGGCAATCTCAGATTTTATCCACCCAAAACAAGATGGCCTTTGGATGGTCGTGGGGTTAAAATCGATTCTAAAAGAAGAATCCTATGGGCATGTAGTTCGGGAGGAGACAATCTTGAAGGATACAATTTGAAGGATGAAGAGCAAGGTAGGCCCGCCGGGATTTTTAAATTCAATTTAGATAATGGAAAGCTCATTAAAAAGTTTTTGTTGGATGCCCCAGGGGAAGTTCACTTTTTCAATGACCTTGTCGTAAATAGTGCCGGGGACGTATTTATTAGCCATATGTTCTCAGAATCTTCTATTTACAAAATCTCCAATGATAATGACCAACTAGCAATATTATATTCTTCGGATATTATTAAATATCCTAACGGTATTACTCTGTCTGATGATGAATCAAAACTGTATGTGGCCCATTCTGAAGGAATAGCAGTGGTTGACATTTCAAACGGAAAAATTAGTCCGATTCAAATACCTGAAGGTCTTAAAATATCGCATCGCGAAAGTATAGATGGCCTCTATTACTTCAATAATTCTTTAATTGGAATCCAACCGGACATTAGGACAGTTCAACAATTTCACTTGGATTCAACCGGAACATCGATTTTAAAATCCACATTGCTCGAAGTAAATCATCCCATGATGAACAATCCAACTACTGGAGAATTGGTTGATGATACCTTTTACTATATAGCAAATGCCCAGTTTGGTAGCTTCAATGAAGATGGCAGCTTGTTTTCTATAGAAAGACTATATGAACCCACTATTCTAAAAGTAAAAATCAATGATTAAAATACCTAAGCTTAATCTAGTTTGGATTATTCGTTATTGGCTTGGAATCATGCTAATGTACCATAGTTACTGGTTTTTCTTTGAAACCAATGGTTCGCAAGATTTTACAGCATACCTGGAAAACAACCACTTTCCTCTACCAAACATATTAGGATTTATCGCTAAATCGGTTGAATTCTTTGGTGGTTTGTTATTGGTATTGGGCCTTTGGACTAGACTCGTTTCTATCTTGATTGTTTCAGTGCTTGGCGTAGCAGTTTTCTATATGCACAAAGGCCTATTTTGGAGCGAAGGTGAGTTGGCTTTTTGCTACTTGTTAATGGCAATCATTCTATTTTTTAATCCGGAAATTCCATTTAAAATTTTCAACAGAAAAAACAATAAAAACAATGACGAAGTTTAATGTCAAATATCCCTTAATACTATTCCTTGTTTTGGTAAATCTCGGGTTTTCACAAAACAGTGACGCTGACATGCATACCGCTTTCTATGACTATATAACCAAAGAAGGTGGCAACTGGAAGGCATTTAATCCCCAATTCAAAGTTGGGGATACCATAGGTTTTAACGATTTTATTTTAAAGTTCACTAGAAAAGACCCTTTAAGTATTGAAGGAAATATTTATGGAGTAAACGCTAAAAAAGACACCATTCATTTTTGGTCTTTTACAGAGTTTTACTCTCCCAATAAGAAAAAATCTATCATTATACAACGTTCATCCGATGGCAGTAGTTATGCAATTGGAGAATCAACCATTATAACTAAAGATGAGCGTATTGGTGAAATGGAGTTTTTCTACCCAAACGGTACGTCGGAAAAACATAAAGATTCTCACTTGCTTTTTGGTGAGGATAAAATGCGTTCAACAAGTTATAAATATGATGCAAACAATGAACTAGAGCTTTTGTCAACATTGGTGTGGGAACGTAAATATGATAAAGCATATGACTATAAATATGCAGTTGTTATTCCAAATTCAAAAAGAATCCTATTTGTTTCGGATAAAGATGGTGATGACGAAATATATAGTATGGATATAGATGGAAACAATGTTATACAGTTAACAAATAATGAAGATAAAGATTTTCTACCAGGAGTATCTCCTGATGGCAGAGAAATCATTTTTACATCTCAAAGAGACCGTAAAGAGGAGTTATATAAAATGAATATTGATGGTTCAAATCAAGTACGCTTAACAAATAATGACCGATTAAATAACGAGGCAGATTGGTCACCTGATGGAAAAAAAGTAGCGTTTTTATCACAGCCGAAACAACATACGCCTCCATGTTTGTTCATTATGAACCCAGATGGCACAGGAAGAACTAAAGTCACAAAAAGTGAAGGTTTAGTTGAAAGCTTTCCAAATTGGTCTAAATCCGGAAAGTATATCTCATATACTCAAGGTAATGATAATGGAAGAAATCCTGATTCGTATGTTTATGAGGTAGCCACAGGAAAAACGTTTGCCGCTGCGGAAGGAAAGTTTAACGAGTTTGGAACCCATTGGTTAGGTAGTGGTGATGATAAATTACTTTTCTCTTCAAATAGAACAGGTAACTATCACATATATGTTGCTCACATTAAAACAAAGAAAATAGAGCAACTCACATCTGGTGAATTTCATGATTCATCTCCAAAAACTGGCTTTAAACCAAATTCAATTCTATTTATTTCAGATCGGTCTGGGCCAAGTAGAATTTATTCTATGGATTTAAAAACAAAGAAAATTGGGTTAATTGAGGCTAATTGGGGAAACCTCTAACCATATCAACTAAACTAAATTTATTAATGATGAAAATTTTTTAAAACATATAATTATCTCATTGGCCTTACTTCCTAACGTTATTAGTGCTCAAAACTCTGTTGAATCTACACTATCATCTACTGAAATTAAAGACATGAAAATTGCTGTGCAATACTATTGGGATTGGAATTCAGATCAAGATCCAATTAAAGCAATTACTTTACTTGAAGAGATAACTTCTAAAAACCACGATAATTGGGTTGCGCCATATTGGGCAGCTTATATCTCGACTCAGATTGCAAATTCATCAGATAAAAATAAGATTGAGTATTTAGATAAAGCACAATCCTTTTTTGATCAGGCCAATAGTCGCTATTCATATATGGCCAAAAATGACGACAAATATTTACTCTCAAATTTTAATGCGCTACACTGTTTAATCTTAAGGTTAAAAGGATTCTACTTTAAGTCAATTAATAATGTGTTAGAAGCGAATGATTATTCAAAAAATTCAATTGAGCAACTAAACAACGGTATTAGAAATAGTCCGAACAACCCAATTTTAATGGTCTTGGCTGCGACCGAAATGGCAACTGCAAAAGACAAAAATTTCGGGGACATAATAGCAGCAATTGCACTTTTAGAAAAAGCCAAATCGGAGTTTGGGAAAATTAAAGACCGAAACACAATAGATATCTCCTACTGGAATGAGCACTGGATAGATTCCTGGCTCGGCAATTTAAGACCTCCTAGTAATTAACGTAGAAAATTATGAATAGACAAATATTTTTAAAAGCAAGCCTGTTAACAGCCGGAACAATAATAGTAACCCCAACACTAGTATTTGGCAAAAATGCTATACAGGATCGAGACCCACCGCAATTAGATAAAGAACTTGTTGCAAAATTTGTAGGAGCTGGACATAGTAAAATTGATGTAGTTAAACAACTTTTAGAAGAACACCCCACCTTATTAAACGCTGCACACGATTGGAGAGGTGGCGATTTTGAAACGGCACTTGGTGCAGCTTCTCATGTAGGCTATAAAAAATTGGCACAATTCCTCATAGATAAGGGAGCTCAAACAAATTTGTTTACTGCGGCAATGTTTGGTAGAATGGATATTATCAAGCCAGTTTTAAACTATTTTCCTAATAGTTTACATGCTAAAGGACCTCACGGTTATACTTTATTACATCATGCACAACGAGGCGGCGAAGAGGCTGAAATAGTTGTCGAATATCTTAAGTCTTTAGGTGCAAAGGAGACAAAAATTGCATTATACTAATCCATTTATGCGATTCAAGCAAAAGTGATTAATTTAAAAAATGGATAAATGATATGAGTCAATCCTTCCCTTTCCTTCCCTTTAAATCTAATTTTACTAAAGTCCATAGTTTTAAGATCCATTACTTAGATGAAGGTGCTGGAAATCCTGTATTGTTTGTTCATGGCAATCCGACTTATAGCTATCTCTGGAGAAATATAATCCCAAGTGTTGTTAATAGACCAAACACAAGGGTCATAGCAATTGATCTTTTGGGATTTGGTTTTTCCGATAAGCCTAACATCCCTTATACCGTTGATCTTCATTATTCAATTCTAAAAGAATTCATTTCAATTCTCAATTTAAAGAACTTAACCATTATAGCTCATGACTGGGGAGGTCCATTAGCAGTTAAATATAGTATTGATCATCTGGATAACATGAATAAGCTATTGGTTATGGATACTTTTTTATGGAATCTTACTTGGGACGATTTTCCTAAAAAAGTGAAGTTACCCTTCAAACTGATGCGTTCAGCTTTTGGGTATTTTATGATTCAGGTAATGAATGGATTTGTTAAAAGTTTTATCCCTCAAAACATTTATCATAAAGAAAAAATCACTGCAGAGTTAATGGATAACTATAAGTTGCCATTTCCCACTGTTAAATCTAGAAAGGCAATTAGAGAATTTCCTAAAATGATTCCAGTAAATGGGAAGCCTAAATCCAGTTATGATTTCTTTGAATATTTAGAGAATCATATCAACAAAATCAATATTCCGTTTAAAATGCTTATTGCTAAACCTGGAATGGGTGAAGTCAATATGGCAAAAGTTCAGCTTTTAGTGGATATTATGCCAAATTTTTCATTTGAATATATTGAATCTTCTGGGCATTATATGCAGGAAGACAGGCCAGATGAAGTTGTTGAAATTATCTTATCATTTATTAATCAAGAACATATTTAACTTATCTATTTAAGAACTCAAAACAATGCGACTAAAAACCCTTTCTATTCTAATATTATTTATTCAACCAACTGTATTTGCACAAATAACAGATATTCCTAAAAGAACTGTATCAATTGAATTGGATGGGGTTATTAATTCTTCTGAATGGCAGAATGCTTTTGAGTTAAATAATTTTAAGCAGATAGAACCTAATCTGGGTGCTAACGCTACTGAAAATGTTGTTGTAAAGGTGTTATATGATGCACAATTTCTTTATATATCTGCCAATATTTCTTTCAATGACCCTTCGCAAATTTTCGCTACTACACTAGAGCGAGATAAGGCACAATCTGATGATGACTACTTTGAAATTTATATTGATTCTTACAATGACAAACTTAATACTTTAGTGTTTAGAACAAACCCTTTAGGAGCTAGGCAAGATCTTGAAATAAGCAGAAATGGGGAGGATTTTAATAACTCATGGAATACCTTTTGGACAGCAACATCAAAAATAAATGAAGATGGTTGGAGTACCGAAATGCGAATTCCATTTTCTTCATTGCGTTATGAGAAATCTGATATAAATATAATGCGAATTAAAGCTATTGTTAAATACAAACTGAAGAATGAACGTGTTATTTCACCACAGAACAATACAGAAATTGATTTTGCACATTATCATTTTAGTAATTCAGAAGAGATACAATTTCAGGATTTACCTTCGGCAAAGCCATTATATATTACACCTTATATAAAAGGGAATATTATAAGCCAAAATCCTTTAAATACCGAAGGAACTGCATACGAAAATCAGACTACCGCATTTGAACGCAAAGCTTATGCAAATAATGAAACTTTAGATAAAGTATTAAGCAATATCGGCTTGGATATAAAATATAAACCCAGTGCCAATAGCACTTTGGATTTTACGCTTAATACAGACTTTGCAGAAGTTGAAGTTGATGATAGAATCGTTAATATTTCCAGATTCCCAATTTTCCTGCCAGAGAAGCGATTGTTCTTTCTTGAAAATGCAGATTTATTTAATTCTAATCAATTTGATCATCGCTTGTTCAATTCTAGGCGAATAGGCATTGAAAATGGAGCCGCTATTCCAATAATTGGCGGATTGAGATTTACTGGAAACAGTTCAAAATGGCAATATGGTGTTTTAAATATGCAGACTCATAAGGTTGAAGATGTAGCCTTATCAAACAATATGAGTGTCTTAAGGTTGCGCAGGACCATAGGAACGAGAGGCTCAAATATTGGTCTGTTAAATACAAATAAAATCAACAAAGAAGAAAGCAATCACTTGGTAGCCATTGATGCCAACATAAGATTTACTGACATTATTAGAACCCGCATTACCTTGGCCTCTACTTTTGATACACAAACAGGAAACTGGAAACCAATGTATGGAGCTGCACTAAATACATTTAGAGCCAATGGCTTTGGGATTGATTATGTTTTTAGAAATTATACAGAAAATTTTAATCCTGAGTTAGGTTTTGTTTTTAGACCCAATACAAAACGAGCTACTCTAAATAATGGTTGGCGCAGAACCTATTCGAATTCTGATTTTTTACGTTTTTTTAGATTTGGGCATTACATTACTAAATATTGGGTATCCTCAACTGGAGCCCATGAAACCTTTCAGACTAATTTTTATGTCACAGCTATTCACAAAAAGGGTTATGAAATCTCTGCGTTCTTACCTCTTTATTTGGAGGATAATTTAACTTTTGATTGGCAAATAGCTGATGGTGTCACGATTCCAACTGGCGAGTATAGAATGTGGAAATTCAATCCTTTTATAAGCACGGGAAACGCCAAAGCTTATCAGCTATTTTTAGATGTAGAATTTGGCGATTTCTATGGTGGTAAGCAGTTTACATCGTTTATGAATGCTTCTTATGATTTTAGTAAGACATTTAAAGCCGAATTAGGTATTACATATAACAATTTAAGTTTCCCTGAAGCCTATGCAGTAAACACCTCAAGCAAACTTAATTTGAGTCGTTATTATACACGATTAAAATTGAATTTTTCATCCAAAGCTTCCATCAATACTTACATTCAGTACGACACTAGATCAGATAAAGCAGGGTTAAATCTTCGTTTCAGATACAACCCTATCGAAGGTACTGATTTATATTTAGTATATAACCATAATGCAAATACAAATCGCAATGCGCTATCACCCAGACAGCCCTTTACAGATAATCAGGTAATTGTGGTAAAATTTTCTAAAACATTTCTCAATTAATTATGAATGCAAAAATTACTTATTTGACTTTTATATTAGTGATATCACAATTTGCGTATTCGCAGTGGGAATCACGAGATATTATTACAAATGATAATATAAGCTATCCTGAGACTAGCAAAATGGCTATGATATCACATACTATTGGTATCACAGAAATCACCATCAAATACCACAGACCAGCAGTTAGAAACAGAAATATATTTGGCACACTTGTTCCATATGGGGAAGTTTGGAGAGCAGGAGCTAACGAATCTACTACAATTAGATTTCAAGATGATGTCATAATTAATGGGCAAACACTGAAATCTGGTAATTATGGTATCCACATGATTCCTGATAAAGACAAATGGACTGTTATCTTTTCTAAAAATCATGTGCAATGGGGAAGCTTTTATTATGACCAAAGTGAAGATGCATTGAGAGTAGAAGTTACACCCCAAGTTTCAGATCATCAAGAATACTTAACATACAATTTTGAAAATATTGAGGCAAATAAAGTCAATATTGTACTTAAATGGGCAGGACTAAAAATACCATTTACAATAGAGGTAGATGAAATTAAAACTACAATAGCTGTTATAGAAGACGAACTGAGAACACTGCCCCGTTTTTCATGGCGAGGCAACCGAGAAGCAGCTTTATATTGTTGGTTGCATAATACAAATTTAGACAAAGCATTAAAATGGATTGACCGTTCTATAAGTTATGAACGTAGATTTGAAAATGTGTATCAAAAAGGACTCATTCTAGAATCACTTGGTGAAATAGAAGCATCTAATGTATTGATAAATGAAGCTTTGAAGCTAGGCAGTGAATCTATGTTTTTATATGTTGGGCGAGAAGCATTAGGTCATCATAATTCACCTGAAAAGGCAATAGAACTATTTGAAAATGCTTTAAAGTATTTTCCTAAGTCTTACAAAGCAAAGATGCTAATTGGCAATGCATATGGATGGATGGGAAAAAAAGAAAAGGCTGATATAGCATTTAATGATGCTTTAGTATTAGCAAAAAATGAAAAAGAAACTAATGATATAAAATCTTACATAAATAGATATAAGAAAAATTATTAATAGACAAAAAAATGGACATTTACTATCATTTAAATAACCTTTTACCAATAATAAGGTGATTGTGGTGAAATTTTCAAAAACCTTTTTAAAATAAAACAAGGACGAGAAGAAAATTTATGTTTCAAATTATAGCATAACAAATAAATATTATGGAATCTAGAAGAAAATTTGTAAAAAAAGCTATTATAGGAGGGGCTGCGTTAGCAGCCGTACCTCTTATTCTGAGTAATTTTGGAGGAGAAGAAAACCATTCAAATATCAATATGGATAAATTTCTTCAAGCTTGTTCTAATGGCAATATATCTAAAGTCAAGGAACTTTTAGAAAACAATAAAAACCTATTATCCGTAAAAGATAATATTGGTAGGACAGGTTTTGTACTAGCCTTATTAGCCGGACATAAGAACCTTGGGGAGTTTTTAAAGAAATCTGGATATCAAGTCGATTTGCATGAATCTGCTTTGAGCTTAGATTGGGAAAGCTATGATAGTCTTTTAGGAGAAGAGTCAGAATTAACCAAAGATGTGATCAATACCTACCACCCAATGGGGGGAAACGTAATGTGGGCAGCTGCAACCGGAGGTGCAGGAAAGGATATGTGGCGAATCTATGCAAAATGTGGAAACCCTAATTTAAGTTTTAAAAATGAAAATGGAACCACACCAATTCAAAAAGCACTTCGATATTCAAATTTAGCTGTGGCTGAATTAACTGCAGCAGCTTTATTATCAAATAATACGAATCCTAACCCAGCAAAAAATGCAGATTTGCCACCATTACACATTGCAGCCAAACGTGGAAGTTATGAAATGGTAGAAATGCTTATTCGATTAGGTGCAGATGTTGACAGAAAAGATATAAATGGAGACTTGGCTATAAAATTGGCAGAACGTGAAGGGCATAAGAGCGTTTTTGACCTTATTGCTACACATAATGAAATTCCTAGAACAGTTCATACTTCTCGCTTAGCATACGATCGTGATGGCAATACTTACAAAAAACCAAACATAAATGAAATTCCATTGTACTTGAGGAGACGGTTAGTAGGTATGTCTCATGGCAATTTTGATTATGTTAAGAAAACGGTTCAAGCAGATGCACGTATGGCTCATAGCGTAGCAACAACCAGTGAAATCTGTGTTGAGGCTTGCGCACATATTGGAAACAAAAAAATAGTTGAATTTTTAATAGAGAATGGAGCACCATATTCATTGCCTACGGCTGTTATGCTTAATGATTTTACTACTGTTAAAAGACTTTTGGATGAAGATCCCAACCGAATATATGAAAGAGGAGCACATGATTTTGCGCTTTTGTGGTATCCCATCATTGGTAGAAGTGGTACCGATATGACAGAATTACTCATAAACAGAGGAGCCAAAGTTGAAGAGCAGCACTTTCTAGGCACAACAGCCTTGCATTGGGCTAGCCAGAGAGAACAATTTGATCAGGTTGAGTTACTTGTAGCGAATGGTGCCGATGTTAATAGAATTGGGAGAAAATTTGAATCTGAAGGAGAAACGCCGCTTCAATCTACTAAAAATGATGAAATAAGGAAATTCCTAATTAGTAAAGGGGCTAAATAGTATTAATAACTCAATTAAATTTTTAAATCATGAAAAAACATCGATTCAACTATTCAATTTTGGTTTGTATATTTTTTACGTTCCTTAATTCATTTGATAGTTTTTCTCTATCTAACGATTTTTCCAGCTGCAATAACGATTATGTAGTTGACGAAGCAACTTCTGAAGCTATTCCAAAATGGGTAATAGAAAATTGGGAGACAAGAACCGCTGCAACTGGTATATGGGTAGCCGATAACAAAAACTATAAAAATGAGCAAGAACCCTATGATGCTTATGCTCTTCACTGGCAATATGGTATTGGCAATAAACATATCAAAGGCAGATTATATGTTATAAAAAATGATGAGGATGCAGGGACTATATGGGAATTCACGGAGTATTGGGACCCATTGGATAGCAAGCTTAAAATTATGCAGATTGGAAGTGATGGCACATTAGGTCATGGAGAGATATGGAAAATGGAAAATGGCAATATAAAAGAGCTACAAACTTTTACAACACCAGATGGCATTGAATATTCATCAGGTCATATATCTTGGATGTCAAATGGTGTTAGTACCATTGAATCTTACAGTGTAAAAGGTGAAGAATGGACAAAAATGCGAACGTATGACTGGAAACTTAAAAAGGAGGAATTATTACCGATTCCTAAAGAATATAAAGACATAGCATATTTAATTGGTACTTGGGAGGTCCCTGTTGGGGAAAATAAAGCTAGAATGACATTTTCTTGGGGAAAAAATAAGAGAACCATACTCTATAAAAATGAATTTAAACGTGCTACAACTAATAAGTGGGTTCAAGAAAATCAAGGTTTAATTACTTATAACGGCATTGAAGATGCGCTAGTGTTTATTACCTCTTATTCCAGTTTGAATAATCCACTTATGGCTAATGGTAAGTTTAAATTTGATGAGGATAGGACAATATATCGCGAATTTACCTGTCATTATAAAGAAGGTGCTGGTCTACCGTGGAGTAATGGAGCTAAAGCACCTAAAGGCGGAAAAAGCATAGAATTTAAACAAATATGGTCCCCAGTTGATAACAATAACTTTACGGGAGAATTCTTTTGGAAGAAAAATGGTGAATGGGAACATCCAATAAAAACTGGTTCAAAAATAGAATCTTGGACTAAAGTATTGAACTAAAACCTAGGTATTATGAAATTAAAAAAGACCACAGTTTTTATCGTTTTAATGATAACGAATATTTGTGTTTCCAATGCGCAGAACAGGGAGAATCCACTAGAACAACTCTCTTTTTACATAGGCACATGGGGACTTCCAAATGACGATCCATTTATACAAAAAAGGCCTAATTTAAAAGACCTAAAGGTTATTGATTTTGAATGGGGATCCGATAAAAGATTGATTCATTCAAGAACAGGAATTTACGCTAAGAATGACACGATTATGTTCTCAGAAGGCATTATTACCTATAACCCAACTACAAGTAAATTAGAATGGTTGGAATTTCAGATAGATGGTAACTTGTTATTTCAAGGCGAGTATAGGATTATGGGAAGTGGTAAAGTACAAAGGAGTATACTGTACATTACCCGAAAGGTGATAAAACCATCCCTTACCCAGAGGTGAGTGGTTGGACGCGCTTGTATAGAGAAACCTTTGTTCCTACCTCTCAAAGTTCAATTGATTGGATTACGGAAGTTTTTATAAATGGCAAATGGATACCAGGCATGAGTGGTGGAGATACGAAAGCAGTAAGGGATAATTGATATAATAACAGGAATCAAAATACCGTGACTATCTAGCTTTCCTTAAAAGGGTGAAGGTTACACCATGTACGTTAATTACCGCTGCAATCTTAATCCGAATTCCTAAAACCAGTTCGCCGCCCTTGCATCAGTGCAATATGCGTTCTTTCGATTGAGATAGAATAGTTAGTGGGATATTTTCGGCCTCGCTCCAAAGAATAACCTGTTGGCGCTAGCATTTGAAATTCGATAAGTGTGAAGGATCTAGAAATAAAAATTATCAGGTCCATTTATGGGCCTTTTTTAGAGACAATCTAACGAAGGTGAGAGCAATTGGCTAAGAGTGTCCCAAACGTGGTCTCTTTTAGTAGTTTCGTTAATTAACGTTTTATGGGACACATTTGCCTTCAAAAAATATCAATATCTAATCAATAAAAAATCAATATCTAGACTTTCGCACAAATGCATTTTTTCTTGCCAAATCAAGTAGCTCTTTTTTAGAGAAGAAAATTGCTCTGCCAATTTGGTAATACGGAACGATTTTCTTCTTCTTCCAACTTATCAATGAAGTAACAGAGATACCCAAGAATTTAGCCGCCTCTTGTTGACTCAACCTGTCATCTTCTGGGTTTATTGATGTTTCGTTTATAAATTCCGTTTTGCGCATTTCTTCCAAGACCATTTTAACTGTTCTTTTCAAATCTTCCTTCGTGTGCGTGTAAAAAAGTACATTTCCCATCTTTATCGTATTTAAACTCGACCAAAAAGCCGGATAACTAAATTGGGGATAAATTCGTAATATCGGGTTGCACTTTATAGACTAGTGCATTGCCCGAACCAAATAGCCACTATAATTGAGACCTGAGGGACACGAGGAATGTAAGTAGTGCAATCAATCGTCTATTTTAAGTATCGATCGGATGCGCCTTCTAATTACTTTGTCCGGGAAAAGATGATGCTCGTCACTCGGAATTCGTATTAAGGAACTATAACTAAAGCCATCCTTTCCATTTTTTTCATGGATGTCTTCGTCCAAAGTGCGAATGATTTGGGTCTTGTTGCTCAGCAAGTATTTTTTGTCCGAAAGGTATAACAGTAGCTTGGCAAAGTTCTTGGCTTGTTTTGCGGGAATAAAGTCCAAAGGCTTATATCCAAAATTGTTTACCGTACGTTTTGAGAAATCAATGTTCTCATCATATTCATACTTAAAGTTGCGATAAACAAAGCTTTCAATAGCCCTACTTCGATCATCATCAATCTTTAGCTTCATATGATTTAAAAATTCAATGAATGCCTTTTTCAGTTTTAATTGCGACCCTTTTTTAGTGATGATGATTTGATTCTTTTGAACTTCTTCTAAATCTTTTTGAGGGAGGGGAAGCAGTTTTTAAATTTGTTGCTTTTAAGTTTTTTAGCCACTCCGTGTAGAATAGGGAATGAACAAGTGGCGCGGAAAAAAGCCTCACATAAAAGGTTCCTGGCTCTTCTGCTTTGGTTATATATTGACGATTTTGAAAGGTAAAGTCTTGAAAATAATCGTCTCCGAGAAGCTCTATTAGCTCTTGGGTTGATATCAAAAGTTTCTTCTTAAGGAGGCCAAAAGTCCTTTGCTCCTTAGAGCCTCCATGACGAGCTGTTTCCACTTTTGAAAATCGACCAACATGGGCAACAACACAACCGACCTGTCCATCATAGCAAAAGGAATTGCCTCTTTACCATTACAAATAAAAAGTCTCTTGATATGTTTTCCTTCCTTTTGGATTTCATTCAATAACTCATTTCTGAGCCAATCGGCTTCTTCGCTTAATTCAAATCTCAAATAATTAAGGGCATGCCCGTAAAATGGTATAGCTTCTTGGTCAGGAAAATTATATACAGGAAAACATAGCCGCTCTTCCAATGACATCAAATTCAGCAGCTTTTCAAAATCAACTTCTGGGTTTTTGATGTTTTTTCTCGCCCTGAAATAAAGTAAGAATCGGTCTACTCGTTGCAATGAGTCCGTTTCGCGTAGAACCGCATATAAGGTTCCTTGGTCTTTATGAAAAAACTTACGGCAATCTTTATAAAATCGATTGGGAAGAAGCGGTTTTTCAAGTGGTTCGAAGGCACCCGGATAGGACTGCCACTCCGTGGGCAGGTATTTTTTTGGGTTTAATGTTGAGAAATCGAAAAGAATATCAAGGTTTGATACCAGAGCATCATCCTTCACATTTTCCAAAAGCCAGGCCAAAAGATGGTAAAATTGATACGAACTTAGAGTCCGTACTTTTCTTCTGGTATATTCCTTAAACTCTTTGGTCTGAAAGTCGCTGAAGAAAAACAGCTTGATAGGATCTAAGGATTCGTCTATGTTTAGGCAGTTGGTCAATCAAACTGGTTTTACCAAACAGCATCCTTTTCATCTTGTCTATGTCATCTTAAAGACTTCGAAATTGGTCGGACTTACGTTTGAGAATTGTCTTATTCAAACGTTTATTTGTGGGAAATCTTATAATATTACCTCAAGTAGTTTCTTGTCAAGTCCCTAGTATCGCGATGATTTGATAAATCGTAGGTTCAAATTTTGCCCCATGCGGTATCCATTTCCTGTTTTTTCAAGTCTTCAGCAATCTTAACATAGCGACGAAAACTTTCCTCTTTCTTATGACCTGTAATATTACGAAGTACCATTTCTTTCATTCCCAAAACCAAGCTATTGGTAACAAATGTTTTTCTTGCGGTATGGCTTGTTACAAGCTCGTATTTGGGTACAGTAGTATCAATCCTTTTGGTGCCGATATATCGGGTAATGGTCGTAGGCTTGTCAATTTCCACTTCCGCAGCACATTCTTTTACATATTTGTTGAATTTCTGCGAAGAAATTATGGGTAGAGGTTCGTAAATCGTTTCTTGATATTTGCCCAAGATTGCTTTTGCGTAGGCATTCAGGGGAATTGTATGGTCTACTGTTTTCGTCTTTTGTATGTTCAGTTTCAAATAATCATCATAAATATTCGATGGCCTAAGTTTTTTAACATCGCTGTAACGCAATCCCGTAAAGCAACAAAAACAATACAAATCACGTACATGGGTCAATTTTGTGGATTTAAATTCGTGATTGTACATTTTCATCAATTCCGATAACGTAAGACAAATTACCTCTGTTTCATCTTCCTTGGCTATAAATTTCTTAAAGGCGAAATTTTGATGATATTCCCTATCGGCCGCCCAAGTCATAAAGGTCTTTAGAATTGTGGTTAATTTCGAGAAGTAATTGTTTTTGATCTCTTTCGTGTGAAATGAATACTCCCGAAATTTTTCAAAAAATTTATAGTCCAAGGTTTCAAAATTCAACTTAAAAGATGTTTCTGTCTCAAAATCCTTTAGATAGTTCAGGGTGGTTACATAGGATTTTATCGTCCGCTCCGCTTTTGTGATTTTCGACCTATCTATGAACTCTTGGAATGAATCCAAAAAATTATGGACTATATCAATTGGTATGGTATCATCCAGTTTTTCCAGTATGTATTCTTTTGTAGGTTTCAAATCGTTTAACAAGATCAACCGAAAGATAGCCTTCAATTTTTGATCGAGTTCCTCTATGATCTTATTGTATTCAATATGGTAATTATAGGGTTCTTTTTTCAGCGGTGGCTTCACACGCTGAGTTGACTCGTTCCAATCCTTTGGCATTACTTTTACACCCTTTATTTTGCGACGGATTCTTTCCCCGCTAAAAGTTATGCTATAGAAAACAGGTGCGTTTCCCTGTTTATCGGTCTTGCTCTCGATGATATAGTAGACAACTTGCATTTGCGTTTAAGTTGATATAAGCGGATTAATTTGGTGTCAAATTTGGTGTCAAAATAAATTGATAAATTAAATTTAATGAATTTAATTGGAATACAAACTACCAATGATAGCTATATTTAAGCGTCTAAAGGGGTATAAATCAAAATAAAGGTGTTGGTACTCCCGCCTCGAGTACGGAAACCCTTATCAATCATATGATTTTCAGGGGTTTTTAAATTTTTAGGGGCGAAATAATGATAAATATTTGTGCCATATAATATCCTCCATGCTTAATACTCTATCTAATAGTTGCAACAACGGATAAAGTACCACCTTGGAGGGATTTAAATGAACCTCCCAGAGCGGATCAAACTGAAGATAATAAAGCGGATGAAAGTGAGCCACTAAAAATTGATTCTTTTTATTTTAAAATCTCCTTTTATTTTGAGCTTGAATAAATCTGTATATAGTCAAGGCTAACCCCTTAAATAAAAATCAAACACATCAAAACAACGAAAGCTCTCCAAAAATTGAAGAGCCTCCGTCTTTCATAGCAATTTCTCTCTTTAAGCCAGAGAGCTGGCTGTCTAAAACACTAACAAACCTATCTTAATTCGATTTTTTTATTTGAAATGCCCTGGAGATATTAAATCCGAAATGAATATCGCCTTTGAAAAAATCTCCTGTGGTCTCCGCGATAAATCCTTTTTCAATCATGGAAACCGAGTTTCCGAGAATTATTTGGAAAATATGCCCCCCTGTTTCAATATCGAACCCGAAGGCAATGGAATTCTTGACATCGATCGATTCAAACGGATTTAAGTTGTAATAATATTCCGCATTAAGTGAAACGCGCTTGCTTATTTTAACACGGGTACCAAAGCCTAAAGCTACCATATCATGAGGGTCATTTGACTCCGGAACTGTATTAAAATGCACAAAGGTGGGCATTAATTGCAGGGAAAGATTCTGATTTACCTTACTTGCAATCAATGCCTGCCCTGTATAGGTCAGTCTTTCGCTAAAAGTAGGTTTGTTTTCGGGTAAATAGTCTTTGATTGTCTTTGCGGTAGCACTTCCGAAAAGTGTAAGACTGAACGGAAACGGATTGGCCCCGGTCTTTTGATTCAGCAAGCGATACTTTGCATATCCATCGAATGTTTTTTCAAACGAGCTTCTGCCAACGGCCAACGTCAATCTATCGTTCCAGGCATATTCAAAACCGAACCGAATGTTCGAGTCGTCCAGTCCGAACAGTTGGTCAAATCCCGAGTTTACCCTTCCGAATCGGTGTGAAATCAAGAATTCCAAAATTCCTGTTTTACGGGTTTCCACCGAGTGACCATTTAATAATCTCGTGCCGTTGAAAGTACTTGCAGCCACCAAGGTGGTATCTGAAGACTCTTCCTCTAAAATAGCTTCCAAATCTTGAGAAAACCCGTATAATGGCATCATCAAGATAAAAGTAGACAGTAAGACGTATTTCTTCATGTTCTTATTTATATGGTTTGTGGTCCAATTCAAAAGTTACCTTAATGGTTTTGGCGATGTTGTTCGCGACAATCGAGGGAATCTTGATCTTGAAGTCGGCGACATCCACATAAAAACCCCCTTTAAAAGTATTCCATCCTCTGCGATTTCAACGATCACTTTGGTACTTATCTCCTTTTCTTCCCCATGCACGGTTAATGTTCCAATAATTTCCGTTACGTTATTCTCCTCGCTCAGTTCGACGAAATTCAATATTTTGCCAGAAAATGTCGCTTTGGGGTATTTATACGACTCTACGTAATTTTCATTGAAATGCTCTTGCATCAATGCTTTCTTGAACATAAAGGATCGCATCAGCATTTGTATCGCAATTTTTCCGGTCACCGTATCGATAACGCTCAACACCTGATTGTTATCGGCCTTGATGTCTTCGACCAGGGAATGCGAAAAAAGGAAACATACCCTTCTTTTGTCAGAAATTTATCCTGCGCACTTGAACTGGAACAGAGCAGAAGCGCAATTACTAAAAAATAAATCTTTTTCATATTCTTAATCAACTAAGGTACATCTTACCATTATGACATCCATTAAATATCCTGTACAGATACCTTTAACATTGATTTCGTCGCCCTTTTTAAATTGTAACGTTCTTTTATTTTCTTCGGGAAGCATGTGGCAAATGATACTTGATTCTAGCCCCTCGTCCCTTATCGTAATCACGCTATTGCCTTTTAGCGTTGAGATTTCAAAAATGGTTCCTTTTACCTGAATGACGGTTTCTGAATACTTCTTATTGGTATCCATCTCGTTCGTCTGATATTCATCGATAAGGTTTTGTGCCGTCAACACGTAGGCAGCTTCAGATTCTTTGACATCGACATGTGGTTTGTTGTAGAGATATATCGAAACAACAAGCCCCAAAGTGGCCAATAATAGAAACCCAATGAATATTTTAAATGTTCTGTTTCCCACTTTTCGAATCATTAATTATCCAACGCACCGCCATCAACCCAACATTTTATGGCGGCAATCTCAGTATCGGTCAGCGTACCGTCTTTGGGCATACGTCGCGATTGTGTCACTTCCTTTACCAATTCAGCTCTGCTCTGAACCGCCGCGTATGTCGTAAGATCTGGTGCATCGGGAATATTACCATCTCCATTATGGCAGGGCATGCAGTTGTTCGCTATCAGCGGTTGAATCGTAGCAGTATACGAGATTGTAGGTTCACATGAATCATCGATAACCATACCCTCATTTTCCACATTGTACTCGCAAGAGGAAAGCGCCGTAGCAGCAACCAACATATATATAGATCTTCGTCTCATCATAAAACTATCTTTGTTGTTCTAAAATACAACTATTTCAAACCTCCTGTTTACAAGGGTACTGTATCAATATTCAGAATGGGCCAGACTCCCGGCGAAGGAACACTTACGCCTTTGTTGTCGCCTCTTTCCTCATCAGGTCCGAAATAGTACATTGGCCACCCCTTGTAGGTTAGCTGGGTTCTTCCAAAAACATCAATTGTGCCAAAATCGGCCGCATCAAGAATACTGGGTATTTTATCCAAATCGATTTCGGCAATTGGCCAAAAATCGTTATTGGAGAAATCTGACTGCGTATAATTGTTGGTATCCTTGGTATCATTGAGGAACCCGTAAAGCGTTCTACCGTCAATATCGGTAATATAGAATGTTTGGCCTTCGCCAATTGTGTAATCACTTAGATAATTCTCCCCATCATTACCTACCAGCTGTGTTCGAACATACATCAACGAGTAATCGGGTTTGGCAATGAACCATACACTACCTACATTATCGCCACTCGTATCTCCAGCACCACTATCAGCTGCATAGTAATACAAGGGCCATCCTTTATAAGTGGTTTGTTTTTCACCATCAGCACGGTCGATGGTTGCAAAATCGGAAGCTTCCAACCCTGCATCTAGTACAAGGTTCTCTTGATAAAAGATAGGCCATGCACTTAAGCATCCATCCACACATTCAGAAGTGTCCTTTGTATCTCTAGAAAAGAAATAAAGTGACATTCCATCGGCATCTGTCAAAATTTTACCCAAGGTGCCATCATCGGCTAGTTTAACCGTGAGTTCAGGTTCCGGTGCCATGGGGGTATCCACATTTACTATGGGCCAAACCCCTGGAGCGGGAACGCTAACCCCTTTATTGTCGCCTCGAGCACTATCGCCACCAAAATAATACAAGGGCCAACCTTTATAGGTCAGTTGTGTTCTGCCGAAGACATCAATTGTTCCAAAGTCTGAGGCATTGAGAATACTTGGTATCTTATCCAAAGTGATTTCGGCAATGGGCCAGACCGGATCGTTCGAGAAATCGGGCTCTGTGTAGTTATTCGTATCTTTTTCATCAGGTGCGAACGCGTACAGCGTGTTTCCTTCTATATCCACAATATAAGAAGTCGGCCCATCGCCTTCGGTATAGTCTCCCAAGTAGTTTACGTCGTCGGCCCCTACCAATTGGGCACTTACATACATTAAAGAATAATCAGGCTTGGCAACGTACCACACATTGTTCACATCATCTCCGTTAACATCTCCAACCGCTGCATCATTTGCGAAATAATACAAAGGCCATCCTTTGTAGGTGGTTTGTTTTTCGCCATCCGCCCTATCGATGGTTGCAAAATCAGCCAAATCCAAACCGGTATCGACCGTAATTGTTTCCTCATAAAATATGGGCCAGGCACCCAAACATCCTGTTGATGTACATTCAGAAGTATCCTTGGTGTCCAAGGAGAAAAAATAAAGGGTCATATCATTGGAATCGGTCAAAATCTTACCGAAGGCGGCGTTATCGGCGAGTTTTACGGAATTAGGATCTGGATCCGGAGTAGGATTTGGATCTGGGGTACCAATTGGTTCTGGAGTTTTAGGAGCAGGGCTATCATCTTTGCTACAGCTCTGAAGCACAAAGATCGATACGAACAGAAGTAAAAATATATTTTTCATTTTTCTAGCATTTTGGATTATGTATGTTTGTAAATTAACTTCGTTACCTTTCTCAAATCAATTAAAATCATGTGAAAGGGAAAAAATCTGACTTAAAAGGGAAATTTTAGCCTTGAAGAATTGAACCGCTTTTGAAAAAAGACAACTTATATCTGTTTACGCTACTGGCGATTTCGATAATCGTCTTTATTATCGGCTACTTTAGTATGGCCTATATGGTCAAGGTCAGCACCAATCAATTTTTGGAGATACAAATAGAATCGAGCAAGCGTGAGGCCCGGGAATTTGCAGAGCTTGTCGCTTCACAATTGGAAAATGGTACGGATAGGGAAACCGTTATCAATAATATTCAAAAAAGCATTGAGGGCACCGATATCGAAACAGGATTCGTTTGTATGTTCGACTGGTCAGGGGTCGAAATCTGCCACCCTGACCCTCAGAAAATTGGAAAAAAAACCAACCCAAATGAATCTTATGTGAGGTCTATAGATAACGAAATCAATTCGGAGGATTTTTATGACCTTCTGAATAACAAACAGCCCAAAGGCGGCATTAGGGATTTTTCAAACGAAAGTCGGGATTCAGAAGTTATTTACCTTTATCCGGTAAGAAATTCGGATTGGATCATCGCCGCTCACGCGAATATTGACAAAATACACAAACAGATCGATCAACTTCGATTCAACTTTTTGCTTGTTTATCTTCTTAGTAGTGCGGCAATTGTATTGTTATGCCTACTGATTGTTCGATTTTTGGGAAGCTACTATGAAAAAACTTTTGAGCTTAAAAATGAGAAACTGGCCGAAGAGGTGGTCAATCTTTCCAAACTCAATGCCGATCTTTATAGTCTAAAGGATAAAGTCTCAAAAAGTGTGGAGGACGCCGATAGTGATGACCCGGAGGAAGGCGAAGATGGCACAAGGATCAAAAATCGATTATTGACCTATTCCAAGGACAAGTTGATTTCCGTGCGCGTTGATGAAATCGCATTCATTAGCACCGAAAATTCAATTACAAGGATAACCTGTCTTGATGGACAACGGCATTCAAGCAATTCTAGTTTGGATGAACTTTATAGTAGTCTAGATCCTGCATTTTTCTTTCGGGCCAATAGGCAACACATCATTTCTGCCAAGGGTATTTATGAGATTTTAAGATATGGTAACAACCAGCTAAAAATCATATTGAACCCCGCTTCCAGTAATGCCATAATCATCTCAAAGAACAAAGCTGCCGATTTTAAAAAGTGGTTGGACTTTTAGAATCGAAGGTCTTCTAGTAGCTTATACCCTGCCAATTTTTTTATTTCTATTTCATAGATAAGTTGATTCAATTTGTTCTTGATCGAAATGTAAAGGTTTTCGTTATTTCAATAGATACGCGAACATTCAAAGTAATCTCCCCAATCATCTACTTTCAAATTATACTTCAAACAAAATCCTCTGATTACCTCAACTACCTCTTTTTCAAGTAACTCTTTTTTTGAGAGCTTCTATCATTATTATTCGTTCATCTTCGTTCAAATAGGTTGTCGTTCCCTGAAGCTCAATATGAACATTGTTGCCTAAAAAACGAATAGATTTTTTCCATTTAACCAAAGAGGATTTGAATATAGAAATCTTTGCCTCAAGTAGGCCTAATTCATTATCTACTATAACCTTGTTTTTTTTAAATAGCATAGACCAAATGTATCGCCCGAGAACACAGCGGCAAATAAAAAAGATATGAAGAAGAAAAAACGGGATTTAAAGGGGAATTTTTTAGTTTAAAACCAATGTGTTAACGGTAAGGGAAGCGCTATAAATAAACACGAAGTACTGCATTGGGCGTAATCCCTAATGAATTTTGTTCCACTTCTTCCGCCGTTCCAAGTGCATTGACCTTATAGAAATTATTGATGGTATTTTCCTTGTCCAATAGATTCCAAACGGACACACCTATATTTACCTTGCTAGTGCCTTTCATCTTAAACTGATATATAGCGGACAGGTCTACTCGCATATAATCATCAAGTCTGTCGTTGTTAGCAGGGCCATAATTAACACTGTTATCTTCCAATATTTCGTTGCCCTCAACAGGTCTAGTAATGGGTTTGCCCGAATGCCAGTTCATACCAGCAGAGAACAAAAAATGAGGAGTAGTGTAAGTGGCTCCAAAGGTGGCGCTATGTACAACTTCCAGATTATTTGCAAAATTTGCTTGTTCTGGATTATTTGCAAAACCTGCTTGGGGCTCTGACTCAAAGGTAAAAGTATAATCACTCGAAAGATACGAGTAGCTTAACCAGGTATTCAGGTTTTTGAATTGTTTTCTAATCAATAAATCTACACCTATTGCGTCATAGCCTCCAATGCCCGTCCGGAACTCGTATTGGTTCTGAAAACCTTGGCTTGAAGCAGTTATTCCGTTAACATCTTTATAATATCCGACCAGATTTACAAGCCATCCCTTGTCGCTGAAACTCAGCCCAGCAGATATCTGTTTGCCAATATTCACGGGAATACTTTCTACGTCGTCCACTTGTGTCTCGACATCGTTCGACAACCGCCATCTGCGCTTTTCAATTCCTAAAAAGTCGTTTTGAAAATTAATGATCTGTGAGGTGTTCTGATGTTTGAACTCCCCTAGAATTTCGAGATTGAACGAATTTAGAAAGCGTTGGTTAAAACTAAAACGTGGTTCCAACAGATGTTTTTTTAACTTGTCAAGATAATTGTATCGCACTCCTGCATTCAAAGTGGTCATTTTATCTTTCGAAACATAGCCTAATTGGGTAAATCCTGCATGTGTTCGAAGCACCTCTCCTTCTAGTCTTTTAAAACGGGGATTATCGATGCTGTCCAAGTTGGTTACCTTGCTGTCAATGTATTGATAGCCAACCATTATCTGCCATTCATCAGTAAGTTGGTACTGACTTTCCAACTTTACACCGGTTTCCGAAACGGAATTTTTTTGTGTAAACCTCTGGTTGTCCAGAATATTGGCATTGGAGGCGTTTAGGGTATAATCAGTTTCATAGATATGGAACGAAGTTCTAAGCCGGTCGGTCCAAGAGCGATGGTATTGCAGTCCGCCCGCAATGCTATTTTGGGCCACGCTACTTCTTCTTGATTCTTCGACCCCGCCAACGGTCGCATTTTCATTGAAGATCAATTCATTATTGGCATTGATAAAGTTCAGTTGAATTTCGTCTTTCTCTGAAGGCTGGTACAGCCAACGTAACGAATGGTCGTAAAAATCAAATTCAAGATCGGTATTGGCATTCGATGCTACCTCGGTATCTTGTTTAATTCGGTCAAAATAGGCTGTATAGGTAGGGGATTCCACAAAATTGCTGATGGCCTTTCTTGCAGCCACTTGAACCGAGGATTTTTTGCCCAACGGAACATCGACAAAGGCATTGCCATCCAGAAAATTAAAGGCCACATTCGCCTGTAATTTTGAATTGATCTTTTTGTCGGTCTCCATAGCAATGGTGCCTGAAACACCATCCGTATAGCCAACGGGCGTTCCATTTTTCCGTAGGCTGACCTTTTGGGTTATTTGGGGGTTGTACATTGAGATGAGTCCGAAAAAATGCCCCGATTGATACATTTTTATCCCATCCCAAAGAATCAGGTTCTGGTCGTTCGTACCGCCTCTGATATTGATGTCGGATACCGTTTCGTTGATACTTTGAATGCCCGGAAAGGCCTGAACGGATTGCAGTACATCGGTTTCTATCAACCCGGGCAATATACTGAACCGATCAAAATCTATCTTGAAAGAACCGTCATTTAGCTTGTCAATTCCTCTTATCAAAAAATCGGATAGCACGACCTCGGTCAACTGCAATTCATCGGGCACTAGGTAGATCGTGCCGCAGGTATATTCCTTGAAAAATTGATAGCTTCTGTCCAGCGTTTTATAACCGATGTGCCGTATACTGATAATGACGTTTTGGGTCTTTAGTTTTAGTTCAAAATACCCGTTTTCATCGGTAATTGTTGAATTTTTACCGCTTTGGACCGTGGCGTTTACAATCGGTTCTTGTATATTCTTGTCCTTAAGGTATCCACACAATTGAGGTTCTGGTTTTTTGACGGAAACGATTTTATCATCCAGCACTGTAAAAATCAATCTCGTTCGTTCATGGATAAAATGTAGGGATTCGTCAAAGGACAACTCCTTCGAAGGCGGAACCACTTGAATACCATCCACGGTTTCGGAGGCATAATTGAACTGATACCCAAATCGAATGTGCAGCTCGTTCAATACCTCGATCAAAGGTTTGGCGGAAGGAGCATCTTGCGCTGAAACTGTAACAAAATTGCAGAGTAGAAAAAGAAGGATTATGTATGATAGGATACGGTTCACTGACTTAGTGCCTGACTTGGCCTGATGCTTTAATGGTTTAAACGTGTTTTGTTCTTTCCAGGTTAAGTTAAGCGTAATGTTTTTTAGGGCAAAAAAAACAAGGCGAACAGTATAATAAGGGGTCTTAAAAGGAAAATTCATCTTTGAACGGGTGGTCATTGGATCTTATTTAAAAGACTTAATGAGGCCACATCATTTGTTTAAGGGGTATATGCTAACCGAATTCCCATTTTCTATTCGATATTCCAAATCCAAAGGTTCGCTGATCGATTTCAATGCATTTTCCAAGCTATCGTGTACAAAGCCACCTGTGAAAAGTTGGTCGGTACTTATGTTTACCATTTGGACTTTTATATTGTACTGGCGCTCCAATTCCGAGATGACCTCCGACAAAGGAACCCGTTCAAAGCTACTGACGTTCCTGGTCCATTGGGGATTTTGATAGGTGGTCTTTTCAAGAGAAGCTTTTCCATTTGAAAAACGGAAGCGATCTCCTGCGGTAATTTGCTCCGTGGCGTTCGGGGAGGTAACTTTAACAATACCCTCAAAACACTCGACTTCAAAATAGCTTCCCCGTTGTTTGACATTGAACTGGGTACCTACCACGCTGACGGTTCCTTCGGAGGTAACCACATCGAATTTAGCACCTTTGGCGACCTTAAAAAAAGCCTCGCCTCGTAGCTCAACTTCCCGTTTATCATCCCAATTGCTTTTGGAATAACTTATTTTCGATAGCGCGTTGACCACAACGGTAGAGGCATCCGGCAATTCTATAGTAGTTTTTTCGCCTGCTAGGGTATTTATTTCTACATCCCTATTAAAAAGAAAGAAATAGGAAAGCGCCAGACCAATAACAAATACACTTGCAATTCTTAGGAATGGTTTTATCCAATTCAATTTTCTCACAGGCGCGGTATCTTTTTCAAGTCGTGTGCTAAAGGTTTCAAAATCATCCACAGTAGAAAACCCCGAGGCTTTAAAATACGAGGCATTCTCAATGATACCTGTAAGTTCAGGGTAATCGTCAAGTTGTTTGAAGGCCTCCATTTCCTGTTCAGAAAGGGCATCAGTCAACCATTTTTGTATCAAGTATTCCTTATCCATCGATTTGGTTTCTTATCCTATAACAACCAAGGTTGCTTTTTTCCTGATTATTTTAACTTAAAATTTTCCAATTCTTTTTTGAGGATCCCAAAAGCCGTATAAATACGGTACTCGACCACCTTTCGCGTAACCCCTAACATTTCCGCGATTTCCTCATGTTTTTTGCCTTCCGCCTTGTTCAGCATAAAGGCCACCCGCTGTTCTTCGGTAAGTTTTTCAAGGGCTTTTTGATATTTTTGAAAGTACTCCTCCTTTTCCATAAGAAACTCGGGGGTCTCGTTGCTATGTTCCTGCGGTTTTAATTTTTGATACCGTAAGACCACTTTTTGGTGCTTGACCTCGTTCAGCATCATATTATTGGCCACTGTATACAAATAGGACTTTGCCTTACCCAAGGTAACCTCTTTGCAATGCTCCCAAAGTTTGATAAAAGCTTCTTGAGCCTTATCATTCGGGTTTAGGCGTTCGCCGTACTTATAATATAGATAGTCATGCAGGTTTTTTGAGTATTTGTTATAAATGCCAGAAAAGATGTGTTGTTGGCAAATATCTTCATGTAGTTCTTTTGACAAGGCTCTGAATTTTGTTTCGCCCAAATGTAGAAATAATTTTTTTCAGAATTTTTCAGGAGTTTTCAAAAGTTGGTTGTTTTAGTAGCAAATCCCATTAATCGAAATAATATTTTATCATGCAGAAGTCCCATAAATTAATAACTATCATAGTATCGCTTGTCTTACTGAACCTAAGCTGTAGACAAGAGGAATTTGATTATTTTCCACCAATCGAACAACCAAATTTGGCTAATTCTATGGTCGCGGATCTACTTGAAAGAACGGCCCTTAACGACGGTTCTATTGATAATATAATTGACAAATCGAATTGCTTTACGGTTCAATTGCCCGTGATCGTCACGGTAAACGGCACTGATGTTCTTGTAGATAACGAAGATGATTACACCAATATAGAAGCGATTTTTGATGCATCAGACGATGATATTGATATTCTGGAAATCTTATTTCCCATTACCGTCATATTAAGCGATTTTACGGAAGTTGATGTCGCCGACCAGTCCGAATTCGATACTCTTTCGGCCAGTTGTAATGGCGAGAACGTGGCGGATGATGACATCGAATGTTTGGATATTCAATACCCTATAACAGCATCTATTTTCAACCAAACGACGGAGGTTTTTGATAACCTGTCCATTACAAACGATTGGCAACTTTTTGATTTTATCGATGATTTAAAAAGTGATGATATTGTGGATATTGCATTTCCGATAAATGTCATACTGGCTGATGGCTCCGAGGTTAGTGTTGGCAACCTAATAGCATTGGAACAGATAATAAACGATGCCAAGGACAGTTGCGACGAGGACGATGACTTCGATTACAACGATGACGACTGCAACAATTGCAGCACGAACCAACTTGCCGATTTACTGACAAGTTGTACAAATTGGACGGTCGATAAACTCGAGCGTAACGATCAAGACCTTGAGGATAATTACGCAGGATATCAATTCAATTTCGCCGCTGATGGAACCTTGACGGCAGCGAACAATAGTAATTCCTTTTCAGGGACATGGGAAAGTAACGGTTCGGGTAATAGCATTGCCTTTGCCTTAAATATTCCAAATTTAAGTGATTTTAATGCCACTTGGAACCTTCATGAAATAGAACAAAACGGGGGAGAGAACAAATTTGATCTTAGATTGGGCGACGACCGTTTACGCTTCGAGAGTAATTGTTCTACCGGTGGTAATGGAGGTGATGGGGACAGTTCTGGAAACACAGGAACCCTAGCATCGATCTTGGCCGACGGCCTCTGGGTTGTAGGTTCTTATACTGAAGATGCCGATGACCAAACTAGTAATTACAGTGGTTACACATTCAATTTTAATAGTGATGGTACCGCAGTTGCGGATAACGGTAGCATTACTAACGGTATTTGGAGCCCACAAAATTCAGATAGTGAACTCCTTTTGAATTTTGGGAATACGTCGCCATTAGACGAATTTAATGATACTTGGGATGTAATTTCTGTATCCGACACACAAGTAGAGGTCCGTGATGTCAGCGGTGGTAACGGGGGAACGGATACATTAATTCTTATTAAACAATAATACAATAACCTTTAAATCAATTGCTATGAAAAAGAATATTTTAATTTACGGATTAGTTTTGGTAGTGGTACTCTTTACCGCATGTACCAAAGATGCTGATGACAGCAACAATTTTGCGAACCTTCAGGCAGATGTTGAAACGATTACCAATAATGTTTCTAATGGATCATGGGTCATTACCAATTTTATCGATTCGGGCAAAAATGAGACCGGCGATTTCACGGGCTATGGATTCTCATTCAATTCGGACGGAAGTTTGGTGGCGGATTATGGAAGTACTACAGAAACAGGTACTTGGTCGATTACCATAGACAGCAACTCCAATGATGATTCAAGCAGCAGTAGTTCAAACGATGATAGCTCTAGCAGTAGTTCAAACGATGACAACTCTAATGACGATTGTAACAATTGCAGCGTTTCACAGTTGACGGATGTATTGACTGCATGTTCGGGCTGGTATGTTGACAAGCTTGAGCTGAATGACAACGACTTGGAAGATAATTTGAACGGATACAGTTTTGACTTCTCAGCAGACGGCACCATGAGCGTATCATGGAATAATAATGATTATTCGGGAACGTGGTCAGCATCAGGAAGCGGCAATAATATTCAGGTGGTGTTGACGATTACTGACATAAGTGATTTGGAGGCCACTTGGACACTTCATGAAATCGAATTGGAAAATGGCGAATCGAAAGTTGATATGCGCATCGGTGGTGATGATCGTTTACGATTTAAGAATAATTGCACCATAGGTAATTTCTCAGGCGGTTCTTCCTCTGGGAGCACTTCAGGCGATATCGATTTTAATATCTTCTTCCCTTCCCCAGCAGACTTTGCGGAACTTACTGAAGATTGGGATATCATTTCACATACCGCTTCTAAAATCGAACTCAAACATGTGAGTGGGGGAAATGGTGGAACTGACTTGTTGACCTTTGAAAAGCAATAATCACATAAACCTGTTAGCATAAAGTGCTTTTAAATTTTATGCTAACAGGTTTTAAAATAATTTCCATGAAGAACAATAGTCTAATTAAAACGATGGCACTTGTAGCATTTGTGTTTCTATCTTGTGAGAAAGGTGACGATACTGGCTCTGTCGATAACCAAATTGAAATTCAACAGGTTACCAATCTTGTAACTACCGGCGCATGGCGCATAACAAGTTTTATCGACTCGGGAAGCGATGAAACCAGTGATTTTAACGGTTACGGTTTTTCGTTTAATGCGGATGGCAAGTTGATCGCCGAAAATGGCTCCACCACGATAAATGGCACATGGTCTATAACCGATGATAGTAGTAACAGCAGCGATGATGATAGCAATGATGACAGCAGCGATGATATTGACTTTAACATCTTTTTTGCTGAGCCTGCAAGCTTTAACGAACTGAGCGATGATTGGGAAATTGTTTCTCGTAACGATGTCAAAATTATGCTAATTGATGTTAGCGGTGGAAATGGAGGGACGGATACATTGACCTTTGAAAAGAACTAGACTTGGCCAGAGGCAGAGTTGGCCCCCAAGAAGATTGCCGGTTCTCTTTGTTTTGGTGTTTGCCTTTCTTTAAAGTTCCCTATATGAAAAAGAAAGGTTTTTGATGAACTGCCCCAAGGCAAATTGGGGCGGTTTTAATTTCTATATTTATTGTGTCTTATGTAAAAACCTCATGTCATTATGAATATTTCAAAATCACTTTCCTATCTAAACCCAGAGCTTATATCGCGGATAGAAGAGGAATCGATTTTAAAGGAAATTCCAAAGAACACCCAAATATTACGTGAGGGACAATTTATAAAAGTCATTCCCATTGTATTAAAAGGCTTGATAAAAGTATATACGCGTTATGATGATAGGGAACTGTTGTTATACTACATACGTCCTGATGAAAGTTGCATCATGTCCTTTTCGGCCAGCATAAAAAATGAACCTAGCCAGGTTTTTGCCGAAACCGAAGAAGATACCACAGCCTTATTATTACCGGTCGATAAAGTTTCAACATGGATTGAGCAATTTCCGGACATCAACACGCTTTTCTTTCAACAATACAAACAACGTTACAGCGAACTTCTAGATACGATACACGATGTACTTTTCAATAAGATGGACCAGAGATTGTACGACCATTTGAAGACAAAAATTTCCGTTAGAAATGAGAATCCACTTAAAATCTCGCACCAACAGCTAGCCAATGAATTGGGAACGGTAAGGGAAGTCATAAGTAGAGTAATGAAGAAACTGGAGATTGAAGGATTGGTCAAACAACATGCCAACGGTATCGAAATTTTGTAGCTGTGACTACGGTCACAGCACAGCTAAAATTACCTAATTACCTTTGATAAAAAGAAAAACATGAGCAAGAAAGTATTCCAATTTTTATGGGTGTGCCTGATCTGCATAGTAGCGGTCTCGGGTATTGTTCTGGTCTTTCAAAAATTGTCTAACTAAAATATATTGACATGAAAAAAAACATGGGTAATACAGATCGAATCATTCGATTCATTATCGCCGCAATCGTCGGAGTATTGTATTTTACAGGAACACTTACAGGAACTTTGGGAATAGTGTTATTGGTACTGGCAGGCGTATTTCTTTTGACAAGCTTTATCAGTTTTTGTCCGTTGTACGCACCTTTCGGAATCAGTACTTGCCCGATGAAAAATACGGGTGCTAAGAACTGATAACCTAAACCCTTCGAAGTACAGGTAGCAATAATTCGAGTGCGCAAAGAACGGCTCTATTGCTCACTCGAATTTATTTCCGCTAAACCTGATAAAAAACTATTTAAATCTTGTTTTGTGAAGGCCTGCCCTTGTCTGACCAATATAAAAATATCGCTGGTTGCCTCTATGTTTATCAAGGGATTGGAGTTTGAAAGAAGTAAATCGGCCTTGTTACCAGCCTCAACAGATCCGTATTTATCCGATGTCCAAAGAATTTTGGTCCGTTTACCAAAGATGCTTGCTAGGCTTCCAAGGGGCTTAGCCCACCATCGACATATATTTTTAGTTCTTCAAGCAATGCGAATCCCGGATAAATATTAGAAGTTCAAAAACCCCGCATCCGTTCCAGCGATAGTGTCCATTCCGGAGGAATTTATTATTGGTATCAACGATATTAATTTTTAAGCATATCGATCACCTCTTGATTGGCCTTTCTAACCTTGGCAACATTCAACTTATCAACTTTACGATCATAAGTCATGAGTCCGTTTACCTCACCTTCGACATCAGTGGTTTGGGTATAGATTGCTCCTGAGAATCCAGCCTTCACCATGTTTTTCAGCATTCTGGCATATTTTACATACTCCGTCGTGGTTTCTTTAGAATTCTTGAATTTGATGTATCCCCAATTATCTCCCTCGCGCCACAGATGTCCTTCCAACGGCAATCCGATACCCCCGTATTCGCCAAGAACGTTCACTCGGTTGGCGTCATATAGGTATAATTCGGGCTCGGGATAATTATGGAGGTCCAAAATATCGCCCGTTTGAAAATGGTTGCCACCACTGGCGGAATTCACCAAACGACTTGGGTCATAGGTTTTGGTCCATTCGGTCATTTCCTCTGTTTTGAACTGCCCCCAAGCTTCATTAAAAGGCACCCAAACCACAATACTCGGGTTCGAATACAGATAATCCATGATTGCCTTCCATTCCTTTCGATAGATTTGCTCCGATTCTCCGGAACGTTTGAATTCAGCACCGTCATGGTACTTTCTCGCTTGCCAACCATTGCCCCCGTCACCGTTGGGCATATCTTGCCAAATCAAAATTCCTAAGCGATCGCAATGGGTATACCAACGTGCCGGCTCGACCTTTACATGCTTGCGTATCATGTTAAACCCGTATTCTTTCGTTTTTTCGATGTCGTAGGCCAAAGCTTCATCTGTAGGCGCGGTGTACAGTCCGTCGGGCCACCAACCTTGGTCCAAGGTGCCGTATTGAAAATAATCCTTATTGTTCAATTGCATCCTTACAATTCCAAATTGATCACGTTTCATACTGATCTTGCGCATGGCGAAATAGCTTTGTAGTTCATCCAAAACTTTTCCTTTCGACATTAATTTTACTTCTATATCATATAAAAAAGGAGATTCGGGCGACCAGAGCTTAGGTGCGTTCAAGGTGATTTCCAAAGGCTGCCCAATTGCGGACTTTGCTGTTGCAATCATTGATGCTCCATCCATCACGGCAACCTCAACAATATCTCCGTACAATGTTCCGATTGTCTCAGGGGTAATGGTAATAGTATTATGGTCAATATCGGACAGTATGCCCAACGATTCTATTCGGCGTTCATTCACAGGTTCCAACCAGACCGTTTGCCAAATACCTGTAACCGGAGTGTACCAAATACCCTTAGGTTCTTTGACTTGTTTGCCCCTGGGCTGTGGACCTTCATTCGTCGGGTCCCAGACCCGAACCATTAGCTGTTGCGAACCTTCGGTTAGAAAAGGAGTGATATCAAAAGAGAAAGGCGTATATCCGCCAGAATGCGAACCTACCTTGATATCGTTGATCCAGATATCAGATTTCCAATCGACCGCACCAAAATGGAGTAATACGTTTTTTCCGTTCCAGTCTGAAGGGATTTCAAAAGTCGTTCGGTACCACAGCTCATTTTTGGCCCCGACCTCTTTCTTTACTCCCGATAGACTTGATTCCGCTGCAAACGGCACCAAAATCTTTCCATCAAATTTTTCGGGCCACACTTCACCATATGAACGTATGGCATAGTCCCAAAGTCCGTTCAGGTTTTTCCATTCTGCACGTTCCATAATTGGGCGTGGATATTCGCCTAACACATTGTCAGGATCTATTTTTTCGGCCCAAGCGGTCTTAATTTTATTTCCTGCAGGTTTCCATTGAGCCATTATCGGAGCGGTAGCTAAAAACAATAGGCATAGTATACTAGTTCTTTTCATCTGGTTGTTACTTTTTCCATTATACGGTAAATTGAATGCCTCAGGAGATTTCGATTGCTTGATAGACAAATATTTAGATTTGCACAACGTTGTTCCCTTATCTGATAATTATGTGTGCGGATAATTTTTGATTGGATAAATTACAATAAAAATCGGAACAAATTCCATCTGAAAACCAACTGCGTAAAAGTGAATTTTGATAGGGTCATGGTCTTTTCCTTTTGTTCAAAGGATGCTAGAAATACTATCCGCCTTTTAACTACCTTTGTTCAAGTGTGTCAGGCCAAATGAAAAAGAAGTACCTAAAAATATTGGGTTTGCTCATTGCGATACCGCTTTTAATCATACTTCTTTGCAATTATACCATTGATTCTTCCGCAGAGGGAAAGACCTTTTCCGATATTGAACAGATTCCAAAAAAATGTAGGACTCGTTCTAGGCACCTCAAAAAAATTGATCGGCGGGCTGCCCAATCCCTATTATACCTATCGCATTGACGCAGCGGTCGCCCTTTTCAAGGCCGATAAGGTCAATTTTATTTTGGTCAGCGGTGATAACGGCACGGTATATTATAATGAACCGACGACCATCAAAAAAGACTTGGTCCAAGGCGGCATTCCCGAAGACAAGATATTCTTGGACTATGCCGGTTTTCGGACTTTGGACTCTATGGTTCGCGCGAAGGAAGTCTTCGGACTGGAAGAGGTTACCGTAATTTCACAAAAATTCCATAATGAACGTGCCATCTATCTCGCCGAAAAAAAAGGTCTAAAAGCCATTGGATTTAATGCCAAGGATATTTCAGGACAACAGGGGTTCAAAGTTCAATTTCGAGAATATTTTGCCCGGGTTAAAGTGTTTATCGACCTCACGTTCAATACGCAACCTAAGTTTTATGGGGATAAAATCGAAATTAGGTAGCCCTTTTACGATTTACCCGCCGATTTTTTGAAAATACCTATAAACCAATCAAGAAAAAGCAAGTGAAAAATTTCCTATTTTCGAAAGGATAACCGACACACCATGTCAAAAACCAAAACATTTTTAAAGAATTTAGGGCCAGGTCTCCTCTTCGCGAGTATGGCCATAGGCACTTCCCATTTGGTACTTTCTACCAAAGCCGGGGCGCAATACGGTTGGATCATGGTCATTCCGATAATTCTTGCGAACGTTTTTAAGTATCCTTTCTTTGAGTTCGGGGTGCGTTATACTAACGTAACCAACAAAACGCTTATCGAGGGATACCTTAATCGCGGCAAGGGCTATCTATGGTTCTATGCAGCAATCACACTGGTAACTACCTTTACCATTTTAGCCGCCTTGTATACCGTGACTGCAGGACTTTTCATCAACCTGTTTAAAATAACAGATATCTCGATAAGCTTGGTGGCATTGGGACTTTTTGCCTTTATAAGTGCTTTATTGATCATAGGAAAGTATCGGTTTTTGGAGATTTCACTCAAATTTGTGGTCGCGATATTATTCATTGCCCTGATCGTAACGACTGCGCTTGTGATGTTTCGGGGGCAGGTCGCGGAAGTCGAAGGCTTCACCCCTACTCCTATTTTCAACGAAATGGGAATCCTTTTTTTAATAGGATTGATGGGGTGGATGCCCACTACCGTTGAAGCCTCAAGCTGGGTCAGCCTTTGGAGCATTGAGAAATGGAAGACCCAAAAGCAAAAGCCATCTTTACGCGAATCGCTTCAAGAATTCAATATCGGTTATTTCATGACAGCCTTGTTAGCTATTTTCTTCTTAATAATTGGCTGGTTCACCCTGTATGGCACCGGCACCGAACTGAGCGGAAATGCGGTAACATTCGCAGATCAGGTCGTCAATCTATTTACTACCCATATTGGTTCTTGGGCCTATATCTTTATTGCCGTGTCGGCATTTGCGACCATGTTCAGCACCTGTATGACCGCACATGATGCGGTGACAAGGGTAGCATTGGATATTATCGACTTGTTAAACCCGAAGGTTACAATGACCGGTAAGAGAGGTTATTTCGCAACCGGGGTAATAGTCTTGGCCTTGGTCAATTTTGTTGTGGTAGCCGCCTTCGCGGCCAATATGGGCCAACTGGTCGCACTAGCGACCTTCGTATCTTTTGTAGTGGCCCCGATTATTGGGTATATGAACTTGAAAAATGTAATGAGCGATGATTTGCCCAGAGCTCACCGCCCTAAAAAAGGGCTACAGATACTTACCTATATGGGCATTGTATTTCTCTCTGTCTTTTCATTGATTTATTTTTGGATGGTCGTCTTTTAGACCTTTGTAATCGGGCCCGCCCGAAATTCACTTTTTGAAAATATCAGATTAGCACCCGAGAAAAGAGTTATTTTCCAAATAAACTGTTAAGCCAAAAGGTAGTTCACCGAGTTTTTTGTTAAAACAAGAAGACCACACGTATGTACGCTACCCTTTTATGCGTACATCTTTAAACCCCTTAAATTTTACGGAAATGAAAAGAACACTAATCACCGCACTATGTTTTATGTTCGTTTTTTTTACGAATTGCAAAAGAGAAGACATTAACGATGTTATCGATACCAATGGCCAACAGGACGAGCAGCTGGGTTCGGATCAAACCGATACCACAAGTGTCGACACCCCCACTGAGGATATAAGTCTTGAACTGGTCGCGAACGATCTTGAGCCCCACCCCATGCAAGATATTGCCCGGCCCATATCTACTACAGGCCATTACCGATCCATCGTTCGGCACCACCATTAGACGGATTACCAACGCGGGAGACGGCAATGTTATAAAACCCATGTATAGTACCATACAAGCATGGAATGCCGATGAAAGCTTAATGATCCTCTACGACCAGTCGAACGGCGTACACCAGCTTTTGAACGGTATGGACTATGCCTTTGTCAGAAATTTGGACGACTTGCTTCCTGATGATGTCGAGCAGATTTTCTGGGACTTTAATGATCCCGATGTTTTCTTCTATGTGGATAGAATTACTGCAGATCTCATCAAATATTCCGTAGGAAACAAGACTAAGGATATTTTGGCGAACCTAAAAGAACTGACCGATTGGGGGGAAACGTTGGCTCAGGAAACGATGTGCAAATGATGTCTTGGGATTCGGATATACTTGGCTTTAGATGCGACAATGCCAATGCATACTATTATCGCATATCTACTGGGGAAGTTACGCAATTCGATATCGACGATATCAACTATACCGCACCAATGCCCTCACCAAGTGGAGAACGCTTTTACCACGGGCAGGGTGTTTATAGTATCGATGGTTCAAGAATAACGAATCTCAATGAAAAGAAGGTAGAACATTCTTGCCTCGGCAGATTGGCCAATGGAACGGATGCCCATTTCGCCGTTGCCTTTGGTGAAGGACCTGAGGGCGGATGTATCGGAAACATCATCGCTCATGACCTGAGCACTGGCGAATGCTTTTCGGTAATCAGCGAAGAACAAGGCTACGACTACCCGAAGACCGGCACCCATATATCGGCAGTGGCACATAAAAATCCCGGGTGGGTGGCGGCATCTATGATCGGATTTGACGAAGATGGCCAAGAACTCTTAGACCAAGAACTTGTTTTGGCACGTGTCGAGAAGGGCAATGTAGAAGTCTATCGCATCGGCCATCACAGGGCCGACGAAAATGAATTTGACTACTGGGGCGAGCCTCATGCAGTCATAAGCCCCACGGGTAAAGGGTATTGTTCGGCTCAGATTGGAGTGGTGCCGACGACGGCAAATCGGTAGAATCGTATGTGGTAGAATTACCGGCATTCAACAAATAACCTTGGGGTCGTCCCAAAAGGTTCCCCAATATTTTGGGCCGGAAACATTATATTTCCGGCCCTTTTTCGATTTTAGCATTTCATTAACAATGCTAATTTGTAATTGGGCGTTATGTTACAAACCTTTGCAATCGCAAAAGATAAAATGAAAAGGAATGAAGTTGATCGATATCAAGAGGAAGACAAAGAACGAAAAAAGATATACCCCAAAAATGGGTATTTTGTACACTAGGGTAACCTATATCAAAAAACGCATTTTGGGTATGCCCGTTGCCACGCTTCACAAATATCGAGCAACCTACTACTGGGAAATCAAAGATTGTAAGAACTGTGTGATATCAGCATAAAAATCTTTCTCTAATTCAACTCTTCGAAATTATCGACTATGAAAAGGGTTCTGGAGTTTTGATTATGTAGAAATTCTAAACAGTACACGCCATCCTTACAATTGTTGGTCAACTGACTTTCCCCGAAACCTACTGTTTTGACAATACTTGTAGTAGGTACTCCCTTATCCAATATATACGTTTTTATCGCTTGGGCCTGATTCTGGGAAAGTTTTAAATTCGTATTCCTATTGCCTCGGCTATCGGTGTGAGATTCGATCCTAACCTTCATTTCCGGAAATTTTTGCAGCGCATCGACCACCTTATCCAACTCAATTGCAATCTCAGGCGTTACTTCACTTTTATCTTTCTCGAACAAAAAATCGTTCAATTTCAACGCCAGTTTGCCTTCCTTCTCGGTAATGACATCCGCCAAAATCAACATGTCGATTTGTATCGGGGAGCCGTTGACACGTTCCAGTTCTTCTTTTGTATAGGCTTTTAGGTACCTAGAATGATTTTCTTTGAACGCCTCTACCGTAACCTCATCACGCCATGGAATTTCCAACTGATAATTTCCACTAACATCGGATAAAGTCTCTTTAATCAAAGTGCCTTGGCCATCTAAAATACGAACGGCAACGTCGGACACACCGACCCCAGTTCTAGGTTTGGCCACTACGCCCTTTAAAACCAAAGTTTTTAACCCAGGTAGCGAATTGACCCTAAAACCATAAATATCATCTTTGCCTTTGCCGCCTGGTCGGTTCGATGCGAAATAACCTAAGTACCCGTCTGGCCCTTGTTCTCTAAGGACAAACCCGAATTCATCATATTCCGAATTTATTCCTCTTCCCAAGTTTATCGGTATGCTATAGGTATCATCAGGTTGAATGCTTGTCTTATAGATATCCATTCCTCCCAAACCATAAAACACATCCGAAGAAAAATAGAGGCTATTATCAAATATAAAGGGAGCTATTTCATTGCCAGGAGAATTCACTTTTGGCCCTGCATTGATAGGTTCCGACATAATCTGTGCATTATTGGTATACACAAAATAAATATCGGTACCGCCGTAACCATCATCAAAATTGGCGGCAAAATAGAGTTTTTCGGTCTCCTCTTCATAAAATGGATAGTAGAAAGAAGTGTTCAGGTCTTTTAGTAGATAGTGGAACGATTTATCTGCACCCACCGAGTTTCTTGCAATACCTATGGCCAAAGAATTTTTGTCTTTTTCATTATAAAGCAGTTCATCATTTTCGGCATTCGACAATACATAGAAAATTCGGTTCAGGGATTTTGCATAGTACGGTGTAGACTTATGATAACTCGAAGAGGGAATCACATCGAATAAACTCGGGTTCACAATATCACCATCACTACCGACCCTTGCCAGGTAAATATCCAGGTAAGCCTCGCCGGAAGGGCCATAAATCTCTTTGCCCTTATGCCCTCTACTGCTGCTAAAAAGTAGTTTATCATTAAAAAAAGCAGGTGAAAAATCGGCCTGGGGGCTATTTCCATTTATATTGAAGATATCGAATTTCGATACATTTTCGTCATTGGTCGATAATAGTTCACTATTGAAATTGGCATTTTCCACCAGCTCGTTCGATAATATATTGCTGTTCGAGGCAAGCAACGATGACAACGTATCGTTCTGCTTCGTTTTTGCCAAACTTTGCAACATTTTATTATATCGATGACTTGTTATAATGGTGTCATTTTTATTGACATCCAAATAGATTTTTGATGCTTCACTGTATTTACCGGTCTGAAAATAGGCATCAGCCAAGTTCAACCGTTTTGTGTTTGAAAGAACGCCTTCTTGCATCTCATTTTGATATTCACGAATAGCATCATTATAAGCATAGGCATAGAAATAGTTATCGGCCTTTGAATTCGTTTCTTGTGCCAACGACTGCCCCAACCCTACAATTATTAAAAGAATAAAAATCCTTAGTTTACTCATGATTGCTGCTTTAGAAAAACCTTGGAGTATCAATTTGTTTTGGTTTGCCCTTATTATTCCGTTTGCTGCTTTTGCTACCTTCGCCACCCTTGCCCAAATAGAATTTCAAGATCATCTCATGTGAGCCACTATTGAACCGACCTAATGGGTTTGTATTATAATCGTAGGAATAACCCACAAAAACGGAGGGGGAAATCTGGAATCCCGCCAACGCGCTGACCGCGTTACTTACTCGGTAAGAAGCTCCTGCCGTAAATGCGTTGTTTATCAAAAAGTTAGCTGAAATGTTAGCATTCAAAGGCGCTCCTTGAATATAGTTCATTAAGAATGCAGGTTTGAACTTAAGATTTTCAGATACATCGAAAACATATCCTCCGATAAAATTAAATTGCATCTTACCTTCTACAATAGCGGCGACCTCATCTTTATAAACGCCATCTCCTAAAAAATTCGGTGCCGATACCCCGAAATACCATAAATCGTCTTGGTACATGAACAAACCGGCACCTATGGTCGGATAGAACTTGTTCACCCTACCGTCACCACGTGGTTCGGGCCCTTCAAAAGTACCCTTGGAATAATCTAAATTCAGCAACGCCCCGCCCACATCCATACCGAAGGATAAATTTATTTCGTCGGTCACCTGGACCTGATAGGAATAAGACGCATCGATAAACGTCTGGGAAACCGGACCCAGTTGATCGCTTACCACGTTAAATCCAATACCGTGTTTTCGGTTCAAGAACGGAACGTTTGTACCTAACCTCAATGTTCGTGGGGCACCTTCTATATCGAGCCATTGTGCGCGATACATCAGGGCTATTTCAGGATTGAGAACCGAGCTCGAATAGGCAGGGTTAAAACTGCCGATATTGTACATATATTGAGTGTACTGCGGTTCATTCTGGGCATGCCCTTTATTGAAAAAGAAAACCAGCCCCAAGAAAAATATAATATTCCGAAATGTCAATCTAAATCGTATACGAGCCATTGTTCAATTATCTTATCAACTGTATCCAGCCTTTTGCAATTTTAGAACTTTCGTTCTCAATGGCTATGTTCAAAACGTAAAAGTACGTACCCTCTGGGACTTCTTTGCCCTTCCATGTGCCATCCCAGACTTTTTCTTCGGTCATATCATTCGCTTCGAAAACCAAATTTCCGTATCGGTTAAAAATATTAATGTTATAGGCAATTTCGACCAACTCGTCAATTCCATCGGCATTTTTGCGAATTCTATTAATTTTCAAGTCGTCGTTGATACCATCATCGTTTGGCGAAAACTGATTAAAAACAATACCCACGTCGATAACATTTCTAGTGGTAATCTCGACCTCGACCCCCGATTTGCTATCGGCATCATCGGCAATGCTTTCAGGAGGAGCCGACCGTATTACCTCCGCCGAATTAACGAAAATACCAACACTTCTAAAAACCACCTTATACGATAATTCGATTTCAGCGTTCACCGCCAAACTCTCAATAGTCCAGACCCTAGCGACAGAGTCAAAAGTAGTACCCGAGGGAACCACGGCTTCCATAAATTCAAAAACCGCACCCTCTGGACCCGTGAATGTATCCTGTACCCGAATATTGGATACGCTTTCACTTATCGATTTGTTGATTACCTTAATGAAGTACTCAACTTCTACCTCGTTATCAACATCGTTGATAAGGCCCGTTAGCTTACTTTTTCTTTGTTTATCAGGCCCTAATCTAGCGGTCTTTTCGACAATAAGATTAATACCTTCAGGCAAATCGATATTAATCTGTACAATGGCGACATTATTATCCGGCGTACTATCTTCGGGTAATGATGACAGTAATTCGGCCGTATTCGTATAAACGCCTCCTTCGATAATATCGACCGTAATTTCTAAGGTTTCAGAACTTGAGGCCGAAAGCTCGAATAGCTGCCACTCTCCCGTATCAACCATATAGGTACCGGCCGATGCGTTGTGCGATACGTAATCAAAACCTGTTTCGAGCAGGTCACCGATAATAATATTGCCTGCCCTTCTATCCTCTAGATTGGTTATGGTGACCGTAAAGACTACGCGATCGCCCACTACGGCAAATTCATTATCCACGACCTTAGTCACTTCTAAATCGATAGGCTGACATGCATCGCTCAGAGGGTCTGGATCACAAGGGTCGTCGGGGTTCGTACCATTGGCGATTTCTTCAAAATCGAAAAAATCGTCCCCATCAAAATTACATACACTATTTTCTCGGGTCGGAACACAGGGATTATCATTACCTGGATCCAATTGGTCCACGATACCATCATTATCTTCATCCAGAATGTTCGAATCCAAGGCGTCGATAACTCCATCAGGACTCGGATTGCCATCACTATCGACATCGCTATCCAACGGATTTTCAAGATCGTCGCCAACCTCTATGCCATCATCGATGCCGTCACCATCGGTATCGGCATTCTGCGGATCGGTACCCAGAGCTTGTTCCGTACCTCCAAAAAGTCCATCGCCATCATCGTCCGTATCGCAACTGCTTACCGAAACGGTGACCGATGCCGATTCATCTTCACAAGGGGCCTCTGCACCAGTCGTTGTATAGGTAAAAACATAAATACCATCAGGCTGACCGATAAAATCGATGCTACCCGTACCAGGAGCTATATTCGCTGGACCAGAAGTGAAAGCCCATACACCTGGATCTTCACCTGCTAATTGTTCATTTAGATTTAATGTGGTAACCCCAAATTCAGGATCGTTACATGATGAAGTATCTGTTGGAATACCCGCCGAAGGTTGCGGAACTACCGTACCTGTCACTTCTATTCTAGGCGATGAAGCACAGCCATTTTCCGTGGCCTCCACATAATACGTTGTGGTTTGCGTAAGATCATCGATGAAGCTGGCACCGGTTCCCGCTACCGTACCACCCGTCATTTGCGTATACCAACTAATTGTCGGGTTACCGGAAACCGTGGCCGTAAACGTGACCGGGCCAGGGCCACATCGTGTTTCTGCCTGTACATTGCTAACAATCGGGGTGTCATTAAGTATAACGTTGACCACCAAAGCCGGACTGGCGCAAGTATTCGCGGCATCCCAGAAAAAGGCATAGTATGTACCTGCAAGCGTCAACGTAGCATTGACCTCAGTAGATGACAAATGGGCACTAGTATTTTCGAGATCGGAATCGGTACTCCATCGTAACACCGAATTCGAGTCAGGAGGTGTACTGGACGTATAATCGCTCAAACTTACCGTAATATTGTCACAAAAAGTGGTATCTACTCCTGAATTTAGAACAGGTGCAGCATCACCTGCCAAACAAGGGTCACAATCGGTTACCGAAATGCTGATTTCTTCAAATTGGTTCGTACAGGGCGCGGTGCCCGTAAGGGTATAGCGAAATACGTACGTACCAGAACCGTCATTGTTAAAATTGACAACGTTACCACCACCTATACCGGGATTTCCAGGACCGGATTGATACGTCCAAGTACCTCCCGAATCTTCACCCGTAAGTCCATTATCGAGATCGAAGGTCGTAGTACCAAAGGAATTGTCATTACAGCTGGTCAAATTGGCAACAGGTGTCCCGGTATCGGGAGTTTCGTTGAAAGTTATGGGCAAAGCATCGCTTACCGGACTAAAACAGGTTTGTGATGAGGAATAGTACACCGCATAGTAGGTATCACTGGCACTAACAGTGGAACTGCCCAATAGATCGCCAACAACCGTTGGGGTAGGATCCGATCGTCCACCTCAGCGCAGCACCTGTCGGTGCACTTCCCGTACCGCCAACGACAAACGTATTTAAGTTTACCGAAGCCTGGTCACAAAAAGCGGTGGCATTATTGTTCAATGCTGGTGGTAGTGCCCCAGCGGGACAATCGTTATCTTCAATGGTCACCGTACGATCAGCCACTGGTTGGCTGGCCACACTGAACAACGCGTTACTCGGGGCTCCCAAGGTCAAGACTACCGTTTCGTCGGATTCGGAAATAACATCGTCTATAGGTATGATACTAAGTGCTCTTGCCGTTGTACCCGGAGAGCCCTCTAAAAATGTAAATGTCGCTTGGCCGGTAGTAGTGTAGTCGGACGTAGCGCCCCCGTTGGTAGCGGTACCCGACAAAGTGTAGGGCAAAGTTACCGTGGCACCCGTACCATTTTCTTTATCGAGACGAACCACAAACCTTCCTTGACTCGCTGTCGTAGCTGGGGTTTGCTCAATCGCATCTGAGTCGGTGCCGCCGGTTGTGTCAACAGTAAAAACGCCTGCGTCATTGTCTTGAATGGTGATAGTTTCGGTTCTTTGGGCCACAGGAGGCAAAGTATACCCCGTACCCGCGAGTATAGTAAGAATTACTGTTTCGTCTCCCTCGACCAAGTTATCGTCAACGATGCCTGTAACAGGAATGTCAAGAAAAGTAGCGGATGCCGGTAAATTATAGACCCCGGGAATAGAAGCTCGGTCTGCGCCGGCCTGAGCAGTACTTGCTGGCTCAACAACTACGTTTACAGTCTTTGCTAGGCTAAGTCCGGTGCCAAAAGTAATTCGAAAATTCCCTGGGTTTGCGGTTCCAGAAGTTTCCCCAGCAGCACCATCTGTTACCGCAATGTTGGCCACCGGAAGTTGCCCAAAGCCAAAAAAACAGCTGAACAACATGACCGAAATGGCACAAATCACTCTGTTGGAAATACAGGTACCAAACAAAGGCCCATACGTTTTTTTCAATTTCATAGACTGTTCTTAGAATCTCTTAAAATTCAATTCACAACAGCATGTAGTAGGTTTAAAAATGGGACTCAATATTACTAAAAAAATCGCCCATTGGCCGAAATTCAAGGTCAAATATGGCTTTTTCGGATGAAATACAGTAAATCGTGTTCTAAGGTACTTACGGTAATAAAACCGCCGTGGTTTCCACCGAGGGAACTATTTTTCTTACCAAACCTTGTAAAACATTGCCGGGACCTACTTCGGTGAACATAGTTGCACCATCATTTGCCATATTTTGAATGCTTTGTGTCCATTTTACAGGTGCCGTCAATTGTGCCATTAAATTTTTCTTAATCTCATAAGAATGAGTAACCGCCGTAGTGGTCACATTTTGATAAATCGGACAATTCGGTTTTGCAAACGCCGTATTTTCTATTGCGGACGCCAATTCTTCACGTGCCGGTTCCATAAGTGGCGAATGAAAAGCACCGCCAACGGGCAAGACCAAAGCTCTTCGTGCCCCGGCTTCCTTTAACTTTTCACAGGCCTTGCCTATAGCCTCGACTTCCCCGGAAATTACCAATTGACCTGGGCAGTTATAGTTTGCCGCAACAACGATGCCTTCGGTCTCTTCACATATTCTTTCCACGATACCATCTTCGAGTCCCAATACGGCGGCCATCGTGCTAGGCTGCAACTCACAAGCTTTTTGCATGGCCATAGCCCTTTTCGACACAAGACCAAGTCCATCTTCAAAATTCAGGGTTCCATTGGCTACCAAGGCAGAAAACTCACCTAGCGAGTGACCGGCAACCATATCTGGTGTAAAGGTCTCACCTATGACCTTACTCAAAATGACCGAGTGCAAAAAAATCGCGGGTTGTGTAACCTTAGTTTCTTTTAAAGCTTCGGGGGTGCCCTCGAACATAATATCGGTTATCGAGAAACCCAGTATTTCGTTGGCTATTTCGAAAAGTTCTTGGGCAAGCGGATATTTTTCATAAAGATCAAGCCCCATACCCACGAATTGCGCTCCCTGACCCGGAAATATGTATGCGTTCATTTCTTTTCAAATTTAAAGGCGCAAAAATAGGTATTAATTGTTAGAACGGATGAGATTCGGGGCGAGAAACAATGCTATATTAATTAAAAAAAATAGTTCCGATCGTTGCTATTATTATAAACAACCGAAACTGGAAATACCCTACTTGAACCAACTGGAATACGTAACATAATTATTGGCAATCCTATCTATTTCTCCAGAACTGAGCTCTGGACTAATATCTTTTATTTTCTTTGCGGGCATACCGGCGTATATCGTTCCCGAGGGTACATGCGTGCCTTTTGTTACTACCGCACCGGCTGCGACAATGCTATTGCTTTCAATAATACAATCATCCATTACGATGCTGCCCATACCAATTAGCACATTATCTTTTATCGTGCATCCGTGAACAATGGCATTATGACCTATCGACACATTGTTTCCGATTGTGGTCGGTGACTTTTGGTAGGTGCAATGTACTACGGCCCCATCTTGTATGTTTACTTTATCACCCATCTTAATAAAATGGACATCTCCTCGCAGCACCGCATTAAACCAAATACTACATTGTTCGCCCATCGACACTTCGCCCACAATGGTCGCGTTCTCGGCTATGAAGCAATCTTTTCCAATTTGGGGCGTTTTTCCGTTTATCGTTTTAATTATCATGTTAGGTGTTAGGTGTTAGGTGTTAGGTGTTAGGTGTTAGGTGTTAGGTGAAATAGAGTTTGTGGATTTAAAAATAAGCCAGCAGTTCTTTTTTCTTGGAAGCAGATACCATTAATTCCTTGCCATTGGAAACAATTACACTACCTCCTTTTCCCTTTTTATATTTCACCACTTCATTGACATTGACCAAATAGGATTTATGAATTCGTGCAAAAGGAAAGTCGGCCAAGGCTTCCTCAAAATATTTCAAGGTTTTGCTGACCAGTATTTTTTTATTCTCCAGATGGATCTCAGTATAATTGTCATCGGCCTTGCAAAAAACGATATCGGCAACATTCAACACCTGAAATCCGTCTTGTTGTGGCAAGGTAATCTTGCCCTCGACATTCTTGATCTTTGGTCGTATCAATTGGTCATCCAAGGCTTCTTCTTTTAATCTGATTTCACCAACATATTCGACTGCCTTTACCAACTCGTCAATGTTGATGGGCTTCATTAGATAGTATGCCGCATGATTATTCAGGGCATCCATGGCGTAATGGTTGTAGGCCGTGACAAAAACGGTTTCAAAGGTGCGGTCAGGTACTTGTTCCAAAAGGTCGAAAGCATTTCCGAAGGGCATTTCTACATCCAAAAAAACGAGATCTAAGTTATGCTTTTTGATGAGCTCCAATCCTTCTTGGATGGTCGCGGCTTCGCCCAACAATACCACATTCTTACAATATTTGCCGATGTAGTTTCGCAAAATCTCTCGGCTGTTTGCCTCATCTTCGATTATGATTGCGTTTAGTTTCATTCTGGCTTTGGTTTATCCGATTAGGGCTTAGGCTTTCAACCCTTCCGTCCCCGTCAACTTGGCGGGGACACCTCCCGTCGTCTGAGGTGAGGAGCCATTAATTTTCAATCCTTTTTTAAGGTAAAAACGACCTTTGTCCCATTTCCATTACTTTCCAAATCTGAGATATGAACGTCAATTTTATCCTTATACATATCATTTAAAATTGCGATACGTTTTTTGATGTTGCCCATCCCTTTTGATTTTTGTTTCTTTTGGTTCTGGGTTTTTAAGGCTGCGGATTTTTTCCTTCCTATACCATTATCCATTATTGTTATTTCAATGGAATCGCTGTCTTTCTTTTTCAAATCGATATGCAAATACCCTTTTTCCTCTTTATACCGCAGGCCGTGCCAAATGGCATTTTCGATATAGGGCTGGAGCAACATCGGGGGAATCTGATACGCATCCACATCAATATTTGTATCGAGGTTTATTTCATAATCGAATTTATCGGGAAAGCGTGAATGTTCCAATTTCGTATAGAGTTCAAGCAGTTCCAGTTCCTTCGAAAGCGGAATAAAATCTTCTTCGGAATTTTCAAGCACGGCACGCATCAAGGTCGAAAACTCGCTCAAATATCGGTTGGCACTACGTTCATCACTTTTGGCAATATAGTTATTGACCGAGTTCAGCGCATTGAATATAAAATGAGGGTTCATTTGTGAACGCAATGATTTCAAGGCCAAAAGGTTGTTCGCCAATTTTTGTTGCTGGTTGCTTCGGTAGAAAAAGAAGGCCGCCAGACCAGTCAAAATCATACCCAGAATCAGGGAATAAATGACCCATTGCTGCATTTTGTTACTACGGCGCACCAATTCTTGTTCGGTCAGGGCGAGATCATATTTGCTCTGAGAAAGTTCCCGCTCTTGTTCCAGGCCTGAAATTCGGCTTTGCTTTGACGCGATTTCTCGATTGAACCTAGCTGCCCTTGATATTTCCTGTTCTTTTCGCACATATAAAGTATCGACCAGGGCAGCGTATTCCTGTAAGGTTTCCAACGCTTTTGAATATTCCCCTTTGTATTTGTAGACTTCCGATAATTTTCGCGTGGCATCTTTTTGAACAACAATATCATCTTCAATATCGGCCTCTTCGATACTTTGTTTCAAATACGGTATCGCTTGATCATATTTGTCTTGAACGATATAGGCATTCGCAATCTTATAATTATTGCGTTGTGAAGTGAGGGTATCGAACTCAACTATGCCATACGTTTTTCCAGGAACAGTTTTGGGCAAATTTTTCAATTCACTCTGAATTCTTTTCCGCATTTCAATTTCCTCGCCATACTGGTTTCGTTGATTGTAGAAATCAGCTACTTTTTCCTTTTCCTGCACGGCGCGTTGGGGTGCGAGACTTTTTGAAAGCTCCAAACTATTTCCATAGTAGGCCTCGGCTTCTACGAGTCGATTTCCCTTTGTGTAAACATCCCCAATTTTTGAGTTCAAATCGGTCATCTTGGGAGTAATCTGATTTTTCTTGGAAACTATCAATCCCTCTTCATAAAAGGAGACCGCTTTGTCGATTTGACCTAATCCCGCATAGGTATCACCCAAAATTTCGAACAGTTCCGTGCGCTGATAGGGTATCATATCTTTGATTTCAACCAAGGGCAGCAATATTTTTTCAGCTTCGGATAATGCTTTGTTCAGCACATAGACCCTTCCTAGAAGCAAACTCGTTCTGGTGGTCTTGTTGGCTTCAAGCGCATCTTGATAGCTTGCAACGGCAAGATCATATTGCTTATGGTACTGATATACTTCGCCCAATGCCGTCAATGAAATAGCTAATTTTTTTTATCGGCCTGCTTGCCCAATTGTGCGATGGATTGGGTAATAAAATCAATACTCTTGGCAATATCGGTGCGTTTGTAGTAATTGGCCGAATCCAAATAGGTTTTATGCATCGAAACCGCTCTTTTCGAAGAACTTTTCCGGTCAGACGAAGAATTTTTATCCGAATAGCCCTGAACCAGAACATCGATATCTTCATCACTAGTGATCCGATGACGGACCGTTTTAAATTCTGGGCTTTGAAATATCAGCACTTCTCCCAACGGCGCTTCGATCTTAAATTCCCCCAGGCCGTCGGTTATGGCATAGGCACCCGTTGGCGTAGTAATTTCCACCCCCGGAATCGGGGTCAGGTTTTCCTTGCCCTTCACAGAACCCTTGATCTGTACCCTTGAGACATTTTTATGCACTTGGGAAAACGCACTGAGACCGACCAAGAAAAAAAACGTGAATATGTACTTCGTATACTTCATACGTTATGTTCAACAACGTAAACTTAGGGCATTTATGCGGTTCTAAAAAATGCTTAAATTGAAGGATTAAGCATATAAACAGGACTTTTTTAGGCTTCACGCATTCGTTGATACGCTTTACTCATTGAATGGGCTACTTCACTCATTATGCATTTTTTCTGAAAAACTTTCGAAATAGATTTATCCCTGAAAAGAAACCAAAAAAGATGAAGCCACTATTCAAAAAAAGATTTAAGAAATTAATAGGGGCGCTAGCCATAGGATTTATACTATTATTCCTATTTCGCTTGGCGTACGGCTATCAAACCGTGGCCGGGAGTATACCATCGCCTCCAATTTTTCTACAATCGGAAACCCCTCTAGAGGTCCGGAAGAACTACGCCTCAAAAAAGTATAAGGCAAGTGCCGGACAAGCGGCGGTTCGCATGGATCAGAAATATGAAAAAATAGCCGATATACAAACCGTATCGACCGACTTTGACCAAGAAGAGCAGCGTATCAGAAAACAAGTCGAGAACTATAAGGCATTAATCCAATTCGAAAATAAAAATGGGAATGCCGGTTATCGCAATCTCAATCTTATCATTGGTGTCCCTCCCGAAAATTTTGATTCGATATATCATGAACTCATTAAAATCGGAAAGGTACAGGCCAAGCAGATTACAAAAAAGGATAAGACCAACGAATACAAAGAACTGAACGCCAAAAAATCATCCCTGGAAAAAATACGGGAATCACTTATCGAACTTAAATCGAAAGGTGGTAAAATCGATGAATATATGCAGTTGGAAAATCGGATTCTAGAAATCGAACAACAACTACAAGAATTAGGAGTGAGCCTAGGGAACTTTGATGACGAAAACGAATTCTGTACCGTAAAATTCTCCCTTACCGAAGGTCGTGAAATTACTATCGGAATCTTACAACGTATTAAAGTCGCCTTGGAATGGACGGTCAAAACCTATTTGATGCTCATGGCCGCACTTACCTTTATGTGCGCGTTTGCATACCTTTTATTACTAACCATTGAAAAGATTAATCCTAAAACAAAATAGAATAAAAATTAAGATATTATGAAAGATCTAAAAGAAATTTTAGCTATTGGATTTACATCCTTAACCTTAATGACCGCTTATGGTTGCGAAATGAAAATTACAACAAAAGGCACGAACCCCATAATAGCCCAGGCCAGCATGCCTGAGGAAAGGGAAAAAACAGATAATAATATAGTCAAAATTGCCCTTTTACTAGATACTAGCAACAGCATGGATGGTCTGATCAATCAGGCAAAAGCACAACTATGGGATGTTGTCAATAAATTCACCTATGCCAAATGCGGTAACGAGAAAAGACCAAAATTGGAAATCGCATTGTACCAATATGGCAACGACAACCTTTCTTCCAAAGAAGGATATGTTCAGCAGATATTGAACTTCAGCAGCGATTTGGACGATATTTCGGAAAAGCTTTTTTCGCTGACCACCAATGGCGGCGAAGAATATTGTGGAGAGGTCATCCATACCTCGCTAAAACAATTGGATTGGGGCAAGAATCCCGATAACCTCAAGATGATCTTTATAGCAGGCAACGAACCTTTTAATCAGGGTAAATTAAATTATAAGGATGCCGTTACCGATGCGAAGGAAAAAGATATTATTGTCAACACCATTTTCTGCGGAGATTATGAGCAAGGCATCAACACGGATTGGGAAAACGGGGCCATTTTGACAGGAGGCGAATATATGGCCATCAACCACAATCGACAAGTCGTACATATCGATACCCCATATGACGACGTTATCATAAAGTTGAATTCAAAATTGAACAAAACCTATATTTCGTATGGGGCATTAGGCCAATCGAAAATAAGGGCACAGGCCGATCAGGATGCCAATGCAATGCAACTTACAGAAGGTGTCGCCGTCAAACGAGCTGTAAGTAAAAGTTCACATTTGTATAGCAACTCCTCATGGGATTTGGTCGATGCTTCTGAGGAAGACGAGTTCGATGTCGCAAAACTGAAAAAGGATGAGCTACCCCAAGAACTAAAAGGAAAATCGACCCAAGAAATCGAATCTTACATCGAAGAAAAAAAATCAGAACGCTCTAGAATACAAAAAGAGATTCAAGAGCTCAATGGGAAACGTGAGGTCTTTATCGCCAAAAATCAAAAAGAAGGTTCAAAAGGAGAATTGGAAAATGCGATGCTCGAGGCCATTCAAAAACAGGCGGCTCGAAAAAATTATACATGGGAGTAAACACCGATATAGATTACATTGTTGAACGCAGTAGGTTGGTCGGTGTTTAGTGAAGGGGTCTGTTCTGAAATGAACAGGCCCTTTTTTACTGTGCAGCCGGACAATAACAATCGTATCGTCGTTCGGCCTGACCGAAATCGTATCCGAGGGTTATCTGGTGAAAACCGCCATTGTCGAATCGAATATCACCCATCTGATAAGAGTAATTATAGGAGACCATAAAATTCTTGATGTTCGCACCTACAATGGGCGTAATCAATTGAAGTCGCTGCTCCCCAAAACTATCGGTTGTTTGAAACTGTGCACCATCGAAACTTCGGCGGTATGAGAGTCCGCCCCAGATTCTTCCGAAATCGACATCCTTATAGACCTTGGCATTGATATCCAATGATTTTTCTTGGGTAAAATCGGTCATTTGAAATAGTACCGAAGGTTCGAATTGCCATTCTTGTCTTCCGAAGATATATCCCGCAGAAACGAGATACCTTCTCAGATTATCGATAAGGAATTGTTCAGGATTGTCTTGTCGATCTTGATAGTATAAAGTTCTTTTGCTATTCAAAGCATTCAAAACCGCTACGTGGGCATAGAATTCCATGAGATTGTAAGACATACCGAAATCCACATTAAAATAGGTAGCACTAATCTTAGTTCTACTAATTGCAGGATCCGGTTGAACGGATTGAAATTCGGTCTCATCAAGACTGCTTTGCAAAATAGTCGGACTAAGGCCAAAAGATAATTGGTTCAGGTTTCTTATGTCGCCACCTAATTTCAAATGATGGGCATAGGTCAATTTGAGTCCTGTTTGGGAATGGTACCCATTGGCATCATTAAAGAAAATAGCACCTACTCCACTTGGGGTCTCCCCGATTCTAAAATTAGCGTTTAAGGTCTGCAAATTGGGCGCATCTTGCACATCGAACCACTGCATACGTGCGGTGGCCCTTATCTTCCCCCCTGCCCGATTCCGGCCATTGAAGGGTATACCAAATAATAGTTGTCTGATAAATAATCAAAATATACGGGAATTCCTTCCTGGGCATATGACTGAAAGCCAAAAACCAAAAAAGAAAATAAGAGCAGTACGCGCTGTTTCATCAAAGATCGGGAGCTAGTTAAAATCCTTTAAATATAAAGTATAACGGTTGAAATGCCACATTATTATATGCTAATTAACTTAGAAAATGGTTGTATTTTTGTAAAAAATTGGAATATCATGAAGGAGTATTCGATTACGGTCGTGCCGACCAACAATCCAGCCATTTTGAAGTTCGAGGCCAATCATCAATTGGTAAAGTTCAAAAACTATGAGTTCAAGAATATCGACGAGGCCAAGAATTCGCCCTTGGCGCAGCAATTGTTTTATCTTCCTTTTATAAAAACAGTATACGTTTCCGGAAATTTTATTGGGCTTGAACGTTTCGATATTGTCGCATGGGACGATGTTAAAGACGAAGTGGCGCAGCAATTGGTCGAATATCTAAATGCGGGTGAGCCCATCGTCAATGAAGAAGAAATTAAAGGAAAATTACCAGTAACGGTGTATGCCGAGGTTACCCCGAACCCTGCGGTAATGAAATTTGTGGCCAACAAAAAAATCGTGCCGACGACCTTCGAGTTCAAAAATATCGACGAAGCCAAAGGTTCCGAACTTGCCAAGCAGTTGTTTCATTTTCCGTTTGTAAAAGAAGTTTTTATTGATGAGAATTACGTGTCGGTAAGTAAGTTCGATGTCGCCGAATGGGACGACATTACTTTAGAACTTCGTGAGATGATCCGAGATTTTTTAGCTGACGGAAAAGAAGTCGTTTCTTCGGAAAGTGTTATCCAAAAGAGCGCCGAAGCACCAAAAACACAGTTACAGAACGAAAATCTAGATGAAACCTCAAAACAAATAATCGACATTCTGGAAGAATATGTCAAGCCCGCAGTGGCAAGTGATGGCGGCAATATTCTCTTTAAGTCGTACGAAGAAGAAAGCAAAACGGTGAACGTTATTCTTCAGGGTGCGTGCAGTGGTTGCCCTTCTTCGACCTTTACCTTAAAAAACGGCATCGAGACCATGCTAAAAAATATGATGGGCGATAAGGTAAACGAAGTGGTGGCATTGAACGGGTAAAAGGAAAAATTCCAAATTCTAAAAAAAGGAAAAATATCAGGGACAAATCTTAGAAGACAAGAATATAGAGACAAACACCATTTAAGTCAAATTTTAGTCAGTATTCAATTCATTTTTCTGTCCTATATTTCATATATTATCCCGAATCTAAAAACAAATATATTATGGGAGTTTTAAAAGTTATAGAAGTATTGGCCAATTCAGATAATGGTTGGGAAGATGCTGCAAAAAATGCGGTCTCTGAAGCATCAAAGTCCGTCAAGAACATTCGCTCGGTATATATCAATGAGCAAAGTGCCACGGTAAAAGATGGAAAAATTGATAATTACAGGGTAAATGTGAAAATTACCTTTGAAGTGAAATAGTTCTTATACCATACTTGAAAAGCGTCCATCTAGGTTTATAATCAAAGAGGGCGCTTTTTTTATGGCTATCTTTAATCTTAGCCATGTACTATGAGACCTATTTACCGACTTTCCGTCCTTTTACTCTTCATGGTCCATGGTCAGGCCCAAAAAACAGATGAGATGAACTTTGAACACACGAATGCCCTTATTAACGAAACTAGCCCGTACCTGCTACAGCATGCCCACAACCCCATAAACTGGGAAGCCTGGAGTCCGGAAGTTTTAACACGGGCGAAAAAAGAAAATAAATTTTTGCTAATCAGTATCGGATATGCCGCATGCCATTGGTGTCATGTTATGGAACATGAGTGTTTTGAAGATGAAGAGGTCGCTATGGTCATGAACGAAAACTTCATCAACATTAAAATTGACAGGGAAGAACGCCCCGATATCGATCATATTTATATGGATGCCCTGCAGATGATGACAGGTAGCGGAGGTTGGCCCTTGAATATCGTAGCACTGCCAGATGGAAGGCCTTTCTGGGGCGCTACTTATGTCAAAAAGAACGACTGGATAAAGATATTAACACAACTTTCTGAAATCTATGAAAAAGACACCGAAAAAGTAAAGGAGTATGCCCAAAAACTGTCCGAGGGCATCAAAGCCATCAATTTGGTGGAGATAAAACCCAATGCCTCGGTGATGACTTCAGGGCAAATTGACAAAGCTGTCGAACATTGGTCATCTTACTTTGATATTTTTTTAGGAGGATATAAGCGCGCCCCTAAATTCATGATGCCCGTTAATTTGAATTTTTTATTGCACTATGGTATCGCAAAAGAGGATGACAAAATTCTTGAATATGTCAATACCACGTTGACCAAAATGGCTTGGGGCGGAATCTTCGACCACGTCGGCGGGGGCTTCTCAAGATACTCCGTAGACACCAAATGGCATGTGCCCCATTTTGAAAAAATGCTCTATGACAATGGGCAGCTGACCAGTCTGTATGCCAAGGCCTATGCCGCCACCAAAAATGAACTTTACAAAGAAACAGTAGAACGTATGATCGAGTTTATCAAAAGTGAATTGACCGATACGTCATTCGGATTCTACTCCTCTTTGGATGCCGACAGTCTCAATGAAGCCGGGGAACTAGAAGAAGGTGCTTATTATGTTTGGACGGAAGAAGAACTGAAATCACTTTTAGGAAATGACTTCACGATTTTTAAAGACTACTATAATATCAACAGCTATGGCCATTGGGAACATGGCAACTACGTACTTATCCGGGATTCGGAGGATGAAAAAATTGCGAAAAAACATACTATCGGACTCACGGAAATGAAGCAAATCCTGAAAAAAGTCGTGAAATACTTTTGGAGGAACGGAACAAAAGAAACAGGCCCAGATTAGATGATAAAATCTTGACCTCTTGGAACGGGTTGATGCTCAAAGGACTTACTGACGCCTATCGTTATGTCGGAAATCCTGAATATTTGGATCTGGCCCTTAAAAATGGTGAGTTCATAAATACGAACCTAATGAAAGAAGATGGCGGCCTATATCACAATTATAAAAATGGAAAAAGTACCATAAACGGTTATCTTGAAGATTACGCCTCCGTAATAGAGGCATATTTGGGGCTGTATGAGATTACCTTTGATGAAAAATGGCTAAAACGTTCAAAAGCTTTGAGCGACCACTGTTTGACGCACTTTTATGACGCCGAAAGTGGCATGTTCTTTTTTACTGCAAAAGAAGACGATTTTGTCATCCGTAGAACGATTGAAACCACCGACAATGTTGTTCCGAGTTCGAATTCCATTATGGCGAAAAACCTTTTTAAACTCTCACGTCTTTATCCTGACAACAAGTATGAGGAAGTTGCAATTCAAATGCTAAAAAACCTTCAAGACAACTTGAAAGAAAATGCCCAAAGCCATGCAAATTGGCTACAGTTGGCATTCTATTTTGATCGTCCCTTTTACGAAGTTGCCATCGTGGGGAAAGATTTCAAAGAGAAAGCCCAAATATTGGCATCGCATTACCTACCAAATTCCATCTTGGCCGGAACCTTGAAGGAGAGTACCGTTTCCGTTCTAGAAAATCGCTACAAAGAAAATGAAACCTTAATCTATGTTTGTGAGCATGGTTCTTGTAAACTCCCATTGACCCAGGCGGATAAAGCATTGACCCAATTGCCGTTTTGATTTTAGAATTAACAATAGTTTAAATGTTATTACTTGATTTCACACTTCCGATTTTTTAGGTTACCCATTTCTAAATTAAAACTACTCAGAAAAATGAAAGAATTAACGAATTACCAAGAACATGTGGACAATGCCATCGATTGGATCTGGAATGCCTTGCCGAACTTGCTCATGGCCCTTGTCATTCTTATTATCGGCATTTGGCTCATGCGACTGATAAACCGCTTGGTGCGCAAATTTTTGAAAAGAAAGATTACGACCCCACCTTAGAGACCTTTTTGCAAAGTTTCATTAAGGTTGCTCTAAAGGCTCTACTATTTGTATTGGTAGTAACACAACTTGGGGTCAAATCGTCTTCCCTTGTGGCGATTGTAGGTGCCGCCGGACTTGCCATCGGACTCGCACTTCAAGGGTCTTTGGCCAACTTTGCAGGTGGAGTACTTATTCTACTGTTCAAACCCTTTAAAGTAGGTGATTGGATATCGGCACAAGGTGTCGACGGTACCGTTAAGGAGATAACGATTTTCACAACGAAGTTGAACACCTTCGGCAATCAAGTCGCCATTCTTCCCAACGGCCAATTGAGCAACAACAATATCATTAATTACAATGCGGAAAATATCAGACGTGATAAAATCGATGTGGGCATCGGCTATGGCTCTAACATCAAAAAGGCCAAAGATATTCTTATAGAGATCTGTGCGGATAGGGAGACCATACTTACCGAGCCTGTTCCTGAAGTGTATGTAGGAGAACTGGCCGATAGCTCGGTAAACCTCACCTTAAGATTCTGGGCAAAAAACGAAGATTTCTGGGCAGCCCATTTTTATGTTCTAGAGGAATTGAAATATCGATTCGACGAAGCGGGCATTGAAATCCCATTTCCGCAGAGGGTGGTTCATTCACCAGGTCAGAACGAATAATAATTTTAACATAATGGTGATAACCAGCGAGGATAAATTACTATCATAAATAGTCTATTTTCGGAACGATTTTTGCTATATTTAAAGAAACAACGTCTGATTATGAGAAATTTAGCCTTTTTACTCTTTTTTGTATCGCATTTCAGTTTTTCACAATATGAAGGTCCGCGCACTGCTGCGCAAGTTGGCACTGTTTATAGGGAAGTACCCATAAGTGGCACACAATATGTCAATGAGATGTATCAAAAAGGAGAGGCCATAATGAACGGTAAAACCACAGGTGAAATTTTAATGCGTTATGATGCCTATCATGAAGTGGTCGAGTTCTTGGAAAATGGCAAACCTCGCAAATTGTTACGGGGAAAAAACATCACGGCCATAATAGATGGTGTACGCTATGAGGTTGTCGAGTTTAATGAAAAGGGCAAATCCAAATTAGGATACCTGAGTCCGTTAAACGAGGGTGAGACGGTTTTGTACTACAGACCTAAGAAACAATTTATTCAAGCCGAAAATCCTGAAAACGGGTATGATGATTATCAACCCGCAACATTTAAGGATATTTCAACGTATTATATCAAAAGTGGAGATACTCCAGCTACTGAGGTCAGATTGAGCAAGAGCAGTATTCTCAAAAAATTGTCGGATCAAAAACCCGTATTAAAAAAATATATTTTGGAACATGACTTAGATTTTAAAAGTATGGAAGATGTTACAAAACTTCTTGCGTACTATAATACCATCAAGAAAACTTCGGGTTCGATTCATAACTCTGAGATGGGTACTACAGTTGGAAAATAAGTATACCGATAAAATAAAGGGTAAATCGTTGACCGAGCACAAGAAAGCATTTGTTGGGTTTTCGATTCAATTCGTTAGCCGTGCCCTTAAATCGTAAATCCCAACTTAGTGAAGCGCTGAAATATCGATTTGACGGGGTTCATAGCCCTACCTATTTCGCAAGGCGATATTCAAGCAAAAGAATTAAAAGCAGAAATTATTGCAGTATGAAAAGAGGGTTAGGACTTTTTAACCACAATTAGAAGTAGCTCAGGTTTTGACGAAATTAAACGCCAATCATTCAATAAAGTAAAGTTTAATGAAAATCTTAATTTTCATTTTTGGTATTTTCTCGGTCCTACGCATTACCGCTCAAGAGGTTTCTGAACGATTCGAGGTTTTGGAAAATGGAGATGAATTTACCTTGAAAGTTTCTCGGACAATTGATGACCAACGAGATTTTGTGGTAGAAGGCAGTCCTTACTTAGATAAGGAATTCAAACCCGGAAGATGGAAATTGGCTAACCGGTCGAGTCAAGAAGCGTCAATGCGCTATAATGGCTATTACGATGCCATACAACTAAACCAGAACGGCGATACATTCTATTTACGGAAAAGTCCGGATGTTACGGCGGAAATCGGAGGTATTCGCTATGAGTTTGTAGCGTATCTGAATCATGGAAATCTCAAATCCGGTTATATGACTCCGTTGAATCAAGGCAACACGGTTTTATATCTAAGAAGCACCAAGATACTTATACCTCCCCGTAGACCGCAACATGGTTACGATCTTCCCAAGCCCCCAAAGTTCGAGTCTAGAATGGAATATTATCTCAAACAAAAAAATAGACCGGCAAAAGCACTTCTGAATTTAAGCAGAAAAGAGGTTTTTGCCGTTCTTTGGGACAAGTACTCAGAGCTTCGTAAATATGCGAAGCAGAACAAACTGGATATGCGCTCTCAAGAAGAAGTGATACAGGTTCTAAAATATTATGATACCCTAAAGTCCGTAGAACAAGAGGACCCTTCCTTTGAGGATAAACCCTAAGATGTCTTCTTTTTATGTACCAAAAAATCCTTTAGGTAATAGGGCTCAAAATAGGCGGTATTCTCAAAGTCTTTTTGAAGATATTTCCTAAATGATAGCTTGCACATTTCTCGGGCAGAGGGCATAATATCGCTATCAAAACTGATATTCTCATGTTTCAAAAAAGGTTTACATTTTTCCGCGCCGCTTCCTGCAAGTAACACGGAGCCTTTCACAATATAATCGTGAAATGAGTTCTCGTCGATAATTTCGGCCCGTGTTTCACGAACTTCGATGCCGTCATCAAATATCGCGGAATAGACCTCCATTCTGCGGGCATCCAATACAGAAACAATGAAATCATAGTTCAACATATTGCCCTGATTGGCCATACTTTCTAAAGTAGGAATGGAAATCAAAGGAATATCCAACGCAAAACACAATCCTTTGGCGGCCGATACCCCGATACGCAGACCGGTATACGACCCTGGCCCTTTGCTTACCGCAATGGCATCTATCTCATTCATGTTTACCGAAGCCATTTGTAAAACTTCAGCAATTAAAACATGCAATTGCTCGGAATGTGAGTGGTTAGGCGTATCATGTTCTTTTATGGCAAGAAGTTCGCCGTCTTTTGCCAAGCTCACCGAGCAATTGGTAGTAGCCGTTTCTAAGTTCAAGATTAGTGCCATAAGGGAGCAAAGATACATCGAAGCTATAAACCTACAAATACAAAGACCTGTCTGGTTTTGAAAACCGGACAGGTCTATTCAATATGTTTGAAAGGTTTATTTTAGTTCAATAGGAAGTCCGAAATAGAATTCCAATACTTTCAATCTAAAAATATAATCATATTTGGTGCGGACAACATCCGCCTCGGCGTTATCTACTCTAGACTGGGCTTGACTAAAATCGAACGCGTTCATTAAACCTACGTCATAACGCTCTTTAGAGTATTCATAGGCGAGGCGTCTTGCTTCCAGAGTTTTTTGCGCAGCCTGGTACGCTTTTGCAAAACTCTTGACATCGACGTAAGCTTGATTGACATCGGTCTCAAGCGCAAGCTTGTCTTGTTCTAATTGCAACCTTGCCTTTTCGACGTTTATTTGCGAACGTTTGATATTGTTCTTTACCGAAAAACCATTGAAAATAGGTATGTTCAACTGCGCTCCATATGAAATACCATCATTCAGCCACAGTTGATCTTTGAAGCTATCCCTAAAAAGCATACCTGTAATGTTGTCAAAACGCTCTTGATCAGAGTATCTGGTATTATAGTTGAAAAAAGCACCCAAAGTAGGATATAATGACCCTTTGGTAATCTTTAGGTCTTGTTCGGCGAGATCCAAGTTGCCTTCTGAAAATTTGATATCATTTCTAAAGGTAAGTGCTTTGGCAAAAATCTCTTTCGGAGTATAATTCAAAACTTCAGATGGTGGTATCTCCACATCTACATCGGCAACATCGAAGTTCTCATAATCCGTAATCTGTAAAAGCTGAGCCAAGTTGATACGCGATATCAATACCAAATTTTCCGTATTTACGATTTGTTGTTCCAAATTGGCGGCGGTCGCTTCGATTTCCAGAAGGTCACCTTGTGGCAAAACACCCGATTCGACCAATTCGGCCGTGCGTTTCAAATCTTGATCGGTCACTGCATATTGTGCCTGAAATGTTATCAGGGCTTCTTTGTTGGAAACGATCTGCAAATAGGCAATGGCCACATTCAATCGAATATCATCCCTTAGGTCATCCAAACGGTATTGGTTTGCCAAAGCATTCATTTTGGCCCGATGCAGTTGGTTGATATTCCTAAGGCCATCAAAGAGCGTTAACGATGACGTTATGCTCCCAGAAGCGGTAAAGATGGTAGTGGTAACCGGTTGATTATTGGTAGGGTCAAAAGAAAGTCCCGTATTACCCGAAGTACTCAGTTGCGCATTTGCGTTGGGTAAAAAATTACCCAGCGCATCGGAACGATCGATCATTACATTCTCTAGATCCAGCTCAAATTGCGCAATGCTTATGTTGTTTTCTTCGGCATATACGATACATTCTTCAAGCGTCCACTTTTTTTGTTGGGCGACCAATATTCCTATTGAAAATACCAGCAGAAGTGCCGTTAGGTTAAATTTCATGTCTTGATTTTTTGATTTTGATTGATGTTACTATTCTTCGCTATTTTCTTCTGAATCTTCCTCTTCTTCACCTTTCTTTACTGGCTCGGTCCTGTTCCATTGCTTTACCCGATCTTCCTCTGTTAGTCCAGAAACTACTTCAACATTGACCCCGTCGGAAATTCCTATTTCGATGTCCTTTCTTTCGAATTTCTGTTCCTCTTCAGAACCCACGGCTACCTCAACATAGGGCTTATCGGTCTCTTTATCAAATTGCAAAAGCGCTTCCGGTATGACCATGATACTATCCTTTTTTTCTAGAACGATTGAGGCATTCGCACTATATCCGGCACGAACAAAAATGCTGTCGTTTACCTCAACATCACCTTCGATCTTAAACTGAACGGCCCCTGTTTCTTCGACTCCCTTGGGTGCGATAAATCTTAGTTTTGCATTCAGCTCCTGTCCTTCGACAGCACCTAAACTTATTTTAAGCGGAGTTCCTACTTTAAGTTTTGCAACTTCGCCCTCATCTACCTTTCCTTCAAAAATCATCTTGCCCATATCGGCAATAGTAGCAATTGAGGTGCCCTCGTTGAAATTATTGGTTTCAATAACTTGATCACCTTCTTCTACCGGTATTTCAAGGATGGTACCATCAACCGTCGCCCGGATGTTCGTATTGGCCGTTGCCGACCCGCCAGCAGAGCCCCTTCGGATAATCTGATAATCTGCCCTGGCATTTTTCAACTCTTGTTCCGCTTGGTTAAAAGTCAATTGCAGCGTATTGAAATCTTGGCTCGAAATTACACCCTTGTCAAACAGGGTCTTGTTTCTATCATATTCTATTTTGGCATTGTTCAATGCCAACTCGGCATTGCGTACCCTGCCGCTAGCTTGATTCAAAGATTGCTCGTTGGGAACGACCTTAATGACCGCGATCAAATCGCCTGCTTTGACCTTTACACCTTCCTCCAAATATATCTTATCGATAATACCTGAAATTTGGGGCTTTATCTCGATTTCATCTTCTGGTACCACCTTACCGGTAGCCACCGTTTTCATTTCGATGCTGGAGATGAAAGGTTTCTGGGTTTCATAGGTTACCGAAGACTTGCTATTGGATTTTATAAAAAATGCAGCGGCCCATAATGCACCTAGCACCAAAACCCCTATGAGTACGTATTTTACAATTTTATTCATTTCAAGTGTGTTAGTTGTTTTTTAATTGGTTCGATATACTAAAAATTACTTTGCTATTCTTCTCTTAACGCTTCAATGGGTCGAATACTAACGGCCCGTTGCGCAGGTATAAGACCTATTAGGGTTCCTAAAACGACCATAATGACCAATGCTCCTAAAACATAGGGTATCGGCACTGTAGGATTGGTATAGGGAAAATCAGCATCTTTCGTCAAGGTATTTATCAAGGCAAGAACACCGGCACCCAGAATGATACCTAAAATTCCAGCGATAACAGTCAAAAAAACCGATTCTAGAATGATTTGATTACGTACTTCGCCAGGGGTGGCCCCTAAGGCCCTTCGCACACCTAACTCTTTTGTACGTTCTTTTACCGAAATCAAGAGAATATTACCGATACCGATAACCCCTGCGAGAATAGTGGCTATTCCCACGACTAACGACATAAAAGTAAGGCCGTCGGCGAAACCCATTGTACGATTAAAAATTTCTCCCAAATTAGCAGATCCAAAAGCCCTTTCATCTTTGGGATCTACACGGTGAATATTTCTAAGTAAAGCCTTGATGTCTTTTTCTACCTGAACAGCATCTGCATCGTCGTAGGCAGCAATACACATATAGCCAATATTATCCCCTGAATTGTAAAGTTTTCGGTACGTGGTAAAGGGTATGAACATGGCGCTGTCAGAATCAAAACTAACGCCTTCGGCCAATTTTGTCACCCCAATAACTTGAAAATAAATACTACCGACCCGGATATAGGCACCGACCGGATTTTCACCTTTGTCAAAAAGCTCTTGCTCTACCCGTTCCCCAATAACGATAACCTTTCTGGCTTGATCAATATCTTCCTGGTTGATGAACCTTCCACCATCAAATATCTTTTTCGTAGCTATTTTGGTATAAATAGGATAATCACCATTTAAGGTATAACTTCCTGACTTTTGACCTCGGACAGTATAAACGGGTTCATTACCAAATTGCCCCTGCGAAATTCTGGGAGCGATGTATTGAACTTCGGGAATTCTATTCTTTAAGGTTTCAACGTCATCAAGCTTCAATTGCATTTGCCTGCCCGTCTTATAACCATCGTAAGGCATACTTGTACTTTGGCCCCATACGAACATACTGTTGATGGCTACTGTCTTAAATACCTTATCGAAACCATTGTCAAGACCTTTGGCTGCACCTGAAAGGGCAATGTAAATGAAGATGCCCCACAGTACCCCAATGACAGTAATTATCGTTCGGGTCTTGTTCTTACTGATAGAACCAAAGATTTCTTGCCACGTATTTCTGTCGAATATAAATCTCATATTATTCGTCTCTTAATGCTACAATGGGTTTTATTCGTGCCGCCCTTTTCGCTGGAATATACCCGGCAAGTCCGCCGAAAATTATCAAAACTATGGTGGCGAATATGGCTACCGGCATATCTATATAAGGATTCGTGATAAAAAAATCTTCGAGCTTTTTTCCCAACGAACTCAATATTGCGATACCTATAAACATACCGATGATACCTGAAATTGTCGTAATAAAGACCGACTCCAAAAGAATGGTGCTAATTACCGATTTAGGTGTTGCCCCCAAGGCTTTTCTAATCCCGATTTCCTTCGTACGCTCTTTGACTACAAATACCATGATATTACTGATACCAATGATTCCTGCTATAATGGTTCCAAAGGCCACAAAAGCAACAATCAGTTGAAGGACCCTAGCGAGTTGTTGGGTTTGTTTCAGACCCTCGGCAACATTTCGAACAAAAAGTCCATTTTGATCATTCGGACTGATATATTTTTTTCCTTGATGAATTCCGTAAGGCTTTTGTCAAGTGCCAAAGCACCGGCATAGCCCAATTCCGGTTTGAAGGCCACTATTATTTGATCTACTTTATCGGTATTCTTTTCAATCAACTGCCGTGTGGTATACGGAATATATATTCTCCGTTCTTCATCATCACCGCCATCATCTTGATATACACCTATTACTTTAAAAGCACTTCCGGCAATATCAATATATTCTCCGATTGCATTTTGACTTCCAAATAAATCCAATTCTACCAAACGACCGATTACCGCATTCTTTGTTTTCTTATTAATATCAATCGCATTGAGATACCGCCCCCTCATTATTATGGTCTTTTCGGCATCTTGATGAGATGGGGCTACCGCCCTAGTCGAATAATTATTGAACTCATTCTTGTATTTTACCACGCCGCTTCTACTAATTCTAGGAGTGACATATTCAAGAAAAATGGGGAAGTTTTTTTCGATATCGGCGAGATCGCTATTGTCAAATTCTATTTGTCTGCCTGATTTATATCCTTTATAGGGCATCGAAGTCTGCCCTGGAAAGAGATAGATAATGTTTTGGGCATCATCCTCAAAAAATTTTTCAAAAGTATTTATAAGACCATTACCAAGACCGAACAAGGCCACAAAGATCAAAATTCCCAACGCCACGGTAAAGCCCGATAAGAACGTACGCAATTTGTTCTTTTGAATGGTCTCGAATATTTCTTTCCAAGTATCTTTACTGAACATTTGTGACGGCCCTAACTTGTTTTACTTTTTTGTCCTCTAGAATAATACCATCTTTGAGATGCACAATGCGTTTGCACATATGGGCGATATCTTCTTCGTGAGTTACAATCAAGATGGTATTGCCTTGATCATTGATTTTTTGGATGAGTTCCATAACCTCATACGAAGTGGTACTGTCCAAAGCACCGGTCGGCTCATCCGCTAAAAGTACCTTGGGTTCTGCCGCCATGGCGCGGGCAATGGCCACCCTTTGTTTCTGTCCGCCTGAGAGTTCGCTGGGGAGATGCGTTGCCCATTCCTTCAAACCTACCTGTTCCAAATACTTTAGGGCTTTTTCCTCACGTTGCTTTCTTGGCATACGCTGATAATACAAAGGAAGTGCAACATTCTCCATTGCAGTCTTGTAATTTATCAAATTGAAAGATTGAAAAACGAATCCTAAAAACTTATTGCGATAATTTGCCGCCTTGGTCTCATTCAGGTTTACGATAGGCACCCCATCGAGTGTATACGTTCCCTCATCAAGTTCGTCAAGCATACCCAGAATGTTCAATAAGGTAGATTTTCCGGAACCGGATGAACCCATAATGGCAACAAGCTCTCCTTCTTCTACCGAGAAATTGATTCCTTTTAAAACATGCAGGGAATTACTTCCCATTTTATAAGATTTGTGAAGGTCCTTAATTTCAATCATGCTGGTTACATTAGTTATTCGGATGCGATTGTCTCAGGGGGAAGACGTGAATAAGACACCGAAGGTGTTAAATTGTTACAAGATTAGCTCTCAATTTTATGTTAAATAAATCTAGCCCCCAAATTCTTCGGGCTTGATGGCGTTCCATACCTTGATTTTATCATCTTTGTCAATGCCCGACTTTATCTCGACGAAGATACCATCGCTAATGCCCAACTCCAAATCGCGTCGTTCAAATTGCTGGTCACCTGTGGCTACTTCAACGAAGGGTTTTTTGGTTTTTCCGTCAAATTGGACCAGAGCCTCTTTGACGGCCATTACACTATCGGCACGACCTAGAATGATAGAAGCGTTGGCACTAAGTCCAGCTCTGATGAAGGTCGTGTCCTGTTTATTCAAGGTTCCCTTTATCTCAAACTGGATGGCACCGTTTTCGGCATTTCCTTTGGGTGCGATATAATCCAATACGGCATCAAAAACGGCATTCTCAATGGCTCCCACGGTAATTTCCAAAGGCAGGTTCTCCCTGATTTTACCCACTTCGGATTCATCAACCTTGCCCTCGAAAATCATCTTTTCAACATCGGCGATCGCGGCTATGGTAGTACCTTCATTAAAGTTATTGGCCTCAATGACTTGATTGCCGACCTCTACAGGAACTTCGAGAACCATACCACTAACAGTGGCACGTATTTGAGTGTTTGCCGAATTGCCGAAACCTTTCGTGGTTCCGGTCTTCACAATATCGTATCTTTTGTTCGCCGCCGCGTACGATTGTTTGGCTTGATCAAACGTAAGTTGTGCCCGCTCCAAATCGACTTGAGAGACCACCCCTTTTTCAAAGAGGCTTTTTTGGCGATCGAGATTTCTTTTCTGATCTTCCAATGCAATCTTGGCATCCTCAATAGTATTTCTGGCATCGTTAAGAGCACTAAGATTGGGTACTACTTTAATACGTGCCAAAAGATCTCCCGATTTAACAAAATCTCCGCCTTCAACGAATACCTCCTCGATAACCCCTGAAATATTGGGTTTGATAAGTACTTCTTCTAACGGTAAGATGCTTCCGGTCGCGACGGTTTTCTTTACGATGGTCTGGGTCGACGGAGTTTCAGTTTCGTACACTACCGGATCTTCCGCATTTTTTGAATACAGATAATACATAGCCCCGCCAAAAGCGATGACGATGAACAATAATATGATGACGGTTACTTTTTTCTTCATTTTGATTTGAATTTATTGTCATTTCCGCGAAGGCGAAAATCTATTTAGATTGATTGATGTATATTTTTTAGTCATTTTAGAAATCATATCCTTTATTCCCTTCTCAGTGCCTCAATAGGTCGGACTTTTATGGCGCTATTGGCAGGAATGAACCCTGCGAACAAACCCGATACTATCAAGATGATCAATGCTATCGTTACAACACCCAAATTCACGCTCGGGTTCACGAACATCATAACGGGACCACTAACTTCCAATAAATAATTTATCCCATAAATTATCAAGGCCCCGAACGCTATACCCGCCATTCCTGATATAATGGTAAGAAAAATCGACTCCATCAAAATCTGCTTTTTGATGGACCATGGGCTTTCGCCCAATGCACGTCGAATACCAATTTCCTTAGTACGTTCCTTAACAACAATCAGCATGATATTGCTGACCCCGATTATTCCAGACAGCAACACCAATATACCGACGAAATAAGCGATGAGCTCCAAGGCTCCGAAAAGACTTACAACCCTCTGAAATTGTTCGTTTAAATCAAAGAAACCTATTGCCCTTGTATCTTCCGGGTGGATTTTATGATTCTCTTTCATTAAGTTGATAATCTGTTCCTTGATATTGGTAATCGGAACTTCATCAACCGCGGTTATAGCCATCCAACCAACAGTATCCCCCATATTGAAGGCCTGGGAAAAAGACGTGAAGGGAATATAGATTTCCCGTTGCGCATTTTCACTATCACCATCCACGTTGGTTTTTTTATAGGTTCCTATGACCATAAAATTGACATCGTTGATTTTGATATAGGTACCCAAATAATCCTCTCCTGATCGTACAGACTATTTCTAACATCGACACCGATAACGGCCACTTTTCGCTTTTCATTGATATCGCCTTGATTTATGAATCTGCCGGAGGTAATATCCATGGGTTCTTGCTTAATAATCTCAGGATAATCGCCATACACACTGAAGGCACCTGATTTTAATCCACGTACAACATTATTGGAACCCCGAAAATCACCTAGCTGGTTTCTTGGCGAAACATATTGCAAACCTTCCACATTTTCCCAAATATCCGCCACATCTCTAGTCTTATAGTTAAACCGTCTATCTTTAGGAAGTCCCTTATATGGTTTTGTCGCCGTACGGGTCCACATGAACATGGTATTGGTGGCAATATCACCGAAATCGGCACGTATACCATTTTCAAGACCCTTGCCGGCCGCCAGAAGAATAATCAGAATCAAAATGCCCCAAAAAACGCCGAACGCCGTAAGCACCGTCCTGAACCAATTCGTGGTCAGCACTTGCAAAATCTCGTTCCAGCGATCTCTTTTGAACATTTGTACTTTGGTTTTATTCTTCTTTTAAAGCTTCAATAGGCTTGATTTTTGCAGCACGCCACGCCGGAAAAAACCGGCCAACGTACCCGCAAAAATCAACAGTAAGACAGTCGTAAAGGCAACATTAAAATCAATGGAGGGATTAACAACATAGTCGACTTCAACATGTGGGCCTACCAGTTCCAAAAGCCCCATGCTGAAAATGAGTCCGCCAAAACCGGACACCGCCGTTACGAAAATCGCCTCGTGCAAAATCATACCGATAATCGACCAGGGTTTGGCACCCAATGCTTTTCTAATCCCTATTTCGCGAGTCCGTTCTTTAACGATGATCAACATGATATTGCTTACACCAACAATACCGGCAATTATCGTACAGACACCTACAAACCAAAAGAAAAATTTGATGCCACCAATCAAATTCATAAATCGCTGTACATTCTCCAAAGTGTTGAAGGTATTTATCGCGCTCTCATCATCTGGGGCAACGGTATGAGCTTGTTTAAGGTAGGTCTTCATTTCTTCGGTGAACTTTATCGACTCTTTCAAAGTCTGTTCAAAGGTAGCGGCCGGTTTCAGGGTAAAGTACATCATGTTCAAGCTATCCCCACCGTTAAAAACACGCTGCCCTGTACTTAATGGGATATAAATACGATCCTCTTCGCGTTCACCACCCTTATCTCCATAAACACCGATTATCTGAAAGCTCAAATCGGCTATTTTCAATTCTCGCCCAACGGGATTCTCCTCGTTTTGAAGCAGTTCTCTATGAACTTTATTACTGATTACCGCGACCTTGGAAACCGTCTCATGATCTTTGTAGTTTAAGAATCGCCCTTGTGAAATGAATTCGTTTTCAATAAACTGGTATTCGGGAGAAATGCCCTGAACAGAATAGGCTCCAGATTCCTTTTTGTAGTTGATACTGGCATTGAATACCCTAAAATTGGGGGACTTGTACTCCAATTGATCGGCGTATTTATCCTCGATATACTTGTAGTTCTCATTTCTCAATCGGATAGGGCGTCCAGGATTGAGTCCTTTGTATTCCTTCGTCGTTACTTGGGTCCAAACCCCAAGACGGTTGCTCGCATCCTCCTCAAATTCTTGGGCAATACCATTTTGCATACCTTGCCCAAAACCCAATAAGATTACGAGAATAAAAATGCCGGAAGCTACCGAAAGGCCAGTAAGAATCGTCCGTAATCTATTTTTACGGATAGTATCAAAGATTTCTTGCCATCTTTCGATGTCGAACATGAGATTGATTTTGATTGATGAGCACAATAAAGCTATTGTGCTTTAATAAGACTATAATGTTATGTTATTGTTACAGCCGAATTTCTTAAAAAGTGTTAAAATTCATTAACACCGGGTCAATTCCTCATTTTCCGATAAACAAAGTAGAAAAGACCAGCTACCAAAACATAGGGGATGGCCATCAAATAAACAATGCCGTTGTTTATACCTTCAGCAGTCTCGGTATTGCCGCCACTTTCAAGTACGGCACGGCACATGGCACATTGCGCATCGATGAACTGAGGAAGTAACAGCGTTACCAATATTAATATTACAAGTCTTTTTTTCATAACATCTGGTGCTTCGCAGCACTTTTAAATGGACATTTACCGACCATAAGCAGCTCTCAAGAATAATATGGTGAAATCATCAAATAGACCACAACGCCCGTAACAGCCACATAAAACCATATTGGAAACGTAATTCTTGCCAATTTTCGGTGTGCCTCAAACTTACCCAAATATGCCCTTGCATATGTTTTCAGAACCAACGGAATTATAGCGATAGACAACCCGATATGGGAAATCAAAATAAAAAAGTAAACATAACGAATAAGACCTTCACCCTCGAATTTCGTTGAATCAGCGGTCATATGATAGGTAATGTACATCAACAGAAACAACACGGATAAGACAATACAGAAAGTCATTAGATTTTGATGAAGTTTACGCTTTCCATTTTTTATGGACCATACCGCCACCAGTAACAATGCGGCTGTTAGCCCATTTATCGATGCGTATATCGGCGGAAGAAATCCGAGCCGTTCTACATTCGGAATCTTCACCCCGAACAAAATAGCAACTACCAAGGGCACAACGATTGACACCACCGTAATCAATCTATTAAACTTCTTTTCTTTTGCCGAAATAGTTTCCATACTATTCGTTCAATAGTTTTGCAATATCTTCTTTTAGCGCACTCATTTGTTCGGTTTCGCCATGATCATTCTCGCCTTGTGATTCTGTAATCGCACCTCGATAATAGACAATGGGGTTACCAAAATCGTCAACCCTTGATCTTATGTATCCCTTTTTGTCTACCAGGCAAAAAGACCCGAATGCTCAAACCCACCAGGAACATCGGGAGCCTCAGCAGCAAAAATATTAAAGCCACTGTTCGCCAAGTCAAAGATTTTTTCCTTATCGCCGGTCATCAAATGCCAATCCATATCGGTTATTCCATATTTCTCCGCGTATTCTTTTAATACCTGCGGGGTATCGTAGTCTGGGGTAATCGAAAATGAAGCGATTCCGAAGGCATCCGATTTCCCGAATTCTTCTTGGAGCTGAACTAGATTCTTTGTCATAACCGGACAGATGGATGGGCACGAAGTAAAGAAAAACTCTACCACAAATACTTTTCCCTTATAATCTTTATCCGTAATGAGAAGACTATCTTGATTAATGAACTCAAAATTGGGAACCCTTCTCTTTTTCCGTTCAAAAGAACGTATGAAAGTTCTTGGGAATTATCCTTGACATTCATACGGTCGTTCTGTACCACGGTACCCGCTCTAATCCGATCAACAATTTTTGGAATGAAGATAATACCGAAAACCAGGATTATGAGCGATACCCAAACGTACGTGTATTTATTCTTCATCTTCAGTTTTTTCTACCTGCCGTATTCTTCTTGAGGGCCAATCTGTACTCGGCTAAAATGATTTTGACATCGTCAACCATCTTGTTGTTCAAATCGGCTACAGAAATAGCGTTAAAACCAAATTTCGTGCCCACATCTTCATCATCGTCACGACCTCGAAGATTTCTCTCCTTGTCGATAATAAATACATATTGAGTTCCCATGTTCGCATCCAATAACAAATCTGTTTTAAGTGACTTGAAGAACGTGGTGACCTGTTCTTTCTCCATAAAAACAAAATTCCATTTTTCAATATCCGAAAAGGTACCTAGTTCTTTTTTTAAGGCCTCGGTTTTTTCCTCCGTTCCTTTTGGCATCACCATCACAAACTGAAAGTCATCAAATTGGTAAAACCGCTTGTAGATTTTCTGGTTCAGGTTGAAGGCGTTGCCTTTTTTTAAATCGACATTATCGCCCAAAAAACCTAAAACCGTAATCTTATTCTCTAGGGATATCCCTTCAGGATTATCGTTTATTTCAGCAATATTTTCAGTAAGCACCGAAAGTTTCCCGAAATTATTTACCCCCGAAGCAAAAAAAAGATATACCACCACAGGTAAAACAAAAAGAACGGTAAGCACAAAGGTTTTTTTCATAATACGGAACGCCAAAAATTAAATTTTAAAGCAAAGTACTCATCAAACAATGTCTAGGCAAAAATAAAAAAGACGGTATTGAAACCGTCTTTACATGCTGTTAATTTTATAGAAAATAACTTTTCTAAAAGTTCCATTTCACAAAACCGTCCTTGAATACGTTGTATATATAATCCGCTTCAAAAAGAAGGATAAAGACCAAATAAAGTACCAAGAAAATCGGAGTCCATACTATGGCTCTTCGCAAGGCACTCTTTTCATCCCTTAAGTGCATGAAATCCCATGCGATATAATACGCCTTGACCAGGGTTAGGCCAATAAATATCCAATTCAATAATTTCATCCCAAGAAAAGAGGTACCCGTAAGTGCAGCGGGTTTCAAAATACCCAGAGCAACTTCAATAGCTGTAACGATAGTTAAAAAAACCAATACTCCCCAAATCTTTTGGGTGTTGGACTTGAATTTTAAAAGTCCCCTAAAAATTTCCAGTTTGTGTGCGTGTGCCATGCCTTAATAAAATTATTAAACGGATTCCCGTCTACGAGGGAATAAAAATTATACCAAATAAAAGAAGGTAAATACGAATACCCAAACCAAATCCACGAAGTGCCAATAGAGTCCGACTTTTTCTACCATCTCATAGTGTCCGCGTCGCTCATAGGTGCCCAGGATCACATTAAAAAAGATAATGATATTGATAACCACACCAGAAAATACGTGGAAACCATGAAACCCAGTTATAAAGAAAAAGAAATCGGCAAAAAGTCTACTACCATATTCATTTCGAATAAGGTTGGCGCCTTCCACTACTAGAGCGGCATCGTTCAACTTCTTTAATGAATCTTCTCGGTTCAACACCACTTTTTCTCCCTCATCATTAATAGTCTCCGTTCGAATCAAAATATTCGGGTTCGCCCGAAAACCTTCGACAACTTCATTTACGGAGTAGCTTGGTAGATAACCTTCAGACATAAACCAGACCCCTTCATTTCTGGTAAGCTCATCCCGTTGATCCGGAATTGTCTTCGAAAAATCTCCTAAAGCGGCACGTTCACCGCTATCGGCCTTTACGAATTGTAGAATTCTTCCTCCTTTGGTTTCAATTGCGCCATAATCGCCCTTGATAAACGTCGCCCACTCCCATGCTTGGGAACCTACGAAAATGGCACCTCCGATAATGGTCAAGAACATATACCAGATCACGGCATCTTTTTTCATTTTATGCCCCGCATCAACCGCCAATACCATAGTGACCGAAGACATGATCAGTATAAAGGTCATGAACGCAACATAATACATCGGGTAATTGCCGTGAAAAAACGGTACGTGTGTAAAAACCTGATCTGCTATAGGCCAAGTTTCGATAAATTTAAATCTTGAAAAGCCATAAGAGGCCAAGAAACCGGAAAAAGTCAGGGCATCGGAGACGAGGAAAAACCACATCATTAATTTGCCATAGCTCGCACCTAAAGGTCGATTTCCGCCTCCCCAAACGTTTTCTTCCGTAGTCGTTGATACCGTAGAATCCATAAAGTTTTAAAGTATGATTAGAAGTCGCACAAATTTACATTTTTTTCATCTATACAAAAGCGATTCGTTATGAAAACCCTGAATATTCGAAAATATTATTTCACGAACATCATAAACAACATCAAATACACCCACAATAGGTCTAAAAAATGCCAAAAGGTCGCTCCCAATGATATTCCCAAAAATCGGGTAGCCGAATACTTTCCCTTCATCTGATTGTACAATACTACCAACAATGAAATTATACCTGCCGCCACGTGAACGATGTGTACCATGGCTATCAAAAAAACGTAAGACAATTTTATATTGCTGGTCGGCCCGGTAAAATAATAGCCCTGGGCCACCATTTCAGAAAATCCCCTGAATTGCAGAACGACAAAAACAATACCAAGTACAAGCGTTGCCCAAAGCAGCTTTGTACAGGTGCTTTTGTTACCTTTTTGTATCGCATTTTTTGCCAATATATAGGTAATACTACTTATAATAATGACACCCGTACTAATGAAGAAAGAGGATGGCAACTCCAAATCGGACAACCAATCTTCTCGTGAACTACTTACGATATAGGCGCTCGTCCACCCGGCAAAGGCCATTAGAAGACTTACAATACCGAACCACAGCATCATTTTTTTTGCCCTACCATCTTTCTCGTACTGTGTGCCTTCGGTCAGATCCATTGTTAACTTTTTAATTTCAATCCTGCAAAGCAGGAATCTAGATAAATTTATCGATTACGTAAACGATTTGCATCAAGGTAATATAGCTCACGCTGGCCAACATCAATTGCCTTGCTGATGCGTTATCTCGCCTTTCGAACAAACGGAAGGCAAAAAACAACATGACACCGCCCATTAAGAATATGATAATCGCGGCCACTATGGACAATTGCAATCTTCCCGTGATACCGAAAACAGGTATGACGGAGATGATCATCATCCAAATGGTATACATGATAATCTGTAATGCCGTGCCCTTATCTTTCTTTCCTGTTGGAAGCATTTTAAAGCCTCCCTTTTTATAGTCTTCGTCGAGCATCCACCCCAAAGCCCAAAAATGAGGGAATTGCCAGAAAAACTGAATCATGAACAATGTTCCGGGTTCGATGCCAAAATCGTTCGTTGCCGCCACCCAGCCCAGCATGAACGGAATGGCCCCAGGAAAAGCCCCTACGAATACCGAAAGGGGAGTTTTGGTCTTCAGCGGCGTATAGACACTGGTGTACAGAAATATGGAAATTGCACCGAACATAGCTGTTTTCGGATTTAGGACGTAGAGCGAGACAACCCCCAGAACAGTCATCACAATGGCTATGACCAAAGCCCTATTGACCGACATGCGACCTGACGGGATCGGCCGATTTTTGGTGCGGTTCATTAACGCATCCAAATCTTTTTCGATAACTTGATTGTAGGCGTTGGATGCGCCTACCATACAGTAACCACCAAAAGCAAGTAAAAAAATCGAATAGAGGTCTAGTTGATAGGCTCCGAGGAAATATCCCGCGATAGAGGAGAAAACCACACTGATAGCCAGTCGCGCTTTGGTAATTTCTTTAAAATCAGCTAAAACCAAACTCATTGAGTTGCTTTTGGCCGCTCCGACCGCAGTTTTCATTATCCCTTTGAAATAAGATTGCAAAGATAACCCGCCAGTGCTTTTTTCACAACCATTCGGCTCTATTTATCTTATCTTTGAATACCTTAAATTTTAGAGACTATTTTGAAATATGTCGATTATTTTTTTGCCTCTTTTTGCGCCGTTCTTTGTTAAAATTTTATACCGTAGCTGCGGCTATGCTAGAAAATTTTGCCTAAACCGGCATCAAAAATGACCTATAATAATTCTAATCACATATTTCAAAACAATCTCTTAACTAAAAACCTTAATGCTATGCACAAAATTAAAATGTTCCCCATCTTTCTTCTTTCTATTTTTTTTATCGGAAACCTAAACGCGCAAGACAACGATGTTGTCATCACCATCGATACACTTTCCAACGATATGTACATGCTAACAGGTCAAGGGGGCAACATCGGTATCTATGTCGGTAACGACCATGTTTTTATGATCGACGATCAATTCGAACACCTTAGCAATAAAATCAAGACCGCTATCCGTTCTTTGACCGACAAACCTATCGCATTTCTATTCAATACGCATTTTCATGGTGATCATACAGGCGGTAATGCCACTATCAATTCGACTGATATTCATGTCGTGGCCCATGACAATGTCAGGAAGCGTTTGGTCCAAAATCAAATAAAAGCTGTGAATGAAAAAAAGATGACGGCCAATGTGGCCCTCAAAATACTTCCTGAGGTTACTTTTTCAGATGACATCACCTTTTATGATAGAAGTGAGACCATCATGGCATTTCATGTGCACAATGCCCACACCGATGGAGACGCCATGGTCTATTTTTTGGAAAATAATGTATTACATATGGGCGATACTTATTTTGCAGGTCGATATCCATATATTGATTTGGATAGCGGGGGCAGTGTCGATGGGTTTATAAAAGCGCAAAAAAAGGCCTTGACCGTAATCAATGAGGATACTAAAATAGTTCCCGGACACGGTAGACCCTCCACCAAAAAAGAATTGGAAAGCTCTATTGCGATGCTCGAAGAGATTAAGGATATCATACTAAAGGAAATTGAGGCGGGCAGATCACTGGAAGATATTCAGGCCAATACCAAATTGACCGAAAAATACGATACTTCGCACGGGGCCAACTTTATCAAACCTGAGCGTATGAAAGAAATATTCTATACGAGCTTGAAGACGTCTGATTAGCAAGGTGATCTAAAACAAAAAGCCGGACCATATGGTCCGGCTTTTTGTTTTATAGTTGTGAACTTATTGCAATTTGAAAGTAATGGGCAAACTAAATGGAACCCGTACCGCTCTACCCCTTTGTTTACCTGGAGTCATTTTTGGAAGCTTTCCGATAATTCTGGCAGCTTCGCCTTCAAGATTCTTGTCCGGCCCACGCATTCTAACACTACCTATGCTTCCATCTTTTTGAATAACGAAATTGACATACACTTTACCCTGTACACCCATTTCTTGAGAAATTTCAGGATATCTAAAGTTCTTTACAACGTGCTTTTGAATCATGGTATTGAAACAATCCCGCATTGCCTTTGCACCCTTTCCTTTCTCGCCTTCACAACCTGGGAAAATCGGCACATCTTCAATGACCGCAAAAGGTACGTCGACATCTTCTACTACTTCTTCAACTTCTACATCATCAATTTCAACGATTTCTTCTTGACTCGTCTCGGTAGACTCGATAATCGTTTCTTCCACTTCTTCCTCATCTTCAACGACTTCGATTATCTCAGGTGCTGCCGGAGGCGGTGGTGGCGGTGGTGTTTTAAGCTGCTCCGTCATCGGAACTTCTTCGTCCAACATGTCCTCCACATTCATTGAGATGTCATAATCATTCGTTTTGTCGTACGTTTTCCACTCAAAAGCAATGTAAGTTAACAACATAACAGCGAACAACCCCATAACAAAATAGAGCGCACTGTTTTTAGTCAAATCAGCTTTGGGATTCTTTTTCGGTTCCATAATCTTTCAAATTTAATGTTCGCTAATTTAATTAAATAATTGTAAAAAAAGCAATTATTGCTTCCAATTTAATCTACCGTTCCTTGAAAAAAGGAGTTTTATGGCCAAAACACCGAACAAAGCACCTACGGCATTGGCCACACCATCAAAGATATCACCCGTTCTGTCCAAAGTGAATGCGTACTGAACCACTTCAATAATTATACCAAAAAATAGCATTGCCAAAAAAGTATAAAACAAGGATTTTCTGTAGTCGGCCCTACCTTTCGAATACTCGCGAACGGCCATCATACCGAGAACTACGGCCATAAAATAAAAGGTGAAATGAACGGCCTTGTCCAAATACGGAATTTCAAATTTGGGCAGGTCGGTATCCTTGAAAGAAAATAAGCTGGACCATGTTACGAACACCATCCAGCTTAGATATGCGATTTTATAGAAATGCTTTTTAAGCACCTATCAATGCTTTGTAATCTTCCGCACTTAACAAACCGTCGACTTGTGAGGCATCGCTTATCTTGATTTTTACCATCCAACCTTCTCCATAAGGATCAGCGTTTACCTTTTCAGGCTCGTCTTCAAGCGCCTCGTTGAATTCAACGATCTCACCGCTCAAAGGCAAAAAAAGGTCTGAAACGGTTTTTACGGCCTCTACGGTTCCGAAGACTTCCTCTTGTTCCAAGGTTTCGTCCAAGGTCTCGACTTCTACGTAAACGATATCTCCCAATTCTCCCTGAGCAAAATCTGTGATGCCCACCGTGGCTACTTCACCTTCCATTTTTATCCATTCGTGATCTTTGGTATACTTTAACTCTGATGGTATGTTCATTCTAATTTTTTTAGGAAAACAAATGTAAATGATTATAGGAAGGATTTCAAAACATAAATTACATTTTGTGATGCTCACTACTGTGTAATTTAAAGATTAGAACTTCAAAGTAAAATTTTACAAAAGTCAGAAATAACGAACCGAGCTGCCATTCCAAGGTACGAGGTATCTCTTGGACGGAGAAACGGGGCGTGGGATTCCTCCTTCGTCGGAATGATAAAAAAGAACGGAATTACAAATTCATTTCTAATTCCCAAAATTATATCGAAGCGTAAAACCGGTATTGATGGTCGTCTGAGGAAATGCCGTAGAAACTGCAAATTGAGAGAATGAATGGTCATAAAAAAACAAGGCCGCCAAATTCTTGCTCAAGGCGTACTCGGCCCCGAATTTAATGGATAACAAGTTCTGCCCCGAGGTAATCTGGTTGTTGTCGATATCCAAGTTTCGTATGATGGTAATGTTGTCTCGAAGCGTAACATCGGCTTTTAAGTTCAGATCTCCTTTTAGCCTAGTTTTGTTACCCCCGATATTGGTCACGAACTGAACATCTTTGACGCGATAGCCTAGGCCAACCGTATATTCCTTTCCATTGATCTCGGTCATCAAGCTGTTATCAAAACTTAGGGACAAGGTTCTGTCGGTACGGACTTCGGCCAGAACACTGATAGAGTTTTTCATTTCAAAATCGACCCGCATCAAGGGGTTGAACTGATCTGTCAAAACCACATTGTTCAAGATGAGTTCCGGTAAGAAATCGCCGTTTTCATCTACAGGATTTATATTTTCTGAGAGCAATTGGGTTCTTTCCAAATTTGTTTGAAACGAATTTATGCTATAAGCGGCACGATATCCATGGCTCAATGAAAAACGTTTGAATTTCTTTTTAAACCATTTGTTGCGCATCAAGCCAGTATACTTAACGTTCCAATTCGGGATGGGTATCTTACGGAAAACATCGAGATTCACCCGATTGGCATCTTGCCCTGTATATGCAGCAAAGAAAGCCGGCAATAATACATCTTGTTGCGTATTGCCGTACCCTACCGGGAAGTTACCGTTCGTACCAGGCGTTTCTCCCCTATCGGCAGCCAAACGATTGGCAATGGTGATTCTGTTTTCCTTGAATTTCTCGAAGTTTTCCGAGGTAAACTCATCACTTTTGCCAAAGACCGTACCGATCATCATTGTAGAAATACTGAAATTGCCGTAATTATTGGCAAGGGCTTCCAACTGATCGTCTGGGTCTAGCCAAGCTTCAACATTAAAATTTTCTTGTAAACTATTTGCGTATTGTCGGTCGGCCACCAAATCAATGGTTAAATCCTGCATCGGTTGGGCGGTTGCCGTAATATTCAATTGTTTGTTCGTATTCTGAATAAACTGCTCGTTAAACTCATTGAAACCGGTTAGCCAACCCCTACGCGCGGCCTCAAAACGTACATCTGCCTGACTACCGAAAACGAAGCCGATCGTAGGTCTTGCGGTACCCACAAAACCAATGGATTGCGTATACCCTGGCAAGACCGTCCCATTGGTTTCGCTGTAGTTGACATTCAATCGTTTGACCATCGTCAAGACATCCACTGCGGTATTGAACAGTCCGCTGGTCTTATTTTTTGTCTCTTGGCCCTTCGCAGGGTTGCCCGCTTTATCCTTTCGAACCGGTGCAGCATTGGCCGTTGTTTTTCCATCTCGTTTCTTAAGTCCCAACTGGTCATAAAACTTCTGCATACTCATAGAAGCGGTGATATTATGGCTGTTCGCGTTCTGTACGGTATTTATCGATGTAACGGCACGGGGATCAACAGGAACAACAGGTTGACCCGTATGCAAAGCACGCTGTTCGGCCAACTGCTCGGCAATGCCCAAGTTCAAGGCATCACCACCTCGTTGCCAATCAAAATTACTCCTGTAACTGTATTGGGCACTAATAAAGTCCAGAGCAGGTATTTTGGCGAACGGCAACTCATAGTTCAGCTCCATCTGCTGGGCATGGCGATTGGGGATTCCGATATCAAAGAAACCATCCCAGAGATTAAGCTCGTTCAAGATTTCTTGGTTATTGTTCTCATCCAATTCATCGCCAAAATAGTTTCGTACAATACGGTTGTTGCTTCCCGTCAGATTCAAACGAAGTGATTTGGTCAAACTATAATTTACGGCATACTGCCAATTGAACTGATAATTTCGTTGTTGTAATTCGGGCAAGACCAATTTTTCGATTCCTGGTTCGGCAACATCCCTAAAACGTTGTTGGTTGAACTGTCGATTTATATCTGCGTTCATCGATACCGTGGCCGGCAATAGGCTCAGGTTTAAATCTTTTAGCCATTTCCAATACCTTCCTGTAAAAAGGGAATCTTTTTTGGCAAAAGGAGCTACTTCCACCGGTTCGAAAGCATGGTTGTATACAAAACCGGTATTTACGTTTTGATCCCGCAAATTGGCAATTTCGAAATCACGATGGTCGGTCTCGTTGTACGAATAATTAAACGTAAAATTCTCGATATCGTAGAAATTCGCATCGGCCTCTTCGCCACGCTCTTTACGAACCCCTATAAAATTGATACTGGTTCGTTTGGTATAATCTTCGGCCTGCTCTTGAATATCTTTTTTCGTAGGTGTTCCGTCGGTAGAGGTTTCGGGAGCAACGTCAATTCTATCCTGTAGTTTCAAATCGTCATAGACCGGATCAAATTCTGGAGTTATCATCTCTTCGGAAATACCATAATTGAACGGTAATTGAATTCCCCATTTTTTAGGAAGCATTTGGCCTAGGTTCACATTGGTCACAACGTCGTACGAAATCGCATCTTCACGCAACCTTTCATTCGGCATTTGGTCAATGGCACCGAAGCCGGAAGTACTTCTACCCCCGGTCGCCGATACGCTTGCAAAATCGGCAATATTGGCATCGACCGCGGCTACGGCGGCCCATCCACCATTATTGTCCAATCCTACCAAGCGCATTTCGTTGAACCATACCTCGCCCCGTGCAGGCAAGTTATCAATATTCTTGACCCCTACCATCATACTTCGAATACTTCCCAAAGAAGGATTACCCCGTATTCCAATACGAAGGCTACCCTCAGGCCTTGGGGCGAATTCGGTTACCGGGATAATCTCACCGTCCAAAACATCGAAAAAAGTTAACTCGTTCAACGCCGTGCCACCGGGCACATTTTGGGTGAGACGAAGCGATTTTATTTTATTCAAATCTGATAAAGCTACATCCATCCTATTGGCTTCGGGCCAAACTTCATCTTCTGAGGACGCACCCCAGCTAGTGAATTCCAACGGTAGTTCTATTTGATAGAAGTTCTGGGAAAAGTCGGTTCCTATTCTTAAAAAACCCACTAAGGGCTTCGTACTCTCGGGAAAATCACTTTGATCGATTTCCTCGGCATGCATGAACATTTTTATCTTTTCATATTGCCGAATGTCTATATCTAAATTCTTGAAAACACCACGTGAATCTTGCGACTGCAAGTTTTCAACCAAAAATGAAAGGGATGCCTCATTTTGACGAATGATCGTATTGTTGTTGTTCAAACGTTCTCGAATCACTCCGGGTGGCAATACATACGGAATCGGGATTCTTCCTTCATTCTCCTCAATATTAACCGTATTTACATCAACTGTAGTTCCATCATCCGAAGGGTCATTATCAATAGCCTCATCTTGCAAGGTCTTCGTATACGCACGCCAATCACTTCTACCCAAATCAAGACTGGCGAATCGCAGCACCACATCATCGGAGAAGCCGGTAAGGTACATTCTCATAAAACTAATGGAACGGAAATCGGTAATTCCGCCAACGGCATTCGTGAAATCACTTAATGGAATTTTATATTGGATCCATCTTCTTTCCAGAGTAGAACCATCAGGAAGTTCAGGAGTCACATCTTCCTTGATATCGGTAACATACTTGTCATTTGTCGTAGTAAACGGTTTAATAGCAATACGATATTCGTAGTAGCTGTTCACCGTATTCATGGTCAGGTCGCGATCGATATCTTCCACATCGGGCAAGGTTGTCGATCCCCTATTGGTGTTGGTTACCGTCACCGGCGAGTTACCATCTGGGTTGTTGAAATCGCGATACCGCTCCAAAATGCCACCATCACGGTTCAGGTAGTAGGTATAGTTATCTCGCGCAGGGTCTTCTAACGGTCCGTCATACGTTGCGGCCTCTTCCAAATCGTCAAGACCATCATACCCTATATCCTGTAAAGCTCGATTGTTCTCATTGGCATCAAAAGCATAGACCAAAGCCTGTGTCTGTGGAACTTCTCCCCATGAAGTTTCGAACGGGAATTCAGTATTGTCCGAATCGGGCAAACCATTTTCATATTGTTTTTTACCATCTTTAAGTACATCCTCCGAGATATTTCCCAAGTTTATGACGAGCTCACCATTATTATCATTGGTCGCAATACCATCAACATACGGATCCAAGACCCAGAACTGCACAAACTCTACGTTCGCCTGTTCAAAATTGGTACTACTTAAAGAACGCATGATACCGCCCCATTTCTCTTCGGGTGGTGTGTTCGTGGGATTATCAAAATCAGGATTGGCATTGTAAGGTCCTTTTTCATTTGGATAATACGCCAAATCCAATGTTCCCTGTACTGTGGTCTGCCCTATTGCCACATCGATCTGTGGAAAGACCTCATCGATGAAAACCCTTCGTGTGGCATTGGTCGAAATATCGCTGTCGCTAATGTCCGAAGGACGCTGGTTCGTATAAAATATTGGGTCGATGGTGTACCATGCCATTTTGGCCCTTCCGTACCCGTTCAATAAGTTGTTGGGGTCGGTAGGTGTATTGCCATATAGTTTTTCGTTCGGATCTTCACCAAATTCCAATGGAGTACTGGCCATAGTCCAACCCAAAGAAGATCGAATATCGATCAAAGCCTGAGCTCCTTCAAAATCGTCTAAATATGTTGTGGTCTCTCCTTCAAAATCAGCATTTTTTGGAGAGTTCGGTCGCAACCAGGCTACCTCACCACGAACGGAAAGGTTCGATGGCACATCGGTATCTATATTAGGCAGGTGGTTTACCATTCGCGTCAAGAAGGGAATCTCAGTCGAGAAATTACCATTTACTCCGAAAATAGTATTGTTTACAGGCTCTGTACCATAATTTGACTTCTGGGTCAGAGGTCGCTCGTTTAAATTCAATAAGGTAGCGCCCATGACAAAATTCTTATTGAACTGGTGCTCTACATTGACGCCCGTGAAGCGTCTTGTCTGTTGCCCGAAAACGGCATTGTTCTCAACAGAAATATTGATAGGCGTATTGGATGCCTCCAAACTAGGATCCAAGATCTGAACCGTACCAGCTTGATAGTTTACGGTGTAGTCGATTCCTTCCTGCAATTGTCGGCCACCGGCGGTAACCCGCACCGATCCACGGGGAACGTTAAAAGCCCCGATCGGAATTCCGTTGGTTCCTTCGGACTTATAGCGCCCTTTTAGCAAGAACCTGTTTTTTTCAGCATCCTCAAAAGAATCAGCTTTTGTTGAGGTATACATATTTCGGAACACATATTTTCGCTGATTCGCGTTGTAGGTCTGCTCCGTTTCGTCTTCGTAATTCGTGCCCCCTCCTAAAGTTTCGTACAAATATCTTCCAAAGGGTTCTACCTTGGTAAAAATGATGAGTCCACCTTGTGTATTGACAGTTATCCCAGGAATAAAATCAAAAAATCCGTCCCCACCGCTCTGCACATCGTTATAGACATTCAAACGATCCAAATTAAAAACATCCAAGAGGATTCGTTCTTGAAGGCCATCGGGCCAAGTGCCCTCGTCTGCAGGAGTGATATAGTTTCTTGGCGTGGGGTCTGAATACAGAATATTCATCTTAAAATCATCTTGACTTAGACGAAAAGCGCCCGTGGAATAAATATTCTTCATCATCAAATCCCAAATGGGATCGGAGACATTGGTAATATTGCTCTTCAATAATTTTAGGATCAAGGTATTGTTCTCGATGATCGGATTTGCCCCATTGGTTCCCTGGGCCACCGTAGTTGCATCCAAGCCTCCATTGGCAAATTCCCCTACCTGGTATACCTGGCCCTTGTAAGTATATTGGTAAGCGACACCCAGTACTTCATCATTACTCAAACGCTGGTTCAACGAAATGTAGCCTAATTGAGTATTAAAACTATAATCACGGGTCGGTTCTAGTTTTCTGGCATTTTCTAAAATTGCATAATCAAATCCTTGATTCGGATTATAACCAGCGACAAAACTTCCGCCGTTGAATCCACTCTCGACAGTGGCAATATCACGAATATTACTGTTTAACGCACCTGTACCAATCGTTTCAGGGTTGTATGCGTTGGCCGCATTTCTTGGTAAATTTTCAGAGGTAGTATTGAAGAATGTTGCCGGGGCGCCACTAGATTGCCCGACTCGGGTGTTGTCTCCGTTCGACTCTCCTAAATCTTGGATTGCCACCACATTTCGAACGTTCAATGTCTGTTGACTACGGTTCGTAACCCATACCTCAAGTCTTGTTATTTGTACTTGGCTTCTTATATAAGGGTAGCTTTGAAGTGCTTCGTCATAATTATCCCTAAAAAAATGGGAAAGAAAGAAGTGCTTATCCTCATCGTAATCCAAAGCGGTCAATGAAAATTCGTTGATCGTTCCGCCGCCCTGCGCAACTACTGTATTGTTCTGCGAACGCTGCTCAGAGAATACAGCCGTAACCATGGTTTTACCGAATTGCATTTGGGTCTTGACACCGAATAGACTTTGTGCACCAGTTATCAAAGAACTGTTCAGTGGCATATTCACATTACCCACCTCAATTTTTCTGAGAATATCATCTTCGGTCGGGGTATAATCCAACTTTACGATGTTCTGAAAATCAAAAGTGGCCTCGGTATCGTAGTTTGCGGTAACCTGAAGACGTTCCCCTATTTTACCCAACATACTCAAACTGATACGCTGATCAAAATCGAAAGATAGGTTCGTACGGTTTCTTGGGGATAAGGAAGGATTGTCGTTCTTCTGCCAAATTACACCCAAATCCATAGCCACCGATCCTTGAGGAATCACTTCTATGGTATTTCCGCCAAAAACGGATTGAAAGAAATCATTGTTGACATAGAAATTGGGAAGCAAATTTTTTCGGGCCTCTTCGCTACCTTCTTTTTTTTCCGGAGTAGGCATCCGATTTTTCCTTGAAATAATCTTTGATGCCCTCTTTGCGAACCAGTTCTAAATATTGTTCAGGAGTGAGGATAATCGGATATCCAATATCAAAGTCGCCGATACTCTCATTGTAGATATATCGGTCAAGTTTGGGATTGTAAATATATTTGGTAACAATACTCTCAGGGTTTTCGAGTACCAAGCGACCCAGGGAAAATCCTGTTTTTACTGAATCGGTTTCCTGCTCGTTCGTCTCCTCTTCATCAGTCTCTTGGGCAAACGAAGTTTCGGCTGCCAAAAAGAAAAATACGAATAGGAAGATGAGCTTAAATGCTAGTTTAAGATATTGGTTTGCCCCTGTTTTCAAACTTATTACAAATTTTTCAGCGCGAGTTTTATGATATTCTCGACACTTAGCGAGGAATCTTGCCTCAACACCTTGTCAACCGCATTTTCAGCTTGTCGTCTGGCGAACCCAAGAACCTCTAATGCAGATAACGCTTCATCTTTGTTTGTATTGTTTGAATTTGTGGAAACTTCGTCAATATCATAGACTTTCAGAATCTTGTCACGCAGGTCTAAAATTACCCGTTGGGCCGTTTTAGCACCTATACCTTTGATAGCCTGTATGGTAGGGGCATTACCATTGGCAATAGCATCTCGAATTTCGGAGGGAGACAATGAAGACAACATGGTTCTTGCCGTACTTGAACCAATACCAGAAACGGAAAGCAACAATCTGAAAATCTCGCGTTCCGACTTTTCGGCAAAACCAAAAAGGGTATGCGAATCTTCCTTCACCTGTAAATGGGTAAAAAGTGAAATGCTCTCGGCATCCTGAATTTTGGAAAATGTATTCAGGGAAATATTTACAAAATAGCCGACTCCGCTACATTCAATGATAACGTGGGTAGGATATTTTTCTACCAATTTGCCTTTTAAGTGGTGGATCATTTTTAAAGTTCAAGTTCAAGGTTCACATACAAGTTCAAGAGAGTTAAAAGTTATGGTGCAGCGATATGAGTTTTTGAATTATGATCAAGGGCTACCGACCTCTGATTAAGACTAAATATTAACTGCATACTGCATCCGGCAACTGCCAACTTACTTCCCCGTTTTCGCTTTCTTTCTCTTCTCCCGTTCTTGCGCATCGATAGCGGCCACAGCGGCCATATTCACGATTTCATCAACACTCGCGCCAAGTGGGATAATGTGCACCGATTTTCTTAACCCGACCATTATCGGGCCTATGCTATCGGCATGATTAAGCTCTTTTAGCAATTTGTAGGTGATATTCGCCGATTCAAGATTCGGAAAAATCAATGTGTTTACTTTCTGTCCGGATATTTTTGAAAATGGAAACTTACTTTGGTTCAATTCTTTATTCAAGGCAAAATCGGTCTGAATCTCACCATCGACCAATAAATCGGGATTACTTTCATGTAATATCTTGACTGCTTTTCGAACTTTGGTTGCCGATGGATGCGTAGAAGACCCGAAATTTGCATACGACAGCAGTGCTATAACGGGACTAAATCCGAAAGTCATCGCCACGTTTGCCGTCATTTGGGTTATTTCCGCCAATTCTTCTGCGGTAGGATCTATATTGATAGAGGTATCAGCCAAGAATATTGGGCCTCGATCGGTCGTCATTATGTGTACCGTTGATACCTTTTTTACATCCGCCGCACGCCCAATTACCTCAAAAATTGGCTTTACCAAAGTCGGATAGGCCCGAGAATAACCCGAGATCATACCATCGGCATCGCCTTCAAGAACCATCATAGACCCAAAATAAGTGCGCTCGCGCATTTTTTGACGAGCTCCGTACAGCGTCACGCCACGTCGTTGCCTATTTTGAAAATATTGTTGTGCGTATTGCTCTCTCTTTGCGTTCGCCTCATCTGAATGTGAATCGATGACCATTAGGTCGGCATCAAAATCAAGTTCTTTTTTTAGGACTTTGATGGTATGCTTTCTACCCAATAAAATAGGAATGGCGACACCCTCCTCAAAAGCAATTTGAGCGGCCTTCATGACATCCAATTGGTCGGCCTCTGCAAATACGATTCTTTTGGCCTTCATTCTTGCACGATCGTGCAATTGTCTTACTATTTTATTGTCATTACCAGAGCGCTGCAACAGTTCTTCCTTATATTTCTCCCAATCTTCAATTGGGTTTTTTGCCACCCCACTTTCCATGGCAGCCCGTGCCACAGCAGGAGGGATTTCAGCAATCAATCGAGGGTCGAAGGGTTTTGGTATGATGTATTCCTTACCAAAGGCCAACCTTGTCTTTCCATAGGCGATATTGACTTGTTCAGGCACATTTTCCTTGGTCAGTTCGGCCAAGGCACGAACCGCCGCCATTTTCATTTCCTCATTTATTTTTGTCGCACGAACATCTAAAGCTCCTCTAAAAATAAAGGGGAAACCCAATACATTATTGACTTGGTTCGGATGGTCGGAACGACCAGTAGCCATAATGATATCCTTCCGGGTTTTTACGGCCAGATTATAATCGATTTCAGGGTTTGGGTTCGCCATGGCAAAGACGATAGGGTCCTTGGCCATTGATTTTAGCATTTTCGGACTTACGATATCAGCAATGGAGAGGCCTACAAAAACATCGGCATCTTTCATGGCATCTTCGAGAGTGTCTATTTTTCTATCCGTGGCGAACTCAATTTTAGAGGCGGCCAAATCAGGTGCATCTTTGCGAATCACACCTTTACTATCCAACATCACGATATTCTCGGTTTTTGCACCAAAGGCTTTATACAATTTGGTACAAGAGACCGCTGCGGCCCCTGCCCCACTAATTACAATACGAACTTTATCTATTTTCTTTTTGGTGATCTCTAGCGCATTCAATAAGGCAGCCGCCGAGATAATGGCCGTACCATGCTGGTCATCATGCATCACGGGAATATCAAGTTCTTCCTTAAGTCTTCGTTCTATTTCAAAGGCTTCGGGTGCCTTTATATCCTCTAGATTGATTCCTCCAAAGGTCGGGGCAATCATTTTTACGGTTTCGACGAATTTATCCACATCCTCGGTATCTACCTCGATATCAATTCCATCGATATCCGCGAAAATCTTAAAGAGCAGACTTTTTCCCTCCATAACCGGCTTAGAGGCCTCAGGTCCAATATTCCCCAAACCCAAAACAGCGGTTCCGTTCGAAATAATGGCGACCAGATTGCCCTTGGCGGTGTATTTGTAGACATTCTCCTTATTCTTTTTTATTTCGAGACAAGGTTCAGCAACGCCAGGTGAATATGCCAGCGCTAGATCGCGTTGGGTAGCATAGGGTTTGGTAGGCACCACTTTTATCTTACCTGGCTGAGGCTTGGCGTGATAAATCAATGCTTCCCTTCGTTGCTTTTGTTTGCTCATGGTCTTCTGGTTTTGGGAAACAAATTTAGGGGTATTCTTCGGAAAAATCAGCGAGACGTCTCAAAGTTTAGATATTAGTCATCCGCTGCCTTTGAAACGTTTAATCGCATGGCCAAAATAGCAGAAATAATAAAAAATACGCCCGCAAAAAGAATAGCGTTCACAGCATTATTACCTAATATGTATTTATAAATAGGACCGAAAGTCAACGTTTCTATTCCCATGGGAATCACGATCATCATATTCAAAATACCCATATACACCCCTCGCCGCTCTTGGGGCACTACTTTGGAAACCATGGTATAGGGTATACCCATCATGGCCGCCCAACCTATACCAAATAAGACCATAGGTGCGAGTACAAGTTTGGGGTCACCAATAAAGGGAATTGCGAAAAGTGCCAACCCGGTACCGACCAAACTCAGCGCATATACCTTTTTTCCTCCATATTTTAAGGTGAGCGGTACCAACGCCAAGGCAACTACCATGGTGACAATATTATAGGTCAAGCTCATCTGGGCGGATTGTGAAGCTGCCTCGGAGGTGGAATAGCCCAAAGTGAGTTTAAAAAGTGGTGTAATATACTGCCAATAGACAAAAAGCGCATACCATTGAAAAAGATAGACCGCCCCTATTTTCCACATGAATTTGGGCATTTCTTTGATTGCTTCCGAAATCTCGGCAAAGGGCTTGGCAATCCGCTGACCAATTGGCAAAGTCTTGGTATGATTGATTTCGGCCAATTCTTCAGTTGAAGGAGGAATTTCGGGCGTTTTAAAAACCGACCATAAGATGGTCGTAATAGACAAAATTCCACCTATGTAAAATGAATAGTATAGCCATTGGGGGATCTCACCCGCAACCTCGATGGAATCACCACCAAAAAGATATTGGAAAAGTACAATTGATCCATTTGCCAAAAGTATTCCCGCCCCTACGAACAAGCTCTGCATTTGGTACCCCATACTCAACTGTTTTTCGGGTAGTTTATCACCCACAAACGCGCGATAGGGTTCCATGGCCATATTGTTACCGACATCTAGAATCCATAATAGTCCAACCGCAAACCACAACACCGGACTCGTGGGAAAAGCAAACAAACAGAGACTACCGATTACGGCACCAATTAAAAAATAGGGTTTGCGCCGACCCCATTTGGGAGACCATGTTTTATCGGACATTGCTCCGATAATCGGTTGCACCACCAACCCGGTAACCGGTCCGGCTATATTCAAAATCGGCAGCATCTCTTCAGGAGCCCCCAAATACAAGAAAATTGGATTGATCGCAGTTTGTTGCAGTCCGAAACTATATTGGATTCCCAGAAATCCAACGTTCATATTGAATATTTGCCAAAAACTTAAACTGGGTTTTCCTATTTTCATTTTCTAAAGGTTTGGTGGAAATTCTGCCAAACAAGATACCATTTTAAACGTTCGCTTGACCTAAGCTTTATAATTAATGAAGAAGTAGCTGTAGCGAAAACGTTTGCGACGCCCTCCCCCGAACCCCCTTTCAGGGAGGGGGAGTAATTTGGGGCCAATATTTTGAATCCTTACCTATTCTTTAGATCTAACGAATTGAATATTTATTTTAAGACCAGAAAATTATGTTCGTATTACGGGAGATTTTTGAAATTCGAAGTCCTCCCTAGCCCCTCCTAAGGAGGGGAACAGATTTAGTCTTTAAAACCAAAGAGCTATTTAAGAAAGTTGATATTCCGTTTTAGACCGGAAAATTTGGTGCGTTTTACCGCTGATTTCTGAAACACTTTTTTGAAAACATCTTCCGTAATATCTTCCCAGTCTTTTTTGGTCATGGAAAGTAGATCGGGATGCGGATTGAACAAAGGTTCGTTATGTGATTTGGAAAAGCGATTCCATGGACAAACATCTTGACAAACATCACAGCCAAAAACCCAATCGTCGAACTGACCTTTTACCGATGTGGGAATCTCGTTTTTTAACTCGATGGTAAAATAGGAAATACATTTACTTCCATCAACAACATAGGGTTCAACAATGGCTTCTGTTGGGCATGCATCGATACAGGCCGTGCATGTGCCACAATGATCTGTAACCGGAGTATCATATTCTAATTCCAGATCAATGATTAGCTCCGCGATAAAATAGAAAGAGCCTACTTCTTTTGTCAATAAGTTACTGTGCTTGCCCATCCAACCTAATCCGCTTTTGGCAGCCCAGGCCTTATCTAAAACCGGGGCGGAATCTACAAATGCCCGACCGTTGACTTCCCCGATTTCTTCGGAGACAAATTTTTGGAGCTGCCTTAGTTTTGCTTTGATGACGTGGTGGTAATCATTTCCGTAAGCATACTTTGAAATCTTGTATGTATCCTCGTTTTGGGTTTCCTCCGGATGATAATTCAACAACAAAGAAATGACCGATTTTGCTCCATCGACCAATAACCTGGGATCCAACCGTTTGTCAAAATGGTTTTCCATATAGGCCATTTCGCCGTGCATGTTTTTACTGAGCCATTTTTCAAGCCGAGGAGCTTCCTCCTCCAAAAAATCGGCCTTCGAAATACCGCATGACAAAAAATCGAGGCGTTTAGCTTCGGTTTTTATCAATCTGGTATACTCATTTTCCCTCTTCAAAGCGGCAAACTCTGTTTTGAAATTCTGTAGACCAAGTTACGAATCTTATGTAGTCTTTTCCGCAAAAGGGAAACTTGACCAATTTCTTGATGAACAATAGATGTCCAAACTTTTGTAGCCTACAAAACAACGGCCGAAAACTGTTTAGCAGTTTTCGGCCGTTGTTCAATACTTAATAATTCAATCGTTGAATATCCTCTTTGAATTTTCAAGGTCATTCTTTAATCGATAACCCAGACATCGTTTACCAAACTAGTGCCATCATATCCACCAATAACCCATAATTTATCATTAAACAAGACGGTGGTATGTTCGCCTCTTGCAGAAAAACCAGCTGTGGGTAACGATTGTCGCCATTCTACACCATCGGAACTATACCAAATATCGTTCACTGCGGTCGTTGTAAAACCTCCAATGACCCAAAGCTTGCCGTCAAAGGCCGTCATAGTCATATTTACAGGTAATGAAAATGGCCCATCGTCGGTAGCTTCGGTCCAAGTAACTCCATCGGAACTGTACCATACGTCGTTATACGTATCAACTCCATTCCAACCTCCCGCAACCCAGATCTTGTTATCAAAAATCGCAGTAGTGTGACCAGATCTTGGTGAAAATTCTGCTGAAGCAGTTTCTTCTACCCAAGTCACGCCATCAGTAGTCGACCATACATCGTTTTTGTAATCGGTACCATCAAATCCGCCGATTACGAAAATTTTGTCTCCGAGCACCCCTGCGGTTATCCCATCACGTGGCCCGAAACCTACAGTATCGGCTTGCTCTATCCAATCAGTACCGTTCGTACTAGACCAGACATCCTCTAGATAATACAATTCGTCCGTAGGTGGTACTCCTGGGCCGTTATCTATCTGGCGAAAAGAAACCCCACCAATTACCCATAATTGATTTTGGAATACGACCGAAGCATGACTTGAACGCGTCTCAAAACCTGGATCGGCTGTCTCTAACGTCCACGTGGCACCGTCGGTAGAAGACCATACATCATGCTGAATGTTGTCGATATCATTTCCGCCAATTACCCAGAGTTTGCCATCGAAGGCCGCTGAGGCGTGACCTTGACGTGCCGTAAATTCCGCGGCAGACGTTACCGGGTCGGACGGAGTGACCAATCCCACCGTGGTAAAGCCGAAAACAACGCTAGAAGTCGTATTTCCCTCAGTGTCTTTGGCAACTACTTTCCAATTGTAGTCAGTAGCCCTCTCAAGACTATCGGCTACCGTAAAAGATGTAGCGGAAAGTCCGCCCGACAAAAGAGTTGTTGGATCATCTGCGGTATCCAAAAAGAGGTCGTAACTGACAGTATCTCCTTCAGGATCTGTAGCGGCCTGCCAAGTCAAGGTAGGCAGAAAGTCCACTCCTTCGGCCCCATCGGTGGCCTCCAATAAGTCAAAAGCTCCAGGAGCCATATTAGCCGGAGGCGGCGGATCTATAGGAGGAGTGGGTGTATCGTCACTTTTTTTGCACCCGAAGAGGGCGATGGCCATCAGGCCCAATAAACCAATTTTTTTAATTTTCATACCATTTTATTTTTAAGTAAAATTTTAATACTGCTTTAAAGACCATAAAATTTGTATCATACGCCTTGCCCTTTTAATATAACCAGAAAATAAAAATCCAGAAAATGCCTTTTGAAAATTCCGTATGCTTCTTCAAAACGATGATATTCGGTCTATTTTTCTATTTGCCGATACAAAAGTAACAAAAGTTTAACATCTTAAATATTTTTTCGTTGAACGGCTATTGATCCGGGCAAACCCTATTTTCTCATTTTAGCATATATAGATTAAAAATGTGAGTTATTTCAAACAATAAAAAATCCATTAGTACCGGGGACATGAAATCTTTATTTAGACCCTAATACCAAAAAGAAAATCAATATTTCCTAAGGACAATTAGATAGAGACATTAATTATATCTATTAAAAAACCTAGGGCGTTTGGCCTCGATTTAGTTCGATTTTTATTTTATGTTTGTCGTTCATCAAATTTTATCAGAGCCTCACTCGGTTTTAAAGTAAGCATAGGATTTAAAACAATTTCACTAGACTGACTGGATAACTTGTACTTTTTAACTACCGAAGCAACGGTCATTATCATCTCGTACATTGCAAAATTATTTCCGATGCACATACGGGGGCCAGCACCGAATGGAAAATAGTAATTTGAAAAATCCTTTTTATTTTCAGGTGCAAAACGATCTGGATCAAAAACTTCCGGCTTTTCCCAAAAATCGGAATGGCGATGCAACTCAAAAAAACTCATCAACCATACAGTCCCTTTTTAAAATCCTGTCCGTTCACGGTATCCGAATCCAGGCTAATTCTATCCAAAACAAACAATGGAGGGTATAGTCTAAGTGTTTCTTCGATGCATTGTTTGGTATAGCCAAGTTTGCCGATTTGTTTCATTACGGTGCCAAGTTCAAAATCAATGCCCTCCGTTTCTTGAAACAATTTTTCCTGAATTTCAGGATGCTTGGCCAACAATAACAGCGCAAAACTTAGGGCGTTTGCCGTGGTCTCGTGCCCTGCCGTAAAAAGTACCATTACTTCATCGATTAACTGTTTTCTGGGCATTGGCGTACCGTCTTCGTAACGTGCGCCCAAAAGCATATCGAGCAGATCATCTTTTTCTATACCGGAATCGACCCGATCTTGAATAATCTTATTTAGAATTTCACTTGCCTTGTCACGTAGCAGCAAATGTTTTTTTATTTCTCCATTCAATTGAAACCACCATTTTAAATAAGGTAACCGTAACTCCTTGACCAACATTTCTTGAATGCGTATCGTAATCTCTTTGAGCTTTTTAATTTTTTCGCGAAGATTGTCGGCACTAAAAAGTGATTGTGCGACTACCTGAAACGCCAAATCGCCCATTAAGGGAAAAATGTCTTGTTCTTGGTAGGGTTTGATTTCTTGTAGCTCACTTTGAACGGCCTGATACATAATATCCATTAAACCATCTAACTTTTTCTTGTGAAAAGTGGGCTGTATCATTCGTCGGTGCACACGCCAAAATTCCCCATTGGAGGTCAACAAACCTTGGCCAATATATTTTCCGAGGTCTTTGGTCTGTAAATCGGACTTATTGTAATTCTTGTGATTTTTTTGAAGAATATGCTGTATCGATTCAGGGTCACGGGTAAAGAGCCAATTACTTTTTTTGCCCAAATCTATTCTAAAGGTATCGCCATATTTTTCGAAGCTTTCGCGGTGGAACGGCAAAGGGTTTTCTAGAATTCGATTTTTATTCTTTAGAATGGTATAGCGGGAAATGGTGGGAATCTTATTCGTCAAAACAACCCTGGTTGTGTGCCACCTTTGATTCTTCCTAAATGTTTGTAGGCCAGCTCGGTAACTTCCCTACCCCTTGGTGTACGCATGATAAAACCTTGCTGAATCAAGAAAGGTTCGTAGACTTCTTCAATGGTTTCGGCACTTTCGGAAACCGCAGTAGCAATCGTGGTAATTCCTACGGGGCCACCTTTGAACTTATCAATCAGGGTGGTCAAAATCTTATTGTCCATTTCATCCAACCCGTGCGCATCGACATGAAGGGCTTTTAGTCCGTATTTCGAAATTTCCAAATCGATATTCCCGGTTCCTTTTATCTGGGCAAAATCACGTACACGTCGCAAAAGTGCATTACAAATTCTTGGAGTTCCCCTGCTCCGCCCGGCAATTTCAATTGCCGCATCATTGGTAATAGGCACTTTCAAAATCTCTGAGCTACGTTGCACTATGGTAGAAAGCAGTTCAGTATCATAATATTCCAATCGGCTCGAAATTCCGAATCGAGCACGCATCGGCGCGGTCAATAATCCCGACCTCGTTGTAGCACCTATCAACGTAAACGGATTCAAATTAATCTGTACCGATCGTGCATTCGGGCCAGTTTCAATCATGATATCGATTTTATAATCTTCCATAGCCGAATAGAGATATTCTTCCACTATCGGACTCAACCGATGAATCTCATCAATAAACAGAACATCTCGTTCATCTAGATTGGTCAATAATCCGGCAAGGTCACCAGGTTTATCCAATACGGGGCCGGAGGTTACTTTAATTCCCACACCAAGCTCGTTGGCCAAAATATGGGCCAAGGTTGTTTTGCCCAATCCCGGAGGGCCATGAAACAACGTATGGTCCAAAGCTTCATCACGTTGGTTGGCAGCTTCTACGAAAACCTTCAGATTTTCCAAAACCTGTTCTTGCCCGGTAAAGTCATCAAATGAAATTGGTCGTAAGGCCCTTTCAATATCGATTTCCTCTGGGGAAAAATGTTCGCCAGTCGCGTCTAGATATTCGTTCATGAAATCAAAGATAGCAAATCAAACGCTTCCATCCCTTTTACCCAAATCTTGTGTTGACTCACATTTACCTTTTTAATTGCATGACAATTGTCATCTTTTTTGAAGTACATAATTATAACCTTTGTCTATATCGAAAAGAAAAGCACATAATTATAAAAACGAGAAACATGGCAGAAACATTCAACCTGAAACAATACGGTATAGAGACCGAAAAAATCTACCGAAACAGTAGTGTTCCCGTACTTTATGAACTAGGCCTACGCCTTGAAAAAGGCACTGCCATATCAGATGTCGGTGCCCTAATGACGTTTTCCGGTGAAAAAACCGGTAGAAGTCCGAAAGATAAACGGATTGTTAGACATCCCGACTCAGAAAAAAATATTGATTGGGGCGATATCAATATCGGTCTTGATGAACATACTTATATGGTCAACCATGAACGCGCCTTGGACTATCTAAATACCCGCGACCACCTTTTTGTCGTCGATGCCTATGCTGGCTGGGATCCTAAATATCGAATCAAAATAAGAATTATCTGTACCCGTGCCTACCATGCCCTTTTTATGCAGAATATGTTGATCATGCCTACCGTCGCCGAATTGGCCGATTTTGGTGAACCTGATTATGTGGTAATGAATGCGGGGGGCTTCCCAGCAAACCGATATACCTCTGAAATGACCTCTAAGACCAGTATCGACGTTAATTTGGAACGTAAGGAAATCGTGATTTTAGGCACCCAATATGCAGGCGAAATGAAGAAAGGCATCTTCGGTGTTATGAATTACCTTATGCCGCTTGAGAATGTAATGCCCATGCACTGTTCTGCCAACGTGGGTGAAAAGGGTGACGTTACCATTCTGTTCGGACTCTCCGGAACTGGAAAGACTACCTTGAGTGCCGACCCAAAGCGAAAACTTATCGGTGATGACGAACATTGTTGGACAGATGATGGTACTTTCAATATCGAAGGAGGTTGCTATGCCAAAGCCATTGACCTTTCTGCCGAAAATGAACCGGATATCTTCAATGCCATTCGATTTGGAACTGTGCTAGAGAATGTGGTCTATGATAAAGACTCTCGAAAAGTAGATTATACAGACGTTTCTATTACACAAAACACCAGGGCCTCATACCCTATCGATTTCATAGAAAACGTTCAGATACCCTGCATTGCCGGCCATCCTGAAAACATTATTTTCTTGACCTGTGATGCTTTTGGCGTTCTCCCCCGGTGAGTAAATTGACCCCCGAACAAGCCAGTTATCACTTTATTTCTGGTTATACCGCCAAAGTAGCCGGTACCGAGATGGGCGTTACAGAACCACAAGCCACCTTTAGCGCGTGTTTCGGAGCCGCCTTTATGATGTGGCATCCGAACCGATATGCCGAATTATTGGCGGAAAAGATAAAAACACACAAAGCAACGGCCTGGTTGGTGAATACTGGATGGAACGGAACCGGAAAACGTATGAAATTAAAGTATACCAGGGCCATGATCGATGCGATTCACAACCACGATTTTGACAATGTCGAATTTGTGACCGACGAAGAATTCGGTGTTCAGATTCCGACGAGCTGTCCGAATGTACCTGGGGAAGTACTGATTCCAAAGAATACTTGGGACGACAAGGCCAAGTATGCTCAGGTAAAGAACAAATTGGTTAGGTTGTTCAATGAAAACTTCGAGCAGTTCAAAGCCAATGTAAATCCAGAAATTATCGTAGCTGGGCCGAAAATAAAGGAGACTGCATAATAGCTTTGTAAATTATTATTTGATGAAAAATCCCCGTTGTATAGGTCAACGGGGATTTTTTATTTTGATTTTCCCTTCTAAGTTGTAATTTCAATGCATGCAAAAGAACAAGTACTCCTCCGGTATTCTTCAATATATTCCTTTTTTCTATGTTATCTGGTCCGATGATTTGGTAACCGCTTCAGAACTCAATGTCGTTCAAAAAGCGATTGACCAAGACGACAGTCTTTCCCAAGAAGAGCAAAAAACACTTGTATCATGGTTAAATCCCAAAAACCCTCCCTCTGACAAAGAGTTAAAGGCTTGGAACCAAATAGTCTCGAATTCTGAGGTAAAGCTTATTGAGAGCGAAACATATCCGCTGGCCACTTTTAGCCAGAAAGTTGTATGTGAATACTTCGATGTTTGTCCGTTTAACGATAGTTTGAAAGATATCGAGGTAAACTTGGGTATACAGCCCAATCATTACAATCATCTTTTCGATGTGGAGGTTATACATGAAAGCACATCTGATTTTTATGATGCTTCAGAAATCGATATAATTTTAAAAGGAGGACATGCCGAGGTCGTAGATACCTTTAGGGATATTTTAAAGGATAAAATATTTGAGTGGGATATCCATCGGAACAAAGAAGAATTTCGGGAAGTCGTTCTCGACCAAGTCAAATTTCTGGCGGAAAGAGGTTACGGGGCTATGGCCTACCCGGAAGCCTATGGAGGAACCGGAGATATGGAAGGCTACGCGTATATGTTTGAAAATATGATCTACGTCGATGGCAGCCTGACCATAAAGTTCGGAGTTCAGTTCGGACTTTTCGGAGGAAGCATTCAAAAATTGGGCACCAAAAAACATCACGATGCCTATTTAAATGAAACGGGGGCTGCTAAATTATTGGGCTGCTTCGCCATGACCGAAACGGGTCATGGATCCAATGTAAGGGGCATCAAAACGACTGCAACCTATGACAAGGCCACGGACCGTATTATCATTCACACTCCCGGTAAAAATGATAATAAAGAATATATCGGCAACGCCTTGCATTCAAAAATGGCCTCGGTTTTCGCACAACTTATCGTCGACGGAAAGAATGAAGGGGTACATGCGATTTTAGTTCCGCTACGAGATGAAAACCACGAAGAACTTCCGGGAATTACGGTTGAAGACAATGGTTACAAATTAGGACTGAATGGTGTCGACAATGGTAAAATCTGGTTCAATCAAGTTTCAGTTCCAAGGGAAAATCTTTTGAATAAATATGGGTCCATCTATGATGATGGCTCGTATCATTCCGACATAAAAAACCCGAATAAAAGATTCTTTACGATGTTGGGCACTTTGGTTGGAGGGCGCATCTGTGTGGCACGTGCAGGATTGGGCGGAGCGAAAATGGCCTTGGCCGTAGCTATCAAACATGCGCTTAAAAGAAGGCAATTCAATGATAGTATCAAGATTCAAGAAGACCTTTTGATGGATTACCCTTCACATCAATTGCGTTTGACTCCTTTGGTTGCAAGTGCCTTTGTTTACGATGTGACATTGGCAAAAATGATGGAAGTTTATTGTGATGATTCACAACCGGATAAACGAAAAGTCGAGACCCAAGTCGCTGGGTTGAAATCCATAATCACATGGTACGCCAACAATACGATTCAAGAATGTCGTGAGGCCTGCGGCGGAAAAGGTTATCTAATCGAAAATCGCATTGCCGACCTCAAAGGCGACGTCGATATCTTTACCACTTTTGAAGGCGATAATACCGTTTTGTTACAATTGGCCGCGAAGGGAGTTCTTTCCGATTTCAAAGCTGAATTCAATAGTGCCGGGTTCGCCTCAGTTCTTAAAATATTAGGAATACAGATCAGTGATAAACTGACCACTATAAATCCTGTGTACTCAAATAAAGTGGATAAGGATCATTTGTACAATCCCAAATTCCACAAACATGCCTTTAACTATCGCACAAGACGATTGACCTATACTCTGGCCAGGCGTATTCGAGATTATATCAAAAAAGGAGTGCCATCTTATCAAGCTTTCCTAAAAGTACAGTCACATTTGCTGGCCTTGGGAAAAGCGTATAGCCATGAGTTAGCCTACAACACCTATTGCGATTTTATCGAAGGTATCGAAGATGAAAAAAACAAATCGCTCTTTTTTAAATTAGGGACTCTTTATGCGCTCCATGAAATTCGAAAAGATGCAGCGTGGTATTTGGAACAGGGTTATATCGCAGGAACTAAATCAAAGGCCATTCGACAACGCGTAGAAAGACTTTGTACGGAACTTCGACCACATATTGGTGTTCTCGTGGACGGATTCGGTATTCCTGAACATTGTATGAGTGCTCCTATAGCTGAATAAAGTTCAAACTAAAAAGATTGATTTGTAGTATCAGCGTCCAACTAAGTTATTTCTCCCGATGTAATTGCGAAGTATCTAAAAAATCGATGAGTACGATTTTAGCCGCTCCATAAAAGTAGGTCTTTGAAGACCCTCGAGAAGACAATTCAAAATCTTTATAGGCATTAATACGCGCGTTAGGTGATTCTTCGAGGGTGGCAAAAACGGAAGCAGCTTCCAATTTTTCTGCCTTAAGGTTTGCGTTTCCATATAGGTTTATAGTGAAGGTATCGGCCGTACCCTCAAATTTTGCCGAGGCATTTTCGCTCATCTTTAAAACACTCGAATCACTGACGGCATAAATACCCACATCGATACGGTCTTTAAGAACCATACTCAAGGAGTCACTATCGATATTGAAATCTCCCGAACTATTTCCTTCCATATTGAGGCTTACAAATGGCGCATTTGCATTAAGCTGTAGTTTAGAACTTCCGAAAGTGTTGACATAAAGTTGCTCACTTGATACGATATCTTTCATCTCTATACGCCCATCTTGCATGGTAAGGGCCTCGATATAATTGTAATTTACGGTTATTCCGAGTTTCTTCTTTGCAGTTATTTTATAATACGAACTAATGACCAAAATGCTATCTTCTACTTCAAACTTTAGCACATCGATAAGGTTGTCATCTGCTGTAATCGAGTAGCCTTCACTAGAGGCTTTTTGTAATGTTATATCGAGATCGTCCCTTAGTTCTATTGCACTAAAGGGTGGAAGTTCTTCACGTACCTCAATGACACTTTTGTTTCCTTTTATTTTGGGTTTGCGCTGACCGAAAGCCTGAAAGCAAAAAATAACAGCGATAAAAATGGCAATGTTCTTCATGTTGTATTCTTGATTTTTAACGGAACCGTTATATTAGGGTGAGCATTTTTTTACGAATCCAAAACCGTCCCCAACAATTAGATTGTGCTCGCTAGATTGCAGAAGCAGACCCAGAATGACGTCCACAAATAGTGCAGTCCCAGATTAAATATATCAAAAAAAATGCCCAACTGTTATTGTCGGGCATTTATTTAAAAATATTTTATCCTTTAATGCTGTAATTCTTCTTCATCTTCCTGCAGCGGAACGGTCTGCGGGACAAAATCCTGACCGGGAATTACATATTCCCCGTTCTCATCGGTCTTACTGTAGTCGTAAGGCCAGCGGTGTACATGTGGTATGGGTCCGTCCCAGTTGCCATGAATGTGCTTGACTTCAGCCGTCCACTCTAAAGTAGTGGCTTTCCAAGGGTTCTTTGGTCCTTTTTTGCCATAGAAAATACTGCTGATAAAGTTATAGGCAAATACCAATTGCGCTCCCGCAGTAATTAGGGCGAATACCGTCATTAATACCTGAATGTTGGTCATTTCGTCGAACATCGGAAAAGCGGTATTCTCATAATATCGTCTCGGTACACCTGCCATTCCAATAAAATGCATGGGGAAGAATATACCATACGAACCCACTGCGGTAATCCAAAAATGGACGTAACCCAAATTTTTGTTCATCATCTTGCCCTCGAACATTTTCGGGAACCAATGGTACACTCCGGCAAAAAGTCCGTAGAGTGCCGATATACCCATTACCAAGTGGAAATGTGCTACCACAAAATACGTATCGTGAACATTGATATCCAAGGCACTGTCACCCAAAATGATACCCGTTAGACCCCCAGTAATAAAAGTAGATACCATAGCGATCGAAAACAGCATGCCCGGGTTCATTTGTAGGTTTCCCTTCCATAAGGTGGTTATCCAGTTAAATGCCTTTACCGCTGAAGGAATAGCAATCAATAATGTGGTAAATGTAAATACCGATCCCAAGAAAGGGTTCATTCCAGAAATGAACATATGGTGCCCCCAAACTATCGTCGATAAAAATGCAATGGCCAAAATGGAAGCGATCATCGCACGATACCCGAAAATAGGCTTACGTGAATTTACCGACATTACCTCGGAAACGATTCCCATGGCAGGCAGTATTACAATATATACTTCAGGATGGCCCAAGAACCAGAATAGATGCTCATAAAGTACCGGTGAACCGCCTTGATAATGCAAGACTTCCCCTTGGATAAAGATATCGGATAAGAAAAAGGATGTTCCGAAACTTCTGTCCATAATCAACAACAAGGCTGCGGACAATAATACCGGGAACGAAATAACGCCAATAATAGCAGTTACAAAAAATGCCCAAATAGTCAAGGGCAAGCGTGTCATTGACATGCCCTTCGTTCTAAGGTTGATGACCGTAACAATGAAGTTCAAAGATCCTAACAACGAAGAGGCAATAAAAATGGCCATTGAAACCAACCAGAGTGTCATACCCATACCAGAACCCGATTGAGCCATAGGAAGCGCACTAAGCGGTGGATATATGGTCCATCCCGCAGAAGCGGGACCCGCTTCCACGAACAGTGAAATCAACATAATAACACTCGATATGAAAAACATCCAATACGAAAGCATATTCAAAAACCCGGATGCCATATCCCTGGCCCCGATCTGTAACGGAATCAAGAGGTTGCTAAAGGTACCACTTAAGCCTGCCGTCAGCACAAAGAATACCATAATCGTACCATGAATGGTAACCAATGACAAATAGATATCTGCATCCATCACGCCATCAGGAGCCCATTTTCCCAACAAAGTTTCGAAAATCGGGAATGCCTCACCTGGCCATGCCAGTTGCATTCTGAACATGAGTGACATGGCAATACCAATAAAACCCATTACCATAACGCCTGTTATAAAATACTGCTTCGAGATCATTTTGTGATCTGTACTAAAAATGTATTTAGTTACAAAGGTCTGCTTGTGATGGTGGTGCCCGTCATCATGGCCGTGATCATCTCCGTGTTCGTGTCCTATAGCTGACATAAATAAATGCTTTAAAATATTAAATTTTCTTTTTACAGCTCGTTATTGCATCGATGCCATTGTCTGACCAAACGTCCGTTGGGTCTTCATCCACTCGTTATATTCTTCCTCTGTCTCCACAATAATCTTCATCTGCATGTTATAATGCGACTTTCCACAAATTTTGTTGCAGAGCAAGATATAGTCATATTCCCATGGGTCTGAATTCGGTTCACCATTGGCAGCCCTTTCAGCCCTGATCTTGTTCGTTCGTTCTACTTTATCAATTACATCAGGGTTTTGCCTTATTTCTGCAGTAGTGGTAATCGGAGTAAAGGAAAACTCGGTAGTCATACCAGGAACGCAGTTCATCTGGGCCCTGAAATGGGGGAAATACGCCGAGTGCAATACATCTTGCGAACGAAACTTGAAGTTCACTTTTCTACCGACAGGAAGATGCAATTCTTTAACTATGACATCATCGGAGGCATAGGAGTCCCCTTCATCTAAACCTAGAACATTGGCTTTGTCAATATCGATCATACGCACATTGGCACCGCCAAGAACATTGTCAGCCCCACCATATCGAGCCGTCCAGTTGAACTGCTGAGCATAAAGCTCTACCACCAACGGATCGTCATCGTCATTAATATCCATAATATCGGTCCATGTGTAGAGGCCCCATAAAATAAGTCCTGCAAGAACGATAACGGGTATTATGGTCCAAATGGCTTCAAGCATATTGTTATCGGCGAAAAACAAAGCCTTTTTTCCTTTTTTACCTTTATACTTATACGCATAATAATGTAATAAGAATTGAGTAATCGTCTGGACTATAAATATAATCACAAATGACCATAACATCAAGGAATCATACTCTGCACCATGTGCGGAAGACGATTCGGGCAAAAGGAATTTACCGTATTTCCAAAAACTGAAAATCGTTATCCCGTAGATGAACACCAGAAAGACCAACATAAGATATCCGTTGTTCTTGTTATCCTTGTCGTTCGCAATCTGCGCCGTTTCCGTTCTAAGCTGACTGAGTTCGAATATTTTGGTCATCTGCCAAATTGCGACGGCCACCAGTATCAAAACGGTTAAAGTTAATAATGTAGTCATTGTATGATTTAATATTATACTTTACTTACTAATAATGAAAATGACGGCTCTCCTCGATAAAGGGATTCCGTTTGGGCTGCAAAGGTGCACTTGAAAGGGCCCTAAATACCCAGAAAATAAAGAATCCTGCAAAAAACAATACTGCACCTATCTCGGCCATTCCTATGTACCATTGGTCTCCAACCGTTGATGGCATGATTGCATTGAATATATCCATATAATGCCCTGCCAAAATTACGATTCCTGCCATGATAACGAACCAATTGATACGCTTGTAATCGCTATTCATCAATAAAAGCACGGGGAACAAAAAGTTCATCACTACCATTCCAAAAAATGGTAATTTATAGTCTTCTATTCGGGTTACGTAATACGTAACCTCTTCCGAATATTGGAATACCATATCAGCATAAATTGTGAGAACCATAGATACGTCCAAAATATACTGATACCGAACATAAATTTCGCCAAGTCATGAATGTGGCTGTCATTCACATCGGGCAAATGTCCCTTTGATTTCAAATAGATGGTTACCATTGCAATTACCGTGATGCCCGATACGAACATGCTGGCAAAAATATACCAACCAAAAAGTGTGCTGAACCAGTGTGGGTCTACGCTCATAATCCAATCCCAAGACATGATGGACTCGGATATCAAATAGAAGACCAAAAAGGCGGCCGATATTCTAAAGTTCAGTTTGAAATTCGAATTATCTCCAGACTCATCTTGTTGCAATGATAGCTTTCTGGAATATTCCCTATAGGCAATCCAGCCTCCTAAAAAGATGACGGCCCTTATTAAAAAGAAAGTTGGATTGAGATACCCTGCTTTTCCCTGTAGCAATTCGTCGTGTGCAACGACCTCGGGGTCCATCCATACAAACAGATGGTTCATGTGCATGACCGACAAGACCAACAGCACAAAAACCGCAATACCGCCTGGAACCAAGTAAGCCGTTATGCCCTCCATTACCCGAAATAGTAGTGGAGACCAACCTGCCTGAGCGGCCCGTTGAATAGCATAGAAGGCTAGAACCCCCAAAGCAATCATCATGAAAAAGAAGGCGGCAACATATAGTGCGGCCCAAGGTTTGTTCTGTAATTGGTGCAGTAGGTGCTCGTCGTGAGAGGCGTCATGCGTTGCTTCACCACTATGTTCACCGACCGCTCCATGGGATTGGTCGCCAACATGCGCGGCATCTTCGCCATGAGATTCACCATGACCATCGTCGTGGCTTGCCACTATGGCCTTCGCCTCTTCGACCGTACCCGGTGCGGATACGAATCCTCCGATTATACCCAAAGCTCCAACGACCATTAGAATAATGGAACCTATTTTCAACTTATTAGAAACCGTATACATAGCTCTGTTCTCTGTATTATTTTGTTAAGTCTTGTTTGAGTTTCATCACATATTCCGAAACCTGCCACATTTCTTCCGTATTCATTTGGGAGGCATATGAGCCCATGGAATTTAGACCATACTGCATTGTATGATAACTCGTTCCTACCGTAATGCTTCTCGCGGCATCAGCATAGCTTGGCACACCAAGTATTTTTTCGCGCTTCACCAAAGTACCTTGCCCAGCACCCTTGTCGCCATGACAAATAGCACAGTAAATCGTATACAAGGCTTGGCCCGAAGCTAGATTATCTTCCATTTGCAACGAATCTAGCGGACTCGGATTCAATCTTGCCAATTCTTTACCTTCAGGAGTGTTCTCAAATTCATAGGGCAACCAACCTCTCATAATCGTATTTTCAGCCGGCAACTTGGCCTCTTGATTGTTCGGTAAAAAATCGACCTCACCATACGTCTCGTAACCCACAGGTTCGTACATATTCGGCATGTATTGATAATTGGGTTCTTTTTTATCCGTGTTACACGAAGCAATCGTCAAAATCAGCCCAAAGACAACTATTATTTTTACAAAACTGTTCATATTCAATGAAGGTTTTTTCTGATACATTAATTTCAACGGCACCGGTATCCAACAACAAATTTGTAAGTTCCTTTTCATTGTCGTGCAACTCGATTTCCATAATAAAATGATCGTCGGTCGTTCTTACGTCCGGATTCTCAGCTTTTTTAAAAGGCCAAAGTCTACTTCTCAAATAAAACGTAATCACCATTAAATGCGCCGCAAAGAATACTGTCAATTCGAACATAATTGGCACAAAAGCCGGCATATTCTCTATATAACTGAAACTCGGTTTTCCACCGATATCTTGAGGCCAATCTTCAATCATAATGTAATTCATCATGACTATGGAGACCACCAAGCCCAAACATCCATACATAAAAGATGTGATGGCAATCCGTGTAGGGGCAAGCCCCATCGCCTTGTCCAAACCATGTACCGGAAATGGGCAAAACACTTCCTCGATATGATGTTTCTCCGCCTTTACTTTTTTGACCGCATGCATAAGCACGTCATCATCGTTGTAATATGCATGTATAACTTTAGATGCCATATCTTATTTCTTAGAATTTAAAATTCGAGCTTGCCCAGCCCAGTCATCGCGTTGTGCCCTACCGGGAAATGCTTCGGTAATAGAATCCAACAAATCGTATTCCTTAGCGGTCATTCGGCCTACTTGTGCAAAAGTGTAAATTCCTATTTGGTTCAATGTCTGTTCCATTTTTGGCCCGATGCCTTTTACTTTTTTCAAATCATCAGGTGTTTCCTTAGCGGAATCGAAGGTTCCAATGGAACTAAGAAGTTCATTAACGCCAAGTTTATCATCTTTAGCAGGAACAACTTCTCCCATAAGAACATCGTCGGTAATTATTTCTTTTTTAGGTTCCGCAACAATACCCTTCTTTTCAATAGTGTACAATGGCTGGCCCGCATCACGCAATTTCTTGTACCTCTCACCTGAGGACTTCAAAATGGATTTTACTTCGGCCTGAGCAATTACCGGGAAGGTTCTTGCATACAAGAGAAACAATACAAAGAAGAATCCTATGGTACCGATGAAAATTCCGATATCGACAAATGTTGGTGAGAACATCGTCCATGAAGAAGGAAGGTAATCTCTGTGAAGCGAAGTCACGATAATTACAAAACGTTCGAACCACATACCTATGTTTACCACAATCGAAATAAAGAACGAGAACATGATACTGGTACGCAATTTCTTGAACCACATGAACTGAGGCGAGAATACATTACAGGTCATCATTGACCAATAGGCCCACCAGTACGGTCCTGTTGCCCTATTCAAAAAGGCATATTGTTCATATTCAACCCCTGAATACCAAGCCATAAACAACTCAGTGATATAGGCACAACCTACAATAGATCCTGTCAACATGATGACTATATTCATCAATTCGATATGCTGTACGGTAATATAATTTTCTAAATGACATACTTTACGCATAATTATCAAAAGGGTATTCACCATAGCAAAACCTGAGAAAATCGCACCGGCAACAAAGTAGGGTGGAAAAATGGTAGTATGCCATCCGGGGATGACCGAGGTAGCAAAGTCGAAGGATACAATGGTGTGAACAGAAAGTACCAACGGAGTAGCTAGTCCGGCCAATACCAAGGAAACCTCCTCAAATCGCTGCCAATCTTTTGCGCGTCCACTCCATCCGAAGCTCAAAAGGCTATAAATTTTCTTTTGAAAAGGTCTTACCGCGCGATCTCGGATCATGGCAAAATCAGGCAACAAACCTGTCCACCAGAAAACCAGTGAAACGGACAGATAGGTCGATATCGCGAATACATCCCACAATAAAGGGGAATTAAAGTTGACCCAAAGCGAACCGAATTGGTTCGGGATAGGTAAAACCCAATAGGCCAACCAAGGGCGACCCATGTGAATGATCGGGAAAAGTCCAGCTTGAATCACCGAGAAAATGGTCATCGCCTCCGCAGAACGGTTGATGGCCATTCTCCATTTTTGTCTAAAGAGCAGGAGTACTGCTGAAATTAGTGTTCCTGCATGACCAATACCTACCCACCAAACGAAGTTGGTAATATCCCAGGCCCAGTTTACGGTCTTGTTAAGACCCCATGTACCGATACCTGTTGAAATCGTGTAGATAATACACCCAACGCCCCAAAGGAATGCTACCAACGCAATGGTAAAAACAATCCACCAGTGCTTATTGGCCTTACCTTCTACAGGAGCGGCAATATCCACGGTAACATCGTGGTAGCCTTTGTCTCCGATAACTAAGGGTTTTCGTATAGGTGCTTCGTAATGCGACGCCATAGACTTCTATTATAGTTACTTTCTAATTATATTTTTATGCTTCGTTAGTGTTTCTCACTTTTACATGATAGAATACATTGGGTTTTGTTCCCACACTCTCCAATAAATGGTACATCCTATCACTTTCTTTCAACTCGGCAATTTTACTTTCTTTATCATTAACATCTCCAAAAACGATGGCTCCGTTATTACATGCGGATGAACATGCGGTCTGGAATTCACCATCCTTAATCAATCGACCATCCCTTTTGGCATCCAAAATCGTTTTCTGTGTTTTTTGGATACACATCGAACATTTTTCGATAACCCCTCTTGAACGAACGTTCACATCAGGATTCAATACCATCTTGCCTAAATCATTGTTCATATGGAAATCGAACTCGTCATTATTGTTATAGAGGAACCAGTTAAATCGACGCACTTTGTACGGACAGTTGTTCGCACAATACCGCGTACCTACACATCGGTTGTATGCCATCTGATTTTGACCCTGACGACCGTGCGATGTTGCCGCAACCGGACAGACCGTTTCACACGGCGCATGGTTACAGTGCTGGCACATCACAGGTTGAAAAACCACTTGAGGATTGGCCGCTGGATGCTCCAACTCACCAAACCCACCCAAAGAACCCTTCTCTCCAGAAAGACCATCAAATTCATCTTTTTTGGTATTATCCCCTTCAAATGTTTCTTCGGAGGAATAATATCTATCGATACGCAACCAGTGCATATCCCTACTTTTTCGTACCTCTTGTTTTCCGACCACCGGAACGTTGTTCTCGGCATGACAGGCAATAATGCAAGCACCGCAACCCGTACAGGCATTCAAATCGATGGACATATTAAAATGATGCCCGATTGAGCGATCAAAACTATCCCAAAGGTCTACCGTTGTGGCAGGAACTTCTTGATGGTTTAAAGACACCATAGGAACTTCGTTCCATTCCGAATGATCTTTGGTATTGAATATTTCTAGAGTGGTCTCTTTAATAATATCGCCCCTACCCATCAATGTCTTATGTAGCTGAACACAAGCAAATTCATGCTCCCCGGCAGATTTTTCTATTGTTGCAGATTGAATACTATTGAATCCTTGATATAATAAAAAGGCGTTCACACCGGTCTGCATTTCCGACTTCATTCCGACTTTCTTGCCATAACCGAATGAAAGACCTATAGACCCGTTTGCTTGACCCGGTTGAACGATAACAGGAACATTGTCAATCGTCACGCCATTCACTGTAATTTTCGCATAACTACCATTCATGCCACCATTGGCAACATTCCAATTTTCAAGTCCCAATTTTTCTGAATCTGCTCTTGAAACAATAACATAATTGTCCCAAGTTACACGGGTAATCGGATCCGGAAACTCTTGTAACCATGGGTTGTTGGCTTGCTGACCATCGCCCATGCCTACTTTGGAATACAGTGTCAATTCCATTCCGCCACCACTGGTAGCATTAGCCAAACTTTGAACCGAATTCGCTATTGAATTCGTAGTCGTTTCGGCAACTTCTTCCGTCTCATCCTCAGCTTCTTTATCGGCAATGACCGGAGCAGATATGGCCGGATCGGCCATTTCACTTTCCGAATCCATCGGCGCACTTGAACCAGAGAACACACCATCTTGCAAAGCCTGGCTCCAACTGCCTCCGTTCAAAACGAAAGTGTTCCAAGTCTCCTTGATATAATCGTAGTAGCTTTTGTCACTGCCCATCCATTGTAGCATCGCTCCTTGGAATTGTCTGGTATCGAACAATTCACGAATCGCGGGCTGCATCAAACTATAATGACCTTTTTTCAATTGGGTATCACCCCAAGATTCCAAATAATGATTGGCAGCGGCCGTGAACGTAGCAGCCTCTGTAGTCTCGTTCCAGTTCGTCGAAAATGCTACCGACAAATCAACCTTTTCCAGACCTTCCTTAAAATCGGAAGCGTTGGGAAGCGAATACATGGGGTTGACCCCATCCATCAATAACACCCCGACCTTATCGGCCTTCATATCAGCTACCAATTGGTTGACAGCTTTTGTATTACCTTGCCTTGTATATCTGGGTGCAGCGGCATCGAAGGCCGTACTACCTAACATTTCATTAATAGACAAAACTACCGCTTGGGCGTTTACGTCATCAATTCCGGTAACGACTACCGCTCCTGATTTGTTCGCTCCGATTTGCTTTACAATAACATCCAATGCTCTTTGTGCATATTCAGGTAACTCCCCACCGATACTTGTACCGTTCAACTTGGCATATAATTGCGCCAAAGCTACTTTCTGTTGCATCGGCGTCAAAGGAATTCTTTGGTCCGCATTGGCACCGGTCAAAGACATATTGGCCTCGAACTGCACATGTCGTGACATTTTACCGTTCTTTGGCACACGCCCTTTCGAATAGCTGCCATCATATCCACCACCTTGCCAATCTCCTAAGAAATCAGCTCCGAAAGAAACGATGAGTCCTGCCTTTTCAAAATCATAATCGGCTAAGGCACGTTCTCCGTATTGGTTTTCAAAAGCGGTCAGGGCCGCATCTTCTGAAATAGCGTCATAGGTTATATGAGTAGCGGTCGGGTAAGCCTCCTTGAATTCCGCCATCAATCTTTTTGTCGACGGACTCGCATAGGTCTGTGTCAATATGGCGATTTGTTTTCCTGAATTACTTGCCGTTCCTAATTGGGCACGTACCCGGGTATCTAAAGTATCCCAATCCACAGGTTCTCCGCCCGATACCGGACCTTGCAAACGCGTTGAATCATATAGCGAAAGTACAGAAGCCTGTACTCGTGCATTGGCACCTCCGCCTACTTTTACATCGGTATTATTTTCGATTTTTATAGGTCTTCCTTCACGTGTTTTTACCAAGATACTGGCAAAATCAAATCCGTTGGCAATGGTAGTCGCGTAGTAATTTGCTACCCCAGGAATAATGTTCTCAGGTTGTACAACATACGGTATGGACTTAATCACAGGGCCTTCACAGGCCGCCATTGCAGCCGCAGCAGTACTGAAACCGACATACTTCAAAAAGTCCCTTCGATTGGTACTACTTGATGACAAACCTTCTTTGTCACCCAAAAATTCATCCACTGGAATTTCTTCGACAAATTCGTTCTGCTTTAGCGTCTCAACAATGGAATCGTTAGGGTTTAACTCCGCTTCGCTCTTCCAATATTTTTTATTCGATGCCATACGTATATCTCTGTAATTAGCTGCTTAATAGTTTAATAGTGGCACTTTCCACATTCAAGGCCACCCATTTGTGCCGCGGTCAAATTCTCAACTCCATATTTCTTGGAAAGCTCTGCATGAATTTTTTCATAATATTCGTTGCCTTCGACTTTCACATTGGTTTCTCGGTGGCAATTGATACACCAACCCATGGTCAACGGAGAATATTGGTACATAATTTCCATTTCCTCAACAGGACCGTGACAGGTTTGACATTCGATACCCGCTACCGAAACATGTTGCGAATGATTGAAATAAGCAAAGTCGGGAAGGTTATGAATTCGAACCCACTCTACTGGCTGAGACTCCCCAGTGTATTTCTGATTCTCTTCATCCCACCCAACGGCTTTGTACAATTTCTTGATTTCACCAGTATAGAATTCATTGGTATACCCGTTGGCTAAATCTTCACTACTTGGCCCTTCAGGATTGCCCTTATATTCATAAATAGACTTATGACAATTCATACAAACATTCAAAGAAGGTATACCCGAGTGTTTTGAAACCCTCGCCGAAGAGTGGCAATACTTACATTCGATTTTATTGTCACCCGCATGTACTTTATGAGAATAGTGGATAGGCTGTATTGGCTGATACCCTTGATCGATACCTATTTGCATCATCCATCCGTAGGCAAAATAAGCACTTCCCAAAAGCAAAAATATGGCCGTAACAAGCACCAAAAATTGATTTTTGGCAAAAGCCTTCCAAATAGGAGTGCGTTTACCCACTTCCTTTTCCACCTCTACCCCATTGGCCTCCATGACCCTTCTCAATGTTTTGTTGACAGAGAAAAGCATAAAAATCAGTAACGCGAACACTAAGGCCAAGGCCCCCAGAATGAGTTCGTTCGAAATTCCCGATGATTTTGAAGCATCTCCTCCACCTGAGTCCGAAGTGGCGGCCTGGGCTGCAGGTGCAGCTGCAGGTGCTGCCGTATACGCTAAAATATCATCAATATCCCCGTCAGAAAGTGTCGGGAAAGCGGTCATCGCCGCCTGATTGTACTCGTTGTAGATTTTGACGGCATAGGCATCGCCCGATTTAATCATTGCTGGACTATTCTTTATCCAAGCATATAACCAGGCCTTGTCCAAACCTTCTTCCTCGGCAAGACGACTTTCTACATTTGCCAGTGCCGGGCCTGTCATTTTTCGATCCATGGCATGACAAGCGGCACAATTTTGATTGAAAAGTGCCTTCCCGTTCACAGGATCACCCTCACCCGCATCTGAAACAGCGGTCTCGACTATATCGATCATTTCATCTGTGGCCTCTTCTTGCGCAATAAGAGAATGTGAAAAAAATAGGATTACTAATAAACTGATACCTAAAACTTTGGCTAGTTGATCGCGGTATGTAACCTTTTTCATATATAGAATATTTCAATCGAAATCTTGGCACGATAATTCCTATATAAAGGATGAAAGTAGTCTTTATCGACACCTAAATTGACCGCAAAAATACGACATAGACTTTATTTGGAAAATGTTAACGGATTTATAATTTATAATTTATAATTGTTCTAAATAAATGAGATTTTGATCCCTTTAGGGATTTAAAAATTACATTTGTACCATCCATTACCTTTAATAGAAAATTGTGATGAAAACATCCATTTATACACTGGTTATACTACTTGCCGTTACTTTCTCGTACGGCCAACAAGGTCAAGTAAACATTCAACAGGATACCAAAATTACCGACCTGCTCGAGATTTATAAATCAGCCAATTCAAACGCTGAATATTATAGAATCCAAGTGGGTTTCGGGCCGCTTTCGAAAGCAGAAAGAATAAAATCGGAAGTGGAAATAGATTTCCCTAATCTTCCAACAAAAATCGATTTTGACTCACCTACATATCGTGTAAGAATCGGTCGATTCAAAGACAAACTGGATGCTGAACGAAAGTTTATGGAAGTACGGGTAAAATATCCTGACGCAATGCTTTTAAAACCAAAAAAATCGACCAAATAGGTCGATTTTTTTAGCTATTCGATAGCGTTTTAATAAACCCCATCTATTTTGCTTTTGACTTCAACTTCTTTTTCACGGCAACCTCTTGGAAAGCCTCAACGATATCACTTTCCTGAATGTCGTTGTAATTCTTGATCTGAAGTCCACAATCATAACCTTTTGCCACTTCCTTGACATCGTCTTTGAAACGCTTCAGCGATGAAAGTTCTCCGGTATAGATGACAACACCATCCCGTATCAATCGAATATTTGAGTTTCTGAATATTTTTCCACTAGTTACCATACATCCTGCAATGGTACCGATTTTTGAAATTTTGAAGGTTTCGCGTATTTCGGCAGTGCCCGTAATCTCCTCCTTGATTTCTGGGGAGAGCATTCCCTCCATGGCATCTTTGAGATCATTAATGGCATCGTAGATGATGGAATACATGCGGATATCGATTTCCTCTTTATCGGCAACCGTTCTCGCATTACCCATAGGTCTCACATTAAACCCGATGATTACCGCATCGGAAGCGGAGGCCAACAATACATCGGACTCTGTAATCGGTCCGACCGCTTTATGAATGATATTCACCTGAATCTCATCGGTTGACAATTGTTGGAACGAATCGGTCAAAGCCTCTACGGAACCATCCACATCACCTTTAAGAATGATATTCAGCTCTTTAAAGTCGCCCAAGGCGATACGTCTTCCAATTTCATCAAGCGTTATATGCCGCTGCGTTCTAACGGACTGTTCGCGTTGTAACTGAGACCTGCGGTTCGCAATGCCTTTTGCTTCACGCTCATCTTCCATGACGTTGAACTTGTCACCAGCTTGTGGCGCGCCGTCAAGACCTAAAATCGAGATGGGCGAAGAAGGCCCGACTTTTTCGACAATTTTTCCGCGTTCGTCTTGCATGGCCTTAATCTTACCGCTACACGTTCCTGCTAATACATAATCCCCGATTTTCAAGGTTCCCGCTTGTACCAATATCGTGGAAACATATCCTTTTCCTTTGTCCAAGAATGCCTCTACTACGGTTCCACTGGCCAATTTATTTGGATTGGCTTTTAATTCTAAAAGTTCGGCCTCCAATAATACTTTTTCCAACAATTCTTTAACTCCTTCACCCGTCTTTGCGGAAATGTCGTGCGATTGGATTTTTCCTCCCCAATCCTCGACCAAAAGGTTCATGTTGGCAAGCCCTTCTTTAATTTTATCCGGGTTGGCCGTCGGCCTATCAATTTTATTTATTGCAAAAACAATAGGCACACCTGCCGCCTGGGCATGGCTTATGGCCTCTTTGGTCTGCGGCATGATGTCATCATCCGCAGCAATGACTATGATCGCAATATCGGTCACCTGAGCCCCACGAGCACGCATCGCCGTAAAGGCTTCGTGACCCGGAGTATCCAAGAACGAGATTTTTTGTCCGTTTTCCAAGGTTACAGCGTAGGCACCGATATGCTGCGTGATTCCGCCGCTTTCTCCAGCGATTACATTTTCTTGACGAATATAGTCCAACAGCGATGTCTTACCATGGTCAACATGGCCCATAACGGTAACAATAGGTGCTCTTGGCTCCAAATCTTCAGGTGCATCTTCTTCTTCGATAATGCTTTCCTCGATATCGGCCGTTACGAATTCGACTTCATAGCCAAACTCATCGGCGACTATGGATAGCGTCTCGGCATCCAAACGTTGGTTCATGGTCACCATAATGCCCAGAGACATACAAGCCGAAATGATTTCGGTAGTCGGAACATCCATCATGGTCGCTACCTCGCTCGCCGTTACGAACTCTGTTACCTTTAAGATTTTACTCTCCAGTTCTTGTTGTTCAAGATCGGCCTCTGTCTGTTGACGGTGCTGATCTCTTTTGTCTCTTCTATATTTGGCGCCTTTCCCTTTTTTAGATTTTCCTTGAAGCTTTTCAAGTGTTTCACGAACCTGTTTTTGCACATCCTCTTCGGTAGGCTCTACCTTGTTGACGGTCGCAAAACGTTTTCCACCTTTTCTTGCATCGGAACCTGAGCCCCTTCTCGAGCTGTCGGTATTGCTGACAATTCGTTTTCTTCTTTTCTTACGGTCGTTGGTATCACCCGTCTTCGGCTCTTCTTTCTTCTTTTTGGGCTTTTGAAATTTGGAAAGGTCAATCTTGTCTCCTGCTATCGTTGGCCCTGAAAGCTTTTTATATTGTGTTTCTATTTTTTCTTTTGGGAGTTCTTCATCCGTTTTGGATGTTTCCTTTTTTACCTCATTTACCTCTTCTTTAGCAGGTTCTGTAGCTTTTGATTCTTTGACCGGAGTTTCCTCTAGTTTTTCCTCCTTCGCTTTAACGACTTCTTTCTTAGCGACTTCTTCTTTGGCTTTTTTCTTGGGATTAAGGTCTATTTTACCAATGGTTTTTGGCCCGCTCAATTCAGCTGCCTTGGCCTTTACGATTTCGGAAGCTGCGGAACGTTTTTCACGTGCCAAACGCCTTTCTTCCTGTTCTTGTTCCAACTGTAATCTTATGGCTTCCTTCTCCTTGCGTTTTTCCTCTCCGACCTCTTTTGATGCAACTTTCTTGCTCATATCGGTCTGGAACTCATCAAGCAGCACCTGATATACCTCATTGGAAATTTTGGTCGTCGGACGTGCATCCACATCGTGACCTATGGAGTTGAGAAAATCAACCGCCCTATCCAGAGAAATATTAAGTTCCCTTAAAACTTTATTAAGCCTTACCGTTGCATTATCTGCCATAAATACCGTTTCCTGTTCTTCGGAAATACATCAAAAATGAGTCGTTTCCTTGTTATTTGCTGCTAATATATAGCTAATCTTCTAATTCTTCTTTCAGTATACGTACAACTTCCACAATTGTTTCTTCTTCTAAATCGGTACGTTTTACCAGGTCGTCTACATCTTGTTCCAAGACACTACGTGCCGTATCCATACCGATCTTCTTGAATTCTTCGATAATCCATGCCTCGATTTCATCCGAGAATTCGGTCAATTCTACATCTTCTTCGACGCCTTCCCTAAAGACGTCTATCTCGTATCCGGTCAATTGGCCTGCCAATCGAATATTATGTCCGCCTCGTCCAATAGCTTTGGAGACCTCTTCTGGCTTTAAATAGACCTGCGCAGTCATTTTCTCATCGTTCAGTTTCACCGAGGTCACTCTCGCAGGACTCAATGCCCGGGTGACCATTAACTGTGGATTGGCCGTCCAATTAATTACGTCGATATTTTCATTGCCCAATTCTCGTACGATGCCGTGAATACGACTACCTTTCATACCCACACAGGCACCAACCGGGTCAATACGGTCATCATAAGAATCCACGGCAACCTTGGCTTTCTCCCCTGGTATACGCACTGCTTTCTTTATCGTAATCAACCCATCGAACACTTCGGGAATTTCTTGAAAGAACAATTGCTCTAAAAATTTGGGCGAGCTTCTTGACATGATAATGGTCGGCTTGCTTCCTTTTAATTCAACACTTTCAATGATACCACGAACATTATCTCCCTTTCGGAAAAAATCGGAAGGAATTTGACGGTCTTTCGGAAGTATAATCTCATTGCCCTCATCATCCAATAAGATAATGGCCTTGTGGCGAATATGATGTACCTCTGCGGTATATATTTCGCCCTCAAGATCTTTAAATTGTTTGTAAATAGTGGTATTATCGTGTTCATGGATTTTCGAAATCAAATTCTGACGAAGGGCTAAAATGGCCCTTCTTCCTAAATCGATTAATTTCACCTCTTCAGAAACGTCTTCCCCAACCTCAAAATCAGGCTCGATTTTACGCGCCTCAGATAATGAAATTTCTTCGTTGGGCTCCTCTACCTCGCCATCTTCAACTACAATCCTATTTCTCCAGATTTCCAAATCTCCTTTGTCTGGGTTGATGATAATATCAAAGTTATCATCGGATCCGAATTTTTTCTTAAGCGCATTCCGGAACACGTCTTCCAAAATCGCCATCAGCGTTACCCTGTCAATGAACTTGTCATCCTTAAATTCCGAGAAAGACTCGATCAACGCAATATTTTCCATTTCTAAACTAGAATTAAAATTTTAAAACAACTTTTGCTTCCTTGATATCAGAAAAATCGATCTCTCTTTTTTTCTGAACCGTAACTTTCCCTTTTCCTATGGGTTTGGGTTCCCTTGCTTTCCATTCCAGGACAATTCCTTTGTCCGTGGTGGCGGTCAAATTAGCCTCAAAACTCTCCTCAAGGGTATCGACCTGTAACTTTCTTCCAATATTTTTTTTAAACTGTCGGGGCAAATGCAATGGCGCCGTTGCGCCGGCAGAGGCCACTTCAAGTGAGAAATTTTCTTCCTCACGATCCAAATTGTGTTCAATGGCCCTACTTACCTTCATGCAATCTTCTACCGAAACCCCATTGTCACCGTCAAGAACCACTTTTACCTTGTTATCGGTCGAAACCGAAAAATCGATCAGAAACAATGATTCGTCTTGTGCCACCGCTTCTTTCAAAAGTACCTCTGCCTTATCTTTCAACATAGCCCTGTTTCTTTTCAAGAGATTCCCGCCTGCTACAGATTCCCGCCTTTGAGGGAATTTGTTCAACTGATTGGTTTGATTCGACTGCTTCTCAGCCTTTCAAACCAAAGTTTCACAAACAAAAAAGAGGACTATAATGGTCCCCTCATGAATACTTTACTATTCTTTCAGTGGTGCAAATATACATTTTTTTTGAAATGCAACATAATCGTCATCCGTATATCTTGTTAGGCATACAAAACCACTGTGAATTCAATACGTGGTTTTACACTCACCCTTGTTATTTGATGCCTTAAAAAAGTACCATAACTTTTTAAATGTTATTTTTAAACAATTCAATTCGAAAAACCAACCTTATGGAAATTCTATCCTCATTCGATCTTATTATTGCAGCGGCCGTCATCGTAATTCTTTCATTTTGGTTCAATGGTATTTCGAAAAAGACCAATATACCCTCGGTGCTGATGTTGATCGTACTGGGGGTCATCTTACAGTATATCTTAAAATATTTCATTCCCACCTTGCCCGATTTCTCGGGATCGCTTGAGATTTTAGGAACGGTAGGATTGATTATGATCGTACTCGAAGCGGCATTGGAACTTGAACTGAAACGTGAAAAGTTGGTGCCTATCTTGAAATCGATGGCCATTGCCTTAATCGGTCTGGTCGCCTCGGCCTGGGTGGCCGCTTTGATCATTTATCAATTCATTCCGGAAATGACCATGCAATCGGCCTGGTTGTATGCCACGCCACTTTCTATTTTGTCGAGTGCGATTATCATACCTAGTGTCGGAGGATTATCGGAGGATAAAAAAGAATTCCATATCTACGAAAGCACTTTTTCCGATATCATGGGTATTATGATGTTTTATTTTCTGGCAGGAGGGTTAGACCCTGCCCAAGATGGTGGTGTTGCCGGTTTTGCGGGAAACATTGTCTTGACCATTGTCGTGGCCATAGCAGCCAGCTACGCCCTGATCCTTATTTTTCAACGGATTAAGAGCCAAGCGAAGCAATTTTTATTGATTGCCGTACTGCTTTTGTTATATGCCGTCGGAAAAAAAATGCACTTATCTTCTTTAATCATTATACTCATTTTCGGACTGGTCATCAAAAACATAAAACTCTTCTTCCCTGGAAAAATGGAAGTGTTCTTAGAGCACGAAAAAATACACCAAATCTATCACGAACTACATATTATCACACTCGAAACGGCCTTTGTAGTGCGTACATTCTTCTTCGTTATTTTTGGACTGACCATAGTACTGACTTCCCTCTTTAGCCTCAATGTGGCACTAATCAGTATTTTGATCATCGCCTCGATCTATGCCATTCGATGGGTGTTGTTGAGGGTGTTTATCGGAAAGGACATTCTACCGCAGCTCTTTATCGCCCCCCGAGGATTGATTACCGTATTATTGTTCTATGCCATACCTGCGCAAGCTCAAATTGAAAGTTTCCCTACCGGGGTGCTACTTTTTGTCATTATTGCCACCAGCCTTATTATGACCTGGGCCATGATCAAGGATAAGAAAAAGATGGGTACCCTGCTCGATGAAATTGATGAGGAACTTTTGGCTAGAAACGAGGCGGAAGATGCTTTAAGGGAGCATAATCATGGTTTGGAGGGTAACCAGGAAGTATCGCAACCGGAAACTTCGCACAAAGATAGCTTTACTGAAAACGCTTCGGAGATCAAAAAGGATATTCCAAAAGAATAGTGTAGGGCCTGAAAAATTCGATGCTAAAAACCAAAATCAATATAGCTGGCATAGGTAAAATGCACCAAGTTTTGATGTTGTAACAGTTTTGACAACTATCATTCAGTATCACTAATTTTCAGTCTAGGAAAATGATGGCAAAACACATTCTGCCGTTACCAAAATCCGCTTACCATCACAGAAATTACCAGCATTAAATTGCAGAATATCTTTCGACCACATCCATAACTCGCATATTCACAACAAAATCAGCGAGTTACATAATAAGCGCCACTAGTTTCCGTTATCGAAAGACCCTACCATTTGTCGGGTAACCAATCAAGACTTACGACAAAAAAGATACTACCCTATTTGTTGCTATTGTTCGCTTGTACCCTAGCAGCTCAGACGACCCCAATACCCGATGCCAATTTCGAGCAAGAACTTATTGATTTAGGCATAGATACCAACGGCCTAACCAGAGATATTCTAGATAGTGATGCGACAACGATCACAACGATTACCATTACCAGAACCGATATTACCGACTTTAGCGGGTTAGAAATCTTTGTCGATTTGACGGATTTAAATTTAGGCAGCAATAATTTTACTACCGTACCACTCTCGACATTAACCTTATTAGAAAATCTGAGCTTTGCTAATAATGATGTTCTTGCGACATTAGATCTAAGCCAAAACGCAAATCTAAAAACCTTGTTCGCATAACCATCCCCGCAGGAGAAGAAGACGGACAGACCATTAAAATTACCGGACATGGCGGCCCCGGAGTAAATAATGGTCCCGATGGCGACCTGTACATCTCTTTCAAAATTCTGAACAATACAAGTTTCGGGCGAGAAAAAGACAATCTTTATAAATCGGTGGAAATACGTTTTACCACTGCTATTCTGGGAGGGGAAATCACTACGGAAACCTTAAGCGGAAAGGTAAAGTCGAGTGTGAAGTCCGAAACTCAAAACGGAACCAAAGTAAAACTGACCCGAAAAGGATTGCCCAAGTACAAAAAAGAAGGGCAGTTCGGAGATCCATTCATTACGTATCGGCTAAGATACCTTCTAAACTTACCAAAAGGCAAAAAGAACTTTTTGAGGTATTGGCAGTAACGAACCTATAATCTAATTCGGATGGAAACGCAATTAATACATATCAATGACTTTTGCCAGGTCCATAAGATAGACCAAACCTTCAACATAGAATTGGAATCGTATGATTTGATAATTCTTGAGGTGCATAACAATGACCGTTTTATCACTTTAGAGGACTTGCCCAAAGTGGAAAGAATGGTTCGACTCCACCAAGATCTGAGTATCAATTGGGTAGGCATAGAGGCTATTCACTGCTTAATGGAAAGGATGCAACAAATGCCTGAAGAGATTCGGTCGCTAAAACGGCGATTAGGAAGGTATGAGAGGCCTTAGACCTTAGATGCCATAGCCATAAACATCCTTAAAGATAGATACTACAATTCCCTCCTCGAAATTCTGTAGATCATAACGTATTCGTATTCCGGTTCCCAACGGGGCGTAGTAATAAATGACCCAGGCATCAGCTTCCTTTGTACCGATACATCCATTGGAATAGGCCTTGCCCAGAGTTTCCGGATTCGTCGTCGGGTGTATCATCTGTCCGTTTCTGACCCCATTGATCTGCGTTTCTATCCAAGGTATTTGGGGCATTAGCGTAGTTTGGCCATCATCCCTTTTCGTCAAGAAAAATTGCTTTCCATCCACAGGATTGTAAAAATCGGGATGCTTTACATGTTTTACTATCGTGCCTTTGCCCCGTTTGGTCCGTAGATCGGTTTCGCGGTCTCCCATTGCCAAATAGCGCTTTCGATTCTGACCGACACGTACGGGAAAGGTGTAAAGTAAAATGGAATCTTGAAAGATGCGGAGTGTATATTCAGGAATATTTACATCAATTTCGGTACGTTCAAAATTCCGAAGTATCGTGCAAGCTTTTAAGGAATCTGGAAATTGCAGGATGCTACCTTTAGGAAGAACGATCATTTTCCTTTGGTCGTACACAAATGAATCCCGTTCTATCATTCGATAATAATCGGTGTTGGCCAAGGTATCGATGACCCAAGGATTATTCCGTGCCAAAAGATGTTCCGATAATGGGTAAGGAACCAAAGTATCATAACGTCGCACCAAAGAATCCATATAACCAAAATACTCACCAATGGTTACATTTTGGTTTATTTGAATGTTAGTGGGTAAATCTAATTTATTCTTGTCCGCCAAAAATACTTTGATATTCGTGGTCATCTTTTCACCTTGGGTCGGATTATGGGTATTGCACGATACCAGGATCAGCCACACCATACCTATCAATAACCAGCCCCTACTATGTTTGCATTTTCTTGGCATAGGCTTATTTTCTGATTCTTCTAAAAGCGCCCCCTGACCGGGTCTTTCTGCCGAGGTCATTTTCAGTTCCTACAACAGAATATCCAAATTTGTTGCGTGCATCACACACTTTTCTCAAAAGTAGGAGGTAGCTAACATCAAAAATATGACTTGCGTCATGATCGCTTGGGTTTTGATTCCCCGAACCACCAACGGGTCTTCATGGGTCTCTTCACCAATCCAAACTCTTTTACGGCATGAATTTTCCAGTGTTTGACCGTATGACCATCGTCATTTTTAACCAATTGCGCCTACTCTATATTTGGTGAAACCCATAGAAACTCTGGAAAGTAATATGACGCTAGCAACTGAAATGGTCGATAAGACCAAACAGTTTTTTATCCAAATAGGTGACCTCTCCTATTTTGCGGGTCGTTTTTTTAAGGAGGTTTTAAAACCGCCGTTCGAATTGAAGGAATTGCATCGACAATGTTACCAAATGGGCGTTCGCTCATTATTGTTGGTCGGTTTGACAGGGTTTATTATCGGTTTGGTGTTCACACTACAATCCAGACCTACACTTATTCAATTTGGCGCAGTCTCATGGATGCCCAATATGGTTGGAATTTCAATTGTACGTGAAATAGGTCCCGTAATTACAGCTTTGATCTGTGCAGGTCGAATCGCTTCAGGAATTGGTGCGGAATTAGGTTCAATGCGTGTTACCGAACAAATCGATGCCATGGAAGTTTCGGGTACCAATCCGTTTAAATATCTGGTCGTAACTCGAATTCTGGCCACTACTCTAATGCTTCCCTTATTGGTTATTTTCGGCGATTTGGTCGCTCTTTATGGCTCGGCCTTGATTGAAAATTTAAAGGGTGCCGTTTCGTTCCAACTCTATTTCAATACGGTTTTTGATGCCTTATCCTATGGGGACCTGGTACCGGCAACCATTAAGTCGTTCTTTTTCGGATTTGTCATTGGACTTGTGGGCTGTTACAAAGGATATTATAGCGATAAGGGAACGGCCGGCGTTGGCTTGGCGGCAAATACAGCCGTGGTCATGGCCTCGCTTTTACTGTTCGTTGTGGATTTTATCGCTGTATTTATTTCCGATATTTTTTATGAACTCTAATATGAATACAAAAGAACATATAAAGATTGCAGAGGCTAAGGTCGAAGAGAAGGAGGTGGTCATTGAAATAAGTGACCTGCGTAAAAGTTTTGGCGACAACCACGTATTGAACGGTTTCAATATGACCTTGTATAAAGGCGAAAATCTGGTGGTCATGGGAAAATCAGGTTCTGGAAAGTCGGTCATGATCAAGTGCTTGGTCGGATTGATAACTCCTGATAGTGGTTATGTAGAGGTTTTAGGGAAGGAAATTAATACCCTTGATCAGCAGCATCTTGACGAACTGCGATCTGACATCGGATTTCTTTTTCAAGGAAGTGCATTATACGATTCCATGACCGTTCGCGAAAATCTGGAATTCCCGATGCGGCGGCATAAAGAAAAGTTGGGTGTTGTTAATGACACTACACCTCTGGTACTTGAGGCTTTGGAAAATGTAGGTCTGGCCCACACGCTAGATTTAATGCCTGCCGAACTTTCCGGGGAATGAAACGGCGGGTCGCCTTGGCCCGCACACTTATCTTAAAACCCAAGGTAATCTTGTACGATGAACCTACCAGCGGTTTAGATCCGATTACCTCCAAAGAGATTATAGAATTGATGCGGTCCATTCAAAAGAAATATGGAACCTCATCATTGATCATTACGCACGATGTGGATTGCGCTCGGGTCATTTCCGAAAAGATGATCTTATTGGTGGATGGCATCAATTATGCGGAAGGTACCTATGCTGAACTATCGGCATCCAATGACCCAAAAGTAGAAGCATTTTTAAAAAATAACGGTATGGCGAAGACAGCAATGGAAAATTTGAAATTGGGCATTTTCGTAGTCCTTGGTACGCTGCTATTACTCGTAGCCGCATATCTAATCGGGAACCGGCAAAATATGTTCGGGAAGACCTTTCCTGTAACAGCAGTATTCAAGAACGCTAGCGGACTCCAAAATGGAAACAATGTCCGTTTTTCGGGAATAAATGTCGGTACGGTAAACAAGATCGAAATGGTCAACGACACTACCATAAGGGTACATATGATTATTGCCGACAAAATGCTGGAACATATTAAAAAAGATGCCATAGCAGCTATTGGTTCTGATGGTCTCGTAGGAAGCATGCTCATCAACATCATTCCAGGGGAAGGTACTGCGCAGTTGATACAGCCGGGGGACGAACTACCATCGTATAGCAAAGTGGCCACTCAAGATATGATGACTACCTTGAATACCACCAATGAAAATGCGGCTTTGTTGACAGAAGATCTTTTGAAAGTGACCCAATCATTGATAAAGGGAAAAGGTACTTTGGGCAGGTTGCTCAACGATACCACGATGGCAGGCGATCTACAACAAACGATTACCAATTTAAAGTATACCAGTAATCAAGCGAATTACGCAATTTCCGAATTGAACAAGATTATAGGTAAAATCGATTTTGAGGAAAGCACCGCGGGAGTACTCCTTACCGATACAATATCAGCTGGAAAAATGCGGAATGTTATTGAAAACCTAGAGACATCCAGCATTGAAATAAACAAGATGACCCAAGATTTGAATACCATTGTCGGAGGAATAAAAGGGGGGATGGCTTGGTAAACTATGTTTCAAAGGATACTGCCGTGGTCAATCAATTGGAAAGAACGATGTTCAACATCGAGCAAGGAACGGAGCGTTTCAATGAGAACATGGAAGCCTTAAAGCATAACTTTTTGACCAGGGGTTATTTTAGAAAGCAGAAAAAGGAGCAAGAAAAGAAGGAGTAAGAAAATAATGATCCCAAGATCCAAAAATTTTGGTTCCCATTACCTTTATTCAGTCGGAGGTAAGGAGCCTATAAATCAGGATAACAATCGCTCCACCAAAAATGCTCGTATAAATGAGTTTATTGTACTTCGCCAACCAATTCGGCAAAAAAATATCAAAATTATCTTTGGTAGAATCGGAATATTTACGAGCTATTACGGTCAACGGGCAAAACATTTTGAATAGTACCAAAATCAGGCCTTCTAGCAATACCAAACCAACACAGATCCATACCCAACGGTCTATTTTATTCGCAATAACGGCGTACAACAAATAAAATATGACCATATTATAGAAGACCCAAATTATTGAATGGATGATTTTAACCACCAACAATTTATCTTTTATCTTCATGTCTCAATTATCAGTATTGCTTTCTTTTTTTCTTTCCCATCCCCCTTTTCCTCAAAAAAAACATGGAAAAAACGGTACTCACTGCTATCAAATTCTTCAAGAAAAACATTTGATTTCCTTGAAAGCCCATCCTCCATCAAATAACTAAGGGGAGCTAGTACATCAAAACTTCTAAATACCTCTTTGGAAATTGCCAAAACGGGTAATACCAGAATCATGCCCGAGACACCCCAAATAAATCCCCCTAAAAAGAGTCCTGTTATGATAAATAATGGATTGACCTTGATGCTAGAACCCATTACATTGGGCGAGATCAGATTACCTTCTATTTGTTGAACTATAATATATAAGATCAACACTGCCCAAGGTTGCCAAAGCGTATCGGCGACCATCAACATATAGGTAAAGGGCAGGATACCACCAATGGTAGTGCCTACATAGGGTATGATTTCAAGGAAGCCTGCCAAAAACCCCCAGAAAAAAGGATAGGGTACGCCGATCAACCATAACCCCGACCCAATGAGGACACCGAGAATAACGACGATCAGTCCTTGCCCTATCATATAGCGCTTCGTCAATTTTTGCAACTGATCAAAAAGATGTTCCGTAGTTTCCCTGTATTTCGGATTGATCTGTGAAAGAAAGAAATTCTTGAACGCCTTTCGATATAACAACATGAAATACGTAATCAAACTAATCAAGACCGTATTCACAAGGATGGTCGTGCCCGATTGAAAGCTTTCTTGTAACAATCCTAAAGGAAGATCGAGTACGGAAAGAAGGTTTTCTGATACCCAGTTAAATGAAGTTTTGGGATCCAATTCGAACTGCTGGTCGAACCATCCCATGGATTCTGTTGCTACACTATTCAACCTATCCCTAACCGAAGGTAGCTCACCAAACAAAATTCTGGATTGATTGAAGAAGAAAAAAGCACTCCCATTAAAGGTACTACGGCCACAAGGTAGGCTGCTATTATCGATACGAATCTATTGTGCATTTTAGCCTCAAAAAAACTAACAATAGGCTTTAGCATCAGGGCAAAAAAAAACTAAAAATAAACGGAACAAGAATTACTTGACCTTCTATAAGCAGATAAACGATTAAGGCAGTAATGCCAAAAAAGTAAAAAACATTGGGTAGGTTGATGGTATATCTTTTCATCGGAAAATAAATCTTTTCAAAAATAAGACGGCTTTGGAGGTTATGGAATGACCAATATCAGTATCTATGAAGTCGTTAGATGGGTTGAACTGATATCGATAAAGAAAGTATATTGACTAGGACTTTTCCAATTGGATATAAGTGATCTCAGGGCGCATGCCCAATCTACCAGGGAACCCCATCCAACCTAGACCTCGGGTCACATAAAGGTATTGCTTGCTTTCCTTGTACAGACCTGCCCAATGTTCATATTTATACTTGATAGGGCTCCACTTTTTGTTTTTGAGATTGATACCGGCCTGCATACCATGGGTATGACCAGAAAGTGTCAAAGCAATATTAGTATGGTGAGCCACTTCTTCACGCCAATGCGATGGATCGTGTGACAGCAAAATTTTAAAGGGAATATCATTTACTTTTTTCAAAGCCTTTTGCAAATCGCCATATTGTTTAAAAGGTGGATTTCCCCAATTTTCTACTCCAATGATAGCCATTCTTTCATTCGTCTTTTCAAAAAGGCCCGCCTCGTTCATCAACAGTTTAAAACCGATTTTTTTGTAAAAATCCCTGATGCCACGAAAATTGTCCTGTTTTTCTTTTTGTGATTCCCATCGACTGTAATCGCCGTAGTCATGGTTTCCCAAAACGGCATATTTTCCTTGCTTGGCCGACAATTGATTTAGAACGGAATCCCATCCCCTTAATTCCCATGCGAAATTGTTGACCAGATCCCCCGTAAAAAAGATAAAATCGGGCCTTAAATGATTTATTTTTTTGATGGCACGGTCCAGCACATGATACTTGAAATTAAAACTGCCCAAATGAAGGTCGGATATATGCACAATACGCAGCCCTTTAAAATTTGTTGGTAAAACGTCACATTTCAATTTGATATGATGCACCTTGAACCGGTAGACCGCACTAAAGACAGCATAGAGAATCACAAAAAAAGGTAGAAAGCCGGAGAAAACACCAATTAAGGGAATCACAATAAGCGATTCACTTTCAGAAAACACATGGTTTGAAAAGTATAAAATGCTAATAACGATTACGAAAATCAGTTTGGGGATAAATGACGATACGGTCAACCCGTACAATCTCGATATCAAAAGTTGTTGGCGTTCAGGGGCGACTAGATCTAGTCTTATCTTTAGAATCAAAATGGAAGTAATCAACCCAATGGTAAAAATCCAAAAAGCAAAATAAATGCTGTTTTTCAGCAGCGTAGATGGAAATGGTCGTGTTATGGAAAGCAACCAATAGAAAGCAAAAATATCTATGAGTAATAATGCCAGACATAAAAGAACAATTGCGAAAAGGGAATAAGATCGCATGCTTTATTTATTGTTTTACGACATCAGTGCCATTAAATCTTCTTTTGTCCTGTAGTGCGAAATAAAAACCTTTTACATCCGATACCCAAGTATCGTACATAAAGATAAGCGTAATCTCCTCTATCGTTTCCAAAAGTCCCAATACAATCATAAAGTAGAACAGCCAATACACCGGCCCAAAAAATAGGAGCCACAAAATGAATACACCTTGAACAAGAGCGGAAAATTTGGCAAGATAGGTATGAAAGGCTGTCGCCTTGCCATATTTGAAATAAGCGATTACCATTTGAAGAAGATAAGGCACAAATGCAATAAGAATGAGTATGATATTCGCTTTGATAAAGGCGGTCTCGAATATGATAAGGCCAATAAGGCCCATCGAAAAAGTCAATTGATCCCCAATCGAATCTAATTGTGAACCTCGGGCACTGGTTATTTTGAGTTTTCTAGCCAAATACCCATCGATGGCATCGGTACTGTAACTAATGAGCAAGAACCAAGTAAAAAGTTCGCGTTCTCCGAACCATAATAACGCTACTAATAAGGGTACTGCAATGACACGGTAAAATGAAAACCAATCGGCTATGTTAAAGTTTTTAAAGGTCCACATAGGTTTTCATAGTATTTAAAGGTCATATCGCCGCACATGTTCGACGTGTATCAAATTTCATCTTAGAGATAAAGCTAAGGGACAATTGCCATTTGAAGAATGATAAATATCATACATGAACCTGTCGAATAAAGGCTCATTGCCAAGATGTATTGAAATAAGTCGAGAACATGCGCATTTCGTCGAAGAGCTGGTGCCCATAAATTTTCACAAAGCCTTGGTAAATAATGTTTCAAAGGAATTTAAGTAAGATTCCATCAACCTCAGATATTTCAAAGCCTCATTAAGTGCTTTTGTTTTGTCCGCTTTGTTTGATGCACTTTTTGCCCGAAGGCTGTTGACCTTCGCCCGCACATTGGCACGGTAACTTTTGTAGTAAATAAAAAGTTGGCGTTCTTTCTCGTTACGCATGACAGGAAAAAGTTGATGGTAATGGTTTACAAAGAGTTCGGAAAGGTCTTTTCTACCCAAGGCATCGAGATCCATACAGAGAAAGGCCACTTCGTTCAGTACATCGATCTGTCGGTAATCATCATTGAATTCGATGCAATCAAAGGGTTGGGGTTCAGGCAACAGAAAAATATTACGGGTATGAAGGTCGCCATGGCAATCTCGAAAAAATCCGTGACCCAACCGGTCTGCCAACAACGTTTTGTTGATTTTCAGAAAGTCGTTCGAGGCTTTGATGGCGCGGTCGATAAGCCTGCCACTATTCTTATTTAAGTGCTCCACCAGAAATTCCCTTTCCTCGCCCAACGCGTTGAATTTTTCCTTTACATCCAAAACATCTTTATTGAAAATGATGTTGGTTTCTTTATGGAAGTCTGCAATCCGTTTTGCCAGATTGCGTATATCCGTTGGACTTACTTTATCGTTCCTCACAAGAACATCCATCTGTTTTATTGGGTCGAGTTTGCGCATTTTTAAGGTATGGTCAATAACAACATCTCCATTACCACCGATTTGGTATTGTCCGCCAGTTTCATAGATCGGGAGTACTTCGAGATATACTCCTTTGGCAAATCTTTTGTTTAGGTCGAGCTCCCTTTCGCAGAAATGCTTTCTGAGTTTCAAGGTCGAGAAATCCAAAAATGAATACCGGATCGGTTTTTTGATCTTATATACGAATCGGTCGCACAGAACGACCCAAGAAATATGGGTTTCTACCAATTGTCTTTGTTCGGTCGATTCTGGGAACTCTCCCTCTGAAAGAAGTTTATCGATCTGCTCTTGTGTCATCGTTCAGGTATTTGATCGCCTTTTTCAACATGTCATCGATGTTATCATTTGTAGATTGGAGAATTAGATGGGGCCGTTCCAAAGGTTCCCATTGTTGCCTGATTAACTTGTGGACTTCATAATCCGCCTCGCTATTAGGTCTATCCTTTTTCAAGCGTTCCTTGATGATTTTTTCATCGGCCCTCACTTCTATAAAAAAAAGATTTTCCTTAGCTTTTTCCATAAACAATTCCTTTGTTGCATTTTTATGGAAGGTGGCATCGAGTACCAAGTTCTTGCCTTGGCCTATTGCCACCGCCATTTCTTTCAACATCGTATCGTAGACTTTGGATTTTTCCTTTTCGGAGTAGGTTCTTTTTGGAAACAATTCTTTCCGCAACCGATCGCTGTTCACATAATCAGCACCAAGCATTTTAGCAAGATTAGAGGCGAAATAACTTTTACCGGAACCGGGAAGGCCAAAAACCAATATGATTCTATTCTTTTTTGCCATGACCTTCTCTTTAAAAATCACATAACCTAAATTAAAATCCGCTAAACCTAATCGACAGGAGTACCAAAAAATACGAATACCCCCATCAACAGTGCAACGGCAATTACGATTACGATGATTACCCAGACCCATTGATTCATCTCCATTCCAAATCTTCTTGTTTTTCTAAGTGCCATTTTTTCAATCTTTAAAATTCAATAAAGGGTTCAGCCTTTCTATAATCTTCCCTGTAAAAACGGGTACTTCTTCAATTATGGACTCCCCCGTCATGGCATCTACATCTTCCATCTTATAACTGCCCTCGCCCGAGGTGGTCAGAACCACAATTTTATTAGAATCGTTTTTAGTTCGTTCAATAAAGGATTTGACTTCGGTAGGAGGTTTCCAGTTCTCCCAGGTATGGATGACCAAAATGGCATTAAAATCGGCTGGGTCTATTTCGGGAAGCCCGCTGACATCGATGACCTTGATATAAATGGAATTTGGTCTATAATAATCTACCACGGCATTCGTAATGCTGTCCTTAAAAGCACTGCCCTGGGTAGCGACCAGCAACTTTATTTCCAGGTTGGGTGCGTTAACTTCAAAGGGGTCAATGACATCCATAGAGTAGCGGTATTGATACCAAATAAGGAAGAGGAAAAAAGCAGTTATTAGGCCTAGGAATATCCAAAGTAATTTTTTAAAACCTTTCATCTGGTTAAATTTTATTGTTTTTTATCGGTCAGATGTAATTATTCACGTCTTTATCAATTATTTTTTCAAGGTGTTCATGAATCTTCGATTTCGCCATTAAATATGTCGGTTGATATCAAGAATTGTTATGCCTCATTTCATGCCAGTTTATTTTTATGGGTTTGCAAGTGGTGTTTTAGCAACTCTTTTAAGTCTTCCAAATATTCCGTTAAGGTAAGTTCGGTCAAATCAGGATGGGCGGTCGATGGAATGGTAATCGGGGTTTCATCCAAAAATTGATAGAGTTCAGGGTAGTTGGTTTCCATACTGCTGGTCAACTGAACAATCTCCGATAGAATACGTTGTAGATTTTTCATTTGAGAACATCTTTGCACAAAGCTATTACCTAGGGCCACAAACGGAAATGACCAATGTCATTTTGTACTACTTCGGGTCAGGATAATTTTACAGGGTACATCAAAAACACAAAATCATGAAAAACATACTCTATGCTACCGACTATTCCGAAAATTCGATAGCCGCCTTGAATTTTGCCCATTTTTTTGCGGAAAAGTTGAATGCAAAATTACTGGTCATGCATGTTTTTGATATTCCGGTATCGGTGGCGAGCCCGGTTTCCATATCCTACATTCGAAAAGAAAAGCGACTTTTTGCAGAACATCGCGCAAAACTTGAGGATTTTTGTGCCGAACACTTAGGGGATAAACTAAAAACAATCAATTTAGAGCTACTCGTAGATGAGGATGGTTCAACCTCGGATGGAATCATAGAAAAAGTAATCGACCACAATGTAGACCTGGCCGTTGTAGGAACAAAAGGTGCAAGTGCCGTAAAGGAGTTTATCTTCGGAAGCACCGCAAAGGCACTGATTCGAAAGGCTCCTTGTGCCGTATTGGCCGTTCCTGAGACCTCAAATACTAAATATTGCAAGACCATCGTATATGCAAGTGACTTTGAGAAGGCCGATATCTTTGCCATCCGAAGATTGGCGAAAATTGCGGAAGCGTTCGATGCGATCATCAGGGTAATCCATATAACCACTAAAAAAGAATACGTTGGCGATCAGCAACTGCAATGGTTCAAAGAGATGGTACAGCAAAAGGTAGATTACAATAAACTGGAATACAATCTGATCTACTCCGAAAACATTTATGAAAAACTACTGAGTTCTTTGTTGGAGAAAGAGGCCGATTTACTGGTCATGTTGGAGCGCAAGGATAAGGGAGTTATTCGTAAACTTTTTGATCGGGACATGGTCTTGAGAATGGAATCCAACATCGGTATTCCTTTATTGAGTTATTCCGTAGGAGTACTTTAAGGTAGTTCTCCAACGGAGATTTTCTTAACTACTTTCTTGCCTCCTATCATGGTAAACTCCTCTTTGATATCATCTCTTTTCATTTGAAGAATCCAACTACTGAGGGCCGGAAGATATCGGGTAGTAAAACCCGCTAGATACCCTAGTTTTGTCAAAGTAATCGTATCATTTCTATTAACAACCATCGAACAAATACTTTTGGCCACTTCCTGTGGTTTTGCCAACACGATATTTGTCCGTGTGGGTAGATATACCCATGAACCATCAACATCCAAGATAGTCTTTTCGGGGTCGTTTTCGGTAAAACCTACAAAGGCCACACCCACATGAATGTCATCATCATAGAGTTCTATTCTTATGGCATCCGCGAGTGCAGCTTGTGCTACTTTCGAGGCGGAATAAGCGGAATTATAGGGCATACCTCGAAAGCCTCCCGCGCTGTTGACAAAAATCAAATGTCCGCATGTCTTTCTCAAATGTGGAATCGCATACTTACTCAAATAGGCTGCGCCCATATAATTAGTATCCGCCAGGATTTTAAAGTTCCCGGTCGCCATATGCTCCACAGAACCTCGACTACTAACTGCCGCGTTGTTTACGAGAATATCGAGAGCTCCATAAGTCTTAATACCCTCTTGAATCAAATGGTCGCATTGCTCAGGATAACGGATGTCGGCAACCAATGCTGCAACACTATACCCCAATGCCTTTAGCTCTTTTTCGGTACCGTATAATTTTTCGGCATCCCTACCATTCAACACTACTTTGGCTCCTTTGGATGCCAGTTCCATAGCAATCGCCTTGCCGATGCCCATACTTGACCCGCTGATCAATGCCACTTTGTTGTTAAGGTAGTTTTCCTTCATCATCTAAATTTAGTTACCACTTGACCACGATTTTTCCCATCGATTTTCGGGATTCCAAAAACGCATGCGCCTCGGCCAAATTATCAACGGAAAATTCGCCCCCGACATGGGGTTTTAGTATACCTTCTTCAGTCATTTGAACGACCGCTTCCATAGCCCGAGAAAGTTTTTCAGGATTTGCTTCCCCAACTTTCAGGATATTGATCCCGACGATTCCTTTTGAATTGCTCAAGAATTGCAACGGATGATAAAATCCGAACTGGTAGGCCACCCTCAACTTTCCAAAAATGGATTTGGTCTGGTTCATACTAGAAACACCGAATGAGAACAGCCGACCACCCGCGCCGAGCAATCGATATCCTTTCTTTACGGAGGTACCACCTACGGGGTCAAATATGGCGTCCAATCCTTTTTTACCTAGGGCTTTCCTAACTGCTTCCGTAAAATCTTCCGTCTTGTGATTGATGGGGTGGTGTACTCCGTTTTTCCATAGATAATCCATTTTCTCCGGAGAACTGCAGGTGCCGAACACTATACATTCTTTGTGCAATGCCATTTGCGTCAAGGCCGTTCCCACACCCCCTGCTGCGGCATGAATCAAAACCTTATCATTTTCTTGAAGATTCGCCATGGTATGGCTTAAAAAATAAGCGGTGCTGTACTGGGTGGCCAAAGCAACTGCTACCCCGGCAGTAAGTGTTTCCGGAATCTTAAAGACAACATTGTTCTCCGCAACGGCATATTGCGCATAGCCCCCAAAACGGGTAAGGGCGGTTACCCTATCCCCTATTTTTAACGTCCGGACTTCCGAACCGATTTCCGAGATTGTTCCCACTACATCATATCCTAAAATCGCCGGTAAAGGAGGTGCCGCTTTATAGAGTCCCAATCGTGCCATTACATCGGCAAAGTTGAGCCCGAACGCCTCCACGCTTATCAAAACTTGATTGGGTTTTGGTATTGGCTGTATGCCATCCCTGATTTCAAAGGCGGTATCGGCGGGGCCATATTTTTTTAGATAAGCTGCTTTCATGTAAGCATTTCTATTGACGACTTAAAATTAGTCTTAACAATCCATAGCTAGCATGACTAAGATCAGCAGTATTGATAAAATTTTTCGGCAACCATCTGAGACGGCTTATTTAAATTTAGAGTTCGTCTAAAATCTATTTCAATACTATTTTAAATCATATTTATATTTTCAAACTGATCATAATCATTTTATTAATCCAATTTATAGTATAGATTTCCCCTAGGTTTGTCAATACCCAATACAATGATAAAACAAGAGCATACATCGGCGGAATTATTAGCTGAATTTCACAACGACGCCATGGGTTGGAAGTCAATGATAGGCCATAAGGAAAATGAAATTAGGTTCATAAAAAGACTGTTGAATTCGAAGGCTTTTACCGAATCAAAGCCCACGCTATTTGAGCGCTTGCAAAATTTTAAAAATGAAATCGAAACAAAAATCCAAGAGTTGGAAAGCCTAAAAAAGGAGGTAAATATTTACGAAACCACCTTAAAAGGAATTTTGGAATGCGAGGATATTGCATGCGATACTTTTTACCAAGAGAATCACGGGGTTTTAAAAAAACGATTCAATGATTTTTATACCGGTTTCAATGAATACAAAACCAAAGTTTTCAAATATACCGGAGGTATTCTTTAATAATCCATAAAAAACGAAAAAAATGTCTATCTCAGATTTATATGATACAGCAGAGCATACCAGCAATTCAGCCCATTTTATGGCCCTGGTCAATTTGGCCCAAGTTGACGGTACTATCAAAAGGGAAGAAGAAATTGTCTTAGGACGGCTGGCCGTTAAGCTAAATATTTCCGATGAGGAATATAAAGCGATCCTAAAAAATCCTGAGCGCAATCCCTATATCAGCACCTTTGGTCTTGAAGAAAGAATCGAACGGTTGCGTGATCTGTTTTCCGTTATATACGCCGATTATACCATCGATAGTGCCGAGGAAAAGCTCATTTTTAAATATGCTATCGCACTGGGCTTTTCAGGGCAACGGGCAAAAGAGGAAATCGAGAAGTGCAAGCGGAAGTTTGGCGTGGATTCAGAACTTAAGAATTGAGCAAAGATTCCATTCAATACGCTACCGAAATACGCACAACCTCTATTTCTATGATGTAGTTGGTTCAATACACAAATTCTTCGTTGTAACGATTTAAAATAGTATCGAAATAAGCCAAGCGTATTTTCAAATACTGAACCCATCATGAGTTATAGTTTGGAAAACCTGCTCGGTGGGTAGGTATGGAAATCATAGGTAAAAGAATAATTCAAGACGAGTTCAAAAATTAAAAACACCCCGTTATGTTTAAGAATAGGATAGATGCGGGAACCCAATTGGCCGATAATTTAGTGCGGTTCAAGAATCATGATATTGTGGTATTGGCCATTCCCAGAGGCGGATTGCCTTTAGGGGCTATAGTGGCGGAAACATTACAAACTCCGTTGGACGTAGCGCTCTCTAAAAAAATAGGGCATCCGTATAACAAGGAATATGCTATTGGTGCCGTTAGCTTGGAAAATGTTATCCTTTCCGATGCCATGGGAGTGACCAAGGGTTATATTAAAGAAGAAACACAACGAATTCGGCAAAAACTGAAGGAGCGACACGATCAATACTATCAAAATAGAATTCCCCAAAAGCTAAAAAATAAAACTGTCATCATTATCGATGATGGCATCGCTACCGGAAATACAATCCTTGTAACTGCAACACTGGCCCGCCAACAAAAACCGGAAAAAATTGTAGTGGCCGTGCCGGTGGCACCTATTTCGACGATCCGGACCTTAAAGGATTCAACGCTTGTCGATGAAGTTATTTGTTTGAAAACTCCCCGAAATTTTCGGGCGGTGGGACAGTTTTATGAGGATTTCCCTCAAGTTTCGGATGAAGAGGCCATTCGACTATTGGAGCAAGTCAATAATACCAATGTTCGAAATCATTAATCAATTTTGGCGACTTTCCAGTTCAAATTTAATCGAACTTAGCCATGATTGGTCTTCATTTTTATGGATATGAATTCCGTGCTCGGGGATAGATTTAATCTTTTCATCCAAGTTGTCGTACCAAATGCCATAAACTTGGGCAACAATTTTTTTCTCGCTAAATTCTAGAACGTGCATCGAAACAAAAATAGTTCTATGCGTATGGGTCAATGCCAATACCTTGGTCAAAAAAGCGAATAAAAGCTCTTTGGGGTCATCCGCAATAGCCTCGACCCGCATGACGCAGTCGTAGTGACTCACCGAATCATGGGACCCTCGTTTTAATCTATGGGCCATGGCTTTGAGACTATTTTTAAAAAGGTTTTGCAACGAATTCCCTTCAACCTCTAAATATTTAATCCCTTTTTCATGGATTTTTGGGAAAGGCCGCCTGCGCTTCGTACGCGGTTTATCGGGTAGGGTATGATGGTTCATGATGTTCTTATTAATAGATTCCTTCAGATTTGTAAGGCAAGATGCTCGGTGGAGCATTTATGAAAAGAGGATAACCCCAAAACGGGTTTCGGTAACGTAACACTTTGCGAATATCCTCTATCTGTAGTTCAATTCAATCCATAATACCAAAACTTACCTTGGTATTGACACGATATTGGGCAATCTGATTATTGTTGACCGTGACCTGCATGTCTTTGACATAGACCGATTTGATATTCTTTACGGTCTTTGAGGCCTCTTTGATGACATTCTGAACGGCATCCTCAAAACTGACCGTTGAATTGCCCATAAGTTCTATTACTTTTAATACTGACATAATTCTTTTTTTAAATGATACTAAAAAGGCAGGGTGTTTCCCTGCCCTTATGGTTTATAGAATATTTCCGTCTTCATCGGCTTTTACCCTGATAACGTCCTTGCCGTTTTCCAATTTTAATTTGTAGGTCTTTTTTGAGCCTTTAGCATCGCTATAACTTACCAAATAAACATCTTTGGTAATGGTCCATTTTGGGTACCTGTCTAAAACGGCTTCCTTAACAGCGGTGGGTAAATTAATATCCTTGAATTTCTCAGCTGTACGGATTAGCTTTCCGTCCTTATCATAAGCGGCAAGAATCTTGCCCTCAGGGATATAAAAAGATATGTTATACCGGTCAAATTCATCCAAATAAAAATCAGAACTTGTGGGATCGAACGCGGCCACCTTTCGCTCTAACAATTCTACGGGAATGGATGCCACCTCTTGAGAATTCACATCATTCAAATATTTGTAATTAGTGGCTACTACGGTAACTTCCGATAGCTCTTCCGTCTTTATGATTTGAGAATAAGTTTGGGCGGTTAATCCAATTGTTAATAAACCAAATAGAATTTTTTTCATGATCGTATTATTTAAATTAATATGTATTAGCGGTAAACTTTTTGAGTTTACGATGTAAAAATACCTTGCCAATGAGCGGCCTACAATGACCTAGATCAGTTATCCCTTTTTCGATTTAGAATATCATTTTCCGGAATTTTGCAACTGACCAATATCATATGTTTTCTAATGGGCAAATGATAGTTTTGGTATCATTGATGTAAACTAACAGGTCATGAGAAGAAAATTGGACACAAAAGAATGCATAGCAATTTTGAGCAACAATTATATCGCCCAACTGGCTTATTTGACAGGGGCGAGTCCTTACGTCTTACCAATAACATATTATTACGATAGCGATACCCATACTATTACCAGTTATTCTTCGAAAGGCCATAAAGTAAAAGCGATGCGAAAAAACCCAGCAGTGGCCTTGAGCGTGAATGAAATCAAATCAGTGCAAGATTGGCGATCTGTCATGGTGCATGGTACTTACGAAGAACTTGATGGAATCAATGCCAAACATATGTTGCATGAATTTTCGGAAGGCGTAAAGAAAATCATCAATCGCAATGCTGAAAAAGAAGTACATTTTATAAGTGACTTTTCGAGCAAAATTTATACGGATGACAATCCTATAATATATCGTATCAAAATTGGTGAAATTACCGGAAAGCTACGGAAATCCTAGTGGCTGTTTTAAAATCGTTCAAAATGACCAAGGTCATTGGTAACCATACAGTCTGCGCTTAGATTTGGGCAAAATCTCTAAACTACGCAACATGTTAATCAAATCATTTAAGTCTATAGGTATAGAAGATATCCCCGCCGTTGGAGGCAAAAATGCCTCCTTGGGCGAAATGTACAACCAATTGACTTCAAAGGGCATTCGAATACCCAATGGTTTTGCAACTACCTCAGCGGCCTTTTGGAAATTCCTTAAAGAAAACCATATTGAAGAGGCGTTACAAAATATTCTTACAGGGTTGGATAGAAAAAATTACGGCAATCTAAGCTTGATCGGCGAACGCGCAAGAGACCTTATTCTCAAGGGCGAATTTTCACATGAATTTACCTCAGCAATCGTCGAGGCCTACAAGAATTTAGGTAAGGATGCCGCGGTCGCCGTACGCAGCAGTGCCACGGCCGAAGACTTGCCCGATGCCAGTTTCGCTGGCCAGCATGAGACCTTTTTAAATGTCAGGGGCGAAGAGGCCGTTTTACAAGCGGCAAAAAAATGTTTTGCCTCCCTCTATACCAATAGGGCTATAAAGTATCGCGAAGACAAAGGTTTCAAGCATTCGGATGTAGCCTTATCGGTCGGGGTGCAATTAATGGTCCGGGCGGACAAAGGTTGTTCTGGAGTCGGGTTTACTATTGAGCCCGAATCCGGATTTGAAAATGCCATCCTCTTATCGGGCGTATGGGGTCTGGGCGAGAACATCGTTCAGGGAACTGTAACCCCAGACGAATTCTATGTCTTTAAACCGAGTTTGCGAAACGGAAAATACTCCATCCTCCAAAAAAATTGGGCGATAAAAAATTGACCATGGTCTACGGTGGTGAAGAAGATACGACGACGGTTATCAACATAAATACTCCCGTTGAGAAACAAGAACGATATGTATTATCGGATGAGGAAGTCATCACTTTGGGAAAATGGGCCTTATTGATCGAGGAACATTATCAAAAACCGATGGATATCGAATGGGCCAAAGACGGAATTTCCGATGAACTCTTTATCATTCAGGCACGGCCTGAAACGGTGCATCATATCAAAAATAAGAATGTGCATATTGAATATCGCCTGACCGAAAAGGGAACGGTCTTGGTCCATGGAAATGCCGTGGGTTCCAAAATAAAAGTGGGGAAGGCCGTACTTTTGAATTCCCCAAAAGAGGCAAAACATTTAAATTCCGATTCGATTATCGTTACCGATACAATCACTCCAGATTGGGATCCCTTGCTGAAACAGGTCGGGGGAATCATAACCAATAAAGGCGGCAGGACCAGTCATGCGGCCATAGTCGCCCGTGAATTGGGCGTGCCTGCCATCGTGGGTTGCGGAAACGCCACCACTGAAATAACGGATGGGGAAACCATCACGCTATCCTGCGCCCAAGGTAAGACCGGATATATCTTTAAAGGCAAGGTGCCCTTTGAGGAGCGACAGATCGATTTTTCCAACATAAGGATCCCTAGCACGGAGGCCAAACTGATACTGGCCGACCCTGAAAATGCCTTTCAACTTTCCTTTTATCCCAATAACGGTGTCGGTCTACTACGTATGGAATTTATTATAACGCATTGGGTGAAGATACATCCGATGGCCTTGGTCAATTTTGATGCTATCAAGGAATCCGCCGTAAAAAATCAAATTGCGGAAATGACCAAAAATTATAAGGACAAGAAAACCTATTTTATCGATAAACTTGCCGAGGGCATCGCGATCATTGCCGCCGCATTTTTTCCAAAGGAAGTCATCGTTAGATTAAGTGATTTCAAGACCAACGAATATGCCAACCTTATTGGCGGAACCGATTTTGAACCGCATGAAGAAAACCCCATGCTCGGTTTTAGGGGTGCCTCTAGATATTATAACGATTTGTACAAAGCAGGATTTGCCTTGGAATGTGCCGCCATCAAAAAAGTACGGGAACAGATGGGCCTTGAAAATCTTAAAGTTATGGTGCCTTTTTGCAGAACCTTGTCTGAAGGTAGAAAAGTACTGTCCGTGATGGAAGAAAACGGTTTGAAAAGAGGCGAAAACGGACTTGAGGTCTATACCATGGTCGAAATTCCCAGTAACGTGATTCTGGCCGAAGAATTTGCCGAGATCTTTGATGGATTTTCGATAGGTTCCAACGACCTGACGCAATTGACCTTGGGTATCGATCGGGATTCGGAGCTCATGGGCAAACTTTTCGATGAAAACGATGAGGCCTCAAAACGTATGATCGCAATGGCCATTCGATCCGCCAAAAAGACAAAAACTAAAATTGGATTGTGCGGGCAGGCACCCAGTGATTTTCCGGAGTTTGCCAAATTTTTGGTCAAGGAAGGTATCGATAGCATTTCGTTCAATCCGGATGCCTTATTGCAGGGCATCGAAAATATGAACAAGGCCGAAGAAAGTTTTGTGACCTATGGAAATGTAATAAGCAGTAATTGAAAGTAGGTTGAAAAAATATCGCCATAATGACCTAGGTCATTTTGTCAATCATTGTTAAGATATATTTTAGCGGTATCATAAGTTGGTTATAGTTCTTTGAAAAAATGGATCGAGGTTTGGGGAAGCCCATATTCATTTAACAAGAACGGGAAGGTACCTGCATTATCTAAAATTTTAGATCCTATAGGTTGGCCCGATATAGGGCATATTTATAGAATTAAAATTCAGATTTGATGCATGTAACTTCGAGATAACAGGAGGCCATTGGCCTCCTGTTTCTGTTTTTAATATATTGATGGGATACTGAGGAAGAATCTCATAAATTTACGGTTCAAATAGACTTCACAATATGAGTAAAGCCATTTATGTAGCCACCACTGAACCCAACAGCGGAAAATCGATAGTCTCTTTGGGCCTGATGCAACTTTTATTGGGGAAAATGGCCAAAGTGGGCTATTTCAGGCCGATAATAGATGACCTTGAAAAAGGCAAAATCGATAACCACATCAAAACAGTGCTGACCTATTTTGAAGTAGACTTAAAACCTGAAGATACCTACGCCTATACCCGTAGCCAAGTCGTTCAGCTCAAAAATCAGGATAAGGACGATGAAATCGTGGGCCACATCATCCACAAATTCAAGGCCATCGAAGACCGGTTCGATTTTGTATTGGTCGAAGGCACCGATTTTTCGGGAGAAGGTGCTATTATAGAATGGGACATCAATGTAATCATTGCAAAAAATTTAGGAATTCCCGCGGTTATTATTGCCAGTGGAACCGGCAAAACTTTGGAAGAACTTGTGGGCAACCTTTACATGGCGTACGACTCCTTCAAGGAAAAAGGGGTCGAGGTACTCTTGACGGTGGCCAATAAAGTACAGCCCGAAAATGTAACACTTGTCGTTACCGGGCTAAAGAAAAAATTGCCGAAAAAAGTTTTGATCGGTGCCATTCCTATGAATCCGGTTTTGGGCAATCCAACAGTAAAGGAAATCGCACAAGAACTGAATGCCAAAATTTTGTTCGGTGAATCTTTTCTCAACAATCAGGTCGGGGGCTTTAGCGTCGGTGCAATGCAGCTCCGCAATTATCTGACCCATTTAAAAATGGATAGCCTGGTCATTACACCGGGCGACCGGGCAGATATTATTTTAGGTGCGCTACAGGCCAATATCTCGGCTAATTATCCAAATCTTTCGGGCGTTGTACTTACGGGCGACTTGCTGCCAGAAAAATCCATCATTAAATTGATAGAGGGACTTTCCGATATTATTCCCATACTATCCGTCAAGGGAGGCACATTTTCCGTCGCCAATCGTATAGGTGCCATACGGCCTAAGATATACGCCGAGAACACAGAAAAAATAACCACCTCCATACAGGATTTCGAAAAATACGTCCCTACCAATGATCTTGCCGAGAGACTCATCACATTTAAGGCTGAGGGTATTACCCCAAGGATGTTCCAGTACAATCTGCTGAAAAGGGCAAAATCCGCCAAAAAACATATCGTACTCCCCGAGGGAACTGACGAACGTATCTTAATGGCTACCAAAAAGCTTATCGATGCTGATGCCGTAAAAATCACGCTCTTAGGAGATACAGTAAAAGTAATGGCGAAGATTACAGAACTGGATATCGGGTTGGATATAGAAAAAATCGACATAATCGATCCTAAAAAATCATCCCATTTTATGGACTATGCGACCACCCTGTTCGAATTACGAAAACACAAGAATGTCAATCTGGCCATGGCCAAGGACCTGATGGAAGATGTTTCGTATTTCGGCACGATGATGGTCTACAAAGGCCATGCCGACGGAATGGTATCCGGAGCCGTACACACTACACAGCATACCATACGGCCCGCTTTGCAGTTTATAAAAACAAGGCCAGAGGTTTCCATCGTTTCCTCGGTTTTCTTTATGTGTCTTCCCAACCGGGTAACGGTCTTTGGCGATTGCGCTATCAATCCGAACCCCACGGCGGAGCAACTATCGGAAATTGCCATTTCCTCTGCGGCCACCAGTAACGCTTTTGGTATCGAGCCCAAGATTGCCATGCTTTCCTACTCCTCTGGGGCCTCTGGAGTGGGCGAAGATGTAGATAGGGTTCGTAAAGCAACTGAAATAATCAGGAAGAAACGGCCCGATTTAAAGGTGGAAGGCCCTATTCAGTACGATGCAGCCGTAGATATCAACGTTGGCAAGAGCAAACTCCCCGACTCCCAAGTGGCAGGTCAGGCAACTGTATTTATTTTCCCCGATTTGAATACAGGTAACAATACATATAAAGCCGTACAGCGTGAAACCGGGGCATTGGCTATCGGACCGATGTTGCAAGGGTTGAATAAACCCGTAAACGATTTAAGCCGGGGTTGCACCGTTGACGATATATTTAATACAGTAATCATTACCGCTATACAGGCGCAGGGGTTATGAGTTTATTTGTCACTCAGAGCGCAGCGAAGAATCCGTCCATAGATTTGACAGATTCCTCATTATATTCAGAATGACAGGTTAATAATCAAAAAACATGAACATCCTAATCATCAACGCTGGCAGTTCCTCCATCAAATACCAACTTATGGGTATGCCTTCCGAAAAGGTCATTTGTAGTGGAATCGTGGAGCGTATCGGTTCAAAAGATGCCGTTTTGAAATACAAAACGGATGCTGTTGAGAAAAAGGAAATCCTAGAAATTCAAAACCACAAAACTGGTTTCCAAAAAATAGCAGAGTTATTGTTGGATGTTGAAATCGGGGTCGTTAAAAATGCCGAGGAAATCGAAATCGTCGGCCATCGGGTCGTTCATGGGGGAAATACTTTTTCCGACACCACTTTCGTTACACAAGAAGTTAAAGAAAAAATCAAGGAGCTTTCCATTTTGGCTCCCCTGCACAATCCGCAGAATCTAGAGGGAATTGTTTTGGCGGAGGAAGTTTTTCCGAAGGCTAAGCAGGTTGCCGTTTTTGATACATCCTTCCACCAGTCCATTCCCGAAAAGGCTAAAAAATACGCCATTCCAAATAAATTTTATTCCGCACATGGCATTCAAGTTTACGGATTTCATGGTACCAGCCATAAATATGTTTCGGAAAAAGCTATTGACTATTTGCAGGAGAAAAATTCCAAAATCATTACCATACATTTAGGAAATGGCTGTAGTATGACTGCGGTGAAAAATGGAAAAAGCATCGACCACAGTTTGGGGTTTACCCCCTCAAACGGACTCATCATGGGCTCACGGAGCGGGGATATCGACCATTCGATTATTTTCTATTTGGTAGAGACTTTGGGTTATAGTTTGAATGAAGTAAATGAATTACTCATCAAAAAAAGTGGCATGTTAGGCCTAACGAGATATAGTGATTTACGGGATATTCAAGCCGAAGCCGAAAAAGGAAATGCCGATTGTATTCTTGCTTTGGAAATGAATGCGTATCGAATCAAAAAATACATCGGTGCTTACACGGCGGCAATGAACGGTTTGGATGCCGTCGTTTTCACGGCAGGTATCGGGGAAAATTCCGCTTTACTCCGCAAAATGGTCTGTGCCGATATGGATTATTTAGGGATTGCTTTGGATGATTCAAAAAACGAAATGAAATCATCGGCATTGCGGGAAATCAATTCCGATGATTCTAAAGTTAAGATTTTGATCATCCCCACTAATGAAGAGTTGGAAATTGCTAAGCAGGCGTTTGGATTGTTCACAGATCAGTAGACCCTACACTCCAGTTGTATTACCCTTCCTGTTATTGCAATCAGTATACTATATATTCTTCTGGCCATGATATTTTCAATTTATAAAACCATCTTGCGTTTAAAGTACCGCGCTAAAATAAAAGAGTTGATGATGGCCCTCCCTAAAGCTCAAAAGCGGTACCCGACCATAGGACTCCATTTTTTTGACGAGATCCTGATGGAACAATTTTTTGAGAAATCCTTTCTTTTCTCTTTCCAGCATGACCATCAGGTCGGCCCCCACATTCCCTAAATAAATTCGAAGCGAATCAAAAATATCTTCTGAAAACAGTTGCTGAAACGTAATCCCTTTATACGTTACCTTTTCTTTGAGTGCTTCTTTGAACCACGCCATCTGCATATCCCCCTTATATTCTTCCTTTGTGGAAATATGTACTACATTTACGGTCGCTTCAAGGGGCTTGGCAATTTCGACCAGTTTCTGGATCGCATAGATGTCCTCTTCTTCAAAATCGGTGGCATACACGATGGTTTTAATCGCCACATGACTCGCATCGGCGGGAATCGCCAATACAGGGCAAGGCGCTTTTTCAATTAGCTGTTTTGCCGTGCTTCCCATAATCAGTTCCCGTAGACCGCTTCCACCTTTCATGCCAACAACAATCATTTGGGCATGCCATTCTTCGGCTACTGAAATAATACCTTTGATGACCGATTTGTTTTCTACGGCCTCCAACCGAATATTTGGGTCCTTCCAATCACTACCGAAATGTTCCTCGCAGAATTTCTCCAGTTTGGCACGATGGTTTTTAAAGGCTGTTTCTTCCAAATGTGGAAAGGGTTCTTCAAGCCCTTCTGTACCTAAAACAGTAGGGTAATCGAATATGTGTGTAATGACCAAGTGATTACTTAGTTGTGTGTTCAAAGTATGCGCATATTTCAGGGCGGCTACCGAATTTTCGGAGTAATCCGTAGCGTATACAATTGTTTTCAACTTGATTTCTTTTTTAAATTGATTCCAAAACTATGACCCTCTGAACGACTTTTGAATGACCTGTGTCATGTTTTCTGATTAAAACCTTGAATACATTTACCCCATACAACTAATTCAATATGGTAAAGAAGGATTTAAGGAACGTAATAGCCGAAATCGAGAAGCTTACGACTAATATCGAGACAAATTACCCTGAGCTATATCGTTCTTTGGATGAAAACCCGATGACCATTCCTGCCGAGAACCATCCACATGTGGACAAGGAAGCCATGCTGGCGTATCTTGAGAGTTTAAAGCAATTGCTGAAGCACCACCTGGAAACCCATAAAAAAAATAATTAGTTGAATTTGAGTTCAAGAATATGGGAGAAATTGCTACTTCGGAAAGACAAATCACATTGTTTTATAGTTCTAAATCAACAAGGGCAAAACAAACTTTGGCCTATGCAAAGGCAGAGGGATTGCCCATAATGGAAATAGATATATTAAAAGTTCCTCTGACAGGAACCCAAATTGCCGAGCTGGCGAACCGATTGTATATTGAAATAAAAGACCTTGTTAATCAAGAACATCCTTCCTACAAATCACATTTTGAGCCTCATGAATTCTCTCCCGATGACTGGATTAAAATGATAAAACACAATCCTGAAATCATGAAACAGCCCATTGCCCTGCGAGGGGATATTACCATTTTAATAGAAACTCCAACGGATATTATTAAGATATAAAAGGGAAACCCTTCCAAATCTGAAACTGGCCAATGTCAATTTTAACAAGTACACAGCTTGTATATTATTCTGCAATATGAACTCGTTTTGAGTTAATGTTTGGCACCGTCCCGATAGCTATCGGGAGAAGGCTTTTGAGGCCTGATGAAGTCATTTTTTGGTTGCATAGCCATATGCTACGGAAACTAAAAATGGTAAAATCAGGACGCAAAATGCGAAATTCGTAGGTAAAAGATTAACTCAAGACGAGTTCTATGTATTATCACTGACGAAGGTCATGTTTAATTGGAATTTTCCTTGGTAATTTTACTTTTTACACTTTAAGAACACACGACATGAGCAATTTCAGAAGCAGGCCCAACGACCAATATATTCACGAAGCCGATTGGCAACAATTATATGTACTTACCGAACATTGGAAATCAGATCTCTCTTTTTATGAGGATGATTTAAAATTTTTGCGCAACCTTATCGATAAGTATTTTATGTGGATTTCAGAAAAGGAAAACATTGATATGGTTCGTGAAATCGAGGTAAGTCTTTTAAACATTGAAAAACAATGTGGATCCTTGGCGTACCGCGTTAACAAACATCCACATCATTTGGCAGAGCTCATTGATAATCCCTTTGCCTATGATTCGCATAAGTTTCGAGCGGAGCACCAACAGCTTGAAGATGACATCGCCACATTTGTCAAAGATTTCCGCAGTAACCGAAAAGAAGTATTTACCGTCACGGATTATTTGATGGATACAGAGCAATTTGTCAAACAGGTTGTGGAGGATAAATAGGGATTTTTAGCTTATCTGGAAAGCCGAAACAATTACTGAAACATCAACTGGAAACCCATAAGAAATTATTAGTTGAATTTACGATCAATTAAATTTTAAGGGTAATAAACACTAAATAGAAATTACATGAGAACACTTTTTATTGCTTTGGTTTACATACTTGCCTCAAGTTGTGCGGGGGTAAAGGTAGTATCCGTACAGGACCCCAAAATAGATTTAAATAAGTACAATACCTATTGTTGGATACAGGGATGCGAATTAAATTATCAGGGACCGGATTACGGATATAATCTTGAAAGAATGCAGTCAATACAAAATATCATCAAGGAGGAATTGGAATCCAAAGGTCTTGTCAATGATGAAAACACACCTGAATTGTTGGTTGGCTTTCATGTCATTCTCGAGGAAAAGGAAAGTGTTTATACAAAACACCCCGATATGATGGATCCCTATGTACAGCCAATTCGTTATTGGGATGAGTACGAGAGTTATTACAATCAAGAAACCTACAGGTTTCTTAAAGGGTCATTGATAATAGATTTAATAGATTCAGAAACAGGGGCCGTCGTTTGGCAATCTACAGCAGAAAGATATATGGAACTTAATGAGCAAATGGATAAGGATAGGATGATCAAAGGGGTAAAAAAAGCACTCAAAGAGTTTCCATCAAAATTGGATGTGAAGTAAATTACTAAGTGTATCTACAAAGGGATAAGACAAAAAAACTACCCGTAAAACTAACGTTTGCTAGAAAACGACAACTCTTCCGGATGAACTTCAATACGCTATAGTACCAATCAATCGATTACCTTTTCCTCAATTTCTACATGCTCAATAATGGTTTCGTCTTTCGGATTGTATGGAATGACGTCGAGAATATATTCAATTGCCTCAATTCTGGCCTCCGTTTTTTTATTTGCCTTGATAATGGTCCATGGCGCAATTTCGGTGTTGGTATGTTCGAACATTTTACATTTATATTCCGTATAAACATCCCATAATCTCAAGGCATTTTGATCCACGTTGCTGAACTTCCATTTTTTTATCGGATTTGATTTAATCGCTTCAAATCGCATTGCCTGTTCTTCTTTGGTAATGGAAAAATAAAGTTTTATCAGTCGTATGCCCGATTGAATGATCATCCGTTCAAAGTCATTGACTTGATCCATGAATATGTCGTACTGTTCTTGCGTACAAAAATCGTTTACAGGTTCTACTACCGCCCTGTTATACCAACTTCTGTCAAAGAAAACAATTTTTCCTTCCCTTGGTAGTTTGTTAATGTAACGTTGAAAATACCACTGGCCCTCTTCTTCAGTGGTTGGTTTAGGCAAGGCAACCACCTTGAATTCCCTTGGGTTCAAATGCTGTGTTATCCTTCTAATAGCACCTCCTTTACCTGCGGCATCGCGTCCTTCAAAAAGCACCACGATTTTCTCGTTATTTTCCGTTACCCAATTCTGAAGCTTTATAAGCTCTTCTTGAAGCTTCTTAATTCGAACTTCATAGGTAAGATTGCGTAGGACTTTGGTTTTGCTAATACCATCGTTTAATAAGAATTGTTTCAATCCTTTTTTGGAGTTCAATAGCTTTAATTCTTTTTTGCTTAATGAATGCATCTTATATGTCAATTTGTTTTACCAAGCGATGGTAGCGTTGAATAATATTTGGGTCTGGTAATAGAATATCACTGGAATCTCCCTTCCCTTCATAATCGTATTTGGAAAGTACATAGCGCATACTCTCCAATCGCGCTTCTTTCTTATTGTTTGTCTTGACAATAATCCAAGGGCCGAAATTGGTGTGGGTCTTACTGAACATCTGTTCTTTATAGAACGTATACTTGTCCCATAATTTTTGCCCTTCTTTATCTACAGGGCTAAACTTCCAACGTTTTAGGGGGTTTTCAAGACGTGAATTAAATCTTTTTTACCTGCTCGTCTTTTGAAATGGAGAACCAGAATTTGACTATTTCAACACCATCTTCATAGAGCATATGCTCAAATTCAGGCACTTGCACCATAAATTTCTTGTATTCTTCCTCGTTACAGAACCCCATTACCGGCTCTACAACAGAACGATTGTACCAACTTCTATCAAAAAAAACGATTTCTCCGGGGTTGGGCAATTCTTTGATATAACGTCTAAAATACCATTGCCCTTTTTCAACTTCAGTAGGTTTAGTAAGCGCCACAACGCGCATGGAACGTGGATTCAAGTGCTCGGTAAAACGCCTAATGGCACTTCCTTTTCCCGCGGCATCGCGACCTTCAAAAATGATACAGACCCTTTTTTTAGTCTTTGCAACCCAACGCTGAAAGTCTACAAATTCTGCCTGAAGAGCCAATAATTCTTTTTCGTATTGAACGGTCTCCAATAAATCGTTTACCTCTGCCTTGCTTTTCTTTGCCTTGATAAGTGCAATGAATTCTTTTTTATTATTCGTTTTTTTTAAGTCTTTCGCTGTTAGCATACAATCGGGTTTATCTTATCAAAGATCTTCGTTTTAATCATTTAAAAAGATGATAAAAGTCAGTTTGAGTGTCAAACTGTCAAGAGTTGCACTATCTCAAGTTAGTATTGATTTTATTAAAGGGAAAAGAAAAAATCATATCAAATTTACAAAGGCTATACGGATTAAACTACATTAAGACCTTATGGAAGCAACTCATTTTATTTGCGTTCATGATACTGACAGTATATAAATATCGATAACAGTATTTTTTCTAGGAGACTATTGCTCAGGATAAATTAAGGATATAAATTTCTAGGACTTGTTTTCATCATCTTTATGCGACTCTGGCAAACCAGGATGAAACTTTTTCAAAAATTGGTTTCGCATTGAATCCAACTGTTTCATCAATTGCTTCTCCTAGTTGTAGTTCTATTACTCCTCCCCCGATTCGCATTGTTTTCTTCATGATACCTGCGAATGTTGTCATCGTTATAATTGCGTATCCGCTCATATCGCGACCTTCTTAAATCTATACTCCGATACCTTGGTGGCAAGACATTTCTTCGTACCCAGACGCCACCATCCAAATAAAGATAAGTGCGTGCCGTTAGGTCATAGTAAAAATGGTATTCCGGAAAATAGACATAGCGCACTACCTCTAAACGGTTCGGATAGAACCAAGGCGGCGGCGGGTTACTTGCCCTAGAGGTAATGACTACCGGGCCGCAACTTGCAAAGCCGAAAAAAACAAATAACATCAATATCGGGACAAATCTTTTACATTTTTTCATCGCTCTAAATTTTATTTAGCAAAGTAAGCTGGCATGGAAATTTTTTGAAATGACCTATATCATTTTAAGAGCTTTTGTATTGAAATACCTTTGTAGTCCAACTCAAAGAACAAGAACAAAATTTAAATTGAAGTATCATGGAAAAGGAAATCATTTACAACTCGAACCTCCATTTTGAACACAAGCAATGGCAATCGGAACTTGCCTTTTGGGAGGATGAACTACAATCTTTCAATAACCGATTAAGCGAACTCGTTACCCGATGGACAGCAAAAGATGTACTTGCAAAACTGGAACATTACCAGAATGAATTCATCTTGCACGGTGGCGTCATCGAAGACCTTCAGGAAGCCATCGAAGAACATGAGACGCGGATCGCCGGACAGAGCATGACAGGAGAAGATGCGCTGGATATCGCCATGGTCAAAAACCATTTGGAGTTCCGAAACAAGATGGAGACACAACGCCAGATCTACGCAGACCTTAAGAAAAAATTCTTCCGTTTTCTGAGTACGTATATGTAGGGGAAATAACTGGAGTAAATATTTCCTTCAATACATAGTTCAGGAATTTAAAACTATTCAATGCGAGACACGTACTATATGTAAGAAAATCATTATCTTCATAGTCCCTGAATTTTAATCTATTTTCTTCATGCCGACTATCTTACTCATTGAGGATGATTGTACGATTCGCGAGAATACGGCCGAGTTTTTGGAGCTGGAAGGATACCGAACCATAACCGCAGTCAATGGCAAGGATGGCTTTGATAAAATATTCCGCCACATTCCCGATCTTATCGTCTGCGATTTGCTGATGCCTGAAATGGGCGGCCTTCAACTGCTGGCCAAATTAGGAAATTACAAGTCCCTTAAAACCATTCCCCTGATCATCTATAGTGCCAAGAACGAAAAGAGGGATATCAAAAACAGCTTGGAGTTGGGCGCATACGACTACATTGTAAAGCCTTCCGATCTGGAAGATCTTTTGGTATCGATTCGAAGATGTTTACAAAGTAAGCTGATTTCTTAGAGAAAATATTCCAACCCTATATTTATTAAAATTGCATTGGATTTTTTTAAATTCATCACGGCAATTTTTATTTTCCAGTAATCAAAATAGAAAAACGGATGAAAATTATTTCATGGAACGTTAACGGCATACGAGCAATCGTCAAAAAGGATTTTTTTGAATCTATCGCAAAGATGAAGGCGGATGTTCTTTGCCTTCAAGAGACCAAGGCTCAGGATGAAGAGGTAGCGGAGGTACTTTCGCCTTTGGACAGGTATCAAATACACTATAATTCAGCGGATAAAAAAGGATATTCCGGTACCGCGGTATTGAGCAAAATGGCCCCGATTAAGATGACCGATGACATGGGCATTGACGACCATGATTCAGAAGGAAGAATCCAATGTGCGGAATACGAAAATTTTTATTTGGTAAACGTCTACGTACCCAATTCAGGGCAGCAACTGGATCGTCTGGACTACCGGAAACAATGGGATTCCGATTTTCTCAAGTACCTAAAAAATCTCGAAAAGACCAAAGCCGTTATTACCTGTGGTGATTTTAACGTGGCCCACCGGCCTATCGATTTGAAAAACGACAAGGCTAATTACAATAAAACGGCCGGATATACCCAAATAGAAATCGACGGAATGGACAACTTTGTCAATTCAGGTTTTGTGGATTCGTACCGGCACCTGCATCCCGATACCGTAGCTTATACCTATTGGAGTTATCGCTTCAAGGCCCGAGAGCGGAATACGGGCTGGCGTATCGATTATTTTTTGGTCAGTCCTGTTTTGGTGGATAAAATTAAATCGGTTACCATATTTTCAGAAGTACTAGGCTCTGACCATTGCCCTATCGGACTTGAAATCGATTTATAAGTACACTAGGCTGCTTATTATTGTTGTAAAACATCCACTTGAAAATTTCCCACGAATGAGAGTTCGGTAACGGCATTCATCAGTACTAGACCGTATGCAAAATGTGAAAGTTTACAATCGCTTATGATTTCCTTATCGATTCCGCTAAAGACCGGTCTAAAATGTTGGCGCAAATCCATCCCCGAAGATTTTCCGATACCCATCGCCTTTATTACGGCATCGTTGATTTGTTTGGGAGTAAGGCCCTGATTCAGTAAATCGCTGGCCAAATAGCGCAACTGAAGACTGTAGTAGAAATCCATAAAATGGGCGATACTATCCACAGGCTTGCATTCTCTTGTAAAAAGGGTAATTTCCAATGGGGTGTTTAGTTTTTCGGATACTATTTAAAGTTTCTTCGCGTAACCAAAAACCATCTTTTTGAACTCCTTGAAATCCCGACCAAAAACTTCCATTTTTTCATTCAATTTTCGATGCTGTTCGCGATAATCACCGTCCGATAATCCTTTTTCGCCTTTTACCAAACGGGAAAGGAATTTTTCATGGTCGATAATATCATCCGACAGATAATCAAAAAGGTTTTCGTGGATCTTGTCCAAGTTCTTTAGCATTTTTCCGTATTCCGATGCCGCGGCCTCTTTTTTAGACAACAGATCGGCGAAAAATTTAGTCTCGTCTTTCCAAAAGGAAATGGTTTCTTGCCATTCACTGCTTTCTTGATGCAGCACATCGAGGCCTGCGCCTAGCAATAGCTCTTTTTTCGGGTTTGAAATTTTGCTGTTCATTTTTAAGTTTTTAATTACTATCAATTAAATATCTTTTTGAAAAACTAGTTCTTAGCATTTTTCTGGCATCGGCCAAAAGTTTTTCTACTTCTTGAACAGTCAAACTTTTGATTTTAGCTATTTCTGGAATCAAGAATTGATGATCGGTAAACAATTCGAATACACTTTTCATTGTAGAGGACATCCTGTTGAACACCATCTTCATATGGTTTTCGATACGCTCTTGATCCAATTGCTCATCAAGCTTTGTCGCCAATTCCTGTTCATCGTCTTCCACGAAAACATGGTTTAGCGTATATGCATTCTTTTTATAGAAACTATCGTCCAACTCCTCAAACATAACCAGGTCGCCATCACCATCGGTGCTGAACTTTTCTTCCATAGCATCCCATTCGGGTTTGGAATAGTCATCGATATTATCAAAGAACAACGTATCGAATTCTTCTTCGACAATGGCATCATCCAACAATTCATCTGCTTTTTTGAACAACCATGGGTGCAGTTCCTTCGCATTGGCCACTTCATCAAAATGGTCGTACACTTCGATAAAGAGTTGGTCTATAAAATCTTCTGTCCTGAATTTGTTCTTATCGATAATACCTTTATTCAATGTAGTTAGAAGTCGACTTCCCACGTAACGCTTCACTTCCGGCAAAATTTTGAGCAATTCCATATTAAATGAAATGCTATCTCCTTTTTTCTTGAACTCATCCAATTTCGAAAATGTACCCGCCACGAATACATGGAATTTTCTTTCTTGTTCGAAATAGTTTACTGTGTTTTTCATACCGATGTATTTTAGGTCATAATTTCTTCCAAAAATGACAACTTGTAAGTCAGCATAAAATGATTAATATCAGTAGGGAAGTATTTCTCGGGTCGAAATAGAATTAAAGACTCAAGTGGTAATCGGACCGGAGTGTTAAAAAATAAAAAAATCACCCAAACTGACCTAGGTCATTTTCTCCCTGATAGAGTCCCTGTATTTTAGCATCATAATTAATAGCAACAACGTTCTTTGAATATATTATGATACGGGTACTTCGGCGCAGCAATGCAACGGAGCCCCAGAGAAGGTATCACAGCTGTTTTAGACCCTGTGGTTTGCCAGTCTGCCTAGCAATAGGTATTTTGAGTGAACCGCTGTAAGCGTAACAAGCAAATGCAATACCTTCTTTGAGACCGGGACATTTCGGTGTCCCGGTTTCTTTAAAAAATTGGTTTATGTTGCCGCAAGGTGCATAGATCATAGTGCGGGCAGCGATGCAGTTCGAACCAAAATCGACCTCTAGGTCATTTTAGCGATAAAGTGGTGTAAAGGATTGGTTGGAAGTACGAACGAATTTTAACCCCTCATAGGAAACAGGAGGCCTCGGCTTCCTGTTTTTGTTTTTAAACCTTTGGTATGTAAGCTATTTAAAATCCGGAATACTCGAAATTTATACTTATAACATGACGGAAATCATTTCGGTTCACTTTCCAACAAGTTATTTTTGATTAGAAATTAAGAATGTATAACCTTAAAAAACAAAATCATGACAAACGATAGTGGAAATGTACTATTGGCCCTGTTGACCGGGGCAGCAATCGGCGCGGGAATCGGAATTCTATATGCTCCCGACAAGGGAATCGAGACGCGACATAAAATAAAAAGAAAAGTAGAGGATACCACACACGACCTTTCAGACCGTATCTCGCATGCCAAAGAAGAGCTTACCAAATCAGCCAATGAGAAAAAAGACACCTTTGATCGCAAGCTTGACGAGGCGGTCTCTATGATGAGCTATAAGGCCGATGAGATTATTGAAAAGTTGGAGCGCAAACTCGAAGACCTGAAAAAGAAGAATGCCCAACTACAGAAATAAAACCGCATGGCCTTCGACGAACTCAAAAAAGACCTTATGGAGGCCGACACCGACGTAAGGTCTTATCTGGAACATAGCGACGAATATCTTAAACTTCAAGTGTTCAAAATATTGATGCAATTTCTTACCACTAGCCTGCAGACGGTTTTGGTAAGTCTGGGTGTCGTTTTCGTGTTGCTTTTCCTGTCCTTGGGTGCCTCTTTGGCGCTATGCGAGGTTTTGGACAGCTATTATCTCGGTTTCGTGTTGGTCGGAGGGTTTTATGTCGTGGTCAGTATACTACTCTATATATTCAGAAAGCGATGGAACGGACCGGTTCTCAGAAAATTTTCACCTCTTTATTTTGATGGATTATGATCACTAAATACAATTCTTTCGAGGAAATTGATGCGCGACTTAAGATATTAAGGTTACAAAGGGAAATCGCCACCGAAAACCTCAAATTACACCTGAACAAGGTGAAGTCCGATTTATCCCCTGTGCAGTTCTTCAGTGGGTTCAAGGGATCTTTACAACAAATGGCCCTGACCTTCGCCCTTCAAAAACTCTCTAGACTATTTCGCAGAACTCGTCAATTGGAACTTTTAAATTGATATGGTTTCTTTTTTGTGATTACCGCCTTGATTTGTCATTCCAATTGCACGCTACCCAAATTCAGCGATACTTTCCAATTCCTCTTTGTTTAAAAGAAGGATTCTTCTACCATGATCGGTGGTAATCAGGCCTTCGTCCTTAAAATCGGATAGGGTTCGTATGGCGGTTTCGGTAGCCGTTCCGATCATGCCCGCAAAGTCCTCACGGGGAATACCCAAACCCCATTCGCCTTGTCTTTTATAATTCCCTTTTCGTACAATTCCAAAAGCGCCTTGGCGGCCCGCTGCCGCACAGAGGCGAAGGCCATATCGACCAATTGTGTCTGAACGTGGATCAAGTTGTTGGAAATCAATTCGATAAATTTCTGTGAGACTATGGGATTGTCATAGAGCAATTTGATAAAATCGTTCCTTGGTATGGCACTTAGAGCTGCGTCTTCCGTTACCATGGCATTTTCAACATATTTTCCCTCCTTGCTCAAAAGGGAAAGTTGCCCAATAAAATCGCCTGCGCCGTAGAGTCCGGTCACAAATTCTTTACCTGCCTCGGTACTTTTATACGTCTTTACGGTTCCACTTTCTATAAAGTGGAGCGAATGGGCATTGTCTCCTTCCCAAAAAATAATTTCCTTCTTTTCATAATGTTTCAGCTCATGGTCTTTCGAAAGACTTTCGAGATCCATATATTCCGATGCCTCTTCCAAAAAATCGGTTAGGCCCTTCAAATTCTTGACAACTTCCTTCTTTAGAAAATCATACTTACTCAATCGGCAAGTGATGGCGTCCAACAATTCTTTTTCCTCAAAGGGCTTGGTCAAATAATCGTCTGCCCCAAGGTTCATACCTAGGCGCATGTCGGCCCTATCGGTCTTTGCCGTTAGAAAAATAAAGGGGATGCTTGCCGTAAGTCCATCCCCGGCTAAACTGCGCAATACATCGTAGCCGTCCAATTCGGGCATCATGATATCGCAAACGATCAGATCGGGTTTGAACTGTTTCGCTTTTTGAACACCTATCTTGCCATTTTCGGCGGTCGCTACCTTGTAGTTTGCAAATTCTAGAATGTCCGCCGTGTTTTCACGTACATCCTTATTGTCTTCAATCAGTAATATTTTTTGCATGGTGTTCTAGGTTTTGGGGAAGTCGAACGGTAAAGGTGCTTCCCTTACCCAGTTTACTTTTAAAGCTTACCGTACCGCCGATAAGATCGGTATATTGCTTTACGATATGTAGGCCAAGGCCCGTACCTTGTATATTGGTCACATTGGCCGCCCGAAAAAAACGGTCGAACAGATGTTGTTGTTCTTCTTTGGGGATTCCTACGCCTTTGTCCCGAATTTTTAATAGTACATCTTGGCCCTTACCGGAAATCTCAAAAAGTATATTTTGACCTTCATCGGAATATTTGGTGGCGTTCGATAGCAAATTGATCAAGATGTGGCTTAGCAATTTGGGGTCTTGGTAGAGCAAAACCTCTTTTTCGTGCGTTTTTAATATGATCTTTTGGCCTTCCTTCAAGCTCGATTCCATTTCATCGAATAACAATTTTAAAAATTGGACCAGTTCAAAACGTTTTGGAACAGCGTGAACCTTGCCCTCTTCCAGTTTGCTCAACGAGAGGAAATCGTTTAGGATGACCACAAGGTTTTTTACGCCATTTCTGATTCGTGCCACGTGTTTTTTCCTTTGTTCCTCCTTGCCCGGTTCGTTCTGTTTGCCGATCAAAATGGCCGAGGATAAAATCGCACTTAAGGGCGTACGGAATTCGTGCGAAGCCATTGAGATAAAGCGGGATTTCAATTCGTTCAATTCACGTTCGATCCTTAGCGCCTTTGCCAGTTCTTTTTGTACCTGTTTCTGTTCCGTAATATTATGATATACGAACAAGGCCCAAACGGCTTTTTTTCCATCGGAATACAAAGGCGTCGAATTTACCGAGTAGCTATTGTCTTGATAGTCAACTTCAAAAGACAGGCTTTTACCGTTCAGTGTTTTTTCCACATCTGCTTTTATGCTTTCTCTTTGGGCTTTTGAAAAGATGGTGACATCATCGATGCGCATGCCTTCAAAATCGCCCTTGTTCAAAACGAACCGTCTGAATTCCTCTCCTTCCAAATAGGTCAGTTCAAAATCTGCGTTGAACACTACGATCAACCCCTTGGGAAAGTTTTTTGCAATGGCCCCGAACAATGCCTGGCTTCGCTGGGCCTCGGTTTCGGCCAACTTGGTTTCCTGTACCTGGTCCTCCAAGTTTAAATTGGTCGCCACCAGTTTTTGTACCGTGGATTCGATCTCCATGGTGCGCTCTTCCACTTTTTCCTTTAGCGTTTCGGCATAATTTTCAAGCTTCCTTCTACTTTCTAGAATTTCAGTGACATCGTTTTGTACGCCTATAAAATGGGTCAATTTTTGATTTTCGTCGTATAGCGGGGTGAGGGAAAGTTCGTTCCAAAAAAGGGACCCGTCCTTTCGGTAATTGCGCAGTACTACCCGGCAAGGTTCACCTTGTTCAATGGCCTTTGCCACGATGGATATTTCTTCTTGGTCGCGGTCGTCGTTCTGTAGAAAGCGGCAGTTCTTACCAAGAACTTCGCTCTGCTTGTAGCCCGTTATGCGAGCAAATGCATTGTTGCTATAAATTATCGGGAGGTCGGGTTGTAAAGCATCCGCAATAATGATTCCGTTACCTGCGGCCTCTAAGGCCCGGTTTCGGGTATGCAGCACATTTTGGGCAACCTTGATTTGGGTAATGTCCCTAGCGATGGTCAAGACCCTACCTCCGATGAGGGGAACAAATCTACATTCATAGTCTACCAACCTATCGGAAACCGGTACCGTTACATCCAAGGTCTCCATTTTTCGATTATCGAGCACCTTTGAAAATATGTGCATTAGTTGTTCGGCAATATCCGGAGGCAATAGATCCCTCACATTTTTGCCTATCAATTCTTCCTTGGGAGCAATCAGGTACGACGCATCGGGCACATGTATTTCAAGTATTTGGCCCGTTAAATTATGAACAGTAATCACATCGGGCATAGCATCCAAAATGGCCCTGTTCTTGGCTTCGCTGTCCCTCAATTCCCTTTCCAGAATCATTTGTTGGGTAACATCTATCCCTGAACTGATCAAACCGACAACCTTGCCATTATCATCTTTTAGGACCGCATTTCGCCATTGGATCAGTTTGCGCTTGTTTCCTTTCGCCAAGACCCAGTTTTCATAAACGTCGGGGGCTTCCATAGCACCATCAAGGACCTGGTCAAAGAGTTTACGGAGTTCATTTCTATCCGCTTTAGGAATTAAATTCTTGAACCAGTCCTTCCCGATGATTTCATCCCTTTCATATCCGAGAACCTCACATCCTATTCTATTGACCAATGCTATGGAATGGTCGGCATTGATAACCAGAAAAATGGATGCCACCGTATCTAGATATTTAAAAAGAAGATCGTTTTCTATTTCCAATGCTGCGGACATAACCTAATTAGAATTTAATTCGCGTCAATTCTTCTATCAAAAAGGACCATCCCCTTGTCAGGAAAAATGTAAAGGTGAATTACTACTTTATCCGTAAATCATATTGGTGAGGTCGGCCACAGTAATTTCTTATGTGCTACTGTAAATATATCGCAGCGGCCTTTGGGGAAAAATGATATCGGTCATGCGAAGACCATCATCCAGGAAAATAGGATACAGATAATTTCATTCTTTTGTCCCAAAATCAAATTTTAGATTTAAAAAATAGGCAACACGAAAACAGGTTTGATACTTTCAGAGAATGGGGCAAAAGGGCATCTTTTTCGAGAGGAACAAACCCGCATAAATATATGTTTCACTGAAGCTCTTCTGTGTCCATTCTTCTTAGTTTTGGAAGGGCGTCGGGGTATGATTCTTGAATAAAACCTACTAGTTCTTCTCTAATACCGCAACGTAGTTTCCAGCCAGCGGTGGCATTTTTAGTGCTGAAACTGGCCCTGAGCTGCATGGTTCTATCATCTATTTCTGTAACCAAAAGTTCGGCCACTCTTTTATCCCACAATTTGTTTTCGCTTAAGACCGCCATGAATTTTTTCCGCAGTTCTTCCACTGGAAAACTGTAATCCACATAAAAAAAAACGCTATTGATAATATCCTTTGAATTGAAGCTCCAATTCACAAAGGGCTTATCGTTGAAATAGTTTAACGGTAAGACCAGTCGGCGCCAGTCCCAAGTTTTGACCACCACGTAAGTAAGGGTCATATCTTCAACGGTGCCGAATTCGCCCTCGATCATCACTTCGTCATCGATTTTTAACGTTTGGGTAAAGGCCAGTTGAAAGCCTGTGATCAGATTGGCAAGTGACTTTTGTGCAGCAACCCCCACGATGATTCCTATAATCCCTGCAGATGTAAGAATGGTTTGGCCAAGTTCGCGAGCGGCCGGTATATTCCATAAAATAGAGGCAACCGCCAACGTAATGATTACCACTATCGCCACACTTTTTATAAATCGCAGTTGGGTCAGTACTTTTCTTTCTCTTGCCTTATGACCGCCATCAATCTGAAATTTTTGTTTTACCACCACTTCCAATACCTGCAATACCGCTATCAATATCCAGGCAAAATTGATAATGAGCAGGACTTCAACGACCTTATGCCCCAAGGCATTCAGTTCTGAATAGAAAAATAAGGTCAAATAAATAAGTAGCAGTGGAATAAAGAACTTGGCAGGCCTTTTTAGATATTTTAGGAATTGCTCTTTTAGAACTGTTGGTTTTTTACGATTATATAATCTTAAGGTTGAAAAGATAACCCACTGTAATGCAAGGCCCACCAATATACAGACCAACAACACCGTTACATGGGTCAGCCAAGATTCTTTGCCAAACAGTTCTGTAATATCGGTATCCATTGGGGCTATTTTCAAATCAAAAGTACTATTGCTTCCCCTTGCTGAAAATGACAACGGTCATACATTAGTTTTCTAATATCGATACCTTTGAAATATGCTAATGAGATTTAAAAAATAGAAATGAATATAGGTCTTGTACTTTCAGGAGGCGGTGCAAGGGGCATTGCCCATATCGGGGCCATCAAGGCCTTGGAAGAACATGGTATTTATCCCTCACATATTGCGGGAACCAGCGCAGGTGCGGTTGTCGGGGCATTGTATGCCGGGGGTTGTTCTTGGGAAGAGATGTTGGATTTCTTCAAAACGACTCAAATTTTCAGCTTGAACAAATATGCAAGAAACAAACCGGGCCTTGTGGATACCGATAAATTCTATGACCAATTTAAATCCTATTTACCGAAGGATTCCTTTGAGACACTACAAAAGCCACTTTACATAACCGCCACAAATCTTCTCGATGGCACATTAAAAGTTTTCCATCGGGGCGAACTGATACGACCGGTTCTTGCCTCGGCAGCCGTTCCAGGAATCTTCGCCCCGGTAAAGATCAAGAACGGCTATTATGTTGACGGTGGCGCGTTGAACAATTTTCCCGTAGACCTTATCCAGATGTATTGTGATCGAATAGTAGGGGTATACGTGAACCCTTTTGAAAAAATAAAATCGAAGACCTCAAGCACGCCCATAACGTCATGGAAAGGGTCTACCATATCATGATGGCCAACGATACCCTTGCCAAATTCAAGGATTGCGATATATTGATACGCCCCCAGAACATGGGCAATTTTGGTATGTTTTCATTGAATAGCATTGATTCCATTTTTGACTTGGGCTATACCGCAGCAAAGAAAGCATTGGCATCCTATGGCGGTCTCCAAACCGATATATCAATAACCGAGCAAGGGTCAGATTACTCGCTTTAGCCTTTCTTAGGTGACAGCCGAAAGGCTTGGATTGACAAATCAATCCTTTATGAACAACGTATACAACCGTTTCAACAATTGCGCCAAAAGTAAAGCCCCTAGAGCAAACAAAGCGGTCAATCCCCATTGCTCAAAAGAAAGCGTTTTTAAAGCGAGTGCCTTGGCGACGGGAGTAATTAAATAAGCGCCAACAGCAATGGCCAATGACAGGATGAGTGCGCACCACACCCATATATTTGTGGTCACTTCGTTTTTTAGAAATGATTCCGTTTGTTTCGGCATATTAAAGACATTCAGTAACTGTGCGAAGACCAACGTGTAGAATGCCATATTATTTATGGCGACCGAATCTAGTTTTAAAATAACATCGGCGTAGACAACGACACCAAGTACCGCGGTGGTGATGCAAATGCCATATAGTATCGTGCTTTTCCAGTCCGTTCGGGTCATAATCGGTTCTTTCGCATTTCTGGGTGGTTGTACCATGATATCCTTAGGGCCTTTCCCCAATCCCAAGGCCAGGGCAGGGAAGGTGTCGGTAACCAAATTCAAGAACAGTATCTGCAACGGCAATAAAGGGGATGGCAAATTCAGTAATGCTGCAATTCCTACCGAGAGAATTTCCGCTAGGTTACAGGATAACAAATACACCACGAATTGACGTATGTTTTGAAAGACCACCCTGCCCTGATGTATGGCCAGTTCTATGGCCGTAAACTTATCATTCTTTAAGATTACATCGGCGGCTTCCCTTGCGGCACCAGTTCCTCGAATGCCCATGGCGATACCTATATCCGCCTTTCTAAGGGCGGGCACATCATTGATGCCATCACCGATCATACCCACCACATGATTGTTTTTTTGGTAAAAACGAATCAAATCCAGTTTTTGTTCGGGTGTCGTTCTGGCATACACTGTTGCATTGAGTAATTTTTCGGTCAGATTTTCATCGACCTCTTGGATGTTTTTGAGGTTTTTACCTTGTAAAACCATGCCCTTGACCGCTTCTGGTAGCAACAAACCGATTTCCTCGGCTATTTTTTGCGAAGTCCCCGGATGGTCTCCCGTTATCATAACCACCTTGATTCCGGCTTTTTTATAGATATCGATGGTCGCCTTTACATCGTTTCTTGCCGGGTCGATGCATCCGATAATTCCTATAAAGGTCAGGTCGCTCAAAAGGGTATCCAATGTAGGTTCTCTTTTTGTTATTTTATGGGCGAATGCTAACGTCCGCAATCCTTGGGAGGCTAATTTATGTACTTGACGATGCCATTTTTCGGCATTATTGAAAGGCACAGTTTTATCGTCTTTTATGATTGTATCACAGTGAACGAACACAGTCTCAAAAGCTCCTTTGACAAACACATGAAAACCTTCTGCAGATTGATGTGCGGTCGCCATTAGTTTTCGACTGGCATCAAAGGGCAATTCTAATATTTCCGGATATTCTGTTCGGATTGATTCAGGATTGTATCCAACAAGTTTGGCAAAATGCATCAAGGCAACTTCCATCGAATCACCATGCATCCTTACGGAAGTTGATTTTACGTTACTGCAAAGAATACATGCCAAAAGCATTGTATTAAACGTCCCATTTTTTTTCGAATTCTCAAATTCATCTTTGTTTTTATGAGGGATATCGGTAACGAGGCCACCCTCAAAAACCATAGTATGTACTTCCATTTTATCTTCGGTCAACGTTCCCGTTTTATCGGTACAAATGATATCGGTTGCGCCAAGGGTTTCGACGGCTTCCATTTTTTTAATGATAACCTGCATTTTCGAAAGTCGAAGCATGCCCCGTGCCAAGGCAATGGTGGCTACAATGGGAAGGCCTTCCGGTATAGCCGCAACTGCCAGAGCAACCCCGGTCTCGATCATTATGACCAAATCTTTACCCCGTAGGTAGCCGGAGATAACAATCAGAACAGCGAGAAGCAGCGTGAGCCAAATGAGCCATTTGCTCAATTGGTTCAATTTCTTTTCCAATGGGGTTGCTTCCTTTTGGGCATCAATACCCATTTGCTGTATATGGCCTAACTCGGTATTTTTTCCGGTGGCGGTTACTATCGCCTTTCCAAATCCGGTCATTACCGTTGTGCCTTTGAAAACCATATTTTTCCGATGGGTAATTGGGGTATCGGTCGGTAGCGTTCCGATTTGTTTTGTTACTGAAACACTTTCCCCGGTCAAAGCGGATTCCTTTACCGTAAGATTATCAACTTCGGCCAATCGTGCATCGGCGGAGATGACATCTCCATCTTCCAACAACATAATATCACCGGGCACCAATTCAGAAGCTTTTATGCGCATAGTTTTACCTGACCGTATTACCGAGGTCATTGCCTGTCCCATTTTACGTAAGGCTTCCAAGGAACGTATGGCCTGCAATTCCATAAAAAAACCAATGGCAACGGAAATTAGGATAACAATAACTATGGCAGTCCCCTCAAGCCAATCGCGAAAGAGAAAGGCCAATAGGGCCGCTGCGATTAAAATGTAAATGATCGGATCTGCCAACTGATCTTGAAGTACATGGATTCTATTTTTCGGTTCATGTTCGGGCACTTGGTTCTCCCCAAAAGTTTGGCGATGTTCCTTTGCAAGGGTTTCGGTCAGCCCAGTGAAGAGTGAAGTGTTGAGTTGCTCCAGAATATCGGATACTTGAACAGAATACGGATTTTGAACCATATGGGAGAGGGTTTTTTATAATCAGGGCAATGAATTTATATACAGAAATGCCCTCTAACCAACCTTTTTAGCATGGACGCATTTTAGGTTTGGCAAGAAGGCATTTTAAGAAACCAATCGAGTTGAAAGCGGCTTACGAAATCGCTATCTTTTTTGGAGGCATTTTTTTTGCCTCTTCTTTTTTGTCCAATTTAAAGCTGAGAATACCATCGTTATACTTGGCCTTGATTTCTTCTTGCTTTACACTTTCAGGCAGTTGTAATGAACGTTCGAACGAGTTGTAACTAAATTCCCTGCGAGTATAGTTGTCATCTTTTTCTTCTTCCGAATGTTCTTTTTCGGCGGTAATATTAAGACAGCCATCTTCGATAGTTACTTCAAAATCTTTCTTGGCAAACCCGGGAGCGGCCAGCTCGATTTCGAAATTATTATCGTTTTCTTTAACGTTAAGAGCCGGTTCTGCCGTTTTACCGTTCCAAAAACGGCTAGGCAACATATCTCTTACCCAAGCACGATTATCAAAGAAATCGTCCATGTCGAAGAAATCTTGAGCAACCAGATTTCCAAAAGGTCTTCTTCTAAATTTTACGAGTGACATAACATTTATATTTAAAGGTTAAACATTTTTTATAGTCCGAAAGTACAGCCAACTACCTTGCGAGAAAATGATTTGCGTCAGTCCCGTACAATTTCTTTCCTATTATTTTTGGATACCTTTATAAATTGTTTGTCCGCTTTGTTACCAGTTCAGAAATTAATGTCAATTAAAGTCGAAAAAGTCTTTGCCCCGACCCTAAAGGGAGGACTTTTTCTAAGATTCAAGTCTCCAGACCGTTCGGGATTGCGCCCTTTAGGGCTGGGGAAACAATCCCGACCGTTCTGGAGACGGCATCCATTTTCGAATTTCCCATTAAGGCTAAAGAACCGTATGAGCAGTCGTTATAACCATAGAAATCTATCCACTACATGATAAATCCTGCCGATTTTGGAATTAAAGGACTATCCGATGAGGAGGTATTGCGTTCCCGAAAAACCCATGGGAAGAATACCCTTGATTATAAGAAGGAAAACAATTTTTTAGATGCCCTAAAAAGTATTGTCAAAGAGCCTATGGTTCTATTGTTGACCGTAGCGTCGAGCATTTATTTTATCAGCGGTAATCTCGGGGATGGTATCTTTTTGGCCGTAGCCATTGTTTTGGTAGCTTCCATTTCGTTCTATCAAGATGCCAGGAGTCGCAAGGCTTTGGAAAAATTAAAGAACCTTACCCAGCCCAATAGCAGGGTCATCCGAAACGGAGAAGTCGTGGAAATCCATAGCGATGAACTGGTCATCGGCGATAGCATGATGGTCGAGGAGGGTAACATCATCCCTGCCGATGGCACTATTGTACATTCCAATGATTTCTCGGTCAATGAATCATTGTTGACGGGGGAATCGCTCTCCGTTTTCAAGGATACCTCCAAATCGGACAATCGCATTTTTACCGGTACCACCATAGCCAGCGGATTGGCCATCGCTACCGTTACCGAAATCGGCAACGCGACAGAGTTGGGGAAAATCGGGAAAAGCCTCGAATCCATTCAGGAAGAAAAAACACCCTTGGAGCGACAGATAGCCAACTTTGTAAAAAATATGTCCATCTGGGGTGGAATCACCTTTTTGTTGGTCTGGGGCATCAACTATTTAAAATCGTATGATGTACTGGATAGTCTGCTCAAGGCACTAACGCTTGCGATGAGCATTTTACCCGAGGAAATTCCTGTGGCCTTTACCACTTTTATGGCCTTGGGCGCATGGCGTTTGATGAAACTGGGAATCGTGGTAAAGCAGATGAAGACCGTAGAAAGCCTTGGAAGTGCCACGGTAATCTGTGTGGACAAAACCGGAACCATTACCGAAAATAAAATGGCATTGGTCAAACTTTTTTTGCTGAAAACAGGAAAAATAAGTGCTGCCGAAAAGGAGTTGACCGATTCCGAAAAAGAATTGATCACCCTGGCCATGTGGGCAAGCGAACCCATACCCTTTGACCCGATGGAAACCGCTTTGCACGAGGCCTATAAAAATTTGACCTTGCTTGATGAAAGACCCAACTTCAATATGGTACATGAGTACCCCCTAGGCGGAAAACCTCCGATGATGACCCATCTTTTTCAAAATGGTTCTGGTCATCGCATCATCGCGGCCAAGGGCGCACCAGAGGCTTTTTTGGAAATCTCCGACTTGACGAACGTTGAAAAAACACAAATAAGAGAAACGATAGAAACCTTGGGAAAGGACGGATATCGGTTGCTCGGTGTGGGACAGGCCGTATTTGAAGGTACCCATTACCCAAAAAAACAGCAGGATTTCCAATTCCAATTTTTGGGGATTGTTGCTTTTTACGACCCCCCGAAAGAAAATATTCGCGAGGTACTTCAAGAGTTCGACAAAGCAGGAATCAATGTAAAATTGGTCACGGGTGATAATTCCGTTACGGCTGCTGCCATCGCCAAACAGGTTGAATTCATCGGATATGAAAAATGTATGTCCGGTAACGAACTGATGCAATTGGATGAAAGTGAACTACGCGAAAAAGTCAAGACCACCCAAGTCTTTACCCGCATGTTCCCCGACGCCAAGCTACGCATTATAAATGCCCTTAAGGCAAACGACGAAGTAGTAGCCATGATTGGCGATGGCGTAAACGATGGCCCAGCTCTGAAAGCCTCGCATTTCGGGATAGCCATGGGCAAAAAGGGAACGGAAATCGCCAAAGAGGCGGCTTCGTTGATCTTGGTCGACGATGACCTATCAAAGATGATAGATGCCATTGCCATGGGGAGAAAGATCCATACCAACCTTAAGAAGGCTATCCAGTATATCATCTCCATTCATATTCCCATTATTTTGACCGTTTTCATCCCCTTGGCATTGGGCTGGATGTATCCGACTATTTTTTCGCCCTCGCATGTAATCCTGTTGGAACTCATAATGGGGCCGACCTGCTCCATCATCTATGAAAACGAGCCTATGGAAAAGAATACCATGATGCAAAAGCCCAGACCTTTTACGACCAACTTTTTAATTTCAAGGAATTGACGACGAGTATCATTCAAGGCCTGGTCATCACCCTTGGGGCCCTTTCGGTCTATCAATACGCCGTGGCGCAAGGTTTTAATGAATCTGTTACGCGCACTATGGTCTTTATGGTGCTCATCTTTGCGAATATTTTCTTGACCTTGGTGAACCGCTCTTTTTACTACTCGATCTGGACGACCTTAAAATATAAAAATAGGCTCGTACCATTGATTATCGGTATCACTTTTGTCTTGGCCGCGTTGTTACTTTTTGTACCTCCGTTTACGGCATTTTTTGAGTTTGAAACTTTAACGCCTGGGCAATTGGGTGTTTCGTTTTTTGCTGGGGTGGTTTCTGTGCTTTGGTTTGAATTTGTGAAGTTGGGGAAACGGGTTAAGCTATAGTTCTTGATTTTTGGTTATTCTTTCTTTTTCAGTGTTATTCAGCTATAAAGTCTCATAAAACGTTCGTGGCCGTTTTATGAAACTAAACCAAGAGATTAGAGAAATTGCAACTTTAGAGAACGGGACTAAGGCTTTTCATAGGATAAGTTGTCGGCAACTGGATTTTCTCCGTTTCGAAATCTAGTTATGAGAGTTTTAATATTGTCAAACTATGGTAGCTTAACACTTTTCTTTTTTTATCCATTTAATTATTTCTGGATACAATTCACTCAAGATTTTATTAGGATTACTTAAATACCAGTCTAAAACAAATTCATTGAATTCTTTATACTTAATAAAACCTCGATTATCAACCATAAAGTTTGTTTCCACTTCATTTCTTTTTTCAAAAATGTCCTTTTCGAAATTATCGTAGAGATATAGTGTGAAAATAGCCCAAGTCATATATTCGTTAAACGTTGAATAACTGTTATTATAGCCCTGACTTCCATCGTTCCAGCAATCAAGTGGCGTTAACAGGTTTCCTACTTCAGGAAAACTATCGGTAATTGGATTTACATAATTATGATCGATTTCTGTAAAAATGACTCTTGCCAAAATAGCTTCTTTTTCTTGTGAAGTATATTGGTCAATAAATATAGGCGCATCAACAAACATTATTGTTTCTTTAAAAGACCCCTCTAAAAAACTCTTCGTGCTATGTGCACCACCTATTAATGGGGAGAAATATATTTTATAAGAATCATACTTTTGAGGGAATTTTTTTCTAGCCATTTCCACATTTTATTTATTGGAACGAGTTCATGATATGTGGTGATTAAAGAATTGTAATAATCTATATTCGATTCATAAAATTGTTTAAAATTTGACTTCTTAGCAAAGCTTTCTAACAGAGGAAGTAATTCATTTAGACTGTTGCCACTACCAAAGCTTAATCTATTATAGGGGCTATAGTTTACAATTTTACCGTTTTCGAATGAATACATACAGGCATTCATACGTATATTGTAATAGTAATCGTAAGTTTCTGAACCAAAAATTTCAGTAATATTTTCATTCAGCTTGTCAATTATCTTCAGATTTTTAAATTTACTAAAGTGATTCATCACTTCCTGATAATAGTCAGAATTCATAAAAACCATATTAGAATCTTTTTGCCCAATATCAGTTAAGGCAATACAAATATTTACCAATTCATGTACTTTAGGAGCGAGAACCTGATATTTGCCTTTATATTTATTAATATACGCTGAAGTATAATCTACTGACTTAGGTTGTCCGATAGCAATGGACTGAATAGTGTCTATCTCCCTAATTATGAAGTTAAGTTTTATACTGTCATTTGGTAATAAATTTAGGGTAATGGTATCTTTATCAGTTATAAAACCAATTTTACTACCATCTTTTGCATAGGGAAAGGATAAGTTATCGTTTGATATTTTCCAGGGAAAAGGTTGTTCATTATATATAACCGTTATTTCTTGGGTATTTGTTTTTACAGTTATTATTGGATCCTTTATTTTCTTCCCGGAATGGCAAGCATTTAAAATCAAGGCCAAAACAAATAATCCTAGAACATCTTTTTTCATACGTTACAGTTTCTAGGAAGACAATTAATAAGGCAAAATGTTAAAGTTGAAATTTGGTTGTTTAGTTTGTTCCCAACGGTTTGGCTAAACTGCGTTTAAGCGTATGCAACATGCAGTTTAGGTTTTGTTGTGTTTAGTTTTTTCTTCTAATAACTCATTTAGCTTTTTTGCCTTACCAGCCATGTAAGAATCGGTCAACCATATACCAAGATTCTTTTTTTAAATGAATAATGAGATTAGCTTTTTTACAAGTCTCTGCATCTGGAAAATATGGAGCTCCATTAAATATCCATGTAATAATTCTTAACCATTTGGCAAGTGTTGGAAACCAAATCTTATTTAATTCAATGGATTGTACATCATTATATGAGTAAAGACCGGAATTTTGTTCTATTTGTGCATCAATTAATGTAAATCCATTATCAAGAAGCTGGAATTCAATTTTTGGTTTTTTTCTTAAAATAATATTTTTACTCATAATAGTTTTTTTATTTCTGGTTACTTCTTACAAGTTACTCATAAAAATAGGCGAAACAAGCCGGTAAAATCAGAAATTTTCAAGATATCATTACCATTAGTGGAATCAAGAATCCATCAGACTGCAATAATTCAATTCCTTTCCTGATCATCTATAACTATTTGTAGATTGTATCTTACATTCTGACTAACGTCAATTTTAGGTGCTGATATTCAATGTTTTATCAAAACCCAGATCTTCAGGTTTCAGGTCAAATTTATCGATTTGTTTTTTGATTCTTTTGGCCAGTCCCATTTTTCTTTTTTGATCAAGGAAGAGATATGGTCTTGGCGGGTGGTAGACCAACTTTTTGGTGACCATGTTCCATATGATCACGGCGAGTTTTCTTGCCGTGGCGCTCACGGCGGAATGCCTTCCCCTTCTGAAGGCCACTCTTTTGAAGAAGTCCGAGAGGTGGGTGTCCTTCAGGTTGCCTATTGCATTGGCCGCCTGTCTGAGGGCTATTTTCAGTCTGTTGCTGCCCTTTGGCACCCTGTTGCTGAGTATTTTTCCTCCCGATATCTTGTTGTTAGGGGCAAGCCTTGGCCAAGAGGTGAAGTGTTTTGCCGTCCTGAACTTTTTGAACCCTTCGGGCCCGATCTCGCTCATTATGCTCAGGATGGACGCATGTGATAGTCCTTCTATGGCAAATAGGTCCACCCCGTCGAAATATCGGAACGCGAGCTGGTTCATGTCCTTTATGTCCGGTGCGTTCTTGTTGGTTCGCTTATGTGGTTTTTCGATGGTCTTGAGTTTTTTCCTTTCGGGCCGTTCTTTGATGCACCGTTTGATGGTCCTGCCGATTTCTTGGTCGCAGGCCTTTATCTTTCTTTGGCAGAACCTATGGTTATCCAATTCCTGTTGGAGCCCGAAGAGATAATCTTGGCGGTTGTTGCCCTGCAAAGCCCTTGCGATCCCCTCCTTGGGTTTCCGGCAGTTGTAGTGGCGGTGTTCCGCTAGGCTGTCCGGGTCAAGGTTGCCCTTGCAGATGTCCTCTATGATCTTCATCCCGGTAAGCCCGCATACGTCCTTTACGACCACGTCCAATCTAAAGTTGAGCAATTTTAGGAACTTCTGCATCTTGTGGGTGGCCGAGGATGCCAGCTCTATCCAGTTGCCCCTTTGCCTGCAATAGGTGCGCAGTTGTTCGGTCACGAGGTCAGGCAGGAAACTTCCCGTAAGCAGGCCCAGGGTGTGCAGTTTCTGGATCCATCGGCAGTCCTTGACGTCGGTCTTTTTTCCCTTCGCGTTCTTGGTGAACTTGCCATTGGCCAGTACCACCTGGAAACCGAAGCCGATGAGTTCGGTGTAGAGGTTCTGCCAGTAGTCCCCGGTGGATTCCATCGCCACTGTGGTCACATCGCATTCCATCAGCCATTGGCAGAGTGCGGTAAGGTCCTCGGCGTAGACGCCGAACTCCTTTACGTCGTCGAGTTCCTGGCCTACGGCCACGTAATGGGAGCGACTGCCCACATCGATGCCGGCAGCATTGAAATTGACCACGTCCATTCCCAGTTTCATTTTTCTTTCCATTGTAAAAATTTTTAAGGATTGATAAAAAATGACCCAAGGAAATGTAACTTTGAACTTGAGAATTATTCTGAACGGGGTCATGAAACGGCCACCACTGAAATTATCAACAAGCCCTTGAATTCGTAGTTCAGGGGCTTTTACATTTCGACCAGAATTACGCCCGGGCTATGATGCACCAGTTTAAAAATCGGACTTGGCAAGGGTCGGTTTAAAGTTCGGGGATCGTGGTCGTTAACTAAAGAAAATAATAGAGTTTCTTTATGTGGGGAATTACATACAACGGTTTGTGCATGAAACCTAGCGTGCAAAAAGACGCTGACCTTTCGGATTGACACAGAGCGGAATTTTTAAATTTTCTTTTTATCTTAAATTACTCAAAAAGCCAAATTTGAAAATTTGGCGGACTTCGCAAATAAGAACAAACCTCTCGAAAAGCCTTTATTAGCAATGTTTTATACACGTCTTTGTTGTAAAACGTTTTTATTCAGTTATGTTTATTTTCACTCCGTTTAATTCCATTCCGTTTTCCAATTCCGTTTTCTTTATTTCATAATATGGATCCCACTTTTCCAAAATCAGTTCACTCTTATTTGTCCAACCAGTTATTTTAAATCCATCAGGAATCAAACCTTTTTCAAGGTCATTTTCATTTTCGGCATTTTCTATAACAGACCAAAATACTCTTGAATATCCAAAACCGCCATTGTCAAATTGATATTCATAATATTTATATTTCTCATTCGGCGAAATTGAGTCAGAAATAAGAACTAAATCAGATCCTTTCAGAGAATGCTCCGAATGAAATGCCTCCGCAACTTTATCAAAATCCGAGTTGATTTTTATTCCGATTCCGATTATCCCAATTAGAATTACTCCGATTATAATAAATATCCACTTTTTCAATTAGTTAGAGGGTTCTTCAAAATGTTTTACAACAAGGGAATATGGTAATCAACTAATATAGGGATATATAGTCAATGATTATATTCAATTTACGACCTATTGATTACGATTTTTAAAGTCAATAAAACGGCCGTTTTAAAGCACTAAAATAAAGAACTATTTATCCAATTCTAGTCCAGTCCCATTTCCAGTCCTTTTTAATAGTCTCATAAAATAAGCTTTTAAGAAACTTGATTAAAGCCGTATCATATCCAATAAAGAAAACGATTTTACCTACTACAACTTCTCGCCAAATGCCAAATCGCCCGCATCGCCAATACCCGGAATAATATAACCTTTATTGGTAAGTTCAGGGTCGATAGCAGCAATCCATAAATGGGTGTTTTCGGGAAACACTTTTTTGATATGTGAAATACCGGTCTGCGATCCGATGACCGAAATAATATGAATCTGTTTAGGCGAACCATGTTCTTTTAATGCATTCAATACATTTTCCAAAGTTTTACCGGTCGCTAACATAGGATCGGTCAGCACCAAAGTTTTACCCTCCAAAGCGGGAGCTGCAAAATATTTTACGATTACCTCAAAGGCACCTTCATCGCCACGATGATGGCGATAGGCGGAAATAAAGGCGTTTTCGGCACCGTCAAAATAATTCAACATGCCCTGATGCAGCGGAAGTCCGGCACGTAAAACGGAACAGAGTACCAACTTGTCTTTAGGCAACGCCATTTCTTTGGCACCAAAAGGTGTTTGTATTACTTTGTCCTGATAATTCAAGGATTTACTCATTTCGTAGCTCAAGATTTCGCCGATACGTTCGATATTCCGTCGAAACCGCATGGCATCCTTTTGAATGTCGGTATCCCTGATTTCAGCTACAAATTGATTTAAGAGCGAATTTCCTTCGCCAAAGTGATGGACAGTCATTAGTTTTCCGTTTTGTCCGAAGATACTGTTTTCAATAAAATGAACTCGCTGATATTCGTACTGTCTATCGCTCCGACCAATTCTTCGTTCAGTGTTACGGGAAAAAAGTTTGTTTTCTCTTTTGCAAGAAGTTCCAACACTTTTGTGATTTCCGTTGCCATATCCACCGTTTTAAAATTGCTATGCATAATCCCGCGGATCAATATAGAAGGCTTGGCGGCATTTTTAATGATATCCTTTTGGTAGAGTATCCCAACAATTTTGTTGTCTTCCGTGACCACAAAATCCTTCTCCGAACCCGCCAACAAGGTGTCAATGGCCTTTTGTACGGTATCTCCCGGATGGAGCCGTGTGATATATTGTAACATGGCCTCCTTTGCCGTATGGCCTTCCAGCAATGAGCTTTGTTTGACCATTTGATTCTCGCCATAGGCCCCAAAAAAGATGAACAGAGCGATCAATATCAAAAACGGATTGAAAAGAAGTCCGATCACAAAAAATAGAACAGCCAGGGCCTGACCTATGCCGGCCGCAATTTTAGTGGCCTCTACCCTACCCAACCTAAAGGCCAATAATGCCCTGAGCACGCGGCCGCCATCCATCGGAAAAGCGGGAATAAGATTGAAGGCCACCAGCATCACATTGGCAATAAAAAGATAGAACAGAAAATTCTGAAAGGTAACTTCATAGAGCATTTCTTCCAAGACAATAGCATCAAAATTGAAATAGCTACGAACGGGAACCACCAGTGCCAAAATAAAGGCAATGACCACGTTGACCGCAGGTCCAGCCAAGGCCACCAATAATTCCTGTGCGGGCTTATCGGGCATTTTATCCAACGTGGCGACCCCGCCGATGGGCAATAGCATGATTTTTTGGGTCTTGATATTAAACCTTTTTGCGGTTAGAGCATGGCCCAATTCGTGGAGTACAACACAGAGAAACAAGACCACGATTAAGGCCTCATTGAGCAGTATCCGATTAAGGTTTGCACCCTGTTGTATTTCCAGAAAAGCGACCCATATCAGCAAAAGGGTAAACGTCCAATGGACTTCGATCTTGATTCCAGCAACACTTCCCAATTTTAAGACACCTTTCATTTTCAAATTAATTTTGAACGAAGGTATTCGTGTAGTGCTTTTTTGGCAATGACATTCGTCATAGGTGGAGCTGTGGGTTCCTATTATATTTGAATCAAGTTGTATAAAGGAATTCAAACGATGAACAAAATAATCACGCTTACCATCAATCCGGCCATTGACAAGAGCACTGCGGTGGCAGGCATAAAACCACATAGCAAATTAAGATGCGACGTACCCATTTATGAAGCCGGGGGCGGAGGCATCAATGTGTCACGGGTTTTTAATGAACTGGGCGGAAAATCACTATGCATGTATTTGGCGGGAGGGCCTACCGGAACCCATTTAAAAAATTTGCTGGTCGATCTGGATATTCTACAACAGATTATTCCCATTCAAGGTTGGGTACGCGAAAACCTTGCTGTAACGGACACCATGAACAACCAGCAGTACCGATTCGGGATGCCAGGCCCCTTGGTCGCCGAAAGCGAATGGCAAAATGCCCTCGGAAAGTTGGAGGCTATTTTGTTGGATGGCGATCTATTGGTGGCCAGTGGCAGTCTTTGCCCAGGGATGCCCATCGATTTTTACGCCAAAGTTTCCGCTATTACAAAGAAAAAAATGTCAAGTTCATTTTAGATACCTCAGGGGAAGCTTTGCTCAAAGGCGCACAGGCGGGAGTCTTTCTTTTGAAGCCGAATCTAGGCGAACTTGCAACACTTTGCAACGTGAAAACCATTTCCTTTTCAGAGTTGGAATCCGCGGCCAAAACCTTTTTGAAAAACAATCCTTGTGAAATTATGGTGGTCTCCTTGGTGCTCAGGGTGCCATAATGATCACTAAGGACAATGTGGAATATATTGCGGCCCCCATCGTCTATCAAAAAAGTACAATCGGTGCCGGTGACAGTATGGTCGCAGGAATGGCCTTCTCCTTGGCGGAGGGAAAATCGATTTTCGAAATGGCCAAATATGGAGTTGCCTGTGGCACTGCGGCGACGATGACAGAAGGCACACAACTCTGCAAAAAGAAGGATGTAGATGAACTCTACAAATGGATCATTTTAAATTCTGTTTCCTCCAAAAAGATAAAAATAGATGCCTAAAAACTTGAAATATTTTCAAGAACCTCAAAAACTAAAAAAATGGACTACTACTTTTCAACATATCTAAAAGACCTGACTTTTGATGAAGCCGTAAGACGAACGACCGAAACCTTAAAGCAAGAAGGTTTTGGGGTATTGACCGAAATCGACATGAAAGCTACCCTAAAGAAAAAATTGGACGTAGACTTTCATAACTACAAAATCTTGGGAGCCTGCAATCCAACCTTGGCCTATAAGGCACTTCAGAGCGAAGATAAAATCGGCACTATGCTTCCTTGTAATGTTATTGTTCGGGAAAGGGAATCGGGCACTATCGAAATTGCTGCCGTAGATCCGGCGGCATCCATGCAGGCCGTGAAAAACGATAGCTTGATTACCATTGCCGAAACGGTTCGAGATAAACTTAAAAAAGTGATTCAACAGCTGGCGGATCCTTACATTAATTCTTAACACCATACAGCTGCTTGGAAAGCACTATCTAAAAAAAGGGCAGATTTAACCAAAACCTACCCAATTTTCAGGATTAAAATTTTAAATATTTAAGAGACTGTTTTGAAATATGTGATTAGAATTGTGATAGATCATTTTTGATGTCATTTTAGGCAAAATTTTATAGCATAGCCATGGCTACGGTCTAAAATTTTGACGAAGAATGGCGCAAAAAGGGGCATAACAAAATAATCGACATATTTCAAAACAGTCTCTAAGCCATTTCTTTTTCTTTCTCGCCTCGATTTTTGGCAAGTTTTTCAATCAAATCAGGAACTTTTTCAAAAGCGGCAGCGAGTCCATGGGTTTTACCGGCAGCCAGAAACGAAATTTCTTCAGCCCGGGTCACCAAAAAGCCAATGGGTTCTATGCCAACGCCAGCGGCGGCACCACCGCCTTCGCCCTTGCCTTTTTTATTCGATTGACCGCCTTCACCACCACCGCCACCAGAGCCAAAGCCCATGCCGACTTTGATAACGGGCACGCATTTGAATTCCCCCAAATCGAACTGTTCACCTACAACGGTTTCTGTCTTTGCTTCCGACTTTATAAAGTCGGTTACTTTTCCTAATAATTCTTCAAAATGTACTTCCATGATAAATTGTTTTAAAAGTTAATAAATGATCTTATAATATGAATTGGTCTGTTCTGAATATGCAGCACCAATTGATTCCTTCCTTGAAAATTGATATTGAAACCACCTACGCGATAGTTTAAAAAGGCAAAAACGGGATATAATTTTGCATTCGAAATACAATTACCCGTATCAACATTCAATAGAAATTGCTTTATTCTAAATGATTTCAAAAGCCTCAGTCCTGTTCTAAAACCCATTCTTCTTTTTCTGCTTTTCAACTGTGCTTTTTTTGCTTTTTATTTTCGGAATTGGATTTTCTAAGCGGATAAAGGCTAAAATTCAAAAAGAACACTTTTAGTCGAATACATATCAGTTCTTCTTTATCGCCTTGTATACTTGCCTTTGCCAAACCCAGTAATTGTATGTAGTACTGGTTTGTAGTCGTGTCGATATAGAGAATGATCGGCACCAGAAGCAAATAGATGACCGCAAGAAAAAAGAGGATAAAAAAAACGATCCAAAACACAATTTTGATTTTCAACAAAGGAACTTGAAATAGCAGTTTGAGACAATGATCCAGGTCATATTGATGAATTTTGGTTAGAGATTCCAGTTTAGTTGAATGGTAATGGACTTAAGCAAAAAACTTACTAGTTTTAGGCCATTGTTTTAACCTTTTCTGCTTTGTTCCCCTGCTTAATTATCGTAACTTTAAAAGAACCGCGCTTAAACTCAATAGAAAGTAAATGACTTCCTATTTACGTTTAAAATATTGAACCCCGACAGTTCGATCGGCTTCAAATGACCAATTTATTTCAACATTTCTCCTTGATCTTAGAGAATAGATCACAACAACCCATAAAGAATTATCAAATGAACCCTATACTATTGTTCAGTATCATTATCGGCGTACTCCTACTGGCTGGATTACGCGTCATTTTCGAATATAAAAGAGCCTTAAAATTCCGTTTTGGAAAATATATTACAACATTGCAACCGGGTCTTAGATGGATTATTCCGTTTGTAGAGACCATTCAAGTCGTAGATATACGCGTAATTACTATCAATGTAGTATCACAGGAGGTCATGACCGAGGATAATGTGCCCTGTAGCATAGACGGAGTGGTCTTTTTTAAAATTAGTGATCCTGAAAAAGCAGTTTTAGAAGTGGAAGAATTCACATTTGCAATTACACAACTTTCCCAAGCCGCATTACGCGATGTATGTGGAAAAGTAGAACTGGACACCATTTTGTCAAAACGAGAGGAAATGGGTAAAAACATAAAAGCTATTGTAGAAAATGAAACGAATCACTGGGGCATCGAAATTATAGATGTCAAAATAAAGGATATTCAATTGCCTGAAAACATGCGTAGGATGATGGCCAACCAAGCGGAGGCCGAACGCTCAAGAAGGGCCAGAATAATTTTAGCGGAAGCTGAGAATCAGGCTGCGGGAAAATTGCTTGAAGCGGGTCTACAAATCGATAAATCGCCATCGGCCATTAAATTACGTTTGTATCAGACCTTATCGAATATCGCTGCGGAAAAGAATTCCACGATTCTATTTCCGTTTCCAGAAGAGGTCTTACCACGGGCTCCAAAAAAGGAGAGTTAACCGATTTTATGGCGTATGTCTCAATTTATAGTCCCGCTTTGTGCTGGGTAAATGGGTCACGACAATAATCAAAACACCAAGCATAGAATATACAAAGTGAAGGATATCCCAACCTTTTATGAAATAAAGCTGCATGTTGATCCATAGTATTAATAATAGTCCTAGATAATAGGAGAAAGTCCATGACCAATGTTGGTCTTTGAAGAGATTCAATCGATTCGCAAATTCGAAATTCGGTTTTTTTAGGAGGCCGTAAACGATAAGTACCGGAAAAATTCCGAGTATAAAAAACAAGAAAAAGCCGGGAATGAGAAAATCGGAAAAAGGGAAGGTTCCAACATGTTCAATGGCACGCCAAGCATTGCACCGGTGGGATCTAATATCATCATCAAACCCGCAGGTATTGCGCTAATCATTTGAAAACAAACCAGACTAATAAGAAGATAGGTCGAGACAGATTTTTTCATTTCACTTTCCAATAATCTTCGGCCTCCTTTTCCATTTTTTCCAAACGGGTATAATAGTCCGGAAACTCCTTTAAATGTGCCCAAGCAATTTTACCTGTTACTATTTTGTCGTCATTGGTCACATTCGTTTCAGGGTAGCGGGTACCATGTTCAAATTCAACATTCATACCCACAGTAAATTCATCTAGATTTACTTCTTCCCATGAAATTCCGAGTTGATCTCCGATGGCTTGTGCCACTTGTTTATTTACATTCATAATTATACAGTACATTAATTTAAAATTCCATATTTTAATATAATTGCCATTTGCCCTGCATGATGGTTGGTATGCGATATGATTCTTCCAAATGCCTCAGCTTTGGTCTTGGTACCGAATTCTTTGGTCGTGATCGTTGTTTCCCAATCGGCATCCGTTTGTTGTTCAACAATCGATTTTAAGGTTTGGAAAGAATGGTTTACATATTCCTTTAATTCAGCCAAATCTGTCCATTCGCCGGTATCTTTTTGGGCGATTACGGTTTTGGCGATGACCTTTATTTCCTTGCCTCCAAATACATTTTTTGCGAATAGCAATTCCACATCGCCAATATGTCGGATTAAAAATCCCACACTATTCGCCGCTGGTGGCAACTTCTTTTTTAGGTCTTCTTCTTTAAGGATAGGTAATTGATTTGAAAACCGCGTTCGGGCTTCCTGCCATAGGTCTAACAATAAACACGTTTTGGTCTTCATTTTCTATAATTTACCATTTGATTGAACTGACAAGTAATCAATAAAAAAATTGAGACGAAATGATATAGGTCATGGTCTATTACCCAGCAGGATTATAAATTAGAGTTTTGAAGCCATTGAACATGAACAAAAATCATAAAAATGAAATGAATACCCCGGAAAGAAATATTTGTCAACAGTGCGAGATACCCATGCACCATCTTGCCAATTTTGGATCTAATAAAGATGGCACGATAAATACGGAATATTGTCGCTCTTGTTATTCACGGGGCGTATTTGTGGATAGGGGCATTTCCTTAGAAGAAAAAATCGAGTTGAAAATCGAGTGCGATTAAAAATAATAGTTCCAGACGCAAGGCTCCCCATATAATATGCCAAAAGAGGTAATAGACCAACCTAAGTACGTACATACTTAAGAAGCCATACTTCTTAAAAATGAAAAGCTGGGTTATATTAAATAAAAAAAGGTTGATCCAAACCGCCCCCGTGGCCCAAATCGGGTAATTATCCATAAAAATGATCTGATATGTAGGTTCAAAGAGTGCCACAATTAGAATGCAGGGCAAAACAAGTTTACCACAATCGGACTTCCTAAAAACAGAAGTTGCTACAATCAATAGTAAAGTGAGGGGAAGCACATGAAAAATAATTTCCACCAAAAAAGCGATTACCGGATAAAACAGCAGCGATTCCGGAAACGGGATATTCATATCAGCAGGGTAAACGATATTAATATCAATCAGAATGGCTACCGATGCGAATAACAGGGTCAGCCCCGTATAGGGAAGCACTTTTTTAAGTGGGTACTTTTTATGAATTGTAAACCATTCTTTGGATAATAAAAACGACAAGCTCAAAAAACCCAAAACACCACTTAGAGAGATAGCTAATAAGGGATTAACCTCCCCTAAGAATCGTTGAAAAAACGAACTGTTTGAATAGGATAGCAAACCAACTCCGCCAAGCACTAATACAATTACGATTGCAAGGGCCTTGAACTGGTTCTTATGGGTAGTAACTAGAGTTTTAAACAGTGTCATTTTTTATTTTCAATGAAGAAGGAATCCAATTTATCCAAAAAGCGTTCGTCCCGCATTCCCGATCTATTGAACATGATTACACTGCCCATTCCAATCTCGGTGTAAATTCTAACCTCACAGTAATAACCACCGCCCCCGCCTGCATGTGTAAAATAAGGTTCTTGGTTTAACATTCCTGTAAACCATGAACAGCACATACCTGTGGCTTTGTCGTCGTTTGTACGCTTTTCGGTAAACAACATTTTTTTGAATTCGGCTGAAAGTAGTGCGCAATTGGGCTTTAACAGCTCTTGAAGGTATTTGACAAAGGCATCTGGGGTGCCCATTAAGCCCCCATAGGAACTGCCATTCACATAATTTTTCCGAAATGGCTTCCATTTGCCCTCCGCTTTTGCCATGAACTTCGATTTGTCTATGAAAAACCCCAACAGCAAATTCATAAAACTTAGCCTCTTTTGATACCCTTTGGCCAGTTTAGTCCCTTCATGGATTTCAAAGTCCAATTTGGCAGGAGGTATGTCAATGGGTTTTAAGATATGATTTCGGATATAGTTTTCATAGGTTTGTCCTGAAATTTTTTCAATAAGCTGCCCCAGTAAAACATACCCTAGATTTGAGTAGTTGAATTTTTCGTTGGGTTTGGATTTAGTCTTATTGTGTTTGATGAAGATGCTATCAAAAAAGAGTTTGTTATCAAAAGAAGTGTGTTCCTCTTCGAGATGTATCCATGACAATGGATTGGGATTGGGGATCCCTGCGGTATGGTTTAAGAGGTTGCGAACCGATATCTCTGCGCCATAAGTAAACTTAGGAAGGTATTTTTTTATCGATTCATCAAGGTTGATTTTTTTGTTTTCGGCCAGCTGCAGTACCGCCAAGGCCGTAAATGTTTTTGTCACTGAAAAAGCAGCATAGCTAGTTTGGTCGGAAACCTGTTCTTTATTTTTTATATCAGCAAGACCCCCTTTAAATCTATGGATTACCCGTTCGGCATCAAAAAAGATATAGTGCACAGAGGGCGTTTTATTCCCTTTGATAAGAGAAATAAGAATGTTATCCGCGTTCATTTTATAAAGATATTTTGATTTTTATATAAGTACCAGATGCCCCAAAAACCGTATAGCGATATCAATGGTAAGATGATGGAAAAAGAGACATATTTGTCAGCATCTAATGCCATATCATTTCTACCAAAATAAATCGCAGAAAGGTTTACCACGGGCCAATAGGTCGAGATTGCCAAACTCGACATCATGGCATAAAAACCCCATTTTTTTCTTCTTAGCAATCCAATGATTCCCATTATTAATAGTGGGATGTAAACCAGGGTATCTCCCAAAGCAAATGCTTTTAACCAAGCTATTCCAACGGCAGTTACTTCATCAATCGATTCTTGTAAACCAAGGGATACGATGAAGTCATAATTTATCAGTGAAAATGCCTGGCCGACCAACAAGAAAAGTGTCAGCACTATGCTTAGGATAACAAGTATCGATAATTTGAGGTCTCCTCTTCGTCCCATTGTTTTTATTTTAAGATTGATTTTCTTTTATGTACCCCCCCTAGTATTGGATTGGATCAATCAAGCTGTGTTTCGTTTGCGTGATCAAGAATATCTTTTTTTGAACGACGCCTTATTCTCCAGATGATTATTACCCCCAAAATACCTATTACCGACATTACCGCTGCAAAGTAGACTAACTCCCAGTTCCAATGTAGCGCTTCTTTCCCAGGTCTAATATCAAAATCCACCCATGGCCCTGCACGACCGATTACAAAAATGAGTACGCGGAAGGCATGCAATATGGTTATCGCGGCCCCAAGGCGCAAAGGAATGTGGTCTTCGCTTTGGTCATTTCTAATGAACCATTTTACCGAGCTTACCATGCATGCCAAAGCGATCAATAATTCTAGCAGCAATAAGGCCGATGCCCACCATGTAAGTGTCTCCAAAGCCCCTTGAGATAACATTATGATCGTTCGAGTCAATAAAACACCTGCTCCTACGAATAAGAGGGCCGCGTAAATCCTTTGTTTGAACATAATGTTATTCTCATTTTTTCAATTTCTAATTTCAGCTAGCCTAAAAATTCTTTATCTGTTGTATTGAAGATATTTATTAGTGCTAGGATGGCAAATGATTATAGTCATTCATTATAATTAGTTCTGGTACACTTACTATTTGGTATCCAATTGTGCTGAAACATTTCATAGCGGTAAAAAGGTCAAAAAAGAGTTTACCGAACTGATTTTCATCATATTATAATTGATTTTTCGATAGTATTTTCGACCTGTCATTAAATATCATAGGAAAGTTTGTCCCATTCTTTCCAGTTCTCCCAACATACATCATCTAGATTCAAACCGGTAACCTACCGAGCCATTGAATTTGTACTAAATAAACAACTATGAAATATAACACGATTATCATCGGAGGAGGTTTAGCCGGATTGACGGCAGGAGCGACACTATCAAAATTCGGAAAGAAAGTACTCTTATTGGAGCAACACCATAAGCCGGGTGGTTGTGCAACCACCTTTAAACGAGGTGATTTCATCATTGAAGTCGGCCTACATGAGATGAGCGGCATAGCGGAGAATGGTGCGATTCCACAGATATTCGAAATGCTCGATGTCGATCAAGAGGTCGATCTACTGAAAGTACCTGAATTCTATGCAGCCTATTCAGATCGAGGAAAATTTGTGTTCCCACATGGCTTTGATGCAGCCACCAAGGCGCTGATCGACAAATACCCAGAGGATGAAAAAGGCATCAAGCGCTTCATGAAGTTGCTTGCAGGAATTCGAAAGGAAGGGTTGAAGCAACCGCGTTCGGCATGGGTGAAGAAGCTCATTTATCCCTTGATGCCGCTGCTATATCCCAATCTTGTAGAAGCAGATCGACATACGGTCGGGTCCTGGTTGGACAAGTACATTAGCAACGAGAATATCAAAGTGGATCTGGTAGCACACCTTGCGTATTGGGGTGATGATCCGTATACCCTATCGATGTTTTACTACGGCCTACCGTTCTCTGGATTCATTGAGAATGGAGGTCATTTCATCAAAGGGGGGTCTCAAAAACTTTCTGACCACCTCGCAGCCTACATCGAAAAGCATGGCGGCACTGTGCTATTGGGAAAAAAGGCCGAGAAGATCGTCACGGAGAATGGGCAAGTGACGGGAGTAACCTTCCGAGATAATTTTAATGAAGACACGGATCCGGTCACTATCTCTTGTGATAATGTGGTCGCTAATTGCGCCATTCCTGTGGTACCGGCTTTACTTGATGAGCCCTATGCTGGAATGCTCAAAGAAAAGATTGGTGATAAGACCAATTCTTGCTCGATATTGTGCATGTACTTTGGTTTCAAGACGGATGTAGAAAAATTTGGAGTGAAGCATTACTCGAATGTCATCGAGGGTGAGGACGTGAGATCCTTGAAGGATGTCAAGCCCAACCATCAGGGCGATTGGTCGAAACGCAGGTTCATTTTTGTCGACTATGCGAAAGTCGATGCCCAATTGGCACCACCTGACAAATCAGAAGGGGTGATCTGTACGGTCGACTATATCGAGGATTGGGAAGACTTGAACGAAACAGACTACAAGGCGAAGAAGGAAGAAGTGGCCCAGATACTGCTACAACGATTGGAGAAGCAGTTTCCGGGGATCAGGGAGAGCATTGAGTACTACGAGGTTTCTACATCAAAAACGATTCAACGATACACCTCGAATCCCAGCGGATCGGTCTATGGTTATGCCCAAATTAAAGGTCAAACAGGGAACAAGCGATTCAGAAATAATTTCTTGATTCCCAATTTGTACTTCGCATCGGCATGGGCCTTTCCTGGTGGAGGATTCGAAGGAAGCATCACGGGAGGCTTCTTAGCTGCTTTGCAGATGAATAAAGACAAGATATGGTCAGCAGTCGATGATGAGCATTTCGTTGACAAGCGAATCGTCACTCTGCTGGAGCATAAGCCGATCGATGATCATACGCTGGAATTGAGTTTTGAAAAACCAGCCGATTCTCAACCCCAGAAAGGGAAGTATGCATGTCTCAACCTCTTGAATTCGAAAGTGGCCGAGTTGGATTTACCTTATCGCTGGCTTCCCGTTTCATCGACTGCTGATGACGATCACCTAAAATTTCAGATCGAATTGGATGGCAGCAGCTTTTCTAAAAGTTGTGAGGGTATCGATATCGGTGATGAGGCCATAATATTTGGACCCATGAATTAATTCAGAACAAATAAAAAAGCACGAAATCGCAACATGGCATTCTATTAACCCTCAACTACCAGATTTACAAGGAGACTATATTACACTATCGGCAGTTATTGCTCTTCTCAATTTTGTTGCGTTTGTTATTCCTTAGTAAAACCCTAGGATTTAACACCGAAACAATTCTAATAGAAACCGCTTAGAAAAGTAATATGAGAACTGCTCAAGATAATAAAAGTAAGAAATTATGAAAAATCAAAATAATTCAGAAATGTATGACGCCATTATTATCGGTTCAGGTGTGGGTAGCCTCACTACCGCCGCTATAGTGGCAGATAATGGAATGAAGTTAGTTGTTTTGGAAAAACACGACCAATTGGGCGGTTACACCCAGAGTTTTCAACGAAAATCGTGGTATTGGGATGTTGCGGTCCACTATTTAAGTTCAATGGAACCAGGAAACCTTTTTTTTCATGGGTGCAGATACCTGACCGGAAACCAATTACGGTGGAAGAAGATGCCGGAGGTGTTCGATCATTATTGTTTCCCCGATTTTCAGGTGGATGTACCGTCATCACCTGAAGAATACAGAAGTCACTTAAAATCGCTGTTCCCCGATGAACATCGAGAAATTGATTGTTATTTTGATGATCTGCTAAGTTTCAGAAAGAAAATGGATTTGGTCTGGGCCCCCAAGCTAATGCCGATTCCCCTTGCGAAACTTCTTAGACCATTCTTTAGACTACTTCTTCGGAAAACTCCCGAACAATCGATAGATCATTATTTTGAACGGATAGGATGCTCTGAAAAACTGAAAGCTGCCATTTGCGCACCTTGGGGAACTTTCGGCGGACTACCGAGTGAAAGTTCGATTTATGCGCATTGGATAACCCTAGGGAGTTATCTTTATGGGGCTTGGTATCCGGACGGTGGTGCAACATCAATTTCTGAATCGTTAAATAATTTCATCGAAAACAAGGGAGGATTACTTCGAACAAATTCAGGTGTGAAAGAAATCCTCTTGGATGATTCAAACAACAAAACAATCGGGGTAAGACTGGAGTCAGGCGAAGTTATCAAAGGAAAGACGATTGTTTCAGGAATCGGCATTCGGGCTACCTTCACGAAATTGCTGCCCGAGCAATGTATTCCACATGACATGAAGGATCTCCTACGAGAGTACAAAAATTCTGTCTCCTATACACAACTTTATGCCGGATTGAAAGATGATCCTTCTACTATCCCAGGAATTGATGGCTCGAATTATTGGTTTTCTTCGGACACAAAGTTTCCACAAAGCATTAAAGAACTGCAAAGTGCCAGGGATGACAGTTTGGAGGTAAAATCGGTCATGCTCACTTTTCCCTCTTTGAAAGATCGAGCTGCTAAATCCCACACCTTGACGGTATGTGCATGGCTCAATTACGGTTTTTTCAAAAAGTGGGCCGAAACCAAAAGCCAGTTACGCCCGGATGACTATGAAGCAATGAAAAGCAAGCTCAAAGAGGCTTTGCTTAAACCAGTTTTAGACAAATTTCCGCAATTGGAGGATTTGATTGAATATATTTCAGTTGGCACCCCTTTAACGGCCGAACATTATATGGGACATGCGCAGGGCTCTGCCTATGGCCTGACCAGCCCTCCAGGAAGATACAAAGATGATCGTTTGCGTCCTAAAACGGCAATCGACGGACTGCTTCTAACCGGAGCTGATATTGCCACTTCAGGCGTTCCAGGCGCTTTCGGGAGTGGTGTGTTTTGCGCCTCGGCAATACTGAACAAAAATATGACGTCAGTTTTACTTGAACTGGATAAAAAACATTATGGAGATGCCGCCGTCCAATAATTCGATACTCAATTATTATCGAGTTTCTTAATGAAAATGGATTTTTGCTTATTAAGCATTATACACCAAATGAATTTGAAGAAAAATATTTAAAAACAGATGATGGTGATATTATCGGAAGTATGTATGGTTTTGCGGGACATGTAATTGCTAAGTTGAAAGATGATTAGAAGTTAAATGAAATAAAAAATTGTAGAACTTACAGGTATGATGAAAAATATTCTTATTCAAAAAATTTCAGAAGGTGAAATTGGAATGGCAGAACGCAAAGGAATCGGACATCCTGATACCATTTGTGATCAAATTACCGAACAGATTTCTGTGGAATTGTGCCGCTATTATTTGAAGGAGTTTGGCCATATCTTACATCATAATGTAGACAAAGCACTTTTAATTGGAGGCCAATCTGCTCCAGCATTTAAAGGCGGAAAAGTCGTACAACCCATTTCCTTAATCCTTGCAGGAAGGGCAACGGCAAAAGTTGAGGATAAATCAATACCTGTTGATGAAATTGCCATTGAGACCGCTCGAAAATGGATTCAAAAACATATACCACACTTGAATGCTGAAAAAGATATTGAAATCATATCTAAAATTCGCCCTGGTAGTTCCGATTTGGTGAATCTATTTAGCCGTTTCGGAAAAGGGGAGGTTCCTCTGTCCAATGATACTTCTTTTGGAGTTGGATTTTATCCGATTAGCCAAATGGAAAAAAATGTTATTAACATTGAAAAGTTACTCAATTCGTCGCTAGCAAAAAATAAATATCCCTTTATTGGTGAAGACATCAAAGTGATGGGCGTTGAAATGGAAGGGAAAGAATTTTTCACTATTGCCATTGCAATAGTTGATAGTTATATATCCGATTTACAGGATTACATTTCAAAATTAAACCAGGTAAAAGAATTTGTTAGTACTGAACTAGAATTAGAAGATGCACTCATTCAAATAAATACAGCTGATGATTATAAAACTGGTAGTATTTATCTGACGGTTACTGGTACTAGTGCCGAAAACGGTGATGATGGACAAGTTGGTAGAGGCAACCGAATAAATGGCTTGATTACGCCCTATCATCCAATGAGTTTGGAAGCAACTTCCGGAAAAAATCCAGTCAGTCATATCGGGAAAATATATAATTATTTTGCTATGGATTTAAGTAGGGAAGTGGTTGAAAATAACTTAGCAGATTATGCAAGCGTTTTTATCGTATCTCAAATTGGTAAGCCAATTGATAATCCGCAATTGCTGAACATTAAACTAAAAAGTAGCAAAAAAATCACAAAAATGTAGAAGAACTTGCAGAGCTATGGCTTAAGAAACTACCAGATTACTGGAAAAGAATTACCGGAATACGATGAAATTAGTTTCGCTAAGCTGTCTTGTTCGGAGTAATGTTATTTCTAAAATTTCTTAGGGAGAATGGCAGTTTAAAAGAAGTAAATAAGTATGGCATCGAAGAAATTTGATCAACATGGGTATGAAAAAGCAGGGGCACTGAATTGGATAAAACTAATTCTTACGTACTTATTGATGCCATTGGTTCTTCTAATAATCGGATGGGACTTAGCCTGGTGGCAGGGATGGTTGTATTCAGTATTGTTCTTGGTAATAGGAATAGGTTCACGGGTTTTAGCCGAAAAAAGGCATCCAGGATTAATGGCGGAACGGGGCAATTTCGGAAAAAATCAAAACGTAAAACCCTGGGATAAGGTACTTGCTCCATTAATGGCAATTAGCTTATCATTTCCATTATTTATCGTAGCCGGACTCGACCACCACTTTGGATGGTCGCCCGAATTTCCTATATGGCTCAACATACTTGGCTTTATACTGATAAAATTCGGATATGCTTTTGCTTCATGGGCAATAATAGAGAACCGTTTCTTTTCATCCGTGACGCGGATTCAGAAGGAGCGTGGGCATGTAGTATGTGACAGCGGCCCTTATAGGATTGTAAGACATCCTGGTTATGCTGGAAATATTCTAGCACTACCGGGCATTGTGCTGGCTTTAGGCTCTATTTGGACAATAATTCCAGTAATAGCAGCGCTGATCATTGCGGTGATAAGAACCGTGCTGGAAGATAAAACTTTACAAGAAGAATTGCTAGGGTATCGGGATTATGTGCGTCGTGTGCGTTATCGGTTGATTCCAGGTGTCTTCTGAGGAACATAATTCCATGATGCAATTTGGCGGGGGTTGACATATTCTATTGATGGAAATGATACAGCGCCTAACAATCGATATGAAAGTCAAACCCTCCACAGGGTTAGAGCATCCGGATATCGGGAGCGTTGGGGTTAATCAATTTTCTAAATAGCTAAATCGTAAACCTTACAAAACAGAATAAATATGAAAAAAATAAAAATCCCGGAAACGATGACAGTGGCAGTTTTGAATTCATATTCTGGTGCTGATGCTTTGAGTATCGAACAACGACCGGTACCAAAACCTGGAAAGAATGAAGTCTTGGTCAAAGTAGCCTTCTCCCCATTAAATCCTTCAGACCTAGCCACGTTGGAAGGTCATTATGGTTTTAAAAATCCCACCCCTATTGTTCCGGGTGGAGAAGGTTCTGGAGAAGTGGTAGCTGCAGGACCAGGAATGATGGCAAGCTATTTCAATGGTAAGCGTGTTGCCTGTGCTGGTTGGGGAACAGGCGGAGGTGTATGGTCGGAATATGTAGTTAAAAGTGTAAAGGGAGGTGTTTTGCCTTTGAATAAATCATTGCCTTTAGAGCAAGGAGCAATGTCCATAATAAACCCACAAACGGCCAGCTCTTTTATAGCCATTGCGAAAGAAGGAGGACATAAAGCCATTGCATTAACTGCTGCGGCAAGCTCATTAGGCCAAATGGTGAACAAACTGGGACGCAGCGAAGGAGTTCAAATAATAAACGTGGTTCGCAGAGAGGCACAAGTAGATTTTCTTAAGGCCCAAGGAGCTGAAATTGTCCTGAACAGTAGTGAAGCAGGATTTGAACAAGAACTACATGATGCCTGCCATCAAAACAATACCCATCTTGCATTTGATGCGGTGGCGGGTCCATTGACCGGTAAACTGTTAAAAGCGATGCCCGAAAACAGCAAGGTTACTGTGTTCAGCGCACTGTCCCGGGAAGCTATTCAAGCGAGTCCCGGTCTAATGATATTTGAAAATAAGGCGATTGACAGTTTCTGGCTAGGTCCTTATATCAGTAATCAGAGTGTTCTGAAGACAATGCGGTTGTGGAAACGGGCACAGAAACAAATACCAAATCATCTGAAAAGTAACATCAGAAAGATCTATCCGCTGCACGAAGTGAAAGAAGCCATCCGTGATTATAGAAGTCAAATGACTGGAGGAAAAATCTTGCTAAGAATGTCTTGATAGAAATCCGATAAACCAAAAGAAAAAGACATGAAAAATTTCATCACTAATTTATCGACCAGCAAAGCGGCAATGGTTGTGGGAATTGCGTTTATAACCTCAGTTATCATTGTAACTATTGTTGATGATTTTCTTTTAGCCAATTTTGTAGTACCGGGTGATACAGAAACTTTAGCCAGCGATATTGAGGCTAACGGGAGACGCTTTGGTTTTGCTGTTGTTGGTTATCTACTCGTACTTGCCCTTGATGCTATTATTGGTCTCGCACTTTATGTAGTTCTTAAACCCGCAAATAAGAATCGTGCGTCGCTAACGGCAGTTCTCAGGTTGCTATACGCCTTTACTTTGATCATTGCATTGTTCGCTCTGGCATTTCAAATTATCGATGTGTATGGCTATGCATCCATAAAACTCTTGGGATATGTATTTTTTGCCTTGCACATCTTCGTACTTGGTTATGCGGTTTTTAAGTCTGGATATATTCCGAAAAGCCTCGGTGTTTTGTTAGTGGTTGCATCTTTTACATACATCGTATTCTTTGTAGATCTTCATCTACCCGAAACACTTGGGATACTAATAATGTTAACCATGGCTGCTGCGGAACTTTTGCTAAGTATCTGGCTTATAGTGAAAAGAAATAGGCTGCCTGAAAATTAATTTTAGTGAAATGCAAAAATCATCGAAAAATAGCGTAAAAAAATACAGTGTTTGGGAAGAAGTTTTCGAGTCTGCAAAGCCGATGACATTCCACGCATTCAACACCGGGCGAATTACCGGAAAAGTAAAAACATATTCTGATACCACATCCTTTCCCGCAGCTATTGATGGTAACATGGCTTTGGACTGCGATATGATGGCCTTCAGTTTTAAACATCCTGAGAAAGGAGATATCCTAATAGATTGTGGTTTTAGCAGCTCTTTTACAGATAATCCACCGTACGGAAATTTATCGGTGATTATGAAGATTTTTCAAAAGCTGAACAACATAAGATATTCCCAACAGCCCGGTGAAGATTTTGAAAATCACATGAAAAGATTGCACCTTAAACCAACTCATGTATTCCTTACACATTTTCATCCGGACCATACATCAGGAATACCTTCTTTGGAATCCAGTTGTCCCGTTTTTTTCGGAAAAAAAGAAAACAGCTTTTATTATCGTTTGATTGGAGGTAGCCATTTGAAAGGAAAGAAGATTCATCTTTTGGATTTTGACACGAACGGATTCGCACTTGAGCCATTTGAAAAAGTCTTGGATGTTTTTAATGATGGAAGTTTTTTTGCAATCTCAACACCCGGACATACAAAAGACCATATTGGGTATCTGATTAATAATAAGCCCACTCCGCAATTTATTGTTGGAGACGCCGAATTGAATCGTTGGGCAATGGAAAATGGAATAAAAGTCAATACTGATTACGGAAAACAAGGTAAGAAAGACGTCTATAAATCATCTGGAATGATTCAAAAATTCACAAAATTATATCCAAATATTGAAGTGCATTATTCTCATGATGAACTCGTCTTGGACTTTGGCCCTATGGGCTAGTATTATATTACAAATAATTAACTAAAACAATATATTATGAAAGGAGCAATTTTTTTCTCAGGTAAATACGGAAGTACAGAACAATATGCCAACTGGATCAGTAAAGCCACAGGATTACCTGTATTCGATATCAAGGATGACCGTGCTGATCCCGCAGGTTATGATTATTTGGTATTGGGCAGTTCGATTATCTATATGAAGCTGAGCATGCGAAAATGGGCAAAGGAAAATCTGTCCAAGCTCAATGGCCGATCAAAGATCCTTTTCTCGGTCTCAGGTGCCGGGCCAAGTGATAAACTCGAGAGGTGGGTAGCCAAATCCTTTCCTCCGGTGCTATTGTCACAAATGGAGCATGTGGCCCTGGGCGGCAAGTTAGACCATTCCAAAGTCAATTGGTTGATTCGGCTGATTCTGTGGATTGGATCCCTTATCAATCCTGATCCAGCGGCCAGTAAAGAAGAGCGTTATGGCTTCGACCATGTTGACAAAAATAGTATTGAACCTATAGTTAAAATGATTCATGAACTGCAAGCAAGTGAGGTGTCAGCATAAATTCTAACACCCTTTTTGGTCTAGAGACAATGTATATGCCTATTTTTCAGTGAAGTCATTTTTTCAACAAGTGTTGAATTATTTTTAAAACCAATCTAAATGAGATTCCTGGGTTTGCAACTTGATTTACAGTTCCTGAGATGAAAATTTCGTTTTTTGGGTTATAAAACGCCAATGCACCGGAAAGTCCCGAATGGCCTATGAGCTCTGGAGAATTACCAAAGGGATTGAAAATCCAGGGAAGTTTAAATCGCTGTATTCCTATTCCGGATTGCAATGGAAAGAAGATGTTATTCCAAACCTGTAACTCACTGATATAGGCAGCTGGAAAAAACCCGCCGCTAAAAAATGCTTCGATAAATTGCAATAGTTCCTTTGATGTTGATACGACGCCACCGTCGGCACCAAATGAACTCATTGCCTTCGGAATAATCAATTCCCGATTTTTATAGAACAACACTTTAGGTGTTTTATCATTGTTGTCTTGGTATAGATACGTTTTCGTTAAATGCAAGGGTTTAAAAATCAATTCCTCAAAATTGTCCGAAAGACTTATTTGGGTGCTGTTCTCGATTATCCGTCCCAGAAGTTGAAAGTTAGTGTCGGAATAATGTGCTTTTCTTTTTTGGTCCGGAATAAATAAAGGCTTTAGCGTTTTGCTCAATGCAATGGCTTCCTCGAATGACCAAGATCGGTCATTACCATTAACCAATTCTTTTTCCAAACTTTTCCCATTGCCATCTTTTTGCTGAAAGTAATCAGGTATTCCGGATGTATGGGCCAGCAAATTCTTGATCGTCAATCCACTGGAATAGTCTGTACCATTGAGGGTGTGCAATCCATTCAAAATATCATCAGTCAAGTATGCTGAGATTCTGTCATCAAATGAAATGATGTTTTTTGACCTAAGATTGAGAATAATTGCGGTAACAAAGAGTTTTGTTGTGCTGGCAATAAAATATTGTTCGTCTTTTTGGAAGTTTCCACTTGTTCCACACCATGTAAAATCTTTGTGTTTTACACAGAATGAAGTCCCAAAGACATTTTTAGCGTCCACGGTTCTCTCCAACACCTTTTGCAATCTATTTTCAATGCCGCTCATCGGTATGATGATACGATTTCTTTTCCGTTTTTAAAACAAAGTACTTGAGTTGTTTGCCTATACATCAAACTTTAATTTTCCATTTAAGAACTGGCCAAAACATCCATAATTGTTTGGCAGCCTCCATTTTTTATATATTCCGTGTGGTCTTCCAAACTCTTGAAATTTTGTCCGCAAATTTCACTACATAGTATTTTATTATCTGTTGCTTCATTAAAGGCTTTAAGCATTCTTTTAGCAGTCTTGTTATTGAAAAAAGGCGGATTCTTATCTGGGTTTTCCTGCACCAGTCAAGCATTTTCTTCCATATCGCAGCACTTAGCGCGCCACAAGCCTCTCCACTTAGGCCAAGACCTCCGGCAAAACCTGCTACCGTTACCATTTCCTCATCACTCCCACCCATTTGTTTTACGACCTGCGAAGCACAACTTAATGGCTTTTGTTGGATGTTTACATTTTCAGACAGCCCTTTTGTAGCTGTTTCCACAGCTTCTGGAGCCCATTGTTCAGCCAGATTAAAGCAATGACTGTTTTTCATGCCTTGTGATGTTACTTTCAACATGAATTTCGCCATCCCGATTTTGCTAGTAAGATCATAACCGATAATGTCCCTACAATTTGTCGCACCAGATTCTTTTATAAAAGATTCCACTACACCTTGTGTAGCGGTAATGGCGGTTGCAACAGCCCTGTCAAGGTTTTCATGTTTTCGATATGATTCCGCTCCCACCGCCAATGCAGCACCCCAAATCATACCGCATTGATGTCCATGGTTTATAATACCTCCTGCCATCGGATTCATGGCGCGTTCTTCATGTTCCTTTGGATGCCCAAATTCTCGATTCAAGATATGTGCAAAGGTCCGAGAGCAGGTTCCACACTTCTTAAAAACTTCCTTGGCATCATTTTGCCTTTTTATAGTTGTTTTCATTTGATTCAAAATTTAAGTTTCATTCATTCTCTTTCGGCTCGTATTTAAAATGTTGACCACCGATAGAAGCTTCTGCCATTACTCCCCCAATAGTCGAGGAAAATACGGCCACGCCTTCGTGATAGGCGACATCAACCGATGCACCCTCTTTTAAAAGTACCGCCGATGCCTGTGCATCGAACTTCAACTTTCCGTTGGTAAAATGATTGAAGGACGTTTCATTCTCGAAGAAGATAACCTCTATATATTGCTGTCCACCGATTTGTAAGCCAAAAGAGGCTTGTCTCAATTTTGAGGATCCAACAATCGCATTGTCTTTATAAACGATTCCGTTACCAATGGCCCCACCAATGGCAGCTCCAGCTTTAGTAACTCTTGGAAAAACTGCATACCCGTAAGCCGCGTCACGAAAAGATTCGAGTTTAGACGTTTTTTCTAGCATGGTTTGCAATGCCTCTTCTGCGTCGTTTTCCAGTTCAGGGTTCCAACCGCCTATTTGGGCACTCATTGTTAGCGAACATACAACACATAATAGTGTCGTTGCGATTTTTAATTTTTTAAATTTTAGCGTTTTCATGATGATTAATTTTTAATATTACTAATTGTCCGTTTTAACAACTTCTGAATTGATTGCAGACAGATTGACCCCCTTTAACAACAACCATAGGCCGATTATCAATTCAAAAAGAATACTTGGTACAGCTAATAGCAGCACGGCCAAATTGGGAAACAGAATACTTGCGAGGGCAAAAAGGAAAACCAGCGCATAGGAAATGATTCCGAAGCCGGCCAATAACCTTGGTATATACTTAGATTTTAAAAATAAATAGGAGAAAACAACAAGGTTCAGACCTAGGAATACCATCGGAATGGCGTAAAGAACATCATGCATATTCAAAAACGAACCGACCAGGGTCTTCAGCTGCTCTGGTGGTAATACCGTCGAAGCGGCATCTCCATTTAAGATTTGTAGCGCAACAAAATTGAGAAGTGCTATAACAGCCGATAATATTGCTTCTGTCAGCTTCAAAGAAAACCCTAGTAAAGCAAAATTTCGGTTTACAGGTTTTAGGATTATATAAAGTGCAAGTGCCAACAGTATCGCCGCGATGGACAAAATCAGTTCATTGCCTATACCGACACGAAGTAATCCTGTATTGGCCATAATATTGTCGGAAGTTGCCAGGGCATTTCCCGCCACGATTAGTTGCGAGAATACATAAGAGTTGACCAAAACAGCGGTCAAAATGAACAGGAACATGAAGCCAGCAATTTTCGCAGCTTTTTTCTGTACAAAATCTATACTTCGATTTGCTATTTGTTTACTTTTCATAATTGCGATACTTTAATTATTAATTAATAGCGGGAATAATGTAATCTTCAAGAATATCAAATACTCTCACATTCGAAAGATAATTTCCTCCTGTAAACACCACTACTGTATTTAACTCAGGGAGAATCATAATTTCTTGCCCTCCCCAACCTCCGGCATTATACATGTTGATTTTTTTACCTGAATTTGTATATGATTTTAACCACCAGGAATATGAATAACCATGTCTTCCGGATGCTTGCCCCGGAATATTTATACTCTTGTTGTTTCGATATTCAGTAGTGCATTTTTCGACCCATTGTTCTGAAATAATATGCTTTCCATTCCAATCCCCATTATTTAAAAAAGTAACACCAAATTTTACCATATCCCTGGGTGTAATAATTAGCCCACCACCAGCATAAATTACTCCATTATCGAATTTTTGTGCCCAAGTAGAAGAATCAACTCCTAAGGGTTCAAATAAATATTTTTTTGAAAATTCATCAATTTTCATTTTTGTTGCCGTTCTAATAATCTCTCCTAAAACAACCATATTACCTCCTGAATAAGTATAGCTTGTCCCTGGGTCATCTAATAGTGGACGTTCTAAAATACAATTGATCGGATCTTCGCAATGAACCCATAAGCCAACAAGATCATTACTCGAACTGCTAAGTGGCGCTCCCCACTCATCCCACTCCAATCCCGAGGTCATGGTAAGCAGATGTTCGATGGTAATTTTGTTCTTACGCTCTGAATTGAGATGCTGATATTCAGGTAAATAATCAAATATGGATTGATGAACACTTTCGATAAAGCCTTTCTCTAAAGCAATTGCCAAGCAGGCCGAAGTAATACTTTTTGTTGCCGACATAATATGATGTGGCATGGATCTGTCCCAAGCTACCCATTCACCATGATGGTCAGGACCATCCCATTTGTACTTGTGACCATCAAAATACTCTTCTAATACTAGTTTGCCATCTTTGTAAACTAGCATGGAATGGACTTCATCAAAGCTGCCTTGACGAATTTTGTTGATTCCTTTTACAATTAATGTGGTATCTATGCCCACTTCGTCCAAAGTGCCGACATCGAGGCCATCATTTATATTCTCGGGCACTTGGTATTTATAGGGAACGGCAGGCTGGGACTGACAACTGACAAAAAGTAGTATCAATAATGATAGGGCTAGGCTAAATTTTTGCATTGTCATTTAGTTTAATTATTCGTTTTATCCGACTGGGGAGCAATTGCATCCTGATTAAATCCTTTGATGATGAGCCATAGTGCAAATACCATTTCCTGAATGGCTATGGGAACATCTAGCGCTTCCGTAATATAAATATTGTAAAACCTCATTAACACTACGAAGAAGGATAATATGGCCCCAATACTGCCCCAAAGGGATAACCATCGCGGAACAAGTTTCGATACATAGAGGGAATAGTTTAAAATCAAGGCGGAAAGAGTGAAAATGATGCCTAACCCAATTGAAAAAGACCAATCGGATGCTGACAGTAACACAACGCCTTCGGTTTGAAAATAGGAAGCATCTGGTGCACCAGCTTTTACAAATTCTTGACTTAAGGTAAATAGGGTCAATAAGAAGATGACATATACAATAAAAAACACGCTCTCAACAATCCTGGCACCAACATAGCCCAGTGCTAAAACAGTGTTCTGTTTTTTTAGAATTGGGTAGAACACTATTGCAATACCAGCAACGGCAATAGCGTCTACGAGCATTAAGAGCATTGCGCTTATGAACTTAGTTTCATTTTCAGAAATGGTAGTAAGATAATCTGAAGCATCAAGAATAGGCTCAGTAAAAATAATGCTCAATGAAGATGCGGCGGTCGCAGTAATAAACAATGCTCCAATAATTCTTGCTATACTTTTGTTTGCGATCATTTCCTGATTCTTTTTTTGATTTGGATAACCTTTATCAGCGCATCCAAATCCTGTTGAGTTAGGATTCTTATCCACAACCATCTACCGTCATGCAATTGCTCCGTTTCATCAAAGACGGACAAAAAGTTCTCATTTAATTCATCTCTTACTAACTCGACCTTATTGGCTTCCTTTTTCCCGAGGACTAGAAGTACAGAAAAAGCCCCTTTCTCAGGAAAACAGGAAACCAAGGTCTTTTTACTTTTTCTGTAACGAACCGTCCATCCATAGTTTTTTGAGTAAAAGGCAAGCTCTTTCTTGAAATCATAATTGTCTTCTATGAACTGATGTAACTGCAACCACAAGTCTGATTTATCTCCAATAGTGCCAAGAATATCTTGATTTGTTGGCTTGAAACCTTTATTTAGCAATCTTTGGTAGGAGACAGAAGGGTTACTTTTTAGCCTCATGTTCGACTTCTCTTACCGTATTAACCCCCGGAATGTCCCATGCCTCGGCAATCTTACCGTCAACAATACGCCAAACAACAACCGCATCAAGTTCCATTTTCCGGTCTTCCAAAACCATGGTGTCTATAACATGTACAACGACAAATTCATCTCCCATAGGCGTAATGGAAACCGGGTTCACTTTAAAAGTGCCTTTCATACGCTTTCCTATTGTCTCGAAAAAGGTTTGAAGTCCTTTCAGACCCACATAGTCTCCTTGTACATCCGGTAGCTTCGGGTTATAATAATGCCAAACAAAGTCTTCAGCTATGACTTCGGCGCTTGCTGCTAAATTGGTAAGGTCAAGTCTTTTTAAGACCTCAATATTTGGATGTTCTTTGTCCATGAGATTGAATTTAATCGGTTACCATATTGCTTTCTAGATTATTCTATCTTTAAAAACAGTTAGCTCTGTTTGTCCATTTCTTCTCGAATCATCCTTTCTAATATATCGGGACCTTTTTTATCGAACACAAATACTGCCATTGCATGCCAAAATATACCGATGCCCCATCCCATGAGCGGCCAAATGAACCATAAGGTATTTGGGGAATTAATTAGGTTGACAGTTATAAGAATTGCATTTACAACAAGGAATACGGTTAAATGAACCTTAAACCCAAGTCTTGCTTCTACTTTTTTCTTTGCCTTTTGATACGCTTTCGTATTTTCCATGATATATTTATTTAGTAGTTAATAATTATTTTGTCTAAAGTTTTGAACCGACCAACCAACTGTGGCCTACTCTTTTACCCTTAGCGGATAGCATATACTTATAATTTTCTCTTAAAAATATACCGCGTAATAAATATGCCTTGCTCATCAGTTTCGCCAGCATCACTTTCTACGCCACTTGTAACAAATAGTAGATCCCAACCTTCTGCTAACATCGTCGTTAGTTTTGAAGATATCACGGCATCATTTGCCGCTATATTTTGAAATCGGATACCCCCAACATTATAGAAGTTCAACAGTTTTGTTTCTTCAAAATCTTTTACACGAATATCTTTTCGTTTCGATTTGTTTCGAGTGTTATCTTCTTCTGTTTGTTCCGAAGAGAATTCTGTATAATCACGCTCCGCGGTGGACGAAATAATCCTTGAGCGACCTAAACCCAATGGGACGATAGACTCTACACTGGTTATTACTTTGATCTCGAACTCCGGCTGCGCGGACTCCATTTCTGTTTGCCCTGAAAGACTAAAAATGGTTGCAATGGCAAATATGCCTGTCAGTAGTGTTTTTTTCATGATTATATAGTTTTAGAAATTGATATTGTTTTGATTTCAGTATCTAAATCGGTTTTATATTCATCCTTTTATTCAGCATAGTTTTGTGGAGCAGTATGATGACCTATGGCAATTACTACATTTCCCTTTTTATGCCCTTTTTCAACATAGCGATGTGCTTCTGCCATCTGATCCAAAGGATAAACACGGTCTATGACCGGTTTCAGTTTATTTTGCGCAACAAGCTCACCAAGAAAGATCAGGTCTTCTTTGTGTTCGTGTGCGACCCCACCTATTACTTTCTTACCGCTCGTTAGAGTCGTCCACAATCCTAAAAGCAGGGGTTTTAGTGACATATGTACCGATCTTAGATAGACCCCTTTTTTCTTGAGTGACCTTACACATCCTAAAAACGGACTCTTGCCCACGGTATCGAATATGACATCATACGTCTCCCCGTTTTTGGTAAAATCTTCTCTAGTGTAATCAACAACTTTATCGGCACCCAAGAATTTTACCATTTCAAGATTTGCGGTGCTGCATACTCCCGTGACTTCTGTACCAAAGTACTTCGCAAGCTGCACTGCATAAGTGCCAAGGCTTCCAGAAGCTCCGTAAATCAAGACCTTTTGTCCACTCCGAATATTTCCCTTTCTAAGAAAATACAATGCGGTATTTCCTCCGAAATAAATGGCAGCTGCCTCTTGGAAATTCACATTGGCCGGCTTTATGGCCAACACACGGTCTTCAGGCACACAGGCGTACTCAGCATACGTACCTGTATTACTACCGTAAACCGACCCAAAAATCGGATCGCCTTTCTTGAACAAGCTCACATCCTTTCCTACCTCTTCGATAACTCCGGCGATATCAACGCCCAGAATCTTTTTTTTAGGTCTGAATATTCCTGCAACCAGTCTTGCCATTATTTGTGGGTCTGGCTTACGCATACGCACATCGCCTGAGGTTACCGTGGTGGCCTTCATCTTTATGAGAACTTCGTTGTCTTTGGGAACAGGTTTTTCTACCTCCTTCAGTTGAAGTACTTCAGGGCCCCCGTATTTGGTGTATACAATTGCTTTCATTCGCTTAGTTGTTCGTATTCGTGAGAATTCAATTCTTCATCAATCAATTTATTTATTGTATCAATTTCACCAAGGGCTTGACCGTAGGTTGCATCCTTATATTTACATAGACCTATGATTTCTATGAATATGTTTTGCAATTCAACAGCATAGAGTTTTTCGGGCTTTACTGCTTTCATAGTAGCGTAATTGATAACCCCTTTTAGTTCAGGGGATAATTCGTTAATAATTAGCTCCCAATGTATGTTTTCAAGATTATTTGTAAATATGTACGTCTTTTCCAGATGCTGAATTGCACTGGTTATCTCTGAATTTTTCAATAATTTAAGTTCTCCACTATTGACTAGGGTTTCATATATATTGCCGCTACTATGAAAATCTGAATATTGTGATAACCCAATCGCGACATGAGTGAGCGAATCTGTCTTAGTGCGATCCTGAGCCATTATAATCTTATTGCCGTACTCGTAAATGGCAGCGTAATTCTTATTGTCGCCTTTCACTTTGATTAATTCGTTCTTATCATCAATCAATTGCCTTTTAATATTTAAGTATGATTTTTTCTCTTCCTGTCTTTCTATTTTTCCGTTATTCCAGGTATTTATCTGTAGGGCGATTATTATTCCAATCACAACAAGGGCTATCTCCCCGATGGCATAGAGCAGGTACTTGCTGAATTTATTTTCAGTTAAAAGCTTTTGCCGAATCCGTCTAAAAACCTTGGCCATGTTTTTACCTAAGTATAATTTTTTAATGCTTTTGATGTGCTAATTGTTTCTAGATATAAAAGGTGCCAACACAAGACCTAAACCTACCCCAATGATTACGGAGGCGGCCATTAGTAAGGGCGACGTTTGAACGAAAATGAGTCCGACACCCACTCCAACCATAGTCATGCCCCCAATTGCCCAACTACTCTTATCTTCTTTTTTGGTTGTCATCACTTTTTTCTTTAAAGATTGTGTTTTTCAAGGTAAGGTCTTCAAAAACAGCGTGGTATGATTAAAATCATGCTACTGACACTTCTTGGTGTCAAATTGTTTCAAGACTGAAGTGTTGCAATACCCGCATAGCCCGCAACGTATTCCACCGGCTCGGTTTTCCCGCTTTTTCCATGTTAAAATGGGTTTGTCCGGTATGTTTTGCCTGAACATTCCATGTGCCATCTTTGTTCTGTTTTTTCAGTAAAACTTCTAGAGCGGGCCTCATTCTTTCATCCCATGGTAATCCGGCATATTGAAAATAATCTAAGGCACTTAGAATATCATACCGCCAACGTCTTGGGTAGGAGAGTTTTAAAAAATCTTTGTTGATGATTTTTCCGGTTCTGTCTGAGAGATATAATTGGTGTAGTAAAATAAATTCTTGGGATGATGCAATTGCTTTCTGAACCTCCGCTAACCGATACGTATATCCGTTTTGTTCATATTCCGTAAGGCCTTCTAATACCGAAAGTGTAGTATGAAGTGAGCTATGCTTTGCACCGGAACGGTTTAATCGACAATTGAAGCCGCCATCGGGCATTATTTGGGTCAATGTGCAGTCAACCACAGATTTTAAGTCCTCTTCATTTGTTTTGAAATAGGAGGCATAGTTTAAGAACATTCCATTAATACATAGATCGCTTACTTGATTGGTGCCAATAGGTAAAATACCTCCGTCATTCGCCTTCTCATTTTGCAGGATAATCTCAATGGATTCTTGTATGAGCTCGTTATCAGGTGCTATACAAAGGTTTCGTAAATCAAAAAGGGTGTAATGTGTGGATGTCCATTTGGGCTGGTAGAACTTTTGGCCCCAGTGACCATTTGGATTCCGTTTTGATAGAAATTGTGCACCCCAGCCTTCTTGGGCAATCCGTTCTCTAAGGTCTTTACGTTCTGTAGATAGCAGGTCACGATGTACTTGATATTGTATGGAGACATCGCCTTCTAAAAACCACTCTATTCTATTTTTAGAATTCATCTACTTACATAATATATTTCATTGAAATACTATATTCACCCCTCCAACTCGGCAAACAATACCATATAGTTATGCCCTTCTCTTTTAGCGCATTTTGGGCAATAGGCGTAATGCACATAATAACGATTGGCTTTTTGTTGATGCTTTTTCAAATATGAATCCATCTTTTTGATAAACTTTGGTACGGAATTAAAAGGCCCATCATAAACCTTGCTCACGTAAGTACCCGAAAGGGTCGTGTTTTCAGCTTCGGGCACAGTATTTTCAACAGACAAGTGCAAATCGGATTTAAAGGCACTGGGATCTGAGAATAACAACAAAATATCTTCTCTATCGGCGGCAAGATTATTTGAATCTTCTGCCAGCCTCATCATTTTAGTTACCTGATTCCCAATCATGGGAGGCAAGGGAATATGAAAAAGTGTCGGCACCGATGCCTTGATAAATTTCTTATGGTCCCAATGATGTGTTTTTTCATCCCATTTTTCAAGATTAAAGGTCGGGCAGCATTCTTCATTTCTTTGCTTGATAACTGTACTATCTTCGTTTCGTTCTTTCATGACTCTTCAATTAAATTAGCAGCTCCTTCAATTCTTATCGAATTCATAAAATTTCCTCGGTTACCTTCCTATTTACTCTTTTGTGGAAAGTTCCTTTTCTAAAATATTTCTGAACCGCGTGGCACTGATGTAATGGTCTTCCAATAATTTTCCATTATATAGTAGGTTGAAAACCCCAAACCCGGATGGAGCATGTTTTGCCTCTTTCGCCGTTTTTATTTTCTCTACTTTGAGATCAACTTCATGGTCCATAGCCACATTCAAAATAGCTTCAACCGATTTTTCGTGCCATGGGCATTGGTCGGCATATAGCAAACGCCAGCCTTGATACTTTTTTTGTTCTGCGGGCCAGTCCATTAGGCTGGGGTTTGGTGCCCCTGCATTCCATTTTTTTAACAGCAATTCAAACCTGCCTCTGCTATCAACTTCTTTAAAGCCGTTGTTTTCAAAAATACTTTTGTTGGCAATCCAAACACCTTTACTGGTCATCACACATACCCCATCCATTTTGTTGGTCTTGGCCTCCTTTTCAGCTTCGTTTATAAGTAGGGTTCCATAGCCTTTGTTCCGGTCTTTTTTGGAGTAGACGTACATACAATGGATGAACATGAAATTATCCCCGTCAATCGGGCGCCAAGCAAACTCGGCGGGAACATACTCAATGAACCCGATCATCTTATCGTCGCTGTTCTTCAAAATTTTCATTCTTAGTCCTTCCTTATACCTTTTTTCAAACCACTTGAGTTTGTTCTCAAAACCCGGATTGGTAATGTCCTTAACACAAAAGAGGGTTTCTTCCTTTGCGTTTTCAGGTGTTACCGCTATAATTTTTGTTGGATTCATTTTTTTAAAGCGTAAAACTCATTCTCCTTCTAAATAGCTGCGATACGTTCGCAAACCTTCGTTCATCATCTCAACGGCACCCTTACTGGTCATGGTCGCGCCGGAAATTCCGTCTATGATTTGCCCGTCATCAACCGCTTTTTCAACTGCTTTCTGCAGACTAAATGTGTTCTGTTCAAGGTTTATTTTTGTACCAACAAACTGATTTTCAAATGATGTTTGTGTCATGGCGGCCCCATAATCGTCGGATTCCGCTTTGTGTTCAAAAGCTACTTTTTTGATTTCTAAAGTCTTTCTGTCGACCAGTACATTAGCCCAAATAACTCCACCAAATCCTTTACCTTGAATGGGAAGAATTGAATTATCCGTGTTTTGTATTTCAAATATTGGCATCTCGGCAGCCTGAGCTGGTTTCGTCATGGCCTTGTAAAGGTCTACCGCTCTTTCCATATCTATTGGGGTAACCGTTCCGTTTGCATCAAGCTCTTTGAACATCATTAATTCATCGATGTTCGTAGAGTCCGAGAAAGTGGGCTCGGCAAACTTTGCCAGTTCCTTGATGATTGCAGGCAACGCGGTAACGGTTTGGATTTCCTGTTTTGCTTCTTCAATTTTTGGTTTTGCTGCTTCCGGATTTTCTTTGCAGTTCCACATTAAGGGAACCAAAATCAACATCATTAATTTTGTTTTCATTCTAGTAAACTTTAATAATTTAAGTTAAAATGTATTTGCCATGAGTAATCTTCAGCCTTTTTTCCTTAGGTGTTTTCTGTAGGTGATCTTTTTGTTGGGCACATCCCAAATCTCCATAACTGGTGTATCCGATTCATATCCATTTTCTTTCGCATATACTTCAAATGTTGGATACACTTTTAGAATCCCAAGAATCACAGAAGACTTTCCCCTATATGGAAATTCAGCAACAAGATATTCTGAGACGGGGTATTCAGTCACTTCAAAATCGGCCTTCAAAGTCTCTAACTTTTCAAAATCGGACTCTAGAATACACCCCACATCCGCACGCAAGTTTTCTTTTTCCACTGTCTTGGGATTATCGTAGTAAATGCCGAAACCTTTGGTGGTCGTTATACCATGTGCATCGATTAATTTCTGATACACCCGATCCGAAACGATTCCGCTTTGGGCATAATCCCCAGTCATTTTTTCATAGATCAAGGTCTCGCCACCACATTCCTGAATTTTAGGAGCTATTGTCTTAAAACCCCCGTAATAGATATATGCACCAACAGAAATCAGTAGAAGCAACCCAATGACGCCAAGAATTTTGGTTCTTGCTTTCATTTTTCATCCTTTTTATAGGATTAACTAGTCAACATTCCCCCATCCACTATATGGGTGCAACCTGTAATGAACTTGCTTTCATCCGAAGCCAAAAACAAGGCCATGTCGGCTATTTCATTAGATTCCACATATCGGCCAAACGGCACGGTAGCCTCAAAACCTTTCATCACTTCGTCAGGGTTTTCGGGATCCATATCTTTTTCGATACGGCGCATCATATCATTGTTGACAGGCCCGGGATGAATCGTATTAACTCTAATCTTTCGTTCCGCATTTTCCAGGGCCGCTGTACGCATGATGCCGACCACAGCGTGTTTGGTGGCAACATAAGCGCCTAATCCTGCAAAACCTTTTAAGCCCGCAACCGAAGACGTAATCATAACGCTACCCTCTTTTTTCATTTTGGGGATGACATATTTGCAACCCAACCATACGCCTTTTAAGTTGACGGCGATGACCTTATCAAAAACGTCATCGGGATATTCTGCAATAGGTTTTGACGTGCCTTCAATGCCGGCATTTGCGAAAAAGATGTCAATCTTGTCGTAGAATTCCAAAGTATGTTCCACAAACTTTTGGTTATCGGCAGCTTTGGAGACATCGGCAACACAGTACGATAGGTTCTCATGGTCGAGTTCATAACTGGCCTTTTCTAAAATATCCTTATTGAGATCCACGAGAACTACTTTGGCTCCCTCTTTTAAAAATAATTTTGCGGTGGTTTTTCCAATGCCACCCGCCCCTCCGGTAATGATAGCGACTTTATCTTTTAAGCGATCCATAATTCCCTTGTTTTTTGTTAGAGGTCTAGTTTGCGAATTTCCCAATGGTTGTCTTTGTTCTTCACTGTTAGCAAATTCTCAGATAGCAATTTTGCCCTCAATTCGGGCAATTCGTATCTTCTTTTTGACATAAGTATATTATCTCTTTCACCAATAGGCCATATCATTTCACCAGATGTATTTACCACGGCCTCGGTAAAAACATAGTCGAAGACATCTACCTTGATTTCACTTTTCCCCCTGAAGCTTTTCCTTGAGAAAATACCAATGGCATTACCTTGATCAAATTCCGTGACGTTCAAATATTCGGGTTCGATTACAATTTTGCCGGCCTTGTCAATGAAACCATAGTGGGCTATACCCTCTTCTTTTAATTCTTTTACCAGGCACCTACCATCTTTAAAACTGGGATAGCGAACACCCATTACATCTTGCCTTGTTTTGTCGGCATCTTTGTTCCAGACCAAATCTTTTCTGAAGTCTATTACCAGTTTTCCTGATTTATCGATAAAGCCCCATTGATTTCCCTTTCTGACCGCTGCCAAGCCTTCATTGAAAGGCGCAACCTCATCTAGACCTTCGATAATCGCTTTATTGATATCTTTTAATGTTTGTGAAAAACAAAAGAATGGTGTCGTCATTAATACAACCAATAGTATTGAAATACGTTTCATTATATAGTGTGTTTTTAGTTTACGCGAAGGTAGTATCGACCTATGTTATTTAAAATGATTTTGGTCAGTCAATCCCTTTCTCAGAACATCAAATTCGAATAGATCATACTTTTCAAATCTTTGGGAAGACTATCACGAATGTCCTCCATCTCGCCTAGCGATACATATTTTCTGAGATAGATAAAAGTGGTATCTACATACCGTTCGGCAACATCATCGCTGTATTCAAAATCGTTTACGGCGGCAGGCCAATCATGCGACCTGACCAGCTCTAAAAATTCTGGCATATTCTTTACTTTGGGCTTTTTCTTTTTAATGTTCCACCCATTCACGTAGACCCCTTTTAGGAACATTGGTAGCTGCGCGATGAATTGTAAAGATTCTTCGGGGGGAATAATATCCCGCAAGGCATGCATGATTGCGGTAAATATTCTGCCGGCCTTGTCGGTATCCTTGCCAAGGGCCATCTGTTTGGTATAATCCTTCAAAAAGGTATTGCCTTCGGTCGCATATTGATTAAAATTTAGTGCCATGATCTTTGTTTTTTATAATGAGGCATAAAGATGAAGATTTACAATTCCACTTGAAATGACCTAAATCATTTTGGGTTAAGAAAGTTGACTTTAGTTTTCTCCAAGATTTAAAAACGTAAAATAGTGACCATAAACATTCAGTACCAACAGATACCTACAAGCGAATCGCACATCAAAATCATTACACATAGGCTCAAAATACTGAGCCCATAAATTTGAATTTTTAATAAGTGCGAGATTATCTAGGTTAAGACATAATGGTACCGTTATGCTTCTCTGCAACAACTGCCTACAGGCTTAAAATCAAAGCGAAATTGGCCAAGGAGCAGCGTGTCGACCCTAAGGTGTTGTTTACACCATAAATCAATCCATGAAAAGCAGTGCTAGTTTGGCCTGAATGACAAGCTCCGACTTATTCTTAGCCGCAAAGGAATTGGCAACGCCGTTGGCTGTATCAACAATCAATTCTTTGATATGTATTGGGAATAAATTGGGGTGATCTTTGTAAAAATCAACGAAGTCATCAAAAGATTCCCCACTTTCCTTTTCATATTCCAAAAGCCAATCAAAAACGGTTTCTATTTGATAGGCGGCATCCGAATGGTATCGGTCTTCAATGTCGTCTATATCCAGCCAACTATCTCTCACGATTTCCTTTAATTTGTCCAACTCCTTAATATGTACATTTCCATCGGCCATAGCAACAGCGTAGAACAATTTTCCAAGATTTTCGTACAGCTTGATACCTACTTTTTGCGAATTCTGCATTTTTGTACATTTAGTATTTGACGAAATGAAGGTAAGCGTAACGACAGTTCTTTTCTATGACGAAAATCAGTTTAAAGGTTTAACTTTGGTTCATGCGTGTTTTCCAAAAGAACAGTAACATTTTCAACCTCCTTTCGGAAGGCGTCTCCGAGGGTATTATCGTTGTCAATACCAAACAGGAAATTGTGGCGACCAATTCGTCCGCTGAGGAAATGTTCGGTTACAAAAAGGATGAGCTCCTTGGCAAACCTTTGGATACCCTTATACCCAAAAGATACCACAAGAACCACGACCGGCACGTAGACGAGTTTATTAAAAAAAGTCAAAAACGTCAAATGGGCCATGGGCGGGATATAAATGGAATACGTAAAAACGGCGAGGAATTTCCCGTGGAAGCAGGTCTAAATCCTTTTGAAATATATGGTTCTACCTATGTTATGGCCTTGGTTATCGATATCACCGAACGAAAAATAAAGGAAAGGGAATTGAGCCATTGGGCCAGAATATTCGATGAATCCCTGAACGAAATCTATGTATTTGATGTCAAATCACTTCGTTTCGAAAACGTCAACCAAGAAGCCCAACGTAATCTAGGCTATTCAATGGCCGAACTTAAGACGATGACCCCATTGGATATCAAACCGGAGTTTAACCGTCCCAAGTTCGGTAAACTTATTGCCCCATTGCTTAAGGGGAAAAAAACTAAAATAAAATTTGAAACTACACACAGCAGAAAAGATGGCACCTTATATCCTGTAGAAGTACATCTTCAAGTATCCAGTCTCTTAGACAACTATGTCTTTGTCGCCATGATACTAGATATCACCGAACGAAAAAACTACACCGAAAAACTTGAAAAAACCGTACAAGAGCGCACCAAACGACTTACGGAAGCCTTGGCCAAGGAAAGGGAATTGAATGAATTGAAAACAAGGTTTCTGTCTTTGGTATCCCATGAATTCAAGACCCCTTTAAGCAGCATTTTGACCTCCATAACGTTGTTGGCAAAATATACCCAAGGTGACCAACAGGATAAGCGCGACAAACACGTGACGACCATTCGTAATAAAGTCAAATATCTAGACGCGATTCTCAATGACTTTCTGTCGGTAGAACGGTTGGATTCCGGAAAGGTCAATTATAAAATTGAGGAATTCCCTTTGAGTAAACTAGTCAATGAGGTGGTGTATGATGCCAACATGCTGCTCAAGGCGGGACAGAAAATCCGTTATCCGGAAAACGTTGACGACATGGTCATCAATTTCGATGAAAAGACACTTGAGCTGGTGCTATCGAACTTAATACACAACGCAATTAAATATTCGCCTGAAGATTCAACAATTGATATTTCGGTCAAAAATTATGCGGACAATATACAATTGCAGGTAATAGATAAGGGTATAGGTATTCCCAAAAAGGATCAAATGCATATTTTCGACCGTTATTTTAGGGCCGAGAATGCGTTGTTGACCCAAGGCACTGGCATTGGCCTGAACATTGCCAAACAACATTTGGAGAATCTGGGGGCGACCCTTGAGTTCTCTAGTGAAGAAAACAAAGGTTCTACTTTTATCGTACGCATACCCCAAGAACAGACAACCTAGAAGAAAATGAAAACTATTTTATTGATCGAAGACGACAAGGCTTTACGCGAGAACACCGAAGAGCTTTTAGAACTTTCCGGTTATAACGTACTTACCGCCCCGAACGGCAAAATCGGGATTCAGGTCGGCAAGGAAAAACTGCCCGATATCATAATCTGTGATATCATGATGCCCGAGGTGGATGGCTACGGAGTGTTACAAGATTTATCTGCGGATGAAAGAACGAAGCACATTCCTTTTATATTCCTTTCCGCAAAAACGGAGCATAAGGAAATTCGAAAAGGGATGGATCTTGGAGCCGACGATTACCTGACCAAACCTTTTGAAGAAGAAGACCTCATCAGCGCTGTGGAAAGCCGATTGGCAAAGGCCGAACTTTTGGGGCGTATGATTCGCGATGGCTCTTTAAAACCACAAGTCTCGGATGAGGAGATGCGTACCCTAAACGAGCTAAAAAACTTTTTTGACGATAATGGCGAACCGGCCAGTTTTACTACAGGTCAGGCCATTTATCAAGAAGGTTCGCGCTCAAATATCATTTACCTTATTTTAAAAGGCCTGGTAAAGTGCCATACAATGGACGAGGACGGTAAAGAACTTATTACTACTTTATACCGAGCCGATGATTTTCTGGGATTCACTTCATTTTTGAACAACATTCCCTATCAAGAATCCGCAACGGTCATTGAAGACGTTGAACTTGCTGGAATATCGAAGCAGAAGCTAAAGGATATCCTTGAGAAAAATCATAACATTTCCCTGGAACTGATGGAACTACTTACGCAAAATATTACCGAAATCAAGGCGCAACTGTTGCAAATGGCCTATAGTTCGGTTCGTAAGAAAAACGGCACAGACGCTTTTGCAGTTTGCCGAAATCATGAACAATAAGACAGAAAACCCCATCAAGATTTCAAGGAACGATTTGGCGAGTGTCGCGGGAATAGCCACGGAAAGCTTAATTAGAACACTATCAGGATTTAAAAAGGAAGGGCTCATCGACATTGAGGGGCGTAATATCAAAATCAAGGAATTGAAAGCCCTTCAATATGTGAACTAGGTATTTTTCGATTCTTTTTCCAAAAGATTCGTTGCATGACAAAAATCATATTTTACTGACTATTGTGTACCTAAATTAGTGGCGTAGTTCGTATTAATGAAAACCATACTAATCCCCACCGACTTTTCAGAAAACTCTTGGAGCGCGCTAGCATATGCTGTTAGTTTGTTCAAGGACATCCCGTGCAATTTCTATATACTTCATGTGGACGATTTAAAGCATTCTTCCGTGGAGAGCAATTCATTTACAATGCCCGTGGGCCAGATAGCTACCTCTATAAAGGAAAAGCTTGATAATCTTTTTCGACGGATAGAACAATTACCAATCAACCAAGATCACCACTTTGTCGCCTTACAAGATTATGGCAATTTGGTCAACATTTTGCGCAAAATCGTGCAAGAGAAAAAAATAGACCTTATCATTATGGGAACCAAAGGCGCATCGGGAATCAAGGAATCAGTGGTAGGGAGCAATACAGGCGATGTTATTACCAAAGTACCATGTAATCTTTTGGTCATTCCCGAAAACGCAAGGTCGGGCAGTCCCAAAGAAATTGCTTTCCCGACCGATTATAATATTTTCTATTCCCACCCTATATTAGAAACCATCTCGGAAATACTCCGTATCTGCAAGGCCAACATGCAGGTCATACATGTATCAAGCATCAAAAGAGGCCTTGACCCAACCCAAAAAAAAAACAGAGCTTATCTGCAAGATTACCTTGAAGAACTTTTTGCGACATCGCATAGCTTTCACACCTTGGAAGACAAAAACGTCAAAGCTTCTATCGAAGCCTTCGCAAATACCGAAAATATCGATATGGTGGTCATGGTGGCCAAGAACCTTAATTTTCTGCAACGACTCTTGTTTGATACCACCATAGAAAAATTGAGTTTCCATACTTGCGTGCCATTGTTGGTACTGCACGAATAGTTTTCCATTGTCTTTTTGAATACTTGCTACTGATATATATCATAGGTTTTGCACATCACTGCAAATAACTTTGAATGTTATCAAAAGACAGACCCATGAGAACCGTATTGATCCCTACCGACTTTTCAGCCAATGCGATGCACGCCATCGAATACGCGTTGAATCTCTACAAATGCGAACGTACTAATTTTTATTTTTTGCATGCCTATGCCGATGAGGTGTATGGGCCCTTTAAAAAGAATGGCGGGGAATCTATGGATGAACAAAAAAAGATGGTAAAGGCCAATGCTGAAGAGGCGCTAAAAAAGCTGGTCACAGAAATCGAAGAAAAAACCCGTAACCCGAAACATTCATATGAATCTGTATCCGCCTTTGAATCGTTGGTAGATGCCATAAACGATTTCGCCAACCAAATCAATGTTGATCTGGTCGTCATGGGTACCCAAGGACAAACGGCGGATAAAAAAATTACGTTTGGTAGCCACACCGTACAAGTGTTCAAATATGTACAATGTCCTGTTTTGGCCATTCCTGAAAATTATGAATACCGACAACCTAAAAAAGTATTATTTCCAACCGATTATATGCTACCCTATAAGCGTAGGGAATTGAAACTTTTGAATAATCTAGCGGATGAATTCAAATCGGAAGTCCATTGTCTGTATATCTCCGATTTCGAGGATCTAAGCCACAGACAGTTGGACAATAAGCGCTTTTTGCAGGAATCCTTACCCAAAGCCTATGTCTATTTTGAGAGGACTCCCGTCAAGAACAAGGCAGAAGCCATTATGGAATACATCTCAAAAAATGAAGTAAATCTATTGGTTATGGTAAACGCAAGACATTCGTTTTTGGAAGATATGTTGTACCGATCGACTGTGGATGAAATCGGTCTGCATCTAAAACTTCCGTTTTTGGTAATGCAAAATCTGCCGCGATAACACATAATTAACGAGCGATGAAAAAAATTCTGCTGCCTACTGATTTCTCTGACAACGCATGGAACGCGATTGTATATGCACTGCATTTTTTTAAGAACGAGAGCTGTACTTTCTATATCCTGCACACCTACACCCCTTCTTTCTACCGAGCGGATTATATGATGGGAGGGCCTACTTTTAGTGCCATACCCGACGCGGGCGTAGATATTGCCCAGGCCGGTCTGGACCAAACCCTTGCGGATATCGGAAAGAACTATAAAAATACAAAACACCAGTTCAAGACCCTTTCGGCCTTTAACATGCTAACAGATGAAATCAGGGAAGTAACCGAAAGTAAAAACATTGATATAATCATCATGGGCACCCAAGGGGCCACTGGTGCCAAGGAAATATTTCTTGGCACACGCACCGTTCACGTCATCAGAAAATCGAGAATACCCGTATTGGTCGTTCCCAACGGATATGTCTTCAGGGAACTGAAATCCGTTTTATTTCCTTCCGATTATGTAAATTCCGTTGAGAAAGAGGAAGTACAAATGCTTATCGATATGACCAAAATGCATAATGCTAAACTGACCATTCTGAACGTAAAGGACGATTATGACCTAACGGATGGCCAAAGAGAGAACAAAGCGTCTTTGGCATCCTATTATTATACGCTACATCCCAAATTTGAACAGGTCAAGGGCAAATTGATGCCCAACGCTATCCATGAGTATATCGAACAGCACGGTGTCGGACTTTTGGCCATGATGAACCGTAAACATTCCTTTTTAGATCGATTGATCGTACAGCCAAATGTAGACTCCATCGGCTATCATACCAAAATTCCATTTTTGGTCATGCCCTATGCCTCTGAAGAAAGTAAAAAATAATATCATATGAAGAAAATCCTCTTGCCCACCGATTTTTCAGATAATGCTTGGAACGCCATATTTACGGCTGTCAAACTTTATACCGAAGTAACATGTAAGTTTTACATTTTACATGCCTATGAACCCAGTGCATTGAATATGCTTGGTCGAAAAGGCCAAACGCGCTTAGGTACCATTTACGATTCGTTGGCACAATATTCAACCCAGGAGTTGGATAAGGTTTTGGGGTATTTGAATAAAAACCATAGTAATCCAAAACACAGTTTCGAAACTGTTTCAAAATCGGAAACCTTAGAGGAGGCTGTTAGGGAACTGGTATCGGAAAAAGATATCGACCTTGTAGTAATGGGAACACAAGGCGCAACGGGTGCCAAAGAAATCTTTATAGGTAGTAATACGGTAAAGGTGCTGAAAAGGGTAAGAAATTGCCCTGTTCTGGTGGTGCCATCCGGCTATAATTTTCAAAATTTGAAAACCTTGATCTTCCCCACTGATTTTACAAGAACCTTTGAAAAGTTCGAACTCTTGCCGTTGACCGAATTGGCCGCACTTTGGAAAGCCAACATACAGATTCTGCATGTAGCGGTTGAATTTTTGTTGAACGATACTCAAAAGGCAAATCTAAAAATTTTGGAGAATCGTCTTTCAACTTTGGACTATTCCTTCCAAAACGTAGAATTTGATGGGAACATCTCCGATAGCGTTGAAAAATACTTGTCTGAAAATGATGCGGATTTGATGGCGATGATACGCTATCACCACACGTTTTGGGAAAAAGTCATCGGGGAGCCGGTCGTGAAAAAAATCGCTTTTCACTCCAAAGTTCCGGTGTTGATGCTTCCTGAGAAATGATAAGTCTTAATTATTTGAATTGAAAGAAAGTGCCATGAAAACCAAACATATTCTTTTACCCACTGATTTTTCAGCAAATGCCCATAATGCAATCGATTATGCCATTTATCTATTCGAAAAGGTCGAGTGCAAGTTTTATGTTTTGAACTCCTTTGAAGTAGGGGCTTCTGGATTGAGCAGCACCATGGGCAAGGCGAAGGATACTCGTTTGTTCCGAGCCATAAAAGAAGAGTCGGAAAGAAACATAAAACGGCTTGTACAAGAATTGGAATCCGAAAATGAAAACCCGCTCCACTCTTTTGAAGGCCTGAGTATCGCCGATACCTTGATAAACGCCATTGGCCGCACCGCCATAGACGAGAATATCTACTATATTTTTATGGGCACTAAAGGTTCTTCAGCGGCCAAGGAAGTGTTTATGGGCAGCAGTACCATTAAGGTCTTACAGAACTTAGACTTCTGTCCGATTATGGCAGTGCCCGGCAATTATGACTTTGACCTGCCGGACAAAATTGCTTTCGCCACAAATTTTGAACATACCTATTTAAAAGTGGAACTGGTTCCGCTTATCGAAATAGCCAAACTTTGGAACTCCGAGATTCTAGTTGTTCATGTAGATAAAGGAAAAGGATTGAGCCGCCAACAGGAGACCAATAAAGATTTATTGACCCAGCTGCTAAAAGGATTGAACTATAAATTTATGGAGGTCGAAGGGCATGCCAAAATCTCTGAGGCTATTATGTCGTATGCATCCGAAAATAAGAATATCGGGATGATAGCGATGATCAATTATTGGCATAGTTTTTTTGAGAAGTTGACAAAGGAGAACGTAATAAAACGAGTGGCCTTTCATACCGAAGTACCATTTTTGATCTTTCCCCTAATAGATTGATAGCGTAATAAGGCCTTCTGTCCATTATAAAGGAAACAGAGTATACCATTCTCAACATCGCTGTCGATAATTCGGATGTCCAATATGCGGTTCAAGTTGCGAACGATAATTTTCTTACAGGAATCGGAGTCCACATTTTTTAGGGTAGTGAGTGCTTTCATTTTTCTAGGTTTTCTGAAAAATAAGACAGAACCGGCGAACTTAAAATGAAATTAGGTCAGTTGAAAACGAAATCATGATATTCGTCATTGGGAAGAGATTAAGGGTCGATTACTTTTAAAATAGCAATACATAGAACTGCAACGATGAAAAACATACTGATACCCACAGATTTTTCAGATAATGCCTGGAACGCCATGCAGTATGGAATGGCCTTGTTCAAAAAATCAAAATGTACCTTTTACATAGTACATGTAAGCCCCATTGCGGCCCATGCGGGTGGCGAAGCGGCCATGTATGCGACCCAAGAACTTCTTGAGCAAAGTATTCTAAAGAAAAGCATTGAAAAACTTGAAAAACTGCTTAAAGAGATAGAACGGCAGCCCTTTAACACTAAGCATACGTTTCATATCCTGGCGTTCTATGGATTTTTTACAGACCATATTAAGCAAGAGGTCGAGGACAAAAACATTGATCGATCATCATGGGCACAAAAGGTGCCAGCGGCCTAAAAGCGGTTGCGATGGGGAGTAACACTGGTAATGTAATTACCAAGGTAAAGTGTCCCGTTTTGGCAGTTCCTGAGGATACAGAATATCACAGACCCAAAGAAATCGCTTTCCCTACGGACTATCATTTGAGTTACGATATCAAAGTATTGGAAGCTATAAAAGAGTTTGCGTTAGTGAACAGTTCTTCGGTGCGCTTTCTCTACATTTCTAAAGCCGGCGAGGAACTTACCATGGAACAAACCAAGAACCAAGAATATCTAGGCGATTATTTTTCAGGAACCGAGCATAGTTTCCATAAAGTAACGGGAGAAAAACTGGAGACGGCCGTGCAATGTTTTACGGAAAGCAGGGATATCGACATGGTCGTTATGGTCGCAAAAAACCTGAATTTCCTACAACGAATTTTGTTCAGGCCTACCGTAGAGAAAATCAGTTACCATACCACCATCCCTTTTTTGGTGTTGCATGAATAACCCTTAAATAGCAAGCAATTCGCCTAACTATGGGATTTTACAATTTGTACAATATCCGCCTTTTGTAAAACCCCTGATTGCCGCCAGACCGGTTGCCCGTTTTTGAACAAAAGCATGGTCGGCACGCCACGAACCTGATATTTGTTTGCTAAGGGCTGATTTTTATCCACATCTATCTTTACGATTTTCAGGGCATCGCCCATTTCGTCCTTCACTTGTTTTAATATCGGCGCCAGCATTTTGCACGGTCCGCACCAATCCGCGTAAAAATCTACCAGAACCGGTATCTCCGAATCGATAATCTTATTGAAACTGCTCTTCATAGGTTTAAACTTTAAATATAAAATTACCAAAACCATAAATACGCCCAACTGACCGATATCATGGTTTTTGGAATTCTTCTCCGCTAGATTTATATCGAAATCTAAATTCCAGCGCAATGAAGCGAATTTTACTGCCCACCGACTTTTCCGATAACGCTTTTGAAGCAATCCGATATGCCCTGCTTGCTTTTAAAGATATAGAATGTACTTTCTATCTTTTGCATACCTATACACCTCCCATCTATCATACAGAATATCTTTTGGGGAGTCCGGGACAGATTGGCCTGGGCGATATAATGCATGAAACTTCCCAAACGCAGTTGGAGCAATTACAAAGTAGTTTGGAAAATCTGTATGAAAATCCGAAGCACACCTTTAAGGTGCATACGGCCTTCAATACCCTATTGGGCGAAATCGCTGAAACCATAGAAAATGAAAATATAGGTTTAGTGGTCATGGGTACCAAAGGAGCCACCGGGGCAAAGGAAATTCTGTTCGGCACCAATACCGTACACGTTATTAAAAGGGCCAAGTGTGCCGTATTAGCGGTACCTCCAAAATTTGAGTATGAAGCCCCTAAAGAAATCTTGTTTCCCACAGATTATGAAATCGAGTATAAAAAGGAAAACTTCGATGCCCTTTTGACCATCGCAGAAGAACACCAATCCCGAATCAACGTGATGCATGTCCGTACAGAATTTGACCTCACGAGTACACAGGAAAAACACAAGCTGCAACTTGAAAAGCTTTTAGGAGATAAGGCTCTTTTCCATGATATGCCAGACAACGAAATTATCGATGCCATCAATGATTTTCAGCTCAAGGAAAAAATCAATCTATTGGTCATGGTACAGAACAAACATACGTTTTTAGAGCGTCTGTTTATAGAACCGGTCATCAAAAAAATTGGGTTCCATATTACGGTACCTTTTATGGTCATTCCACAATTATAAGATGAAAACGATGAAGAACATATTGGTTGCCACTGATTTCTCGAACGACGCCTATTGCGCGCTATTCTATATTTCCAAATTAATGGCATCAAGACCTTGTGCCATTTACATACTGAATGTTTTTGATGAAAACACGCCCTTACATGGAAAAAAAACCAAACTTTTTGGTAGTAAGAAACGGCTAAAGGAAATAGCGACAGAATCAAAAGAAAAGTTGACAAGTACCTACCATAAAATCATAATGGACACCGAAAACCCCCAACACCGTTTTCAGACAATTTCAAAAAAAGGGATACTTGTTAAGGTATTGGCTAAAACCATTGACGATCATCAAATAGATTTGGTAGTTATGGGCACGAAAGGTAATACGGGTGCCAAAGAAATCTTTTTAGGAAGTAATACTGTGCAAGCTGCCAACACATTGACCAAATGCCCTATTTTGGCGGTGCCCAAACAAATTGATTACAAGGCGCCTAAAGAAATTGCTTTTGTGACCGATTTCAAAAAAGGCTGTGCCAAGGAAACGATAGCTCCGTTATTGTATTTGGCCTCGTTTAGCGATGCCTCCATTCGGGTCATGCATATCAATGAAGAGAAAATTCTGAACAAAGAACAGGAGTCCCATAGAAAGCTACTGGAACTTTGCCTAAAGAATGTCGATCATAGTTTTCATTGGATGCAGAATTTTACCGATAAGGCCCAGGTAATAGATACTTTTTTAGAAAAACTTGACATTGATATGTTTGCAATGGCACACCACAAACGAAGCTTTTTCGAAAAGTTGGTACGCGAACCTGTCATCAAGGATGTCAGTATCTATTCGGATATCCCCTTTTTAATACTTCCACATCAAGACTGATAATTGTCATAGGTAATCGACCCCTTGCCTTCTAATTTTACCAAAGAACCTAAAAAAGAAATGTCATGGGCAAGAGAATATTAGTACCTACGGATTTTTCAAAAAATGCGTTGAATGCCATACGCTATGCACTGGACCTTTATAAAAAACAGACCTGTGAATTCTATTTTTTAAACGTATTTCGGGTGAATAGCTATACTACGGATACTTTAATCATACCGGAACCGGGCAGTGCGCCCTACGAAGCAGCAAAAGAAGAATCTAAAGAGGGATTCGTAAAACTGTTGGATATTTTGGAACTGCACCACGACAACCCAAACCATACTTACCGTACGATTTCTAGCTTTAACTTTTTATCGGAAGCCATCAAGCAGACCATCGCCGAAAAAGATATCGATCTCGTGGTCATGGGTACCCAAGGAGCTACGGGTGCCAAGGGTGTGATATTTGGCAGTCATACTGTAAACACCATGGAGAAAATCAGGGAATGTCCTGTTCTTGCAGTCCCGGAAGAGGTGCGCTTTTCCATTCCGAAGGAAATTGTGTTTCCAACGAATTATAAGTCGACTTTCAAGCGAAAAGAATTGAATTACTTAATAGAAATCGCAAAAATGCACAATGCCGCCATTAGGGTCTTATACATCAACAAAAAACGCGAACTGAACGAGGCTCAAGAAAACAACAAACAACTCTTGGACGAAATTCTAGGAAATGTAGACCACAGCTTTCATATGCTAACGGATAACGACATTTCAGATGGAATAACCTCTTTTGTGGAAAGTCGGGGTAGCGATATGATCGCCTTTATCAATAGAAAGCACTTCTTTTTTGGCAGCGTCTTTTCAAAACCTTTGGTCAAGGAAATTGGCTATGATGCCACCACGCCGATTTTGGCTTTACACTAAAAACATACGGACATGAAAAATGTAGGAATTTGGATGGACAAGGAAAAAGCCCATATCGTACGTTTGAACGATGAGGGAGAAAAATTGGAAACAATTTACTCGAATCTTGAATTTTTGAAACCAGCGGGAGGATCCAGGACACGTTCTGCCAAATGGGGACCCCAAGACGTGATTCAGGACAGTAAATACCTGGAAAGGGAAAAGCATCAACTTAAAGCATATTTCAAAAACCTTGCAGATGCCATCAGGGATGCCGATGCAATAGCTCTATTCGGCCCAGCGGACACCAATGAAAAGTTCCGGAAAGAGTTGATGGAAGAACACAAGGATCTAGCTAAAAAATTGAAAACGGTCGCAAAAGCCGATAGTATGACTGAAAACCAGACCAAAGCCTTGGTACGGGACTATTTTAGGCATAAAAATTAGTTGGTTAATGTCTAAACGAACCGCCAAAACACAAATTGTTTTGGCGGTTTTATTTAGAAATGAAAGATCATGGGCCCCCTCCTAGACTTTATTGATAACCCCATAATTATAAAAATCACAAGACTTTTATTATGGATATGGGACAACTATCAAGGCCGGTTCAACGAGGATTACCTAATGCAACAGGGAATCTATAACGATGAAGGTTACTACGACACATTTACGGTATATCATGCACAGACTACCTTGTATTGCATTTGTGAGGGCAAAGAAAGGGCAATGATTTGGAGGGGAGGTATAGATATAACCGATCCGCAGGATGTAGAAAAGTCGGTAAAGGATTATATAAAACTTGTGGTCACTGCAATGGAGGAACAAGATTTAATTTTCAGAAAAGAGCGAAAGGATGAAATTACAGGTATATAATTCCAGAATATGGATAGCTAGGAGTAAGGAACATGCAAAAACGAACTAGGGCTTGAATTGATCAACTCATAACACCGGACTGAACACTTTGCCAAAACCTTCCTTCAACTTGTCACTCCATGGTCTTTCTAAATATTCATGGTATGAAAGTATTTTACTAACGTTTGCTTCCTTTAGAAAATCTTTCTTTAACTCTTCGGTGAAAGTCTTGTCATAAACAATGGCATTGACCTCATAGTTCTGTTCAAAACTGCGGTCGTCCAAGTTGGCCGTCCCTATGGTTGCAATGGTATCATCACTGACAATAATCTTACTATGCAAAAATCCATCGGGAAAAAGATAGATTTTAACATGGGATTTAAGCAAGGTTTCAAAATAGGACCTTACACACCAGTTGACAATTTTATTATCGGCATTTTCGGATACCATCAGTCGAACATCTACTCCCCCAAGGGCCGCGCTTTGTAAAGCCTGCATAATGGCCTGTCCTGGAATGACATAGGGATTGGTAATGTAAAGATAATCCTTGGCTTTATTGATAATGGTAAAATAAGCCTGTTCCAGCGAAGGAAAATCATCGTCGGGGCCACCCGATGCAATCTGTACCAGTTTCCCTGAATTATCTGCAATTATCTTATTTGGTCGTGAAAGTGGCTCAATTGATCTTTGACTTACCAGAAACCAATCCATGGCAAAAACATTGTCCAGATGATCGGCAGCAGATCCTTCAAGTCTCAGGTGCATATCGTGCCAATTACCCAACGCTGGATCTCCCTTAAGGTACTTATCCGATATGTTGATGCCACCGGTAAAGGCGACCGTGCCGTCTACCACAATAATCTTTCGATGGTTTCGATAGTTTAAAGAGGAAAGAAACCGACCAAACCTAAAGGGTAGAAAGGGATATACCTCAACACCAATAGCACGTAGTTTTTCTAAATATGGCTTGCTTAATGAAAAGCTGCCGATACTATCATAAATCATTCGTATCGAGACACCTTGGTCTATCTTTTGTTCAAAAAGAAGCAATAACCTATCGGCGAGTTCCCCTTCCTCAAAAATATAATATTGTAGATGTATTTGAGTTCGGGCACGTTCCAAGGCATCAAAAATAGATTCGAAGGTCATTTTTCCGTCCTTGAGTAGTTGAAGTCGATTATTTTCCGTTGGGGGGAAATGCGAATTATGATAAACCAAGATCATCAATTTTCGGTACTTACCGCCTATAGATGCCATGTGGCTGGTAGACGGTCGGGGCAGATTAAAGAATGTATTCTTTTTGAGTTTCAACAGCTTGTTCTTTCTGCGGTTTCTTCCCAATAGCAGATACAATATGATACCTCCCACCGGAACGGTAAATATGGCTAATAACCAAGCTAATGTCTTAGAGGGTTTCGCCCCATGCAATAAGATGCTTATTACGATGGATATGGCGATGATAACATAAAGAATAAGAAGGATTGTAGTCCACATGCTTTCCTTTTATGGATAGATTTTAATTCAGTCTAATATTAAGGAAGTTACAACAATTTAAAATTAACAGGAATACAATAAGGAACCATTACAGATCTCTCTTTCTACATTTCTGGTCTAGTCCGAGGTAAGGGCGATGATACACTCGGCCTCCTTACTTGTATCATAACTCTTGTCCAATGTCCTCCATACAAGAAAGATTACTGGTGTAAGCCCTATGGCAAAAAAGAGTCTGCTGTCGGGGTTCAAATCTACTTTTGGATTCTTTTTGGTTCATGACCTAGAAATTTAATGTGACCAAGGTAGTGCGAGAGCTACATTTTTGCCATGATATTGGTCAGTTCTGAAAGGTTATGAATTAAATCTCAAACCTGATGAGATCTAGGGGGAAATTTGGAAATCAGATATAAGGATTAAAGTAAAAATCTAACGATTTCTAGAAAACTAATGAATTTACATAAATCCCATAGAATTTAGAGTATTGGAGCATGTTTGACCAATGAACAGTAAATGAGCACATTATCAATGTTTTAACTGTTCCTAAATATTATTTAAAGCCATTTAATATCAGTTGATTTCAACTTTTGTTGTACCTATGTTGTACCCAACAATACAAAAACCCCTTGATTTCAACGAAATCAAGGGGTTTTCTTGTTGGCCTACTAGGACTCGAACCTAGAACGACTGGACCAAAACCAGCTGTGTTGCCAATTACACCATAGGCCATTACCGCAATTGAGCGTGCAAATTTAGAACAAAGTTTGGTTTGCACAAACATTTTTAAGTACAATAACCTAAAAATTCGATTGTATTACGCTGTTAACGATTTATGAAATTCTATCCATAAATCTATTATAATTACTAAATTCGCCGCATCGAATAAACCGAACAGTACATGTTTTCAAAGAACTTCGAGAAGTGGGACACCATCTTGGGTTGGTCCGTTTTTTTTATAGCCCTTATCGTCTACACCATAACCGTAGAACCCACCAATAGTTTTTGGGATGCCGGTGAATACATCGCCACCTCAGCAAAACTACAGGTAGGGCACCCACCAGGGGCACCTCTTTTACAAATGATCGGCGCATTTTTCGCCATGTTCGCGCTCGAACCGGACCAAGTGGCACGCATGGTCAATTATGTTTCGGGCGTTTCCAGTGCCTTTACCATTCTCTTTATGTTTTGGACGATTACCAACCTCGTTCGCAAACTCATCGATAAAGATGAAAAAATAACGAATAGCAAAGCCATCGCCATTTTAGGTAGCGGCCTTGTGGGCAGTTTGGCCTTTACCTTTTCCGATAGCTTTTGGTTCAATGCCGTGGAGACCGAAGTATATTCTATGGCCAGTTTTATCATGGCGCTGCTTCTTTGGATGGGGCTAAAATGGACAGACACTCTTCACGACCCGAGGGGCAACCGATGGATCATACTTATTTCGTTCGTGGTCGGGTTGACCTTCGGCATCCAATTTATGGGCTTTTTGGCGATACCCTCTATCGGCCTACTTTATTATTTTCAGACCTACAAAAAAACCACGGTCAAGAATTTTCTTATCGCCAACATTGCCGTCATCGGTATCTTGATGCTAGTCTATAAGTTTTCATTGACTTATGTGTTGGTCCTTTTTGGATGGGGAGAGGTCTTTTTCATCAACAGCATAGGGCTGCCCTTTAACTCGGGATCCATCATTATTGGACTCTTATTTATCGGGGCATTCTATTGGGGGCTGAACTATACCCGTAAGAACAATTACAAGACCGCTAATACCATCGTGCTCTGTTTGATGTTCTTGTTCTTAGGATTTTCGTCGTGGATCATGCTTCCGATCCGTGCGAATGCGCAAGTGGTCATCAATGAGAATAATCCTTCGGATGCACGTTCCTTATTGGCGTATTACAATCGAGAGCAATATCCCGGAGTAGACAGTCCCATTTATGGCACCTACTATTCCGATATGTTCGCTCCGGCAGGAGAAGACAAGGACGAAAAACCCAAATACGAGAAAGACGAGACCTTGGGCAAATATGTCATCGTTAACCATTATGAGAATGCCTTGCAAGGCCCCAATCCAAAACATCAGGGAATTCTTCCGCGTATGTGGAGCGGTCAAAACGCCGAAAACTATATGCAGTATTTCGGGCCTCTCAATTTTAAGATGAAGCAATCCAATGAAGAATTGCGCAAGGCCGTAGATCAAGTAAAAACTGGGTTTGCCAACGGTGAGATCGATGCGGAACAGTATATCAGCTTCCTAAAAAGATTTAACGAATACCTCGAAGTCGAACCACCGACGGTATGGCAAAATATAAAGTATATGTTCGAATTCCAGTTCGGATATATGTACTGGCGGTATTTTATGTGGAACTTCGCCGGAAAGGAAAACGATGTTCAGGGCCGGTACAATGGCAATGGTAATTGGTTGTCAGGTATTCCGATCGTGGATGCCATGCGCTTGGGTAGTCAAGACAACCTACCTAGCGACATTGAGAACAACAAGGCCCGTAACACGTATTTCTTTTTACCCTTGATTTTAGGATTGATCGGATTGATTTTTCAAATCTCTAAAAATCCGAAACAGTTTTGGGTACTGGCTATATTCTTTTTGTTCACGGGCCTGGCCATTCAATTCTACACCAACCCCTATATTTTTCAACCGCGCGAACGCGATTATTCTTTGGTGGGTTCCTTCTACGTGTTCGCCCTATGGATAGGTCTCGGGGTTTACGGACTCTTCGATGAATTCAAAAAATGGTTGACCCCAAAAATATTGGCTCCAGTCGTCACCGCGGTTTGCTTACTTGCCGTACCCACCGTTATGGCCTATCAGAATTGGGACGACCACGACCGTTCCAACCGTTTTACGGCCAATGCCTCGGCCAAGGCCTATCTCGATTCATGTCAAGAAGATACCGGTGCCATTTTATTTACCATCGGCGACAATGACACCTTCCCGTTATGGTACGCGCAAGAAATAGAGGGATACCGCACCGATGTGCGCATCGTGTGTACCAGCCTTTTCGAAACGGATTGGTATGTTGATCAAATGAAGCGAAAGGCCTATGAGAGTGACCCTATTCCCTCGCAAATTGAACATGATAAATACCGTTGGGGCTCCCGAGATGTTTTGTACCACCAAGGTGTGACCGAAAATCGTTGGCCTATTAAAGATTTTATCAACTGGCTCGATAGTGACAAGCCACAGACCAAATTGAAACATATTCTGCAACAACAAGGTGCCGATTTGAGCGATTACTCCATGAACACCCAGAATATCGTGTATTATCCGACCAATAAAATCCGTGTTTCGGTCAACAAGAAAAATGTTTTGGAAAGCGGACTGGTCAAAATAAAGGATTCCGCTGAAATCGTGGACTATATAGATATTGATTTGCCCACCACTGCGATTACTAAAAAAAGCATGATGATGCTGGATATTTTGGCCAATAATGATTGGAAAAGACCTTTGTATTTTTCAGGAGGAAGCTTCGACGATGCCGAATATATTTGGATGAAAGATTATTTGCAATTGGATGGCATGGCCTACAAATTGGTTCCCATTAAAACGGAGCGTAAGAACTCGTTTGAAATGGGAAGAATCGATAGCGATCTCATGTACAACATCGTAAAGAAATGGGATTGGGGCAATTCGGGAAGCCCTGATATTTATCACGATCCACAAACCCGAATTCAAAGTATTTCGTACCGTAGCAATCTTGCCCGATTGACCGAAACCTTGATCGACGAAAATAAAATCGATAAGGCCAAGGATATTATCAATATGGCCATGGAAAATATGCCGCTGGACTATTTCGGGTACTATACGTTTGCAGAGCCCTTTGCAGATGGCTACTACAAGGTGGGGGAGACTACCAAAGCGCGTGAACTGTTCGAGAAATTGAAGACCAAATACCAAGAGCGCCTCACCTACTATGCAGGAATGACATTAGATGCGCAATACGAAAGAATCGACGAGATTATTTCCGATATGGAGGCCTATCGCAGAAATATCGACATCTTGATCAACAACAATGATCGGGAAATGGCCGAAAAAGAAACGTTGATCTTCAATGAATATATTGACAGATTCAGTCATTTTTATAAAGACGAAGAGCCTGAAATGAATGTGACGCCCGAAAGAAATCCCGATATGGTCGATACGGTAGGTATTTCAGATACTATAGCCGTCGACAACACGGAAACAGAAGACGTTTTGGACACGGTTCTGGTGCCAGATGGAAAATAAATTAAAAGATTGAGACCCTCTAGATTTCTGGGGTCTTAGATTTTACTAAACATACTCCTTAAGAATCCCAATAAGTGTATTGGCATCTTGCTCACCGCTCTGGCGCCATACCATCTCACCTTTTTTGTAGATCATAAGCGTGGGCAACCCTTTGACACGTAGTGCTTGGGAAAGCTCTTTGTTTTTGTCCACATCGATTTTGATGACCTTACTTTTATCGCCCAAGGCGGCAGCTACATCACGGAGTACGGCGTGCATCGCAGTAGACTGTTCATTCCATTCCGCATAAAAGTCCAACAACACCGGAACTTTTAAATCGATAAGATCGCCAAATTTTGACATATGGTATGCATTGTGTTATCCGCCAAATGTAATAAAATTTGATAAAATAGTGGTGCTGGCGACTTAATTGTAATCGAAAAACGCTCTTAAATCAGGTAATCCGTTTCTTTTTTAGGGTTATGACCGAGATTTCGGGCCAAATACCTACCCTACCGGGGTAGCCCAAAAACCAAAACCACGGTTGACATTGATGAATTGTCCGAGTTCACTGTAAATGCCCGCCCAATATTTGTAACGCCACTTTACGGGACTCCACTTGATCCATCCAGGAATCTCGATACCGAACTGCATACCGTGGGTATGGCCGCTTAACGTCAGGTGATAATGGTAATCATCGTTGATGACCACATCTTCCCAATGTGATGGGTCGTGGCTCAATAAAATCTTAAAGTCGTCTTTAGAAATTCCTTCGGTCGCTTTTTTCAGGTCACCGGCTTTTTTGAATCCTCCCCTGCCCCAATTCTCTACGCCTATCAAGGCCAATCGATCGTTTCCTTTTTGAAGATATCTACTTTCGTTGAGCAAGAGATCGAATCCGATTTCTTTTTGAAGGTTGATCAGTTGTTGTAGGTTTTCGGCCTTGGCTTCCGGAGTATCCCAATCTACATAGTCGCCATAATCATGGTTTCCTAAAACCGAGAACTTTCCGTCGGGCGCACCCAAGGTAGCGAAAAGTTCTTTCCAAAGATTCATTTCCTCCGCCTTATTATTGACCATATCCCCGGTAAAAAAAGTACATCGCTCTTTTGTTGGTTGACCAGGTCGATGGCATATTCGATTTTCTTCTGGTCATCAAAACTTCCACTATGTACATCTGAAATCTGTGTAATGCGATATCCATCAAAAGCATCCGGTAAATCATCGAATTCCAAATCGTATTTCAATACCTTAAAATTGTATTTGCCCTTATACATGCCATATAATAATGCCCCAAAGGGAATGGCCGCTAGACCCATGCCTAAAAGACTCATGAACCTTCTGCGCTCAGGGACAGTAAATGTTTTATCTCCTCCTAGAAATTTATGATAGGCCCCTGCCAGCAATCGAAAAATATCTTCTGAAAAAAGAAACAGAATGGTAATCAACTGAAATGTTATTACCGTTATCAAAAAACCAAAGGCATAACTTTTTGGGCGGCTAAGTACTCTACCTTCAGCCTCTCCCCAAGTGAATTGAAAGATAAAGTTACCCAATACCAAGAGGCATAAGGCAATGAACAGGTAATAGACCCAAGGTAGGCGTGTAATCGTCTTTAGGGCCTGAAGGGCATAAAGACCTAGCGCTAAGTATATAAGAATAAAAATGATCCAACGGAGCATAGCGATTTTTTACAAAGATATTTTTTCGAGCCGGTTACATTGACCCTTTTGCATTTTATTTAACTTGAATAATGGATAAGCAAACAGCACGAATTTTTCATTTCTCCAAACCCTAAAGGGAGGAAAAATTCTCGAAAACAAGAATATTCAAGAAAATCCTTACCCTTTAGGGTTAGGGCAAAAGGATTTTCTGTCTCAAATTGTTATCCATTATTCGCATTATTTAACTTCATTTACAACGCCTCGCAGTGTTTCAACATCACTGATACCGAGTTCGTCATCCTTGAGAAAAGAAGGTGAGTTCATAGAGACCATGGGTTCGCTTGGCAAGGTTCTTTCAAATTTCACTCCGGATAGATGTATGGCTTTGAACCCAATTTCTTTAAAAAAATGTACGTTTTCAGGGCGAATTCCTCCACCGGGCATAATGGTACACGTAGTGGAATTACGATGTAGCTGGGCCAGAAGTTCAATGCCTTCGGGAGCGGATTTCCGTTGTCCGGATGATAATATATAATCGACCGAAATATCCTCTAATCGCCCCAAAGCGCTTAATGGATCTTTCACCCAATCAAAAGCCCTATGAAAAGTAAACTTCAAAGTACCGGAAGCTTTCCGAAGTACTGCCGTTCGTTCAAAATCTAATGAAAAGTCTTTGTGCAATACCCCTGAAACAATTCCTTCGAAACCCAAATCCACACAAAGTTCAATATCCTGTTTCATGATTTCAAAGTCGTATTCGGAATAGGTAAAGTCTCCGCTTCTCGGTCGAATAAGTACGTGCACAGGAATCGAAATATACTTTTTGATACTTTTCAACAACCCATACGAGGGGGTAACGCCCCCCACCGCCAACTCTGAGCATAGCTCGATTCGATCCACACCGGCCTTTTCGGCATTCAAGGCAGATTCCAAAGAATTGGCGCAAACTTCTACTAGCATTTTCGCTATATTTAGTGTCCTAAAAGTAAGCAACACAGCCCATGCAACGAAGAAAGTTTCTTAAAAATTCAAGTGCCGCTAGCGCGGGAATATTTACCACTCCCCTTTTTGCCTCATGTAACGAAGAAGCCAAAAAAACCAGGGCCATTGAGACCTTGCAGGCCATTCGCCCAATTGCAATCTGTACCTGGGATTTTCACAATGCGACCACCAAAGCCTGGGAAGTACTTGAAAATGGAGGTGCCTCTTTGGATGCCGTAGAACAGGGTGTCATGGTCGAAGAGGCCGATGTGAACAATCAGACCGTGGGTGTTGGTGGTAGACCTGACCGCGATGGAAACGTGACTTTGGATGCCTGTATCATGGATAAGGACAGCAATTGCGGAGCCGTACTCTGTATGCAAAATATAGCGCATCCGATTTCTGTAGCAAGAAAGGTTATGGAAGAGACTCCCCATGTCATGCTGGCCGGAAAAGGTGCGGAACAGTTCGCCTATGAACAAGGTTTTAAAAAGACCAACTTGCTCACTGAACAGTCCCGATTGGAATGGGGGGAATGGAAAAAGACCTCCAAATATGAGACGGTAATCAATATCGAAAACCACGACACCATTGGTATGTTGGCCATTGATAAGAATGGAGATATTGCAGGGGCATGTACCACAAGCGGAATGGGCTATAAGTATGCAGGACGCGTCGGAGATTCCCCAATTATCGGAGCAGGACTTTTTGTTGACAATGAAATCGGGGGCGCAACGGCCACCGGAGTTGGTGAGGAAGTCGTACGTACCGTTGGTAGTTTTCTGATCGTCGAACTGATGCGACAGGGAAAATCACCCCAAGAAGCCTGCGAAGAAGGTGTAAGGCGCATTATGGAAAAGAACAAGGACCGAGATGATTTTCAAATCGGTTTTATTGCTATCAATAAAAAAGGGGAAACAGGGGGGTATTGCGTTCATCCGGGATTTACCTATCGCGAATATTCAACTAAAGGACATGAAAATAAGGAGGTAACAAGTTATTTGAAGTCATAAGAATAACGAAACTAAAGCGCCTCCTTTTTTGATATGGGTCACACCTGCAAAAAGTCTTGGGTCATGACTCTTGATTCTAGGCTCTTTTTTCTACTTTTAAAGACTTTAGTATTTTAAACTTCATACCTCTAAATTCGTATTTCTAACTTCCAATTATGGCAGACCAAAAACGACTTTTTCTTCTCGACGCATACGCTCTGATTTTCAGGGGCTATTATGCCCTCATAAAGAACCCTCGAATCAATTCAAAGGGCATGGACACTTCGGCCATTATGGGTTTTATGAATTCGCTCTTTGATGTCATCAAACGTGAAAAACCGGATCATCTGGCCGTTTGTTTTGACAAGGGGGGCAGCACGGAACGTACCGAACTATTTGAAGACTACAAAGCCAATCGTGATGAGACGCCCGATGCCATTAAAATTGCCGTACCCTATATTCAAGATATTCTAAAGGCGATGCATATTCCCTCAGTGGTCTTGGAAGGTTGGGAAGCCGATGACATCATCGGTACTTTGGCCAAGCAGGCCGAAAAGGAAGATTATAAAGTCTTTATGGTCACTCCTGACAAGGATTTTGGTCAACTCGTCTCCGAGAACATTTTCATGTACCGCCCAGCGCGTATGGGCAACGGAATTGAAATTTGGGGCATACCGGAAGTGCAAAAACGCTTTGGGGTCGAGCGGCCCGAACAGGTCATCGATTACTTAGGTATGATGGGTGATGCGAGCGATAACATTCCCGGACTTCCCGGAGTTGGTGATAAGACTGCCAAAAAATTCATTGCCGAATTTGGGTCCATTGAAAATCTTTTTGCCAACACTGATAAGCTCAAAGGGGCTTTGAAAGAAAAAGTCGAGGCCAATAAGGAATTGGGACTGCTTTCCAAAAAATTGGCGACCATATGCATCGATTGTGATGTAAAATTCGATGCCAAAGATTATGAAATGTCCGTTCCGGATAATGAAAAAGTACAGGAGATTTTTGAGGAGTTGGAGTTCCGTAGATTGAAAGATCAGTTTATTAAAATATTTTCAGGGGAAGAGGATACGCCCCAAACCCAGGTCACCAGTACACCAACTGCCAAAAAGCAAGCTCAAGCAGCGGGTGGCGGACAGTTTTCTTTGTTCGGAAACGATGGCGCGAGTCCGGCTACCATCAAAGATGTTTCAAGCCGACAAACCATTAAAGATGTTCCCCATGTTTATCAGAGCATAGCGCCTGGAATGGCGATGAAACTTTTTCTTCAAAATCTGATGAAGCAGTCTTCTGTCTGTTTCGATACGGAGACGACCGGAATAAACCCCTTGACCGCAGAATTGGTGGGTATCGCTTTTTCTTGGGAGCCTACTAAGGGATTTTATGTTCCCTTTCCGGAGGATAAAATAGAAGCGCAAGAACTTATCGAACAACTTCGCCCTTTTTTCGAATCGGAGGCCATCGAGAAAATCGGACAGAACTTGAAGTATGACATCAAAGTCTTGGACAAATATAAGGTCAAGGTCAAAGGCAAGTTCTTCGATACCATGTTGGCGCATTATTTAATCAATCCCGATATGCGGCACAATATGGATGTGCTTTCGGAAACCTACCTCAACTACACCCCGGTATCGATCACCGAACTCATTGGCAAAAAAGGCAAAAACCAATTGAATATGCGTGATGTGCCTTTGGAACAGCAAACAGAATACGCGGTCGAGGATGCCGACATCACCTTTCAACTGGCACAACACTTTAGACCCGAGCTGGCCGAAGCGAAGACCGAAGACCTTTTTAATGATATAGAGATTCCGCTATTGCATGTTTTGGCGGATATGGAATTGGAAGGCATCAATTTGAACGAGGAGTTTTTAAAATCGCTTTCCACAGATTTGGATAGCGATATCAAAAATCTAGAGCAAAAAATATATGCGGATGCCGGAGAAGAATTCAATATAGGTTCGCCCAAACAATTAGGGGAAATCCTTTTTAATAAAATGAAATTGGTCGATAAGCCCAAAAAGACCAAAACAGGACAATATTCAACTGCGGAAGATGTGCTTTCGTATTTGGCCAAAGACCATGAAATCATTCGAAATGTGCTGGAATATCGCGGACTATCCAAACTGAAAAGCACCTATGTAGATGCGCTGCCCGAACAGGTAGAGCCATCCACAGGACGGGTTCATACCGATTATATGCAGACCGTTGCCGCCACTGGGCGTTTGAGCAGTAACAATCCGAATTTGCAGAACATTCCCATCCGCACCGAGCGCGGGAGACAAGTTCGCAAGGCCTTTATTCCCAGGGATGAAAACTATGTTCTATTGGCAGCGGATTATTCGCAGATAGAACTGCGCATCATTGCTGCCCTTAGTGAAGAAACTACGATGATCGAGGCTTTTAAAAATGGGAAAGACATTCATGCCTCGACGGCTTCAAAGGTTTTTAACGTTCCCCTTGAAGAAGTAACCAGAGAACAACGAGGTAATGCCAAAACAGTCAATTTTGGAATCATCTATGGTGTCTCCGCCTTTGGACTCAGTAATCAAACCGACCTCTCTCGATCCGAGGCAAAAGAACTTATTGAAACCTACTACAAGACCTACCCAAAGCTCCGAAATTACATGGGCGAACAAATCGATTTTGCTCGCGACCATGGCTATGTACAAACCGTTTTAGGTCGTCGTAGATATTTAAAGGATATCAATGGAAGTAATCAAGTCGTGCGCGCTGCGGCAGAACGGAATGCGGTCAACGCACCCATTCAAGGCAGTGCAGCCGATATCATCAAATTGGCGATGATCAACATCCACAAAAACCTATCTGAAGAAAATTACAAATCCAAAATGCTGCTGCAAGTGCATGATGAATTGGTATTCGATGCCTATAAACCTGAACTGGAGAAGCTCAAGGCTATGGTCAAATCTGAGATGGAGAATGCCTATAAACTTTCCGTACCCTTGGATGTTGAATTAGGCGAAGGAAACGATTGGTTAGAGGCGCATTAGAAACCCGCTAGCCCCCAAAGGGGAAATGAAGTCATTGAAAATTGTCTTTCGTCTTGTCTCTTGGTTCTTGACTCCTGATGCTGTGTCAACCTGAATAATCTGGGTGCCACGCCCCAAATAAAGCCTAGGGAAATTTTATTACTCAAAAATAGCCCTTCAACTGTTAAGCTTTTCAAAAAATAATACGAATGATCGATGAAATACGTTGTTGAATACAGAACATCATATGAAGCTGAATTCTTAAAAGTAAACTATCTTGAAAAAGCTTCATTTCATACTTATTATGCTCTTTGTAGGGCTTCAAACTTCGTTCGCACAAATCGATGACGGCAAGAGTGATCCGGTCAGTCAAGAGATAACCGTACAAAAAGTCAAGGTGTTTCCAAACCCGGCCATCAACGTGGTCAACGTATTAGGACTTCAAAACAGTAATCGCGCTGAAATCATTGTTTCCGACCTATACGGAAACGCGATATTACACCACAAATGGGAGATCAAGAACAACGCCTTGAATATTCCCATTTCCAATTTAGAATCCGGTATTTATATGATTTCGATTCGTTCGCAAGAACAAACCGTAAAGACGAAATTCTATAAAAAATAGTCGCTTTTCTAGTTGAACACAAAGTTATAAGTGACGGCAATCAGCGGGCTGTTCATAATTGAAAGTTCATAAGTGCCCAGAGGACTTCCTAAAAAGACTTCAGAATCTACCGCTCCCTGTCGTTGAGAATAATACAGATTGAACGGGTTTCTTCTGCTGTATAAGTTGTAAATGGTAAAGGTCCAATCCCCTACCCATTTTCGATTGGGATTTCTACCATATTTTACTTTCCATGAAAAATCAAGGCGATGATAGGGTCGTAATCTTGCATTGTTGCGCTCAATAAATATAGGCACGTTAATATCCTCTAAGGCAAAAACACTATTAGCCACCGTAAAGGGTCTTCCGGTCTGTGCAGTAAAATTAAAACTCCAGGTATTGTATTTATCACCCTCAAAATTCACCGTTCCGTTGAAGACATGGGGCCTATCGAAATCGGAGGCATACCATTCGTTATTGTTCACCCGGTCGGCAAGTTTTTCCTGTTGTGAACGCAAAAGACTTCTCGACCAGGTATAGTTGAACCAACCGTTGAACTTTCCTTTTGGTTTTTTAAAGCTTAATTCAACGCCATAGGCCTCTCCGTCTGCCGGCACCACATCCCTTTCAAGAAATTCTTCAAGAAAGAAATCCGCCCCAGGTTTGTAGGTTAAATTATTTTCAGAGGCTCGGTAATAACCTTCCAGTCCAATCTCGATTTCATTGTCCGAGATATTCTTGTATATCCCCATGCCATAGGTATTGCTGCGTTGCGGTTCTATATTGGGATCCGAGGTTTTCCAACGAGAGGTCGGCAAAGGGGTAGTCGTATTATAAATATTTTGAAGGTATTGGTTCGTACGGGCATAACTCGCCTTGATCGACATGGTTTCACCCAATTTAAAGTTGGCGCCCAATCGAGGTTCTAGTCCGTTGTACGTCTTTACGGCATCTCCTTTTCCGAATACGGTCGACCCGAGCAGGGTTCCTGAATTTTCATCAAAAGTTGCCTCCGTATACGGTCCTACGAAGACAAAATGACTAAAACGTAGCCCACCGGAAAGGGATAGTCTTTCGGTAGGATTCCAGTTCATATTGATGTAAGGCGAAATCTCGTAGCTGGTCTCGGTCTCCAAGGTCACCGGCACAATACTATTGCCCGATCCCGGATCTAAGGAACCAGGTTGAATTTTATATTGGTTTGCTTGAACTCCGCCATAATAATCCCAAGTATCACTTACTTTTTTTGAATACTCTGAAATGAAACTGAGATACCCGATTTTTGCATCATACTCAATCTCATTATCGCTATCGCGTTCAGGAAATATCGTTTTGGGCGAGTAGTTACTGGTCACAAAAATGTTTCTAAGATTCGATTCATCACCGAAAGTATGCGTCCAATTCAGCGTTCCGTTGAGAGTCTGAAAATCGTATTGGTTATTCTTCGCATTAATGTTCTGGATTTGCGTAATCAAATCAAGCTGATAGAAGTCTTTGCTATAAAATCCGGTAAGGGAAATTTGATCGTTCTCGGTCGGCAGGTACAATAACTTAACCGTGCCGTCATAAAAATTGGCCTTGGTGTCTTTCAACCGTTCTGAAACAATCGGCAACAAAAATCCTGTAAAACCTGCCCTTCCACCAATATTCAGTAGTAATTTATCTTTAATGAGCGGAGTTTCGATGGTAATGCGACTTGAAACAAGCCCGACGCCACCTGCAATCTTTGTTTTTTGTACATAAGGGTTCTTGACCTTCACATCCAGCACCGAAGTGATCCTACCCCCATACCTTGCCGGAATATTCGCCCGATAAAGGTCTACGGTTGAAATCATATCTGGGGTAAACACCGAAAAAAGTCCGAATAAATGTGTCGGATTGAACACCGGTGCGTAATCGTAAAGCAATAAATTTTGATCTAATGAACCACCGCGTACCGAAATACCATTACTAATCTCGCCAGCGTTGTTGACGCCGGCCACCAAGGTCATACCGCGAAGTACATCAAACTCGCCCACCGCAGCAGGAATCTTTTTAAGATCCTGGGCATCTAATTGCAAAGCGCCCATTTGTGGCGTTTCCACCTGTGTCAACCTTCTTTTGGCCCGTACCACTACCTCAGAAAGTTGTTCTTGCTGCTCTTTCATTTCGATTTTTAGAATGGTTGCTTGGTCAAGTGTAATGGTTCGAACCTCATCTTCAAAACCGATAAAAGAAAGGGTAGCGGTATATTGCGCAGGAGGAAGACCAATGGAAAATCGACCTGAGCGATTGGTGACCCCGCCACATGCACAGGGTGTTATGGAAATCTGAACATCCTCCAACGGGAGTCCGGTCGCTTCTACCACGACCTCAAATGACAGGGCGAAATCTTGCGCCAGGATTTTGGATTGAAAAACACCGAAAAGTAATACTGCAAAAAAGCCAAATACTATTCTTTTCATTTTCATGGTTTAGTGGTTATTAGTCAATCCAACCCGGTGGTTTTATTGTTGTTCTATATCTGCCTTCAACACAAGGAATACTTATGGTAACCGGTGGTGGAAACGGAGACATAAAAGCAGGCTCGAACAAAGGTTGGCGGAAATCTTCCTCGATCGGACTTTCCAATATTTTCGATCTATCGATAAAAACGGATGCAGTAGAGGTTCCCGCAGCCGTGAACCTTCCAAAAATAAAATCTTCCGAATCGTTCGGGTTAAACAGATTACCTACCAAAGCCGCTGGTGGTGGTGCGTTTAGGCCGCTGCTATTGTCCACAATATCTTTTAAAACTTTATAATACTGATGGGCCGCAGGCGTTATCGAAAGTTGTTGTACCTCGAGTACCATATTTTCATCAGTGTATAGCAATATATTGCCTACGGACAGTTTGGATATACTTTTTCCGTCGGAAAAGCGGTCATCGAAAATCGAAATACTCTCGGGAAAACGAATTCGCCAACATTCAGTTTCACAAGGGTAGAAGAAAAACGGCCAACCCGAAATCGCGGCTCCAGCCGAGACACATTCGCCATCCCTATAAATGGTCTCATCGCACTTCGCACAGAAATCAAGGTTTTCGTAGGTACGATAGGTCCAATAATAAAAATTTTCCTCTTCGACCGGATCATCAAACGAAACGAAAGCCTCATGTCCCGGAACGAATATGCCCCCGAACAATTCCCTGAATTCAAGTTCAGGGTCGTATTCAACTTCTAGATTTTTAATCTCAACCGGGTGCAATACCAATTCTGGAGAAGACTCAAAACTTCTTCCATCTGGAATATTCACAAGTAACTTCCATGATTCTCCGGGCTCGACCTCGAACTCGGAGGGAGGGAGATAAATATCCTCCTTCTCGGTCAAAGGTACAATCTCACCGGTTCCCAAATTTTCAAAAGAAACGTCCGCACCTGTAATAGTATTCACCGCATAAAAACCAAATTCAAGGGCAGATTCGTTTAAGGTCACAAAGGAAACGCCTGGATCCGTAGCGACAAAACCCTCCACAAAGACAAGACCTGGCCGAAATTCAAATTCGGGAACCACCGGATCCGTACAGGATGGTAAAAGCGATGAACCAACGAAAAGGAAAGTAAAATGAGAGAGAAATCTTTTCAATGCAAATCTTGGTTATATTATCTTCTTTATTAAATATAGGTACATCCTTTGATAAAACACTTTAACATATTTACTTTAACACTCATAAAGAATAAGTCGTCAATTTTAATCGATCCAACCCGGTGGTCGTATTGCCGTTCTAAATCTGTTTTCGTCACAAGGTGCCGTTATGGTCTGTGGAGGAGGTACAGGAGAACCAAAACCTTCAAAGTTCAGCGGATCCCTACGTTCGAGTACATCTTCTTCTATGCCCGTTCTATCGATGAAAATAGACGCCGTGGTCGTCGCAGCCGCTGTAAACCTTCCGAATATAAAATCTTCGGAATCTTTGGGATTGAACAAGTTTCCTATCAACGCTGCGGGAGGAGGGGCGTTCAGTCCGCTATTATTGTCCAGAATATCCTTTAGCACTTTATAATATTCATGGGCTTCCGGGGTCAAGTTCCACTGTTGGGCTACCACTACCATATTCTCTTTGGTATATAAGAGCGCATTACCAATGGAAAGATTGGTTATCTGTTTTCCATTGGAAAACCGATCATCATAAATGGCTATGCTCTCAGGGAAACGAATACGCCAACACTCACTTTCACAGGTATAGTCAAAATAAGGTATCCCAGACACCGAAGCGGGAAAATCAATACATTCACCATCTCGGAAGTATCCTGCAAAACACTTTTCGCATATATCAAGATTTTCATAGGATCTATAGGTCCAGTAGTAATAATTCTCCGTGTCGGAAGGGTCATCAAACGAGACCAAAAGTTCATGTCCAGGAACGAATTTGCCACCGAAGATTTCACGAAATTCAATTTCAGGGTCATAGATGGCCTCAAGGTTAGTAATGGACACAGGCTGTAACACCAATTCGGGAGAGGACTCATATCGTTTACCGTTTGATAGCTGTGCGTTCAACTTCCATCGCTCACCGGGTGCTGCGGCAAAATCCAGCGGAGGAATATAAGCATCACCTTGTTGGGCTAAAGGGATGACCTGTCCAGTATCCGGATTCTCAAAACTTAAGGTTGCGCCATCGACGGAATTCACAACATAGACACCAAACTCGACCGCCGATTCATTGATGATTACAAAAGAGTCGCCCGGGGTGGTGGAGGCGAATCCTTCGACGAAAATCAGGCCTTCCCTAAACTCAAAATCAGGGGTTACAGGGTCGGTACACCCAAGATAAGAAATGGCAATAACACAAGCTGAAAGAAGCCTTTTGGTATTGGATAAATGGTTACTGAAAAAGTGCTGCATAAGAATTGAATATCTTTCTAAATATACCGATAGGCCATCAAAAATTATTCCAAGAGCAGTTTTACGTCTTATCGCAATTTGAGGATGATTTTTGTAATCATTCACATACTATTGAGTCATTCAATCCAGCCTGGAGGCCGTATTGCAGTTCTGAACTTTGATTCCTCGCAGGGAGCGATTAGGGTAGCCGGTGGTGGATACGGCGAATTCAAAGTAGGTTCAACTATAATCGGATCTCTAAGTTCGATTTGGTTTTCCATAATACCGCTTCTATCTAAAAACGATGAAGCTGTGGAGGTTGCCGCAGCGGTAAACCTCCCGAAAACGAATTCAGCAGGATTATCAGGGTTCATCAAATTTCCGATGAGTGCGGCAGGGGGCGGTGCATTTAAGCCACCATTATTATCGACAAGATCCTTTAATATGCTATAATATTCGTGAGCAGCAGCCGAAATTGAAAACTGCTGTACCTCGACGACCATATTTTCTTTGGTATACAACAAAGCATCGCCAACCTTAAAATTTGTGATTGTTTTGCCATTTGAAAACGCATCATCGAAAATAGCGACACTTTCCGGAAATCGAATACGCCAACAGTCTACTTCACATATGTAATCAAAATAAGGGTCTAAAAAACCTACATCAAAGGGTATACAATTTCCGTCTCGCAAGACACCGTCAAAACACTTTTCGCAGAACATTAGGCTCTCGAAGGATCGAAAGCTCCAGTAATAGTGATTTTCCTGGTCTGCAGGGTCATCGAAGCTTACGCTAATTGCATGCCCCGGAACAAATTTTCCCCCACCTATTTCTCGAAATACCAGTTCAGGATCATATTCTAATTCAATGTTTTTTATTGGAACGGTTTCCAAGACCCGTTCAGGTTCCGACTCATACCTTCTTCCGTCTGCAAGGAGTACGTTCAATTTCCATTCTTCACCGGTCGTTACCGCAAATTCACGTGGTGGTATATACGATTCTCCAGCTTCGGTCAAAGGAACTTTCCGACCTGTATCGACGTTTTCAAAACTTACCACGGCTCCTTCTAAAAAGTTAACGCCATAGAAGCCAAATTCAGTTTCTGATTGATTAATGATAGCAAAAGAAGCACCCGGTGTCGTAGATGCAAAGCTTTCAATGAATACAAGACCATCTTGATATTCGAATTCAGGGGTAACAGGATCAGTGCGGCTTAGTATAAAAACCAGAAAAGAAAAAAGCCAAAAACCTCGATTGCAGAAGTACTTTTTATGTCGGGTCACAGTTAATTTTTTCTAAATATAAGGAGTTATCGGTGGTGAAAGACCGACCGAACATGATTTAGTCAATCCACCCCTCAGGCCGTATCGCCGTTCTATAACGTGTTTCTTCGCACGGTGCCCTAAGCGTTACGGGAGGAGGATAGGGACCAGGATCAGGCTCTGGTATTTCAACAATCCTAGCCTCCAGGGCATTTTCGAGTATACCATCACGATTTATAAATATGGTGGCCGTAGTGGTCGACGCGGCCGTGAAGCGGCCGAAAACAAATTCATCCGCATTATTAACGTTGACCATATTTCCGACCAGTGCGGCAGGTGGTGGTGCATTAAAACCGGCACTATTGTCAACAATATCCTTTAAAACTTTATAATACTCATACGCAGCCGGAGTCAATGAAAATTGCTGGATTTCAACCAAAATCTCCTTTTTGTGTATAGCGGTATATCCGCAATCTTCAAATCCGTTGTAGTCTTACCATCTGAGAATTCATCATCAAAGATAGTAATGGTGTCCGGAAAACGTATTTGCCAACATTCGGTTTCACAGTTATAGGTAAAGTAGTCGGGTTTTGGAGGTCTAGGCACCGTAGTCAATGTACACGCCCCATTTCGTAAAATACCATCTAAACAGATTTCGCAAACGAAGATGTTCTCAAATGAACGAAACGTCCAATAATAGTAGTTTTCTTCATTCGGAGGGTCGTCATACGTAATAGATATGGCGTGACCCGGTTCAAATTTGTCTGTACCCTCATTGAATCGAAGCTGAGGGTCATAGGTTGCGATGACATTTGAAATAGGCACAGGTTCAAGTATGGTTTCGGGCGAAGATTTATATTGTGTACCATCGGCAAAAGTAATGGCTAGCTCCCAGTGTTCACCCACAGCCGCTTTAAAGTCAGGAGGAGGTACATAGGCTTCTTCTTGTTCGGTCAGTGTTATATTTTCTCCGGTATCCGTATTTACGAACGAAACCGTAGCACCTTTTTCAAATTGAATTGTATTGAACTCAAATTCGTTTACCGAGGTGTTAATAATGACAAAAGATGCCCCTTCAGAAGTTGAGGCGATCCCTTCAATGAAAACCAAGCCCTCTTTAAGTTCAAATTCAAGTGTAACCGGGTCGCTACACGAAATTAGAATTAGTGCCGTAAAAAGAAGAAGTAAAGTTTTATTACACAATATACTTACATTTAAAAATCGGACATTTCAACACTTTTAAAAGTAATTGAAATCTACAACGAAAGGTATGAATTTGGTTTTTAAAGATGGGCTGATTCAAACTTTTTCAACACTAATTTAGATCAAAAAAAAGCCCTCGATCCAATTGGATCGAGGGCTTTTTTAAAAATGTCTAGCGCTACAGTTTATTTTCTGGTGAAAATCAATTGACCGGCACCATTTAAATTAGGTATATCCAGATCGGTAGCATCAATACTTAGGGTATTACCTTCAACAGTGGCTTTTACCGATTTGGTTTCCATATCCGTATCAACATAGGTCAAAATAGAACCATCATAGGTATAGGTGGTCGTTTCGATTTCCTTTTGCGTAGGACAAGGCACATCCAATCCGGTTGCCGTGGCGTTGATTTCAAGATTATTTACGGCACTTTCCGCAATAAGTACTAAATCTTCCTGAAAAGTGAATACAAGTATTTCACACTGTTCCGCCGTTAACTTGGCCAATACTTCAGCCCCAAGGTCAACTTCTGAACTATTGGGATCCGCAGCCTGAAGTTCCGTGGCCTGCCAACTACCGACAATGGCATTCTTCTCATCGACCGGATCATTGTTATCCGAATCGGAGGAACAGGAAAAAATAAGTCCCGAGATAAGCATCAAAGTGAATATGGTTCTTTTCATAACTTTGTTTTAGTTTTTACAACGATAAAACGCAGAAAAGGGATATATATTTTAAAGTATAAAACGATAGGTCGCTTTGATCAAAAACGTCTTGTTCATTTTTTGATCAAAAATCTGGCCATCAAGACTTCTCCCCAACGATTCCATAGGATTGCCAAGTCCGTCAACACCTTGCGACCACACCAAGAAAATCTCGGAACCTGGAATATACTCCCATCGCAAAACTAGATTAGAACGAAACTGAACAAAGGCAAAATCAGGGTCATTAATCTCATAATCTACCGTACCATCACTATTTTCGTCAACCAAATATGGGCCCGAAACATCAGGTCTTGCAATTTGGTTCGTATCGAATAGGGAAACCCTTTCGTTCAAGTCTTTTGCAATAGGGTCGTTTACAAAATTGAAGTTGTTATAAATACCTCTTGAAACAAAAGGCTGTCCATAGAACTGAATCGACAGGTTTGGATTAAGACTATAATTCAATCGTATGGATGTGCTGAACGTCTTCTGGTCAATATTACCTGTAATATATCTTGGTGTGCCATTAAAATCGGTTTCGGTAACATATTGTGTTTTATTCGGATTCTCTTCGTACTCGATCTCGGTGGATAAATTAAAGGCATCGAAGGGTTGATACTGTAATCGTAATACATAACGCACCAGCGAAAAATTGTCTTGTTTCATCTGGCTATTGACATAGCCCACCGTGGCACTTAATTTCTTTCTTTGGTCAGTACCTATAAACAGAAATGCAAAATTCTCTTCGGACCAACGCCAGCGAGGCCCTCCCCGAAGCACTGTATTCGAAAAAATACGGGGCTTGTGTGCCCCACCGGCCTCAGCGAACCAATTGTTCTTAAAATTGATGAAACCGCCCAGTTCATACTGAATGCGGTTATAATTACCTTCAAAATCATAGGCGGAGGTCAATTCAAAACCCAGTTGCGCCCTTCGATACAGGTTGGTCGGTTTTAGAAATAGCCTTTGTAGCACTGCAAATTGTCGAATATCGTCGGCCTGTCTCAAAAATCCGACATCGTTTAGTTCCAATTCAGGGGATTTCCAATTGACCCCACCATTGTATCGCCAGTTGCCACCGCCCGCCTTTCCTATTTCCAGTCTTCCTCCTGTACCGGTCAACGACGTTCGATTTGGATCCACTTCTACATGGTCGGCATCGACACGTTGAAAAAGATGGGTGATACTGTTCTGGGTATTCGTAATGGCCTCCTTACTTCCCGTTACATGACTGGTTACAAAATTACCTTGAACATAATAGTTTCTATCTTTCCAGTTGTGTCTAAAGTCGAGTCCGGTGGTATAGGCCGATTTCCTGAGGAAGTCGAGATTGGGTTCCAACCTTCGATTGGTAGCCGTGAATATTCCTCCGATATATGAATTCCGTTCATTGAAATCCTTTTGTACCCTACCTACGAGATAATTCGTCAGGGGCTCTACCAGCTCTTCGCGACGTTGTCCGCCACCGTCGATTTCTGCGTACATATTGCCCGTCACGCTTTCGAGAAGCCCCAACGACCAGCCGTTCTTCGTTTTTCCTGAAAACTTTGCCGCACCCAATATGGTCGTATTATTAGGTTCGTTGGCAAATTCACCCGTGCCAAGATTCGTGGAACCTTGTGGGCCGCGCCCTATTCTACGGCTGTAAAAAACATTATCGTTACGGTCGGCAAACTCATAGTCGAAAATGTTCTTGTTCTCGACAAAGAACGGACGACGTTCCTCAAAGAAAATCTGAAATCCGTCCAAAGCGATAGCACCCGGATCGGCATCTACCTGTCCGAAATCAGGGTTTACAGTTAAATCCAAGGTCAAGTCGTTCGTGATTCCGATTTTGGCATCCAAGCCGCCATTGAAAATGTAGTCGCTGCCATCACGGAACGGATTACCGTTTTCTTTCGGGTAGGTATCCAACTGATTTACCACAAAAGGCTGTATTTCCAGTTGTTTTTGGGGCTGTATATCGAACAAGCCCCGCAACACTCCGAACTCACTGACCCAGCCCGGTTTGTCTTGTGGAATGCGCTGCCATACGGAACGTTCTTCCTTTATAAAAATTCTTCTCAATAGCTGCATACCCCAAACCTGCTCTTTCGCATTTCCGAATTTTAGTTGGCTAAACGGAATTTTCATTTCTGCGGTCCATCCTTCCTTGTCGATATTTGCAGCTGTGTACCAAATGGGGTTCCAACTTTCGTCCCAAAAATCACCGTTCTGGGAAATAAACTCATCTCCTTTTACCCCCGCCGCCGAAACATTGAACGAAAAGCCCGTGCGCTTATCATTATAACTATCGATATTGATTTCAATGAAATCCCCCGCAAAATCATCACGTCGCGACAGGCGTTTCTCTATCTTTTCCGGTTCGGGATCATAGCAACGAATACCCACATATAGATATTTTGCGTCGTAGATGATCTTGAATTTGGTCTGATAGGTCGGTGAAGTATTCTCATCGGGTTGAAATTCGATAAAATCTCCAGTCCATGCTGCGGAGTCCCATGAGGATTCATCCAAAACACCATCAATAACGGGGGATTTTTCCTCAACAATCGCCATTGCGGAATAACTTCTTTTTGGAACCTGGGTACTTATCGAGTCTTGTGCCTCACCTTTTAAAATGTGAAAAAGGAATATGGAAACAAAGAGAATGCCTATTCTCATGTTGGTCGGTATTTTTGAAATGGTTTGCTTAAAGATTCAAAAATAAAACCACCGTTACAGTTCGAAGGTTATTTAGAGTTTATTTAACAGAAAAGACCTCCCCTAGCCCCTCCCGAGGAGGGGGACACAATACAATAGTGAGAAACTCGATAATACCTGTTCTTTTCAATGGATAAATTTTAAAGTACAAAACGATATGTAGCTTTCAACAAGAAAATATTTTGGGGTTTGCTAGTGCCGAAAATATTATCGCTTAGACTATTTAAGAGCTGATTCTGAGGATTACCGGATTGCGATTGATCCTGAGACCAGACCAAGAAAATCTCGGAACCGGGAATATATTCCCATCGCACCACTAGATTTGAACGAAATTGAATGAATGAAAAATCTGGATTTCCAAAGGTAAAATCAACATTGCCATCTAAATTTTCATCTACGGAATAGGTATCGTCCGCAAAAGTAATTTGATTGCCGGTATAGAGTGTGATTCGGTCATCAAAGGCTTGTGCCATTGGGTCGGTCACGTGTTTGAACTCCGAATACCTACCTCTCGAAATAAAGGGTTGCCCCCAATATTGTATCGTCAAATTCGGATTGATGGTATAGTTCAAACGAAGCGACATACTCAATGTTCGTTGTTCGACCTTGCCATTTAGGTATCTCGTATCGCCATTGACGTCTATATTATCAATAAACTGCAATTTGTCATTGTTGATGCCGTATTCAGGAAAGGCAGAAATACGTAAGGCATTGAAAGGTTGGTACGAAAAACCGGCTTCAATATAATAGTTGGAATATGAGTTGTCGTGAGCTTTGCCGCCACGATGAAACATACTGTACCTTAGTTTTTTTCTGCTATCGGTATTTATTCCGTTCCAAAAACTGATATTGGGGGATTGCCGCAATCTAGGGCCGCCACGAAGCGCGAAATTGGAGTATTGAATGGGCTGATAGTTAAACCCGAGGTTTGTGAACCAGTTATTTTTCCAATTCTGCCAGCTGTTGGTATTGAACTCTAGGCTATTATGGTTTCCACCGAAATCCCATGCGCTCCAATGGTTATAATTGATACCTACTTTTCTAAAAATACTATCGGGTCGCAAGGTTTGATAGCCGATCCAAGTGTAATGGCGAATATCATCGGCCTGCCGCTGGAAGCCCACATCGTTCAATTCGAGTTCAGGGGACCGCCAAGTTGCCCCTGATTCAAACTTCCAGTGGCCATTGCCGATTTTTCCGATTTGGATATTTCCTCCAGTACCGGTCATTGAAGTACGGGTCGAATCTACTTCCACATGATCTTCACCGACCCTTTGGAACAAATGTGCTATCGATTCTTGGGTACCTCGAATGGCATCCGCACTTCCGGTAATATGACTCATTAAGATATTGCCCCCAACATACCAGTCGCGCTCATTCCATTGATGCTTAAAATCAAGACCACCAGAATAGGCCGATTTGTGAAGAAAATTGATATTCTCCGTAAGATCATCACGATTCGTCGCTGTAAAGATTCCACCCACAAACGTATTACGGTCGTTGAAATCTTTTTGCACTCGGCCTACGAAATAATTAGTCAATGGCTCGACAAGTTCTTCGCGCCGTATCCCGGCATTGTCAACGGTGGCATATTTTTTTGCAGTAACGCTTTCCAAAACCCCGATGGCCCAACCGTTCTTTGTTTTTCCGCTAAACTTTGCGGCACCCAATATATTGGTATTCTCAGGTTGATTAACAAACTCCCCATCAACGGTGTTCGGATACCCTTGTGGACTCCGCCCAATTCTTCTTGAATAAAACAGATTGTCAGAACCAAATGTATTTCCTGCCTCGGAATTCGAAATCCGATAATCGAATATATTCTTGTTTTCGACAAAAAAAGGTCGCTGTTCTTGAAAGAATATCTGAAATCCGTCGAGGGCGATTGCGGACGGGTCGGCCTCTACTTGGCCAAAATCGGGATTTATGGTCAAATCCAAGGTTAGGTCATTGGTGATTCCAATTTTTGCATCAAGGCCTCCCGTTAGTTTACCGTCACTTCCGTCACGAAACGGATTTCCCTCCTCGGCCTCATACGTTTTTAGACTTGCCACGGTATAGGGTTGAATTTCAAGTTGTTTTTGGGGTTCTATGTTCAATAATCCGTGGAGTTCGCCAAATTCACTGACAAAACCCGGAGTATCCACCGGAAGCCGCTGCCAAACATGACGTTCTTCCTCCCTGAAATATCTTCTCATGACTTCGAGGCCCCAGACTTGCTCGACCGACTTACCGAATTTTAATTGACTAAGCGGAATTTTCATCTCCGCAGTCCATCCTTCGTCATCGATATTAGCCTTGGTATACCAAATCGGGTTCCAACTCTCGTCTTCGTTCTGACCATTGTTCGATTCGAAGACATCTGACTTCACACCCGCAGCGGAAACAATGAAGCCAAAAGCGGTACGCTTGTCATGATAGCTATCGATAAAGACCCCGATCCAATCCCCATCAAAAGTATCCCTTCGTGAGAGGCGCTTGACAATTTTATTGGGCTCTTCGTCAAAACACTGCAATCCTATATAAAGAAACTTTTGGTCATAGGTTATCTTGAAACGGGTCTGCTGCCCCGGGGGTGTATTTTCATCGGGCCGTTGTTCAATAAAATCATTGCCCCACGCTACCCTATCCCAAACCGGGTCGTTCAATAGCCCGTCAATTGTCGGAGCACCTAAATCACCCGAAGGTTTGGTTTCATAGATGCGTTTAGGAACAACGGTCAATGAATCTTGTGCCAATAGGGGTGCGGGCGCCAATACAAAGGCACAAATAAACAAGAAGATGATTCTCATGGTTGGTTTTCTGATTGATGTGACTTAAAGACTTCGCAAACCACCACTAGTTACACAAAACACTTCGTTTTAAGTTTTTTTAACATAAGTGCATCCCATCAGCATTACCATGCTTTTTACCAAAAGATTCTATTTTTAAAGACAGGAAAAAATCAAAAAATATTCAGAAACAACCATTTGTATTTCAAGTAATTTAGTGTACATTTGCAGCCCGTTTAACGGGATGGAAGTGTCTAATTCATAAAAACAGTAGTGTGGATACATTAAGTTATAAAACAGTTTCGGCCAATAGGAAGACCGTTGACAAGCAATGGTTATTGGTAGATGCAGAAGGCGAAACATTGGGAAGACTTGCTTCAAAGGTCGCCAAAATGTTACGAGGAAAACACAAAACTAATTTTACACCGCATGTTGACTGTGGAGATAATGTAGTTATTATCAATGCGGAAAAAATAACACTCTCTGGAAATAAGTGGGATACTAAAGTTTATTTACGCTACACTGGTTATCCCGGTGGGCAACGTTCCACTTCAGTAAGTGAACTGTTGAAAAAGCACCCCGAGCGTATCGTAGAAAAAGCGGTCAAGGGCATGTTACCAAAGAACCGGTTAGGTGCCGACCTTTTCAGAAACCTGAAGGTATATGTTGGTCCGAACCACGAGCAAGAAGCACAAAAACCGACCGTAGTCAATCTAAAAGAGTTCAAGTAATGGAAACGATCCACAAAATAGGAAGAAGAAAAACAGCGGTCGCACGCGTATATGTTTCTAAGGGAAAAGGTAATATTACCGTAAACCAGAGAGATATTAACGATTATTTTCCGACGGCCACATTGCAATACAAGGTAAAGCAACCTTTTGCATTGACAAGCACCGAGAATGACTATGATGTCAAAGTGAATGTTTATGGCGGTGGTATTACCGGACAGGCGGAAGCAATTCGTTTGGCCCTTTCTAGGGTTATGTGCGAGATCGATGCCGAAAATAGAACGGTTCTTAAGCCCGAAGGATTATTGACCCGTGACCCAAGAATGGTAGAACGTAAGAAATTCGGACAGAAGAAAGCACGTAAAAAATTCCAGTTCTCCAAGCGTTAATATTGTATTTCATGGCATCCGTCGATTGGCAGGTGCCTCTTAATATTTTTCTAACAAGTTCATTGAAAGTTTTCTTTAAGGAAACAATTAAAAATCCTGAATACATTCATTCTTGAATGATTCAGGTAAGTTAGTTTAGCATCTAAATGTTAAAGGCTTCCTCAGTCAGCTGACGGAGGATACCACTTCAACATTGCTAATTCAAAAGAACGTAAACTAAATTAAAAATGGCTAAAAAAGTCGAAGTAAAAGATTTATTGGAAGCAGGTGTGCATTTTGGCCACCTAACACGAAAGTGGAATCCGAACATGGCGCCTTACATCTACATGGAGCGAAACGGAATTCACGTTATCAACCTTTATAAAACCGTTGCAAAAATGGAAGAGGCCAATGAGGCCCTAAAAAAAATTGCAGCATCAGGTCGAAAAATACTTTTTGTCGCTACAAAGAAGCAGGCAAAAGATATTGTTGCTGAAAAAGTGGCGAACGTAAACATGCCTTACATCACAGAGAGATGGCCTGGCGGAATGTTGACCAACTTTGTCACTATCAGAAAGGCAGTTAAGAAAATGGCCTCTATCGACAGAATGAAGAAAGATGGAACTTTCTTGACACTTTCCAAGAAAGAGCGTTTGCAGGTAGATCGTCTTCGTGCCAAATTGGAAAAGAACTTAGGTTCCATTTCCGAAATGACACGACTTCCAGGAGCATTATTTGTTGTGGATACGATGCGCGAGCACATTGCGGTAAAAGAAGCTCAAAAGTTGAACATTCCGATTTTTGCCATGGTTGATACCAATTGTGACCCAAGGGATGTTGATTTCTTGATTCCTTCTAACGATGATGCTTCAAAATCCATTGACATCATTATGACCCAAGTCTGTGACGCAGTAGCGGAAGGCCTAACCGAACGAAAGTCAGAAAAGCAGGCGGATAATGAAGGTGGAGATGAAGCGCCTAAAGTGAAAAAGGCCAAAAAAGAGGCCGTGGTTGAAGATACTGAAGTTGAAACCGCTCCGGCAGCCAAGAATAAAGAAAAAGCCGAACCAACTCCGGAAACCGTAGAGACCGAAGCTCCGCCTGTAGTTGCGAAAACAACCGCAAATGAAATCGAGGCCGAGGTTAGTACAGAAGCGATCGAAAAAAAGGCGCCGAAGAAAGAGACCAAAGCGAAAGCTGCTAAAGGTGATGATTTGACCAAAGTAGAAGGTGTGGGACCAAAAGCCGCCGAAGCTATGGTAAACGCCGGACTTGAAACTTTTGCAAAATTGGCCAAGGCGGATCCAGAGAAAATCAAGGAAGTCTTGACGGAAGCTAGCTCTAGAATGGCACATTTAGACCCGACCACTTGGCCGAAACAAGCCAAAATGGCCGCCGATGAGAAATGGGACGAGTTGAAGGAATGGCAGGATAGTGTAAAGGGAGGCGTTGAATAGAGGGCCTCTCCCAAGGTGAGGAAAAAACATTTTAAAAACAATAAATAGATTCCTGTCCTCACAGTAATTACAACAAATAGAATATAGATTTCCGCCTTCGCGGAAATGACAACAAATAATATATTATTATGGCAAAGATTACAGCCGCAGAAGTAAATAAATTAAGACAGACAACAGGTGCAGGAATGATGGACTGCAAAAATGCATTGGTAGAGGCCGATGGAGATTTTGAAAAAGCCATCGAAATCCTAAGAAAAAAAGGACAGAAAGTAGCCGCCAAAAGAGCAGATCGCGATTCTTCGGAAGGTGCCGCTATCGCCAAGGTAAACTCAGAAAACACTGATGGTGTTATCATCTCATTGAATTGTGAGACCGATTTTGTTGCCAAGAACGATAGTTTTGTAAGCTTGGCCAATCAATTGGCCGATTTGGCAATAGGTTTCGATAGCAAGGATGCTTTTCTTGCCGCTGATTTTCAAGGTATGACGGTTCAAGATAAATTGACCGAGCAAACAGGAGTTATCGGAGAGAAAATCGAAATTGGAGGGTTCGCAAAATTGAGTGCCCCATTTGTAGGTTCATATATACATGCAGGTAACAAGATTGCTACTTTGGTAGGTCTTTCTGCCGCTGTAGATGGTGCAGCTGTTGCCGCCAAGGATGTGGCCATGCAGGCCGCCGCGATGAACCCTGTTGCCCTGAACGAAGAAGGTGTCGATCAATCGGTTATCGATAAGGAAATCGAAATTGCCAAAGATCAGTTACGTCAAGAGGGCAAACCTGAGGCCATGTTGGACAATATCGCCAAAGGAAAATTGAAACGTTTCTTTAAAGACAATACCTTGGTGAATCAAGATTTCATCAAAGACAGCAAACAAAGTGTTGCCCAATACGTGAAATCTGTAGATTCCAATTTAGAAGTGACCAGCTTTGAACGTGTTGCTTTAGGATAATGTAATACCAAACTAACTCAAAATAAAAACCGCTACAAATGACTTGTAGCGGTTTTTTAATTTTAGAAAACGGTAACTTTTCGCAGTAAACCTATCTATTTCGAACGAATGATAATATCCCCATTAAAAGTCTTAAAAAGCATCTCAGGACCACCACCATTGATCTTTCCATTGACCCACTGTTCAATTTTTACCTTATAGCTTCCGCCGGAAGAATTTTTATCAACCACAGGTTTTTGTTTGTCTACGGCCATTTCAAAATCGGTGAAGATATCACCTTGCTCCGATTTTAACTTTAGGTTGCCCTTTACCGACTTCGGAAAGGTTACTTCCAAATCGCCGTTCATACTGCTGAATGCCATACTGGCCCCGTCGGTAACCGATAGAAAATTTACCTTGATATCGCCATTGACAGTATCGGCGGAGGCCGAACCACTTACATCGGTCAATGTAATTTCTCCATTGACATTACTGATTTCCAACTCCCCCTTAACACCTTTAACGGTAATATTTCCTTTATTGACCGTACCCAATTTCAGGGAAAAATTGCCAGGCACCTTAATTTCAAGATTGGTTGCTTTGTTCCATTGCTCATTGATAATCTGCACCACATTGTTCTTTTCTTCGGCACTTATTTTTAGTGAACTATTTTCAATCTTCTTGAGTCCAGGTTTTTCGCTTTTGTCTTTATAGTGTTCTTTTTTATTTCCAAAGGAAGCTTTGACAATCACTTCGTTGCCCTCATAAGCAATTACATCTATTGAACCCGACAATTGCTGGACAATCAATTTACCCGAATTGCCAGGATTGCTCAATGGTACTGAGAACAATTCAACACTTTCTTCTTGTGCATTGCTAAGCAAAGGCAACAAGACTATTGCCAGGAGTACTATTTTTAGTTTTTTCATGATTACTAGTTTTATTTTGATTCTCCTGAAAAAGGGAATCTATTGAATTGTGTTATGGATTGTTATATTTTTTTAATAATTACATTACCGTTCAAGGTTTCGAAATCAAAATCAAGACCTCCCTTGCCAATTTGAACCACCGGTTTTGACTCGTATCGATATTTCGTATCCTTTTTTCCAGATTCATCCCTAGTGGTTCTGGTATATTGTTTCTCGACATCAAACTCCGTAAATAATTCTCCGTTCATACTCTTGAAAGCGATATCTGCCGATAGGCCTTTTTGATACGTAATATTAATATCGCCGTTCAGAGAATAATATGTAGAGGCTTCGGAAGGGTTCTCAACATACGAGATATTCACTTCACCATTGATACAATGCACTTTGGTCTTCCCGGTAATATTTTGAAGTTCGATACCACCATTGATATTATGCGCTTCCAAAAAACTACCTCGGGTGTTCTTGACCATAACTTCGCCGTTGTTGATAGCGCCTACCTTGAGTTTGCTGTTTTTAGGCATCCGTACTTTAAAATTCAATGTATGGTCATAGGGGCGTTCTTCCCATCGGTTGCAATCGATATTCGTAAAACGGCCATTTTTATAGTGCATGTTGGGCACATCGGGATAGACGATGAGCTTGCTTCCTTCTTGAAGTACTTTGATGCCGATTTCTTTTTTGCCCAATTCAAGGTCTTGCGTACTGCGTGCCGAGATGATCTTTTTCAACCTCAACGAGTACTACCGATCCATCGTATCCTTCCACGGTTATCGAACCGTTCAGATTTTGGACTTCGAGCATATGGTCGGTATCCCCACTTTGATAGGATAGTTCTTTTTTAATGACTTCCTTAAACTCTTTTTTCTGCGCTTTTGCACTGTATACCGCGAAACATACTGTCAACAGGGTACATACGATAATTCTTTTCATTTGATTGATTTTAGGTCCACCAGCTGGCGGACGGATTGATGAATAAACTCTTTTTCTAAATGCTGATAGATATTAAATTATGGATTTAATGGATGTTTCCAATTTTTCCTTTACGGACTCGTTCAGTTCTTTTGTTCGCATCAGCGTTCTAAAAGGTTCTACAGATTTCTTTTCTTGCAAGGCTACCATAAGATTGGCCAAGGTAACCTGAACAATAGGAGAATCTTGCTTTATGATGGACTGCACCAAACCTTCTCGAACTATTGGATTGTCCAAATAATTGGTCAACGATGCTATGGCCGCCAACCGCACATTCACGTTTGGGTCATTGTTCAATGTCTTGAGCAAGGCCTTAATAACTGTTTCATCCACTTTTGAAATTTTATTGGCTTCGCTAATACCCTGTAAACGCTTATTTGCTGAAGGTTGGTCTAATAGAGTGAGTACCAATTGCTCGCGGACTTCTTCGGTTTCCGAATTACCTACTATGGTCGTTTTCATTGGCACGGATGAAGTGTCAGCGTTCATTAAATATCCGGCCGTCAATCCTATGGTGAGCAGTAAAATGCTATATGCCACTTGGGGTTTCCAAAGTCCTTCCAAAATTTTTGAGAACCAGCTTTCGGAATCATCTTTCGCATTCTTCTCTTTTTCAATTTCAGATTGAAGCATTTCAAAAAATCGCACATCCATGTTTTCGGTGGGCTCAGGAACTTCAATACCATCAACACCTCTCCAAGTTCGGCTCAGTGCATCGAACTGCACTTGATATTCAGAGTGGTCGTTGAGAAATTTTTCAAATTCTTTTATTTCGGCTTCGTTCATCCTATCGGACAAAAAGTCTATGACCTTACTTTCAAATGTTTCTTTCTCCATAGTCTTATCGTATTTCCATTTGTAGATAAATCTCCCTTAAATCCTTCAAGGCCCTATGCGCCTTGACCTTCGCGGCACCTTCACTACACCCCAATATTTCACCGATTTCGCTGAACTTGATTTCTTTATACTTACTGAGCATCAATATTTCGCGCTTTTCATGTGGTAATTTTTGCATGGCCCTATTCAATATTGCTATGTCGTCATCCTTGTCCATATCACTATTGAAATTTTCTGAATCTTCCAACTTATATTCGATGGATGACAACTCACTTTGGTTATTCTCATTCTTATGCTTGCGATAGTAATCATGATTGACATTTCGAGCGGTCCGGAACATCCAAGCCAAAAAAGAACCTTCACCCGTAAAAGTATGTCTGTATTTCAACATCCTCACAAACACATTCTGCACAAGATCTTCACTAACCGAAGCACTACGATTCATATTGTAAAAGAACCCGAACAACCTCTTTTTATGGCGCTCATACAGCAGGCCGAGTTTATCCAAATCACCGGATTTCACTTTTAGCATTAATGCATTGTCGGTCAGTGCGTGCATTCTTGTTTTTAGGTCTTCAACAGGGTAAACTTCTACTTTTGGAAAAGGTTACAAAAAAGTTGAAATTTCTTTTAAGGTAATTCTTTTATATAAAAAAACGCCACCGGATTCGGTGGCGTTGGACTATAAAAAATACATGTTACTAACCTTTCAACCAAGCTTGGCGCAACTTTGCGTGCGCATCGGTCACCCCTTCAACAGGAACAATGGTCTCATATTTTAACATGGGGGTCCCGACCTTTCCTTCTACGGCAACTTCCTCACCATCTCTATCAACGACCATTTTTATTTCCGTTTCCGGCATCCATCCAAAACTTTGACCAATGATAGGTCGAATCGCTTCCAAATTAATAGCAATATCATTGATACTTATAATGGTGTCGCCACCCTGCAGCCCTAAATCCTTATAAAATGTGCTGAGTTCAATTCCCTTACGGATGAAAACTGCGTTGTCATTAGACTGATCCACATCAATAAAGGGCACCTCGCCATCTAAGAAATATCCGGTCTGTTTTTCTCCCGTGGTCATCGTCAACCCTACTTTTGCCAAATAGTTGCTGTAATCTATCGGCGTGTCACCAATTACATGGGTATCGAAAAATGTCCGGACTTCCGGGTAGGTCATCGCCACGATTTCATCGATTAGCTTCTCATCTTGAAACGGAGTATTGTTCCCATATTTTTTTGAAAGCTCTTTCATCAACCACAGTACGCCCTTTTCTCCATTGCTCTTTTCTCGCAAAAGAATATCCAAAGCCATATTGATCAATGCGCCTTTTTCATATACATTGGCGTAGTTCTCTTTATAAGGTTCTACCAAAATATTGCTGCTCATATTGGTAAACGATATCGTATCATCGAACGATTTTGCATTATTGATCTTCTCCATGATACGCTCATAGAATTCGGTCTCATCGATCAAACCTTGTTGAATCTGAAAGAGGTTGGCAAAATATTCTGTGGTACCTTCATACATCCATAGGTGCTGCGACATTTTGGGGTTGTTGAAATCAAAATACTGTACCTCTTCAGAGTGTACGTTCAACGGAGTGACAATATGAAAGAATTCATGTGAGACCACATCGACCATTGCTTGTTCCAAGGCTTCCTTTTCCATCACCTCGGGCAAGACCACAACGGTCGAAGTATGATGCTCCAAGGCGCCAAACCCGTTGGCATCGGTTTCGCCCATCTGGGATAGGTATAACAGAATATTATATTCTTTGGTACCATCGATATCTCCCAAAAATCCTTTTTGCGCTCCCATCATTTTCTCCATGCGATCTTTAAGACTTGCCGCAGTATAGGTGCCGTTCGGGGAATAAACGCTCAAGGTAACCGTGATATCATTGATTTTAAATGATTCGGTATTGGGTTTTGCATAAAGTATAGGATTGTCGATTACATCAAAGTAACGACTTGCCAGAAAAGTTTCGGTATTGGCATCGGCACCTTCTATACTCTTGGTCAAGGAGGTGGTCGATTCAAGGTCTGCAGGCTTCTTGAAAGTCAATTCATAGGGTACTTCCTTTAGCCCATCAAAATAACCCACAAAACCGTGCAGGTTCAGCATGAAATTTTCCCCGGCCAGAATATTGGTTCCTGAGGGTGAGAAAACGGCTTCCTCTTGTTCACTTTCGGAGTCGTACGTGTCATTGACCCAGTACGTAATCTTATCCAATTTTGTACCGTTTGAGATGTTCCAGATATTATCGTCCGATTTGGATACGGGCAATTCGGCCCCATCGTAATCAAGTGCCTTAAAATCTTCAATGTATTTTCCGTAATTATCAGTACTATACGTTCCCGGTACGGTCTTAGGAATATAAAAGCTGACCGCCTCTTGCGAAAAGGCCCCGGGATCAATCTCGACCTTCACCTTATCATCAGTGACGTTATTGAGGTCCAAGGTGGCAATTATAGGTATTTTATCCGCTGTCATCAAAGCTTTCGTAGAACCGCAGCTATATAGTATACCCGTTAATAGGGCTGCTAAGAATATTTTCTTCATCTGAATATTTTTGAATATTGTTTTTACAAAAGTGGTGCAAGAATATAAAATTTAGCGCACCTAAGGGGTATTATTAGGAAATAATTAAGGTTCGTTTTATGCCCCTTACTAAAAAGTAGATCATAACTTTTTTTGATTATTTTTGTCGGGACATAAAAACCAAACATGCAATACAAGCGAATACTTTTAAAACTTAGCGGTGAGGCCCTGATGGGCGAAAAGCAATATGGAATCGATGGAAAAAGACTTGCCGAGTATGCCGAGGAAATAAAGGAAGTAGTTGAAAGAGGTATTGAAGTCGCTATCGTTATCGGTGGCGGAAATATTTTTCGTGGACTTGCCGGTGCCAGTAGCGGTATGGATCGCGTACAGGCAGATCACATGGGTATGTTGGCAACGGTAATCAATGGTCTTGCTCTTCAAAGTGCGTTGGAAAATACAGGAGTGCAGACAAGATTACAATCGGCCATAAAAATTAACGAGGTCGCAGAGCCTTTTATTCGGCGTCGCGCCATGCGTCATTTGGAAAAAGGTCGCGTGGTTATTTTTGGCGGCGGTACCGGAAATCCATATTTTACTACAGATTCCGCGGCGGTTTTACGGGCGATAGAAATAGAAGCCGACGTTATTTTGAAAGGAACCAGAGTTGATGGAATCTATACCTCTGACCCTGAAAAAGATAAAAATGCCACGAAGTTCGATTCCATTTCTTTTGCTGACGTCTTGCTTAAAGGATTGAAGGTCATGGACACCACCGCATTTACCTTGAGTCAAGAGAACGAATTGCCTATTATCGTCTTCGATATGAATAAAAAAGGCAATCTGTTAAAAATCGTTGATGGCCAGAAAATTGGGACCAAAGTGAATCTTTAAATGTGGTATAGTTTGTGCTTATTGAATTTTTAAAGTTTAAACCTATGAACGAAGAAGTTACATTTATTTTGGATGCCGCCAAGGAAAGCATGGATGCAGCAATCGCCCATTTGGAAAAAGAGTTTGTAAAAATCCGCGCGGGGAAAGCGAGTCCGGCCATGTTGTCAAACGTGAAAGTTGATTATTACGGCTCACAGACCCCTTTGTCGCAAGTGGCCAATATTAATACCCCCGATGCGCGAACCATTTCGGTGCAGCCTTGGGAAAAATCAATGTTGCAAGAAATAGAAAAGGCCATCATGAATGCCAACCTAGGATTTAACCCCATGAACAATGGAGATTTGATTATTATCAATGTGCCGCCATTGACCGAAGAGCGAAGAATTCAATTGACCAAACAGGCAAAAGCCGAGGCCGAAGACGCCAAGGTCGGAGTTCGAAGTGCCCGGCAAGATGCGAACAAAGAGATCCGTGACCTTGATATCTCCGAAGATCTCGAAAAAAACTCAACGGCGGATGTACAAGAGCTAACGGACAACTATATCAGCAAAATCGATAGTTTCCTTGGGGCTAAGGAGGCTGAGATTATGAAGGTTTAATTTCAAATGGTTAAAGTAAATTTTTAAGCTGCCTTCAGGTAGCTTTTTTTATTCCTTTGACCTTGTTGTACGCACAATTAAATCTACCATTCTAGGAACGCACCTTTTCATTTTCTACCTTTGCGCTCGTTGAAAACACCATGGTAGCAAAACTTACACAGGGTTTTTGGGCAAAAACGGCACGGATCATACTCCGAAACCGTATTTTGATATTACTGCTCGTTGCTGCATTTACCATTTTTTTGGGGCTACAATGGGAAAAAATGCGGTTCAGCAGTTCACAGGCCAATTTGTTGCCCGATGACCATCCTGTTAATATACAATATCAGACTTTCCTGGAACAGTTCGGAGAAGAAGGCAATGCCGTAGTTTTTGCCATACGGGATAGTGCCTTGTTTTCCCTAAAAATTTCAACCGCTGGAACAAACTGAGTAAGCAATTAGGTGCTTTTCCGGAGGTAGATTTCGTTTTATCGACAGACAATCTTCAAGAATTGGTAAAAGATAACGATAAGCAACAGTTCGTTCTCGAACCCTTGATAAAAACGCCTCCAGATACTCAAAAAGATATTGACAGCCTCACCCATCATCTGTTCAATGACCTACCTTTTTACGACAATTTATTGTACAATAAAGAAAGTCGCACGATACGTACAGTGATGTATCTGGATAAGGATATTGTCAATACCTCCGTACGAAAAGACTTTGTTCTCACGGATCTCACCAATCTGGTCGAGGATTTTGAGGAAGAAACAGGGCTTGATGTTCGCATTTCGGGCATGCCCTACATACGAACCATGAATTCACAGAACATTATCGATGAAATCGGAAAGTTCATTTTGGCGGCCTTAGGGGTGACCTCGCTTATTTTCTTTTTCTTCTTTAGAAGCTTTCGCGCTACGTTCATTTCAATGTTCGTCGTAATCGTGGGAGTCATGTGGGCCTTTGGAATACTGGGGTTATTGCAATACGAGATTACGGTGTTGACCGCTTTGATTCCCCCACTTATTATCGTCATCGGTATTCCTAACTGTATTTTTCTGATCAACAAATATCAACAGGAGGTAAAAAAACACGGCAATCAGGCCCTCTCGTTGCAAAGGGTCATTTCTAAAATCGGGAATGCCACCTTGATGACCAATGTGACCACGGCATCCGGTTTTGCAACTTTTATCATTACCGATAGCAAACTGCTCAAGGAATTCGGTATCGTGGCCTCCATCAACATCATTGGTATTTTTATCTTATCGTTATTGATCATCCCGATTGTGTATAGCTTCATGCCATTACCGAAAACAAAGCATTTGAAACACCTGAACAAAAGATGGATCGATGCCTTCGTCAATTGGATGGAACGTATCGTACGTGAAAGAAGAATTGCCGTCTATATTGTCTCCATTGCACTTTTGGTAATCAGCATTATTGGGATCTATCAAATCAAAATCTCAGGTAGTCCCATCGAGGATATGCCCAAAAATGCCCAGTTCTTTAAGGATATTCGATTTTTTGAGGAGGAATTCGATGGTATCATGCCCGTTGAAATCGTGGTAGATACAAAAAGACCGAAGGGCGTACTAAAGCCGGCCACTTTGAAACGGATGGACCAATTGAGTGAAGTAATCGAAGAAATTCCCGAACTCTCTACACCGGTTTCCGCCGTAAATCTGGTTAAATATTCCAAACAAGCATTTTATAATGGTATTCCGAAATACTATCAGCTTCCTACCTCGCAAGAGAACAGTTTTATCATGGAAGTCGCCAGTAAGTCTTCGGGCAATAGCAACCTGTTAAAGAGTTTTGTGGATAGTTCAGGGCAGACGGCTCGAATAACGACCTTTATGCAAGATGTGGGCACCGAACGTATGGAGGCTATCGAGGGAAGATTACAGGAAAACATAAACAAGTTCTTTCCAATAGATCGTTACGAAGTCTATATGACGGGCAGTGCTTTATTGTTCTTAAAGGGCACAAAGTATTTGGTCAAAAACCTGGTCTTATCACTTGCATTCGCCATTTTTTTAATCGCCCTCTTTATGGCCTATCTTTTCCGGTCATTTCGAATGATCATTATTTCGTTGATTCCGAATTTATTGCCTTTGGTTATCACTGCCGGGGTTATGGGTTTCGCAGGGGTACCCATTAAACCTTCCACCATTTTGGTATTCAGCATCGCTTTCGGCATCTCAGTGGACGATACGATACATTTTTTGGCCAAATACCGACAAGAGCTCATCGCGAACAAATGGCGAATACAAAAATCGGTCTATGCTGCTTTACGAGAAACCGGAGTGAGCATGTTCTACACCTCAATCGTCCTATTTTTTGGTTTCTCCGTATTCACGATTTCGAACTTTGGCGGCACTGTGGCACTAGGGGCACTGGTATCGGCAACCTTGCTTTTTGCCATGCTGGCCAATCTAGTATTATTGCCTTCGCTCCTACTTTCCCTGGAACGAAGTATCGCCAATAAAGAGGTTTTGAAAAAACCCCAAATCGATATCTTGCCCAAAGACGAAATAAAGTCCGGAAAAATCGAAGACTGATTCTGATTTTAAACCAATTTAAACACAAGGCTATTCTATTCTTTTTGTCCAAAAAGCTATCTTTGAGGTCTAATTTTCAAAGATGAATTCATTGAGCATAAAAGAAATATTGGCCTTGAATCCGGTAGGCCAAGATGTGGTCGTTAACGGTTGGGTCAAAACGTTCAGAAGTAATCGGTTCATCGCCTTAAACGACGGGTCTACCATACAGAACATTCAGTGCGTAGTCGATTTTGAATCATTTGACGATGCACTGCTCAAACAGATCAACACAGGGGCTGCGCTAAAACTAACCGGCACTTTGGTCGAAAGTCTGGGCAAAGGACAAAATGTCGAGATTCAGGTCAGCGATATTTTTGTTCACGGTGCCGCGGATCCCGAAACATATCCGATACAGCCCAAAAAACACTCACTTGAATTTTTGAGGGAAAAAGCACATTTAAGGGTGCGCACCAACACCTTTGCCGCAGTTATGCGCGTGCGTTCGGCTTTGGCCTTTGCCATTCACCAATATTTTACCCAGAACGGATTCTACTATTTTCATGCACCCATTATTACAGGTTCGGATGCCGAAGGTGCAGGTGAAATGTTCAAGGTTACCACCTTGGATGGAAAAAACCCACCGCTAAACGAAGACGGAAGTATTGACTATAAAGAAGATTTCTTCGGAAAGGAAACCAATTTGACCGTCTCCGGCCAATTGGAGGCCGAGGCATACGCCATGGCTCTAGGCAAGGTTTATACTTTCGGCCCAACGTTTCGAGCCGAGAATTCAAATACCTCAAGACACTTGGCCGAATTTTGGATGATCGAACCGGAAATGGCCTTCTACGACTTGGATGCCAATATGGATTTGGCAGAAGATTTTATCAAAAATGTAATCCGGTATGTTCTTGACAATTGTCAAGAAGATTTGGCTTTTCTTGAAAAACGTTTATTGGACGAAGAAAAGACAAAACCCCAAATTGAGCGGAGCGAAATGCCCTTAATTGAAAAATTAAAATTTATTGTAGAAAATAATTTTAAGCGTTTAACGTATACCGAAGCGATAGAAATTCTACGAAACTGTAAGCCAAACAAAAAGAAAAAGTTTCAATATGTAATTGATGATTGGGGTGCAGATCTACAAAGTGAGCATGAACGCTATTTGGTCGAAAAACATTTTAAGTGCCCCGTTATTCTTTTTGATTATCCCGCGAAAATAAAAGCCTTTTATATGCGTTTGAACGAAGACGGCAAGACGGTGAGAGCCATGGATATTCTGTTTCCCGGTATCGGAGAAATTGTAGGTGGATCTCAACGTGAAGAGCGTCTTGATGTGCTTAAAGAAAAAATGGCCGCCTTGAACATTCCTGAGGAAGAATTATGGTGGTATCTCGACTTGCGAAAATTCGGTACGGCAGTTCATAGTGGTTTCGGCCTAGGTTTTGAACGACTCGTTCTTTTCGCTACCGGCATGGGCAATATCAGGGATGTGATACCCTTCCCTAGAACACCTCAAAATGCGGAGTTTTAAGTGAAAAACATTAACTTTATAAAAGACACAATAGACCCTGAATGTTAAAACAATACTTACAGTTCAAGTTATCGCAAAAGCTGTCGCCCCAGCAGATTCAGCTCATGAAGCTGATCCAATTGCCCACACAGGCTTTTGAACAACGCTTGAAGCAAGAACTGGAAGAAAATCCTGCGCTCGAAAGCGGTAAAGAAGAAGCAGATACCCTTACGGATGAATACGACGATGTATATGTAGGAGAGAACGATAATGAGAGCATTACCGCCGATGACATTAATATTGACGAATACCTAAGTGACGACGAAATACCCGATTACCGTACAAAGGCCAATAACTATAGCGCTGATGACGAGGAAAAAAGTGTGCCCTATGCGGCCGGTATTTCTTTCAACCAGTATTTGCTGAGCCAACTTAACACCGAATATCTGACCGATGAGGAATGGAGTATCGCAGAATTTTTGGTCGGAAGTATTGATGAAAGCGGATATATTCGAAGGCCTTTGACCGACATTCTCGATGATCTCGCGTTCACACAAAATATCTACACCGACGAAAAGACCATCGGTAAAATTCTTAGAATCGTTCAAGAATTGGATCCACCAGGTGTTGGTGCCCGTTCTCTAGAAGAATGCCTCATCATTCAACTAAAGCGAAAAGAGCCTACACCAAGTGTTGAATTAGCTAGTACAATTCTAGAAAAATCATTTGAGCAGTTTACTAAAAAACATTATAAAAAACTCATCCAAAAGTATAATATTGGTGAGGAACAGTTAAAGGAGGCAATTTCCGAAATTGAAAAACTGAACCCCAAACCAGGAGGTTCGTATGCGGGAAACAATCGAATTGTAGAGCATGTAGTACCCGATTTTTCGATACGTATCGTCGACGGGGAACTCGAACTAAGCCTTAACGGTCGTAATGCCCCAGAACTGCACGTTTCGCGTGAGTATAGCAATATGCTAAAGGGATATAAAGATGCCAAAAAGAAATCCAAGTCGCAAAAAGATACGGTTCAGTTTATAAAGCAAAAGCTTGATGCGGCCAAGTGGTTCATCGATGCTATTCGCCAAAGACAGCAGACCTTGTTCATTACGATGAATGCCATTATGCAATATCAAAAGGAATATTTTCTGACCGGTGACGAAAGAAACCTTCGCCCCATGATACTGAAGGACATTGCAGACGAAATCGACATGGACGTTTCTACCGTCTCGCGAGTCGCTAATAGCAAATACGTTGATACCCCTTATGGCACCAAATTGATCAAGGAATACTTTTCGGAGTCGATGAAAAATGACCAAGGAGAGGACGTGTCCACCAAGGAAATCAAAAAAATATTGGAAACCGTCATTGGCGAAGAGAATAAGAAAAAACCGCTTACCGACGATAAATTGGCGGCAATCTTAAAAGAAAAGGGCTACCCTATTGCTAGACGGACCGTTGCCAAATATCGAGAACAATTGGATATTCCTGTGGCAAGGTTGAGAAAGCAAATCTAATGAAGGGATTTTTAAAAGCAGTTTCTCTGGTTTTCCACCCTTTATTTGCTCCTATTGCGGGTACCTTGGCTTATTTCATAATCACTCCAAAATACAGCCCTTTGGAACTTCAGAGCGGCAACATATTACCCATATTCATTCTGACCGTTATCATACCTATAATCTCCTATTTAATTTTAAGAAATCTTGGTTTGGTAACGTCTATCTATATGCCAAAAATCGAAGAACGCAAATACCCTTTGTACATTAATATCATATTATTGTTCTTGATTCTCTATAAGGTCATCCCCAACAATTACACCATTGAGCTCTATTACTTTTTCGTCGGGCTTATAGGGGCCTCTACGGCAGCCCTTTTACTATTATTTCTAAATCTTAAAAGCAGCATGCACCTTATGGGCATGGGCAGTCTTCTAATGTTCATGATAAGTCTTAGTATTCATTTTGAAATTAACATTACCATCGCCCTGAGCATCTTGACACTTTTTACAGGCTTGGTCGCAAGTTCTCGGCTATACTTAAAAGCCCATTCCAAAGCCGAGCTCTTTGTAGGTTTTTGTTTAGGAATACTTACTCAACTGCTGACCGTTAAATTTTGGCTCTAAGGCCTTGGGCCAAGCATCAGCTCACCTTTCAAGATCTATTGTACATTCGTAAAAGCGTCGCCATCGTAGGTCGTATAGTTTATCTTTAAGGCGTTCACCCTTCGCAGTTCTTCTTTAATATCAGATATAAGGCCCATATTGGCATTTTTATCCACTTTAAGGGATATGGTCATGAACTTGTGCAGATGTTTCGGGCCGTTTCGCGATTTCCGCCAACACATAGGGCCCAACATCTTCAACATTGGCATATTTGTCGTTCAATTGAATTTTAGGCTCCTTACCGAATAGCTTTTCATATTTTCCAATCGGTTTTCCAACATGGATATAAATTATACGGTCCTTCTTTTCCATTTTTTTTATTTCACTGGCATTCGGCAAAGTGTTCTCGACTTTCAATGTGGTATCTTTCATAACAGTAACCGACATAAAAAAGAACAGGAGCATAAAGACGATATCAGGCAACGAAGCGGTTGATACGGGTGGGATCCCTCCGTTTGATTTAATTTTAAATTTTATCATAGTACTATGTTTAATTGATTTCAGCTTCGGATATTTTTTGGGAAATAGTTCTTGAATGCTCTTGATCTTTACTTTTAATGTGGCCCTATCTGCCATCGTGGATCGAGAATCTAAATATTGTGATTCCATCTGGGTATACTTCATTCCGTACAGCCGTAACGCTTCTCGATTTCTCAGCGCATTGTAAGCCCCGACCAATTCGTTCTGAACCGTAATATAGGAGGCATAACTAGTTTCTCTATCGGTACTCAATGAAACAATCGCCTTTACAGGATTATCGGAAGATGTACTGCTTCGTTCTCCTTGACAATAATCGCAATAACTCTCCGTATCAGACAAAGCCCCTCCATTATCAAGAAATGCTATGGTGAGTTCACGTAACTCTTTTAAATCAATTTTCTTTTCATCGACCATAATCTCATTATTTTGGTTGACATTAACGAGTAATATATTTCTATCGTGATAAGTCAATGGTGGTGGCGATGTATCAGTTCTTGGGAGCATTCTTTCAATGCCCTGTTCGGTTTCTATGCTGGTCGTGACCAAAAAGAAAATTAATAGTAGAAATGCGATATCGGCCATTGAACCTGCATTTACCCCTGGTGCTCCTTTCCTGTTCTTCATGTTAAAGTGGTTTTGATTATTGAACAATAGATTTTTGCCCACATAAGCAGAAAGTAGAAACATGAAGGTTCGGGGCAATAGAAATTGCTCTAGGAAAGTGAAGTTGTTTACGGATTATAAGGTTGGCATATCCATTAAAAAAACAACAATTTTCATGCCAATTAACCGTGTAGAAATTCAAAAAATAAGAAAGGTCATAGAATGTAGAAAATGAAACCTACACGAAGTGGCTTTACCTCGATCATCTCATTGTCCAGAGCGACACTATCATTAAAAAGACTACTCAAGGCGTAATATATATGGATGTTGAACGTGTTCCATCCCACATTGAACGTCAACCCATATTGAAGCTTTCGAAGATCATTGTTTGAAAAGGAAGTTTTTTCGCCCTCGGAAATGAACTTCGACCTTCCCGAGAAAACATACCCCAATCTAACGCCCGTGTAAATTCGCCAAAACTTGTATTCTTCAGGAGTAGAATTCCTCCATCGGTACTCTATGGGAAGTTCAATCAAATGGTTCTCAATCTTGCTCCTTTTGAAATCGGAATCGTTACCTACGCGAGAATATAAAATATCACCTTGAGATTCAGTAGCCCTGATATTTGAGTAATATGAATTTATAGCATAACCTAGGCCAATACCTATTGCCCTGGTTCTTGTTGAATTAATGGGCAAATCTTTAATAAAACCACCTTGAAGGCCATAGGAGAGACTACGCTGTGTAACGTCACTGGGTTTGTTCAGTATGAAATTGTAGGTAATGCCCAAATAGAACTGATCCTCTAAATATATATCATCGGGCTGCGAAGAATCTTGAGCGATACTTAAGAAAAAGAAACTTATGAAAAACAAAAAGAAGACAATCCTCATGACATCAAAGTTAAGAATTCATACCATAAAAAACGCCCCAAATGAAACACTTGGGGCGTACTTTATGTTTAAAGTAACTAACTTTATTTAAGATTGTTGAAGGCATCGCCCTCATAGGTAGTATAATTCACCTTCAAGGCGTTTACCTTTCTTAACTCTTGTTTAATATCGGATATCAAGCCCATATTAGCATCTTTGTCCACTTTCAGGGAGGTGGTCAAAACGTTCTGGAGTTCTTGAGCTTTTTTTGCTCTTTCCATCAAAATGAAATCACCAACCTCGGAAGGGCTCGCAAACTTATCATTAAGTTGAATCTTCGGCTCGGTACCAAAAGTACTTTGGTATTCGCGGGTAGGTGCCCCAACATAAATGGTGATAACCCTATCCTTTTTCTCCAACTTTTTGATTTCACTAGCATTAGGCAGGGTATTCTGTACCTTTACCGTACTGTCTTTCATGACCGTTACGGTCATGAAAAAAAACAACAACATAAAAACGATATCCGGTAAAGATGCAGTGTTTACGGCTGGCAGGTCCCCACTTTTTTTCTTGGCAAATTTTGACATAATAGTATCTCTTTATAAAAGTCTTTAGTTAGACGTGGACGTTTCCGCTTCCGAAAACTTTTGGGGAAACAAATCTTGGATCTTCTTTACTTTCTCCTTCAACTCATCCTTTACACTGGATGGTGTCTCGGGGTTTAAGTACGTTGCCTCCATAGTGGTAAAGTCTTGGCCATATAAACGCTGTGTTTCCCGGTTACGCAAATCGTTGTATGCACCGACAATTTCATTTTGAACCGTGATATAGGTACTGTATTTAGTTTCTCTATCGTTCTTTAATGAAATAATCGCCTTTGTAGGATTGTCCGATGATTCGGCAATTTTTCTGCCCCTACAATAGGTGCACGTACCATCACCGTTGTTATCCAAGAAATCCATCGCCTTAGCCCTAAGATCTTTGATTTCGATAATATTATCGTCAGCCAATAATTGCCCATTCCTGTTAATCAATACTTGAAAGATGTTCTTCTGTTTGATAATAACATCTGTTTCCGGCGGCTCGATCGGTGGCAACATACGATCCAGACCTGCATCCGTTTCGATGGTAGTCGTTACCAAGAAAAAGATAAGCAATAGGAATGCGATGTCTGCCATAGAACCGGCATTTACTTCTGGTGCTCCTGCTCTTCTAGCCATAATTAATTTTTATTTACTGGTCATTTTTCTAAATCCACCCCACAACATCGCACCAACGGCAATGATTGTTAAGATGAAAAATACATTGAGGCCCATTCCGATTCGTTTGACGGTGGATTCATTAGACATGGCCATATACTCATCGCTCACATCGGTTCCATTGGACAAGACATACGATATGATCACTACAACAGCCAAGCCTCCCACGCCGAAAAGCGTTCTTTTTAGGCCTGCGGGATTCGAAAATATTCCTTTCAGGGCGAATATCAAACTGGCGACTACCGCAATCCCCAAAAGAAGATACGTAATCCAGAACATGGCGTTCATTGCACCACTGGCTGCTGCTTCGTTGGCGGGCATATCGCTATCGGGCAACATGAACCACAGCACAGCTCCGATCAGACCTAGCACTACTAATCCTATTTTAACTATTTTATGCATAATATTTTAAGTATTAGGTCCGAATTATTTTTTATGGTCTACCAACATATCGATCAAGGTAATCGAAGAATCTTCCATATCGTTGACGATACTATCTATTTTGGCAATAATGTAGTTGTAAAAAATCTGTAGGATAATTGCTGTGATCAGACCGAATACCGTGGTCAATAACGCCACTTGGATATCACCTGCAATAAGGGAGGCACTCAAGTTACCTACGGCACTAATCTTTTGGAAGGCCTGTATCATACCGATTACCGTACCCATGAAACCAAGCATCGGGGCAATAGCGATAAACAATGAAAGCCACGAGACGTTCTTCTCCAATTGTCCCATTTGCACACCACCATAGGCTACTACCGCTTTTTCGGCAGACTCAACGCTCTCTCCTGCTCTATCCAATCCTTGATAGTAGATAGAGGCAACTGGGCCTTTTGTGTTTCGGCATACTTCTTTGGCAGCTTCGATTCCACCCGATGCTAAAGCATCTTCGACTTGCTGCTTCAATTTTGTGGTGTTGGTACTGGCCATGTTCAAATAGATGATCCTTTCAATAGCCACTGCCAATCCAAGAATCAAACATAAAAGAACGATACCCATGAAACTGGCACCACCCTGAATGAACATTTCCTTTAAAACTTGTGTAAAACCTTTCTCAGCTTCTGGGGCTGCATCCTGCATCACCATCATCGCTGAAGTCACTTTTGCACTTACCGTATTTGTACCTGCTACAAACAACCCAGCAGTTGCCAGGATAGAGAATAATTTTTTCATTTTTTTCAAACTTAAATTAGTTAGTTAATAAGGTTAAAGATAAAAAAAAATCGCAATAAACAAAGTAAAACTTCGTCGCAGAGAGGAAGGGATTCGAACCCTCGATACACTTTTGGTGTATACACACTTTCCAGGCGTGCGCCTTCGACCACTCGGCCACCTCTCTAAGTTAGCCTTTTAAGGGTTGCCCAAATAACAAAAAAAATTAGTTGAAGAAATTAAAGCTACTATTTTTATGACATTTCTCCTCGTAGGGAAGTTTCAAATATGGTTTTCAACAACTTAGAGGATACTCCACTACCCAGAAGGTACATCAGCTTGGTAATTGCCGCCTCGGTCGTAATATCCTTACCATTAATGATTTGCATTTTTTCAAGACGTTCACTAGTTTCATATTGGCCCATCGAAACACCGCCTCCCGAACACTGGGTTACGTTCACAATATGCAATCCATTTTTTATCGCTCTATCGAGTGCTTGTAAGAACCATTCGTCCGTTGGTGCATTTCCTGCTCCATAAGTTTCTAGAACAACTGCTTTTAGGCCTTCGGTATCCAATATACTTGACAAAAGTGATTTGTTAAGTCCCGGAAAAATCTTCAATACGGCAACATTGTTATCCAGTTTTTTGTGAACACAAAACTTTTTGGTTCTTTTTGAACGGTTCAAATAGGCTTCGTTCACCTTAAGATGTACTCCCGATTCTGCCAAAGCAGGATAGTTTAAAGAAGCAAACGCCTCAAAATGTTCGGCATTGATTTTGGTCGTACGGTTTGCACGATATAATTTATACTCAAAATACAATCCGACTTCTTGAATCACCGGTTTATTATTCTCCCTTAGTGCCGCTATCTGTATCGAGGTAATCAGATTCTCTTTGGCATCGGTGCGCAAGTCTCCTATGGGTAATTGGCTACCCGTAAAAATGACCGGTTTCGATAAGTTTTCAAGCATAAAGCTCATTGCCGAAGCGGTATAGCTCATCGTATCGCTACCATGTAAAACGACAAACCCGTCGTAGCTCTCATAATGTTTTTCGATTATGGTGGCCAACTCTACCCAATACTTCGGGTTCATGTTGGAGGAATCTATGGGTTTCTTAAAAGAGACGCTTTCAATACTACAGTCCAACTGGGCCAGTTCAGGAATATTCTTTAGGAGCTTCTTAAAATTAAAAGGCTTCAACGTTCCTGAATCATAATCTTTGACCATACCTATGGTACCACCGGTATAGATTAAAAGTATGTTTGTTTGATTTCTCATGAATACCTTGTGTTAAATACCAAAGACCTTTTTAGAATTCTCGGTGGTTATGGCCGCCAAATCTGCAATCGGTATTCCATATATATTGGATAGCTTTTCAGCTATATTTACTAAATAGGCGCTCTCATTACGTTTTCCGCGATAGGGTACCGGTGCCAAATAGGGAGCATCGGTCTCTAAGACGATATGTTCCGGGTCAATACGGTCTAGATAGGTATCTATCTTTCCATTCTTAAAGGTCACCACCCCCCCAATACCCAACTTCATATTATAGGATATCGCTTTTTGCGCTTGTTCAAACGTTCCTGTAAAACAATGAAAAATTCCAAACAAGTCTTCTGATTTTTCAGTCTCCAAAACCTCAAAAATCTCATCAAAGGCTTCCCGACAATGGATTACAATAGGAAGTTCGTATTTCTTTGCCAATTGAATTTGAAATTTGAACACCTCTTGCTGTTGCTTCAAGAATTTTTTTATCCCAGTATAAATCTATTCCTATTTCACCTACGGCATAGAACTTATGCGATTCTAGCATGTCGGAAACATGATCCAATTCATCCTTGAAATTTTCCTTGACATGGGTCGGGTGAAGGCCCATCATTAGAAATATATACTCAGGATAAGCTTCCTTCAAATCGAACATCGCCTGCGTATACGTGGAGTCAATGGCTGGTATGAAAAAACGTTCTATTCCCTTTTCGATTGCAGATTGAATTACCTTATCCCGGTCTTCTTCAAAGGCTTCACTATATAGGTGCGTATGCGTATCGGTCAAAATCATAGCGCAAAAATAGAACTATCTTTGTCAAAAAAATTAAATGGCCGGACTGAAAAAATTCCTTCTTAAAAAAAACTACAGTAAAGTGCCATTGGTACTGACCCCAACTAACCATTTCGAGGTGATCGCAACCATTAATGGAATAATAGGTCGATTTATTTTGGATACAGGCGCCTCGAATACCTGCATCGGGTTCGATAAAATAGAACTTTTCAAACTAACCTCGGAAGAATCGGAAATCAAGGCCGCCGGCGCTGGAGCCACCAATATGGAAACCCTAATCGCTTCAAAAAACAAAATCAAGATAGGAACCTGGTCACAGAAAAAATTGAAAATCGTATTGTTCGACCTTGTTCATGTCAATGAAGCGCTTACTTCTCATAATGCCCTTCCGGTAGATGGTATTATCGGTGCGGATGTCCTAAAAAAAGCAAAAGCTGTAATTGATTATGGGAAGAATTGCCTTTATCTTAAAAAGCGAAAATAATTCTCAACAAACGACCTCCAAAGTTTCTGAAACCTTGGAGGTCAATTCAAAAGTCAAACTTGATATAATTCTCGACTGTTCCTTCGACTGCGTTCAGTATGACACGCTCAGGATGACATCTCGAACGGACAAATATTTACATCTCCAAGGCCTTTTTCACATCACCCTCCATCAACAATTCTTCCGGACTTTCCAATGCCTCTTTTACGGCCACCAAGAAACCAACGGATTCCTTACCATCGATAATTCGGTGATCATAAGAAAGGGCTACATACATAATGGGCGCAATGGCAATCGCGCCGTCTTTGGCAATCGGTCGCTCTACAATATTATGCATCCCCAGGATAGCACTTTGAGGAGGATTAATAATCGGCGTGGACAACATAGAGCCGAATACCCCACCGTTTGTAATCGTGAAGGTACCACCCGTCATTTCGTCGACGGTAATCTCGCCTTCCCTTGCACGGATCGCCAAACGTTTCACCTCAGCTTCAATACCCCTAAAAGTAAGATTTTCAGCATTCCTGATAACAGGAACCATAAGCCCCTTTGGTCCGGATACCGCAATGCTAATATCACAAAAATCATAGGAAAGCATCTCTTTGCCGTCTATCATGGAATTCACTGACGGATACATTTGCAATGCCCTAACGACCGCTTTTGTGAAAAACGACATAAAGCCAAGGCTTACCCCATGTTTTTCCTTGAAGTTTTCTTTGTACTTGCTTCGCAGCTCAAAAATGGGAGACATATCGACCTCGTTGAAGGTCGTCAACATGGCCGTTTCGTTTTTGGCGGCTACCAGCCTTTCAGCAACTTTTCGACGGAGCATCGATAGCTTCGAACGGGTTTCTCCCCTATTTCCTCCCGTAGGAGTTCCCATAGAAGGTACTGCATTGACCGCATCGTCTTTTGTGATTCTACCGTCCCTACCTGAACCTTTTACAGTCTTGGCGTCGATCCCTTTTTCATCCAATATCTTTTTTGCTGCGGGTGAGGCTACGCCTGAGGCATATGTTTCTTTGGCCTGTGCAGGTTGTGGTGCTTTTTCGCTATCGGCCTTTTTAGTTCTGCTGGCCTCATCTTTGGCCAAATCTTCTTCTGCATTGCCTCCTGAACCTTCATCGCCCTTGCCCATAGTTGAATCGGAACCTTTACTTGCACCATCAGGTTTTGAGGCACTGGTATCTATTAAACATACCACCGCGCCTACAGCTACCGCATCACCAACCTCCGCTTTTAGGGTGATGGTTCCGCTCTCTTCTGCAGGAAGTTCCAAAGTCGCCTTATCCGAATCGACTTCGGCGATGGCCTGGTCCTTTTCAACATAATCACCATCTTCCACTAACCATTCCGCAATCTCTACTTCGGTTATAGACTCTCCCGGAGAGGGAACTTTCATTTCTAGAATCATACTATATGATTTTTACTGTGTTTTATTTCAATTTATATTCGTTATCAGGTCTTCCTTAACAGGAAGGTAATCCGATTTAATTTCTCCATTGACCATAATCCGGTCAAAATATAATTTGGCACCCGTCGATTGCAACATATCTACATGGTTTTGCAAGCTTAAGTGTAAATGAGGTTCTGTGGAGTTTCCTGAATTACCGCACTGCGCCAAGACCTCACCTTGTAGCACTTCTTGTCCTTCTTCGACAACAATACTTCCCTCCTTTAAATGTGCCAATAAGATGTACTCTCCGTTTTCTGTCTCTAAAACTACGGTATTTCCTGTTAGTTGTTCAGGATTCAATTCGCCCGGAATATTGTCATGCACTCCGGTGATAACATGCGCTACTTTGGCGTTACAGGGAGCAATTACTTCCTTTCCAAAGACCAGATAATTTTCATTCTTTTTGGGGTCCCCTACGTAAGAGGCTCCATCGGCCACCATCAAAATATCATAGGCATATTGCTGATCGGGGTAGTCGACATGATAGTTTTGTTCAACGGTCGTGCCTCCCCAAAAAACAAACCATTCTTCATTGAATGGCAAAATCATCGGCGTAACATTACGTTTTAGAACGGGTATATCGGATGCGTTAACAGGTTTTATGGCAAATCCGTTTATGGTCTGCTGCGGAGTCAGGGAGATGACCACTTCGGCCACTGCCCTTTCAAAATCAGCCCGATAGATGTGTGTGCCGTTGTCTATTCTTGCAAATTGCATTTCTTCAATGTTTCCCATGAGACTGTTCACATTCTGGGCAAAGAAGGCCAAGGTCTGTTCTCTTGGAAGTGCTTTTTGCATATCGACATTAAATGAATCGAATATTGCCCCGTAGTCGCCCATATTATAACGTTGCATAAATGTGGAGGCCGCTTCGGCATAATTTCCCTGTTCCTCTTGAGAAAAAGAGAGATAATTCGTGAATAGTATAAAAAGTATTAAAATCGTTCTCATTTCTTATCCACTTGCTTTGGCTTGGGCCGTGTCATATTATCCTTCGATGCATCGAAAACATAATCGATGACCTGTTGATGCCTCATTTTGGAGCGCACCGCACTTCCTGCCGCCGGAGAAGCATAGAATCTTCGTGAAGCCACCCTGAAGGTATGGGCATCGCTAAAGTGCATCATTAAATGGCTCCATGCCCCCATGTTTCTTGGCTCTTCTTGGGCCCAGACCAAATCAGCCGCATCCTTGTACTTGGCGATGATTCTTTTCATTTGTTCACTCGGCAACGGAAACAATTGTTCGACACGCACTAAAGCGACATCTTCACGGTTATGTTCTTCTTTCGCCGCCAGAAGGTCATAATAGAACTTACCCGTACAGAAGACCAACGTCTTTACTTTTTTCACATCGGCGGTCGAATCGTCGATTACTTCCTGAAAACCACCATTTGCCAATTCATCGACCGAAGAAACGGCCTTTGGATGGCGCAATAAACTTTTGGGCGTAAAAATAATAAGCGGCTTTCTGAAATTAACCTTCATCTGCCGACGCAATATATGGAACATCTGTGCCGGTGAAGTAACGTCTGCGACATACATATTGTCTCTGGCACAGAGCTGTAGATATCTTTCCATTCGTGCGGAGGAATGCTCTGCGCCCTGACCTTCGTAACCATGGGGCAGCAACATGACCAAGCCGTTTTGAAGTTTCCATTTATCTTCGGCCGCAGAGATATATTGATCGATCATGATTTGGGCACCGTTGCTGAAATCACCGAACTGGGCCTCCCAAATCGTCAAGGTGTTGGGACTCGCCATGGCGTAGCCATAGTCAAAACCGACAACACCATATTCCGATAATAAAGAATTATAGATTTGAAATTGACCCTGTTTTTCGGAAAGGTTGTTCAACAACATGATTTCCTCTTCACTCTCCTCCACTTTCATTACGGCATGGCGATGTGAAAATGTACCGCGTTCTACATCCTGACCAGACATTCGAACATCGAATCCTTCTTGTAGCAGGGTACCGTATGCCAATAATTCGCCCATGGCCCAATCGAGATGATCGCTCTCGAAGAACATATTCTTGCGATCATTGACCAGCTTCTCAACCTTTCTCAAGAACTTTTTATCCGTAGGAAGTTCCGTTATTACCTTGGCGATCTCGGTGAGTTTCTTTTTGTCAAATGTGGTATCTACCGCATCCATCATCTCCCATTCGCGTACGTTTACAAAACCTTTCCATTCATCGGCCATGAAAGGCGTAATGATGGTCTTGTCCTCCTTTCGGGAATCTTGGAGTTCGGTTTCCAAAGACGCTTTGTATTCTTCTTCCAGTTGCTTGACATAGCCCTCTGCGATAACCCCTTCACGGATTAATCGTTCCGCATAAATATCCCTTGGATTTTTATGCTTAGCGATTGCCTTATATAATTTAGGTTGGGTAAAACGCGGTTCATCACCTTCGTTATGACCATATTTTCGATATCCCAAGAGGTCTATGAAAACATCCCTTTTAAATTTCATTCGATACTCCAATGCGAACAACGAAGCATGAACTACGGCCTCGGCATCATCAGCATTGACATGCAAAACCGGACTTAGGGTCACTTTGCCCACATCCGTACAATAGGTAGATGTTCTGGCATCGAGATAGTTTGTAGTAAAACCAATTTGATTGTTTACCACGATATGAATCGTTCCACCAGTTTTATACCCATCAAGATTTGCCATCTGTACGACCTCATAGACCAAGCCCTGACCTGCTATTGCGGCATCACCATGCACTACAATCGGTAAGACTTTAGAGAAATCATCAGCAAAATGGGCATCTTGTTTTGCTCTAGTGATTCCTTCGACCACCGCTCCAACGGTCTCCAAGTGCGAAGGGTTGGGCGCAATATTCATTTTAATCTTGTTTCCGTTTTCGGCCTTTCTCTCCGATGTCCAGCCCAAATGGTATTTTACATCACCGTCAAAAATTTCTTCTTCATAGTCCTTTCCATCAAATTCGCTGAAAATATCTTTGGCAGCCTTTCCGAAAATATTGGTCAGCACGTTCAAACGGCCTCGGTGGGCCATACCCATTACAAATTGTTCAACACCTAGACCCGCAGCTCGCTCTACCACCGCATCCAATGCCGGAATCAATGATTCATTACCTTCCAACGAAAAACGTTTTTGACCGACATATTTGGTATGTAAAAAACCTTCAAAGGAAACGGCCTCGTTCAATTTTCTTAGAATATGTTTCTTACGCTTTTCGTCATACTGAGGATGGTTGTCATTAACATTCAACCAATTCTGTATCCACTCGATACGCTCTGGACTTCGGATGTACATATATTCGACGCCTATGGCATCGCAATAAATTCTTTGCAAATGGTCAACAATTTCGCGAAGCGTAGCGCTACCGATACCCAAAATCTCGCCTGCGTTGAACGAAGTGTCAAGGTCGCTTTCTGAAAGACCAAAATTCTCAAGGTCCAGTGTTGGGGTGTATTTACGTCTTTCCCGGACCGGATTCGTTTTAGTGAACAAATGCCCTCTACTGCGATAGCCATCGATCAATCGAATGACCTGAAATTCTTTCTGCAACGACTGGGGCATATCCAAAGGTTGGCCGTTGTTGATCGCCGATGCCGTGGTAAGGGTCTGTACATCCAATTCGTCCAACGAACTCTTAACGCCAAAATCAAAACCTTGGAAAAAAGCCCTCCAACTTGGTTCAACGCTATCGGGATGTTGTAAATATTTATCGTAGAGCGCTGCAAAAAAGGAGGTATGCGCAGTGTTCAAAAAGGAAAATTTATCCATAAAAAGGTTTCTCTATCCTACCAACAAAATAAACTCAAAAATACAACATTTACATTTTCTGGCTGTATCTTAGTAAGCAATATTGAAAAAAATATGCTAATCATTTAAATATAACTTATGAATTTCACCAAGATTTTGTTAGGCCTTGTTTTTCTTATGTCAGGAGCCTTATGTTCGGCCCAGCAAACCAAAGCAAAAAGTGATTTCTGGAACCATGTACGTTTTGGCGGCGGACTCGGTCTAGGATTTACCAATGGAGGGTTCAATGGCTCGATAGCACCCAGTGCGATCTACCAGGCCACCGATAATTTTGCGGTCGGCACGAGCCTTAGTTTCAATTATGCAAAATTCAATGACAACAAATTATTGGCCTATGGAGGAAGCGTTCTAACACTGTTCAACCCGATACAGTTCATTCAGCTTTCGGCCGAATTCGAAGAACTTAGAGTGAGCAGAACCATTGCGGCCATACCCAACGCCATAAAAGATAATTATTGGTCGCCGGCCTTATTTTTAGGACTTGGATATACCGATCGAAATTTTACAGTAGGCATTCGGTACGATGTACTCTATGACAATGAAAAAAGTATTTACGCGAATGCTTGGATGCCTTTCGTACGCGTATATTTTTGATTGGCCACCCGTCAACTATTTAATGGGAACAATGGGGTTTCACAAGGAAAAACTCTAGGGATAATCGCAAAAACTAATCGTATTCTTCCTTTAGACGCACTTTTTCTAGTTCCCGACGTAAGATGTGATACGTGGCCCTTTCCGTAAAATCGACCACATCTGAATAACTTCCATTTTTAAACGCGTTCTCGGGAACATCTACGACATACATCAAATTGAGGTAATCATCGAACTTCTCCATGTGCAAATAATAGACTTTTTCATGCACGGCGCTTTTAACCTCTTCAGGCGTAACGAGCAGGGTAATTCCTAGGGAAACATTGGCAAGCTGAAAGTCTTTCAACAATTGCAAAACCAATTTTGTATAGCGCTTTTCTTCTTGTGCCTTATGAAGAATACGTATGCTGTTCACGTGATCTTCACTCATAGATATTGATGGTCTTTTCGATTAGCAAGATACCTGGGGGCAAAAATTGCAAAATCATTCGTTACTAATTTTACGATCTAAATTATTCTAAAGTGCTATTGCTTATAAACAATACCGTTTTTCATTACAAATATAACATTCTCGAGCGTAGAAACATTCTTAACAGGGTCTTCGTTCACCGCCACGATATCTGCAAAAAAGCCTTCTTTTAATTGGCCCAACTCGTTCGACATGCCCAACAAACTGGCATTGGTGACCGTTGCGGACTGAATGGCTTCCATAACAGGCATTCCTACTTCGTTCATAAAACCGAATTCCTTGCCGTTTTCTCCGTGGGGCGAGACACCCGCGTCGGTACCAAAAGCAATGGGCACCCCTTTTTTATAGGCTTTACCGAAAGTGGCTTGACTAACGGGGCCGATTTCACGAGCTTTTTTCGCCACCACAGGCGGAAGAAATCCGGGTATGTCGGCCATTTTTGCGGCAGCTTTTCCCGCAGAAATCGTCGGTACCAAAAACGTGTTGTGTTTTACCATTAGGTCCATAGTTTCTTCGCTCATCAGAGTACCATGTTCGATAGTTTTTATACCACCCACGACGGCACGCTGCATTCCCTCATCGCCATGGGCATGGGCCGCGGTCAACATTCCGTAGTCTTTGGCGGTTTCGACGATTGCCTTAATTTCTTCGACCGTAAACTGCGGATTCTGTCCATTTTTTGCCACGCTCATCACCCCGCCGGTAGCCGTAATCTTGATTACATCGGCCCCATCTTTATAACGTTGTCGCACGGCTTTCTTCGCATCTTCCGGAGAATTGACCACCCCCTCTTTCGGGCCTGGGTCTCCCATTAATTCATTCCTCATTCCGTTCGTAGGGTCGGCATGTCCGCCAGTGGTACCAATGGCCTTACCCGCTGTAAATATTCGGGGTCCTTTTACAATGCCTTTTTCAATAGCTTTGCGCAGGGCGATATTGACCCCTGAACCGCCTAAATCACGAACTGTAGTAAAACCTGCCATCAACGTTCTTTCTGCATAAACCGTGGACTGAAATGCCACATCGGCCTCATTTTTGGTAAATCGCTCTATATAACGTGTCGGACTTGATTCTCCTTCGATATGCACATGTAAATCAATAAATCCCGGCAGCACAACCTTATTCTTTAAATCGATAACGGTGTCTTCCTGGGTTCCGTTTACATATCCGTCTTGAATGCTCTTGATTTTATTTGCCGATACTACAATAGTCTTTTCCGAAAGCATTTTTCCGGATTGGGTATCAACGATTTTTCCGCATTGTAGATATGTATCCTGGGCGCAAAGGCAAGCCGTAAAAAACAGGGCAATGAAGAATAAATGGTTTTTCATAGGGATGGTCATCAACAAAATGAGGAGAAATATACATATATTTCTCCTCATGGAAAAGACTCATTAATAGGAACTTCCTAAATTAAATTAGAAATATACTTCAACCTCTTATTTTTTGCTCCCACTCCCATGCGGACTTCATAGCCTCATCTAAGGTATATTCGGCCTTCCAACCTAAAACCGTATTGGCCTTCGTTGTATCGGCGTATGCCGTGGTAATATCGCCAGGCCGACGGTCTACTATTTTGTAGTTCAATTTTTTGCCCGATACCTTTTCAAAGCTCTCAATGGCCTCCAAGACCGAACTGCCCGTACCCGTGCCTACGTTGAACACCTCGTAGTTTTCTTGATTCTTTCCTTCCAAAAGACGCTTCAATGCAATGACATGAGCCTTGGCCAAATCTACTACGTAAATATAATCCCGTATACAAGTACCATCTTCTGTAGGATAGTCATCCCCGAAAACGGATAGTTCTTCACGCAGTCCGATTCCCGTTTGCGTGATAAACGGAACCAAATTTTGCGGAACGCCAACAGGAAGTTCCCCAATCTCGATGCTAGGATGTGCCCCCATCGGATTAAAATATCGTAAGGCAATCGCATTTAGACCCGGAGTTACTTTACAGGTATCGGCAATAATTTCCTCGCCCATTTGTTTTGTGTTTCCATACGGCGATTCGGCCGGTTTTACGGGTGCGTCTTCTGTAATCGGCATCGTATCGGCCTGACCATATACCGTGCACGAAGAGCTAAAGATAAAACTAGCCTTATTCTTTTTGCAAAGCTCCTTCAATATGTAAACCAGCGTACCAATATTATTCTCGTAATATAACAATGGTTTTTCGACGCTCTCACCGACCGCTTTTGACGCGGCAAAATGAATAACGCCCTCGACATCGTGATGTCTTTGGAAAAATCCTCAACTTTCGCCTTTTCCTTTAAATCTAGTTTTTCGAAAATTGGGGTTTTTCCAGTAATGGCCGTAATGCCGTTCAGCACATTTTCCGTTGAATTGGAGCAGTCATCAATAATGACGACTTCAAAACCTTCGTTCTGCAATTCGACAACGGTATGTGAGCCTATAAATCCTAAGCCTCCTGTTACGAGTATCTTCATAAATATATTTATTTTTTCATTCCCGTGAAGACGGGAATCTCCAACCTATTACTTTGTTTGAACGGCAAAATTAGGATTATCGTTCATCAACTGTTAACAAAACCGATGACCGTTGCAGTAATTAGGGCGATTTGCTCATCATCAAGTTCGGTATGCATGGGCAAAGAGATAACTTCGTTGACCAATTGATTGGTAACCGCAAAGTCTGATTCATTAAAACGTGAATCTGCATAGGCTTTTTGTCGATGTAAAGGTATCGGATAATACACCCCACAGGGAATACCATTTTCTCCCAAATGTTTTACCAGATCGTCACGCGTCCCATTAGTTATCCGTAAGGTATACTGATGAAAAACATGGCAATCACAGGTCTCGCAAATACCCTCGCAACCATTTACCGTTTTTGGTACGATGATATGCTCTTGACCATTGAAAGCAGAAGAATATTTTCGGGCCGCTTCCCTCCTCTTATTGCAATATTCATCCAATTTCGGGAGTTTGGCGCGGAGTACTGCCGCCTGAATCGAATCCAACCGCGAGTTTACTCCCACTACATCATGATGATAGCGTTCGTACATACCATGGTTAACTATACCGCGCAGGGTATGCGCCAAGTCATCATCATTGGTAAAAATCGCGCCACCGTCACCGTAGCACCCCAAATTTTTTGAAGGGAAAAACGAAGTAGAGCCCACATGGCCCATAGTACCGGCCTTTTGTTTTCGGCCATCGTTGAAGGTATGGTTCGCCCCAATAGCCTGAGCATTGTCTTCGATGACATACAAATTATGCTTTTCAGCCAAGGCCAGTATTGCATCCATATTGGCACATTGACCAAAAAGATGCACGGGAACGATGGCCTTGGTCCTTGGTGTTATCGCTTTCTCTATAGCAGCTATATCAATGTTAAAGGTATCAGGATACACATCGACCAAAACCGGTGTCAACTGTAACAGCGCAATGACCTCAACAGTCGCAGCAAAAGTGAAATCTGCGGTAATTACCTCGTCGCCTGGCTCTAGTCCAAGACCCATCATGGCAATTTGTAGGGCATCGGTGCCGTTGGCACAAGGTATGACATGCTTAACCCCCAAATAGTCTTCGAGTTCTTTTTGAAAGGCGTACACTTCAGGCCCGTTGATAAAAGCTGAAGTTTCCATTATGGTCGCTATTGACGAGTTCACCTGATCTTTTATTCCTTCATATTGGCCTCCTAAATCGACCATCTGGATTTTTCTCATATCAAAATTTCTAATGCGCCCTACAAAAATACGAAACCGCAAACAATGATATTCTTGAAAGAAGTGTAATTTAGCCGCAAACAATCAGACGGTGTACTTTCTCTACGATACCTTAGTGCGACTTAGTTGGTTACATCTTAAATTCATTGCGCTTTTCCATCCAAAAATCAAACTTTTCGTAAACGGTCGAAAACTCATTTTCGAGACCTTGGCAAAGAATATATCGAAATCGGACAAGGTAATTTGGATACATGTGGCCTCTTTGGGAGAATTCGAACAAGGGCTTCCGCTTATGGAAAAATTGAGAAATGATTATCCGCAGCATAAAATATTGGTCACCTTCTTCTCGCCTTCCGGCTATGAAATAAAGAAAAATACCACTGCCGCGGATGTTGTGGTGTACCTTCCTGTGGATACCTTAAAAAATGCAAAGCATTTTATGGAAGCTGCCCATCCTGATTTGGCCATTTTTGTGAAGTATGAAATTTGGCCCAATTTTCTTAAGGTACTTCACGAGAAAAAGATTCACACGCTCTTGGTGTCCGCAATATTCAAAAAGAAGCAAGTATTCTTTAAGGGCTATGGCGGGTTTATGAGAAAGGCACTTAAAAGGTTTACCCATATTTTTTTGCAGGATGAGACATCCCAAAAACTTTTGGAAAGTATTGGTGTCAATAACTCGTCGGTCAACGGAGATACCCGATTGGACAGGGTTTCTGAAATCTTAGACCGAAACAATCACCTCTTGTTTATGGACACTTTTAAAAAAGACCGCCTCTGTTTTGTGGCAGGAAGCACATGGCCAGAAGATGAATCCATTTTAATCGATTATATCAATAATGCTCCAAAAAACTTGAAGTTCGTATTGGCGCCCCATACCATCAAAAACGACAAAATATTGGGACTTGCAGGCGCCATTTCCAAAAAGAAGGTATTGTATTCGAAAATTGGGGAAGGCAATGTTGACGATAGCGAAGTGTTGATTGTTGACAACATCGGCCTACTCACCAAAATTTATAGTTATGCCGATATTGCCTATGTTGGCGGGGGGTTTGTCACTGGCCTTCATAATACCTTGGAACCCGCTGTCTATGGCATACCTGTAATCATAGGTCCGAATTATAAGGGTTTCAAGGAAGCTGAAGAGTTAGTGGCACAAAAAGGCGTACTTCCGATCCATGATGCTTGGCAATTTGGCGAACTGATGAAGAAATTACTCGAAAATCAAGATTTTCGCTCAAAAACAGGAGCTATAAATGCTTCATACATTGCTAAAAACAAGGGCGCAAGCATCCAAATCATGGAGTACATCCGTACATTACTCTGAACCTATTATTGCAGCCCCGCATGAAATTCTTCCAACACTATGTCCTTTTGGTAGTATTTCTCTTCACGCTCTCCTGTAGGGAGACTTTGGGAGAGCAACACCAAAATCCACAAAAGGAACAACTGACTTCACCATCAAAAAAGAAACTGATTGAAAAGGAAAATCAGCGTCTTGAACAACCAAAAATTCAGGAACCCGAAGTCAAAAAACCGATTGAAAAAAGAAAACCAAAGGCTCAAGATACTTTAAAACCACTTCGCGCCATACCTTAAATTAGTTCTAGAAGGTTTCCTAAATTTTGTTAGCTTTACCCAAACCATCAAACCTTCACCATGAACGCCAAAATCTTACGTATTTCAATGATTGCCGCTTTAGCGGGATTCTTGTTCGGCTTCGATACCGTCGTTATTTCGGGCGCTGAAAAAAAATTACAATTGTTATGGGACTCCTCGGATACTTTTCACGGCACCATCGTTATCGGGATGGCGTTATGGGGTACTGTAATCGGAGCTATTCTTGGGGGTATTCCTACCAATAAGATAGGACGCAAAAATACACTCATATGGATCGGGATACTCTTTTCGGTATCCGCGATCGGTTCCGCTTTTGCAAACGACCCATATACCTTTGCCGTTGCACGATTTATAGGCGGTTTAGGTATTGGAGCATCTACCGTAGCGGCACCTGCTTACATTTCAGAAATCGCCCCTGCCAAACATCGGGGTCGATTGGTCGGCTTCTATCAATTTATGTTGGTCTTCGGTATTTTAATGGCATTCGTTTCGAATTATGCACTGAGCGATATGGGCGAAAACGATTGGCGATGGATGGTCGGTGTCGAAGCGTTTCCGGCGATTATCTATACCATGTTCGTCTTTACCGTACCTAAAAGTCCGAGGTGGTTGTTGACAAAAAACCGTACTACGGAAGCTCGGGAAATACTCGCTACCACAAATCCAGAACTGACGGTCGAAGACCTTCAGGCCGATATGGAAAGCGGACTCGATGAACACAGTGCATCTGAAAATATTTTTCTCAAGAAGTACAGGTTTCCATTAATGTTAGCCTTTTTAATCGCATTTTTCAATCAATTTTCCGGTATCAACGCTTTTCTATATTATGCACCTAGAATTTTTGAGGCAGCAGGTCTGGGTGAAAATACCGCCTTGCTAAGTAGTATCGGTATCGGCATCACCAATCTCGTTTTTACCCTTGTCGGCATTTTTCTTATCGATAGACTGGGCCGAAAGCAATTGATGTACATCGGTTCAATAGGCTACATCGTTTCTCTATCTTTGGTCGCAGCAGCGTTTATTTTAAAATGGGAAGGTATGGCCGTACCCATTTTCCTATTTCTTTTTATAGCATCACATGCCATTGGGCAAGGTGCGGTTATCTGGGTATTTATATCGGAAATATTTCCAAATCATCTACGAGGTTCAGGACAAGCTTTTGGCAGTTCAACACATTGGGTCTTGGCGGCCATTATACCTTCTTTGGTACCGGTGCTCTTTACCAGCATAGGGCCTGGCCCCGTATTTGCCTTTTTTGCATTTATGATGGTACTACAACTGCTTTTCGTGCGGTTCATGATGCCAGAGACTAAAGGTGTATCTCTCGAGGAGTTAAGCCAAAAACTTAGCGAACGCAAATAAATCTTAGGCGAAAAGATCTAAAGTCGTTCAACGAAGAAACTGGCGGTACATCGTTCAAACATACTAACCGTGAAGTAGTTAGTCGAAATAATGATCAAAAAAGCGCATTTTTTCACTCCAATTTATTATATTTAAAGTAAATAATGTAAATCATGGAACAGGAAATTACTTTCGGTGTAAGAGTATTGAACGGTTTCTTAAGTGTAATGGTTGTAGTTCTGGTGGGTATTTTACTGGCCGTTGTCTTTAGCCTTATACTTTGGGCCTTTGGTTTCTTTTAATCCGAACCACTTTAATTTCCCCAAAATCTTTGTGCCCCTCTTTATTGTTTACTATTTTGATTTTGACAAATACCAAAAAACCCCTGACTTCGCCGTCAGGGGTTTTTATTTATCATATTCAGACAATATAGCTACTAATCTGCCGTAAGTCGTCCTTTTAATCGTTTATCGATTTTCTTTTTCTTCACAGTAATTCTTTTCATAAGATCCATAAGTTTCTCGTCTTTGGTCTCTTTATAAACTTCGTTGATTTTCAATATTAGTTCTTTAGCTTCCCTTGAAGCCGTTACCCTGTCACTGGTGGACATGTTGCTCATTTTTCTACTCTCAAATTCTAGGGCCAGTTCAGTAAAATTCATACTTATTTTTGTGCTAAGATACTTTAAACCAATACATAAAGGCTTAAAGAATCGATTGTTAATTCCTATTAAATAATCAGCTTTCTATATTTGTGAAAACTTTAATACGCACAATATAATAAGGCAAAATTGAAATGCGGCTAAAAAGTCTATTTTTTTTATAGATAAAAGAAAAAGCCCTTCGTAATCAAGAAGTTTTTTGTGCTTATAAGACAGAGAGGCTCCTTTCTAGCGAGCTCAAGTTATCGCAAAGCAAAGGCCCGTCTCTCCCAAGTAGAAACAAACTTCACAACTTCAAGAAAGATTCGATTATCCAAATTCTTGATATTCAATCAGCTCTTTTACCTTAAAAAAACTATATCGCAGACCGCTTAAATAATGACCTCTTCCACCTCATTTATGATTACTTTAGCTATTTAATTTTAGCTTTTTTTATCTCATGAAAGTATTTCAATGCGGTCATTGTAGTTATCCACTTTTTTTCGAAAATAACGAATGTGAGAATTGTGGTCATTTATCAGGTTACAGAGACGTTGACCGTCAGATGCTCACTTTTGACCCAGCAGGCACTTCCTTAACCTCAGATCGCGAAAAAATTGAATATAAATATTGTAAAAATCAGCAATATGAAGTCTGTAATTGGCTCGTACCTAAAGATTCTCCACAAGACTTTTGCAGCGCTTGCCAACTGAACCGAACCATACCCAACCTATCCTTCAAAGAGAATTTACAAAATTGGCAGAATTTGGAAGTTGCGAAGCACCGTTTGGTCTATCAACTTCAAAAAATAGGGCTTGACCTTAGGACAAAAATGACCGATGCAGAAGGATTATGTTTCGATTTCATCACAAAAAATAATGACCAAAATATCATGACCGGTCATGCCAACGGTATAATTACCATATTGCTTAGGGAAGCGGATTCAACCCTGCGGGAACAGGCAAGAAAAGAGATGCAAGAGCGGTACCGCACACTTATCGGACATCTAAGACATGAAGTAGGCCATTACTTTTGGGAGCAATTGATATCCAAAAATGAAGATATACTTTCTCAATTCAGGAACATTTTCGGCAACGAGGAAACTAACTATGGTGATGCCCTACAAGCTTATTACAAAAATGGTGCTCCTGATAATTGGCGTGATTCGTATATCAGTAAATATGCAACTTCACATCCGTGGGAGGATTGGGCCGAGACTTGGGCGCACTATCTACATATTATGGACATGGTAGAAACAGCACACTTTTTTGGCTTGGAGGTAAATTCGAAAGAAATTTCAGATACTATGAAGATAGCCTCATCATTCGACCCTTATACAGTAAAAGATTTTGAAACTATCATCAGAACCTGTGTTCCTCTTTCCTATGCGGTCAATAGTATCAACCGGGCCATGGGTATTCCTGATGTGTACCCGTTCGTGATTACTCCTGCTGTGGTCAACAAAATGAAGTTTATTCATCAACTCTTATTACCAAAACGAAAATTGTAGCCTGAAAAAAATGCTAAGTTCTTTCTTCTAAAAAATAGTAAAGTCAGAATGTGTAGTGAACTCCTCTAAAAATTTCATGCCTAGAAAAGAATTTCCGTTCGGGTTAAGTTTCGGACTCCAAACCGCAATGGCATAGTGCTGCGGATACACGGCAACGATACCTCCGCCTACGCCACTTTTTCCGGGTAGCCCAACTTTAAAGGCAAACTCCCCAGATTCATCGTAAAATCCGCAAGTAAGCATTAAAGCATTCATTCGTTTTGACTGGGGCTTTGTAATGATTTTGGAACCATCGGTAATTTTACGTCCTCCATTGGCCAAATACGTCATCGTATGTGATAGCTGCTGGCAGTTCATTTCCAACGAACACATATCAAAATAAAAATCCAATACCTCTGTCGGGTCGTTCTCTATATTGCCGAGTGACTTGATGAAGTTGCATAAGGCCACATTTCGATACCCGTGTGCTTTTTCAGAATCGGCAATTTTATCAGAATACACAAGGTCAGGTAAATTGCTTACATCCCTAACGAATTCTAGAAATTCTACTTTGGCATCTTTCAGATGGGAAATCAAGATATCACAAATCACAATGGCTCCCGAATTTACGAAAGGGTTGCGGGGAATTCCCTTATGCACTTCAAGCAACAGCAGTGAATCGAATTTGGTGCCCGACGGTTCTACATCGACCCGTTTCCAAATCTTTTCGCCTACGATTTTATAGGCCAAGGTCAAGGAGAGCACTTTGGCAATACTCTGTATGGAGAATTTTTCAAGATTATCGCCCATCCCAAAGCCTTCGCCCTTTAAATCGGTCATGTGAACACCGAACATCGTCGGGTCAACATTGGCCAACTCTGGAATATAGGTTGCGATTTTTCCATTGTTCGGGACTCTTTTCGTCTCAACAAATACCTTTTCAATAATTGCTTTATAGTTCAATAGGATGCAGTTTGTAAAGTAAATTCGGCGTAAAGGTCACTTAATTAATTTGACTTTTAGTATATCCATAAATATAGTAAAGAAAATTACTGGTATAGAATTCGGCAGACAGCTACCCAGGTAGCATACTTTGTTGAAATTTAGTTGCAAATTGTGAATTGAAACAAATTAATCGTCGAAAATTCAATATCCAATAATTTTCTCGCATTCATACGGTTACCGACCGGATGGATGAAAATTTTGTAGTATATTATGAGGTGTCCAATTTTATAGGTTCTATCTTTTTATTGATTCAAAACCTCAACTACCTACATTCAAAAAACGATTACCAAAAACCCATTTTATGGCCAAAGTAGATTTTACCGATTACGAAACCGTTGGGTTTTACGATGAGATGTTCAGCGCGACGAATTCGGTACGACCAACCTATGCGCAATTCAAACAACGGTTGGAAAAGCTGAATAATAACAAGCTCAAATATTTACAACATGCTACCGACAGGGCGCAACTATCGCTGGGAATGACCTTCAATGTCTACAGCGATAATCAAGGTGTGGAACGTATTTTACACTTAGATATCATTCCACGTATTATTAGCGGTAGCGATTGGGACAGGCTCGCAAAAGGTCTTGAACAACGCATCGTTGCCTTGAACCTCTTCATCGACGACATTTATAACGAACAGAAAGCATTGAAGGATAATATCATCCCAAGGGATTTAGTATTGTCAAGTGCCGGATACCTTAAGGAGTGCTTGGGTTTACGACCTCCCGAAAATGTTTGGAGTCATATCTCTGGTACCGACCTCATCAGAGGTGACGACGGTGATTTTTATGTGTTGGAGGATAATCTTAGATGTCCTTCAGGCGTATCCTATATGTTGGAAAACAGAGAGATATTGAAACGTACTTTTCCGGAAGTATTTGAAAAATTGCATGTGAGACCTGTACATGATTATACCCACCATTTACGGGATATGTTGGAATCACTTACTCAGGAATCTCCTGCAACCATCGCGGTGCTTACGCCAGGAATATATAATTCTGCCTACTTCGAACATGCCTATCTGGCACAACAAATGGGCGCCGAATTGGTCGAAGGAAGGGATTTGGTCGTAAAAAATGATTTTGTTTACATGAGTACGACCAAGGGATTGCAGAGAGTACATGTCATCTACCGCAGGGTCGACGACGAGTTTATGGACCCTTTGATTTTCAACAAAGATTCAATGTTGGGCACTCCAGGTATTTTTGAAGCGTATCGAAAGGGCAATGTTGTTTTGGTGAACGCTCCTGGAGCGGGTGTCGCCGATGACAAGGCCATCTATGCCTACATTCCCCGCTTAATCAAATATTATTTGGGTGAAGAAGTATTGCTACCCAACATCAAAACTTATATCTGTGCCGAGGAAGACGATTGTAAATATGTCTTGGAAAATATTGAAACCTTAGTCGTAAAACAGACCGATGGTTCTGGCGGATATGGAATGCTGATAGGTCCGAAATCGACCCAAAAAGAGTGTGATGAATTTGTCGCTAAAATAAAGAACAATCCAAGAAATTATATCGCGCAACCCATGATTAATCTTTCAAGGGTTCCAACTTTGACCGATGATACCATAGAAGGCAGACACGTTGATTTAAGACCGTATTGCCTCTACGGAAAAGACATCAAAATAGTACCTGGCGCGCTGACAAGGGTGGCGTTGACCAAAGGGTCATTGGTGGTAAATTCCTCTCAAGGCGGGGGAAGTAAGGATACGTGGGTGCTCGATTAGGAAATAAAAAAATAAAATATGCTGAGTAGAGTTGCGAATACTATGTATTGGATGAACCGATATATTGAACGGACAGAAAACTATGCCCGATTTATGGACGTGAATTTCAATCTTTCTTTGGAATCTCCACCCGATGCCGAGGAACAATGGAAACCTTTGGTGGTCATCACAGGAGATTGGCCTATTTACGAATCACGATACAAAACCGTGGATAAGGAGAGGGTCATATACTTCTTGGGATTTGACCCCAAAAACCCAAATTCCATCTACAGCTGCATCACTCAGGCAAGGGAAAACGCGAGGTCAATACGGCAAGAGATTACCAAAGAGGTTTGGGAACAAATCAATTCACTTTACTTTTTTGTAAAAGAAGGAAATGAAAAAAAACAATGGACAAGCAACGACCCAAGGGCATTTTTTAAAAAAATAAAAGAAGATTGTCAATTGCTCTACGGTATGTTCGATGCGACGATTACCAGAAGTGACGGTTGGCATTTCGGTAAAATAGGACAACTCATTGAACGTGCGGATAAAACATCGCGTGTGATGGATGTGAAATACCACATTTTACTGACTACCCATCAACAAGTGGGAGGCCCTTTAGATTTGATGCAATGGGCCGCCCTATTAAAGTCGGTAAGCGCCTATGACATGTACCGAAAAAAGTATGGCAAACTGACTGCCTTGAATATATCGGAGTTTTTGATTTTGGACAAGCAGTTTCCTCGATCCATACTTTGTTGTTTGATTCATGCCGAAAAGTCGTTACAAGAGATAACCGGCAATACAGCTGGCTTTAGTTGTGAGGCAGAAAAACAATTGGGAAAACTAAAATCAGAACTAGAATTCATTAGTATCAAAGATATTTTTGAAATCGGACTTCATGAATACCTTGACGGATTCCAGCAAAAACTAAATGCGGTATCCATAGGTCTTTATGACTCCTTTTTTGCCGCTCAGGCACAAGTACAGATGCAACAATAAATACCAAAATACACACAAAAGCAATTTTCCAAAACATATCCAATGAGATTCAAAATCATTCACGAAACGGAATATGAGTTTAGCAAGTCCGTTTTTTTGGAGCCGCATTACCTCATGTTCAAACCAAAGAACGCACCACATTTAGAGTTGGAATCGCACTTGCTAAAACTATCGATAACACCTGCCGGAATATCGGAACAGTTGGATGCCGAAGAAAATTTTGTCCATTTCTGTTGGTTCGATGGAATGCACGATAAAATCAATATTATTTCGGAAGCCATTGTAAACAGTAATGAATACAACCCCTTCAACTTTTTGATTTATCCGCTGTATTTCAATACCGTTCCGTTTTCCTATTCGGATAATTTGGTTGTTCTGCTTCAAAGATACCTAACCGCTGAAACGATAAATGAGCAATTGCTACAGTACGGAAAAACAATCCTAGCTTCAAAAAATAATGCGACGCTACCTTTTCTAACCGAATTAACCATATCCATCCATGCTGATTTCATAGTGGAATCGAGGGAGGAAGGAATTCCCTTTGAACCGCACATGACCTTTCAATTAAAAAAAGGCTCCTGTCGCGACTTGGTATGGATGCAAATTCATCTACTTCGCAACTTAGGTATCGCCTCACGATTTGTCAGCGGGTATTATTATGTGGATGTTGAAGACCCCCAATACGAACTACATGCCTGGACGGAAGTTTTTCTACCTGGCGCTGGCTGGATTGGATTCGACCCCAGTAACGGTATCACAACCAGCCATACGCATATTGCCGTTGCTTCAAGTAGTCACTACGTGAACACCATGCCCGTCTCGGGTACGCTTCGTGGGGATGCAACCTCTGAACTAAAAACGACTTTAGTTATTGAGGTTTTGGATTGAACAGCGTTACCATCCAACTTATTAAAATTTTATAAAAAAAACCTCTCATTTCTGAGAAGCTTTCTAACTAAGTACAGGCGGAGAGACTCGAACTCTCACACCTTGCGGCACTAGATCCTAAGTCTAGCGTGTCTACCAATTCCACCACGCCTGCATTTCAATATCTTTTAACTCAAAACTAGGTCTTAAGTCTAGCGTGTCTACCTCCCGATAGCTATCAGGACCACCACGCCTACATTTTCCCATTTAAAACGGGCTGCAAATATAAATTAAAAATTCAATTCTTTAAATAATAGATACGCAAAAGTTCTTTTTGTAATTTTAATAACTATCAAATAAAAAATCGGAATGCAAGACCCTAAAGAATATATCACCCAAAATAAAGACCGCTTTATCAATGAACTTATCGAGCTGTTAACAATACCTTCGGTCAGTGCCGATCCTGCTTTTTCGCAGGATGTTCTCAACACCGCAGAGGCAGTGCAAAAATCATTGACCGAAGCGGGTTGCCAAGTAGCGGAGATTCACGAGACCGATGGTTATCCGATCGTTTACGGCGAAAAGATTATAGATACCAACTTACCCACTGTGCTGGTATATGGCCATTATGATGTGCAGCCCGCAGATCCTTTGGAGTTATGGGATTCCCCACCTTACGAACCTGTAATCAAAAACACCGAGATACATCCCGAAGGCGCTATTTTCGCCCGGGGATCTTGTGACGATAAAGGGCAGATGTTCATGCACGTCAAAGCAGTTGAATATATGGTCAAGACCGATCAACTACCTTGCAACGTAAAATTCATGATCGAGGGGGAAGAAGAAGTCGGCAGTAATAATCTAGCTGTTTACGTGGCCAACAATAAGGAAAAGCTTGCGAATGATATTATCTTGATTTCAGATACGGGAATGATAGCCAATGATGTACCTTCTATAACAACAGGATTGCGTGGACTTAGTTATGTTGAAGTTGAAGTTACCGGACCGAATCGAGATTTACACTCCGGACTTTATGGAGGCGCAGTAGCGAATCCGATCAACATATTGACCAAGATGATTGCCAGTCTACATGACGACAACAATCATATTACCATTCCCGGGTTTTATGACAAGGTGGAAAAACTTTCGCAAAAAGAACGCGCCGAAATGGCAAAAGCTCCCTTTGTACTTGAGGAGTATCGAAAAGCTTTGGATATCGAATCAGTTTATGGAGAAAAAGGTTATACCACCAACGAACGCAATTCAATCAGACCCACTTTAGATGTGAATGGCATCTGGGGCGGCTATATAGGTGAAGGTGCTAAAACAGTTATCGCGAGCAAGGCCTATGCAAAAATTTCCATGCGTCTGGTACCCCATCAAGATTGGAAAGAAATTACGGAGCTCTTCAAAAAACATTTTGAAAACATTGCTCCTAAGGGAGTCAAGGTAAAAGTAACGCCGCATCATGGCGGACAGGGCTACGTCACTCCAATCGATACCATTGGTTATCAGGCAGCCTCAAAAGCTTATGAAACGACATTTGGAAAGAAACCGATTCCGCAACGCAGCGGTGGAAGTATTCCCATTGTTGCATTATTTGAAAAGGAATTGGAAAGTAAGACCATATTAATGGGCTTTGGATTGGACAGTGACGCCATTCACTCCCCCAACGAACATTTTGGGGTTTGGAATTACTTGAAGGGGATTGAAACGATACCTTATTTTTATCAGTATTTTACGGAGATGAATTCCTAGTTATGCCGTCATTGCGAGGAGGCGAACAAAAGTTACTCTTGAGCACATATTTTAAGCCGACGAAGCAATCTGTTAAATTCGTGTTACGAGTTGCCAGATTGCTTCGTCGGTTCAGCTTAGGTAGTCGAAGATAAATTTATTAGCACCTCCTCGCGAAGACGAATTCAAATCTTTTTCACATACTTCGTAATAATCACAATCTGCTGCGCGCCCACCTTACCTTCTATATACTCCGCATTTTCACGATCCAGAGAAATTCTACGTACCGGCGTACCCTGTTTGGCGACCATACTCGAACCTTTTACTTTGAGGTCTTTTACCAGAACAACACTATCGCCATTCTCAAGAATGACCCCGTTCACATCTCTATGGATTATTTTATCACTATCGGATAATCCTTCTCCCGTTGCTTTTGCCCATGCTAGGGTTTCATCATCCAAATACATCTTATCTAAAAGGTCTTTGGGCCAACCCTCGCCCTTAAGTTGTTGAAGCATTCGCCATGCGACAACTTTAACCACGTCATGTTCGCTCCACATGCTATCGTTCAGACAACGCCAATGATTGCTATTCGCTGTATCAGGATTTTCGATTTGAGAAATACAGGTTGCGCAAGCAAGAACGCTGCCGTCTATTCCACCGGTTGATACGGGTGGCACCTCATACACGCTTAAGTTGCTTGTGGCTGAACATAGCTCGCACTGTGACCCGCTTCTCTCTTTTAATTGTTCTTGTAGACTCATTTACCATTTTTTTGATAGGTATAAACTTATGGCTTTATATGTAATTGGCATCCCCTACCACACATCAAATTTCGTTTAATGGCACTATAACTTAATTTTCAGCGTTATTGACTGACCTACTATGCAAACATATTCCCAATGGCAATTTCTAAGCAAAAAATCGCTTTGTTTTTCAGGTTAAGTATTTCCGCTACCGTTTTCGGAGCACTTTTTAAATTCGTTTCTTGGCCCTTAATTATGCTAGGAGTCACGGGAATGGTAATCTTTCACACCATTCAATTTTTTCAAAACCAACACAGATCGGCCCTTGATTATGCTAGACAGTTACTTATTGTTTCCTTTTCTTGCAATTATGTATTCAACCTTTTCAGTTTACCCTATGTGCATATACTTATTTTAATTACGAAGTTGGCACTCATCGCTTTTCTGATACTTTACATTAAAAAAATCATGGTATCTTTTCAGGATATCACTCAGAACAATAGTCTTTTACTCACCAATTTAGGCAGGGAGAACCTGTCGCATATACTTGCCGATCTTGCTACGGTCTATATTGTGATAGCATCATTATTTAAAATGCTACACTGGGAGTTCGGTATAATAAACGCCAACGTTTTATTGGTCATTGGTCTTTTCTCTGCATTGATTTCCATTGTAGCTAGTCCGAAAAATGTAGCAAGCTAACAGCTAGGTCTTTATAATTTGAACAATTTTTAACTCTACACTTGTAGAATTAAAATATTTGTTCTATGTTTGTAGAGTTAATTCTAAAAACGTAGAACATGCAGTTGTCAAAATCGGAGGTAGAACTGATGAATATCCTATGGAAGCAAAAAAAGCTTTCATGAAAGATTTGCTGGATGCCTACCCTGAACCCAGACCGGCCACCACCACAATCGCCACATTATTGAAGCGGATGCAGGACAAAGGTTTTGTAGCCTATAAAAGCTTGGGGAGATCCCGCGAGTATTATCCACTGGTCAAGAAGAAAGACTATTTCTCGAAACACGTAAACGGACTCATCAAAAACTTCTTCAACGATAGCGCCTCGCAATTTGCATCATTCTTTACCCAAGAAACTGATCTTAGCAAAACGGAATTGGAAGAATTAAAGAAACTGATCGACAACGAAATTAAAAAGAAGTGATATGCTGCTCTATATCTTAAAATTCTCGGCCTGTCTAGGTATACTGTTGCTCTTCTATACGTTCTTTCTAGAGCGTGAAAAAATGCATGTTTTCAAACGTTTCTATCTTTTGGGCGCACTTGTTTTTTCATTGATTGTTCCACAATTGGTATTTACCGAATACGTCGTCGTGGAACCTACAACCGAGACGGTCGTTCAGCCGATGACCCCATCAACGGATGTCATCGAGATACCCCCTGCCTTGGAAACCGATCTATTGGATGTTGCGCCGCTACTCTGGGGCCTCTATTTTCTGGGATTGATTTTCTTCGGATTGAATTTTATAAAAAATCTGATCCAAGTTTACCGACGTATCAAGACCAACCCCAAAGAACGGAAAGTTCCGTTTGTTAGGGTGCTGTTGCGCGAAAACTTTCCGCCTCATACTTTTTTCAATTATATTTTTCTGAACAAGGTCAAATTGGAATCCAAGGAAATTCCAGAAGCGGTGCTCTTGCACGAAGAGACCCACGCCAAACAAAAACACAGTCTTGACGTACTTTTTATCGAGCTGTTGCAAGTCGTGATGTGGTTTAACCCCTTGGTGTATTTCGCTAGAAAATCAATAAAGCTCAATCATGAATTCTTGGCCGATAGTGCGGTTCTGGAAAAAGGTACGGACTCATCAACCTATCAAAACACACTGTTGTCCTTTATGACCCCAAGTTATAAAAACACATTGGCGAACGCCATAAATTATTCATCAATCAAAAAACGATTTACGGTCATGAAAAAAAGAACATCGAAAAAAGCAATTTTGCTAAGAAGTCTGTTACTACTTCCGCTACTTGCCATTATGTTATATGGGTTTAGCCAAAGAAATATCGACTACACAACTTCAGATAATACCAAGAATTTAATAGTAAAAGATTTCATTGTAAAGATTAATGAAGGAGGTACACTTTTTTATGAAGATAACCCTATTACTTTAAAGGATATTTCTTTAAAAGGAAAACACGCCTATTCTGGAATGACGAGGGGTGAAAAAAATACTTTTGTAACCGCCTATATTTTTTATGATGAAAATCAAATAGATCTTATTTCTGAAGTGGAGTATCATTTAAAACGTGCAGGGATAAGAAACATACAACATGTTAGCCAACAAACCGCTGCAGCCGTAAATGAAGGTAAAATTGAACCGAGCAAATATAATGGTAAAACCCTAGAAGAAGCTAGAGGAATAAAAAGAGAATCACTTTCTACTAAAACAGCCCTTTGGTTTGATATTAAAAATGAGGATGAAATTTGGTTTGACAACAAACACATTGCAATAGAAGACCTGGCAGAAGTTATTACACAAAACTTCGATTCTAAGAACGGGACGATCGAATTGCAGATAAATTTCTATTCAACCGGAATTCTACGATCAGAATTTGTAGCACAACTTAACATTGAATCTAGAAAAGCTGGAGCGAAAAAAGTTGAAGTGGTGACTGAAGAATACATCATACCACGGGATGAATTTGTGGAAAATGGGGTTAAAATTACTCCCAATACGGTAAAATTGAAAACTGAAAGATTGACTTTAGAAGGAAATCGGCCAAATATTTTGGTAGATATTAACGGACAAGGTCAGCTTTTAGTTAACCATGACCTAATGGATATAATTAAATTAAAAAATTATGTATCCAAACTTAGGGACCAAACTTCTGAAGAAGAAAAGGAAAGTTTTAAATCTGTAATTTACATACAGTTTGAATCACCATCCTCAATTATTGATGAAGTATATAAAATCCTCACCGGATTTGGAGATGTTAGCATATTACCTATTGAAAAGGAGACTTTTAGAAATTTCAATGTTCAAGAAAAAGCAACTTCAGAACAAATTAGGGAATTCGATGTCTTGGCAAAAAAATACAACGCCATTCCACTAGAAAAGAGAATAATTCCTTCGGATGACCTAAAAACTTTGGAAGTCCTTTATCGTAAAATGACCGATATGCAGAGGGCTTCGGCACACCCTTTTCCTAAATATGAGTTGAAGACCGAAATCATTCAAATTGAAATAGACAAAAAAGGCGCTATTCGATACGCGGGAAATTTGGTGACAATCCAATCCCTTCCAGGTTTATTGAAAAAATATAACCCAGAACTTTCGAAAGAAGAACGAGAAAAATCAGTCCGCGCGATAATCAAAGTCGATGAAAATGCTCCGAAGCCCATAGTAGATCAAGTGGAGCAGATTGTAGCTGCATATGGGGTAGCCCAAATAGATATTAGGGGTCAAAGTCTGAGGCGTCAACCCAAGAAGGCGCCTCTCGAAAACAAATGGCCGAATACAACAAATTGGCAAAAAAATATAACGAGATGGATAGCAACCACATGAAAATACTAAAAAAAGATGTGGAACGGCTTAAATACATTTATGATGCAATGTCGGATAAACAAAGGGCGGATGCCGAGCCTTTTCCAGATTTTCCTGAACCGCCGCCGGCACCAGATGCGCCTAAATCACCCAAAGCGCCCAATGAAAGAGAAGAAGCCTCGAACAAAATAAAGCAAATAATCGAGGAACAAGATCCTTACGACGTTGTTGGAGGAAATCAATTATCCCTGGCTCAACCCGATCCGTCTAAAATATTGAAAGGAGAGGTCAGTGATATTCCACCACCTCCACCACCAGCAGCCGCACCTTCTCCAAGAGTGTTGAAAGGAGAGATAAGCGACATTCCGCCGCCGCCAGCGCCCCAATCTCCTTTAGACCATATTATTGAAATGGCGAAAAAAGATGCGGTCTTTTACTATCAAGGAAATGAAATAAGTTCTGATAAAGCCATTCAAATTCTCAAGGAGAACGACAAAATAAATATCGATTCAAGAGGGTCAAAAAGCAAAAAACCTATGGTGAAGTTATCAACGGAGCCCATTGTTATCGAAAACTAAACAAAATCATAATTTTAAACTAAAAGCCTCGTTCTTCGGGGCTTTTTTGTAACAAATAGCCCATACCTATATACTAACAACTGGCAAAAGCTAGTTACACTTATAGACTACTGTCAGTTCGAGCGCAGTCGAGAACCGGTTAAGAACGTTCTCGACTGCGCTCGAACTGACGGACATTTCTAAAATATTCATCAGTCAAAATCAAATCAGAACACTATGTTACAAAACTTTTTTATTCTCTGCTCGGGGGCCGATGCGGCCATTCTAAAAACCTGTTCGGAAGGCGAACAGAATAAATATGCCGGTATTGGTGCTACGGTTTTCTTTACGGCGGTCATGGCTTTTATTGCAAGTAGCTACGCCCTTTACACCGTTTTCGATAATCTGTTTGCAGCTATTTGCTTTGGATTCATTTGGGGGCTACTCATTTTTAATCTAGATCGGTTCATCGTCTCCACGATAAAAAAAAGAAACAGCCTCGGTAGTGAGCTTATTCAAGCCACGCCACGAATCATCCTTGCTGTAATTATTGCCATAGTGATTTCAAAACCTTTGGAAATGAAGATTTTCGAAAAGGAAATCAATCAGGTTTTATGGGAACAAAAGAACGAAATGACCTTGGCGAACAAAGAACAATTGGCATTGCAATATACACCAACGGTCGAAAAACTAAATCAAGACATTGCCTCCCTGAAATCGGAAATCGCCGTTAAAGAGGCAGAAACCAATGCGCTTTATGACACCTATATCTCCGAAGCCGAAGGAAGGGCCGGCACGCTATTATTGGGCAAAGGTCCCGTGTACGCAGAAAAACGACAAAAACATGATATGGCTTTGGCCGAATTGCAAACGTTAAAAGAAACCAACGTCCAAAAAATCGCTGGTGTTGAAACTCAAATTGCGGCCTTGAATACCGAATATGCAGAAACGGTCAAAAATTCTCAACCGATTATAGATGGTTTCGACGGACTTATGGCGCGCATCAATGCTCTGAACGAGCTTCCCTGGTTGCCTTCGTTCTATATCTTTTTACTGTTCTTGGCCATCGAGACCTCCCCTATTATAGCAAAGCTTTTGTCCCCAAAGGGAGAATATGACCTAAAACTTGAAGATGAAGAAAGCGCAGTAAGGACTTGGGTGACCCAAAAAGTGCTACAACGTGAAAAAATCTTGAGCACCGATACGGAACTGAATGAAAAAATCTACGGTGAAATTACTAAAGAAGAAGCGGTGTACGCCTATAAAAAACAGAAGGCCGAAGAACTATTAAAACTTCAGACGGATGCCTTTCATGATTTGCAGATAAAAACTTTGTAGGTAAGTTGGCTTGAGATAGGCTTATGGAACAACCGAAGTTATAAGATGTCTTTTGGTAACTACGCTGTTTCTAGAAAAGTATCGACCACTTTTAGAATCTTTTTGAATTCTGAATCCAGTTCTGTATTACCCGTTTGTAATTCCATTTGATGGCGTTCGGCCAGAATGAAAGACTCCTTCATGCCCAGCACGCTCAATTTATGCTTTAGCTTGTGTACGATTTCCGCTGCGGCCCGAGGTTCTTCATTTTTGATATGAAATAGGTATTTTCCCAAATCCGAAGTAAATTCTTGTTTTAGAATCGCAACGAACTTTTGTTCAAAATCAAAATCGGAAGTCCCAACAAGCTCTACGACATACGATAAATTCGGAGTTTCTTCGATATAATTTGCAGTATCATCCATACCCAACATTGAACTATTAATGCGACGCATTGTTTTCGAAAACAGCGAAAAACAATTATTCTAAAGTAATAACTTTCTACAAAGGTAAGAATTGTACTATAATTAAAGAATTTTTCTATTTGTTCTATAACGAAGTATAAAAATGGAAATACCGATTATCCAAAAAAGGATGCCGCTCTCTATAATACGTTGAAACAACCCCCGGTACGGGCCGGTAGGATCGCCAAAAAGAAGTACCACAAAAACAAAAGAAATTGTTCCGAAAACGAGGGAAACTGACACCAACTTCTTGGTTTCCTGCCATCTTTTAAAAGCAATTCCTAAACCAATGATACAAAATGGCACGACTGAATAAGCCAACGTACCGGAAGCATTATGAATAAATTGGGATAACGACGGATTTTCAGGATCAGGCTTACAACCAATATCGCAGGAAAAATTCCTGTAGTCAACGTACCTAGACCATAGCATATACCGAATAAAACAAAGCCGATTTTGATGGCCTTAGATCTCGGGAAAATACCGGGTGCTGAAAAACCGAACAGGGCCAATAGTATCCCACTGACCATATATGCCTTTTGAAAATAATGCGCATTTGGTATGCCCGTCGCGTAGCTTTCGCTGATATATTGACTTATAAAATCATATCCTTCAGTATCCAATCCACCTATAATGCTTGCCAAGGCAAATACTATGGCTCCCAAGATGCCCGACCAAACGGTGATATACCTCATACGCTATGTTTTAATTTCCCCAGATACGGTTCCAAAGTGCCGAGAAAAGTTTTGCTGCGTCCGTATTATATTTAGGCACTTCTTCCACACGGGTTCCATTTATATCCGGAATCAATTTATAGGTAAACGCAAATTGTTCTTCGTTCGGATCCAAACTGATGAGTCCAAATCGCAGATCGTTAAAAAACAAACCGTCCTCTTTTTTTGTGATAGTAAACCATCCCTCAGCGATATCGATGAGACGATTTACATTCCCATTTGTTTCAAGACCCGCTAACCGCCCGTGATTTTTAGGGTAAGAAATAAACTCAATTTCCCCAGAATCGAAAAAAGAATAATTCCCGATTAAATAGGCGTCACCAGCGTCGATATTGGCCGTCCATAAAATAGAATTGAAGGGGGTAGGGCGCGTATCGATTTGCACGTAGACAATACCCTGCCCATCGAGGCTTGCCGTAAACTGTTTGTAGGCAAGTCCCTTTAAAAATAGGGTCAAAATCAAGTAACTGCTACTCACGATCAATCCCATACGATTATACTTTCGACGTTTGAGCGATGTCCTCTTTTGGCGCATGGCCAAAATCAGGCATACCAAAAACGGAATGGTGTACATGGGGTCAATAACAAAAATGTTCTGAAAGGCCAATCGTATGTCGAACGGCCAAAAAAGCTGCGTGCCCCACGTGGTAAAAGCATCAAGAATCGGGTGGGTCAAAAGACCCGCAAACATCAACCAAGACCAATCCTTAAAGGTGGCTTCTTTTTTTCTATCGAGCTTCCAAATCAACCAACCGAAAATCGGGGCGCACAGCACCGAAAAAAAAATCGAATGACTAAACCCGCGATGCCATTCGATCGCAGTAACCGTATCGACAAAATATTGGGACAACACATCTAGATCTGGTATAGTACCAGCCACCGCTCCCCAAAGCATGGCCTTATTGCCGACCTTTTTGCCAAGAACGACTTCGCCGACAGCGGCTCCTAAAACAATTTGGGTAAGTGAATCCATAAGAAAAGTTCAAGTTCAAGCGCAAATATCAAGTTCAATGGCCTATAAATTTAAGTTCAAATCTAGTATTACTAATTGTTTGATTCTTACAATAGAAATCCTTGGCGCTTTTTTGCGTTTACGCTTTATTTAATGAAGTTTATTAGGATTTAAAGTAACATATTTAACCGTTTTTCGGTTCCAGGTATAGACTAAATGTACTAAGCCGTTTTTGGCTTGAATTACGGTCGGATAGGAATATTCCTCGCCCTCCTTATCCGTGTTTTTGCGAATCGGTTCAAGATCCAATATACGTTTCCAATCTTTTCCATCCTCAGAAATTGCAATACTTAAGGGAACCCTATCTCCCCAATTCTTATTCGTTGGATTATAAACCAAGAGCTGCCGGCCATCTTTCAAAGTGACCCCATCAATACCCGAATTCGGATTCGGAAGCACAGTAGCTGTCATTTTACTCCAAGTTTTACCATGGTCATCAGACCAATTTTGGGCGATAACCTCATTCTTGGTCCGGCTTAGCATTTGTAGTTTTCCATTTCCATAATTAAAAATGACAGGTTGAATGGCCCCAAATTCCTTAGGGTCGTTAAGGGATTCTGTCTTCGACCAATTTTTTCCCGAGTCTTCACTTCGTTCTAAATGCATGGTCCAAATTCCTGATTTAGTTTCGTTGCTTGAGGGAGATAAGATGGTACCGTTTTCCAAATGAATGGGCTGATTCTTTATGGGGCCCAAAATACCTTCGGGAAGTTTCACGGGTTCGGACCACGTTTTTCCGTCATCCTTGGAAGTCATATACATGCCCCACCATTCTTGCGGACTTGGCCCCACTTTATAATATAAATACAAGGGGCCTTTCCTTGGTTTAAAAAGCACCGGATTCCAACAGGCATATCGCGTACCGTCATCTTGTACCCCGTTTACAACTTCTTCGGGGTAGACCATGCCCCAGTTGATTTGCGTGAGACCCAGATGCCGACATCCTTATTTTTTTCCTTCGTACCTCCGAACCATGAGGCTATGACAATACCATTGCTCACCTCAACCGTCGAGGCATGGCATTCGGGTGTAGGTGCATCTTCCAAGTCATAAATAAATTCTTGGGTGACAATCGCCGGATGTTCCAAGGCCACTGCTTTGGGCAAATCTACTTCCTGAGCGGATGCAAAGAATGCAAGCAGTACTATTGGTATTAAGAATAATAGTCGTTTCATTAGATTGCTATTGAAAATTTATCTGTTCGAAATTTAAGCAAAACTCTTTCGATATTCCGAAGGAGTTTTTCCCATTACGTTTTTGAAATAATAATTAAAATTGGCCAAGTTATTATATCCGCTCTCGAAACAGATTTGCGTAATCTGCTTGTCAGATTCGGCAAGTAACTTCGCGGCCATGCCCACTCGTACCCGTTTCACATACTCCATAAAAGTCAGTTCGGTCTTTTTTTTGAAAAAACGACAAAAGGACCCAGGTGCCATGTGGAGCTGGGCAGCGGCTTTTTCCAATTGTATCCCTTCTTGAATATTCTGGAAAACATACTCGTACACTTTGTTGATTTTCTCCAAGTTCTTCGAGAAAACCACATCGGAATATATCGGATTCGACAATAACTCACGATCTTCGATTTGCAACAACAAGTTAAAAACCTTCAGCATTTCTATATAATATTCCAGCCCTTCTAGCTGGGTCATTTTTTCAAGGGTAGCCTGAACTTTATCATGATTTCCAATTTTAAATCGCAGTCCACGCTCAGATTGCCTCAAAAGATCGACGACTTTTTCAAGTTCCGGCATTTTGAAAAAATCAGAGTTCATGATATCCTCAGAAAAATGGGTAACGATACAAAACGAGGTGTTTTTTTCTTCAGCGGGTGCCAGTTCCCAACAGTGTGGGAGATTGGGGCCCAATAAGACCAAGTCCCCTTTTTCAAACCCCGAGATATTATCGCCGACTATTCTTCGGCCAGTTCCGAAAGTAATGAAATTCAGTTCAAAATTTCTGTGGGAATGAATGTTATCGACCGACTTCAGGGGCAGCTTTCTGGTAATAAAAGAGTGCTTGTTCGGTACATGTATTTTTTCAAAGACAAATTCCATTAGCACATATTTTGACTAGAATCATTGAATATACAAATTAAACCTATAGATCGGGTTAAGATATAATGTATTTGATATAAAATTATGGTGGTTTTGCGAACAATTTTTCCCGTTATTTGATTACGAACGTTTTAAAATGGACTTACCCCTTAAAGGAATCATACCGCCCATGGTCACTCCGCTTTTGGAAAACGGGGCGTTAGATCTCGCCGGACTCCACAAATTGGCCGAGTACATCTTGGCCGGTGGCGTGCACGGACTTTTCTTATTGGGCACTACCGGTGAAGGCACAAGTTTATCGCATGACCTTAGAAAACAATTGGTCGTTGAGACGTGTAACATAGTAAAAAAAAGGGTTCCGGTATTGGTGTGCATCACAGATACTTCTTTTGAGGAATCTTTAGAATTAGCGCATCATTCCGCAAAAGCCGGTGCCGACATATTAGTTGTGGCGGCACCGTATTATCTGCCTATTTCACAAAGTGAAATGCAAGATTATCTAGAAGTTCTCTTGCCATCATTACCCTTGCCCTTTTTACTATACAATATGCCCAGTTGTACGAAAATGAGCCTTTCCTTAGAGACAATTTCAAAGGCCAAAACGCTGGGGGCCCTCGGAATAAAGGATAGCTCCGGCGACATGGAGTACATGAATCGACTTATTAATGCCTTTGGAGGTGACTCAAAGTTTTCGATCATCACGGGATCTGAACTCTTTCTACATGAGACTATTTTAAACGGCGGTCATGGAGCGGTAGCCGGAGGCGCAAATTTCTTCCCAAGACTTTTCGTTGACTTATATGAAGCTTCGATTGATGGTGATTTGGCCAAAATTGCTTTACTTCGTGAAACCATCGTACAAATCGATAATACCATTTATTCCGTAGGCGAAAACATATCGAAATATATCAAGGGAATCAAAAGTGCACTCGCCGTATTGGGTATTTGTAACGATTTCACCGCCCCTCCCGTCAAACGGTTTAATGAAATGGAAAGGAGCAAAATCCAGAGGTACATGAATGGGTTCTTGTCTAATATAGAATTCGCTGCCATCAAATGAATTATGGGCTCGGCACGATTGATCTTGTCATAATCATTGCCTATGGCTTGGTTTTGCTGGGCATGGGCTTTTATTTCTTTAAAAAAAGTAAGTCCTCGGAGCAGTTCATGATAGCGGGCAAGAGTATTCCCGCATGGGCCGCAGGTATTGCGGTGATGAGCACCTATACGAGCAGTATTTCGTATATCGCCGTACCCGGAAAAGCCTTTGATGACAATTGGCACCCACTGATTTTTGCGCTAACTGCGATTCCGGTAGCTTGGTTCGTTACCAAGTATGTAATTCCACATTATCGCAAGCACAAAATCGTTTCGGTTTATAGTTACCTGGAGGGAAAAATCGGCGGCTGGGGTAGGATCTATGCCGCTTTTTCGTTTTTGTTATTTATGGTGGGAAGGGTTGCGGTAATCCTCTATCTATCATCATTGCTATTGACTTCCTTCGTTAATACCGATATTGGCACGGTCATCGTTTTAGTCGGAATCGTTACGATTATCTATACGCTGATGGGAGGAATGGAAGCCGTCATATGGACGGATGTGATGCAATCCATTATCATGATCGGCGGAATTCTTTTTGTGGGCTATGTGCTTACTTCAGAAGTTTTTGCCCAGCCAGAAAACTTGATACAAAAAGCCTTTGACAACGACAAATTTAGTCTGGGCAATTCGAATTTTTCTTTTAGCGACCGCACTATTTGGGTCATGATCATCTATGGAATCACAGAAAATGTGCGCAACCTTATGGCCGACCAAAACTATACCCAAAAATATACATCAGTTGCGACGGAGAAAGAGGCTAAAAAATCGGTCTGGATCGCCATGCTCATTTATTTGCCCTTGACCGCCATCTTTCTATACATAGGCACCGCCCTTTTTTCTTTTTATGGAGGGGAAAGCCATATACTTATCGATGCCATCACCAGAGGAGACGAAGTTTTTCCGTATTTTATTGCGACAGAACTTCCTGTCGGCATTAAGGGTTTGATGATTGCCGCCATTATGGCCGCCTCGATGAGTACGGTAGATTCCGCTTTGAACAGCTCGGCCACCGTGCTATTCATCGATTTCTACAAAAAGTATTTTAAGCCCCGGGCCTCTGAAAAAGATAGTCTTCGGTTTCTTCGTTTTTCGACGGTAATATGGGGTATTCTAGGGGTCGCCTTTGCCCTATTGATGATCAAGGCCAAAAGTGCCTTGGACGTGTGGTGGCAGATTTCCGGTATTTTTGGGGAGGGGATTCTTGGCCTTTTTTTATTGGCCATCTACAATGTGAAAATCACCAAGCTTCAAGGAATACTTTCGGTGGCATTTAGTATTCTTGTCATCGTTTGGGGGACTTTTTTGAGGGATCTACCTGAATCCTATTCATGGCTTCAATGCAATCTAGACCCTATAATCATAGGTGCAACATCGACAGCCGCCCTTCTCGGATTGGCCATTTTATTTGCGCTTTGGAACAAAAGGAATAATTAGGAGTTGGGATTTGGGAGTTGGGATTTGGGATTTGGGATTTGGGATTTGGGAAAATGAACAACTAAATCTCTGGGCTTGAACTTTTAATCGACAATCCCCATTTTCTTCAATAAGAACGATGCATTCATATTTTGGCAAATACCTTCCTTGAATTTATAATCAAAATGCAGTTCATTATCGATAATCTCCGCATCAAAATAATGATTCTCGATTTCTGGAAATTCCTGAGCCACCTTACATAGGCTTAGATCATGGGTAGCAATAATTCCCGTAGATTTTGAACCGACCAAACGTTCCACAAATTTTCGGGACCCCTTGGCCTTGTCCGTACTATTAGTCCCTTTTAGAATTTCATCGAGAACGATAAAATAGTTGTCATTTTGTATTTCATCTACTATAAATTTTAACCGTTTCAGCTCGGAAAAGAAATACGACTCGTCATCTGTCAACGAATCGGTCGTGCGCATGCTCGTAATCAATTTTATAGGCGAATATTTAAAGGCTTTACTGCAAACAGGGAGTCCGACATTCGCCATCACTATGTGTAATGAGACCGTGCGCAAGAAGGTACTTTTCCCGGCCATATTGGCCCCTGTAATGATAAAAAATTGCTCCTTGTTTATTTGAAAATCGTTCGTCACGCATTTCTCTAGTGGCAATAGCGGGTGACCGGCTTCCTTTGATCTTAGAACAATATCCTCATCGCTCAATCTCGGAAAAACATAGGTAGGATGATTGAAAGTAAAATTACCAAGACTATTGTACGCATCGAAAAAAGCAATGGTCTCAAACCATTCTTTATTTTTCGACCCATGATTGCGAATCCATTGTTCTATGGCATGGCTCAATTGCAGATCACGCAGTAAGAAGGCGTTGGCGAAGATGCTGATAATAACATTGTTACGTTGATCTAGCGCATTTAAAAGTTTTGCAAACTTTTTTAAGGTCTTCGATGTTCTTTCCGTTTCGTGAATAATCGATTCCCTCTTTTTTTGGAGCAGGCTAGATTTGAATTCTAGTACCTCCAACTCCACTATCAATTTTTGATACTGAAGAAAAGTACTTTGAATTTTTCCGGTATCGGAAGAAAGCTTGTTGATCGGTTTTAAGTATCGCCCGGTGATACCGAGGCCTACGAAAAACCATCCTGTCACTATCCATCCAGAAACAAAATCCATAAAAAATCCCAAAAACAAAAGTCCCGAGATGATGGAGACCAAGAGGGGCAAAACCTTCATGATAGATGGTATAAATGGCTTATGATGTTCCATCCACTTAATAATGGTCGAATACTTGGTTTCGGTTTTTACTAAAGATGCGATTGCGGTGAATTCTTTGCGCCATTCGGGCATTTTCGAAAGTTCTTCAATCGCCTTTTGCTTTTCTAAAATATCATCAATCGAATTTTCTGCCAAGAGATGGGCCAAGGTTTCACTACCTTGTTGTAAAGCGGTCCGGTTTAGATATTGGTAGAATGACCCTCGTCCGAACAGGTCTATGTCTTGACTAAAATAGTGTAATGGATCTTTGTATTCGTTTCCCTCGGGCAATTGATGAAATTCTCGTCGCAAAACCATAATTTCAGTCTGGTTCAACTTCACCAAGGCCTGTAGTTTATCGCGGGTATATTGCAAGTCGGTGTGACGTGAAACCAAATAAAGAAAAAGAGCTAGGCCGAGGATCAAAATGGCCAAAATCAGTCTTGTGTTTCCAAAGCTCAAATAAATACCGAACGCGGTAAGCACAAAAAGTAACAAGCGTAGTAGACTTGATCCAGAAAGATCTTGCTTGACTTTGGCCAAAGCAACTTCATGTTTTTGAATTTGATCTTGATAATAAGAAGTGAGGTCAATACCCTGCATTCGGAAATTTTTAATGGAGGACAAAGATATGTATTCTCTATTAGCCTCCCGACATGGAATTGAGCATCGCAATCTGGCCCAAATGGTAGATATCGTGCTGTGCAATGCTGGTCAAGACGGGGCCGAACTTGTAGTTTTTTCCGGGAACCTTTTCTTGTAACAATTCATCCGTAGCATTTGACAAGAGATTCAGTAAATCTTGTTGCGTTTTTATAAGTTCGTCTTTGAGCGAAATCCATTCTTGTTCGCTTTCTATATGGACGGCCGTCCAATCCGTCGGACCATCGATTTTTAGGTCATATTCCGTATCACCTTCCAGCTTTTTGATTAGAAAAATCCGCCAATTGATGATATGTTTTACCAATACGGCAATGGACTTCAAACCGTATCGTTTGTCATTTACAGTCTCCAAAGGTACAGCGTCCAATTTCTCCATCACCGAAATACCGTACCATGGCTTACCATCAAAACATTCTTTTAAATTATGAACGATGGTCTCAAGTTGTGGGTTTTGCATTTTTTCTAATCTAGGGAATCAAATTCCGTCTTTAGCTTTTTGGTGAACTTTGAAACCACCAAATCGTAGGAATGGTCCGTAAGTTCCAAAATCAGTTTAGGGGGAAGGTTTTCGAGCATCAATGTATTCCAATGCAGTTTGCTCATATGGTATCCGGGAATGATATCACCATCATATTCTTCACGCAGCGTCGCGGAACGTTCTGGGTCACATTTCAAATTGATTTGGGCAGGTATTCTTTCCAAACCAGAAAGAGCGAACATTCTGCCCATGACCTTGAACACCAAGGTTTGCTCGTCAAAAGGAAAATCTTCAGTGACTCCTTTTTTGGAAAGACAGTACGCTCTGAATTCTTCGATGTTCATGGCTATTCCATATTTTCGTAAAAATTTTCAATTAAGGGCCGAACGGACTTCCAATAATATCTTGATTTAACTACAGGTCGGTATCCAATGTCAATCTCCTCCACGGTTTCTTTTTTCACCTCCCAGCATTTCATAAAACCTTATGGCGCCCAAATTTTGGTTCAATACCCAAAGATACATGTCCGAACCTGCATTCCTCGAGTTAATAGCTTCCGCAGCCAGTAACATCAATTTTGTGCCGATTCCCTGGCCCTTCAATTTTGAGGAAACGTGCAAGTTATCGAGTAAAGTACCATACGATTTACTGTGTTCAAAAAAAACACATACAAAGCCTTCGATGATACCCTCCAATTCTGCCACGATAATTTTTTTCGCCGAATCGGCATTTTGTAACCTTTCAAGCCAGACTTTCATTCTATCTGAAAGTGCCTTATTGTCCAGGAAATCATCACTCAAAGCACCTCTGTAATTCTCCTGCCAGCTTTTTGTATGTAAAACAGCGATGCCCTCAATGTCTTCCGAAATGGCATTCCTATACGAAATCATTCAACTATACTTAAATACTTTTAGAATCATAGACGATCACTTTAGACCATAAATCGCTCGATTCTTCTATAAAGAGTTGGTGCGGGGCCTCGTCTTGATAATTCTGTTGGGCCTCGGCCGATTCAAAGGTTACGATCAGCGAATAGGTAAAAGAACCGTCAACGACATCACGACTCGCCTTGGGCGGTACACCGATAAACTTGGTCTTGGCATAGGCCGAATTGTCCAAGAACTTTTGCAATGAAGTTTCAAATGCTTTTCGGTCTTCTTGACTATCGGGACTCTTTAACCAGAAATAAACGGTGTGGGCAAAATTAGGGTCGAATTCTCTCATTTCGTCTTTGGTTTGGCCGTAGCTTATAACGGCAAAGGTTAAAAATAGCAAAGTGCATATTGTATTTCTCATTTCTCTAAAATTTCTTTTCGTTTTTCATTTATCTCCAAACCCGAATAATCAAGTTTCCAGCCAATGGTCTCTGCGATTTTTTCAATTAAAAGTACTGCTTCCATGGCTTCTTTTTTAGCAGTTTCCATAAGTCCACTTTCTGGTATTTTATCCAAAATATGTTGCCGGGCCTCTTTGTTCAAATTGGTCAAATCTTCTGATGAAAAAGAATTGAACATGCTATTCTTTATATCGTAAAACTTTAAGTGTGGTTCTATGGAAAGTACTTCGGGCTGTGGAAAATGAGTGAGTACGATTCTTTTTTTATCGACCTCGGCCCTCATCGCGACTTTCTTAAAATCATAACCAATATGTGTTTTGGCATTTATAATGATCAACGCTTTCTTCTTACCCGCGAACAGGTTCATGAACACATCTTTCGTGTTTTCATAGGAATAGATTTCAGCAAAATCACCCTCAACAGAAATCAACTTGCAAACGCTGCGAATCTTTTCCAACAGTATAACCGACTGCTCTTTAGTACGTTCTTTTCTTTGTTTATTTCGAAAGCGCGAAAAAAGCCAATACATGACAATGGCACCAAGAATGAATCCGATTATGAGCAAGGGAAAACTATCCATTTTTATTTCCTATTTCTCCTAAATGGGTGAATTTGAAACCTTTGTTATATTTCAATCCGTAGCCAAAAATACGGTCCATAGAGGCATGGGCGAACAAAATGATTCCTATCAAACGTAATAAAGGTAAATCTAAAAAACTACTTCCTACGAAATACAATAGAATAGCAAGTCCTTTATGATGAAACAAATTATAAGTAATGGCACCTACTTTGCTATTTATTAGATAGCCTAACATTCCTATATCCGGCACTAATAACAATCCGAAAAACCACCAGATTGAGATATCAAGCCTCATAAAAAGGAAAAATCCCAATAAAAGCATAAAAAATTCTTCGATCTTCAATATTGTCTTCATTCTTCTAAGATTTCATATAAAACCGGACGACTCGGACTCGCGTCATTTTCAAAAGGAGCCATTTGTAAATTCAAAATATAAGTTCCGTCTTTTATCGAATTAGGCACATATATAAACTCGGTGATGGTGGCCTTTTTCCGAATTTCTCCTTCGGTATTCCAAAATGCGCGGTGCGCCAAAAGGGCACCGCCATCTTTTTCTTTATCTACCGATGGCAAATCTATCAACAAATGTTCTACGTCCTTATCTACCAAAAGTTCGGCGGTTTGCTTCAGAAGATAGGGCGGATTGGTATTCGAATACTGTTTCGTCAATTTATCGTTTAAGTTAGGAAGTGTTCTAATTACCACCGCCTCTCGTTTTCTATCGCCCAAAGCATATTGCAACTGTTTTCTTGAAATGACGAAATCATCTTGATACTTTTCGGGAGCAATAGTAACAAGCTCAGCTAAAAAGAAAAACCGGTTAAGATTTCGATTGACGGATTGAAACGCTTCGGTAATATGGCCCACACATTCGGTATGTGTGCCATGCGCATGCGGATTAAACCAAATATCATTGAAATTGGTGGATGCGCCCTGAGTAACCTTACCTACGAACTCTACTTCAGTATGTGGTGAAATTTTGGGATGTTCTAAATACCAAGCATTAACATTCAAGGCGTCTCCTCGCATCGGAATCGAAATATCCAAAGGCTTTGATAAGTCGATATTGAACTTCTTATTTTTATAGGTAATAACGGCCAGCAATTCTTTCTGAATTTTATTCTTCCAATTTAATCATAAATAAATCCGCCGCAATTCCATCGACCAAAAACTTTCCCTTTTTCGTAGCTTTAAGTGAATCTTTATCTAATATAAGAAGTCCTTCTTTTATTTTTTTTTCGGACTCTTTTTGTATGCATTCCGAATATTTTTCTCCGAATTCCGATTCGATTTTCGATAACGAGACACCCCAAATTGTACGAAGGCCGGTCATTACATATTCATTGTACTTGTCGTCTATTGACAAGGTCTCGATGTCCATCGGAAGTTTACCGACTCCGATTGCCTTGAGGTACTTCGCATTGTTTCTGACATTCCACCCACGCTGATTTCCGTTAAATGAATGTGCGGATGGACCGATTCCCAAATACTTTTTACCTTGCCAATACGCGCTATTGTTTTTTGAAAAATATCCTTCTTTTCCGAAATTGGAAATTTCATAATTGACAAACCCTTCTTTTTCTAAGGTTTCGACCAAAATTTGAAAATGTTGCTCGGCCACCTCATCGTTCACATTGTCGACTTGTCCTTTTTTTATCATATGTGCCAAGGCCGTTTTGGGCTCTACGGTCAGCGCATAACTTGAAATATGCGGAACATTAAATGATAAGGTCATGTCAATATTTTGTTGCCATCTCTCATTGCTCATTCCTGGAATACCATAAATCAAGTCAATCGAAATATTGTCAAAGCACTTTATCGCTTCCCGAATACAAGCTGCAGCTTCACTCGCATTATGGGCACGGTTCATCAGTTTCAAATCCTCTTCAAAAAAAGATTGGATGCCGATGCTGAGGCGATTTATCGGACTTTTAGATAGTTGGATTATATGATTTTTGGAGAGGTCATCCGGATTGGCTTCCAGCGTGATTTCAGGGCTTTCAGCAACCGTATAGTTGGAATATACCTCAGCAATAAGTGCATTGATTTCCTCAGAATGTAAAACCGATGGTGTCCCACCTCCAAAATAAATCGTCTCCACAACTTCACTCTTGAACTCATCTTTTCGAAGTTTCAGCTCTTTGCGCAACGCAGAGATCATGGCCTCTTTTTTGCTCAGCGAGGTCGAAAAATGAAAATCACAATAATGACAGGCCTGCTTACAAAAAGGGATGTGGATGTAAATTCCGCTCATTGTTTTAGTAAAAAGTAATAAGTGAGAAGTAATATGTAGATGATACTAACCACTTGATTTATTTAGAGCCGAACTTGCCCAGATTGTTAATCATATAATGAATCAGTTTTGCTATTTGCACGGTTTGCTCAAAGAGTTTTTCAAACTCATCCGACTCAATATATTTGCATTCCCTTGAAAACTCTAACCATGTCTGAGTTTCTAAATTTTCACCATCGCTATCGGTCAGTTTCGATACAAAGTGTTTCGGATATCTGCGTTTGGCGTAAGACTCAGCAATATTTGCGGATACACTTCTTGAGGATCTTCTAATTTGATCTGTCAACGAGTATTTTTCTTCCCGCGGAAATTTTTTGGATACCTCAAAAATCTCCATCGCCAGTTCAAATGACTTCTTATAAGCGAGTAAATCCTGAAACTTCATAAAAATGAAACCTTTTTACTAATTACTTTCCACTTATTACTTTTTACTTCTTAACCCGCTTTTCATTCTGTTTCACAAAAGCATCCCAACCGGTATAACTTTTACCAACCTCAACACGACCTTCATTGTAAAAATGACAAACGGCGGCTGCAAGTCCGTCAGTACTATCCAAGTTTTTTGGGAGGGATTTCAGCCCTAACGTACTCTGCAACATTTTAGCGACTTGTTCTTTACTGGCATTACCGTTACCCGTTATGGACATCTTTATTTTTTTAGGAAGGTATTCTGTAATTGGGATTTGTCGAGAAAGTCCGGCTGCCATGGCTACGCCCTGGGCGCGGCCCAATTTCAGCATGGATTGCACATTCTTTCCATAAAATGGGGCCTCGATGGCGATTTCATCCGGGTGATAGGTGTCTATCAATTCCAAGGTACGCTCGAAAATCAATTTGAGTTTGGTATAGGGGTCTTTGTATTTGCTCAAAAGAAGCTCGTTCATTTGAACGAACTCCATCTTTTTATCCAACACTTTGATAATCCCAAAACCCATAATGGTGGTGCCGGGATCAATACCTAGGATGATTTTTTCTTTTGACAAGATTAGTTTTTAACCATTAGACATTTTGGTTCTTGCACTTCGACTGCACTCAGTGTGACAAACTTCAAGTTTCAAAACTACATTTTTGAATTTGAACTTGCTCTTGAACTTGAGCTTTATTTAGTATTCAATTGAATGGGGATTCTGAATTTGGTCTTAACAGGAATACCTCGTTTCAAAGCGGGAGCGAGGGGTGGAAGTCCTTTCAGGCTTTGCGTAATGATTCCATCGAATTCAGGCATTTGCATGTCGATAAATCTATCTTTTTCGATTTTCTGTACCGATATTTTGCCTTCTCGATCTACTATAAAATCCACATACACCGTCGAGGCCACATTTTCTTGTAATATAAATTCAAATTCTTTCAAGGTGGCTGAAAAATGGGAAATTACTTCGTTTACAAAACACTCACGCTGCCCGTCTTTGGTCAGGGTCTCGTCACAATTCTCGAAAAGCGGATAGGCGTCAACATCGTTCCAGTCAATATTTCGCATTTCTTGGTTGACCAGTTCACGTGCTTGTTTATCCTTTGAAGCTGAAAAATCGCAGGCAACAAAAACCAGCATGAATGTTATGGACCAAAACTTTCGCATCAATCATCAATAATATGCTGAAATTACGATTTTTTGAGGATTCACTCCTTGGCAAAGTGGATTTCTTCCTTGAGTTCGGAAACCCTTTTCGTTACAAAATCCTTGTAAAAAGATTTCTTATCGATATATCTTTTCAGAAACGCTTCGTAGCACTCCAACTTTTTCTTTGGATCATCGTGCAATTGTTCCGATACAGCACAAATCTGGTAATTTGCAAAATCATTTTCAGGCTCCTCTTCAAAGGCGAGATTATAGTATTTCAAGGCGATCCTTAGATCGTTTCGCTCTCTTGCCAATTGTGCCAATGCAGAATATTCGCGACCTAAAAAGGTTTTTTCGCATCAATTGCTTTTTGGTAGTACACAGCGGCACTGTCCGATTGCTTTTCCTTATGAAAAGTTTGGGCCAGACCGTTGTATACCTCCGCTTCGGTATCCGGAAATTGCAAAAGTGACCGATACGCGTCCCTTGCCTTTTCGAAATCCCAAATTTGATAGTAACAATATGCCAATTTTTGGTAAACGTGCGGCTTTTCTTCGCCTAAATTGAGCAGTTTTTCAAAAATAGGTCTTGCACCCTCATAATCGTAATCATTGAACAATGCCAAGGCCTTTAGATTGATCAATGCGACGTCATTTTCGTAAAACCTCAGTCCTTTCTCGATATAGTCCAGAGCTTGGTTCTTTTTTTTTTTACCACAAAGTACTTACCCAACTGAAACAGGCTTCGCAAATGTGTACTATCTAGCGCAACGGCTTTTTTGTATGCAACGAGGCTGCTTGCCTCTTCACCCGACCCGCGATAGGTTTCGCCCAAATAATAAAAATATACAGGATTCTCGTTTTCTTCTAAGGTAAGATTATAGAAAATAGTATTTGCCGCTCGGAAATCATCAAGTTTAAAGAAGAGTTTTCCAAGCTCAAAACGGGCGATTTGAAGGTTTTCGTTCGAATTGATGATATTCTCGTACTGCGCTATTGCCTTTTCAAAATTGCCGATGGCGTTGTAGGCCCTTGCAATCTGGAGTTTGGAGTTTATATTATTTTCCTTGGCATATTCATTTATGGCTTGGGTATAATTACCGAGGGTGTATAAACTATCTGCAATGTTGGAAGCCGAACCTTGCTTGCCGACGGGCGGGGTTTGGGCTTCAGCTTTGAAAAACATGATGAATATTAGAATAGTCGCTATTCTCAACGAACAAAAAAATATATTAGAAAACAAGGGTTATTTTTTGAATATTAGGTTGTATTTTTCTTTGTTGGTAATTGGGAGTGCTACTCCGGAAAATCCTACATATTGCAAACTAACCAAATCACCTTCGTTTACTTCAATAGTAAATTTTCCGTCAAAATCCGAAACCGTATGGTTGTCATCTTCTACTTGTATGTTCACTCCAGGCAAGCCATTTTCACCATCGGTCACAATTCCAGAAAAAAGTAGCTTGCCACTTTCTTGATGGGCAGTAGCGGTCAAATGCATTTCTGCTGTATTCGAGCCAGTACTTTTGGAACTGTTATTCAGTTTGTTTTTTAAAACCCGTATCTGATCATCTAGATTAACTATTATTGGATTGCTCTCATCAGCATGGTTTAACATTCTATTTCTTTCGGCCACCAGATCATTATATTTCGAAATTGTTGATCCAATAGTAGTATCATCCACCCCATCATGCAATTTAAAAGTAATCGGCATTGAAAACGGTACCCTTACCTCCGTACCTTTATGTTTTCCGGGGTCATTTTTGGCAATAAACCAATAATACGTTCTGTTTCATTTTCCAAAGACACATCAGGGCCTCGTTTTCTTATTTCGGTAATCACCCCTTCCTCGTCAATCACAAAATTCACATAAACCTTACCTTGAATATCAGCTTCTTGCGCTTCTTCGGGATAACGGAAATGTTCAACGACATGTTCTTGCATTTTCGATTTGAAACAAGCCCTTTTATCCTCCGCATTTTCACAACCTGGAAAAATTGGGGCTTCTTCAACGTAGACAAAAGGCAATTCTGCATCTTCCGAATTCGTTTTTTTAGCTTCTCCACCAATGCGATTTTCTATCTTAAACTTGGTTATCAAAAATGCATTCTGATTATCGGAGATATATAAAAACCTACCATTAAAATCAATAGATGCTATCTTTCGATTTATGTTCCGGATTTCATCGCCGGTCAAATCACGTACGTTGTTTACCGAAATGAAATCGCCAGGACCTAAATTTTTATCTTCTTTTTCAATTTTTCGAATATCCAGTTCGTTGGGATCGATTGAAACCCACAAATCAAAATCCAATATTTGAAACGCCTTCGTTCTATTGACATACGTCTGATACTCTTGATCAGTCGGATTTCTGAACGAAGTATCGCTACCTAAATAATACAGCGTATCACCCTGATCGATTTTGACTTTAGGTTTTGCAAATGCTTTATAGGACAAAATTTTGAATTTGAAGTATTCTTCTTTTGAAAGAATTTCTTTGTCTATGATCATTCTGTCCATAAATACCCCTAACTGCCGCTCGATTTCTTCGCTATCTTCATTCTGAAGGTCTTTTGTAATCTGCTCGATACTTTTTTGGTCGTCAATACCATATTCATCATTAGTCAATTCTTTTGTGTCAGACTCACAAGAGGAATAGACCAACATTCCCAAAACCAATGGCACCAAGACCAGATACTTCAACTGCCAAACGCTTTTAGATTTCGCTTTCTGTAGCATAACGATCCGTTTTTTGATCAACGACGTTTTAAAAAATTGATTGATAAATGAAATATGCTGTGTTTGAAATATTTGCGACAACAGGGTTTCATACTGTTCTTTTTTATGGGTCTTGGCGACATGGGCATCGGCAATGAACTCGTGTAGTTCAGAAACCCGATTCTGATAGACATATACTAATGGGTTAAACCAACCCACGATCCGCATCAATTCAAAAAACAACAGGTCCCACGAATGCTTTTGTTCGATATGTACCAGTTCGTGCTGAATGATGCTTTTGTGTTCTTTTTCTAGCACTTTATCACCAAGGAATATGGACGTGAAAAAGGAAAACGCCAATTCGCTATTACTGACCACAACTCTAGTGAACTTGGGAAAGAAATGCACCTCGCCACTTATACGTAGTCGATAAATTTGGAACAATTTGTAGCCAAAATAAAGGGCCGCCAAAATCATTCCACCAAAAAAGATGGCACTTTCCATTGAAATGGTAAACTGTGACGATTTCTCGACCGTTGGTGAAACGGCATCTATGTTTAGTAAGAACTGCGGATACATAACATACTGTTCCGACACCGTAGTTTTGAACGCTTCGATTTTTATCCATGGTAGTACCAAAGACAAGATATAGGTGCCTATGAGGTAGACCCGGTTCCATTGAAAAAAGGTTTCCCTTTTTAGAAAAAAATCATAGATGACCAGGAACACCAACTGAAAGGCAATTGATTCTAAGATGTATTGTATCATAATTTATGTATTAGACGTTAGACCGTCCGCCAGAGGCGGACTACTAGAAACAAGAATCAAGACTAATGACCGAAAACGTGACGAACGCATTTGTCTTGGCTCTTGTTTCTTGTTTCTATTCTCTATTCTCTTCCTTTTTAATTTCGTTTAAAACGGATTCCAATTCAGATAAACTCATATCGTTCTTCTTCATAAAGAAGGAGACCATACTTTTGAAGGAGCCTTGAAAATACCCGTCGACCAACTTGTTGATCGATTGGTTGCTATAATCCGATTTCTTGACCAAGGGAAAATAGAGATAGCCTTTCCCCTCTTGTTCATGGTCTACAAAACCCTTGCTTTCCAATATGCGCACAATTGTGGAAACCGTATTATAAGCCGGTTTCGGTTCGGGCAGTTGATCTATGACGGCGGCCACATTGCATTTTTGTAACTGCCATAGAATCTGCATTACCTCTTCTTCTGCTTTTGTGAGTTGTTTCATAGATTAAACCATTTATTTTTCATTCCGGCGAAGGCCGGAATCTGTTTACTTTTAGCTAATTTTCACAATTTCAATCCTTCGCCCTAGCCTGTCTTGAGCGAAGCCGAAAGGCTCAGAATAAACTTCGGCCGGAATCTGTTTTATCACCCTCTTTCGAGAGCCTTATAATTCCACCATCAATTCAAATTTTCTTGCTTCTCCCTTTTCGTTGACGGAAACAATATTGTAAGAACTCTTTTTTAAGGCAAGCTTAAACTCATCGGTTTTATTTTGAACTTCTACAATATCAATCGGTATGGCTTCCTTTATTTCTTCTCCTTTTTTGAATGCGAGAACCATAACAGGAAATGAAATATCCAAATCTTCCAAAATCATCGGAACCCTTAGGTTAGGATCTTCAAAAAGCCAATCAGGGCGACCTTCCGAAAAATCGGTCGTTGGATGGAAAACTGCAATATCTGCCCAACTTTCGCCACGCTCGTATCTATAAGGATTATTCTGTCCATCTAGCAGAACGGTAGGTTCCTCAATTTTTAATGCCTTTAGAAGCGGATGATTATATTCCGGCTTGCTTTTTTCAGAAAATTGGACTTGGTTAATCGTCAGCGGGTCAATCGATATAAATTCTGTAAGTCTCCCCGCCATGGTCTTTCCCCAAGCTTCGTAATTGCCTTCCAAAACATGACCGAACCCGCAATGGATCAAAAATTTTTCATTTGGTTTTGATTCTATTACTTTTTGAATGTTTTTTGCTTGTTCGATTTCCCGTTCCGATGCATCTGCACCTGAAATTGCCTCATACGGAAAAACATGGTAGCCGATTTCCAATGCTGTCCTTACTAGATTTCCAAACTGTGGATCTTTGATGTAAAACCCCGTATTTTGAACTGGATATTTGCGACGATTGAGCAGCGAATCTTCATATTGACCATTGCCAAGCGCTTCGAGTCCCAAATTCTTATAACCGTTGTCGTACAACTTTTGCAAAAGTGATTTGGTAAAAACCCGATGAAACGAGTTATGATGGGCTTCATTAATAATAACTACCTGATTCAGTTTTGACTTTTCTACAATGTAGTCAAGAGCCTTTATTTTTTTGAAATTATCATTTATGGAATCTATTTCTGAAGGAGTGTAGTCTTCAACCGAAGTTTTCATGGCCAGATCCCAAGTTGCCAAGGCATTTTCATAGTCCCCTTTTGTAGCATAATCCGATGCGCCGACCTGATACTTGAATCCCGTAAAATGACTGTCCGTTGTAGTGTCCAACTCAATTTTGTTTTCTATGGCAGCATTGAACAAGTATTCGGTTTCAAAATCTATTTTTTCAATTTCCCGCGTGTTCTTCTTGTCCCCACAGGAAACCAAAATCAAGAAAAAGGCTAAACCTAAACTATATTTCATTATTTGAACTAAGATATTAGTTGAACCACAGCCCAAATATAACTAATAAATTAGTTTAAACTAATTTATTAGTTGAATAATTTGTAACAAATCCTTATTATCTTCGTCAAACAGAAAACTATTTGAATGGATATTGCACTTTTGGTTATCGGATTTATACTCATGCTCGTGGGCATTTTGGGTAGTTTTCTTCCCGTACTGCCAGGCCCCCCAGTAAGCTGGCTGGGGCTTCTCTTGCTTTATTTAACAAAGGCCGTTCCCGATGACTGGTGGGTTTTAGGAATTACGGCGGCCGTGGCCCTAGTGGTTTTCGGACTCGATTACGCCATTCCGGCAATGGGCACTAAAAAATTCGGGGGTACTAGAGCGGGTATGATCGGAGCGACGCTCGGGTTGATCATTGGTATTATCGCTCCTATTCCCGGTGGCATTATTATCGGCCCTTTCGTTGGCGCCTTTGTAGGCGAATTAATGAACAAGGCCGACCAAAAAACGGCTTTAAAAGCGGCATTTGGATCGTTCTTGGGGTTTCTAACCGGTACTTTTATGAAGTTGATCGTTTCCCTTATTTTCTTAGGCATTTTTATTACAACAGCTTGGGAATATCGAAATGCCTTGTTTCCTTTTTTGATTAAACATAGATGGCATGACCAATGTAACAAAAATTCAATGGTTTACTTATGGATTGCCTTTATTGGTAATCTTGTCATCCATCGCCATTGCCATAAGTCCTTTGTTACGACAATATCCAGAACTGGCTATGGCAATAACCTATGATCTAACATTTACTGCCCCACTGCTTTTTCTATTGTTAAGCAGAAAAAGCAAAGTTTCAAAAGTAAAGGCAATTCCCTTTTTTATCGGTGGAATACTTATCGCCTCTTATTTACTTCCAGAAGACGCACAGGTACATTTGGGCTACATTAAATCGTATGTCTTACCATTGGTTGAATTAATAGCACTTATCTTTTTTATTTTCAATGTCCGCAAGGCCATAAAAGTTTTTAAGTCCAATTCAGGCAAAGCTACCGACTTTTATAAGCTTAGTAAGTTAAGTGCCAAGGAACTCTTCGGAACATCTAAATTCGGTGCCTTTTTTTCCACGGAAATTACCGTGATATACTATGCGCTTTTCTCATGGAAAACGAGAAACCATAGCCAAAATGAATTCACCAACTACAGGGATAATGCCAGTATAGCTTTGGTAGCGGCTTTACTTATGGTCGTTTTTATGGAGACCTATGCGTTTCATATCCTTCTGATAAAATGGAGCGAACTGGCCGCGTGGATTTTTTCGGCTGCTAGCCTTTATACGGCGTTGTTCATCGTTGCACATAGTAAGGCCCTAATGCAGAGACCTTCCATAATTACCAATACTGAATTGATCTTAAAAAATGGCCTTATCGCCGATATTTCCATTCCATTGGATAAAATAGACGAAGTAAAACTGTGCAATCAAGAGATACATACCGAAAAAATAAAAATTGGAAATCTCGGCCTCTCAAAAGAAAGTACCAACCATAATATTGCATTATATTTCAAGACCCCACAAACGATAGAAAAGATATACGGATTTACAGAGCAATGTCATGTACTGATGTTGTATATGGATAACAAAAAGGAATTTGTGGAGAAGCTCACCAAAGCAATACAAATGGATTAGAACCTAGATATTCGGATAAAGGGAATTCCTCGCTGCACTCGGAATGACAAATATGGGTGGAATAACAAAAAACCGAAGCCTACCCCCAAACCACCTTATCTTCAATCGGTCCTCGGGTCATTTCAGGGATATCCCCTTCATAATAACCCATATAGAAAAAGCCCAAGCATTTTTCGCCGGGCGCCATTTCAAAGAATTCGTCCATGTGTTTTATCAATCCCGGAGAACTCCAATAACACCCGATACCCATTTCTGTACAACAGAGCCACATATTCTGAACGGCCATAGCGGTAGCGGCAATTTCTTCCCATTCGGGCAGGCTTTCCAAAGGGTCGCGTTGCATGCAAATCGCAATGATGGCCCCTGCCCTTTTGGGTTATCCATTAGCTTCTTTACCTTGAACTCCTTGGGTTTCGCTTCGGTCTCCATATACTTTAAGGAGAGGAACAACCCTAACTTATCTTGAGATTCGCCTTGTAAAACCTTAAAACGCCATGGTTCAGTCTTCTTATGGGTCGGTGCCCAATTGGCCGCTTCCAATATCTTTTCGATATCAGATTTTGCAATCGGCTTGTCTATATACTGCGCCGGAAAAACGGAACGTCTTTTCTTTATCAAATCAAAAATCATAGTTCTAAGTCTTGAATGACAAAGTTAAAAACAATCCTTTCGCTATTCTCAACTGGAATCAATACTTTTAAACTATCTAAATTTGAAGACTATAATGAACCCGATTCCCAAGATTTTTTCGTTCGGAGAAGATAAATTGACAGCCGGTATTGCCATTGCCATTGCCGACGGCCGGACTAAGACCAAGTTGACGGCCGCGACTCGAAAAAGGATTAAGTCGAGCTGGAAGATCGTTCAAAATATTGTGGAAAAAGGCCATCCCGTTTACGGTATCAATACGGGATTCGGACCACTCTGCACCACGAAAATATCAAAGGAGGAGACTAAAATACTCCAAACCAATATTCTCCAAAGCCACAGCGTCGGGGTCGGGGAGGCCATAGATTCTGAAATCGCCAAATTGATGATGATCCTGAAAGTACATGCGCTGGCAAAAGGCTATTCGGGGATTGCGGAAGCCACGCTTGAAAGGATTATTTGGCATATTGAAAATGATGCGATTCCCGTCGTTCCATCCCAAGGTTCGGTAGGGGCATCCGGAGATCTAGCACCGCTGTCACATTTGTTTCTGCCCCTTATCGGATTGGGCAAAGTACTTTATCAAGGAAAAATTATTGCGACAGCGACCCTCTTTAAAAAGACAAAAATGCAATCTTTGGAATTGGGCCCAAAGGAAGGGCTCGCCTTGATCAACGGCACCCAATTTATCGCCGCTCATGCGGTTAAAGTCGTCGAAAAATTACAAAGTTGTTTGGCACAGGCCGATATTATCGGTTCGATGATGATCGAGGGATTACAGGGTTCGGTCAAACCATTTTATAATGAATTGCACGCACTCCGTCCTTTCAAAGGAAATATGCACGTGGCCAAGCGAATCAAAAGATTGCTTAAAGGTTCTGAAATTCTCGAAGACCATATCAATTGCGAAAGGGTGCAAGATCCTATTCGCTGCGGTGTATTCCACAAGTTCATGGAGCGAGTCGTACGGCTTGGCTCCATTTAAAGGAACTTTTGGAAATCGAATTGAATTCGGTTACCGACAATCCCGTAATTATCGATGAAGAACTGACAATCAGTGGTGGCAATTTCCACGGGCAACCCTTGGCCATGGCCTTGGACTATGCCTGTATCGCTGCCTCAGAGGTCGGAAATATTTCGGATCGCAGAATTTATTTGGCCTTGGAAGGTAACAGTCCAGGTGTACCAAAACTATTGATGGAGGATACGGGCATCAATTCCGGATATATGATACTACAATACACCACGGCCGCTTTGGCAAGCGAGAATAAAGGGCTATGTTTTCCGTCGAGTGCGGATAGTATTCCCACTTCCCTCGGACAGGAAGATCATGTGAGCATGGGTTCTATTGGTGGAAGAAAAGCATTGCAGGTCATCGGTAATGTTGAGAAAATCCTCGCCATCGAACTATTGACCGCCGCGCAAGCTTTCGAGTTCAGGAGGCCCCTGAAATCGGGAATATTTTTGGATGAAATCCATAAAGAAGTCCGTAAAAAAGTTGCCTTCGCTAAAAAAGACCGCGTTTTTGCAGATGATATCGAGAAGGGAATCGAAATGGTTCGGAATCAAACGATTATCAAGGTCATCGAACGGGTCAAAAAGAATAAAAAATTGAAATTTCAGGTACCCTATACAAAAGAGTTCGATACGTATTAGGAAGCCAAAATTGTCCTCTTCTTGCAACCGACAAGGAGATAAGACGAAGATTACACGACTTTAGGGGCGTTTAGCGTAAGCCATAAAAAAAGTAAACAAACATTAAACATATTCCCGTCCTCACGGGAATGAAAAATAAAATATGTTATTAATAGGCCCATTCAAACAATTGCTCCCCATGACGGGGTTATCGCTAAAGGGAGCAATTTCAGACGACGAATTGACCGTTTTGGAGGATGCCGGACTTTTAATTTCCGAAGGAAAAATCATTTCCGTTGGAGGGTTTGATGAACTAAAGTATAGTCACCCGGAAGCCGAAATTCATACATTGGAAGGTAATCACACTTGTCTTCCAGGGTTTATCGATTCACATACCCATATCTGTTTCGGCGGTTCGCGCGCCAACGACTACGCGATGCGAAACGCAGGTAAAACCTATCTGGAAATTGCCAAAGCAGGCGGTGGTATTTGGGATACCGTAACCCAGACCCGAAAAGCGTCCCAAGAAACTTTGACAAAGCATACGGTCAAACTCGCCAACCGACATTTGAAAAATGGAACGACCACTATCGAGGTCAAAAGTGGCTATGGACTTTCGGTAGACGAAGAATTGAAAATGCTTCGCGCCATTAAAAAAGCGGATACAGCTTCCTCGGCTGATTTGATTTCAACCTGTTTGGCAGCGCACATGCTTCCCAAGGATTTTGTGGGAAGTGCATCCGAATATTTGGAAGAAATCGGCACAAACCTTTTTCCAATTTTAAAAGAAGAAGGACTGACCACTCGTGTCGACGCCTTTATTGAAGAAAGTGCTTTTTCCGCGGAACAAATAGCCCCCTATTTTCAAGAAGCAAAAACAATGGGATTTGATATTACCGTACATGCGGATCAGTTTTCCACTGGGGGAAGTAAAGTGGCAGTCGAATTCGAGGCGGTAAGTGCGGACCATTTAGAGGCCAGTACCCAAACCGAAATCGAGCTGTTGGCCAAGAGCAACACCATCGCCACCGCCCTGCCCGGTGCTTCATTGGGATTGGGATGCAATTTTACTCCTGCTCGAAAAATTCTCGATGCCGGCGGAGTATTATCGATTGCCAGTGACCACAATCCTGGTTCAGCGCCTATGGGCGACCTTTTGACACAGGCCGCGATTTTAGGTGCCTTTGAAAAATTGTCGAACAGCGAGGTTTTAGCAGGAATCACTTTCCGCGCTGCGGCAGCACTTCGATTGGAAGACCGCGGCAAATTAACGAAAGGTATGCTTGCCGACCTCAGCATTTTCCATACCAGCAATTACAACGAAATTTTATACAACCAAGGCAACCTGAAACCTTGTATGGTTTTTAAAAATGGGGAATTGGTGTATAATAAACATTAGTTGGCAATATGACCTTCAAAGAACAAATACGCCAAGGCATTCATACAGAAATTCCTCCAAAAAGGGAATATAATCCCAATGCGAACCATGCCCCAAAACGAAAGGAAATTCTTTCCTTGGAAGAAAAGAAATTGGCGATCCGCAATGCACTGCGCTATTTTCCAAAAGAATGGCATTTAGCGCTTTCCAAAGAATTCGCCGAGGAACTAAAAAAATACGGACGTATCTACATGTACCGCTTTAAGCCGGACTATAAAATGTATGCGCGGCCCATTTCGGAATATCCGGCAAAGACATCGCAGACAGCGGCCATCATGTTGATGATCCAGAACAATTTGGATCCAGCAGTTGCACAGCATCCTGAGGAGTTGATTACGTATGGTGGTAATGGTGCGGTTTTTCAAAACTGGGCGCAATACCTTTTGACCATGCAGTATCTCGCCACGATGACCGAAGAACAGACGCTACATATCTATTCGGGACATCCGATGGGCTTGTTTCCCTCTTCCAAGGAAGCTCCCAGGGTTGTCGTTACCAATGGCATGATGATCCCCAATTATTCCCAGCCTGACCATTGGGAAAAGTACAATGCTTTGGGCGTGACCCAATATGGACAAATGACCGCGGGTTCCTATATGTATATCGGCCCACAGGGAATCGTTCACGGCACTGCGATAACTGTTATGAACGCTTTTAGGAAAGTTTTGAAAAAGGAGGAATCCCCAGCGGGAAAAATATTCCTTACCGCAGGCTTGGGCGGTATGAGCGGCGCACAGCCGAAGGCCGGAAACATTGCCGGATGCATTACGATTTGTGTGGAAGTGAATCCGGCAGCAGCGAAAAAAAGATATGTACAAGGCTGGGTTGACGAGCTTATTGATGATATGAACGATTTGGTCGCCCGAACAAAAAAAGCAAAAGAAAAAAAAGAAGTTGTTTCCCTCGCATTTATTGGCAACGTGGTTGATGTTTGGGAGCGCTTCGATACGGAAAATATATTCATTCACTTAGGATCTGATCAGACCTCCTTGCACAATCCTTGGGCAGGTGGATATTACCCTGTTGGACTGGCTTTTGAGGAATCGAATAAAATGATGAGCGAGAATCCTGAAAAATTCAAGGCAAAAGTTCAGGAATCATTGCGAAGACATGCGGCTTCCATCAACAAACATACCGCCAAGGGCACTTATTTCTTTGACTACGGAAATGCATTTCTCTTGGAAGCCTCCCGCGCCGGAGCCGAAGTGATGGCGGAAAACCAGATTGATTTCAGATACCCATCCTATGTACAGGATATTTTGGGACCCATGTGTTTTGATTACGGATTCGGTCCTTTCCGATGGGTATGTACTTCAGGTAATCCTAAAGATTTACAGAAAACGGATACGATTGCTTTGAGGGTCATGAAACAAATCAAAGAAGAGGCTCCGGAAGAAATCCAGCAGCAAATGCAAGACAACATCAAATGGATTTCAGAAGCGGAACAAAACAAATTAGTTGTGGGATCACAAGCCCGTATTTTGTATGCCGATGCCGAAGGACGGTCCAAAATTGCCGAAGCTTTTAATCAGGCCATTAAATCTGGTGAGATTTCAGCTCCTGTGGTTTTAGGTCGTGATCATCATGATGTAAGTGGAACCGATTCTCCCTTCCGGGAAACTAGTAACATTTACGATGGCAGTAAATTTACTGCCGATATGGCCATTCACAATGTCATCGGCGATAGCTTCCGGGGGGCGACTTGGGTCTCCATTCATAATGGTGGCGGAGTCGGTTGGGGCGAGGTCATCAATGGCGGATTCGGAATGGTACTCGATGGCTCGGAAGAAGCTTCCAAAAGACTAAAAAGCATGTTATTCTACGATGTGAACAACGGTATCTCTAGAAGAAGTTGGGCACGAAACGAAGAAGCCCTGTTCGCCATCAAAAGAGAAATGGAACGAACTCCTGAATTAAAAGTTACTTTACCTAATTTAGTGGAGGATGAACTGCTTGAAAATCTATTCGACCAATAATGCCGATCTATAAAACAACAAATCCTGACCGTTATGCCGGAAGAATTTCCGGCCAGAAAAGGTACCTTCACGAAAAAGTGGAATGTATTGGTTTTGATGGTTTGGTTCATAATTCATCGAACAAAATTTTTGCCATACTTGGGTATGCATGCGATGAAGGGGTCAGAAGAAACCAAGGGCGAATCGGTGCGATCCATGGACCCGATGCCATTCGTGAACAGTTGGGAAAAATGGCCAACCATCTAGATGATGGCACACAACTCTTTGATCTAGGCTCCGTTCAGTGTACGGACGGAAATATGGAAGCCAGCCAAGACTACCTGTCCAATAAAGTAGGTGAACTTTTGGCTACTAACGCCTTTCCGATACTTTTGGGTGGAGGACATGATATCGCCTACGGACATTTTAACGGAATCAAAAAACATCTGGGGCCTAAGAAATCCATTGGTATCATCAATTTCGATGCGCATTTTGATCTGCGAGACAATCTAAAGGGAAACAATTCCGGAACACCCTTTTATCAAATTTCACAAGATTGTAAACAAGAAGGCCTACCTTTTAACTACCTCTGTCTGGGTATCCGACAGGATGCGAACGACTGCGGACTCTTTGAAACCGCAGAGGTTTTGGGTGTAGATTATATTGAGGCGAAAAACTTCCATATGGCGAACGCCCAGACCATTGTACATAAACTTTTGGATTTTATCGGGCAAGTAGACCACCTATATGTGACCATCGACCTCGACGGATTTTCATCAGCCTACGCTTCAGGTGTAAGTGCTCCATCGCCAATGGGTTTTTCGCCTACTGTCGTGGTAGAATCATTGGAGCTAATAATCAACTCAGGGAAAATGGTTTCCTTGGATATTGCCGAGATGAATCCGAAATATGATAGCGATACACAAACGGCCAAATTGGCGGCTTCGTTGGTGCATTTTGTCGCCCACAGAGTTTAACTACTTACTCCAACCAACTCCGATAGTACTTACCATCATCAATATCAATAGCGACCTGGGTCAATTTTAATGGTTTGAACGTATCGATCATCACGGCCAGTTCTTCGGTTTTGGTCTTTCCGATACTCGCTTCATACGTTCCAGGATGCGGCCCATGGGGAATTCCCGCAGGGTGCAACGAAATGTATCCCTTATCAATATTCTTACGACTCATAAAATCCCCATCTACATAGTACAACACTTCATCAGAATCGATGTTGGAATGATTGTACGGTGCGGGTATGGCCTCGGGATGATAGTCGTATAATCGAGGGACAAATGAACAGACCACAAAAGCGCTGGTTTCAAACGTCTGGTGTACCGGTGGCGGTTGATGCACACGCCCCGTTATAGGCTCAAAATTATTGATGGAGAATCCGTAGGGGAAATTGTATCCGTCCCAACCAACAATATCGAAAGGATGCGTGGCATAAATCATATGGTGCAATTGACTTTGTTTCTTGACCTTAATCAAAAACTCACCTTTTTCATCATGGGTCTGAAGGTTTTGCGGCAATTTAAAATCACGTTCACAAAAAGGGGAATGCTCTAAATGCTGCCCGAACCAGTTGCGATATCTTTTGGGAGTGTAAATCGGATGATATGATTCAGTTACCAACAATCGATTGTCTTGGGTATCGAATTCAATTTGATAGATCATTCCACGGGGAATCAGTAGGTAATCTCCATATTCAAACGAAATTTCGCCCAACATCGTTTTTAACGTACCCGTTCCTTTGTGCACGAACAGCAGTTCATCTGCATCCGTATTTTTATAAAAATAGTCGGTCATTGATTTTTTTGGAGCAGCTAGGCCTACATGTACATCCGAATTGAAAAGCACTGTTTTTCTGCTATTCAAATAATCGTCTTCGGGTCTGATTTCAAATCCTTTTAATAATCTGGATTTTATATTATGTTCAACTGCCGCCCGGAGCGAAACATCCAAAGTCTTATCTACCTCTTTAACTTGTGTCGGTCTATGCAGGTGGTACATCAAAGATGACATTCCATCAAAACCAATGGTGCCGAACAATTGCTCGTAATGAAGACTTCCATCTTCTTTTCTAAATTGTGTATGACGTTTTTGGGGAATTTTTCCTAAGGTATGATAGAGCGGCATATTCTTGTTTTTTATCCATCCTAAAATTACAATAATTTGTAAGGAGATAAAACATTCAGAAGGGAAATAAGACAAAGCGGAAACCTCTTTCATCCATGGCTCAATAGCATAAAACTATCGGCCCGACCTAAACAAAAAAAGCCTCCCATATATGGAAAGCCTTTCATTGGTCCTAACCTAATATTCAGGTTTTGGATCACAACACAACACCACAAAGATAATAAAGGTTTTTGGAATAACCACGGATGATAGAACTGAGCGTTGACTCATTTTACAACTATCTTAACTTATTGATCAACGAATTTTAAATAACTTTAAATCAAAAACTAAAAGTTATGAAAACCTCCGCAATGTTCTGGGTCGCCGCAACGACCATAGCCTTGATTACCGTCACCATTATGTCTTCGATGAACTTTCCGTTCAATTGGGTATTCTACGTAACCGTTTTAGGGCAACTAATGATCCTATACATGGTCTATAGGGTTCTGACGGAAGACTATACCACCGATAAAACGTTTGAAGATTTCTATGAAGATCATCCTATAGGAAACCGAATGCGCTAATTGGAGAACGACACTTCCCTTTTTATCTTGGAATTTGTGCTCATACCCAATTCTGGAATGACCAATAACGGAATCTGTGTATGAAACGCAATGCGTTTTACCACAGGTTCACGCGTCATACGTTCCATATAACTATGTTGATAATTGAGCATGGCGAGTAAATGTATGTCCAACTCATCGGTAAAGACTTCCAATGTTTTTGAAACGGAATTCAGTTCGGATACGGTGTGAACATAATGCTCTACTTCGCTCAAATACTTACGGAGCATGCTTAGGTTGAATTGCTGTAACTCGGTCAACGCTTTTATTTCATATTGTGCGTGAACAATACGTACCGCCGCATTAAAGGTACGCGCCATATCGATCAATGGTTGTAGTTCCGAAACGGTATAGAACCGATTGAAATCGGTAGCAAAGGCAATTTCGGAAGGTGTTTCGAACTCAAAATGTTGTGGGATTGCCAAAACCGGACAGTCCTTGACGGATTTGATGATACGAACGGTATTGCTTCCCATGAATACTTCCTCAAGTCCCGAAGAACCTTTAGTACCCGTTACTACCAAGTCTATACTTTTTTCCTCCACCAATTCTTTGACCTCATCCACCAAAAGACTAAACGAAGAAATCGTATTGAAACTATGGTTGGGGTTATCGTAGGTCTTCTGAATACGTTCCACTACGTTTTCAAGGCCTTTTTGGGAATTGCCATGGGTGGCATCTTCCATACCCCCATTGACCGCCGAAGCCATAAAACGGCTATGGGCTATGCTTGGGGTATATGTATTAAGCAAATGAAAAACACATTCTTCATGTTCGAACAATGCAATGGCGTACTTGGTAGCGTTCCACGCATTTTCTGAAAAGTCAGTCGGTATCAATATGTTCCTCATAATATTTATCTTGAAACTACGGTGTAAAAGTAGACTGACATATCAACTGAAACTATGACATATATCAGCTTTTCGGAAAGATTTTGGTGCGACCTTTGAATTATTGTTGAACGGTTATTTTCGAGAGCCTGTTCAAAATTCTAATCACAAAACCCTGAACAGGCTTTAATGGTTTAACATATAAAATCTTAGATTATGGAGAAAGAATCTGTCAAAGTTTCACTTATTGGAAAAGGAGAAAATAATTTCTACAAAATCAAGTTCCCTAATTTACAGATTCCCGTTAACGTTAATGAAGAACTCTACAGGAAGATGCTCCATAGTAATCAGTATGAGTTCAAACATCGCAGGCCTCCTCGGCCAGAAAGGGTGGACTCTTACTCTAGTAATAATAAAATGCTTTCTATATAGAAAGCATTTTATTTTTTTCAATCCAATATTTATCACACTTTGGAGCTGGGGATTGGGGCTTAAAACCCTTCTGCCAAATCTTGAAGCCCACGCTCATCGGCAATACCGATTTTCTTCCCTGAGGTCTTTATGTACTTTTTCTTTTTGAATTCGGATATAATTCGGATACAAGATTCCGTTGCCGTACCTACCACATTGGCAATATCTTCACGGGAAAGGATAAGGGCTAGAAAACCATCCTTATCTTCTCCAAAATTATTTTTTAAGTAAAGAAAAGCCTCGGCAACCCGCTGCTTTACCGTTTTTTGGCTCATATTTACGATAACGTCGTCGGCTTCTTTAAGGTCGTGGGCCATGTGACGTAAAACTTCTACCGCAAAGTTGGGATTCGTATTCAGCGTATTAACAATGCTTTCTTTCGGGATAAAACAAACCTCCATGTCGTTAACGGCAGTAGCACTGAGATTCGCATGTTCTTCTGCAATGACCGAGCGTTGACCAATAACCTCGCCCTTAGTGGCGAGTTTTACAATTTGGTCCTTACCGTTGGCGCTCAATTTAGAGAGTTTGGAGACTCCACCGCGAACACAATAAACACCTGAGAGTTTATCACCTTCCTCGAAAATGGATTCTCCCTTTTTAACGGTTTTCGTAATCTTTGAATCGGAGACCTTTTTCAGTTCCTCCTTGCTCATCGCCCGTAATGAATTGAACTGTCGAACAATACAACTTTCACATCGTGTTTCTATACCATCTTTCATCTGCTTGAATTTACCTGACCACCAAAATTACAAGTTATCAAAAAGTCCGAACATGACAAAAGTCATGTTTTAAAACTTGCGTATATCTCAATTTTGTCAAAGGTATAAGTAAATGTGAAATGGAGAGTAACCAATGTTACCATTGCGGCGATGATTGTGGCAACGCGATTATTGAATTCGATGAAAAAGACTTCTGTTGTAATGGATGCAAGACCGTTTATGAGATTTTTTCTAGCAATGACTTATCCTATTATTATGAATTACAATCGGCTGCTGGGGCCACTCCAAAAACGGTTGAGGGAAAGTATGATTTTCTCGATACTGCTGCTATTGTTGAAAGACTGACGGAGTTCAACGATGACGACCTACAGATCGTCAACCTTTACATTCCGCATATTCATTGCAGCTCTTGTATTTGGGTGTTGGAAAACCTGAATAAAATCAACCCTTCGGTCAATAATTCGCAGGTCGATTTTCCTAAAAAAACGGTGCGTGTTACCTATCGCACTTCCGATATTTCTTTGAAGGAGTTGGTCATACTTTTGGCAAGAATCGGCTACGAACCCTACATTTCTTTGGATGATTTTGACAACAAAAAGAAAGGTGCCGATCGCAGTCTTATTTACAAATTGGGCGTTGCCGGCTTTGCTTTTGGCAATGTGATGTTCCTCTCCTTTCCCGATTATTTTGATCTGGCATCGAGTGAGTCAAGTGGTGGGGAGTTTTGGCTGAACCAATATCAGGATGTCTTTAGATGGTTGATGTTTGCCTTCTCCTTGCCTGTGGTTTTTTACGCGGGACGGGATTATTTTATTTCCGCTTTTAAAGGATTACGGAGTAAAATCCTAAATATCGATGTGCCGATTGCTTTAGGAATTTCGGTGCTTTTCATCCGCAGTACCTTAGAAATCATTTTCGATTGGGGAGCGGGATTTTTTGATTCCCTAACGGGATTGGTTTTCTTTTTGTTACTGGGGAAATTCTTCCAACAGAAAACCTATTCTTTCCTTTCTTTTGAGCGGGATTACAAATCGTACTTCCCCATTGCCGTTACACGGATTTTATCCTCCGGAAAAGAAGAAACCACCCAAGTTTACGACATCAAAAGAGGCGACAGATTATTGATACGCAACGAAGAATTAATTCCCGTAGACGGGATTCTCATCAACGGAAACGCCCGTATCGACTACGGCTTTGTAACCGGTGAATCAGAGCCTGTTTATAAGGAATCCGGAGATAAAGTTTTTGCAGGCGGCAAACAACTCAATGGCGCTATCGAAATGGAGGCTTTGAAATCCGTCTCCCAAAGTTATTTGACGCAACTGTGGAGCAACTCCGTTTTTCAGACAGATAAATCCAGCAAATTCCAGACTCTGACCGATAGCATCGGTAAACGTTTTACCATCGCCGTATTGACCATCGCTTTCGTGGCGACCGCATTTTGGCTATACTACGATTCGAGTAAGGCGTTGAACGTTTTTACGGCGGTGCTTATCATCGCCTGTCCCTGCGCCATTGCCTTGGCATCGCCCTTCACCTTAGGGAATATGCTCCGCATTTTCGGTCGCAAGAAATTCTATTTAAAGGACACCCAGACCATAGAACAACTCGCACAAATCGACACGGCCATTTTCGACAAAACAGGTACGATTACCACTTCCAAAAAAAGCACCGCTGTTTACGAAGGGTTGCAATTGACCTTGGAGGAAGAATCCCTCTTAAAAAACACGCTCCGCGCCTCGAACCATCCATTGAGCCGAAGTCTGTACGATATGCTCGCCGAGCAAAACATCATCACATTAGATGAATATGAAGAACATTTAGGGAAAGGTATCGAAGGTACAATCGAAGATAGCCACATCAAAATAGGTTCTGCCGATTTTGTGGGGAACAAAGGTTTGCAAAGTGCCGAAAACACCTCCGTACATATTAGCGCTAACGACAATTACAAAGGTTGCTTTGTTTTCCATAACGAATACAGAGAAGGCGTTTCCGAAGTCTTTCAAGCCATGTCGGAAACCTTGCAGCTCGCCATACTTTCCGGCGACAACGCTGGTGAAAAGGAACGTTTGGAAAAACTGCTGCCGAAACTGACGCCACTTTATTTCAACCAAAAACCCGAAAACAAACTAGAATTCATAAAGTCCCTCCAAGACCAAGGCAAAAAAGTGCTCATGGTCGGTGATGGCCTGAACGATGCCGGTGCGCTCGCACAAGCAAATGCTGGCATCACCATTTCCGAAAACGTGAACGTCTTTTCCCCCGCCTGTGACGGTATTTTGGATGCCTCGAAATTCAAGCATCTATACCAATATATTTTGGCTTCCAAACGAGCGATGAGAATTATCAAATTGAGTTTTGTCCTATCCTTATTATATAATGTCGTCGGACTCTATTTCGCCGTAACGGGACAATTACAACCCGTAATCGCAGCGATTCTGATGCCGTTGAGCTCGATAAGTGTGGTGGCTTTTGGAACCGTGATGACGAATTTTTTGGGCAGGAAACTCAAATGAAAAATAAATTTTAAGAAAAAGTGTAAACCTGATATATGTCATGTTTATTCGATAAGCGACAATGTAGTTTTACGCCAGAATTCAGGTAGGTATGAGTGTTATATATGTGTTACTGACCATCAGCATTGTTGTTGCGGTCATCTTTTTCACTGCATTTATCGTTTCGGTTCGAAGTGGTCAGTATGATGATTCGTATACCCCGTCTGTACGTATGCTGTTCGAGGATGAATTGGTAAAAACTAAGCCTACCGAAGGAAAAAGAAAAAAGTCACGTTCAAAAGGTAAAGGGCAAATTATGTCATCAAGACAAAAACAAACAGATTGCCACGCTACGCTCGCAATGACAAAGAAAAAACAAATCCAACTAAATAAAAGTTTAAATCAATAATTATGGAAGTACAGCAGTTTTATTACGACAATAAGATCGTAAAAAATTTCCTCTACGCAACGATGCTCTGGGGAATTGTGGGAATGTCCGTTGGCCTGTTGTTGGCCTTTATGTTCATGTTTCCGAACTTGACAGATGGCATATCGTGGTTGAGTTTTGGTCGTCTACGACCGTTGCATACCAATGCCGTAATCTTTGCCTTTGTGGGTAACGCAATTTTTGCGGGAGTTTACTACTCCACACAACGCCTGCTCAAAGCGCGAATGTTCAGCAATTTTCTGAGCCAATTCAACTTTTGGGGCTGGCAATTGATTATTCTAGCTGCTGCGATAACACTTCCACTAGGGTATTCCACTTCAAAAGAATATGCCGAGCTTGAATGGCCCATCGACATTGCCATCGCCCTGGTTTGGGTCGCTTTCGGGGTCAACCTCATCGGTACGATGATAAAACGTAGACAGCGCCATTTATACGTGGCCATTTGGTTCTACGTGGCCACCTTCGTTACCGTGGCCGTACTTCATATTTTCAATAGTTTAGAGCTTCCGGTAAGTGCTTTGAAAAGTTATTCTGTTTACGCTGGTGTACAGGATGCCCTAGTTCAGTGGTGGTACGGCCACAATGCGGTGGCGTTTTTCTTGACTACTCCTTTTCTTGGGTTAATGTATTATTTTGTGCCCAAGGCGGCGAACCGCCCTATTTATTCTTATCGACTATCGATAGTTCATTTTTGGTCATTGATCTTTATTTATATCTGGGCCGGGCCACACCACTTATTGTATTCCGCTCTGCCCGATTGGGCCCAAAATCTAGGGGTTGCGTTCTCTGTTATGCTAATCGCTCCGTCATGGGGCGGTATGATAAACGGACTTCTTACTCTTCGTGGCGCTTGGGACAAAGTTAGAACCGATCCGACCCTAAAATTTATGGTCGTTGCCATTACCGGTTACGGTATGGCCACTTTTGAAGGCCCGATGCTTTCGCTTAAAAACGTAAACGCTATTGCCCACTTTAGCGACTGGATCATTGCCCACGTACACGTTGGTGCCTTGGCTTGGAACGGTTTCTTGACCTTCGGGATGATCTATTGGTTGGTACCGAAAATGTTCAAGACCCGTTTGGCAAGCGTCGGGCTGGCGAACTTCCATTTCTGGATCGGCACATTGGGAATCATCCTTTATGCTTTGCCTATGTACGTCGCCGGATTTACACAAGCTCTAATGTGGAAAGACTTCAATCCGGATGGCACCTTGGTCTACGGTAACTTCTTGGAGACGGTAAACGAGATCATGCCTATGTATTGGATGCGTGCCATAGGAGGTACCCTATACATTATAGGTGCCTGCGTTATGGTCTATAACGTTATCGTTACCATTAGGTCCGGTAGCAAAGTAGAGGACGAATTGGCCGAAGCAGCAGCCTTGACACGGGTATCGAAAAAGAGAACGGCAGGCGAGACCTATCACACTTGGTTGGAACGCAAACCAATACAATTGACCATCTTCGCTACTGTCGCAATTTTGATCGGAGGCATCGTTCAGATTGTTCCTACGATTTTGGTCAAATCGAACATCCCGACCATAACAAGTGTAAAACCCTATACTCCTTTAGAACTGGAAGGTCGTGACCTTTATATACGTGAGGGCTGTGTAGGCTGCCACTCGCAAATGGTGCGTCCGTTCCGCAGTGAGGTGGAGCGCTATGGCGAGTACGCCAAAGCAGGGGAGTTCGTGTACGACCACCCTTTTCTTTGGGGAAGTAAACGCACCGGACCAGATTTGCTCCGTGTAGGCGGAAAGTATTCAGACAATTGGCATCTGAACCATATGTACGATCCTCAGAGTACATCTTCAGGATCCATCATGCCGGCCTACCAATGGCTGGTACGTAACAAGCATGATCGAAGCGAGGTCGAAGATAAAATGGAGGCTATGATTTCCCTTGGGGTACCCTATTCCGAAGAAGATGTCACCAATGCCCAGACACATATGGCAGAACAAGCTTCGCAAATAGAGAAAAACCTCTATACGGACCCTGATTTTGCCAAAGGCTATGAGGCTGACAAAAAGAATGCCGCTGAAAACGGTGAGGAATTCATAGAAATGAAAGATCGCGAAATAGTCGCCATGATCGCCTACCTACAACGTTTGGGTACTGATATCAAAGTAAAGGAAACGAACGAACTGTTATCTGAAAATAAAGAATAAAAAGAACCAAGAGTCTAGAGCCAAGAGTCAAGACTAAAAAGTATTGCATTTCGTCTTGTCTCTTGATTCTTAACTCTGCAATCTGAAAATATCATGCTAAAATTTGTAAAAGGTTATATGGAAAGTATAGATGGCGTCGCCACCTATCCCATGATATCATTGATCATCTTCTTTGCTTTTTTTGTGGTGCTTTTTTGGTGGGTCTTTACCGCCTCGAAAGCACATATCAAAGAAGTGAGCGAATTACCCTTAGAAAAAGACAACCAACAAAACATTGAATTATGAAAAACATGGCACCCTGGTGGATCCGAATCCCTGTACTATTCTTCCTGATTTTCGGATTGATGGAATACTTTATTGACTCCGGCGAAAAGCCTGCTATTATCGAATATCCCATAACCCAGTTCTTTATGCTGATGGTATTGTTGATATTGATCGGTATCGAACTGATATTGCAATCTGTCGAAAATGTTATGCTGCAAACGCTGTCACCTGAAGCAAAGGAGCGCTATCTAGCTTCGAAAGCCGAAGGCTTTAAGTGGGAATGGGGCCAAAAGATGTGGAAGAAAATGACCGGCAACAAACCAATTGAGGCCGAAGGTGAAATCATCTTGGACCATAATTACGATGGCATTCGGGAGCTGGACAATAAACTACCACCATGGTGGGTATGGATGTTCTATGCCACTATTGTTTTCGGAGTAGTCTATCTTGTTCGTTTTCATGTATTTGGAGACTATGACCAAGACACGGAATATTTGACCGAAGTTAGTATCGCAGAGGCCGAGATTGCCGAATACAAGAAAAACGCCAAAGGTTTGGTCGACGTGAATACAGTCGAACTTTTGACCGATGCATCGGACATCAGTGCAGGTAAGGCTATTTTCGAAACCAGCTGCGTAGCCTGTCACATGGCCGACGGCGGTGGCGGAATCGGCCCTAACCTGACCGATGAATATTGGATCTTGGGTGGTGGCATCAAAGAAGTTTTCAATACCATTTCGGAGGGAGGCCGTGACGGAAAAGGCATGGTGGCATGGAAACAATCATTAAAACCGTTGGAGATGGCCCAAGTCGCAAGTTACCTACTTGAATTTCAAGGTACGACTCCCGCCAACCCAAAAGCTGCCGAAGGTGAAATTTGGGTTGATGAGAATGCCCCAAAGACAGAAGAAGCTACCCCAGAGCAAGAGAAAGATTCAACTTCAATAGTAACAGATTCGACCACTGTCGCGTTGAAATAAATCAATCAATAGTTCCTTCCCTCCTTTTTTAAGGAGGGAAGGTAAAACCCAGGCGACCAACCATCCCGACAAAAAAATTTCAAAATTAAAATGGCACAAGACCAAGAAAATTTTAGGGATAGTATTGGCACGATCAACGAGGAGGGAAAACGGGCATGGATTTTTCCTAAAAAGCCAAGTGGTAAATGGTACCAATACCGCAAATATGTAAGTTATTTTTTACTGGCATTTTTAATCGCCGCCCCTTTTGTAAAGATAAACGGCAACCAGTTTTTGATGTTCAATGTGCTTGAGCGTCGCTTTAATATTTTTAGCTTCCCGTTCTGGCCGCAGGATTTTCATTTGTTCGTGATTTCGATGATCATCGGGGTCATATTCATTGCCCTGTTCACTGTAGCTTTCGGTCGTATTTTCTGCGGATGGATGTGTCCACAGACCATATTCTTGGAAATGGTCTTCCGAAGGATCGAATATTGGATCGATGGAGATCGAGGTGCCCAAATTAAATTAGATCGACAAGAATGGAATGCTGAAAAAATCAGGAAACGGGTTACTAAATGGACCATATTCTTTATTATATCATTTTTGATCGCGAATGTCTTTTTGGCCTATTTAATTGGGAGCGATAGATTGCTAGAATACATAATCGACGGGCCTTTACAGCATGTCAGTACATTGGTTTCCCTTTTGGTCTTTACCGCCGTATTCTATTGGGTATTCGTTTGGTTTCGAGAGCAGGTCTGTATCATTGCCTGCCCATATGGAAGGATGCAAGGGGTTTTGTTGGATAATAAATCCATCGTCGTTGCCTATGACCACAAACGAGGCGAAGCGGAGAATGGGCGGAAAAAATGGCGGAAAAATGAAGATCGCGAGGCCATGGGGCATGGTGATTGCATCGATTGCTTTCAGTGCGTCAATGTTTGCCCAACGGGAATCGACATCCGTAATGGAACGCAATTGGAATGTGTCAACTGTACCGCTTGTATCGACGAGTGCGATACCATTATGGAAAAAGTCAACCTTCCTAAAGGCCTCATCCGCTATGCCAGTGAGGATGAAATTACCAAAGGAGAAAAATTCAAGTTCACCCCACGGTTAAAAGGCTACACTGCGGTATTGACGATCTTAACGGGCGTACTTATAGGAATGCTCTTTTTGAGAAACGATCTTGAAGCCAATATATTAAGACTTCCTGGTCAATTGTACGAGCATAAAGAAGGTAACATAATCAGCAACGTGTACACCTACAAATTGGTCAATAAGACTACAAAAGATGTTGAAGATGTGAATTTCAAACTCCTATCCCACAAGGGAACGGTAGAACTCGTGCGCCATGAAGATTTTAAAGTACCAGCACAAGATTTGGCAGAAGGTACTTTATTCATAGAAATCAACAATGCCGCCGTCAAAAGCGATAAGGAAAAAGTGAAGATTGGGGTGTATAGCGGTGATGATCTTATCGAAACAACGACGACGGCATTTCTGGCTCCTAGGAGTTATAAGTAAAAAAAGTTCGAGGTTGGATATACGAGATACGAGGTTTGAAGCAAGACGTCTTTGCGAGGAACATAGAATAAAATTAAAATAGAGGAAAAATGGCAAAGGCGACAAAGCAATCTGTTGAAGCAAGTACCAATATTAAACAGATTGCTTCGTGCCTCGCAATGACAAAAAAATTGAAAAGATTCACTTCTTAAAGGGAATAAAAAATAAAAATAATAGCTATGAAAATAAACTGGGGAACTGCAATCGTAATCGCATTTATAGCCTTTATCAGCTTTATATTATTCTTTGTCGTGCGTATGAGCACGGATGGCCGTGCCAACCATGATCTCGTTACCGAAGAATATTACAAAGCCGAACTTGGGTACCAAAAAGAAATTGATGCCGAGACGAACGCAAACGAAAATGCGAAAATCACAATGAAAAAAACACCGGAAGGTTTGCTTTTGAAATTTCCGGAACAAACTGATTTCCAAAAAATAAAAGGAACGGTGTCCCTATACAGGCCATCCAATAAACACTTGGATTTTGACTTACCCGTAAGCATATCCAATGCACATTTGCTCATACCTGACAAACGTTTGTTGGATGGTCGCTGGGACATTAAAGTTTCATGGGAATATAAAGGGGAGGATTATTTGCATAAAGAGAGTATTACCTATTGATGTCTTTGCGAGGAGCATCTAAAAAGTTTAGACCAAATTAAATGTCGAGTGTGACGCGGCAAACTGTTGAAACTTAGTGCAATTATCCAACAGATTGCTTCGTGCCTCGCAATGACAAATTAAAATGTTAACATCAGCCATCATATTAGGATTAATGGGAAGCCTTCACTGCATCGGTATGTGCGGCCCCATTGCCTTTATGCTTCCTGTAGATAGAACGAACAACACCAAAAAATTCGGTCAAATATTCATCTATCACTTTGGTAGACTTATGGCCTATGGAATCATTGGATTGATATTCGGACTCTTAGGCAAAGGATTATATGTTTTCGGCATACAACAAAACCTTTCTATTGCCATTGGGATATTAATGATTCTAATTGTCTTGATTCCATATAAGACGTTCGGTAAATACAACTTGTCAAAACCTATCTATAAAATCATCTCAAAAGTTAAAAACAGATTGGGCCAAGAACTGAAAAAGAAATCCCCCGATACGTTCTTGACCATCGGTTTTTTAAATGGATTTCTACCCTGTGGATTGGTCTACATGGCACTCTTCGGTGCCATTGCCATGGGCAATGCTTGGCAAGGTTCTTTATATATGATTCTTTTCGGACTGGGAACGATTCCTCTAATGACCTCGGCTATTTATTTTAGTGGAATACTTAAAGATGGCCTCCGGCGTAAAGTGCAAAAGGCAATTCCTGTTTTTGTAGTAATAATAGGGGCACTGTTTATTCTCCGTGGAATGGGACTAGGTATTCCATATATCTCACCTGCACCTGTAGCCGAAGTAGTTTCAGCCGAAATGGAATGTCATAATTGATTTGATAAATAATATACTATTCATTAGATTTAATCTCTTTTTAAAAACTGAAATATAATTGAAAATGAGACGTCCGTTGATTTTGGCCTTTGCCTTTTTCCTATTTTTTTGTGCGAATATTCTAGGCCAAGACAAAACAAGTGAAAAAGAACCTCGTGGAACTGAAAACTTGGCCTACCAATGGGGTAAAATGGCATTGGATGCAACAGCCAACGATACCGAAAGATTCAAGCCTAGACCCACCATAACTTCACGGTATTTAGGCCTGATTTTTGTTTCTATCTTCGATGCCTGGTCGCGCTATGATGAAAATGCGATTCCGGTTTATTTGACCGGAATGGAAAGAAGACCGTCATCTGAGCACACTTTGAAAAATAAGGAAATTGCCATCAGCTACGCCGCCTTCGGAGCGATGAAGGAGTACTATTATTCCGATACGGAGATGTTCCGAAAATTTATGGTCGATTTGGGATACGACCCAGACAATACATCCTTGGATCCGAGCACGCCGGAAGGTGTCGGAAACCTTGCGGCCAAAGCCGTGATCGCTGCCCGAAAGAATGATGGCAGCAACCAATATGGTGAAGCGGAAGGTTCGAACGGCGAACCTTATTTTGATTACACGAACTATAACCCCGTGAATTCCGTTGAAGAGAATACTGATATTAACCGCTGGCAGCCCAAATATTTTTCCGATGGAAAAGGTGGACAGTATGCGCCCGGTTGCCTGACTCCTTATTGGCAAAAAGTAAATCCCATAGCATTGAAATCTGCCAACCAGTTCCGTCCCGGACCCCCGCCTATGGTAGGTTCCGAACAATTGGAGAAAGAGGTAAAAGAGGTCATCGACCTTCAGGCCAACCTCACCGATGAAGACAAGGCCTTAGTAGAATTTATGCGTGACGGACCACAATCGGTTCAACAAGCTGGCCACTGGCTCAAATTTGCCCAAGACGTTTCCCGACGCGATAACCATACCTTGGACGAGGATGTTAAAATGTACTTTTTAACCGAGGTAACGGCCATGGATGCCTTTATCGCTTCATGGGATTCTAAAATGTTCTACGACTATGCCCGGCCTTATGCACTGGTACATGACTATTACCAGGATCAGGTCATTAAAGCCTGGGGCGGGCCAAGTGCCGGTACGATTGAAATGAAAGGTCAGCAGTGGCGACCCTACTCACCTGAAGAATTTTTATGTCCGCCTTTCCCAAGTTATGTTTCGGGTCACAGTACCATTAGCGGGGCCTGTGCAGAAGCACTGCGTTTATTTACGGGGAGTGATGAGTTTGGCGAAGAAGTCGAGCTGGTTCCAGGGGTGCTTACCGAAATCGACTCAATGTATTACGGCAAACCTGTAATCTTGAAATTTCCCACTTTTACAGAAACTGCGAATATGGCCGGAATTTCCCGTGTAATGGGCGGCTACCATATTCAGGCCGACAACGTTGCGGGACTACAATTAGGGCGCGATGTCGCGAGTGAAACCTGGAGGTTCTATCAAAAACATCTCGGACAAAAAGTAAATTAACCAACAACACTAGTTTAAAAGGGGAACTCGATTTCGACTTCCCCTTTTTTATTTTCTTAAAAGCGAAAGCACGATAAATATGACAATGTTTATGTTTTCTTGAAACCATCCTATTAATCTCTACGGCCTTAAGTACAACTTTAAACGAAAATAGGTTCAACGGCTTAAGCTGCATCAATAATAAAATCAGTATTTTAACAATGTGGACAAGCAAGAGCTAAAAGAAAGAACAGACGTTAGACTATTGGTCGAAACATTCTATGGGAAAATAAGGCAGCACGAAATCTTGGGGCCTATTTTTAATGGAATCATTTCAGATTGGGACAGCCATTTAACGCTGCTGACCGATTTCTGGGAAACCCAACTTTTCTTAAAACGCAAATACCACGGAAATCCCGTTACCGTACATCAAGAAGTCGATGACAAAATGAACCACACCATAACACCTGAGCATTTCGGGCTTTGGCTCAACCTTTGGTTCGCAACCATCGATGAACTGTTCGAGGGTGAAACGGCCTGGATCGCCAAAAATAGGGCGCAAAAGATGAGCACCATGCTGTTTATGCAGATCTATCAACATAGGAATAAAACCTAAAAATCTTTTCTTTTCGATTTGAAGGACAATCGCCAGATCGGTAAAAGCGTCCATAAAAGTAAAACCCCTACTGAAACCATCAACCCTAAATTTGTACCGAAGAATTGCTTAAAAATGGCTCCTGTATATCCTAGAAGTGCAGAAATATCCAATTTTAGAAGGATTAGGGTTCGTGACAAATCAATGGGGTTGAACATGGTGGCAGCCAAGGAAAACGAATCCAAAGGGTATTCCTCAAAAACGATGAGAGACAATAAAAAGAGTCCGTCATAAATGACGGCCAAAAACAACCACAGTAAAACCGCATAGCCAAAACCTTTTATTTTATTTTCGTTGGAGAGAGCAATGTTAAATGCTAGCGCCGTAAAAATAAAGGTCAAAAAAGCCCCTGTTACCAATAGTAGGGTAAAATCCCAAATCGCTTCACTTCTGAACAATCCATATAGCACAAAAGGAATACCCAGACCCAAAACCAAACTTAAGGTCAGCGAGCCAGCTACACCAAAATACTGCCCTAAAAAGATGGAAGACCTCTTTAAGGGTTGTGCCAATAGTAGTTCAGTGAATTCCTTGGAATTGTAAAAATACATCACTCCAAAAATGGTTCCGATTAATGGTACCAAAACAATGATAACGTTCATTAAGGTTATCACCGCTTTTGAAAGATCATTGTTCAAAAACAACAGCACGAACCCCAATGCCAGATAGAACAAAAAATACACATAGCTCCAGCGGCTTCGTATCAAGTCGTAAAAACTATATTTTAATATTTTAAGCATCGGCCGTTTGTGTTGAGATTGCGGCAATGGCATGTTCAAAATCGGCTTGGCCGGTCTTTGTTTTTAAATCCTTCATACTGCCCCTAAAATATATTTTACCTTCCAAGAGGTAAACGATTTCATCCGCCATTTCCTCTACAAACTGCATAATGTGGGAAGTGATTAAAATCGTCTTTCCTTTTTGTTTTTCTTCCTTTATCAATTCCTTCAAACGGATCAAGGAAAGAGGGTCTAGTCCGGTCGTTGGCTCATCCAAGATCATTAACGGACTATCGAACATAAAGGTCAGAACAATATTTACCTTTTGCTTGGTTCCTCCCGAGAGGGTACTCAATTTTTTATCCAGAAATGGCTCCAAGGTGAACACTTCTATCAATTTTTCTTCGTCGCTGGGTTTTTGTCTTAGATCCTTTATCATGCGAATTAACTCTTTCACCTTCAGATTTCCAGGGAAATTTGCTATTTGGGGCAGGTAATCTATTTCTTGACGGTACCTCCAACTGTTTCGAATATTGGCATCGAGAACCGAGATGTTCCCTTTGTTCGGAATGACCATCCCCAAAATACTTTTAATCAATGTGGTTTTGCCAGATCCGTTGGGACCGAGAACGGCGAAAATTCCACCGTCTTCTATTGACAAATCAACACCTGAAAGCACTTGGTTCTTTCCGAATTTTTTATGTAGGTTTTGTATGTTTATCATTTATTGTCATTCCCGCGTAGGCGGGAATCTGTTTAACGTTAGTTCTTATGCTCCATGGCTTGGGCTTTCAACTCCTCCGTCTTCTTCCCCCGCTATAGGCGGGATCGAATCCACCTCCCCCCATCTGAGGGGAGGAGCCGTTCAATTATTCCTTTTTCCTTTAACCTCTAACATTTTCCATCTTTTACTTCGTACATCGTACTTCGCATATCTACTTTCCTTACGTCTTTTTTCTCAAGTCCTTTACTGCCTACTGCGACCGCTAACTGCCAACTTTTTTCATCATCGGACTCGCATCTACCAGATTATCCGGCGTAAAAACCGGGGAAACTTTTTCTGAAAAGTCAATGATATCCATAAACAAACTCCGCAATAGCACAATGGTTTCCGGAGTTCTATTTACAATATAGGAGAAAAGCTTTACGGGGCGATAAGGAACATCTCCTATTCCATCTTTATCAAGATCATAACCCGTATAACTGCTCCAATAATTATTTTCAAAAACATTATCGTTCAGTTTACTATTGTATGAAATATCGAAGGAATTATACAAAAAGTTATTGTTGACAAACGAATTGGTATAACATGCTCCTCTCACTTTGATGGCCCAGCCATTATTGATAAAGTCATTATTCTTATACACAATTCGATTCGAACCTTCAATATTGATGCCGATGGTATTCTCTTCAAAGGTATTGTTGCTGATCTCGGCATCATTGATTTCCTTGAGCAGCACTCCGAACGAAGCCGTGCCCCAATTTTTTTTGAAGGTGTTGCCCTGCATCTTTATCTTCTTTGAAAACATGACCGCCACACCGGCCCCATTGTTCTCGAACGTATTGTCGGTATAAATGTCATCGTTGGAGAACATAAAGTGAAGTCCGTACCTAAGATTGTTAGAACTAGTATTGTTGTGAATGGTAATGTTGTCGGAAAACTCTAGATAGATCCCGTCACGCACGTGTTGTACAATATTATTTTCAACGACAATATTCTTGGAGTACCAAAGCTGGATGCCGTTTCCGGAATTGTATTCGTCAACGGCATCACCGATAATTTTATTATGATAGATCTTACCGTTGTTCGATTTTTCCAAATAGATACCAAAAAACAGTTTTTCGAGCACCACGTTTTGAATCAAGAAATTCTCGCTCTTTACCACACGGATCGCCGCATAATCGGAAGTATAGCTTGTTCCGACATTGATGATGAAAAGGCCGTCTACGGTAACTCCATCTGAAATAATCGTAATGATCTCGCCCTGATCTTCCCCATCGATTATAGGGAAATCTTCGCCTAAAAGGGTCAAAGGTTTGTCAATAACGATATTGAATTCTTTATAGGTGCCCTTTTTAATCAAGAGGGTGTCATTTTCGGATGCCAATTCTACCCCTTTCTTTATGGATGTTATTTCACATGACGGACATATCGTGATCGTTTCACCATACAACGAGGCACCAAAAATCATTGCAGTAATTGCGAGGTAGACTTTTTTTGGCATATTACCTTTTTTATCTAACGATCAGAAATTTGGAATTTTCTTTCGCCTCGACCCAATGTACCATTTCTTTTGGAAAATTAAAATGTTGGTGTTCGTTTAAACGGAAAGTTTTTCCGTCGATATGAAAATCTATTTCACCCTCCAGGACGATCAATTGTGCATCGGTGGGGGAAGTATGTTCGGGAAAAATTGATTCCTTCTCCAAACTAATGCTAAGAATTTCAAATACATCGGTCTTTACAAGTTTCTCTACCTTGAGTTTGTCAAAGGATTGTGAATTTATAATATTACTAATCTTGTACATTGTTTTTATGGATATTGCCGAGTTGGTATTTGGCTAATTACTGAATCTAGACTTTAGTTCTTCCCAAGTGAATAAATCCCCTCCATTTCCTGATTGGGCCATTTCGGCTCCCTCTTTTGTGCCAAAAGCTGTGAGAAATTCTCCCATGGGACTGGGAATGCCTTTGCTTATCAAAAAGGTAGCCTTCGTAGCATCGATCAATTCGCCAGGAGCCTCATAATCATTGACTAAAAAAAGTGCGCCTTTGAAATTATCAACTTCTTTCAAATGGTTCATCATGCATTCGGAAGCATCAAATTTAAAGGCCTTTCCCTTATCCGTCACGAACTGGGCCGCATGCTGTTGATCCACAATAGTCATACTGCAAAAATGGCAAACATCCGAACCGTATACAATTGGCTGAGGTTTCACCGTGCATCCGATTGTACTCATCGCGAGTATTGCAAATACTAAAAAATTGAATCGAGAATTCATCAATTTACTTTGATGGTTTGCTTTTTCTTTTCTTTTTTTCCAACAAAATATGCCACCAGACCAAGTGCGATGCCTAAACCGAGACAATAGGCCCCAGCTTGTGGATACGAATGCGCCCTAAAGTTCAAAATATCCTTGGTGCCGAAAAGAGGCGGCTGAAAACCCATGACCGAACCATCGGGATTGGTAAATTTCATAATCGCCTTCGGATCCAAATCATGTCCATAATCATGTTCCCACAAATAAAAATCATACATTCCGGCGGCACTTACCAGGATCATCATAATGAACCAATACAGAAACCATTTATAATTGGCCTTGAATCCGATTATCAATCCGATAACAGTGGTTATGATAATACCGATAGGAAAAATTTTGAATTCGGGAATGGCATCCGGAATGTACTTCATTCCCACATAATGGTTCATCAGATTGATATTCTTGATGTCATGCGGATTGGCATCTGCAAAATCATTGATATAAATATTCATTCCCAAGGGAGTAGGGTATTGAGGAGCTTCGAGAGTAATATTCCAAAGTGGGAATACGAAAAGCAACAAAGGTAACAATGCTCCCAAAAGCATAATTATTCGTGATTTCTTCATGGTATCAATTATTAAATCCGATTGGAATAAAAAGCGGGAAGGTCTTGGAACACAACCCGCTTTTCTGCTTGAAAAAAGTACTCTCTAGGGTAAAATCAATCTTCTCCCAAAGACCATTTAAGGTCGATGTTCGAATTTGCAGGAGAAACCCTTACATACCCCTGCATTTCTTGGTGCAGTGCCGAACAGAAGTCGGTGCAATAGAACGGCCATACTCCTACTTGTTTGGGTTCCCAAACAAAGGTTTCTGTTTGACCAGGCATAATCAACAACTCAGAGGTGTTGGCCCCTATAATACTAACGCCGTGCGGTACGTCATAATCTTGTTCCAAATTGGTTACATGGAAGTACACTTTGTCGCCGACTTTGATTCCCTCAATGTTATCAGGATTAAAATGGCTACGGATCATCGACATATACACGTGCACTTCTTTTCCATTGCGCTCGACTTTCACGTCGGCGTCATTGGTAGTAGCATATTTATGTTTATTGTCTTTAAGCTCGAAGATTTTTTTGGAACGCGCCTTAATAATATCGGCAGGAATACCCGCGGCGTAATGTGGTTCACCAATAGTTGGAAAATCCAGTAAAAGCTCCATTTTTTCTCCGGAAATGTCATAGAGTTGTGCGGACTGGGTAACCTCCGGCCCTGTTGGCAAGTACCTATCTTTGGTTATTTTGTTCATGGCCACAACATATTTACCGAATGGTTTTCTTGAATTTCCACCGGGAATCATTAAATGACCAACGGAATAGTAACAAGGTTGTCTATCGATAACTTCCCATGTGCCCACATTCCATTTTACGACTTCAGAAGAGATGAAGAAGGTCGTATAGGCATTACCCTTTCCATCGAATTCGGTATGTAACGGGCCTAGACCGCCACTTTTGACTGTTCCGGCCAATACATCTTCGAATTTTAATATCGGAATGCCGTAAGCCTCACCATCGAACTTTTCGCCTTCGATAGCGGCTAGCATTTTAGTGAACGAGTGTACGGTCAAATCAGCTGATAGTTTACCGTTGCCGACGATATATTCTCCAGTTGGATCTACATCGCAGCCATGCGGTGATTTAGGGGTGGGTAGAAAGAAAACGGCACCGGGAACCTCTGTGGGATCAACTACCAACACTTCTTTCTTCATTGTAGAAGTAGCTGTGTGGGTGGCATCGTCATATACGTTATGTGCATAGTTCGCAGGCATTTTTTTCCTCCACCGTTGTTTACATATTCCTCGATTTTCTTCCAGTTTACGGCAGCGATAAAATCCTTATCATTTTGCGAAGCGTTTACTTCCAACAGTGAATTGGCCTCTTCGGTATTGTAAGTGGTAAAGAAGAACCATCCATGTGATGCTCCCCTTCCAGGATGTGACAGGTCATAATCGAAACCAGGCATCAGTAGTTGGAATTTGATATCCATGCCACCATCTTCGGGATCAACACTGATAAAGGAAAGCGCTCCCTTAAAATTGCCTTTATATTCATTGATGGGCATATCCCTTTGAGGAACAGGTACCGAAAAACGCGTTCCTGCCACGACATACTCGGTATTCTCGGTAACGAAAGATGAACTATGGTTACCGGCACTATTCGGGATTTCAATAATCTCGGTGGTTTCAAATACGCTCAGGTCTATCTTCGCGATTCGTGGCGTGTTATTGCCGTTGATGAATACATAGCGACCATCCAATTCTCCAGCAGTCTGTGAAATATCAGGGTGGTGTGAATCGTCCCATGGCACAAATCCGAAAGAGGTATTTAACATCGGTTTGGTCTCTTCATTATAGCCCCAGGCTTTTTCAGCATCCTGTGAGAAAACCGGAATCACCTTAAATAGCCTACCTGAAGGTAATCCGTAAACGGACAGCTGTCCGCTAAATCCGCCTGAAATAAAGGCATAGAATTCATCGTGTTCTCCCGGGGCTACATATACCCGTTCTGCCGCATTCGAGGACAGCGCACCGTTGCCGTTGGTCGTTTTACTCTTGGGTTGGCAGCTGCTAATTATGGCTGCAACTCCCAAAACACTTAGTATTAAATAGCTTAATTTTTTCATTTCTTATGTTTATTTATCGGTTGTTATTATTCAGATGGGGGCAATATCACCTTATCGACAACATGTACGATTCCATTTCCCGCAGGGATACTTGCTAAAATTTTTGCTCCTCCTACGTACACATCATCACCCTTTGTTTCTACCGTTGTGTTCTGATCATTGGCCTGACCCAGTTTTTTGAACTTCTTTAAAAAATCCTTGCTGTAATTGCCAGCGGTCACGTGATGTTTAAGAATATTCGCTAAGGCATCTTTGTTTTCGGGCTTCAACAAATTCTCTACGGTGCCTTCTGGCAGTGCATCAAAAGCTGCATTAGTGGGTGCAAAAACCATTAGTGGTCCTGCATTGACCAAAACATTCTCAAGCTCCGCCGCCTGAACCGCGGCAACAAGCGTCGTGTGATCTGGGGAACCGATGGCAATCTGTAGAACATTGGATTTTGATACATCATCTTCAATAAAGGCTTGCCCCTGTTTATTTACTTCACCTGTTTCCGTTGTTTTTGTAGTGGAAGTTGAAGTTTCAGTCTTGGTCTCATTTTTACAGCTACTTATCAATAGCAGCATGAAAAATGAACCAATCAATACTTTGAGATAGGTGGTTGTTTTCATATGTTTTATTTTAAGGTTCTAAAAAATTCCAATACACTTCTGGCTTGTTCTTCAGTCAAACCTTGGTTCGCCATAGGCGCACTATTGAACTCCGCCAAAAGATCTATTGCCAGCGGATCTTCTTTGACCATCGCCTCTGGGTTCAAAATCATATTCATAACCCATTCTGGGCTGCGTCTTTCCAAAATATTGTTCGGAGCGGGACCAATGAATTTTTTCCCAACCCTATGGCATGCCATACACATTTGGTTATAGACCTCTTCACCTTTTTTGGCCATGGCCTGGTCGATTTCTGAACCCAAACTTATAGATGTGATAGGGCCCACTCCCTTGTTCGATAGATCGATTCTTTCAGATGCAGGCGTTGCGTTAGCGGTAGGTACATTTTCGGCCGGTTTTTCGGTAGTGGTCTTTTCTCGTTCTACGCTGAACCCTTCTTTCTTCTTTTCTTCCTTTCCACCGCAGCTCATCAGCAGTATGGAAAAAAAATGGCAAAACTTCTAAATACTATTTTCATTTTTATGGTTGTTAACAATTAATAGGTCAAATGTAATAGGCTTATCAAAAGGGAAATATGATATATATCATATAAAGGACAAAAAAGTCCTTTAATCTTTATATTTGTGAAAAACTCTGGAGATATGTTGTCGAATTCTTCCAAATATGCCCTAAAAGCAGTACTCTATTTAGCGGTAAACTCTTCCGCAAAGCATAAAATACTAGTTAAGGATATTAGCGAACCTACTAATATTCCCAAACCTTATCTATCTAAAATTTTGCAAGCATTGTCTCGACACAACATCGTGTCTTCGGTGCGTGGCCCAAAGGGAGGATTTTATCTTTCAGAAGAAAATAGAAGTGTTCGTCTGATGAAAATAGTACAGATTATCGATGGCGATAATCGCCTTACCTCTTGCATGTTAAGTATACATGAATGTAATGCCGAACACCCCTGCCCTATGCACCATCTCGTCGGCGATACTAAAACTCGTTTCGTTAAAAACCTAGAAGAAACTGCCGTTGAGGATTTGGTAAGCGATATTGAAGCAGGGAAGTCTTTTTTGCCACTTTGAAGGGAGGTCCGAAATATTGGACCTAGATGTAAAGCAAAAAGGTTCATTTAAAGAACCCGTCTTTTACAATTCTGCCTAATTACAATTCAAAATTTGAAAAGAAAAACGTAAATTGTTAAGTTGATTGAACACAACTCGAAATCCATCCAAATGAAAAAAGATACTTCACGCCGACTGTTTCTTAAAAAAGCTGCTCTGGGTTCCGCCGCCCTAACTTCTGCCCCTTTTATTCTTTCTGCCTCAAAAGGCGAAAAAATTCTGATGGAAAGGCGATATGCACAGCATCGTTATACGGCAAACGACCAAATCAATCTTGGTCTTATCGGAACAGGAATCCAGGGCATATTCGATACCAAAGCGGCCCTAAAGACAAATGGGGTAAAGTTGGTCGCTGCCTGCGATCTCTACACGGGTCGCTTAGATCGCGCCAAAGAACTCTGGGGCAATGATGTATTCGTTACTAGGGACTACCGCGAATTATTGGAAAGAAAGGACGTCGATGCCGTTATCGTCGCCACCCCGGACCACTGGCACAAAACAATTACGGTTGCCGCTATGAAAGCAGGTAAGCATGTATACTGCGAAAAACCTATGGTACAAAAATTCGAAGAGGGGCAAGAGATAATAAATACGCAGAAATCAACCGGGGAAATCTGCCAAATAGGTAGTAACGGTATGTCTTCACTAGGCAACGAAAAGGCTAAAATGCTATATAAGGATGGAGCTATAGGCGACCTTATACTTTTCGACTTTCACAGCGATCGCTATTCTTCCGAAGGAGCTTGGCAATACCCCATTCCGCCGGATGCAAGTCCCGATACCGTCGATTTTGACACTTTTTTGGGAACTGCCCCGAAAGTACCCTATGACCCTACCCGTTTCTTCAGGTGGCGTAATTATCAAGATTATGGCACCGGCGTACCGGGCGATATGTTCGTACATGCCTTTTCGACATTGCACTATATCATCGATTCGGTCGGGCCGACAAGAGCAATGGCCTCTGGCGGACTACGTTATTGGAAGGACGGCAGGGACGTACCCGATATCGCCATCGGATTATATGACTACCCCAAAACACAGACTCACCCGGCCTTCAATGCTTCCTTACGAGTTAATTTTATCGATGGAGCGGGCGGAGGACATTTGTTTCGGCTCGTAGGAACGGAAGGTGCCATGGAAGTGGGCGAAGGTTATGTAAAGTTGACCCGATCAAAAATCGGTTCTGGCTTTGGAGGATATTCCATGATTTCCTTTCCTGAAGCTACCCAAGCAAAAATTCGGGAAGAATATGAGAAAGAAGAAACAGAAAACAGGAAAGCTCTTTTGAAATTGGGCGAAACGATTTTTGAAGCACCCGAGGGATACCAAGGTTCACATTATGACCATACCCATAATTTTATACAGGCCATTCGAGGGAAGTATCAAGTCATACAAGACCCCTCTTTCGGGCTTCGTGCTGCAGGTGCGGCAATTCTAGCCAACGAAAGTTATTTTCAAAAGAAAGCCATCAATTGGGATCCCCAAGCCATGAAATTAGTGTAACCATCATAAGATTATGAGTAAGTATTTCACATTACTAGTACTAGTTTGTTTCTTGAATTCCGTTTACTCTCAAGAGGAAAAAATCAATGTCATCGTTTTCGGGGCCCATCCTGACGATTGTGACAATGATGCGGGTGGTACCGCAATTTTGTTCTCCAAATTAGGCCACAACGTAAAATTCGTTTCGTTGACCAATGGCGATGCAGGGCATCATGAAAAAGGTGGTGGAGAATTGGCGAAAATCAGGATTGCCGAGGCCAAAGAGGCCGGAAAAAGATTCGGGGTCGAATATACTGTTTTGGACAATCACGACGGCGAACTCATGCCAACACTTGAAAATCGTCTCAAAGTCATTCGAGAAATCAGAAAATGGAATGCCGATATCGTAATCGCTCCCAGGCCTAACGATTACCATCCCGACCATCGGTATACGGGTGTTTTGGTACAAGATGCGGCGTATATGGTCATCGTACCCAATGTCGCACCCGAAGTACCACCGCTTAAGAAGAACCCCGTTTTTCTGTATTCTGAAGATGGGTTTCAAAAACCGAATCAGTTCGAACCTGACATCGCGGTAAATATTGATGAAGTTTTTGACCAAAAAATCTATGCCATGGCCGCACACGAATCACAATTTTTCGAATGGTTGCCATGGACTTCCGGAAATCTTGACAAAGTACCTAAAACAGAAAAGGAACGATTGGAGTTTTTGGCAAATTGGCGTTCTTCGGGCCCTAACGAGGTTACTCTCGTAAGTTTAAAAAAATGGTACGGCGACAAGGAGACCGAAGTTAAACATGCAGAAGGATTCGAAATTTGCGAGTATGGTAAGCAGCCTACCGATGATGAAATCAAAAAATTGTTTCCTATGCTTGAAAAATAATCCATTGAAAAAAGAACAACTCAAAATAGATTCAATGGCTATAATATTAAGGGGAAGCATTTTGCTTCCCCTTCATCTTTAATATTACCTATCACTAATTATTTAAATATTGTATTATTAAATCTTAAAAGTAACCACTGGTATTTTCGAATGATTGGCCACATCTTCTCCAATACTGCCCATAAAGAAATGGGATAGCCCTTTGCGGCCGTGGGTAGGTATTGCGATAAGATCGGCACTGCTACTTTCACTGTAGTTCAAAATACCTCTTTCAACACTATAGTCATTATAAATAGCCACTTCTAGGCCTACATTGGCATTGGCAAGAAACTCATTTATTCTTTTATAAGTATCTTGAGAACTTAAGAAACTGTCCCCTGGCGTATTGACATAGACTAAGTCCATTTCAGCGGAAAGTAACGCTGCAAAGGCCTTGGCTTTTTGAAAAGCCAATAGATTCTCTTGTTTGAAATCAGAGGCAAAGACAAAGCGATCTATCTTAAAATTCTCGATTTCGTTCTTGATAACCAAAACGGGGATGTCAGCATTTCTAACTACTTTCTCTGCATTCGAGCCCACAAAGATTTCTTTTAATCCATCGCTTCCGTGCGACCCCATTACAATAAGTTCGGCGTTATGTTCTTTGGCCACTTCGTTGACCTCACTAAAGACCTTATAGTGTTTAATGATAGGGATTACTTTGACATCCTTAACATAAGGTTTGTCCAAAAACTCCCTAAATCGTTTTTCAGCCAATTTTATTAGGAAAACGGTCTGTTCGGGGTGAAAACCTTCTGAGGAGGTAATCATGGCCTGATTCAATTCCAACATGTGTAGCGCCAAAATTTCAGAACCATGTTTTTTTGCCAACGAAACAGCAACTTTTAAAGCATATTCTGATTGTTCGGAAAAATCTAAGGGTACAATTATTTTTTTCATAGTTACTGATTTATTTCCATCCCCTTCTTTAAAGGAATCTGTTTAGTATACAAGAGCTTTTATTAAACCGTCATCGAAAACAAACGTGTTTCCGGTGCTTTTCTATGTAATAGAACGTCGAATGCCATACAAACATTGCGCACGAAAGGTCTTCCTTTTTCGGTTACCCTTAATCGGTTCGGTCCTACTTCGACCAATCCGTCAAACTCCATTTCATTCAGCTTTTCAAGCACCGTATCCAAGGATGAAAAAACCATGTCTTCCTCATGCCATGAGGTCTCCAATCGGCACATTACATTTAAAATATGCTTTCTGATGATTTGGTCTTCATCTGTTAAAATATGTCCCCTATATATGGGAATGATTCCGTTATGAACCAAATGTTGGTATTCTTCGATATTTTTAACGTTTTGGGCAAAACTATACCAGCTATCACTGATACTCGAAGCGCCCAGCCCGATCATCAGTTGAGTTTTTGAAGCGGTATATCCCATAAAATTACGGTGCAAATCGCCGCTTTCCATTGATTTGTAAAGACTATCGGACGACAATGCAAAATGATCCATTCCGATTTCATGATAGCCTACTTCCGCCAATAATTGCCTTCCATTTTCGTACTGACTTCTTTTTCTTCCCCGGTAGGCAAATCGGTGTCCTTATATCCTCGTTGACCGTTTCCCTTTAGCCATGGCACATGTGCATAGCTATAAAAGGCCAAGCGATCGGGCATGAGTTGCTTGGTCTTCAGAATGGTCTCTTTAACATGCTCCAAGGTTTGGTGTGGTAATCCAAATATGATATCATGTCCAACGGAAGTATACCCGATTTCACGGGCCCACTCCGTCACATGCTGTACGCTCTCAAATGACTGAACCCTGTGAATGGCTTTTTGCACGCCCTCATTGTAGTCTTGCACACCGTAACTCACCCTTCTAAAACCAACATCGTACAAGGCTTGTAGATGTTCGCGACTGGTGTTATTGGGATGGCCCTCAAAGCTGAACTCATATTCTTCTGCACGATCGGCATGTCTAAAAATATCATTGATGAGCCTTTTGAGGTTTTCAGGAGAAAAAAAGGTCGGTGTTCCGCCGCCAAGGTGCAATTCTTTTATAATGGGTTTTTCAGAAAAAAGATTTCTGTACAAGTGCCACTCCCTTAAAACGGTATCGATATAAGGAGATTCCACATCGTGCCTCTTGGTAATGCGCTTATGACAACCGCAAAATGTGCACATACTTTCACAAAAAGGAAGATGTATGTATAAACTTATGCCTTCGGCAGCGTTGCTCTCGCCAAAACTTCTAATTAATGTTTGGTTCCATTTTTTGCCTGAGAAGGTCTCCATATTCCAATACGGAACAGTAGGATAACTCGTGTAACGTGGACCGGGGATATTGTATTTTTGCACTAGGCTGCACATAGTATGTAATTTGTATCATACAAACTTACTTGCTATGTCTAGCAAAAAACATGATAAATGTCAGGTCTATGGTATTGCCTTTGACATCAGTCTTTTGCACCCATCTGCACCTTGCCCAGCTCATTTCCATTTCCATCCAAAAAGAAAGGTTCGAAATCAGTGTCTTTGACCCAGCCTGCTTTCGGATTTTTTCCATTCATAAAATCTTCATAGAGATTACGACCCCGGCCCGCAAGAAATGGGGCCTGCTCGTACAAATGCCCATAGCCGATCATTCGCAAATCACCTTGTTTTAAAAGTCTTGCCTCCATTTCTTTTTTCAATTCTGTCTTTATAATCGCATAAGCAATATCATCGGCCAAGTTCTTCATACAGAAAGGGTCATTTTCGATATCGTATAATTCTTCTTCTACCCTTTTTCCAAAATTGAGTTTCCAAAATTCCTTGTCACCATTTCTTCTAAGATTTAAAATCTCGGTCTTGGTCGGACTCTCATCGGTATTCAAATAGCCCGTTTCAGGGTTGCCCGATGGCCAACGGTCGATTTCATAATTCTTGATATAAAACATATTATTTTTATGGATGCCTCGGATGGGATAGCCCACATCACCCGGTCGTCCCGTATCGTGTCGTTCTTTGCCCACAAGAACAAAATTTCGATCCGCTTCGATTTGGCCCGATTTCTCGGAAGTTATAATGTTCAGTAAACTTTTTCCGGCAGCTGGATGCATTCCAGAAGACTGCCAATCAACTCCTGCCGCTTCCAAAAAAGTAGGGGCAATATCAACAAAGCTTATATAATCGTCAACTTTTCTTCCTTGCACCATCATTTTTCCCTTCCAAAGTATTGCCATTGGAATATGGTTGGCATTTTCATATTGGTCTCCCTTGACCCTGGGGAAGGGCATTCCATGATCGGAAGTGACAACGATCAGGGTATTTTCCATTAGATTCTTTTCTTTTAAGGTCTCTAGAATTTTACCAATATGTTTATCGGTATCTTCAATTTCAAAGGCATAGTCAAGCAGATCGTTTCGGGTCGTTTCGTTATCCGGCCAATACGGGGGGAAATCGGTGATCATCTCCTCAGATTTACCGGCCAGTTTTTTCCCGAACCGTATTCATACCCTCGGTGGGGTTCAATGGTGCCCACCCAAAAACTCCAAGGTTTGTTAGCAGGAGCTTTATCCAAAAAATCGGTAAAATTTGCACTGTAATCGTTCGGACCAATAAAAGAGGTAGCCGGTTTTAAAGTTTTTTCGTTGTAGGCAGGGCCCATGACTTGGCGTTGGCTACCGTCTTCCCTTACTGTTATGCCCGGAGCCCAGCCTTTTCCGGTATGGCCCGTAGTATATCCGTTCTCAAGCAGTACTTCTTGATACGTCTTGAATTTGGCGGGAAAATAAATTACATGATTGGCAGCGGCATCGAGCTGCCACGAGTTTCTTCCCGTAATGATCGAAGCTCGTGAAGGTGCGCATTTTGCGTTCGGTGTGTAGGCCCTGTTAAAAAGAATCCCTTCTTTGGCAATAGCATCAAAAGCAGGGGTTTTGACATAAGTGCTTCCGTAGGCACTCATGTCCAATCCCGCGTCATCGAACATGATGACCAGGATATTGGGTCGCTCTTGCGTAAATGAAAACCCACTAATCAGTACAAAAAGCCAAAATAAAGTAGTCTTGTAATTCATAATTTCAAAGGTATTTATTGATAGCGCATTGTGATTCGGAATAGTTTTCCAATCAAAAATCTAAATATTCAAGAACTGCCGCGTCGCCTTTCAATGCGTTTTCGGGCAAAGCATGGGTCGCATTGAAAACTTTTAAATCTTCTTTGGGCAGAACGGTCACAAAGTCTTCCTTAAAACCGTCTTCATACGGAATTGCCGAAAGGTCCAACGCCAAATGATAGGCGAAAAAGTTATACATAGGTGCCCTTTTAGAATATCTGTAGTCATGTTTTTCCGAAGGCAGATGTACGTTCTCGACCTTATGCTCCGCATTGTACAGCGCATATACCTTTTTTATATATGGATATTCAATGTTCGGGGTATTTCGTGTCCAGTCCCCACCGTTAGAGATGAGCAATATGGGTCTAGGGGCCGCACTCGCGGCAATCTCAACATTATTGGTTTGAAAATCTTCGGCCTTATGCACGGGCATACCACTCTCGCATACACAGCCCCCGAAAAAATGGGCCGAGATTTGTACAACCGGGGCAATTACTTTAATCCTTGGGTCAATAGCTGCCAGCATAAACGTCTGTGTCGCCCCGCCGGACCCACCGGTCATGCCAATCCTATCAGAGTCGACATCGGGCAGTGACAATAAATATTCCAACACTCTTTGACTACTAAAAGTCTGCAAGAGCAACGCAATCGGTATTTCATGATCGACCTGCGAACTTTCACCTCGCCCCACCATATCATAAGCGAAGACCACCGCACCCATTCTGGCCAAAACCGCGGACCGCGTCTGTACATCCTCAAGTAGGCGCTTGTCTTCTAAATGGCCGTGTGGGCTTAAAACAGCGGCAAGTTTGCCGTCAGTTTTCAAAGGCCGGTACAGATTGCCCGTAATATAGAAGCCAGGGAAGCCTTCTATTGCGATATTCGACACACTATACCCATCCATTTCCCTTTTACTATGAATAATTGAATTGAAATTTCCAGAAATCTTTGGCATCTTGTCCCATTGCATTCCCTTTTGGAGGAGCGTTCTTATTTTATCCCTCCTCTTTGCCCATGAGTCAAGGTCATCCCACTGTTCGGCGAATTCTTTCATTTTAAGGTTTGCCTCATCAGGTGTCCAATAATTACCCATGCACAAATTATCCGCTTGAGCATGTAACCCAAAACAAATGAGGATACTAAAAAGTATTGGAATTTTTTTGTCTGTCATTATACGTAAGCCTCGCTGAATCATTCCCTGAAAATATAAAAACTTCAAGAAAAATAGTCATCTTGACGAATTTAAGTCAAAGGTTCTCGGTATTAAAAAAGGATTTCATCTCCAAAAACCTATTTTTGCATCAAAAATTAATATCACATGACCTTACTTTTAATGGCTGCCGGAAGCGGTAGTCGATACGGAAAACTAAAACAATTCGATGATTTAGGCCCTGCCGGTGAATTTTTGATGGAATTCGCCATGTACGATGCCCTGGAAAACGGATTCGACCATATCGTGGTCATTACGAAAAAGGAATATATTCATCATGTGGAAGACCAAATGGCCGGAAAACTTCCTGAAAACGTAAGAATCGATGTGCTTGCACAAGAAATTACCGATTTGCCGGACGGGGTCACCTATACAGGCGAACGACCTAAACCTTGGGGTACTGCCCATGCGGTTTGGACAGCACGACATGTCATCAACGGACCCTTTGCAGTTATCAATGCGGATGATTTTTATGGAAAATCCGCCTACAAGAATGCGGCGAATTTCATGCATGAGCACCGAGATGATAACGTGTATGCTCTGGTAGGCTATACTTTAAAAGATACTTTATCGGAACATGGTTCGGTATCACGTGGGGTGTGTGAAGTAAAAGGCGACCAGTTGATATCGGTGGAGGAGCGGTTGAAACTGGAGCAGGATGGCAGTCAAGTAATCGACCGTGATTCTGGTAATCAATATTCGGGCAACGAACAGGTCAGCATGAACTTTTGGGTCTGTAAACCCTCTATCTTCGATAAGATAGAAAAAGATTTTAGAAGATTCCTAGCGGACGACGAGCTAGCGAAGAGCGGAGAGCTATACATTCCGAAAATTGTCCAAGATATGTTACAGGCCGGAGATATTTCCGTAAAAGTAGTACCCTCTGATGGGGAATGGTTCGGGGTCACTTACGCCAGCGACCGAGAAAAAGCTGTTGATTTTCTTCAACAAAAGACTGGGGAAAACGACTACGTTTCGCCGCTATGGGGTTAAAAATGGAAGGTTATTCAAACACCATATTAAACTCCATTCTAAGAAATTTTACGATTTCGGCAAAAGACTATCATTTCAAACCGCTAACCGACGGATACATCAACGACACCTTTATGGTCCTCGATGATGATAAGCCCCTCTATATTCTGCAACGTGTCAACCATACCGTTTTTAAAAATATGGAAGGTCTCATGTCGAATATCGATACGGCCCTGGAAAAATTAAAAGACCCTAGCTATACCCAAATAACATTGGTCAAAACAACCGGAGCAAAGACCTTTTTTGAAAATGAAAAAGGGTATTGGAGGTTGATGACCTATATTGACCATAGTGTGGCTTACAATACTACGATAGACCCACACACCGCTTTTGAAGCCGGAAGGATAATCGCAAGATTCCACATACTTCTACAAGACGCCAAGGTAGATGATTTTGTGGACACCATACCTCTGTTTCATGACCTTGCAGTACGAAAAGAACAATTTGAAATGGCACTTGAGTCCGCTAACGCGGAAAAAAAGAAATTGCCGAAAAGGCAATACTGTTTGCCCAAAAGGTATTGGTAACCCTTTCTGAATTGAGTAAAAAAGAGCTTCCGGTTCGCGTTTGCCATAACGATACCAAATTGAACAACATTCTTTTTTCAAGAAAAGAGAACAAAGCGCTTTGTCTCATCGATTTGGATACCTTGATGAAAGGTCATTTTTATTATGATTTCGGAGATGCCGTTCGCACAATCGTCAATACAGCGCCCGAAGATGCAAAAGACCACGAAAAAATCACCTTTGACAAGTCACTATTCGAAGCTTTTGTGAATGGCTTGGGTTCAGTAGGGCCCTTTCTTTCAAAACAGGAAATCGAAACTTTGCCCCTCGGCGCAAGCTTTATGCCCTTTATTCATGGCTTGCGTGCTTTGACCGATTACCTGAATGACAACATTTATTACAAAGTTGCTTACGAAAACCAAAATCTTGACCGTTGTTTGAGTCTTTTCGATTTCACAAAAAAGGCGTTGAACGAAAAGGTGTATATGGAAAAAATGGTTCTAGAAAAATTAAAACATAGGATGTAACAACATCGATTTCTTGCCGCTACTTTTTATAAATATCTCCTAACACCCATTCTAATTCAGGATCTCTTTTCTGAAGCCGGTCTTTCTGTGTCGGGATTATTTCTACATCAGGTTTTACACCATATCCATCGGGTTCTGTTTTATGTGGTGTTTCAATCTGAAGCAGACCGAAATAGAGGAGTACCCTTGAATTTGGTAATTCTATATATTTGGTCTGGCCAGCGACGGTGCCATTGTAGCTTCCACCTGTTTCCTCCCCTACAAAAAAAGCTCTTTTATTTGCCTGTAAATTAGTGGCCAACATCGAAGCTGCAGAAAAAGAATAGCCATTGATCAACACATAGATTTTACCTTTGAAATTGTTCTTTCTTGGTGATTTTATTTTCGAACCTGAAAATTTGCGATATAATTTTCCATCTTTCTTACGAATATTCAGCATATCGTAGACCATCATCCCCGGACCTCCTAGAATACGTAGCGCTTCGTTGAAAATACCGATTCTTTTTTGCGAGAATATGGCTTTTGTCATCGGAATCCTAGTTTTGGTCTCGGCATCGTTCATAAAACGAAAAGGTGTTGTAGAAAGATAACCATAGAGTTTTTCGATTTCATCCAAACTACCGCCACCATTGTCACGTAAATCCAAAATCAAGTTTTCAATACCTGCGGAATCGATTTTAGCAAAGGCTTCTTTATAGAATTTATTGTAGTTGCCATGACCGAAACCTCGAATCTTGAGGTAGGCCACGGAACTATCGTTGCCTATAAAATCTAAATTTCGTAGGTAATAGTTGCGAGGTGGTACATAACCCCTTTTTCTTCCGGCCCGCTTTCGTGTTTTTCTGAGATGTTTTTCCTTTTGTTTTATGGCAATTTTCTCTGTTTTTGATAATACAGCAGGTTTCTGCAAGGTCATGGTGTCTTTTACCTCTGGTTGGCCTTTCGCGATTCTTCGTAATGTTCTGAAATAGATGGAGTCGTTCTTTTTTAAGAGAAGGGTAAGACTATCTTTGAACCCTTTATCAACATAATAAAAATTGGAAAAGTTCTGGGCTACAAAACGATTTTGATAGGTGGTGTTGAACCCGTCGGAAGAAAATAATCTTTTATACTTGTCCAGTAACTTCGCTGCCAAATCTTTATCGAAAGCCAAGACCTCGTGCCCTACGATAAGACTGTCATTGCCTTGGTTGTCCTTGACCCACAATTTGTCTTCCAACAGTTCGAAATCGATATCATAAAATTCAAACGGACGTTTTAGTAGTTCTTTTTGTTGCTTTTTTGTAAACCTGTAAGTCGGGGGTCTTATATTCAGATGACCTTGTCGTACTTCGTTAATTACCGAAACTAGCCTTTCGTGGAATTCCTTGCTACCCATCGGGCCATTTATACTTGTCTTCAGTGCATTGAACTTTTTGTCAAGCTCCTTCTTAGGAACATACTGATATAACCTCGGATGCCATCTTTGCAGTTGTTCGTGCACCTTGTCTACATCGTGATGAAGTTCTTCAGCCGAATGTAACGAAGAAATTTGGGCATTATACTTTTTTACGCTTGTACAAGAAGCGACTAAAAGAACGAGAAGAAAATAGAAAAGGGTTTTGTTCAATGCCACAAATTTAAAGAAAAGTCCTTTTTGAAATTTAGCCAAAATCGTGCCAATGCAAAGTCATAGCCAAACAACATTCATTTCGAAACCAAATGCTTCGGAAAATCTACAATCTGTTCACAACATATCTGGTCCATGACCTGTTTCAATTGTGTCTTCAACAATGAGATGGTATGATTCCCTCCTTCTTTTCCTAAGGCCGAAACTCCGTACATGAACGAACGGCCCATAAAGGTAAACTTTGCGCCGCTGGCCAGAGTACGGGCGATATCAGGACCGGAGCGCATACCGCTATCCATCATGACCGTTATTTGATCTCCGTATTTTTTGGCAATTCGGGTCAGTGGTTTTATGGTCGATTCTCCTGCATCCAATTGTCGGCCACCATGGTTTGAAACTATGATTCCATCAAGGCCTAGGCGAATAGCTTTTTCTGCATCTACTTCGTTGGCGACTCCTTTCAGTACTAGTTTGCCCTTCCACATATCTCGAATGGGTTTTATTTTTTCTTCGTTCAACCTTCCCGAGAAAGTCTGGTCCATGAACTTGCCCAATTGTTTCAAATCGAGGTTTTTGGGCATATAGGGTTTCAAGGTTTCGAAATTGGGCTGACCATGAATGAGGGTCTTCATGGCCCATTCCGGTTTTCCTAAAATCTGTAAAATATTTTTTATCGACATCTTAGGTGGCATCGCTAACCCGTTTCTAATATCCCTAGGGCGAAAACCGAAAGTGGGCACATCACAGAGAATGACCAAAACGGGACAAGAAGCTGCAGCGGCCCTTTTGATAATGTCATCTCGCAGCCTGTTTTCAGTAGGATGGTACAATTGGAACCAAGCTAGGCCCTCGGTCAATTCTGAAATCCGTTCGATACTGCTTGTGGAAACCGTACTCAATACAAAAGGAATATTATGCTCAAAAGCGGCCTTCGCCAGTATTTCTGGGGAATTGGGCCACATCAACCCTTGCAATCCGACAGGGGCAATTCCGAAAGGCGCATCATACGTATGGCCGAACAGTTCGGTCTGCATATTCGAACCTGTATGTTCGTTTAAATATTCCGGTAACAATTCCACCTCCCGGATTTCAGAGGTATTTTTATAAAGGTTGACATCTTCGTTACAGCCTCCGTCCAAATATTCGAATGCGAACTTAGGAATTTTTTGTTGCGCCCTGCTTCGCAAATCCTCAATCGCCGGATACTTTGAATCAAACTGAATATTGGTAATTCTTCCCATAGAAATTTAAATTCCAAACACCAAATCACAAATTCCGAACTTTACGTCAGTAGTAAGTTTCAGAAAATAAAGTGTGGATACTTTTTGGAGACATAACTTTATTGATAGGCCTTTGCGGTCTGTTTTGAACTTCCCAGTCCTTCGATACCCAATTCCACAACATCGCCTGGTTTTAAATATTTTGGGGGATCGAAACCTAACCCGACCCCGAAAGGAGTACCTGTTGAAATTACATCCCCTGGCAGCAAGGTCATAAACTGGCTAATGTAGCTGACCACTTCCTGTACGTTAAAAATAAAATCATCGGTCGAACTATTCTGTACGGTCTCTCCGTTCAATTTCAGCCATAAATTGAGACTATTCGGATCCGGAATTTCATCGGTAGTCGCTATGAAAGGGCCAATAGGAGCAAACGTATCGCAACCTTTGCCCTTACACCATTGCCCCTCTTTTTCAATTTGAAAAGCCCGTTCACTATAATCGTTATGCAAGACATAGCCTGCGACATGGTCAAAAGCATTGGCCTCGGAAACATAGGAGGCCTTTTTGCCTATCACGATGGCCAGCTCCACTTCCCAATCTGTTTTTTCACTTCCTTTTGGAATAATCAAATCATCATTGGGGCCAACAATGGCCGAAGTCGCCTTAAAGAACAAAACCGGTTCTTTGGGTATATTCATTCCTGCTTCTTTGGCGTGCTGCGCATAATTCAGACCGACACATACAAGTTTTGAAGGGCGTGCCATCGGCGGACCAAGACGTACCGCGGCAGTAACTTTTGGACAATTACCTTGGTTCGTTTCGAGCCAATGTCTTAACCTACCTATACCATCGGTTCCGAAAAAACTTTCACTATAATCTTCTCCAAAACCAGAGACATCGATTCTCGAACCATCTTCCAGCTGAAGACCGGGTTTTTCATTTCCTGCACTCCCAAATCGTATTAACTTCATAAATAATTGATTTATTCTTTATTCCCGTACTTCGACTGCGCTCTGAACAAGCTTCGGCGGGAATCTAATATTTTTTCTTAGGTATTTAATTTAATAAATCCACCGTCGATGGGGAAATCCGTGCCGGTGATGAACGAAGCTTCGTCAGAACATAAATATAGGGCCAAATTTCCGATTTCTTCAGGGGTACCCATTCTTCCGATAGGCTGGGTTTTCGATAATTTTTCGAACATCTCTTTTTCTTTGCCCGGATAATTTTTTTTGATAAAACCATCTACAAAAGGGGTATGTACCCTTCCCGGGGAAATGCTATTGCACCGAATACCATAATCAATATAGTCTTTGGCGACCGAGTACGTCATGGTCAGGACCGCGCCCTTTGACGCCGAATAGGCGAAACGGTCTATAAGACCTACGGAAGCTCCAACAGAGGCCATATTGATAATAACTCCCCCGCTTGCCTTCATAAAGGGAATAGCAGCATGAATGCAATTGTAGATTCCTTTTACATTTACATTGAAGACGTTGTCAAAATCAGTCTCCTGGGTGTTCTCGACGTTGCCGATATGCGCTATACCCGCATTGTTCACGAGTATATCCAAGGTATTGTTCTTGACTACCTCGGCAATTGTTTCCTTTACTTGTTGTTGATTGGCCACATTACAATTGTATGAGGTAGCCTTGCCTCCATGCTGTAATATTTCGGAAGTAGTTTCGTCTGCCGATTCTTTCTTCAATTCCAAAATATGTACAGTGGCACCCTGTCCTGCCAGGGCCAGTGCTATCGCTTTTCCGATACCGCTGCCTCCACCCGTTACAATGGCACTTTTTCCTGTCAAGTTAAACTTCATGTAAATGGATTAAAAAGTTTTAAAATGGATTTCTAAATTCGAGTCCGTTTCGAAATGTAAAAAGAAATAATCAAAACTACCCTAAAAATTATCCGACTTTATCCCAAATTTTATGGTTTGTCAACGTAGTGAACGTAATGGTGCAAGATTACAAGTCTAAACTTAAATACTTTAACTTGTACGTACAAGTTAGTTTCTATATATTTACTTTTTTGTACTTTCATATGGCGTACACAAAAAGTAATTGAAACTACACATACCTTCGTCTTCTATGAAATCATCTATCTCTTTGAATCGCCGAAGTTTTGTAAAAAAATCAAGTCTTGGCGTTGGTAGTATTTTACTTGCGCCTAGCTTGGTGATGTCATCATCTACCTGCGGTAAACTCGCAAACGACATACCTGTAAATGCGCACCTTTGGGTATATGCCAGTAAATTTCCACCGAACTGGGATTGTACTCCTGTGCTGAATACCGTATTTTCAGACCTTAGCTACGCGGGTATCAAAGGCGTTGAAATCATGGAAGGTCAACTGCGTCATGATGATTCCGTGGAGCGTTTAAACGGACTTATCAAAAAATACAACCTTCCCGTTTCAGGATCTTCGTATGGTGTTGGATTTAATATGTGGGACGCTTCCCAACATCAAAAAATTATGGATGACATTAAAATAGTCGTCCCAAGATTGGCCCAAGTGGGCGGAAAAACCTTCGGTATTTCCGTGGGAGGAAAAAAAGGACTCAAGACGGAAGCTGAGCTTGATGCCCAGGCCGATATCCTTAAAAAAATTAGGACGATTTGTAATGAAAATGGTTTCGAGGCCAACTTGCACAACCATACCTACGAAGTGGAAAATGACATGCATGACCTAAAAGGTACGCTGAAACGTATTCCTGATTTTAAATTAGGCCCTGACTTGAATTGGCTGATTCGTGGTGGAATCGACCCCGTTGAATTTATCACCACCTACGGAAAACAAATCGTGTATTTACATATTCGCGATCAATATCAAGATGGCACCTGGTCGGAATATCTTGGTCAAGGCGACACCGATTTCGAACCCATAGCTGAGGTCTTAAAAGCACAAAATTTCAATGGACAAGCAGCCATTGAATTGGCTTTTCCCAATGATTTTGAACCAAAAAACGAATTGAAAGAAGATTGGAAAATGAGCCGAGAGTTTGTTCAAAAGACTTTCGGTTGGTAATTTATACAAGAACCTTTTTTAAAAATAACATCCTATGAACATCGCTATGTTGGGCTCGGGCTTTATCGCCAGGTTTTATGCCGAATCGCTACATGCACAAAGAAGGGTAGATCGTGTTACCATGGTCTATTCGCGAAATGAGGAAAATGCCAAACGCTTTGCCAAGGACTACGGATTACCACATTATAGCACCTCCATGGAAGAGGCCATAGAACATCCAGAGGTCGATGTAGTCTTGATTTCGTTGCCCAATCATTTGCACGAGCCAGCGGTTTTGGCATGCGCCAAGGCAAAGAAACATGTTATCTGCACCAAACCCTTGGGACGGAATGCCGAAGAGGCAAAACGGATGTTGGATGCCATTGAAGAGGCCGGAATCTTTGGGGGCTATCTCGAAGATCTTTGTTACACGCCCAAATTTCTCAAATCAATGGAAAGCGTAAAACGCGGCGATATCGGCAAAGTGCTTTGGGCTAAATCCAGAGAAACACATCCGGGACCTCATAGTGATTGGTTTTGGGATAAGGAAAAATCGGGTGGCGGGGCTATTATTGATTTAGGATGTCATTGTGTAGAAATCAGTCGAAATTTTATTGGAAAAAATATAAAACCCATCGAAGTCATGTGTTGGGCGGATACCCAAGTGCATCCCATTGATGCCGAGGACCATGCCATCGGATTGGTCAAATATGCCAATGGATCCATCGGCCAATTTGAAGTGAGCTGGACGTTTCGTGGTGGAATGGATCTGCGCGACGAAGTAATGGGCACCGAGGGCACCATTTGGGTCAACAGTTTTTTACGTACTGGTTTCGAAATGTTTACCACAGGAAAAGGAGGCGATGGTTATGTGGCCGAAAAAGCGGAATCAAGCACGGGTTGGTTATTCCCTGTTGGGGATGAAGCCCATGAATTGGGCTACCCGCACATGTTTACCGATATGTTCACGGCTATCGAAGAAAACCGGGAACCATTGGAAACTTTTTATGACGGCTATGTGGTCAATGCTATTTTGGATGCCGCCTTTAAATCCGCTGAAAGCAAGAAATGGGAACCTGTGGTACTCGAAGATTGGCGCGGCGACGAACCCGAAGACAGCCAGAAAAAATGGGAATCATATGATGATGACCATTATTTGATAAAGGAGGAAATTTTACCAAACGGGGATAAAAAGTTGATTCTCAAACATAAGGAAACCGGGGAGGTTTCCCAAAAAGTAAGTATGGCCGATGGATAAAATTCCAAGCACCAAATTCCAAATTCTAAGCTTATGAAAAAGAGAATACCTTGAAAGAATTTACCGACGAATTTAGAAAAAAGGTCCTGTTTCTAGGCTCTAGGAGCGTATCGGTCTAGTTTCTTTAGTTGGCAACAATGGTAAAAAAATTGCACATCCAAAATCTCATACCTCAAATCGAACGTCTAATAAGTAATAATGTACATCAACGGAAAAGGAACTGCCGAAAACACCTATGACGCCATTGTCATCGGTTCTGGCATTAGCGGAGGCTGGGCCGCCAAGGAACTCTGTGAGAAAGGGTTAAAAACCTTGGTTTTGGAGCGCGGCAGAATGGTCGAACATATTAAAGATTATACAACTGCGACCATGCATCCATGGGAGTTCAAGCATCGCGGTTCCATTCCCCAAAAAATAAAGGATGAAAATCCAGTGATAAGCCGTTGTTATGCTTTCAACGAAGCGACCGAACATTTTTTCGTAAAGGACAAAGAGCATCCCTACGAACAGAAAAAGCCTTTTGACTGGATCCGTGGCTATCAGGTCGGTGGCAAATCGTTGCTCTGGGCCAGGTGGACGCAACGTTGGAGCGACCTCGATTTTGAGGCCAATGCCAAAGAAGGTATCGCAGTCGATTGGCCAATTCGCTATAAAGATCTTGCCCCATGGTATAGTTATGTGGAAAAATTTGCCGGAATTAGTGGCAATAAAGACGGACTTTCACAGATTCCAGATGGGGAATTTCTCCCTCCCATGGAAATGAACTGTTTGGAAAAGCATGTCAAAGAAACCCTCGCGAAACATTACGATGACAGGCATTTGGTCATTTCACGTACGGCCAATTTGACAACACGGCACAACGGCCGAGGGCCTTGCCAATATCGAAGTCTCTGTAGTCGTGGTTGTCCGTTCGGGGGTTATTTCAGCAGCAATTCATCCACACTTCCTGCCGCGGAAAAAACAGGCAATCTGACAATCCGGCCATTTTCGGTCGCGCATTCCATTATTTATGATGATAAGGCCGGAAAGGCAACGGGAGTACGGGTAATCGACGCGAACACCAAGGAATCCCATGATTATTTCGCCAAGATTATTTTTGTCAATGCGGCGACCCTGAATTCGACCTTGCTTTTAATGAACTCCAAATCCGACCGTTTTCCAAATGGGTTGGGTAACAACTCTGGAGAACTCGGTCACAATCTCATGGATCACAATTACAACTGCAAAGTGGAAGGCGAGTACGAAGGTTTTGAGGATAAATATTATTTAGGAAGACGTCCTACCGGAACTTATTTGGCCCGGTTCCGGAATTTCGGCAAAGACAAACAAAAAGATTTCAAACGGGGTTACGCCTATGCCTGTGGAGGATCACGAGCTCCGTTCAGTGAGGTAAGCGAAACTGCCATCGGGGAAGCCTTGAAAACAGATTTGACCCAATTAGGCCCTTGGAAATTCGGATTTAGCGGTATGGGGGAATGTCTCCCATATCATGAAAATCAAGTATCTCTTAGCAAAAACAAGACCGATGAATGGGGCATTCCACTTTTGGAAATCGATGCCGAATACAAGGAAAATGAAACTGCCATGACGAAAGACATGATCAACACGGCGATGGAAATGTTGGACAAAATGAAATTCAAGAATATCAAGGATAAAAAGGAAATGCGCAATATTGGCCTGAACATTCATGAAATGGGAACGGCTCGCATGGGGCGAAATCCAAAGACTTCTGTTCTGAATAAAAACAATCAAGTTTGGGGAGCGGAGAATGTATTCGTGACCGATGGGGCAAGTATGACCTCGAGCGCCTGTCAGAATCCGTCTTTGACCTATATGGCGTTGACCGCGAGGGCAGCGGATTTTGCTGTGAACGAACTAAAGAAAATGAACTTATAATTTTTGCAATGAGCAATAAAATTTCAAGAAGAAGTGCATTAGGTACGGGGCTGAAAATTACCGCTGCCAGTTTACTCGGTTTTGGTTTTATAGGAGAGAAAAACAACATACCAGGTTCAATGAAAAAGCCTGGAAAAGAAAAGCTACCTTTTCGAGTAAGTCTTAATACTTCCACCCTCACGGCCTACAAATTGCCTGTTGACAAACAAATTGATTTGGTCGGAAAGGCAGGATTTGATGGTATCGAACTTTGGATGCGTGACATCAAGGCCTATGTAGATGCTGGAGGTAGCTTAGCATCCTTAAAAGAAAAACTAAAGTCGTATAATCTCGTACTTGAAAATATCATTGCCTTTTCTAAATGGTGTAGTGATGAGGCCTCGGAAAGAAAGGAAGCACTCGACTTGATGCGATCCGAAATGTCTATGATTGCCGAATTAGGGGGCCACTATTTTGCTGCTCCGGTTCAAGGAATCGAGAAAATCGACCCTACTAAACTTGAAGAATACGCTCAACGCTATCGGGCCGTATTGGAGGTTGGCGATGAAGTCGGTGTAATTCCCCTTATTGAACTTTGGGGTATGGGCGCGCTGCATAAAGTATCCGATTGTGCCCAAATCGTTATTGGCAGTAAACATCCAAAGGCCGCTATGTTACTTGATTTTTATCACGTACACCGTGGAGGAAATTCTTGGGCCACCATAGACACTTTGAATGCTGGGCGATTACCCGTCATCCATATGAACGATTATCCCGGGAGTCCCCAGGCATCTTTGTTGACGGATGCCGATCGGATTTTGCCGGGCGAAGGTGTTTGTCCCTTCGATGAAGTTTTACCAAAATTATACAAGGCGGGTTTTCGGGGCGGACTTTCCGTTGAACTTTTTAATAAGGGCTATTGGGAAAGCATGGATGCAGAAACCCTTTTGAAAAAGAGTTACGACACCACACGTTTGACCATCGAAAAGGCCATGCCCAATTTCAAATAAGTTTTAAAGTATGAAACGAAAAATATTCATCGAACGAATGACTCTGGGAAGCGGGGGCGTACTCCTACTCCCTTCTATTGGTCTGTTGCAAAGTTGTGAATACAAACCTCGAATAAGGACTTCCCTCACAGATGCCGATATTCCCTTATTGAATGAAATCGGGGATACGATTATCCCGACAACGGATGCGACATCAGGTGCCAAGGCCACCAACATCGGCGAATATATGCTGCTTATGTACTATGATTGTATGCCCGAGGAAGAACAAACCATTTTTGTAAACGGACTCAACGAATTGGACACTCGCTCTTCTGAAACTTTTTCCAGTTCTTTTTTAGAAGCTGAGGCAGCCAACAAATCGCAATTGTTAGAGGCAATGCAGGCAGAAGCAATTGCCTACAATTTGGAAATGGAAGGTACGCAAAAACCGCTTCCACACTATTTCGACATATTAAAAGGTCTAACTGTTTCAGGATATTTCTCTTCGGAAATCGGAATGACCCAGGCAAGAAATTATCTTCCCGTTCCCGGAAAATTCGAGGCCTGTATACCTTATAATAAATCCGACGGAGTTTGGGCACTATAAAATCAATGGACTTTAAGAGCACCACGTATATCATCATGGGCGGCACCACAGGAATGGGACTCGCCTCGGCAATGGCACTAAAGGAAAATGGAGCTAATGTGTTGGTCATAGGAAGAAATCCCGAAAGCTGCAAAAAAGCCGAGGAGGTATTGGGCGATGCAAGTGTTTCCCTCAGTGGCGATGCCACAGACCCCGAAACTATGACTAAAGCCATTCATTTGGCACATGAAAAATTTGGGAATATAACAGGACTTTTCCATGTCGCTGGAGGAAGCGGTCGAAAATGGGGCGACGGCCCGTTGGATAAAATTACTTTGGAAGGTTGGAACAAAACAATGGAACTCAATCTGACCTCAATGATGCTCTCCAATCAAGCAATGGTCAATTATTTTCTCGAACACAAAAAGGAAGGCGTTATTTTGAATATGGGCTCGGTCCTGGGCTACTCCCCTTCTCCGAAATATTTTACAACACATGCCTACGCGGCAGCCAAATCGGCGATTATCGGTTTTTCGAAATCTATTGCGGCCTACTATGCCGAATATAACATCCGCATTAATGTTATTGCACCCAGCCTCTTTATTACGCCCATGGCCAAACGGGCGGCCGAGGATGCCGAAATTCTATCCTTTCTAAAAACAAAACAACCTTTGGACGGAGGGCGTCCAGGAGCATCCGAAGATATCAATAATGCGGTGTTGATGTTCTTGCACCCTGATTCCAAATTCATAACCGGACAAGTTTTGGCGGTTGATGGTGGGTGGACGATTAGCGAAGGGCAATATGATTAATGTTAAAATGTTCAAAGAAAACGTCTTTGCGAGGAGCGGCTGGAAGGGTATTCGGCATCACAATAATTATTCGATGAAGCCTGTCTCGCCGGCAGTCAGACAATATATTGAACTTGCAATAAGCTTAAACAGATTGCCACGCTGCGCTCGCAATGATAAAAAAAATTAAAATGATCTACCTCGGTATCGACATCGGAGGCACCAAAATCAAGACTGTTGTCATGGACGATAGCGGAAAGATTCTTGAACAAAATGAAATCCCGACCGAAGACGGCAGTGGCGAAGCCGAACTCTGGAAGAAAAAAATCATTGCCGTCATTTCCGAAAAATCCCAAAAATATGCCGGTGGAAATCCTGATATGTTAAAATGTGGTATTTCCGCTCCAGGTCTTGTAGACTCTGAAAACAAAATGACCCTACATATGCCCGAACGCTTGCTGGGTATCGAGAATTTTAATTGGTCGGTGGAGCTCGGCAACGCTATCAAAGTCATTAATGATGGCCATTCGGCATGTCTGGCAGAATACGAATCTTATTATCGCTTTGAAGGAATCAAACACATGTTGATGCTCACTTTGGGCACAGGGATCGGTGGTGGAATCATCATAAACGGCAAGCTGTATCAGGGAAACCACCAACGTGCCGGCCACGTGGGGCATATGACCATTGACATCAACGGCACCCAGACCATGACCAATATGCCCGGAAGTTTGGAACATGCCATGGGAAACTTTTCGGTCTCCGAAAGGACCCAAGGAAAATACAAAAGTGTACGTGAACTGGTCGATGCCTTTGAAAACGGAAATACCGATGCCAAAGTCTGGTGGCTTAAATCCATAAAAAGATTGGCCGCAGGTCTGGCGTCCCTCACTAATATACTTTCGCCCGAATTAATTGTTCTTGGAGGTGGAATCACGGCTGGAGCAGGAGATTCCTTATTAGAACCTTTAAAAAAATCTATGGCCGATTACGAATGGCGACCCGGGGGGCATCAAATCAAAATAGTAAAAGCAAAATTAGGAGGGTATGCCGGCGCTATCGGCGCAGCTTACTTCGCAAAAAACACCTTATAATCAATGAGCTTGACAAAAGAATATTTAGAAAAAGGCAAAGAAATTATTTCCGTTATCGAGAAACAGGAATCCGTAATTCAAGAGGTGGCGCATTTGTTTGCTAAATCCATTTTGGATGGCCGAATGGTGCATCTTTTCGGTTCGGGCCATAGCCGTATGATGGTCGAAGAAATGTGGCCGCGTTATGGGTCTTTTCCCGGGTTTAACCCTATCGTCGAACTTTCGCTGTCATTTCATAATCTGGTTGTTGGGGCGAACGGTCAACGGCAAGCGATGTTTTTGGAAAATGTTTCCGGATTGGCCTCACGCATTCTTCGGAATTTCGATACCAGTCCGCAAGACACTGCTTTGATTATTTCTTCTAGCGGCTGCAATGTGGTGCCCATCGAAATGGCCGAGGAATTCCAAAAACGGAAAGTAAAAGTCGTCGCCTTGGTCAGTAGTTTGCATTTAGAGGGAAGTACTTCCAAAAAAGCCGACGGAAAAAAATTGACCGATTTCGCGGATTATATTTTGGATACGGGAGCCCCTCTCGGCGATGCCATGATTTATTTAGATGGATTGGATTCTCCTGTGGCCCCGGGTTCTACTTTGGGCGGAGTTTTGCTTATTAATTCAATCAAAGCGGAAGTAGCGAATATTCTACATAAAAACGGAAAATCGCCAAAGGTGCTGAGCAGTGGTAAAATCGTGGGGAATGAAAGGGCGGTAGATCTATTTGAATCGGCCTATGACGAACATGCCCATTTGATGGCCAAGCTATATGAAAATGTGGGAGACAAGAAATAAATAATTGATTGGTAGCTCCTCCCCTCAGACGTGGGGAGGTGGATTCGCCGAAAGGCGAAGACGGAGGGGTTGAAAGCGCAAACCACAGGCAAACGACACCTAGACAAAGTGGTATGTAATCAAGTTTTCGGGTCAAACTCCCCTTTCTCCGCAAGCGGATTCATTCCCCTCTTTTTCTAAAGAGGGGAGCCAAAAAAAACAAGTACTTAATGAACTTTACTTCAACAATTTTAAAAAAATATAAAACCGATATCTTAATAATCGGTAGCGGAAGTGCAGGTTCTATCGCTGCCATGGCGGCAGCCCAAGGAAAATATAAGGTAACGCTCGTCGAGCGATATGGATTTCCAGGGGGCACTTCGACCCAAATGTTGGATACTTTTTACGGGTTTTTCACGCCTTCAGATACCCCAAAGAAAATTGTAGGTGGTCTTCCCGATAAGGTCGTGAACGAGCTGAACAAAACCGGGGATATTTTCTTAAGACCAAATACCTACGGAGCCGGCACGGGCGTAAATTACAATCCCGAAAAACTGAAGCAGATTTGGGACCAACTCTTGACGCATAAAAATCTTGAAGTTTATTATCATACCACCTTGGTAGCAGTAGAAAAAATAGGGGAAACCTCGGTCTGTATTTTTTTCCATAAGGGTATCGGTTTTTTCTCCATTACGGCAAAACGTGTAATCGATGCTTCCGGCGATGCCGATTTTTGCCATTGGGCGGGAATTCCATATGAAAAGGCCGGCGATATGGAACCTGCTCAAAGTATGACCACTTCCTTTCGGATGGCGAACGTGGATTTGGAGGCATACGAAAAGGCCGGAGGAAAAAAGATGTTACAGGAAAGAATGACGGAAGCCTACGAATCGGGCAGTCATCCATTGCCTCGAAAAGAAGGTTCGGCCCACGAAATGTGCCAACCCGGATGCATTTCTACCATTGCCGTAAAAGTAGTCGATTTAGACCCTTTGGACTTGGAGCAAATGACCCAGGCCGAAAAAGAAGGAAGGCGACAGGCCTTTGTTTTTGAGAATTTTTTTCGGGCCGAAGTAACAGGTTATCAAAATGTAAAAATTATTGGACTTTCCCATCAAATTGGGGTTCGGGAAACCCGAAGGGTATATGGTGAATATCGTTTGACCAAAGAAGATTGTATGTCCGCCAAACAGTTTAAAGATAAGGTTTTTCTATGCGGTGCTCCTATTGAAGACCATAGAAAATCAGATCACGGAGGCTCGGAGACCCTTTGGCAATATGTCCCTGATGGTGATTCTTATGGTGTTCCATATCGCACCTTGGTTCCAAAAAATAGCATGAATACTTGGGTGGCCGGCAGATGTTTTTCCGCGACTCATGATGCCCATGCCTCATGTCGCTCAATGGCACAAACCATGAGTATGGGACAAGCAGCAGGTTTGGCAGCAGTACTTTCTTTAGATGCCGATCAAGACGCCATAAATATTGATATAGAAAAGTTACAGGATTCACTTATTCGTCTCGGCGCGATTCTTCAAATGCCAGATAAGGTTGCGGACACTTCCAGAAATGGATGGGTCAATAATTGAGTGAAATGGAAGACAAATTTTTTAGAACAGTTTTAGGCGACAAATCCACGGATGAAATGGGCCTTACCTACTCCCATGAGCATATTGTAATCGAGAATAGTTACGTAACCGTCAAACATTCTGAGTTTTTATTGAACGATGTAGATAAGATTTCAGAGGAACTTATCAATTTCTACAATGCAGGTGGACGAACAGTTGTCGATACCATGCCTGCGAACAGTGGCCGTAACATTTTGAAATCCGTTGAAGTTAGTAGGAGAAGTGGAGTCAATATCATTGTTCCTACCGGAATTCATTTAGAAATTTATTACCCGGATAACCATTGGCGGTATACGATTTCAGAAGATGAATTGACCCGTCTTTTTATTGCTGATATCAATGAGGGAATCGACGAATTCGATTATACCGCTTCAACAGTCAAAAGGATTGCCCATAAGGCCGGACTCATCAAATTAGCTACTGGTGACGAACCCTTCACAAAACACCAAGAAATGATTTTCAGGGCCGTGGTCAACGCACATTTGGAAACCGGAGCACCAATTTTGACCCATACCAATTTTGGCAGACAGGCTTTGGAGCAAGCCAAACTATTTGAGAAACTTGGAGCAAGGTTGGAGCATGTGGTGCTATCGCATGTGGATCGTGCTAAGGAAATAGACTATAACAAGGCCGTTATGGATGTGGGTGTTCGCGTGGAGTATGATAGTGCCTTTCGTTGGAAAAAAGAGGAACCCAATCATACCTTACAGTTGTTGGAAAAACTGCTTCCCGAATATCCTGATCAAATCGTTATGGGCATGGATATGGCAAAAAATGTTTACTGGAAAAGTTACGGCGGTAGTCCAGGAATGAATTATTTAATCAAAACTATTCCCGATTTTCTAAAATCAAAAGGCATGGAGGAATACTTCCAAAAGCTATTTTTTGACAATCCGAAGCGGTTGTACGCCTTTTCTAATACTATCGGTTAAAATCAAAATAATTTTTGGCATTGTGATAGCAGATATCCGCAACGATTTTGCCCAACAGTTTTTCATCCCTCGGCAATTCACCGTTCCTAACATCCTTACCTATGAGATTACACAAAATTCTTCTGAAATATTCGTGCCGGGTGAAGGATAAAAAACTTCTTGAATCGGTGAGCATACCAACAAAAGTGCTAAGAATACCCATGTTCGACAGCGTATTCATTTGACGTTCCATACCGTCTTTTTGATCTAAATACCACCAGCCCGACCCAAACTGCATTTTGCCCCTGATGGTACCGTCATTGAAATTTCCCATCATCGTAGCACACACCTCGTTATCGGACGGGTTCAAATTGTACACTATGGTTTTCGCCAACTGATCGGTACTGTCCAGTTCATTCAGAAATCCACTTAAAGCCCTAGCCTGAGAAAAATCGCCTATGGAGTCAAAGCCGGTATTCGGCCCTAAACTTGTTAAAAGTCGTTTATTATTATCACGAAGCGCGCCCAAATGGAATTGCTGCCCCCACCCTCTTTGATGATAGTTTTTACAGAGAAAAACCAAGATGCGAGATTTAAAATAGTGTACTTCTTCCGTTGAAATTACGTTTCCATTTTTAGCTCTAATGAAAATAGTTTCGCTGTCATAAGCGCCTTCCTCAAAATGATACAATTGCTCCAAACCGTGATCCGATAGCCGACACCCGTGTTGGTGAAAACAATCCATTCTGCGCCCTAAGACATCCAGAAGGTCGGCGTAGGTTTCAATCATCATATTCTCCGAGTCTCCTAAAAGTTCCAAATAGGAAATATAGGAAGTGCCCATATCGATGGCAAAGGCTTTATCGGGGCGAAAGGCAGGAAATACCTTTGGTGAAATCCCCTGTTCGGCAATACTTTTATGATGCTCCAAGTTGTCATGTGGCTCATCCGTCGTACAGAGGGATTCCACATTTTGCTGTTGTAAAAGTCCGATGGCACTATGGGTGTTTTCTTGTAGTCTGGCGGATGTCTTTTCATAGACTTCAGCAGCATTTTTTGCATTCAACAATTCGTCAATACCAAAATACCGTGATAGCTCCAAATGCGTCCAATGATACAAAGGGTTTCTAACCGTATACGGCACTGCCTCGGCCCATTTCTGAAACCTCTCCCTATCGGACGCATTTCCCGTAACATATTTTTCGTCGATACCCAACGTTCTCATGGCCCGCCATTTGTAGTGGTCTCCAGCCAACCATGCCTCACTGATAGTGGAAAAAACATGATCCTTGGCCATCTCTGACGGAGGCAAGTGATTATGGTAATCGATGATTGGCAAATCCTTCGCGTAATCATAATATAATACCTTAGCAAATTCGCTTTGCAACAAGAAATTCTCATCGATAAAAGAGGTTCTATTTTCCATAATTAATAATTCTAAAAAAGTGGTTGTAAAGCCGACTTTCCCTTATTTTTTTCCACAAACTCGTTCAGTTCTTTCTCTGTAAACTCCATGCCCGATTCCGATCTTACTTCCCTCAAATTTTTAATCGTTTCAGGTTTCAAAGATCTCGGAACATCCGAAAATGCACTTGTCGCATAGGCAATGACATCGGCAATATCTTCATCCGTAAGGCTTTCATTGGCAATGAGTCCGGGCATCGCTTGATTGAACTCATATTTTTTACCATTGACATGAACAGGGCCACTTAACCCATGTAAAACGATAAGGCCAAGTCTTTCTAACGGAGCGTTCATATATTCCGATTTTAACAGCGGTGGCGCAAGTCCTTCAGAGCCTTTGCCATTGATACTATGACAAGCCGCACATATCTGTCTGAAGATCTTGGCGCCACGTGTACGATTATCTTCAGCCAAAAGTTTATCGGAATAAATCGGGTTGGGAGTATCTGCTTTTTGTAAAGCAAGGGTTTGATTCAGTAGCGTAACCAAGGTATCCTTCTTGGTTTCCAAATCGTTTTCGAGGGCAGTTACGGCCGCTTCCATATTTTTGGCCAACCCACTAACGAGCGCTTCCTTAAGAATAAGGTCATCAGTATACCTTTTCGACAATGCCAACACCAATGGCAGAAATTTCTTTTCCGAAACCGTGGTCCATTTACCCAGCGTAGAGGCCAGATAGAGGTCAATCAAAGATTCCTTTTTTGATAACAAATCTTGAAATAATTCTAAGGCATGTTGTTCATTTTTTTCGGAAACAAATTCCTCCAATAAAACCAGTGTATGGGAAACCACTTTATCACTGCTTCCCGAAGCTACTTTTGCAAGATGTTCAAAGGAAGTATTTTCCGTACCCTTAAGTGTGTATAAAGCATGGATTTGGGAGATGGGATGTTCGGTATCCAATGAAATTTCATGCAATCGGGAAACATATCCGTCTTCCCCCTTTAGAATCAACAATTGTTGGGCGCGATCACGGAGCCATCCATTTTCGCTATAGAGCAGTTCGACCAATTCAGTACTCGATAATTTATTTAAATTCGGAATCGTAGCGGGAACCTTTCCTTCAACACCGATTTTTAAAATCCTGCCCATGTCAATGATGGTATCCATTTGTCGTTCCTTGGCGATTTTTTTAAGATACGGACTGAGATACGCATGGTGCCCCAAAACCCCAAGGTGCATATCGACCACATAAATCGAACCATCAGGGCCGTTGTACAGGCTGACCGGGCGAAATCCCTCATCCAAGGATGCCAGGAACTCCTTTTCTTCCCAAGCCTGATTTGCGACTGTTCGGTTTCCCTCGAAGGAAAGTATATTCCGTTTTATCACATTGGCCTCGGGTACGCAGACAAATACATTTTCATCATATTCTTCAGGAAACATTCCTCCACGATAAACCAAAGGACTACAAGCCGCTGTCACATTAACCAATAGGCTATCTGCATCGAGCACTCCCGGGGCATATCCTCTATTTACGAGTACGGGTTGCAGCGGATAAACCCTTTGATCTTCGGTTAAAAGTTGTGCCACCCCTTTCTCAGGCGTAAAATATCTGTTTCGCACCAAACGGTTCGGCAGAACATGGTCGCCCAAAAGTTGTCGGGAATTATCATTAAAATATAACCTTCCGAAATTGTCATGGCTAATGCCCCATTGTCCACGAAAGGTAGTAGGCTCTTTGATCCATGTACCCTTTTTTCTTTGGTAGCGATAGTTTGATTTCGCATTGTAGATCCAATTATCAATGTTCATCAATAACCCATTGGGCTGGTGTTCGGGGTTGCCATCGGCAGCGTACAATGAATCTACCAGCACACGTTTCCCAGAAGTGTCGTCCTTAATACCGACAAACCACAAATTCGGGGGCTCGGCATATAACAAACCGTCATAGACCAAAGCAAGTGCCCTTGGTAATACAAGGCTGTTCAAGAATATTTTGGCATGGTCCATCCGTCCATCGCCATCTCTATCTTCCAATATTTTAATCGAACCGGTCGGGTCGTTTTCGCCCTTGCCTTCCATATTGTGCATGTAACCGGGCATCTCGGCAACCCACATTCTTCCCTGGTTATCAAAATCCATAGCCAAAGGAGCTTTTAGCAAAGGTTCGGAGGCAAGCACTTCGAGCGTAAAGCCCTCTTCGATTTGATATCCGTCCAAAGCTATTACTGGTTCCTCAAAGGATTCTTTACAGGAAAGCAATACAAGCGTAATTAAAATATATAGGGGAATTCTCATTTTCTTCAATACATTAATCGATCAGGCCAAAAAATCTTGGCATCCAAAGGGAAAGTTCGGGGATATAGGTCAACAGCATCAACACCAGCACCATAACGCCCAACAAAGGCAACAAGGGTTTTATGACTTTGGTCACGGGAACATTGGCCACGCCACTACCTACAAAAAGCAAGGTTCCCACGGGTGGGGTACAAACTCCGATACACAGGTTCAAAACGATAATCATACCGAATTGAACGGGATGCATTCCCAAGGCCATGACCACCGGTAAAAAAATCGGAGTAAAGATAAGTACGGCAGGGGTCATATCCATAAACGTACCGACAATCAAAAGGGTAATGTTGATAAAGAGCAAAACCAACAACGGATTCTTTACCGACTCCAATAAAAATCCGGTCAGGTTTTGTGGAATGGATTCAAAAGAGAACAACCAAGACATCGCCATCGAAGTTGAAATCAAGAACATTACGATTGCGGTAGTTTTTGCACTTTTTAGCAAAATCGGGCGAAAATCGGAAAACTTCAATTGCTTGTTGTAGAAGCCCAACAAGACGGCATAGACCACAGCAATCGCGGCCGCCTCGGTCGCGGTAAAAATACCACCTACGATACCTCCTACCACAACTACAAGCAAGGTCAAGCTCAAAAAAGCCCTACCGAAATCACGAAATAATTGCTTAAAACCGACCCGGGGCGCTCTCGGTAAACCTTTACGAATAGCGTACATATATACCATGATCATTATGGCGAGGCCAACCAATATTCCGGGGATGTATCCCGCAATAAATAAGGCTGCAACAGAGGCCGTGCCCCCACTGGCCAATGCAAAAATAATAAGCACGTTACTAGGTGGTATCAATAATCCAGTAGTGGACGAAGTTATGTTGACCGCCGCACAGTATTCCCTAGGATAGCCTTCATCGACCATCTTGTCGGTCAAGGTGCTTCCTATTGCCGATGCCGCGGCAATGGCAGAACCTGAAATCGCGCCGAACAGCATAGCAGAAATAATATTCACAAATGCAAGCCCTCCGGGAAAACTCCCGATCAATGATTTTGCAAAGGCGATCAGACGATCCGCAATACCTCCTCTATTCATAATTTCACCTGCCAGTATAAAAAATGGAATGGCCAACAGTGCAAAATTATCGATACCTGTGGTCATGCGCTGACTGATCGTCGTCACCGAGGGCATGAAAATCATATTGAGAACCAATGTCAGCGTAGATGAAATTCCGATAGCATAAGCAACTGGCACGCCATAGGCCAATAACGCGAAAAAACTCAGGAACAAAACTAGGATGCTGATGGTCTCAATACTCATTCGTGGTCGTGTTAAAGGTTTTTCGGTAATGATAGATGGAAAAGAAAATGATAATCAATCCACTTATAGGGACAATGGCATAGACAAAACCCAAGGGAACATTCAGGGCCGGGGAAATCTGGCCTAATGTCAAGGTTGTGTAAACAAGATTTCCACCTCCAATAATCATTACCACTAAGGCAAAAAGTGCCATCACAATTTGAATGATACGCTGCCTTTTAAATCTTTTGTCCTGGGGTAGTTTTGAAAGAAGGAAATCCATCGAGAGGTGTCCTTCTTTTTGCCCGTTGATATAGGCCGCACCCAAAACGGTCAACCAAATCAGAGCAAAGCGAGCAAACTCCTCTGTAAACGAACTGGATTGCCCTACCACGTAACGCGACACGACCTGCCAGACCACATCGAGAACCAATAAGCTAAAAATGATGACCAAAAATGCCTCGATAGCCTTGTTCAGGGCGACGTACATTTTTTCCATTTACTGTTTTTTTATTTTTTCTATCAGACTTCCCATTTTAGGGTCTTTCATCAAGTCTGTCATGATGACCTTGGCCTTTTCGGAAAACAGGGTCTTATCGGGTTCGAAAAACTGCACGTTGGCCGCTTCCAACACCTTCATGTTCTCGGCAATCGTCTCTTTCCAAAACCGCTTTTGTTTTTCAACACTTTCTTTGGCCGCCGCTTGCAGCCATTCCTTTTCTTGGTCGTTCAGGTTATCCCAATATTTTGTGCCAATGACCACGACATCGGGCGTTAATGTATGTTCATCGATTGAATAGTACTTACAGATTTCATAGTGGTTCGAGGTAACGAACGAGGGGATATTATTTTCCGCGCCATCTACCACACGCTGTTGCAAGGCCGTATACAATTCGCCGTAAGCCATTGGCGTTGCCGAAGCACCAAGGGCATTGACCATATTGACCGACATTTGATCGTTCATGACACGAATCTTTAATCCTTTCAGATCTTCCGGGGTTTCCACTGGTTTGGCAGCGGTATAAAAACTACGGCTTCCTGCATCATAAAAACAGAGTCCACGTAGCAGAAATTCAGTTCCTCCTGCTAAAATTCCTTTACCGATATCACCTTCCAATACCTCAAAAAGATGCTCGCTGTCCCTAAAAAGATAGGGCACTCCCAAAACGCCATATTCAGGAGCAAAATTCGACATTGAGGCCGCGCTTACCTTGGTCAAGGCAATACTACCTATTTGAAGCAATTCCAATACTTCACGTTCGGTGCCCAGTTGGCCATCAGGAAAGATTTTAATTTGAAGTTTGCCTCCAGATTTTTCATTTAGGGATTTTTGCATTTCAAGAATGCCCAAATGAACGGGGTGTGTGATGGGAAGGGAGTGGGCAAAGAAAAGTGTTTTTGTATCACCGTCGGTTTTGCAGGAAACCATCAGGATACTAAAAATCAATAGGGAGAAAACACTCAAAAAAAATCTCTTGGCGCTCTTATATATCATGGAATCTTTCTGCATAAGCTCTAAATATATTCATTTGATGCTAAATAGATATGATAATTACGTAATAGGAAGTCTAAACGCCTGAAAAAGAACTGAATCCCCCATCGACATCAAAAATACCACCGGTTACAAAACTGGAAGCATCGCAAAGCAAATAATGCACCATGCCATTCAATTCGGAGGCATCGCCAAAACGGCCCATCGGAGTATTTTTTATAATATCGTTTCCTCTTTCCGTATAAGACCCGTCTTCGTTGGTCAATAGCCTTCTGTTCTGGTTACCAATAAAAAAGCCAGGGGCGATTGCATTTACGCGAATTTTATCGCCATGTTTTGAGGCAAGTTCGTTGGCCATCCATTTGGTAAAGATGTCAATACCCGCTTTGGCCATGGAATACCCCAAGACCCTTGATATGGTTTGTTTCGCGGCCATCGAAGATATGTTTACGATGGAACCCTGCTTCTGCTTTACCATCAACTCGCTTAAAATAATAGTGGGGAGTACGGTACCGAAAAGGTTTATATCGACCACTTTACGGGTATCGTCGATTTCGATATCGTGTATCGTTTGATCTGGTTTTAAGGTCGCCCCGGGAATATTGCCACCGGCCAAATTAACCAAGCCATCTATCATACCGATTTCAGAGGCGATTTTATACTTAGTATCTCTTAGCTCTTCTTCATTCAATAAATCGACAACGTAGGCCGACGTTTTCCCGGACGCAATGGTATCCAATTCCTCAACTTTTTTATCCAATTTTTCAGGGGATCTTCCTAGCAATACCACTTTCGCGCCATTTTGCACTAAATAGGTTGCGATGGAACCTCCTAAAGCACCCGTAGCACCCGATAAGGCATAGCATTTGTTCGCTAGTGAAAATTGGTTGTTTTCCATATCATTTTCCTTTTGCCATTTTGTAAGCCTCAATGGTCGTATAGTACTTCGTTATTATATTCGGCACTTCCCATTCGGGAAGTTTTCCATCCTCCAAATATTGTAAATAATTCTCGGTCACTTGGGCGAAATGTGCTTCATGACCTATCTTGAATTCCTCTGGAATATTGATACGCCATAAACCATTGGCTGTTTTTGCGGCCGTTGTTCCGGGGAATTTTTCTGCGATAACACCTTCGAGCACCAATTTCAGTTTTTCCTCAAAGCCTTCGCTATCTTTCGTCTCAATATACAAAGTAGGTTTGAAATTTTCTTCAGCACCTTGCTTAATTACCAGATTGCTTTTTGTGCCGCGCATGATGCTGTAATGGGTGTCGCCGGTGCCTTCCGGGGCTTGGTAATTCCAAATGACGGAAACCTTGGCATGTTTTCCCCTGATGGTATATATCATTTCGCCGTTACAATAGACGTACAATTTTCCATCTTTCACATCTTTTTGCAGGTACTTCGGATAGTCTTCCAATCCGGTTACCTTTTTGAATTTTTCTTTGGCCATTACGGTCGGCCATCTTTTGGCACTGATCATTTCGATATCCGTGGAATCAATAATTTCTCCTGGAAAAGCTTCCCATTGTACCAAATCAACCAAATGCGTGGTTACATCAACGATTCCTTCGCCCTCTTCGTTCACGTCAAAGAACCATGGCGGGCGCACCAAAGGCTGGCCCGAAACATACTTAAAAAAATGATGTACACTTTCTTTGCTAATTGCCGGGGCATCTGGACTACCATCGACCAACTCGCCAAAAATATCAGGAATTGTCGAGAACATTTTTTGCATCATCGTGGTCGATTCAAAACGCTCGGTCATGATATCGTAGATCAACACGTCATTCTCCTTGGCAATTATAAAAGCTACCTTCAACTTTTCAAAACCTTCTGGATTAATGACCAAGGGTTTATCGGCATACACGTTCAGACCTGCTTTTACGGCCGCGAGGATGTAATCTATTTTTTTCGAATTCTTACCTGCGACCACCATCACGTTGCCAGGTTTATCGCCAATCATTTTTTTTAAATAGTCACCACCGAAATATTGTTCCACCTTCCATTTTGTTGGAGATTCTTCCCGGGAGTTGTAGGACTCTATTTTATTTAAAAAATCTTTTACTTCAGGCCCTTCAGGAGCAAACACATAAATCGTTGAATCAACTTGGTCATACATGGACTTCTGCACGAGAGCGGCATGAAAATGACCGGGGTCCAACGTCATGAGTTTAACTATTGAAGTCTCATTTTCATTCATTTTAGTTTCAGGTTTCTTTTGTTCACCGCAGGAAACACAGAATAAAAAAATTGGCAGAATTAATCTGTAATTTATCGACATTTATAATATTATATTTGATTTTTACGGAACATTTTTCGACTATGATTTAAGCTTTGCGATTTCCCTAAACCTTCACATAATCCGTCCCGTACGGTTTTCGTTGTTCTCGGTGCAACATGGCGTTCGCCTCTTCATCATTGATGAAAACTTCATTTTCGGGATCCCACTCCAGTTTTCTGTCAAATTGCATGGCGATATCACTGATCAGGCAGATAGCGCATGCTTTGTGGCCTTTTTCAATGGGTGATATCGGTTGCTTTCGTGTTTTGATACACTCCAACCAGTTTCCATGTTGGTCGTCTATTTTTTCAAGATGGATTTCATTTTCTCCGATAACGGACTCCAAAATTTTTGGGTCCGAAGCGTTCAAGGCCTCAGCGCTTTTTTCTTTATCGACAGGATCCGAGGCCGAAGCTTGGTAATCACCACGAGAAACAAAAATCCAACCATCTTCGCCGATGTATTTTACGCCATTCGGATAGCCTCCGCTGGTGTAAACCGTAATTCCGTTTTCATATTCATGTTTTACAAAAAAGTCACCATGTACGTTCCAAAAACCAGATTTTGGAAATTCTGCCAAGGCCTCTACGGAAATAGGACCCGTTAGTTCCGTATTCATGCCCCAAGCGGCCGAGTCATAATGATGCTGCCCCCAACCGGTTATCATGCCCGCGCCGTAATTACGATGCCTGAGCCAGCCTGGTCGGCTATAGTCATTCTGTGGATGCACTCCTATTTCATTGTATGGCAATTCAGGAGTTGAGCCCAACCACATTTCGAAATTCAAATTACTCGGGACCGGCATTTCCATGACTTCCGGCCCACCAGGGTCACCAGGAAGACCGATTTTAACGGTATGTACTTTACCGATTCGTCCGTTCCTTACCAATTCAGCAGCCACCCGAAATTGCGGCATGGCCCTTTGTTGGGTACCTACTTGTAGGATAACATTGCTCTTCTGCACAGCATCGCGTAATTGTTGGCCCTCCTTAACCGTTAATGAAGTCGGTTTTTGAAGGTAGATATCCTTTCCGGCCAAGGCGGCCTCCATGGCGGGTTGTGAATGCCAATGATCGAGTACTAATCATAACCGCATCAATATCTTTGTTCAAGAGCATTTCGCGATAGTCGCCATAGGTCTTGGTATCCATATACTTCGTCTTGCCCGTTTTTTCTTGATAAGCTTTGTCCACGAACGCTTTTGCTTTATCGACCCGTATCGAATCCAAATCGCAGACCGCCATGATTCGGGCATCATCAAATCGCAAAGTATCAGGAAGGTCATGAACTAATGCGATTCTGCCGCAACCGATCTGACCGATATTGATTTTGTTGCTCGGGGCATCTTTACATAGTACATGTGCTGGCACAATACTTGGAAAACCGACCATCGCCGCAGTGCCCAATGCCGTTCTATTAATAAATTTTCTTCGTTGCATATCTTCGTTTTCTATTTAATTCTCTATTCTTTTTGCTTCCGGAAATTTTGCAAAGGCCTGCCAATAGGCCTCGGCTTCTTCTGCGCTTAACTCGCCATCAAAGACCACCATTCTGTAATTGAGTTCATATTCCCTATTGGGTTCTATCTTCCATTGTTCGTGTCGGATAGGACAGAATTCAAAAAACATGTCCCCCCTGCCCTCATTGGCATCGATGGGCCATATACGCATTGGTTCGGGATGCATTCTATTTTCGGGATGGCTCATGAATAGTATACCATTCGTGCCTTGGCCGTCCGATGATACGCCACTTACGATGCACCATCGCGCATTTGTACCATCTGCGGTCAATCGGTCGTTTCCTTCGGAAGTCAGAACGGTACAATTATCCGCTTTCCAGCGTTCATTGAAACGTAAGCCGATTCCACCGCCATAGCGATAGGCTTCGAAGAGAATACCATTTTCCAAAGGGGAACTAAAACTTGTCGTGTAATCGAACATATACCTATCGGTTAGGCCCAAATCCCACAGATTGATCGTCAAATCTTCGTTGAGTGCCACTTGCGGACTTCCTTTTGTCTTGAAATCAATATGTTCTTGTTCGGCCGTGAATGATGAGAACACATTGCCCGAAACAGTATTCTTAAATTCTTTGAAAAGTACGGTACCCATGCCTTCGCCTAGGTTCCAAAAATCTACTCTCATGGTGTCGATTCGTGTATGGGTCCAAGGACCCCAAAGTCCGTAATGATGATAGTGGTCGTGGGGTTGAATTCGTGTCAATGTATCTCCTTTTGGAGTCAAAATAGGATGAATATACCCGGACTTTTTGAAAATGGAATCCACTCCTACGGGCGGATAGGTCATCTCGTATCGATAACTTAATAGAGGTTTTTTATCGGCTATGAGTTGAAGGCTACCGTCTTTTTTTTGTGTATCTAAGGCTTTGGCATCCACTGTTTTGTTGGAAGCTTCCTCGATACTGTACAAATTTCCGTTTTCCGGATTGTGAACGAACCAGACTTTATCATCTTTTATTTGGAATCGCACGGACTTTCCATTTTGTATCAAGGTGAGTTTTTCAAGATTTTTATCTTCCAAATCCTTGATTTCTATTGACACTGGGCCGGATTGCAAAAATCCGCCGTCCTCCTGAATTTCAAAACGGTATGTTTCTTTATTACAACACGTAAAAAGAAAAAGACAAAAAGTTAGAATTATGTAAAGTTTGGTCTTGATTTGTTTAGTACTATTAATTGTTAGAGGATACAAAATATATGTGTTAATTTACAAATCCTTTTGATATAATCGGGGTTCTCTTAAACTTGCGGTTGAATCAAAACAAAAATCAGTGGGTCATTAATGCTTTGTCATGAAAAATATTCTTCTTCTTTTCCTCTTAATTATATCGCACATTGTACTGGCACAAGACATGTCACCTATTGAAATTACCGATGAATGGCTTGCAAAAATCGAGAGCCTCTCCCCTTCGGAACCCACTGTCAAAAATGTCTCAAAAAAGAAAGTTCTAGTTTTCTCGAAAGCTACTGGTTATGACCATTGGACCATTCCACATAATGTGGAAATGCTAAAAATCTTGGGCAAAAAATCGGGCGTTTTTGAAATGCATATTGGATATGATATCGAAAATTTTGAAAAAGAAAACCTTGAAAAATATGATGCCGTCGTTTTCAACAATTGCAACCCCAGTGGACCTGAAAGAGATCTTTTTTCCGATTTGCTTCGACAGAATACATCGCTATCGGATGCCAAAATTAAGAGGCTTGCTCCCCAATACGAAGCAAATATGATGACCTTTGTCGAGCAAGGTGGCGGTTTGATGATAATGCACGGTGCCATTACGGTTCAGAACAATTCGATACCTTTTAGCAAAATGACCGGCGGTAGTTTTGATTACCACCCCAAACAACAGGAAATTCATATAAAGGAAGTGGATCCAAAGCACCCTTTGGTAAAGGCTTTTCAAGGAAAGGGACTTACCCATGTTGACGAACCTTATTTTTTTAAGAATGCTTATTTCGATTACAATTTTAGGCCTTTGCTATATATGGAAGTTGATAAATTGGAAGGTTTAAAGCAAGAAGTGCCAGAAAAAGTCATCTATGTTTCATGGATTAAAAGACATGGTAAAGGCAGGGTTTTCTATTCGTCTCCGTCACACAATGCCCAAAGTATGAACAATCCCGAACTACTTCAATTCTTTTTGGATGGATTGCAATATGTGGTCGGGGATCTAAAATGTGATGATTCCCCCATTGGCAAAAAATAAATACCCGACGCTCTAAAGAAAAAAACTGTTCCGAATCGGATATTCAGTCGTATTACAATACAAATCGCCGTACAGATTGAGACCGGGTTTGCTCGTTCGAAACCTGACCGAAATATGAAGAATCGGATTTCCGATTTTGATTTGCAGTTTTTTAGCAACTTCTTTCGATGCCGGTATTGACCTTAATTCTTGGTCGGCGCCCATAATCTCGATCAGGTGTTTTTGACTCAAAGTCTTAAAAAAAGAACCTTCGACAAATTCGTCTGCCTTTATGAATTGCAAAGCATCGAGCGAATACCAATTATTCTCTAATACTACTGGTAGATTATTGATGTTCCTGACGCGTTGAAAATAGACACATTGCGATTTTTTTTCATCATTTGTCAATGGAAAAGCGATTACCGGATCCCACTTTATAATCTTTGGGTGTGTAGTAACTATCGTCTGAACCTCATAATCTATCGAGCCAGAAAAACCTTTTACCGTTAATAGTCCCAGTGAATTTCCCCGTTCGATGACTTTGCTTCCCCTGCCGTGTTCCTTTTCGATGAAACCTTCTTTCAACAATTCGTCCAAAGCTCTGCGTACTGTGGTCCTCGTTGTTTTAAACCGATTACAGATTTCATTTTCGGAAGGCAAATAACTCCCTACCGGAAATTTTCCAGTTTGGATTCTCTTCTTGATATAATCCTGAATGGTCAGGTATTTTTTTGTTGTGGTTTTTTCGGATTTCATGACAATTCAAATGAAAATTCTTCGCGATAGAGGTTTGTGAAATGTAGGGATTATTACTTGTACATACAAGTTGTTTTGGTTACTTTAGCTTGACTCAAATACGAGAGTTATTGAAAACATATTCCCATCTGCATGGGTATGAAAAAATCATCAATAATGAATAAAACTCCAATCAGAACAACGGTCGTAGGGAGTTACCCTTTTCCAGGATGGCTAGAATTCGTTTCTCAAAATCTGGATAAATTAGGAGCTGCCGATATCGAGGAAGCTATCGAAGATGCCGTTATCGCTGCAATCCATGATCAGACAACGGCTGGTCTCGATGTCATAACCGATGGGGAGCAGACACGGTTGGATTTCAATCTTTCCTTCTATGGATTTATAAACGGTATCGAAAATAATACCTCAAGCACTCGATTATATGGACCACCAGCACATGACCAAAGGGGCAAAAACAATATCGTTGGCAAATTGGAAGCGCCGAACGGACTCGGTGCGGTCAAAGAATTTGAACGGCTCAAAAAGTTGGCGCCAAATGGCCCGACCTTAAAGGCAAGTATTCCCGGACCTTATACTTTATCAGGACGTTTGCTACCGAACGATACATACAAAGACCGTTACGAAATAACCGAAGCGCTATTACCGATTATCAGTCGCGAACTCGAGGCCTTGGTTGCCGCAGGATGTACCGAAATTACCGTCGATGAACCCTCTATGAGTTGCTATGCCTACAAAGCCGATACAAAACGATTTGTAGATATTTTCAACCGCACCGTAAAAACCATCAAAGGAAAATGCAACCTCAGCACCCATTTATGCTTTGGTAATTTCAAAGGACGACCAGTTGGGTATCGAAGTATCAAACCTATGCTTCCCGACTTTTTGAATATGGATGTGGATGAAATACATATTGAAATGGCGAACCGTGAGTTTGCCGAAATCGAATTGTTGGCTCCCTTCGCCGAAAAGATGAACGTAGCCGTTGGGATTATCGACGTCAAGAATTACTATATCGAATCTCCAGAAGATGTTGTTGAGCGGATTAACCGCTGCCTAAAGTATGTGCCTGCAGAAAAATTATCCGTCGCACCCGATTGCGGATTGAGCCAGACAGCACGCTGGGCCTCACGCCAAAAATTGATCAATATGGTGGCCGGGGCCAAAAAAGTGAGAGAATCGTTATGAACACTCTGATTCCTGCTTTCAAAAAAGATGATACGCTTATTGAAGAAATGGATTCGTTTCTGAATGAAAAAGAGGGTTTTCGGTTGTGGTGGCTGGGGCAGAGCGGGTATCTCTTGCAATGGAATGGTAAGCGCGTTTTAATCGACCCCTATCTTTCCGATTCCCTTACCAAAAAATATTCGGAAACCGAAAAGCCACATGTTCGTATGAGCGAATTGGTAGTGCGACCTGAACTACTTAAGAATATTTCCTTAGTGACATCAAGTCACAATCATACGGATCATTTGGATGCGGAGACGCTAATTCCTATTTTAAAAAATAATCCTGATATAAAATTTATTATCCCCGAAGCCAATCGTGAATTTGTGGCAAACCGGGTAGGTTGTGACCTCGATTTCCCCATAGGAATGAACGATGGGTTGACCTTTACTAATAACGGATTCACTTTCGTCGGAATCCCGTCCAAACACAATGAACTGGCCCGAGATGAAAATGGCAACTGTAAATTCATGGGCTTTGTCATCAGATTCGGGGAATATTCCATTTATCATAGCGGTGATACACTATGGTATGACGGCATGGTCGATTTATTGAAACCCTTCAATGTTGATGTTGCTTTACTTCCCATAAACGGAAACAAGCCTGAAAGAAAGGTAGCCGGCAATCTCAACTGTAGGGAAGCTGTTGAATTAGGCAAGGCCATTAATGCGAATTATGTGATTCCTTGTCATTATGATATGTTTACCTTTAATACGGCAGATGTGAACGATTTTATCGATGAGGCCGAAAAAAAGGCACAAGGTTATAACGTACTTAAAGGAGGGGAATATTTTGGTCACAGTAAATAATAGAACTATGACAATAAAAAAACCGAACATGAATAATAGCGTGACATTAGCGTTATTTATTTTATTCGGAATCGTTTCTGGATGTAAGGATTCGAGAAATACCGAATATGTAACTCCTAAACTAGATTTCGAGACGACGGTAGAAAATGATTTCAGCATCCCCGAAGGATGGGAAGTTTCTTTATGGGCAGAATCTCCTTCACTCTACAACCCCACGAATATGGATGTGGATGCCAAAGGAAGAATTTGGGTAACTGAGGCCGTGAATTATCGCGATTTCAACAATGACCCTGAAAAACGGTTGAATTTCGAAGATGGCGATCGCGTCATGATTTTGGAGGATACTGATGGTGATGGCATTAGCGATTCGTCCAAAGTGTTCGTGCAAGATAAAGATCTAGTCGCCCCAATGGGTATTGCGGTGGTCGGCAATAAAATATTCGTTTCCTGTGCACCCAATTTGATTGTGTACACTGATGAAGATGGGGATGACACTCCCGATAAAAAGGAAGTGTTCCTTACTGGTTTCGGGGGTTTTGACCATGACCATAGTTTACATTCACTTATTGTTGGACCCGATGGCAGATATTACTTCAATACAGGAAATGCAGGCCCTCACCAAGTGACTGACAAGGCAGGCTGGAATTTACGCTCCGGCAGTGTCTACACAGGTGGAACCCCATACAACGACAAAAACGAACCGGCACAGGTCAGCGATGACGGCCGTATTTGGGTGGGCGGACTAGCCTTACGCATGAAAAAAGATGGTACCGGTCTCGAAGTGTTGGGCCATAATTTTAGAAATTCCTATGAAGTGGCTTTGGACTCGTACGGCAATATGTGGCAAAATGACAATGACGATCAGGTCGTTACCTGCCGTGTAACATGGATTATGGAAGGCGGCAACGCGGGTTATTTCAGCGCCAATGGCAAACGCACTTGGCAAGCAGATAAAAAACCTGATCAAGAAATTTTTTCGGCCCATTGGCATCAAGACGAACCCGGAGTTATGCCCGCAGGGGATAATACCGGCGCAGGTTCTCCCACAGGCGTGGTAGTGTATGAAGGCGATGCCTTTGGCCCAGAATATCAGGGAATGCTGCTCAGTGCCGACGCGGGACGAAACGTAATTTTTGCCTATCAACCTGCCAAAAAAGGGGCCGGTTTTGACCTAAAAAGAAGGGACTTGGTCACTTCAATGCAGGAATCGACCGAAGGTTATATCTGGCATGAAATCGATGGCGATACACGCAAATGGTTCCGCCCCAGTGACGTAGCCGTAGGTACCGATGGGGCCATATATATTTCTGACTGGTACGATCCAGTGGTCGGGGGCCACCAAATGATGGATAGCATCGGGTATGGGCGGATCTATCGGCTTACCCCAAAAGGAAAAGAACTAAAAAGTCCTGAAATTGATTTGACTTCCACCGATGGTCAAATTGCAGCATTGCTGAATCCAGCCATCAACGTGCGGAGCATTGGTTTTAATAAATTGGAGAAACAAGGCGAAGCGGCGGTCAATGAAGTGCAAAAAATCCTGGAATCGGATAACCCATATCACAAGGCCAGAGCCGTTTGGCTATTATCAAAATTAGGCAACAAGGGAATCGCCGCTGTAGAAAATATCCTCAAAAAAGAACCGGACCCTAGATTAAGGGTAGTCGCTTATCGGGCATTGAAAAACGATGAAAAATCCGTATTGAAGTATGCAGCTATTGCAGCTAATGACCCTGCCGAAGAGGTACGACGCGAAGTGGCCATCTCGTTGAGAGATGTTCCATGGGAGAAAAGTAACTCCGTAATCAAAACGTTGTATAAAGGTTATGACGGAAACGATCCTTGGTACCTTGAAGCTTTGGGCATGGCAATAGACGGAAAGGAAGAAATGGCCTATCAAGAACTCCTTGCCAACGAATCGGAAAATCCCGTAGAATGGTCTGAAAAATTTGCAAGCTTGGTTTGGCGCTTGCATCCAAAATCGGCGGTAACTGCTTTAAAGGAAAGAGCCATGGCCAAAAGTACAGACGATGACTCAAAAAGACGAGCTGTCGATGCCCTTGCGTTTGTCAATGACAAGGAGGCCGTCGCGGCCATGATGGAACTCAAGAAGGAGAAGGAAACCCAATAGTTCAAGAATTGGCGAACTGGTGGGTAGGATTTAGAAAGACAAATGATTGGTATACGCTGAGAGATTGGCACTCCGAGGCAGGGATAACTTTTGAAATTCCCGGAGAAATAACCGCTCAACAAGAAACGCTTCTTGATGCTTCCAAATCAATGAAAGATAGAATTGAAGCCGGAAAAAAAATGGCAGGTACTCTAATCGGAGGAAGATTGCTGATTGCCCTGGCTGTAAATGACCATCTTTCCAAAGAGATAATTCAAAATGTTTCAGGGGCACTTTTCGAAAATCCATTTCAAGAAGTGCGGACCCTCGCTTCGGGATATTTTTCAAAATCCAATAAAAGAGCACTTTCACAAAGTAAAATTTTGACCTTGACAGGAGACCTAACCAAAGGCGAAAGTTTGTTCACTGCTAAATGTGCTTCATGTCATAAAAATGATAAGGGAGGTAACGATATCGGTCCAAATTTATCCAATATAGGGGGTAAATTTGATACATCCGCCATGGTGGATGCAATCGTCAACCCCAATACCTCCATTGTATTCGGATACCAACCCGTAATGATAAAGACCAAAGCGGGACAAGCGTTTTATGGTTTTCTCTTATCGGAAGGCGAGACCACGGTCTTAAAAGATGTAACCGGAAATCGAATTGTAATCGCCCCTGATGAAATCGAGAGCAAGGCAAAATTGAAAACAGGTGTTATGCCCGATGCAAAAGCTCTAGACTTGACCGAAAAAGATTTATCCGACCTAACAACTTACCTTTTGACTTTGAAAAAGACCGATGTCTAATACGTTCCGATCATAAAAAACATAGTATGGATCATAACAACATAACAAGAAGAGATGTGCTAAAATCGTCTATTGGACTTCTGGGCCTGAGTTGTCTGAGTGCCTATGACGTATTTGCATCCGAAACATCGAAACTTTTTAAAATCGGGGCCTGCGATTGGTCAATCAATCAATTGGCGAACGTCGAGGCAATGGAAGTAGGTCACAAAATCGGACTTGATGGCATACAGATCAGTTTGGGCACTTTGGACAACGATATGCATCTGAGGGAAGAAAAAATACAGCAGACTTATAAAGCTGCCTGCGAAAAATATGATATATCGATCGGCGGAATGGCTATTGGAGAGATGAACAATATTCCCTATAAATCAGACCCAAGGGCCGAACAATGGGTTTCCGATAGTATCGACGTAGCAGTCGCCATGGGGGTCAAAGTGGTTTTACTGGCCTTCTTTTATAATGGGGATTTAAAGAACGACCCCGAAGGCACCAAAGAGACCATTCGCAGGCTCAAAAAAGTAGCTTCGAAAGCAGAAGATAATGGAATCGTACTGGGTATCGAATCGTGGCTCGATGCCGAGGAACATATGCATATTATCGATTCGGTCAATTCGTCCAATGTCAAAGTATATTACGATGTGGCCAATTCGAACAAAATGGGTTATAATATTTATGAGGAAATAAGACAATTGGGCGGCGATAATATCTGTGAATTCCACGCCAAGGAAAATGGTTTTTTATTGGGAAAAGGACGCATCGATTTTGAGGAAGTGCGAAAGGCCATGGATGACATAGGCTACGAAGGTTGGGTACAAATAGAAAGTGCCGTACCTGAAAACGCAGATATGTTCGAAAGCTATTTGCACAATAATAAATACATCCGATCGGTGCTGGAAGTCTGAACGAATTCTTTTGAAACTTCCGCCAAAACACCATATTACTTCATACTCAAAATTCGATTGCCCATTAAAATCAATGGTCAAAAATCAACGGAAAAAATTTACCCTCCATTTTTTGCCCTTTTGGGATACTAGGCACACCCGCCAAAAGTTCGTCATCGGTATTGCTAATGGTGCCATCCGCAAAGACATTTAAAACAAAGGCCCTTCGGCTCATCTCCGATTTATTCTCGTATGATCCGTGTACCATTAACGGATGGTGAAATGTTGCATATCCTTTTTTAAGTTCAATGGCGACCGGATTTTTAAATTGTTCTTTCTGTTCGTCGTTCAGGTAATCCATCAGGCCGTTCATATCGCCGGCCAAAGAAGGGGCATCCAACAAACCCCACTTATGGCTTTTGGGAATATAGTGTAAGCAGCCGTTTTTGACGGAAGCATCATCAAGACCGGTCCAACAGGTCAAATGCTGCATGGCGATGGTGCGGGTCCAGTACGAATAGTCTTGATGCCATGCGACGACTCCTCCATGTTTTGCAGGTTTGCAGAATAGTTGATCATGCCAAAAACGCACCGGTTTATTCTCCAACAATTGATGCGCCGCCATCACAAAAGCTGGATTGTATATCACATCATGAAAGCCGGGCGTAATTCGCCAATGCCCCAAAGAATGGAACAAAACCGAGTTCGGATCTTCTGATTCGTTACTATGGAATTCGTAGAACAAATGATGCCCCGGATGGTCGGAGTCAACAATTTCCGCCAATTCGTTTCGCAATGTTTCTACTTGGCCTTCATCCAACATTTTAATCCCCGATACATATCCGAATTCGTGGAAGTGCGCAACTTGTTCGTCGCTTAAACGATACTGTTGCCACTCCTCGGTAGTCTTCGGAAGTCGAAAGAGATCCGACACCAATTCATGGTAGTCAGCCAAATCTTTTACTGTTGACATACTTGTTCAGTTTTGAATAAAAATACTATTTTGAATGTTATGTTATTCCTTTTCACCAAAGAACAACAGTGTTTTTTTAATGTGTTCTTGCCAATAGGGCCATTCGTGGCCTCCTGCAAATTCTTCGTACCGATGAACTACGCCCGCATCTTCAAATTGCCGGTGCAGTTTTCGATTGGCTTCGATAAGTTCGTCGTCTTTACCACAATCGAATCGAATTCTTGGCAGCTTCCCCGAATGATTCCCTAGAAGCCCAAAAACCGAGTTTTCGCTTTCGTCCCCTTGAAAATAGTGTTCCAAATGTTCTTCGACGAAAAGTTCCATCTGCTGCACCTCGGTAATGGACGAATGTGCCGAAACGGCCTTGAATCGATTCGAATATTTTATGCCCAACCGCAAGGCTCCAAAACCGCCCATGGAAAGTCCTGATATAAATACATCGCTTTTTTCACTTGTCTGGGGAATATTTTCGAAAATGGCTTTGGGCACATCCTCAACAATCCATTTTTCAAAATCCTTTTCATCATGCCGAAGGTATCCCGAGCCATCGCCCCACAGTCCGTCAGAAGGCATTGCGATGACCATAGGCGGAATGCTTCCATCTTGAATCATATTCAAAGCGGTACGATGTACCCCGCCCTTTTGCGACCAAACCCAAGCACTGCCATAAACACCATGCAAAAGAACCACTAGTGGAATATCCTTTAAATCCTCAATAGGAGGCACAAATACACAAATGTCACCTCGCCCATTTAAATTAGGCGTCTTTACCGTAATACAGCGGAGATTATCGCTTTCGAATTCCGGATCTGATATTTCGGTAGTTCTAAACATAGTTTGCATTAATCGTAAACGATAACCCCTTTGGCATTTTTCCCAGATACCATATCATCGAAAGCTTCTTGTAAGTTTTCCAAGGAATAGGTTCTAGTTACCATCTCATCCAGTTTCAGGGCTCCCGATTCATAATGGCCCACAATTTTAGGAAAATCCCTTTCTGGATTGCAACCACCGTACAGGGGATTGATATATATTTTATCCCATTCGAAAAGATTCATGTCAACCACAATTTCCTGTTCAATCCCACTTACTTGAACGGCAGTTCCGGCATTTCGAACCATGGCCAAAGGGGCCGCTCCAAGTTCAGGAACCGCAGTACATTCAAAGGCATAATCGGCTCCCCTATTTTCGGTCAATTTTTTTACCTGTTGTGCGGCATTCAATAATCCCCTATCCGCTTTATCGGCATGGATCAAATGGGTCGCCCCAAATTTATTTGCCAACTGCAATCGGTCTTTATTAATGTCGACGGCAATAATTTTAGAGGCACCTGAAATCTTGGCACCTTGAATAACGCTCAGGCCAACGCCCCCTGTTCCTAAAACGACCACCGAACTATCCGGAATTACTATTGCCGAATTTACAACGGAACCGTACCCAGTCATCACACCACAACTAATGATACTTGCAGATGCAAATGGCATTTGTTCAGCCGGATTTTTAACCACCGCTGAAGCCTTGACCAAGGCATATTCCGATAATGTGCCGATATTAAAAGATCGTTCTATCGGATTGCCGTTCCAAAGCGTGCCATCCAAATGGGCATGGCCTTCGGTATACCCGTTCGCACCAGCAACCACCGGGGAATTTTTCTCGCAGATATGTTCATTGCCCAAACTACATTGAAAACAATTTCTACAGGGAGTGGCCCAGTTCAAAATTACTGAATCGCCCACCTCAACGTTATGAACCGACGTTCCTACCGCTTCGACAACCCCGGCACCTTCATGGCCCATGACGATGGGTTTGCCCCACCACAGGGAATCGTAATCGGTATGGCAAAGTCCGGCCGCTTTTATTTTCACAAGGACTTCATCAGACCTTGGTTCGGATACCTTTATAACATCGATTATAAAATCGCCTTTCCCATTAGCTATAGCAGCATGACACGTTCTCAAAACTTCAGCATTTTATTTTAAACTATAAATTTACCATTTTGATTTGAAGTTAATGCTAAAGGTATACGGTTAACTAATTTCAATGTTTCTTATTTTCACCTTAACCTTTGGGCATAAAAATCCAATAAATATGTTGATTTGGGCTAGTTTGCCTTACTTTGAAAAATGTAAAGCAACGGCGCGCAATTATCAAAACACACTTATAATGAAATATATCGTTTGTGAAAAACCGGGAGAATTCGTGCTCAAGGATAAAGAAGAACCTAAAAGAAAGTCCGGAGAAGTTTTATTAAGGGTCAAAAAAGTCGGCATCTGTGGCACCGACCTTCATGCCTATGCTGGCAATCAGGCCTTTTTTACCTATCCGAGAATTTTGGGACACGAACTTGCGACCCAAATTGTCGAAATCGATAAAAATGACAAAGGGATAAAGGCCGGCGATAACGTTGTCATCATGCCCTATTTAAACTGTAACGAATGTATCGCCTGTAGAAACGGCAAAACCAATTGTTGCATGAGTATGCGTGTCTTGGGCATTCATATCGATGGTGGCATGCAAGAAAAGATCATCGTTCCAATCGATCTGTTGATTCCCGCACAAAATCTGAACGACAATGAAATGGCCGTCGTGGAACCTTTGGCCATCGGTGCCCATGCCATAAGACGGGCACAACTTCAGGCTGGCGAAACCATTGTCGTTATCGGCTGTGGCCCAATTGGTATAGGTATCATGAAATTGGCTCAATTGATAGAGGTAAAGGTAATAGCCATTGACATGAACCAACAACGCTTGGATTATGCCAAAAATGATATTGGGGTCGATTATGTTATCAAAGGAGGACCTGACGCCGTAGAAAAAATCAAGGAAATTACCCAAGGTGATATGTGTACGGCGGTTTTCGATGCGACCGGACATAAGGATGCCCTTGAATCAGGCCCAGAGTATATGTCCCACGGTGGCCGATATATTTTAGTCGGACTATCAAAAGGAGAATTGACGTTTACCCATCCCGCGATACATGCCAAGGAAACTTCGATTCTTTGTAGCAGAAATGCTACATTAGAAGATTTTGAACATGTTATTTCGGTGTTGTCAAATGGAGATTTTCCCATTGATTCCTTTGTTACACATAATGTGGATTGCACCGAGATGATCGAGCATTTTGATAGCTGGCTCGACCCTGCAAATGGAGTTATAAAAGCAACGGTCAATTTTTAATTAGCTTATTTTATGTCTCAATTAAACAGAGAACTTTCCAATAGACCCAAAAAGTTGCCCCTAAAAATAATGCAATTCGGGGGAGGCAATTTTCTACGCGCCTTTGTCGATTGGATGGTTCAGGTACTTAATGAAGAAGCTGATTTCAATGCGGGTGTAGTTATTATCAAACCGACCGAACGTGGCGACTACCATGCCTTGAAATCACAAGAAGGACTATTTACCGTGGTCTTGGATGGAATCAAAAATGGCAAATTGATGGCCGAACAAAAATTGGTCGATTGTGTGCAAAAAATTGTCAATCCGTATTCGGAATGGGATGCATATTTAGCCTTGGCTGAGAATCCTGATATGCGATTCATCGTTTCGAATACTACGGAAGCAGGCATTAAATTTAATTCGGAAGATAAGTTCGGGGGTAATCCGCCCAAAGAGTTTCCTGCAAAATTGACGGTTTGGTTGTATCATCGGTTTCGGCATTTCAAAGGCGATATCTTAAAGGGATGCATAGCCTTGCCCTGTGAATTGATAGAGGACAATGGGGCGGCACTTAAAGCATGTATTTTAAAATATGCCAATCATTGGAAGTTGGACGATGCTTTTAAAAATTGGATCAACGCCTCAAACCATTTTAGCAGCACTTTGGTAGATCGTATGGTTTCTGGCTATCCCTATGATCGGGCCGAAGCGATTCATAAAGATTTGGAATATGAAGACGAACTTTTGGTCACCGGTGAATATTATCACAGCTGGGTCATCCAAGGAAATGAAATCGTGCAAAATGAGCTTCCTTTTTCCAAAACAGACTTAAACGTTGAATTTGTCAATGACCTCGTTCCCTACCGTGAAATGAAAGTCCGTATTCTGAACGGAGCGCATACTTCAATGGTTCCTGTAGGGTATTTGGCGGGAATCCGTTTCGTGAAAGAGGCGATGGACGATCCAGAAGTAGGTCATTTTGTGGAATCGCTTTTGCTGGAAGAAGCAGCTAAGACTTTGGATTTTCATGATTCGGTTAAACAAAAATTTGTTGCCGACGTTCTGGACCGTTTCCGAAATCCACTTTTAAAACACCGGCTCATCAGTATTTCGTTGAACGGTACCTCGAAATTCGTTGCGCGACTTTTGCCTACCTTAAAGGATTATTTGGAAAAAGAAGGAAAACTACCCAAACGCATCGTTTTCGGATTATCGGCATTAATCCAGTTTTATAAAGGCGAATTCAATGGCGAAAAAATCGATTTTAAAGATGATAAGAATGTACTTGATTTTTTTCTTCCTCCTATAAAAAATTGGATTCCAACGAATTGACATCCTTTGAATTTGTTGAACTTGTTTTGAAAAACAAAATGGTCTGGGGAGAAGATTTGACTCAAATCGAAAGTTTGGCAATGTCGGTTTCAACGCATTTACTGCATATAAAAAAGGAGGGGATTCGAAAAGCGTTAAAATTAGTACTTTAACCCTAGTATAAATTAATTGTAAATTTCAAAACAAGAAGCGGATGGATTTACACTTAAAAGATAAAGTAGTCGTCATCAGCGGTGCCGCTGGTAAGGAAGGCAGTATCGGCGAGACCATACTGAGACGTTTGGCCGAAGAAGGTGCCATACCTGCGGTCATCGACCGAAATGCCAGAGGCTATGGGTATGTTCAAAAAATACAGAAAGAGGGAATCGACGCGATTTTCTGTCAAACGGATGTCACCGATCCAGAACAAATTGAAAAAGCGGTAGATACCATCGCAAAAAAATACGGTCGAATCGATGTTGTGTTAAACAATGTTGGTGTAAACGATGGCGTAGGTCTCGATGCTACCTATGAGGAATTTATGGATTCCCTTAAACTTAATATGGTCAGTTATTTCTTGATCGTAAAACACGCTTTGCCTTTCCTGAAAAAATCCAAAGGAAATATTTTGAACATTGGATCCAAAGTCGCCTTGACCGGACAAGGAAGAACATCAGGCTACGCTGCCTCAAAAGGTGGCGTTCTGGGACTGACCCGCGAATGGGCGGTGGACCTTGTTCCATTCGGAATTCGTTCGAACGCCATCATCATTGCTGAAAGCTGGACGCCATCTTACGATACTTGGATAAAGACATTGCCTGATAGTGAGAAGAAATTGAAATCCATTGTCAAGAAAATTCCACTGGAAAACCGTATGACCACCACCGATGAAATTGCCGATGTTTGTTTATTTACGATTTCTGACAGATCATCGCACACGACCGGCCAGTTTATTTTTGTCGATGGTGGCTATGTGCATTTAGATCGATCTTTGCTCACTGAAGAATAAAACCAACACCAGAACTAACCGACCATGGCCGAAAACAAAAAAATTTCTATAGTATCGAAAGCGGTAATCGTTCCGTTTATTTTGATTACCTCGCTGTTCGCCCTTTGGGGGCTGGCCAACGACATGACCAACCCTATGGTTCGGGGTTTTCAAAAAGTGCTCGAATTGACCAATACGCAAGCGTCTTTGGTACAATTGGCGTTTTATGGTGGTTATTTTACGATGGCGATTCCTGCAGCCTTGTTCGTCAACAAGTACTCCTATAAAAAAGGGGTATTGTTAGGCTTGGCACTATATGCGGCAGGAGCGCTACTTTTTTGGCCGGCGGCGGCAAAGGAAAGTTATGGTTTCTTTTTGACCGCACTATATATTTTGACCTTTGGGTTGGCCTTTTTAGAGACCACTTCAAATCCGTATATTTTATCTATGGGTGCCGAAGAAACCGCAACACAGCGATTGAACTTTGCACAGATGTTCAATCCGATGGGTTCTATTTTGGGGCTGTTGATCGCGCAGAATTTTGTTTTGGGCTCGTTACGATCAGATGATACCACACCAGATGGCACACCCATCTATGACACCCTAGAAGAATCTGCAAAAGCCATGATTCGGACTTCCGATCTGGAGATTATTCGTAATCCCTACGTTATTCTGGGGTTGGTCGTAGCTGTTTTCTTTGTTCTTATCAGTGTGATGAAAATGCCGCAGAACAAACATCAAGAGGCGAAAGTAAATTTTTCCGATTCCGTCAAACGACTTTGGAAACAACCCAAGTTCGTTTACGGAGTGGTAGCTCAGGCATTTTATGTAGGTGCCCAGATTATGTGTTGGACGTATGTGTACCAATATGCAGAAACCTTAGGTATCGACGCAAAATCGGCTGTTTGGTACGGATTGGCGGGTTATATCGTTTTCTTGATAGGAAGAATGATAGGTACGGCCCTTATGAGCAAAATCGATTCTGGCAAATTATTGATGTTCTTCGGTTTTGGAGGAATGCTTACCCTAGTAGGAGCCATTTTTCTCCCGGGAATGTTGGGAATCTATTCCTTGATAGCTACTTCCCTATTTATGTCGATCATGTTCCCGACGATTTACGGTATCGCGTTGGAAGGCCAGGGCGAAGATGCCAAATTCGGGGCGGCATTTCTTGTCATGGCAATCGTTGGTGGTGCCTTGCTCCCCTACCTGCAAGGATATATGCTTGATTTCGGTGGCGTGGGATACGAAGATATTACGTTTCTCGGCGCTTCTGAAATGCGGTTTTCATTCGTGCTTTCCTTTCTGTGCCTGTTTGTGGTCGCCCTCTACGGAAGAACCGTGTACAAGAAATACCATACCCAATAATTGAATGTTATGGGCGCAGACCTCAAAGGTCTTCTTCCTACGGCGGACAGGCTTAGGCCTTTGGGGCCTGAATTCGAATTAATCATCCCAATGTTCATCGATAACTTTTTGAATATGCGGATAGTTCTTATCCGTTTCATTTAATTCTTGCCGCATTTCGACCAACTGCTTTTTCAGATTGGTGATTACCTCTTGATATTCAGGGTCTTGATAAACATTGTTCATTTCTTTGGGGTCTTTTTTCAGGTCGTAAAACTCCCATGCAGGCGGCGTATGATTGGCAAAATCGTTGCCCCAGCTCTCTTTGTTCCATTCAGCGTTCGGGTCGTCGGTGTTGACCCAATATTTTCCATAATAAAAAATCAATTTGTGGTCTTTGGTACGGATGCCGAAATGTGCGGGATTTTGATGTCGGTGTGCCAAGTGCATCCAATAGCGGTGGTAGGTGGCTTTTTGCCAATCGGCAGGTTCTAAACCTGTTTCTAAAATGGTCTTGAAACTTTTGCCCTGCATATAATCGGGGGTGGTTCCTCCCGCCAATTCGATCATCGTGGGAGCAAAATCGGTATTGTTGATGATGGCATCGGTACGGCTTCCTGCTTTTATTTTGGTCGGGTAACGGACAAAAAATGGCATGCGCATCGATTCGTCGTACATCCAACGTTTATCGATATAATCGTGCTCACCGAGCATAAAACCTTGATCACCGGTATAAACGATGATGGTATTTTCCAGAAGTCCCTCCTCGTCTAAATAATCGATCAAGCGCTTGATATTGTCATCGACCCCTTTGACACATCGTAGGTATTTTTTTAAATAATCTTGATAGACCTTGCTTGTATATTTTCGCTCGGTTTCATCCATTTTCCATTTTTCGTATTCTTCAGGTTTTATATCCCTCGCATTTCGATATTGTTTGTAAATAGTGCTATCGTTCCAATAAATATTCATCGCCTGATTGCGAATCAAATTACGATGTGAAACGGAGGAACCCATAATTCGTGTCAGAGAATCATTTTTGCCGCGCACCGCCTCGGAGCCATGGTTGCCCATTTTATAAAGACTTTCAGGTTCGGGAATGAAAGTGTCGGCCAGATAATCTTCATAGCGCGTGGCGTATTCAAAATCGTCATGGGGAGCCTTGTAGTGGTGCATTAAAAAAAATGGCTTGTTCGGGTCTCGCTTATTTTTCAAATATTCTAAAGTGGCATCGGTGATAATGTCTGAGGAATGGCCTTTTGTTTGTATCATGTTTTCAGGCCACGGTTTTTCGCCCTGGACCCGAAATTCAGGGTCGAAATACTTTCCTTGAGAGGGCAAGACCTGATAGTAGTCGAATGCGGCCGGTTCTTTTTCCAAATGCCACTTGCCCACAATGGCCGTTTGATAGCCCAATTTCTTCATTTCCTTGGGAAGGTATTGTTTCTCGGGAGGAATATTCCCTTCCAGATCTAACACGCCGTTAGTCTGTGCACGTTGCCCGGTTATAATAGCAGCACGACTGGGCACACAAATGGAATTGTTGACAAACGCATTATCGAATATCATGCCTTCATTGGCCAATTTATCCAAATTGGGTGTCGGGTTTAGTCCAGCGAGACGGCTTCCATAGATTCCAAAACCTTGCGTGGTATGGTCATCCGTCATGATGTAAATGATGTTGGGTTTCTGAACAACAATTTCCTTTTCTTTTTTACAGGAAAACAAAAGCGCCACAACAACTAAAATAGGAAGTGATTTATGGATTGGGAATGACATACTACAATGTTTTATATCTCCTAAAAATAGGAAAAGCAAACAATTTAACGGAGTAGCGATGTATTTAAGGTCATCACAGGTGATTCGAATACCCAAACCCGTTCCACATCTTAAGTGTGGCGTACCTTTAGCCGTTCATTGAAGACATATCCGTTCAAAGGTGGATTTGTTCGGTTTATATCAATAAATCCCTGACCACATGCCCATGTACGTCGGTCAATCGATAGCGTCGGCCTTGATGTTTGAAAGTAAGTCGTTCGTGGTCGATACCGAAAAGATGTAACAGGGTGGCATGAAAATCATGGACATGCACTGGATCCTTTACGACATTATAACTAAAGTCATCGGTTTCGCCATAGGTAAATCCGGATTTGACACCCGCACCGGTCATCCACATTGTGAATGCTTTTGGATGGTGGTCACGCCCATAATTATCAGCGGTCAATTGCCCTTGGGAATAGACCGTGCGGCCGAATTCGCCACCCCAGATGACAAGTGTATCCTCTAACATGCCCCGTTGCTTTAAATCTTTTATTAGAGCTGCATTGGCCTGATCGGTCAACCTATTTTGGTTGCGTACGCCACCGGGACACCCGATATGTTGGTCCCATCCTTGATGATACAACTGAACGAACTTGACGTCTTTTTCCAATAATTTTCTGGCCATCAAACAATTCGCCGCATAGGTTCCAGGATCCCTGCTATCTTCCCCGTACATCTCGAAAATATAGTCCGGTTCGTCGGACATATCGGTCACTTCGGGTACCGAGGTCTGCATGCGAAAGGCCATTTCATATTGTGCCATCCGCGCATTGATCTCTGGGTCGCCGTAGGCATCGTACTGTACCTCATTCAACTTTCCTAAATAATCCAGCATTTTTCGACGGTCGGTACCATCATAATTCTCAGGGTCGGACAGATACAAAACTGGATCTTTTCCGGAACGGAACTGAACGCCCTGATGCTCCGTAGGCAAAAATCCGTTGCCCCATAATCGGGAATACAATGGCTGCCCGCCCATATTTTTGGAAATCAAAGTGATGAACGTGGGCAGGTTATCATTGTCGGAGCCCAGACCATAACTTAACCAAGAACCAATCGAAGGCCGGCCCGGCAACTGGTTTCCTGTCTGTAAAAAGGTAATAGCGGGATCATGGTTAATAGCATCGGTCTGCATCGATTTGATGATACAGAGATCATCGACCACTTTTGAGGTATGGGGCAACAGTTCGCTGGCCCAAGTACCCGTTTCACCATGTTGTTTAAAATCCATTATGGAAGGAGCTATGGGAAAAACCGTTTGTTCGGCACTCATGCCGGTCAAGCGCTGCCCTTGTCGAACGGAGGGCGGTAGGTCTTTTCCGAACATTTCCTTTAACTTGGGCTTATAGTCCCACATGTCCAACTGCGATGGCCCACCACTTTGAAATAAATAAACAATCCGTTTTGACTTGGGCAAATGATGTGGCAGCCCCAGTCGGTTTTTGTTGTATGATTGTAGCAAAGCGTCGGCATTGGAAGCATCCAACTTACTGCCTTTTACGGAACCCCAAGCATCATCGGCCTTTAGGAGCGAACTTAAGGCGAGCGCCCCGATACCCAAAGAGGATTTGGTCAAGAAATTCCGACGGTCCATCTGTCTTTCGACTTCCTGAAGATCTTTGTTCGTAGATCTTAGTATTTTATGATTGTGGCACATGGTTTTATCAATTAAATATCTTTTCGCAGGGACCCCTCCCTAACCCTCCCTCAAGGGGAGGGAATCTTAATTATTGAAAAATACACTTTGTCATTAAGTATCCACCTCATTTTAGCCCCCCTCCCTGGGAGGGGTTAGGGAGGTTACCGTTTCATAATCATGGCATCCGAATTCATGATGGTACTCGCAACAACAGCATTCGCGGCCACTAATGCGGCATTGTCTTTATTTTCGATACGAAATTCGCCTGTGTTCAACCATCCTTCCGCCTTGGAACTGTTTTGTTTGAATTTTTGATATTCCTCTTGTTGTAATTCTGAAAGGATTTGCAGCTCTTCGGACTTTATTTTTCTTCCTGTCAATTTTTGGAAGACGGTAGCGATACCCTCTTCTGGATCGGAATATTCCAACATACTATTGCCCAGCACACGAGAAGCTTCGACATAGGTGGGGTCGTTCAGAAGTACCAATGCCTGCAAGGGCGTATTCGTCTCTTGTCTTCGCACCGAACAAAAAGAACGCTCGGGCGCATCAAAAGTAGCAATGGTAGGATGTGGAACAGTGCGTTTCCAAATCGTGTACATGCTCTTTCGATAGAGTTTATCTCCCTTGTCCTCTTCATAGGCGGCTCCGTTTATTTTCCAGAGTCCTTCGGGTTGGTATGGTTTTACGCTGGGGCCTCCTATTTCATTGTTCATTAATCCTGATGCGACCAAAACATTGTTCCGCAACATTTCCCCCGTTAATCGCTTGGAAGGTCCGCGGGCCAAAAGCCTGTTTTTATCATCCCTTTCTAAAAGTTCAGCGCTGGCCTTTGAAGATTGCCGATAGGTATTCGACATGACCATGAGTTTGTGCAGGGCCTTGACATCCCATCCCGAGTTCATAAATTCAATCGCCAGCCAATCTAACAAGGCCGGATGGCTGGGCAATTCACCTTGATTTCCGAAATCCTCGACAGTCCTCACGATTCCGGTACCGAACATATTTTTCCAATAGCGGTTGACGGCCACCCTTGCGGTCAAGGGATTTTTTTCACTGGTTACCCAATTGGCAAGACCCAATCGATTCTTTGGCAAACTATCGGGATAGGCGAATATTTTTTCCGGAGTATTCGGATACACCCTTTCGCCGTACACATCATATTGACCGCGTTCGAGCACATAGGTTTCACGAGGGGTCTCCATCTCTTTCATAACCATGATTTCCCTGATCTGCTCGCTGCTATCGGCGGCCATGGTACGGATATTTTCCAAATCGGCCAATGAACTTTTATACTCCTTTGACAGATTTGCCAAGTAGTAGCCGGTCAACCATTTCCTTTCATCGGTTGCAAGTTCTTCCGGTGTTTTTGATACTACTTTTTTGAATTTTTCGGGAGCCGTAATTTCCAAAACCTCTATTGGAGTAAGCTCTTTATCGAACACTAAAATATCATCGGCCTTTCCGCCACCGATACCTTTCCCCTCCAAATAGCACCGATCTGCAGACCGGGTTCTATGGGATTTTTATAGATATAATCCTCGTAGCTATTGAAAATAATGTCTTTGTAGAGGTTGTCGTTGACGACCTCCGTTTTCAATTCAGTGCCGTTCTGGTAGATTTTGACACCATCTGCACTACTTGAACCATCGTAAGTCATGGTCAATTGTACCCATTGATTTTTGGGAATATCGTCCATCGATCTTTCCACGATGGCGTTATCGGGCCAAACATGGGCCAACAACACCTCGATTTTATTGTCCTTGAGCGAGAGATGATACCCACGGTAGTTGTGCAGTTGCGTGGAATTCTGTTTGTGGAAGATGACGCCCGACTCAAGTTCCGTTGGAATATAGATCTGAATGCCGATGCTGAAAGGTTCGCTTCTTCTAAAAATCGCAAGTTTGCCCATATCCAACCAAGTATCTCCATCGAAGGCAAGGCCTTTTCCAGTATGACCCTTTACAAAATCGGCTTTTTGGTTTGCTGCAAATTGCTGTTTCATTTCCCCTTTGTGATAAGGCGGAAGGGAATTGTTGATCGTGCCATTGTCGAAATCGATTTTAGCGACCATGTTGCCTGGAGCTTTTCGGCTTTCTATTTCTCTATACCCTTTTGAGGAAATCCATTGCTCGGCTTCCTTTATTTCTTTTTGAGCTATTTCAGAAACGTAACTTTCTTTTTCGTCGACCAGACCATCCACATAGGTCATGAATTTTTCCTGTTCGTCGGTGGGAAGCAGCATATTCGGTACCGGCATCGACCAATCCCAGGGAATCTGTCCCGACTCGTTCACATTATTGAAGAAACTGTACATTTCAAAATAATTCTTCTGCGAGATGGGGTCGTATTTATGATCGTGACATTTAGCGCAAGCCATGGTCAGCCCCATAAACGCCTCGCTGACCACATTGGTTCGGTCGGAAACGTATTCGGAACGGAATTCCTCATCGATGATTCCGCCTTCCAAGTTTTGAGGATGAAGTCGATTGAACGTGGTCGCCAAGATTTGTTCTTTGGAAGCATTCGGCATCATATCGCCGGCCAACTGCCACCGAATAAATTCGTCATAGGGCATGTTCTCGCTAAAGGCCTTGATGACCCAATCCCTCCAAACCGAAACATCACGATAGCGGTCTACCGTATACCCGTGGGTATCGGCATATCTTGAAAGATCCATCCAATCCAAAGTCATTTGCTCGCCGTAATGGGCAGAGGTCAAAAGACGGTCTACCTGTTTTTCATAGGCATCGGGAGAATCATCATTTACAAAAGCCTCGATTTCTTCTAGCGTTGGCGGAAGCCCTGTAAGGTCAAAACTTAACCTGCGCAACAGTAGCTCTTTATCCGCTTCTGGGCTCGGTTCCAATTTTTCGGTTTCCAGCTTGGCCAGAATAAAATTGTCGATAGGGTTGGCCACTCTATCCTTTAATTTGACCGTGGGAGGTCCTTTTTTTCCGGGAGGGAGAAAAGCCCAATGCTCCTTATACTCGGCACCATCTTCGATCCATTTGACCAACAACGCTTTTTCATAGGCTGTCAGCTGCAAATGAGAAGACGGTTCGGGCATGATGATTTCAGGGTCGTCAGCAAGTATGCGATTTACCATTTCGCTATTTCCCGGGTTTCCCGGGTCAATTGAGAATTTTCCTGGGGCATTGGGCGATTCGGCATAGGCAAGCTGTGGAAGGTGCAATTGTAGACCTGCTTTTACTTTTGCCTTATCCGGACCATGGCAGATAAAACACTTGTCGGATAGTATGGGTTTTACATGCTGATTGAAATCAATTTCCTTCGGAAGTTTTTCATAGGCCAACTCAACATCTTTTGGCAGGTCGAGACCGTCACATGAGAATGTGATACCTAGTATGAAAATAAAAAACGAGTTTTTCACCTGCTTCATAAATATCCTACCATTTTTGAAGTATCTCAAATATACACCTTGCAAGCTAAAATTCGCTTTACAAACGATCTTCAAACCAAGCACTTTGAACGTGCCCAAATACCATTATTGACCACGAATAATTATCTGAGTGAAATTGAACATAAAATAGGACCGGACAATCTATCCTACTTTTCAAGAATCTTTAAAAAATTGACCGAGAAAACACCCGGAAACTTCAAAAAAGAAAGACCAAACGTTTAAGCTGCAATATCAATATTTTCTATTTTTCCTTTTCTTCATTTTATTCGCCTCTTTGTCTCCAACGAATTTTTCCTTTTCCGGGTTCCATTGCAAGGTTCGGCCCAATTGGTAGGCAATGTTACAAAGATTCCCCACGCTCGCAGATCGATGGCCTATTTCGACATCGCAAATAAGTTCTTGCTTGTTCTTGATTGCATCTAGCCAATTTTGGTAGTGGTTGCCCCGTGATTCCAAATCTTCGTTTTCGTTGGTTTCAGCGGTCAAAATTGCCGGCGGATCCGTTTCCAAATAATTTCTGCTGATGTCGAGATTGCCTTCGCTGCCTATAAATCGTACACCCCACTTCCGTCCAAAGTCTTCATGCACCATTTCGACTCCATTTTCATAATACATTTTCATACCCCTTAGGGCCTTGGGATCCGAAGGAGGCACAAATTTTACGGGCCCTGAACGGTCCATACCAAGACCCCATTGGGCGATGTCGAACATATGCGCCCCCCAGTCGGTCAAAATACCGCCACCCGTCTCATTTAATAAACGCCAGTCGGGAAAGAACCCTTCGCTCGTAGAAGGTGAAAGCCGTTCATTATAGGGCAACAAAGGCGCTGGTCCGCACCAAGCATTCCAGTCTACCTCTTTGGGAGTTGGTTGGCTAGCCATATTAAAAGGAATTGCCGGATCTCCAACGTTGACAAGCACCTTATTTATTTCACCTAAATAGCCCTTCTGAACCAGTTCGGTCGCTTTTTTGAAAGTCGCCCAAGATCGCTGCATGCTTCCTGTCTGCAATACTTTTCCGGTTTTCTTCACGGCCTTCACAAGGTCGATACCTTCTTGTATTCGATGCGTCAAAGGTTTTTCGCAATAGATATGTTTTCCAGCTTTCAAAGCATCGATTGCCTGGATGGTATGCCAATGATCAGGAGTCGCAATAATCACTGCATCGATGTCTTTTCTATCGAGAATCTCCTTATAATTACCAGTGGTCGTTACGCCACTATATCCCATTTGTTGCCTTTTTTCAGCATACATTTGCTCTACATAACCCTTGAACCACTTGTTTTTCGTTGTCCAAACGTCTGACCCCATCAAAATTTGGGCATCTTTCGTATGTTCGAGAAAAGATCGTGTCAGCCCAGTCGTCTGTTTCCCAAGACCAATAAAGCCTAAATTTATGCGGTCACTTGGAGCAACAAATCCTCGACCTAGCACATGTCTTGGAATAATACTGAATGCCCCAACGGCAAGCACCGTATTCGAAATAAATTTTCTTCGACTTAGCTTTTTATTAGAACTTCTTGGTTTCTTTTGCTTTTGTTCCATACTTCGTTTGATTATAGGTTCGATGCAATCTTCTATAGACTAATCTTCAAGTTTTATGGGGATTCATGAACGATATATCCAGCGAATCGTTCAATTTATTTTGCAGTTCTAAAAGCTCTTTAAATAGCACTTGGATTTTTTCTTGATGTTTTCCGCTTGCCGAAATATCATTCATTTCTTCCGGGTCATTTTCTAAATCGAACAACAACACTTTGTTTAGTTTTGGATATACGATCAGTTTGAAACCATCTTTACGAATCATGCGCTGCGAGTCCACATAACTCCCATAGATGGATTCATAACTCCCTTCTTGTTTCCCTTCCAACAAGGGTAAAACACTATTGAAATATACATAATCGGGTTTTTCTATCTCAGCTAGGTCCAGGCTTGTTGCCATGGCATCCTGCAAATAGATATCGTGGTTTACTTTTTTTCCTTTCGGAACATCATGGCCCATAATCATAAAAGGAGCTCGGACACTGTGGTCGAAAAGGCTCTGCTTTCCAAGTAAGCCATGCCTGCCCATGGCGAGTCCGTGATCGGCGGTAAAGATGATATAAGTATTTTCCATTTTACCGGAAGCCTCTAATGCATTCAAAATTTCTCCGATTTGATCGTCCAAGTGGGTAATGAGAGCATAATACTCTTGAATATGTTTCTTGGTGGCATACTCCGTTCGAGGAAAAGGGGCCAAAGCCTCATCGCGAAGATCTGGTCCATTTCCAATACTATCCTTAAAAGGATACATCGGCAACCAACTTTTGGGAAGACTTATATTTGCCAAGGGATATTTATCCAAATATTCCTGAGGAGCCTGACGGGGATCGTGCGGGGCATTAAAAGCCAAATACATGAAAAAAGGATTGTCACTATTTTTGGCTTTTTCGATAAAACCAAGGGCATCATCTTTTAAAACCTCACTCCAATGTTTACCGCCTTCCCAAAAACCACCGAATTTTTTATCGGTCGGGGACCAAGCCGTATCGTTTTCATTCAAAGGGCGGTTGTAGCCGATTTGTCTAATCTCCGATTCGGGGATACCCTTTTTAAGCAACGTATTAATCATATCGATCCTACCGGAATGATTCCAAGAGTCACTTGGCATACCTGGTCGAATGTGTGTCACAGTCTCAAAAATGGAATTAGCAGGTGCATCAACATGCCACTTTCCGGTCATATAGGTGTCATAGCCGACACCTTCCATAAGCTTGCCCCAACTTTTTTCCATTCCATTACCCGCAATCCAATTTTGTCTATAATCATTGGCATCCCAAATGCTTCTGCCGGAAATTATCATGGCCCTGGATGCCACGCAGATCGCACCGTTCCATCCGCCCATGTTATAGGCATGGGTAAAGGTCGTTCCCTGTCTTACAAAATTATCGAGGTTGGGAGTCTCTACTTCGGAATTGCCCAAGGCATGTATGGCCGTGTAGGTCATATCATCGGCGAAAATGAAAACAATATTCGGTTTTGTTGGTATTTCTTTTTCTTCGGATGCGCAGCCAAGTATCCATACAAAGGCTAACAGGACTATTATTTTGTTCATTGCCGTCATAGTTTTTTCACTTCGGTGTAGTAGGATGGGATTTTCACACCATCTTTTGTAATGAAATTACTTTTCAATTGATAACTTCCTTTTTTTAAGGTGCCTTGTACCATGATAAAATTAGCAGTTTCTACTTTGGTCGCTTCCATCGAATTGTCTCCTACTTCGACAATGGCCTTTAAGGGAGTTATTAGCACTCCTTGTGGTAATTCATCGACAAAGGCCGTACCTGTTCTTTTCTCCGCCGAGGCATCCATTGTCAATTTCGATTCGGGAGGGTATCGGTATAATTTAAATTGGTAGTTACCATCGTCGACAACTTTGATACTGTAAAACCCATCAGGATTTGTCTTACCCTGGCGAATCTGCACTTGATTCCATGGAAGGTTATCTTCGGTATGCATATCATGTATGGTTATCAATACAGGATTTGCATTGTCATGACCAACGGGAATTTCTGCATACCGAATATCCGTTTCTATGCCAGCCCACCAATCGTCATAGAATTTCTGCATTTTGGCAATCACTTCAGGATTTTGGGCAGCTACGTCGTTTTGTTGCCCCGGATCTTCTTTGAAATTGTAAAGTTCTTTGCCGTCAACCAACCTCCAGACGTTTGACATTACGGCACTATTACGTCCTTTGACTGGTAATTGGTTGCGCTGGGTATCAGTAATCAGCATTCGGTCAATAGTTTTTTCTTTGCCTGCCAGAATCTTTGCTACGCTCTGGCCATCGAGTGGTTTCTTAGGTTGATAATCGATTCCCGTTAGTTCAGCTAAGGTCGGCAGTATATCTACATGGGCGGTCAATTCACTGAGCGAAGTTTTTCGGAGAATATTTCCATTGGGCCAGCTTATGAAAAATGGCACACGGTGCCCGCCATCGTAATGACTACCCTTGATACCTCGCAGCCCTGCGTTATACCCAAGTTCTTTTTCCTCTTCTTTTAAGTAATGAATTCCTCTGGCCGTTCCATTATCAGCGGAAAAAATGAGTATGGTATTATCAAATTGCCCTGTTTTCTTGAGATGTTCGACCAATTTTCCGAAGTTATCATCGATATTGGTAATCATACCATAGAATCTTTTTTGTACCTCGGTAAGGGGGCTATCTTTGTAAATTTCCGCGTATTTTTCAGGAACATTAAAGGGTCCGTGTGCGGCATTAAGGGCCAGATACAGGAAGAAAGGCTCCTCCTTTTTAGCATCGATATATTGCGAGGCATTGTCAAACCATACATCGGTGCAATACCCTGATGTCTTTTCAGGAACGCCATTTCTGAAATACGTATCGTCAAAATAGTCGTTATTCCAAAAATCGGGAGTTTGTTGTACGCCGCCCCCTCCATGATAGAAGGTGTTTTGAAATCCTCGGTCATGTGGCCGAAAAGGATAATTATCGCCCAAATGCCATTTGCCGATCATACCTGTTCTATACCCGTTTCGTTCGAAAACCTGCGCTATCGTTTCTTCTTCTTCCAATAATATGGAACAACCCGCTATCGTATGCCAGGCATTGTTACGATTGGCATTTCTGCCCGTCATCAATCCGGCTCTGGTCGGGGCACAAGTAGTGCCGACATGAAAATTGGTCAACTCCAATGATTCGGCCGCAAACGCATCTAAATTGGGAGTTTTTACAATCGGGTTACCGTGATAGCCCAGATCACCATAGCCTTGATCATCGGTAAGTACGATAATGACATTGGGTTTGGTCGGTGTAGCATTTAGGGTAACGGTAGTATTCTTTTTCGTGTCCTTGCACGAAAGTACCGTGAAAATCAAAAACAATAGAGTCCATTTTGATGTAAAGGTTCGAGTCATAAATATAGAGTTGAACTTTTTGTTTAAATTAAACAATTTTGTTCATATCCATGGTTATATTACCTGATCAAAGGTAGCGTGCACGTATCTTGATTTCATACTACTCAGGTATGGAGACAGTTTTCAAGTGTGCCGTTTATTTTTTATGTAACTTTCCCTAACTGTTGATATTTACCGTTATACTGAGCGATACCGACCAAATGCCAGAAACCAGAACCACTCTTTCTTTTTTTTTAAGGCCAAGCTTTTTATCGGTTATAGTCCTTTTTTGCATTATAGGATGTAAGAATTCAAGAGAACCTGAATTTCTGTTCCGTGCCGCCATGATTCCGAACGAAGATCATACTTGGACCAAAGCCTTTGTGCACTTGGGTGAAATTTTGGAAGAACGTTCGAAAGGAAGAATCAAAGTCGAAGTATACCCCTCCGAACAACTGGCCAAGGAAATGGAAGCCATTCGCCTTATCAAGACCGAGGTCATCGACATGACCACCACAGGGTCTACCTTGAGCAACTGGACGGAGATTATGGTCTTTTGCGAACTCCCTTTTTGTTCAAGGATAGTACCGAAATGAAAAAAGTGATACACGGATTTCTGGGGAAACGTATCGAAGAAGACATGATCCAAATAGCAGGACTGCGACCATTGGGGTATTTTCTGAGGGGCGACCGCCACCTGACTTCGAGCCGGCCAATAAAGACGCCCGATGATTTAAACGGACTTATCATTCGGGTGCCGAATGTTCCCTCTTTCGTGACCGCATGGAGCGTTCTGGGGGCCAAACCCACACCAATGGCACTATCGGAAGTGTTTACCTCACTGCAGCAAGGCACGATAGAAGCACAAGAAAATCCGTTCGCAATGATAAAGAACATGGGGTTTGCCGAAGTGCAAGAATATCTGAACCTTACGGGCCATGTCGTGAGTTGGGTATATCCCGTCATCGGGGAAAAGCAGTTTCAAAAACTACCACCCGACCTGCAGAAGATTTTTTTGGAAGCCGCAGATGACATGATACGATATGAGCACAACCTCTTTCTTGAAAACGAAAAAAAAGTACAAGAAGAATTGAAAGCACAGGGAATGCAGTTTATAAAAGTTGATAAAAAAGCCTTCATAGAAAAATCGGAAAAGGGCATTTATAATAGTCTATCCCCGGAAATGCAGGAGGTCTACCATCAAATTAAAGCGGAACTGCAATGAGGGCACAAAAAGCAATAGGAAGGTTTTTAAAAATAGGCACCCTTTTGGGAACTTTCGGTTTTTTGGCTGCGGTATTGCTCCAAATCTTTGCCCGTTTCTTTCTTGAAAGTGCGCCTTCTTGGACGGAGGAAGCTTCCCGTCTGTTTTTTATTTACGCCATTTCCTTTGCTGCGGGTTTGGCATTAAAAAGTAATTACTATGTTGCCCTCGACACTTTTTATAATATTTTCGATCATAGATTTAAAAGGATATTGAATTGGGGCATTCCCATATCCATATTCCTGCTTTTTGCAATCATCGCAGTTTACACCATACCGTTAATTGTATTAGGGCTGGATGAAAAATCGCCTAGTTTGAAATTTCCCATGGCAGTGGCTTTTTTTAGTATCCTAATTATGGTGACTTCAATTTGTTATTATTCCTATAAAAAAGTAACATCCCTTTTAAAAAATAGAAATCGATGATCTGGGCCCTTGTCATCATATTCGTAGTCTGCCTGGTATTGCGATATCCCATCGCTTTTGCCTTAGGTATTTCGTGTCTCGCCTATTTGCTGCTTAAAGGAATACCGCTAATTATAATACCGGCAAAAATGTACTCCGGTATCGATGTTTTTGTGCTGCTTAGTATTCCGGGGTTTATTTTGGCAGGTAACCTGATGAACCAAGGCGGACTTACCGAAAAGATCATAACATTCTGCAATCATCTATTGGGCCATATCAGAGGCGGACTTTCATTGGTCAATATAGGGGCATCTATGCTATTTGCGGGCATATCCGGTACGGCCATTTCCGATACAGCAAGTCTGGGCTCTGTAATGATTCCCGCTATGAAAAAGGAGGGATATGATGTTGATTTTTCGTGTGCCATCACGGCAGCATCCTCTACCGTGGGTCCGATCATTCCTCCTAGCGTACCGATGATAATTGCGGCCACCTTGAGCGGCCTATCTGTGGGCAAGCTATTTTTGGCAGGGGCTATTCCAGGACTCTTGTTGGGCGTTGGGCTCATGCTGGTCGCCTATATTATTGCAAAACGTAAAAACTATCCGAAGCACCCTAGAAGCAGTTTCGGTCAAATAGCCCGGGGTTTTATAGATACCTTTTGGTCGCTCTTGATGACCTTTATCATTCTTTTCGGTATCATCGGTGGAATCTTTACCCCAACGGAAGCATCGGTAATCGCAGTGATATATGCACTGGTCATAGGTCGTTTTGTATATGGAAAATTGAATTTTAAAAATGTTCAGATCGTAGTGCTCGATTCCATGAAGACCTCAGCATCATTGATGATTTTGGTAGGTTTTGCCAACCTCTTCGGTTGGATTTTGATTACCGAACAAATTCCACAAACCATATCGAGCGAGATTTTAGGTTTCAGTGACAACAAATATGTTGTATTGTTGCTCATCAATCTTTTGTTGATCGTGGTCGGTACTTTCATGGAAACCATTGCGGCCCTGCTAATCCTTTTTCCCATATTGTTGAAAGTTGCTTTGGCAGTAGATGTCGACCCCATCCATTTTGCGGTCATTGCCGTATTGAATCTAATTATAGGGCTGACCACCCCTCCCGTCGGCGTCTGTCTTTTTGTCGCCTCAAGCATTGGAAAAGTCTCCATCGGAAAAGTGAGTAGGGCAGGTTTTCCATTTTTGTTGGTCAGTATAGTGGTACTGGTTTTGGTAACGCTTTTTCCGAGTATTTCGCTATTTCTTCCAAATCTGTTTATGGAATAACCCTGAGATTGGTTTTACGAACTATTGAATCGAGGTAGATTATTCTACCTTTGCTATACATGGTTATTAAAATCAAAATACATTCTAGAACTTTGAGAATTTTATGAGTCTACCCTCCCATTTTATCAGTTGCGATTGGGGCACGACCAATTTTAGGTTGCGGTTGGTAGAAACTGATTCGTTAAAAGTTATCTCTGAACATAAAACGGATCAAGGCGTTAAAACCCTTTATCAAAAATTTTCAGAGCAAAATGAATTCGACCAAAAGACGTATTACCTTAATTATCTTAGGAATCAGATTCAGGAGCTTCCGGCAAAGTATCGACATCACTTGGTAATTTCTTCGGGAATGAGTACCTCGAATATTGGCTTGTTGGAGCTGCCCTATGCTGCGCTTCCTTTTGACAAAAGTGGTGAGACATTTGTTCATCGAAAAATTTCATTGGGCGAAGAACAGGAGCTATTGCTAATTTCAGGAATTAAAAGTGAAACGGGCATGATGCGAGGAGAAGAGGTTCAGGCCTTGGGGTTGGAAGAATATCTAATTCCATACGAAAGAGGGGTTCTTTTGTTGCCCGGAACGCACTGCAAGCATATTTCCTATCGACAAGGAAGCTTTTATGCCTTGAAAAATTTTATGACCGGGGAACTTTTCGAGGTTTTGGGAAACAAAAGTATACTAGCGAATTCCATTGAAAAAAGCGAGTGGGATGCCAATCATAAAAAGGAATTTCTTGAAGGATTCCATCTCGGTTTAACAGCAGGGTTGACTCCCAATTTACTGCGAATCCGTGCTAGACATGTAGTTGAAAACAAGAGTAAAAAAGAAAATCATTTTATGCTGAGCGGCCTATTGATAGGCGATGAACTGTCCTATTTGAAAAATACCGCTGAAAACGTTTTTCTAACTGCGCCCAAAACAATGATCGAACTATATCGAACAGGTCTTGAAACTTTTATCGACCCCTCGAAGTTGATAGTACTGAACGAGAATATTCTCGAACGGGCCCTACTCATCGGCCAAAGAAAAATACTGGAACAACATGCAACATAATACCTCATTTTCATGGGAGCGATTCAAAAAGGCTCCCATTATAGGAATCCTCAGAGGACTGAATCTAGATACAGTTCAAAAAATCACCAAAACCTATTTGGATGCGGGATTGTATACCATGGAGATTACCATGAATACCGTCGGAGCGGAAACCATAATTTCGAAACTACGGAACGAATTTCCGGAAATGAACATCGGGGCAGGTACCGTTTGTACAATGAAAGACCTAGAGGCCGCGCTCAATGCGGAATCTCAATTTATCGTTACCCCGATTATCGACGAGAACGTTATCAAAAGGGCTGTAGCTCTAAATATTCCTATTTTCCCAGGGGCATTCACGCCCAGCGAGATATATCGCGCATGGTCATTAGGTGCGGCTGCCGTCAAAGTATTTCCGGCTACACAATTAGGTCCGAAATATATAAAAGATGTACTGGCTCCGTTGAACGAAATCAAATTAATTCCAACTGGTGGTGTATCAAAGGATACTATTAAATCGTTTTTCGAAGCGGGTGCTTTCGGGGTTGGCATGGGCAGTTCATTACTAGATAATGATCTTATAAAACGTTCCGATTATGAGGGTCTAAAAAGTCACTTCTTGGCCATAAAGGAAGAAGTAAAAGATATTTTCATTGATTAAGATAAGGTTTTCAGTAGGGATGAAAATGTAATGTTACACTCTACTATAATATCAAAAGAGACTCCGTCAATTTTAATTCGCATTTTTTCTGGGATACATTTTAGTACGACAAGCATGTTATTTCCTTGTGGGAAGTCGATATGTAATCGATTACTAAAGAAAAATCATTTTATGATTTCAATAAAACATATCCATGGCTTAACTATGGATTTTTAACCCTATTAATTGGTGATTTCTTTTTATTATTGTATTCATCCCTTTTGTAATTAAAAGCTTAAAAATCAAATTCCTCTCTTCCAACAACCGGAAAAATTGTACTGCAATGAAAAATCAAAGTTTACCATTACTAATCATCTTATCGACAATACTATTGGCAGCTTGCAAAGAAAATGTAGCATCTTCAGAAAAAGCACTTGAGAAAGAAGTTGTCGAGATAACCGATGAGCAACTCGACAAATTGGGTATTGCCAATAAAGAATACCTCAGCGCAGCTACAAAACGGGCATTACAATGGCCCGCCGACTTGGGCAATGAGTGGTTCATCGAGTTCAGTAAACTAGAGCCCTTGAAAGGTGACTTGGCCTATGAGGAAGGCGTTGTGCGGAGGGATCCGAGTGCCATGATCAAGGAAAACGGAAAATACTATGTATGGTATTCCAGAAGCGTGGGACCGTCACAGGGTTTTGGTGGTGATGTTGAAAATGATAAGGTCTGGCCGTGGGACCGTTGCGATATTTGGTATGCCACTTCGGAAGATGGGATCACTTGGAAAGAAGAGGGCATCGCCGTACCACGGGGAGAAAAAGGTTCGTACGACGACCGCTCCGTTTTTACCACAGAAATCATGAAATATGAAGATAAATATTACCTCTGCTACCAAGCCGTAAAATCGCCTTACACCGTTCGGGTAAAAAATACCATCGGTCTTGCATGGGCAGATTCTCCCGATGGCCCATGGACGAAAAGCAAAGAGCCGATATTAAAAACCGCAGATAACGGCATTTGGAAAGGCGAGGAACAAAACCGTTTTATGGTCGAGAAAAAAGGCGATTTCGATAGCCATAAAGTACACGACCCCTGCATTCTTCCATACAAAGGAAAGTTTTACTTGTATTATAAAGGAGAGCAAATGGGCGAGGAAATTACCTTTGGTGGGCGACAGATTCGTCATGGTGTTGCCATCGCCGATAAACCAGAAGGGCCTTATGAAAAGTCACCGTATAACCCCATCAGCAACAGCGGACATGAAATCTGTGTCTGGCCGTACAACGGTGGAATCGCTTCTCTGATCACTACGGATGGCCCTGAAAAAAATACCATTCAATGGTCTCCCGACGGAATAAATTTTGATATCGTCGCTTCCATAAAGGACGCACCACACGCTATCGGACTCAACCGAAGCGCCGACCTTGAAAAAGAACCTACCGAAATCCTTCGTTGGGGATTGTCACATGTGTACAACAGTAGCGATTACAATAGTATTATGCGATTCACTTCTAAAAGAAGAACATCGCACACAGCAAAAGGAGAGAAAGCGAAGTAAACATATCGGAGACCTTTATGGTTTTTAAAAAGCTGGAAATGAAAGCAACATTATACCAAGGAAACAAAACCTTCTCGGTCATTGAGAAAGATATGGAGCAGCCTGTCGAGGGTGAAGTACGGATTAAAGTAGCCTATTCAGGCGTTTGCGGTACCGATGTACACATTTATCATGGTATGATGGACAAACGGGTCAGTATTCCCGTAACCATTGGTCATGAAATGTCCGGAACCATCGATGCCATTGGAGAAGATGTAAATGGTTATGAAATCGGGGATAAAGTTGTAGTTCGCCCTTTGGATGATAGAGGCATAAAACCTTCCGATAAAGGTTTCAACCATATCTGTGAAGATTTGAAATTCATCGGTATCGATAGTCCCGGATCCATGCAGCAGTATTGGAACGTGCCTGCCTTCACGCTTCATAAATTAAAGGAAGAGACCGATTTAAAACTGGCCGCATTGATAGAGCCGTTATCGGTTGCAGTTCATGATGTACGTTTAAGCGGATTGGTCAAAGGAGAAACCGCAGTCGTTTTGGGCGGTGGCCCGATCGGCCTGCTCGTAGCCCTGGTCGCAAAAGAAACAGGAGCTGAGGTAATCGTGTCAGAAGTCAATGAAAATAGGATAGACAAGGCAAAACAGTTAGGTTTGAACGCGGTAAATCCCACTAAAATCGATTTGGTGGACTGTGTAAAAGAACATACCGAAGGCCGCCGTGCCGATGTCGTTTTCGAAGTAGCAGGAGTGCAACCCGCCCTAGATATCATGACCGAAGTGGCCGGAATACGAGGAAGAATTTTAATGGTCGCCATTCACGGACAAAAAAGGGAAGTTGACCTCTTCAAGTTTTTTTGGAAGGAATTGAAACTGATTGGCGCACGGGTGTACGAAAAGGAAGATTATGAACGCGCCATCGAATTGATTACGGCTAATGAACTTCCTTTTGAAGATATGATTACCGATGTACAACCGTTGAGTAACATTCAACAGGTTTTTGATAATATCGATAATAATCCCGATGGGATGAAGATTTTGATGGATTGTCAGCAATAATGTTCAAGCACCTTGAAAAGAAATATAGAAGGCTCCTGCCCTCAGACGTGAGGAGATGGACTCTCGCCCCTTTTTCGGCGAGAAAGACGGAGGGGTTGAAAGCCCAAGCCATACGATCAAGAAACAACCTTTGAAACGAAAACATATACTACTAAACACCAAAAAGAATATCAACAAACCCCAAACAATATTTTAAATAGATTCCCGCCTTCGCGGGAATGACAATAAATTTAATTTTAAATGAGCATACTAAATAAATTCAGCCTAAAAGGAAAAACTGCCTTGGTTACAGGATGTAAAAGAGGCATCGGAAAGGCAATGGCCATAAGTTTGGCCGAAGCGGGAGCCGACATTATCGGCGTCAGTGCATCCTTGGAAAAGCATGGTAGCATGATCGAACAAGAAGTCGAAGGGCTTGGAAGAAAATTCAAAGGCTATGCCTGCGATTTCAGTAATCGGGAATCCCTGTACGAATTCATTAAACTGGTAAAAGATGATTTCCCTAAAATTGATATTCTGGTCAATAATGCAGGTACTATTCTAAGGGCACCCGCCGTTGAGCACTCCGATGAATATTGGGACAAGGTTATCGAAGTCAACCAAACGGCACAATTCATTTTGACGCGAGAAATAGGAAAGGAAATGGTCAAAAGTGGTGAGGGGAAAATAGTTTTCACGGCGTCACTACTTACTTTTCAAGGGGGAATTACCGTTCCCGGCTATGCCGCAAGTAAAGGTGCAATCGGACAAATGACCATGGCATTCGCCAATGAATGGGCGGGCAACGGTGTGAACGTAAACGCCATCGCGCCAGGTTACATCAGAACCGATAATACGGAAGCATTACAAAACGATCCAGAGCGGTCGAATTCTATCATTGCGAGAATTCCTGCCGGTAGATGGGGCCAACCCGAAGATTTCAAGGGACCTATAGTTTTCCTTTGTTCGGAAGCATCCGCTTATATGAACGGTGGTACGATGTTGGTCGACGGGGGTTGGATGGGGAGATGATTGAGTTGAAAACTCCAGACAAAAAACCGACGACATCCCAACATCTTGACAAAAAAAATAATACGTGAAATTCAAAGCATAGATGGATACGACGATCAAGAAAGTGGTGTGTCGACTTTTTAAAGTCCCTTTGCCCGAGATAATGAACGATGCCAAGCATGGCGACCATACTCATTTCGAACTGGTCACTACGACCATCACATTAGAAGATGGAAGCGAAGGAACAGGTTACACCTATACCGGAGGTAAAGGCGGTCATGCGATAAAGGCTATGGTCGAGCAAGACCTTGTCCCTGCCCTAATTGATAAAGACGGTACCGATATTGACGGTCTTTATGATATGATGGAGTGGCACATCCATTACGTAGGCCGTGGCGGAATAGCTTCTTTCGCGATTTCCACCATCGATATTGCCCTTTGGGACATTAAGTGCAAAAAAGCCGAGCAACCCTTATGGAAAATGGCCGGAGGCGCTGGAAACTCCTGCAAAGCCTATTGCGGCGGAATCGATTTGCAGTTCCCTGTAGAAAAGTTGTTAAAGAATATGAAAGGCTATTTGGCAAAGGGATTCAATGCAGTAAAGATTAAAATAGGCCGTGAAAATTTAAAGGAAGATTTGGAACGAATCAAAGCAGTACGAAAATTTATAGGTACCGATGTAACCTTAATGGTCGATGCCAATTATTCCATGGATGTTAAAAAAGCGATAAAAGCCATTGAAGGATTTCGAAAATATGACATTACGTGGTTCGAAGAACCTATCATTCCCGATAACTATTTAGGCTACGCAGAAATCGTCGATGCTACGGGATTTCCCCTAGCCATGGGCGAAAACCTACATACCATCCATGAATTTGAATACGCGATGGCACAATCAAAATTGTCATTCATACAACCCGATGCTTCCAATTGCGGGGGAATTACAGGATGGTTAAAAGCAGCAAGATTGGCTGCGAAACATAACGTTCCCGCTTGTTCCCATGGAATGCAAGAGCTACATGTAAGTTTGGTTTCCGCACAGCCGAATTCTGGTTGGCTTGAGGTGCATAGTTTTCCGATAGATGAATATACAATGCGACCTTTAGTCGTAGAAAATTATAGGGCGATTGCACCAGATACCTCAGGAGTTGGGATAGCGTTTGATTGGGGAAAATTAAAGTCGTTCGAGATAAAATTATAGACTGAACCAAGATGATTACAGGAATATTATTAGTCATTTTCGCGGGATTGATGTTAGGTCTTTATGCCTTTTCCGAAAAATTCATAAAAGATTTTAATTACGAAAATACATGGGTTCATTCTTTTTCAGACCCGGTTAGTTGTGTCGATTATCGCTTTGATAAGTTTCGTCAAAGGTTTTAATATGGTTCTCGGAACTTGTTTTAATAGGGCATTGGGATTATATACCAAAAGTTGTTTTAAATAATTTAAAACCAAAAGGGAAATGAAAAAATCAGGTTTAGCAGTTGGAGTGCTTCTGTTATTTTTTGGAAATACTATTCTTTGTGGGCAAGAAATAAACGGAGAACTCAAAAAATGGCACAAGGTTACTTTAAATTTTGAAGGCCCTGAAACTTCAGAACAAGCTGATGATAATCCTTTTTTGAATTATCGGCTCAACGTAACCTTTGAACACTCCGCTAGTGGAAAATCCTATATCGTGCCCGGGTATTATGCAGCGGACGGTAACGCAAGAAATACCAGTGCCGATTCAGGAAAAATTTGGAAAGTGCACTTTGCTCCCGATGAAACAGGAAATTGGAATTACAAGGTCAATTTCAAAAAAGGAAAATGGGCAGCCGTTAGAACATCAGAAGAATTAAAGAGCGTTGAGGGTGATAGTCTTACCGGAAAATTCGCTATCGCCGAATCGGATAAAACTGGTCGAGATTTTAGGGGCAAAGGCCGATTGCAATATGTGGGAGAACGGTACCTGAAATTTGCGGAAACTGGAGAATATTTTCTAAAATGTGGTTCGGATGCTCCAGAAAACTTTCTGGCCTATGATAAATTCGATGGTACATTCCAAAATGATGGCCATAAAGACGATTTGGTAAAGACTTGGGAGCCACATTTAAAGGATTGGAAGGAAGGCGACCCCACATGGCAGAACGGAAAAGGAAAAGAAATCATCGGGGCGATCAACTATTTGGCATCCAAGGGAATGAATGCTTTTTCATTTTTGACCATGAATATTGCCGGAGATGACCAAAATGTTTTCCCCTATGTGGATTATGATACTTACGACCGCTTTGATGTTTCTAAACTAGACCAATGGGAAATTATTTTTGAACATGCGGATGAACTCGGAATGTTCTTGCATTTCAAAACGTTGGAATTCGAAAATCAAGGTTTGCTCGACAACGGTGGAACGGGACTTTATACTAAGTTATATTACAGAGAATTAATCGCACGGTTCGGACATCATCTGGCACTCAACTGGAATCTGGCAGAAGAAACCGGTGATTGGACAGAAACGCCACCGACTTTTCCTTTGGATGCCGTGGAGCGAATTCGTTTAGCTGAATATATATCTTCTGTCGACCCTTACAATCATCATTTGGTCATCCACAATGGGGCTTGGTACGATGAAATTTATGGGCCTAACACTAAATTCTCCGGTGCTTCCCTACAGACCAATCAAGAAGATTTCAGCAATGTGCATCCGTGGACATTGAAAGTTTTACAAGAGGCGAAAGCTGCCGGAAAAGTATGGGCCGTTGCCTGTGATGAACCTGGTGATCATCGGCATTCCCTAATTCCTGATGCAGAAGATCCCGAACATGACAATGCCCGTAAAAATGGACTTTGGGGTGCAATGATGGCCGGTGCCTGGGGTACGGAATGGTATTTTGGCTATGAGCATCCTCATTCCGATTTGAGCTGTCAAGACTATCGCTCGCGGGATTTGTTTTGGGATCAGGGTAGAATCTGTTTGGAGTTTTTCAAGAATAACAAAATTCCGGTTTGGGACATGGAATCCTATGATTCCCTCATTTCTTCCGAAGGTGATTACGTCTTGGCAAAAACTGGAGAAAGCTATGTCGTCTATCTCAAAAATGGAGGGTCATCCATTTTGGATTTTGGGGATTCCGATAACGAATATAATATCCATTGGTACAACCCTAGAAAGGGCGGGGAACTCCTACAAGGCAAAATTAAAAGTCTAAATGGCCCGGGCAAGCAGTCCTTGGGAAATCCTCCAAAAGAAAGAGATAAGGATTGGGTGGTTTGGATAACCAAAAAATCATAGCAGTACTACTACAATTGAATATACTTTCAAGGGGAACGAAAATATGTATCGCTAACAACAACATCAAAAGCAAAAACTACAAGAGATTTACAAGGCTTGGTGGAAAAAGGCATTTTCAAACCTTTTGGAGGCAGACGCAGTGCTGGGTATAGAATAAAAATATGTAACCCCTATTAGGTAAAACGAAAAAGCCCCCAACTTTCATTGAGAGCTTTTTGCGGTCCGGACGGGACTCGAACTTTTCTCATAAATGCCCTATATCAAAGACCTGTCAAGGGGTTTTTTAGGATTACCGCGATGCTCGCCTTTTAACCTAAGTTCAACTTCTAGTCAGAGCAAAACCTTAAATTGACATAGGTTTTAATAAATTCTATCCTTTATTTGAACTTTAGATAACCTAACTTAGGCTTTTCATAGGAGTTCTTTGTTGGTAACTGTCACTTTTATTATTTCAGTTAGTTTTTCTAGGGTTTTTATTAACTGTTTAATTTCCATATAACCAAATCCTAATCTAAAACACCTATTTGTTTCTCCAAACCATTCTCCACTTGCTATTTGAATTCCAGCGTGTTTTGACAAAGAATAAAATTGTTCTATTTGTTCTTGACCGAATATCGTTTCTTTCAATTTTATACAGCAAAGAGCTCCTGCGCTTGGTTCATTCCACTTTATGAATTGTTCATTCAGTTCAACCCATTTTTTTGTTAGTTCTAATCCTTTTGCTGATTGTATTCTTCTTGCTTGAAATATTTCAGTTTCCTTTTTTAGAACTTGAGTCGCAACGTATTCATCTAGAACAGAATTTGTTATTACTGTATTCACTTTTGCAATACTTACTTCTTTTATAAAATTGGCATCACTTGAATATAACCATCCAATTCTTAATCCTGGTGTGCCATGACATTTTGATAAGGATGAAACTGTTATTATGTTATTCTTTAACCCAGCAAATGTTGGTATTACTTCATTATTTCCATAAGTAGCTTCTCGATATGTTTCATCAATCAATAATCTACAGTTTGGATACTCATCATTTAAACGAATGGATATTTTTTCAACTTCTGCTCTGCTAAGTGTTGTTCCTGTTGGGTTTAAGGGTGAGACTAAGATTATTAACTTAGTTTTTTCAGTAATAGTTTTAAATAATTCTTCTTCATTCAATTGGTATTTTTCTTCAAAAGACAGTTTTAGTAATTTCTTTTTGAACCCCAAACCTTCTATTAAATCCATCATTGGCGGGAAATTTGGTTGAACAGTTATGACTTCATCTCCTGTATCACATAAACATAGCATAGATAAAAAGTTTCCAAATGCTGAGCCATTTGTTATTACTATATTCTTTTTATCTACTTCTAATTTCTGACTAACTAATTCTCGTAATTCCTCGTTTCCCTGAGATGTACCATATTCTAATTTTAGTTTTTTTAAGCCTTGACTAAATGCTTCATCCCAAATCTCTTCTAATATTAAATCTTTATTGGTGCTTTCCGCTAAATTTAGTTCAAGCCGGTCATCCAATAGATTAATTATGTCGTTAACCGGGAATTTCATTTTCTCTTTTTTTGATTGCCGCCATTAGTACTTTATTTCCTCAAGTGTCGATTCCCCTTTAGAATAATCATCACAAGTCCATTCCCATTTCTCGTTTAAAATTAATTTTTCACCATTCAATTCAATAAATGATTCGCACTTTCCAGTTTTAAAATCTCCATTTTTATTTTGATGTTGATATGTAAAAAAAAGATTCTCATTCGCTATACGACCAGAAAGCGTTCCAAATAAAATTTCTCCACCATGATAGGTTGCCCAAATCACATTTCCTTTTTGTCGATATTCAAACAAAGTGCTTGAACTTACCTCCCCATTGTTTGAACTGGAAATTGATTTAAAATTTTTGCCGTTTAAATTCAATTCCTTCTTTTCAAAAGGTTCGTTAATTCTGTCTCCTCTTGTTGTAGGTTGGGAGATGACTATAAATTCTAAATCAGTAGATTTTTCATTTTTAATTTGGTGAACAACTTGTGGATAAATATGAATTCCCTCGCCTTTATTTACTTCTAAAATTTCATTTTTCAATTCAAAAGTTGCAACACCATTCAATATGTAAAAATATTGTTCGGAAAAATTATGATAATGTTTTTGCTCAGATGTATTGGCAGGCATTAATTCTTCTATTACGCTTAAATTTTCTGATTTCACAAGATGCCATCCACTACACTTATTTCCCCAATTGTAATATTCACTATTTTCTTTTGATTTCTTCATTTCGGTAGTAATGGCAACGGTTTTGATTATGATTAGTGGCGTGGTTTAAACACTAAAACTTAGCAAATAAATCTCGAATAGAAAATCCGCGAGCCTCGACGCTTCGGGCTTCTTAAGTAGACGAGTACTAGCCAATTAATTATACAAGGTGTTGCCAGTAGTGTTTTCTTTTATTCCCAGGTTTTTATAAATCAATTCGTATTGTTTAAAGTCGCTAAATACAGTTTTTGCCCCAATTTTTTTAGTTTATTGTTTTTAGAGTTATCAATTCCGATAAATTCTATGTTTAGTTTTTTACACGTTAAAAAATCCCAAGTTCCATCTCCAAAGTAAATTATTCTATCAATTTTATTTTTCCGATTATCGCTTAATTCTTGTATTACTTTTGATAATATACCTTCTCTTGTTTTAAAATGATTACTATTTCCGACAGCAAATTCAGCAGCGTCAATTCCAATAGATTTCAGTTTGAGATTTGCTGATTGTTCCCAACCACCAGTTGCAATTCCAATTGATATATTTGACTTTTTACTTAAAAAAGTAATGAAATTTAAAGCACCTTCTATTTCTTGGAACTGCTTTTCGTTTACTTTTGATTCAGAATGTAATTGTGCGACAAATTCCGAAATCATTTTTTCATACTCAATTTCAGTCGGAATTCTATTCCAGTTTTTTATAATAATTTCTTCCGTAATTCCCCAATCAGTTACATTGGTCAATTCAGACCAATTTTGATAAGAAATATCAATTCCAAAAACAATCTTAAAAGCATTAATAAAACATTTATCGTCAACTTTTGTTGTGTTTGTTAATGTTCCATCTATGTCGAAAATTATTCCTGTCATTTCGGCTCATACATTACTTCCAACTGGTTTATATGTGTATGTTATGATAGTTTTTTAAAACCTTATATCATAGCGTTAATCTTATCCTAAGTTTGAGCGTTGGTTTTGACTCGGCATCTATGTAAAAGCGGTGTATTCGGCGAATATCTCAAAGTGAGTAACTTTTTCAGGGAAATCAATCAAATAGTTTTTGTCTTCTGGGTAATATTTGGCTTTTTCAAAATCATTCCCTGCAAACCCCTTGATTACCTCCATATTTTCCCAAAAAGTGATTAAATCGAAATAGGCATAATCAGTATCGGTTCGTTTTAAAAAAGTCAATCTTATAAATCCATCAACTTGAGAATAGTCGGGAATTGCTTTGACTTTCATAAAATCAGTATATTCATCTAAATGCTCAATTTTTGTTTTTCCTTTCCAAATTCTTGCAATCATTTGTTTGAGATTATATTTTCAGCTTTAATGTTGTTCGGCCTAGGCTTTATTCGTTTTAAACTCCATACGCTTTTTCGCACTTTCAATCTGTTCTGCTTCCGTTGTTTCTGGATAGAACATATATTTTGGTGCGATAATTGGCTTAACTTGTACCAAGGTGATTTCTGTTATCGTTGCAAAAGGAAAATTTCCACCTGTCATTTCAGTCAGTATTTTTTCCATTTCCAAGAATTCAGAATCCGTTTTTCCAATGATTCTTGCTTTCCCTTTCAATTGAAACCCTTTCTGCACTAGAATGTCAATAAAACTCAAACAAACATTTTCGTTTTGCCTGATGTTTCGAATTGTTTGCGGCGAAGCGATATTCGCTATAATTATTTTGTCCGTTCCATAATAGTTGAAAATTTCTTTTGGCGAAACATTCGGTACATTTTCGGTCGATACTGACGCAAGCCAACAGAGAACACTTCTGTTTATATATTCCTTAATTTCTGTCGTTAATTTCATTTTTTTAGCTTGCAAATAACTATCGGATAGCATCATGTGTTATCTACGGTTATTTCTTTTCATTTAGCCATTCAATTGCTCTATTTATTGCTTTGTCTTTGTCTAGTTCTATTTTTGGCTCAAACTCAATCATTTCATCAACATCTACAAAATTGTCGTATACCTTTGATTCTCGGTCTTTATAATAACTAACGGAAATAGACATCGCTGTTAAACTATCAATTTGTTTATAATCGGTCGCGGTAACCAGACCCATCGTTTTGTTTCCGAAAAATTTTGTTTTCGGTCGTTTTTTTAAAATCACGGCCAACGCTTCTCCTGAACTTGCAGTATAAAAGCTTGTCAAGACTGCAATTTTTTGAACTTCGGAGATTGGGCATTTGTTTTCTATTGCCACATTCTGTTCATCATAGAAGAAGTCTCCATTTTTAATTTGCCAAACAGAGCTTTCTTCTTCCGTAACTCCTTTTGTTCCACCAACAATACCATCTCCTATAATATTTGTTATTCCCTCAACCATAGGAAACATATTTCCGCCACCATTATAGCGTAAATCAATAATCCATTTTTTTGCGCCCTTTTCGATTACTTGGCAAACTGCATTTTGAATATCGGCTGACATTTTTTGATTGTCTCCCACGGGTAGCCCAACAATTCTAACATATCCTATATCATCTTCTAGATTGAGCGCCTTGAATTCATAAACTTGTATAGACTGGATTTCATTATAAATTTCTGAACTCATATTTTTTCGGTGCTCTTTCTTCTCCCCGGTATAGTATGATAGATATTGATTGTTGTGAAAAACACGACCATGCGTATCATTCAATTCTTTCAGCATTAAATCGAGCGCTGGTTTTAATTGCGATACGGAATCTGCATCTTTTGCAAGTGAGTACATCTCTTTTTTTAGCGAACTCCAATCAACAGTTTTTCTGTACAGCGAATTATTCTCTGCATGTTCGATTATCTTATTAAGGGTCAATTCCGTTTCAGATTTCTGTGCACAGGAAGTAAAAGAATTTGAAAACAGAAAAAGTATTAAAATGTATTTCATGGATTGTTTTATAATGTTACGTACTTAAATGGCTATAGTTCAAAACTGTTAACTTTGTTGGTAGTCGCCTTTATTAAAATTTCACTCAGTTTATTTAAAGTGAAATCTAACTTTTCTGTATCTAAATAACCAAAACCTAGTCGAAAATACCTTTTAGGCTCGCCAAACCATTCTCCATTTGCGATTTGAATTCCTATTGCTTTGGATAAAGAATAAAATTCTTCAATATTATCTTTGGCAAATCGTTTCTCATTTAACTTTATGCAGCACAGTGCGCCAGCTTTAGGCTCCGTCCAATTGACTAATTCATTATTTTGTTCAACCCAATTTTTGGTTAATTCTAATCCTGTTATCGAATGGATTCTTCGATTTTCTAAAATTTCAAATTCTTTGTTAAGCACTTTCAATGCTACAAATTCATCCAAAACAGAATTTGAAATTACTGTATTTGTTTTAGCGACCCCAACTTGTTCAACAAATTTCTGATCACTCGATTGAAGCCAGCCAATTCTTAATCCTGGCGTTCCATAAGATTTGGACAAAGACGAAATGGTGATAATATTCTCTCTTAAACCAGCGTAGGTTTTAATTACATCATTATCTCCATATGTGGCTTCACGATATGTTTCATCAATGATTAATTTACAATTTGGATATTGATTATTTAATCGCTCTGAAATTTCTAATATTTCCTCTTTGCTATGAATTGTTCCCGTTGGATTTAAAGGAGAAACCAAAATAATCAATCTTGTTTTATTTGTTATCAAGCTGAATAACTTATTTATGTCTATTTGATATTCCTCTTCGAATGAGAGCTTGATTAATACTCTTTTAAACCCTAATCCCTCAATTAGATCCATAGAAGGTGGAAAGTTAGGCTGTACTGTAATTACTTCATCACCATTCTCACACAAACAAAGCATAGATAAGAAAATACCAAAGACAGCACCATTTGTGATTACTATTTGATTTTTATCTACATTTAGTTTTTCCCCTATTTTTTCCCGCAACTTTTTATTTCCTTTTGAAGTTCCGTATTCGAGTTTTAGATTTTTTAATTCCTTTGAAAACTCATCATCCCAAATTTCATTAAGAATTAAATCCTTGTTTGTGCTTTCAGCGAGATTAAATTCTAATCGTTCATCTAAAAGTGTAACTATATCATTTATGGGAAATTTCATTTATTTTTTGTTTGATTGATAATAATCTAAAACATGCTTCGGAATTTCCATTTTGTGTGGTAAATCCTTATCAGGAATTGGGTATTCTGCGACTTGTTTTAAAGGGACTAAACCAGCCCAAACATCTAATTTGTAATCTTCTGGTTCGTCAGCAACACCAACATCCCTTATTTTAGCAGAAGCGGTTTCAATAGTCATTTCCACCACCATTGTTCTGTCCAACTCTTCAGTATGCATTGGTCTAATGCCGTGCCAACGTCCTTTCATCATATGTTCCATAAAACAAAAAAGAGCTGCGTCTTTTTCTTTAGGATCTTCAATATTTTTAACCGACCCAAATACCGTAGCAGAGCGATAATTTACAGAGTGATGCAAGCCAGAGCGCGCTAAAACCAACGCATCTAAATGCATAACCGTCATGCTCACTTTTTTAGCAGCTATTAGAGCAAGCAACATTCTGTTAGCTTGTGAACCATGTAAATAAACTTTGTTGTCTTTTCTTCCATAAGCCATCGGCAATGAAATCGCTCTTCCTTCATAGACATAACTTACATACCCGATAAAACCAGCATCTAAAATGGCATTGATTTTTTCAACATCATAAGTAGCTCTTATTTTCCCGCGATTTACCCTGTTTAATTTCGATTTTGAATACTCCCCCATGCTTTTATTTTTTTAGAGAACACTATATTTTCATATCCTTTTCCGTTCACTATAAAGTTTAGTTCCCCAACGTTTTTAAATTCATTTCTTTTATAGAATCTTATGGCTCTATTGTTTTTTATGTAAACGGAAAGCCACATCGTATCCAATTGTAGCGCTTTGGCTTTCTCTTCAACAAAAGTTAGAAGTTGTTGTCCTATTTTCAAGGGTATGAAATCATTCAAGATGTAGATCTTTTCTAATCGGCAATTGTTTTGTGAGGCAACACTTTCGTGTATTGCGTTTAAGACTAATTTTGCATAACCCACTGGTAAATCATCTGCATACATAATATAGAAAAGGTTCTTCGGATTGTTTATGTCTTCTTTCGTTTTAGAAACTGAAAAAGCAGCGTTGATATATTTTGATAAATCGTTTTTATTGTCAATAAAATCTCCATGGGATTCAGCGTATGTTAGTCGTCCTAATAGCGCTAAAACTTCTGTGTCTGCTTCCTTAGCTGTTTTTATTTTAATCATTATTTATTCGTAATCTTCTGATGTGGTACCCATGAAGAAATACAGCAATGGCACAGCCTATGACTACTGGAGTAGCACTTATTAATGCGCCATAAAAAATGTAACCTACATTGGCGATCAGCGAAATCAACCTTAGCTTATATTCCCCTTTTGTAGACATTGAATATAAGTTGATTGCTAAAGCAACATAACCAATACTATCAATTAAAAGAGCATTCATATTTTATCTGTTTTCAGGAGGAATACTTTTGAATTTATCTGAATTTATTTTAGCTTTTTCTAAATCTTTTGGCTTAAAAACAGGTTTGGAAGAAGCTGGGTATTTCTCAATCTCTTTTTGTGGGCGAATGGGGCGTTCCACAAAATCTCCAGTACAACTTGGGCATACATTTTCAAAGATTTCAAGAGCACATGCTCTGCAATAGGTACATTCAAAAGAACAGATCATTGCATCGGTTGATGTGTTCGGCAAATCTTTATTACAATGCTCGCAATTGGGTCTTATTTCTAGCATATAAATATTGTTATACTTGTTTTTATTGCATCTTTAAACCTCATTACGAAGTTTTAATGCATAATTCGGGTTTAATTTTACCCATATGTAATCGTCGATTATTTTTCCATTTTTTAAGACAGCTTTTTTTCGAACACTTTCTAAGTAATATCCGTTCTTCTCCAATACTTTCATTGAAGATTTATTAAATTCAAAAACTCCAGCAACTATTCTTATGACATCAAAATGTTCAAATGTATAGGCTGTCATTTTTTTTACTGCTTGAGTAGCCAAGCCCTTACCCCAGAACTTTTTAGAAATAAAATACCCGATTTCAGCATTTAGGCGAAAAACATCATCTTTTACCGTAATGCCTATTTCTCCCGCTACCTCATTATTCCAATAAATAAGAAATCGCTCTGCTGGTTTTTTTTCAATTTCTTTCTTTATAAATTCAATAGCATCTTTTTCGGTGTATGGGTTTGGTGTTTTATCATACCCGTTATCAAGGATTTCAGGAACATTCTTCATTTCAGCAAATTCTTTGGCAAAATCAATACTGTGTGGTTTGAATCCCATCATTTTTTTCTGCTTTTACAGTTCAAAACTATTATATTTATGGACCCCTATAATCGTCCAGAATAATTATAATAAGTAGTCCAGATGTTTCCATATAAAACCAGTATTCAATTTGATAGAAAAAGCAACCAATCTTTATATCTTCAACTATCAAATCAAATTATTCAGTTTATTAAAAACCAAACTTTAGCGCCCAACACAAAACTTCCCGGCAGCAGAACTTTAGCAGAACAGTTAAAAGTTCATAGAAAAACAATCGTTGCTTGTTATGAAGAGCTATTGTTACAAGGTTGGGTAGAGAGTGTTCCTAAAAAGGGAACTTTTGTGCTTCGTAATCTACCTGTTTTACATCATCAAAAATTGGGTGATCCTGTAGTTTTGGATTTTAAAAAAAGTACAAGTTTTTCTTTTTACAAGAACAGTATTTTACCTGAAAATCTTGCGGAAAAGAAAGAAGGTTTGATGTATTTGAATGATGGAATTTCAGACGCAAGATTAACACCTATAGATGAAATCGCAAGAACATATAGAAGGGTTTGCGCCAAAAAAAGGTGTTCGAACATTTGTCTTACGGTTCTACCTATGGCAATACTGCGCTACGAGAAGTTTTAGTTGATTATCTGAATGCAACTAGAGGCTTGCATATCGCCAAAGAAAATGTATTGATTACACGTGGCAGTCAAATGGGCATTTGGTTGTCGTCGCAGTTATTGCTTAAAAAAAATGATGTTGTTGTCGTTGGAAATACTAATTACGATTCAGCTGATGCCACTTTTTTAAATCAACAAGCAAGGCTTATACGCGTTTTGGTAGACAAGCACGGAATTGTAACCGACGAAATTGAAAATCTATGTAAACAACAACAAATTAAAGCTGTATACCTAACATCGCATCATCATCATCCAACAACGGTAACACTTTGCGCTCAAAGAAGAATTCATCTTTTAAACCTTGCCAGACAATATAATTTTGCGATTATTGAAGATGATTACGATTACGATTTCAATTACAATCACGCTCCAATTTTGCCTTTGGCCAGTCACGATACTAACGGAAACGTAATCTATATCGGTTCTGTTTGTAAAACGGTTGCTCCGGTTTTTAGAATTGGTTATTTAATTGCTTCGAAAGAATTTGTAGATGAAGTAGCTAAATTAAGGGGCATTGTAGATCGGCAAGGAGATGCCTTATTAGAATTAACATTTGCTGATTTTATAAAATCGGGCGATTTAGATAGACATATTCGTAAAGTGATGAAAATTTACAAACAGCGACGTGATTTGTTCTGTAAACTTTTAAAAGATGAATTAGGCGGTTTTTTTCAGTTTGAAACTCCTAAAGGAGGAATGGCGGTCTGGACCAAGTTGAATGCAAATTATTCGTGGGCAACTATTTCTGAAGTAGCTAGAAAGCATAAACTAGAAATTGGAGATTGGCAGCGTTATGATACTGCTAAATTAAAACACAATTATATAAGAATTGGTTTCGCAGCCTATGACGAAGAAGAAATTCATGAATTGATAAACAGGTTAAAGAAAACAATTAATGAAATCAAGATAGATTAAAATGAAAAAGCCTTTGATTTCTCAAAGGCTTTTAGCGGTCCGGACGGGACTCGAACCCGCGACCCCCTGCGTGACAGGCAGGTATTCTAACCAACTGAACTACCGAACCGTGGCGTTTAGCGTGTGCAAATATACATCGCTATTTCAATTGCACAAACAATTTCACTTAAAAATAAATGGCCTAAAGAAATTTTTGTCGTTCCACCATCAATGTATTCAGAACCTTCGAAAAATTAGATTTGACATCGACACCGACATATTTAATTTTATACTGGGCACATTTTAGTTTTAGTTCTTCAAAATAGGTGTTCATATACTTTTCATACCCCTCTTTTACAGTATCTGAATACAAATCGATATGTTCACCGGTCTCTACATCAAAAAAACGTTTGGGCGTATTTTCGAAATCAAAATGCAGTTCGGTCGAGGTATCCAACAAATGGAATAACACGACCTCATGTTTGTTGTATTTTAAATGCCGTAACGCATCGAATAGTTTTTCATCTTCGGTCGCGGTCTGAAACATATCGGTAAAGAGAAAGACCAGGCTTCTTCGCTTTAATTTTTCGGCAATCAAATGCAAATAGGTATACGTCTCCGTCTGCTTTGCCGGTTTCGTATCGAGACTTATTTCGGATAATTTTGCCAACAACATCTGATGATGCCGTTCACTACCTTTTTCGGGATAATAAAACTGATAACTATCGGAGTAAACACTCAACCCGACGGCATCCCGCTGTTTTTTAAGAATGTTCATCAAAGCCGCAATCGCCAAGACTCCAAAGCCTATTTTGTTCAGATTGCCTATATTCAAATCTTTCACTTCAGGGTAGTACATCGAGGCGGAATTGTCCAAGATCATGTGGCACCTCAGATTGGTCTCTTCCTCGTACTGCTTGGTATAAAGCTTATCGGTTTTGCCAAAAAGTTTCCAATCAATGTGCTTTGTGCTCTCACCGGTATTATAAATCTTATGCTCTGCGAATTCCGCGGAAAAACCATGAAACGGACTTTTATGTATTCCGCTAATAAATCCTTCGACGACTTGATTGGCAAGAAGTTCCAAATTTTGGAATAGTGTCGCCTTATTTAATTCGGATTGGAGGTTCATGCTACTAAGATAGAACAAAAAAAGACCCAACTTTCGTTAGGCCTTTTTAAAAGATTATTGGATTTCTTTTTTATAACACCGCGTCGATAGCATCAGTATAGACTTTCTTCGGGGAAACCCCTACTTGTCTATTTACGATTTCGCCATCTTTAAAAACCAAAACGGTAGGTATATTTCGTACGCCGTATTTCGCAGCGAATTCTTGGTTCGCATCCACATCGACTTTACCGACTACTGCTTTTCCTTCGTATTCTTGACTCACTTCATCGATGATCGGGCCGACCATTCTACAAGGTCCACACCAAGCTGCCCAAAAGTCTACTACTACGGGTTTATCACTTTTTAATACTACTTCGTCAAAAGTAGCGTCTGTTATTTCTAATGCCATGTTATCTATTTTATTGGATTGCACAAATTTAGTCAAATATTCTTGTGTTTTCTTACTCGAAAGATATTCGTTTTGACTATAACGATATTTACGGAATTTATGGGTTAGCCCGTCATTGCGAGCCACGAGCACGAAGTGGGAAGCGCCGAGGTAATCCATCGAACACATAAAACAATTCGGAAAGATCAGCACCCGCGTTTAAAATAAACAGATTGTCCTGTATTGTCTTTGGCGAACTCCACTCACGAAGACGGATTAATTCAACTTATAATGCACTTCTTTTTCTGTTAATTCGGTCAAGAGTTCACTTGAAATCTGCACTTTTTGCTTTCTGCTCAATAAATTGACCTTGATCTGTTCTTCCATCTCGTAAACGACGAAGTTCAAGGCATGGTCTCCTTTATGGGAAATAAGTGTGTCCTTTAACTCCGAAATACCTTTCTCCTTTAGTTCATCGATGTTCAATTTGATCGTCAATTTTTTTGCATAAGTTTCCATGACCTCTTGCAATAACATGAAGCTATTGAATTGCAATCGAGGGTCTCCTTTTTGCCAGTATCTCGATTCATCCATCCCTCACGGACGAATACTTTGACGTACACGAAGGAATTGATCATCAAAAAATGTCGGTATTTAAGGTACTCTTCCCCAAAAATTCGGAACTCGAAAGTATCGGTGTAGTCCTCAACAGTAAACAGCGCCCAACCTTTTCCGTTTTTCGAGATACGATGTTGCACATCGGTAATCACTCCGGCGAAAGACAACTCCCGGTTTACATAATTCTCCAATTCACTGGCACAGGAAACACTGGCATTGCAAAAGGCATTGATCTCGGTCTTAAAATCATCCAACGGATGTCCTGAAATATAAATGCCCACCACTTCTTTTTCTCGTCGGAGCTTTTCCATTGTGCCCCATTCTTCACAAGGGGGAACGGTCGGCTCGGGAATTTGTACTTCACTCGCATCACCAAACAGACTTACCTGTGACGAGTTTTCGTTTTCCTGAAATTTTGCACCATACTTAATGACCTTCTCCAAAAAGGTAATTCCGTCACCGTCATCATGAAAATATTGGGCGCGATGCGTGGTTCCGAAGGAATCGAATCCGCCAGCAACGGCCAAATTTTCAAAGGCCTTTTTATTAGACGCACGCAAATCAATACGTTTGGCCATATCGAAGACCGATTTGTACGGGCCATCTTTCTTTCGGTTCTCGACGATAGTTTCCACCGCCGAACGACCAACACCTTTAACGGCACCCATACCGAAACGTACGGCGCCATCTTTGTTAACGGCAAATTTATAATACGATTCGTTGACATCGGGGCCGAGCACGTCGAGGCCCATACGCTTACATTCTTCCATAAAGAACGTAACTTGTTTGATGTCGTTCATGTTGTTGCTCAACACCGCCGCCATATATTCGGCCGGGTAATGCGCTTTTAAGTAGGCCGTCTGGTACGCGATGTAGGCATAACAAGTGGAGTGGCTTTTATTGAAGGCATAGGATGCAAAGGCTTCCCAGTCTTTCCATATTTTTTCAAGGACGCCCTCAGGATGTCCATTGGCCGCACCCCCTTCCAGAAACTTAGGTTTCATCTTTTGCAGGACGGAGAAAATCTTTTTCCCCATTGCCTTCCTTAAAACATCGGCCTCGCCTTTCGAAAAACCTGCCAGTTTTTGGGAAAGTAGCATGACCTGCTCTTGATAGACCGTAATACCATAGGTTTCCTTAAGAAACTCTTCCATATCCGGAAGGTCATAGGTAATCTCCGCCATTCCGTTTTTACGCGTAATGAAATCGGGAATATATTCCATCGGCCCCGGTCGGTACAAAGCGTTCATAGCAATCAAATCATCGAAGACCGTCGGTCTAAGATTTTTCATGTGCTTCTGCATTCCAGGGGATTCGTACTGGAAAATCCCTACCGTATCCCCTCTTTGAAAAAGCTCGTATGTCTTCTCATCATCCAGTGGAAAATCATCCGGAACCAATTCGATACCATGTTTGGCCCTTACGATTTTGACCGTGTCCTTAATAAGTGTCAGGGTCTTTAATCCCAAGAAATCCATTTTTAAAAGTCCCGCACTTTCTACGACGGAGTTGTCGAACTGGGTAACATACAAATCGGAATCCTTGGCCGTGGCCACGGGAACGAAATTGGTTATATCACTGGGAGTAATGATAACTCCACAGGCATGAATACCAGTATTTCTGAGCGACCCCTCAAGTACCCGGGCCATTTTCAAGGTCTGCGCCTCTAGGTCATCGCCCTCTGCAATGTTCAAAAGTTGGTTGACCTTTTCCAATTCCTCAGAACGGAACCTCTTTTTAAGTTCGGATTCCTCCACTCCGAAAATCTTGGCAAGTTTCGACATGGTGGGAACCAATTTGGCGATACGGTCGGCATCACCTAAAGGAAGGTCCAAAACCCGAGCCGTATCGCGAATCGAGGATTTTGCGGCCATGGTACCATAGGTTATAATCTGCGCCACCTGATTGGCCCCATATTTTTTAATGACATAATCCATCACACGACCTCGGCCCTCATCATCAAAATCGATATCAATATCGGGCATCGATATACGGTCCGGATTCAAAAAACGCTCAAAAAGCAGATCGTATTTTAGCGGGTCGATATTGGTAATCTTTAAACAGTAGGCCACCACGGATCCCGCGGCCGAACCTCGACCCGGGCCGACGGAAACATCCATATTTCTCGCTTCACGGATAAAATCCTCGACGATCAAAAAGTATCCTGGATATCCAGAATTCTCGATGGTCTGCAGTTCAAAATCGATGCGTTCCTCGATTTCTGGAGTGATTTCGGCATACCGCTGCTTGGCACCCTCATAGGTAATATGATGCAAATAGGCATTCTCGCCACGTTTTCCAGCATCTACCTCATCTTCGGCAACTTTGAATTCTTCAGGAATATCGAACTTGGGCAAGAGCACATCGCGCGCCAGATCAAAGGCTTCAATCTTGTCCACGATTTCTTGAACGTTCAAAATGGCCTCGGGCACATCCTTGAACAGTTCTTTCATCTCGTCGGCGGACTTAAAATAGTACTCCTGATTGGGCAGTCCGTAACGATAGCCTCGGCCTCGGCCTATTGGAGTGGCCTGTTTTTCTCCATCCTTCACACATAAAAGAATATCATGGGCATCGGCATCAGCCTTGGCGCAATAATAGGTATTGTTCGAAGCGACCAATTTTACGTCGTGTTTTTTGGCAAATTCCAAAAGCACTTGGTTTACCCGGTCTTCATCTTCTTGTCCGTGGCGCATCATCTCGATATAGAGGTCATCACCAAATTCTTGTTTCCACCAAAGCAAGGCCTCCTCGGCTTGGTTTTCGCCAACGTTCAATATTTTTCCGGGCACTTCACCGTAGAGGTTTCCGGTCAAGACGATAATATCCTCCTTGTACTTCTTAATGACCTCCTTGTCAATTCTCGGCACGTAGTAAAATCCATCGGTATAGGCAATGGAAGACATTTTGCACAAGTTTTGATAGCCTTTTTTGTTCTTGGCCAACAGCACGATCTGATAACCATAGTCCTTGACATTCTTGTTCGCATGGTTTTCGCAGACAAAGAATTCGCAACCGATAATTGGCTTGATTTCTTGTCCCGTAGGTTCCTCGCCATGCGCTACCGCAATTGCATTTTTCTCTTCAATACTTTTGTTATGGGCCTTTACTTCTTTGACAAAATGAAAGGCCCCCATCATATTCGCATGATCGGTCAGGGCTACCGCAGGCATTTTATTTTCAGCCGTGGAACGGATTAAATCCTTGATATTGATTGTTGACTGTAAGACTGAAAATTGCGAGTGATTGTGAAGATGAACAAATTGTGCATCTTCAAGGGTTTTAATATTTTCTTTGATTTCTTCTTGGGAAACTCCGCCCGTATCTTTTTCCCAAAGGGCATCCGCTATTTTTTTGGAAGTTTTTTTTAGGTTGATATGTTTTAAGCCGATGAGCCGGATCTCCTGTGGGTTCGCCTCCGAGAAATTCTCAAAATAATCGGGCTGTACATCGAGTTTTTCAGTGGGATAATGCTTTCTTCGGATAAGCTCCAAAAAACATCGGGTCGTCGCCTCGACATCGGCGGTGGCATTGTGCGCTTCGGAAAAAGGTTCGTTGAAGAGGTATTCATGCAATTCCGTTAAGGTGGGAAGCTTGAACTTGCCACCCCGACCACCGGGAATTTGACAAAGCAATGCCGTTTCTTCGGTGCAGGTGTCCAAAACGGGAAGTTCCTGCAACGGATTTTCAACGCCCATTCGGTGGAATTCCGCCCCCATAATGTTCAAGTCAAAGCCCACGTTCTGCCCGACGATAAATTTTGTCTTCGCCATGGCTTCGTTGAACTTCTCCAAAACTTCGGATAAGGGAACCCCATTTTTTTCGGCCAAAGCGGTAGAAATACCATGAATCTTTTCCGCATCATAAGGAATATTGAAACCTTCGGGCCTTACCAAATAGTCTTGCTGATCCACTAAGTTGCCCATCGCATCGTGCAACTGCCATGCAATTTGAATACAGCGTGGCCAATTGTCGGTGTCGGTAATAGGGGCATTCCATTTTTTAGGGAGGCCGGTGGTTTCGGTGTCAAAAATCAGGTACATGCAGGGTATTTATTTGAACAAAAAAGTACCGCTAAAAATACTAAAAAGTATTGCTTTACTAAAAGTGAGTTGTTATGAGTTATCAACGTCATGAAATTGTTTTCTTCTTTTCCATCTATACTGTAATGACTATATTGAAGACTCAGAAAATACTTTAAAATGAAAAATAGTTTATCGGCATTGGCCATAGCTTTACTCATCTCTCTTTTTGGATGGAGCCAGAAAAATGAAGAAAGACCCCCAAACTTTATCATCATCTTCGCCGATGATCTCGGCTATGGCGATTTAGGAGTGTTCGGCCACCCTACCATTAAAACGCCCCATCTCGACCGTATGGCGGCAGAAGGCCAAAAATGGACGAACTTCTATGCTGGCGCAAGCGTTTGTACTCCCAGCAGAGCAGCTTTGCTGACAGGCAGATTGCCGGTTTGAAGCGGTATGGCCAGCAATAAACATCGCGTGCTGTTTCCCGACTCCAAAAATGGACTACCCGCCTCTGAAATTACGTTGGCCGAGCAGTTAAAAACGGTCGGCTATAAAACTGCAGCAATCGGCAAATGGCATTTGGGGCACCAAGAACAATTCCTTCCCACCAACAACGGATTCGATTATTATTTCGGAATCCCCTATTCCAATGATATGGATAGACTTCAGGGCGTGAAGTATGACGACTACTGGAAACGACCAAACGACAGCATAAAAACCGAACACTTTAATGTGCCATTGCTGCGCAACACTGAAATTATCGAAAGGCCTGCAAATCAACATACAATTTCCACCCGATATTCAGATGAGGCCATTTCCTATATAAAACAGAATAAAAACAAGCCCTTTTTTGTGTATTTGGCGCACAATCTGCCCCACATTCCACTTTTCGTGTCCGACAAATTTAAGGGCAAGAGCAAAAGAGGATTATATGGAGACGTGCTTGAGGAAATAGATAACGGAGTCGGAAAAATTTTGGCGACATTAAAAGAAGAAGGTCTGGCCGAGAACACCATTGTTGTTTTTACCTCGGATAACGGCCCTTGGCTACCCTTTAAACTCAACGGTGGCAGTGCCGGACTTTTGAGGGCCGGAAAAGGAACAACCTGGGAGGGAGGCATGCGCGAACCGACCATCTTTTGGGGGCCAGTTCATATTAGTCAAGGAGTCATAGATGACATCGGCTCCACCATGGACCTTTTTACTACGTTCAGCAAAATTGCCGGAGCAAAATTGCCCGACGACCGCATCATCGATGGTGTCGATTTGAGCGCCACCTTGTTTGAAGGAAAAGTGAGTCCGCGTGAAGATATGTTCTATTACCGAGGCACCGAACTGTATGCGGTGCGGCTTGGCGACTACAAGGCCCATTTTATAACCCAAGGAGCCTATGGTGAATTCGGAGAAAGACAAGAGCATGACCCTCCGTTGCTTTACAATTTGAGCCACGACCCTGGGGAAAAATTCGACGTCGCTAATGACCATACCGAAATAATCGATAAGATAAAGTTGTTGGTCGAGGAACATGAATCTAAACTTGTAAAAGGCAAGGATATGCTCGTAGATAGGGAATAGATTTGCATAAAAAAATCCGGGCGTCCCCACGCCCGGATTTTCTATTGATTTGGAACTTAAAACGATAAGGATACCATTTCCTCATACGCATTTGATGTATTCAATGCCGATTCGATAGCATTTCTTTGTTTGATGAGCAAAGTCTTAGTCGATGGCGGCAGTGCCATATCGGAATCTGTCAAAATTTCGTCATATTCCTTAAGACTTGCTTTTTCCCCTCGTTCAACTTCTTCCAAGATACGTTCTGTGTCGTCACTTGACAAAGTCGAAGTTAACTTCATCCATGTTCTGTGTAAATCACCTTTAAAGCTTCCACCCTTTTCAGGTAACTGACCGAATTTCATAATCTCGGATTTCAGTTCGTGCCCAAAATTATAGCGCTGTTGCACCTTGTCGCCCAAAAATCTTTTGACCGATGGATTGTCGATCTTTTCTTGGGCCAATTTGTAGCCTTTCTCGGCATCGTATGTTTTCTCCAATAAATCGTTTAGCTTGTTTGAAATTTTTTCTGTATATTTCATTTTATCTCTTATCATTTAAAAGTTCCTAATGGTTATTGCCTCTCAATAACTCCATATATAATATAAAGGAAAACATCCCCAAAGTCAAGTATTTACGGGGGTTTAGCATAGATTTAACGGAATAGGTACCGTTGTGTTAAGGGCTTTTAACAAAACCGTGTATTTTTCTCGAAATAATTTGATGATTACCTAAAATAGAAATCCTATATTTGCATCCGCTTAAATAAAAGCGGTTAAAAGATTCCCGCCTTCGCGGGAATGAAAAATAAATTTAGATTGAATTAATAATCAGGGTCGGGAACCCTACAAATTAATGTGAAATGCCAGTAAAAATCAGATTACAGAGACACGGTAAAAAAGGAAAACCTTTCTATTGGATTGTAGCAGCCGATAGTCGTGCGAAAAGAGATGGTAAATTTTTGGAGAAATTGGGAATCTACAACCCAAATACCAACCCTGCTACCATCGAACTCAACATTGATAATTCGGTACAATGGTTACAGAACGGAGCACAGCCTACCGACACTGCCAGGGCCATACTTTCTTATAAAGGCGCTATGCTAAAACATCATCTTTGGGGCGGTGTTCGTAAAGGCGCGTTGACCGAAGAACAATTGGAAGAAAAATTCAACGCTTGGTTGGAGGAAAAAGAAAAATCGGTCGGTGCCAAAATCGAAGGATTGGACAAAGTGAAAGCCGAAGCCAGGAAAAAAGCATTGGCGGCCGAGAAAGAAGTGAGTGAAAAACGTGCATTGGCAGCCGTTGAAGCCGAGTTGCCCGAAACCCCCGAAGGAGAAAGTGCCGAAGCAGAGGTCGAGGCAGTAGCGGAATCGCCTGAGGCGGAAGCCGCAGTCGAGACAGCTTCGGAAACAGCTGAAGCTCCTGCTGTTGAAGAAGTGGTAGAAACCCCGGAAGTCCCCCAGCCCGATGCCGATAATGCCGACCATACTCCTGTTGCCCCAGTGGTTGAGGAAAAGGTAGTTGAGGCCAATGACGATATGGAGAAAGCACCTAGCGTTGAAGAGGTTATCGCCGAAAGCGATGAGGAAGTAAAGCCTGCTCCATCCGCTGAGGAAGAATAAGCATTATAAACGATGCGCAAAGAAGAGTGTTTCTATCTCGGCAAAATCGTTTCAAAATATAGTTATAAGGGCGAGGTACTCGTAAAAATCGATACCGACGAACCAGAATTATACGATGATTTGGAATCAGTCTTTGTCCGCCTTTCAGGTGACAATCTGGTTCCATTTTTTATTGCACGATGTCGGCTACATAAATCAAATCTCCTACGAATCGATTTTGAGGAAGTTAACGAAGAAGCCGATGCCGACCGTATTATGGGTTCTGAATTATATCTTCCTTTGACATTCTTACCAAAATTGGAAGGTAACAAGTTCTACTTTCATGAGGTTATCGGTTTTACGCTTCTAGATTCTGTTCATGGAGATATCGGCAAAGTAGTAAGTGTCAATGCCACGACCGCCCAAGCACTCTTCGAGGTCCAAAAAGCAGACAAACAACTATTGATTCCCATCAACGATGAAATTATCACCAAAGTCGATAGAACGAACAAAGTCATCGAAGTCGTAACTCCGGACGGGTTAGTAGAGCTTTATCTTGAATAAGCCGAGATTCATTTTGGGACTAGCCTAAGGCAGTTCTACAGAATTCCAAACACTTTTTTACCTCCTGTACGGCATCGGAACCTTCGGGTATCTCATATTCCAATTCAATGGTGGCCGGAAATTTGTAGCCGTTGTCACGAATCAATTGTAAAGCCTCGGCAATTGGGGTATCTCCAGTTCCCCAAACCACGTTTCCTTTGCCATTCTCAGGAGTTGTCCGATCTTTTGTATGCATGCTCATGATATTTGCATGCTTGGTTTTTATTATTTCCAAGGGCTCGGCGTTACCCGCCGCAACGTAATGGCCCAAATCTAAATTCAATGCATTATGTTCGGATTGTTCCAAAGCCGTATCCCAAAAGGTCGGTGTTTGTTGCTCGTGACCATGATATCCCACATATATACCATGCTTTGCCCCCATGGCGCCCAGTTTTAGGGTATGGGCATCATCACTAGGGTGTTCTAAGGTAATATGCGATGCTCCTAAAGCTTTTGCCGCTTTCATGCCCCAATTGATTTCAGCATTGGTATTATTTTTTCCAAAAGCATTTGGCTTGAAGGCATAAATTCGTACCCCGGCATCATTGTACATTTTTTTAAGTTCAACGAATTTATCCATGGAAACCCTTGAGCGCCATTCGGCAACCTCTTTGTTGTATGCTTCCATAGTTTTTCGCATCTCGGCCAACTTTTTTTCCTCGGCCTCTGAAATAGTCCCCTCCCTTTTAGCTCTCATTAGGCCCCATAGCGCACCTCTTTCAAAAGGACTCTCGGGTCGACCTGCAAAAGTTTCGACCGGGTCGCCCATCAGTTCAATGGCATTTATACCACAATCAAGCACATATTTTAAAGTAGCCTCTGCACTTTGATCAGGCATACTGCGAAAGGAATAGGTAATGACCCCTATTTGAACACCATTGATTAACGAATTGGGTTTGTTATAGTTTTTCAACATCGAGGGTGCACCGAAAAGTGATGGGCCAACAAGGGCTGAACCTACAGCCATTGTAGCTGTATTACGCATGAACTTCCTTCTACTGTTTGATTTTTTATCCGATTTCATAATATGATTGTTTTGATTCGTGTTTTTCTAGAGATTTTTTTCATTATTCGCACCATAAATCTTCATTTGCCGTATTGACCATGGGATTTCAAAATCTTCCTGCGGACCAAAATCTTCCAGTAAGGTAATCCGCAAAAATTTTGCGTTAACGGAATCGAATACTATGGAAATATCGGCATGATTCCCTTTATTTTTATCAATTTCCTTCCATGTATTGCCATCCATAGAGGCTTCCAATACATAACCACGGGGAAATGTTTGCAGGGGTGGTGGCGCATCGGGGCGCCATCCCCTCGATATCGGAGTGGCATTAAAATGGAGCTCGGAAATATTCATTTGTTCTGGAAATTCGATTTGAAACCACATGCCTTTTTTCTGGTTCCCTCCCGTGCTCCAACCTTCAAAATTAAACGCACTGGCAGGCGAAGCCCTACCACCGATCCGGGTTGGAACGGAATGGCTTGCCGTAATCTTCCAATCGTCCGCAGGCAAAAGAATTTGGGGAACGGATTTCATAAGTTCCTCATATTTATAGGGTCCTTCTTGATCTTTGGTCTTTGACCGTAGTTGAGCAACATCTTCAGCGGTTATCATGGTCGCATCATTCGAGAGATTCGTTCGAATGTAGGAGGTAATCGCGGCAATCCATTCATCTGTTTGTTCTTTATTACCCACCATGATTCCCGCAGGATACGTTTTGCCGTCCAAGGGACCTTCCATACCATGCATGACCGTTTTGATAATATATTCTGGATTCGACTGCACCCTAGCTGAACCGGTCAGTGGCGGGGCCATGACCGACCCTTCCCCTACGGGAGTTCCGTTACCATCATTGCCATGGCATTGTACACAAAGTTCGTTGAAAATTACCTTGCCTTGCTCCAAGGTCGATTTTTGGGCCTCTGAAATCTTAGAACCGGGTATTTCCCACCAATTTCTTACTTCAGGCGGATTCAATACTTGGCTACCTATGGTCTGTACTCCCTTTGTCTTGTTTGTTTTGAGTAGATTTTTCAAATGGAGTTCTAGCCCTGGAACCTTTAAGACATTGGCGGTGAGTATAGCCTGTATCGCGACATTAGTATCTTCATCCTTCAATAATCGAAAATATTCATCGGATAACGATTTATTCCCAGCCTTATATAAACTCTCACTGGCCCGTAGCGCTTGAATACGCATTCTCGGGCTCGGGTCATTGAACAACTGTTGCGTCAATTCGGGTGTAAGTTTTCCCAACCCCTCTAAACACCAAAGGGCATGAAAACGGGTCAAAAGATTTTTATTACCCTTGACCATGGTTTCCAATTGGGGGACGACGCTTTTATCTTGCGCCAATACAATCAACTGCTGCGCTTGGTCGCGCCACCATCCGTTGGGGTGTTCCAAATGCTTGATAAGCTCTGAAGGTGATTCATCGAACATGTTTGGCTTGGTCTTGTCCCGCTCCTTACTATCATGCGTAATTCGCCAAATTCGACCCAACTGGACGACCTTGTCCAATTGATACTGTTTAATTTTAGCTCGCAAATATGTCCCTTCTTGTGCCCAATTGCCCTCCTGTATGATACCATGGTACATATCTGCAATATATAACGTGCCATCGGGCGCGGTTGCCATATCCACTGGCCGAAATAGAGGATCTGTCGATTTCAAAAATTCCGAATTTTGATCTTGATATGGGTTGTGTAACGTGGTCAAACCCTCGGTAACGATAGGATCGACCTGACGCACGATCCGCGCAACAGGTTCTCCGTAGAACAATTGGCCGTATAGCTCTTTTGGCAAACGATCCCCCGGTAGATATCGTTACCTGCGGCACCGGTCACGCGCCTTGGCCCTCCATGGTTCTCACGTACCCGATCCATACCTTCTTGAAGATCCCCGACCAGTATCGCAGCACCCCAAGGCTCTTCGAAACCTTCGGCATAGTTGTTCTCATATTTAAAATTGCCATAATGCACCGGAAATTGAAACTGAGAGGGTAGGCCACTTGCCCCGCCTAAAAACCAAAGCTTACCATCATCATCGTGGGTTACGCCCCACTGTGCACGGTTGTACCCGGTATCTTCCCGAATGATTCCCCTCGGGGTTTCCCTTATTCGAAAGGCGTTGTAGGTACTGTAAAGCCAATTATCCATATTATAATACATAAAGGCTTGTTGATGTTCTACATTGCCCGAGCGGCCATATTTATTGGTGAAAAATTCTTTTTTATCGGCCTTCCCGTCTCCATCGGTATCGGTGAACTTATACACATTGTCCTCATCGGAGTTCATGGTCAATACCGCATCTTTTCCATAGGGCAATACAAATCTGGGAAAGATCAAGCTATCTACAAATACGGTTCCTGTTTCATAGATTCCGTCATTATCGTTATCGGACCAGCGCGAAATTCTGCTCTCTGGCTCTAGGGTGCCCTCTGAATCGACGTTCAACATATAGGTACGAAGCTCCAGAACGAACATGCGTCCGTTGCCATCGAAAGCGATCGCCCCCGGTTGTTCTATTTGTGGCTCGGTAAGTATCGGTTCTATGTGATACCCTTCGGGCAAAATGAATTTCTTCGCTTCTTCTTCAGGATAAAGGGGAAGTACAGGTTCCTTTGGTTCCAGATCGACCCCCTTCCAATCTTCATGTTCGGGATCAGCACCCTCCGGAAGTGAAAGTCTGGGCAAGGTATCCGACATTGAGCCTATTACCTTGTCAACCGGATGTGGTTCTTTTTCCTTTGACGAGCAACTAGTTAGGAAAACGATCAAACTTATAAGAACCAATTTCATAAAACGAACGAACCCGTTCATTTTTTTGGTAAGATATTCAAGATACAACATGCATGATTTTTTGAAACCGGATGGTTGAAAATTAAGTATATTCATCCCAATTTACAAGCACTTTCTATGGCCAGCAAAATAATTCAGACTATTAGTTCACTTCTGATAATTTCAATCCTGTTGGTGGGCTGCAAGGATAAACCAATAAAAGAGGTAAAAGAAAACGCCGCTCGGCCCAATATCGTTCTCATTTTTACGGATGATCAGGGGTATCGCGATGTGGGGGTCTTCGGTGCCGATGATATTGCGACCCCGAATTTGGACCAAATGGCGGCCGACGGCATTCGATTGACCAATTATTATGCAGCCCAGGCGGTCTGTTCGGCATCAAGGGCAGGAATTTTGACAGGATGCTATCCCAATCGTATCGGTATTCACAACGCCATGATGCCGAATAGCAAAAAAGGGCTTCATCCTTCGGAAACCACACTTGCCGAAATGCTAAAGAATAACGGATACAAAACTGGCATCTTTGGAAAATGGCACTTAGGTGACCACCCTGATTTCTTACCGACCAAACATGGTTTCGATGAGTATTTCGGAATTCCCTATTCCAATGACATGTGGCCGTTGCATCCGCAACAAGGACCCATATTCGATTTCGGTCCGCTTCCCTTGTTTGAAAATGAAACCGTAATCGATACGCTGACCGATCAGACGAATCTTACAACTCAGATTACCGAAAGAAGTGTTGATTTTATTAATAGGAATAAAGAAAAGCCTTTCTTTTTATACGTACCGCATCCGCAGCCGCATGTACCGCTTTTCGTTTCAGCTAAGTTCAAGGGAAAATCGAATCGTGGTTTGTATGGGGATGTCATAATGGAAATCGATTGGTCGGTAGGACAGATTTTAGAGTCATTAAAAAAGAATGGACTAGAAGGAAACACCATGGTCATTTTTACCTCGGATAATGGCCCATGGCTCGCTTACGGAAATCATGCCGGTAGCGCTATACCCTTTCGAGAAGGAAAAGGCACCGCCTGGGAGGGTGGCCAACGTGAGCCTTTTATCGTTAAATATCCAGCAAAATTAGAAGCCGGTAAAGTGATAGATGTGCCTATCATGGCTATCGATATGCTTCCAACAATTGCCGAGATTACCGATTCACAACTTCCCATCAAAACAATCGACGGTAAAAGTGCTTGGAAAGTTCTAACCGGCGAATCTGTGGAAAGTCCTCAAAGAGCCTATTTTTTCTATTATCGTGTCAATGAACTTTTTGCGGTTCGCTATGGCAAATGGAAATTGTACTTTCCGCATACGTACCGAACCATGAACGGACAAGAACTCGGGAAAGATGGGCTACCCGGTGAGTATCGAATGGTCGATTTGGAGGACATCGAACTTTATAACCTGGAAAATGATGAAAGCGAAACCAAAAATGTAGCAGAAGAAAATCCAGACGTAGTGGCAAAAATAAAAGTATTGGCGAACGATATGCGCCATAGACTGGGAGACTCTTTATTGGGTTTAGAGGGTGCCGAAACCCGTGAAGCGGGAATGATAGAATGAAGAAGCCTTTCAAATTCAAACAATTTACCATCCACCAAGACCGTTGCGCCATGAAAATAGGTACCGATGGGGTTTTATTGGGTGCATGGTCTTCCCTGAAAAATGAACCAGATTCCATTTTGGATATCGGGGCGGGAACAGGAATTATTGCCCTAATGCTGGCCCAAAGAACTATTGCCGAAATCATCGATGCCATTGAAATCGATGAAGATGCCTACGAACAATGCGTGGAGAATTTTGAGTCTTCAACTTGGGCCGATAGGCTCTTTTGTTATCATGCCGGGTTGGATGAATTCTTGGAAGAGGTAGATGAAAAATACGATTTGATCGTGTCCAATCCGCCTTTTTATTCCGAAGATGTTTCTAGTGGAAATAGTTCTAGGGATATTGCCAGACAAAACCAATCGCTTCCTTTTGATGAACTTTTATCTTCGGTTTCAATTTTGCTTTCCCAAAGGGGCACTTTCTCTACAATAATTCCTTTTAAGGAAAAGGTGGAGTTATTGGCCCTCGCATCGCATGTAGGTCTTTATCCTATTCGGATCACACATGTAAGAGGAAATCCATCCTCAGAAATAAAGCGAAGTCTTATTGAATTAAGTTTTAGTCAAATGAAAACTAAATACGATGAACTGATTATCGAAAAGGGAAGGCATGAATACACCGATGAATATATCAAACTGACCCAAGATTTTTATCTGAAGATGTAACTATCTTCTTTTCATCCAAACGTACAAGGGTATTCCGGCCAAAAGCAGTAAAAATCCCCAGAACACTGCCTTCTCACCCGCCCCATAGACTGCCCAGAGCGAATAGGCAAAAGCGAGTCCGCCCAAAGCGATAATAGGTATCCATTTTGTAGCCCCGTTTTTTCGTTGCATTTTAATAAGCACATAGGCCGCACTGGAAAATAGATACGGAATCAAAACACAAAGTGCCGTCAATAAAATAAGGAATTTGAACTGGTCGACCAGGCCATCGGTATAGTTCATCAACATAACGATAGAGGTCAAAATACTGCCTACCACTAAACCCATTATCGGCACCCCATTTTTATTTTCTTTTTTAAATAAGGTGGGAAAAAGGTTGTCCTTGGCTATAGACATTGCGATTTGGCCTTGTACCAAAATCCATCCATTTAGGGCTCCAAAAGCTGCAATGGCCGCCCCGAAGGCCACCATATCTTTTCCCCATTCCCCACTTATTATTTCCATGGCATCGGCAAATGGAGCAGGAGATTTCGAAAGCGCATCGGGAGGTATCATTCCCATAATCATCACCGTACTCAGAATATAGACCATCGCCGTAATGATGGTGCCGATCATGGTCGCCTTCGGAATATTTTTTTCGGGATTTTCTATACTTACCGCCGGAATCGTAGCACTTTCAACCCCCATATACGCATACAATGTCATTGCAGCGGTTATTGAAATTGCTGAAAATGTACTCGCCCCACTTAGGTTGAACGGTGAAAAATGATCCCAGTTAAAAAAGAAGAACCCGCCAATGATTATCAAGACCAAAGGCACCAATTTTAAAGTTGTTGTTATAAGTTGCATCTTGCCCGACGCTCGCACACCCCTTGAATTGATCCATGTCAAAAACCAAATGGCACCCAACCCGACCACAACGGCCCATACTTTATTTTCCTCCAAAATTGGAAGAAAAACACTTAGGGCACCGACAAAAGCAATAGCTATTGCCGCGTTTGCCACCCATATCGAAATCCAGTAGCCCCATGCCACCAGAAAGGCCGCAAAATCGCCAAAACCGATTTTTGAATATATGTAAGGCCCACCGCTTTTATTGGGCACCAAAACACTAAGGTTGCTGAAAATTTTTGCCAAAAGTATGGCTCCGGCCGCTGAAAAAATCCATCCGATTATACTTATGCCCCCATAAGCGGCAAGTGCCGAAGGCATTAAAAAAATACCAGCGCCTATCATGTTTCCGATAACGAGCGAAGTGCTCATCCAAAGTCCCATCTTTTTTTTGTTATCGGTATTCATTCTCTATTGGACTTTGAAAATTTCTTGGTTTATTACTTACTTTTGAGAAGCTACATGCCAAAGTACAAATTAAAATGCTGATGGATTATAACTTTAAAATTGATGTGGATATCACCAAAGCGGAGACGTTACCAGCTTCCTTTTATCGAGATCCTGAAATCTTTGAAGCATTAAAACAAGATGTTTTTTATAAAACTTGGCAATGGATAGGTCATGAAAATTCGGTAGCATCTGCGCAGAGAACCCACCCTTTTATATTGTTGGATGGATTCTTGACCGAGCCTATGCTTCTGACAAAGGAAACTTCAGAAAAAATACATTGCTTGACCAATGTATGTACGCATCGTGGAAATTTAGTTGTGGACAAATCGGGAAGGAACAAAAAACTGATCTGCGGATATCATGGGAGGCGATTTGGTTTGGATGGTAGCTTCGAACACATGCCCGAATTTAAGGAAGCCATTGAATTTCCGAGACCTTGTGACGATTTACACCGATTTCCGTTACGAAAATGGGGACCCTTTCTTTTGCCGGACTTAATCCTTCTTTTGATTTTCAGATCGTAATCGATGGCATGAACGAACGGGTCGGTTTTCTTCCGTTGGAAGATTTCAAGGTGGATGAAACTCGCGGTAAAGACTATTTCATCAACGCCCATTGGGCACTGTACTGCGACAATTATTTGGAGGGATTCCATATTCCGTTCGTGCATGAAGACCTTGATGCCGTATTGGACTATGGTAATTACGAAACCATTCTCCACCAACATATGAATTTGCAAATCGGATATGCAGAAGGCTCGGAACACACTTTTAATCTTCCGGAAGGACACATCGATTTTGGAAAGAATATCGCGGCCTATTACTATTGGGTATTCCCGAATATGATGTTCAATTTTTATCCTTGGGGCCTTTCCATAAATATAGTACAGCCTTTAAGTATTGACCAGACCAAAGTCTCTTTCATGAGTTATGTTTGGGACAAGTCTAAACTGGATGAAGGTGCAGGATCCGTTTTAGACAAGGTAGAAATGGAAGATGAAGCCGTAGTTGAGGGCGTACAAAAAGGAGTACGTTCGCAGTTCTACAAAGCCGGAAGATTTTCACCCACTCGTGAAAAAGGCGTACATCATTTTCATAGACTTTTGGCTACTTTCCTTAATCGCGAATAACATCATAGATTTTCAGACGTTCTTCTTAAAAATATAACAAGAGTAGAACAACATGTTATATTTCATTTATACCTTTGATAAAATTTTCACGTATGAGACCTGATTTGTTCGAAGCACCCGATTATTATAATCTTGACGACCTCCTTTCCGAAGAACATAAACTGGTGCGCGATGCGGCCCGCCAATGGGTGAAGCGCGACATTTCGCCCATTATTGAGGAGTATGCCCAGAAAGCGGAATTCCCTAAACAAATCATTGGAGGTTTGGCAGAAATCGGTGCGTTCGGACCTTATATTCCCGAAGAATATGGTGGCGCAGGATTGGATCAAATTAGTTACGGCCTAATTATGCAAGAAATCGAGCGGGGCGACAGCGGTGTGAGGTCTACCGCATCAGTACAATCTTCTTTGGTCATGTACCCCATTTACACGTACGGAAATGAAGAACAACGTAAAAAATACCTACCCAAACTGGCCACTGGAGAATGGATGGGCTGCTTCGGGTTGACCGAACCCAATCATGGATCGAATCCCGGAGGAATGGAAACCAAGTTCAAGGATATGGGCGACCACTATCTATTGAACGGTGCCAAACTTTGGATTTCCAATTCGCCCTTTGCAGATATAGCTGTTGTATGGGCCAAGAACGAAGAAGGAAGAATTCATGGGCTCATAGTAGAGCGTGGCCTGGAGGGGTTTTCTACTCCCGAAACGCATAACAAATGGTCATTACGCGCTTCGGCCACAGGAGAATTGATTTTTGACAATGTAAAAGTTCCCAAAGAAAATTTACTGCCTGGTAAAAATGGGCTGGGAGCACCATTGGGTTGTTTGGATTCGGCCCGATATGGAATTGCTTGGGGTGCCATCGGTGCCGCCATGGATTGTTACGACACGGCGTTACGATATGCTAAAGAACGCATTCAATTCGGAAAACCCATCGCAGGTTTTCAGTTACAGCAAAAGAAATTAGCAGAGATGATAACCGAAATCACCAAGGCACAATTATTGGCCTTTCGATTAGGGCAGCTGAAAAACGATGGTAAAGCGACTACTGCGCAAATCTCTATGGCAAAACGAAATAATGTCGATATGGCGATAAAGATCGCCCGTGAAGCAAGACAGATTTTAGGTGGCATGGGTATTACCGGAGAATACAGCATCATGCGCCACATGATGAACCTCGAAAGTGTTATTACCTATGAAGGAACACATGATATTCACTTGTTGATTACAGGAGCAGATATTACAGGGATTCCAGCTTTTCAGTGAGCCTTAACTACGAACGAACATAGACCATCAAAACCTCATCGTCGGCGATGCCAGGATCATCAACATAGGTCAATTTAAGGGTAGTACCTTCAATTACATAGGTATATTGTTTACCGTTATTCAGAGTAATGAGGTTTCCATCCACGGTATAAGATCCCGATGCATTGTTCAGAAATTCGTATTCACCAGAATTTTCTATGCTAAGATCACTTGCTTTAAAAATTATTTTGTGACCACTAAAATCATATCCCTCGCCAAAGCCACAAAAACAGGAAACATCGGTAAGCACCCATTTTCCTTCAAGCTCAACATTGATAACATCATCATGGTCCTTGGTACAAGAAGCCAAGAATAGCGCTAGCAATAGTATGGTGGTTATTCTTTTCATTGTATGATTGGTCGTCCCTTAAGATAGGTTCTTACTAGAAACAACGTTAAAATCTACTACTTCAGTATACTACTTGCCCTGTTTTTTATCGGACACAGAACAGTTTTGCCTTATCTCACCACAAAAATGGAGGGGTTCACATCATTTAATTGCCATCATCGACCCTGTGCAGTAAGTTTACCATGTAATTGTTTCAGAAGTAAATTTTTTCATTTTCATATAGTGTTCTCGTAAAAGAGTCCGGTCTAAGTTGATCGGGCTCTTTTTAGTTCGTGAAACCCCGTTTTGGAAGATGCAAAGCATTGAATCAAAATATTTGGTTGAACGAATTCCACCGAAGGGCGGAATCTTTTTGTTTGAAAATGTAATTGTCATTCCCTTTCCGTGTGAGACTTTTCAACTCTTAATCGATACTTTCTCCAAAGTCACCTTTATCGATTTACTGATCGGGGTCTTACTTCTTTCCGCAAAATGATTGTAGGGCACCAAAACATTGGTCTCGGGAAAATAGGCGGCAAGATTACCTTTTGGGATAGGATAAGGAATAATCAAAAACTTTTTCGCCGTGCGAATCTGGCTATTATAATTGCTATGGATGTTCACCACATCCAACTTTTTTAGATGCAACGATCGTAGGTCCTCGGCATTCATGAATAGTACCCTGCGTTCGTTGTAGACCCCTCGGTAGCGATCGTTCAATCCATAAATAGTCGTATTGAATTGATCGTGCGACCGAATGGTCATCAGCATGAATTCATTTTGCTTCAAATCATGATCGGGCAGCTTGTTAATCGTAATCTGGGCCTTTCCGTTGGGAAGATTGCTGAAATCAAGCTCACGAACATTGTTGGGCAAATAATATCCGGAGCCTTTTGAACGTTCAGTGGTTTTCTCAAATCCTTTGGCAACCTTATCGATATATTCTCGGATCAACTCATAGTCCTCGCCGAGAGCTTTCCAATCCACTACATGATTTCCTTTGAAATACGTATGTGCCAGTTGGGCGATAAGTTCGGGTTCGCTCATAATATTTTCAGAGGCAGGTTTTAGTATTCCTTTTGATTGTGTAACCCGACCCATACTGTTCTCGAAAGTGAAATATCTTTGTTGACCGTTTTTTACATCCTTTTCTGAGCGACCTATAGTTGGCAAGATTAGTGCCATCTTACCGGTAACCAAATGGGTTCGGTTCAACTTGGTACTTACCTGAACGGTCAGGTGGCATCTTTGCAAAGCTTCTGCCGTGTATTTCGTATCCGAGGCAGCCATCAAAAAATTACCCCCTAGACACATAAAGACTTTAGCTTTTCCTTCATGCATAGCCTGCATTGCCCCAACAGTATCTACCCCTTCTTCGGCAGGAGGTTTGAAACCTAGGTGTTTTTCGATTCTTTTGTTCAGTTTTTCATCCACAAAGTGCATGATACCCACACTTCGATCGCCCTGCACGTTGCTGTGTCCACGTACCGGACAGGTCCCGGCATTCGGTTTTCCGATAGCTCCTTTTAGCAATAAAAGATTTACATATTCGCGAATGTTCTCGACTCCGTTCTTATGCTGAGTCAGACCCATCGCCCAACAAATGATTATTTTTGATTTCTTGGCTAGAATTGATACCGCTTCCTCAATTCTTTCCAGATTGACACCAGTCAAGTGAAACAGTTCGTCCACATCATATTTATCAAGGTCGGCAATGAGTTTTTTATAGCCATCGGTATGGGTTTCGATAAAATCGTGGTCGAATACCGATTTGTCGATGGCATCTAACTCGGCCAACTTTTTCAGCAACAATTTGACCAACGGAATATCTTGGTTGATGTTTATCGCAAGATGTAGATCGGCAAGGTTCTCACCACCACCCAACATTCCTGAAACACTTTGGGGGTTTTTGAAATTTACGAGTCCGGTTTCTTCAAGTGGATTGATACTGATGATCTTTCCACCATTTTTTTTACATTTCTCAAGGGCAGAAAGCATTCGCGGATGATTCGTGCCCGGGTTCTGCCCTGCGACAATAATCACTTCAGCGTTGTAAAAATCTTCTAACTTCACGGACCCCTTCCCGATACCTAAGGTTTCCCCTAAGGCCACCCCACTCGATTCGTGGCACATATTCGAGCAGTCGGGCATATTGTTGGTTCCATAGGCACGGGCGAACATACCGTATAAAAAAGCGGCCTCGTTACTCGACCTTCCTGATGTATAAAAAATGGCTTCGTCAGGAGAATCCAATTGATGCAGTTCTTCGGATATCAAATCAAAGGCTTCTTGCCATGCGATACGCTCGTAATGTACTTTTCCCGGTTTCAAAACCAAAGGTTCTACCAGCCTGCCAAAATGGTTCAACTCATAATCGGAAAGTAGGGATAGTTCTTCCACCGAATGCTTGGCAAAAAAATCTGCATTAATTTTCGATGTAGTCGCTTCATCGGCCAATGCTTTGGCTCCGTTTTCACAGTACTCAGCTATTTTAGAAGGTTTTTCGGGGTCTGGCCATGCACAGCTCGGGCAATCGAAACCGTCTTTTTGGTTCATCTTCAATAGCCCTTGCATCGAACGAAGAATACCCATTTCCTTGAACCCATGGCGAAGTGCTTCTTTTACCCCAAGTACCCCCGCGGCAATACGCATAGGTTCTTTGAGTTCAATTCCTGTGAATTCTTGAGTGCCTGTAATCGACACCTTTCTTTTGAAATTTTCGGCCATGCCTAAAGTTAGGACTTATTTTAAAATCCTATCTTTTGAAGGGCAGATTAAAAATAGATTTCCCATGCTATTATTTTACGTTGTCGCATAAAATCGCCAATGAATAATCACCTGTCTTAAAAATCATTGATATATTTACTAGAATCATTCTATTCACAAATGAAAGTCGTTACTTTTTCTTTTTCCATATTTTTTATGCTTGGTCTTTCCGCCCGATCGCAAGAGGTTTCTGTTGATTCGAAAATCAATCCTCCCTTACAATTTGAAAAGAAGAAAATTGCTTCCGAAAGTTTCGAATCGGTAGGAGTGCTTGATGTAAACGGAGACAAAATACCCGATCTGATTTCGGGATCATACTGGTACGAAGGACCCGATTATCTAGAAAGACATTTCATCACCGATTTCAAGCGTTACGATCAGTACTACGATGATTTTTCAACCTTGCCGCTCGATGTGAACGGTGATGGTCTGATGGATTATATTACCGGAGGTTGGTTCGCAAAACGATTGGTATGGATGGAAAACCCCGGAGATAACAACGCTTGGACAGAACATCTGATCGCAGATGCCGGAAATATTGAAGCCACTAGAATATGGGATATCGATGGTGATGGAATATCTGAGATCGTTCCGAATACACCTAACGATTCTTTGATTGTGTATCGACTAAAAAAGGATGCGCAAGGAAAAAACATAGGCGAGTTCGAAGCTTTTCCGATTACCGGAAAACATGACCACGGACTTGGTTTTGGAGATGTCAACGGTGATGGAAGAGGCGACTTGATAACAAGCAAAGGGTGGTTGGAAGCCCCTGAAAAACCTTTTGAAGGCAAGTGGCTTTTTCATTCCGATTTTGACTTTGACAAGGCAAGTATACCCATAATCGTAGTGGACGTAAACAAAGATGGACGTAACGATATCATCGTAGGGCAGGCACACGACTATGGATTGCACTGGTACGAGCAAAAACAGGACAAAAAGGGCATTTTGAGTTGGGCAAAGCATGACATCGACCCTTATAATTCACAATTTCATACCATGCAATGGGCAGATCTCGATGGTGACGGCAATAACGAATTAATCACGGGAAAAAGATACCGTGCCCACAGCGGAAACGACCCAGGGAGTAACGACCCTTATGGCCTCTACTACTATAAATTCAATGGAGAGAATTTTGTCAAGCAAATTATCGACTATGGGGTTTTTGGTTCAGGAAAAGGAACCGGGATCCATTTTGTTGTTACGGACTTGAACGCCTCGGGCCTATCGGATATTGTGGTCGCAGGGAAAGACGGATTGTATATTTATTTTAATCGAGGTCATGCCAAATAGAAGAGCACTATGAAAAATAAACCATGGAAGATTTTAGTATTAGGTTGTCTAATTTGTGTCATAGCATCTTGCCGTGAAAAAATTGACGAAAAAACTTCGGAAACAATTGAAGAAGAGATTCAGTCGAACGATGGTTTTGCTTCCATATTTGATGGAAACTCCCTTGAAAATTGGAATGGCGATACCACCTATTGGCGAGCCGAAAATGATGTTTTGGTAGGGGAAATCACTCCAGAAACCCTTTTAGAAAACAATACTTTTATTATTTATGAAAGTGATGAACCTGCGGATTTTGAATTGAAGGCCGAGTTCCGAATTTCTAAAGATGGCAATAGCGGCATCAACTATCGTAGCGAACAGTTGGATACCATTCCGTTCGCGCTGCGCGGCTATCAGGCCGATATTGATGGTAACCATCGCTATACCGGGCAAAATTATGAAGAACGAAAACGTACCACTTTGGCCTATCGCGGAGAAAAGGCCGAAATCGCTTCGCCGGAAAACCCTGATGTACCCGGTTCTTTGGAAGCCAATGTAGAGCGTAATGCTTGGAAAAATCGTGAGGTTTTGGAATCTCTTGGCCATATGGATTCCTTAAAAACCAAAATTAATTCCAGTGACTGGAACAAAATCCATTTAATCGTCAAAGGCAACCGAATGCAACATTACGTTAATGGAATTTTAATGAGCGAGGTCATCGATAACGATTCAATCAATCGAAAAGCATCTGGTAAATTGGGCATGCAAGTGCATGTAGGCCCACCCATGAAAGTGGAGTATCGGAATATTATGCTGAAGAAGTTGTAAATTTTTCAAGTTAAAAAATAGTCGGATAATCTTCCGCTGCAATTGGGCCATATGACTCCCACCAATACCAGGCCGTAACCCGCCTCATGGCATAAAGGTCTTGACCATCGGTACGCACATTGATCATACCGTTCAAGCGTTTTTTAAACAGTCGGGCACCGATAATATCATTCACACTTAATGATCCGTCGGGGACGACTTCCCTTAAATCGATTTCATTGACATCAGTAAACGTACTGGCGATCTCCGTAGAAAAAACCAATGGTGATCTAGATCGGGAGGCCAAACCAATAGCTCCGATAAAATTGGCCCTGGGATGCCCATGGTCGGGCGAATCTCCAGAGGACACCACTGAAATCTGTGGGCGAACGGCCTCTAGAAAGGGAGCATGATATTCATGGCTTCCATGGTGGGGAGTTTTCAAAACATGGGCCCTTAACTTTTGAGCGGTACCTGGATGTTCCAAAAGGTATTTACTACCTTCTATATTTACATCCCCCGAAAACAATATTCGTACATCTTCATATTGTATGCTGAAAACTACTGAATGTCCATTAATGGTATGTGGATGGTTCTTGAACCATTTGAATCGTGGATCCCCAGTGGGGCTTCTTTCAAAAACAGGCCCCAGAATTTCCATTTTGACCTTTGGGTCTCCCGTATCAAAAAAACCGGTTTCATGGCTCACGGCGCTATATTGAATACTCTTTTGGTCGATCAAGGCGATCCAGTCATCAAAGGTATTGCGCAAATTCAGGTTTTGAAGATCTGTTACTTGTGAATGGTAGGTTTCCAAGTATTTTCCATCGGCACTCAAGTTTCCCGACTTTTGATCCATTCCCGTAAAAAGCCCAATGCCGTTATGTATGATTTGACGGACTTCGATTTTTGGATGTTCTAGAATATCGATCAATCCTTTTAGGTGATCTCCGTCGGCATGACTCAATACCAAAAGATCGATTACCAAATTGGGTGAAGTCAAGTCGGCCAATTGATATTTCCATTGTAAAAATCCTTTGGCCTGACCATTGGCGCCGCCGTCTATCAATATTTTCTTTCGGTTCGGAGTGACCACCAGGGCTGCATCGCCCTGACCCACATCGATGAAATAGATTTCAAGTTCACCCTTTGTCATCAGTTCATCGGTTTTGACAAACCCTTCATACTTGCTTCTGTATAGGGCCTTGATTCTTCCGTTTTGGGCTTGGCCACTGGTCTTTACTTCCTCGCTATATATCAGTATTTGTTCGTAGCCACCTGCTGTGCTATCGGTATAAAGTTTTGCTGTTTTTTTGTTGATATAAAGGGTTGCCATGACAAATGGGTTTTGTTAAGTGTCTACAAAGATGTAGGATAATTCTTTAAAAATAAGGTTCTTTCTATCTAGAAAAAAGTCTTTGTGTACGATTGGATTGAATTTATGTACCAATGGACTTTTTTTGCGTTATACCCTCAACTTTGGCCACAACGTTATCTTTCTTCTTTTGCTGAAAAACTTTCACACTTGTTTTCATATCTGCATATCTCGGGTCGGGAACATAGCTTTGTTTTTCCATTTTAATGACCTCAATACTTAGAAATCCGAATTCGCTGACCACCTTACCATAAAAACGATAAATACCTTTGCCCCTAAAATAGTATTGCGCCGCCACAGGCGGAAAAAGTACCGTATCGAAAACTTTGCCTTGCTGATCGATCATGGTGGCAAAGTGCATTTGCCTTCCATTATGGGTACTGGTGTTCTTTACAGTAACCAAATAACCGTAGATATCGATGTGATGGTTCAAGTACTTTTCCAAGTCTTTGGCACACCGATTATTTTTTGGAGGTTCTACCAATAGTTCGAAGGGGCTGCACAAACAGAAACCTAAAAGTTCAAGTTGGGTAAAGGCCATTTCGAGGTCGGTGGTATGTAATTGGGGGATCTTGAAATCCTGATGTTTAGGCGGAAACAATTTCGGGTGGTCGATCTTTACATTTTTATTTAGGAAGAGATGGGCCTTCCATAGCAATTGATGTTTATTCACGCTCGTAAACCGGAAGGCATCGATCCGAATCAGAATGCTTACTTGATCGACCGTTATAAAAACACGGTCTAAAAAATCTTCCAGAGAAGTAAAATTTCCATTAAGCAGTCTTTCTTTTAGGATGCGTTCGGATACTCGGTTTTCCAATTCTTTCAGATATCCAAATCCTAAAAAAATATCCTTCCCATAGATAATATTATTATTTTGACTTTGGTTTATGCAAGGCGGATGAATCGTAGCGCCCATCATACGCGCTTCATGTACATAGAATTCAGAGCGGTAAAATCCGCCCCCGTTATTCAGCACGGCTACCATATATTCCAACGGATAATAAGCTCGCAAGAAAAGTGTTTGATAGCTCTCTACGGCATATGAAGCGGAGTGCCCCTTGGCAAAGGCATAGCCGGCGAAGCTGGCGATCTGTTCCCAAACCTCAAAAATAATTTTGTCGTCCTCTCCTTTTTTTCGGCAATTATCGATGAACTTTTGCCTGACTTTTTCAAACTCTTCCCGCGACCGAAACTTGCCGCTCATACCCCTGCGCAAGACATCTGCCTCGCCGAGATCAAGGTCGGCAAAGTGATGGGCTACCTTGATTACATCTTCTTGATAAACCATTACTCCGTAAGTATCTGGCATAATCTCCAGCATTACAGGGTGGGCTCTTTCTTTATCCCTTCCAGGATTTCGATGCCGTAAAATATATTCACGCATCATTCCGCTTTTCGCCACTCCTGGCCGAATAATGGAACTTGCTGCCACCAGTCCGAGATAGTTATCGACCTCCAATTTTTTAAGCAACATGCGCATGGCGGGCGACTCCACATAGAAACAACCCATGCATTGTGCCGTTTTAACAAGGTCATTGATTACTGGGTCTTTAAAAAATTTCTTGACATCATGAATATCGAAGCTACTTGATTCATCAGATTGATTGTATGCAATGATTTCTAAAGACTCCTTGATTTTTGCCAATCCCCGTTGACCAAGAATATCGAACTTATAAAGCCCTACATCTTCAGCGATGACCATATCATATTGTGTAGTGGGGAAACCCTTTGGAGGCAGATTCGTAGCTGAAAACCAATGTAACGGTTTTTCGCTGATCAAAATACCTCCGGCATGAATGCTCAAATAATTCGGCATACCTTTGATCAATTGCCCATATTTTAAGACTAGAAGCGAGACCTCATCAAGTTTTGAAATATCAAATCTGCCTTCCGATAGAAAATCGATCTCACTTTTTGGGAGTCCGAATACCTTGCCCAATTCGCGAATGACCCCTCTATCTTTAAAAATTACATAAGTGCCCAAAAGCGCTACATGCTCAAAGCGTTCAAAAATATATTGGGTCATTTCGGGCCTATCACGATGCGAAAAATCGATATCAAAATCAGGCGGATTGGCACGGTACAGATTGATGAATCGTTCAAAATAAAGATCCAAATCTATAGGGTCCACATCTGTAATTCGAAGTAAGTATGCCACAATGCTGTTGGCTCCGCTACCCCGACCTACATAAAAAAACCCTCTTCTACTGGCCTCGGTAACAATGTCCCAATTGATCAAGAAGTAAGAGACAAAGCCCTTCTTCTTAATTAGTTGCAGCTCTTTTTCCAATCGATCGTAAATCTCTTTTTGAGGATCCTCATAACGATAAGGCAATCCTTCCTGGCAAAGTCTCTCGATCATTTTCTCATCCTCTTCTTGACTACCTGTATAGGTTCTTAAATTCTGTGGCTCTCGCTTTTTTGAAAAATCAAAATGAATGGAACAAGAGTTCAGCAAACGTTCGGTATTTTCCAAGATAAATGGATATTCGGAAAAAGCCGCTGCTAAGTTTTCTACGGGAAACATTTTTTCGTTCTCGTTAGCTTCCTCGGTCTTCTCCAACATGCTCAACAAGATGTTATTATCGATGGCGCGTAACAACCGATGTGCATTGAAGTCGGCTTTATTTCGAAAGGTAACCGGTTGCTGTACAACCAGTTTGTCTTTTAACTTTGACAATCTTGAAAAAGGCAACTTTCGTAAATCGGCAATAGAAATTCCGATAAATTCATATTCGGCAAATTCATACTGATCGTTCTGCAGCACTTTCTCGAAAGGGTAAACGACATACGCACGTTTGAATTTCGGAGCAATAAGAGGTAGTTCTTTTACTTCATGCAAGTGTTCCGAAAGAAAATTGTTCAGTTCTAAATAACCTTCATTATTCTTGGCGATACCAACAAAACACTGATCTATACCATTTCTAAAATCGATGCCGAGTACTGGCCTCACATTATATTCGGGAGCTAATCGCACAAAATTGAGTCCACCCGAAGTATTGTTGATATCCGTCAGTACCAATTGGGTCACATGGTTCTTTTGGGCAAGGCGCAGGAGTTCTTTTTCGGAAAAAGTTCCGAAGCGAAGGCTGTAGTATGTGTGGCAGTTGAGATAGATGTTAGACGTTAGATTTTAGATTGAGAGCTTGATTTTAATATTTGATTTAAAATTCTACTTGCGAGAACATCCCCCTAGCCCCCTTCAAAGGGGGAATTACTTTATACTATACTTCAATTCTGTACTTCGTAATTCTAACTTCGTACCTCGTACTTCTATTCACTGTTTACGATGTGCAAGCACAATCGGCGGTTGCCCATTGAACGGATTGTGCATTCGCCCGATGGTATTTTTGCCCATTGCCGATGCACGCACTACACTCTTATCGCCATATCGATTTCGAATATGGTCCATTGCCTGATACAGATTTAGTGCTTCTTCAGTATCTTCAAAAGGTTGATCTGATAATTTCCACTGACCAAATGACTGAATCTGATACCTATCAATCGCACTAACAATCTTCGATTGTAAAGGGTCTTGAACATCTCCAAAATCTTTGGAATCAGAATATGATCGGCACTGGTATACGGTATACGCATTTGCTTCGAATAGGTATTAAAATCGGAATACCGGATTTTGACCGCGATACAAGCGGTCAACTTTTCACCCCTTCGCAACTGATAGGCAAGATTCTCGGTCATGGCAATCAATAGGCCTCTTAACTTTATTACGTCAATGGTATCTTTATCAAAAGTGCGTTCATTAGAAATAGATTTTCTTTCCCAAAATGGAATGACCGGTGTATGGTCGATACCATTGGCACGTTTCCAAATCACGGTTCCGTTTTTACCCAGTACGCGTTGCATGACATCCATGGGCATTTCTTGTACGGTGCCTACTTTTCTCAAACCCAAGTTTCGAAGTGTTTGGTAGGTCTTGTCGCCCACCATAGGAATCTTTTTAATCGACAGCGGTGCCAAAAAAGTTTTTTCGAGTCCGTAATCGATTTTTAATTGGTTGTTGGGCTTTGCTTCATTGGTGGCGACTTTCGAGACCACTTTATTGACCGATAGCCCGAATGAAATGGGCAGACCGGTTTCGCTGATAATTTTCTGACGTAGTTCGGATGCGTATTTATAGGAGCCAAAAAAGCGGTCCATCCCCGAAAGGTCTGCATAGAATTCATCGATACTTGACTTTTCGAAAAGTGGTACATGTTCTTTGATGATTGCGGTAACCTCATCGGAGTGTTTGCTATAGGTGCCCGCATTGCCTTTGATCCGTATCGCTTCAGGGCATAGTTCCTTGGCCATTTTCATGGGCATGCCCGAGTGAATACCATACCCCCTAGTTTCATAACTGCAGGCAGCAACGACTCCGCGGTCGCTTAGACCACCAACAAGTATAGGTTTTCCCTTTAAACGACTATCCAATTTGCGTTCCACGGATACAAAAAAGGTGTCGAGATCAAGATGTAGAATGGTTTTGTTCATTGCATACTAAAAAAGGTATGCTAATATATGGAATATTTCCATTTTATTGGATTATTTCCAATAAAAACAATTTCTTTTTATTCTTCCCATAATTTCATTTAAATTAGAAATACCCAATACAGTCAAAATGTGCTATTCGACCCAACAAGGTAAACCAAAATCGGAACTCGAAAAACGGTTTGACGCTATCGCCAAAATGCCTGAATATCTTGACGAAGACGATCTTCAACGGTACCATATCAACGGATTTGCAAAACATTTGATAAAAGGTGGCAAGAAAGAAGCCCCGCATCCCATAATGCTAGTACTGCCACAAGAGAACAGGAAATTTCTCGTCCCGCTCATGTGGGGTCTGATCCCCTCTTGGGAATCGGGCGAGGATGCTTCAGAATACTACAAAAAGACCATTATGTACGGTTCGGGACTCAACGCCACGAGTGAAAAACTGTTCAGTTCGCAAATGTACAAGGACAGTGCGTTGCAGAGACGATGCATCGTTCCGGTAACAGGTTTTTTCGAACCGCACACAACCCCTGTAAAAGTAAAGGGAAAGCCTTTCAAAGTGCCATTTTTTTTGAGAGGAAGGATAAAGAGATCATCAATCTGGCCGGGATATACGGGTTTACAAATGACGGCCATGCTACCTTTGCGATTTTGACGAAGCCCGCCACACCACTGTTCGAGAAAATACACAATACCAAGAAACGAAGGCCGGTTATACTACATGATGGACAGATTGATGGGTGGTTGGACAATTCAGCCCAAAGGAACGATATCGAAAACCTAATAGCGGGCGATATGCCCGATGAAAACATAAGCGCCTATCCAATAAGTAAAGATTTATATAGCCCAAAAGCAGATTCAAACCGTCCGGATATTTCAGAGGTCATCCATTATCAAGAAGTGGCGATAGACTATGAGGGAAAGCCACCAACGGATTTGTTCGGTTGATTTTTAAACTCACTATTCACTCAATGTCTTTATACTCCCTTTTGAAAAGACTATCTCCAAAATATATTTATGATGAAAATGGTAAAACAGGCAGTAAGAAAAACAGCCAGAATACAGCTGATCAACCACAATGGTAACCCCATGACCAAATTCATTTCCACATTTTTGGGGAGATACCACGGAATGGACAATGCAAAAAGAGCTGCATAAACAATCCAAACCCAAAACGGAAAAACTTTTTTAATCTTCATAACCAGCGTTTAACTTATTTCTGAAAAAATGGGAAAAAACAAAACATGCGATTACGTTCAATAGCAAGCCAATCAAACCTGACTGAATGCCCGCCAACGTCTTATATCCCATAAAAAATGTGGTTATCGAAAATAGGAATCCGATGATCAGACCGGCCATCATCCCTGCGGAAATAACCCTTTTACTGTGAACGCCCAAAATAAATAGCGGCGCAATCTGAACCATAATCTGCATTTTCAACTCGATCAGACCCCATAGCGTAATTTTGGGCTGGAGTGCGACCAACACGATCAAGAACATGATGACCCAAGAGATCATCTTTCCGGTTTTTGCAAGTTGCTGGTCGGAGCTATTTTTTAAAATCGACTTTCCGAGAATATCCTTTGAAATAATAGACGATAGACTTAACAAAATAGAGTCCGCAGAAGACATGATGACGGCAAGCAACCCCAACACCACAACGATCATCAGCACAAATGCCAAAAGTGATTCTTGGCCCCATACCTGAAGCATTTGTGGCAGTGCGGTATCTTGTGATGCATCTGACACCTCGATAAAATGTGGAATACTGATTACGCCTAATAAGAACAAGATCAATACCGTGATCAGGGGCATAAATACCATGGCACCCAACGATTGCTTCAGTACCTTGACGGTCTTGGCCGCATAGATCCGCTGAATAACCTGTGGATATACCGCCCCACCGAGTCCTATCATCAAGACCGTACTCGCCCAATACATCCTGAAATCGAAGCTGGGCACCCCTATCTTTTCCGGTTCGTTCTCAATGAGCCAATTACTGATTTCCGTGAGTTCGTCGACATCGGGAACCACTATGAAAAACAATCCACCCAAGCCGATCAAAAGCATCAGGCCTTGGATAACATCCGTCCAAGCTACCGCACGCATTCCTCCTAACGTCTCATAGATGATAACAATGAACGCCAAAAAAACCACTCCGGCCCAATAGGGTATCTGTCCGTCAGTAATACCAGTGGCGATATGGCCCCTGGCGATCAACTGGGACAATAAAAAATTGACGGAGACAATGACCAAAATCAAATTGGCGACCAAGGTCAACGAAGGCATTTTAAAACGTTTGTCGAACCAATCGCCCGGGGTAATGAAATCATGTTGTTTTGAAATCTTGAAAAGTTGGGGCGCAAAGGTCAGATAGAGGACTACGATAGCAGTCATGTACCCCAAAACCAAAATCATGCCCATGCCTTGGTTCACTACTTCGGCCGGAACGATAAGCATGGTATTGGAACTATATTGGGTAGCGTATAGCGTAAGCAGTAAAACAAAAGGGCCTAAACCTCCGCCAGCCAAGTAAAAATCTTTAAGCGAATTGGAAGTCCTTTTTTTATTCGCATACAGTCCCAACGCTATCAACAATAACATATAAACCGCTATGCAAATAAGTATTATCGTTGTTGTCTCCATCCAAAAATATCTCGGCGTTACTAAAATACAGGAAAGATACCGACAAACTCTGATAACAAAAAAAGCCCTCAAATGATATTGAGGGCTTCCGTGAAATATAATCTATCTAATTGAATCAGAAGGCAAATCCTGTAAACATTCTAAAGATCAATGCATATAATCCTATTGAAATCAGAAAGAAACTGAACCATGCAAAAATCTTCAAATAGTTCTTTAGGATATAATTTCCTAGGTTTTTGAAACCTTCCAAATAAATCTCCTTGATAAGTAGTGTTGTTTTCATAATATCATCATTTTATCGTTACACATATTCCTTAGAGTACAAAGGCCATGCTACGATCAAGAAAAGGTCGAAATACTAGTTCAAATAATCAAAAAAATAGATAAAACGTTCAAAATTCAGCCTTTTAATCCATTGAAATACTTTCATAAAAGTGATAAGCCCTACACCGTATCCCGATAATTATCGGGACGATGTAGGGCCTCAACCAAACTAACTCAAACCTGCATGCAGCATGCAGGCTTGAAACAAATTTTAATTTATTATCGGCGACAATATGGCGCCGAATACTCCATTATGAGCGAGGACAATAGAAATAACCATTACGACGGGCCAAATCGCGATCGACCCATCGCATTTACCTATTGAACCCTAAAATCAAAAACCTCAGATTGTGCGCTGTTGCCTGCTTTGTCTTTGGTGGTCACACGCCAATAATAAGTCTGCCCAGAATTTACATTGGCATTCATACTACTCTGAGGAGTTGTACCCAAACTCGTGGTAGGGTTGTCGTTGGTACCGAAAAAAACCTCGAACCCTTCAATGTCATTGTCCACATCGTTACCTTCCCATTGTAAATCGACCGAAGTAGTAGTCCCAATCGTCTGGCCACGTGTCGGGGCAATTGCATCCGCTGGGAAAGGCGCATAATTTTCGACACCGGCACCGGCGTTATAAAATTTCCATTTCGCACTTTCCGGTTGCGCTTCTGAGCCTTCTTTTTTGGAGATTACGAACCATTCATACGGGGTATTATGATCCAAGGTAATCTCGACATCATTGACATTCGAATCGGTCTTGATGGTTTCGTTAGATTCCAAATTCTTGATATTTACTTCGTAACTATCGGTATTCTCTGAAGCTTCCCATTGAAAGGTTATGGTGCTTTGCAAATTGTTCGCTGTGACACCTTCGGTACATTCCGAATTGTTTTCGGGGAATACCAGGGTAACGCTGCCTGGATCTCCTCCTTCTCCCGGTAATTTTGGAAAATCGATCTCTGAGTCCCCATCCTTACTCCCCGGGCAAGCGGTCAACAATATCATTGCCGAAGCCGCTAAAATTGTTTTTAAGATTCTCATTGTTTTACGATTTTGTAGGTTTCTATTCTTCTATCGATTTGTACCGATAACATATACACTCCCGATGTCAAACTATCGGCATCAAGTTGTATGGTTGTCGTATTCGGTTCGACCGTCTTTTGTAATACGGCCCTTCCGTCAAAACTATTCAGTTGTATTTTCATAGGTTGTTCGGAAGTGCTTGCCAGCTCTATGGTGATCTCGCCGTTCTTTATCGGATTCGGATATATCACGATTTTATCGGTCAAATCGATGATTTCCTCATAGACCCCTTGGCAATCTTTATCGGTCTTTACAATCAATTTTGTTGAGGATGATTTTAGGGAAACCGTAACTTCAGATTCCGTTGTGGTTAGTATCTCATCGTTCATCGAAATGGAATAACTTTCCCCACCGGATAGTTGCAAAGTCACCGTCTTTCCCGTCGTATCTACTTTGGAAGCGACCGAAAGTGCTTCCGGCTCTACGACCGTAACATCAAAGCAATTTTCATAACCGGTCTGCCCTTGGACCGTGATGCATATCGTATAAGTACCTGCTTCGAGGTTTTCAGCAAGCACTGATTGTGTAAAGTTGACAGATTCATTGAGTCCATTGCCTGTTATGTTAGCGGTATAATTATAGTTCGCTGCAGCTTCGACTGTAATACTGCCGTTATTGCTATCGGCACAAGACTCTCCTTTCGACCGTACCCTAAAATTATCGGAAGGCAGTGAAAAAATTTCGCAGCCCGTTACGTCGACAACGGTGCCCAAGGGCGTATTCGGGCATTGGTCCGAATCGTTTGGCACACCATCATTGTCGGTATCGTTCGGGTCTGGTTCTGACCCTCCTCCCAAGGTTACTGTAAAACTCTTCATGGAACTGTCCTCGGCGGTCACGGTATACACCACAGGATTTGTAAAATCATTGGCGTTCACCCCACTCTGTTGAACTGTGTTACCTACCGTAACGGTCGCATTTGCAGAATGGGAAAAAGTCGCCACCAGAGCCGCGGGATTGATATTGCCCGGAATGGAAACATTTATTTCACTTCCGCTTATAACACCAATGGAAGCAGGATCCGTAACATTAAACCTAAAATCGGTTATTTCCTTTTCGTTACTCAAGGTGCTTCGCTCCCCCACGGTATACCAAATGCCCCATTGCGCATCAACTATCAATTCGGTGGCATTGCCCGACGGACTCATCTTATCGTTCGCCAAATCGATGACGGCTATCACCTCGCTACCATTGTTAGTGCTATCGAAAATCAGTTTATCGTCATTCTTAGAAAAGTTCGGAAAACCCAATTTATTGTTTTGATATACAATGGTGTTCTCCCCGGTCTCGATGTTGGCCGTAAATACGCGATATTCATTGTTTACTGAATCAAAATAGTCGAAGGCCAAAATATTTCCCGATGTTTTGGAGAAGGATGGGTTTCCGATACTTACACCTTCGGGTAGATTGGAAAATATTTTTTGAATATTACCATCGCCAAAGGTGTTGCTTTGATTGTCCCAAACTTTTAACGCACCTACATCCCAATATTCAATATCCTGCCCAGTGCCATTTTGAAGTCGGTTCAGGGCATCGTAAATCAAATATTGGCCTGAATAGTCCCACTCCAATGCATCCGGGTACAAAACTTCGCCCGTTGTCACCCCATCGGCCGAGGTCGGATTATAGAGCTCATAGGCCCTTGAATCTCCGGATACCAAATCTGAGATGTAGATAATATTCGACTGATCGTTACGTACCGAAGCAAGCTTACTGCCATCTTTCGATAGAGAGACCGCAGCCCATATTTGCTCCTCTGAAAGCACCGATTCTTCCGGATTATTAGGATCCAACACTACAGCATTTACTGTATTGTTGTCGGTAACGAAGATGGTAAGACTGCCGTCATCTGCAACACTAGGCTTGCGAAATATACCAGTTGTGGACATCGGCACAAAGTTCTGCCCTTGGGTATCTGAAATATAGAGCGTATTGGGGTCGTTGGCATTCACATCGGCGCTCAAAATAAACTCATCTCCCGATGCCGTCGGAATGTCATTATCAGTGTCGGTCGGTGCCCCATCAGTAATACCAACCGTATCGAAGGCGTTCATTACAGCTGTTACCTCTAGAGAATTCTCACCGTGAAGGTCCGTTGCCGACCTGATAATCGCCAAACGTAAGTCGATAAATTGCGATGAAACGGTCAGATAATTATCCAAGGCCCGGTAATAGATCTGTTCGGCTTTCTCTTTTCCGATATCCGTGGCGACCAGATAAAAGGCCCTGTTCGGTATGCCACTGTTAATATGGACCCCTCCATTGTCTTGGTCGCCCGTATAATATTCGGTCATGTCTTTGGGCTGCCAACCATTTTCGCCCAATTGGGTTCGCCCATTGTTCGGGTTCTGCATATCGCGCATCGCTCCTGAAGGAAAATATTGGGTATTTACGATATCTTCGGCCAATTGCCAATCATCGCGATCGATCATGACCCCAAAAATATCGGCGTACGATTCGTTAATGGCTCCCGACTGATAGCGATATTCCAAATTGGCGGTATTCTGAATGACGCCATGTGACATTTCATGACCACCGACATCCAAAGCCCCTGCAAAAGGTTCAAAAGCGACCCTACCATTGCCGTAGAACATAGCTTTACCGTTCCAAAATGCGTTTTCAAGACTTCCACCGTCCTCGGGGTCGGCGACATTTATAAAGGAAATAATCGTACCACCCTGCCCATTGATGGAGTTTCGATTGAACGTATTTCTAAAGTATTCGTACGAGACATCGGCATTATAATGGGCCGATACCCCTGTAGCATTGTTCCAAGTATTGCTGTTCGAGGTGACATGAAAGATTTCTACACCTTCTTCGGGAGCCTCATTTCTTAGGTCTAAGGTCATTATGGCCCCGACCGGATTATCCGGCAACTCAGATTGTGCGGCATTGAACATAGGTTTTGAGGTATCGACCATGTAATTGGTGCCATTGACACTATAGGTATTCAATTGACGGTTTACCCCGTTCAGGTCATTGCCGTTTCCATTTTCCGGCGGTACCGTTGTTGTTTTATAATGTTTGTCTTCTTTATTTAAATTAAAATGGAAAGTACAGGTATGGTAATACTTATCTAAAATCTTTCCCGTTTGGGCATCGATGAAATATTCCCATCGATCCATGATATTTGGGTAGACGGTCAGGTGCCTTGCCAGTGCATCCTTTCCTTCAAAGTGGTAAATCAATAATTCTTCCTCGAGTTCGGGAAGATTTAAAGGGGAATTATTCTTAGCGGCAGTCGCTTTCGGTAGTTTCTTGCCCAAATCATTTTCGATTACGGCAAGCGCATTCGCTACGGATAGTTTCGGGGTCGTATTCTCAAAGATCGGGGTCGGTCTGTTTCTACCGTTAAGCCCTCGTACCTGCTGTTTTTTGTCTAAATGGAGGATTACTTCACTACCATAAACCTTTACTCCTTTGAAAACCTGTTGCATTTTAATATGTGTCTGCCCCAACTTATCCTTGGTATTGGCAATGACCTTGAACTCTGAGGATGGGTCGTTGATGCGCAGCAACCCCTTAACGTCCATCAAATAATCGGAAGTTATCGCCTCCAACGACTGTCGCTGTACCAATTTAGCAGTTTCGGCCTTAGCCTTGCTCTCGATAAAAAGAGGAAGCCCTGCTTCAGATTTACTCACTATTTTATGTGTGTAAAGGGAAGGTGAAGCAGACAGGTTAAAGACGGATGGCATCTGAAATTGGGTACGGCCCGACTTTGCGGTAATGGATTTTTCCCTTTTGATGTTCAGTACTTTGGTATTGAATTTTGGGACGGCCGTCGACTTTACAGTACCCGTGTTCGGGTGTCGCTTGTCATCGAAGGTGTCTTGTGCGGATAGGGAAACCATTCCCAAAAAACACCCTATGGCAAGATTAATAAGTAGTGTTCTTTTCATAACTTAGGTTATTTATTTTCCATTCCCTCGAAGGAGGGAATCTCTTAATCGTTATACTGTATGGTGGTCATTAATTCCTTATAAAATTCCTTACAGCCTTCATCGATTTCATGGTCGTTGGACCCCCAAGTAACCTTGACCTTTTCGTCTCCATGTATTTCCTCAATAAAGTAATATCGATTGCCGGGATGCTCGAACTCCATTTTCGAAAGGTTCAGGGAATCTATTTTCGAAAAACACTTTTTAGCTTCCTTCTTGCTTATTTTTTCTAATTCGATAGTTTCCTTGGTCAAGGAATTTGTATGGAAAAGTTGCCCGTTTTCAAGTAAAACATAGGTATCCGAAGCACCTGTTATGCCGCCTCCGTTTCCAAAGACAATCCTTTCCGGAGGCAATTCTTCAAAAGAATAGTGCTGCGATTTACATCCTAAAAAAGAGAAAATCAAAAGAGCTGTCAAACAAAAGGTTGGTTTCATAAAAGGTCTCGGTTAAATTTTAAAGCATACAAAATAACATGACAATGTATGTATAAATGCTTGCCTATAAAAAATATGCTACAGCTTATTTTTCTACAGGTTTACATATAGAATTTCGTTTAGCCCCCAAATTGGTAGGTGACCGTAAGCCTAACCACACTAAGTCTACTGGTCAGTCCGTTAGTCTGATCATTCGATAGGTTGGCGATTCCTATCCCCCCAGAAATATCGACGTTCAGCGCATCGAATAGCTGCGCGCCGACCCCTACATTAACGCCGCCGTCCATAGCTTTAAAATCATCGGTACTTTTACTGCCAATATCGATTTTCTCCCCATTCAATTTTCCAGAAACCATATAGGCCACATAGCCTCCACCGAGTGCATATAATCTTGCGGAATTACCAAGGCTCACTACATAAACTTTAACGTTCACCGGCATTTCGACAAATAACGTTTTGACTTTGGTGAAATCGAAAGCATCGGTACTTTCAATGCTAAAACTTTTTTGCGAGAAGAGCAAAGCCGGTTCCAAAGAGACCATATCACCAAAATCTATTTCGAAACCAAAACCTGTTTGAAATGCGAAACCGGCATTGACCAACTCTTGAGATGCATTCACATCTCGATCTTTTAGTGTCCAGTTTGAAACTCCTAATCCGGCTTTTACCCCAAACTGGGCGAATGAATTAAAGCTTAAAAGACCAAAGACGATTGTTATGATTACAATTTTTATTTTTTTCATAATTCAAAATTTATTGTTTCAAAATTTGATGTTGTTTGATGATAGCAAGTTATCCGAAACCTTTAGTTTATGAAATACCTTGAACGTTGTATTTTTTTCTACTGGTTTTCCAGTATATTGATTGTAAGGTATTTATAGTGCCATATAGTTATAGTATATTGGCTCTTAAGAAATCATAAACCTATTGTTGACAGTGCGCTCGCTATTATTCTTTTTTTTAGTTTTCACAGCAGTATGCTGTCATGCCCAAACGGGTAGTGAAGCGCGCGTCGATAGTTTGGAAAGTATTCTGAATAAGATTCAAAATCTAGAAAAAGAACAACGAAATACTGAAACCGAAATCCAAAAAGTCGACATACTCTGTTTATTGTCTAGGGAATATGACGGTATTGATTCGACCAAAACCTTTTCCCTTGTGCAAGAGGCGTTGGAAACAAGTGAGCGCACAGGATATGCCAAAGGATTCGCCGATGCCAATTTTACCCTTGGCAGGGCATTGATGTATATTGACCCAGTAAAAGCACTTGTCTATCTTGAAAAAGGGAACGAACAGTTCGAAAACCTTATCGAAGGTGATTCTAGTGAGACTCTCATGGGTCTTTGGGCCATTTGCACTTATAATCTTGGACTTACCTATGGCTATCTTGGGAAAAATGAAAAAGAACTTGAATTTACCGAGAAGGTAATACCTGTGGTCGAAAAGTTGGGAGATAGCCTATTTTTGGCCAACATTTACACAAACCTCGGTGTCAAGCATCTCAACCTTTCAAGTTTTAAAGATGCCTATCAAAGTTTGCTCAAAGGTCGAACCATTTATCGATTACTCAAAGACCCTAAAGAAACCACCTTCAACCTGACCCAATTGGCCATGGCTTGTGAGAGCCTTGATTCATTGGGTCAAATGAAAGTTTATTTGGAAGAATCAAGAAAGATGCTAAAAAAACATCCTAACGACTTCGACCTTTTTAATTATGTTATACAAAATAGCCAATACTTTCTTCGCAGCAAACAGCCAAGAGCGGCTCTGAAAGCACTTGACAGTATAATTGGCATGGTGGAGAATGACAAAAGTTCCGTGCAGTATGGTATGGTAGTGCAACGGTATGCCCGAGCTTATGAAGCTCTTAAAGATTTTGAGAATGCCATCAATTATACGACAGAATATATTACCAATTCAAAAAAAATAGATAAAGGTATAAGCTGGTTTCAAGGACTATACAAACGATCCCAATATCATGCATCGGCAGGAAATTATAAAAATGGCTACGAAGACCTTTTGAAGGCCGTTGACATTTATGACAGCCTTGAAACTATAAACACGTTGGCAAAACTTGAAGAATTGAATCTGAAATATGAGACTGCCGAGAAGGAAAAAGAAATTTTGGCATTAGAAGTTAACAACGAAGAGAAAAAATCTCAAGCTTATCTTTTGGGTGCGATAGCGAGCATTTTAGCTCTCTTACTTTTTGGAGGGTACTACGGATACAATCAAAAATTGAGAAAGGCCAGAAAAAAGGAACGTATGCAAGAAGCCGAAGTACAACTGTTGAAACAAGAACAACAGAACAAGATATACTCCGCCATGATCGAAGGGCAGGAAAAAGAACGCAAGCGCTTGGCCATTGATTTGCATGACGGTTTGGGTGGCAGACTTTCCGGCATCAGCTTAAACCTCTCGAAATTGGATAAGGATGAACCCAAGGAGTATCCCAAAAAACAATTGCAAAAGGTAATGAAAGACCTCGATGATTCGTTAACCGAACTACGAACCATCGCCCGTAATATGATGCCTGAAACCTTGGTCAAGTTCGGACTTCAAGCGGCACTAAAAGATTATTGCAGCAGTATGACCGGTAAAGACACCAAAGTTACGCTACAGTTTTACGGAACGGACAAGGGCATCGACCTAAACCAACAAGTCACCATGTACCGTGTTATTCAAGAACTCATCAACAACGCTATAAAACATGCGGAGGCCACAGAAGTATTGGTACAATATATGCGAGAAGGAAATAACGTGGACATCACTGTTGAAGACAATGGAGTCGGATTTTCAAAAGACGCAACCACCGATGAAAACAGAGGCATGGGTCTTTCGAACCTGCGCACGCGAGTAGCGTACTTAAAAGGAAATCTAGATTTCCAGTCTGAAGAAAATGAAGGAACTACAGTCAATGTACATATCACCATAGATTCAGATGCAGCATAAACCGATAAGTATATTGATCGTTGACGACCACCCGATGGTCATCGAAGGCCTAAAAACCCTTTTGAGCGATGACGAACGGGTTGAAGTAAAAACCTTTTTTACCAATGGGAAAGACACGCTCGAATATCTAGAAAAGGAAATCGTTGATGTTATTCTTTTAGATGTCAATCTGCCGGACATCAACGGGGTCGAAATGGTAAAATTGATTTTAGACAAACGTGCCACAATCAGTATTCTTGGCCTGAGCACATACAGTGAACCAAGCATCATCAATCAAATGATCAAAAACGGAGTTAACGGTTATCTGCTCAAAAATGCAACTGCAGACGAACTGGTCAGTGCCATTTCACAAGTGCACCAAGGTAATTTTTACTTCGGGAGCGAGGTGCAGAAAATACTGGCCGATTCCGTATCACAGGAGAGCAAGGATCTACCAAAACTCACCCGTAGGGAAACCCATATTCTGCGATTGATCGCTGAAGGGAAGACCACGAATACCATCGCCGAAGAACTTTTTATAAGTCCGCTTACCGTAGAGACCCATAGACGTAATCTCATGCAAAAAATGGAAGTATCGAATGCCGCCTCGTTAATCAAGATTGCGGTGGAGTATAAATTGATCTGACAATTTCTATATAACAAGTTTCTATTTACCTTCCTGAATTTTTATCTCTTTATTGGGAACATACCAAACATCTTCCTCCAAATCAACACCTCCACCCATTTGTTCTTGCACTGCCCTATCGATGACATAGACACCTTGCTTGGCCATATTTTCAAAAGTGTCGATTCCCTCGTTCGGAAAACCGATTCGTGTTCTATGGATGTTGAACTTTTCCGCAAATCTTCGATCAAACGCTTTTTCAACACCTTCCTTGCCGAGCATAAAGCCTAAAAGTCCGCCCCAAGTGGCCGTGGGGTTGTCGGAATCCCATCCGCATAGTGCACCGATTTTTATGGTTTCTTTTAGATCGCCTTCACCATACATCAGACTTACGATACTTGCCCCAAAATTGATTCCGGCGGCGAAACAGCCATTACAGACTTTATCTTTTGTTGCCCATTCGTAACCATCTTCTTGTCGTATCTGATATTTTTCATGAAGGGCATCACGGGCTTCTTCCCAAGTAGCACCCGATTCATATTTAACTTTTACAAAATCATACATTTTTGCGGAATAGGAATCATCCGGAAGTCTTTTTCGAGCCTCGGAAGCCATCCAATCTAAATTTTCATTCATTGATTTGTTTTCATCCGCCAAAGGGGCCAAAGCGTACATGATTACATTGAATTCTGAAATCCATTCCGCATTTTCACGTGCTACGGTTTGAATCGGCAAATGGGCCATTTTCAAAGCTACGCCGGGTCTACCGGGAGCGAAGAATCCAAAAATCTCGGTGGTCAATTGTGCGTCGATCATTTCATAATCGGCATTATTTTCGGGAGCACTTGTCGCTGGTGGAATCATTCCTTCTTGCATTAAGTCCAGAGCTGTCTGGTTCGATACCCAAAGAAAGTTCTCTTCCTCTGTTTTGATGTGTTTTAGCCAACCTTTCCGAATTTGTTCCCCGGTCAAAACACTGGTTTTATTATTGTACAACAGATTTTGGTAGATATACTCAATATCGGTGTCGTCATCGGCGCCCCAGATACTATCCTCGGCGGCGAAAAGAAAATCTATGGTCTCTGAATAATTGTTCGACCCCCACAGATTGGGTTGGTCAGGCTTGCCCCAATCTTCACGGGTGTAAAAACCTGCTCCTTTTCCATCTTTGGTCGGGATTCCTATTTTATCCATTTCAGTGACCAAGCCCGTCCAATTGGCGATACATTGGGCAAGCCAAAATCCGTATAGTCTATCGGCGTATTCGGAACGTGAAATCACCATGTCGGTTTCCTTCGGAATATAGTCCTCATATACCAAAAGCGAATCGGTCAAGGGATTGTCAATTTTTTGGGTTTGGGCCGACGAAGTTTCTTTGCACGATATTGAAATTAATCCTATAAGGAGTACCCCAATGTTGATTTTCAAGAAGGAAATTTTAAGCATAATTGAGAATATTTTAAAAAGGAAGATTCTTTAAATCTACATTACCTCCGGAAATTATAATTCCGGTTTTTTTGCCTTGAAAATGTTCTTTGTTGGCGAATACTGCCGCCAAGGCCACCGCACTTGAAGGTTCTATAATGATTTTCATACGCTCCCACACCAGGCGCATGGCATCGATAATTTCCTGCTCTTCCACTCGGATAATACCCTCAATATACTTTTGAATAATCGGAAAATTTTTGTCTCCCAATTGTGTCCTAAGCCCATCGGCAATCGTATTCGTAGTTGTATTCGATTCTATTTTTCCGCTTTTTAACGAACGGTATGCATCATCTGCTTTATAGGGTTCTCCTCCAAAAACCTTGCAATCATTGCCAAAGTAATATGCCGCTAAGGCCGATCCGGCAATGAGCCCCCCACCTCCAATTGGGGCGACCACAAAATCAAGATCCGAATATTCTTGTAAAAGTTCTAGGCAAGCCGTGCCCTGTCCGATGATTACATCTTCATCGTTCGAAGGATGAATAAAAGTGGCAGATGTCTCGTTTTGGATTTTTTGAGCCGCTGTATTTCTAGCCTCCAAAGTAGGTTCACATTCTATAATTTGACCTCCATACCCAGCTACGGCATCTTTTTTGACCTGCGGTGCAGAACTGGGCATTACAATGTAGGCTTTGACACCAAGTCGTTTAGCGGCTAGGGATAAGGCTTGGGCGAAATTTCCTGAGGAATGGGTGACCACTCCATTATTCTTTTGTTCTTCGGTCAGTTGCAAAATGGCATTGGTAGCTCCCCGCATTTTATAGGCACCCATTCGCTGAAAATTCTCGCATTTGAAAAATAGGGAGCAACCTGCTTTTTCGTCAATCAAATGGGAGGTCAGCACAGGAGTATTATGAATGTACGGTTTTATTCGCTGATGGCACTTGATCAATGACTCTTTCGCGTTCTGCATCACTGCCATTTCATTTTGATTATGCTAATGTTACCTTACCATCTGTTTTTACCGCCTTGAAAATGGCATCAATGATTTTCATGTCCTTGACACCTTCTTCACCGTTTACAGGAACTATAGGTTGTTTTCCTTCAAAAATTAGCTCGGCCATGCCATCCATTTGCAGGGTCTGGTGTGTTATGTGTGGTTGATTTAATTCTCCTTTATGTGTGCGGCCCTTGATCGGGCCATAGCCCGTAGACGGTCGCATTTCAACATAGCCATCGCTGCCGGTCATATAAAATCGATCTAAATTGTTCATGGCATAGGTCGACAGACAATTGGCCACCGCCCCGCTTGGGAAACCCATTTGAAACTGTATGGTTTCATCGACCCCCTCCTTAAACTTTACAGGGTCGGTTTTCGTCTCCTGTGCCGTTACCCAAATCGGTTCTTCGCCGAGCATGTATCTAGCACCGTTGATAGAATAAATGCCTATATCCATCATAGCACCACCTCCGGCCAGTTCTTTGTTCAATCGCCATTGGGTGGGATCGCCGATGACGAAACCAGATTGGCCTTGAAAAAATTTAGGTTGACCGAACTCGCCTTCTTGACGCATTCGAATTACCTCGACCGTCTTCGGCTCATAATGCATACGATAACCGATCAACAATTTTACATTGGCCGTCTTACAGGCATCGACCATTTCTTGCCCTTCTTTGGCATTGATGCCCATCGGCTTTTCGCAAATAACATGTTTGCCAGCCTTAGCGACCCTTTTGGTCTGCTCGCAATGCAATCCGTTTGGGGTGATAACATAAACCGCATCGATATCTGGATTATCCTTTATCGCATCAAAATCTTCATAATTGTAGCAGTTCTTTTCTGGGATACCGTATTTCGCCTGCCAATCAACTATTTTAGAAGGTGTACCACTAATGACCCCAACCAATTTGGCTTTTTTACAATCTTTCATGGCTTCCGCTACCCGCGTGCCATAACTGCCCAGCCCCATAATGGCTACTTTAAGAATGCGACCTTGATAGGGCTCTTCTGAAGCCGCGAACAGGTTTGACGGATTAGTTATTAAAGGCAGTCCGATTGCCGAAACGGTAAGCTTTTCTATAAAATTTCTTCGTGTACCCATTGTTGCAGTTTTGATGGATACTAAAAATACAGTTTATTAAAGATTTGGGCAATATTCTGGTGACGAAAACAAAAAACCTTCCCAAAAAAGGAAGGTTTGATTAAGTACTCGAGGTGGGAATCGAACCCACACTCCAAAGGAACTGGATTTTGAATCCAGCGCGTCTACCAGTTCCGCCACTCGAGCAAACTAAAACGGGACTGCAAAACTAAAAAATATTTTCAATTGATGAACTAAAATATCCACATTATTCCTTCAGCAACACAAATAAATTTCTAAATTTGCACCTCCTTTAGAAAAAAGGGACAAGAAACTAAAGTACAATACGTTAACCATGTCTTACACTGTACCAGAGCCCAAGATTTTTGCCTGTACCCAAAGTATGGTTTTGGCCGAGAATATTGCCAAAGCTTATGGCACCGAATTGGGTAAAGTTATCTTCTCTAGATATAGCGATGGTGAATTTCAACCTTCTTTCGAAGAGTCTGTACGTGGCGCAAGGGTTTTCATAATCGGATCGACTAATCCGAGTTCCGAAAATCTTATGGAAATGCTATTGATGCTAGATGCCGCCAAACGGGCATCGGCTCGACATATTACGGCTGTTATGCCTTATTTCGGATGGGCCAGGCAAGATAGAAAAGATAAGCCAAGAGTGCCGATTGCGGCCAAATTGGTAGCAAAGATGTTAGAGGCTGCCGGTGCGACAAGAATCATAACCATGGATTTGCACGCGGATCAGATTCAAGGCTTTTTTGAAAGGCCCGTAGACCACCTTTTCGCATCGACCCTGTTTTTGCCCTACTTGAAAAAATTAAATTTGGACAACCTGACTATCGCATCACCCGATATGGGCGGTTCAAAAAGGGCATACGCTTATTCAAAGGCGCTGGAATGTGACGTGGTCATCTGTTACAAACAACGGGCAAAGGCCAATGTGATTTCCCACATGGAACTCATAGGTGATGTGAATGGAAAGAATGTGGTTTTGGTCGATGATATGGTAGACACCGCCGGAACCCTCACCAAGGCTGCCGACTTGATGATGGAAAGAGGAGCACTAAGTGTAAGAGCCATCACCACGCACGGACTTTTATCGGGCAAGGCCTATGAAAAAATACAAAAATCTAAATTGTTGGAACTGATCATCACCGATTCTATTCCCTCAAAAAAAGATAGTGATAAAGTAAAGGTATTGACTTGTGCTCCCTTGTTTGCAGACGTTATGCATCGGGTACATCACAATACTTCGATTGCATCCAAATTTTTGATGTAACGATCATCTGTGTCTTCGGTCATGCTCAGACACCACAAACAAATGAATAATTAATAATGAGTAATATATAACAAACACAATGAAATCAATTACAATTAAAGGATCAGAAAGAGAAAGCGTGGGCAAGAAGGCAACGAAAGCCCTACGTAATGCTGGAAAGGTTCCTTGCGTGGTATACGGAGGGGAAAACCATTACACTTTTTCGGCAGATGAACTAGCGTTCAGAGATTTAGTGTACACTGGAGCAGCGCATACTGTAAAGGTTGATTTAGGTGAAGGGAAAGTTAAGGCAATCATGCAAGACATTCAGTTTCATCCGGTAACGGATAAAATTTTGCATATTGATTTTTATCAGCTTTTTGATGACAAAGAAGTTACCATGAACATTCCTGTTCAACTAATAGGAAATTCTCCTGGGGTTCGAAACGGTGGTCGTTTGTTATTTAGAAAAAGAAAATTGGCCATCAAGGCTTTACCGGATAATTTGCCGGATTTCTTTGATATCGATATTTCAAAATTGAAAATCGGTGATAATATTCTCGTTGAATCATTATTAAACGATGATTTTGCTATTCTACACCCCGAAAGTACGGTGGTAGTACAAGTCAAGACGCAACGTGCCGCAATAGTTGAATTGACAGATGAGGAAGAACTAGAAGGAGTTGAAGGAGAAGAAGGAGCAACTGCTGAAGGAACCGAGGGTGCTTCTGAAGGTGGCGATGCGCTGTCTGAAGGATCTTCTGAGGGAGAAAGTAAGGAATAATTTCCTTCGATTTATAAAAAAAAGCATCCCGCAATTGCGGGATGCTTTTGTATTTTTATACAAATGGATATACAATCATGTTCGAATTTCTTAAATCTCTTTTCAACGGTTCTAAATCCATTGCCGAAGAATCTGATCCCATGAAGAAATTTTTAATCATAGGCTTGGGCAATATCGGTTCGGAATATTCCGAAACGAGACATAATGTAGGATTCAAAATATTGGATGCCTTGGCAGCCCACGAAAATTTCATATTTGAAACATCACGTCTCGGTGATATCGGAAGTTTCAAGATCAAGGGAAGAACCATTCTATGTCTAAAGCCATCCACTTTCATGAACCTTAGCGGCAAGGCATTGAAATATTGGCTTGAAAAAGAAAAAATTCCAATGGAAAACCTATTGGTCATTACCGATGATATCAATTTACCCTTTGGAACATTGCGCTTGAAAATCAAGGGAAGTGACGGAGGGCACAACGGCCTCAAAGATATTCAGCAAACACTACAAACCACTACGTACAATAGGTTACGTTTCGGAGTGGGCTCGGATTTTGGGAAAGGAAGACAGGTCGATTATGTTTTAGGCGAATGGAACGAAGAAGAAAAATCGGCACTTAAAGAGCGATTTGAAAGATCTTCAAAATTAATTAAGACATTCGTTCTATCGGGAGTAAAAAATACGATGAATGAATTCAATAACACCTAAGTTCAAAGTACCTTAAAGCTGAATATGCCAGAATCGGCGGTATTGTCTTCGCCATCTTTGGCAATAACTCTCCAGTAATATACCGTTCCAGAAACTACACTGACCTTGTGTACGGTATCACCGGCCGACGGAGAGGCAATTAATGTAGAAGGTGGGGTCTCGGTCGAAAAATACACCTCATATCCCACAATGTCATTATCTATATCAGACCCTTTCCAATCGAGGACCACTTCATTGTTAACATCCTTGAATACGGACTCTGACGATTTAGGAGCCAGTATTTCTGGTGGAAAAGGCGGGTAGGTAGTTTCGGAACCTGCATTGTAGAACCTCCATGTCTCACTTGCCGTTATTTGGGCCGCCTGTGAATTTTTCGTATTGACGAACCAAGAGAATGGGGCCCCTTTTTCCAAGGGCAATTTGGCGGAAAGTCCTAGTGTGCTTATCGTTTGGGTAACATTCGTATTTAGATTGGTTACCCTCAGTTCATAGGTTTCTACAAAGTCAGCGGCCATCCATTGAAATTCCACTCGACTGGTCGTCTCGTTCAAGCTTTCACCTGTAGTACATTCAGAATTTGTCTGTGGGGCGACCAATTGAGCAATTTGTGGCAGTTTCGGAGGGTCCTTTTTTTTGCATCCCACCAAAAGAACACCTATCAATATGAACGATATAATTCTCATTTCTTAATCACTTTTAGCGCGGCTTTTATGCGGGGTCCTTCAAACTTTACATAATACATTCCCGAAGGCAGACCTAAGAAATCCAATTCCAATTCGGTATCCTCAGTGACATAGGTTCTACTCTTGATGAACTGGCCGTTAGCCGAAAAAATGCCGACGGTAATATCTTTTAAGCCCGTAGGCAAAAATGCCCTGGTAACATCAACAAAGGGATTAGGATATATCAAAGGTGTATCCGAAACGAACAGTTCTTCCTCGTAGGTTCCTTGACAGGGCAATCCAGTAGAAACTTTCAGGCTGTTTCCACCATTTTTTAGATTAAGGGTAATTTCATTCGCTCCCGTCTGTATAATCTCACCGTTCAATTCAATGAAATAATTTGCGGCTCCTTCCAAATTCAACGTAATCAGCCTTCCATCCAAATCGGCTTTCGAACTCACCGAGAGTACATCAGGTTCGGTTACGACCACAGTAAAACAGTTGGGTTCATATTCAATTTCACCTTCCATGGCCGTAACACATATTTCATATGAACCTGCAGCCAAATTAGATAGTCCAAAAGAGTCCGTAAAGCTCTGTGATACATCGGTAGCATTGCCCGTAACGGTAATTTCATAGTTCAGGGGCAACGTAGCTGTTATATCAATGGTTCCGTCATTGCCATTACGACACGATTCACTCTGAATCTCAATGGCAAAATTATCGGCCGGAAATCGGAATATCTGACAACCTGTTGAATCAACTTCGGCTCCTTCGGGAGTACCAAGACATAGGTCATCTCCATCATCAAAAACGCCGTCGTTGTCTTCATCAGGCCTGAACTCACCTTCGATACATACCTCTAGGGAAAAATTATTGACCGAGCCACCATCGGAGGGTGCGTTATCGGAAACCTCTAAGATCCATTCTCCTAATATAGATTCTCCTTCAAAAGCCCTTAGAGAACCCAAGGGTTTTACAGTACCAGTAATCGCCGGATTTCCGGAGCATGCGAACGGATCTCCATCATCATCAAAAGTAGCGTTGATATCTTTCAAATCTCCACAAGAACTCGAGACCAATGCCACGGTAGTACCCGATGGTGAAGTTAACGTTATTGATAAATCGGACACATACGAATGTTCTATATCGAGATTGACATTAATATCCGACAATATAAGGTCTTCACGAAAGGTAACCTTTGAAATACCTTTAGGCGTACCAGTTGAAGATATGCTCAACGGCAGATTATCCCCCAACTTTGTTTCACAACTGAACGCAATGGTCGTAAAGCTAAAAGGAGTGCCAAAAGCACCTTCGCCACATGTATTTTTCGGTTTTACTCTCCAATAATAAGAAGTTTCGTGATCTAATCCACTAGGTCCGTAGGTATTCGCGATTAAATTAGTCGAATCAACTATATTGGTAAAAGCCAAGTCTGTGGCCACTTCAACATCGTAAGAAATTGCGGAAGCTACTTCTTGCCATTCCAGCATTACTTTAAGGGATGAATCTACCAAACCGTCGACAGGAGATACCAATACAACATCTTCGAAATCAGTATCAAATATGCTCAGATTCAATTCTACCTCACGCGATTTAGTGGTGCCGGTCGCCAAGATTCTAACGGTATAATCGCCTTCCGTCAAATTCTCGGTGCCCGAGAATGTAATGTTGACAAGGGTATCATTCGTCACCGTAGTCGGTGAAAAAGCAATATCCAAACCGGGTGGTGGAAAAATTGCGCTTAACGCAACTTCCTCGTTAAAGCCGAGAAACGTTTCATAGGAAAAAGGAACCACAAGACTATCTGGTTGACATATGCCATATTCGAGTTCTGAAAAGTTCAATACGATTTCGGATGCCACTATTGTAAAATCCGATGTATTGACAGCATAAAAAATATTATTGCTTGCCTTTACCATGATTCGTGCATTAGTGGTAGGCTTACCAGGAAGAACCACTTTGTGGCTTCCATCATTGAGTGTATTCAGCGCCAAAGTATCAACAAAGGTCAAACCTCCGTTTATGGAAAGAAATATATCAACATTGGCTGCATTCACCGGAGCCTTTTCCGTATTTGCTACATCCCAAACGATTTCTTGTACCGACCCCGCCGCAAACGACCCGTTATCAGCCTGTGAAGTCACTTTAAAAGGGCCTGCACTATTGACCACGGATACTTTCACCTCATCGGAGGCTACCTGCCCGCCACCTTCGGCATTGTCCCTGACCGTAAAAGCAAAGTTCAAATCACGTTCTATATCAGAGACTGTCTCCCATGCAGAATTTATAGGTGGATTCACCTGTGTCAAATTCCCTTGAACTACGCTCGCCAATTTCGGAAAATAGCGAATCGGCGACAACGAAGGTTTTAACGATCTAAAATTGGCTCCCGCCGAATTGGTAGGCCCAAAAGTCTCACGGGTTACTATGCCATTGTCGATTTGCTCCCAAGTATAGGTCAGCACATCGTCGATATCGGCATCGGTGGCCGATCCCTCAAGGACAAAGGCCGTAGATTTTGGGATAACAAAATCACCGACGTCGACCACTTCAGGGCCGGTATTCGATAAATTTTCGACTATTGCACCACAACTGACGGTAGCCAGATACTCGGAGACTTGTTCGATGGTCAGATAATGGAAATAATCATCGCCATTGGGTGCTACGTTATTGTTACCGGTTATTCCGGCATATCCCATAATTGTCGTGCCACTGGCCGGTTCGACTTGCACCTCTGTGCCTTCAGGTTCAAAAGACCATGTGTGATTGGCACCAAATTGATGCCCCATCTCGTGTGAAACAAAATCAATATCGAATAGATCTCCTTCGGGATTCTCGCCAGAAGAATATGCGCTCCCTTTTCTGTTATCTCGACAGACCGAGCCGATAAACCCTGCATTACCCCCATTTTGATCTTTGTGAAACAAATGACCGATATCATAATTTTCAGGCCCAATAGTGGTGTTCAAAGCGTTTTGAACCTGCGAATTCAAGTTTCCAGTATAGGGATCATTCGCCGCGTTGGTAAAGACGACATCTTCGTTGTTGGCAATGAGTTCAAGCGAAACCCCGAAATCGGTTTCATAAACTTCGTTAACACGGGTCACCGTAGCATTGATGGCCGCCATGGCATCCGCAACATTCGGACTACCCGGTAAACTATGATAAGCCGTATATTCCCCAGAAGCAGAAACAGCCAACCGAAACTTTCGAAGAACCCTATTTTCAGGCAATTTTTGGGTACTTACACCCATATTTTTTTCCAGAAACGATTTTGTTTCACAAATGAAATCGGTATTTGAGGTTAGACCATCTCGATTATAGACAACGTACTTCCCATTCCCATCTTTTTGCATAAATATCGTGCCCTTGGACCGTGAATCGATTATCATACTCTGTACGCCTTTAGGGGATACACTAAATCGAATTTTCAACCCCTTATCGTTAAGTCCGTAACCCATGAAAGATTTTATTTCCGGGAATTTTGCAGCTAGTTCAGGGGACATAACGGGAGATTCCGAAACCGAAAAGGGAATAAGTTGGCCCTCAACATTTGGAAAATACAGAACCTTGGAATTCTTACGAGCTTTAGCAACAGTGGTAAGTTCCTTTTTAAAATTGGCCTCGTCAAACGTGAAAACCGTTCCTTTTTGAATGTCAAAACGCTCGGCAAACCCTTTTTGAACTTTATTTTGCGAAGACTCCTGCTTCCAATACCTATTTTGTGCGTGACCGTAAAAGGATAGAAATGCTATGGTAATTGAAAAAACAAGACGTAATTTAGTAGCCATCAAGGGGTTTTTAGCCAAAATCAAATATAACTCTTTTTTATTTTCCTACTTAAGTGCTAACAGTTCAAAGTATATCTAAATTCGATGAAGAACACCCTACGGTCCTTACCATTGGAACCTTTGATGGAGTTCATGTGGGCCACCGTAAAATTTTGCAACGTGTAATTCGGTCAGCTCAAGAACTCAATTTGAAATCGACCGTACTCACGTTCTTTCCACATCCAAGAATGGTGCTGCAAAAAGATGCAGAAATCAAATTGTTAAATACCATTGATGAAAAATCACAGATTCTGAAGCACCTGGGACTGGAATATCTTATCATCCACCCTTTTACCAAAGACTTCTCGCGGTTGACAGCTACGGAATTTGTACGCGATAATTTGGTCAATACCTTGAAAATGAAGAAGATAATCATTGGTTACGACCATCGATTTGGGCGGAATAGAAATGCCAATATTGCCGATTTAAGAGCTTTTGGAAGCACTTTTGATTTTGAGGTCGAAGAGATAACGGCACAGGAGGTGGATGATGTCTCGGTAAGTTCCACCAAAATAAGGAAGGCCTTGGGCGAGGGGGCTATAGAAATTGCCAACAAATATTTAGGCTACGACTATATGCTGACCGGAAAGGTCATAAAAGGCAAAGGACTCGGAAAACAACTAGGCTTCCCCACAGCGAATATCCACATTAAAGAGCGTTATAAACTTATTCCTAAAAATGGTGTTTACGTGGTAAGAAGTAAAATTGGGTCATCGACCGTTCATGGCATGATGAATATCGGGTTCAATCCCACCGTTGAAGGTACCGAGCAAAGTATAGAGGTCCATTTTTTCGATTTTGACCAAGATCTTTACGAAAAGGAAATCCAGATAAATATCATGCATAGACTTCGTGACGAGGTCAAATTCGATTCGATCGACGCACTAAAGAATCAATTACTGAACGATAAGAAAACCTCGTTCGACTTAATTTTGAGGTGATGCTGAATCGTTTTCTTTTTACAAAAATCAATAACTCACCCTTACTGATTTTCAGGATTTTCTTCGGAATTTTGGTAGCCCTAGAATGTTACGGCGCCATAGTCACGGGTTGGATCAGAAGAACCTTGGTAGAACCCCAGTTCACCTTCTCATTTATCGGTTTTGAATGGTTACAGCCCCTACCCGGAAACGGCATGTATTTCTATTTTTTTATTATGGGGACCTTAGGGGTATGCATTGCCCTGGGATACAAATATCGGTTCAGTATCATCTCGTTCACGATATTATGGACCGCCGTTTACCTGATGCAGAAATCATCGTACAACAATCATTATTATCTGTTGATTTTGATTTCGTTGTTCATGTGCTTTTTTCCGGCGCACCGAGGCTACGCTGTGGATTCAAGACAAAACCCTTTGCTGAAATGCGATTATATGTATAGTTATGTAAAATGGGCTATTGTGTTACAACTTTTTATCGTTTATACTTATGCCTCAATAGCCAAATTGTACGGAGATTGGCTCGATTTCGGAATTGTTAGAATATTAATGCTCGACAAGGCCGATTACCCAGTTATCGGTGCTTTGTTACAAGAGGCATGGGTTCATAAAGTCGTTGGTGTTTTCGGGATTTTGTTCGATTTTCTAATTATTCCGGCATTATTATGGAAACCGACCCGCAAGGTCGCTTTTATCATTTCCATTTTCTTTCACCTTTTCAATTCGATAGTTTTTCAAATCGGAATATTCCCCTATTTGTCATTGGCCTTCACCGTGTTCTTTTTCGAGCCTGAAGTTATCAGGAAGATATTCTTCAAGAAAAAAGAACCCTACGCGGGTGGTGAAATTCAAACCCCATCCTATAAAAATGTCATACTAGGGTTAGGTGGAGTTTATTTTCTGATTCAATTCGCCTTGCCGCTTCGCCACCATTTTATTAAAGATAATGTATTATGGACGGAAGAGGGCCATCGCCTCAGTTGGCGTATGATGCTGCGAAGCCGGGCCGGGAACATTGAGTTTACAGTTTTGGATATAAAGACAGGAGTTTCAAAAATTATAGACCTTGATGAATATCTCACCAAAAAACAAAAAAGAAGAATTGCGGCCTACCCAGACTTTATTTGGCAATTCGCACAACGTTTAAAAAAGGAATATGCGAAAAAAGGGCAGGAAGTTTCCATATTTGTGAACTCGAAAATAAGCGTGAACGGGAGGCCATTACACACGTTCATCGATTCTAAAGTTGATTTGGCCAATACCCCATGGCAGTATTTTACCCACCACGAATGGATTTTGCCCTCAAGACTTGAGGATAAAAACAGACTCTAGGTTTTTGCCTATTATTTTGGGTCCGAAATCATCGGATTACCTTAAATTTGTTCCATAAAACAATAGAAGAATGTTGCAATTACAGGCAATTCGAGATACGAAGAATGAAATCATAACCGCACTCAAAAAACGGAACATCGATGCCGCTCCCTTGATCGAAGGTGTTATCGAGTTGGATGAAAAACGTCGTGCTACCCAGACACAACTTGACAACGTACTTGCCGAAAGCAACAAACTCTCCAAAGAGATTGGTGAACTTTTCAAAAGCGGAAAAGCTCAAGAAGCCAATACCCTTAAAGAAAAGACCGGAGCCTTGAAGGAGGAATCGAAACAGTTGGGCGAGGTTCTGAACAGTACGGCCGAAGAACTTCAAAATGTCCTGTATCAAATTCCGAATGTGCCGAACGACTTGGTACCTGCCGGAAGTTCAGAAGAAGATAACATAGAAGTCTTTAAAGAAGGAGAAATTCCCGTTTTGAATACCGATGCCCTTCCCCATTGGGAACTGGCAAAAAAATACGATATCATCGATTTTGAATTGGGCGTAAAAATAACCGGTGCGGGATTTCCTGTGTATAAAGGAAAAGGCGCACGCCTGCAGCGAGCCTTAATTTCTTATTTTCTTGACAAGAACACCGTAGCGGGCTATACCGAAATTCAGGTACCACATTTGGTCAATGAGGCCTCTGGTTTTGGCACGGGCCAATTGCCCGATAAGGAAGGCCAAATGTATCATGTGGGAGAAGATAACCTGTATTTGATTCCTACCGCAGAAGTGCCCGTTACCAATATTTTTAGGGATGTTATCTTAAACGAAAGCGATTTCCCGATTTGTTATACGGGGCACACCCCTTGCTTTCGAAGGGAAGCAGGAAGTTATGGTGCTCACGTACGCGGACTCAATCGTCTTCATCAATTCGACAAGGTTGAAATTGTACGGGTAGAACATCCCGACAATTCATATAAAGCCTTGGATGGCATGGTGGAACATGTAAAAAACATTCTTCGTGAACTAAAATTACCCTATCGCATACTAAGGCTCTGCGGCGGCGATCTCGGATTTACATCTGCCCTGACCTATGATTTCGAAGTCTTCAGCACGGCACAGGACCGTTGGCTAGAAATCAGTTCGGTCTCCAATTTTGAGACCTATCAGGCGAATCGCTTAAGATTGCGTTATAAAGACGAAAACGGGAAAAATCAATTGGCACATACCCTCAATGGAAGTTCTTTGGCACTGCCCAGGGTTTTGGCAGGAATTTTAGAAAATTATCAGACCGCTGATGGAATTCAGATTCCAGAAGCACTGGTTCCATACTGTGGATTTGAGATGATTGATTAAGACGCTCTTAACACCATCTTTCCGCAATCTGCGTATCTTTGATATATGCGAAAACTAATACTTTTAATTGCGTACCTCGTACTTCTAACCTCCACTTTTGCTCAAGACGATTTCTTAGCAAAACAATATTTTGCCGACGGCGATTTCGAAAAAGCGGTCGTCTTTTATGAAAAACTGGTCGATAGAGACCCCCGTAGAACCGATTATGCCGAAGGGCTGGTCGCTTGTTACCAACAATTGGAACGTTATACTGACGCTGAGGATTTCCTGCTAAAAAAAATAGATGAGGGCAATCCCTACCCTACCCTTTTTGTAGAACTGGGCTACAATTATACGCTTCAAGACGAACCTGTAAAGGCCACCACGTATTACGATAGGGCCATTTTGAAAATCAACGAAAATCCTAATTTCGGTTACGGCCTCGGATTCAAATTCCAACAATATGCCTTGCTCGATTATGCGTTGAAAGCGTACTCAAAGGCCATGGAACTCAATCCGCAACTCGATTATAATTACCAAAAGGCCCGCATCTATGGGGAACAAGGCGATATTGAAAAAATGTACGAGGCATACCTAACCTTGATTGGTGAAGGGAAGGCATCAAAATCAAATATTCTGAGGGGAATCGACGATTTCATTTCAAGTGATCCGGAAAATGAAAACAACATCAAACTAAAACGCATACTGCTTCAGAATGCCCAAAAGAACCCAAAAATCTTATGGAACGAACTTTTGAGCTGGCTCTTTGTTCAACAACGGCAGTACGATAGTGCATTCCGACAAGAAAAGGCCATCTATAAACGAACCGATGGAAGTTCTGTACAGCGTCTTGAAGGGTTAGCCGATATGGCTTTTGAAAATGATGCCATACCGACGGCAACTGAAATCTATGAGTACATCATTGCCAATACGAACAACGAAGTGACCCAACTTGATGCCGAACTGAACCTTATCGATATTCAACTGCTCAATGCCGATAACAAAAAGTTGGACGTCATTCAAAAACGATACGAAGAACTCATGAACATTCATGGCTACAAAAGTCAAACTTTACAGCTTCAAGTGGCCTATGCGAACTTTTTGACCTTTAGAAAAAGATACGCCAGAACCGGCAATCGATATGCTCAAAAAAAGTTTGGAACTTCCCCTGAACGAACGGGGCCTTGCCTATATCAAATTGGCCTTGGGCGATATCTTGGTATTCGACAAAAAATTTAATGAGGCCCTGATTTATTTTTCCCAAATCCAAAAAAACTCAAAAATGACGTCATGGGCCAAAACGCCCGATACAAAGTGGCACAGACAAGTTTCTACAAAGGAGATTTCGATTGGGCCTTGACGCAGCTCAAAGTGCTTCGGGGATCAACTTCCCAATTGATTGCGAACGATGCTATGCAGTTAAGTCTTTTGATATCGGATAATTCTCTTGAAGATTCTACGCAGACCGCATTAAAAAAATACGCACGTGCCGATCTGTTGGCCTATCAAAACAAGACGAAAGACGCCATAGCCGAGTTGGAAACCATTCTTCAAGAACACAAAGGCGAAAAAATAGAGGATGAAGCACTCTTAAAGCAGGGCGAACTGCTGGAAACCATAAAAGATTACGACGCGGCCAAGTTCAATTATCAAAAAATAACCGAATTCTACGGAAACGGCATCTTGGCCGACGATGCCCATTTTGCCCTCGCCGAACTTTATCGAAAGGTGCTCAACGAACCTGAAAAAGCAAAGGAACACTACGAAAAGATTATCTATAATTATCAGGATAGCTATTATTTTCCACAGGCTCGGAAAACTTTTAGAATGTTGAGAGGAGATTCGATAAACTAGATAATTATTTACCTGTCAGGTCGAGCGCAGTCGAGACCTATTGGCACAGGTAGTTCTCGACTGCGTATGAACAGGCAAAATGTACATCTACAACGTAACCACCAATATCGAAGAATCCGTTCATGAAGAATGGGTGAAATGGATGCAGGAAATCCATATCCCCGATGTCTTGGCGACGGGTAAATTCTTGAATGCCAAGATGAGTAAAGTCTTGGTGGAAGAAGAAATGGGTGGTATCACCTATTCCATTCAGTTTACCACTTCCGATAAAAAAATGTTGGAACGATATTATCTAGAAGATGCGCCTACACTTAGAAAAGATGCGCATCGACTGTTTGCAGGTAAATTCGTTTCCTTTCGTACAGAAATGGAGGTTGTCAGCGAGCACCGGAATGAAAATGGCAGTGCCACTCAATACCTTTTTACCTATGGAACCTTACAGGACGAATCGGTACAAAAGGCCCATTTAGGCAGAACACTTGATGGCACAAAAGATACACTCGCTTGTCATAAAATTTCGGAACTAAAAATTGCAAATGCCTATCCGATTATCATCCCTACGGAAAAAGAGGAAGACACCATTACCGGAATATGTTACGTTTTAACGCCCGATGAACTTTTAGCGATAGATTTTTACGAGGGCCAAGAATATACTAGAAAACAAGTACGCCTGGCATCCGGAAAAAAAGCTTGGGTCTATCTCGGCAAAACCAAAAATTCCCAAGAAAAGTAAACTACCTCGGGGCAAGCCCGCGAGGCATTTAAAAAAGCAAACATTTTAATTTCGAGGCAAGCCTCCTTTTTAATCTCGATTATCGAGTAAATGTCCAAAAGAAAGAAAAAACCGTTCAGAAAATCACATCAAGGTCAGCGTCATCGCGAAGGCCCTGTAAAGGCAAAAAAATATCTGGGCCAGCATTTTTTAAAAGATGAGGGTATTGCCCAACAAATTGCCGAGACCCTCTCTTTAAAAGGATACCGCAATGTTATAGAAATCGGCCCAGGTACGGGCGTACTTACAAAATATCTTTTGCTGCGTGATTTGAATTTGATAGCGATGGATCTCGATACCGAATCGATTACCTATCTCAACCATAGTTTTCCATTGGAACATCCGGAAGTACTAAAAAACATTAACTCGTTACGCGTTATTGAGGCTGATTTTTTGAATTATGATCTGCCCACTCTTTTTGGTGAGGAACAATTCGCTATCACAGGGAATTTTCCGTATAATATATCCACCCAAATCGTTTTTAAGATGTTGGAGTATCGGCATCTGGTTCCAGAATTCTCAGGAATGTTCCAAAAGGAGGTGGCCGAACGTATCTGTTCATCCTCCGGCAACAAAACCTATGGTATCCTCTCCGTTCTGGTACAGGCATTTTATGAGGCGGAATATTTGTTCACCGTACCACCTACGGTTTTCGACCCCGCCCCAAAAGTAAACTCGGGTGTACTGCGTCTTACACGAAAAAAGGAGGTCGCCCTAAATTGTAATGAAAGTCTATTTTTCAAGGTGGTCAAAACCGCGTTCAACCAACGTCGCAAGACCCTTCGCAACAGTCTAAAAATAATGGAGCTTTCCGATAATCTCAAAGAAGATGCTATCTTTGACCTTCGCCCAGAGCAATTGGCCGTAGCCGATTTTATTGCTCTTACGAAGAAGATAGCAGATGACACCGTTTAAACTTACAGACGAGCTCATAGCTGAAATCGAACAGCTGATCGAAAACCGAAGCGATACCAAATTGGTTTCGCTGATGGAAGAGGTGCACTTTGCCGATGTCGCCGAGATTATCGATGAGTTGAATGTCGATGAGGCCACCTATCTTATAAAACTATTGGATAGCGATAAGACTTCCGATATATTGACCGAGCTTGATGAAGATGTTCGCGAGGCCATTTTGAACAATCTTTCGGCCAAAGAAATTGCAGGGGAACTTGAAGAATTAGATACTGATGACGCGGCCGATATCGTTGCCGAACTGCCCCAAGAAATCGTACAAGAGGTCATCTCCGAAATCGAGGATAGGGAACATGCGAAAGATATCGTAGACCTACTCCGTTATGACGAAAATTCAGCGGGGGGCCTGATGGCCAAAGAGTTGGTACGGGTAAACGAAAATTGGGACGTACTCAAATGCGTAAAAGAGATGCGCGCCCAAGCCGAGAATGTGACCCGGGTACATTCCATCTATGTGGTCGATGATGAAGATAAACTAAAGGGTAGATTATCGTTGAAAGACTTATTGACCACCTCTACAAAGACCCATATTAGTGAAGTCTATATTCCCAAAGTGGATTCTGTAAACGTCAATGAAAAGCCAGAGGAAGTGGCCAAGATCATGAGCAAATATGATTTGGAAGCCATCCCCGTAGTCGACGAAATCGGAAGATTGGTCGGCCGCATTACCATTGATGATATTGTGGACGTTATTCGTGAAGAAGCCGAAAAAGATTACCAGCTCGCAGCGGGTATTTCAAAAGATGTAGAGGCAGATGATAGTATTTGGGACCTGACCCGTGCAAGACTGCCTTGGCTCTTTTTAGGTCTGATAGGAGGGGTCGGAGCAGCGGCCATTATGGGCGGCTTTGAAGAAATGATCAGCAAACATGCCATTCTCTTCTATTTTACCCCATTGATCGCGGCGATGGCCGGAAATGTCGGAGTTCAGTCAAGTGCCATTATCGTACAAGGACTTGCCAATGACGATTTAAAGGGAAGTATTGAAAAACGATTGGTCAAAGAGATGCTATTGGCTACTTTGAACGGATTGATTTTAGCCGCAGTACTTCTTTTGTTCACTTGGGCCTGGAAAGGAAATTTCTTGACCGCGCTGGCCATTTCGATTTCGCTCGTGGTAGTCATCATCGTAGCAGGTATCATTGGCACCTTCATTCCACTTTTTCTTCACAAAAAAGGTATTGATCCCGCTATTGCCACTGGACCGTTCATCACTACGAGCAATGATATTTTTGGTATCCTTATCTATTTTTGGATCGCCAAGATAGTTTTGGGCATCTAGCCCGAGCATCCTTTTGAAAATTTGCGCTATCTTAGAAAATTGGCTACCTAATCATTCCAAGCCCAAATAGTTGTAAGCAATGAAAGTAAAAGTAGGCGTAATCCAAGACAGTCCTGTATTCTTTGACAAGAAGAAGACCTTGGAAAAAATTGCGGACCTGACCCAAAAATATGCCCAAGAAGGATGTGAATTACTTGTCTTTCCCGAATCGTTTATTCCCGGTTACCCTCGCGGATTTTCTTTCGGGGCCAAAGTTGGCAGTCGCACCGATGAGGGAAGAAAACTATATCAGGAATTCCACGAGAATAGTATCGATGTCGAAAGTGATGATTTGAAATTCTTGGAAAAGCTGGCCCAAACAACCAATACTTATTTGGTCATAGGTGCCACGGAAAAATTAGCTGGCCATGGAAGTCTCTATTGTTCCATGCTCTATATATCTCCGGAAAAAGGACTATTGGGTATTCATAGAAAAATAAAACCTACCGGAACGGAACGCGTGATCTGGGCGGAAGCTTCCGGAGAGTCGCTCACAACCTTTCAAACCAAGATCGGAAGGTTGGGCGGACTTATCTGCTGGGAAAATTATATGCCCTTTGCGCGTATGGCGATGTTTCAAAAAGGGGTAGAAATCTACATTGCCCCAACAGCCGATTCTAGGGAGACTTGGTTGGCGACCATGCGGCATATCGCTCTAGAGGGTAGATGTTTTGTACTAGGTTGTAACCAGTATTTTACCAAATCGATGTATCCTGAAAAATATCAAAAATTATTGGTCGATGAACCAGAAGATATTTGTCCGGGCGGAAGCGTTATCATATCCCCCATGGGGAAAATACTCGCGGGACCTTTATCGAACGAATCAGGAGTTCTGGTTGCAGAACTTGACCTAGATGAAATCAATCAAAGTAAACTTGACTTTGATGTCATTGGGCATTATGCAAGAAACGATATTTTTGAATTTATGGTAAAGAATCAACCGGAAATCAAAAAAGAATAAAATCAAGATCATGAAACCCATCAACCTTAACGAAAAACATACTCTTTTCAGCAAACAATGGCATCCGCACCAGATTGCGACCGTAGATGATATGCAGGTAATACTTGCCAAAATACAAGGGGAGTTCGTTTGGCACGTCCATGAAAACGAAGATGAACTTTTTCAAGTGCTTAAGGGAACACACTACATGCAATTCCGCGACCGAACCGAAGTTGTCAATGAGGGAGAAATTATTGTTGTTCCGAAAGGGGTCGAACACAATCCGATGACCAAAAATGGTGAAGAAGTGCATCTTTTGCTTTTTGAGAAACAAAATACCGCACATACGGGCGATGTCAAACATGAAATGACCCAATCCCACTATCCGAAGATTTAAATATGAAGGTACTACACGTCGATACGAACCATCCTTTGATTGTTGAGCAGTTCGCCGCAATTGGTTTCGAGAACCATGAAGATTATACTTCCTCCAAAGAAGAAATTGAAAAGAAGATCCATGAATACGACGGACTGATCATCCGCAGTCGTTTTTCCATTGACCAAACTTTTCTGGAAAAAGCGACGAACCTCAAGTTTATAGGCCGTGTTGGCGCAGGATTGGAAAATATCGATATCGATCAAGCAAAATCCCAAGGTATTTTTCTTGCCGCTGCCCCCGAAGGAAACCGAAATGCCGTTGGGGAACATACACTGGGAATGCTACTTTCTTTATTCAACAAATTGAACAAGGCCGACCATGAGGTGCGGTCCGGAAAATGGGATCGTGAGGGCAATCGGGGCGTGGAACTCGAAGGAAAGACCGTAGGCATCATCGGCTATGGCAATATGGGCAAAGCCTTTGCCAAAAAACTTCGGGGTTTTGATGTTGACGAGGTTATTTTTCATGACATCAAGGGAGGTATCGAAGATGAGAACGCACGTCAGGTCGGTATCATGGAACTCCATCAGAAAACCGATGTATTAAGTCTTCACATTCCACAAACTATCATGACGAAAGGAATGATCAATTCCGAATTTATTGAGAAATTCCATAACCCCATTTGGTTGTTGAATACTGCCCGTGGGAAATGTGTGCTGACTGAAGATTTAGTAGGAGCACTAAAATCTGGTAAAGTCTTAGGTGCTGGATTGGATGTACTGGAATACGAAAAATCATCTTTTGAACATATGTTCACAGATAACGAACTTCCCGAGACCTTCAAATATTTGATAGAAGCTGAAAACGTATTGCTCACTCCGCATGTGGCTGGCTGGACGGTTGAAAGTAAAGTGAAACTGGCCCAGACCATTGTAGACAAGATAAAGGCCAAATTTTGCTAAATTTATGCTGTGAAGCGTACCCTTTTCATTTTTACGACCCTGATTATTGCCTTACTTGGTCTATTTAAGCTAAGTACTTACGCCTATGCATATGGTGATTCTTCCATCGAACCGATTATTGCCCTAATCGCAATAGTTTTCTTTTTGATAGGGCTTTACCTTAACAAGAACGGTCTCCAGAAAAATATGCCGGAAAAGCCACCTTTAGCTCCCAAGAAATTGAAGGAATTGGGGCTCAGCAAAAGGGAATTTGAAGTTCTGGACGGCATCGTCTCGGGCCTATCCAACAAAGAAATCGGAGAACGATTATTTCTATCCGAAAGTACTATTAAGACACACGTGTCTAACCTTTTCGTTAAATTGAATGCCAAGCGAAGGACACAGGCCATTCAAAAAGCCAAAGAAATGCAACTCATTTAAGTACATCTTCTATGAGTGAATAATCAATTTGGTACTTTAGTATGAAGCCCTTTTTTGTACACAAAATTATATTTGTGTCCAATCGTCTAAATTAAATAATATGAAACGTACAATCCTACGATTCGGGCTTTATAGCACAATAACTATCTGTCTTTTATCCTTTCTGATCTGGGCGCTCATAGGAGTCACAGATGACGGTATGGGTGAGATTATCGGCTATTCATCAATGGTCGTTTCATTGCTATTTGTCTTTTTTGGCATTAAACACTTTCGCGATAAAGAGAACAACGGTGGCGTAAGTTTCGGAAAGGCCCTATTAATAGGTGTTCTTATTAGCTTAATGGCCTCCATAGCTTTCGGTATATTGGATATCATTTACGTGAAATTCGTAAACCCCGAGTTCATGACAGATTACTACGATAGAATGTTTGAACAGGCCCGGTCATTACCGGCTGAGGAATTTGAAATTCGAAAGACGGAGCTCGAATCAGAAAAAGAAATGTTCTCGAATCCGTTTATGCACTTTTTTATTATGTCGATGATGGTGTTTGTGATAGGTTTTATAATATCGTTGCTTTCGGCATTGATCCTTCAACGTAAAAATTAATAGCTATGCAATACAAAGCGGATACACCAAAGGAATACATCGAGCAGCTTCCTGAAGAAAGAAAAAAAGTCGTCACGAGAATTCGGGATATCATTAACAAAAACATTCCAAAAGGTTTTAAAGAACAGATGAGCTATGGTATGTTAGGGTGGGTAGTGCCACATTCGCGATACCCAGATGGGTATCATTGTGACCCGAAACTTCCCCTGCCCTTTATCAACTTAGCATCACAAAAGAACTTCGTTGCCCTCTACCATTCGGGAATCTACGCAGATCAGAAATTTTATGATTGGTTCGTTTCCGAATATCCGAAGCACTGCAAAAGAAAGTTGGATATGGGCAAGAGCTGCATCCGGTTGAAGTCCATGGACGATATTCCGTACGACCTCATCGCCGAACTCTGCTCTAAAATGACCTCCGAAGATTGGATCGATATTTATGAGAAAGCTGTGAAATAGAAATAGAAATATCCCTGCGATCAAGTATCGTTAGGTATCCTCAAAGTAGGTTTATCAGAATTTATTCAAACAACTCAATAACCTAATAATAAGCAACCCATGAAGAAGAGAGTAACCGGACTCGGAGGTTTTTTCTTTAAATCAAAAGATCCCGATGCGATAAAAGAGTGGTACAAAAATCATCTAGGCATCCCTACCGACCAATATGGATGGACGTTCTGGTGGAAAGACAAAGACGGCAATGATTGCTCCACACAATGGAGCCCCATGGCCGACGACACCCAGTATTTCAAACCCAGCGACAAACAGTTTATGATGAATTTTCGCGTAGAAAATTTGGTTGAGCTCCTGAAAATATTGAAAGAAGAAGGAGTAACTGTAGTAGGTGAAATCGAAGAATACGACTATGGAAAATTCGGATGGATTCTCGACCCAGAAGGCAACAAGTTAGAACTTTGGGAACCGATTGACAAAGCCTTTCTTTGATATCTAAATATTTGTTACATTTAGTACTTGTATTAACCACCAAAAAACAACAAAAATGTCAGATGAAAATAAAGATTTAGACGATATGGCAGAAGATGCTATGGACGGCGCAAAAGAAGGGGCAGAAAATCTGGGCGATAAAGCCGAGGATGCTTTTGATAGTGCAAAAGACAAAGCCAAAGATTTAGGCGACAAGGCAAGTGAGAAATTCGAGGATGCCAAAGAAGCTACCATAGAATTTGCTGAAGACGCCAAAGAAAAAGCAAGTGAGTTTGCAGAAGATGCTAAAGAAAAAGCGAGTGAATTTGCCGATGAAGCCAAGAAAACGGCCAACGAATTTACAGAAGGTGTCAAAGATGCTTTTGATGGCGCTGGCGGGGAGAACAAAAAAATATTGGCAGGTATATTGGCCATTATACTAGGAGCATTAGGGGTCCACAAATTTATTTTAGGCTACCAAAAAGAGGGGTTCATATTACTGGGTATTACAGTAGCTTCCTATCTATTGATGTGCTTTTTGGTTTAGGCCTACTATTCGTCTGGATTCCCGGCCTGATTGGTCTTATTGAAGGTATTATCTACTTAACAAAATCCGATGCGGAGTTTTATAACACCTATCAAGTGGGTAGAAAACCCTGGTTCTAAAAATCTAAAAGCTGAATTTTAAACGATTCAGCTTTTTTATATAATTTTATTATCGTAATATTGCAATATATAGATATGTAATGGGGATTACCAAAACACAGATGTTCAATACGAAACAAAACCAGCTAGCCACGATTTTTAAGGTATTGGCTCATCCGGCACGTATTGCCATACTACAGTATGTAAGTACACAGCCCTCTTGTATATGCAATGATATTGTAGAAGAAATCGGCCTCGCCCAACCCACTATTTCCCAACATTTAAAAGAACTCAAAAGTATCGATCTCATCGAAGGTGAAATCGAGGGCAAAAAAATCTGCTATTGTATCAACCTTGCCAAATGGAAGGAGATACAAGAATTGTTGAACGCCTTTTTTAACAAAACAAAATTTAACTGTTGCTAAATAACTGAATCATGCAAACACAAGAATTTCTATCCCTATTAAAAAATCATCCCAATAAAAGTCTCGTTTTCGAGTATCGAAACGGGCAAACCGTGGGAGCAAATTATCATATTACCGAAGTGAAGAACATCACCGTTGATTCGGTCGATTGTGGTGCGAGAACCGATTTTTGGAAAGAGACCATCATACAATTATGGGAGAGTCCTGATGAGAAGGACAAGCGTGAATATATGTCCGCTTTCAAAGCACTGGGCATTTTGAACAAAGTAGACAAACTTAAACCGATGGAAAAAGAGGTAGAAGTCAAGTTCGAGTACAGCAATGCCGATTTTCACACAGCGCAATTGTTCGTAAACGACTATGAAATCCATGAGGAAAGATTACTGTTGAAACTCGGTATAGAAAAAACGGACTGTAAGGCTAAAGAAACCTGTGGTGTACCCGTGGAAACAAATATAAATGAGGAAGCTTGTTGTTCACCTGAAGGCGGATGCTGCTCATAAATCAAACCAATTATGGAAATATTGTTCTATTTAGCCACATTGTGTCTGTTACTTTTTATGGTCTTGGCCACGTATGATGGCCTATACCTCCATATTTTCAAGTTCGGACTTTTTAATAGAGATGAAAGCATTTTTGAGCACAAAACACATACGGTTCGGGCGATTTTGTTTCCCCTGATCGTATGGTTCCTGTTTATCAACGAGACCAGCTTTATTAGATTTTTGATAGGAATTGCACTCGTAGGATTGGACTTAATTGTACTGGTCATAGATGCGTATTCTGAAAAAGATAGCCGAAGTTTCATGGGTGGGCTACCTAGATGGGAATATATCATTCATCTGTTTTCAAATGCCTTTCACTTTTCCGCGATAGTTCTTGTGCTCGCTTTAAAATTGGAAATAATAGGGTCCAATATTGTTTTTGTCAATAACATTCCACCTTCAACGGCCCATGAAATATTTACTTTCGTTAGTGTAAATGTTATTCCGGGCGCCATTATATTGGCCCTTTTGCATTTTATCTTAATGCTCAAAAAGCCGCGTGCAATTTGGAATTCATACCGAACAAAAATAACTTGTTGCTAGAATGGGTGAGACCATGAACATAATAATAAGACCAATGGAAGCTGAGGATTGGGCCTCTGTTTCGGAAATCTATAAAGAAGGTATAGAGACAGGTTTCGCAACATTTGAGCAAGATATTCCTTCATATGAAACTTGGGATTTTGCACATATGAAAGTCTGCCGATTGATAGCTGAAAAAGATGACTCCATTTTAGGTTGGGCAGCTCTTTCGCCTGTTTCAAGCCGCTGTGTATATGGGGGAGTTGGAGAAGTCAGCGTTTACATTGGACAAAACAGTCGTGGAATGGGAGTAGGCAAAATATTAATGGAAAGCTTGATAGCCGAGAGCGAAAAAGAAGGAATTTGGACCTTACAATCGGGGATTTTCCCAGAAAATATAGGAAGCATCCAACTTCATGAAAAGGTCGGTTTTCGATACATCGGAAAACGGGAGCGCGTCGGTAACCTAGATGGCATTTGGAAAGACAACCTGCTTTTTGAAAGACGAAGTAAAGTAGTGGGCATATAAAGAACTCCATAACGCTTAACCAAAATATATGAAAAACATACTCGTACTCTGTACCGGAAACTCATGCCGAAGTCAAATGGCCCATGGTTATTTGGAACGATTAGCTAAGGGTAAGGCCAAAATCTATAGTGCAGGTATCGAAACCCACGGGCTTAACCCCGGTGCAGTATCCATCATGGCCGAAGATGGTATCGATATCACGTCGCATACTTCGAATCATGTGGACGAATACCAAGGTATTGAATGGAGCTATATTATCACGGTTTGCGACCACGCCAAAGAAAATTGTCCGTTCATACCATCGAAGAATGCAAAACGAATTCATCATAATTTTTTTGATCCGTCTAAAGTGTCAGGAAGGGAAGAAGAAAAAACATGCCGCCTTTGAAAAGGCCAGAAACGAAATCAGGGATTTTTGCGAAGACTTTGTAGAGAGCGAACTTTCCTAAGCACTACCATTATCCTGGGCTTCCATGAACTTCCGCTCAAGCTCTGCTTGAAACTCTTCCATTACAGGTTTTACGGTACTTTCGGGCAAATCTGCGATCTTTATGTACATCAATCCGTCCACAGCGTTGTTGAACAAAGGATCTACGTTAAAAGCGACCACTTTCGCATTTTGTTTGATGTACTTTTTGATGAGAACGGGCAATCGAAGGTCCCCGGGTTCTACTTCATTGATCAAACGATCGAACTTATTGAGGTCGGCCTCGGTCTCATCGAATACAAATTCCTTATCGGCATCGTTAAGTTTTACCTTGAATTCTTTTTTCGGCCTTACATATTGCGCCACGTAGGGATCCCAATAGTTCGATTTCATAAACTCGATCATCAACGATTTCGAAAAATTCGAAAACTGGTTGCTGATACTTACCCCTCCTATCAAATACTTATGCTCAGGGTGCCTTAGGGTGGTATGTACAATGCCCTTCCATAGCAAAAATAGCGGCATTGGTTTTTGTTGGTACTCTTTGACGATATAGGCCCTACCCATTTCAATGGATTTTTCCATCATGGGGAAAAGTTCGGGCTCGAATCGAAAGAGGTCTTGTAGATAAAATCCATCGATACCGTATTTGGCAAAAATCTCGGATCCCATACCCATACGATAGGCGCCAACAATTGTTTTTTCCTCGTCGTCCCATAGAAACAGGTGATGGTAATACTCATCGAAAATATCCAAATCTATCGAATTGTTAGTGCCCTCGCCTATTGCCCTGAACGTAACCTCGCGCTGTCGGCCGATTTCCTTTAAAATAAAGGGCATATCATGCGCCTGTGCCAAAAAGACTTCGTAATTCTTACTCTGCAGCAAACGACAATCTTTTTCACGAAGTTTTTCGATTTCTCCTTGAATGACCTCGGTACGAACGGCCATAGCTATTTTTCTGGGAGTTTTCGGAATTTTCAAGGTAGTAGGAATCTGATCAATAAGGCGTTCTTTTTCATAGGCATTGGCTAGTATGTAGGTCTTTTTACGTAAAAGTTCGGTGAACGCTTCCAAGGTTTCCTCTTCTTTTTGAGCCGCGACCGAAATGGGCTGGCCGATCCTAACTTTTATAGGTCGGTTTTTTTGCGAATATACTTCAGAGGGCAATTTGGCCGTTCTGAAGATGTCGTTCATTTTTGAAAGCCAATAAAAAAATTTGCTGTTTTTGGCATGAAAATAAATGGGAACCACTGGCACTTCCGCCTTCCGAATCAACTTAAGGGCAGCTTCCTCCCAAGGTTTATCGACTATTAATTTTCCGTCTTTATAGGTTGATACTTCACCGGCAGGGAAAATACCTAAGGGACGCCCGTCACGCAGATGCAACATGGCATTTTTGAAACCGGCCAGACTGCTTTTTACATCTTTCCGATCTTCAAACGGATTCACTGGCATAATATAGGGTGCCATGGGCTCTATACGATGCAACAGAAAATTGGCGATGATCTTGAAATCAGAGCGATGGGATACGAGTAATTTCAATAGTAGTACCCCATCGATTCCTCCCAAGGGATGATTTGAAATCGTAATAAAGGGACCTTCCTTAGGCAAACGTTTAAAATCATCTTCGGGAATTTCAAAATCGATCTCGTAATGTTTTAATATGGCATCTAGAAAATCTAGTTTTTCCAGGTGCTTGTTTTGATCATAAAAAGAATTGATGCTCGAAATTCTAGTGACCTTCATCAGCACCCATGACATAAAGGTACCCAAGAAGCCATACTTATCAAGATTGATAGCCTTGGCCACCTCTTTTGCGGTCACTAAACCCATATGCGTCGTTTGATTAGATGTGGGCTAAGATAGGAAAAACGCTAGAGCCGAGGGTCATTTTAACATTTACCTGTCGGCTTTATTTGACCACTAGTTGTAAAGTCTCCTTTCCCCTCTGTTCAAGTAGAATATCATGACCATTAAGAAGTGATGCTATGGCCTTTTCATTAAAATGCCGAATGGTATATAACGATACGCCCTCATGATGCACTACTTTGAAGCGACTCTTGAGTAAGTTTAACAATTCATCCAACCTTCCAAATTTGTTATCGACACAGACCGAAAAACTAATGGCCGAATTCTGTATCAGATCCACCTTCATTTTATGGTCATGAAGCATTTTGAAAAGTTCGCTAATGCTATCTTCTATAATGAACGAAAAATCAAGTGACGATAATTTCATCAGCACTTGGTTCTTCTTAACGATAAAGCAGGGAACCTCGGGTTCGATACCGATACCCTTACCGACAGTTGTGCCAGGGTCTTTCGGATTGATGAAGGATTTTACGTGTAAGGGAATCTCTTTTTGCTGTAAAGGCTGTAATGTTTTCGGATGGATAACCGATGCTCCGTAAAATGCCAATTCAATAGCCTCTAGATATGATATTTTGTTGAGCAACTGGGTCTCCTTGAAATATCTTGGATCCGCATTCAGTACGCCAGGAACATCTTTCCATATAGTCACCGAATCGGCATTGAGACAATATGCCAAGATCGCAGCTGAATAATCCGAACCTTCACGACCCAAAGTCGTTGTGAAATTATTTTCATCGCTACCCAAAAAACCTTGGGTAATATTAAGCTTCTTACGGTCGACGATATTCTGGACATTCTGTTGCGTCTTCTCCCAATTGACCGTTGTATCACGATAACTATTATCTGTCTTAATCAAATTACGGACATCGAGCAAGGTATTCTCAATGCCCGTTCCATTAAGATATTCGCTGACTATTTGCGTTGAAATCAACTCGCCATATCCCACCACTTGGTCATAGACAAAATTATATTTCGGCGATTTGTTCCAGGCCAGAAAACCTTGGACTTCGTCGAACAATGACTTGACTTTACCAAAAATAGGATGATTTCCATTGCCAAAGAGGTCTTTTAAAATATCGTCATGATATTTTATAACTTGCTGAATGGCCGATGGCAAGTCATTTTTATCTTGAAAATACGCGTCGACCACGGCCTCCATGGCGTTCGTCATTTTACCCATCGCCGAAATGACAAGTAACGTGTTTTCATGACCAACCTCGCTCAATACCTTGGCCAAATTTTTCACACTATTAGCATCTTTGACCGATGCCCCGCCAAATTTAAAAATCCTCATAGTTTGCTTAGATAATTTTTGATTCCTGCTTCATCCAACTGAACGACATCCCAATCGCGCATCACCCTTGCTCCTTTACTTTCATAGAATTTTATAGCAGGGTCGTTCCAATCCAGTACTTCCCAACTGATGCGTTTGACTCCTTGGGCCGCACCATATTTTACTACTTCATTCAAAAGGGCGGTCCCTAATCCGCTGCCCCGCATTTTTTCGGAGACAATGAGATCTTCCAAGTGAATGACAGGTCCTTTCCAAGTAGAATATCTTGGATAGACCAATGCCATTCCGACAATCTTATTTTCGAATTCAGCAACGAAACAATGAAACAGCTTTTGTTTTCCAAATCCATCCCTCTTAAGATTTTCGACCGTTACCTCCACGGCGTTGGACTCCTTTTCAAAAACGGCCAATTCTTTAATGAGGCCCAGCAATTGGGGCATATCATCGATTCTTGCTTGTCTAATACTAAAATCAATCATTGTTACAAATAAAACACAAAGTTATAAATTTAAAAAACCGAAATGATTCGAAAACGTTATAGTTTCACAAAATACCCGATATTTGTACTCGAATTAACAATTAGTTCATGATCCACAAGAAAAACAAGACCCTAGGGGAGTTCATTATCGAAAATCAATCTTCCTTTCAATACTCCTCGGGCGAACTATCCAAACTAATCAATGCCATTCGCCTCGCTGCAAAAGTAGTAAACCACGAGGTCAATAAAGCGGGACTTGTTGATGTTCTGGGTGCCGCAGGGGATACCAATATTCAAGGCGAAGACCAACAAAAATTAGATGTTCTGGCGAATGACAAGTTTATTCAGACATTGAAAAATAGGGAAATCGTTTGCGGAATCGCCTCGGAAGAAGAAGATGATTTTATCAGTATCAATAGCAACGATGAGCAGCATCAGAACAAATACGTAGTTTTAATCGACCCCTTGGATGGGTCTTCCAATATCGACGTTAATGTCTCGGTAGGTACGATTTTTTCGATTTATCGACGTTTAACACCAGTAGGTACACCGGTCTCGCTAGAAGATTTCCTGCAACCAGGTCATCAACAAGTTGCTGCCGGATATATTGTCTACGGAACGTCTACCATGTTGGTCTATACCACAGGTGACGGGGTGAACGGCTTCACGCTGAACCCGGCTATCGGTACTTTTTATCTATCCCATCCCAATATGCAATTTCCCGATACGGGGAAAATTTATTCGGTCAACGAGGGAAACTACATTCATTTTCATCAAGGGGTAAAAGACTATATCAAATATTGCCAACAAGAAGAAGGTGACCGACCTTACACATCGAGATACATAGGGTCTTTGGTTTCCGATTTTCATAGAAACATGATCAAAGGAGGCATTTATATGTACCCGAAAAGCAGTATTACCGCAAGTGGTAAACTGAGATTACTGTACGAATGCAATCCGATGGCCTTTATAGCCGAACAGGCAAATGGTCTTGCAGTAGGCGGCAAAAGTCGCATTATGGATATAGAACCCACTGAACTACATCAAAGAGTGCCTTTTTTCTGCGGAAGTCGTAAAATGGTAGAGAAACTTCAAGAATTTTTGGATAAATACCATTAAAAAAGGGGGCATTCGCCTCCTTTTTTAATATTTCAATCTGTAGTAGCTACTACTATCTTTTAACCAGATACATAAAATCTTCAAAATCTATTTTCCCCTTAAAGATAGATACCGATTTTTCAATCAATTTATCGGCCCCGTCGTTGGGAAAACCCAGTCCGATGGCATATCTTTTTCAGCAATACCATTTCGTCGTCGTTGACTTCATTGTCCGCAAAAATCATTTTCATTAAGTCAAAAAAACGCTCTAACCTTTTTTCATAGCTTACCTGATGATTAATCAGATATTTATTTTTCTCCTTCATTACCTCTTTAAATTGTTCATCGGTAATTTGAAGTTTTTGGGCGAATCTTTTTAAAAGAATCATTTCCGACTCGCCTATTGCACCATCTACGCCCGCCAAGCTGGCTATGCTACCAAAATGGGCCAAATTATTGTTTGAAGAATCACGGTTATAAAGATCTCGTACTGACATATATCGGTATTTTATCGGCTGCAAATATAATTTTTTTAGAAGTCATTAATTGGCTCTTGACAATTTATTTTTATGGGGAATTCGTAACTTCCGAATGCTATGAAAAAACCAATTCTCGAATTTACCGACAAAGGAATTTATTGTAGTGCCGCAAAAGTATATATCGACCCGTGGAAGCCCGTTGACAAGGCGATAATTTCACATGGTCATGCCGACCATAGCCGGTGGGGACATAAACAATACATCACACATCATCGCAACGTACCCATTATTTCACATCGCTTGGGAGAAATCAATGTTACTGGAAAAGAATGGGGCGAAACCTTTGTAATCAACAATGTCAAATTCAGTCTGCATCCGGCAGGGCATATCATAGGTTCTTCCCAAATTCGTGTAGAACGTAAAGGGGAGGTATGGATTTTTACCGGGGACTATAAATCTGAGGATGATGGAATCTCCACCCCTTTCGAACCCATAAAGTGCCATACGTTCATCACGGAATGCACCTTCGGTTTACCTGCTTTTAAATGGACACCCCAAAAAGAAGTTTTCGAAAATATCAACCAATGGTGGGTGGAAAATAAGGCCGAAGACAAGACATCTATTCTATTTGGTTATTCTTTGGGAAAAGCACAACGCCTTTTAAAATATCTGAACACCGATATCGGAAAAATCTACACCCACGGAGCCATTGAAAACATGACAGAAATCTTGCGGCCCTTAGCTGATTTTCCAGAAACAACTTTGATTACTAGGGAAATCAAAAAGGAAGAACTACTGGGAAACATAGTACTCGCTCCACCCAGCGCGCATGGAAGCACATGGATCCGTAAAATGGTGCCTTACGTAACAGCATCCGCCAGCGGATGGATGACCTTTCGTGGAGCCAGAAGACGACGAGCCATCGACAAGGGCTTTGTTCTTAGTGACCATTGTGATTGGCAAGGCTTGCTTGAAAGCATAAAGGCTACAGGTGCTGAAAAAGTGATTTGTACGCATGGTTATACGGAGATTTTTTCGCGCTATTTACGAGAACAGGGGTATGACGCGCGAACAGAGGAGACGCAATACGAAGGTGAGCTGGGAGAATTGAATGCAAGTAAGGAAGAACCCGTAGAAGTTAATTAAACAGATTGCTTCTCCCGATAACTATCGGGATAGCAATGACGAATACATGAAGAATTTCGCACAACTTATAAAAACCCTCGATAGCACTAACAAGACCAACATTAAAGTACAGGCTCTGGCCGACTATTTTTCTGTGGCAAGTGACAAAGACAAAGTTTGGACCATTGCCATACTTTCGCACCGCCGTCCTCCAAGACCTGTAAATACAACATTGCTACGTGAGTGGGCATCTGAACTGGCCAATATTCCCTTATGGCTTTTTGAGGAAAGTTATCATATTGTGGGTGATTTGGCCGAGACGATTGCTTTGGTCGTTCCTTCCTCGAAATCTTCAACCGAAAAAACATTGACCCTGTTTTTGGAGGAAATGATTGCCCTGAAAAAGAAATCCGACGAGGAAAAACGGGAATATCTTTTTGAAAATTGGAAGGTATTGGATTATTATGAGCGTTTTGTTTTTACCAAATTGATTACGGGTGGATTTCGAATTGGGGTCAGTCAAAAATTGATGACCCGTGCGCTCGCTAAGGCCACTGAAATCGATGAAGATATCCTGGCCTATAAACTCATGGGCAATTGGGATCCCAATCAAATTACCTTTCAAGAATTGATCTTGGAGGAAAACGAAAGTGACTACCTGTCTAAACCCTATCCGTTTTATTTAGCCTATGCCATTGAAGATAAAGTGCATGATTTGGGAGATGTCAGCGAATGGTCGGCCGAGCATAAATGGGATGGAATCCGCTCGCAAGTCATCCTCCGAAATAATGAAATTTTTGTCTGGAGCCGTGGTGAGGAATTGGTCACAGATAAATATCCTGAATTTGAAAGTTTCATTGGAGCAATTCCGAATGGAACCGCAATCGACGGGGAAATTCTCCCCTACCCCAATGGCCAAATCGGAACCTTCAATGACCTACAAACTAGAATAGGCAGAAAAACCGTTTCCAAAGCATTACTTGAAAAAGTTCCGGTTATTCTAAAAACTTATGATTTATTGGAATGGCAGGGCGAAGACATCCGAAGCAAACCTTTTGTAGAGCGCCGAAATTTGTTGGAAAATCTATTTAAAAACGTGTGTCATGCTGAGCCTGTCGAAGCACTAGTCGAAAAATCACTGGAAATACCACTTCATCTCTCCGAAACTATGCACTTCGATTCTTGGGAAGAAGTCTCAAAAGAACGCGGACGCTCGCGGGAAGTCCATAGTGAAGGCTTAATGTTGAAGCGAATAAATTCACCCTATTTAGTTGGTAGAAAAAAAGGCGACTGGTGGAAATGGAAAGTAGACCCCTTGACCATTGATGCAGTTTTAACTTATGCCATGCGCGGCCATGGTAGGCGAAGCAATCTTTTTACCGATTACACTTTTGCACTTTGGAACGAGAATGAAGAAGGTGAAAAAGAATTGGTCACTTTCGCCAAAGCATATTCCGGATTGACCGATGCCGAATTCCGCCAAGTTGATAATTGGATCAAAAAAAATACTTTGGAACGGTTCGGTCCGGTTCGGTCAGTTACCCCGCATCATGTTTTTGAAATCGCCTTTGAAGGAATTGCCCTATCAAAACGGCACAAAAGTGGAGTAGCGACTCGTTTTCCGAGAATGTTGCGATGGCGGAAGGACAAGAACATTCATGAAGCGAACAGCCTTTCGGATTTAAAGGAAATGATACCTTAGACCACCTTAATGAACAGAGACGAACTTTATGAAATCGCCGAAAACTGGTTCCAACAACAAAACTGGAAACCCTTCAAATTCCAAAAAGACACTTGGAAGGCTTTTCTACAAGGCAAACACGGACTCCTGAACGCTCCAACTGGTAGCGGAAAAACCTATGCACTATGGTTTCCTATTGTCTTGAACTACATCAAAAAAAATCCTCATTACAAAACCAAGCATAAAAAGGGATTAAAGGCAGTTTGGATCACTCCTTTGCGCGCCCTTTCCCAAGAAATCAGGCAGTCCGCAGAGCGGGTCACGTCAGATTTGGGAACTCAAATGACCGTAGGAATCCGTACTGGGGATACTTCGACCAAAGCTAGGGCGGCCATGAAAAAGCAAATGCCGGATCTTTTAATCACAACTCCCGAAAGTTTGCAGTTGCTTTTGGCTACCAAAGGGTACGATAAAATATTCAAAGACTGTACGGCAATCGTTGTTGACGAATGGCATGAACTTTTAGGAACCAAACGAGGGGTGCAAATGGAACTTGCCTTATCAAGACTAAGAACCGTTTCAAAACAACTTCGGATTTGGGGAATTTCAGCCACCATAGGGAATCTAGAACAGGCAAGAGATGTATTACTGGGGCCAGAAACGGACGCACTCCAAAATTCCGTGATGATCAAGGCCAATATCAAAAAGAAAATCACGGTCCGCAGCATCATACCCAAAGAAATGGAGACTTTTCCATGGCGAGGACATCTCGGAATTCGATTGCTGGAAGAAGTCGTACCCATTATCAACAATAGCAAAACAACCTTGCTCTTCACCAATACCCGAAGTCAATGTGAAATCTGGTTTCAGAAAATATTGGAAAAACATCCGGAGTATGCGGGAGAAATTGCAATGCACCACGGTAGCATAAATAAAGAAACCCGCAATTGGGTCGAACAAGCGATTCGCAATGAAAGTCTTAAGGCCGTGGTCTGCACTTCTAGTTTGGATTTGGGTGTCGATTTTGCACCTGTGGAAACCGTGGTACAAATCGGAGGTCCGAAAGGGGTAGCGCGATTTTTGCAACGTGCGGGTCGAAGTGGCCACCGCCCGGGTAAGGAAAGCGTCATCTATTTTATGCCCACCCACGCCATAGAACTAATCGAGGCCTCGGCATTGCAAAAAGCGGTCAAGGAGAATACAGTGGAAGATCGTATTCCGTATCTCAACAGTTACGACGTTTTGTTGCAATATTTGACCACTTTAGCCATTTCCGAAGGATTTTATCCCGATGAGCTCTACGAAGAAGTCCGGCAAACGTTTTGTTACCAAACCCTGACCAAAGACCAATGGCAATGGCTGTTGAATTTTTTAGTGATGGGTAGTCAGAGCTTGCAATCGTATGACGAATACAAAAAAGTGGAGGTTGAGGATGACGGAAAATTCAAGGTCAACGATCGGGGCGTAGCCATGCGTCACCGTTTTCAAATAGGCACTATCGTTGGCGATGTAAACTTGACGGTTCGCTATCAAAAAGGAGGCTATATCGGTTCGATCGAGGAGTATTTTATTTCCAAATTGAACAAGGGCGATGTCTTTACTTTTGCCGGACGTAATTTGGAATTCATCCGTATCAAGGATATGCAAGTGCATGTTCGGAATTCCACCAAACGAACGAACAAAATTTCCAGTTGGATGGGAAGTCGCCTAACCCTCTCGGCGCAAATGTCAAAACTACTTAGAGAGGAACTCTATTCCTCCTATGAAGAACCAAAGAATCAATCGCCCGAAATCAGGTCCTTGGCCCATATATTTGAGCGCCAACGACGGGAAAGCATTGTACCCAAACCGAATGAATTTCTAATCGAAACCTTTAAAACACGAGATGGCTACCACCATATTTTTTATCCCTTTGAGGGGCGGTTTGTCCACGAAGCTATGGGAAGTTTACTAGGGTATCGAATAAGCCTACTATCTCCCATTACATTTTCGTTAGCCTTTAACGACTACGGATTCGAATTGCTTTCCGACAAGCCAATCGATATGCAACAAGTCTTAGATAACGATTTATTTACTACGGATTATCTTCTCGATGATTTACAAAAAAGTCTGAACGCTACCGAAATGGCACGACGGAAATTCCGTGATATTGCCATTATAAGTGGGATGGTCTTTACGGGCTACCCGAACAAAGGAATTAAAATGAAGCACCTGCAAAGCAATTCGCAACTATTGTTCGAAGTCTTTCGCGATTACGAACCCGAAAACCTGTTGTTTCAACAAGCCTTTACCGAAACCTTTCAACACCAATTGGAAGAGGGTCGTTTGCGACTTTCCATGGAACGCATCGCCACCCAAGAAGTCGTTTGGAAACAGTGCGAAAAAGCTACTCCCTTTGCCTTTCCTTTAATTACGGATAGGCTAAGTCGTGAAAAACTTTCCAGCGAGAAATGGGAGGATCGGGTGAAACGGATGGCGGCTCTGTTGATGAAGAAGTAAATTCATCGCGCCGCAATAATCAACCCCAACCCTATAATATAAAGCAGCAACATGGCATTCAACATACCCCCTACTCCTTTGGGAGCACCTTTGAATTCCTTCCAAACGACGATGCCCCAAAGTGCGGCTACCACAGTTGCTCCTTGGCCTAATCCATAAGAGATTGCGGGGCCAGCTTTATCCGAAGCAAGAATGCTAAAAGACATACCGATACACCAAATGATTCCGCCGATAATACCCATCAAATGACTTTTCGAGCTTCCCGAAAAATAATCCTTGAAACTGACGGGGGCACCTTCAAAAGGCTTTTTCATCAAGACCGCATTGAAAATAAAATTGCTGGCTAGAATTCCCAAGGAAAATAAGAAAACCGCTGTATACGGACTTAATTTCCCCACAATCGGATTCGCAAAATCAGGGAACATGGAATTGGCAACGTATTTGTAGAATAGTCCCATTAATAGTCCGGCAACCACCGCCAAGACCAATCCCTTAGTCGGTACTTTTTGCTGCTGTGCAGAAAGCTTCCGATAGGCATTTGCATTCAATAAAATGGCTAAAACAATCAAGGCTACCCCACCGAAAAGCAAAGTCGAATTCCCTACCGGAGCATCTATGTAATTGACGATTACCCCGATGACCAATGCCAATCCGATTCCTACCGGAAAAGCCACGGACATTCCAGCCAAGGTAATGGCCGCTACCAAAAGGATGTTGGCGGCGTTAAAAAGTATTCCCCCTAAAACAGCCGACCAAATGTTATCGTTGTCGGCTTGTGAAAGGTCTTCAAGAAAAGGTCTACCACCCTCGCCCATACTTCCTGCAGTAAGCGCAAAAAGCAATGAAAACAATACGATTCCGAGGACATAATCCCAATAAAACAGTTCAAAGCGCCAATCTTTTGCCGCCAATTTTTGGGTATTCGCCCAAGAACCCCATGCGAACATCGTAATCACGCAGAAAATCACGGCCAGAGTATAGGTTTCAATAATGAACATATCAGTTGAATTTGTTGATTTCCTCTTTGTACGGGGCAGATCCTTGGGCTCCCATTTTCGTGACGGACAATGCTGCCGCCTTATTGGCGTAAGCAATACTTTCGCGCCAACCCATTTCTTGCGAAAGGCAAACGGTCAAAACACCATTAAAAACGTCTCCTGCCGCAGTCGTGTCAATTGCCTTTACTTGATGGGACGGAACTAAGAATTTTTCTTCACAGTTCATGAAAAAAGCGCCACGACTTCCTAAAGTGATAATAACATTTTGTACCCCACTATCCAATAGTGCTTGTGCAGCAGCCTCCATTGATGGGTCGTCTTCGACCGAAATTCCAGTCAGTATTTTGGCCTCCGTTTCATTGGGTGTAATCAAAAAAAGTCCGTCCAAAATAGCATCCGATAATTCTTGGGCAGGGGCCGGATTAATGATTAAGGGCTGATCGGTCAATTTACTGTAACGCGCCAAATATTCGATGGTCTCAACAGGAGTTTCCAATTGAGTCAGGAACATTCCGTCGTTATCCATTTCCTCCATTACCTCTGAAACATAGATGGGCGAGAGTTTAGCGTTCGTTCCGGAGGCCACGACGATTTCATTTTCACCTTCCCCATTCACGGTAATCAAAGCCACCCCTGATGCGGCATCCTTAATCACCTTAGCAAAATCAACGTGAATGCCTTCCTCACGATAACCTTCCAAGGCGTTTTGTCCGAAAACATCATCACCAACAGCACAGATAAAGGTGACTTCGCCACCCGCACGCGCAGCTGCAACGGCCTGATTGGCACCTTTCCCACCGGGGAACATAAAAAAATTTCCTCCCAATATAGTTTCTCCGGGTTCGGGAAACCGTTGGGTCTTTACAACCATATCGGTATTCGAACTTCCGACAACAATAATCTTAGCCATTTTTTCTGGTTGGAATTGTTGCTACAAAGTAGCGATTCGGCACTATAAAAACAAACGGTCATTTAGTACCTTTGATTTCCATGAACACCCAATCTATTCGAATAAAAAATCATGCATTTATCATGCACCCGCTCGGAGTGCTTTTTTGGGAGGAAAAATCAATGCTACTGATTAGTGATGTTCACTTGGGAAAGGTTTCCCATTTTCGCAAGTCCGGGGCGGCCGTACCCCAAAAGGCGATTCAAAAAAACTTTGACGTGCTCGATGAAGTCATCGCATTTTTTCAACCAAAGACTGTTGTTTTTATGGGTGATCTATTTCATTCCTCCCTAAATAAAGAATGGCAACTTTTTGAAAAATGGACTGCCACGATCAGTTCAAAAATGATTTTAGTGGTGGGGAATCACGACATCATTTCCCCATTAAAATATGAAGATTTGGGCATTGACATAGTTTCCGAAATTCAGTCAAATGGTTTTCTGTTGACCCACCATCCAGAGGAACGGGGGATTTTTTCAACTTCTGTGGTCATATCCATCCCGCGATTCGTTTGACGGGACTAGGAAGGCAATCCGTTCGGTTAAAGTGCTTTTTTAAATCAGAAACACAAATGCTGTTACCGGCTTTCGGGGAGTTCACAGGTTCGTTCACCATGGAACCTGAAAAGGATTCCGAAGTTTTTGCGTTGTTGGGCGATACCGTACTGCCCGTAAATCTGAAAGAAGTCAAGAAAAAAGGCGCTATTCAAAGTAGCTCGGTTTAAATTCATTAGAGCACGCCGACAAACCTGCAAAATGCTTATTTTTAGTTGCTATGAAAAAAACGCTGTCCCTTTTAAATCTGCTATCGGTGATTTTGGTGATTGCCATCAACTATGCATCTCAAGCGATTCGCATCAATGAGACCACGATAGGCGAAATCAGCAACAAATACTACAACTTATTTACTCCTGCTGGATACGCCTTTGCCATCTGGGGACTCATATTCTTGGCTTTACTCGCCTATGGAATTTTTCAGGTTCGCCGCGCCTATTTCACTACTGAAAAAAGTGAGTTCATCGAGCAAACCAGCTATTGGTTCATTAGCGCGAACGTGCTTAATTGTACGTGGGTGTTTGCCTTCACTTTTGATTATACGGGATTATCGGTTTTGATCATGTTAGGCATTCTTTTCTCGCTCATCAAGGTCATCTTGAACACGAATATGGAACGTTGGCACGCCCCAAAGGCAATCATCGCCTTTGTTTGGTGGCCCATTTGCATTTACAGCGGGTGGATCGCGGTGGCCACCATCGCCAATATTTCGGCCTACTTGTCAAAATTAGGTTGGGAGGGCGGTTTTCTTTCCGAAATAAGTTGGACGATCATCATGATTCTTATCGCGGCCGCACTCAACGTTTTTATGATTTTCAATAGGAACATGCGCGAATTTGCAGCGGTCGGTATTTGGGCATTGTTCGCTATTTTTATACGTCATAAGGATTCCATCGAAAGCATCGCCTATACCGCCCTGAGGGCCAGCATCGTCATCTTTTTAATTGCGGCTTGGTACGGATTTAAGAATCGGAAGAGCAATCCGTTTTTTCCTTTTAGCAACTGAATTATGGGATGTTTGGCCTTTTCTCCACAAACTCTTGGTACGATGCGACAGTAAGGGTTATCTTTGCTCCTCAAATTTTAGTATTTTTTGTCGAAGGTTAGCATTCAGGAAGTGTTTTCACAGTCTCCAAAAACAAGGAAACTGCGGGATGCTATTGCCGAAAATATCACCCCGAGCGCAGTCGAGGGGTCTCTCGCTAGGACCAAAATTCAATTAAAAGGCTTAACCGGCTCCTCCTTATCTTTTGTCCTTTCGGATGTATTCAAAGAGGCAGACAAACCTTTTCTCCTGATTTTCGACGACAAGGAAGAAGCGGCCTATTACCTCAACGATCTTGAGCAACTGATCGGCGAAAAAGACGTGTTGTTCTACCCTGGAAGTTACCGCCGACCTTACCAAATCAAGGAAACCGATAACGCCAATGTCTTATTGCGAGCGGAAGTTTTAAATCGCATCAACTCCCGCAAAAAACCAGCAGTCATCGTAACCTATCCCGATGCGCTTTTTGAAAAGGTGGTTACCCGCAGGGAACTTGAAAAAAACACCCTGAAAATAAAATTGGAAGATTCACTTTCGCTCGACTTTCTGAACGAGGTGCTCTTCGAATACCAGTTCAAAAGGGTCGATTTCGTTACGGAACCGGGCGAGTTTTCTGTTCGTGGGGGTATTGTCGATGTTTTTTCCTTCTCGCATGACGAACCCTATCGTATCGAATTTTTTGGGGACGAAGTGGAGAGCATTCGAACGTTCGATGTGGAGACGCAGCTATCTACCGAAAAGGTCAAGAAAATCAGTATCATTCCCAATGTGGCTAATAAACTTTTAGAAGAAAAAAGGGAAAGTTTCCTGAACTATAATTCCTCTGAAACCATCATTTTTGCCAAGAATACCGATTTACTTTTTGACCGTTTGGATGATTTCTTCGGGAAGGCAATAGAAGCCTTTGAAAAGCTCTCCAAGGAGATCAAACATGCCGAACCCGAGGAACTTTTTATGAACTCCGAAAGTTTTAGGAAGCAATTGGAAGGGTTTGGATTGATTACACTTTCTAGGGGTAAAGAGACCCTGAAAGAAGTTCAGGGTTCCGAAATCGCGTTTCGGACCAAGCCCCAACCCTCGTTCAACAAAAAGTTCGATCTACTTATTGAAAACCTCAACCAGTTCAAAGCAAAAGGTTATACCAACTATATTTTCTGTGCCAGCGAGCAACAGGCGAAACGGTTCCACGCCATTTTTGAGGATGCTAACGAGCACGTACATTATCAAACATTGGTTTTTCCGTTATACCAGGGTTTTATTGATGATGATCAAAAAATTGTCTGTTATACCGACCATCAGGTTTTTGAGCGTTACCATAAATTCCATCTAAAAAATGGCTATGCCAAAAAACAGGCCATTACCCTCAAAGAGCTCACCAAATTGGAAATTGGCGATTACGTTACCCATATCGATCATGGGATCGGTAAATTCGGAGGACTCCAAAAAATCGATGTCGAAGGCAAAAAGCAGGAAGCAATCAAATTGATGTACGGCGACCGTGATACACTTTACGTTAGTATTCATTCATTACATAAAATCTCAAAATTCAACGGTAAGGATGGTGCCGTTCCTAAAATTTACAAACTTGGTTCCGCAGCTTGGAAGAAACTTAAACAAAAGACCAAAACACGGGTCAAGAAAATTGCTTTCGACCTAATAAAAGTCTACGCCAAACGCCGCTTGGAAAAAGGTTTTCAATACGATCCTGACAGTTATTTCCAGAATGAACTCGAAGCTTCTTTTATCTATGAGGATACCCCCGACCAGAGCACGGCCACTGAAGATGTAAAACGCGACATGGAAAGTGAACGCCCTATGGATCGCCTCATCTGCGGCGATGTAGGTTTTGGAAAAACCGAGGTTGCCATTCGGGCCGCTTTTAAGGCCGTTGATAACGGCAAACAGGTCGCTGTACTCGTGCCGACTACTATTTTGGCCTTCCAACATAATCGTACATTTAAAGAACGCTTGAAGGAAATGCCTGTGACCGTTGATTACCTCAACCGCTTTCGTACCGCCAAAGAACGTCGGGAAACTCTGGAAAATCTAGCTTCCGGAAAAGTCGATATCATTATCGGAACCCACCAATTGGTCAACAAAAATGTAAAGTTCAAAGATTTGGGATTACTAATTGTTGATGAGGAACAAAAATTCGGGGTATCGGTAAAAGACAAGTTAAAGGCCATCAAAGAGAATGTTGATGTATTAACGTTGACGGCAACGCCTATTCCGAGAACCCTGCAATTCAGTTTGATGGCTGCCCGGGATTTGTCTGTCATTAATACGCCTCCACCAAACCGATATCCCATCGAAAGTCGCGTTATTCGGTTTACCGAGGAAACCATTCGCGATGCTATCAGTTATGAAATCCAGCGCGGTGGACAAGTTTTCTTTATCCATAATCGCATTGAGAACATCAAGGAAGTTGCCGGAATGATCCAGCGCCTCGTTCCCGATGCAAAAGTTGGTATTGGTCATGGTCAAATGGAGGGCAAGAGATTGGAGACCTTGATGTTGGCCTTTATGAACGGGGAGTTCGATGTTCTGGTTTCGACCACCATCGTTGAAAGCGGACTCGATGTAACCAATGCCAATACTATTTTTATCAACAACGCCAACAATTTCGGACTAAGCGATTTGCATCAAATGCGCGGTCGCGTGGGCCGTAGTAATAAAAAGGCTTTTTGCTATTTTATTACTCCCCCTACGATGTAATGACCACCGATGCGCGAAAACGCATCGAGGCTTTGGAGCAATTTACCGCATTGGGCAGCGGCTTCAATATCGCCATGAAAGATCTTGAAATTCGTGGAGCAGGAGATCTGTTGGGCGGCGAACAAAGCGGATTCATCAATGAAATTGGTTTTGAAACCTATCAGAAAATTTTGGCCGAAGCCATTGATGAACTCAAGGAAACTGAATTCAAAGAACTTTATGACGAAGTGGAAGGGCATAAAGAAAAGGTCTTTGTCAAAGAGACCCAAATCGACTCTGATTTTCAATTGCAGTTTCCCGATGATTACATCAACAACATTACCGAACGCCTGAATCTTTACACGGAACTTAATCAGGTAAAAAACGAAGAAGGGTTACAAAAATTCGAAGCGCAACTGATCGATCGCTTTGGAGAACTTCCTTCTCAGGCCGAGGATTTATTAAATTCCGTTCGCATCAAATGGATCGCCAACAGTATCGGATTGGAAAGAGTCGTTATGAAAAAAGGTAAATTGATTGGTTACTTTATCGCCGACCAACAATCCGAATTTTACCAAAGTGCAGCTTTTACCAAAGTTTTGCAATTTGTGCAAAGTCATCCCCAACAGTGTAAAATGAAGGAGAAACAAACCCGGAACGGGCTGCGCTTGTTGTTGGTTTTTGAAGGTGTTATCTCCGTCGAAAAGGCCTTAGAAGCCTTAGCTCTATTTGAATTTAGGAAATCGGTCGAGTCAATCATCGACTGATTAATGCTAGCCAAACATCCACCCATTAGCCTTTTACGTTGATCAAAAAACTGTTAAAAACTTCTTAATAAATACTCACCGCAACGATTAAGTACAACCATATTTTTGTCTAACTTCGTCGCTTTCTAACCCACAATTAGAAATCATGGTACCAACCACAGAAGACTTTAACGTAGTTGAAAAGCTAGCTATTGTACGTGCTGTTGATTCTGTTATTCTTGCAGACGGCACTATTCATAAGGCAGAAATCAGCGCCCTGAACCGATTGATGCACCGCATCGATTTTGACAGCAACTTTATCTTACAGGCTCGTAACTTTTCCCGAGAACAAGTCCTAAGAATTCTTCGCGAAATGCCAAGGCCCAAAAAATTGGCTTTGATAGACATTTTAGAAGAAGTGGCCGTCTCAGATGGCTTTGTACATGAAAAGGAAACTACTCTGATGGAAACAATTTTTGATTCCATGGGGATTGGTGCCACCTCGAATTATTGATTAAAATAGACTTTCCAATTTTACCCTAACACTTTTTGAGTGTTTTTTAAGACCGATAGACAAAACTTCAACTTGCAAGTGACGCCCGCCTCAATCTTAAGAGTATTTTACCTAGGACCGAATCATAAAGATTTTAAAAAAGTCACCATTTTCTCCCTACCCTTGATATCGGGAAATGTACCGTAGCCTGCGCCCATATTGTCAATGGCATGTCTTGGTTTTGAAGTACCGGGAATTACGCAGGTCACCGTTTTATGGGATAGAATAAACTTTAGAAAATACTGCCCCCAAGAAGTAATATCATAGTCCGCGGCCCAATCTGGGAGTGCCTTTCCTTTTACCGTTCGAAAAAGCGTTCCACTTTCGAAGGGCTGGTTGATAATGACCGCCGTTTCATTCTTTTGGCAGGTATCGAACAGGGATTTTTCGGCATTTCGCGAGCGAATGGAATAATTGAACTGTACAAAATCGGGTTTTTCTTGACGGATAATCTTTTCTAGCGTCGCATGGGCCGAATCGACATAATGGGTAAGCCCCCAATAGGTAATCTTTCCCTCCTCTTTCCAAGCTTTCAGGGTTTTAACGTGGGTCTCCCAATCGACCAGATTATGGATCTGCATAAGATCCATGGTTTTTCGTCGCATTTTTTCAAAAGAACTGTTCATCTGATTGATGCCTGCCTGTTTGCCAGAAGTCCAGACCTTGGTGGCATAAAAGAAATCATTTTGGCTGGGGAGTGCTGCCGTCAACTGGCCCACCGTAGCCTCCGAACTGCCGTACATGGGCGAGGAGTCGATTACCACACCCCCAAGTCGATTCGTTTCGATAAGCACTTGTTTTAAAGTCTCCAACGTTGCTTGATTTCCCTTGGCATCAAAGGTCTGCCATGTGCCCAAACCGACCACCGGTATTTTTTGCCCTGTTGATGGTATCGCTCGCAATCGCATACTTTCTTGATTCTCAAAAGCAAATAAAGAAGGTGCCGTCAAAAGCCCCAGGCCCGCAGCACCGGAAACTTTTAAAAATTCATTTCGAGAATAATGCATCACGGTAATTACAAAAGTGATCTATGAATTTACGCATTTTTTAATAGCGATTTGTTAAGTGTTTGTGAAATGAGATTATGCTGTTGAACGCAACTAAGGTTTTGTCTTTTGGTTTCCCTATATTTAAGTGAACCAAAAACTAGGCATATGCAATCAAAAGACCAACCGCGTAGAGAATTTATAAAACAAACGGGCCTAGGGCTCTTAGGCCTTACCCTTTTACCCTCGGCATACGGCAAGTTCGCCGCAAGCGATCGCCTACAGGTGGCGCATATCGGTGTGGGCGGCATGGGAAACAACCATATGAAATGGTTCACCGGATTACCAGAGGTGGATGTCGTAGCCCTTTGTGATGTCGATGAAGGTCACCTGGCTAGCAGCCTAAAAACCATGGAGACCTTACAACCTGGAAAAAAGGTCAAAGGGTATGGTGATTTTAGACAAATCTTAGATCGTCAAGATATTGACGCCATTACCTGTGCCACACCCGACCATTGGCATGCCCAGATTGCGGCCATGGCTTTTCAGGCCGGAAAGGATGTATACGGTGAAAAACCACTTTCCTACGATGTCAAAGAGGGGCAAATGATGCTAAAACACTTGGAAAAGCACAACCGCATTTTTCAAATGGGCACCCAGATACATGCCACCGATAACTACCACCGTGTAGTGGAGATTATCAAGTCAGGGGCCATTGGCAACGTACATACGGTTCGCTTATGGAAAACAGGAGCTCCGCCTGATTTGGGCAACCCAAAACCTGTGGCCGTGCCCAAGGGGTTGAATTGGGACATGTGGCTGGGGCCGGCACCCTATGTAGATTATGTACCTGAGAAATGTCACTTTACGTACCGATATTTTTTAGATTACTCCGGAGGCTTCTTTGCGGATTTTTGGTGCCATATTGCCGATGTGGCTTTCTGGGCTATGGAACCCAAGGGCTTACGAAGTATTTCAGCGCGCGGGGAAGAAGCGGCAGGTATCGCCGACACTCCCAAATGGATCGATATCGATTATGAATTCGACGGGCTAAACCTCTATTGGACTACCGAACCGCCCAATGTACCGGGTGCGGCAGAGCGAGGTATTGGAGCTTATTTTGAAGGTGACAAGGGTACCTTGATTTGCGATTATAGCACCCGTGAAATTACCATCAATGGTGAAACGGTGACCGATATTCCCGAAACACCCCAAAGTATCTTACGCTCCCCGGGCCACCAACAGAATTTTGTAGATGCAGTAAAGTCACGGACCCAACCCGAATCAAATTTAGCCTATGCCCGTGAGATGACCCTACCCATGCATCTAGGCCTCATCTCGTACCGATTGAAAAGAAAACTTCAGTGGAACTCCAAGAAAGAAAGATTCATCGGAGATTCTGAGGCCAATGCACTATTATCGAGGAAGCCGCGTGCGAAATGGAGATTGACAAAGTAAAAGATTTTGTGTTTTTAAGTTACATAGTTGCGGCGGTATTTTAGAAAAACCTTTTTGAAGATAGTCTGTCACTATTTTATAGTTCATCAAAAGTTATTTCATTTTAATTTATGATTTAATAATGGCTCGATTAATATGAACACCATTTTTGAAAACAGTTTTCCGTATCTTCAAACCGCTCAATAACGGCCTTCAAAAAAATCATATCCAATGAAATACAAACTCATAGTTTTTCTATCACTGACAGTACTACTTTTCTCCACCTGCAAGGAAACTCCAAAGCAAGAATCTATCGTTGAAAACGAAGCAAAAATAATTACCGAAACTACAAAAACCAGTATCGATTCAACTCTAAATGCTTTCGTTGATTCTAAAAACATCGCAGGCGTCTCCGCCCTGATCTTTGAAAAAGGCCAAGAAGTATACTATAACGCTTTCGGGTATGCCGATCGCGAAGCCAGTAAAAAAATGGATCGCAATACCATTGTTCAGATCTATTCGATGACCAAACCTGTTACCGGTACAGCTTTGATGACCCTCTACGAAGCAGGGAAATTCGACCTCGACGACCCGCTTTCAAAATACGCTCCTGAGTTCGAAAACATGAAAGTGTACGTGGGTGAAGACGCACAGGGCAACCCCATCTTGGAAGATGTAAACCGTGAAATTACTATTCGTGACATTACCCGGCATACGGCAGGTTTTGGCAGTGGAGGCACTTCCGGTTTGGGAAAAATAGTTTCCGAAGTCGATGCCCTCAACCGTGAAAACACCTTGATGCAGATGGCTGAAATTATGGGCCAGACGCCTTTGACATTTCACCCAGGGGAGGAATGGCTGTATGGTTCTTCGGTGGATGTACAGGCTTTTTTAGTGGAGCGTATTTCAGGACAACCCTATAGTGATTATGTACGTGAGCATGTATTGGATCCGATGGGTATGGACAAGACCCGCTATTTTATTCCCGAAGAAGACCACGACCAGTTTGCAGCACTCTACCGAAGAACGGGAGAAGGACAATTGGAACGAGATACCATCACCTATGAAAATTATATCAAAAAATGGCCCTTGACCCGAGGTGGCTCGGGACTCACCTCGACCCTCGACGATTATATGAAATTTGCCCAAATGTTGGTCAATAAAGGTAGGTTGGACTCCGTCACGATCCTTAAACCCGAAACCGTAAAATTAATGGCCACCAACCAACTGGCCGACAGCGTGATCAAACGACACTTTCTACCCAGCAAAGGGCAAGTCGGTTTCGGTATCGATTTTGCCGTTCGCGTAGCGCCTCCTATCAATGCTGAAGAAAATATGGGCGTAGTCGGTGAGTTTTTTTGGGACGGAGCCGCAAGTACACTCTTTTGGGTAGACCCCGTAAACGATTTGACCGCCGTGCTATTCGTGCAACTATTCCCCTATGATGGTATCGGACTACACAAAAGCTTCCGTGATGCTGTGTACGGGAACTGGGCGAACGACCAAAACCTTACAACAAAGGGGCAATGAAGAACAAAAAATCAAATAGTAAGCCTCCATTTGTACCTATATTTAATTCAAATTCTGTTATGAAACAACTACTTTTTGTTTTGGTCCTGACCATGGCCTTTTCCGTACGTGCCCAATATACTATTTCGGGCACCTTTTCTCCCACCAAGGATTACACTTGGTTAATCGCATACGGGCTGCAGCCCGGCACCCAAGGATATGTAGCCGATACTGCTATAAATGACGGAAAGTTCAGCATGCAGATTCCCCCGAACGCACCTGCGGGAATGTATCGTCTGGTCTACGGCATACCACAAGAGGAGTTCTATTTTGATGTTCTATATAACGGAAAGGAAAATATTCAATTCAATTTCGATGCCCAAAAGGGAATTTCATTCGTTTCCTCGGAAGAGAACAAAATCTTCAACGCTTACTTCAGGGAAATTACCGGGGTCAAACAAGAATTTATGGACTTTTATGCCAGCGGGAAAACAGATACGGACAAGGAGGCCTATAAGAAACTAGGCGAAAAACTGGAAGATATACAGACCGCCTACGAGCAAAGCACCAAGAATATGATGGTGCACGACTTTGTAAAGGCCAACCGACCTTATATTCCTTCGGAGTATGAAACTACGGAAACCTATTGGCAACATAAGAAAGATCAGTTCTTTAAACATCTCGATGTTAAGAATCCAATATTACAGGCCTCGGGTTTTCTTACCGATAAATTGACCAACTATGTCTTCACCCCGATTAGCACAGAAAGAATCTCAAAGACAGAAACCGAAAAGACCTTACAAGAAAATATAAGGACCATACACGAAAAACTAAAAGACACGGGTTCCTCCTATCAGATGCATATTTTTCATAAAATATGGAATATCGCGAATGCAAGCGGTTTTAACGATACTGCCGATTTTGTCTTCACTACCTATTTAAAAAATCTTGCCCAAATCACGGACAATCAAAAAATCATTGCGGATATCGAAGTAAACAATCGCATACGTAATGGTGCAAAAGCTCCTGAAATCACTTGGAAAGATGGAAATACCACCAAAAAATTAAGCGAATGGGAAGACGCGGAGTGCTACGTCGTTATTTTTTGGAGCAGCACCTGTTCGCATTGCCTCAAAGAGCTTCCACCTTTGCATAAAAAATTGACGTCGAACGATGATGTTAAGGTTCTGGCCGTAGGATTGGAGGCCAATGAAGCAAACTGGAAAATCGAATCTGCAAAGTTGGATCATTTCGAACATGTCATCGCCCTGGGTAAATGGGAGAGCGAATATGCCAAGGCCTATGCCATTCAGCGTACACCCACCTATTTTATTTTGGACAAGGAGAAACGTATTATCGCTAACCCCCAAACCGATAAAGAAGTAGTGGATTTTTTGAATAATTAGACGCAATTACGAGGAGCAAGCGACGAAGTAATCTGTCTTTTCTATTATCGAAAAGACAATTGAATCCTCCGATAAAATTCAACAGATCGCTTCTCCCGATAAATCGAGATCGCGAATGCGTATATTAAAGCGTCTTTAAATCCTTAATGGTCTTGAAGGCAATATCGACCTGATTGTCATCGACCAGAATCGTAAACTCGTTAGTGGTTGAAATGACTTCGTACAATACAATACCTTCCCAAGCCAGACGTTGAAAAATGAAATAATAAATTCCGGGTACGGAAACATTCTCCGCAGGAAGTTTCACGGTGATAGACGATAATTCTTCAGCTTTTTGGGTGCATCGCTCATTTTCAAAAAGTGCTTCTACCGTGCGATCTAAAATGTTACTGACTACGATATTGAGTTCGTTCACACCACGTGAAGAGGTATAAAAAACATCTTTGTTCTTATTTACTTCTTTCAGCAGTTGCGTTTGGTTTTCCAAAATGGTATCGGAGACCAGAAAGGTAAAATCGGTAAGGGAAGAACGTACGGTAATTTCGCCAATATTTTTCAGAACCTTGATTATCTTATGGGTCGCACGAAATTCAAGATCGTCGGAGAGTCGTTTCAACGCCATAACGATAGCCCCGTTGCGAATATCCTTTCCCAATTCGTTTTCAATTTCGGGCTTTACAATGCGCGATAATGACGTAAGGTTGATGATGCCTTGTGCCAAAGCACTTTGCAGAAAGGGTTTCTTTTTAATGTACTGCTCGACGACAGAAGAAATAGTTTTCATATTTCACTGATTTGATTGGATGAATTCAAATCAAAAATAACAAAATGTTATAAATAAAACAAATCATTCCATTTAGAACATGTTCAAAAATGATAGAAGGCACTCTCTAAATGGTCTATTTTGAAGATTCTCTTGTTTTTTAGAATGGCGATGATATCAAAACGTACCTCAACATCCAAGTTTTGTCCGGTGACATAATGGTCGGCGCCCATGACCAGCAGTTTGATTTTCTTCGGGGTGATGGTATCCGCGATGTTTATAATTTGATCATTGCTCCTGGCCCGTACCTCAACGATGGCAAGCACATTTTCCTTTTGAGCGATGATATCGATTTCAGATTTCAGATAGCGGTAATTCCGGTATTTGATTTTATAACCTTTTTTTATTAAATAATCAACAGCAATCTGTTCGCCCTCCTTGCCAAACTCATTATGTTTTCCCATTACCAGTACTTGCTTTAGTGTATCAAAAACGTGTATTTCATCGAAAATATGCGTACTTGAACGGCATATTCTCTCGTAAGTTCATAAATTGGCAAACCATTCAACGAAAAAACTTGGATTAAGATACTATCCAAACCATTGAAGCGTTAAGAAACTGCCCCCTACGCACATGAACTGTTCTTAACCTTAAAACTATGGAATATTTCGTTAATTGTAATACCTCTACATTAGCGCCTTACACAACCCCTTTGGATAAATATAGGGCGGCGCATTTGTACAGAAGACTTGGCTTTAGTGCCTCTGTAAGCACCATCGACTCCGCAGAAAATGGACAAGCTGGTGCCTTAGTAGATGCGCTGATAAGTGAAGCTGTAGGGAAAGCCCCTTCTCCGGCACCTGCCTGGGCGAATTGGAACAACAGTAATTACCCCGCAGACGATGATGCGGCGAACCAGCTGAGGAACCAACAACGTGCAGAGTGGCAACTGACCTACGGCAACGACCTGTTCACCAATAATCTTAGAGATCGCTTGAGCTTTTTCTGGAGCAACCATTTTGTGACAGAACTGGATGTATATGAATGTAATGCATTTCTTTACAAATACATCAACTGTCTTCAGCGTAATGCCATTGCCAATTTTAAGACTTTCGTAAGTGAAATCGGTCTGACAGATGCCATGCTGTATTATTTAGATGGTGTTTTCAACAACGGCAACAATCCCAATGAAAATTATGCCCGTGAGCTCTATGAGCTTTTCACGTTAGGTGACGGTAACGGTTATGATGAGAATGATATCATCGAAACGGCCAAAGCCATTACCGGATATGTAGAACGCGGTGAACTAGGCTGTGAGGCCGTTACCTTTGACCCGACCAAACATGATACCGGCCCCAAGACGATATTCGGCCAGACCGGGAATTGGGGTTATGATGATGTTATCAATATACTTTTTGAGCAACGTGCTACTGAAATCGGAAGATTTATCTGTACCAAGTTCTATGAGTTCTTCGTACATCCCGATTCAAAACAGGAAGATATCAATGTCGGAGGCACCTATCCAACAGGACATCCACAGGCAATCATAAACGGATTGGCAGATACCTTTGTGGCCAATAATTTTGAAATCGCACCGGTATTATCCCAACTTTTTAAGAGCCAACACTTTTTTGATGATGAGGCTATTGGGGTCATTATTAAGAGTCCGTACGATATTTATTTCAACTTTCTCACGGAAACTAATTTCAGCTACAACAATACCACGATCGAAACTATGATCAATTACAGTGGTTTGTTGGGCCAAGAACTATTTGATCCTGTCGATGTGGCCGGTTGGCAAAGAGACCGCCAATGGATCAATACCAATTTTATAATTGGGCGTTGGTTGACGATGGTCACTCTTATTGATGGATTCTATGATTCCGATGACGAACAGTTTAGGGCCTTTGCACTGGCTGCCGTCGGTAGTGCTCAAATGAATACTAGTAACCCAGAAATAGTGGTACAGGCCATCGTGAATAAAATTACACCCAAAGGCATGTACACGCCACAAGAGTTCGAGAATTGTATGTCGGCCTTTAAGATAGAAGAGGTCCCTGAAATCTATTATTCTGATGATTATATACAGGATGGTACTAGCCAATGGATACTTGCAGTTAGCCAAGCCGTACCCATGCAGGTGAGAGAATTGTTAAAACATCTCTCAAGACAACCAGAATTTCAACTCAAATAAAACCTACGATTATGTGCAATAAACTCAACACCCCATATAAAGGCCTACAACATGATGGCCACGACGACGAACATAAAAACTGGAGCCGACGTTCCTTTTTACAGGCCTTGGGCATCGCCGGTTCTGGATCGATGATGCTGGGCAGTAATTTTTTGACTGCTTCAGCACCTTCTCCTTTAACTTCGGCCATTGCCGCCGCTGAAACTGACAATATTTTGATTCTCATTCGGCTATCAGGTGGTAATGACGGTCTAAGTACCGTTATACCTATAGAACAATATGACGCCTATGCCAACGCAAGGCCGAATATCTATATCCCCGAAAGTAAAGTCTTAAAATTGACGGATGAATTCGGTATCCCTTCCTATATGAATGCATTGCAGCCCATGTGGGCCGAGGGTAAGTTCAAAGCCGTTCACGGTGTAGGTTATCAAAATCAGAGTCTATCGCATTTTACGGGATCCGATATTTTCGCGAATACCGATTTACAGACGACTGGTTTTTCAGGACTTGATACCGGATGGATGGGGCGACACTTCGAACATCTGTATCCCGATTACCTATCTGATTTTCCGGGTAGTCGACCCGAAGGACCCGCTGCCATCCAAATAGGAAATTATGGTAGTTTGGTCTTCGAAGGCGAGGAAACCAATTATGCCTTCGTGACAAATAATGTAGAGCAGTTACAGCAAATTGCCGAAACAGGCTTTCCGTATTCGGTCGACGAAGTAGATGACACTTGTATGTATGGCGATCAAATCAAATATTTACGAGGCGTCTCGAACGTAACGAATGAGTATGCCGGTAAAATACATGCGGCATACATGCGAGGTTTAGAATTGCAATGTGGTGTTGAATATCAAGACAATAACTTCGCTAAGCAACTAGCGCTACTGGCGAATTTGATAAAAGGAAACTTAGGTACAAAGGTATACATGATTTCAATGGGTGGTTTCGATACGCATGGTAATCAGCCTTTGGCCCATGAAAGATTGATGAGCAATTTATCAATAGCGATTGACAATTTCTATGAAGATTTGGCATGTACCCAACAAGATGAAAAAGTTTTGAGTATGACTTTCTCCGAATTCGGTAGACGAATTTTTGAGAACGGTTCCAATGGCACGGATCATGGCAAGGCGGCCCCGACCCTGTTCTTCGGTTCGGGACTCAATGGGAGTGCATTTGTTGGCGAACATCCTACATTGGAAAATCCTGATGGACGCGGAAACCTTGAATTCACTATGGATTTTAGAGACCTCTATGCCACGGTCTTGGCCGAATGGTTGTGCGTCGATATTCCTTTGGTAGAACAGCATTTGTTGCAACATACATACGCACCGGTAAATCTCGGGTTCAATTGTAGTGGTGTCGATTTCCCGGATATTGCGTACAGCGATGGTGAACCTACCATACCATCACAAGAACCTACGGAGCCAACACCTGCATTGCTTGATGCCATCGTACACAAGCCATTTTATCCAACGGACAGTATGCCCCATATTTATCTTGAAATGGCTTTTACCGCACACGTCGATATCAAGTTGTTCAATATTCTAGGGCAACAGGTAGGCACCATCTTCAATGAGATGATGACCGAAGGTTCGACCGAAATCAATATTCGCGAACGTATGCCACAACATCTCGCGGCCGGTAAATATATTTATAGAATACAGGTGCAGGACCAGAAAATGAGTAAATCGGTTATGGTCGCTTAACAAGACCCCCACTATGTAACTTAACCTTCGGCGGTGTCTTCGGACACTCCGAGGGTTTTGTGTTTTAAGAGACTGTTTTGAAATGTGTGATTAGAATTATTATAGGTCATTTTTGATTCCATTTTAGACAAAATTTTATAGCATAGCCATAGCTACGGTATAAAATTTTGTCTAAAATGGCGCAAAAAGGGGCATAACAAAATAACCGACATATTTCAAAACAGTCTCTAAGTCCCGTTACGATTATATTCTTGGGGTTTTCTAGGTATTCCACTCGCAAAAATCTGTATTTTTGGGGCTTAATTTTATTCTCGATGCCTCAAGAAGCAAATCCGAAACGATACACGATTACTGCCGCTCTGCCCTATACCAATGGCCCCATTCATATTGGACATCTGGCGGGAGTTTATGTTCCTGCGGATATCTATGCACGATACTTGCGCCTGACCGGTAACGATATCGTCTTTGTCTGCGGAAGCGATGAGCATGGGGTCGCTATTTCTATGAAAGCCAAAAAGGAGGGCATTACCCCAAAAGAGGTCATCGACAAATATGACGGTATCATACGAAAGTCCTTTCAAGATTTCGGGATTACCTTTGACAATTATTCGCGTACCTCACGGGAAGTTCACCATAAAACCGCTTCTGATTTTTTCATAAAATTATATGACCAAGGTGATTTTATCGAAGAGACCACCGCACAGTTATATGACGAGGAAGCAAAACAATTTTTAGCGGACCGCTTTGTAGTAGGCACATGTCCGAAATGCGGTCACGAAGAAGCGTACGGCGATCAGTGTGAAAATTGTGGCTCATCACTGAATGCCACGGATCTTATCAATCCAAAATCGACCATTACTGGTAGTGTACCCACAACAAAAGAGACCAAGCATTGGTTTCTGCCTTTAGATCGGTACGAAGAATTTCTTAGGGAATGGATTCTAGAAGGACATAAAAACGATTGGAAACCCAACGTCTATGGCCAGTGCAAATCATGGATCGATGGCGGCCTCGAACCTCGTGCCGTAACACGTGATTTGGATTGGGGCATACCCGTTCCGGTGGAGGGCGGCGAAGGAAAAGTTTTGTACGTTTGGTTCGATGCGCCCATCGGATATATTTCGTCAACCAAAGAATGGGCCGAACGGGAAGGAAAGGATTGGGAACCCTATTGGAAAGATAAGGACACCAAACTGGTCCATTTTATCGGTAAGGACAATATCGTTTTCCATTGTATTATTTTCCCTGCGATTTTGAAGTCTCACGGAGATTTTATTCTTCCGGAAAACGTACCTGCCAATGAGTTTTTGAATTTGGAGGGAAACAAACTCTCTACCTCAAAAAACTGGGCGGTATGGTTGCATGAATATTTACAGGAATTCCCTGATATGCAGGATGTTCTTCGATACACATTGACCGCCAATGCACCCGAGACTAAGGACAATGATTTTACATGGAAGGACTTTCAGGCACGCAATAACAATGAACTCGTAGCGATTTTCGGGAACTTTATCAATCGGGTGGTCGTTTTGACCGATAAGTATTATGATGGAAAGGTGCCTATTCCTGGAAAATTTTCGGATGTCGACCAAGAGACGTTGGATCAATTACGAAAATACCCGGAAATTATCTCAAGTTCCATTGAACGGTATCGATTCAGGGAAGCTAGTCAAGAACTGATGAACTTGGCCCGTTTGGGAAATAAATATCTCGCCGACGAAGAACCTTGGAAGGTTATCAAAGAAGACGAAGAAAGAGTCAAGACCATCATGTTCGTCGCCCTTCAAATCGCAACCGCACTTGCCGTTTTGAGCGAACCGTTTTTGCCGTTTACCTCTGACAAGCTGAAAAAAATGCTTGCTGTCCGGTCGAGCGCAGTCGAGACCTCTTGGGAGAACGTATCGTCTAATGAACCCCTCCTCCCCTCCAGCCACCAAATCGGAAAGGCCGAACTCCTTTTCAGAAAAGTAGAGGATGAAGAAATTCAAGCCCAACTCGATAAGCTAGAAGCCACCAAAAAATCTAATACTTCGGCTGCGCTCGGCACAGGCGAGAACGAAAGCAAAACCCTTATGCCACAAAAAGATACGATTACTTACGAAGACTTTTCTAAACTCGACATGCGCGTCGGTACCATTTTAGAGGCCGAAAAAATGCCGAAAACAGATAAGTTGATGGTCATGAAAGTCGATACGGGACTGGATACCCGAACTATAGTTTCGGGCATCGCCGAACACTTTACAGCCGAAGAACTGATTGGTAGAAAAGTTACCGTACTTATCAATTTGGCCCCGAGAAAATTGCGCGGCACGGAAAGTCAGGGCATGATTTTATTGGCCGAAGGCGCAGATGGCAAATTGGTTTTTGTCAACCCTGATGAGGATAGTGTTGGGGATGGGGGGATAATCAGTTAATAACGGTGCTCAAAATAGCCTACCACCCCATTTACAAACACCCATTGCCTGAGGGCCATCGCTTTCCGATGTTGAAATACGAGTTGTTGCCCAAGCAATTGCTCCATGAAGGCACATGTGAGTCCGACAATTTTTTCAAGCCTGAAATACCCAATGACAAGTATATCGTTGCGGTCCATGATCCGGAGTACTACTATGATTTATTGAACATCAAAATTCCACCAAAGGAGGCTCGAAAAATCGGTTTTCCATTATCCGAGGTTTTGGTAGAACGTGAACGTATTATTGCCGATGGCACGATAAAAGCCTGTGAATTTGCCATGGAACATGGTGTCGCCATGAATGTTGCCGGAGGCACACATCACGCCTATACCGATCGGGGCGAAGCTTTTTGCATGCTAAACGATCAGGCCATAGGTGCACGATATCTTCAGGCCATAGGTTTGGCAAAGAAAGTTTTGATTATAGATTTAGATGTTCACCAAGGTAATGGTACAGCGGAAATCTTTCAAAACGATGCTTCCGTATTTACCTTTTCCATACACGGGGAGGGAAATTATCCCTTTAAAAAAGAACAATCCGATTTGGATATTCCTTTAAAAAAAGGAACAAAAGATTCAGAATATCTTTCCATATTGAAAGAGAATCTTCCCAAACTTATCGATACCGTAAGTCCTGATTTTATCTTCTACCTCTCTGGAGTCGATGTTATCGCAACCGATAAACTCGGTACATTGTCAATGACCATTACCGGCTGCAAACAACGGGATGAATTTGTGCTCGAAACCTGTCATAAAAATCAAATACCTGTTCAGTGCAGCATGGGTGGTGGTTATTCCCCTGACATTAAAATTATCGTTGAGGCACATGCAAATACGTTTCGGGCGGCCCAAAAAATTTTCTTTTAATTTACATTGCTTCGCTACGCTCGCAAAGACAATCCCATTTTTTCGTAATTTCCGTTTCCAACTAAAAACATCCACCCATGAAATTGAAAATAATGCTCTTGCTCTTGTCGCCTATTTTGTTCTTAGTTTCTTCCTGCAAAGAAGAAAAGGCAAAACAGGCTAAAGAAAATCCGATTGGGAATAGTGATGTGAAAGATGCTTCCCAAAAACTAAAAGTAATTTTCGATACCGATGCCAATAACGAGCTTGACGATCAATTCGCCATCGCCTATATGTTATTCAACGGGGATGTGTTCAATGTAAAGGGAATTACCGTAAACGCAACAAGAAATGACCCTGATGTTCAAGGCCACTACGACGAAGCAGAACGAATCATGCAATTGTGCAACTTAAAAGGGGCAACCCCACTTTTAAAAGGGGCCGAGGGCAATTTCAAGGAAATTTCGGAAAACTTCGACCCTACCAATTATGACGGACAAGATGGTGTCAATTTCATCTTGGAAGAAACTAAAAAAGATTCCGTAATCGTAGTTGCGGTCGGCAAACTGACCAATATTGCCCTAGCCTTGAAGAAAGACCCGAGTTTCGCCGAGCGTACAAAAATTGTTTGGCTGGGAAGCAACTATCCCGAACCTGGTGAGTATAATCAAGATAACGATACCATTGCGATGAACTATGTGCTGAACAGTAAAATTCCTTTCGAGATGGTCACGGTTCGTTATGGAAAACCTTCAGGCACCGATGCCGTCGCTGTAACCAAAACCGAGGTTAATCAAAAAATGGCAGGTCTCGGCCCTAAAGCTACCGAACCGATCGTCGGTCGCCACGGTGGCACTTTCGAGACTTTTGGCGATTACGCCGTAAATCTTTTTGAGCATATTTTCGACCATATGGGCACTTCGGAGGTAACACCATCAAGACCTCTTTTCGATATGGCGGCCCTTGCGATTTTAAAGAATGACGATTGGGGAGAAACCCGGGAAATTCCATGCCCGATTTTGATAAATAATCAATGGGCGGAACGACCGACCAATGACCGTAAAATAATTCTTTGGGAAAACTTCGATAGGGAAAACATTCTAGAGGATTTCTATAGAACGATGCAAAACCCAAAACCCATTTCTCCGAATCACTGACACCTTTCCCTTTCGATTGTGTTAAAATTCAACGGGGATCCATCCGTGCTTCAGATGCTATTTATATAGATTCGTTAAAAAATTCCTGTATGCGGTACCGTATTTCTTTTGCTATCCTTATTTTTTTAATGGCCTGTGGGGCAAAAGCCCAAAACATATCCAACGACTCTGTTGATACGCGTTGGAAAATGTTGACTTATGATGCCGCCAACATATTCAAGGGAGTAGGATATTCTTACATACGTCCTTTTCATTGGAAGAGAAAACAATGGGCACAATTCGGGGGCGTTGTCGCCGGAACAGGGGCCATCTATCTCATCGACGACGATACATCAGCATTTATCAGAAGACAACAAGAGAGTGTTCCACAATGGATACGTGATTATGGGGAACTGTACGGAAATCCCGAAAACAACTATTTGGCAACGACGGGAGTCTATTTAGCGGGATTGATCACAAAAAACGAAAAATTACGGCGAACAGGAGTACTCCTAATCTCTTCGGCTACTTCGGCGGGAGTGCTACAACAGTTACTCAAATCGGTGGTGGGTCGTGCGAGACCCTTGGCCAATCTTGGTAAAGACACTTTTGACCCTTTCAATAGTAGCCGTAATTTTCACTCCTTTCCCTCTGGGCATGCGCTTTTGGCCTTTACCAATGCCTACGCCATAGGAAAGCAATTTAAAAGTCCATGGATAAAAGCCGGAATTTATACGATCGGGGCCATTCCCGGAATTTCAAGAATATGGGACGGACAGCACTGGTTGAGCGATTTCGTATTCGCCATCGCTATTAGTGTGGCCACGGTAGAATCCATAGACCGCTATCTCGACAAAAAGTACGATGAGAAATATAATACCCTTGAAAAAAAGGTAAGCTGGAACCTCAATTTTGGCCCGGGGACCCTAGGTATCGCTATCCATTTTTAAAATATAAAATATGTGCTCAGTACCATTACGGTGATAATCGCACCCGTTAACAAGGCATATTTCCATGGTGTGGTATCGATTTCATCGGTCACAAGCTCTTTGTATTCATGTGTTTGCGGTTTTAGTTTGCCCATCAGCAGCATAAAACCAACATTGAATACAAATAGAATGCCCATAATATGAAGAAAATGCGGATATGCCTCGGCCTTGATGATACTCAGAGCTTTAGGGTCGGTTATTCCGTTTGTCGCCGCTTCGGCCAATGCACTGTCGACCATCATCGGACTGACTACGAACTGGCTTACCAAATACATAAGAACACCAACGGTCAATACAATTTTTGCGGCAAAAGCGGGCACTCTTCGCGTATAGATTCCTATGACCACCACCGCTAAAATAGGAACACTTAAACTTCCTAAAGATTCTTGAATATAGGCGAACAATCCGTCCGGTGCCGAGGCAATAAAAGGGGCTATTAACAAGGAGACCAGAGCAAGGCACAACCCAAAGGCCTTTCCTGCTTTTACGGTCTGCTCTTCCGTCGCATCTTTTTTGAAAAACTGTTTGTACAAATCGAAACCGAACAAGGTAGCACTACTGTTCAGTAGGCTATTGAAAGAGCTGAGTACCGCCCCGAACAAGACCGCGGCGAAAAAGCCCAATAAAGAGGGTGGCAACACTTTGCGGACTAGTTCAGGATATGCCAAATCAGGATTTGTCAGATCCCCTTTAAAAACGTGCCAGGCTATTACTCCGGGAAGCACAACGATTACCGGAATCAAGAATTTGACCAAGGCCGCCAACATAACCCCTTTCTGGCCTTCCTTTAAGCTTTTGGCGCCGAACACCCTTTGTAAAATGGACTGATTGGTGCCCCAATAGTACACCTGTGCCAATATCATACCCGTAAAAATGGTCCCGAACGGAATCGAGGAATCCACCTCGCCCTGTAATTCGAATTTATCCGGGTGGTTTTCCCATAACACATTAATCCCTTCCCCGATACTTCCATCACCGACCAATTTCAATCCAAAATATGGAATCAATATACCCCCGACAAGTAGGCCGACCGCATTGATCAAATCCGAAACCGCCACGGCTTTTAATCCCCCGAAAATCGCATAAATGGAACCGATGATACCGATACTCCACACACATAAATAGATGGTGGCCTGCTGACTAACCCCCAAGAGGCTTGGAAGATCGAACATTGAACTAAAGGCCAACGATCCCGAATATAAAATGGTCGGAAGCAAAACCAGACCATAGGCGAATAGAAACAAAATGGACAATATGGACTTCGTCTGGGCATCGAACCTGCTTTCGATAAATTGTGGGATCGTTGTAATACCGCCCTTCATATATTTGGGCAAGAGTACTACGGCGGTCAATACCAGAGCTATCGCGGCCAAGGTTTCCCATGCCATGACCAGAATACCTTCGGTAAAGGCTTGCCCATTGAGCCCTACGATTTGTTCTGCAGAGAGGTTGGTCAACAGCAAAGAGCCAGCAATGGTTACCGCTCCCAAAGTACGCCCTCCTAAATAAAACCCATCGGCCGATTTTTCATTTGTGCCACGCGTGGCCCACCAAGCGATAAAAGCTACCAATGCCGTGAAACCTATGAATGATATAATTGAAAAAGAACCCATTGTGTAGTATTTTTTTGGTTTATTGTTTAGTTTTCGATTGGTTTTATCACCTTGCAGGGATTGCCCGCCGCGACCACATTCTCAGGAATGTCTTTTGTAACAACGCTTCCAGATCCAATAACAGAATTGTTTCCGATGCTCACACCCGGATTGAGAATCGCACCTCCACCGATCCATACATTATCTCCGATTACGACAGGTTTAGCAGATTCGATGCCAGAATTGCGCGCTTCATATTCCAACGGATGTGTCGCCGTAAAGATTTTGACCGCTGGTGCCAGCATCACATTTTTACCGATATGTACAGGTGCGGCATCCAAGATAATGCATCCGAAGTTGGCATATGAGTTTTCTCCCCAGTGAATATTATAGCCATAATCGCATATGAAAGGATTTTCTACATAAAATCCTTTTCCAGTACTTCCCAAGAGTTCTTTGAACAAATGTCTGCGTTGTTTCTCTTTATCCATGGGGATTTCCGAAATTTCCTTGACCAGCCTTCGGGCTCTTAATCTGCCCGCTATGAGTTCCTTATCAAATGGATCATACGGAAGACCCTGGGTCATCTTTTCCTTTTCTGTCATCACGCTCTTTTTAGGTTCTTTAGCTGAACCATTCCACAAGGTGGAACTTCGACTACTGTAGCTCCTTTAGAAAGTTCTATTTCACTTTTAGAAACTCTATTTCCTTGACAATCGAAAATAATTCCTTGAAAACTTCCGAAGTCATCAGAAGATTTGATTACAATTTCGGTAGTAAGTTGAGCATTTAAAATATGTAGATTCTCAGTAACACTATCCAGAGATATCACAAAATCATCATGTACACCGATAATCGTAAAATGATCTTGTACTGCTTTCTGAATCGGATAATTCGCCAACGGTTTAGAGGGAACGAAATTACCGTTCATGAGTACGTCTTGATTTTGGTTCCAGTAATCCGTATAGAAACGAATCATCTCAAGATGCTCTGGTGGCGTATCTTTTAATAGTACCGATAATTGAGGCACACCGAACATCGTGTTCATCAATTGTAGGGCTGCCACCTCAACTCGTTCGTCAAAATGCCATGTAATCATATCGGAATGTACGGCCGTTTCTCCACACAACATTTTAATATCCGCAATGCGTACCCGGTTCATCGTCGCATCGCCCGGACAGTCAAAAGCACGGAACATATTACCATATTTACGCATAGCCGGGCCTGTATATTTTTGACGGAATTCCACAAATACATCGGAATTTATAGCTCGCAATTCATTGATTACATCAGTCATCAAACGATCCACCGCCTCATTGATGGAACCATAATCACGACCGTCTTTTTTTCCTAGAGGAGTGTCTTTGTATAAATGAAAATCATCTATAAAGTCCAATTTGAACCCGTCGAGTTTCCAATCCTGCAAAGCACTTGTATATAAACCGATGAGATGTTGTCGAACCTCTGGGTATCTCGGGTCAAAAACAGGCGCCCAGCGATGGTCTTCAGTTAAGAACTTGCCCTTGAACTTTTGATACGCTTTTGATTTTTTACCACAAAACGGAACCGAATACCATAAGGCCGCTTTCATACCCACGTCATGGATTTTCGATATAAATTGACTCATTTTCGGAATACGGTCGGGCTGCCAATCTCCTGTATAATCATACCCCCGGTTTGAATCTTGGGTCTGCCAGCCATCATCGATGATAATCGATTTGTATCCTAATTCAGAAGCTATTTTGCACTCCGCCAACAACACATCTTCATTCAGGTTTTGATGAAACTGGTACCACGTGGAATACACAGGATGTTTGGCGATGTCCGGTACGGGTATCGGTTTTAGATTTTCGAAAGTTTCCCACCATGATGAAACATCCTTCAAGCTTTCGGAAAAATGGACAGACCGAGTATCGATACGCAATTGGGCCGCATAATGAGTCAATGCCATTTCTTGCTCCGTAAAAAAGGTGATATGGCAATGATAATGGTCGTCTTCTTCTCGAATACATGCGTCAAATAAAGTAGTGCTTATCGCATCGCTACAGGCGAAAGTGAGAATATTTGTGTCATCATGGCCAAAAAGGCAAATGACCGGGGCATCTATGGAAATTCGAGATTCCATGAACCTTTGTTCCCAATCATAATGCGTGCGTTTATTAAAGTCAGTAGTGGGCTGCCACATGCCTTTTACATTATGTGCGGGTATTTTCCATTGTAAGCTTACGGACTTAGGAAAGATTGCCTCCGAATAACGTATTTGAAAATCATGAAGGTGGATACCGTCTACGGAACTAATCTCTTGAAAAGCCATAGATTCGTAGTCTTCTTTGCAAAAGACATTAACTTCGGGTATTGGTCTGTTAGCTTTGCCTCCCATATATTAATTCTTGATGATTTCTAACATTGTAATCTCAATGTGCTCTTCCTGAAATACTATAGAAAGAAACTGTACTAGTAAACTACCTCGGGGCAAGCCCGAGGCATTGAAAGGAAACTTAAATTTAGATTTCGACCCCCGCCTGCCGGACGGGCAGGCCAGCGTCGGAGCATTTAAATCTCGATTATCGAGTAAAATGTAAAAGCAAAATCATAAATATACTACGCAAGTAGCTAATACTAAAGCGAATCATCAAACTTTAAAAACAGCGTATATAGAGGTTGTATCTGTATTGTCCCGACCGTTGACCAATATTCTTTATTTTTGATGGGAACTCATTATCGCGGAGCTATCAATATATCATACTATTAAATCAGACGCATCTTTGAACAAAAAGACTTTGTAATACCACAATGAAAAAAAATTCTTGGTAAAAAGCATCGTATTTTCAGCAGTTCTGCTGGTGGTGTCATTTATTTTGTATTTCAAATACTTCGATATGGAAGCTGATTACTACAGTCCGCCCATATTGGCAACGCATTATAACGGAGCGCAGTTTGTGGGTTCAAACACTTGCATCGAGTGTCATGCGGACATTTATAAAACCCATATCGAAACGGCACATTACAACACATCGGCACTTGCCGACTCAGCAACCGTTAAAGGTAGTTTTGAAAAGGGATTAAATACATTGGACCTTAATGATGTGATTTTTGAGATGGTGCAAGAAAGTGGGGCTTTATACCAGCATACCACAATAAAGAATAGAAATGTTCAAATACCCCCTGCTAAATTCGATATTGTCATCGGTTCAGGCGTACGTGGACAAACCTATCTAACTTGGAAGGATGATAAGCTTTTTCAGTTACAACCTTCATACCATACGCCCAGCGACAATTGGATAAACAGCCCCGGGTACCCATCGTATTATTTGGAGAGACCTATACGCGATGCGTGCTTAAAGTGTCATGTGACTTTCGCAGAAAACAAAGATTTCTCAGGGCAGGGAAACGAATATAGCAAGGAGCAAATCGTATACGGCGTAGATTGTGAAAAATGTCATGGCCCTTTAGAGAAGCATGTGAGTTATCATAAGAACAATAAGGTCGAAACCCCCAAATTCGTGATGCAATTCGATACCCTTTCACGACTACAACGACTTGACGTTTGTGCCCAATGCCATTCGGGGCTCCGTAGTGAGCTAATAAAAGGAAAATCTTTTTCGTTTCTTCCTGGAGAGAACCTTAACGAATATTCACGAAATGTCAATGAAGAAACCAACGCTACACTAGATGTGCATGGTAACCAGTACGGACTTTTGACCCAGAGCGAATGTTTTAAGCAATCGGCGAACATGGATTGCATGACCTGTCACGACCCCCATAAAAACCAACGTGACAACGCCTCTTATTTCAATAAAAAATGCATAGGGTGCCACTCACTTAACACGGTGGTCTGTACAGAGGACAATTCAAAAGTACAAGCCATGGGCAACAATTGCATAGCCTGTCATATGCCAATAACCCCTTCTAAAACTATGATGGCTCAACTGAAAAAAGATAGTTTGGAAACCTCTTTTTACATACGAACACACCTAATCGGGGTTTACCCTGAGTAGTTGGTCTCAATTAACTTTTATGAGTTGTGTCCAATCATCATTTTTGGCTACTAGAATATGTTGCGCTCCATTTTTCGTAATTAGCTCCATACCACGAACATCACCCACTATTTTGAGGCCTGATTCCATCATGGTCTTGGCATCGAAAGCACCTGAACCATCCCCTTCCAAATAGAGGCCAAAACTGGCATCGTTTCTTGGCGTTTCTACTTCGGCATTATAAAGGTTCCCGGCCAAGACCACATCGAGGTTGCCATCATCATTAAAATCTTCAACTACGAATTTGTTAATGCTCGAGACTTGGGCCATTTGGGAAGTGGTTTTGCTTTAAAGGTTCCATTATTGTTTTCAAGATATACACTCGCGAACGAAGTGATTTCATAGCTTAAGGCATTCTCCAACATTTCGGTTGTATAAATCTGTTTCAATGAGGCACTGGCAAAAGAATTATAATCCTGAAATTTTGCCTTTATCGCCGGCATTTGCTGCGATGAACATTGCCGACCGCGAACCGGAAACTCGGTCTCCCCCTTTTTGTAGCTCAAAACAATATCGGAAGTTTCATTACTGTCAAAATCGTTGAGATACACCTTGAACGGTGATTTTTCACTCGCTTGGTACTTGTAGTTCTTGCCCAGATTACCTACTACCAAATCTTCGTCACCGTCGTTGTCAAAATCTCCCTTTTGGATATCGAACCACCAACCCGAAGTCTTGCCCTGCAACATTTTTTCAGAGACATCCTCAAAGGAGGTTCCGCCTTTGTTCTTGAAAAATTTTATGGGCATCCATTCGCCTACGACCACGAGGTCTTCCCAACCATCGTTGTCGAAATCTATCCAGCTAGATGCCGTAACCAAGCCCAAAGCACTTAAATCTGGCAATATCTTTTGTGTCACTTCAACGAATTTGGGGCCGGACGAATCACTTATATTTTCCAAAATTTGAGAATCAGCAGGATATGGATATTTTTTCGGAATCAATCTTCCGCCCACAAACAGGTCTAAGTCTCCGTCGTGGTCATAATCGGCCGCGGACACGTTCTGGCCGCTTGTCTTTGTATCAGGAATGGCTTCTTTATTTCTTCTGAATGTATTGGATCCCATATTTTCATAGAATCGATCCTCATATCCCAAAGACCCGGGCTTGAATTCGTTGCCCCCCGAAGCGATATAAAAATCGTTGTCGCCATCCTTATCGGCATCGAAAATAAGAATGCCAAGGTCTTCATAGTATTTGTCCTCATCCAAATCTAGTATGAGCAGTTGCTCAAAATCACCCGCCTCATTCTGAACATAAGCCACCGCGGGCTGCCCAACGGCAGCTCCTACAATGTAATCATCGATGCCGTCTCCATTCAGGTCGCCTACTGCCAAAGACGGCCCCAATGTTGAGTTTTTATGTGGCAATAGCACTTCAACCTCAAAATCGTTAAACGGATTCTCTTGGTGCTTAAACAGCCCGATAGTATCCAATGCCACCGTCTGAAATCGTTTTTTAAAGGCATCAATCGATTTCGAACTACTCTTGTTCGAAGTCTTGCTTTCGTTATAGGCTATGGTCAATCTCTGGTCACCCTTAACATCGGTCATCTTCGTAACCCTTCCATTGGGCCATGTAACCAATATACTGTCAGCTTGTTTTTCGTCTCCTAGACCAAAATGAAGTAGGGGAGATACGGAGGATAAATATCCTCGTACGGTATTGTATTCTTGCACCTGAGCTCCCGAAGGGGAATAGATGGCAACCTTACTTCCGTTGGGAAGCACTTTGTCCTTGCCTTTCAAATCAAGGGTCAACTGGTTTTTATTCGTGGTGTTGTTTCTGTAGACACTTGCAATATCCTCCAAATTGTTGATGACCAGATCTAAATCGCCATCATTGTCCAAGTCGGAATAGGCTACTCCATTGGAGAATGTTTTTTCTTCAAAACCCCAATCCTTGGTTTTTTTGGAAAAGGTCAGGTCACCATTGTTCTTGAACATATAGTTACTCAATTTCTCGGAAGGCAATTCCTCGAGGTATTTCAAGAGCCCCACTTCCTCTTCCTTGTTCTTATAGTTGGGATCGTTTTCCATCTTATTGAAAAACTCACGGTACTTGCCGTAAAAATCCTTATTGTTGACATCCCTGCGAATGCCGTTGGTAACAAAAAGGTCTTTCCACCCATCGTTATCGAAATCGGCAAGCAATCCGCCCCAGCTCCAATCTGTGGAAGAAACACCTGCCAAACGGGCTACATTACTAAATACGGGCAACTTATCCGATTCATTGCCATTGTTCAACTGCAACGAATTTTGCATATATTGATGGTGCAATCCAGAATCTACTGATTCATAAAAAGCCGCCGGATCCATGGCTGACATGTTCGCTTTTGAACGAAAATTATCTTCGGCCGACATATCAAGCTGAAAAATATCCATATAGCCGTCATTGTTAAAATCGGCAATATCGGCACCCATGCCGAAGAACGATGTCTGTTGTAGGCTGGTATCGATTTGATTCGAAAAGGTTCCGTCTTGGTTATTTATAAACAGGAAATCGGGGGCATTAAAATCATTGGAAACAAAAATATCAATATACCCATCGTTATTGACATCGGAAGCGACCACGCCAAGGCTCAATCCAAAAGAGCGCAGACCTGCTTCTTCCGTTACATCGGTAAATTTACCATTGTCGTTTCGATACAATTTATCTGAATCTTCAGGGGCATGATTGTCGAGCATATAACTGTAATAGGCGACGGGTGCCACAAAACTGGTCGGTGGATAGTTGGTAACATATAAATCCAGATCCCCATCTTTGTCATAGTCGAAAAAAGTAGATTGCATGTTGTACCCGTTACAGTCAATACCATATTCGGCCGCTTTTTCAGAAAAGGTATTGTCTTGATTGTTGATGTAGAGTACATTATTGTGGGGAGGGTTTTTACCACTAACCGAACAGTAGATATCCAAATATCCATCTTGGTTGATATCGACAAAAGTCGTGCCCGAATACCATCGATCGTCTCCTTCGATACCTGCACTTTGTGAAATATCCTCAAATTCCAAATTGCCCATATTCAAATACAGTTTATTGGGCACCATATTTCCGGTAAAAAAATATCCTCTAGACCATCATTGTTGATGTCCCCTGTTGATACCCCTCCGCCCAAATACATATACGGGTAGGTAAAATAATTATAGGTATGGGTCTCAGTCAGTTCATTTTTAAAAGAGATACCCGTATCAGTGAAATCCAACTTAGAAAAAAGGGTCGTGGGCTCTTTTTTACATGAGAAGAAAAACACTATCAAAAAAAGAAAAAATATATACTTATTCATAGCAAATGAATTCAAAATCAAAACATGCCTAAAATAAGAATAACCCCGCACATTCGCGCTAAGGGTTATTCAAATAAAGTGTTAAAACCTAGATAAAATACTAGTATCCCGGATTTTGTATAAGCGAAGGATCCTTATCGATTTCTTCCTGTTTTATAGGCATGAAATATACATGGTCTTGCCATATTCTATTTTCAAAAACGATATTTGTCGGCGTATAGGTATAGTCGAACAGTGCGGTATCTTTTCTGTAATCTTCCGGTGTTACCGAAGTACCCGGTTTTTGGGTAGCCTGAACTACGACCTGCTGCACTTGTTGGTTCAACGATTGCGGACCTTCTAGCCAACGTTTCATGTCGAACAAACGTGCATCTTCGTTTACTAGCTCCTTATCCCGTTCGCGCTTATAAATCTCAAGCAGTTCGGAACCTGCGGAAGTAACTGCCGGCAAACCGTTTCTAAAGCGTAACTTGTTCAGCCAAGATCTAGCTTCGCCTTCATCTCCGCTATTGATACTTGCTTCAACATAATTCAATAAAACTTCAGTATAACGTATGTAAGGGGCATCTACTTTCTGAAGGTTGTTAGGCCATGAAGCTGGTATAGTGGGATCGGCAAATTTTCTGAAATAATACCCTGTTCTAGAACCGTTCCAATCCTCAACAGGACCTTGACGTGTATCTACACCATTTACAATCGTTCCATCGGAAAAGGTATAAAAACCTGTTTGTAGTTCATTGTACTTATCGAATTTGACAACATCATCTGTTCTTGGTTTCCATGGGGCCCCGTCGAATAAAAACGTTGAATAAAAACGAGCTTCTCGATTTTCATAGGGTGCCGCCGCGTGAACAGGATTGTTCCAATCAAATTCTGTACCATCGGCAAAAGTGTACTTGCTTACCAATGCTTCTGTTGGAGTCGTTCCGGCCCATTCGTGGTATCCGTTAGGGCCATGATATAAGGCCACCATACCGGGACCTTGAGACCAACCATCGCCACCAGGGTATGTTCTAGAACCGAATCCGAATTCTTGGACCAGTCTTCCCCAAATGAAATCTTGGTTACCGCCACCTTGCAACCAAATATCCTCATAGTTCTGAATGGCTTCTTCTTGTGAAGCAGGAGCTGAATAGTCCAATTTATATCCTGTTGTGGCATCCAACAATGCTTTTGAAGCTGCTTTAGCAGCTTCCCATCTTGAAGTTTGCGAACCACCGGTATACCCGATCAACTCGGGATTACTATACGATGCAATCGTAGGAACACTAGATGCCTTGGATGGCTCGTACAAGTCGCTGGCCGCATGGGTCAGCACTCTCGATTTTAAGGCCAAAGCCGTAATCTTGTGAACACGTGCCTTGCTGGCCGGGGCATCTTCCAAAAGTACGATCGCTTGGTCAATGTCGGATACGATCAAGTTTATCGTTTCTTCAAAAGTTCCCCTTGGGTTGTTCGCTTCGCTATCAAGCTCCAAAGGTTCTGTGAGCAACACAACACCACCAAATTGACGCATCAATTGCGTATAGTAGTATGCTCTCAAGAAATAGGCCTCTCCCAATAATTGATTTTTGGTTACTTCATCTAATTCGGCCTCGTTCTCCTGTAATCTCACAATGGCGATATTCGCATTACGGATAAACGGGTACAACTGTGGCCAACTGAACCACTGCATATCCATAAAACTGCCTGAGGGGTTCATCTTACCTTCGGTATAGCCATCGACGCCCCGCCCAGGGTGTGTGAATACCGCCTGATCCGTAAAGGCATCGGTGGTTTCTTCACGGGTCAAAGTACCGGCCCATGTGGCTTGGTACAGGTCTAAAACGGCTGCTTCAGCCAATTTTTTATCCGACCATACACTTTGGTCGGAAGCCTGACTTAATGGAGTGGTCTCCAAAAAATCGTCGTTACATCCTACAATCAAGAGGCCAAAGGCCATCAAGACTGCAATTTTTAATCCTTTTTTTCTCATCATAGTTAATTTTTAAAAAGTTATCTGCAATCCAAAATTAAACGTTGTAAGTAAGGGATAAATACCCCCATTAACCTGGCGGCCACCACTGACACCAACTACGCCATCATCATCATTCGGGTCATTGTTCGATAGGTCGTCATTACTGATCTGTAATACTTCAGGGTCAAAAGGGTAATCCGTAAAAGTGATTAAGTTAGTACCTGACAATGAAATACGCAAATTCTCGGCCCCTAATTGTTCTATAATCCCTTTGTCAAAGGTATATCCGATTTCAAGATTTTTCAATCGGAAAAAGTCCCTGGTGATCAAATAAGCATCCGTCTGGTTGGAATACCACTGGTCACCCCTATCGGCCAAACGTGGACCATAGGCATCCGGGTTGTCCAAAGACCAAGCCCTGTCACGCACATCACGCTGTACGTTCGCCAAGGTACCTGACATAAAGCTCCATTCGTATCGACCGTACCCTCCAGCGGCACCCATCCAATACATAGTAAAATCGAGGTTCTTATAATTGATAGACGTGTTCCAACCAAATTGAGTGTCGGCAAAAGGGCTGCCCCCCGTGCGCGTTCTATCCTCAGGTCCGATGCGTCCATCACCGCTAATATCGACTACCCTTGCATCCCCAGGCTTGAGCAGCGGTGTAACACCACTATAATCCAAGGATTCGGAGTCTATTTCGGACTGTGAGCGGAAAACACCTGCGTATTTATAAAGCAAAGGTCGCCCTATTTGACCACCTGTTTGGCGCTGCCATGGGCGATCTTCTAAGTTTGGTTCGTCAAAGAATACCAATTTATTGTTCGTGGCACTATAGTTGAAGGTCACGTTGTAATTGAAATCATCGTTGCCTCCATTAAGACCAAAAGTGATTTCATAACCCGTATTTTGAAACTCACCGATGTTAATTGGTGGGGCATTAATACCGCTATATTCAGGCAAAGTGAGTAACGGTACGGTCAAAATATTTTCCCTTGAGTTTTTAAAGAGATCGAAACTAAGGGATAGTTTATTGTTCAACATTCGCAAATCAACACCAACATTTTGCGAAATTGCAGTCTCCCAAGTAATGTCGGGGTTCGCCACATTGCTTTCGTAGGCCGTGGTCACGATTGTCTCAAGGCCAGTCTGGGATAGCTCATAGGCATTCAGATACTGAAAGGCATCCACTTGGTCGTTACCCAATTCGCCATATGATCCACGCAGCTTAAAGTAATCGAAAAACGGCAAGGCCTCTTTGAAAAAGGATTCTTCGCTTAAGATCCAGCCCGCAGAAACCCCTGGGAAAAAACCGAAGCGATTTTCTTCGGGAAAAAGGTAAGAACCGTCATATCGGAAGAGAAATTCCAACAGATACTTGTCCTTAAAATCATAATTCAAACGTCCGAAATAGTTCAAACGGGCGACTTCAAAACCACGCCCCTCACTACTCTGGCCTTCGTTGCCCCCTAAATCCAACTGCGCCAACTCACTTGAAAGGAAGAACCTTCGAAATGCCCCAAAAAACTGTTGTTCACTTTCTTCTCGGGTGACCCCTCCAAGCAGTTTAAAACTATGGTCGCCGAATTCCTTTTCATAAGATCCGGTCAAGGTCGCGGTAAAATCCGTTTTCGTCGTGTGCTGTTGCCGTAGACTTGGATCCCCAGGCCCTCTTTGTGCGGCTGTTAGCCCTGAGGAATTTCTATTAACCCCATCCCAAGTAAAAAGTGTCCAAGGGCGGTTCCATTGTTTAAACTCTCGATTCACTTTATCATAGGAGATAAGCCCTTTAAATTCTAAACCTTGTACAAAGGGTACCTTATAGGTAAGTCCGATATTACTCTGTACAAAATTGTTGGCCGCATCATTATAACCTGGTCCGTCGGTAACCCTTACCGCAGGGTTATTACCGTTCTCAATATCCGGTCCTAGCTCTCCAGTGGGCCAAAAAGCTGGAAACCAAGGGTATTGTCGTATAGCATCGGCAAAAATTCCAGCTTCGCCACGTGTATTGCTATATCGATTCTCTTGTCTTGAATAAAGCCCTACATCTAGACTCAAAGATTCACTGATTTTGGCATCTAAGTTAAGTCGCAAATCAAATTGCTGGTACGGTTTAGGAGCGTTTTTGAAGTTGATATCTTGAGACAAATATCCCAAAGAGGCCAAATAACGTACACTTTCGGTACCTCCGGAAACTTGTAAATTCTGGCGTGAGATAATAGCTCCAGTCGTTGTTATGGCATCGAACCAATCCGTATCGGGATATAACCAAGGATCGTTACCTGCCGCCGTATTGGCAATTCTGTCGTTTGTAAAGGTCGGGTTTACCACCTCTCCATTATCTATTCGGGTATATGGCGCGCCCCTACCTGCGTGGGCCGTATCCCATTCTTCTACGGGTAATTTGTATACATTCAATACATTAACGAGATCCATATATTCCGCACCATCGAGCATCTCCGGCGTTCTGGTAAAGGTTTGGGTACCAACCGTGGAGGTGAATTTTACAGTGGGCGCTCCTACTTTACCGCGTTTCGTAGTTACCAAAATAACACCATTCGCAGCTCTGGCCCCATAAATGGCCGCCGAAGCATCCTTCAATACCGAAATACTTTCTATATCGGCAGGATTGATTCTTGCAATACCTCCCTCACGATCCGGAATACCATCGATAACGACCAGGGCTCCAGAATTGTTGAAGGTATTCGTACCCCGAACTCGAATTGCAGGCGTATCTGCGCCCGGAATCGCTTGGCCCGTATCTATATAAAGACCAGGAACTCTACCGCCAAGCGCGGCACCAAGGTTGGCCGAATTGGCCTGTTCCAAATCATCGCCACCGACAGAAGATACCGCACCGGTCAAAGTCGCTTTCTTCTGGGTACCGTACCCTACGACCACTACTTCGTCAAGATTTTGAACATCTTCCTGCATCTGTACATCGATTGCATTTCTGCCGCTCCTTTCGATTTTTTGGGTCAAAAAACCAATATAGGAATAGACCAGAACCGCATCAGGACTTTCTACATCGATGGAGTAAATTCCGTCGAAATCGGTCGAGACCCCTTGCGTAGTGCCATCGACAACGACACTGACCCCGGGCAACGGAGTGCCCGTTTGATCGGTGACCGTACCGGTGACCGATGACTGTGCAATGGCCGTGGACCATAACGTTCCACATAAAAGTAAGAAAAACATCATGCAGGTGCTCTTTCGAAACACACCGCTCCTTCTAAAATTCGGTTGGTTGTTCATAATAGCTCTAGGTTGTTAGTTAATTATTAAAGGTGGCAGAGAATATCGTATTCTATGATACTCTATGCTACTTGGGTTAAAAATAATGATATGATGTCAAATAACAAACAAATTAGTGATAAATGTAAGTATTTCACAAATACCATACAATATGATTGATAAATTAACAGGAAGCAACTCATTTGAACCACAGTGGTTGATTTCATTATTAAGCCGTTCACCGATATACTTCTTTATATTGTATATTGTTCGATTATATTTTGAAAAAATGCTGTATGTCGTTAATCGAGCAGGTAAATGTTCTAAAAAAAAACCACAACCTATCAAAGCACGAACGTCTTGTAGAAGGTGTTCTAGCATCGATTGAGAATGGTTCATTGACAGTTGGTGACAAACTGCCTTCGATCAATGCAATGGCAAGTGAAATAGGCTATGCGCGAAAGACCATCGTCAAAGCCTATGAGGAACTAAAACATAAAGGACTTATAGAATCTAGAAGATTAAAAGGATTCTATGTAATCAGTGAAGAGACCAACATCACCCTTAAAGTCGCCTTATTATTATTCGCTTTTCAAAGTTTTCAGGAAGAATTCTACAACACTTTTAGGAACGAGCTTGGTAGCAGATTTCAGATCAACGTCTTTTTTCATCATAACAACACTACTATTTTCGAGACCATATTATCGAATATAAAAGGTAAGTATGGCATGTATGTCGTAGCCCCTATACAAAATACTTCCGTTTTGCCATTGTTAAAAGTGATACCTGCTCAAAAATTATTGTTGGTCGATCGATACGTAAACTTAGGGTCTGACTATTCATTTATTTCCCAAGAATTCGAAAAATCGATTTACGCCATGTTGATCGAACTACTTGAATCCATCAAAAAGTATGATAGATTTATATTGTTCTTTAATGAAAAGGACGATTATTCCCCAAAGGGTATTTCAAAGGCCTTTCAAAAATTTTTGACCGACTATCAAATAGAGGGAACTATTTTAAATGAATATGTACCACAGGATGTCAAAAAGGGTACGTTATATTTTATTAAAGATGATTCAACCTTGTGGCCCTTTCTCAAAAACTGTTTGGAGAAAGAATTGGCGATTGGCCAAGATGTCGGAATACTTTCATTTGACGACAGTATAGCCAAACAAATAGTCTTTGGCGGCATTTCAACGCTTTCTACGGACTTTATCGAAATGGCCAAAATGGCAGCGAATCATGTAAAGCATGGGTTAAAGAGTCAAACTATAATTCCGGTCAAGCTGATAAAACGCAATTCGGTTTAAATAATTCAGACCCTCCCCGCTCTTTGCATATTTTGTGGCTATCACATTGTGGTATTTGCTTAAAAATCGTTGGTCATTTCAACCCTGAATCAACCTGTACGATTTCTATGATGCAATCACCTAAGAGGTCTATAGACATTGTTTACATCACTACATTAAGCCTGAGCCATGATGCCTTTTTCAATAAAATAAAGTCCCATTTTTATTTTCCAATACGGAACCTTTTCATCAAAATACTCGAAATACGGTTTTAACCCTTCGGCTTCAGGCAAAGCGTTTTGCGCCTTTTTGATGTTCTCGATTTCTTCGGAAGTAATAAATTGATGTAGATCGATATCCTTTCCTTCGGAATGCATTTTTAATACATGGGAATAAATGGTGTTTTCTGTCAGCTCTCGTTTTTCGGCAATTTCTGCGATGGACAATCCTTCCTTGAACAAATTATAGGTCAGCTCTTGCGTCGCTAATTTTGGCTTTAAGGAAGCCTGATGTTCCGCTATGGCTTTCAGGAAGATGGTAGCATATTTTTCCAATTTCGCCTGCCCCACCCCGGAAACTTCCATAAATTTCTCTTCGTTCGTGGGAAGCTTTGCTTCCATATCCTTTAAACTGGCATCGCTGAAAACGATATAGGCGGGCACACCTTCTTCGGAAGCAATTTGCTGGCGGAGTAAGCGGAGCTTTTCGAAAAGTCCCGTGGGCTCGGCAGTAACGCTACGCTCTTTCCGGGTCTTTGGTTTTTCCTTGACCAGAATGGCAAGCTGTACTTTTTTGCCTTCGAACAATATTTGTTTGGCCAGGGGTGTAAGGCCGATACGGGCACCTTCCCTAAAATTGATTTCCAATACTCCTTGGTTCAACAGTTGAATGACATATTGTTGCAGGTCTTGCCAAGAAACATCCTTGACCGCTCCGTAGGTTTTGAGATTTTGGAGTCCCTTTTCATAAATATTGGCATTTTGTGCACCGCGCAGTAAATCGACCAAAGTGCCCATCGGTTCACTTTCTTTCATACGCGCGACGGCCGAACAGATTTTTTGGGTCAGCATCGTACCGTCAAAATATTCGGGCGGACGATTGCAAATATCACAATTGCCACAATTTTCGGTCAAATGTTCACCGAAATAATTGAGCAAGGCAATACGGCGGCAGCTTAGGGCCTCGGCGAATTGTTGCATCCGTTCCAATTTGGCATATTCGACTTCTGCATTGTCACTTTCCGCAATAAACTTTCGCAACTGTGCCACATCTCCAAAACTGTAAAAAAGGAGCGTATGTGCAGGGAGTCCGTCGCGACCGCTACGGCCGATTTCCTGATAGTAGCCCTCTACGTTCTTGGGTAGGTTATAATGGATCACCCAACGCACGTTGCTCTTATCGATGCCCATACCAAAAGCGATCGTAGCACAGATGATCGGTACCCGATCGTTGATAAAATCTTCTTGGGTTTGGGAACGTTCTTGGGCTGACATGCCCGCATGGTATGCCTTGGCTTTGAATCCGGAAGTTTGTAAACGTTCCGCGATTTTTTCCGTGCTTTTTCGGCTCAGGCAGTAGACGATACCACTTTCATCAGGACGCTGGGCGATAAAATCCAAAATCTGTTTGATGCGGTTTTGTGCCGGGCGGACTTCCAAAAACAAATTCGGCCGATTGAACGAAGCCAAATGCCGTTTCGCGTCGGGAACGACCAATTGATCTACAATATCATCTTGGGTAGTCTTGTCCGCCGTGGCGGTTAAAGCCATTACCGGCACATCGGGAAATCGCCCTTTCAAACTCCCCAATTGCGTATAAGCGGGACGGAAATCATGCCCCCACGATGAGATACAATGCGCCTCGTCGATGGCGAAAAGGCTGATCTGAATATCGTTGAACAGGCTACCGAACGAACCCAAACTTTCCGGGGCGACATAGAAGAGTTTTAGCTCGCCCTGTTTTAGCTGTTGGAAAATTTCCTGTTGTGTTTCGGGAGATTGCGAACTGTTGTAATAGGCCGCGACGATGCCGTTGGCCCGCAAGACATCCACTTGGTCTTTCATCAACGCAATCAACGGAGAAATGACAATCGCCGTACCTTCCATCGTCAAGGCTGGCAGTTGAAAGCATAATGATTTTCCCCCTCCCGTGGGCATGATGGTCAGCACATCCTTTTTTCCCAATACATCTTTGATAACCGCCAATTGGTTCGGCAAAAAGGAGTCATAGCCGAAATGGGTTTTTAATAGAGAGAGAAGTCGTTCTTGGGTGGTGGTGGGTGTCATAGTTGTAAAAATAAGGATTCGTGTTCAGTCTTTTCTATAGCCAATCTTTTTTCTGGGTTCTTTATTTTCCTTTTTTCGGATGAGTTCATCCAAATAGTCAAAGACCAGTTCGATGTTTCTACCATGATCAGAGAGCTTCTTTTTGATTTGTTCGATTTCGAGTTTTAGGTTCACTGTTTCGTTCAGTACTTCCCTCATTTTTGTGAAGACTCGAATAATCGGGATATTCATGGCTATGGCCCGATCGCTGTTCAAAATGCACGATAGCATGGTCACACCCTGTTCCGTAAAACAGAACGGCGCATACCGCAAACCCATCCGGTCTGAATTGGAGGTCACAATTTGTGACCTCCAATGTTCAAGTTCATCTTTGGACATCTCGAACATAAAGTCTTCGGGAAACCTTTTATGGTTTCTTCGAACGGGCCTGTTTCAATGCTTTGGTTGCAACCCCGTAAAGTTGGGCCAGATCCCTATCGAGCATTGTCTTTTGCCCTCTGATGTGATAAATTTTATCCGTGCTGATCTCTTCGGAAATTGTGATTTCTTGGTTCATTTTTGTCGGTGTTATCGTAAAAGTGTAAAATGAAAATCCCAGTCTTGGGAGACGGGGGTTTCAAAAAATCTATTTCCCCAACATCAAAAGTTCGTTGCAGCGAACCTCGGTGACGTACCTTTTTTCTCCTTCCTTGGTCTCGTATGAGCGATGGGTCAATTTGCCCTCTACGGCCACTTGTTTGCCTTTGGCCAAAAAGCTCTCGACGATCTCGGCAAGCTTGCCCCAGGCCACGATATTGTGCCATTGGGTGTCCTCTACTTTTTCGCCTTGGGCGTTCTTGTACGAATCGCTCGTGGCGATGGAAAATTTGGCGAGCTTGTTGCCATTTTCCAAGGTTACGATTTCTGGGTCTTGGCCCAAGTTACCGATCAACTGTACTTTGTTTTTAAGTGTGTTCATAATTTCTAATTTTTGCGTTAAACAGTTAATACTATCGAACTCTTATCATTCGACAGGGCAAACTTAGAACGGACTCCAAATTTTATTCGGTTGATAAATAATTACTTTCGTTTGTAAACGTTTGTTTTCGTTTGTAAACTTTTATAGTGTTGATTATTAATATATTAATGAATATTTGAATTTGTCCTTTTTTTAGATTTAAATACCTATTTTTAAACAATTATAGTGTTATATCATGAAAACTATCCGAGAGATTCCGAATCAAATTGACACAAATGATGACGGTGTTAAACTCGAACTAAACCTATTTAGTCAAGGTGAATATGATTGTGATGAGTTTCGAAGTGTGGTAAGAAATGTAGGCGTGAGACTGGGAGTTACCAATAATCTAAATAGACATTTGATAATAGAAAATATTTATCCAAGGATAACAACAAATGAAGAGCAAAATTTTTGTTATTATTCCAGCTCGTTGTTTCTTAAATTTCCCGTCGAGTTGGAACCAAATGGAAAATTTTGTGCTAATTTTTACGGCACAAGTCTAAAAACCAAATTTGCTTTTCATAAAAAAGAAAAAGCAGTTTTTGCGCTCGGCATTAAAAATGGGAAGAATCCTATTCTATCCGATGAATTTAGCGGAGACCAGGTTGAGGAATTCATCACAACACTTGAAGATGGTGATTATCCCAATTGGGGCTCTAAAGACTTTCATTCATTTGATAAAAAAATTGATGCCATTGTCAATGGCAACTTATCTAAACTGTAAAACAAATTTCAATCTATAAAAATGAAAAACCTAACAACCCTCTTCCTCCTAACCCTATTGACCTTTTCGGCAACCGCCCAAACCAAATCAGTCCAAACCTCACCCCCGCTTTCCGAAGCGCAACCCGAGTCCGTTGGCATGTCGCCCGAGCGCTTGGCAAAAATCGATGCCATGTTCAAAAAGGCAATCCAAGAAGATAAGCTTCCCGGGGCCGTTGCCCTAATCGCTAGAAACGGCAAAATCGTTTTTCATAATGCCTATGGCATGTCAGATAACGCCTCCAAAAAAACAATGGAAAAGAATACTATTTTTAGAATTGCCAGCCAGACCAAGGCCATTACATCAACTGCTGTGATGATGCTCTGGGAGGAAGGCAGATTCAAGCTCGACGACCCCATCTCGAAATACATTCCCGAATTCGAGAATCCCCAAATTCTCGATGCTTTTAATGAGGCCGATGGTACTTATACGACTAAACCCGCCGAAAACGAGATTACGATACGGCATTTGTTGACCCATACATCTGGACTTGGATACGGGGTCATCGATGGTGATGAGCGGTTTCAGAACATCTATAAGAAAGCAGGCATTACTGATTTGTACACAACTGAAAGTATTTCCATCGGGCAAAGTGTCAAGAAATTGGCAAAACTTCCATTGCATCATGACCCGGGCACGGCTTATGTCTATAGCGAAGGATTGGATGTGCTCGGTTATTTTATCGAAGTTATCTCAGGAATGCCTTTCAATCAGTTTCTAAGAACTAGAATCTTTAGTCCTTTGGGTATGGACGATACTTGGTTCTATCTTCCGAAAGAAAAACACGATAGACTTGTTTCGGTTCAGCAAAAAACCGATGGGAAATGGCAAAAATATCCTGTTACCTTCTATGATACCGACTACCCCATCAAAGGGGCAAAAAGTTTTTTCTCAGGCGGGGCAGGACTTTCAAGTACCGCAAAAGACTATGCAACTTTTCTACAGATGTACCTCAACAACGGCGAACTCAATGGAACGCGAATCCTGAGTCGTACCACTGTGAGGAGCATTATGGGGAATCAATCAGGAGATTTGTTCGGGGGCGATGCCAAAGACTACGGCCTGGCTTTTGGAATACTTACTTCAAGAGGCCAAGATTTGGGTGGAGAAGGAAGTATGGGAACTTTTGAATGGGGCGGTTATTTTAACACTCAATACTTTGCCGACCCAGAAGAAAACATCATTGGCATCTTGATGAAGCAGACCCAAGGCGATGTCGATGACCAGACCGGATGGAAGTTTCGCCAAATGGTTTTTGCTGCTGTTGATAAGTAACGTCTTTGCGAGGAGCCTTCCCAAAAAATTCAATATTTAGTAATGGATTAGGCGACGCGGCAATCTGTTGAACCGCTTCAGAATGTTTATCAGATTGCCGCGCTTCGCTCGCAATGACGAAGCAAAAACCAAACTTTTGTGTTAACTTTCCCCATCGTAAAACATAAATGGACGCTAATCCTTTAAAAATCCAAAAAATGAAAACAAACATTTTCCTTCTTGTGCTCTTTGTTTGCACAGCCACTTTTGCCCAAAAAATGAAAATCGTCGATGGCGGTTTTGATTTCCTAAAAGGTCAAAAAGAAGTCAATGTAGAATTTGTGTATGACAATATGCAGCTCTTGAAAAAGAACCTTCCCGAAGCGCAATACGTGGAAGAACACGCCGCCGAGATGGAAGAAAAGTCCCCCGGAAAAGGCGAAACTTGGAAAAAAAGCTGGGCCGCCGCACGTGAATTGATCCGGCAACCCAAATTCTTGGAACTGATGAACCGCTATTTCTACGAAGACCATGGTATGGCTTTTAAGGAAGGACTTTCCGATGCGAAATACACGTTGATTGTTGAAACCGTTTGGCTCTATCCGGGATGGGATGCAGGTGTGATGAAGCAACCTGCCAAAGTTACGACCAATCTAAAATTCGTGGAAACCGCGAACCGTGACACCGTTTTGGCGGAGGTTACTAGTGCAAACGCTCCGGGCGACCAATGGGGAAGCAGTTTTAGTAACGAAGACCGTTTGGGCGAAGGCTATGCCAAAACCGGCAAGTCTTTTGCAAAATTGATCGAGAAGAAGGCTTTTTAGGAACACGTCATTGCGAGGAGCATACGAAAAATCTCAATTAAATAGAAAAGTTTATAGCGACGCGGTAATCTGCCGAACATTCCGAAAAAGTTTGACAGATTGCCGCGCTTCGCTCACAATGCCGTTTTTTAACTACCCTCTTTCTCCATCTCGGCAATATGCGCCACGGTTTTGACCAAGCGATGATGGTTCTTTACAAATGGGTTTGATTGATCCCAAACATAACCGGCCAAAACAGCACAAATCTGTGATTTTATGACGGGGTTCTCATTGCTATCGAAGAAGATAGTCTGTAGGTTTCCGGTATACCATTCTTTTACATAGGTGGAAAAAACTTCGACACCTTTTTTCATGTGTTTCGCATAATCGCTTTCCCAATCAACCGTTTCGCCTTTCAATTGCTTGGCAATCAATTTGGCGGCGACCAAAGAAGACTCCGTCGCAAAGGTTACGCCCGATGAAAAAACCGGGTCGAGAAATTCCGCACTATTTCCTGTTAAAACAAATCCGTCTCCGTAGAGTTTTTTCACGGATTTCGCGATGTTTTTTATGATTTTGGGCTCGAATTCATATTCCAATCCTTCGAAGCGATTGTAATAGTAGTCCGACAACTTCATCATTTCCTGTAACTTCTGGGTTTTGTTGCCCTCAAACGATTCTAGATATTCTGTGGGACCAACATAGCCGATACTAGTATATCCATTGGAAAACGGAATGACCCATAACCAAGTCTCAAGACTAACGATATCAAAGGTTATGATAGTACCTTCTCGACCTTCGGGCCGTTTCGTATCTTTTACATGGGTAAAGATGGAGGAATGTTTGGGAATTTCAGAAGGTTTGTCCAAATCCAACAAGCGTGGCAAAACCCTACCATGACCGCTAGAATCGACGATGTGTTTTGCGGAAACCGTTGAAAGATTTCCCTCAGCATCCTTGATAGTCGTAGTCGAATCGCTTCCCACAAATTCAACGGCAACCACTTCTTGTTCAAAAGCGATATCGACACCCCATTTGGTCAATTCATCCGTTAAGGTCTTATCGAAATCAGCACGGGGTACTTGCCAGGTCCAATCCCATCCTTCGGTATATTTTTTGCTGAAATCGAAATTACAGATTTTCTCGCCGCGCATAAATCGGGCACCTCCTTTGACCTCGAAGTTTTTTGCTTTTAGTGCTTCTAATAGCCCGACTTCCTCAAAATGGTCCATACAGCGGGGCAAAAGACTTTCTCCGATGACGAACCTAGGGAATTTGCTTTTTTCAACCACTTTAACCTTTAAGCCCTGTTTGTGAAGATATGCGGCCGATACCGCTCCCGATGGACCGGCACCGATAATCAGAACGTCTACATTTTCATTTTCCATTCTAGCAATTTTAAAAAACAGAATTCTTTAGGTATCTGAAATCCACAAAAATTAATATCCGAAGTTTCGTACTTCCCTTTAATCCCAAGTAAAAATACGATAATCCTTCCCTATTTATTATTAATTTACCCTTCAAAATCCCTATTTTTACCCCCTGTTTACAGAAATCATTGCGATAGAACCGACCACAAATGCCAGAAATAAAGGGAAAGTTAGGAATAGCCGAGTTTTACAGCGTACTATTTGACGGGAAGCACATTTCGGTAGCCGATGAAGTCATCAATACGGTTCAGAATAGCTTCGATTTTCTAAAGGAATTTTCAAAGAACAAGATCATCTATGGCGTGAATACGGGCTTTGGCCCCATGGCGCAGTACAAAATAAAGGATTCGCAGACCGTTCAACTACAATACAATCTGATTCGAAGCCATGCCTCGGGTACCGGAAATCCGATTCCACCACAATACGTTAAATCGGCCATGTTGGCTCGGCTGAACACCCTGAGTTTGGGTAATTCGGGCGTGCATGTTTCCGTCATCGAAACAATGACCACATTAATCAATAAAGATATTACCCCATTGATTTATGAACATGGAGGGGTCGGTGCAAGCGGCGACTTGGTGCAATTGGCGCACTTGGCCTTAGTCTTGATAGGGGAAGGCGAAGTTTTTTATAAAGGAGAACGAAAAAATACGGCCGAAGTTTTTGAACAGGAAGGCATTAAACCCATTCAGGTAGAACTTCGTGAGGGGCTTGGCCTTATCAATGGCACCTCGGTCATGACGGGAATCGGGGTCGTGAACACCATCTATACCAGACGATTGCTCGAATGGATGATTGCCTGTTCCTCGGCCATCAATGAAATCATGCAGGCTTATGACGATCATTTGTCAGAAGCCCTTAACCTGACCAAAAAACATATGGGCCAACGGGAAATTGCGCGCTCGATGCGCAGTCATTTAAAAGATAGCTCCTTGACCCGAAAACGTGAGCACCATTTATATACCGATACCAACGGAGGCGTCTCGGTCTTTGAGGAAAAGGTACAGGAATATTATTCCATTCGATGTGTACCACAAATCCTCGGGCCGATACTAGATACGTTGAACGATGTGGAGCGCATATTGATCGAAGAGGTCAACTCGGCCAATGATAACCCCATTGTCGATGTAGAAAAGAAAAATGTGTACCACGGTGGCAATTTTCACGGTGATTACGTTTCATTGGAAATGGACAAACTCAAAATCGTCGTTACCAAAATGAGCATGCTCGCTGAACGCCAACTGAACTATCTTTTGAATTCCAAATTGAACGATATTCTTCCCCCTTTCGTAAATTTAGGCACATTGGGACTCAATTTTGGCATGCAGGGGGTACAGTTTACTGCGACTTCCACAACGGCCGAAAACCAGATGCTGAGCAACCCGATGTACGTACACAGCATTCCCAATAACAATGACAACCAAGACATTGTGAGCATGGGAACCAACGCCGCCCTGATCACCAAAAAGGTAATTGAAAACGCCTTTGAGGTTATTGCTATAGAGATGATTACGGTCGTACAGGCCATCGAATATCTAGGAGTTCAAGAAAAAGTTTCCTCCAAGACCAAAAGCATGTACGATGCCGTTCGAAAGATCGTCCCCCGTTCAAAGAGGATATTATTATGTATCCGTATGTTAACCAAGTGAAAGATTTTATCACGAACCATAAGAACAAGTGAAACATAGGACGTAAGAATGTTGAAACAAAAAACAGGACACTTAATTTTGGTCTTGATTCTTGACTCTTGCCTCTTATTTCCAATTATTAAGACCTAAAATTCAATAGTATGAGAACAAAGATTACACTACTTCTGATGCTGACCTTTGGTGTACTGGCATCCTACGCTCAAGAATTGGCCTTGGTCCGCGAGGGCGGTAAATTCGGCTATATCGATAAATCGGCGAACTATGTCATCGAACCACAGTTCGAGAACGCAAAAACATTTTCTAACGGCCTAGCCGCAGCCGTGCAAGACAAAAAATGGGGATTTATAGACCCTTCAGGAAAATGGGCCATTGAACCGCAATATGATAAAGTTAAGTATTTCGATTCGGGCTATGCCGTGGTCTTGAAAGATGACCAATGGCACTACATCGACACTTCGGGAAAAGTTTTGGACGTGCCCTCCGCCGAAAAATACTATGATTTTGAGGATGGCGTTGCCCTTTTCAAACAAAACGACAAAATCGGCCTGCTGGGAACCGATGGCAAAGTGGTATTGGAACCGACTTTCGACGAAATCAAAAAATTCAAGGATAGACATGCAAAAGTAAGGCAAGGAGAACTTTGGGGCATGATCGACAATACCGGTAAAGTGGTCATTCCCGTGGAATATGAAGAAATCGGCAATGAGTATAATCCCGCCGGGGTAGAGGGCAAGAAAGACGGTGCTTTCGGTATCGTTCATAACGGCACCTTCAATGTCATCGACGGTGCCGATAAGGTATGGGGTTTTTATGGCGATTCAGGGTTGACCTATGCCCGCAGCAATAAAAAAATCGGTTTTGTAGATAGTACTGGCAAATGGGTCATCGAACCACAGTTCGATAAGGCACGGGGATTTTCAAATGGCCTAGCACCGGTCTCTAGCGGAAAGACATGGGGCTATATCAACGAAAATGGCGAAATGGTTATCGAACCACAATTTAGGGATGCCGAGGTTTTTGCGGAAAACGGGATGGCACCTGTAAAAGAAAAGCAGTGGGGCTTTATTGATACCTCCGGAAAATTGGTCATCCCCATGGAATACGACATTACTGCCGGACTGGCTTTTCTATCAGGGAAAGACTCTAAAGGATTTATCGGGGATCTTGCCAGGGTAAAGACCAAACAAGGCTGGGGTTTTTTGGATAAGAACGGAAAATTGTTGGGTGATAAATGGTTTGAGAATGCGGAACCATTTGCCTCGACCAAATAAGTTAATTATCCTGGGAAGGAAAAAATGGAAGAGAAAATAGAGAAGCAAAAATACGCTCTGGTAACAGGTGGTTCCCGCGGCATCGGCAGGGCAGTTTGTGTACAATTGGCCCAAGACCTCGATTACCAGATCCTGATCAATTATAACGGCAACCGAAAGGCCGCGGAAGAAACCTTAAAATTGGTGGAAGCCGAAGGCGGAAAAGGCGAACTCCTCCAATTCAATGTGACCGATGCCGAAGTGGTCAAGTCCGTTTTCGAAAAGTGGCACGAAGACCATAAGAACGCCGTAATAGAAGTCATCATAAACAACGCAGGCATAACCAAAGACGGACTTTTTATGTGGATGCCGCCCGAAGACTGGTCCTCGGTCATCGACACCAGCCTCAATGGGTTTTACAACGTAACCAACGCCCTGATTCAAAAACTGTTAGTCAACAAATACGGACGCATCATCAATATGGTCTCCGTATCGGGATTGAAAGGTACGCCCGGACAGACCAACTATTCCGCTGCAAAAGGGGCGGTCATCGGAGCGACCAAGGCGCTGGCGCAAGAAGTCGCCAAAAGAAATGTAACCGTAAACGCCGTGGCACCGGGTTTTATCAAAACCGATATGACCGAGGAATTGAACGAACAGGAACTGAAAAAAATGATTCCCGCTAACCGTTTCGGTACCGCAGAGGAAGTGGCGCATATCGTATCTTTTTTGGCCTCGAACAAATCATCTTACATTACGGGGGAAGTTATTAATATTAATGGGGGTATTTATTCCTAGGCCCTTGGTAGTTTCAGGTGTTAGATTCTTATACAATCATGGTCAACTGCCTTCCCATCATCCACAATTTTCAATCCAAAGAACCGTTAGCTTCCAGAACTTTATTATATTAGATAGCACACCAAAACCTACAAAGCGAGAATGAGGAGAGTTGTACTAACGGGCATGGGCATCTATTCGTGCATCGGCAAGAATCTGGAGGAAGTCAAAAATTCGTTGTACGAAGGAAAATCGGGCATCGTATTTGACCCGAAACGCGATGAATTCGGTTTTCGCTCCCCTATAACGGGCTGGGTCGATGAACCGGATCTTAAATCCCTATTGTCAAGACGGCAACGGATCAGTATGGGCGAAGAAGCGCAATACGCCTATATGGCAACTATCGAAGCCCTTGAAAATGCCAAAATAGATCAAGATTTTTTGGATGCCCATGAAGTAGGTATCCTTTTTGGAAATGACAGCACGGCGAAATCGACCGTGGAATCAGTAGATATTATGCGCGAAAAAGGCGATACGACCTTGGTAGGTTCCGGAGCGATCTTTAAAGCGATGAACTCCACCGTTACGATGAACCTTTCCACCATCTTCAAACTCCGGGGTATCAATTTGACCGTAAGCGCAGCCTGTGCGAGCGGTTCGCATTCCATAGGCCTCGCCTACCATTTGATCAAAAGCGGATTGCAAGATTGCATAATCGCCGGCGGCGCGCAAGAAATCAACCACCTGGCCATGGGCAGTTTCGACGGCCTTGGTGTTTTTGCCATGAACCCCGAACATCCAGAAAAAGCTTCTCGGCCTTTTGATAGGGATAGAAACGGACTCGTACCCAGCGGTGGCGGTGCTAGTCTTATCATCGAAAGTTATGAATCGGCCGTAAAACGTGGTGCACCGATTTTGGGCGAAATCGTGGGCTATGGGTTTTCATCCAACGGAGATCATATTTCTACTCCTAACGTTGAGGGACCTTCGCGGGCGATGAAACGTGCTTTGGAGGATGCCAATTTACCCGCTTCGGCCATAGAATACGTGAACGCCCATGCGACTTCGACCCCGGTGGGCGATGCGAACGAGGCCAAAGCCATTTTTGAGGTTTTTGGGGAAACTAATCCTTATGTAAGTTCGACCAAATCGATGACAGGCCACGAGTGTTGGATGGCGGGTGCTAGCGAGGTCATTTATTCCCTATTGATGATGCAACATTCCTTTATCGCGCCCAATATAAACTTGGAAAATCCGGATGAAGATTCCCAAAAATTAAACCTCGTAGCAAAAACCCTAAATAAAAAAATTGATGTATTTTTGTCCAATTCATTTGGGTTTGGGGGAACCAATTCCGCTTTGATCATAAAAAATGCTAGCGAAAATGATAATGACAAAGGAGGTTATTATTGAGAAAATCGATGCCTTTCTCATCGACGAGTTTGAGGTAGAGGAAGAAGCACTATTGCCAGAAGCCCATTTAAAGGATGCCTTGGATTTGGACAGCTTGGATTTTGTCGACCTAGTAGTTGCGGTCGAGAGCAACTTCGGTATAAAATTGGTAGGCGAAGATTTCGTAAACGTACATACCCTTCAGAACTTTTACGACCTCATCGAAAGAAAGCTGGGCTAATCGCTTACAAAATCAAAAAAATGGCCACGGAATGGGAAGGAAAATCCAGGGGAACCCTTTTAGGATATAAAATCTACATTTTCTTTCTTAAGAATTTCGGCATCGGGGCGGCCTACTTTCTCCTCCTTTTCGTGATTTGCTACTACGTGTTATTTTCCCCAAAAAGCAATCGCGATATTTACACCTATTTTCGAAAAAGACAAGGATTTTCCAAAGGAAAAAGCCTTTTGAACGTCTATAAAAGCTATTATACCTTCGGAAAAACATTGACCGACAAAGTGGCTATTTCGACCGGACTCCGTGAAAAGTTCACCTATACCCATGACGGTATCGAGCATATCGACAACCTCCTCAAAAAGAACCAAGGTGGTATTTTAATCAGTGGCCATGTGGGCAATTTCGAGATTTCACACTATTTTTTGGAAGACCGGTATTCCATCTCAAAAATTAGTATGGTTACCACCCACGCCGAGCACCAGAACATTCAAGAGTATATGGATCGAATTTCCGTTAAATCACACCTGAAATTCATTGTGGTCAAAGAAGATATGTCACATATCTTCGAGATACACAAAGCCATCGATGACGGCGGATTGGTGGTTTTTACCGGAGACCGCTACCTGCCCGGCGCCAAAACGTTGACCGAGACATTTTTGGGCAAGGAAGCAGATTTTCCCATAGGGCCCTATCTGTTAGCGTCTCGACTGAACATGCCCGTATTGTTCGTATATTTCATGAAGGGTGCCAAACGACATTATGACCTTTATGCCCGCACAGCAGAATTCAAGGCCCGGGACGCACAGGGACTTTTGAAAGAATACACCGAAAGCATGGAATGGATCCTAAAAAAATATCCCTTGCAATGGTTCAATTATTTTGATTTTTGGAAAGACAGGGGAAGTACGAAATACGAGGTACGAAATACGAAGGGAAATTAATACTAATTCGTGGTCCATATTGTCTCTGCGAAACTCTTTTTTTCTGTGAAACTCCGTGAAATAGCTATACCAAAGAGTTGCACGGATGGCCACAGAGTCACACAGAGAAAAAGTGAATAAACGAAAATGAAGGAAATACTGATCATACACTATTCCCAAACCGGGCAGCTAACAACCATTCTCGATAACATCGCCAGTACTTTAATTAGTAACAATATTAATATTTCACGATTTGAAATCGTTCCCGACCCTGATTATGAATTTCCTTGGAAGCCCGAAAATTTTTACGATTCGTTTCCCGAAAGCTTCCTTCAGATTCCGCAGGGGTTTCATCCTCCCGAGGAAGACCTCCTGAACAAAAAATATGATTTGGTGATCTTAGGGTACCAGGTCTGGTTCTTGACGCCATCTATTCCTATCAATTCCTTTCTAAAATCCGACTTTGCAAAAAAAATCCTAAAAGATACTCCCGTAGTAACTGTGGTGGCGTGCCGTAATATGTGGATCCAGGCACAGGAAAAAATGAAGAGGATATTGGCGGCAATCGATGCGAGACTTGTCGGCCATATTTCCTTGGTCGATCGTAACATCAACCATATTAGCGTCTTAACCATTCACTATTGGATGATGACCGGTAAAAAAGAACGGTATTTGGGCATTCTCCCCAAGCCCGGGGTTTCCGATAAAGACATCAAAGAGGCTTCCAAATTTGGCATTCCTATTAGAGAATCCCTCATTTCCGACGACTTTTCGAGCCTTCAGGAAAACCTTCTAAAATTGGATGCCGTGCGCGTAAATCCATTTTTGGTGCGTACCGATGAAAGGGGCAACGTCATCTTCTCGAAATGGGCCAACCATATTATCAAAAAGGGCGGTCCGCAAAACCCGGAGCGTGTAAAATGGATTGGTTTCTTCAAATATTATTTGCAATTTGCCATCTGGGTCATAGCACCAATAGTTTTTATCGTATTTTTGCTGACTTATTTGCCCATGACCCCGAAGCGGAATAGGGAGAAAAAGTACTATTCTTCGGTGTCGTTAAAGGAGAATTGATGAAGGATGTTTATATAACACGAATTGCCAAATTTTTGCCTAATAAACCTGTTGATAACGAGCAGATGGAAGAAAAGCTCGGTGTTATTGACGGGAAGGCTTCCAAAGCACGGCGCATTGTCTTGCGTAACAATAAAATAAAGAACCGGTACTACGCCATCGACGAAAACGGCAAGGTCACGCACAATAATGCCCAACTGACCGCTGCAGCGGTGGAAGCACTTTGCGATGCCAATTTTACCACCCAAGATATCGAACTGTTATCTTGCGGCACTTCTAGCCCCGATCAAATTTTACCTTCCCATACCAGTATGGTCCACGGATTTCTAAAAAACCGGAATATGGAAATCAATTCGGCCTCTGGGGCATGTTGTTCTGGCATGAACGCATTAAAATATGGGTTTCTTTCGGTAAAGGCGGGCCAATCAAAAAATGCGGCCTGTGCAGGTTCTGAACGCACTTCTACATGGATGAAGGCAGATGTATTCTCAAACGAAGTGGAACACCTAAAGAAATTGGAGGAAAGTCCAATTTTAGCCTTTAACAAAGAATTTTTACGTTGGATGCTCTCCGACGGTGCCGGTGCATTTTTACTGGAAAACGAAGCCAAAGGGGAAACCCCTTTAAAAATAGAATGGATTGATGGCTATTCATATGCACATGAAATGGAAACCTGTATGTACGCCGGTGCCGACAAGGAAGCCGATGGACATTTAAGACCCTGGAGCGAATTTCCTGCAGAACAATGGGGCAAAAAAGCCCTTTTTGCCATGAAACAGGACACCCGACTTCTAGGAGACAATATCCTTCAAAAAGGAGTGGACAGTTTAAAACAGGTCTATCAAAAACATAACATCGGCCCTGATGATGTGGATTATTATCTACCGCATATTTCATCGTACTATTTCAAACAGGGATTGTACGACGAAATGAAAAAACAAGGTGTGGAAATGCCATGGGAAAAATGGTTTTTGAATCTTGAAAATGTAGGCAATATCGGAGCGGCCTCCATTTATGTGATGCTGGAAGAATTGGTGGCCTCCGGAAAGCTAAAAAAGGGCGATAAGATTCTCTTTCATGTTCCTGAAAGTGCCCGTTTCTCCTATATGTATGCTTATTTGACTGTTTGTTGATGACCGATTCGGGAAACATAATCGCCGACGGAGATTTTCTCCAGACCTTGATTCCCCAAAAAAATCCGTTTGTTATGGTCGATACCCTGAACGATTATACCGAACAATACATTGTATCGAATTTCACTATCCCAAAAGACAATATTTTAGTATCAAAAGATCATTTTTCGGCACTGGGCCTCATTGAAAACATGGCCCAAACGGTTGCGTTGCATACTGGCTACAAATACTATCTAAAAAAAAAACCGGCACCAACGGGTTATATCGGAGCTATTAAAAAAGCCGAAATCTTTCAATTGCCCGAAGTATCCAAAACCTTGGTTACCACAGTTGAAATACTGTATGATATCATGGGGGTAACCTTGGTACAGGCCAAAGTGGAATGTGAGGGAGTCACGCTCGCATCGAGTGAAATGAAAACTGCCTTGGCACAATAATGTTTTATGATATATTCAAAAATCAATTTTACAGACCATATTCATTTCTCCTACGGGAGAAACGGGAAAGAGGACAATCAAAAGCACTGTAAAATTGATTTTTGAACCACATAAATGAAAAAAGCCCGCTACAATATCAACATCAAAAACTTCCTGCCGCATCGCGAGCCGATGTTGATGGCCACAGTGACTCCCTATTTAGATGAGGATTCCGTTGTTACCCATTTTGAAATAACCGAGGATTGTATCTTTTTGAACTCAAGCGGAAAACTCTCCGAAACCGGACTTATTGAAAATGCCGCCCAAGCAAGTACCGCCATCGTAGGCCAAAGTTATTTTGATGATGAAGACCTTGAAGGGGCGAGCAATAAAATTGTAGGATATATCAGTGCTATTAAAAAAGCTGAAATCCGTAAACTTCCTGGTGTCAACGAACTTTTGGTAACCAAGGCCCAATTGATATCCCGTTATGATACGGGTACGATGAGCATGTGTACCGTGGAAGCTGCTACTTTTAGAAATGATGATTTAATCGTAGATTGTACTTTCAATTTTTTGATTCACGAGGTAGAATGAAAAAGAAGGAAGTCCCGCAAGACAAGAGCAAACTTGAAAAGGCCAAAATCAAGGATATGGTGTATGCCGTAGACGAAAACGGCGAATACGTGACCGAACTAAGCACAGGTTGGGAACCCAAGACCATCGCCTTGGACAATGCCATCAAGGTTATCGAGGAACGGGTCGAGGATGCAAGGCAACGTGTCTTAAAAAACGAAACAAGTCCCATAGAATATTATATGGAAAAGGCCAAAATGGACCTACCCATATTAGCGAGTTACGTCGGACTTTGGCAATGTCGTGTTAAACGACATTTTAAGCCTTCGGTCTTTAAAAAAATAAACGGGAAAACACTACAGAAATACGCCGATGTTTTCGAGATATCGATTGACCAACTAAAGAACATCAATGAAGGATAGCTTACAGATTGATTTTGCCCACAAACAAACTGCCCATTGTGAAAACGGCGTAGTTTCCAATCTAATGCGCCATAACGGATTCGAGGTAAGTGAACCCATGGTTTTCGGTATAGGATCAGGGCTCTTGTTCAGCTACCTTCCCTTTATCAAAGTAAATTACGCACCTGTATTTACCTATCGTGTGATTCCCGGTCTTGTCTTTAGCCGCTTCGCCAAAAGGGTCGGGGTCAAAATCAAACGGGAAAAGTTCAGCAATCCGAAAACGGCAAAGGCTCGACTGGACGAGAATCTCAGAAACGATAACCCCGTTGGGCTGCAGGTCGGGGTTTATAATCTAATTTATTTTCCCGATGAATACCGGTTCCATTTCAATGCGCACAATATGGTAGTGTACGGTAAGACCGAAAATGAATATCTCATCAGTGATCCCGTAATGGAAAGCGTTACTACGCTGACGGACCGACAATTAGAGAAAGTCCGTTTTGCCAAAGGAGCCTTTGCACCCAAAGGACATATGTATTACCCTACCTCGTTTCCCGAAGAATTGGAACTTGAAAAAGCGATTGTCAAGGGCATAAAACACACCTGTAGGGATATGACGGCCCCTGTACCCATTGTCGGGGTAAAGGCCATGCGCTGGGTGGCAAAGAATATCCGTAAATGGCCTGCACAATTGGGCGCTAAAAAAGCCAATCACTATTTGGGCCAGATCGTACGTATGCAAGAGGAAATCGGTACGGGGGGAGGTGGCTTCCGATATATCTATGCCGCATTTCTTCAGGAAGCTTCGGGCGTATTGAACAATGAAAATCTTAAGGAATTCTCCAAAGAAATGACCGAAATCGGGGATGCTTGGCGTGATTTTGCCTTGGATGCTTCCCGGATTTACAAAAACCGGAGCGGCGAAAGCGATGGCTATAACAAAATCGCGGACCAACTCTATGAAATTGCCAGACGTGAGGAAGCTTTTTTTAAGAAGTTGAAAAAAGCAGTTTAATGCATATGTAAATACCTCGGGGAAAGCCCACGAGGCATTTAAAGGAAAAGACATTTTGATTTCGAGGCCTTCGTCCGCCGAAATGGCAACATGAAGGCGGGCAAGCCTCGGAGCATTTAAATCTCGATTATCGAGTAAAATTCCCCATATGGGGCTAAGGGGCCATGATCCAAATAACCCAACTCTCCAAAAAATACAAAGGTGCCGAAGACTACTCGGTACATAACTTAGATCTAGCGATTCAAGAAAAGGAGGTTTTCGGATTACTAGGGCCAAACGGAGCAGGAAAGACAACACTGATCTCGATGTTAAGTTCGTTGCTCAAACCCACTTCAGGTTCTTTTTCAATCGACGGATTGACCTATCATAAAAACAATGCCCAACTTAAACAATTGATCGGTATCGTTCCACAGGAATATGCACTATATCCTTCGTTGACCGCCTATGAGAACCTGCATTATTTTGGAAGCATGTATGGTTTAAAGGGGAATTCCTTGAAAGAAAACATCCAACAGCATCTCGAAACATTGGGACTCTCACAGTTCACCCACAAAAAAATAGCCAACTTTTCGGGAGGCATGAAACGGCGTATCAATTTGATCGCCAGCATTCTTCACAAGCCAAAAGTGTTGTTTTTAGACGAACCTACGGTGGGCGTTGACGTACAGTCGAAAAACGTAATCATCGATTATCTAAAACAATTGAATACTGATGGCACGACCATTCTCTACACTTCGCACCACCTAAACGAAGCGGAACATTTCTGCACGCGTGTCGCCATCATCGATTTAGGAAAAATCGTGTGTAAAGGAAAGCCTGCCGAACTCATTGCCCAACAAAAAGGAGCCAAAAATCTCGAAGAGATCTTTTTGTCCCAAACCGGAAAAGCATTACGGGACTATGCATAAACTATGGGCCTCGACATACAAGGAACTTCTGTTGTTGACCCGTGATTTGGGGGGATTGGCCATCTTGTTTCTAATGCCGTTACTTTTGGTCATCACGATTACCACTATTCAAGATGGTACGTTCAAGACGCTAATAGAATCCAAGATTTCTATTTTGTTGGTGGATAAGGACAAAGGAAAGGTATCCGAAAACATTCAAAAAAATCTAAAGGGTTCCGAACGTTTTGAAATAATATTGAAATCCGATGAAGGCGAGGCAAAAAATTTGGTGCAGACGGGAAAGTATCAGTTGGCCATTATTATCCCTGAAAACTTATCCAACGACCTGAATTTGAAAATCTCGGAAAACGTCGAAGGAATCCTCGAAAAATTCGGTGCGAAAGAGGAAAATATCCCATTGGTAAAATCAAAACTGAAACCCAAGGAAATCAAGCTCTACTTTGATCCGGCAACGCAATTCTCATTTCGGAATTCCATCAAAAGCGGCATCGACCAAATGGTCTCCAAAATTGAGACCCAAACCATTTACAAAGCCTTTCAGGAAGAGTTGACCGACGATCCGTCAGAAGAAATTTTCGATACCGAGCCCTTTTTGACTTTTACTGAAATAGTGCCTTCGGAAGCTGAAAAAGAGGTTATTCCGAACTCCACGCAACATAATATTCCCGCATGGACCCTCTTCGCCATTTTCTTCATCATTTTGCCATTGTCCATCAATATGGTCAAGGAGAAAAACCAAGGTACTCTTGTGCGTCTACGGACGAATCCTGTATCCTATACGACGGTTTTGGGCGGAAAAACAGTCATTTTTTTGAGCGTGGCATTGATACAGTTCGCATTGATGCTGCTTGTCGGCGTTTATCTTTTCCCTCTTATTGGACTCCCAAAACTGGATGTTTCGGGCAAACTACCGCTTCTCTTTTTCGTTGCTTTTTTTGCCGGGTTGGCCGCGGTCGGTCTTGGTCTTCTATTGGGCACCATTGCCAAGACACAGGAACAGTCCGCTCCTTTCGGGGCAACCTTTGTAGTTATTTTGGCCGCTTTGGGCGGGGTCTGGGTACCAGTGTTTGCCATGCCTAAATTCATGCAAGTACTCTCTAATATTTCCCCTATGAATTGGGGTTTGAATGCATTCTACGACGTATTCCTAAGAAATGTCGCGCTCAAAGAACTGCTACCCGAAATCGCTTTGTTATTTTTGTTCTTTGTTGCAACCACAGTAATCTCCATTATATATAATGAGCGAAAGAACGCAGTCTAAAATCAAAAAAGAAATCAGCCATACGAGCGAAGTCCGGGTACGTTTTTCGGAGTGTGATCCGTTGGGCATTGTCTGGCACGGCAATTACATCCAGTTTTTTGAGGATGGGCGCGAGACCTTCGGTCGCCATCACGGCATCTCGTATCTGGATCAAAAAGCGAACAATTTTTCGACACCGATAGTTTCCTCAAAATGTGAGCATAAATTGCCTTTACGTTATGGCGATGTAGCCAAAATAAAGACCACCTATATCGATTCGCCGGCCGCTAAAATGATTTTCAGATACGAGATCTTGAATCCAGATGGGGCTGTGGTCTGTACCGGCGAGACCGTTCAGGTATTTGTCGAACTGGACGGGGAACTGTCTCTGGTACTTCCCGATTTTTTTAGAGAATGGAAGCAAAAAGTAGGCCTTTTGAATGAATAGCACCTATCTCTCACATAACAATATTATTTCGTCACTAGGTTTTGAAAGCGAGACTGTCGTAGATAAAATTTCAAAGGAAATCTCTGGACTGCAATTGGTCGACGACCCAAAAATAGTAGACCGCCCCTTCTATTCGTCCATGATTCCGGCAGATGCCCTACAAGAAGCGTTTACTAAACTAGACATTCAAGAACGCCATACACGATTGGAAAAGATGATGCTAGTTTCGCTCGATAAAACCCTAAGCACATCGGGACTTGAATTGACCGACCGGGTCGGACTCATTATTTCGACGACCAAAGGCAATATCGATGTGCTGGATTCAGAAAGCTCTTTTCCAAAAGAACGTGCCTATCTCAGTGAATTGGCCCAACGGCTAAAAAATCATTTTCGATTTAAGACAGAACCTTTGGTGCTTTCCAATGCCTGTGTTTCTGGGATATTGGCGATAGCTGTAGCAAAACGTCTCATTCATCAAGATAAATTCGACCATGTTTTTGTCGTAGCGGGAGATTTGGTCACAAAATTCATCATCTCAGGATTTAACGCTTTTCAGGCACTGAGCGAAGAACCTTGTCGCCCATATTGCAAAACCCGTTCGGGCATCAATATCGGGGAAGTCGCGGCAAGCGTTTTGGTTACGAAAGATAAAAATGTATTGGTGCCGGAATCGGTCGAGATTTTGGGCGAAGCTTCCTGCAACGATGCCAACCATATTTCAGGACCCTCCCGAACAGGTGAAGGATTGTACCGAAGTGTTACCAAAGCTTTAGAACAAACTCGTCTATCCCACAAAAACATCGATTATATTTCAGCCCATGGTACCGCCACCATGTTCAATGATGAAATGGAGTCCATCGCATTTAACCGTGCCGGTCTGGGCGAAATACCTTTGAACAGTTTGAAAGGATATTTCGGCCATACACTTGGCGCATCGGGACTTCTGGAGACCATCATCGGCATGCACGCATTACATCGAAATACCCTATTTGCGTCCAAAGGATTTCGAGAATTGGGGGTTTCCGAACCTTTGAAAATCATCCAACAAACTACTTCAAAAGAGATACATACGTTTTTAAAAACGGCTTCAGGGTTTGGGGGGAGTAATACGGCAGCCGTTTTTAGGAAAATTCAATTTATATAGTGCTGTAAAATATTCAAAAAATACTCCTTTTCCAGTATTTCGACTCTCAAAGCGAATAGCTATCTTTCGGGTTTCCTAATTAAGCTACATTCCCTAAATTTGCCCGCTGCAAAGATTTTCAATTCATAATGGCCAAAAAACCCATAAAAGCTATCAAGGCGCTTGAAGAAGCGCAAAAAATCGCTTTTGCTCCTTTTGTATTCCAGACTACGGTCTCGTTGCGCAAACTGGGCGTTTTCGACTACCTTTTTGAAAACGATTCCGATGGTGGTGTTACATTAGAGGAACTCTCCAAAGCACTTTCCATAAGTGAATACGGACTTAGCGTGCTTTTGGAAATCGCCGAAAGTTCGGATATCGTAAGTACAAATGAGGATAGTGGCTATGAACTGACCAAAATCGGTTATTTTTTGAACTATAACAAAATGACCGAGGCCAACCTGAACTTTACGCAAGACGTTTGCTATCAAGGTCTTTTTCATTTGCACGAGGCCATACAGACCGGAAAACCGGCCGGGTTGAAAGAACTGGGTCCATGGCCGACGGTTTATGAAGGGTTGTCACAACTTCCTTCAAAAATTCAAGAATCGTGGTTCGCTTTCGACCATTTTTATTCCGATGAAATTTTTGGCGAAGCGTTGCCGTTGGTATTCCGACATCAACCGAAAACACTTTTTGATATTGGCGGAAACACGGGCAAATTTGCCATACTTTGCGCTAACTATGATCCAGATGTTGAGATAACGATATTTGATCTTCCCGGGCAATTGTCAAAAGCCCTCGAAAATGCCAAGGAGAACGGACTTGAAAATAGGATTTCAGGACAGGAAATCGACTGGCTTTCCGAAAATCCGAGGATTCACGAAGGTGCCGACACAATCTGGATGAGCCAATTTTTAGATTGCTTTTCGAAGGAAGAAATACTGAAAATCCTGAAAATTTGTGTACAGTCGATGGATGATTCCGCAGAATTGATCATCATCGAAACCTATACCGATCGTCAAAAATTCGACAATGCCAGATTTACGTTGGAAGCGACATCTTTATATTTCACGGCCTTGGCAAACGGAAACAGCAAAATGTACAAAGCGACCGAATTTCAGGAGTTAATCGAAAAAGCGGGGTTGATCTTAAAAGAAGACCTTCCCGTCGGGGAATTCCATACCATGTTCGTGTGCGGAAAAGATAGTAGTCGTTAGACTTTAGACGGTAGTTGGTCGGAATTCTTAAAAACTTGAAACAGTTTCCTTGAACAAAAATAACCACATAAAAAGCTATTGCCATATCAATGAAGGGATTGTTTCATTGAACGGAAAGGCGGTTTATGAAAATATTTCCCCTGATTTCGCTTCCTTCATAAAATCGGCATATCATCATTTTGAGACGGATTATTCCAAATTTTTCAAAATGGATAATCTGAGTAAATTGGCTTTTATGGCAGCGGAGGTACTCTTGCAAGAAAAGAGTTCCCCTGAACAAGAACGGAATATGGCGATAGTTTTATCGAATAGGGCATCGAGTCTTGATACCGATAGAAAATACCAAGAATCCATAGCGGACGAAAACAATTTTTATCCGAGTCCGGCAGTATTCGTTTACACGCTGCCCAATATTTGTATAGGCGAAATTAGCATACGGCATAAACTGCATTCCGAAAATAGTTTTTTTATCTTTGATGCGTTCAATGCTGACTATATAAAGGAATATAGTGACAGTTTATTGGACACGGAAAAAGCGGACGAAGTACTCTGCGGATGGGTCGATTTTGATGAAGGTCGGTACGAAGCATTTTTATATATCGTATCACATCAAGGAAGCCATCTACATACCAAAGAAGAAATAACCAGATTATATTTGACCTGATGAGCGAATTGAAACAAGAATTGAAGGAAAAAATCATAGAGCAACTCAACTTGGAAGATGTTGCCATTGAGGAAATCAAGGATACAGACCCCCTTTTCGGGGAAGGGTTGGGCCTAGATTCCATCGACGCATTGGAACTGATCGTAATGCTCGATAAGGACTATGGCATCAAGCTGGCCGATCCCAAGGAAGGTAAAAAAATATTCGAGTCGGTCGAAACCATGGCCGGCTATATCGCGGAACACAGAAGTCGATAGCATTTTTCTCGGTTCCCTTCCGTATAAATTCAAAAATGAACAAAGGCGTAGCAATCACGGGAATGGGCATCATTTCGGCCATTGGCAACAATGTGGCGGAAAACTACGCATCGCTTATCAGTGGAAAAAAAGGAATTTCCAAAATTTTCCAAATCGAAACCGTTCATAAAGATGAAATCATGGTCGGCGAGATCTCCGATACCAATCCCGTTTTGGAAAAACGGCTTGATGTTTCCGAAAACCAATGGTCCCGCACGGTTCTCATAGGTTGTCTAGCCGCTGAGGAAGCCCTTAAAAATGCGGTAATCACCAAAATAAACGATGTGCGAACCGGACTCATTTCAGGCACCACGGTCGGCGGTATGGACAAATCCGAACAGTATTTCTACGATTATTTTGAACACCCAGAAGTCCGCCAGCATATTACGGGACTGCATGCAGGCGATTCCACCAAAAAAATAGCCAAACATCTTGGTCTGGAAGAAAGTTTCGTAACCACCATCAGTACGGCCTGCTCCTCTGCGGCCAATGCCATTATGTTAGGAGCGCGGATGATTAAATCCGGTCAATTGGATCGGGTCATCGTCGGGGGTACGGACTGTCTTTCAAAATTTACCATCAACGGTTTTAAGACCCTATTGATTTTATCCGATACCTATAGCGCACCCTTTGATGATAATCGCAAGGGGCTTAATTTAGGAGAAGCCGCAGCCTTTCTTGTTCTAGAATCGGATGAAATGGTCAAGAAAGAAAACAAAAAGGTGTTGGCCTATGTAAAAGGCTACGGAAATGCGAACGACGCCTATCATCAAACGGCATCTTCGGAACACGGCGACGGTGCGGTTCTGGCCATGGAAAAGGCGTTGAAAGTCGCGGGAATGCAATCTTCCGATATCGATTATGTCAATGCTCATGGCACGGCAACGCCCAACAACGACTTGTCAGAAGGAAGGGCATTGATCCGTTTATTCGATGAAAAGGTACCGGAATTCAGTTCCACAAAAGCCTTTACCGGACATACGTTGGCCGCCGCTGGAGGGGTCGAGGCCGTATATTCAGTTTTAGCACTCCAAAACAACATCATGTTCCCAAACCTGAACTATAAAACCCAAATGAAGGAATTCGATCTGACTCCGATTACTCAAGTGACCAAAAAACCCTTGCGGAATGTTTTGTCGAATTCTTTTGGCTTTGGAGGGAATTGTTCCACGCTTATATTTTCCAAAGAAGCATGAAAAAATCGGTCTATATCAACAGCGTTGGGTCGGTTTCTGCACAGAAAACATTTGACAATTCACATTTTTTGGAAGATATCTTTAACCATAATGATACGGTTCTGAGTATCATCGCACCCGATTACAGAGAATATATTCCGCCCGCGGCGGCGCGAAGAATGGCTAAAGGCATCAAAATGAGCACGGTCAGTGCCAAGACCGCCATGACGGAAGCAGCTTTAGAAGAAAACGAAATCGATGCCATCATTGTCGGCACAGGTTTGGGCTGTATCGGCGATTCCGAAAAATTCGTCATCGATATTATCGACAATGACGAACAATTTTTGACCCCGACCCGATTTATACAGTCCTCGCACAATACCGTTGCGGGACAAATCGCATTGGGTATGGGCTGCAAGGGCCATAATTTTACGTATGTGCATTCTGTGATTTCCTTTGAATCCGCTGTTTTGGATGCAAAAATGCAACTGGAAAACGACGAGGCGAATCATATTCTGGTCGGTGGAGTCGATGAGCTCGTCGACCATCATGTGGATACCCATCGCTTGATCGGACATATAAAACAGGAAGCGGTCGAAACGATGGCGGTACTGTCTTCAGGCACCCAAGGAGCTGTTTTTTCAGAGGGCGCTCATTTTTTTGTGCTTTCCAACGAGAAAAGACCTTCTTGCTATGCTGAATTACTGGCAGTGGAGACTTATAATACCCTTTCTCAAGATGAAGTTTCAGAAAAAGTAGCATTATTTCTATCGAAAAATAAGTTTACCCTCGATACTGTCGATGTTGTTATTTTGGGAAATAATGGCGATGTTGAATTTGATGGCTATTACAACGAATTGGCGAAAGGAATTTTTAAAAATACCTGCCAAGCCTATTTCAAACACTTGTCGGGCGAGTTCGATACCGCCTCGGGATTCGGGTTTTGGCTGGCCAACCAGATATTGAAACATCAGTACGTTCCAAAGGCGGTTCGTTTGAATTCCGTGGAAACTACTTCGCCGAAAACCATATTGATCTACAACCAATATAGAGGGGAAAACCATAGCCTCACGCTCCTCCGTAAATGTTGACAAGAAGGGTAATCAATCCCGTAGCCATCCTCATTTTTTTGGGGTTGATCGCCCTTGATTTTTTCGTTGCCATTCCTATTTGGGGTTATTCCATTGTTGTTTTGTTATGGTTTTTGACAACTCTTTTCGGTTCGTTTTTTATTCGATGGAATTATCATTTGACTTCCCTTCATTCCAACAAAAAGATTTCTGAAAATTGGGTAGCCATAACTTTTGACGATGGGCCGAATCATGCATTCACTCCCAAAGTTTTAGACCTTCTAAAACACTTTGAGGCCCAAGCGACATTTTTCTGTATAGGGGAAAACATTGTAAAAAACCCCAATATCCTAAAGGAAATAATTGCCAATGGCCATTCCATAGGAAATCACACCTATTCCCATTCCAAGACCTTCGGCTTCTTTGGTTTGGAAAAAGTGAAAGCCGAATTGCTAAAAACCAAATCCGTTGCTAAAGATTTAACCGGACGGGAAATGAACCTCTTCCGTCCGGCATTCGGGGTTACCAACCCTATGGTCGAGAAAGCCGTAAAACAACTGAGACTTACTTCCGTCGGATGGAACATCCGTTCATTGGATACCACGCCCCGCTCCAAAGAAATGGTATTCAAACGAATAACTTCGAAACTTTCCAAGGGCGATATTATATTGCTACACGACACCAGCGAGAAAACAGTCGCCGTTTTGGAACGGTTATTGGTATTTTTGAAGGAGAAGAACTTGGAATCGGTTACTGTTGAGCGATTGTTGGAAATTGAAGCATATGGGTAAGTTGAAACAACATTTTATTTTCATTTCAGCGAAAGCAGGAATCTTTTATAGCTTTATATTACTTTTTTTTGGGGCCATGACCCTCTCCGCCCAGACCAAAATGACCTCTGCCGAGGCGGAACACCTAAAAACGAAGGTCAAGGAACAGGCAGAGACCACAAACACGATTACCAGTAATTTTACGCAATACAAACACTTGGATTTCCTTTCCAACGACATCGAATCAAAAGGGAAACTGGCCTTTAAGTCGCCAGATTTAGTAAAATGGGAATATGTACAACCTTATGCCTATTCCATCATTTTTAGAAGCCAAACGCTTTACATCAATGACGATGGCAACAAAAGCAATATGGATGTCGGGGGAAACAAACTTTTTACGCAGCTCAACCAATTGATCACGGCCAGCATTCGTGGCGATCTGTTCGACGATGCGCAATTTAATATGGAGTATTTTAAGAACAATGAAAACAGCTTGGTTCACTTTTTTCCGAAAGATGACCAGTTCGCGGAGTTTATCAAGGCATTTCATTTAACTTTTAATGCAGTCGGGGAGGTCATCGAAGTAAAAATGATAGAACCTTCAGGTGATTACACCCATATTGTTTTCAGCGATCGAAAAACGAACCAACCCCTTTCCGATGCGGATTTTGCTCAGTAGCCTCTGCCTGTTTTTGTGGGCGGGGTGTGCTTCCTATCCTAAAAAACAAGGTTTTGTTCCCTTGGAAACCGTTCCAAAAACAGTACTGAATCCCTATTTTTCAGATACTGATAAAGATTATGTGTACAAAACCAAAATAGATGCTTTTGATAAGTCGTTTGGGGGTATTTTAATCGTCAAAAAAATAGCCAGTGAACACCATCGCATCGTTTTTACGACCGAATTGGGAAACACCATATTTGATTTTGAATTCAAAGGAGAAAGTTTGAAAATCAAACGTATTTTGCCCGAAATGGACAAAAAATTGCTCATAAATGTGTTAAAACGTGATTTTTTAGTCTTAATCCGGAAAAATTCGAAAAGCTTGGATTCCTATTTTAATGAAGAAAAGACGATGGTCGAGTCCGTTCTACTATCCAAAAAACATTATTATACTTTTGAAGACGGCACCTTGCAAAAAATAGTACGAACGGGCAATGGAAAAGAAAAGGTAACTTTTCTGTTTTCGGGAATAAATGATAACATTGCAGAAGCAATTGAGATTTTGCACAATAACGTTAAGCTTAAAATCAATTTAAAAGCACTTTGATGAAAAGGTCGATCGTGGCATTTTTAGCACTATTTCTTTCGTTCTCACCCATTGCGATGGCCCAAGCCAGGCCCGGCATCAAAATGGGTCTTAACAGCTCGAATATCAGCAAAACAAGGCTCGACAATAAAACGGGGCTCTACATAGGTGCGTTCGTGAAAATTCCTTTTGGCGATTATTATGCGTTGCAGCCCGAATTACTTTATTCCAATCAGGGTGGTGCTTCGAATTCGACTGAGTACGGAGATATAAAAATCAATTATCTCTCTATTGGCGTTCCGAACAAATTCTATGTGAGCAAAAACGGTGGGTTCCATTTTATGATCGGTGCCTGTCTTGATATTAATCTAGAAAATAATTTCGTCAGTTTTACAAACGGGAATATCGACGGAGAAATATCACCTATCGATATCGCCGCTATGGGAGGCATCGGCTACGAATTCGATTTCGGACTGAGCTTGGAGGCCCGCTACAAACAAGGCACTATTAGCGTTGATTTCTTCGGTGCCGACGATTTATATGAAGAAGCGGGTAGCAACCTAAATGGCGTTTTTCAGATTGGGGCCGCCTATAAATTCAAACTTTGACAAAATGCTCATAGAAGGACTGTATTCCATAATCGATTTTAATCAAGAGGATAGCAGCGTTCATGCATCCGTAAAACTAAACAAAGATCACGAGGTGTTCAAAGGTCACTTCCCCGGAAATCCTATTTTGCCCGGTGTCTGTACTATTCAGATTATCAAGGAACTTACGGAGAAAGCTTTTGAGAAAGAGCTATTTCTATCCGTGGTCTCCAATGTCAAGTTTATGGCCATCATCAATCCTGAAAATAACGAAACGCTTCAATTTAAATTGGACTTTTCGGAAGTCGAAAACCAAATAAAAGTGAAGAACACCGTAAGTTTTGATGAAACCTTGGCACTAAAGTTGAACGCAAGTTTTAAACAAATGAGCTAAATGAAAACCTTGATCTCATTACTGCTTTTTGCTGTGTTCTGGAGCTTAGCCCCCGAACTTTCGAAAGTGAGGACAGATTATCGAGAAGCCTCGAATAGCGAGGAAATGACCAAAAAACTTCACGACAACCTAATTTCCGTAAGCAAAAATGACGAAACGGTGTTAGTGGCCTACAAAGGAGCCATAACCACGATGATGTCAAAATATGCGGAAGGCATCAAGGACAAAAAAACCTTTTTCAAAGACGGTAGGGAACTTTTGGAATTTGCCGTCGAAACAGTTCCCGAAAGCGTTGAAATCCGATGTATCCGTTTAAGCGTTCAGGAAAATGCCCCGAAAATCGTGGGTTACAAAAAGAACATTGTAGAGGACAAACAATTCATTTTAGATAACTACGCTTCCATGACCGATACCGGTGCCAAGGAATTTGTTAAGGGATATTCGCTACAATCCGATGCCTTTTCAGATGCCGAAAAGCAATTGTTTTAGGGTTTGCAATCGTTATCTTTGTAAATCAATAGCGTATGTGCCGAAGACCGGAATTGTCAGTCTGAGCGTAGTCGAAGACCTTTCATATACCAAACCATTTCGACTTTAGCCGGTCTTGAGCACAGTCGAAAGGCTCAATGTGACACACCTGTTCCTTCCGACAGTACGCTTCAAACGAACTAAGAAGTGCCGACCCCTACCCCACAACTCCAAGAAACCATGCAACAGCTCAAATGCTGTGTGCTGGTTCCGACCTATAATAATGCGGGGACTTTGGGGCGGGTGCTGGATGGCATTTTACGACAGACTCAAAATAGCATCGTCGTCAACGACGGATCAACGGACGGCACTACCGAAATTTTAAAAGACTATCCCCAAGTCCATCAAATTCATCTTCCCAAAAACAAGGGAAAAGGCAATGCCCTAAAAATCGGGTTCAAGGAAGCCCTGAAGCTCGGTTATGATTTTGTGATTACCATCGACTCCGACGGGCAGCATTTTCCCGAGGACATTTCAGTATTTCTGGAAGCATTGCAGAAAGAGGAAACCAAAAACGTACTCTATATCGGCTCGCGGAACATGCGGCAGTCCGACGTTCCCGGTTCTAGTAGTTTCGGAAACCGCTTCTCCAACTTTTGGTTTTGGTTCGAGACAGGCACTTGGTTACAAGATACCCAATGCGGGTTTCGTTTATATCCGTTAAAAGAAATCGAAAAGCTGAACCTGTACACCCCAAAATTCGAGTTCGAAATCGAGGTTATCGTCAAGGCCGCTTGGAACGGAACTTTGGTCAAAAACGTTCCGGTTAAGATTTCGTATGAAGATCCGGAAAGGGTTTCCCATTTTCGAAAGGTACCCGATTTTGCACGTATCAGCGTGTTGAACACCCTGTTCGTCATCGCTACGGTCTTCTACATCAAACCGCGAGATTTCTTTCGAAGGGTCAAGAAAAAAGGAATAAAAAAATTCTTCATGGAAGACGTTTTGGGAAGCAATGATTCTCCCAAGAAAAAAGCACTTTCCATTACCCTGGGTGTCTTCATAGGGCTGAGTCCGTTTTGGGGATTGCATACCTTGTTGGTGTTCGGCCTCGTGGTATTGTTCAAGCTGAACAAAGCGATTACCTTTGCGTTCTCGAACATCAGCCTGCCCCCTTTTATCCCATTTATCCTCTTTTTTGGTCTTCAGGTCGGCATCTGGATTACCGGAGAAAAGCTAGCTATTTCCTTTGACGAACTGACTGTCGCCGTGGCTCTAAAAAGTCTAAAAACCTACTTCATCGGATCTCTTGTTTTGGCAAGTGCGGTTTCCATCATTTCAGGATGCATCGGTTACATATACCTGATCCAAATGGCCAAACGAAAAATAGCCGTTGAAAATGGGTAGCTTTTTCTTTCGAGCCTACACGGCCATCGCCTCGAAAAAATGGTTGGCACTTCTGGCCCTGCTACTTTTACTTGCCGGTCTACTTGGAATATCGCGCCAAATCCAGTTCGACGACGATATTTCTTCCTTGATTCCCGCCAACGAAGAGACACAACGAATACAAAAAGTATTAAAATCCATTGCCTTTACGGATAAGATCGTGGTAAATATCCGAAAAGGGGACACAGGTTCCGTTGATGACCTAACAAAATATGCGATGGAATTTTTGGATAGCGTTGAAGCGAGCCAAGGAGAATTCATAAAGAACATTCAAGGAAAAATCGATGACGAAGATTTACCCAAAACCTTAGACCTTGTTTATAAAAACCTGCCGCTGTTTCTGGACGCTTCGGATTATGAGGCCATTCAACGCAAACTTTTCAGGGACAGTATTGCCAAAATAACCGCTGAAAATTATAGGACGCTGGTCTCTCCGACGGGAATCGTCGCCAAAAAAAATATCGTAAAAGACCCATTAGGACTATCCTTTATCGCTCTAAAAAAATTGCAACAACTGGGTTTTGGGGAAGGTTTTAAACTCAAAAAAGGATTTGTTCTCAATGAACAGGAAGAAAATATTCTCCTCTTTATTACCCCCACCTTCGGCTCGGGAGAAACGAACAAAAACCTACCTTTCTCAGAGGCTTTATATCGTATTCAGGATACCCTCAACACCAAATATGAGGCAAAAGCTCAGAGCGAATATTTTGGCGCGGCGTTGAGCGCAGTTTCCAATGCGACCCAGATCAAACGCGATATTCAGTTTACCGTGAGCATCGCGATGACCCTACTCATCGTCTTACTTATCGTATTCTACAGAAAACTGGCTCTCCCATTCATTCTCTTCGCCCCAACCGTTTTTGGAGGTTTGTTGGCCATCGCCTTTCTCTGTCTGATACGGGAAAAGATCTCAGCGATTTCTTTGGGCATCGGTGCAATTTTATTGGGCGTAACCTTGGATTACGGATTGCATATCTTGACGCACATTCGCAACGGCAAGGATATAAAAAATCTTTATAAAGAGGTCGCTCCGGCGGTTTTGATGAGCAGTCTGACCACGGCGTCAGCGTTTCTTTGTTTGTTGTTTCTGGATTCGCAAGCGTTACAAGATTTAGGTATTTTCGCGGCCGTAAGTGTGCTAGGGGCTTCTGTTTTTGCGCTGCTTTTTATTCCCCAAGTTTACAAGAGTAAAAAAGTTTCAACGGACAAAAGAATGATTCTTGACCGTTGGGCCAGTTTTGAATGGCACAAAAGCAAATGGGCCATTGGTTTACTTTCCGTCCTTTTTGTCATCAGCATTTTTACATATAGCAAAGTGATCTTTAATCAGGATATCGCCAAACTCAATTATGAGACACAGGCATTGCTCGATGCTCGCGACCGCCTCGAAAAACTGACGGATATCGGTTCAAAATCACTCTATTTATCCACCTATGGAGAAAATTTGGAGGATGTCTTGCAACGCAGCGACAGCCTACACCGGCAACTGGAACAACTAAAAGAAGAAGTCAAAATTGTTAGTTTTGGGTCTATCGGAACTTTGGCAAAATCCGAACGGACACAACAACAGAAAATCGGAGCTTGGAAGCAATTTTGGAATCCCGATCGAATCGATTCCCTGAAAAAAACCTTATCGAAAGTGGTTCTGAACTGGGGTTTAAGGAGAATACCTTTTCCCAGTTCTATTCCTTTTGAAGGCCGATTTTAAGCCTTTGGAACTATCCGATTTGGATGAAATAAAATCATTCTCTTTGGACGATTATGTGGTAACGGATGAAAACGGTACCACGATTACTTCGCTGGTCAAAATTGATGATGCGAACGCGGCCCAAATCCGCGAACAATTTGCGGATGTTCCGAATACCCTCTTCATCGACCGCCAAAACGTCAACGAGACCTTTTTGGGAAGTCTGAAAAATGATTTCAACCGCTTGCTCGGTTACTCGTTGATCGTGGTGCTTTTGATCCTGTTCCTGTTTTATCGAAGTATTACGTTGACCTTGATTACCAGCATTCCCATTTTCTTGACTTGGTTTTTAACGGTCGGTATCATGGGCCTTGTTCATATCGAATTCAACATCTTCAACATCATCATCTGCAGTTTTATTTTCGGCCTCGGGGTGGACTACAGCATTTTTACGACCAACGGATTGCTGACCGAATATCGCACCGGAGAAAAAATGTTGGTCACGCATAAAACCTCAATCATACTCTCCGTAATTACCACAATTGCAGGTGTTGGAGTTTTGGTTTTTGCCAAACATCCCGTTTTATATACAATTTCAATCGTATCGTTAATCGGTATTGGCTGCGCGATGTTCGTGGCGTTTACGCTCCAGCCTTTGTTGTTCCGGCTTTTTATCGGAGACACGAACAAAAGACCGATTACTCCGAGGTATTTGTTGCATTCCCTTCTGTCATTTGCCTATTTTGATTTAGGCGGATTGGTGCTTTCCGTGTATTCTTGGTTAGTGATGAAATTGAATCCGAAGGCGAGACTTAAACCACAACCCGGACTGCATAAAGCAACCTCGAAGTTTATGAAGTCGGTGTTGTACACCAATCCCTTTTTAACCAAGGAAATCAGGAATCCCAATAACGAAACCTTCGAAAAGCCGGCCATTCTGATTGCCAACCATGCCTCGTTTTTGGATATTCTGGCGATGGGCATGTTGCATCCGAAATTGATATATCTTGTAAAGGATCATGTATACAATTCAAAGACCATTGGCTATGCCGCGAGGTTGCACGGAGCCTATCCTGTTTCTGGAGGTGTTGAAAACGGCGAGTCCTATCTGCGCCAAAAAATGGCCCAGGGCTTTTCGATCATCGCCTTCCCCGAAGGATCACGTTCCGAAACGAATAAAATAAGACGCTTTCACAAAGGTGCCTTTTACTTGGCGGAACAACTCGGTCTTGACATCTTGCCGGTTTTGATCCATGGGTCTTCAGAAGTTTCACCCAAAGGCAGTTTCATTATCCGCGATGGAAGTATTACCGTTGAGATCTTACCAAGAATTACCCCTGATGATCCGCGTTTTGCAAAAAACTATGCCCAACGGCCCAAAGAGATAGGCCACTATTTTAGGTCGGAATTCAGACGGCTATGCAACGAAATAGAAGGAAAAACCTATTGGCACAAACTACTTTTGGAAAATTACCGACATAAAGGCGATGCTTTCTATAAAGCGGTCAAAAAGGATTTAAAAACGAATCAAGACCCCTATAAAACCATCCTAGAAGTCATCGGCGCAAAGGATACAATCATCCATCTTTCTGAGGATTTTGGGCAATTAGATTTGTTATTGGCCTTAGATTCCCACGACCGGAAAATTTATTCCTATTTGGAAGATGATGAAGCAAGGGCCATCCTTAAAAACAATTATCTCACACATAACTATAGTAAGATTACTGTTATGGATTCAGCCGATGATGCTTTGGAGATTCATGCAAATGTGTTGATCGTTAATTTGAAAGGTTTTGATGTGGCCTCCCCCAAAAAGGAAAAGTTGGCGGAAATCGGTATCTTGATATTGTTAAAATCTGGATACAAATCCGATATGTCAAGTTTTGAAGCCTATGGTTTCAAAATCGACAATCAAAATAATGACTTTGTAGTATTGACTTCAAATCAATAAACTTGTGGACGATAAGAAATTCATGTTCTGGCAAAAATGGTTGACTTATGCCAATGTCTTGACCGTTGTGGTTGGGCTTCTAGTTGCATTTGCGGGAAATTCCATTTTCTTCGATATTCATAACGATTATACCAGAGAGGTATTCTTTCAATCAAATGAATTTCAGTCTGATGTACTGGATTTCAAAAATTGGCTTTTCGGGATTATCGGTGGAACCATCGTCGGTTTTCACATCTTAATGATCATGATTTCAGAAAATTCCTTTAAAAAGAAAGAACTTTGGGCATATAAGGCCATGTGGTATGGAATATTGTCTTGGTTTTTAATCGATTCCGGAATCTCCTTGTATTATGGCGCCATCCACAATGTTGTTATTATTAATTTGGTTGCCTTAATTTTAATTGGTTTGCCATTGATCGCCACCAGTAAAGAATTTAAAAAAGAGCAAAGATGAAACCCCATTACGATATCGTAATCATAGGCAGCGGAATGGGCGGCCTGGTCGCGGCCAATATTCTGGCGCGCGAGGGGAAATCGGTCTGTGTGCTAGAAAAGAACAACCAGTTCGGCGGCAACCTTCAGACTTTTGTACGCGAAAAAACCATTTTCGACACTGGGGTACATTACTTAGGCGGACTTACAGAGGGTCAAAACCTTTATCGCTATTTCGATTATTTAGATATCCTCGACGGACTCCATTTTAAAAAGCTGGATGAAGACGGTTTTGATATCATCACATTTGATGATGACGATACCGAATATCCACATGCGCAGGGGTATGAGAATTTTGAAAAAACATTGGTGCAAATATTTCCGGCGGAAGCGGAAGCGATTCGCACCTACTGCGCCAAATTACAGGAGGTTTGCCAAAAATTTCCGCTGTACAATCTGGAAGCGGGCAAACCGTACCATCAAGATTCCGATTTGTTCCAACTTGGTGCAAAATCCTATATAGATTCCTTGACCAAAAATAAGCGCTTGCGCGCGGTGCTGGCAGGTTCCAATTTATTGTACGCCGGAGAGCCGGAAAAAACGCCGTTTTATGTGCATGCCCTTTCGGTCAATTCATTTATCGAAAGCGCTTACCGCTGTGCCGATGGCGGCAGCCAGATTACCAAATTGCTTGTCCGCAGGTTAAAAGAAAACAGTTGCGATGCCTTTAAGCATCAAGAAGTCGTCCATATCAATATCGAGGATAAAAAAGTAGTTTCCGTGACCACTAAAACTGGGGAAGAAATCAAGGGAGACCTTTTCATCTCGAATATCGACCCGAAACTGACCTTAAAATTGACCGGAGAGAATCATTTCAGAAAATCATTTACACACCGTATCGAAGAAATGGAAAGTACCGTTTCGGCCTTTAGCATCCATATCGTTTTAAAACCGAAATCTTTCAAATACCTGAACCACAACTATTACCATTCTAAAGACCTTGATGCGGTTTGGAATAGTCATAACTATACCCAAGAAAACTGGCCCTTGAGCTATATGGTCTCCATGGGCGCACGCAAAAATCAGGACGAATGGGGCGAACAATTAACCGCCATCGCCTATATGCGCTATGATGAGGTTTCCCCTTGGGCCGATACGTTCAACACGGTCGCCAATAAAAATGACAGGGGCGAGACCTATGCGGAGTTCAAAGCTAAAAAGACCGAAATTTTCCTGAACGAACTTGAAAAGAAATTTCCAGATATTAGGGAATGTGTTCAATCGATATATACCTCGACACCATTGTCGTATCGCGATTATATTGGGTGCAATCGTGGGTCGATGTATGGTTATGTCAAGGATTATCAAAATCCCTTGAAGTCATTTATTTCGCCAAGGACGAAAATCAACAACCTATATTTCACAGGACAAAGTCTCAACATGCATGGTATTTTGGGTGTTACTATTAGCGGGGTAGTTACATGCTCGGAAATTTTGGGTGCGGAATATTTGTTGGATAAGATAACCAAAGGGGATAAAAAGGTCGAAACGGCTTAATGTAGTTATCGGGTTATTAAGGCAGCAAAGAATAACAAAAGAAATCTGAAAAATATAGAAATCGTTCATAAATAGATGCGTAACAAATCATATAGCATAAGTAGTATTCTTTTCTCATTGGGATTGCTTTTGGTTCTGGTTTCCTGTGGTGTAAAAAAATCATTACGCGATATGCCTGACGTCTCGCATTATAAATCCAAAATCCCCGAACGCACCAAACTCAACGATTCTACTTTTGTTTTAGAGGATAACTTCCTAACCAAAAATCGTAAAGGCCAATGGGAATTGTATGTCGATGGCGACCCCTACGAACTCGGACTCAAGACCGGAAGTCTGACCCAAGAACTCTTCAATAAACAAGAACATATTTTTATCAAAAAAATCGATGAACTAGTTCCTTCCAAAGGAAAACAGAACTTGCTCCGGAAGTTCTTGGCCTGGTTCAATCGTAAAATGTATCTCAACATAGACGAGCAGTATAAAGCAGAAATCTTGGGAATGTCACAATACGCCTCAAAGGATTTCGATCATATTGCCGAAGCCTACCCAAGGGTCATGTATTTTCACGGGGCGCACGATATCGGCCATGCATTGCAAGACTTGGCGTTGGTCGGTTGTTCTTCCTTTGCAGCATGGGGAGGTCACACAGAGGACGGCAAACTGATCATCGGCCGTAACTTCGACTTTTATGCAGGTGATGAATTCGCTAAGAATAAGATTATTGCTTTTATAAAACCGCAGGAGGGTCACAATTTTATGTCCGTCACGTGGGGCGGATTCATTGGCGTACTCTCCGGTATGAACGACCAAGGCCTGACCGTGACCATCAATGCGGGCAAATCAAATTTTCCCTTAATTGCAAAAACACCTATTTCATTAGTCACACGGGAAATATTGCAATACGCCTCGACTATTGAGGAGGCCATCGCCATCGCCAAAAAACGGGAAGTCTTTGTCTCAGAATCCATTTTTGTGGGAAGTGCCAAAGACAAACGAGCGGCAATCATAGAAGTTTCCCCAAAGAATTTCGGAGTATATGAAGTCGAAAATTCCAATCAGCTTATTTGCTCGAACCATTTTCAAAGTGCGGCCTATGATGGGGATAAAAAAACCAAAAACACATTCTCGAAAGCCATTCAAAATATCGCTATGAAAAAATGGAAGAATTGCTGGAGGAAAGTCCAAAAGTAACTCCAGAAATTGCGGTCGATATCTTAAGAAACAAAGAGGGCCTGGGCGACACAGAAATTGGCTATGGCAACGAAAAGGCGTTGAACCAACTATTGGCACATCATGGTATCGTTTTTAAACCGGAAGATTTGATGGTCTGGGTTTCTAGCAATCCATATCAATTGGGGGAATTCGTCGCTTACGATTTAAAAGAAATCTTTACAGAAGACCGAAAAATCGATACAAGCAAATCGCTTTCAAAATCAAATCAAAATATCAAGGAAGATTCCTTTTTATATTCGGAAGCATACCATAACTACGAAAAATATCGTGATTTAGAAGAAATGGTCAGCAACGCAATTGCTCAAGAAACACATTTAGACAATGAAGTGCTCAATGAATTTGAACAAAGCAATCCCGAATTTTGGGAAGTGCATTACCTAATCGGACTATATAATTATAACAAAGGATATGACGCGGTGGCATTGAAGGCTTTTGAAAAGGCCGCCTCCAAAGAAATCACGACTATCCCTAACAAAGAAGAAGTAGAGCGTTATATTCGTAAGTTGAAACGAAGATTGAATTGATGATTCCCGAAATCGAAAAGGCATCCATTGCAGAGATAAAAGCATTTCAAGAAGAAAAGCTCCAAGAACTTTTTCAATACTTGAATTCCAGTTCACCCTATTATAGCAGGTTGTTCAAAAAACATAAAATAAGTCCGGACGCATTCCGAACCTTAGAAGATCTGGTCAAAATTCCGACCACCTCCAAAGAAGAGCTTCAAAAATACAATGACGACTTTTTGTGCGTTCCGAAAAATAAAATCGTCGATTTTGTAACCACTTCGGGCACCTTGGGCGAACCCGTAACTATCGGATTGACCGACGCCGATCTCGATCGATTGGCCTATAACGAATCGATTTCCTTTGCCTGTGCCAACGTTACCGAAGAAGATATTCTACAATTGACCACCACCATTGATCGCCGTTTTATGGCCGGGTTGGCTTATTTTCTCGGCGCACGAAAATTGTGCGCAGGTATTATCAGAGTTGGGGCCGGAATTCCTGAACTGCAGTGGGATACTATTCAAAAATTCAATCCGACGTACTTGATCGTTGTGCCTTCCTTCCTTTTGATATTAATCGAATATGCCCATCAGCATGACATCGATTTAAACGCTTCTGGTATCAAGGGCGCCATTTGTATTGGCGAATCACTGCGCAATCAAGACTTTGCGTTAAATACGTTGGGAAAGAAGATCAAATCGGCTTGGGATATCGAACTCTATTCCACCTACGCCAGTACGGAAATGAGCACGGCTTTTACCGAATGTTCTGAACAGCAAGGCGGACATCAACACCCCGAATTGATCATTACCGAAATTTTGGATGACGACAATAATCCCGTTCCCATTGGCACCGAGGGCGAGCTTGTAATTACTACTTTAGGTGTTGAGGCCATGCCACTGTTGCGATTTAAGACTGGCGATATAGTCATTGCTTATGATACTCCCTGTAACTGTGGCAGGAAAACACTCCGTCTCGGTCCCGTGGTGGGTCGTAAAAAACAAATGATCAAATATAAGGGCACTACGCTATATCCCCCCGCCATGCACAATGCCTTGAACGATTTTCCAGAGGTGGATAGTTTTGTCATTGAAATTTATCACAATGACATCGGCACCGATGAGATCCGTATTAAAATAGCTTCCAAAAATCCTTCTGAGGAATTGCTACAAGATATCAAAGACCACTTTAGATCAAAACTTCGCGTAACACCCAATCTGGAATTTCGCCCTAAAGAGGAAATAAATAAACTACGGATGTCGAAATTGGGTAGAAAACCAGTCAGTGTTATTGATATGCGCAACAACTAAATAAATCGAATGCAAAAAATAATTTTTCTTGCTATTTTGTTCATTTTCGGTTTCGCCCTCGCACAAACACCAGAAAATGAAAACGAACTCCGTACCCATATCAACCTCCTTTATCAGGAAAATCAAAAAGAATGTTCCGTCCAACAAAAAAATGCCGTTACGAATTCCGATGGCAAAATAGAATTCTGGAAAGTCTGTACCTTTGAAAACGGAAACCGCATCCTCCAAATCGAATCGCATTCTGAACAAACTTTTAACCAAGAAGTCTATTTCGAAGAAGACGGAAAGCTGCGTTACGCCAAGGAAACCAGAGACTTTATGCCTATGGACTCCTTTACCCAAGTAGCGTGGAACTGCGAATTCTATTTTGAAAAAGGCCAACTGGCTACTTATATTTCTTTGGGGCATGGCAAAACCGAGAACGACGAGGGGGAACCCGAATCGATAATCGCGATGTATCAAAAACGCCTCAAAGAATTCGCTGCGATAAAACAGTAGTAACTAATCTCACCTTTGTACCCATCTTTCCTCGTTCTCAACGGGGCTAAAATCCTATTTATCCTTATATTAGTTTTCGCTATTCAAATAACTCTAGGAAAATGAAAAAACAACTACTATCCGCGCTTTTCGTGCTTTTTATCTGTGGAACATTTTTATCCGCACAATCTACTGAAGAAATCGTGGCCGCCATCCAAAAAGAAGCCAATGAAAATTCCCAATTGGAACAACTTGCTCACGAATTGATGGATGTTGTCGGTCCACGTTTGGTCGGTACGCCACAAATGAAAGCGGCAAATGATTGGGCGGTCGAGACCTATAAAAAATGGGGCATCGAGGCCAAGAATGAAGAATGGGGCAAATGGCGCGGTTGGCAGCGTGGTATTACCCATATCGATATGATCGAACCTAGAGTGGTAACATTAAGCGGCATGCAATTGGCATGGAGCCCAGGTACCAGTCCGAAAGGAATTACCGCTAATTTGATTGCGCTGCCCACCGTTTCTGATTCTTTAGCTTTTGTCAAATGGTTGCCCAATGTAAAAGGCAAGTTCGTTATGGTTTCCATGGAACAACCCACAGGAAGACCCGATTACAATTGGGAAGAATTCGCTACCGAAGAATCTTTTGAAAAGATGAAGAAAGACATACAGGTCAAGGAAGATGCATGGCGTCAAAATTTCAGGAATATGGGCTACACCAGCCGTAACATTAATGAAGCCTTGGAAAAAGCTGGTGCAATAGGTATTGTACAATCACGTTGGTCGAATGGTTTCGGAGCCAACAAGATCTTTAGTGCAGGTACCAAAAAGATACCTGCCGTTGACATTTCGTTGGAAGATTATGGAATGTTGTATCGTTTGCTCGAACATGGAAAAAATCCGAAGATAAAGGTAGTGGCCGAATCAAAAGAGTTGGGTACGGTGTCCACTTTTAACACCATTGCGACAATTCCGGGAAAAGAACTACCAAACGAATACATTATTCTATCCGCCCATTTCGACTCATGGGACGGTGCCACAGGAGCCACCGATAATGGTACCGGTACCATTACCATGCTCGAAGCGGCGCGTATCCTGAAAAAAGTATATCCGAATCCGAAGCGGACTATCATAGTCGGACACTGGGGCAGTGAGGAACAGGGATTAAACGGTTCACGGGCTTTTGTGGAAGATCATCCTGATATTGTCGAAGGGTTACAAGCCCTTTTTAATCAGGATAATGGTACCGGCCGCGTAGTCAATATTTCAGGTCAGGGATTTTTACACGCCTATGATTATGTCGGAAAATGGCTTGAGGCAGTTCCTAAAGATATTACACAACATATCGAGACCAATTTCCCGGGCAATCCAGGAGGTGGAGGTTCCGACTACGCTTCTTTCGTTGCCGCAGGTGCTCCAGGCTTTTCATTGAGTTCCTTGAGTTGGAGTTATTGGAACTACACTTGGCACACCAACCTCGACACCTATGATAAAATCGTTTTTGACGATGTTCGCAACAATGCCATCTTGACCGCAATCTTGGCCTATATGGCTAGCGAAGATCCGAATAAAACTTCACGCGAAAAGGCGGTATTAGGCATTAATCCGAGAACCGGGGAACAGCGTACTTGGCCCGAACCCCGCAGTCCTGAACGTAATGGGGGACAGAATTAAACGAGATATCAATGGAGCCCTCCCGATTACTTTCAACCTTTTTGATATTTGTTATATTTATTAGTTGTCACCCTAAGGGAGAAGTTTTTGAAGAAGCCTACTGTATCGAAAACATTTCCATTATCGACCCTGAAAAGGGCCTTATTGAGAATCAGACGGTGATTGTCAAGGAAGGCAAAATTCATAAAGTCGTTCCATCAAATCAGATACAACTTTCTGCTGAGAACGAAATCATCGATGGCACCGGAAAATTTCTTATGCCCGGTCTTTGGGATGCACACATGCATTTTGCCTATATCGAATCGTTGGCACCGAGCATGTTCGACCTATTTTTGGCCTATGGCATTACCAGTGTAAGAGATACTGGGGGTCGAATGGAATTCGTAAAAAAATGGAAGGACGCGTCACTGGCAAATCCAACAGAGGCTCCTCGCGTTATGATAGCCGGACCCCTTCTCGACGGAACACCAAATGTATATGACGGTAGGGACCCTGGGCATCCACCGCTTTCCGTTCGGTTGGGTTCTGAATCGGAAATCGAAAAAAAGGTAAACGAACTTGACAGCCTAGGCATCGATTTTCTAAAGGCCTACGAGATGCTGAGTATTGAACAGTTTATGACCATTATGCGCCTTGCAAAGGAAAAAGGGCTCAAAGTTACAGGTCACATTCCGTTGAGCATGGATGTCATAAGTGCTTCGAATGCAGGGTTGAACAGCATGGAACATATTCGCAATGTCGAATTTTCATTTGCATCGAATGCTGATGAGCTCTTGCTTGAAAGACGAAAAATTCTAGAAAACGAAGAACATTATGAAGGTGCCGCACTGCGGACGCAGATTCATCAAATGCAACGAATCAAGGCCATCGATAATTACGATGAAAAGAAGGCCTCGGAAGTGCTGGAAATATTAGCCAAAAACGACACCTGGCAAATTCCGACCCTTACTTTGGCAAAAGCGTACAGTACGCGATATTTTGCCGATGCCGATTGGCAAGAAAGTTTTAACGCACTGCCGGATACCATTGCTACGGCTTGGGAAAATGAGATTGGAATCATCATGAAAGAACCAGTGCCAAGTTCAGGACATCAATATTCTAAATGGTTCTTGAACATCGTTGGCAAAATGCACCAGGCCGATATACCCATCATGGCAGGTACGGATTCCCCCATTTTCTTTTTGACCCCTGGGCGAAGCCTTCACCAAGAATTGGCGTTATTAGTGGAAGTCGGATTGACCCCTTTGGAAGCCATCAAAACGGCCACAATAAATCCCGCTAAATACTTCGACCTTGACAATGAAATAGGGCATATAGAAGAAAATATGTGGGCAGATATGGTTGTTCTAGATGCCAATCCCCTAGAAAATATTGCGAATACAAGACGAATAAGTGCCGTAATCAAGCAAGGAAAATTTTTGGACAGAAAGGCTTTGGACAAACTTTTACAATGCGCAAGAAATCCTGAAATCAAAAAAGATTCCTTTTAGAATCACAAAAATGATTGAACAAAAAACATTTCCAGAGAAATTGTATGCTTGTTGGCATCCAGTAGGTTATGGGCATGAAATAAAAGATCAGCCCTACGGGACCTTTCTACTGGAACAATCCGTGGTTGTCTGGCGTACATCAGACGGGAAAGTACATGCCATGCGTGATTTATGTATCCATAGGGGAACCGCACTCTCTTTAGGCTGGATAAAGGATGATTGTCTCGTCTGCCCGTATCATGCCTGGCAATATGACAAAAAGGGAGATTGTGTACTTATTCCCCAAGCGCCCGAGGCGCAAATACCTGCTAAGGCAAAAACACCTGTTTATCACTGTCAAGAAAAATTCGGATTGGTCTGGGTAGCCTTAAAAGATCCCGTATATCCATTACCGGAAATACCCGAATACGAAGATGGTTCATGGAAATTGGTAAATACCGGCCCTTTCGATTGGAGAAGTGATAGTTCGCGTCAAGTCGAAAATTTTACCGATTTTGGGCATTTCCCTTGGGTGCATCCCGGCCTTTTAGGTGATCCCGAACGACCTGAAGTACCCGAATGTAAGGTTGAAATTAAGGATGCTGTTCTTCATTATTCCGTCGTACGACCTGAGGCCAGCAATACCGATGATTTTCCCATATTCGCCAATGATGATGTGGTCAAACCTGAACGCCGAAGTACATATAGGTTGCATTTACCATATACCATAGTTTTACGACTCGGGTGGGGTGGCGAGAAGGGCATGGTGTACTTTTTTGCCTCACAGCCTATTTCCAAAAATAAATGTAGAGGCTTTTGCATCATTGGACGCAATTATAACTTGAACGAACCTGATACCATCCTTCAAAACTTTGAACAGGTCATTTTTGATCAAGATAAACGAATCGTTGAATCGCAACGACCTGAACAAGTGCCCTTTGATTTTACAGAAGAACTGCATCTAAAATTCGATGCTGTCGCAATGAATTATCGCCGGGCAATGAAAAAGCAGGGGTTGGATTATTAAGATAATGACTATGAAAAATTTCTATTTGCTACTATCTGGACTTATTTTTTTCGTTATTGCCGCAAATTCGCAAACAAAGGTTAATCAAAATCGTCTCGAAGCCCGAATTTTCGATTTGGCCAAATTCGGCATTCAGGAAAATGGCGAGACAGAACGTGTCGCCTTTAGCGATGCCGATATCGAAGCCCGAAAATGGGTCATTGGCGAACTGGAAAAAATGGGCCTGAAAACTTCCATTGATTTTGCGGGAAATATTATAGGAATTCGTGAGGGCAAGAAATCCGGTCTGAAACCGATTTCCTTTGGTTCACATATCGACCGGGTACCGAATGGTGGTAATTATGATGGCTGTGTTGGCTCGATGGCCGCTTTGGAAATCATCCAGACCTTGAACGAGAACAATATCAAAACGAGACATCCAATTGAGTTGATCATCTTTTCGAATGAAGAAGGTGGCGTAATGGGAAGTCGCGCCATGAGCGGACATTTATCCGAAAAGGCTTTTGAAGTGGTCAATACGACTGGCTATACTATGGGCGAGGGTATTATGAGATTGGGCGGGGATACGACCAAAATCTCCGCAGTGAAACGCGAAAAAGGCGATATGACCGCCTTCTTGGAGCTTCATATCGAACAAGGCGAAATTCTTGATAAGGAAAATCTCGATATCGGAATCGTCGAGGGTATCGTAGGCCTAAAATGGTGGGATGTGGAATTCACGGGCTTCGCCAATCACGCCGGCACCACTCCGATGGATGCAAGACAAGATGCACTTTTGGCCGCTGCCAAATTTATCGTTACCGTCAATGAAACCGTCAACAGTTTTGATGGGAGCCAAGTAGCAACCGTTGGACGGATCAGTGCCGAACCGGGTGCGCCCAATGTCATTCCCGGAAAAGTCGTGACCAGTTTGGAAATTCGTGACCTATCCGCCGATGTCATCGAAAAGGTCTATCAGGCCATTAAGCAAAAAGGCGAGGAAATCGCAAAGACTTCCGATGTGCAGATCGAGTTTCGACCCTTGGATACTACTGCGGCACCTGCCTTGACGGATGTTTCCATTCAGGAAGAAATCAAAAAATCTACTGAAAAATTAGGGTTGACTACTAATAAAATGCCCAGCGGTGCTGGTCATGACGCTCAAGATATGGCAACCATCGCTCCCACGGGAATGATTTTCGTGCCCAGCAAAGACGGTATCAGCCATTCGCCCAAAGAATTTACCTCGGCCGAAGATATGGCGAACGGAGCAAATGTCCTGTTGAATACTATATTGAACTTGGACAAAAAACTAGATTGAGATAATAACATAAATACCAACAAAATGAAAACCATCCGACTTGTACTGATCGCGTTGCTAATTATTCCCCTTGCAGCACAATCCCAAAAAAGAAAAAAGAAAAATACTCAACCGACAACGATTGTCCAAGACTCGATGTTCCACGGACTCAAATGGCGGAATATCGGTCCGTTTCGAGGAGGGCGTAGTGTTGCTTCCTCGGGGGTCGTTGGTCAACCCATGACGTATTACTTCGGTTCTACTGGCGGTGGTATCTGGAAAACCGTTGATGACGGCATTACTTGGAAAAACGTTTCCGATGGATTTCTGAAGACCGGAACCGTAGGTGCCATTGCCGTTTCCGAAAGCAATCCGAATATCGTGATAGCCGGAATGGGCGAGCATGCGGCACGGGGTGTGATGACTTCCATGGGCGATGGGGTGTATAAATCGACTGATGCCGGAAAATCTTGGAAGCATATCGGATTGGATAATACGAGACATATTTCGGATGTTATCATACATCCAACAAATCCAGATATCCTTTTTGTGGCTGTCCAAGGTGCACAATATGGCCCGACTTCCGAACGTGGAATCTATCGTTCAACGGATGGTGGCGCCAATTGGGAAAAAGTGCTTTTTGTAAACGAAAAAACCGGGGCCTCTGCCTTATCCATGGATATGAAAAACCCATTGATCCTTTATGCGGCCATGTGGGAACATCAACGGTATCCTTGGACGATGGAATCCGGCGGAAAGGGTTCGGCGCTATACAAATCATCGGATGGTGGCACTACTTGGGAAAAACTAAAAGAGGGCCTTCCCGAAGAATTTGGTAAAGCGGGAATTTCCGTTTCAAGAGCAAATAACGAACTAGTTTTCGCCGTAATCGAAGCGGAAGGAGAAAAAGCGGGAGTGTACCGCTCCGAAGATGCGGGCAAAAAATGGAAACAGGTCAATAAAGACCGCATAAACGTGACCCGTTCTTGGTACTATATGGAAATCTTCGCCGATCCACAGAACGAGAATATCGTGTACGTGTTGAACGCACCGGTGACAAAATCGATTGACGGAGGCAAGACATTTGGCCCTTTGGCTGTTCCACATGGCGACAACCATCATTTATGGATCAATCCGCACGATAATCAGAAAATGATAAACTCGAATGACGGTGGGGCAAACATATCGAACAATAGTGGGAAAAGCTGGAGTTCACAGCAAGAACAGCCTACGGCTCAGTTCTATCGTGTAAATACAGACAATCTGGTGCCTTATAATGTTTACGGCGGGCAACAGGATAATTCAGCGATTGCCATTGCCAGTCGAACCAATGGTCGCGGTATCGATTGGAAAGACTGGTATTCAGTCGCAGGTTGTGAGAGTGCCTATGCCGCTTTTGACCCCGATAATCCTGAATTTATTTTTGGTGGATGTTATCAAGGTATCATCGAAAAATGGGTGCGAGCGACGCGATCTGGGAAAGCTATCAAAGAATATCCTGAACTGGCATTGGGCAATGTACCCAAAGATTTTAAATTCCGGTTTAATTGGAACGCGCCCATTATCAGCTCTCCACATGACCGAAATACAATCTACCACGCTGGCAATGTTGTTTTCAAGACTACCGATGCCGGAAATAGTTGGGAGGTGGTCAGTCCTGATCTGACACGAAACGATAAAAGCAAACAAGGCCCCGGTGGTGGCCCTTATACCAATGAGGCCGCAGGAGGCGAAAATTATAATACGTTAATGTACTTGGTAGAATCGCCCCATGAAAAGGGCGTGCTCTGGGCCGGATCGGATGATGGACTTATCCATATCACGAAGGATGGAGGACAAAACTGGGGAAATGTAACGCCGCCAAATTTGTCCGAGGGAATAGTAAACAGTATCGAGGTTTCTCCCCATGATCCCGCAACGGCATATGTAGCAGTCATGCGTTACAAACAGATGGATTTGAAGCCGTATATTTTCAAGACTTCCGATTATGGTGCTACATGGACGAGTATTGTCAATGGCATCACAGGCGACCATACCTTTGTTCGCGTGGTGCGTGAAGACCCGAAACGCAAGGGTCTGTTGTACGCGGGTACCGAGACCGGACTTTTTATTTCTTTGGATGATGGCCTGAACTGGCAATCTTTTCAACTGAATCTTCCGGTGGTACCGATCAACGATCTTAAATTTCAGACCAATGATCTCGTGGCGGCCACGGCAGGACGTTCCTTTTGGATTCTGGATGATGTCGGTGCCGTTCAGAGTTTGGGAAATCCTAAGAAATTGGTTGAAATCTTTAAGCCGAAGAACACCTATCTCTTTTTTGGGGGAAGTACCGATAAACCGGTTCCGGGCTTGGGCGAAAATCCAAAAAGTGGCGTCATCATGGATTATTATTTGGATAAGAATGCCGATAGCCTCGACTTGAAATTGGAAGTTCTCAAAAACGGCCAGGTCATTCGAAGTTATACCAACAAAAAAGATAAAGAGTTTAAGTCTTGGCCAGGTGGCCCATCAAAGCCAGAAGTAATTCCTTCCAAAAAAGGCTATAATCGCTTCACTTGGAATTTTAGACGTGAAACACTTCCGGCGGTCGATAAGGTGTTTGCCTATGGCAGTTATGAAGGTTCACGAGTCGGGCCTGGTACGTATACCTTGCGATTGACTTTGGATGATGAGGTATCCGAGTCCGAAGTGACCGTGCTTCCAAATCCATATATGGAAGCTTCGGCCCAAGACTATTCGGAACAACAGCAGTTCCTGCGCGTGGTCGAAGGGGCCATTACCGAAATTCATGAATCAGTGAGCCAAATGCGTTCCGCAAAAATACAATTGGAAACCTATGCCAAGTTGTTGAAGGATAATGACCAAGCCAAAGATCTTCTAGAGAAGGGCGAGGCACTTATTGAGCGTATCGACGCTTGGGAAGCAAAATTGATACAGCCAAAACAAAAAACCTTTCAAGACGTCATCAATTACCACAACCAGTTGAACGCCGAGTTCATGGAACTAAAAGACTATGCCGATGCCGCAGAACCCAAAGTAACCAAGGGTGCCAAAGAGCGATTACAAGATTTGAAAAACCAGTGGGCAACTTTTGAAACCGAGCGGGATGCCATTGTGAATACGAAGATGCAGGGATATAATGAGGCGTATAAGGCTTTGGGGCTTCCGGCGATCATATTGTCCAAGGAGTAATTGTTGCTGTCATTGCGAGGAGCATGAAAGATGACATATAGTAACTAAGGTCAATGCGATGTGGCAATCTGTTCAACTCTATGCAATGTTTTACGGATTGGCGCGTCGCCGAAACCTGACAAATGTCTAAACATTGTTCTTGGCTCCTCGCAATGACAATCAAGAAAGAACAAAAGTAAAAATGAGTTTCATAGCCGACCAAACCTTCAAAGCCCAAGACTATACCAAAACCTGCCTACCCAAAGGCGAATACGAAAACTGTATTTTCGAAGGCTGTGATTTCTCGAACGGCTATCTCGATAACCAGAATTTTTTGGAGTGCGAATTCATCGATTGCAACCTCAGCAATGCAAATTTGAAACACACCATTTTTAACGAGGTTACATTTTCACATTGCAAGATGATGGGACTACAATTCGAGGACTTGAACGATTTTTTGATTGCCTTTCGGTTCGAGCATTGTACGCTGAACCTATCCTCTTTCCATCAAATGCAATTGAAGAACATGATTTTCAGGGACTGTAAATTGGTGGAAATCGATTTTACCGAAGCTGATCTTACCAATGCCATTTTTGAGCATTGCAATCTAGCCCGGGCCATTTTTGACCAGACCAATCTGGAAAAAGCTGATTTTACAACATCCATACACTTCAATATCGATCCCGAACGAAACCCGTTAAAAAAAGCCAAGTTTTCTAAGGATGGGTTGCATGGGCTTTTACAGAAACATAATATTGTTATTGTATAGGACGATAGCCCCCAAAGGTCTTTGAGACCTTTGGGGGCTGGTTTGGATAATAAGTCGTTTGTAAACGGATAATTTGTATCTTGTTTTACTTAAAACCGATCTTAATGAAAAGAATATTCTTCTTGATTTTTCTGATAGCTTTTAACTGTAAAGCCCAAAACACGTTATCCTTTGAAGAAGGAAGCACTTCGCCCAAAGCAGACCTATCGCAAGTCGCTTGGATGGAAGGCCATTGGAAAGGTGAAGCCTTTGGCGGAATTACCGAAGAAATTTGGGGTCCACCGTTGGGCGGTTCCATGATGTTCGTATTTAAATTGGTAAACGAGGGCAAAGTCAGTTTTTACGAAATTGGTCATATTCGAGAACTTGATGAATCCTTGGTTTTCGAACTGAAACATTTTGGCGGTGACTTAAAAGGTTGGGAAGAGAAAGACGAGGTACAGGCCTTTAGGCTCATCAAGATAGAAGGAAATCGTGCCTATTTCGACGGATTCACTTTCGAAAACGTCAGTAATGACGAAATCAATATTTACGGACTGATAGGTAATGAAGATGGAAGTTCCGAAGAAGTAACCTTCAACTACAAACGCCAATGAGCACAAAGAAAAAATGTCTGGAATGCGGTGCGGAAATCATGGGCCGAGTCGATAAAAAATTCTGTTCCGACGGTTGTAGAAATGCCTATCACAACCGCGTAAAACCGGAAAGCAAGAACCTCATCCGCAATATAAACAATCGTCTAAAAAAGAATTATAAAGTGCTGGATAGTTTTAAATTGACCGACGGCAAGACCCGAACCACTAAAACCCGTCTCCTCGATAAAAATTTCGACTTTGACTACATTACAAATCTATATACCACCAAAAAAGGTACGACGTATTACTTTGTCTATGATTTGGGTTATCTGCCTTTGGACAACGATTATTATATGATCGTGAAAAGGGAATAGGGCCATCCATCAAAAGGAGAACTTTTACTTCTGCGCATAAAAAATGCTTTCCTCTGGAAAGCATTCATTTTTTCATTCGTGCGAGAGTTCCCCCTTCGGGGGCTAGAGGCTTTATTTCCAATTATGTCCACTGAGCCGCAGCGCAGCGACCACGATATCCTTTCTACTAATCTGGCCTACTAAAAGCCCATCTTTCATGACGGGCAATCTACGACGGTTATGTTTATCGAAAATTCCTGCGGCATCGAAAATACTGATGTCATGGGGAATCGTTTCAACCTCTTTAGTCATATACTTCTCAACGCTCTTATCCAAAATCGGCTGATTGAAATACCGGCTTTCGGAAATCTGCTTCATGCAATCGGCTTCCGAGATGATTCCCACTAAAAAGCCATCATCGTTAAGTACCGGGCCACCTGAAATGTTGTATTTCGTAAATTGTTCCATGACCTCTAGAATGGATTGTTCCGGAGAAAAGGTGACTAACTTTTTAGTCATATAATCAGACACCAAAATAGGAGCATCGAATTCTTTTTTAAAGGCCTTTCGAATGCCTTGAAAGCTCTTGATTCCCATAGTATTTCAGTTTTAGGTTAGAAACTCTTCTCGATAATGGGGCTGTTATTACGAGAAGAGTCAATCTTAAATATAGTCATTTCTGCGGAATTATCTAAATTTTTCAGTCAAAATGCCGCTTCTTTTTGGAGTTTTATACCTTTAAGGTAGCTTGGAATTCATGAGAAAATACGTACCGATTGCCATACCTAGTTTTAACATTTCTAATCCTTTATCTTGATTTTGAGCTTCCAATAGCTCGTTATAATTCTTATCGTAACTTCGCCCATAGCCATTTACCCCATTCTAAAAACGAAGTACTTTGAAAAAAACGATAGGCATCTTAGGTTGCGGTTGGTTGGGATTTTCTCTAGCCAAATCATGTATTGCAAAAGGATATCGTGTTCATGGCAGTACTACATCCAAAGAAAAACTGAGAACGCTTGAAAATATGGGCATTGCTCCATTTTTAATTCAATTGCAAGAAAATAGCATAAACGGCAACATTACGGATTTTCTTAAAAACATAGATTCATTGGTAATCAATGTGCCCCCAAAACTTCGGAGAAACCCCAAGGAGAACTTTATCGGGAAAATGGAACTATTGCATGCGACCCTTAAAAAATCAACTGTTCAAAAATTGATATTTGTAAGTAGCACCTCGGTTTATGGTGACATGGAGGGCGAAATTACCGAAGAAGCGATTCCCGCGCCCAGTACGGAATCAGGCAAGCAATTATTGGCCTCTGAACATATCTTTATCGATAATGCTGAATTGAAAACTACCATATTACGCTTTGGAGGACTCATAGGAGCCGACAGACATCCTATTTCGATGTTATCCGGTAAAACCGGATTGTCGAACGGTAATTCGCCAGTAAACCTCATTCATAAAGATGATTGTATCGGTATTATTCTGGCTATCATAGAAAATGATTGGTGGGGCGAAATTTTTAATGCCGTTTATCCATTGTATCCTTTAAAAAGGCAATATTATTCCCAAGAAGCACAGAAAAGAGGGCTTCCTTTGCCCGATTATGGTAATGAAAGTCTCAAAAAAGGTAAGATTGTGCGCCCATATAACCTCTTAAATGTTAAAAAATACCATTTCAAGACCTCTATAGTTAGCTAATACACCACAAGTAAAAGTGTTTTCACAACAAATACCGCACATTTCTGTTAATTACATCGTTGATTTTAAGCTATTTATCGATGAAATGCATAACTTTAAGTAAATAATTAAAATCGATTGCCATGGAAAATTCAACAATAAAAAAGAAAATTACGGCGGAAATCGAAAGCTTGATTTCCAAAAGTTGTACCAACCAAAAATCGACCGACCAATTTAAATCCCTGCATGAAGCGATACTCAAAAAGTATTACAATGCGGCCGATATTACCATTGATTATCATAGAAAAAGGGTAGAAATGGACATTGTAATTGACGATGCGTATTACAATCCAAAAAAAGGTAAATACCTACATACCTACCTTGCACGCAAATCTACTTTTTAAGAACTTGAAGGACTTTTTGAAATCTTGTATTGAAAAAGATGCGAAAAGTATCGGTTTTTATGCCGGTCTCCTGCGTTCGTTCACAAAGAGCGATGTGCCATTAACCGTGGTTTGAGCCAAAAGATTTATATAAACATGCAAAGGACGCCTAAAGCGTCCTTTTTTTATGGTCATATCTTTAAGGGTTTCCTTAACAGCTTGCTAAGAATAATTTTTATAGTTTAGCGCACCAAAAATCAACAAAATGAAAAAAATCATTTTCTTACTCGTCTGTACCATTGGGTTTGCAGGAATGGCTCAAACAAATACCGACCTTCAAAAGCATTATGAGGCATTTTATAAGCAAATGCGACTACAAGGCGATGTCGACGGCGTTATCAATGCCATGACCCATTTGAACGTTATTACCCCTTCTGTAGAGCGCAGGGATACACTCGCCTTTATCTATGCCAATGACGGGCAACACTTGCAGGCCTTGAATACCATTGGAATTGAAAAAATTGCTACGGATTCCGATTTGGCCGTCCAAGTAAAGGCTATTTCGCTAAAAGCATTGAACCAACCTAAAAGGGCCCTTGAACAATTCGAAGTATTATACGCCAGAACTCCTACCGCCTACCTCGCCTACGAACTGGCCGACCTTAAAATTCAGACCGGTGATAACGATGGGGCGGCAAGCAATATTGAATATGGCATTACCAATGCCAAGGATGATATGAAATATGCTTTTTATGAGCGGCAACAACCCTACGAAGTTCCATTAAAGGCGGCTTTTGTACATTTAAAGGCTCTTGTGCAATATAACAAGGACAAGGACAATCTTGATGCGGCTATAGCTCTTATCGATGAGGCTTTGGCCATCGACCCGAATTTCAATTTGGCCAGTTTGAGCAAGCAGGCGCTTGAAGCAAGAAAGAATCCGCCTGCGGCAGCTGAGAAAAAAGATTAGACGTGTATTATGAACAATATTAAAAATGCGGACCCATGGGTCCGCATTTTTATTCCCACCAGTGGGTTTAATACCCCGAAGTTTGCTTCGAAATAGTGAACGGTTATTTCCTTTTAATACCTCGCGGGTTTGCCCCTAAGTAGTTGACTTTAGAATCATTCATTTGATGAATACATAGTTATCTACCGAATCTACAAAACCAGTATCAAAGCTCCGTTCAATAAATTGTTACTTGTTTTGTAGTGAATAGACTGAAGCAGGAGTCTCTTTATTGTTCAAAAATCATTTTGGTATCCAAGGTATTATTTGAAATACTGTTGAACTGGTCTCTTAAAGCATTATACGCGGTTATAGTTTCAAGAACGGGTTCTTCCGTATCCAGACGGTATTCGAGATTTCCTTTTATTTTCAAAAAAAGGTCTTGAATACCTTCTGTCGGCTTTTTATTTGTGGTATATCGAAGGCCTCAGGATATTTAGAAGCTTCCAAAAGTTTCTGCTTTTCTATCAAATCTTCAACGACCAAGGCCAAATCTTCTCGATTTTCAACCGTATAAAGCGCATCAAAACTGATATCCATAGCACCATACTCGGGCCAATCACTTATTATCGACAAGGCCTTGGCACCGATACTGTTTTTTTTAGGCCATTTTTCAGTTGAAATCGTACTATCGTAGGTGTCCTCCGGTTGACCGTTGCCATTGTTTGAGTTGCACGACACCAACATCAAAGCAAGCAGGGCCGAAAACAAGAATTTATTCATCTGACGAATGTACAAATTTTTAGAAACGGTATATTTACCTTCAATTTCTTTAACGCTATTTAATGCAAAAATCTATCTTGATTTTAGGTGCCTGTGGCCAAATCGGCACGGAACTTACTTTCGCACTACGGGAAAAATATGGAAGTGAAAATGTGGTCGCCAGTGATATTCGAGAAGGAAGTGAAGAGATTATGGCTTCCGGACCTTTCGAAATTTTGGATGCTACGAACTACGGAGCCATTGAAGATGTGGTGATGCATTATGAAATCGATGAGGTGTATCTGATGGCGGCAATGCTAAGTGCCACGGCAGAGAAATTTCCCATGCGGGCGTGGAACTTGAATATAAACTCCTCTTTAATGTTTTAAATCTTGGGAAGGAGAAAAAAATCAGTAAAATTTTCTGGCCTTCGAGCATCGCCGTTTTTGGCCCGAACACCCCTAAGGAAAACACACCTCAAAATACAATTATGGAACCCAGCACCGTTTACGGTATAAGTAAACAATCGGGAGAACGTTGGTGCGAGTATTATTTTAAAAAATTCGGTGTCGATGTACGGAGCATCCGCTACCCTGGACTCATAAGTTGGAAAACCCTTCCCGGTGGTGGAACCACCGATTATGCCGTAGAAATCTATCACAAAGCCCTATCTGATAAAAAATATTCTTGTTTCTTAAAAGAGGACAGTAAACTGCCCATGATGTTTATGGACGATGCCATTCGTGCCACTTTGAGCATTATGGAAAGTGATTCAGCGAATATCAAAGTACGTTCTTCCTATAATTTGGCGGCGATGAGTTTTACCCCAAAAGAAATTGCCAAAAGTATTGAAAAGCAAATTCCCCACTTCGAAATATACTATGAACCTGATTTTCGTCAGGCCATTGCCGATTCATGGCCAAGTAGTATCGATGATTCAAAAGCACGAGGAGATTGGGGCTGGAAAGCGGAGTTTGATTTGACAAGAACTACTGCCGAAATGTTGAAAAATCTTAAATAAGGCTACTTTAAACACTAAACCGCAATTTCTTTTCAACAGCCATAATCATGGTATTGGCAATATCTTTTCCTGTGGCATTTTCAATGCCTTCCAATCCAGGCGAGGAATTGACTTCAAGTAATAGAGGACCTTTGTTCGAGCGGATAATGTCCACCCCAGCAACAGCAAGATTCAATACTTTGGCCGCTTTTAATGCCAATCTTTTCTCTTCAGGGGTGATTTTTATAATAGAAGCTTTACCGCCTTGATGAATGTTGGCGCGAAATTCTCCTTTTTCTGCCTGACGTTGCATCGAGGCCACCACTTTTCCATTTACGACGAAACAACGAATATCCTGTCCATTGGCTTCCTTGATAAATTCTTGTACTAAAATGTTGGTATTGACACTTTTAAAAGCATTGATTACGCTTTCGGCCGCTTTGTTGGTCTCCGCCAATACAACCCCTTTACCTTGGGTACTTTCCAAAAGTTTGATTATCAAAGGGGCTCCGTTGACCATACGGATCAAATCTTTGGTGTCCATTGGAGATTTGGCAAAGCCCGTGATTGGAATATGGATGTCATTTTTTGAAAACAATTGTGAGGCGAACAACTTATCACGTGATTGCGCAATGGCCTCCGCCGAATTTTGGCAATACACACCCAAATTATCAAATTGACGAATTAGTGCACAGCCATAAAAAGTCACCGAAGGTTTTATTCTAGGGATTACTGCATCGAACTCGTTCAATATATTGCCTCCACGATACCTGATTTCAGGCGAATGCGCATCCAACTTCATATAGGCCAGTTCTACATTCAAAAAAACGATTTCATGACCGCGGGCGGTAGCGGCTTCCATCAACCTTTTGTTACTGTACAATTCTGGATTACTGGCCAAAAGTGCAATTTTTAAACCTGATTTTTCCTTGATAAAAGGAGCAAATTTCTTGGCGATCTCTTCGTCTGTGAAACTTTGAATATTATAGCTCTGAGCCGGGTTTACAATGTAGCGGTCACTCAATGCTTCTCGACCCAAGAGCATTCTGAACTCCATGGTATCACGACTGGCGAGCGTCAATTCAATGTCAAAACTTGAATCTCCGAGTTTGACCGGTGTTTTGACCACCAAACGCTCTTCCGAAATACCGGACGAACTTTTAACGGTGCGCCTATCGACCAACTTCGCCTTACATTCAATAGCTATACTACGGTTTTCCTGAATTGGGTTTACCTCAAAACGGACCCATTCTTGAGACCCTCTATTATATAATTTAATGTTCGTCGCTTGAATCGATGATGTTTTGGCCCCTGAATCGACCCTTGCCTTTATCGCGGGAATGCCCAATTCTTCAAATACACACCATTCTTCACTGCCAATTATATTCAGGTCGTTCAAATTTTTTTTCTTTTCCAATGTGAAATGGGGCTATAGTTAATCTAAAAAGATGGCAAAGGAATGAAAGTCATAACTACTGACCAAACATTTCTTTCTGATCTCGAAAACTTTTGAATTCTGCCATATGACCGTTGGGGTCTTGAATGAAGAAGGAGACATGTTCACCTGTCTTACCTTTTAAAAAAGTAACCTCTGTCGTTATTTCGTATTCTGAATCGCTTAATCGATTATAAAGTGTTCCCCATGTTTCCCTATCTACGATTACCCCAAAATGAAAAGCAGGCAAAACAGAATCCTCGAATTTGTACGAACGGTAGGCAAAATTAAAATCACCTGATTTTGTAAAGGTTATCTGATTGCCAAACAGGTCGATGTCCAACCATCTTGAGGAATGTCTACCCAATCGGGCTCCAATCACACCAACATAAAAATCTTCAGTCTTTGAAATGCTGGTACAGGGCAAAGACATATGAAAAGGTGCTTTTTTCATGAGTTGTATATTTAAAGATATTTCAGATTCTATTTCTTACGGAGTTCAAAAATATCGGTTCTTCGATCCTTTAAATTACGGACCGCTCCGAATTGGTTCAATTCGCGAAGCAAGTCAATGTCCACATCAGCAATCAGTATCATTTCGGTATTCGGAGTCGCCTCGGCCTTTATGCCGTTAGTGGGGAACGAAAAATCACAAGGTGTAAAAACCATGGATTGCGCAAACTGAATATCCATATTCTGTACGTTGGGTAAATTGCCCACACTTCCCGCGATAGCCACATAGCATTCGTTCTCAATGGCTCGTGCCTGAGCACAATTGCGTACACGTGAATACCCGTTCTGGGTGTCCGTCAAAAATGGAATGAAAAGGATATCCATACCTTCATCTGCTAAAAGTCGACTCAGTTCGGGAAATTCCGAATCGTAGCAGATCAGTACGCCTATTTTACCACAATCCGTATCGAAAGCCTTAAATTGGGTACCGCCCTGCATACCCCAGACCTTGGCTTCGTCAGGAGTAACATGCAATTTTTCATAGCGCTCCATGCTCCCATCCCTTCTACAGAGATATCCTACGTTATACAACCTGCCATCGATTACTTCAGGAAAACTTCCGGTAATGATGTTGATGTTATATGAAATCGAAAACTCGGAGAACTTTTGAACGATTGCCGAAGTGTGTTTCGCCAGTTCACGAATGGCTTCTGGCGTGGATAGATGATTATCTTTGGCCATCAATGGGGCATTGAAAAATTCTGGGAACAATGCAAAATCCGATCGATACCCCGAAACGGCATCAATAAAATACTCCGCTTGTTGCAAAAGCTCTTCTAAGTCTTTGTACGGGCGCATTTGCCATTGGATCAATCCCAAACGGATGATGGTTTTTTTTGTAGCCGCTTTTTTGGAAGGTTTTTGATAGTAGATATTATCCCATTCCATCAAAACCGCAAACTCGTTAGAAGCCTCGTCACCTTCAAGATATCCTTTCATAACCTTCGCCGGATGAAAATCGTTCGATATCTGAAAATTGAGCACCGGATCATGAATTTCCTTTATGCGAACTTTCGCTATGTATTCTTTAGGGGTCAGTTTGTCGGCAAATTTGTGAAAATTGGGAATTCTACCTCCAAACACAATACTTTTCAAATTCAATTTCTCGCAAAGCTCCTTTCTGTAGTCATATAACCTACGCCCCAATCGCAATCCACGGAATTCAGGCTTTATGAAGACATCGATTCCATATAGCACGTCGCCATCGTTAGTATGTGTATCGAATGAATATTTTCCTGTTATCTCCTCATAGGTATGATTGTCTTCAAAATCATCGTAATCGACAATAATGGATAGCGCACAACCTGCTAGTTGGCCGTTGATTTTTATCACGACCTGGCCTTCGGGAAACTTGTCCACCAAACTCTCGATCTGTTCTTCTTTCCAATAGGATCCGGGCATGTTCGTATACGAAGAAAGCATGGCCGCCTTAAGCTCCTTATAATCCTCAAGATCCAAGAACTTTAATTCAATATTTTCTATTTCTTTTATTTTCATCGGTAAATCAATAAAGTGATGCTGTCCCGGTTGGGACATACTTTCTTAAGAATTGAAAGTGGTAGAAGGCTACATGATAAGGGACAAGCTCTACTTACCGTCTACTAGTCTTCATCCTCACTTTCGGCAGCCATATCTTCTGAATCTGGCTCTACTACAGCCGTTGGATCATCGTCGTCAAAATCATCATAGTCGTCTTCGTCGTAATTTTCCATGGTATACTCCAACTTAGCACTGATCTTAACCAAATATTTGGTGTCGTCGGTCAAGACCTCAACAGCTTCGATACGCTCACCTTGTGCATTTCTGAAGGAAATAATATTTCGGTCATCATACCCATCGGGATATCGCTCCACCAGAAGTTTGAGTACTTCGGGAGTCAGTTTTTTGAAGTCCACAATGACCCGTTTTAGATTTGAGTTGTTGTCTTTGTTCATAAGTCCAAAAGATAAGCAAAAATTAGGGGCGCGACAATAGTCGCATCACTCTCGATGATATACTTCGGGGTGCCTATATCCAACTTGCCCCAGGTGATTTTCTCATTGGGCACCGCTCCGGAATACGACCCGTAGCTTGTGGTCGAATCACTGATTTGGCAGAAATAGCTCCAAAACGGGGTGTCAGTACGTTCCATATCTTGATAGAGCATCGGTACGACACAAATCGGAAAATCGCCTGCAATGCCGCCACCGATCTGAAAGAATCCAATACCTTTTTCGGAATTGTCGGTGTACCAATCTGCAAGAAAGGTCATGTATTCAATACCCGATTTCATGGTGCTGGCCTTCAATTCACCTTTTAATACATAGGATGCAAAAATGTTGCCCATGGTACTATCTTCCCAACCAGGGCAAATGATCGGCAAGTTCTTTTCGGCAGCGGCGTACATCCACGAATCTTTCAAATCGATTTCATAATGTTCTTCCAATACACCAGAAAGTAACATTTTGTACATAAATTCATGGGGTAGGTATCGCTCCCCCTTTTCTTCGGCATCTTTCCAGATTTTAAAAATATGTTTTTGCAATCTACGGAAGGCTTCCTCTTCTGGTATGCAGGTATCCGTTACGCGGTTAAGCCCTTTTTCCAACAAATCCCATTCTTCTTGGGGTGTCAAATCACGGTAATTGGGAACACGTTTATAATGCGAATGCGCCACTAGATTCATGATGTCTTCCTCCAAATTGGCCCCGGTGCAAGAAACGATATGCACCTTGTCTTGTCGAATGATCTCGGCAAAAATCTTGCCCAATTCCGCGGTCGACATGGCCCCAGCCAAAGACACCAACATTTTTGCACCCTTGTTCAGTTGGTCTTCGTACCCTTTGGCGGCATCGACCAATGCAGCGGCATTAAAATGTAGATAATACTTTTCTATAAAATTAGAAATGCTTCCTTTAGTCTTCGTCATCCTCGAATTTTGAAATATTATTGCCTGCTTTATAATCTACATCATAGGTATTGTCGTACTCTTCATCAACTGCCTCTCCCTTAAATTTATAACTTAACATCTTGTAGTACAACTTTGCGGCCAAAAAATCGGAAGACTTATCATGTTCGTTCGGGCATAACTCTACGATATCGAAACCGACCACGTTCTTATCTTCAAAGATTTGTTTCAAGAATTCTAAAGTTTCATAATAGAACAATCCGCCTGGTTCGGGTGTGCCTGTCGCCGGTAAAATCGAAGGATCTAGAGCATCTAGATCAAAGGTAATGAACACATTGTCGGTAAGGGATTCAACAACCTTGTCCATCCAATATTCATCATTGACCATGTCATGAGCAAAAAACGTTTTATCGTCATCCATAAAAGTTCTTTCGATACTATCCATTGATCGGATTCCTACTTGAATCAAATTGGTTGTTTGACTCGCCTCATGTACTGCGCAGGCATGATTGTATTTCGTACCGTCGTACGATTTTCGAAGGTCTGCATGGGCATCGATGTGCAAAACCGTTAAATTATCGAAACATTCATTGAATGCTCGAATTGTTCCTATCGATATAGAATGCTCTCCTCCAAAAAGGGTGACGAACTTGTTTCGTTTGATATATTCCTTGGTTACCTTGTGAACGGCATCGACCATAGCTTCAGGAGATTTATTCTCCGTAATCGGTTCCGTTAAATAGATTCCCTGTTCATACACTTCGGTACCGGTCTCGATGTCGTAGAGTTCCATATTTTCGGATGCCTCTAAAAATGCCTTGGGGCCTTTATCAGCTCCTTTCCCCCAAGTACTTGTGCCATCATATGGCACGGGAATCAAGACTACTTTCGCTGTTTCCAATTGTGCGAATTCATCCGGTATACCGGCATAATTCTTAGTTGTACTCATATCCTAAAATTTTAAGAAGGTCTTCTGCTTTTTGTTGTTCGTTAAAAAGTTCGGTCGTTATATTTCCCTGGGCATCCCTATCGATCAAGATATGCTTTGGCTGGGGAATCAAACAGTGTTGTAGACCGCCAAAACCACCGATGGTCTCTTGGTACGCTCCCGTATTGAAGAAACCAATGTAAAGGGGTTTGTCCTTTCTATATTTGGGCAAATAAATGGCGTTCATGTTCTGTTCGCTATTGTAGTAGTCATCGCTGTCGCAGGTCAAACCACCCAAAAGCACCCGTTCGTATTCATCGTTCCAACGGTTCACGGGCAACATGATAAAACGTTTGTTGATGGCCCATGTATCTGGTAAGGTTGTAATAAAAGACGAATCGATCATATTCCATTTTTCACGATCGTTCTGTTGTTTTTGATACAAAATCTCATAAATCGCGCCACCGCTCTCACCGACAGTAAAGCTACCAAATTCCGTAAAAATGTGAGGCACTGGCACATCGGCTTCCTTACAGGCGATATTAATCTGGTTAATGATCTCATCGATCATATACTGGTAGTCGTATTCAAACGCCAATGAATTCTTGATCGGAAAGCCTCCCCCGATGTTAAGGCTATCTAAAGAAGGACAGATTTTTTTCAGTCGTACATAAACTTTCAGACATTTGACCAGTTCGTTCCAATAATAGGCATTGTCACGTATTCCCGTATTGATAAAAAAATGGAGCATTCGCAAGGTAACCTTATCATTGTCCTTGATTTGGTTGTCATAGAACGGAACAATGTTTTTGTACCCGATCCCAAGTCTTGAAGTATAGAACTCGAACTTTGGCTCTTCTTCAGATGCGATGCGTATACCCACCTCGAAGTCATCTTCAATTGCGTCTGAAAGCAACTCTATTTCTTCATAATTATCTATGATAGGAATACAGTTGCGATGCCCTTGATTGATTAAACGAGCGATATTTTCAATATACTGGTCTCGTTTAAAACCGTTGCAAAGTACATAGGTGTCATCTTTAATCTTTCCTTTTTTCTTTAATTTTTCAACAATATCGATATCAAAGGCGGAAGAAGTCTCAATATGAATATCGTTCTTCAACGCCTCGTCCAATACATGCTGAAAGTGAGAGCTTTTTGTACAATAGCAATATTGATATCTGCCCTTATATTCATGCTTTTCTATGGCATTGGCGAACCAGTTTTTTGCCCTGGCAATGTTTTCGGAAATCTTGGGGAGGTACGTAAACTTTAAGGGGCTGCCATATTCGGCTACCAATTCATTTAAGGCAATACCGTGAAATCGAAGATATTCTCCATCCAAGGTAAATTCCTCTTGAGGAAAATAGTAGGTTTGATCAATGAGATCAATGTATTTGGTATTCATTTAATGAGGTATAAGATAGGTTGCAGTATAGAACAGGATTGTCGAAAACCCATGATAAAAATGATAAAAAAATGGTCCAATCCCTTAATTATATTTGAGGTACGATAAAAGCTAAAAATCCCTTATTATTAATAGAACAAATGAAAACAAAAATTATTAAAAAACAAGGCCTTGGAAGGAAATTACGCTAAATCATAGAAAAAAGTTTTTGCAATCTACTTTTTAACTTAACAATGTATATACTCCGTTCATTTTTAGCGTATTAATTTCTATCTTTAGTTCTAAATTTTTTTGATATGGCCTTTAAAAACTATGGTTCGCACATTATGTTATGGTTAAGTCTCTTGTTTATTACAGGACAAGTAGAAATATCCAATGCCCAAATTCATTCCGGTGTATACATTACGGATGTCAAAAACATACGTCACGAGCTAAAGATTACTGATAATTATATCACGCATTCTGCGTATCAAATAGCACCTGCCAAATTCATTAAAACCGTTGGTGGATTTTATACCGTGGACAATAACATCCTAAAAATTGAACTGGAATTCAATTCTGCCCATGAAACAAACGGTCTGACAGAACTGGCCCTTCCCATTATCATAGCGGATGAAAAATTGACCTTACCGATGGATGGAGAACTCGAATTCGTAAAAAAGGAATTTCTTCAACAAGATTTGGACGGTACATGGCTCTTTGCCACCCGCGGCCCCGACAAAGGCCAAGAGCGTCGTGGCGACGAGAATACCAGAAAGACATTGAAATTTCTACAGGACGGTCACTTTCAATGGATCGCTTACAACACCGATACCATGGAATTTTTCGGCACTGGAGGTGGTGCATTCACGTCGAAAAACGGAACCTATACCGAAAATATCGAATATTTTTCGAGAGACGATTCACGAGTCGGCGCAACTTTAGACTTTACCTATCAAATCAAAAAAGGCGATTGGCACCATAAAGGGAAGAACAGCAAGGGCGAGCCAATGTATGAGATTTGGGCGAGGCGGGTCAGTAGTCAAATGTAAACTTTGCACTTTGACATACACTTAAAACACGACCATAGTTACCCAAGCTTGATTGGACGATTCTCTCTTAGAGAAGAATAAGCCGCATCGGCTATTAAAACTGCATTTATTCCATCTTTGCCGCCCACTGGCATTTCCATTTTATTGATCAGAGCATCAATGAAAGCTCGCATTTCCAAAAAATAAGATGTCTCGTACCTATCAATAAAAAAGTTCAGATTGACATCCGAATGAGATCCGTCTTCATCGGAGCAAGACACATTTGTTTTTAGGGGTTTTCGATTTTCAATAATCCTTTTGAACCAAATACCTCAAGCCGTTGATCATACCCGTAAACCGCTTTTCGGCTGTTCTCGATCACTGCTGTTGCACCATTTTCAAAGCGCAATAGAATCATGGCCGTATCAATGTCTCCCACTTCGCCAATTTCTTTATCTACCTGACAACTTCCGGTCGCGAAAACTTCCGTTACCTCGCATCCCATAATAAATCGGGCCATATCAAAATCGTGAATGGTCATGTCTTTGAATAATCCACCAGATTGTTTGATGTAATCAATGGGCGGCGGACCTGGGTCTCTACTGATAATATGAAGACTATGAATAGTTCCTATTTTTCCTTCAGCAAGTAATTTCCGGACTTTCGCAAAATCAGGATCAAACCTTCTATTGAACGCAACCATCATGGGCACATTATTTTCTTTAACCTTTGTCACGACTTCTGTAGCCCGTTCCAAAGACATATCGATGGGCTTTTCACAAAATAAAGCCTTCCCCGATTCAGCTGCTCTTATCGCATAATCCGCATGGGTATCACTAGGTGAACAAATCAATACGGCGTCGATTTCCGGATTATTGAAAATAATATCTGCATCGTCAGACAATTGTCGCACCCCAAATTTAGTGGCATACTCCTGCCCTTTTATGGAGGGATTTACAACAGCTACAACTTCCACCCCGTCGATTTTTGTGCATAAATTTTCCAAATGGATCTTTCCGATGCGGCCCATGCCAATGATTCCGGCCTTAATTTTCTTCATTTACTAAATGTAGTTATCGCGGTCCATTATTCCAAGACCATATATGCTAATCGAAGTTTTTAAACAGGAAGTATGCGCGAATATTAATCCTTATATTTATACTTGTCCAATTTCAACGAAGTGTTTCAAAAACTAAGAAATATTGTCCTTTCGACTGTGGCGTTGGCGGCAACGTATTCGTGTGGCAACGACCATAATTTCTCGGAACCGTTACCTGAAACGGTGGACTTCAATTTTCATGTTAGGCCCATTTTGGTGCAGAATTGTTATTTATGCCATGGCCCTGATCCCAGTGGACGAAAGGCCGAATTGCGATTGGACATCTACGAAGGGGCAACTGCCGCTTTAAAGGAAGGTGGACATGCCATAGTACCCGGTAAGCCCTCTAAAAGCCAACTGATTTATCGCATTTACCATGAGGAAGAAGATCAAGTCATGCCTCCCCCTGAATCAAATTACAAATTGACGGAACGCGAAAAAGCCTTATTGGAAAAATGGGTCGACCAAGGTGCGGAATGGAAAGCGCATTGGGCCTTTATCAAACCGGAAACTTCGATTTCGGCGACAAATACAAATGCCATTGATTCCCTGATAGATATGCAGCTTGAGCAAAAGCAATTAGCCAAATCTCCCGAAGCCAATAAAAATTCCCTCATTCGCAGGGTATCATATTTGCTGACAGGCCTTCCGCCTTCTCCTTCGGACGTCCAATATTTTATATCAGATGATTCTCCTGAAGCCTATGAAAAAATGGTCGATGGGTATTTGAATTCTTCGGCGTACGGCGAACGCTGGGCACGACATTGGATGGACCTTGTGCGTTATGCCGAGACTAAAGGTCATGAATTCGATTACGAAATCGTCGGAGCCTGGCATTATCGTGATTATTTGATCAGGGCGTTCAACGAAGACGTACCTTATGACGAATTGGTAAAGGAACATATAGCGGGAGATCTATTAGATTCTATGCGCTATAATGATGAATTGGGAATTGCTGAGTCACAACTCGGCACCGCATTCTTTACCATGGCGGAGGGCACCCACAGTCCTGTTGACCTTAAAAAGGACGAGGCGGACCGCATCGACAACATAATCGACGTTACTTCGAAAACATTTCAAGGGTTAACAGTTTCCTGTGCAAGGTGCCATGATCATAAATTTGATCCTATTTTAACAGCCGATTATTATTCTATGTATGGAATGATGGAAAGTACCCGCTTTACGCTTGTAATTGCTGAGCAATCCATCGAAACGAAAAAGTCAGCAAAGGAGATTGAAGATATCAAAACCTATATGCGGAAAATGATATCCGAAAAATGGGATGAAAAAATTATTGCCGACAACATGCCATCCGAAAAAAGGGTTTCAAGCGGCACAACATATCACATGATCGGGGATTTCGGAAATAAGGATTTGGATGGATGGAAAAGTATCGGAACGGCCTTTGGTCAAAGAACTACTTTAGGCGACCCTATAATAGATAGGTCTTCGGGAAGATTAATAAAATTGGATGAAGGTCGAGCTTCAAGCAAGCTTTTCAGCACCGGAATTTTCGGTTCGCTACAATCCCAGAATTTTCTCTTGGAAAAGGATTTTATAGGAGTTCGGGCGAGAGGTAAAAACAGCACCATCCGAATTGTTATCGATAATTTTCAATTGATCCAAGACCCGATTTACGGAGAATTGGAAATGAAAGTAGACAACGAGCAATGGGGCAATTTTATCGTTGACGTTAGTCCATGGAAAGGTCATAAAGCTTACATCGAAATTTTGCCTGGAGAATATCAAAGGCATAAATACCAACTTCCTGAAGATGCTTATGTGGAAGCAAAATATGCCCTCGCGTATAATTCGGAATGGCCTTCTGAAGTGCAAGATCAAAATGAATCCTTCAAAAAAATCCAACAACGCAATGCCCAACTTAAAAATGGCAATTTAACATCACAATTTCCTGAACTGAAATCCGCTGTTGATAGTAGTTTACTAATCGCCAAAAACTTGGCGAGCCAATCTATTTTCTATGGGGTAGCTGATGGATTCGGAATTGATAGCCCGGTCTTTATCCGGGGTAATCATCAAGAACTCTCCGAAGAAAAAGTACCACGTAGTTTTTTATCAGCCTTGCCAAAGGGAGGAGTTCCCTTTAAATCAAAAGGAAGTGGCAGAATGGAATTTGCAGAGGCGGTCTTAGCGAATGAAAATCCACTTACGGCTCGTGTTATGGTCAATCGTATTTGGCATCATTTATTTGGTCGTGGAATCGTTGAAACTGTGGATAATTTTGGATTGCAAGGAAAACTTCCCAGCCATCCCGAGCTTTTAGATTATTTGGCCATCAAATTTCAAAACGAAAACTGGTCGATTAAAAAAATGGTCCGTTCGATCGTAATGACCGAGGCCTTTAAAAGAAGTACATCGAGAAGGGACGAACTTCTGGAATCCGACCCCACAAATATTTATTTGGCATCGTTCCCGATCAGACGACTTGAGGCCGAAGCCATTCGAGATGGCATCTTGGTCGCATCTGAAAGTCTGAATGACAGTCTGTACGGGCCGCCCGTACATACCTATTTGACAGATTTTATGCAAGGCCGGGGCCGTCCTTCAAAATCGGGACCACTCAATGGCAATGCACGTCGCAGTATTTATTTGGAGGTACGCCGAAATTTTCTAGAACCGATGATGACCACTTTTGATAGGCCTATTCCGTTTAGTACGTTTGGAAAACGTGATGTGACCAATGTTCCTTCCCAATCGCTGATCATCATGAACGATCCTTTTGTCGCCCGGCAGGCGGAGATTATGGCACAAAAACTTTTATCCATTGAAAATCTGTCTTTTGACGAAAAAGTATCTTGGATCTATATGCGGTCTTTCGCACGAAACCCTACGGCCGAAGAATTAACGAAGGCCAAAGAATTTATGGCGATGCTTCAAAATTTGGAAACTTCCTCCAAATATGAATCACACAAAGAATTGGAGCATTGGAAACAATATTGTCATAGTATTTTTAACTTAAAGGAATTTATTTACCTAATCTGATGAGCAAATATCACAACTTTATGCGACGACCCCTGTCACGACGGGAAATGCTTGGCATTTGTAAAGGTGGTTTCGGGGCACTTGCCTTTACCAGCCTATTCGGAGCGTTGCCTCTCAGCTGTGATCGTCCTAAAAATATTATAGCAGGTAATGATTTGTATCTGGGGCCACATTATTTGCCAAAGGCTAAAAATGTAATTTTCTTGTATATGGATGGCGGGGTATCTCAGGTCGATTCTTTTGACCCGAAACCGCGTCTCACCAAAGAAAATGGCGAAGATCCCAGGAAAAAATTCAAGGTCGACGCCACCCAGTTCGATAACGTGGGTACGATTTTGAAAAGTCCTTGGGAGTTCAAACAGTATGGCGAATGCGGAATGCCCGTCAGTGAATTATTTCCACATATTGCGACTTGCGTAGACGATATTGCATTGATTCGTTCGTTAACGTCTAAATTTCCCGAACACACGAATGCCAATTATTTTTTACATACAGGTAGTGGCATTCAAGGGCGGCCAAGTATGGGTTCTTGGATGACCTACGGATTGGGTAGTGAAAACAAAAACATTCCGGGTTATGTGGTTTTGGATGGTGGATTAATTCCCCCGGGCGGACTAGACAATTTCAAAAATGGATTTTTGCCGGCCTCCTATCAAGCATCCATCTTGAAGGCAGGTGCAGAACCTGTCGCCAACATTACTCCAAGAGAAGGAATTGCAAACCTACAGGAGGAAAAATTGCGATTCATTAAAAAAATGGACAATAGCCTTATGGGGAAAATGGGTGAGGTAGATGCTGTGGAATCCGCCATTTCCAATTACGAGTTGGCGTATAAGATGCAATCGTCGATTCCTGAGCTAAGTGAATTCTCCAAGGAATCAAAAGCGACCAAAAAGCTTTATGGAATGGATTCAGACGACCCGCACACTCGTGGTTATGCTGCGCAATGTTTGTTGGCGAGGCGATTGGTCGAGAGAGGAGTTCGGTTTATAGAATTGACCTGCCCCAATGTGGGTGCCGATCGCTGGGACCAACATAATAACCTCAAAGAAGGACATGAAGCGAATGCCCACGCGGTTGATCAACCGATTTCGGGATTGCTGAAAGATCTGAAATCGCGAGGAATGTTAGAGGAAACCTTAGTTGTTTGGACAGGAGAATTCGGAAGAACTCCTTTCGCCCAGGGTACCAACGGACGTGATCATAACCCTTCAGCCGCAAGCATGTGGATGGCCGGTGCAGGAATCAAAGGAGGAACGATCTTTGGACGCACCGATGACTACGGTTATCGCGTTATTGAGAACGAAGTGACCGTTCACGACCTTCATGCTACTATCATGCACCTTTTGGGAATCAATCATGAATTATTGACCTTCCGTTTTGGGGGAAGAGACATTCGGCTAACCGATGTGCACGGTCATGTTGTAAAGAATATTTTAGCTTGAAATAAATAGTATGAAAAAGAATTTAATTGTTCTGGAAATATGCCTTTTGACGTTTCTACCATTTGCATTATTTGGACAAGATACCTCGGAAATAAAACATTCCTTTTTTATCGCTGGACCTCAATTTACGGGAATCATCGGCGAAGCCGGAGAAGAAATTTGGGATTCCGGAAAACCTAAAGCAAGGGATGGATACGTTCTAGAAAACGGAAACATTTTAATCTGTTGGGCCGATGAGGCAAAGGAATTTGATTCGAAAAAGGAAATTATCTTCTCTTATAAACGAGCCGAAGAATCCATGGAATTGGGTACAGCAGTTCGTTTGGAAAATGGAAATACCATGATTACCGAATCAGGCACCGAACCTAGAATCGTGGAGGTCGATACGAAAGGAGAGGTTGTAAAAAGCATTCCTCTTGTTCCCAAGACTGATAATATTCATATGCAAACTCGTATGGCGCGCAAGCTCGAAAACGGTAATTATCTCGTTCCGCACTTGTTGGCTTTTGCCGTAAAGGAATACACTCCAGAAGGGAAAATTGTTAATTCGTTCAGCACCGATTTTGAAGATTTTGGAGGACGTGAGGCCAAAACGTGGCCCTTTACCGCAATACGTTTGGAAAGCGGAAATACCTTGGTAACGCTTACCAATGGCAATCGGGTTGTCGAGTTGGATTCTGATGGAAATATCGTTTGGATGATTTCAAATTCCGATTTTGAAGGAGACCCTTTGGCAGATCCATGCGGTGCACAAAGACTTCCAAATGACAACACGGTTATTGCTAGCTACGGGCAAAAAGAGGGTGTCAAATTATTCGAAGTTGATCGTGATAAAAATATAGTTTGGAGTTATTCCGGGCACAACGTACACCACTTTCAAATCTTGACTACTAACGGCAAACCGCTAAAAGGGACTCCCCTCAAATAATGCCAAATGGAGTTGACCTTTTTTCTTGCTAACGGTTTTTTGGATAACCCTCCTGACTTTTTAAAATTTTTGGGCCGATTTCATCCTTTGGTCGTGCATCTTCCGATTGGGTTTTTGCTGTTGGCGGTCATTGCCCAATTGGCGACCAGAAAAATCAAATTCCATCCCCTAAGACCATTTCTAAAATATTTATGGGGCCTGGGAGCGATTAGTGCGGCTTTGGCGGTTTTGTTTGGGTATCTTTTATCTCTTTTGGGAGATTATGACGCAAATACTTTGTTTTGGCACAAATGGAGCGGCGGCGCCGTTTTGATATTCTCAGCGGCCTGTTATTTTATTTCAAAAAGGAGGCCTGATACTTCCGATATTTCAAAATGGGCACTCATAATTCTGGCAACCGGTACCATGATTTATACAGGGCATTTAGGTGGAAACCTTACGCATGGCCAAACCTATTTATTAGAGTACGCCCCTAATCCTGTAAGAAGTATGGCGGGACTTCCCCCAAAAACAGAACCGCGACCGAAAGTGACTGTCTTAGATTCTGCCGAAGTGTACCTTGATTTAATCTCGCTAATGATGCATAGCAAATGTACTAGCTGCCATAATGATGGAAAAAAGAAGGGGGACTTAGTGCTGACCTCTTATTCAAATATGCTGAGAGGAGGCGAAAATGGAGAGGTAATTATCCCTGGGGATATAGAGGCTAGTGAACTTTTCAGACGCATAACCTTGCCTGAGGAACATGATGACTTTATGCCTTCCGAAGGAAAAAGACCGTTGACTGAACAAGAAGTTGCTATTATCGAATGGTGGATCGCTTCCGGCGCCCCTTCTGAAGGCCGTGTTACGGAATTGGATTCCGAGAAAAAGATAATCCCCGTGGTCAACAATTATTTGGGACTTGACAAGAACGATATTTTCAATAAAGAAATTCCTCCCCCAGATATTTCAATTATTGATTCACTGCGCAATCAAGGTTTTATCATCAACCGCTTGATGAAAGACAATTATTTTCTGGATGCAAATTTTAGCTTGAGCGAAAGGGAACTAATAGATTCCGATTTAATTTTACTTCAAAACTTAAAAGAGCAATTGATTTGGCTCGACCTCAGCAATTCAGGAGTAAAAGACGAACATCTTGAAAAAATCGGGCAATTGGAAAACCTCGTCAAGCTTGACCTCAACGGAAACGACATTTCCGACAATGGCATTCAACAGCTCGAAAAGTTGACGAACCTTGAATCCCTTAATCTTTACCAAACGAATGTTTCGGATGGCCTTTTGCGCGTAATCCCAAAACTTACGCGACTTCAAAGAGTTTATCTCTGGAAAACAAAAATCAATGATTCCATTGCCCTCAGGCTCCAGGAAGAAAATAAATCGCTGAAGATTAACTACAACCGAGAAGAACCAATTGATCAATAAATGTAGCCTCGGCAAGTCCCGATAGTTATCGGGGCTATCCATTGCACTAACTAATTCATTATATTGTAGTTACACAACCCGTCTATAGCCGACCCAATGAAAAAGACTGCCAACTCCCGAAGAAATTTTATTAAAAAAGGTACAATGGCTGCTGTTGCAGGAAGCCTTCTACCCCACTTCAGCGCAAAAAGTTATGCTCGTATCATTGGTTCTAATGAAAGAATACAGGTATCCGTCATGGGAGTGAACAGTCGTGGCGATGCCCTGGCCCAGAATTTTGCGGCCCAGGACAATTGCGATGTCATTCATATTTGTGATGTCGATAGGAGAGCAATTACCAAATGCCTGACCAACCTAAAAAACCGTCAGACCATAGAAGCGAAGGCATATCCCGATTTTCGAAAGTCATTGGAAAGCAAAGATGTCGATGCCCTGGTCATAGCCGCTCCGGACCATTGGCACGCCCCTGCCTCACTATTGGCCATGCAAGCGGGCAAACATGTATACGTCGAAAAACCTTGTAGCCACAACCCGAACGAAGGCGAAATTCTGGTCAAGGCAGCTGAGAAATACGGAAAAATTGTCCAAATGGGGAATCAACGACGGTCTTGGCCGAATGTCGTTGAAGGTATCGAGGCATTGAAAAACGGAGCCATTGGTAATGTATATTTTGGTAAGGGTTGGTACTCGAACAACAGACCATCAATCGGAATCGGCAAGGAAACTGCAGTACCCGATTGGTTGGACTGGGAACTCTGGCAGGGCCCGGCTCCCCGAAAAAATTTTAAGGACAATCTCATTCATTACAATTGGCACTGGCATTGGCATTGGGGTACTGGCGAGGCTTTAAATAATGGCACGCACATGATCGACCTTTTGCGTTGGGGCATGGAGGTAGATTATCCGACCAAGGTCAGTTCGAACGGAGGTCGATACCGCTACCAAGATGATTGGGAAACTCCTGATACCCAGGTTATCAATCTCGATTTCGACAATGGCATGACCATGTCTTGGGAAGGCAGAAGCTGCAACGGCAAGAATATCGAAGGTAGTTCGGTCGGAGTGGTTTTTTATGGAGAAAACGGCAGTATGCTTATCCCCGGAGGAAATAGTTACACCGTGTTCGATTTGGAAAGTAAAGTGGTAAAAGAAGTAAAACACACCGAAGTTATCGACGCCCGCAACAAATCAAATCCAGCAGAAAAACTGGATGCTTTTCACATACAGAATATGTTCGATGCCATTCGAAATGGAAGTGACTTACATGCAGGAGTGGATTCCGGACATAAAAGTACACTACTCGTTCAACTGGGTAACATTGCCCAACGAGTCGGTCAGTCATTGGATATCGATGCATCGAACGGACACATTTTGAACAATGCCGATGCCCAAAAATTATGGAGTCGCTCTTATGAGTCGGACTGGGAAATGAAATTATAAGGCAGAAGTTTATGGAATCAAGACGATCTTTTTAAATAAGGTAGGCAAAGGCTCCGCATTATCGGCTTTGGCTTTGGCTACCCCTTTTCCTTTAGTTTCACAGTTAACCGCAAAATCCAAGCGCATGGAAAAACCCTTTAAAATCGGCATCATCGGAGCGGAGAATTCGCATACCGCTGGTTTTGGAAAGTTGTTCAACATCAACAAGGCCTTTCCGGGAATGGAAGTAAAATATGTTTGGGGAGAGACCGAGGAATTCGCCAAAACCGCCATGGAAAGAGGGAGTATTCCTGAAATGGTCAAAGACTCAAATGATATGCTCGGCAAAATCGACGGACTGATCGTTAACCATCGCCATGGAAAGTTCCATTTAGAACCAGCTATTCCATTTATAGAAGCAGGTATTCCAACTTTCATCGACAAACCTTTCTGCTATCGGGCGGAAGAAGGCAAGGCTTTTCTAGAATTGGCCCGAAAGCATGGCACACCGGTCACTTCCTTTAGTTCAATCGCACATAGCCATGAAACTTTTGACATCAAAGAACAACTGAAAGAGGTAAAGGACATCAACCAGGTCGTTCGCTATGGCCCTGTAGATCTGGAATCGGAATACGGCGGAATTTTTTTCTACGGAGCACATATCGTTCAACCCTTGCTCTATTTATTCGGAGACAACGTTCAAAAGGTGCAGGTACACCAAAACCGCAAGAACAGCAGTGCCAGTCTTATTTTTAAGGATGGCATGTTGGCAACCTTAGTTTTTACCACCAAGAAATATGGATGGAGTACCTATATCGAAACTGAGGAAGGTATTGTTCCACTAAAATCAAGAGTGGAAGAATAAAAGCCCGATAAAAACTATGTCGATATGGTGGAAATGTTCAAAACGGGCAAAGAACCTAGAAGCCACGAAAGCATACTGCACGGTGTGGCCGTATTGGAAGCACTTGAAAAATCAGTGGCAAGCGGTCAATGGGAAGAAGTACGTTCCTAACCACAAAAAAACAACCTATGAAAACACTAACTGGAATCCTATTGGCTATAATTCTTCTTTCAACCACATCCATACCCAGCGAAAAAAATAGTGTCCAAGGCATGCTTTATTCGGATGAAGGTTTTATTTCCATCACCATAGAAAATGGAAAAATTTCGAAGCTTGAGAAGCCGAATAAACCTCAAACTACCCCCGAAGTTTATATTGCTCCAGGATTGATCGACGTACAGATCAACGGCTATATGGGCGTCGATTTTTCAGGCCCAGATTTAACGGTCGAAGGAGTTAAAAAAGCTACAAAAGCACTTTGGAAGGCTGGAGTTACTTCCTATTTTCCAACTGTTATTACAAGCGATATCGAACTTATCAAAAAGAACTTCGCCATTTTGGCCGAGGCGAGAAAAGACCCGGAAATAGGAAAATCCATTCCCGGATTCCATTTGGAAGGCCCTTATATTTCTCCCATAGCGGGATTTCGTGGAGCGCATTTGGAAAAATACATAAAAGCCCCAGATTGGAAAGAATTTCAGGAATTCCAAAAAGCTGCCAACAACGGAATCATTTTATTGACCATGGCACCCGAGTTGGAAGGTGCCATACCGTTTATCGAGAAATGTGTCGCTAGCGGGGTTACCGTTTCGTTAGGACACCATAACGGATCTGCCACTGATGTGCAGTCAGCGGTAGAAGCGGGCGCTAAAATGGCGACGCACTTGGGCAACGGTTGTGCCAACGAAATCAACCGCCACAACAATCCCCTTTGGCCGCAGTTATCGAACGATGCCATCACGGCCAGTATCATTGCCGATGGCTTTCATTTGAACCGTGAGGAAGTCCAGACCTTCTATAAGGCAAAAGGTGTTGAAAATACAATACTCGTATCTGATGCGCTTGATCTGGCGGGACTCCCCTGGCGAGTACACCCGTGGAGAACGCACTTTGTTGCTAACTCCCGATGTCGTAAAGCTTCCCAAAGAAAATGTGCTGGCAGGTGCCGCCTCTCCGATCAGTAAATGCGTGGGCGTGGTCATGGAGTATACCGAATGTGGACTCAAAAATGCCATCCGAATGGCGAGTACCAATCCGGCCAAACTATTTTCGCTTAACGAATTGGGCGAAATCGAAATTGGTAAGCGTGGTGATTTGATTCAATTTACGATGGAAAACAATCGAATGAACATTTTAAAAACCTACGTGAACGGGTCGCTTGTGCACTCTCAGGATTAACCCAATGAAAAACACGTCCCTATATAAAAAAATACTGATTGGATTAAGTGCTGTAGGTCCCGGTTTGTTTCTAATCGGTTACAATATCGGCACAGGTAGCGTCACGACCATGACGAAAACAGGAGCGGAACATGGCATGGGGCTTTTTTGGGCATTGGTGCTTTCTTGCATTTTTACCTACATTTTAATGGTCGCTTACGGAAAGGTGACTTTGGTCAGTGGTAAAACCGCCTTATTCAATATTAAAACGGAATTCAAATGGGGTTGGGTTCTTTCACTCTACATCATCATCGCCCTGATCATAGGAGAACTGCTCGCCCTGATGGGCGTGATGGGCATTGTCGCCGACCTTGTGCAAGAAGGTATTCGCCTAGCTTTTGACGGATTGGTCGTACAAACATTTTGGATCATCCTGTTCTTTAGTATCATTTTGTATGCGCTACTTTGGTTTGGGCGCTACCAAGTATTCGAAAAAATATTGACCGTGTTGGTCATCGTAATGGGATTATCTTTTTTGGTGGTCTTTTTTATGGTAAAACCTAGTTTTTCGGCTTTGGTGGAAGGTATTGTCCCCAGTATTCCTAATACTCCTGGTGCATTCGGATTGATTGCCGCCATTGCCGGCACCACCTGTTCCGCAGCGGTTTTTATCATGCGAAGTACTGTGGTCGCTGAAAAGGGTTGGGGCATCAATGACCTAAAGACCGAAAAAAAGATTCGTTCGTTTCCGCGACGATGATGCTATTGTTAAGTGGGGTTATCATGGCGGTCGCTGCCGGAACGCTTCACGTCTCAGGTCTTAGACTTGACAATACGGTTGAAATGATCGACCTTTTCGAACCGCTCGGTGGAAAGTTGGCCGCATTTGTCTTGATTATCGGCATTGCCGGTGCAGGACTCTCCACTATTTTTCCAATAGTTTTAATAGCGCCTTGGTTGGTTTCCGACTATCGCGGAACAGTTCGAAACATTCATTCTACCCAATCGCGCTGGTTGATATTCCTAGCCCTGTTGTTCGCCTTCGGAACGGTTTTTCTCGAAGAACGGCCTCCCGCATTGATGATTTTTTCACAAGCTTTTCAGGCCTGTATTCTTCCAGCCGTGGCCATTCCTATATTCATTCTAATCAATCGAAAAAAATTGATGCATAAATATAAAGCAAGCAACAGCTTGAATTTGGGCATCGCGGCCGTCATACTGTTTTCTTTGATAACGACTTGGCTGGCTATTTCAGAATTTCTCTAAAACAAAATACATGACGCGAACACTAGAAGTTGATCATCTAAAAATATCGGTTTACGACAACCCGAAATCCATGGGAACGGCAGCGGCCGATTTTGTAGCGGAAACCCTGAACAAAACGATAGAAGAAAAAGGATCCGCCAACCTCATTTTAGCCACCGGAGCTTCTCAATTTACATTTTTGGAAGCGTTGAAAAACAAGCAAATCGACTGGCAAAAAATAACCGTTTTTCATTTAGATGAATACAAGGGCATTTCAGACCAGCACCCTGCAAGCTTTAGAAAATATCTCAAAGAAAGAATATTGAATGAAGTCGCTCCGAAAAAAATCTATTTCCTAAACGGAGATGACGAAGACCTCGAAAAAGTAATGACCAACTACGCCGAACAACTGAAAAAACATCCCATCGATATTGCCTGTATCGGCATTGGGGAAAACGGACATATCGCGTTCAACGACCCACCGGTCGCCGATTTTAATGACCCTAAACTGGTAAAAGTGGTTGATTTGGACGAGGATTGTAGAAAACAGCAATTAGGCGAAGGGTGGTTTCCCACGCTTGAAGATGTGCCAAAACAGGCCTTGTCACTTACGATACCAGCCATAATGAGCTGTAAAACCATCAGTTGTGTCGTGCCCGATGCCCGAAAGGCGAATGTCATTTACGAAACCTTATATAAAGAAATCAGCACGCATTGTCCGGCCACTATTTTAAGAACTCACCCTTCAACAAAGTTATTTTTGGATCAAGCTTCAGCATTGAAAATTCAAAATTAGTTATACAATAAATCAAATTATTTTGTCACATTCGACTTAAGACCATACTAACCCACTACACTTTTTTCGAAAGAAGAGGCTGATGATAATACCTTTCGCCAGTTGCTTGGTACATAACATTGGCAAGTGCGGCAAAAATGGGTGGAAAAGTCGGTTCGCCCAGTCCGGTTGGGTCAATGTTGTTGCCAACAAAATGCACATCTCGAAAAAATCGGCCAGCTCGAAAACCTTGTTAAACTTGACCTAAGCGAGAATGATATCTCCGACATCAGAATTCAACATCTTGAAAAGTTGACGAATTTGGAGTCTCTAAATCTTTATAACACGTATGTTTCTGAGGTATTGTTGAAGGTGATTCCAAAACTTAGCCGACTGCAAAAAGTCTTTTTATGGGAAACGAAAATCAACGACTCCATTGTTGCCAAGCTTCAGGGAGAGAACCTATCGATTAAAAAAAGTAGCCTCACCAGGAATCGAACCTGGATCTAAAGTTTAGGAAACTTCTATTCTATCCGTTGAACTATGAGGCCAATGTAAGGATGGCAAAAATAAATAGTTTTGCTAGATTATACTAAAGCCAAATGAAGAAGATTGTCTAGTCGCCAATAACTTCAACAATCATCTCGACCTCAACCGCTATATTACTTGGTAAAGATCCCATTCCCACGGCAGCACGCGCATGTTTGCCGCGGTCGCCGAAGACCTCGACCATTAAATCGGAATACCCGTTGATTACCTTCGGTTGGTCTGTAAAATCAGGTGTTGAATTGACCATACCCAAAACCTTGACACATCGTTTTACCTTATTGAGATTTCCTAGCTCGGCCTTCAACACGGACAGTTGATTGATACCTACAATTCGAGCAGCTTCGTACCCCTGTTCTATGGTCAAGTCGGCCCCTAGCTTGCCGGAAATGTTTTCACCATCCGCCTTTCGAGGACCCTTCCCTGATAGAAAAATAAGATTCCCCACACGAACGGCATTTACATAGTTTGCAACAGGTGCCGACGGGGTATTCAAAGTAATGCCCAATTTTTCTAAATTGGATTCGGGATTATAGCCCGCCTCGATTTGTTCCTTTTTCTCAGGCTCGGCCGTTTCTTGTTTTTCTCGATCAATGTTGGTGTTACAGGCACTGAATATCACTACCAAAAGTATTATCCCGATATTTCTCATTTTGAAAGTTTTTGATTCGATTATTGAAATTAGTTAAAGATTTAGCGCTCGTCCCAAGCGGAAGCGGCCAAACCGTTTAGGTCATACACCACTTCCCCGTTTCTAAGGGTCAATTCACATTCCAACTTCTTATCGCCATTCATTCTTTTTCCTTCGGTATCGATAAATCCGAAATCACCATTGCGCAAGTTCAAAAGCGTGATATCGGCCACAGTGCCTACGGATAAATTTCCCAATTCTTTTCGTTTTATTGTTTGGGCGGGAATCCAAGTGGTCGCTTGTACTACTTCTTGAACAGACATTCCCATATTCAAAAATTTGGACATCACATTTACAATATCCTTCATACCACTGTTCATGCTTCCGGTGTGTAAATCAGTACTTATGGTATTGGGTCTGAATCCTTGTTGCATAGCGGGCACTGCCTGTGCAAATAGAAAGCTACCACCGCCATGGCCGACATCGAAGACGATTCCTCTTTTTTGGGCTTTCCATGCAAAATCTTCTACTTTTCCCTTTTCATCTACTAAGGGTGTTCTTCCATTGACGTGCGCATAGGTATGGGTAAAAATATCGCCAGGTCGCAATATTTCCATAAACAATTTTTCCAGGGAAAGTTCTGGTTCACTACCCCCAAAATCAATCATAACAGGCACATCAGCTATATTCCCCGCTTCAACGGCCCTTTCGGCAGGTGTCCAATCGAACCCTTCGTAATGCGCCAATTTTACACCAACGATATATTCAGGATACTGTTTGGCGACCATCGCTGTTAGTTTGGCATCCATATCGTTCACATTCTGCTCTATGGCCCCGCCTTTCATACCCGAACCCACAACGTTCAAAAAAGATAGCACCCTTGTTTTTGAATTGTCAATGGTCTGTGCCTTGAACGTTTTGAAGTTTCGCCATCCTGAGCCTCCAACATCGACCAAGGTCGTCACTCCGCTACGAAAACTAAATGCGTCAGGAGGAACAGCTTCAAAACTATTGCTCAAATAGGCATCTTGTTCGGTTCCGAAAAAATTATGGCTGTGGATGTCAATAATTCCAGGAACGACATATAACCCTTTTGCATCGATAAGCGTCTTGGCCGATTTTGATGGAATATTACTAGCCACTTCGGCGACTTTTCCATCTTTTATCGCAACATCCATGAGTTTATCAATGCTATTCTTAGCATCTATCAGATGGCCGTTTTTTATCAGCATGTCATATTCTTGGGCCGATATCGAGGTTGTGGCCAATAGGGTCAGTATTACAATTATTCTTGAAATAAACATATAAGGAATGGCTTTGAGTTTCAATATTCTAAGAAATGTTGCTTGAGGCATGAATTCTAAAATCAATAGTTTTTCAATGTACAACTTATGGAAATAATTTTAGATTTTAAGATTATAAAATGCAATCGCGTTCTGGCCCATAATTGCTTTTCGCTCATGATCGCTTAATGTTCTGATAAAGTCGGTCACCAATTTTTCTACCTGTGCATAATTTCCTGCGACCAGACAGACAGGCCAATCAGAACCGAACATGATGCGTTCCGGACCGAAAGCATTGAACACCAAATCCATATACGGGATAATCTGTGGGGCGGTCCAAACATTATAATCGGCTTCTGTGATCATACCGGATACTTTGCAAAATACGTTTTCATGCTTGGCAATTTCTTTCATCAAAACCGCCCAGCCATCAAAAAAGCCATCTTTGATATAGGGTTTGGCAATATGGTCGATTACAAATTTCTGATGGGGGAATTGCTTTACGAATTCCAAAGTCGCCCCCAATTGATGCGGAAATATGAGGATGTCATAGGTATATCCATATTTTTCCAAATAGGAAATTCCCCTTAAAAAGTTGGGTCGCATCAAAAAATTATGATCGGGTTCACCCTGAACTACGTGGCGCCAACCTTTTAATTTTTCCCTGGAAGAATATTCTTCCAAATCTTCATCGACACCCGGAGAGCGTAAATCAGCCCAGCCAACTACTCCCTTAATAAAATCATTTTCATGGGCCAGTTTTAGAAGGAAATCGGTTTCAGCCAAGGTCTGATCCGCTTGAACGGCCACGCAGCCATCGATATCGTTTGCTTCATAGACCTTTTTCAAGTCGGAGGGTAAAAAGTCGCGTCGAATCACAGCCATGTTGTCATCAATCCACGAATGTTTTTTAGGTTCATAATTCCACAAATGTTGGTGCGAATCGATTTTCATTGTGTTCCTAATTTAAAAAAATCATTTGTAGCAGATTTTACATAATTATAATGAGATTCCCCTCTTCCACGGAATAAAATCTTCCTGTCCCAAGCGTACGGCCGCTGGGGTCACTTCTCCACTTGCCACCTGAATAATATATTCCAACAATTGTTCACCCATGGTCTCAATGGTATCCTCGCCGGTGATGATGCTTCCTGTATTGAAGTCGATAATATCTTTCATACGTTCCGCCAAGGTGTTGTTGCTCGAAATCTTGATGACCTGCGCTATTGGATTTCCCGTGGGTGTGCCCAAGCCTGTGGTAAAGGCAATGACATTACATCCCGAACCGGCAAGACCTGTGGTGCTTTCGACATCGTTGCCCGGGGTACATAATAAATTTAGTCCTTTCCGAGTTGATTTTTCGGTGTAGTCCAACACTTGCGTGACGGGAGAGGCACCTCCTTTTTTCGCCGCTCCTGCGGATTTTATGGCATCGGTAATCAGTCCGTCCTTTATGTTTCCCGGTGAGGGGTTATTGGCAAAGGCAGAACCCAAGGCCACGGCTCGCGCAGAATACGCATCCATGAGGTCGGCGAACTTTTTGGCCTCCTCTTCGGTATTGCAGCGATTGATTAATTCTTGTTCTACACCATTAAGTTCGGGAAATTCCGATAAAATAGTTGTTCCGCCTAGGGCTACCAATAAATCTGAGGCGTATCCCAAAGCGGGGTTTGCCGAAATTCCCGAGAAACCATCGGAGCCGCCACATTCAAGTCCCAAGGTCAAATGATGCAAGGGTGCGGGCGCCCTTTTTATTTTATTCGCCTCAATCAACCCTAAAAAGGTCTGCTTTACTGCATCTTCAATAAAATGGCGTTCGCTCTCGCTTTTTTGTTGTTCGAGGATATAAAGCGGCTTTGAAAAATCGGAATCGCGTTCTTTAATCCCGGAAAGCAAGTTTTTTACTTCGGCATTTTGACATCCCAGACTTAAAACCGTAGCCCCTGCGACATTCGGGTTGGTAATATAACCTGCGAGCAGATTGCAAAGTGTCTCCGAATCCAAACGGAAACCGCCACAACCGCCTTCATGGGTCAAAAATTTTATGCCGTCTACATTGGAGAATACCCTATTTTGCTTAACCTCTTCCGGACTTTGAACAATCTTGGCACTTAGCAACTCTTCTTCTGTAGAACCGCTTTTATACTGCCGTACCAAGGCCTCGGTATCCACCACGAAATCGGTGGTCGTGGTATAACCTAAAGTATCCAACAGGGCCGATTTCATCACTTCGACATTTCTGTTCTCGCAAAAAACCATGGGGATTACAAGCCAGTAGTTGGCCGTACCCACACTGCCGTCCGCTCTATGATAGCCCTTGAACGTTCTGTCTTTCCATGGCGTAATATCGGGGGCGGACCAATTCGAATTTTGGTTTCCAACCGCATATTCAGAAGAAGCATGAACCACGTTTTCAGTGGTCAAAGATTCCCCTTGGTCTATCGGCTTCGTGGCCTTGCCGACCAACGCACCGTACATGATGATTTCATCACCTTCGGAAAGCTCTGATACCGTGAACTTGTGTTTGGCCGCTACCGCTGTGGACAGCTCAAAATGCGAACCGTTGAAATCGATAGGCGTACCTTTTGGCAAATCCTTTAGTGCGGCTAGAACGTTATCTTGGGGATGTATCTGTAAAAAATTTTTTGACATAGGATAAATAGAATTCCAGGTTTCTGGGGGTTTTGGCCCGTATAAAATGAGCCTCTAAAGTAATTATCTTTTACCAATATTTTTGAGAAAGGCATGATCCCAATCTCAAGAGGGCATATCCGGTAATGTCCATCCGTTTTGATACGTATGTTTTATGAATTCGTTTGCAGATTGCAAGGCGTTGAATTCCTTATGTTCCACATTCCAGGTGGGTGAACCGTTTATCATTTCGAATCCGAAGGTTTCTACCACGTTCATGATTTCATTCGCATCGATGTTGGTGAACTCCATATTTTCACCATCCCATTTTAAAATTTTGTTCAATCCCTGAAGCCTGACGGCCAATACGCCCAACAAAACGGTCTCATTAAAAGGACCGGAATAATCAAAACTAGCCGAACCGTTTATTCTATTCTCGGGGGATTCTTTGCAGGCACGAATCCAATCTTGCTCATGCGGCCCATCGATATAGCCTACAGCGCCCGGTATTCTTCGCAAATGAGGTTTTATTTCGGGCACCCTTCCCGAAAGCAATCGCGGATTGAACCCCCCGCAATCGCTGATCAAGGTATCTTTGGTGCCGACTAATAAACATCCTCCCAAGCCATCTTTTATTAGAGGAACACCTTCTTCGAGCAGTTTGGGGCGGTCAGGCAAAAAACCTCCATCGTACCAATGTACCTGCACAGGTGGCATCTTCACTTTTTCCATAGGCTCCCTTGCCGGAAAATCAAAACGCACCTTTTCGGCATTGGGGGCGCTTTCGGTATTTGCGGTAGTCGAACTTCCTGAAATAGCTTCAGGGTACTTTAATTGCAACGCCCTATAAATTGGATCCATGACATGGCAAGCCATATCGCCAAAAGCTCCGGTACCGAAATTCCAGAATCCGCGCCAATTCCATGGTGTGTACATTTCATGGTAAGGACGCTTTGGGGCGGGCCCGATGAACAAATCCCAATCAAAATTCTTGGGTATTTCCATCGTGTTTTTTGGCCGTTCAAGACCTTGGGGCCAGATAGGTCGGTCGGTCCATGCATGGGCCTCTACCACCTCTCCTATTTCACCTTTCCAGACCCATTCGCAGAGTTGGCGTACCCCATCCCCTGAATTTCCCTGGTTTCCCATTTGAGTGGCACCTTTGTGTTTTTCTGCCAACTTGGTCAACAGACGTGATTCGTAAACCGAGTGCGTCAAGGGTTTTTGACAATACACATGTTTGTCCATAGTCAGTGCAGTGGCAGCTATCGCTGCGTGCGTGTGATCTGCGGTGGCCACCATAACGGCATCCATAGTATCGGCCAGTTCATCGAACATTTTTCGCCAATCATAATACTTTTTTGCTTTTGGGAAGGCATCAAAACACTTTTGGCTATAGTTCCAATCAATGTCGCACAACCCGATAATATTCTCGGTACTCATCGCATTGAGGTTATGATACCCTTTGCCGCCAACACCTATTCCAACTATATTCAAGGTATCACTGGGCGCTTTGTGGCCAAGACCACTAATTACGTTGCTCGGCACGATAGATATTCCCAATCCCGCAGCAGTAGTTTTTTTTATAAATTTTCTTCGGGAGTTCTTCGGTGTCATGACTGTAGCTTTAATGCATAAATACTAGGGAAAAGAAAGATAATGAAAAAACACTATTGCGTTAGAATTCCACAGATCTATTTTGATAATGGAGTTGCTCGATTAATGGGCAATAATGCTTACATTGTATTAGGATTTTAAAAACAGTTATATGGCACGGATACTTTATAGTTTACTACTCATTACAGGATGTTTATTATTGACAACAAGTTTTGGCCAAGTGTCCCCAGAGATTATCGAAGACGGATGGGTTTCATTATTCAATGGGAAAGATCTAGAAGGCTGGAAAGTCGGTAAAAATGCCGAAACCTTTTCGATAGAGGACGGCGCCATTAAGGTCAATGGAAATGTAGCACACTTATTCTATGATGGCGATGTTGGTAATCACTCCTTTACAAATTTTGAATTCAAAGCCTCGGTAATGACTAAACCTGGGTCTAATTCCGGCATCTATTTTCACACCCAATATCAAGAAGGCGGATGGCCAAAGTACGGGTATGAGGTCCAGGTCAACAATTCACAAGAGGACTGGAAACGAACCGGAAGTCTCTATAACATCGTCAACGTTAGGGAAACGTATGTATCAGATTATGAATGGTACACCGAATATATTAAGGTAGAAGGTAAGCGGGTCGTTGTGAAAATAAATGATATCGTTGTTGTCGATTACACCGAGCCCGACAATCCGCAAAGAGGAAAAGGTGAAGGCGATAGAATCTTAAATGAAGGAACTTTCGCCCTACAAGGCCATGACCCTGGGAGTACGGTGTTTTATAAAGATATAATGATAAAGCCCTTGAAGTGAATTTCCTGCAATAACAATGCGGTCAAGCATTCAACTGATCTAAGAGTCAATTCGGAAAAATTCACATCCTTTTAAAAAAGGTTCTTTACCATTTTTACAAACCTCATCGGCAAGTTGTAGGGTGGATATCTTAGCGGTGGGTCGAACCAGGTGCCTTTTTTGATAATCGCTTTTTGGTGCGAGAAAAGCTCAAAACTGGTTTTTCCATGGTAGGCGCCAATACCGCTGCCACCTACCCCTCCGAAAGGTAAATTTTTGTTCGTAATCTGAATGACAGTATCGTTAATGGCACCACCTCCAAAGCTGTATTTGTTGATGATGTTTTTTTGGAAGGATTTTCGCTTTGAAAAAACATAAGTAGCCAAGGGCTTGCCATGGTTCTTGATGTGCCGATCTATATCGGCCTCCTTTCCGTAGGAAATAATGGGAAGTATCGGGCCAAATATTTCCCCCTCCATTAACTTGCCATCCATTTTGGGTTCGTTAACCAAGGTGGGGGCGAGGTAGTTGTCGGCGTCGTTGTATTGGCCTCCGAACAGTATTTCCTCGCCTTTCAGCATTTCTTTTAATCCCGAATAGTGTTTTTTGTTGACTGTTCTAGCATAATCTGTCGAGTTTTCCACATTTTCGCCATAAAAACTCGTGATACTTTCTTTTAGTGCGTCGACCAGTTTTTCCTTTACGGAATTATGGACCAAAATATAATCCGTTGCGATACAGGTCTGCCCTGCATTCAAGAATTTTCCCCAAGCAATCCTTTTGGCAGCTATTTCGATAGCTGCCGTTTCATCAACGATACACGGATTCTTACCCCCCAATTCCAAAGTAACGGGAGTCAAATGTTTGGCAGCACTTTCATAAACGATTTGACCTACTCTTGTACTTCCGGTAAAAAATATATAATCCCATTTTTCGGACAATAGTTGTTGAGCGATTTCCACCCCGCCTTCGACCACGGAAACGTATTCAGGTCCAAAGACCTTTTTTATGATTTCAGCAACTATTTTCGAGGTATTCGGGGTAAGCTCCGAGGGTTTTATGATCGCCGTATTTCCTGCTGAAATGGCACCGATTATCGGGGCGATGGCGAGCTGAAAAGGGTAGTTCCATGGGGCGATGATCAATACCGTTCCATAGGGTTCATTATAAATATAATCAGAAGAAGGCCAGTTCATCAAAGTCGAAGAAACGCGCTCAGGCTGCGCCCAATAGTTGATTTTTTTCAACGTATGCTTGATGTCCGCCAAAACAAATTGGGTTTCCGTGGCCAAGGTTTCAAAGCGAGGCTTTTTAAAATCCGTATAAATCGCATCACAAATGGCATCTTCTTTCAAGATGATTTCTTTTTGCAAACGTTTCAGCGCTTTTTTTCGAAAGGAAACTTCTTTGGTCTTTCCTGTTGCAAAAAAATCACGTTGCTTTTTTAATAATTCCATATCAAGAGAATTGAAATTGGCAATTTACAAAAGAAGATTCCCAAACTTAAGCATTTGTGCAATGCCTTTCAATGGTTTCCTTTCTATGAAATAAAAACCAATGCTGTTCGGACTTAAAAAATCATTTATTCAACAGAACCCTAATGATTAAAAATTTCTTAGTTCCATCGTCAAAACCATTTGCCCGCAAATTTTGCCCAAATGAAAAAGGCTCCGAAGTCTTAAGATATAGGCCCACCTCTTGGATTCCCTTCGACTGCGCTCGGGATAAACTTCTCGCCCAGAAACTTGAAATAAATAAAAAACCCTGTCGTTTCGGACAAGGTTTTCTCTTCTTAAAGCTCCCCCTCTTGGGCTCGAACCAAGGACCCTCTGATTAACAGTCAGATGCTCTAACCAGCTGAGCTAAGGAGGAAAATAATCCGCTCTGCGTTACCAAAGCGGGTGCAAATATAAATGTTTTTTCAAAACCCCCAACAAAAAAAAGTGGTTTTGATTTCTTCATTCCAATCTTATCAAGGTCTATAAAAACCTTTTTACAATATTCCAGATATCGTTTCCGAATATTATGGCCATCAGCGCCAACAAAAAGATAAAGCCGATTATCTGACCTGTTTCAAGTACCTTTTGACTCGGCGGCCTGCCCGATACTATTTCATATAACAAGAACATGACATGCCCCCCGTCAAGTGCAGGAATTGGCAACAAGTTTACGAACGCCAACCAAACGGAGAACATGGCCAGAAAATTCCAAAAGAACGTCCAGTCCCATGTAGGCGACATCATCTCAACGATACCTATAGGGCCTTTGACCTGTTTGTAGGCCTCGGTTTTCGCGTTAAAGATTACTTTAAATTGACGTACTTGATCAGTAAGTACTTTAATTGTTTTATTGAATCCTGCAGGTATCGAAGCAAAAAAGCCGTAGGTATCGGTCACCCTTAAATCTTCGACATTTAGCCTCACACCGATAGCGCCTTCTTCGGGAACTTTCATTGACAAATTTTCAATTTTCCCGTTTCGCAACACTTTAACCTCGATATTCTCTCCCGACGAATTACCGATTTTCTCCCGAAACTCGTCCCAATATTCAATTTTTTGATTGTTTACTCCTACTATTTCATCGCCTGGGAGCATTCCCCCCTTACTGGCAACGGTCTGTTCTGTCACTTCCTCTATAATCGGTTTTGAACGATAACTCACAAAATTTCTTCCCTGCTGTTCAAATACTGTCTTCTTACCTTCATCGGATAAGGGAACGACGATTTGTTCTCCGTTTCTTTCTACAGTCACCTCATCACCCAATATCATCTGTAGTACCGCATCGGAGAATTTTTTTGTTTTCTTGCCATCTACGGCTAAAATTTTATCCCCGGTTTGCAACCCTAATTGTTGCCCGACAGAATCTACGAGGATGCCATATTTCAAACTATCAGCCGGAATATACGTGTCACCATTGCTAAAAAGCATCAAAGAATAGATAATCCATGCCAGAAAAAAGTTTACGGTCACCCCGCCCAACATAATAATAAGACGTTGCCATGCAGGCTTGCTTCTGAACTCCCATGGCTCTGGCGGTTTGCTCAACTGCTCGGTGTCCATGCTTTCGTCGACCATACCGGCAATTTTAACATATCCGCCCAAGGGCAACCATCCGATTCCGTATTCGGTCTCACCGATCTTCTTTTTGAACAATGAAAATTTCCAATCAAAAAAGAGGTAGAACTTCTCTACCTTGGTCTTAAAATATCTGGCCGGTAAAAAATGGCCGAATTCGTGCAGTATTACCAAAATGGATATGATAACGACAAACTGAACGATTTGTATTGTTAATGTCATCTGGACTTTTTAAGCTTTAAAAACGCACAAAAGTACACCTTTAACATCTCTTATAAAAAGAAAGTATCGCCACCCCTATTTTTTTATGAAAGTTTTAGCAGCGATGCTGGGCCGTACTATTTGAAAGCCACACGAGACCGCCGTATCTTTGCATCAGCTACCATGAAAACACTTTTTGCCAAATATCGATTGTTCTTAGCGGTGCTATTGCTGCTCTCGGCGGTAATCATCTATCTATTTTATAATGCCTTGCAGCCCAAGAAAATGCTACCTATCTATCAACCCTCGATGGTCAACCCCGAATTGGTCGATAGTACCCTACAATTCAAAAGAAAATACCACTCCATCGGCGATTTTTCTTTGACCAACCAGAACGGAAAGGAAATCACTCAAAAAGACTATCAGGATAAAATCTATATCGCCGACTTTTTCTTTACCACTTGTCCAACAATATGCCCCATCATGACAAACAACATGGCCGATATCCAAGGTCATATTTTGAACGACGAAGAGGTGATGTTGCTTTCCCACTCAGTCACTCCTGAAATCGATTCGGTCGCCCAATTAAAAAAATATGCGCTTGAAAAAGGTGTAAACGATTCGAAATGGAATTTGGTCACAGGCGATAAAAAACAAATTTATGAGCTGGCGAGAAAATCATATTTGGCGGTAAAGAATGACGGAGATGGAGGTCCGTTCGATATGATCCACACCGAAAATTTTATTCTGGTGGATAAAGAAAGACGTATCAGAGGCTTTTATGACGGTACCAAAGAAGAAGAAATGGATAGGTTGATGGAGGATCTTGCTATTCTGAAAGCTTCTTATAAAATCTAAAATTCCAAAACCCAAGCAACAATTTCCAAATCAGACGTATTTGGAATTTGGTATTTATTTATTGGGATTTATAGGATTTTTTATCCTATTTTTGTCCTTACCTAGAATCAATCTAAATAAAAATTGATAGTTACCGTTGCACAATTAAGAAGAGGTCAAAGAGGAATCATTAAGGAATTCGTCGATGATATCCTTCCCATAAAATTGTTGGAATTGGGCTGTCTGCCTGGCAACGAAATCGAACTTATACAAGTCGCTCCGCTCAACGACCCCATCTATATTAACGTTAATGGTTCACATATCGCCATTCGACGAGCGGTCGCACTTCAAATCGAATTGGAACTAATTGAAGATCCTATCGGACTATGAGCAAGCAGATCAATGTGGCCCTCATAGGAAACCCCAACACGGGAAAGACCTCGGTCTTCAACCAACTTACCGGTCTCAAACAAAAAGTTGGCAATTACCCGGGTATTACCGTAGAAAAAAAAGAAGGTATCTGCAAGTTGGATAGGGGTGTCAAGGCACATATTCTAGATCTGCCCGGTACGTATAGCCTCAACACCACTTCGTTGGACGAGAGTGTCGCCGTTGAACTTCTTTTGAACAAAAACGACAAGAATCATCCTGATGTGGCGGTGGTCATTTCAGATGTGGAAAACCTCAAACGAAACCTTTTGCTATTTACCCAGATAAAGGATTTGAAGATTCCTGCGATCCTGGTCATCAACATGGCCGATAGAATGTCTAAAAAAGGAATTTCTTTGGACATACCCCTGTTGGAAGAAAAACTGAACACCAAGATCGCACTGGTAAGTACACGAAAAGGAACGGGAATCGAAAGATTAAAAGAGCTCATAGCAGATTATAAGAATCTTTCTTCCACACAGAATGTTGATATCACGGTAATCGAACCCAACTATTTCGAACGGCTGAAGACCACCTTTCCCAAGCAAGACCTCTATAAACTTTGGCTGGTCATTACGCAGGACGTCAATTTTATGCCCATCGAGAAAAAACTTATAAAAGATGCGTCTTCGTTTGCCACAAAGACAAAGTCGGAACTCAAACGGCTGCAACAAAAAGAAACCATTCTACGCTATCAGTTCATTAACGGTATCTTGAAGGAAACCTATAAGGTCGATTCGAATGCCGCCAAGGGGTTTAGGGCATCGATCGACAAAATCTTGACCCATAAGGTCTTTGGGTATCTTATTTTCTTTGTCATTTTGTTGACCATTTTTCAGGCCATTTACGATTGGAGTGAATATCCGATGGACTTTATAGACCAAATGTTCGCATCGGCAAGCGAATGGGTAAAGAACACGCTTCCTGCCGGGGTTTTTACGGATTTATTGGCGGAAGGTATCCTAGCAGGTATCAGCGGCATCGTCATATTCATTCCGCAAATCGCCTTTTTGTTCCTCTTCATCTCATTATTGGAAGAGTCGGGCTATATGAGCCGCGTGGTCTTTTTGATGGACCGGTTGATGCGCCCCTTCGGACTCAGTGGAAAAAGTGTGGTGCCCTTGATTTCAGGTACCGCCTGTGCCATTCCTGCCGTCATGGCAACGCGGACTATCGAAAATTGGAAGGAGCGTCTGATTACCATTCTGGTAACCCCCTTTACCACCTGTTCGGCACGCTTGCCCATTTATTTGATCATTATCTCATTGGTCATTCCCGAAGGTCGTTTTCTAGGGTTAGGGTACCAGGCCTTGACCTTGATGCTATTGTACCTTATCGGTTTTGCTGCGGCGATACTTTCGGCCATGATTTTGAATAAAATTCTGAAAATAAAGAGCCGGACCTTTTTCGTTGTGGAAATGCCAAATTACAAGCTTCCGCTTTTTAAGAATGTGGCCTACACCGTTTGGGAAAAAACCAAAAGTTTCGTTTTTGGGGCAGGAAAAATCATATTGGCCATTTCGGTCGTTCTCTGGTTTTTGGGGTCTAACGGATATTCCGAAAAATTCAGGAATGCCGAAGATATAGTTCAGAAACGAATCGAGACCGAAGGGTTGTCAACCTTTAACCAGACCAGTATAGCAGAAGAACTTAGCGCGTACCAAAATGCCCTTCAAGATAGTATCGCCAAAAAAAGGTACAATATCGACCTGGCCGAAATAAATGATTCCCTTGGTCTTCGAAGGGCCGCTCTTACGGCAAAAGCGACCAGCCAAGAAATATCGAGTTATAAAAAAGAGAATTCGTATATCGGCAACATCGGAAAAGCAATAGAGCCCATTGTCAGACCTTTGGGATATGACTGGAAAATAGGTATAGCCGTATTGACTTCTTTTGCAGCTCGCGAGGTTTTCGTAGGCACCTTGGCCACCATTTATAGTGTGGGAAGCGATGAAGAGGATACCACCACCATCAAACAACGTATGGAAGCAGAGATAAATCCCCGAACGGGAAAGCCTTTGTTCAACCTGGCCTCGGGCATATCACTTTTATTGTTCTATGCCTTCGCCATGCAATGTATGAGCACCCTCGCCATAGTGAAACGGGAAACCAATAGTTGGAAATGGCCTGCGGCACAATTGGTATTTATGAGCCTTTTTGCGTATATTGTGTCATTGATTGCCTATCAGATCTTAAAATAATCCTGTGAGTCTAATACAACCTATTCTAGCCTATATGACCTTAGCACTAGCTGTGGGTTATATTGTGTTTAAATTTTTCTTGCCCCGTTCACTTTTCGCCACGAAAAAGAGCAATTCCAGATCTTGTGGCCAAGATGACTGCGGGTGCCATTAATTCTTTTATTTCTAGGCCCAACCCGAATAGTTTTCTGCCTGTCAAGTAACAATTTCTCAATAAAGGCGTCTTCAGTCTAATTGCCCCAGGCCCATTTTTCGTTAAAAAAAGGATAAATCGATATTAATAAAAACAAAAAAGCAAAGCTTGGATTAAATACTATTGCTTTTTTTGCTTCCTTGAACTAACCATTGCATATATGCTCAAAGTTTTACAAACTCTATTTACTTTATTTCTTTTTTTCGAGTGTATCCCACGCTCAAACGCTGACCTCTGTCATTCTTGATTCTGCCACCCAAAAACCGATTCCTTATGTGACCGTGCAGTTGAAAAATAAAGGAATGATTACCAATGAAGAAGGTAGGTTTACTTTTTTATTGGATAAAAGTGTCGCAGCGACAGACTCCCTCTTCATATCATGTATCGGTTACGAATCTATTGGAAAGCCCTTGGGTCAGTTCACCGAAAAGACAATTGTTTTAAGACCTAAGGCCATTGAGCTCAAAAACGTCATTGTTTCCAACAAGCAATATTCGGCAGATGAAATTATTGAACTTGTGCAAGACAATCTCGAAAAAAACTATAGTTCAAACCTGACCAAAAAAAGGTTGTTTTATAGAAATTCATCCTTTCAGCGCATGAACAAACTGAACTATTCTCTTAAAAAGTCTACCATAGCAGCTTTCAATAAAAAATTCATAGATAGCATTATTCGAACCGTGCCAAAATCCAATAGCTATTATACCGAGGTGCTTGGGGACCTTTATGGAAATTACGACAGTGAAAAACAAAAACTGAATCTCATAAAGGCATCAAAGCTTTATGACAAAAGCATGGAACTTGACTTTGAAAGATTAGAAGAAAAATTCAATACAATTATCAAAGAAAACGTCAAGACCGATTCTTATTTTAAAATCAAATCAGGTCTATTCGGTACGAAAGTCGATGCCGATGAACTTTTTGAAAGTGAAGTGGACTCTACCGATGTAGCAACCCTGAACAAAGAACTTGAGGAAAAAAAGAAAAATGAAGAAGAGGAAAAAAAGAATTTTGCAACCTACCGAAGAAAAATGTTAGGTGCAATATTGAATTACCTACCCATACATGAAGACTCAGACCTCAATTTCATATCTAAATCACGCAAATATGAATTTACACTTCAAGACTTTACCTATTTAGGCGAAAATGCAGTCTATGTAATCGATTTTAAACCCAAACGATCGGCTGATTACAAGGGCACACTTTACATTAATTCAGATGATTTTGCATTGATTCGCGCTGACTATGAAAATGTAAAATCATTGAAAACCTTTAAACTTTTAGGCATTTCAATGAACGAACATCTCTCAAGGGGGAAAATAATCTTTTCTAGGGGAATCGATAATTCATACAGTCTTCGGTACTTTGAATCGGAAAGCGGTAATCGTATAGGAATTAAAAGACCACTAAAAATAATTGAAATGAACAAACGGGTAAAGGGTAGAAACAAGCAGAACGAACTCTCGGGCAAAGTGGATCTAGCACTCACAAATATTGAAAAAAAGGAAGTAGTGGTCTTTGAGACTTCCTCCATTAGCAATCCTGATTTCGAAGCGTTCAAAGAAAATAACACGATATTGCCGACCTATATGCCCAACTACGATCCCGAGTTCTGGAAAGGGTATAATATCATTGAACCCAATACCGCGATAAAAGAATTCACTTCACAGGTTGACCCTGATAATTGAAACAGGCACCTAAGTATTAGATAGTTCAAAAGTGGAATCGCTTCAAAACATTTTGAAGCGATTTTTTTTAATCCTTGGTGTAACCTTTTGTAATTTCCTGACTATATAATTTTGAACACCGACTAAAAATACCTTTTTGAAAGAGCGCACAGATGAAAGCCTTATGGTGGAAGTTTCCAACGGAAATCTTGATAATCTCAAGGTTCTGTTCGAAAGGCACCATGTGCATGTGTACAACTTTCTTTATAAAATGTCTAGGGATAAAATGTTGAGCGAAGATATTGCACAAGACGTTTTTTACAAGTTGATGAAATATAGAAACTCATATAATGGCGGAAGTTTTGTTTCATGGATGTTTACTATCGCAAGGAACAATCTGAAAACCCACTATAGAAGAAATGCAACAGACCATGATGATCTAGGTATTCTGGAATATCAATTGACGGAAAGCAATGATGAAAAGGAAGAGGACTATTCGCATTTGCAAATCGCATTGAACAAATTGGATGCTTCTGACCGCGAACTGTTGATCTTGAATCGTTTTCAAGAAATAAAATATGCAGAACTGGCAGAAATTATAGGGAGTACCCCTGGCGCGGTGAAGACCAAAGTGAGTCGTGCACTAAAAAAATTAAGGAAAGTTTATTTTGAAAAAATATGAACAAAGAAGATAAACATATCAGTAAATTGCTTCCAGATTATCTGGATAATCTCTTAGATGGGAATCAGAAGAAAATGGTAGAAGCACACTTGACGCAATGTGTAGCATGTGCTAAAGAATTATCGGATTTAGAGGAATTGTTCCGAGCAATCGATTCAGAAGAAGAAGCGACACCTCCTCCTGCGCTAAAACTGAAATTTCTTGAGCAGCTTGAAGAGGAGAAGAAATCGCTAAATAAGGTCGTTCAAATTGATTCGAAGACATCCCACGAAAGAAATCAATGGGCGAACAACTTCCTGAAAATTGCTGCTAGTGTTCTGCTCTTAGTCGGGGCCTTTCTCGCCGGAAAATATTATTCCAACGAAAATTCAAGTAAGGAAATTGCCGCGTTGACCGTTGAAAAAATGGAAATTAAACAAACAGCAATGCTATCCATGATGGAAAGTGAATCGGCAAGTAAGCGTATTCGGGGCGTCAATTATATGGAGGAAATTTCGAATCCTGAGGAGTCAATAATACAGGCACTGACAGACCGAATGCTATATGACGAAAATACCAATGTGCGGGCAGCGGCCCTTGATGTATTGGCCGATTTTAGAGACTCTGAAACCGTGAAAAATACGTTTATCAAAGCTTTGGGAACAGAAAAAGACCCTAGCATTCAAATTGCGATCATTCAAATTTTAGGGCAAATGCAAGAGAAAAAGGCTGCAGCACCTATGCAAGAATTAATGGAAAAAGAAGATACACAACCCTTTGTAAAAGAACAAATCAAATCATTTTTACCCGATATAACATAAACCTCTATGCTTAGCTGTCACACTAAGGCTGCACGCCCGCAGACAGGTTTGTCAAAGTATCGATAAACGAGAAATCATCAAAAACGAACAGTCATTTAAAACAAACAATTATGAAAAAACTAATAGTATTCTTATTTACATGCACACTTGTCGCTAACCTGCATTCACAATCGGATTACACCAAGGCCCTAGACGGAATCGAATGGGTGAAAATCGAATCTAAATCAGAAATCATTCTAAAGACACACGACAAAAATGAATTATTGATAAAAGCATTCAATCTAGAACCTGTACCCGAAAAGGCAAAAGGACTCAAGCTAGTCGGAGTAGGTGGTGAAGACAATACAGATGTTGGCTTTAATGTGGTGCAGACAGGGAATAATTTGATCGTACAAGACGTAAGAAAGTCGGGAGGTGCCGAAATCTATCTTCTCCAAAATCACAAAATGTCTCCGTTACAAATTCATGGCACGGAGATATTAACATAGAAGGTTTTACGGGCGAAGTAGAGGCCAACGCCAATTTGAACGGTGGTCTGAGATTGACCAACTTATCGGGGCCGGTAACAGCTTATTCATTGAATGAAGGCATACGTGTGGAGTTCAAGGAAATCAATCAAGATTCGCCGATTGTTTTACGGACGACGAACGGTGAGATAGACGTGACCTTACCTGGAAATACATCGGCCAACCTGGAATTAAGTTCATGGAACGGTGATATCTACACCAATTTTGACCTAAGCAGGCCCGACAAAGATGGACTCAAATCAATTTCTGGGAGGGAAATAAAAGGAGCTATAAATGGTGGCGGTGTCGATATCACGTTAAAATCTACCAATGGAAATATCTATTTAAGAAAGAATTAAAAATATATAAAAGAAAACGAACAGTCATGAAGAATCTAGCAACAACTCTCATAGTAGGCCTCATCAGCCTTTCACTAAGCGCCCAAAAGGTAATTGAAAAAGATATTCCTTACAACGACCAATATATCGATATCGAGCTAAAATTTGCTTCGGATATCGAAATAAAGACATGGGACAAATCATCTATCTATATCAAGGCCGCTATTTCAATGGAAGAGGAAAAATATATGGATATGTTTGAGTTAGATATAGATCAGGGAACCAACCAAATAAGTATTGGTTCGAATTCTGAAAAAGTCTTCAAACAAATTTGGGACGATTATGAAAAAAAGTACGGGAAAAGAAAGCGTTATTTTTCCACTGGCGATGAATACGAATTCGATTATGTCTTGTACGTCCCAAAAAATTCACGAGTTAAAGTCAGTAGTATCAACGGAAGCCTACAATCGGAAATCATAGAAGGTAATTTTACGGCGGATCTCATCAATGGCAATATTGCAATCTCAAAATATTCAGGCAATTTAGACCTGAATACCATTAACGGCGAAATAGATCTGAAAATGATCAACGCCGACTTGGTGGCTGAAACTATCCATGGTAATATTTACGCTGACGAAAATTTGAAATTCGATTCTACAGATCGCCATGTAGGTCAAAAAATATCAGGGCGCACCGCCGACGGCAAAAATAGGTTGCGATTGAATACCATTAATGGAAATATGTATTTGAGGCTGTAAGCTTCTTAGAATTCTTATATCCAATTATTTTGGTTGGGAAAAAGTATCTTAACTGAAGGAGATATTTTCCATGAAACATCCTGCTTTAGACTAAATCAGATTGCGGATGAAAGAATAGAGTAGCATCGCCCAACCTGCTACCAGAAACAATCCTCCAATAGGCGTAACCGGACCAAGAAATTTCCATTTTTTTCCTTTGGAGGCCCTAAATGTCAGGCCATAGATACTGAACGAGAAAAGAAAAGTACCGATTATAAAACAGTAAATCATATTTTTTTCGAGCAATGATTCCAAGTTTAGGTTGAAGCCCAGTATGATCAAAAGTATGGCATGGTACATTTGATATTTGACGCCTGTTTCGAAACTTTTGAGTTGTGCTTCCGAAAAGTTTTTTTTCAGGGCATGTGCGCCGAATGCACCTAAAATAATGGCCAAGAGACCGAACAAGGCACCAACAACGTGAGCTAAAAGAACCATGCCCCTAAGATACAGGAAATCGGTCAGGAAAAAATTTCTCTAAAAAAGTTAAACCCAAATGTCATTGCGAGCTTGTGTGCCCCTTTTTGGCAGACAAAGCGAAACAATCTGTTAAACTTGTAGATAAGATTTAACAGATTGCTTAGTCGCTAAAATGCTCCTCTCAATGACGTAAAGGTTCGGCAATAGTACCTATTTCTGTTCATCATAAAAGAACTGCTCTTTTACGATTTTGCCATCCTTAACTTCATAGACAGCTATTTCGGACATCGTTGAACGATGCCCTGAAGGTTTGTGGGTCGTGTCCATATCAAATTTTACCGAAAACCAGTTATCGGCGACTATCGGGTCCGATACACTTGTTTCGTGCACCTCGAAATTCTCTTTCCACCACTCTCCTTTTTGTTGTATCCCTTCAAAACCTTCTACGCGCCCACCTTCACTTGTTCCGTCATTCTCTATACTGACGATTTTAGGGCTGTACAATTCTTGATAAGGCTTTTCAAAATCTCCTTGTTTGCACCATGCGACCAACTTGTTGGCAATTTCATTTGTTTCCATGATTGTTGTTTTTAATTGATTAGTGAATCAAAATACAAATTATGCATTTTAAATACAACTGCTTGACAAAAAAGGAGCGTAAATTTTAAGAGGAAATCAAAATGAAATCTTCATTTCTTGATCTCCTATAACTTTGAATGAGCATTCATCAAAACCGGGAGGCCCGAACGTTTTCATTTTCGCATTTGAGAATGCGACTTTCTCTTTTGGAATTCCCAAAAAATTGGTATCCAGCTTTTCATTTCCATTTTCGTCATAGAAAATAGCAACGGCATAGGTACCGTTGGGCAGATTATCCAATTCTATCCTTGTAGTCCCTCTGACAGCCTGAACGAACTTGCCAGCAATGACATGATCTATTTTCAAAAATCCGACTTCAGAATTGTAGACTCCTGCACTTACATTTCCTATCGAAGCTGGCACACCCACTACGGAAACGGTTAGTTTGTTTTGTGACATGGCCCATAGCGGTGTTACCCATAAAAGCAAGGCGAACACTTTCTTCATGGCTATTTCCGATTTAGTTCGGGACATCGACATTCGACTTTAATTTATTTAGTAGTAGGGTATAAAGTTGTTCGGTTTCAAGACTATCCTTATAATTAAAATAGAGTTTCGATGAATCTTGATAGACGATCTTGATTTTGTGCTGTGATAGATTATCTACGTAAACATTGACTTTTTTATCGGTCAACGAATCTTTGAACTCCCTAAAAATACCTTTCTCTTTTTCTAAAGCTGAGAAGCCATTCAACCGTTCCATAGGCGGAATCCGTTCAACCATAAGCACACTATCCAAATCAGAATATTTCAAATCCTTGTAGTAGAAGCCGGATAAAATACGGATACTATCCGCTTTAATTTTTGTCCAATTTTTATAGTGGGCCAAAAGCGCAAGTAGGCATACTATTACCGTAATAATCGCCACTAGGTTCCAAAACCAATGCCGTTTTTTAACTGCCATGTATATCCTTCAAAAATTATGTTTAACTCGTTTTACATAAAATGTTTATAAAGTATGTAAGAACCCCAAGGCCTCATGTTCCCTTTTAATCCATCCAATTTATAGACGCAAAGCTAAAGATTCTACTGTCGTAACGGAAGTTTTTGTAAAAACCGTATCTTTATGATACATTTTTTATGACAAAACTGGTTTCCATAGCGATTTCTTTGCTCATTCTCGTGCAGAGCTTCAACATCCATTTCGATGATATTGTAGAGTTGGACGAGCTGATCGAGCATGCCAACTTCCATTCAGAGGAATATGGGGATAATTTCTTTGTGTTCATTTCAAAACATTATGGCGAGTTAAAAGCAGAACACAATCAACAACATCAAGAAGAGAAAGAAGATCATGAACAACTTCCTTTTCAGCACCAATACCAGTCGACATCACTTTCAGCTTTTGTATTGAACAACATATCTGACTATCCGTTGTCCCCTGAAACGGTTGTTCATCATGATGCCAATTATTTTTATCAAGCTTCATATCATTCTTTGGCCCAAGAAGGCCTTTTTCAGCCACCCCGGCTAGTATAATCCCTTACTGATTTTAATCATTTCTCGGCAAACCGTTTTCGGATAGTTTGCGACACTTTTCATTTATGGATTATGCTATCACATATCATCAATTTCAGCATTCGTAACAAGTTTATCGTACTCTTGTTTACGGCCTTTATTATTGGTTTCGGCTTGTACTCCCTTACTCAAATTCCTATTGGGGCGGTACCCGATGTGACCAATAATCAGGTGCAGGTTATAACCACTTCGCGCAACCTTTCGACGCAGGATATGGAGCAGTTCATTACCTATCCTGTAGAGCTCGAAATGGCCAATCTGCCTGGCGTGGTCGAAATCCGCTCTATAACCAAATTCGGACTATCGGTCGTTACCATTGTTTTCGACGATGATCTCGGCACTTATCTGCCGCGCCAATTGATTGCCGAAAAAATAAAGTCCGCCAGCGAAAAAATACCGGAAGGTTTCGGTGTCCCTACAATGGGTCCAATAACTACAGGTCTTGGTGAAATCTACCAATACATACTCGATGTAAAACCCGGTTACGAAGATCGGTATGATGCGACTGAACTCCGCACCATTCAAGATTGGATCGTAAAAAGGCAGTTATCGGGTATTCCCGGCGTGGTCGAAGTGAATACTTGGGGTGGTTATCTAAAACAATATGAAGTCGCCATCAATACAGGGAAGCTCAATGCCATGAACATCACGGCTCAAGATGTTTTTACGGCCTTGGAGAAGAACAATAGCGTAGCCGGTGGTGGCTATATCGAAAAAGTGAACCAGGCTTATTTTATCCGTGGGGAAGGATTGGTCGAAGACTTGAAGGATATTGAAAATATCGTCATAAAAACTAATGATGGTATTCCTGTTTTGATAAAGGATGTTGCCGAAGTCGGCTACGGAAGCGCAACACGCTTCGGAGCCATCACCGGAAACGGAGAGGGCGAAAAAGTGCTCGGGCAGGTCATGATGCTCAAAGATGCGAACTCAAAGCAGGTTATCGATGCTGTTAAAACTCGGGTGGACGAAATTTCAAAATCCCTTCCGGAAGGGGTTTACATAAATGCGTTTTTAGACCGCAGCGAACTCATTGCCAAAACGACCTTTACCGTAGCCGAAAACCTGATTTTGGGCTGTTTGATCGTGATTTTTGTGGTGGTCTTGTTACTGGGGAATTTCCGTTCAGGTCTCGTTGTCGCCTCCGTCATTCCATTATGTCTGCTATTCGCACTTTCACTAATGTATATCTTCGGCGTAGATGCAAATTTAATGAGTTTGGGAGCCATCGATTTCGGAATCATTATCGACGGGGCGGTTATCATCGTAGAATTCATCGCCTTTCAGATTACGGCAAAAAGTGCTGAATTGGTCTCGCTTTCGAAGACCGATTTACAGAACAGAAAAGATACCATTACCCTGAACAGTGCCTCGAAAATGATGAATTCCGCCATTTTTGGGCAGTTGATCATCTTGATCGTTCTTATCCCGATTCTCTCTTTGACCGGTGTGGAGGGCAAGATGTTCAAGCCCATGGCACTAACTTTTAGCTTTGCGTTGATCGGAGCTATGATCTTTTGCTTTACGTATGTGCCTGTGGCGGCTTCGCTATTCCTGAAACCAGCAAAAGTATCGAAAAATAATATTTCAGTACGATTGATGCGATGGCTGAATCAGCATTACGAGCCTACCATCCATTGGGCCCTGCAAAGCAAAAAAACGGTTTTGGGTATAGCGGTACTGCTCTTGGTGGTTATGGTGTTCATATTTTCGCGCGTGGGAGGAGAATTCGTTCCCACCCTCGACGAAGGCGATTTCGTAATCCAACCCGTGCTCAAAACGGGAACGTCGCTCAGCAAGACCATCGGGACGACAACACGTATCGAAAAGATTTTGTTGGATAATTTCCCTGAAGTGAAACAAGTCGTTACCCGCATAGGCGCTGCGGAAGTTCCCACGGATCCCATGTCGATGGAAGAGAGCGATGTCATCATCATTCTGGCGCCAAAAAAAGAATGGGTATCGGCTAAATCAAAAGATGAACTCGCCAATAAATTCAAGGAAGCCCTTGCTATTATTCCTGGAATGGAAGTCGAGTTTACACAACCCATTGAAATGCGATTTAATGAACTGATTACCGGCGTTCGCGCCGATATTGCCATCAAGATTTTTGGTGAAGACCTCGATATTCTTAGTAAAAAAGGAAACGAGATCAAAAATCTTATAGAAAATATAAAAGGAGCAGCGGATGTTACGGTCGAAAAGATTGTGGGACTACCACAAATGAACGTGACATACGACCGAGCGAAAATCGCCCGCTACGGACTCAACATTCAAGACCTCAACGAAATGGTCTCTATGGGTTTTTCGGGCCGAGCGGTCGGAAGTATTTACGAAGGAGAAAAACATTTCGATTTGGTGGTGCGACTTGACCAAAAAAATCGAAAGGACATTGACAACCTTAAAAATCTATATGTTGACGTTCCTTCGGGAGGAAAAATCCCGCTAAGCGAGTTGGCCGAGATCAGCTACCAAAAAGGGGCGGCCAAAATAGCGCGGGACGATACACGTCGAAGGATCGTAGTGGGCATCAATGTACGTGACCGAGATCTCGCAATCCGTGGTGGATGATGTGCAAGAATTGATTAATGATAACATTAACCTGCCCATTGGCTATTCGATTACCTATGGCGGCCAGTTTGAAAATCTGCAAAGTGCCAAAGCTCGATTATGGGTGGCCGTTCCGATTGCCCTTTTGTTGATTTTTATCCTCTTATATTTCGCTTTTAATTCGGTTCGGGAAGCCCTTTTGATCTACTCGGCCATTCCCCTTGCAGCTATAGGCGGAGTTTTATTGTTATGGATTCGTGGCATGCCTTTTAGCATTTCGGCCGGAGTTGGCTTTATAGCACTTTTCGGAATAGCCGTACTTAACGGAATCGTTCTGATCGAACATTTTAAGGAACTCAAAAAACAATCTTTTGACTCTATGGAAGCACTTATCAAACAGGGCACAAAAGACCGATTGCGGGCCGTTTTGTTGACCGCTTCGGCAGCGGCACTGGGCTTTTTGCCTATGGCCATCTCAACGAATGCGGGGGCCGAGGTACAACGCCCTTTGGCAACGGTAGTTATCGGGGGTTTAATTACGGCTACCCTTTTAACATTGGTAGTACTTCCGGTATTGTATTCGATCTTTGATAAAAAAGATTCGTTGCGGAAAAAAACGGCAAACCCTAATTTGACGGTACTCCTCGTGCTTGTTGCACTATCCTTTTCCTCCCTTGGAAATGCACAAGAAAAGCCTTTGGACCTTGAAAAACTGATTCCCATGGCTTTTGAAAACAATGCAGGATTAAAAGCTGCGGACTTGAATGTGCAACAGTCCGATGCCTTGATAGGTAGTGCTTTCAATTTTGATAAAACGCAGGTATATTATCATTATGACCAAAATAACCTAAGCGTTGGCAACTTACCGCTCAACGTATTGGGCGTACAACAGGATTTTCTTTTCCCAACCGTATATTTTGCGGGGCGAAAGGTTAACAAAGCCACCTACGAAATGACTTCCAGCGCATACGCTATACGAAAAAAGGTTTTGGAACGTGATGTTACGGCCGCTTTTTACCAATACCAATACACGAAGCAAAAGGAAGCTATTTATGACCATCTTGATAGTCTTTATCAAAACTTCGCGCATATGGCCAATCGCAGATTTGAACTGGGCGAGACCAATTATCTGGAAAAGATTACCGCTTCCTCGAAACAAAGGCAAGTGCAGATCGCTTTGGAACAGGCAAAACAAGATGCTACGATCGCGAAGACCGAAATAGTAAGAATAACACAGATACCGGACAGTATAAATATTATTGATATACCGATTGGTCGAATTCTCATAGATGTAATAAATACTAAGGAATCCATTGAAATGCAATATTATAGAAACAACCAATTCTTGACCAAAGCAAAACGGCAACTAGAGGTGCAAAAGCTATTGCCGGATCTTAGTTTGAACTATTTTCAGGGCACCAATAGTGCCTTGGATGGTAGTTTGTACGGCTATCAGGCCGGACTCAAAATTCCCCTGTTGTTCGGAGGGAAAGCTTCACAGATAAAGGCCTCGAAAATTTCAGAAAAAATCGCTGAGGAAGAATCAAAGGATTACGAAGTGCGTTTAAATGCCAGACGTTCGGAACTACAAGCACAATTGGATAAATATGATAAAGCTTTGACATATTACGAAACCGAGGGCACCCAACTTTCCGAAGAGATTCTGAAAACCGCCACTATCAGCTTTAAAAATGGGGAAATCGATTTTTTCCAATACATCCAAAGCCTTCAAAATGCCTATGAAATCAAGCTTGACTATTTGGATAATCTCTATCGATACAACCAGACCGTTATCAATCTCAACTATCTAACCCTTTAAAATCATCGTTATGCAACGTTCAATATATATTTATTTTGCAGCTATTTCACTTCTAGGCTTATGGAGCTGTGGCGATGCCACTAACAAAACTGTAGAAGCAGGTGTTGGAGAAGCAGAAGCCACCAATGAACTGATTCAAGTGACCCAAGAACAGTTTGACAACAGCGGTATGCTTTTGGGAGGTTTAGCGGAAAAATCCTTTCCAATTCTGGTCCAAACCAATGGCATGATAGACGTGCCGCCAGAAAATAGAGCCGTAGTCAACGCCACTATGGGCGGCTATATTAAAGGACTCCGCTTTTGATAGGCGACGCTGTCAAGAGAGGTCAATTATTGGTTACTATAGAAAATCCTGAATTCGTTACCCTTCAACAAGAATATATGGAAATCAAACAACAACTCGGCTACCTAAAATCGGAATACGACCGACAAAAAACCTTGATGGACGAAAACATAACCTCCCAAAAAAACTACCTGAAAGCCGAAAGCGAATTCCAAACGGCCAACGCACGCTATAACGGACTCAAAAAACAATTGCAAATGCTCAATATCTCGCCTTCCGAAGTTGAAAAAGGCAACATTAGCAGCATCGCCACCATCTTTGCCCCGATCAATGGTAGTATTACCAAAGTCAACGTTAGCAAGGGATCTTATGTCTCGCCAGCTACACCTATCCTTGAAATCATCGACAACGACCATATTCATCTCGAACTTTCCGTTTTTGAAAAGAATATCATGAAAATCAAGAAGGGACAGCCCATCCGGTTTACGATTCCCGAAGCTTCTGATGAAACCTATGAGGCCGAAGTGCATCTGATTGGTACGTCCATCGGAGAAAATCGGACCATAAAAGTCCATGGGCACCTACATGACGAATCAAAGCATAATTTTTTGACGGGAATGTTCGTCGATGCAGAAATCATAACGGAATCGGCCCAAGCAAAAGCCTTACCCTCTGAAGCTGTGGTAACCCTTGATGATAGGGCTTATGTGCTTTTATTGAACAAGGAAGAAAATGGCAACATGTACTTTAATCAGGTAGAAGTTAAGATCGGCACTGTTTTCGATGGATTTACCGCCGTTGACCCAACTGACAAATTTCAACCCAATAGTCAATTTTTGGTAAAGGGGGCGTTCGATTTGATCGGCGAATAAATGCGGGATACATATAACATAAAAAGTGTTATCCCGTTGATAGTAATAGTAATCATTATAGACTAAGAACCAGAATATGAAAAGACTAATTTTGACCCTGATTTTTGGATGTATGACCACCACTGGCCTAGTGGCCCAGAATTGGCGAACCGATTTTTCAACCGCCAAAAAATTGGCGGCCGAAGAGGATAAGACCATTGTTTTGGTCTTTCAAGGATCCGATTGGTGTGCGCCTTGTATTAAATTGGATCGCGAAGTATGGAGTACCAATACCTTCAAAGAATATGCAAAAGACCACTTTGTGATGGTACAGGCCGATTTTCCCCGAAAAAAGAAAAACGACCTCTCGGAAGAACAGCAGGCCGCGAATAAAAAACTGGCGGAACAGTATAACAAACGAGGTATTTTTCCTTTTGTGGTCGTTATGGACAAAGAGGGAAACGTTTTGGGTGAAACCAGTTATCAAAAAGCGACACCAGAAGAATACATCAAATTATTAACCTCATTTAGCGGATAGTTTGAAACACATTACGGTCTTTTTAATGCTCATAACGTCGGTTTTCTGCCTTTCGCAGCAGCCTCATAAACGAACGCTCAAGCTGATGGGCAGTCGTTTTGAGATTACTGTGGTCGATAAAGATTCCTTCTCGGCTAATTCGCATATTGATACCGCGATTAAAGAAATCGAGCGTATCGAGCGTTTGATTTCGTCATGGGACCCGAATTCCCAGACTTCCGAAATAAATAAAAATGCAGGAATACGAGCTGTCAAGGTTGATGTTGAACTCTTTCAGCTCATCGAAAGGGCCATCGGAATTTCTAAATTGACCGATGGTGCTTTTGATATCAGCTATGCCTCTATGGACAAGATTTGGAAATTTGATGGCAGCATGACCGAAATGCCCTCGGAAGAATCGATAAAAGCTTCCGTGGAAAAAGTAGGGTACCAAAATATTATTCTTGATATAGAAAACAGTACTGTATTTCTGAAACTCGAAGGAATGAAAATAGGCTTCGGCGCCATTGGCAAGGGCTATGCGGCGGACAAGGCAAAAGCATTGCTCATAAAAAATGGAGTTGAGGCAGGCATTATCAATGCTTCCGGAGATATGAATACATGGGGAAACAACCTAATGGCGACCCGTGGAAAGTGGCAATTACCAACCCGATGGACAAGAATAAGGCTTTTGCGTTGCTTCCTATAGAACAAGGGGCGGTGGTCACATCCGGCAATTACGAGAAATTCGTCAATTTTAATGGAAGGCGGTATTCCCATATTATAGATCCTAGAACGGGATATCCTTCAAGTGGTATCATCAGTGTGACGGTTTTTGCGCCAAAAGCCGAATTGGCAGATGCACTAGCCACATCGGTTTTTGTCATGGGTAAAGAAACGGGATTGGACAGGATTAACCAATTACCGAATATAGAATGTATAATTATCGATGAAGCGGGAAACATTACGACTTCAAAGAACATTGAAATCAACAAAATATGAGGAATCGATTTTTAACGCTGTTGGGTATTGCCTGCTTTCTCAATAGCTGTGTGGTCGTCAAGGAATACGAAAAAGTGAACCTGAACGACCCCGATATGGAGCTTTCGGAAAAATTGTGCGACCGAAATGTGACCATCGCCCATTCCTATCGGGAAGCTGCTGTGGGCGCAAATGGCGGAAAAACTGGTGGAGGGTGTGGATGCAACTGATGCCTTAGAATCTATAATGAACGGATTTAAATATACATTCTATTCTATTTTCTTTTTGGGAAGCTTGATTGGTTTCGCCCAAACCGAGGATGCCCAAAACACCTATAAAAAGCGTGTCTTGGAAACCACCGAAGTCGATTTCTTGAGCAATTATTATGTACAGGATGGGGAGAATGCTGCCGTGAGCGGTGGGCTTGGTACCGAAGAACTGACCGATGTTACGGGTACTTTTGTTATCTCCATTCCCATGAGCGATGACGATGTACTGACCATCGACGCCGGGGTTTCGGCCTATACATCGGCCTCATCGAGCAATGTGAATCCGTTTGATGATGGGCCGGCGGATCCTTTTGTGGCAAGTTCGGGCGCTTCCAGGGCCGATACTTGGGTCAACCTAACAGGCAATTATAGCCATAGTTCGGATGATCGGAACGATATCTGGTCGGCTAAACTTTCGGTTTCTAGCGAGTATGATTATTTCTCCATCGGATTTGGTGGCAGCTATGCCAAATTGTTCAACGAAAAGAACACCGAGCTGAGTATCGATGCCAATGTGTATTTGGATACTTGGAATGCCATCTACCCCATTGAACTTCGCCCATTCGGAACTGGTGGAATCGGATTTTTCAGGCCGGATGAAATAACTGGCAACACCAATTACAATCCCGATTTTACGGAATTTGATAGCGAAGGGCGGAATTCCTATTCTTTGGGGCTCGGGTTCTCGCAAATACTGCACAAAAATGTTCAAGGATCTTTGTCACTGGATTTTGTGAACCAAAAGGGACTTCTATCTACTCCTTTCCAAAGAGTATATTTTAGTGACATTATAGATTCCTTTATTGACGATTTTCAATTGGCGGATGACATAGAACGACTACCCGATTCAAGATTTAAAATAGCCATCGGAGGTCGTCTGAACTGGTATCTAAACGCAAGTTTGTCGTTAAGAACCTATTATCGTTATTATTTTGACGATTGGGGAATCAATTCACATACCGCCAGTTTGGAGATTCCTGTTAAGCTAAGTGATACATTTACGCTTTACCCCTCCTACCGGTTCTATAACCAGACCGCAGCGGATTATTTTGCGCCTTACGAGGTTCATTTATCGACCAATATATTCTACACTTCAGATTTCGATTTGTCAAAATACTCGGCGAACCAATTCGGGTTCGGGGCTTCGTATACCGACATCTTTACCAAGTTTCATCTTTGGAAATTCGGAATGAAAAGTATCGATTTGAAGGTCTTTCATTATAATCGAAATACTTCGTTGCAATATAACATCGCTACGTTGGGGGTTAAGTTTGTTATGGACTGAGGGCCTATTAAAAACCATAGGAAACCGAAAAGCTGCAACTCTCTTAATCCCATTCAATTTTAGTGCCGTAAAAGGTCAATTAACAGGACTACAAAAAGAGACCGTGTTTGGGACACCTCAAAAAACTTCTTATTCGAGAAAAACTATTCTATGAAAAGGCCATTTTATGGAGCTTCCTCTCTCCTCAGTATACCAATTAAAGGAGAGTATACTAGTCCTTTCCTATTATACCCAAGGTATATTCCATAATCGTATCAACCCCGTTTAAATGGTCATCGATATTTTGAACTATTTCATGATCCGGTATAATACCCCTATTGTCAGGCAACGAAGTGGCGGTGGTAACATAGGTATTTCTACCTACTGCATAATTAATATCCGTATTGGGTAGCCTTAATCTTTTTTGGCCACCAGTACAAAATTGGTTGGAACCTAACTCTTCCCCAATAAGAACGGCCAAGTTCAGGTCTTTTACGATTGACATAAAATGACCTGTCGTAGAACCTCCATTACCATCCATAATAAAATATAACTTTCCATTGAAAGCATTGTCGAAAGGAATTACCGGTTCCTCACTCTCATCGAACTGGGCGTTTGAAAAATAGGTAAATGGCTCTTTCGTAAGATACCTGAGTAGAAAGATTCCCGCATCGGATGGGCCACCACCATTACTACGAATATCGATTATTAGATTCTTGATTTCCTTGGACTCCAGTTCCTTGAAACTTTCATCTATGAACTTTTTATACTCTGGAAATCGATTACCGTAATAGGCGAAAGTACGTATGGTCATTTTTGCCGACTTGCCGTCTTCCAAGAAATCTAGGCATAGAGGTTCTTCACACAAATATTTTGGAACTTCCTGAAACTTATTTTCATATTCGGTCAAAGGCAGCAAACGAACGGGTTTATCCCTACCCTTCACGCTAATCTCATAAGATTTTGGGAAACCCATGGCATAAGGAATCACAGCAGTGGTAAAGGCGTTCAGAAAGTTCTTTTTATAGGTCTCAATATCGCCTTGGGAAGATATATGTTTATAGATTTCTTTTTTAATGGTTTCAAAGGGTATACCATTGATTGCGATAATCTCATCTTTGGCCCGTACGATATTTTTATTTACCAATGGATCCAAAATATAGAACGTGCCATTTATCAATCGGGCTTCTATGGGAAAACGTAGAGCCATGGGTATCATCTCACGCTCTTGATAGAAATACCCCATGGAAGTATGGCTACAACTAATATTGGCGATAATTTCACTACAAAGCCAAATGAACTCACTAAACGTGGTATGTTCGTTTATCAAGTTTTTCTTCTCCTCGATAGCCTTCCAAAAATCTTCTTTGGATATAAACTTATAAGCATTCGGATTTACCTCCGTAAGACGATTTCCCAATTCATCCAAATCATCTTTATACGCTTTGACAGAATAGACCTTGCTGAATCTTGATTTGTCATATTCGGCATACTTGATACGGTTGATCCAATCCTCGGCATTTATATTTTTAGGGTCCAGCTCCAGTGATTTTTCGTAATATTTTACCGCCAGAGAATCATTTCCATCGATATGATACGCTTCACCAAGGCTGTCATAGGGATTTGCGGCGTTTGGAAATTCCGAGACCAATAGTTCGAAAATCTTAATGGCATCCTTTATTTTATCCTCCTCTAAAAGTTTGTATCCGAAATCGTTCAATTCACTCTCGTCATCGAAATTATAAGTTTCAGGATTTTCTCTTTTAAGTTGATGGTAATAGTTGATAGTCTCACCAATACTATCACTTTTCGTTTCCATTAGTACATTCCCAATTGACTTTCTTGCGGATGCGGTAGGTTCGGATTTGGACTTGCTGCCTGTAATGGTTTTAGCACTTTGGCAAGCCAAGGTCAAAATCGTCCCTACCAAGATTAGTAGCTTTTTTTTCATTCTGAAAAGAAAATTAATGTAATGCGTTTAGCGTAAAGAAAATCCTTTTTTGAAAGAAGTCCCCATGAATGAAGGGGGTTTGGGTTCGGATTTATAAAAATGAACTTAAAACTGTTCTTTGTACTTGGCCGGTGTCTTGCCAACCATCCTTTTGAAAGTAGTGTAAAAGGTTGATTTTGAGTTAAAACCTGATTCATTACCTATTGCTTCCAGGGTATATTTTGTATCGTCCCGAATAATTCGTTTTGCCTCCTCGATTCTATACTCGTTGACAAAAGAGGTGAAGCTTTTCCCTAGATTATCGTTTAAAACTTGTGATAGTTGGTGGGTCGAGATATTAAGCTGTGCTGCCACATCCAAGGATTTTAATGTCGGGTTTCTATAAGGCTTTTGGTCTCGCATGTATACATATAGCTGTTCAAGTAAAGTATTTGCTTTGTTGTCGTCAATCTTTTTATCCGCATATTTTATGTCATTTTGAAATATCGATGAAACCTGCTTTTTACGAAAAAAGAAATACAGGAAAAAAGAATAAAACAGCACCGAAAAAGTAATCGACCCAATTATGAAAAAGGATAAATCAACAAAGAAGAATATCGTCCATAGAATCAGGGTACCTGAAAGGAGGCACAAAATCCATAATCTAACTTCTGAAAAGTAGTCGGTTTTCTCTTTTTCTCTTTCTTTGGTTTTGAACAATACATAAATCGATGCCAACAGATAACATAACCATTGAATATTAATAGCCACCAAGATGTTTCTTTTCCAAAATATAGGGTCGGCCCTAAAAGGATAGATGAAGTGAATTCCGAGGGCGATCACAATCCAAAATAGGATATGATATTTCCAATAGCTAATAGTCTTACTATCTTTTCTAAGGACCGAAATCACATAAAAAAACAAAAAGGGACCTATGAAAATAAAAGTTATCGGACCAAAAGTGGAATACGCATTCGGTGTAGTATCACTAAAAAAGTAAATCAATGAGCGCAATGCGCGTTCACTTAGGAATAGAAGGAAAAACCCGAATAACCTATTGGAAAAATGTACAGGAATATTGAAAAATATGAAATACAGACTTATCAAAATACTGTTGAAGACACCGATAGCGCCAAAGAAAAATAATATTTGAGCGGTATAACCCATAAATCGATTGACAACTCAAATATAACAATCGTTCGCTAAGAACCGAGCTAGTTTGATCACCTATGTCCCGCATAGTCAAGATAAATATATGGTTAATAAAGTCTTAGTCTTTGTATTCCATTAAACCAATATTGTCCGGGACAATTTACTAGGATTAAGAAATTCTAAAATCCAGAAGTATAGACAACTCCACCATCATTTTTGAATTCAACATTCTGAACCGAACCGCCACCTTCAAAATGAAAATTTATTCCAATAATCTTTTTCGGAGTCTTCGGCACATCAAACGAGAAGATGACTTTGTTATTTATTAAAATATCCAGCTTTTGATTTTTTGAAACACATTTCAATTTGACAAAATCAGCAAAGTCTACTCCAAATCCCGATAAGTCGGTTTTTTTACCATCAATAGATTTCTCAAAGGCATAGAGCGAAATATCCGAAATACAACCTTTATCCGCAAGCGTTAAAACAACGGGGCCATCTTCATGCATTATCATCACTTGGGCGACTTGACAAAGGCTTTTACCTGATTTAAAATCGTTTCGCAAAGTGGTGGTCATTTCAAAATCGTTGGTGTACAATTCTCCAAAATCCCTGACCTGATATAATCCAACGGCAGTTCTTTTGGTACGGGGGTCAATACCATATTTTTTTAGTGCTTCGGATTCTATCGTAAGTCCATTTTCATTTCGGTAGTCTTCCTTATCCAGATAAATAGGCAAAGAATCCGTTTCAATGGTTCCCAACCAATCAGGAGAAGGGATCAAAAGATCCTTTTCCTTGACAATTGAATCGTCAACCACTAATTTGGACTTGAAGTATCCGGGCCAATAGTAAATACTTGTCGAAACGCTATCTTCTTTATCAACCACCACGCGTTTTCGTTCGTCCCAATCTTGTTGTATCTCGATTTTGGCTTTTTCATTTGCAACGGAGGCATCATATGTAAAAACTACGGAATTTGGCAATCCGGTAGTGACCGATTCGCCGTTAAAGGCAAAGTCTTCGGACGTATAAACAGAGGCTTCCTTATCATCGTTGGAATCAGTCCTCCAAAAAAATGCGAAAAAAGAACCTATTAGTACCAAGGATAAGACTAGAATCCAAATTTTGGATGGTTTTGACTTTTTAGAAATTTTCTGTTCTGGCAGTTCTTGCTTATTAGCGCTCACAAATTCCCTCCAATCTTTATGACCTAAAAATTCCGATAGAATATCCAATGTCGCCACGCTGGGGTTGGCAACCCATTCCGCACGGCCCCAAATTCTTTTTAGGGTCGTGACACTTAATCTTTTGTTCGTGGTGTTGAAAATGCGCTCGCTTAATTCCTCAAAATCTTTATTGCTCCATGTATCCCCCGAACCCCATCCTAAGTTGGTTTCGATACATCGTACCAAATGGTCTTTCATGTATAAAGTCGATTTGTCCATAAAAGTAAAAAGGGCATATCGCGCGAGCGACTTTGAACAGGATTAAACAAGATTGAACAAGGTCGGGTATGATAAATCCCTTCGCTCGTGAGTAATTTTAATGCTAATCAAATTTAGTTTTTAATATACGAATAGTATCAAAATCGAACATCATGATGAAAAAAGTATTTCTAGGACTTACCCTTTTATTAGTGGTAAATCTGACCCACGGACAAAAAAAGAAACAAAAGAAAAACAAGGTTATCGAGTTTCCGATGAACGAAAAGCATTGGGATGCGGTAACGGACAATGTAGAATTCCTGAATTACAAATCGGTTCCCGCGGTTCAAAGTGCCAACGAAAATGATATTGGTATTATGCTCAGGGATTTTGAATTTACCGATGGAACTATCGAATTCGATGTTGAGTTCAAGGGAAGCGGCTTTCCCGGAATCGATTTTAGGGTTGACAAGGATACGCTGAATTCGGAGAAATTCTACATCCGTTATTTTGGGACTCCAGATAACTTGAGGAGAACAGCATTGCAATATGCGGCTGTTTTAGATGGCGTAAATATGTGGGATGTTACCGATGAGTACCAAGCGGCAGCAACCATTTATGAAGAAAAGTGGAACCACGTAAAACTGGTAATTCATGGAAGGCAAATGAAGGTATATGTGAATGATACGCAACGTGCCGCTTTGCATGTTCCTGCCTTGGAGGGCATCACTAAATCCGGTGGAATCTCATTAACTGGAAATGTAATCTATGCTAGTTTTATAGTCCGTCCAAATGTCACAGAGGGCTTACCCTCAGAAGAAGGCTACGACCCTACTTATAGTGATTCGCGCTATTTGCGCAATTGGGAAGTGACCCAACCCTTGGATTTTCCATTTGGAAAGGATGTTTTTATGGGTATTCAAAGTAACCCCGGCGTAGCTATAGACCCTGCATATCTGGATAGCACTGCCATTTGGAAACCGATAAAAGCAGGTCATCGTGCTTTCGTGAATCTGACCAAAGAATATGGCGGATCAGATATCGGTCCGCGAAAATTGGCGTGGATAAAGACTGTTATTTCTTCAGAAAGAGATCAAGAGAAAAGGGTTGATCTCGGCTTTAGCGATGAAGTCTGGGTATTTATAAACGGACAACCTTTACATACCGATAGAAACTATTATGGTTCTCCTAGCATGAAATCACCTCGCGGAAGATGCACTATTGAGAATACCTCATTTCAGCTACCCTTGCAAAAAGGAGAAAATGAAATTTTAATAGGTTTGACCAATTATTTCTATGGATGGGGAATTATCGCTCGATTGGAAAATACCGATGGCCTGAAATTTAACTAAAATCACAAATGGAGATATTCACTCCGAAATATAATTTAACCATGACAATAAATTTTAGAAGATTTTTAGTTTTAAGTGTTTTCGCTTTGCAACTTGCTTGTGGGCAAACGAACAAAGAAAATAAAGAGGCTCAAGAATTTCCTTTTACTGCGGAAAACTGGACTCTCGAAAGTGAGGACGAGACAGCAGTTGAAATCAAAATTTTGGACTTCAAAGGCAAATCGTCAATAAAACTGGAAGCCAATCAAAAAGCATATTTACAGAAATGAAGTTCAAAAATTTTGTGCTTGAATTTTATTGTAATGCCTTATCGGGCCCGGGATTTGGATTTCGGATAGAAGACAAGAAAAACTTCGATTACCTATATCTTAGACTGGGTGTGAGTGGTAAAAAAGATGCCATGCAATACGTGCCCATTCATAATGGCAATCTGCCTTGGCAATTGTATAATTATCCGAAATATGAGGGGCAGGCCATGTTTCCGAGAGAAAAAGTAGCCACTTTGATATCTGATTTAAAAGATGATTTAGTTGAGGGAAAGGCAAGCGAAAAATTGAAGAACTTTTTATCGGAGAAGGGTTTTTCTTTTTCTGAAAAATCTGAAGTGGCAATTGCGGATGAGACCATGCGCTATATTTTCGACCCAGAAGAAATGAAAGCAGTGCTTTTCGAAGAAGTCGAAGATGAAATAGTGGTTTTAGATCCTCGAACCTGGATTCATATCAAGGTCGAGGTTGTTGGGGATAGTGCTTCATTTTATGTCGAGGACATGAAAACACCCGTGCTTGTCGTCGAAAATTTAAAGCGCAATGCAGTCGAAGGGGGGATAAGTCTGATTGGCGATGGAGGTGGCGTATATTTCGCCGATGTTTCGATTACTCAATTGCAAGAAGAACAAGAAGAACTCAAAAGCAAACCATCCAAAGAAAAGTTATCGAATAAGTATTTGACCAAATGGGAAGTTTCTGAAATGTTTACCAAAGATTCGGTCAATTTTAAAGAACAAATAGATTCACTGTTTCTCAACAAGGCGGTATTTAAATCCATCGAAGCCGATGATGACGGTTTACTTGATATTAGTCGTTTCAATGATGACATGACCAAAACCGTTGCCTTAAGATGTACCCTTGAATCGGAAGTTGACAAAACTGTTAAATTGAATTTTGATTATGCCGATCACCTAGTAATGCTTTTGAATTCAGAGATTCTGTTTGATGAGGGAATGAACTTTGAATCTCCAGCTGGAAAAGGAGAACAAGGAAGGGTTTTTGTAGAAGATGAAAGTGTTGAACTGAATTTGAAGGAAGGCAAAAATCAATTGATTTTCATGCTTTCGGCAGATAATCGTCAAAAATTCAATTGGGGGTTTATTGCGCAATTAGAAAGTTTGGATGGGATTACCATTGAATAGGTTTTATTCTTGAATCAATAGTTTTTGTCTCAAAATAAACACTCCTACCATGCGGGTCAAAAAGTTCAAACAAAAAAAATCATTGCTCCAACCAATTTCGGAACTCCTTGGTTGCGGTGGAGCTTGTTATTGCATATTCCTTGAATCCTCGAATTTTTAGGGCGAGCCGGTTCTTTGCATACGATTCAATTTTCTCAATGTGTTCAATATTCACAATTTGACTTCGATTGATCTTATAGAAATTCTTGGGATTCAGCTCTTTGATCAGTGAACCTATACTCTGTGAAATACCATGAAGTTGGCCTTGGGAATCAATGATCTTACAAAAATCTCCATTGGCTTGAATCAAGGAAATCTCCGATGCATCCAACAATTTTATGCCTTCTCGTTTTTTAATGGCAAATCGTTTTTTATAGCTTTCATTACGGGCATCAAGTACATTGTTGAGTTTTTTGAAAATATCCTTTTCCAACGATTTTGTCTCAAAAAGAGCCTGGAATTTTTTTAGCGCTTTGTCAAAGTCTTCCTTTAGGTAGGGTTTAAGAATATAGGCAATGCCATTGGTTTGAAAGGCTTCCAACAAATGAGCATCGTATGCCGTACAAAAGATGATCGGAGTCGTCGTTTCCACTTTTGAAAAAACTTCAAAAGAACTACCGTCCAATAGTTTGATGTCCGACAGTATTAAATCATAGGTGTTTTGTTGCAATAGTACCCTGCCTTCCGCTACGGTTCTTGTACTATCCATAGTAAAAGAATCCATGAAAAAATCGGATAGGTAGGAAACCAATTTTTTGTGCGCCGGAATTTCATCCTCCAAAATCAGAACATGCATAATCTCTGTTTAATCCAAAACCCTTAACAAAGGTAATCGGATAGTGAATGTGTTTTCGGTTTCCTCAACCTTAATGGTTTGGTCACTCAACAACTGGTATCTCTTGGATAGGTTTTGCAAACCCGTACCCAGCGACTCATTTTTGGTTCGACCAGTTGCTTTTGTGTTCGTTACCAAGACCGCTTTCTCTTCGATGATGATTCTTGTTTCAATCGTTTTGCCATCTAAAGCTTTGTTATGCTTGACTACATTTTCAAGGACGGTCAAGATGGCGCCATTAGGTAAATAATTCAATTTGGGTGCGACGTTATTGACAATTTCAAAACTATAATCATTCTCAAAACGGGTTTCGATTAAATAGAAATAATTACCGGCCAAATCAAGTTCGTCCTTTAAGGTCACAATGTCCTCGTCTTTGGTATGGATAAGATGCCGATAAAGGGCGGCGAGATGGGCGATGTACTGCTTGACTTTTTCTTTGGGGGAATAGTCAACAAGCGCATCTATGGTATTTAAACTGTTATACAGAAAATGTGGGTCGTATTGCGAACGCAAAATTTTAAGTTCCAACTCTTTTTGAGCACTTTGTAGCTTGACGTAATCAAGTTTGTTTTCGTAATACTTTTTACCGAGTATCAGACCAATCAACATAACCGAGTCAGTGGCGGCCCGGTAAAAATTTTGAACCAGCATTACACCGACAGAAGGTAACTCCCAAGGATGGTTCGCAGTATAATAGTCTCGCCACATATCTAGAAAACCAACAGCTTCCCAAGCTATAAATGCCAACAAAATAAAAACTACATAGTTTTTCCTGACAACCAAGTATTTGTTTATCAACCATCTAAAAATAAATAGTAATAGCAGGTTCTTGATAATGAACCCTGACAGACCCGTGATTATTTCAAAAAAAGAATATTCTTCAATATTCCACCGATACAACAACCAAATAGAGGCACCAATAAAATAAACTAGGATAAACCTATAATCGGATTTGTTGAATTTAAAACCGTTCATTCAAAGAAGTTAATGTACCAAGTTAGTATAAGATAATTGAATTTATAATCGGGTTTCAAGGTGCCATCAAATATTGTAAAAATACCATGGGCAATTGGGACTGATTGGCGTTGGTAAACATCACATATCCCCATTTGGTTTCTGGGGAAACTATAAAGATGCTGGCATAACCGGGATTATTACCGCCATGCCCATAGGCTGATCCAAAAGGAAGTGTAGCTTTTGCAAATCCTAAGGTCCAATCCGTGATTCCCTCTTGTCTTTGAATGTGACCTTCGGGCAGCACAACCTGTGACTTAAAAAGTTCTTCGTAGCTTTCTTTTGACAATCCTTTGTTGTTCATAAGGGCTATTACCCATTTTGAAAAATCCAACGCTTCCGAATGTATTGAAAATGCGGATCCAAAAATAGAGGGGTCATCGTCTTCTTCTACTGCGACTCCCTCGACATACCCTTTTGCCTTATGCTTCATGTTCCTTTTGTCTTGAAGGTATTTGGTGACATGTAACTTCAAAGGGCGAGCAATTCGCTCTTGAAAGATGGCTTCCAGCCCAGCATCATCTGTTTTAAGTATGTGGGCCAACACCTTGGCCAAATATTGGTATCCTTCCCCTGAGTACTCAAAGGAGCTACCTGGTTCAAATTTGATGAACAATTTTTTATCTTCAAAGTCTGACCTCCAGTTGGGAAATCCCGTAGTATGGGAAAGCACCATTCTCGCCGTGATTTTTTTGTAGCGGTCGTCATATGCAATATCTTCATAGGCCAAGTATTCAATGAGTGGTTTGTCTAAATCCAGCTTGCCTTCTTCTACGAATCCCATGACAAAATAGGCGAACAAAGGCTTTGATAATGAAGCACCCTCAAAAATGGTCTGGGCGGTTACTTTCTTTTTTTGCTTCAATATCGGCATACCCTTTAGCCGTATGGTAAACCACTTTTCCATTATTGATTATGGCCACTGAAACTCCTGGCACTTCCAAAGCTTTCATTTGGTTTTTCAAAAAGATGTTTAGCGAATCTGTTGCTATTTCTTTCCCGACTAGGTTCGTTACTGTTTTACTTTGCGATGAATCCTGCCCTACAATTGTTTTGCATGACATTTGCATAGCTAAAGTGATAATAATTGGAATGATTTTTCTTGTGATGAGTAGCATACTGTTCGTTTTTTGATTATTGATGACGAAGATGCACATATCAAAACAGTATGGAAACAGGAAAAAGCAGAAAAGGGTTTTTACACAGACGAATACGTGTAAAAAAGGGACAAGGATACCAACCTAGTCTTAGCCCAAACCAACGTCCAAAGTCATCATCACGATAAAACCTCCGATAAACCCCATCACGGCAACATCGGAATGTTTGTCTTGCTGTGTTTCAGGAATTACCTCTTCAACCACAACAAAAATCATCGCACCGGCGGCGAAAGCTAGCGCATAGGGCAAAATAGGTTGAAAGGTTAAAACAGCCCAAGCACCTAAAACAGCCGCTATAGGCTCGACCAAGGCCGAAGCCTGACCATACATAAAACTTCTTCCTCTTGAAAGCCCTTGTCTTCGTAATGGCATGGAAACCGCAAAACCTTCTGGAAAATTTTGAAGACCGATACCCAATGCTAACGCAACGGCTCCACCAATAGTGGCGCCATCAAAACCTGCCGCGACACCTCCAAAAAGCACCCCAACTGCCAAGCCTTCAGGTATGTTATGCATGGTAATCGCCAAGGTCAAGAGTGTGGTTTTATGCCACGGGGTCTTCACACCTTCCGCCTCACTTTCCTTGAAATTGATATGTAAATGGGGCAGTACCTTATCCAATCCGAAGAGAAAAAGTGCTCCCAATAAAAAACCTGTTGCAGCGGGAATTACCTTTACGAATCCCTCGCCAGGACTCATTTCAATTCCAGGCGCCAATAAACTCCAAAAACTGGCGGCTACCATGACTCCTCCCGTAAAGCCGAGCATTCCGTCCATTACGGCTCTATTCGTGCTTTTGAACAAAAAGACCAGTGCTGCTCCCGCGGCGGTGAGTCCCCATGTGAATAGTGTGGCGTAAAATGCGGCCAAAATTGGGTCGATAGATTCGAAATAATCGATTACTTGTTGCATGGTTATTCCGTTATGGTTAAATAGAGGTTCGAAGCGATTTGATTGGAGATATGAATGTCATTTTCCTTGATCTTGATATGTAGCGAGCCATCAAATTCTTCCCTATCGATGACCGAAATGGAATCGCCCAAGGCGATGTTGTTTTTATCTAAAAATTTCAGAAAAGGGGCCGAAGAATCCCTGACACCAACACAAATACCCTGGGTTCCAACAGGTACTTCGTTCAACAATTTTTTTATGGCCTTTTTGAATTCCCCATTTTTAGAGGGAATAGGGTCCCCGTGCGGATCTACCTGCGGAAATCCCAAGAGCTTGTCCATCTGATCGATCAGCTTCTCGCTCTTGATGTGCTCCAATTGCTCCGCCACCTCGTGCACCTCGTCCCATGAAAAATCAAGCTTATCTACCAAAAAAACTTCCCACAATCGATGTTTTCGCACTAGGCCCAAAGCTGTTTTTTTTCCGATTTCGGTCAAGGAGACCCCTTTGTATTTTTTATAGTTGATGAGACCCTTGTCAGAAAGTTTACGTACCATATCGGTTACCGATGAGGGTTTCGTCTCCATTTGTTCGGAAATGGCATTCGTGGATATGGCCGTACTCTCCCCCTTACCTAAATGGTAAATGGCCTTAATGTAATCTTCTTCCGATAATGTCATCCAAAAATATTTATAGCTATACAAAAATACATTTTTATATGTAAAAACAAATTTTTAGATTTGTCTAAATATTATTTTTTAGATTTGAAAAAAATAAAATTCATTAGTACTCATTTTAGCTTGCTTTTGGTGCTATTGCTGTTTTTCAGCCTTGCCGATGGATATGCGCAATATGCTAAATTAGAAGGCATCGTCACCGATGACGGAATACCTGTGCCCTTTGCGAACATCTATTTAAAGAACACAACACTAGGGACTTACAGCGATAAAGAAGGGGTTTTTTCTTTGCAAGATATTCCTATGGGTTCGCATAACTTGATGGTTTCAATGATAGGGTATAAGACTTTTTCCAAAGTCATAGAACTCAGGTCATCAGAAACAATGAAACTGACTATCAGATTGGTAGTATCGACAGAGCAATTGGAGGAAACGGTGGTAACTGGCACCCTAAAAGCGGTAAAACGGTCTGAAAGTCCGGTACCGGTCGAAGTTTATAGTCCGACTTTTTTAAAACAGAATCCCACGGCCAGTATTTTCGAGGCGCTCCAGAATGTAAACGGAGTACGGCCACAAATCAATTGTAATGTTTGTAATACGGGCGACATTCATATCAATGGCCTAGAAGGCCCGTACACGCTAGTACTGATTGACGGGATGCCCATCGTCAGTGGTTTAGGAACGGTTTATGGATTATCGGGCATTCCGAACTCCCTTATCGAACAAATTGAAATTGTCAAGGGTCCCGCATCAAGTTTATATGGTAGTGAGGCCGTTGGCGGACTCATAAACATCATTACGAAAAATACTTTGGAAGCTCCCGATTTTGCCGCAGATGCATTTCTGACGGGCTGGGGAGAATATAATCTAGACATAGGTGCCAAGATTTATATTAGTGAAAAAACTGATGTATTACTTGGTGTGAACTACTTCAACTACGATGAGCTCATTGATAACAATGGTGATAATTTCACTGATTTAACACTTCAAGATCGAATTTCGGTCTTCCAAAAATGGAATTTCCAACGAAAGGACGAGCGTATTCTTTCAGTGGCCGGACGGTTCTTTTATGAGGATAGATGGGGTGGCGAACTGCAATGGACTCCCGAATTCCGAGGAGGTGATGAAATTTATGGCGAAAGTATTTACACGAGACGTTGGGAAGTTTTGGGCAAGTACCAACTTCCAGTAAAAGAGAAGTTACTACTGTCTTTCTCTTACAACGACCACGCTCAGAACTCGGCTTACGGTTATATTCCATACATCGCCGACCAACGTATCGGTTTTACACAGTTGACCTGGGATAAAAAAGTGGGAAACCATGATGTATTGTTGGGTAGTGCATTGCGATATAATTACTACGACGATAACACGACGGCTACCGTTATAGCAGATGAGGTGATTATACCCAGTTTGTTCGTTCAAGACGAAATCAGTTTGGCAAAGAAGCATTCGCTCTTGCTCGGTATACGCTATGATTATGATAAAAGGCATGGTAATATCTTCACGCCAAGAACTGCCTACCGATGGAAAATGTCCGGCAATGATATTTTACGTCTTAATGCAGGCACCGGTTTTCGAGTCGTTAATCTCTTTACCGAAGAACATGCCGCCCTTACCGGAGCACGCAATGTCATTGTTACCGAAGAGCTTGAACCAGAGCGTTCGTTCAACGTAAACCTGAATTATCAAAAAAAGATCTATACCGACAATGGCACCTTTGCTACTATTGACGCGTCCCTATTTTACACGAACTTTAGCAATGCTATTCTTCCTGACTATGATATCGATCCAAATCAGATTATCTACGATAATTTAGATGGAAAATCAGTTTCCCAAGGAGTCAGTGCCAACATAGATGTGGTTTTTCCTTCGGGATTCAAATTTTTGGTCGGAGCTACTTTTCAAGATGTACGCCAAACCGAAAATGGAGTTTCATCAAGACAAATACTGACCGAAAACTACACCGGGACCTGGAATGTAGGCTACAACTTTCGTCGCCTGAAACTTAAGGTCGATTACACCGGAAACCTATATGGCCCTATGCGATTGCCCACGCTAGGCGAAAACGACCCAAGAAGCGATTTCTCCCCTGTTTGGAGTATTCAAAACATTCAATTCACATATAAAGGGCTAGACAATTTTGAATTCTACGGAGGCATCAAAAACCTATTGGACTGGACACCCAATCGTGGAAATCCGTTTATTATAGCACGAGCCAATGATCCTTTTGATAAGAATGTCACTTTTGATACTGATGGAAATGTGGTGGCAACTCCGAACAACCCAAATGCACTGACGTTTGACCCCTCCTACGTTTACGGCCCCAACCAAGGAATTCGTGGATTCTTCGGTGTGCGTTATCAATTGAACTAAGTTTTTAATACTTATTTTTGACGGGTTATTTTAATCCCGTTTTTTGGACTATCCTTCTCAATTCGATTATATCATCATCGGCGCAGGTGCCGCTGGCCTAATGCTAGCCGATACCATGGGAAAAGATTCTTTTTTCAAGGACAAATCTATTTTATTGTTAGATAAGGATGCAAAAAAGAACAACGATCGCACTTGGTGCTTTTGGGAAAAAGGACAAGGAAAATTTGACAAAATCATCCACAAAGAATGGAACCACATCTATTTTAGCGGGAAGCAATTTTCAAATCGTTTTGAGATACATCCCTATACCTATAAGATGGTTCGGGGTATTGACTTTTATGATTCCTATCTGGAACGAATTAAAGCCTATCCCAACATTTCGTTTCGACAGGCAAATGTTTCGCAGGTGACAGATAATGGAACAGCGGTAATCGTATCCACGGATAAAAACCAATATTCCGCTTCCCAGGTTTTCAATAGCATCTTCCACTACCACATGGCAACCCACCAGACCGAATATCCGGTATTGCAGCAGCATTTTGTAGGCTGGGTCGTAAAAACCTCGGCTCCTGTTTTTGATACCGACCAGGCCACTTATATGGACTTCTCCATCCCCCAAAAAGGGAATACACGTTTTATGTACGTTCTGCCGTATTCGGAAACCGAGGCCTTGGTGGAATGTACCTTGTTTTCCGAAGAATTACTCCCGAAAAAGGACTATGAAACCGCCATCAAAAGGTATTTGAAAGACGACCTCAATTGTACCGAGTTCGAGATTTTAGAAACCGAACAAGGTAGCATACCCATGACCTGTTATGATTTTCAAGAACACCACACTGCAAATATTCGCTATATCGGTACCGCTGGGGGTTGGGCCAAACCCAGTACGGGCTATACGTTTATGAGTACTTCTAAAAAAGTGCCAGTACTTGTGGACTATATCAAAACCGGAAAGCCCCTCAACAAACTTAACTTCAAGAACAAGTTCTGGTTTTACGATTTATTGTTTCTAGATGTGCTGAAAAAAGATAATGCCGACGGACATCAAATATTCGAATCACTGTTTAAGAACAGGAATCCACAGTTGATCTTTAAATTCTTGGATGAGCAAACCTCATTTTTGGAAGACATTAAATATATCTGGGGATGCCCAAAAATACCCTTTATCAGGGCATTGCTCAAGAGGATTTTTTAAACGTTGCGCCGCATTAGGTTCTCTCCGAATTTTTGGAGCAATTCTTTCTTATCCTCTGAAACATCCAAATTTTTAAGAACTTCAAAAGCTTTTTGGGTATAACTTTCGATTTCCTTCTGCGTATGTTCGGCGGCACCACTTTCTTTAAAAATCATCTTGATACTTTCTATTTTATCGATAGGATTTTTAGGTTGGATGGAAAACAGATCTTGAAGTTCTTTTCGTTGGGCCGAATTTCCCAACTCAAGCGCTTTAAGGTATAAAAAGGTTTTTTTGTTGCCGATAATGTCACCTCCTACCTGTTTGCCAAAAGTCATTGGATCACCATAGGCATCGAGATAATCGTCTTGCAATTGAAAGGCGAGACCAAGATTTAATCCAAAATCGTAAATATTATTTTGAGAGCTTTCAGATGCTCCGGCGATAATTCCGCCCATCTTCAATGCGGCGGCAACCAGAACTGCTGTTTTGTATTCTATCATTTTCAGATATTCGGGAATCGTAACATCATCACGGGTCTCGAAATCGACATCGTATTGTTGCCCCTCGCATACTTCGATGGCCGTTTTGCTGAATAATTGAGCTAAGTAACGAAACGTTTCACCTCTATAGTTCTCGAATAGTTGGTATGCATTGATGAGCATGGCGTCGCCGGAGAGAATTCCCGTATTGATATCCCATTTTTCGTGAACGGTTGCCTTGCCCCTTCGCAACGGAGCGGCATCCATAATATCATCATGTACCAAAGAAAAGTTGTGAAATACCTCTATGGCCAAGGCCGCATCTAGGGCTTTTTTATAATCGGTTCCAAAAATATCCGTCGCCATTAAAGTCAGCACGGGTCGCAAACGCTTTCCGCCAAGACTTAAAATATAAGCAATGGGTTCGTAAAGGTTTTTGGGCTCCTTGGTCGCGGTTTTTGATTCCAGATAGGAAATGAACTCCTCGCGATACGCTTCAATGGAATGCATAAGGGCAATTTTTGGTAAAAATACATCCTATTTAACAAACGGCTTTTCCCAAAAGGGTAACAATTGCAAAAAAAATATGTCAAATAATGCAATAGCTTTGAAAAGCTTCGTCTTTAATCATGAAGACCCTTAGAAAAACCTTTGATGGTTTCAGAAAAACAACCGAACAATAATTTAAACACTTTCTTCAAAGAAGAATATAGCTCGCTCAAAGGTTATGTGCGTTCTAAAATCGCCCATACTACCGAGAGTGATGCCGAAGACATTATTCAAGACGTGGCCTTACGGATATTGTCAAGACCTACGGATGCATTACCCATTAAAAACATCGGAGGTTTCGTTTACAATGCCATTAAAAACAGAATTATTGACCTGATGCGCACAAAAAAGGAGCGGATATACGATGAAAAAACCTTAGAGCACTTATGGACGGAATTTACCCAAATGTTTTACGATGGCACGGCAGATGAGTATCCGGATCAATTGAAGAACAATCTAAAAACAGCGATTATGGAACTAAAACCGGCCTATCGCGACATCATACTAGCGGTAGATTTTGAAGGATATACCTATAGGGAAATAGCCGAGGAAACAGGAATACCGGCAGGCACCCTGATGTCGCGAAGACACCGCGCCATGTCAATACTCCTGAAAAACTTAGAAACCGGCCCGCCAACGGGCACGACAAAAAAAGAAAACTAAAAAACAAAATTATGGACTATACAGAAAACATTGAAAGACAGATGGAACAAAAAACGAAATACTTCGTAACCAAAGTGGTCAAAGTGATATTCTTTATCATACTCGGGCTGGGTATTGCCCTTTTAGTAGGGTACATCGTTATGCGATTATGGAACTGGTTAATGCCTGAACTTTTTGGCCTACAAGAAATTGGATACTGGCAAGCCGTAGGCCTACTTATTTTGGCAAAGATCTTTTTGGTTTTGGTGGTGGCGACGGCCCTGGCGGTAGCTCAAAATCCAAAAAAACCGATTCGTCAAAAAAATATGGCTCAATGAGAAAGGATTTCTCCGATTGGAAACACTACGATCAATTTTGGAAAGAAGAAGGCGAGCAGGCCTACAAAGAATATCTCGAAAAAATTGAACCAAAAAAAGAAGACTGATGGCCCAAAACAAAAAAAGCATCTCTAAACGAAAGTATAATTATCATCACAAGGTTTTTTTCTGGAATTTAAATAGTGCGGTCACCAAGAAATCTGAAGATCCAGATTGTGAAGATAAAAAGGAGAACAGGCGCTTGTAGCTCATACTGTCTAACACCATGAACAAAAACAATGACATTGGTCATAAGCAATGTTAAATAAATGTAAAACTTAGGAAACTTTTTATGTTTTTAAAGTTTCCGATTTATATTTGTCGCCCGATTATGAAAGAAAAAATACTCGAAAAAGCGACGGATATGTTCTTAAACCTGGGGTTTAAGAGTGTCACTATGGATGATCTTGCGAATGAGATGGGTATTTCGAAGAAGACGATCTATTCCCATTTCGAGAACAAGACCCATCTTGTAGATGAAAGCACATCACATTTATTTTGTAACATTTCTGACGGAATAGACTACATATGTTCGTTGAACAAAAACCCTATCGAAGAACTTTATGAAATAAAAAAGTTCGTAATGGTCCATTTGAAAGATGAAAAATCGTCTCCTCAATATCAATTGCAGAAATATTATCCTAAAATATATGGTTCAATGCGGGCACGGCAATATGAAGTGATGCAAGATTGTGTTGTCGATAATATTAAAAAAGGTATCGATCAGGGTATTTATCGGGAAAATCTCGATATCGATTTTGTCAGCAGGATTTATTTTACGGGAGTAACCAGTATAAAGGACCATACATTATTTCCTGTCGATAAATTTCCCATGGCGGAACTTATGGACAATTATTTGGAATATCACCTCAGGGGCATCGTCACCCCAAAAGGAAGAAAAATATTGAATTCGATTATCAACTCAAACCAAGAATAATGAGAAATCATTTCATAGCATTCGTTGCGATTTTTATGGTGGCCTTAGGCTTTTCCCAGGAAGAGATGGCCCAATCTTCAAGCTTCACTTTAGATGAAGCCATAACCTTTGCCCTTGAAAATAACTATAAGGCCATCAACGCCAATCGCGATATCGTCGATGCCCAAAAGCAGAAATGGGAAACCATTGCCACAGGGCTACCACAAATAAACGGATCTGTCAGTTATCAGAACCAGTTGAAACAGCCTGTAAGTGTGATTCCGGCAGAAATATTTGGGGGCGAACCCGGTACTTTTGTAGAGGTGGTATTCGGACAACCCCAAACTGTCAACGCCACGGCCACATTGAGCCAGCAAATTTTTGACGGTTCTTATATTGTTGGGGTTCAGGCCACAAAGGCATTTTTGCAATATAGCGCCAACAATAAGGAAAAGACTGATATTGAGGTGCGCAAGGCCGTAACCGAATCATACGGTAATGTTTTGCTGGCTCAAGAAAGTGTTGCTATACTTGAAAAAAACAAGGCCAATCTAGAGAAAAATCTTTTCGAGACCGAAAAAATATATGAAAACGGATTAGGCGATGAAGAAAGCGTAGAACAATTACAGATTACCCTGTCTTCAATAGAAAATCAATTAAAAAACGCAATTCGGTTACAAGATATTACACTACAAATGTTGAACCTCAATATGGGTATTTCGGTTGACTCACCCACAAAACTTTCCGAAGACTTGAACGATTTGGCCCAAAAACAGATTGACCTTCAATTATTGGAAGCGGAATTCAATATTGAAAATAATGTGGATTTTAAATTAGTAGAGAATTTGAACCAACAACGCTACTTTGAACATAAGTTGGCAAAAAGTAGGGCATTGCCAACTTTAAATGCCTTCATCAACTATGGCTCTTCCGCTTTTGCGGACACTTTTAACTTTCTGAATAGTGACCAGCAATGGTTCGACTCCTCTATTTTGGGGTTTGACCTTAGCATTCCCATATTTAGTTCAGGAAAAAGAAGTGCCAGTACTGCCAGGGCCAAAATTGCCTTGGAAAAAGCCAAGACTCAAAAATTGGAAGCTGAAGAGCAGATTCGTCTGCAATTGGAGAGTGCCAAAAGCGACTATATTTTGGCCATAGAACAGTATCAAACCTCCCAAGAGAATCTTGGTCTGGCCGAACGTATTGAAAACAAAAACCAAATCAAATATTCAGAAGGTATCGCTAGTAGTTTTGAACTACGTCAAGCACAGACACAACTATATGATGCTCAAAAGGGATACCTTCAATCGATGGTGGAGGTCATCAATAAGAAAACGAATTTGGAAACGATTCTTAATAATGAATAATCAACAAACAACAGCAGTCTATAAAACTATCGAAATGAAAAAAATAATCTACCTCTTAATCGTTACGTTCGCGGTTCTCTCTTGCGGAGGAAAGCAAGAACAATCGGTCGAAGTCTTAGTAGCACAAGGTGACCTGGAAGCATTGCGCGCCAAAAAATCGGAAATTTCCGCGCAACAAAAACTTATCGAAGTCGATATCAAAATGCTCGATTCTGCTATCGCCACCAAGTCAGGGGACGAAAAACTACCCCTTGTGACCACCATTACTACCTCGTCACAGAAATTTGAACACTTTTTGGAACTGCAGGGCAATGTACAGACCAAGCAGAATGTTTTGGTGTATCCTGAGATGGCGGGGACTTTGCAACGTGTCTACGTAAAGGAAGGTCAACGGGTTGGCAAAGGACAACTTCTGGCATCGATTGACGATGGAGGAATGGGCAGTCAGTTGGCCCAACTAAAAACCCAGGCCGATTTAGCCAAGACAACTTTTGAACGCCAGAAGCGTCTTTGGGAACAAAAAATAGGTTCCGAGATTCAATACCTACAAACGAAGAGCCAATATGAAGCAACCGAAAGTGCCGTTAAGCAAGCAGAGAGCCAATTAGGTAAATCTACCATCAGGGCCCCGTTTTCAGGAATCATCGATGATGTCATAAAAGATCAGGGTACAGTGGTATCCCCAGGGCCAGGTTCAGAGGTTTTCCGGATTGTGAATTTATCCGATATGTATATAGAAGTTGACGTTCCCGAAACCTATTTAGGAGGAATAGAAAAGGGCAAAGAGGCTATCGTATATTTTCCGGTCTTGGGAGATACGGTTCACACAAAAATTCGTCAGACCGGTAATTTTATCAATCCCGATAATCGTGCCTTCACTGTCGAGATTCCGGTTCCCAATAAAAAAGGAAATGTCAAGCCGAACCTAACGGCCAAGGTCAGCTTGAATGATTATTCCAAGGATGGGGCAATCGTTATCCCACAGAGTATTATTTCCGAAAACGCCGACGGGGAGCAATACGTTTACATTGCCACCAAATCGGATGCAGAAAATGAAGCTGTTGTGAACCGACAGATTATAACCACAGGAAAGACACAAGGTAGCATGGTCGAAGTACTTACAGGTGTTTCGGATGGCGCTGAATTGATTCAGGAAGGAGCACGGAGTGTCAAAGATGGCCAGAAGGTTCAAATTCTAAACAACAAGACCAATGAGTAGACAAAAGAAAAACGCTGATAAAGAATTTGGGCTATCCTCATGGGCGATAGACAACCCTTCGGTCATTTATGTGATGATCGCGATTTTTCTATGGATCGGTTTTCAGGGATATCAAGCAATGCCAAGGGAAGATTTCCCCGAAATCGTAGAAACCAAAGTATATATTAGTACTCCCTATCCCGGAAACACAGCTGAGGACGTTGAGCGATTGATTACCGACCCCTTGGAGGAACGCCTAAAGAATGTAAGTAACGTGGTCGAGGTGACTTCTACCTCCCAAGAAGATTACTCCATTATTACAGTGGAGTTCGACGAAGAAATCTCGGTCGAATCGGCAAAATTAAAGGTCAAGGACGAAGTCGATGGTGAAAAAGCCAGCGAAGATTGGCCCACTTTTAACAACGCCAAAGTCGAGCCCAACATTTTCGACCTGAACCTTTCGGAATCCTTCCCGATCATGAACGTGAATTTCACGGGGGATTATCCTGTGGAAAAACTGAAGGAGTACGCAGAGTACATGCAAGATGAAATCGAAGACCTATCACAGATCAAGGAGGTAAGCATTCGAGGTGCCCAGGAAAAAGAAGTCGAAGTTGCCGTAGACGTTTATAAAATGATGGCGGCCAAGGTCAGTTTTCAAGATGTTCTAGGTGCAATAAGCAACGGCAACATGACCATGTCGGCAGGCAACATCGAATCAGGCGGACAGCGTCGTACCATTCGCGTCTTGGGCGAAATCCAAGACCCAAAGCAACTCAACGATTTTGTGGTCAAATCTGAAAATGGGGCGGTATATCTGAAGGATATCGCCAAGGTGACCTTCGATGAAGAAGAAAAAACGACCTACGCCCGTGAATTTGGCGAAAGTGTGGTCATGCTCGATATCAAAAAACGATCGGGCAAGAACATGATAGAGGCGACGACCAAGGTTAGGGAATTGGTAAAGGAAGCCCAAGAAAACTACTACCCTGCCGACCTCAATATTACCATTGCCAACGATTCTTCAGGAAGAACGTTGAACCAAGTCGATGACCTGGTCAACAACATTATCTTCGGTATCATACTCGTGGTTACCGTATTGATGTTCTTTTTAGGATTTCGAAATGCGCTGTTTGTCGGTTTTGCAATTCCCATGTCAATGTTCATGTCGTTTATGATCCTGAACTTATTGGGATACACCTTAAATACCATGATCCTGTTCGGAATGATCATGGGTCTCGGAATGTTGGTCGATAACGGAATCGTGGTCGTCGAAAATGTGTATCGCTTGATGAGTGAGGGCATGTCAAGAACGGAGGCCGCAAAAAAAGGAATAGGGGAAATCGCATTTCCTATAATTATTTCGACACTTACCACTGTAGCAGCCTTCGTTCCTCTAGGACTTTGGCCCGGTATTTTTGGTCAGTTCATGAAATATTTTCCCATTACACTTTCTGTAGTATTGGGGTCTTCGCTCTTTGTAGCGATTTTTATGAACTCCATGCTGGTCTCCCAATTTATGGAAATCGGCGAAAAAGAACTGACCAAGAAGCAGTTGATACGTTTGAGCATCATTCTCGGAGGTTTCGGAATTTTTATCTTGATTTTCGGTGGGGCCATGAAAGGATTGGGCTCGGTCATGATAGTAACAACGATACTATTCTGGATTTATAAATATGCCTTAAAAAAATGGGCGACAAGCTTTCAGAACAATGCCATGGTCCGTTTTGAAAATTGGTATGAAAAACGAATCAAGCATGCGCTTAGGGGAAGCAACGTCTATTGGTATTTCGGAATTACATTCTCTTTGCTCATCGCAGTTTTTATGCTCTTCGGAATGTCGATCGGAAGCGGTCGGACAAAAATCGAGTTCTTTCCCGATAACAAACCCAACGAGATTTACGCTTATATCGAATATCCTCAGGGCACATCTATTGAAAAGACCAATGAACTTACCGAGACCATCGAAAAAAGGGTTTATGCCGTAGCCAATCAGGATAAATACACTAATGGAGAACATAATTATCTTGTTGAATCAGCCGTATCACAAGTAGGTGAAGGAGCAGGAAACCCGATGACCGATGGAGGTTCGGCCGCCGAAATGCCGCATCGTGGCAAAGTCACCCTATCGATGCGCGAGTACAAATACAGAAATGATTTGGATACTGAAGATCTTCGGGCCGAAATCCAAGAAGCACTGACCGGAATATATCCCGGAGTGGCGATTTCCGTTGAAAAAGAGGCAAATGGGCCTCCGGCGGGGTATCCTATAAATATCGAACTCGAGGGGAAAGATTATACCGAACTAATCAACACCGCCGAGGATATTCGAAACTTTATCAATACCAAAAACATCGCGGGTATCGAAGAGTTGAAAATCGATGTGAATAAAGGCAAGCCGTCTATGCAAGTGGTCGTAGATCGTGAAAAAGCAGGCGAATTAGGCGTGTCCGTAGGTCAAGTCGGGCAACAATTGCGCCGATCCGTTTTTGGAGAAAAAGCGGGTGTATATAAGGTTGGTGGCGAAGATTATGATATCAATATCCGTTTCAACGAAGACATACGTTATAACAAAAGTGCGTTGTTCAACCAGAACATTATTTTTAGAGATCAAGCGAGCGGAAAGATAAAAGAGATACCCGTTTCGGCGGTCGCCTCGCAAAAGAATTCGTCAGGATTTAGCGCCATCAAACATCGCGATGCAAAAAGAGTGGTTACGGTTTATTCGCAACTGAAGCCCGGGTTTAGTGATGCCGGTGCCATCGTTTCTGAAATCCAAAAGGAAATGGAGGAATACAAAGGCCTCCCGGCGGACATAAAAATCGACTTTACAGGCCAAATCGAAGAACAGAACAAACAAATGCAATTTTTGGTCGGGGCATTTTTCTCCGGCCTTGGTTTGATATTCTTGATTTTAATATTCCAATTCGGAGGCATCTCCAAACCCTTTATCATAATGATCGCCATCTTCTTGAGCTTTATAGGGGTATTTGGCGGGCTGATGCTAACGGGCTGGTCGTTCGTAATCATGATGACCATGATGGGAATTATTTCGTTAGCGGGAATCGTGGTGAACAATGGTGTGGTGTTGCTTGATTATACACAAATATTGATCGACCGTAAAAAAGTGGCCCTAAACCAAGACGACAAAGACCTACTAACTATGCCACAGGTCACCGAAGTGATTACCAAAGCAGGTAAAGCAAGGTTACGCCCTGTAATCTTGACCGCTATTACCACCGTGTTGGGTTTGATTCCTTTGGCCATCGGACTTAACATCGACTTCTTTTCGTTATTTACCGAATTCAACCCAAAAATCTATATGGGCGGGGACAATGTGATTTTCTGGGGGCCATTGGCTTGGACAGTTATTTTCGGACTGATCGTGGCGACCTTTTTGACCTTGATCATCGTTCCCGTATTGTTCAATATTACGTATCGGATGAAAATTTGGTTCAGAAGGGGCAGAAAGAAAGAATCAAAAGAAGAAGAGCAAGAGGTTTTGGAAACCGCTGCATGATCATTAAAATTTATGAACTGAAAGTCCTAACCGTTCGGTCAGGACTTTTTTATTGAAATATCGCGTAAAATGTACCGTACTTGCCAATACTTCTTAAATTTGCGGTTCTAAATAGCTATCATGTACAGAAGCCATACTTGCGGCGAATTGCGCGAATCACATATCGATCAAAAAGTAAACTTATCTGGTTGGGTGCACAAGATCCGTGACAAAGGATTTGTAACTTGGGTCGATCTCCGGGATCGTTACGGCATTACGCAATTGGTTTTTGACGAAGACAGATCTTCTTCCGTATTGTTGGAACAGGCGAGAAATCTTGGTCGAGAATTTGTGATACATATTGAAGGAACCGTTATCGAAAGAGCTTCTAAAAACCCCAATATTCCCACTGGGAATATCGAGGTTTTGGTTGAAAATCTGGCGATTTTGAACGAATCGAAAACGCCTCCTTTTACCATCGAAAACGAAACCGATGGCGGCGAAGACCTGCGCATGAAATATCGCTATTTGGACATCCGTAGAAATCCCGTTAAAAACAACCTTATCTTTCGCAGTAAGGTTACGATGGCCGTTCGAAAATATCTTTCGGAGGAAGGCTTTATCGAAGTGGAGACTCCGTATTTGATAAAATCGACTCCTGAAGGTGCCCGTGATTTTGTGGTACCAAGCCGCATGAACGAAGGACAGTTTTATGCGCTGCCCCAATCCCCCCAAACCTTTAAACAGTTATTGATGGTCGGTGGATTGGATAAATATTTTCAAATCGTTAAATGTTTTCGTGATGAAGATCTACGGGCCGACAGACAACCCGAATTTACACAGATCGATTGTGAAATGGCCTTTGTCGAACAAGAGGATATTCTGAATGCTTTCGAGGGTTTGACTAAACATCTTTTGAAGGAAATCAATGGTGTGGAAATCGAAAAATTCCCAAGGATGACCTTTGACGAGGCCATGAAAAAATATGGTAACGACAAGCCCGACATCCGTTTCGGAATGGAGTTTGGCGAGATGAACGAAGTAGCCCAACATAAAGATTTCAATGTTTTTAATTCAGCCGAATTGGTAGTCGGTATTGCCGTTCCCGGAGCGAATTCCTATACCCGTAAAGAAATCGATGCCTTGACCGATTGGGTAAAACGACCACAAGTTGGCGCTCTGGGCATGGTATATTGTCGCTGCAATGAAGATGGGAGTTTTAAATCTTCGGTGGATAAATTCTACGACCAAGACGATTTGGCAAAATGGGCGGAAGTTACCGGGGCCAAAACAGGCGATTTAATATGCGTGCTTTCCGGCGATACCAATAAAGTGCGTACGCAACTTAGTGCTCTCCGTATGGAAATGGCCACGCGTCTCGGACTGAGAAAGTCAAATGAGTTTGCGCCATTGTGGGTAGTCGATTTTCCATTATTGGAGTTGGACGAAGAAACCGGAAACTACCATGCCATGCACCACCCGTTTACATCTCCAAAACCAGGTCAATTGGAATTGTTGGAAACCGATCCAGGGGCTGTTCGTGCCAACGCCTACGATTTGGTTCTGAACGGCAATGAAATCGGCGGAGGTTCTATTCGTATACATGATAAGGAAGTGCAAAGCACCATGTTCAAACATTTGGGTTTTACGCCCGAAGAAGCAAAAGCGCAATTCGGATTTTTGATGGACGCTTTTCAATACGGCGCGCCGCCCCATGGCGGAATCGCCTTCGGATTAGATAGACTTGTAGCCATTCTTGGCGGACAAGAAACAATCCGTGATTTTATCGCCTTCCCAAAAAACAACAGCGGCCGCGATGTGATGATCGATGCGCCTGCACCGATTGATGACGAGCAGTTGAAGGAATTGCATTTGAAGTTGGATCTTTGATTTGGATACTACTTTTGTCATTCCGTCCAGTACGGCAAATCAGAAGTTGGTCAACCAACTAATTTTATGCCTAAATTTAGCAAGTGAACTGGAAAAAAGTAGGTAAAATAAGCCTCTATACATTACTCTGCCTATTGTTGCTAATAGGTTCCATAGGCGGTTACTTCTATTACCAATACCGGGGAAGATATGAAGTGGATAAAGAAAAATTTCCGCATCAAATTGGACACTTATCCCCAGAAAACAAAGACTTTTCCGAGAATTTCGAACGCTGTAGCGAAAAAAACCAATAGGATTTTTCGATAGCGCTACAAGATATGGCGTCTATAAAGGCGGTAAAAGAACGTTTCAAAAATTTATCCTAAATAATTTTAAAAATGAGAATTATTCCGACACAGGATTCTTAAACCTTCGCTTCCTTATCAACTGTAAACGGGAAATCGGCGATATGGAAGTGAACGAACTCGATATGAACTTCGAACGCACCACATTGGATACGAATCTAATAGATCAAATTATAGACCTTAGCGTACAAAAAAAGCATTGGCATATAATGGATCTCGATGAGCCTAGAGACACTTATATGTATTTAATCTATAAAATCGAAAATGGAGCGATTACTGAAATATTGCCTTAGTGTATTCATGTTATGTGTTTCAATTACATCTTGCGAAAAATCTTTGGAAACGGGCCGGTTAGAAACTAACAAACAACTATCCGAAGAACTTTTTAAAGAAGAGTTTGGCACACACGATCACTTAAAACCAATTCAGGGTAGTCCGGCTTCCATGACCATGTTGGATTCCATTTTGAAACTCGACACGACGAATGCAGCTGCTTGGCGGGAAATCTCGATTCCCTATCTCAAACGCGGAATGCCGCATCAATGGAAACCCTTAATAAACAAAGCAGTTTATCACGATGCTAAAACGTGGCAGCCCATGCGGGGCTATCTGTATCTCATATTCTACCGCAACTATAAAAAGGCCATCGCCGATTTCGATGCATCCGACACCTTGACCGATTATATTGACCATCCACAAGGGCATAGTGTCGATTTTTGGCGGGGTATCGCTTATTTGGGATTGAAGGATTATAAGAATTCCATTTCCTATTGGGATAAACACATAAAACGGGAAACCGAGGAAAGTGGTGAAGATTGGGTCGAACTCGAAGCTTTTCTGTATCGGGGCATCGCCTACTACGAATCTGGAAATTTTGATAAAGCTTTGGAAGACTTCGATAAAGCCATACACTATTTCAAACAAACAGCAGATGCCAAATTTTACAAGGCACTTATTTTAAACGAACAAGGAAATTCGGAAGAAGCAATACGAATGCTCGAGGATGCCATGGTCGACTTCAAAGCAGGCTTTTTTAACAACCGAGACTATGTCGAAGCCCTGCGTCAAATCTACCTAGAGGATTTGGAAGACCTAAAAAAAGAAATTCTTCAAGGGAATTAAATACCTTTGGGCAATCATTTGCCCGTAAAATGCCCACCCGACAACAAATACTTTTTACCAAGTTCGTAAAATGGCGATATAAAAACATCTCCAACAAAACCTTTACCCAACTTATGGCGGTCGTTGTGGGGTTGCTTGCCGGTCTCGCCTCGGTCACTTTAAAGAACCTGACCTATTTTATCGAATCATCTTTGGAGGATGGTATCGTTTTCTCAAGTAACCAGTTATACTTCGTACTTCCGATTATCGGACTTACACTCGTGTACCTCTATGTAAAATTCGTTCACAAAGAGAAGTTGGAGCATGCTGTATCTTCCATTCTCTTTGCGCTGTCAAAGAAAAAAGGAATCATTCCCCTTAAAAAATATATACTCCGTTGATTACGGCTCCCCTAACTGTTGGGTTTGGTGGTTCGGTTGGATTGTTAGGTCCGGCAGTGGCATCCGGTTCAGCCATCAGTTCGAATTTGGGCAGACTTTTACATATTAATGCCAAAACCCGTTCTTTATTGATCGCCTGCGCTTCGGCGGGTGCCGTGGCATCCATTTTTCAATCGCCCATTGCAGCCATTATTTTTGCCGTTGAGGTATTTAGTATGGACTTTACAATGCTTTCCATGCTACCGCTTTTGCTGGCTTCGATATCGGGGGTGCTTACCTCTTATTTCTTTTTAGGGAACGAAGTACTTTTTAATTTTTCCTTAGCGGACAACTTCGAGATAAAAGATACGCTGTTCTATGTACTATTGGGCGTAGGTACTGCTTTTGCCTCCATCTACTTTACCAAGATGTACTTTGGAATCTTAAAACTGTTCGAGCCTTTAAAGAGTCCGAAATATAGATTGTTGGTGGGCGGACTTGCCATCGGAATCATGCTCTACTTTATTCCGCCTTTGTATGGGGAAGGGTTCGGTTTCATCAATAATTTATTGGAAGGAAACCACTCGGCAGCGCTAGGAACAACCCCTTTTGACGCCTATATCGACAATATTTGGGTCGTCATCGCTCTATTATTCGGATTGACCATTTTCAAGGCGGTGGCAATGACCACCACCTTCGCCGCGGGTGGAGCAGGTGGAATCTTTATTCCCACGATGGTCATGGGCAGTGCCTTGGGAAATGTCGTGGCCAAGGTCATCAACAATTCTGGGTTGGGCTTTGCCGTCTCAGAAAGCAATTTTACGCTTATCGGTATGGCCGGATTGATTGCGGGTGTGCTTCATGCTCCTTTAACCGCTATATTTTTAATCGCTGAGATTACCGGAGGCTATGAACTTTTTGTTCCTTTAATGATAACGGCGGCCATATCATATCTGATTACAAAAAATGCCATAGACCATACCATTTATACCCGTGAACTTGCCGAAAAGGGAGCCTTGTTGACCCATGACAAAGATAAAAATGTGCTAACGGTGATGCAGCTCGACGACGTCATAGAGCAAGATTTTAAAACGGTACGCCCAACAATGTTTCTTGGGAAATGTTGCATGAATCGGTGTCGAAATCTACGCGTAATCTCTATCCGGTAGTAAATCAAGATGATATTTTGGTAGGTGTGGTTTTATTGGACGACATCCGCGAATTCATGTTCGATACAGCGCTCTATGGCACGACTACAGTTTCAACCTTTATGCACCAACCCCCAGAGGTCATTCTCTATGGACAGGATAGCATGCAAAAGGTCATGCAAAAATTTCAGAGTAGCGGCGCCTGGAACCTTCCTGTCATCAAAAATGGAAAATATCTCGGTTTCGTTTCCAAATCAAAACTGTTGACCGCCTATCGGAGAGAGCTGATTAATTTTACCAAATAGTTCGGTTTCGTACTTCGACAAGCTCAGTGTGACAGGTTAAAAAAATCAATATAAACTCATAAACAAATAAGCCCATAAACTTTTTTTAACACGAATACATACTGCTTACCGCAACTGCCCACTAAATGCTGTTTACTGTCAACAGTTTACTATTTTTGAACCTATGAAGTACCTCATACTACTCATAATCGTCGGATCGTTCGCCTCCATCGGATATGGATTCTCGCTACCCGAAGCGAAAGTGACCCTTGCCGATAAATATATCGGTGCAGGAACAGTCGGCCTTTTCTTGGTGGCCATGCCACTTTTCTCTTCAAATACAGCAAAGGAAAGAAAATGAAGGACTATATGATGACCGAGGAAAATATTCGGAAAATGCAAGGAAAAAATACCGAAAAGCCTGAAAATCAATGAAGTCAATAGTATTTCCTGTTACTTTTCTTACCAATTTTCAACAAAAAATTATAAATTAGTAGTACCTAATTAATATTTAATTTTTATTGGAATGACTGGAACTGTAAAATTTTTCAATGAATCCAAAGGTTATGGGTTCATTACCAACGACGACACAGGTAAGGACATTTTCGTACATGCCACTGCATTGAACGGAACTGAACTTAAAGAAGGCGACAAAGTAGAATACGCAGAAGAAGAAGGACGAAAGGGGATCGTAGCTGCCCAAGTGCAGGTAATCGGATAAAGAGTATCTTATTTTGAAAGAGTTCAAAATCCTCGGTGTATTGCCGGGGATTTTCATTTGGAAAAAATTTTGCTTAATTCAAGTTTCGCTTTTGTATGAAGAACTTTTTTAACAACTGAGAAGCCTCTTCTTCCAAAACCCCACCCACTATTTTGGTCTTGGGGTGTAGTTTTGACCCCATCGCACCACAACCCCTTTGAGGGTCTTCGGTCGCATAGACTATTTTAGAAATTTGGCTCCAATATAAGGCTCCCGCACACATCTGACAAGGTTCTAAGGTCACGTACAACGTACAATTTTTAAGGTACTTTCCCCCCAGAAAATTGGCCGCTGCCGTAATGGCCTGCATCTCGGCGTGGGCCGTTACGTCGTTCAACTGCTCTGTCAGATTATGGGATCGGGCAATGATGCGGTCCTGAACGACGACTATAGCGCCAATCGGCACCTCGCCTTTTTCAAAAGCGGTCTCGGCCTCCTGTAGGGCTTTTTTCATAAAATATGCATCGTCAAAAGGAAGTACCATAATAGAGTTTGATTCGCAATAGTAGCGAATAAAGCTTTTTGAAACAAAAAAACCCTCTAATACAATTATTAGAGGGTCTATATTTTAAAATTTACTTATCTACTTCTCAAAGTAAGATGTATAATCTTCTTCAATAATGACAAGTGTATTGCCGTTTATTTCCGCTTTTCCAGAGAAAATAAGCTCTCCTTCGCCCGGTTCGTTAGTCTGTGTACCTTCGCCGTCAGTTCCTTTATCCACAGAACTATATAGAACGAGACTCAACTGTTTGTCGACCGAACTATATGCCCAATTACCCGAACCTGTAAAATGATAAATATATTCCTTGTAGGTCGCCTCACAATTTTCCAGTGAATTATTATAATCAAGATACTCTTCACCTCCTTTAGATTCTAGAGTAAAAGTTCCGTCTTGTTTGAATTCGATATAACCAAACTCTGATACATAACACTCCGTATACTCAAAAGAACCTCCATCTGAACATTCTTGTGTATCTGTTGCACATTCCTCTTCTCCTGTAATATCCACATCGATTTCGCCATTCTCATCATATTCTTCCTTGGTCAAGTTCCATTTGGCGACCAACGCGCTATTACCTCCCCAACTTTCGACGGTAACGCAAACTTCTTGAGGTAGACTAATATTTCCGTCGGCATCATATACGCAGACATCGTAACAAAAAGTTCCAGGTTCAATCTGCGTATTAAAATCTATATCTATGTTGGCATCGGCATCTACCTTGGCCGTTAAGGAGTTACTCAGCCCCTTCTTATCGGTTTTGATGGATTTCTTATCGCTAATAGTATTTTCGAACAAATCTATGTCGTAATAGCTATCGGCCATAGTACCATCATTTGACTTAAATTGAATATAAGCTCCGACTATCTCAGCATCTGAATTGAGCGAAACTTCAAAGCCCTCGCCCAACAATGCCATTTTCGAAGTATTTGAAACATCTAAGGTGATGGCCTCATTGGGTGTTGGAGGCATCCCCTCTTTTTTGGCGCCCCCTTTGATGACTACATTTTCAGACACTGTGTTGGCTTCCAAAGGAGTCTGCTCCAATTGCTCCGCTATTTCGTCCGCTTTCCCATCTGGCACTACTGCATCGTCTTTTCCACAAGAAATGGCGATAATTAATGCCGCCAAGGCGGCTGTTCTTAAAATAATTTTCATGTTTGTGGTTATTTAAAATTGATTATTTAATGAGAAATTCAAACGACCATTTCCACACGGATATTACATATTAAGGAGAGTATGTTGTGAACGTCCAAAATACTGTTATCAAACACTGAAAAACCTTAGCTTTGTATGCTCAAATCTCTCTCGGTGTCAAAGAACATCTTAGAAAATATCAATTTCCCCGAAGACCTTCGCTCACTTAAATTGGCCGATTTGCCCCAACTTGCCCAAGAACTCCGAGACTTTATCATCGATATCGTAGCGACCAAAGAAGGACATTTAGGTGCGAGCCTCGGTGTGGTCGAACTGACCATCGCATTACATTATATTTTCGATACCCCGAACGACAAACTCATTTGGGATGTCGGTCACCAAGCCTACGGACATAAAATACTGACCGGTCGAAAAGAGATTTTTGATACCAATCGACAGTTGGGCGGTATTAGTGGTTTTCCTAAACGAAGCGAAAGTGAATATGACCCTTTTGGAACCGGCCATAGTTCTACTTCTATTTCCGCCATATTGGGAATGGCGATCGCATCGAAATTGAACGGAGAAAACGACAAACATCATATTGCCGTTATAGGCGATGCTTCCATAGCTAGCGGAATGGCTTTTGAAGGCCTCAACCATATGGGAGTGACGGATGCAAATGTCCTAATAGTATTAAACGACAATGCAATCGGAATCGATCCCAGCGTGGGAGCCCTCAAAAAATACTTGACCAATGTAAAAAAGGGAACGGCAAAAGACGAGAATATATTCGAGTGCCTCAATTTTGATTATTCTGGGCCGGTTGACGGTCATGACCTGCTGAGCCTAGTAACGGAGCTCGAAAGATTGAAATCGGTCAAAGGTCCAAAATTACTTCACGTAATTACTACCAAGGGAAAAGGACTGAAAAAAGCGGAAGAGAACCAAGTGGTCTATCACGCCCCAGGGAAATTTGACAAGGCCACTGGAGAATTGGTTAAAAAACCTACATTAAGCGAGCCCCCGAAATATCAAGATGTCTTTGGCCATACCCTAGTCGAGCTTGCGCTTCAAAACGAAAAAATCGTAGGTATTACCCCGGCCATGCCAACGGGAAGTTCCTTAAAATTTATGATGGATGAAATTCCCGAAAGGGCATTCGATGTGGGTATCGCCGAACAACATGCGGTCACTATGGCCGCAGGAATGACCGTTGAGGGCCTCGTTCCTTTTTGCAATATCTATTCTACCTTTCTGCAACGCGCCTACGATCAGGTCATACACGACGTAGCCCTGCAAGACCTACCCGTTATTTTTTGCCTCGACCGTTCGGGACTGGTCGGTCAAGATGGTGCTACCCATCATGGGGTCTATGATCTGGCTTATTTGCGCTGTATTCCCAACCTTATTATTTTTGCGCCCTTAAACGAAATTGAACTCCGCAATATCATGTACACCGCACAATTGGGGCTGAAACATCCGATTGCAATACGATATCCGAGAGGGAGGGGAACGACCATAAAGTGGAGATTACCTTTTGAGGAAATAGAAATCGGCAAGGGACAATTGGTAAGAAAAGGATCTAAAATTGCCATTCTATCCGTAGGTCATATAGGCAATATGATTTCTGAATTATTGGAAAAACGGAAAAATAAAATTCAAATCAGTCATTATAATATGCGGTTCGTAAAACCATTGGACACCAAAATTCTCCGAGATATTTTTATAACATATGAGCATATCATAACGATTGAAGATGGATGCGAAATCGGTGGATTTGGAAGTGCCGTTCTAGAATTCGCCAACAAAATCGGTGTAAAGAAACCTATTAAAGTTTTCGGAATCGCCGATACCTTTTTGGAACACGGAAGTGTTGAAGAACTACATAAAGTTGCCCATTTAGATGATGAATCAATTGAAAATTACCTGAATTCTTTAATCAACATAAGCTAAAATGCCTAGAAAAGCAATTGTACTTATTCTTTTGTTGTGGCCTTTAAAGTGTGTCTTTTCACAAGATAGCATTCCCTCAGGTCGTGAAGTAGATTCGGTTGACGTTATTGCCATGCCCCTTGATTCGATTGCAATCGATACCACGTTTGTCGATACGATTGTCATCAGAAGGCGACAAAAACGGATAAAGGATATTAAAGAAGGTATCAACCTTCCGAACGCTATGATTTCCTTCAAGAAAACAAAGCCGTTGGACAAGGAGAAAAAAATATTCGAGATACCCTCTTTCTGGCAAAAAATAAATCTTTTGGGATTTAATCTTAGTGAGGTCGCCTTTGTCAATTGGAACGCTGGGGGAAATAATTCCATCTCTGCATTGGCAAACGCCCGTTTTGAGCGTAATTATAAATTTCGTTACTTTCAATGGGAAAATTATTTGGAAATGCGATACGGTATCAACTGGCAAGACAATCAGAAATTGCGCAAGACCGACGATGCGATTCGAATAAGTTCTACTTTCGGGTACCGACGTGACACGATCAGCAATTGGTACTATTCTGCCAAAGCCAATTTCAATACCCAATTCTCTGATGGATACAAATATCCCGATAGGGAAAACCCGATTTCGGGGCCTCTATCTCCAGGCTATTTCTTCTTGGGGGCAGGAGCCTCATATATTTCGGAAGGACGAAAATTCAACCTTTACATTTCACCCCTTACCCAGAAGGCAACACTGGTTCTTGATCAAGATTTGGCCGATAAGGGAGCTTTCGGGGTAAAAAAAGCGATTCTTGACGCCGATGGCAATGTCATACAAAATGGGAAAAACCTTTTTTTAGAATTAGGTTTCTTGATAACCAACCACTGGGAAACCCAAATTGCGGAGAATATTGGGCTGAAACACCGTGTAAACTTATATACGGATTATCTACAGGACTTTGGGAACATAGATATCGATTGGGAACTGAACATGGACCTTCGTGTAAACGAATATATCGTTACATCGATAGGTACCCAAGTCATTTATGATGACAATATTCTTTTCGGGGAAATAAAAGATGATACAGGAATGGTAACGGATCCAGGTGAGCCAAGAATTCAGTTCAAACAACTGTTGGGTGTTGGTGTGTCATATAACTTCTAAATGGGAACTCCACTAAATTTCCATTCCCATAATCTTTTTATGGAGCAAGATTGCGGCACCATCTGAAAGACTTGCCACATAACAACAGGTATTCAGTAGCATCTCATATAGCGACACATCTGTATTTCGGTAATATTCAGGTAGCGTTCTCAAAACCAGACTATCGTAATTAGAGGCTCTATTGTCCATTTTGCGCACCAAGGCCGAAGAATACACATCCAAAATATCGGAAATGATCTTGTACCCGGCAATTTCCTTATCGACTACCTCTTTTGAGTTGTAGATCCTTTCAATACTGATGGTGATGATATCGTCGATTTGTGCTCGATATGCACTTTTATCCAACAGGGAGACATCAAATGTACCGTTCAGTATTTTATATTCGTTCGCGATGAAAACCTCTATGGCATCTTTGATAAGTGTATTGATGGCAAGGGCTCGCAAGTAACTCAGACGATCTTCAGTGTAAACCAGCGCATTGTATTTTTTGGTATTGATACTGTCCTTAACCAATTTGATGAGATACTCTAAAGCATAATCTTCCGAAATCAGGCCGAGATTGATGCCATCCTCAAAATCGATAATGGTGTAACAAATATCATCGGCCGCTTCTACCAAGTATGTAAGCGGGTGTCTAGAGAACGAAATATCATTCCCCTCACGTGTTCTCAACAAACCTAATTCTTGGGCAACTTCTTGAAAAACAAGTTTTTCTGCTTGAAAAAATCCGAATTTCTTTTCTGAAATATGGGCGCTGGGTTTTTTGGGCAACGATTCTTTTGGATACTTCATGAAGGCTCCCAATGTGGCGTAACTAAGACGCAAGCCTCCTTCTACCCCTTCTTTCGAAGCAGCCAATAGTTTGAATCCGTTGGCGTTTCCTTCAAAATCGATGATATCTTGATATTCTTTCTCGGACAGCGATTTTTGATAGTTCTTTCCTTCTCCTGTTTTGAAATACTCTCCGATGGCCTTTTCACCGCTATGTCCGAAGGGAGGATTTCCAATATCATGTGACAAGGCTGCCGCTGCCACAATAGCTCCGAAATCATTAAAACGATACCCATGTACCTCCCCCAAATGTGGGTGTTTTTCTAATATCCGTTTTCCCGCAATGCGACCTAGACTTCGCCCGACGACCGATACTTCTAAACTATGGGTCAATCGGGTATGTACAAAATCGGTCTTTGAAAGTGGAATGACTTGGGTCTTATCTTGCAAACTCCGAAAAGCAGAGGAAAATATGATTCGGTCATAATCAACTTCAAACCCTAACCGGGTCTCATCTTGTTCTTTTCGTAGTCTTTTATGAGTATCGCCCTGTCTTTTCAGTGAAAGTAGTCTTTCCCATTCCATACAAATCATTTGCATCGCAAGATAAAGTTTTTGTGGGTGAAGTTTCACAAAATTAATTCGCCAACATTGACTTAGATCCGTAACATTTAGATAACAATATCACAATATCGATTTAATGAACACCTAACACCACCTTTACATTACCTAAGTTTCTTTGCAGCGGTATTTAAAAACATAGTAAAACAATATAATGAAGAAACTTTTTTTAAGCCTGCTATTACTAGCGGCCGTGCAGCTTAACGCACAAGAACTGGGCAGTATTGCCGGAACGATTACCGATAAGGAAGTAAATAACGAACCATTGCCATTCGCCAATATTCTGATCAAGGGAACTACAAAGGGTACCACCTCCGATTTTGACGGATTGTATGAAATAGCGGATTTAGAACCCGGTACGTACACCGTGGTGTATAGTTTTGTGGGTTATGAAACGGTCGAATTGCCAAATATCTTAGTCGAAGCCGGAAAAGTAACAACCATTGATTTGGGCATGGCCGCCAACGAAGGGGTCTCACTTGATGAGGTCGTAGTTGTGACTGTCGCCAGAAAAGATTCTGAAGTCGCATTGCTCTTGGACCAGAAAAAAGCTGTAGAGATCAAGGAAAGTATCGGGGCCCAACAATTGGGTAAAATAGGAGTCTCTGACGTGGCTACAGCTACGACAAAGATTTCAGGAGTTTCAAGTAGCGAGGCCTCAGGTGATGTTTTTGTTCGTGGATTGGGTGATAGATATCTTGCCACAACACTCAACGGTCTGCCAGTTCCTTCTGACGATGTTGAAAAGAAGAATATTGATTTGGGGCTTTTCCCCACTAGGGTTATTCAGAATGTCAGTGTGAGCAAGACCTATTCTGTTCAAACGTCAGCGGACCAGTCGTCGGGCAATATTAATATAAGTTCACGGGAACTAGCTGGTTCGGGCGAACTAAGTCTGGGCGTCCAATCTGGTATTAATACCAATGTTGCGCAAAGTGGTGTCTACGATGATTTCAAGGTTTCGCCAAATTCCCGTAACACCGATTTCGGTTTTTATGCCCAAGACCGGTCTACACAAGAGTTGATTACCCAACAGGGTTGGAACACCATTCAAAGGGAAAATCCGATCGATTACCGCTTCAATTTTGTGGCTGGAAAACAAATCAAGGAACGTTTCGCGGCTCTTTTGACGGCATCGCACAATACATCCCACACCTATGGTCAGGGACTTTTTCGGCAATTCCGTTCCAACTTCATCGATGACACCATTACCGATGCAACCAATTTCAACAGAAGGGCAGTTACCTCAGCCTTGCTCGATCTCACCTTTTTTGCCAATGATAAGAATAAATTGAAGTCTACCACCTTTTTTATCAATACTACAAACGAGGAGGTCTACGAGGGAGGCCGTAATGGCGAAGGAACAATTTTTGAAGAAACCGACGTAAACGAAGCATTCCAATTCATTCGTGATCAAAACACAAAGCAAACGCGTTTATTGGTGACCCAACTTCTGGGCACACACAAGCTTGGTGAAAAAAACACCTTGGAATGGGCGGGTGGTTATAACCTAGTGGATGCCGATGAGCCCAACCGCATAAGGAACGAAGTCAATATCATGAACAATGATGGTCGTATACAATTGGGAAGAACCGGTGGCTTTCAACAACGTAAATCAAAACAAGAGATATCGGATGCGGAATTTAGTGGTTATTTAAAGGATGTATTACAAATAATCGATGAAGAAGAAAAGTCGTTTAAAGTAGAGGTCGGAATCAACTACCGCAACAAGGAACGAGATTTTTTCTCACAATTCATAGGTGTGGAAGAACGCGCGACCGATGTGGTCAATCCGCCATCCATAGATGATTTAGGAAGCATTTTTCAACGTGGAAATTTTGAAAACGGCCTTTTGGAATTCAATATTTTACAGCCCGACCTGTACAATGGAAAATTGATTTCTCAGGCTGCCTTTGCTGATTTCAACGTAGGATTGGGCAAATGGAACTTCAATGCCGGATTGCGTTACCAAAAAGACGATATCAATGTCGGCTTCGACGTGGGCAATTTTCCGGGCAGGATCGGCGAATCGGTCAAAGAATACAACAATCTTTATCCTAGTCTTAATGTGAAATATGACATTAACGAGAAAAGTGGACTCCGACTTGCCTTAAGCCGTACGATTACATTGCCTGAATTCAAGGAAATATCTCCTTTTGAATATGTGTCACAAACAGGGCAGGTCACAAGAGGTAATCCGGACCTAGAAGCTTCCCGAGACTTAAATTATGACCTGAAATGGGAGTATTTTCCATCCAATGGACAATTGATTTCCTTAGCTGCCTTTTATAAGGATATTTCCGATCCTATCAACAAAGTTCAGGACCGAGGCTCTGCAGGCGTATTTTCTTTTTTCAACTCAGGTGAAAAAGCGGAAATCTACGGTTTCGAGGCAGAAACGAAAATAGACCTTGTTTCCCCAATTACCAATGACGAGGATGGAAGCATGTCTGGTTATGGCCTCAATCTTGTCTTCAACGCTACGAGAATGTGGCACTCGCAAGACTTGAAAGAAGTACGCGACGAGGATGGCAATTTTGTAAGAACTTTTAGATATAAAGGGCTTACGGAAACAGGCCTTCAAGGAGCCTCCGATTGGATCGTCAACACAAGTCTGAACTTCAACACTGCTGGTGAAAATTCTTTCGACGCATCATTGACCGCAAACTATGCTTCCGATAAGATTTTTGCCCTCGGCGCACCGGAAATACAAAGTCAGAGTGAGACCTTCTATAATGACGCTATCGTAGAGAAAGGATTTGTTGTCCTCGATGCGGTGATAAGCAAAGAATTTGGAGAACATTGGAGAGTTCGTTTGATCGGTAGAAACCTACTTAATCCTGAAATCAAAAGAACGCAATTGGTAAAACCGAGTACCACAAATATCGAAACCGACGAAATCGTACGTTCCTACACGGCTGGATCCCAGCTCAGCCTAGGACTCAATTATACATTTTAGCGAACCCACAACTATTAATTTAACATTTAAAAACAGAAAATTATGAAACTGAAAACAATTAGATTTTTTTCAATGTTCGCTGCAGTACTTGCATTTACGCTTGTAGGTTGTAGTGGTGATGACAACTCTCCAGACCCAGGTCCAGTTCTACCGGTTGCCACTTGTGACGATGGTGTTCAAAACGGGGGTGAGACTGGTGTTGATTGCGGCGGAAGCTGTAATGATGCATGTGAAGTAGTAACCGAAGGTACAGAATTGAGCGGTAGCCAAACTGAAGATTTGACTTTGGATCCCACCCAGACCTATACCTTGACCGGCACTTTTAGTATCGAATCCGGTACCACTTTGACAATACCCGCAGGTACTACGATTATCTCCGAATCAGGAACCGATAATTATATTGTGGTCCAAAAGGGAGGGAAAATCGATATTCAGGGTACCGCTGCTGCTCCTGTCGTAATGACTTCAGTGAACGAAACTCCAGGTGACTGGGGCGGACTGGTCATCGCTGGTAACGCGACTACAACCGAAGGTGTTGATGCTATTGCCGAAGTAGGCGGAATCGTTTACGGAGGAAGCGACGACGCCGATGATTCCGGTTCTATCAGCTATTTGGTCATAAACTATGCAGGCGCACAGATCAATTCAGAATCACAGTACAATGGACTTACCCTATATGCGGTTGGTTCTGGGACTACCATTGACAATGTCGCCATTTTAAATGGAACCGATGATGGTGTCGAATTCTTTGGAGGAACGGTAAGCGCCAGTAATTTCTATTTAGAGAACAACGAGGATGATGCGGTTGATTGGACAGAAGGCTGGAACGGGACCTTGACCAATACCTATATATTGCATACCAACCCCGGATTCTCAACGGCGGTTGAAGCCGATGGGGCAAACAACAATCCAACCTTGGTGAACTTCACGGCTGTTTCCACACAAGGTGGTACGGCCCTTCAATTCAAAAAAGAGTCAGGGGCGACCATTACAGGCCTTTCATTGACAGGATATGAAATTTCTGTGGATATGAAGGACAACGGGCCACTGGCCAATATTCAAATTGATGGTGCAGATGCAAACCCCGGTTTGACCTATCTTGCCGATGCCTCTGTTAATGCCTCGGATTTTGCATGGGTCGATACTGAAAATGAAGTAACCATTATGGCTTTGGAAGGTACTCTGACTGAAGACCTGACGCTGGATGCAAACACCATTTACAACTTAAATGGAAGCCTTAGTGTCGAAAGCGGCGCCAAGTTGACCATTCCTGCTGGTACTGTCATTATCGCCGATGCCGATAGCGGTACTGAAACCGACACCTATATTGTAATCAAGAAAGGGGCTCAAATCGATATACAGGGTACAGCTTCTGATCCGGTAGTTATGACCTCCACAAATCAAAGTCCTGGTGATTGGGGCGGACTTGTAATCTTAGGGGATGCAACCACCACTGAAGGTGTAGACGCCATTGCAGAAGTAGGTGGCTTTACCTATGGCGGAACCACTGACGATGACAACTCAGGTAGCATCAACTACTTAATCATCAACTATGCCGGGGCTCAAATAAACTCCGAATCACAGTACAACGGTCTTACTTTGTATGCCGTTGGGTCAGGAACCACAATTGAAAACGTAGCCATTTTGAACGGTACCGATGATGGTGTCGAGTTTTTTGGAGGTACGGTAAGCGCATCGAATTTCTACTTGGAAGATAACGAGGACGATGCGGTCGACTGGACGGAAGGTTGGACAGGTACTTTGACCAACACCTACGTCTTGCACGAGAATGCCGGTTTCTCTACTGCTATTGAGGCCGATGGTGTTGATGCCGCAATAGGCGTGCCTACGATTGTCAATTTTACGGCAGTTTCCACAGCCGACGGTACAGCACTCCAGTTCAAGAAAACAACAGGCGCAACTATGACCAACGTATCGCTTTCAGGATACTTGACCAATGTCGATATGAAAGATGGCGGTCCTGTAGGCAATATTACAGTTGATGGTACGGCATTGACCACCGTTGATGATGATGTCTTCACCGGAACCGTTGTAGATATTACTATGTTTGATTGGGCCACAGGAAACTAGAGCTTAATTAAATACCACTGAAAACCCTGCTGTAAAGTGGGGTTTTCTTTCTTAAAGTAATTAGGACCTGAATGCCCTATCATTATTCCATAACAGATTTCTTAACCTTGATCTTACTCACTTTTAATCTAGCCGTAACTTTAATTTTACATACACAGGCGTACTTTGCATCATAGTATAGATAGAAGTATGAAGAAGTTTTTTCTTATTGGTACATTTTTAGTTACAGCCTTAGGTTTCTCTCAGAATCAAGGTTCGATTAAAGGCAACATTCTTGACAAAGAAATGCACAATGAGCCGCTATTGTTCGCCAATGTGCAACTAAAGGGTTCCGACAAGAAAACGGAAACCAATTTTCACGGCAACTTTGAGTTCAATGATTTAGAAGCAGGTAAGCATACATTACTAGTGACTTATGTCGGTTACGAAAGTATTGAAATGCCGATTTTAGTGGAAGAAGGTAAGACCACCCAAGTGCAGCTTGGATTAGTAGCAAAAACTTTTGATTTAGGTGATGTTTCAGGAATTGCCGTCTCCTCAAAAGATAAATTGACCACCGCGCCAGGATTGGATTAACTTTTCCGATTCAAAAATATTTAAAAAATAATGATAAAAAATAAAACATCCCGCTTTTAGAGGGATGTTTCGATTATAAGTAAATAAAGATATTTTCTAATTTTTCACCACTGGGGCTTTCTTCTTAATTCCATCTACACTTGCGATAGCATTGTTGCTATACTCAACTTCTTTCTTGTCATCGCCTGACATGAAGACCCATTTTCCGGTTTTGAGTCCGTTCGTATAATTTCCTATGGAGATTTTTTCTCCTTCTTCGTTATAGCTTATCCATTTGCCATGAAGCTTTTTTTGCATATTGAAAGTTCCTTTTTGGCTTATTTCCCCATTGTCATGAAAATAAGTCGCCTCAATCAGATTCGTTTCTTTGTTCAATTTTAATTCTGGCTCTGTTTGGGCAATAGAAGCAGATGTTACCAATAGAACAGCTAGAAATAGAACAGTTTTTTTCATGATAAACGGGCTTTTACATTCGCAATTGATGGTAAAGATACGAAAACTTACATTATATCAACGTTTACATAACGTTAAATTTACATTGAAATTGCAACCCACTGACAATCAATGTGTAAATTTTTTCCTTTTTAAACTTAATAATTCCTTAATGTTATAATTACCATAACATTATGTTGAAGGTCGATTTTTGTCAGGTGACAACAAAAATGGATTTCTTTTTTGGGTATTGGTTTTTGTCGACTATTCTCAGGGAATCCTGAAGCTACCTTTTTCAAGGTAGCTTCTTTCGTTTTCACCAAGACAAGATATAACATTAAGGAAACATTAACTTAACATTGAGGTAAGTTCTTTGCAGCGACAAAAACTGGTACCTTGATGAAATGTTCCTTCCATGCCTTTTTGGCCCTTTTTCTCATTGCAACTTTTTCATTTGCCCAAGTGACCGACGCACCAGCCTTCGGAAAAGGTCTTTTCAATCTCGTTGGCAAGGATAGTACATGGACTATGAAGATAGGTACAAGAATGCAAATCTTGACCATTGCCGATTGGTCAGAAGGTCCGGATGGTGGTCTTGTCGATCCAGAACAAAACTTCTTAATCCGTAGGGCTCGGCTAAAATTCGATGGTTTTGCCTATTCCCCCAAATTAAAGTATAAAATTGAGCTGGGTCTCTCGAATCGCGATATTTCGGGCGGATCTGAATTTACAAGAAATACCCCTCGTTACATCTTGGATGCCGTGGTCATGTGGAATTTCTATGAGAATTTTGAATTGTGGTTCGGTCAGACTAAACTTCCAGGCAACATAGAACGTGTCATTTCCTCAGGCAACTTGCAACAAGTTGACCGATCTTTGGTCAATAGCAGATTTAATATTGACCGTGATGTAGGTTTTCAGCTAAGGCATCACTTCACACTTGGAAAAAACTTTTTAATACGCGAAAAAATTGCATTTTCACAAGGTGAGGGAAGAAATGTCACCGAAGGAAATTTAGGCGGACATCAATATACCGCTCGACTAGAATTTTTACCCTTTGGAAAATTTGAAAGTAAGGGCGATTATAGCGGTAGTGACCTCAAGCGAGAGGAAAAGCCCAAACTAATGTTCGCATTGAATTATGATACGAACCAGAACGCGGTAAAGACAAGAAGCAATCTGGGTTCATATATGACAAACGATATTGGCTTTTATGAAACTGATATCAATACCTTTTTCTTTGATGGCATGTTCAAATACGATGGCTTTTCGTTCATGTGGGAATACGCCGATCGAACTGCCGATGATCCTATGGCCAAAAATTCAGACGGTACGGAAACCGGTGACGTGGTCTGGATCGGTGACGGACTAAATCTACAAACTGGTTATTTGTTCAGGAACAACGTAGAAGTTTCCGGAAGATATACGACGATAAATCTAGACGATGTTACGGGAAGAAACCCAGAAACACAGTATACTTTGGGCCTTTCAAAATATATCGTCGGACACAAATTGAAAGTGCAGACCGATTTAAGTTATCTCTCGGTAGATAATGGTTCAGACGGACTTATGTATCGATTACAATTGGATGTGCACTTTTAACATGACATCGGTCATATATGTTGTAAATTGATTTTTTCATATTTATACCTTGTACCAACCAACTTGAATTATGGATAATATTTATTTTTTGATGATCGTTGCTCTGGCGATTTTGGCCGTAGCTGATCTTGTCGTCGGTGTCAGTAACGATGCTGTTAATTTTTTGAATTCTGCGATAGGTTCAAAGGCCATTTCCTTTCGGTCAATGATGATTGTAGCGAGCCTTGGAATTTTTATCGGTGCCGTATTTTCAAGTGGCTTAATGGAAGTGGCCCGAAAGGGCATTTTTGTGCCAGGTGAGTTTATGTTCAGTGAAATCATGATCATCTTTATGGCCGTCATGATTACTGACATTTTATTGTTGGATTTCTTCAATACACTGGGCATGCCCACATCGACAACGGTATCCATCGTTTTTGAATTGTTAGGCGCGGCCGTGGCCATGGCGTTGATCAAGATCGGTGCCGACAATGGTTCCGTATCAGAACTTTACAATTATATAAATACTGCTAAGGCCACTGAAATCATTCTAGGAATTCTATTATCGGTTGTGGTTGCGTTTTCGGTGGGGGCCCTAGTACAATACGTTTCACGTGCCTTACTTTCCTTTAATTTCGAGAGAAAATCAAAATGGGTGGGGGCAGTTTTCGGTGGTGTTGCTTTAGCGGCCATTACCTATTTTATTTTTATCAAAGGCCTAAAAGGAACAGATTATTATGGCGAAATTAAACCTTTGATCGAGGGCAAGACACTGCTAATCGTTGTAATCAGCTTTATCCTATGGACATTATTGTCCTATGTAGTAATCAAATTCCTCAAAAAGAACATATACAAGCTTATTATTGCGGTAGGTACATTTGCATTGGCCTTGGCTTTTGCAGGCAACGATCTCGTCAATTTTATCGGGGTGCCCATTGCCGCTTGGCAATCGTATGAGGCTTGGTTGGCCTCTGGTATTCCTGCAAACGAATTTGCCATGGATGTTTTGGGAAGTAAAGTACCTACACCGACTTTGTTTCTATTATTCGCAGGCTTGGTTATGGTATTGACACTCTGGTTCTCAAGTAAGGCAAGAAGAGTAGTGAAGACCTCCATAGACCTATCTAGCCAAGGGGAAACCCAAGAACGTTTTGAGCCCAATTTCTTGTCACGTAATTTAGTACGCTTTTCAATTCTGATTTCTAAATATACGGCAACGGTCATACCGACGTCCATCCAAGAAAAAATCGAAAAGCAGTTCGAAAAACCGGTTATTGAACTTCCCAAGGGGAAAACACATGAATTACCGGCATTTGACATGGTACGTGCAGCGGTCAATTTGATGGTGGCCAGTGTATTGATCTCCATCGCAACTTCAATGAAATTGCCCTTGTCTACTACGTACGTTACCTTTATGGTGGCCATGGGTACTTCTCTAGCTGATAGGGCTTGGGGAAGTGAAAGTGCCGTCTATCGCGTGGCAGGTGTGCTCAACGTAATCGGCGGCTGGTTCTTTACCGCGTTCAGCGCTTTTATTGCTGCGGGCACCGTAGCTTATCTGATTCATTTAGGAGGTGGTACTATGATTGCAGTACTATTACTTCTTGCAATTCTACTATTGGCCAGAAACTATATTAATCATAACAAAAAATCGAAGGCGGTCAAAGCTGAAGATAGTCTTAACAAGTCTGAAAGTAATTCTATACAAGGTGTAATAGAAGAAAGTGCCGACAACATCTCCAAAGCCTTAAAGAGAGTAAGTAAAATCAATAACAACACCATAAACGGATTGATCGAACAAGATCTTGATGCACTGAAAAAGGCTAAGGCCATGGTGGTTAAATTAGAAAACGAGATAGAAGAATTGCAAAATGACATCTTCTACTTTATAAAAGACTTGGACGATTCTTATTTGGGCGCCAGTAAATTCTATATCGACGTAATTGGCAGCATACAAGATGTGGCCCAGTCATCGAGTTTGATTGCCAAAGTGAGCCATAAGCATGTCAATAACAATCATAAGGACTTGAAGAAGAAACAGGCGGAAGAACTTCTTGATATCAACGAAAGATTGGTTCATCTTTTCGAGGAAATCAGGGCTGTATTCGATTCACGCACATTTGATAGAATAGTGCCCGGCATTATTGAAGAAAAACAAACGCTATTAGATCGTGTTCAAGATTCCATTCAAAGACAGGTCGAACGTACGCGAACCGAAGAATCGAGCCCTAAAAATACTACCCTTTACTTTAGCATTCTATTGGAAACCAAAGACCTTATCAAGGCCAATATGAATATTCTAAACTTATATTATGAAGAGCACAATCGCTCAAAAGAACTTCTTGAAAAAGAAGAGTGACCTACCTCAATCGCAGAATTAAATTTCAGCAGTAGCCATATCAGGTTCCGTATGTACGTTCCCATTTTCCAATAAAGGGTCTTTTTCTATGTATAGAAGTTCTGCTACTTCTATTAAGTGTTTCACAATATCGTTGACGTTGTCATTATCGTTTACGAGAGAGGAAGCCATATCTACGGATATCAAATCATCCCGAATAAGCTTATCAATCGATTTACTACTTTGGTGTATTCCTGCCTTTGCCTGCTCCTTTAGCTTAAGAAGTTTGGAAAAATATTGATCTTTTTTATTTTCTCCTTTCGTTCTGAACAGGTATATAATTCGCAATACCTTTACTATTTTCTTTCGGAACTTATCATACTCTTTAGCAATATATTGGTTTTCTGAAGGCAGGTATTGCTCTACGTTTCTACTTAATTCCCTTGTATCACGGATAATCTCAACCATTAAGCGATTCGCAATCTTAATTTGGGCTATACGCCTATTCTGAATCTTGGAAAGTTTTAATGTACTTTGGGCTGTGGTCGCATAGCGTATAATTTCCCCGTATATGGTCTTTACCTTTCTATAGTATAGATCACGAATATTTGTCTTGAGATTTTCCTTGGATTGCTTGATGATTTTTTTTGGTTTCAAATCTGACTTGATGTCATCCCTATGTATATTCAAGGCATGGGCCACGATTTCAAAAATGGCATTTTCATAAAGGTATTTCGACTCATTTACCAATGATACTATTACGGTTTCAGGATATTTCAAAACCTCTTTGGTTAAATATTTCGGCTCATCGATTTCTTTTTCAGGTTCAATTTTAGCCGGCACGATTCGTTCGACAATCTTCGCAATAGGATTGATGAACCATACGAGTGCGAAGGTATTGGTTATGTTGAAAGCCGTATGGAATAAAGATAACGCAACTGGAATCGCGGCCGCACTCACATAAGGTGATTCCGAACCTGTCAGTCCTACAAGCCATTCAACAAATCTTAAAAACGGATAGAACAATACCAATACCCAAATTACACCGATGATATTAAAAATCAAATGCGCCCTAGCAGTCCTTTTTGCATGATAATTCGCGACAATTGCCGCTAAATTCGCCGTAATCGTTGTGCCGATATTTTCCCCTAAAACCATGGCGGCGGCCAACGGAAAGGGAATCCATCCTTGAGCGGTCATTATTAATGTCAAGGCCATCGTAGCACTGGAAGATTGAATAATAATTGTCAAGAGCGTTCCTATGGCCAAGAACAACAGTATCGACCAAAAGCCCAAATCGGTATATCGTGTCAAGAACTCAAGAATTTCAGGGTTTTGTTTAATATCCGGTACCGCATCCTTTAGAAACTGTAGCCCAATGAACAAAACGGCAAAGCCAATAATAAACCCCCCCATTTTTCAGATGTTCTTTCTTAGCAAAAGTGAATGCAAAACCTAGTCCGACCAAGGGAAGCGCAATCGAACTCATACTAACCTTAAACCCCAATAAGGTAATTAACCATGCCGTAATCGTAGTGCCGATATTTGCTCCCATAATTACACTGATCGATTCGACTAATGTCAGCAATGAGGCATTTGCGAAACTAACCACCATAAGTGTTGTGGCAGATGAGGATTGAATAATGGAAGTAATAAAAAACCCTGTGAGAATGCCCAAGAACTTGTTGGAAGTCATCGTCGCAAGGATCTTTCGCATTTTATTCCCCGCCAAAGCCATAAGCGCGTCACTCATGACCTTCATTCCGAAAAGAAATAGACCTAATGATCCAAAAAGTTGTAAAATATCGTAAAAACCGTAGTTCAAATTGATTTTTGCTTCATGTTAATTTAACATAAATATAATGTAAATTAATTGTAATCAATGGTCTTGGTGCTCATTCCTCTCCAAAAGAATTGCGACGCCCAACCAAAGTAATTTGATGGCTTATTAATGTGAGCAATTCAGAATTTATCACCTAACCCGATTTTTATCCGAAAACAGGGTCTTAACCCCCCAATTCATAACGTTTTATTTACATTCATTGGTAAGATTTACAGTACGTTTGCATGTTTATTTGAACTGAATAATATGGACAATATCTACTTTTTAATGATTATCGCACTAGCCTTTTTAGCTGTTGCGGATTTAGTTGTTGGAGTTAGCAACGATGCCGTGAACTTTTTGAATTCAGCCATCGGATCAAAGGCAATTTCTTTCAAGACTATTATGATCGTTGCAAGTTTAGGAATAGCCCTCGGCGCGATTTTTTCAAGCGGTATGATGGAGGTGGCCAGAAAGGGCATTTTTAACCCGGGCGAGTTCATGTTCGACGAGATTATGTTCATCTTCATGGCGGTGATGATTACCGACATCCTTTTACTCGATTTCTTCAATACCTTAGGTATGCCGACCTCAACAACGGTTTCAATCGTTTTTGAGCTTCTCGGTGCATCAGTAGCAATGGCCTTGATAAAGATCGGCGCCGATGGCGGTAGCTTTGACGATGTGGTAAATTATATCAATACATCAAAAGCGACAGAGATCATTTTCGGGATACTATTATCGGTGGTAGTCGCCTTTTCGGTCGGGGCGTTTGTGCAATGGATATCTAGGTTGCTACTATCCTATAATTTCGAAAAGAAAGCGAATTGGGTAGGTGCGATATTCGGTGGTGCGGCACTTTCGGCAATTACCTATTTTATTTTAATGAAGGGAATTAAAGGTACCGCATTCGCCGAAGAAAGTCTTGATTTTATTGGGGATATGACGATAAAGGATTACCTGGAAGCCAAATGGGCAATACTTATTACCGCCAATTTCATACTATGGTCGATACTTTCCTATCTCTTAATAAATTTTGTAAAGACCAATATTTACAAGTTTATTATCGGTGTAGGTACGTTTGCACTTGCGCTCGCATTCGCAGGAAACGACCTCGTCAACTTTATCGGGGTACCCATTGCGGCTTGGCAATCGTACGAAGCTTGGGAGGCTTCCGGTGTAGCTGCCACAGAATTCAGCATGAACGTATTGTCTTCTAAAGTACCGACCCCGACCCTATTACTTTTTTTCTCGGGAATGGTCATGGTAGCTACGTTGTGGTTATCCAAAAAAGCGCGATATGTTGCCGATACCGAAATCAACCTGGCCCGTGAGGGGGAAGCTAAGGAGCGGTTTCAACCTAATTTTCTTTCTAGGGGTATTGTACGTTTCGCGACAAGCATTTCACAGGTGAGCTCATCACTTCTTCCGAAATCCACACAAGAAAAAATCGATGCCCAGTTTAAAAAACCTGTCATATCCCTGGCAAGGGACAAAAAGTACGAAGTGCCCGCATTTGATATGGTACGTGCCGCGGTAAACCTTATGGTGGCCGGTATTTTAATTTCGATTGCTACGTCGTACAAACTTCCCTTATCCACCACCTATGTAACGTTTATGGTAGCCATGGGAACCTCTTTGGCCGATAGGGCGTGGGGGGCCGAAAGTGCTGTTTATAGGGTTGCAGGCGTACTGAATGTAATCGGTGGATGGTTCGGAACGGCAATAATAGCTTTTATCGCCGCAGGAACCATTCTTGCACTGATCAGTTTTGGCAAAGGTGTAGCTATTGCCATGTTGTTATTTTTTGCAATCCTTTTATTAGTAAGAAACTATATTTCCTATAACAAGAAGTCCAAGGAAATCAGGGCCGAAGACTCGCTCAACAAGGCCGAGAGTTGTTCTATTCAAGGAGTTATTGAAGAAAGTGCGAACAACATTGCCAACGTTCTCAAAAGAAGCAATAAAATTTACTCTAACTCTATTAACGGTCTGGCCAAACAAGATTTGGACTTGTTGAAAAAGAATAAAAAGCAGGGGTCAAAACTTGCAGCTGAAATCGACGAGTTACGTGATCATATATTTTACTTTATTAAGAACCTTGATGAAACCAGTGTAGGGGCCAGTAATTTTTATATTACCGTACTAGGCTATTTGACGGATATTACACAGTCATTGGAATATATTGGCAAAGTAAGTCACAAACACATTAACAACAATCATAAAAAGCTGAAATACAATCAAATAAAAGAACTCCAGGAAATCGACAATACTCTGGAAGAAATCTTCAATCAGACTAAAAAAGCGTTTGACGAACGTTCATTTGAGCAGGTCGGTTCGATTATTGGCCGAAAGCAAGAATTGTTCGACATGGTTTCGCAAAAAATCGAAAAACAAGTTGCCCGAACCAGAACTGAAGAATCAAGTCCTAAAAATACAACACTTTATTTCTCACTTTTACTGGAAACCAAAGACCTCATTACAACCACAATCAATTTACTGGAACAATATTATAATGCGCATGACAGTTCGATATTACCGATAAAAATTGAAGGCCCCAAAGAGTAAAGTCAATTACGAAATTCAATAATATTAAGTACCTTGTTCCTTGGCAAAATCAATGTTATGACTAGGTACATTCTTTTTTCTTATTTACTATTGACCTTCACCAAAGGTATTGCACAACAAATTACCGGAGAACAACTTTTGGAAAACGCCATTCAATATCATGACCCCGATGGAAATTGGCAATCGTTCAAGGGTATCCTAGAAGTTACCATGACCACACCCGATGAGAAACGGCGAATCAGTACCATCAAAATCGATTTTCCTCAACGCTTCTTCGAGCTATCGTATTCGCAAGACGGAAATGATATCCTCCAAAGGATTCATAAAAATGATTGTACACTCTCTTTAAATGGAAGCAACTCCATTTCAAATGAAGCTAAAGAAGAATATAGATTAACCTGTGATCGAGCCAAACTTATGAAAGATTACTACACCTATCTCTATGGACTTCCTATGAAATTGAAAAATCCAGGTACGGTTATTTCATCAAAAGTTGAAAGCAAAAAGTTTAAGGGAAAAGAGTATTTGGTTTTGAAAACAAGTTACGAGGAAGCCGTAGGTAAAGACGTCTGGTATTTCTATTTCGACCCGAAAACCTATGCTATGGAAGTCTATCAATTTTTCCATGACGAAGCAAAGAACGACGGCGAATATATTCTTTTGAGCGGTGAGGAGACCGTATCAGGAATAAAGATGCCCAAAACAAGAGCTTGGTATTATAATAAGGATGAAAACTATCTGGGCACCGATGTATTGACCAAAACTTCATCATTGTAAAGATGATTTTTTTGTTTTTCGATGAACGGGTATGCCGTTGGTCGAGGAAACATACCGAGTAGCGAAAAAAATACGTTAGAAGATAGATAACCCAAACCGCATCTATCTATGCCTACGCTTCGTCTTCAATCACAAAAGTCTTTATTTTCACTCACAGCAATATTATTTTTTATCATCTCATGTTCAAAAGACGGGGATGTCGATACTATCGGTCCCGAAGAAATTCCAGTAGATCTTTCCGCCAAAGAAATTGCGCAAAAATTATATAATGATTACTATGTAGCCTCGAAGAGTGCTACAGAGGATAATGCCTGGACCGGTAGCGAAGCGGCCTGTGACCCAGGTTCCGTGCCGCAGTCTACCAAAGAAAAGATATTCACCCGTTTGGCTTATTTTAGAAAAGCTGCGGGACTTCACAACGAAATTACCGAAAATCTTACCAAGAGCGATAAAGCCCAGCGGGCCGCGCTTATGATGCATGCCAATAATACCTTAGATCACTTTCCACCTGAAAGCTGGAAATGCTATTCAACTGAAGGCAAAGACGGTGCCGGAAGTTCATTATTGACCATGTCGAAGAATGCCGAGGCCATCGATTCGTACGTTCGGGATTACGGTGCAAATAATGGTCCGGTAGGCCACAGAAGATGGCTTTTATGGCCACGGCTACAAGAAATCGGAATTGGCAATACCAATGTTTCGAACGCGATTTGGGTATTGGGCAATGCAGGCAACCCACCTACCGACGCACCTGATTTTATTGCATGGCCCCCCGAAGGTTATGTGCCGAACCGAGTTGTTTATCCCAGGTGGTCGTTCTCGATCAAGGATGCCGATTTTACAGCTACTCAAATAAGCATGAAAGATGCGGATGGAAACTCCATTTCTTTGAGCGTAGAAGAATTAGATGATGCTTATGGCGATAGTACTATAGTATGGGTTCCCGAAGGGATAGAATCCAACAATCTAGAGGACATTCCTTATATCGTCACCATAAAAAATGTAAAAATGGGTGATGACCTTAGAGATTTTGAATACCACACCATTCTCTTCGATATCAACGATTAATGGACTTTTTGGTATTCTACAAGCTTGATACTCCAACAACCCGGTATGCTTTTATAAGTTTTTAAAAGATTTTTTACTTTGCTCCGATTTTACTCCCCTAAAAATTATATATTGTTAGGGCATTTAATATATGGAAACCTCCCCCGGAATTAAGCAAAAATTAATTATCGAACATGAACTTGACATCGGCAGGTTCTTGTTTTATACCAACATAGTCGTTGGTGAGTTTTACGAAGGCGTTCATGTGACCAAAGAAAATGCCATCGAACCCATTCAACTGGCGCAACAGATTTATGGTACTACCGAGCCGATTGTTTATGTTTCACACCGCCTAAATTCATACTCAATGGATCCAGTAGGATATGGGGAAGTGGTAAAAATGTTTCCCAATTTTATAGGTTTTGCCATTGTTTCCCAGAACCGATATCGAAGAATGCTCGCTTCCATTGAAAAACTTTTCATTAAAAAGCCAATTGGTGTTTTTCATGACATGGAATCCGCCTTCAATTGGTCCCAAGATCTTCTTGAAAAGTAATCAGTTTATTTTGAATTTCTCGGATTTTGATTTTCAGCAACGTATATCGTATCTTGATATATATATATTTCAAGATGTGACCAATACTCAAAAGACAGTCTGTGAAACCATACAATCAAGGCTTGGGTCTTACTTTTTCGATGAACAATTTACAATCGCCGAAATCAAGTAGGTTGGTCTCTCGATTTTGGCGAGGCCATAACTTGGGCGAAACAAATCATTTTTTTGGAAGCGATATACCCAACTAAATAATTGAACACTATGAACATTACAAGAAAATTTCTTTTTGCATTCCTTTTACTTGCCATTTCGGGTATATCAGTTATTGCGCAGGACAGTCTACTATTAAAAGATTTCGACCCTGTCTCCATCTATAATATTACTAAGACAACTGTAGACAAAGCAAAATTTCCTGTTATTGATGTACACACGCATCCTGACCCGAAATCAAAGGAAGAAATCGAGGAGTGGGTACGCACCATGGACCGAATGGGGATCAAAAAATCACTGGTGCTGACCTATTCCACGGGAAAGCGATTTGACAGTATTTACAATCTATATTCAAACTATGGTGACCGTTTCGAGGTGTGGTGCGGTTTCGATTATACCGGATATAACGAACCTGGCTGGAGTAAAAAAGCGGTCAAGGAACTGGAACGGTGTTTTGAAGCCGGTGCCAAAGGGGTCGGTGAATTGGGCGATAAAGGGGAAGGCCTTTTTTATTCAAAACCTTCACCGCCAGCCAAGGGAATGCATATCGATGATGAACGCATGCAACCCTTGTTAAAACGATGCGGAGAACTCGGCATGCCTGTAACCGTTCACGTGGCCGATCCATATTGGATGTATTTGCCCATGGACAAACACAATGACGGGCTCATGAACGCTTACCAATGGAAAATAGATACCACTAAAAAAGACTTGCTACTGCATAACGAATTGGTTAAAACCTTGGAGAATGCGGTCAGGGAAAATCCAGGTACAACGTTCATCGCTTGTCATTTGGCAAATTGCAGTCATGACCTTGATATTATTGGCGGACTTCTGGACGCCTACCCCAATTTATACGCAGAGATTGGTGCGCGCTACGCGGAATTGGCGCCAATACCAAGAAGGGCAAAAGCATTTTTTGAAAAATATCAAGATCGTTTGCTTTACGGCACTGATATGGGCAATTCCGCCGATATGTACCGAACGACCTTTCGAATTCTTGAAACTGCCGATGAACATTTTTATGATAACGACAGATTTTCATACCATTGGCCCCTGAACGGTTTTGATTTAAGCGCCGATATACTTCGAAAATTGTATCATGAAAATGCCGAGCGTATACTGAAATAAAGAATGAACCGAAAGCACCTTATGCGTTCACTATTGTCTATTTTATTTGTGCTCTTGACAGCAAATGGTCTATGTCAAACCATTACCGACCAAAAGTTTATAGATCTGTCAAATGATTCGTCGTCAGTTTCAATTCCCTTTTACGGCGGACTCAATGGGTATTACGCGTATAGAATTCCTACCATCATAAAAACAAAAACAACATTGGTGGTCTTTGCCGAAGGCAGAAAGAATTCGACCAGTGATTTTGGAGACATCGATTTGGTGTATAGACGGTCGCTTGACAAAGGAAGAACCTGGGAACCACTTCAGGTGCTCCATGACCTTGATACGTTGGCGGTTCAAAATCCGGTTCCAATCTACGTGGCAAAGGAAAATAAAATCGTACTGCTTTTCAATACCACTTCCCTAAGTGAACACGATATCTTGAACAAAGAGTACGGTCTCAAAAATGAACGTAAGGCTTTTTTAACAAGTTCTTCGGATGATGGAAAGACCTGGGATATTCCCAAGGATATTACACGTCAGGTGAAAAGAAAGACCTGGCGATGGCATGCGTTGGGCCCGGTACATGGTATTCAGTTACAATATGGACGGTTTGCCGGAAGACTGGTCGCCCCAGTTGCCATAAGCATCGAAAAAGGAAATACCGCCTATTGCATGGCCCTGGTCTACTCAGATGACCAAGGAACTAATTGGAAAATAGGTGCCGTTGATGAAAATATCTCCGATGCCGTTAGGGCAAATGAGACGACTATCTCCGAATTAAATGACGGTAGAATCTATGTCAATACCAGGGATCATAAGGGCGGTTCCGCCGAAAAAAATCGCGGGGAAACCTTAAGCATTGATGGCGGACTAACTTTTGAAAAGCCCATCGTAGAGTCTGACAAATTTCCAAGTCCCATCGTTCAATCGGCACTTTTAAGTTACAATGACCGTGTGTTTTTCTCCACACCCTCGTCCTATGACAAACGTGAGAACTTAATTATCATGGTCAGTCACGACCATACCGAAACATGGCTGCCCTTTTACAAAGTGCATAATGGATTTTCAGCTTATTCTGACATGGTGCAGTTGGATGAAAACACACTCGGTGTCATCTACGAGACCGACGAGTATAAAAAAATAAGGTTTAGGAGTATCGTTTTGGAATGAACTACTTCAAGGCAAATATTTGAGGTATCATCCCGATTCCGAAAATTCAGGACGGAACCTATAAAATAAATTCCTTCCGGATTCTCGGAACCAAAAATGTAAAGTACGACGCAAGCATACGGAGATTAAAGACTAAAAAAAGTTTGCTACCTATAAAAGTTCATCTCGTCCATATACTTCCAAACGGCATCGGGCAGCATGGGCCGTATATTTTTACCCGCCTTATGTTGTTTTCTGATAAAAGTGGAAGATAGTTCCATGATGGGCGCTTCTATCATCTTGATTTTTGGATGATCCTTGAATCGATGCTCGATTTTCCCATTCGATATCCTTGGATATACATAGATATCGTGATGTTCTAAAATAACCTCATAGTTCTTCCATTTATGAAATCCCTTTAAGTTGTCTTCTCCCATGATGAGAGAAAATGCATATCCCGAATCGTGGCTTTCCATTAAATGCGCTAATGTATTTACGGTATAGTTCGGTTGTGGCAAATCGAATTCAATCTTGCTTGGTTTTAACTTGGGATACTCCTTTGTGGCCTCGTACACCATCTGATAGCGGTGGTGGTCATCCAAAAGTGTTTTTTTTACTTTGAAGGGACTTTGAGGTGTTACCATGAACCAAACTTCATCCAAACCCGAGAACTCTACCATGTAGTTCGCCAATACCATATGACCTACGTGAATAGGGTTGAATGTACCAAAGTAAAGCCCTATCTTTTTCACGCTCACTCTTTTTTTGGCTCTTGTTGATAGGCTTGTCACTTATAAAATCCTTTACCAATTGATGGGCTTCCTTTAACGCGATGTCGAGATCATAGTTTTTGATAATTGTATCGAACTGGGGCGCTGTCGCCAATTCTATGGAAGCCTTCGCAATACGCATATTGATTTTGTCATCACTTTCGGTACTTCTTTTTTCAGACGTATTTTCAGTTCGTCTACACTCGGCGGTTTTACAAAAACAGCCAGTGTTTCCTTGGGAAATTTTTTCTTTATCCGAAGCCCTCCTGCAACATCGATATCAAAGATGACATTTTTGCCCTCGGCCCAAAGTCTTTCTACCTCGTTCTTTAGCGTTCCGTAGAAATTATCGCGGTATACCTCTTCCCATTCCAAAAAATCATCGTTCTTGATGTGTTTTTTGAACTCGCTTACGGTCATAAAATAATAATGTTCTCCGTTTTTTTCTTTTCCGCGCCTCGGTCTTGATGTTGCCGATACCGAAAATGCTAGATTCAAATCTGGTTGCTCCAACAAATGCCTCACTATGGTCGTTTTACCACTTCCGGAAGGTGCCGAAAAAATTATTAATTTACCACCTTTCATTATAACACGTTCAGCATCTGTTCCTTAATTTTTTCGAGCTCATCCTTCATTTGAACAACGATTTGTTGCATAGGCGCATAGTTCGCTTTTGAGCCAATAGTATTGATTTCACGACCTATTTCCTGTGTTATAAAACCTAGCTTTTTACCATTGGAATCGTCTGATTTCAAGGTCTTTGCAAAGTAATCAAGGTGATTGGCCAATCGCACTTTTTCTTCGGTAATATCATATTTTTCCAAATAATAGATCAATTCTTGTTCAAACCGATTTGCATCGACTTCCGCCTTGATATCGTTCACGGCCTTTTCGAGACGTTCTCGAATTGTAGAGGTTCTATCGGGATCCATTTCGAGTACCTTGGCTAGTAAATCTTCTAAATTGTTAATCCTTTCCAAAAAATCATTTTCAAGAACAATTCCCTCCTCAGAACGAAATATATTGATTTCGCGCAATGCTTCCTTCAAGACCGTTTGTATGGTTCTATACTCCTCTTCGTCCAGATCTTCACGTTCGGTCTTCAAGGAATCGGGAAGACGCAAGGCCATATCCAACAATCGAATATCATCGCCATCGGCAATCGACCTGAGTTGCTTCATGTATTGCCGAACAACACCTTCGTTAACCTGTGCAGAGGTTTCATCTCCCGTCAATTCAACGTAGAGACCAAAATCGATTTTTCCCCTGACCAAAGAACTGGCGATCTCTTTTCGAAGTTCAAGTTCTTTTTCGCGATAGGCCGAGGGCATTCGAGCATTGAGATCCAAGCTTTTGCTGTTCAATGATTTCAGTTCAACGGTAATCTTTTTAGTCGGAAGCTGAACAACATGCTTCCCGAATCCGGTCATGGATTGGATCATAAAATCTTATTTATTCGATTGCGGTTTTAGGTATTTCTCCTTCATTTACATCCTCATGACCATCGAGGTAACCCATATAGGCGACCAATGCTAAAATTATGATGAGCAGTATAATCCAGTAACTTTTTTTCTTGTTAGCCATTTCAACAATCAATGATATTCTTTGTTTTTTGAAACCAAAAAACCAATAATGATTTCTAGCTCAGGCCTTACAGTTCCCTGACCCAAATATTACGGTAACTCACACGGCTGTCGTCACCATGATCCTGCAACATAATGGGCCCTTTGCCATGTGCGGGATTCTTCGGCCAGCCGATATATGGCGTTGTACCCTTTATCTCGGTATGGTCTTGAATCAAAACACCGTTATGAAGCACGGTTACCGTTGCAGATTTTATTTTTCCACCCTGAGCATTAAATTCGGGCATATGATAAATGATATCGTACGTATTCCATTCTCCAGAAGGCACCGAGGCCATGGCCAAAGGCGGACCTTGTTTATAAATCGAGCCTACCTGTCCATTTACGTATGTTGGGTTATCGTTATTGTCCAAAACCTGTATTTCATAGATCCCGCTTATAAACACACCACTGTTTCCACGGTTTTGACCTTCCCTTCTAACTTCCGCGGGCGACTTCCACTCGATATGCAATTGCATGTCTCCAAATTCCTGTTTGGTCTGAATGTTTCCGGTCTTGTCGGCAACGGTCATGCTTCCGTTTTTGTTCAAATGCCATGGTGCCAAGGAAACACTGTCTTTCGAGCTTACCCAGGCATCTAGGTCACTTCCATCGAAAAGTACGATGGCATCACTTGGGGGAGCTCCATTCTTGCCTGGTTTCACTTCTGGTACCTTTGGTTCGTAATATTCGGTCGCCTCTGGCTCGGTGGGTTCCGGCTGTGAATATTCCTCGTACGTGATTACGTTGTCTTTCGGGGCCTCAGCTTCTTGCGCTACTTCGGAAGCATCTTGTTTGGGTGCTTCTTTACATGAAAAGGCAACTAATGCGATTGCCAGAAAATATAGTTTTTTCATTATATAGTTTTTAGTGGTTGAACGGTATGTCAAATAACATTCCTCTATTAAAGTTTCTTGATCTTGATATTTCGAAAGGTTACCACATCGCCATGGTCTTGAAGCGCGATTTTTCCTGACTTGAATGTTCCAAAGCCTTCCCAATTTTCGAATTTTGAACCTTTTAACCTGGCAGCAAGTTCATCTCCGCCAACGGGAAAAGTGGCAACTTCTACCCCGTTCAAAACGGAACTACCGCTGTTTGTAGTATGATCAACGGTGATGATGGCGGTGTTCCACTCCCCGATAGGTTTGGTGACATCTTCCGACGGTTCCACCAAATCATACAATGCTCCTGCTTGATGCGTTGTGCCATTTTTGGCATCGGGATGTTTTTCATTGTCCAAGACCTGTATTTCCAGACCGGTATGATAGGGCTCCTTAAATTTTTCATCTTCGCTAACGCCCCAAAGAATGCCACTGTTTCCTGCCTCGGTGATTTTCCATTCCAAAGAAAGTACGAAACTTGAATAGTCATCCTTTGTGACTAGATTAAAGGATTTGTTCTTCCCATCTTCGCCCTTTCGTTCCTCCGCAGTCGGCGGATGAAATACAATGGCCCCATCTTCTTCTTGCCAATATTTTGGAACTTCCCCTCCTCGAAAGGCTTCCCAATGATCTAACGAAAGCGCTGTCCATTCATCATCGGTGTTCATTACCTCGGTATTTGCTTCGGTCATCGCAGCATCTTCCTCCATCGGAGCTTCCTTTGTTTTTTCCTTACAGCCCAAAAATGCCACTGCCAAAACAATTGTGAAAAGTAATTTTTTCATTCGTTATTATTTGTGGTTTATGTTCCTAATATCTTTTTCAACATTTCTTTATCTACTGCAGAACCCGCAAAATCATCGAATGTTTTTTCAGTGGCCTCAATGATATGGTCTTGAATAAAAATTGCTCCTTCGCGAGCGCCTTGTTCAGGGCTTTTAATACAGCATTCCCATTCCATTACGGCCCAAACATCACAGCCATACTGGGTCAGTTTTGAGAAAATCGTCTTGAAATCGATTTGCCCATCGCCCAACGAACGATATCTACCGGCGCGATTTCCCCAATCGTTATAGCCACCAAAAGCACCCTTTTTGCCTGTCGGATTGAATTCTGAATCCTTCACATGGAACGATTTTATGAATTCGTGATAGTGGTCTATGTATTCGATATAATCCAACTGTTGCAATACAAAATGACTTGGATCGTAAAGAATGTTCACTCTTTTATGATTTCCGGTAGCCTCTAAAAAACGTTCGAAGGTATCGCCATCGTGAAGGTCTTCCCCAGGGTGGATCTCATAACAGACATCTACACCTTCTTCATCGAAATGGTTCAAAATGGGCATCCAACGTTTGGCCAATTCCTCAAAACCCATTTCTACCAGCCCGGCAGGCCGTTGCGGCCATGGATGCCAAGTATGCCAAAGCAACGCACCCGAAAAAGTCGCATGGGCGGTTATGCCCAATCTTCGACTCGCGGTCGCCGCTTTTTTCACGACATCTACCGCCCATTCCGTTCTCGCTTTCGGGTTTCCTTTTACGCTATCGGGTGCAAACCCATCGAACATCAAATCGTAGGCGGGGTGAACCGCGACCAATTGCCCTTGTAAATGCGTTGAAAGTTCAGTAATCTCCAAACCATATGAATTTACCTTCCCTTTGAGCTCATCGCAATAGGTTTGACTTTCGGCCGCCTTGTCCAAATCAATTAAGAAACTTTCCCAAGTGGGAATCTGAATTCCCTTATATCCTAAATCGGAGGCCCATTTACACATCCCGTCCAACGTATTGAAAGGTGCTTTGTTATCAACGAATTGTGCTAAAAATACGGCGGGTCCTTTTATTGTTTTCATCAAAATAGTTTATCGAGTTATTGAAATTGGGGGATATAATCAGTTTTAAGAATTATATCCTATATTTAATCGGTTAATATGGGATTACCTTTGTTTAAAAGTCAAGTCATAAATATAGCAAAAGGATCAGAATTAAAACAAAAAATAAGGAATGAATCAAGAAGAGCAATATGATGCCATTGTGGTAGGAACGGGAATCAGTGGCGGTTGGGCGGCAAAAGAGTTGTGTGAGAACGGATTAAAAACCTTGGTGCTTGATCGAGGCCCTATGGTAAAACATGTGCAAGACTATCCTACCATGAACGACGACCCTTGGGATTATCCACTAAAAGGCGAGCTTTCTACGGAAGACAAAAAGAATTACCATATACAAAATCGTGTGGGCTGGGCGCCCAAGGAAGACGTAAAACACTTCTTTGTCAACGACCTTGAGCATCCTTATGTCGAAACAAAACGATTCGATTGGATCCGTGGATATCAGGTCGGCGGGCGATCCCTTACTTGGGGAAGACAGAGCTATCGTTGGAGCGATATTGATTTTGAAGCGAATAAAAAAGAGGGGGTCGGAATCGATTGGCCCGTTCGTTATACCGATATTTCACCTTGGTACGATAAAGTCGAAGAATACATCGGTGTCAGTGGTCAGACCTTGGGACTTACACAACTACCAGATGGTAAATTTCAGCCTCCGATGAAGTTGAATTGTGTTGAGGCACAGTTTCAAAAAGCAGTGGAAGAAAAGTTTGATGATGGACGATTGATTACGATTGGTCGTACCGCCCATATTACCGACCCTGAGGCAACCTTTGAAGGCCGAGGCGTGTGCCAGAACCGTAACCGATGTTGGAGAGGATGCCCTTTCGGAGGCTATTTTAGCAGTAACTCATCAACATTGCCCGCTGCCGAAAGAACGGGCAACATGACATTGCGACCAAATTCAATAGTGCATGAAGTTATATACGATGACGCAACAAAAAAGGCTACGGGTGTCAGGGTAATCGATTCAGAAACCAACGAGAAATTGGAATTCGGCGCAAAAGTAATTTTCCTTTGTGCTTCGGCGATGGCTTCGGTCGGAATCTTATTACAATCGAAATCGGAACGTTTTCCAAACGGACTTGGAAATGATTCCGATGCCTTGGGAAGAGGCATTATGGACCACCATTACAAATTGGGGGCCAGAGCCAAAGTTGATGGGCACCTCGATAAATATTATAAAGGAAGAAGGGCCAACGGATTTTACATTCCAAGATTTGTCAATCTCGATGAGAAGACAAAACGGGAAGGATATCTTCGAGGTTTCGGCTACCAAGGTACTGCCAGTCGAGGAGATTGGTCCGAAGCCGTGGCCGAAATGAGCTATGGAAAAAATCTTAAAGAGCAAATCCTCAAACCGGGCCACTGGGAAATCGGGGTTACTGGTTTTGGTGAATTTTTACCCTATGATGACAATAGAGTGACACTAAGTGCCACCGAAAAAGACAAATGGGGATTGCCCCAACTCGATTTCGATGTAGAATTCAAAGAAAATGAATATCGCATGCGCGAGGATATCAAAAAGGAAATCGTCGCCATGTTCAAAGCCTCGGGCTTTAAAGATGTCGAGCCATATGAAGAATCTTCCGGCCCGGGATTGGGCATTCACGAAATGGGTGGCGCGAGAATGGGGCATAGTCCGAAGACCTCGATTTTGAACAGAAACAACCAAGTACATAGTGTACCCAATGTATACGTTACCGATGGTGCTTTTATGACATCATCAAGTTGTGTGAATCCGTCGTTGACCTATATGGCATTTACCGCACGGGCGGCGAACCATGCTGCCGACCAATTCAAAGCAGGAAAATTTTCGTAAGATAACCAGCGCATGCCAAACCCACAGGAAACAATTTACGATGCCATCGTAGTCGGCACAGGAATCAGCGGCGGATGGGCCGCCAAAGAACTCTGCGAAAACGGACTGAAAACCTTGGTCTTGGAAAGGGGGCGTATGGTCGAGCATATCAAAGACTACCCGACCATGAACAAAGACGATTGGGATTTTCCCTTAAGAGGGCAATTGCCGCTCAAGGAAAAAGAGAAGTATCATACGGAAAACAGAAAATGGGCGCCAGGCGAGGACAGTGCACACTTTTTTGTCAACGGTATCGACCATCCTTATCAAGAAACCAAACGTTTTGATTGGTTGAGAGGGTATCATGTCGGCGGTCGTTCGATCACTTGGGGCAGGCAATCGTATCGATGGAGTGACATCGATTTCGAGGCCAATAAAAAAGATGGGCATGGTATCGACTGGCCGGTACGCTATGAAGATATCGCACCTTGGTATGATAAGGTGGAGAAATATATTGGGGTCAATGGTGAAAAATTAGGCTTGAAACAATTGCCCGACGGGCATTTTTTACCTCCTATGGAATTGAACTGCGTCGAAAAGGTGTTACAAAAATCCCTTTCCGAAAAATTCGAGGATGGACGCCTGTTGACAATCGGCCGCAGCGCGAATCTGACCGGTGTGGTCGAAGGCCAAGAAGGTCGGTCACTTTGTCAATATCGAAATCGATGCAGTCGAGGTTGCCCTTTCGGTGGATATTTTAGTAGCAACTCATCCACACTGCCTGCTGCCGAACGTACTGGCAATATGACCCTTCGGCCCAATTCTATTGTTCATGAGGTAATCTATGACGCTGTTACCAAAAAAGCCACAGGAGTACGGGTCATAGATGCAGAAACTCAAGAAAAACTCGAATTTAAGGCCAAGGTCATTTTTCTATGTGCTTCTGCCATGGCGTCCGTCGGTATTTTGATACAGTCCAAATCGGAACGTTTCCCGAATGGACTCGGCAATGATTCAGATGCCCTCGGTCGTGGGATTATGGATCATCATTTTCAAGTCGGGGCAAGTGCTTCTGTAAAAGGATATCTCGATAAGTATTACAAAGGAAGAAGGCCAAACGGATTCTATATTCCCAGATTCGTAAACCTCGATCAAAAGACCAAAAACAAAAATCATGTGCGTGGGTTTGGATATCAAGGCGGGGCCGGTCGGCACAATTGGTCATTGGCCATTGCAGAGGCCAATTATGGCAAAGATTTGAAAGAGGCCATCTTGAAACCCGGTAACTGGCAAATAGGTATGAATGCTTTTGGAGAAGTTTTGCCCCACGACGACAATAAGGTAACCTTAAGTACCGACAAAAAAGATAAATGGGGGCTGCCCTTATTGAATTTCAATGTCGAGTATAGAGATAACGAACTAAAGATGCGTGAAGATATGATGGCGCAGGCAAAAGAAATGTTGCAACGTGCCAGTTTCGATGACGTGAACGGATATGATAACCATTCAAAGCCCGGAAGCGCCATACATGAAATGGGAGGTGCTCGCATGGGGCATAGTTCAAAAAACTCCATCGTGAACAAAAACAATCAAGTTCATTTGGTATCTAATGTCTATGTGACCGATGGTGCTTTTATGACCTCTTCGAGTTGTGTGAACCCGTCGTTGACCTATATGGCATTTACGGCCAGGGCGGCCAATCATGCAGCGAAAGAATTTAAAGCCGGCAAGTTTTCTTAGCAAGATCGAACAACAATATAAACTGAGCCAAAAACGTTTAAGGAAATATGGACAATACTTCAGCCAATAACATGTGGGGAGATTATCTAAAGAATCACCTCGAAGATGCCTTTCACGAACCGCCGAAAGTCTATCATTTTGGTGATAACCAGGCTGATGCCGATACATGTGTCAATTTGGTTAAAAAAGGAATCAAAAAAGCAACTTCAGACTCCTTGTTAGGGCTGCAATATCGCAAGGAAAGATTGCCCAAAATAGGAGATTATACCGTTGTTACGGACTGGGAGGGCAAAGCACAATGTATTATCGAAACCAAGAAGGTTATCCTTAAACCATTTTTCAGTATCGATGACGAATATGCCAAACTTGAGGGCGAAGGCGATAAGTCATTGAAATATTGGAAAGAAGTTCATTGGGACTACTACACCCGAGAACTTGAAGCTTTTGGTCGCGTACCAAGAGAGAGTATGATCATTGTCTGCCAAGAGTTCGAAAAAGTTTTTGAACGCTAGAACACCGCCTTCTCCTTACCAAAAGTTTGTTTATCTTGGACAGCACCAATTTAAGCAAGTACACTATGAATACCTCTTTGTTCAACAAGCTAATCTTTCGTTTTTCAACACTACTTTTTCTTTTCGGTTTTTTAGCTCAAGCGTACGCCCAAGCTCCGAAATGGGAAAACCCTGAATGGGAGAATCCCGAAATATTCGAAATCGATCGCGAAGAACCCACAGCCTCTTTTTATCGCTATGCTGATGAAAAAACCGCCCTTGAAAATGACAGTTGGGAAAATTCCCTATTTACCAATCGCTAAATGGGGAATGGAGTTTTAATTATGCAGAAAATGTAATGGCCCGCCCGGTCGACTTTTTCTATTCGGACTATGATACTTCCGGATGGGATAAAATTCCCGTGCCTTCAAATTGGGAAGTATTAGGCTACGGAACTCCTATTTATACCAACGTCGTTTATCCTTTTCCGAAGAACCCACCTTTTATTCCTCATGAAGAAAATCCTGTAGGAAGTTATAAGCGTGATTTTGAAATTCCGGCAAACTGGGACGACAAAGACATCTATTTACATTTTGGTGGAGTTAGCGGAGCGACATACGTTTGGATTAATGGAAAGATGGTCGGATACAATGAGGGAAGCAAAACTCCTGCTGAATTCAAGATTTCTCAATATTTACAGGAAGGCAAAAATTCGTTAGCGGTTCAAGTTCTTCGCTGGTCGGATGCCAGTTATTTGGAAGATCAAGATTTTTGGCGTTTGAGCGGAATAGAGCGGGATGTTTATGTATATGCAACCAACAAATTAACAATCAAAGATTATCGAGCCATTGCTGATTTAGAAAATAGTTATGTTGACGGTAAGTTTGACCTCAATTTAGAAATAGCCAATGACGGCAAAAAAGCCAGGGGTTATCAGGTAGAAATAAAGTTGCTCGACGGAGATTCAGAGATTTATTCTGAAAGTAAAAAAGTTGATTTTGCACAAGGCAAAACCAAGGTCGAATTCCAAAAGCAAATTCCGAAGGTGAAAACATGGAATGCCGAAAAGCCGAATCTGTACACCCTGCTATTTTCCCTTAAAAACAAAAAAGGAGAGGTCATGGAAGCGGTAAGTTCTAAAATCGGTTTCCGGAAAATCGAAATCAAGAACAGCCAATTTTTGGTGAATGGGCAACCTGTGCTCATTAAAGGGGCAAACCTTCATGATCACGATGAAACCACCGGCCATGTGATCAGTGAGGAGATTACTTTAAAGGACATGGAAGTTATGAAACGAAGTAACCTCAACGCGATTCGCTGCAGTCACTATCCTAAAAACCCTTTCTTTTATAGAATGGCCGACAAATATGGATTCTATGTGGTCGACGAGGCCAATATCGAAATTCATGGAATGGGGGCAACCAACCAAGGACTTGACAATGATGTCGAAGCAATAAAAATACACCCGGCATATCGCCCAGAATGGAAAGCAATGCATTTGGATCGTACCATTCGAATGTTTGAACGCGACAAGAATTTCACTTCTATCGTGACTTGGTCTTTGGGAAATGAAGCAGGAAATGGAGAGAATTTTGTTGCCACCTTCGAGTGGTTGAAATCACAAGACTCAACTAGACCCGTTCAATATGAAGGTGCTACGATGTATGAAAACACCGATATTCAAGCACCAATGTACGACCTCATCGAATCCATGGAAGCCTACGCTACTAATAATCCTAAGCGACCTTACATTCAATGTGAGTATGCCCATGCTATGGGTAATAGTGTCGGTAATCTTCAAGACTATTGGGATGTCATCGAGAAGTACGATGTACTTCAGGGTGGTTTTATTTGGGATTGGGTCGATCAAGGCCTCAAAACCAAAAACGAAGATGGAGTGGATTTTTATGCCTTTGGAGGGGATTTTGGAGCAGGGCATCTTCAAAACGACAACAATTTTTGCTTGAACGGATTGGTCAACCCCGATCGTTCGGCGCATCCATCTTTATATGAAGTAAAGAAGGTCTATCAATACGTAAAGTTCAAATCGGAAAATCCGAAATCGGGAAAAATAACTTTGACCAATATGTATGATTTCACAAACCTTTCGGAATATGACTTTTCTTGGCGGTTGATGGAAAACGGAAATCAAGTCGCAAATGGAAGAATTGAAAAAGTCGATTTGAAGCCTTACGAATCTAAAGAAATACAAATTGAACTTCCGAAATTCTCAAACCCGGAAGCCGAGTATTTCTTGAATATTTTTATGACCAATAGGACTGAAACCGCATTAATACCCGAACATTTTCTATTGGCGTATGAGCAATTTCAATTGACCGATTATACCCCATCCATTTTTGAAATGGATACCGATGGAATCTCCGTGACCAAAGAAGACGATATCATAAAAGTTGCGGGAAATGGCTTCGAAATCGGATTCAATAGTGTCGATGGCACACTCACAGCCCTAGATTACGGTAATGGCAACATAATCAAAAAAGGCCCAAGTGTCAATTTCTGGCGGGCACCTATCGATAACGATTATGGCTATAACATGCCAATAAAATTGAAAAAATGGAAAGAAGCTACCGCAACACAAAATCTTGTCGCCTTAGAATTGAAGTCCAATGAAGGAAAAAAAGTAGTCGATGCGATAACGCTCCCCAAAAATAATTTCAAGGTCAAAAACGATTTACGTTTGACGGCGAAATACAAATTGCCTTCAGTGGGGGGAGAAGTCGTGATTACCTATTCCATCAATAACAAAGGGGAACTATTGGTCGATACCAAATTGATGAACATTAAAGAAAGTCTTCCCATACTCCCGCGTTTTGGAAATAATTTTATTATCGATACGACCTATGATAATGTGAACTGGTACGGAAGAGGAAAGCATGAAAATTATCAAGATCGTAAAACTTCCGCACTTGTCGGCAAACATGATGCAAAGGTAGAAGAGCTATATTTCGAATATATCCGTCCGCAAGAAAATGGTAATCGAACCGACATTAGAACTTTGTCTTTTACAAATTCAGTTGGCAAAGGCATCGAAATCAGCGCTCCAAAACTATTCGGCTTCAGTGCGCATCATCAGTATAATTCCGATTTTGACGAAGGTGATAAAAAACAGCAACGCCACACCTACGATATTATCAAACGTGACTTGATCAATATCAATATTGACCATAGCCAAATGGGTGTTGGAGGCGATAATAGTTGGGGACTGATGCCGCATGAAGAGTACCAAATAAAAGCAGGGAATTATTCATTCAGTTATATGATTAAGCCAGTGAACTAGAGACTAATACCTTTTATTAAATCAAAAAGCCGCTTATGCGGCTTTTTTGATTTATGAGCAATATCTATTTCTTCATTTTTACCCAGATATTCCCCTTTTTATGGGAAGCAACGGTAGCTTCAATGAAGTCCATTCCGCGAACGCCATCTTCCATAGTCGGAAACTCTCCATCGTTATATTTTCTTCCTCGAATAGCCTTGGCGGCACCCAGATAGATATTTGCCATTGAATCGAAAATCCCTTCCGGGTGACCGGCCGGCATTTTTGTACCATCCAAAGAGAGTTTTGAATTGTAGGCATGCCCTGGTTTATAAACTTGGGTAGGTTCGGTATCGCTCAATTTATATAAGAAGTTAGGCCGTTCCTGCTCCCATCGGAAAGCTCCTTTTTCTCCATAAATGGCAATGGCCAATCCGTTTTCTTCGCCTGTAGCGACTTGGCTTCCCCGGATGACACCTTTGATATGGTCACCCATTCGAATGAGTACGGTGCCATCGACATCCATTTTGTTATCCTTGTACAGATAATTGAAATCACACAATAGGGATTGCACTTTTAATCCTGTTGTGTATTCTATCATATTGAATGCATGTACCCCGATATCGCCCATACAAGAACTGATTCCAGCTTTTTTGGGATCTAAACGCCAAACAGAAGAGCGCTTTTTCTTATCGTGGATTATCGTATTGATCCATCCTTGGTAATATCGTGCATCTACCTTATGTATTTTTCCTAAAGCACCCGATTTTATCATCTCTCGCATTTGGCGTACCATGGGATAACCCGTGTAGGTATGGGTCAGGGCAAAAACGGTTCCTGCCTTTTTATGTGCTTTCTGTAATATTTTGGCCTCTTCATAGGTGGTGGTCATCGGTTTTTCGCAGATGACATGAAAACCATTGTCCAACAACTTTTTGGCCATCGGAAAATGTAAAAAGTTCGGGGTCAATACCGAACAGACTTGAATACGTTCATCTTCCGGAAGCTTCATTTCTTCCTCGATCATGATATCGAAATCTTCATAAATTCGATTAAGAGGGACATCGATTTCCCTGGCGAACGCTTTATTCGCTTTAAAATCAGGATTGAAGACCGCCCCGGTAATCTGATAATTATCGTTGATATGGGCCGCCACCCTGTGCAATACCCCTATGAGGGAATCGCCCCCTCCTCCTAAAATTCCTAATCTGATCTTTTTTGGCATAATACTTTACTATTTTATTTGTTTGAAATTCTCCCTATCGTTTCTGCGCATCCGTTAAGATTCGTATTCAATTTCTTCATTTTTAAAGAAAAACATGAACAATATAAAAACAATGGCTGCAAAAACTGCAGGGAAAATCCAGATTTCTTGCCAACTATGCGTATTGTCCGCAATTAGGTACTTATCGGAAATCTGGCCCGCGACCCAGTAACCGATAAGCATACCAATACCATAAGTAGCCAATGTAATAAGACCTTGGGCCGCACTTTTAATTTTATCCCCCGCTTTCGAATCGGTATATATCTGACCTGAAACAAAAAAGAAATCGTAACAAATACCGTGTAGTATGATACCCATCACTATCATAAAGAACAGGTCTCCCGCATCACCAAAAGCGAAGAGAAGATACCGTAAGACCCACGCTAACATTCCAAAGAGTATGGTTTTTTTGAACCCATATTTTTTAAAGAAAAAAGGCAACAACAACATGAACATCACCTCTGATATTTGACCTAACGTCGCCCAAGTGGTTGAATTTTCAACTTTATATTCTGTGAGGAAAAGACTTATATTCTGATAATAAAATGCAAGTGGTATACAAATCAAGACCGAAGAAACGAAGAAAATCAGGAAGTTTTTGTCTTTCAACAATTTCAAGGCATCCAATCCTAAAATATCAGAAAGACTGACCTTTTCGCCCTTTTTAATCGTTGGCGGTGTCTTGGGTAAAGTAAAGCTGAATATACCGAGTACACCTGAAGCTATTGCCACCATTAAGAATGTATTGTAGAGCGCTCCTTGACCTATATTTTCGATGGAATCCCATTTGAAACCAAAACTAATGACCCATCCAGCTATAATCCACCCCAATGTCCCAAAAACACGGACAAAAGGAAATTCCTTGGCCGGATCTTTCAATTGCCTAAAGGAAATAGAATTAACCAAGGCCAATGTTGGCATATAGACGATCATATATCCTAAAACGTATGGATAAAAAACACTAAACTCTGTGGCAAGCGACATTTGATACATTAAAATCGCCCCTATAATATGAAGTACTCCTAGTATGCGTTCTGCGTTAAAATATCTATCTGCAATCAAACCCACGATAAAAGGTGCGATAATAGCCCCCCATGACTGGGTTGAAAAAGCCATACCTGTTTCTGCACCCGTGGCATTGAGGTTGTTTCCTAAAAAAGAACCTAAGGTTACAAACCAGCCGCCCCAAATAAAGAACTCCAAAAACATCATCAGCGAGAGCTGAACACGTACCCCATTTTTCATAGTTTTGACTATTTAACGTTTGTAAAATACATAATCCAACTTTAGGGGTTCGATATCATTGGCCCTGAAATCCATTGCCATTTGACCTCGGTGATGGGTGGAGTGATTTAGTATATGAAAGAGTATATCCTGCAAAGTATTGGTAAACAAACGCCCCTCGGAATTCTCGTAATCGATCCGCTTTTCAAAATCATCGGCATCGGTCACGATCTCGAACGAACTGCGCTGGTTCTCGTAATGTATGTCCCCCCAGTCTTTAGGATCGTGTAACTGCCAAACCTCATATTCAGCAGGTTTCCCTAAAATTCTGGCATTCCAGATATGATGGGCGTTAAGAACATGGCTAAAAAGTTCTAAGCTTTTGGCCGGCACCGAATCGATAGTACTGCATTGTTCGATCACCTTTTATTGCAAAAAAAGTTGTAATCAAATAACTGATTAAAAAAACCTTCATGAAACGTAGTTAGTGAACTGGTTTAAACTTATTCGACTTCTTTGGCTGCCTTTAATAAAAGGTCCCTCGTCGCAATGATACCTTCTTCCTCGCCGAGTTCACTGCCCTCATACTCAACTCCGATATACCCTGCATAACCCGCATTTTTTACGATCTGTAACATTTTAGGATAGTCGATATTGACCTCGTTGCCATTTTCGTCGAATTCGTTCGATTTGGCACTGACAGCTTTGGCATAGGGCATCAATTCGGTTACCCCTTTATAGATATCGTACATCTCTTCACAATCCCTGCTATCTTTTTTTCTAGTGATGCAGAAATTTCCAAAGTCGGGTAAGGTACCACAGTTTTCCATGTTTACCTTCGTCATTACTTCGGCCAGCATAGCGCCGTTCGATGACAGTCCGCCATGGTTCTCGACCATTACATTGATGTTTTTGGACTTTGCGTAAGTGGCCAGTTGGGTAAGGCCATCGACTGAACTTGCCATCCATTCTTCGGGTTCGTCGCTTCCGGCAAGATTAACTCGAATTCCATGACAACCCATAGCTGAGGCGGCATCGACCCATTTGAAGTGATTTTCCACGGCCTTTTTTCTCACGGCAGCATCGGGTGTTGCCAGTTCACCTTGACCATCGATCATGATCAAAACATTTTCTAATCCATGCTTTTTGGCCTCGGCGTTTGATTTTTCTACGAAAGCCTCCATAGCTTCGGGTGAATATTCGTTGTCCTTCAAATCGGCAGGATAGAGTTGACTTACATATTCCAAACCTGAAAAACCCCAGTTCTTGGCCTTTTCGGCAAAGGTGTAAGGGTCCACGCTGTCATTCCTTATCATTTTATTAATAGACCACTGCGCCAATGAAAGTTTGAAGAATGGCTCTTTTACTTCTACGACCGGCTCTTCGGTCGTTGTCTCGGTATCGGTCTTTTTGTTTTCCTTGCATGATGAAAATACCATCATAAGAATAAGACCTCCTAAAAAAGAAAGTCTAGTAAGTGTCTTGAATCTTTTCATTTTGAAATTCGTTGGTTGCCGTTTGATTATTTTGTCTAACGATATCGTTTTAGTCCAATGCCGTTCTGAAGTATAGTGTTTAAAAGTAGAAAATTAATTTTATATTTAATAAATTTAGAGACTAAACAAATTGCTACATGGGTAAATTCTATTACAATGAAGAGCAAGAGTCGTACGATGCGATTGTTGTAGGTACAGGAATCAGTGGAGGCTGGGCCGCAAAGGAGTTGTGTGAAAAAGGATTAAAGACCCTCGTTCTTGAAAGAGGCCGAATGGTAAAACATATCGAGGACTATGAGACTGCCAACAAGGATCCATGGGATTTTCCCAATGCCGGACAACCCACCAAAGAAGACCTAGAAAAGCAACCCAAACAAAGTAGGACTGGCTACACGACCAATGCCGCAAGTAGCATGTGGTTCGTAAACGATCTTGTTCATCCCTATAATGAAATCAGACGTTTCGACTGGATGCGCGGCTACCACGTTGGAGGACGCTCGTTACAATGGGGCCGCCAAAGCTATCGTTGGAGCGATATTGATTTCGGAGCGAATAAAAAAGATGGTATTGCCGTCGATTGGCCGGTACGCTATAAAGATATTGCACCATGGTATGCCAAGGTTGAGGACTATATCGGTGTGAGCGGCGAGGCTCTTAATCTACCTCAACTACCCGACAGTAATTTTTTGCCCGCCATGGAACTGAACTGCGTTGAAGAGCAGTTCAAAGAAAAAGTGATGGAAGGTTTTGATGGCCGTGCGGTAACGATCGGTCGCGTTGCTCACATTACAGGAACAAAAAACTTTGACGGACGTACCAAATGTCAATACAGAAATAGATGTATTCGCGGTTGCCCGTTTGGAGGATATTTCAGCAGTCTATCATCTACATTACCTGCCGCAGAGGCAACGGGAAACATGACGCTTAGACCGGACTCCATAGTTCATGAAGTCATTTACGATGCAGATACGAAAAAAGCCACAGGTGTCAAGGTAATCGATCGTGTTACCAAAGAGACCCATGAATTCAAGGCCAAAGTAATCTTTCTTTGTGCTTCGGCGATTGCGTCGACCGCTATTTTAATGCAGTCCAAATCGGATCGATTCCCGAACGGAATGGGCAACGATTCCGATCAGTTGGGAAGAAATATTATGGATCATCATTTGGGTGTTGGTGCTTCCGGTAAATTCGATGGTTTCGATGATAAATATTATAAAGGAAGAAGACCTAACGGAGTTTATATTCCAAGATTTAGGAACCTGGGCGGTGCTTCCGATAGAAAAGACTACAAACGTGGTTTCGGCTATCAGGAGGTGCAAGCAGGGGCGATTGGGAAGATACGGTCGCAGAACTCTCGTATGGAAAAGACCTCAAAGATACCATACTTAAACCAGGTGGATGGACGATGGGTATCGGCGGTTTTGGCGAAGTACTCCCTTATGAAGATAACCGTATGACCTTGGATTACGACAAACTGGATGGATGGGGACTACCTACAGTCACTTTTGATGCCGATCTACAAGAGAACGAGTTTGCCATGAGAAAAGATATGCAGGAATCTGCAGTAGAAATGTTGGAAAAAGCAGGATTCCGTGATGTAAAAGGGCATGACGGACCTACTGGCCTTGGTCTGGGAATTCACGAAATGGGAACCGCGCGCATGGGAAGGGATAGAAAAACATCGGTACTCAACGGTAACAATCAATTACATGATGTACCCAATGTTTACGTAACGGACGGGGCATTTATGACCTCCGCCGCTTGTGTTAACCCCTCATTAACCTATATGGCCTTTACGGCCAGAGCTGCAGATCATGCAGTCAAAGAACTTAAAAAAGGAAATATATAATGGATAGAAGAAAAGCACTCAAAAATATGGGGCTGTCGCTCGGTTACGTGGTGGCCACCCCAACGTTGCTCGGTATCGTACAAAGTTGTAAACAAGAAAAAGTCTTGACATGGACCCCTGAATTTTTCACGAAGGAACAAGGTGCCGTGTTGACCAAATTGGTAGATATTATCCTGCCAAAGACCGATACGCCATCGGCATCTGAGGTGCAGGTCGATATTTTCATTGATCGGTTCGCTAATCAGGTCATGGAAAAAGAGCAGCAAGATTTTGTAAAAATGTCAATGGGGAAGTTTTTGGATAAAGCCTTGAAAGATGCTGGAAAAGAAAAAATCGAAGACCTTTCTGCTGAAGATCTTGAACCTGTTTTGGCGGCTGCCTTAAAAGTGACCAAAGAAGACGAAGTCAAGAATTTTGAAGCCATCAATTCATATACCGAGTCCATTGCGAAAGGTGAGCAGGCAGAATTGGACGATGCGATTTCGAGATTCGCCTTTGCCAATAATCTAAGGGGCATGACCATTTGGGGATACAAATCCTCGGAATATGTAGGCGAAGAGGTTTTGGCCTACCTGCCGGTTCCTGGGGAATACATCGCTTGTGGGGATCTTCAAGAGCTTACTGAGGGCAAAACTTGGTCTTTATAACTTAACGTTAAAGAGTCAAGGAAGAAAGAGTTATGGGCAGCAAATAGTAACCTTTAACTCTTTTTCTGTTTTACTCTTTTCCTCAATTGGGGCTGCTAGATACAGCATTTTATCTAAGTTTATAGAAACCTAAATGTTCAACCATACCGATAAGAAAATGAAAAGAAGAAATTTTATTCAAAAGACAGCACTTACAACCGGAGTACTTTCCATGGGAGGTATTTTGGCACATGCAAACGAGGCCAAAAAAAATGTTGACGCACATACTTTTAATTTAAAGTACGCTCCTCATTTGGGCATGTTCAAAGCTCATGCAGGTGAAGATCCGATTGACCAGATCAACTTTATGGCCGATCAGGGGTTTACGGCCTTTGAGGACAACGGCATGATGAAACGTGATGTATCGTTACAGACCAATATGGGCGAAACGCTTGCTAAACGTGGTATGACCATGGGTGTTTTTGTGGTCGATAAAGGAGGGAATATGGCCAATACTTTAGCAGCCGGAAAACAAGAATATATCGATATATTTTTGGATGGATGCAAAAGGGCCGTCGAAGTAGCCAAACGCGTCAATGCAAAATGGATGACCGTAGTCCCCGGCGGATTTGAAAGAAACTTGCCCATAGGCGTACAAGATGGTCATGTTATAGAAGCTCTGAAGAGAGGTGCCGAAATTTTCGAACCCCACGGCTTGGTTATGGTGCTTGAACCGTTATCCGATTCGCCAGACCTGTATCTACAGAATTCCGACCAGACCTATATGATCTGTAAGGGGGTGGACAGTCCCTCATGTAAAATATTGTACGATATCTATCATTTACAGAAAACCGAAGGCCATCTCATTCATAACATGGGGCTCACCTGGGATGAAATCGCCTACATTCAAATCGGCGATAACCCGGGGCGAAAAGAACCGACTACGGGCGAAATCAATTACAAAAATGTCTTCAAATGGATCCATGAAAAAGGTTTCGATGGGGTGCTGGGGATGGAGCATGGTAATTCGAAGGAAGGTAAAGAAGGTGAACAGACTGTTATTGATGCTTATAAAGAGGTGGATGCTTTTATGTAAGAACCCGTATTTGAAAATAAAAAGACGCCTTTTAGGCGTCTTTTTATTTTACTACAAGGATTATTCAGCATGACTATTCTAGGTTAAATTTAACCTTTAACGACTAGTTTACTATAACGCCCACAATTAAAGTAAAAGATTTCGAAAGTTTATTCGGGTCAGTCATCGATGATTTTGTTATTCATCGATCATAAAAATCAAAATTTTGCCTTTCATCGAAAATTTGATTGCTTTTCGATGTATAGCACAATACAATAGTAAGATATCACGGACAACCTCCGTTCTTGTTATATGACCCCGTATTTATACCTACTTATCAGTTACATTGCATTATTGTTGATTTCTAAGGTTTCGTACAAACGCTTTTTTAAAAGGGAACGTGAGTTGAGCTTAGAGGACTAAAGTGCAATCGTGCTTTTCAAAATGAAAAGTGACCGATTGTTACCAATGCAACATGACACATATACATCTTGATCATAAAGACGTATATGTGTCATTTTCCTTTCCGGTCGTCTATAAATGCCTTATTTTTTGTAGGTCATTACGAAAAATTTGGTTATTCCGTTATTTTTTTGCCATATTTTAAAATTTAAATAGTCTTTTTGCGTTCTTTAACCGTATATTATTATACAGTTATTTATTGGGGCATGGACAAGTATATCATTATTCTTATTATTTACGCAATGGCATTGGTTTTCTCAAGTGCCTTGCGACCTTATTTTGAAAAATAAGACCTTTTCACTTCTTTAGAGGTTAGAGCAATTCGTTTTCCAAATTGCTTTAACATTATAATTTATATCATTTCTATTTTTAGATTTTCACTTAGCCTTAGCAATTTTATTTGGCTTATGGTCAAGAATTCTATATCGCTACCTCAACCTGAAAATTTACTCGATAATCGAGATTAAAATGATTCGACGCTTGCCCTGAACACTAAATTTAAAGTTTTTGACAATGCGTCTTGGGCTTGCTCGAAGTAGTGTGCCAAAGATAAAACCTCGGCTTTTGACCGAGGTTGATTTGTAAAAGGTTATGCTATTGATTAAACAGATTGCCTCCTTCACTGAAATGAATTCAGCACAAGCGCGGGAATGGCAACGTTTTAAGATCCGCACATTAAACAATCATCATCGGCCTGTCCCTCTTTCGCCCTTGCTATCATTTCCTTCATTTCTGCCGCTGTCATAGGCTGTATGTCCAATTCTTGCTGTGCGACCGAGGTGGCTTTTACTTCCATTGCGGTAGCTGCTTCTGGGTTTGGTAATGTTGCCGCTGCTACCTCCGCTTCTGCCGCTACACTTATTGGCATTTCTTTTTTCTTGGTATTATCTAACGTAAACTTGATAGCGTCGACCGCTGCCTTAGTGCGCAAGTAGTACATGCCAGTTTTAAGCCCGCTTTTCCAAGCGTAAAAATGCATAGAAGTCAATTTCGAATAGTTGGCATTTTCCATGAAAAGGTTCAATGACTGACTCTGATCGATAAAGTATCCTCGGTGCCTTGACATATCGATGATATCTTTCATACTGAGCTCCCATACGGTTTTGTAGAGCTCTCGAATATCTTGCGGTATCGTCTCGATATGCTGAATTGACCCATTGGCGCGCATTAATTCTTGCTTCATGTTCTCGTTCCAAAGTCCGAGTTCTACAAGATCTTCCAAAAGGTGTTTGTTCACCACAATAAATTCGCCGCTCAAAACCCTACGGGTGTATATATTGGAGGTATATGGTTCAAAACACTCGTTGTTTCCTAAAATTTGTGATGTAGAAGCGGTTGGCATCGGTGCTACCAAAAGGGAGTTTCGCACTCCGTTTTTCTTAACGCTTTTTCTCAATTTCGCCCAATCCCATCTTCCGGAAAGTTCCTCATCCTTTATGCCCCAAAGGTTATGCTGAAAATCTCCTTGGGAAATAGGTGAACCTTCATACGACGAGTACGACCCTTCTTCCTTAGCTGCTTCCATAGAGGCGGTAACCGCGGCAAAGTAAAGTGTTTCGAAAATTTCTTGGTTCAGCTTTTTAGCTTCGTCGCTTGTAAAGGGTAAGCGTAACATGATAAAGGCATCCGCTAATCCCTGTACCCCAAGACCGATGGGTCTGTGGCGCATATTCGAATTCTCGGCCTCTTTGACCGGATAGTAGTTTCTATCAATGACCCGATTCAAGTTCTTGGTCACACGTTTGGTGACCCTGAACAATTCTTTATGGTCGAATTCTCCATTTTTTATGAACATGGGCAAGGCGATAGAAGCCAAATTGCATACCGCGACCTCATCTGGTGAGGTATATTCCATAATTTCGGTACAAAGGTTCGAAGACCGAATAGTGCCCAAATTTTTCTGATTGCTCTTGCGATTGGCCGCATCTTTGTAGAGCATATAAGGCGTACCGGTTTCTATCTGTGATTCCAATATCTTCTCCCAGAGTTCACGGGCCCTTACTGTTTTTCTTCCTTTTCCTTGTTCTTCATACCCCATATATAATTTTTCGAACTCCTCACTATGGTTCGTAAATAATCCCGGGCATTCGTTAGGGCACATTAAGGTCCATTCCTCATTGGCCTCCACTCTTTTCATGAACAAATCCGGAATCCACATGGCATAAAAAAGATCACGAGCTCGCATCTCTTCTTTTCCATGGTTCTTTTTCAAGTCCAAAAACTCATACACATCGGCATGCCATGGTTCAACATAAATGGCGAAACTTCCTTTTCGCTTGCCGCCGCCTTGATCTACGTAGCGAGCTGTGTCGTTGAACACCTGTAACATAGGCACTATACCGTTTGAGGTACCGTTGGTTCCCGCGATATAAGAGCCTGTTGCCCTGATGTTATGGATAGATAAGCCGATACCCCCCGCTGATTGGGAAATTTTGGCCGTCTGTTTCAATGTATCATAAATGCCATCGATACTATCATCTTTCATTGCCAAAAGAAAACAAGAGGACATTTGCGGTTTCGGCGTGCCCGAATTGAACAAGGTCGGAGTAGCATGGGTAAAATATTTCTTTGACATCAATTCGTACGTCTCGATGGCAGAATCTAGATCGTTCAAATGGATTCCCACGGCGACACGCATCAACATATGTTGTGGTCGCTCCGCAATTTTTCCGTTCAATTTCAAAAGATAGGAACGCTCCAACGTTTTAAAACCGAAATAATCGTAGCCAAAATCTCGGTTATAAATAATCGTCGAATCCAACTTTTCGGCATTTTCCGAAATGACCTTGTGAACCTCATCGGACAACAATGGAGCCTTCTTGTTGGTTCTAGGATTTACATATTCATAAAGATCTTTCATCGTTTCTGAGAAAGATTTCTTCGTGTTTTTATGGAGGTTCGATACCGAAATACGAGCTGCCAGTTTTGCGTAATCAGGATGAGTCGTCGTCATGGTCGCGGCAATCTCGGCCGCCAAATTATCAAGTTCTGATGTCGTCACGCCATCATATAGCCCCTCGATAACGCGCATAGCCACTTTCAAAGGGTCTACCAACCCATTGAGCCCATAACACAGTTTTCGAACACGGGCCGTGATCTTGTCGAACATCACTACCTCTTTTCTTCCGTCTCTTTTGATTACATACATTTTGCTACAATTATTTTTAATGAAACTTTATTTATAGGAGCCTGGCTTTAACAATTACTTTACATTCTATTTTTAGCGCACAAAAAACCTCTGTATTTCAAGAGGTTTTATGAAATCTATTTAAAAGTCTGCGTCGAAACTGATTTTCTGTGCATCCTCATCCTTTTCTTTGTTCAGCACGCCTGCTTTCTGATATTCAGAAACTCTTTTCTCGAAGAAATTTGTTTTTCCTTGAAGTGAAATCATATCCATAAAATCAAAAGGATTCGTGGAATTGTAAACTCTATCACATTCCAATTCAACCAGCAATCTATCGGTAACAAATTCAAGATATTGTGTCATCAACTTTGAGTTCATTCCTATCAAACTCGCTGGAAGCGATTCAGTGATAAACTCACGTTCTATATCCAAGGCATTTGTCAAGATTTCAGTGATACGTTCTTTAGGCACCTTGTTGATCAGATGCTTATTGTGCAGGTGTACGGCATAATCGCAGTGCATACCTTCATCCCTTGAAATCAATTCGTTCGAGAACGTAAGCCCCGGCATCAAACCTCTTTTCTTTAACCAAAATATAGAGCAGAACGCACCTGAAAAGAAAATACCCTCAACAGCAGCAAAAGCAATCAAACGCTCCGCAAAGCTTGGGGAGTCGATCCAGTTCAGTGCCCAATCGGCCTTCTTTTTGATTGCGGGAAAATTCTCGATCGCTTTAAAAAGAATATTTTTTTCCTTTTCGTCCTTGACATAGGTATCGATCAAAAGAGAATAGGTTTCAGAGTGGATGTTCTCCATCATAATCTGAAAACCATAAAAGAATTTCGCCTCGGCATATTGCACCTCACTTACAAAGTTTTCGGCCAGATTTTCGTTCACGATACCATCCGAGGCGGCAAAGAAGGCCAAGATATGCTTGATGAAATAGCGCTCATCGTCGCTCAATTTATTGTTCCAGTCGTTCAGGTCTTCATGAAGGTCAATTTCCTCGGCGGTCCAAAAACAGGCCTCACATTTTTTATACCATTCCCATAAATCGTGATGTTTAATAGGAAAAATTACAAAACGGTCTTCATTTTCTTCTAGAATCGGCTCTAACGCTGTTGACATAATGTTGTTTAGTTTTTTTAATTCGTATTTCGATTTCGGACAATATTCAAGCGCACATTCATTTGGTCGGTTGCTCGGATCCAATCTTCTCACCGGGAGAAAAGACCTTTGAATGATGCAACTCGAATTAACTTAGATAAGCAGGATGAAAATTACCTTACTGTCGGGATGAACAAAGATGGAAAAATGTAAGCGTTCAAAAAAGGGCGATGCATCAAAACAATCACAAAGTTTTTAACACGCTCTGTTGAAATGTAGGCTCACTCGTGATGTTCATTGACCTTTGTAAAATCTCAAGGAATTTCAATTTTTTCGTAGAAAAATAAAGCACAAAAAATAAACCAAAAAGTATGGTTTTAATATACTTCTTGGTTTAAAAAGGGGCATTCTTAATGGCCATAGTAGGCATCACTTCATTTTAAGGCTTAAATAGAGTATAACATTATCCTCTAAGCGGTTTACCTTGACGATACAATTATCCAGTCCCGCCTCATTGGCAAGGGATATAAGTTGGGCTTCCGTTCTATGGATCAAATGCCAATCGCCTAGAATTTCAAGGTAATCGCGGCTGGGGTTATATTCCTCATTATAATTTCCAATAATGATTTCCCCTCTGGGCGACAGCCAATCTTTGAACTTTTTCAGAACGAATACGAACGCCTTGTCGTTCAGGTAGTCGAAAAGCCCGGCGGACCATATCATATCGTAGGTTTTGTTATTTCTAAATTTGAAAACATTGGAATGGACATAGTTTATATTTTCAAGGTATTCGTTGTTCAGCCTCTTGGAGAAATTAATTGCCCCTTGATCTATTTCTACACAGGTAGTATTTACATTTTTGACTTGAAATTGACCATATAGTTCAAAAAGTTCCCTTCCTGAACCGCTTACCACGTTAAGAAGATTCAACCGTGAATTGTCCGCCGCTTTTTCGAGAACCAATTTCTTCAAATACGCCTTACGGTTACGAACGGCATTCGGAGCGGCATGCTGTTGTACATATTCATCCCATATTCCATATTTAGGATTTTTGCTTATATGCCGGGTATAGATTCTGTCTAAAAAAAGATAGTCTCCAGGGTAACCATTAGGCTTCATAAAGCCCAACCCATGGATAGTTTCTCTTAAAAATTCAGAATCGAACCAAGAACGTATTCGAGAAATACCATCATTGGTCAACGTTCCTTTTTTTAGTTCAGAATTAATTACGAACAACATACTATCCAACTGCCAAAAATTGTCTTTGTTCAATCGTTCTTCACGAATAAACTGCTTTAGGTCATAGATCACCAAATCGACTTTGGAAGGTTTTTGAAGTGCTGTAGTCGTAATCATCTTTCTGGTTTTTATTTTGGGGCTTGTTTCTATTCCTGTTTTTTTTTATCCGCAGACACATGAACCTAAGACCGGGTATCCGTTTTTATTTCTTTACTTCCTTTGACAACGAATATTTTTAGATTGGTGAAGTCCGGTTTTGTGACCTTTCTAAAGTCCCTCAAGGTTAAATTAAGGTAGTATCCGACAAAAAGAAGTATCTCCAATATTACAAATGGCCAAACACTAATACTTTTTAACAAATCAGAAACTGGTTCTGCCAACAGCAACGTGGTGTTCAGAATAAGTGCTGCGATAAGAATAATAGACGTTTTCATACGATGTCGATTTTATTTGATTGGGGCACTCCCATTTTGATTTCTTATTTATTCTTTATGTATAGATTGAGAAAAGGTTAACGGGGGGAAGTGATTTTACAATATTCGACTTCGATCACATTGCGGAAATCATCCTAACTTCTGAAGCCAAATCTTAATACTCCAAAGATAATTGTAGACTTTCAGTGACACTAGAGGTGTTCGGCCCAAATAACATAGGGGCAAACAACCCCAATTTTAAAATAGCCACATACTATGTAGAGGAAGAAATGTTAATACGGACCTAGAGGTAGTCGTGGCGCTATTACAAAAAAAAGCCATGAATCTAGATTCATGGCCTTCAAGACTACTTTTGTATGATACCGCCAAACCGTACGGCCCTTCCGATGCATCACGAGTGATGGACTCTTCGTTTGGAGCTGATTTAGGTAGTTCCCCCGAAACCTAATTATCGAGCAAATCACCATAACCAACAAGTTGGTCAGGTGCCAAATTTCAGAACTTCACCAGACGGACCTGTTTTAAAAACAGTAACACGCTCTTTTATATAACGTATTTCCTTCGGACCGTACCTTTTGGTATGGCAGTTTCATAAAATTATTATAATCTCAATACTTTATTACATTTGAATAAGACATCGACTGCCTATTCTTTTTTCCAAACCAAAAGTATTCTATGTATAATCGGGGGAGTTGCAGTAAAAATAAGCAATTTCCGATGAAAAACACTTTTTTTCATAGATAAAGACCTTATGCTGTCGTGCCGTAAGGCTCTGTTTTTCAATGACAAACCCATAATAACCTTTTAACAGGCTACGGCTTCATTAAATCTGTGACTTTCAATTTATGAACGGAAGTCTTTCAAGGTTTTTTACTTCCTAAGACCGATTGCTCCAAATCGCTTTCTTCCAGTGCATAAGCGTCCTCCGGTATCATTTCATTTTGGTCACTCTTCAAAGCTGCTACCAAGAGCGTCAAAACTAGAAGAGCGAACATAATCGCACACTTTTTCATGGTGTTGTACTTTAACTGTAGACTAAGGGCAAACTATACTATACCTTGACAAACAAGGAAACACAACATAAATTATTAAGACCAAATCTAGCTCAAGCCCCTTATCCTCAAACGGCATTATGTATAAATGGTGCCGAATTCTGTATAAATGGCATCTGTTCAGGTCATTTATCGATTCTGATCCGTTTTACTCATTTTATGGCCAATTTTCGGTATATAAAGACAGAACCATATTTCACTATTTTTCTACCAACCGTACTTAAATCACTTCAAACGATACATATTCTTAAAGGAACCAAGACAATACTGCTATTTTTGATTAACTTGACTAAGTACAAATAACAGATGATGATAGAAGCGGTAATAGTCGATGACGAAACAAAAGCATTGCAAAGCCTAACTTGGGAACTCACCAATTTTAGTGATGAAATAAAGGTCGTAGCATCCTTTACCAATCCTTTTGAGGCCTTGGACTATTTGGAAAAAAACACCCCGGATTGCCTCTTTTTAGATATTGAGATGCCTACCATGGACGGATTTCAGTTCATTCAAAAACTCAAGAACAAAGATTTTCCCGTTGTTATTACTACGGCATATAACCAATATGCCATAAAGGCCTTGAAGAACGAGGCTATTGACTATCTGTTAAAACCGATCGACACAGATGATCTCAAAGAGACCATTGGCAAAATAAAAAAGTATAATGCCAAAAATTTTACCTCGGAACGATTGGAGAAAATTCTTTTGAACTTCAATTCCAACTCGTTGGACAAAAAGATAATGTTCAGTACCGATGGAAAACTTCTCTTTTTAGAAAGCGATGAAATTCTATATGCCGAATCTGATGGCAATTACAGCACTATCTTTCTTGCCGATGGACAGAAAATCGTTTTGACCAAAAAATTGAAGGAAGTGAACGATATGCTTCCGCAAGAATCTTTTTTTCGAATCCATAACTCATATATCATCAATCTGAACAAAATCAAAGAGTTTCTCAAGACCGATGGCTATGTTGTTCTAAAATCAAATCACAAAATTCCGGTCTCGAGACAAAAAAAATCCGATTTTTTAGATATGCTTTAATTACCATATGAAGTTCTCCACACTCCATATAAAGCAGAAACACCATTTGCAAAGTACATTGCCCAAATACATTTGTGCTTTTTTTATACTGTTTGCATTATCGTATACCAATGCGCAAGATGTAACGGAGTCCCTCAAAAATTCCGTCGATAGCCTCATCAAAACAGCTCCGAAGACCTATAGTGAAATCGATGCCGTATTACGACCTATTAGGAAAGATACCGTGGCCATGCGGTTTTTTCGGCAGAAGCGGCAAAAAAAAACTATCATGCCGGGCAGGCCTACGCACTCAATCATTTGGGCAGAAAATACCGTGATATTTCGCAATTCTCAAAAAGTTTGGCTTTACATCAAAGAGCTTTTGAAATAGCGCAGACTGGTGAAAACCTCGAATTCGAGGTCTATAGCTTGAATATGATCAGTGTCGTTTTTCGGAAGACCGACGCTATAAAATCTGCCCTGGATTATAGTCAGAAAGCCCTAGAATTAGCAGAGACGGTCGAGAACCCCTCAAAGGGACTGAAACGGAGCATCAATGTGTCTTTGAACGGAATAGGAAACATCTACCAAACCTTAGAGCAATACGACCTTGCCATTGAACAGTTTCAAAAATCGATGAAACTCGAAGAAGAACTGGGCAACAAACTGGGCCTAGCCATAAATTATCAAAATATTGGGGAGTGCTATGAAGCCCTCGGAAGACTTGAAGAAGCGCTCCAAAGCTATACCATTTCATTATCCTATAATGAAGAAATCGATTCCGACAAAGGCCGTATTATATGTAAAAACGGAATCGCCCATGTCTATGTTCACCAAGATAAAACCGAAGAAGCCCAACTTATTTTGGAAGAAATTCTACCACAGGCAGTCGAATTGGGTGATCAAGAAATCATCGCCTTGGTGCATATTACCTTAGGATGGACCCTAATAAGCCTCAAGAAATACAAGGCTGCAAAGGGTCATTTACAACAAGGCTTGGAACTTGCTCAAGAATATAACCTTCCGGGGGAAATAGCTCAGGCCAATACGTACTTGTCAGATCTGTCATGGAAACGTGGTGATTATAAAAAAGCCATGGAATATTATAAAGTGGCCGAACATTATGATGACGAAATATCGAACGATCGCAATCTGCGTTATGTGAATGACATGATTCTTCGCTACGAAGCTGAAAAGAAAAGCACCCAGATAGAGGCCTTGGCAAAGGACAATGAAGCGGTAAAACAACGTTTGCAGAAAAGTAAGACGACTTTTTTGATCAGCGGTATTGTGTTGGTCTTTTTGGCAGGTCTTTTTTATATTCTCTATCGACAGTACCAGCTCAAAAGTGATAAAAAAATGTTGACCCTGGAACAGTCGATGTTGCGTAGTCAGATGAATCCGCATTTTCTTTTCAATTCGCTAAATTCCATTAAACTTTATATCATCAACAATGAAAAGAAGAACGCTGTGCACTACCTCAACAAATTTTCAAAATTGGTGCGCAAAATTCTCGAGGCATCTTCTTTAAAAGAAATTCCGCTTGCGGAAGAACTCGAAACCGTTGAACTTTATATGAACATAGAGAACATACGGTTTTCAAATGAAATCGACTTTAAGATTACCATTGAAGATGACATCGATCCACAGTTGGTGAGAATCCCTTCCCTGATTTTACAGCCTTTTTTAGAAAACGCACTTTGGCATGGGTTATCCTCAAAAGAGGGGAAAAAGAAAATTGATCTACAAGTGAGTCGTGGAAAAAACGGATTCATAAATATCACCATTACTGATAACGGGGTCGGTCGTCAGGCTGCAGAAAAAATCAAGGAAAGCAAAGTTCTCAAGAGAAAATCTGTCGGTATCGATATCACCAAAGAACGGCTCGCGAATTTTTCACGAGATTATCAGAACTATTTTAATGTTGAAATTTTGGATCTTTTTGACCAGAACAACAATCCTACGGGCACAAAGGTGGTAGTGCATATACCTACCGTCTAATGTGTTCTTCGGCAACCTGTTCCAATTCTGAATACCACTTCACACCGAACTTTCTTATCAAGGCCTCTTTTACGAATTTATAGATCGGTACTTTTAATTCTGCACCCAATGTGCAAGCGGGATCACAGATTTCCCATTTATGATAATTCACGGCCGTGAGCTCGGTATATTCACGAACCCTTATTGGATAAAGATGGCATGAAACTGGTTTTTTCCACTTCGAGGCCCCTTGGTTATAAGCCTCTTCCAAACCGCATTTCGCGGTTTCGTTTTCAGAAAAAATCATATAGGCACATTCACTATTGTTAACCAATGGGGTTTCCCATTCGCCATCGTCACCTTTCACGAACGCACCTTGTTCTTCGATTGCTGCGATTCCTTCCGGACGTAAAAAGGCCTTGACATCCGAATAGATGTCAACAAGAATTTCAGTTTCCTTATCTTCGAGCGGTGCACCGGCATTACCATCGATACAACATGCGCCTTTACAGGCCGTAAGGTTACAGACAAAATCATTTTCTAATATCTCTTCTGAAATAATGGTTTTTCCAATTTGGAACATTTGACTTATTTAAGGCTTGCAAAGATAGTTTTTAAGTAGGATAATATATTTCCTTTCAAAAACTATTCAATACTTCTTTTAAACGTAAATTTGCCGAAATTTTCAGTTGTGTCCATGGATTTAAACTTTGACATTAGACAAATCGCGACGGCCACTATGGTCTTGTTCGCGGTCATAGATATTTTAGGAAGCGTTCCTATCATTATTACGCTACGAAAAAAAGTTGGACACATTCAATCAGGGAAAGCTTCCATAGTGGCCGCCTGTATTATGGTGGCCTTCCTTTTTGTCGGGGAAGAAATCTTAAACCTTATCGGAATCGATGTGAATTCCTTTGCGGTAGCGGGCGCCCTGATTATCTTCTTTCTTGCCATAGAAATGATCTTGGGTATCTCGTTATATCGCGATGATGAACCCGAAAGTGCTTCAGTTGTTCCTATCGCCTTCCCTTTGATCGCCGGTGCCGGAACGCTTACCTCACTGCTATCCCTCAGAGCGGAATACCATGTGGAAAATATTATCGTCGCCATTGTGGCCAACACGATTTTTGTATATCTTGTATTGAAATCATCCAAAAAAATAGAGAAAGTATTGGGCAAGGGTGGCCTGAACGTGATACGAAAAGTTTTTGGTGTAATTTTGATGGCCATTGCAGTAAAGCTGTTCACAACCAATATCAATCAGCTTTTGTCATGAACAAGATACGACTAGATGAACAAAACCCTTTCCATAATATTAATTGTTCTGGGCATCGCCTTGATTGCTTACAATGTCACTTTGGTGAATTTTGAAAATCCGTTGGAAGGCAATAGCATCATTGCGATCATAGGCATTATTGCATCGCTTTGTGCCATTGTACTTTTGCTTATTTATATTACTTCGAAGAAAATTCAAAACAAGCTGAACGAAGAATAGGGTAGGTCAAGGTTAATTCTTTGACTCAATTTCCTCCGCCTCTCCTTGTTTCACTACAGGGTTGTCAAGTTCCAAAACCTGTTTCAGCATTGTATCGGCCGAGCTTTTGATCAAGGCATGTACATTTGGTCCGAATAGTTGATCTGCTATTGCCGCTTTCAAGTAGAGCTTTATGGGTTCTTCATAATCATAAAACCCCATGTTCAATTTTCTGCCAATGCAATAGTCGACAAATCGTTCGAATAGAATATCATCGACCTTAAAGTCGGCTATGAATTCTTCTTTTGAATAGTCGGTATACCGTTTTCTATCTTCTTCTAAGTGTTCAAAAATAAAAAAGGATATAAAACCATAACTGTCCATGCTTTCCACGGCCTCTTCTTCATTGGTGCCTATTGGAACGAATATATCGGGAATAATGCCGCCACCGCCATAGACCACCTTACCTCTTGGAGTGGTAAATTTAAGCGAGTCTGCCACCTTGATGCTATCCACGGAGACCATTTCTCCATTATGGTAACGGTCGGTAAACTTTTTATAGTAGTCTTTATGTCCCTTATCATATGATTTTTGAATGGAGCGGCCCGTGGGTGTATAATATCGTGATACGGTCAAACGAACGGCCGAACCGTCGCCGAGTTCCATTTCGCGCTGCACGAGACCTTTACCAAATGAACGACGGCCTACAATAGTACCTATATCATTATCTTGAAGTGCCCCGGCAATGATCTCACTGGCCGAAGCGGATCGTTCATTGATAAGCACATAGACCGGCTTATCTTCAAAACTTCCTTCATCGGTAGCATATATTTTGTCAACTTTTCCCTTTTTGTTCTTGGTAAAGAGAATCAGTTTCCCATCTTGCAAAAACTCATCGGCCATTTGTTCGGCAATACCCAGATATCCTCCGGGATTATCGCGAAGATCGAGGGTCAATTTTGTGGCACCTTGTTTTCGTAACTCCCGTAGGGCGGACTTGAATTCCTTAAATGTCGATTCGGCGAAGCGATTAACCTTGATATAGCCCATATCGCTCGTCAACATGTAATAGGCCGTCACACTTTTAATTGGGACCACATCACGTTTTACATTCACTGTAAATATGCGGTCTTCGCTTTTACGGTATACGGTTAATTTCACTGTAGATCCCTTTTTTCCCTTCAACTTTTCTACCACGGAATCACTGGCCAGATCCTTGCCGTAAATGGTATCATTATCGGCCATCAATATACGGTCTCCCGGCTTTATACCCTTTAGGAAACTTGGGCCGTTCTCGATAGTGCGGATTACCGCAATGGTATCTTTATAAGGATAAAAATTAATACCGATCCCTACGAAATCACCTTTCATATTTTCGGAAACCTTATCCATTTCCTGTTTGGGAATATAGACAGAATGGGGATCCAGCTTTTCCAAAATATTATTTACCGTAACGTCAACAATGCTGTCGGTATCGATTTCGTCAACGTATTCGTAGTCGATGTAGTCGATCAGCCGATTGAGCTTATCTTTTTTTGAGTTGGTCGTAAAAAGTCTTTCAGGCGTATCGTTGAAATGTAACTTGCCACCAACGAAAATACCCGCCGCAAGTACGGCTGCAAGAATAAAGGGTCCTAAGTAACGGTATTTCTTTTTCATTGCTTCTTTGGAAAATTTATACGGTCGTTTCAATGATTGGCATATGCACCAGCTCGACTCCCGCTCTGCTCAAAAATTCTAATCCAGAATCATCTTTATAGGCAATTTGATAGACTACACGTTTTATGCCAGACTGATGAATCAGCTTGCTACATTCTCTACAGGGTGACAATGTAATGTACAACGTTGCACCTTCACAAGATTGTGTGGAAGAGGCCACCTTCGAAATCGCATTGGCCTCAGCGTGTAAAACATACCATTTGGTATATCCTTCTTCGTCTTCGCAAATATTTTCGAAGCCTGTAGGCGTTCCATTATAGCCATCGGAAATAATCATACGGTCCCTAACAATTATCGCACCTACCTGCTTGCGTTCGCAGTACGACAGTTTGCCCCATTCTTGGGCCATTCTTAAATAGGCTTTATCGTATTTTTCCTGTTTAGCGGGTTTCATTCAATCCAATAATCTTCGAATACGAATTTACCTGTTTTAAGAAACCCGAACACGATTATAAGGTTAAATTTAACACACCTCCCCTAGAATGTCCCTTGGTAAGTCAATCGTGACCTTACACAGGAAACGTCGCTATCAACATCGGTATTGTTACAAGTAGGATTAAAATAGAGACTGAAACAATAAAAATCGTTTTCTTGACCCTTAAAACCGATTGAAAGAGATACGTCACACTCAAAACGGCCAAAACTACCGTAAGTTGTGAAAGTTCGATCCCCGTTGCAAAGCCTAAAAGCGGACCTAATTTTTCCTCTTCACCCGCCATGAGCATATTGAAGTAATTGCTAAAGCCAAAACCATGAATCACTCCAAAAAAAGCGGTAGCAATAACATGCAGTAAAATCGTTTTATGTTCGGTATCACTTTTGGCGTAAATGATGTTAAAGACCGCTGTCAATAAAATGGTCAGTGGAATAAGGAATTCTATCAAACCTACATCCATAATCAAAACACCATAAGCTGAAAGACCCAAAGAAAGACAATGTGTTATCGTAAAAACGGTCGCAAGCAACAGTACTTTTTTCCAATTTTTAAATGTAAAAGGAACAGCTAACGCCGCTAAAAAAAGAATATGGTCGTAGGCCCCCAGATCCAAAACATGTTCGAGACCAAGTTTGATATAAAACCAGAAATCCTGCATATTTATAAGTCTTCAGTTGGCAGTTGCAGTAAGCAGTTCAAAGCTATCTTCGCGAGCCCCAAGCAACGTTTAAGGCCCAAAGATAAGAACCTTCAATTTTCGACTTTGAGAAAATTTGCAGGAGTTCTATTGAAAAACAACACTGCCGACCGCAACCGCATACTATTCACTTTAATTTAATCCTCTTTCCTTTTGTATTTGTTCGTAGGCCTTTTGTACCTCCTTGAACTTTTCCTCGGCTCCCTTCTTGATGGCTTCATCCTCGGTATTTACCCGATCGGGATGGTACTTTTTGGCCATGGTGCGATATGCCTTTTTTATTTCTTCGTCGGTTGCCGTTTTTTCAATCTCCAAAATCTTGTAAGCATTGTCGGCCGACTGTACGAACATGGCCATAATACTCTCAAAGTCGCGAAGAGCCACTCGAAGATATCCTGCAATTTCACGAATTTTGTTGATTTCGGGGTTGCTCACACTCCCATCGGCCTGTGCAATACCAAAAAGAAAATGTAATAATTGAAGGCGAACTTCATATCTGGTACGTTGGTTCAAATACGCACAGATGCGCCGGGCCGAAATCTCATGTTTTTTATTGATATCGTTAAAGGTTCTAAAAATAGCATTGGCCTTTTCCTTTCCGTAAGTACTGACAAAATATTGTTGCACGTAATCCATTTCGCGCTTACTAACGGTACCATCGGCCTTAATAACAATAGAGCAAAGGGAGAGCAGGTTCAGCTCAAAATCGGCCGGACTCACATTCTGTCGCGTGAGGTCGCCCAAAATAGTCTTTGCCCTTCCGCCACTGCCTGTCAGGTTATCGATGAAGCTGCCGACCAAAAACCCTAATATCGCCCCGGGAAACCGAAAAAACGAGTAACCTAATATGGCAGCGAGCCATTTAATCATTTGAATATAAATTTTTTCAAAGATAAGCTCCCTCTGTCTCCCTCACAAGGGATGGGATTTATAAGCCCAACAAAACGTCAAGTTCAAGATTAAAATACGACAAAACTCCTATCTTTGTAATCCATTTAAAATTTAAAAAATTATGTATCCCGCAGAATTAGTAAAACCGATGAGAGACGACTTGGCCATGGCCGGGTTCGAAGAATTATATACGGCCGAAGCGGTCAAAAAGGCAATCACCCAAGAAGGCACGACACTCGTGGTCGTAAACTCCGTTTGTGGATGTGCCGCTGCCAATGCAAGACCTGCTGCCAAAATGAGTTTGATGAACGACAAAAAACCAGATCATATCGTCACTGTATTTGCCGGTGTCGATACCGAAGCGGTCGATGCGGCGCGAAACCTGATGGTACCTTTTCCTCCATCATCGCCGAGTATGGCACTTTTTAAAGATGGTGAATTGGTACATATGATCGAACGCCATCATATCGAAGGAAGACCGGCCGAACTCATCGCACAGAATTTGACCGAGGCGTATAACGAGTTCTGTTAGCCATCTCCCTCCAGCCCCCTCTCCCAAAGAGAAGGGGAGTTTAAAAGATTATATTGAAAAACCACTTCGTCAAGGAGTGGTTTTTTATTTTTGCAGTATGCAGAAAATCTTGGCTTGTCCACTCACCATTATCTATCTGATCTTGTTCGGATTTTGCTTGGTCGTTTTTCATCCGATACAATGGATCTGCTTTAACCTATTTGGATATTCGGCTCACGGAAAAAGTGTAGCGCTCTTAAACCTCTGCTTGATGCGCTGTACACATACACTCGGTACGACATATACTTTTGACAACCGCCATGACATTCCAACAGATAGGCCACTAATAATTGTCCCAAACCATCAGAGCATGCACGATATTCCACCTATAATCTGGTATATGCGCAAGCATCATCCGAAATTCGTGAGCAAGATCGAATTGGGAAAAGGCATTCCCAGTGTTTCGTACAATCTTAGACATGGCGGTTCGGTATTGATCGATAGGAAGGATAGCAAACAGGCCCTTGCACAGATTGCAAAACTGGGTAGGTATATCGAACAACATAACCGAAGTGCCGTTATTTTTCCGGAGGGCACACGAAGCCGTACCGGGCATCCGAAAAAATTTCAACCTACCGGACTCAAAATGTTAATGAAAAATGCTCCCTCGGCCCTCGTTGTTCCCATTAGCATCAATAATTCATGGAAAATGTTGAAGTATGGAAAATTCCCTTATGGAATAGGTAATCATTTGACTTTCGAGGTACACCGCGCAATTGAAATTTCAAAAAACCTCGACGAAATGGTCGCCCAAACGGAAGCCTTAGTAAATTCAGGAATCAAAATCGAAGCATGACCGATACGCAACTGGTCGAAGAGACCATTACTTTTGTTAAAGAGACACTGCAAGGGGCCGAAGGCGGACATGATTGGTTTCACATTCAACGGGTCTTTAAAAATTCGTTGCTAATCGCTAAAGACGAGAAGGTCGATATCTTGATTGTAAGTCTTGCCGCACTTTTACATGACATCGCCGATGCAAAATTCCATGATGGTGATGAGAAGGTCGGTCCAAAATTGGCACAACAATTTCTAAGTTCGCTGCCAGTAGACAAAAAAGTAGCGCAACATGTCGTAAAGATTATCGAGAACATCTCCTTTAAAAACAGTCTTGAAAAAAATCAAAAATCAAAATTCAGTTCTTTAGAATTACAGGTCGTTCAAGATGCCGACCGCCTTGATGCCATCGGAGCAGTAGGAATTGCCAGGGCCTTTAATTATGGCGGATTCAAGAATCGGGAAATACACAATCCGGAAATTCCTCCGAAACTAAATCTTACCAAAGCAGAATACAAAAAATCAAAAGCTCCGACCATCAACCATTTCTATGAAAAGCTCTTATTCCTAAAGGATAAAATGAACACCAAAACCGGCAAAAAACTGGCCGAAGAACGGCACCAGTTTATGCTTGATTATTTGGAGCAGTTTTATAAGGAGTGGAATGCCAATTCCTAAAGCGAATCAAGAAATCTTCTATTTTATTTGCGATTCAAGAACGCGAAGCTTCTTACTCAGATGCTTTTTTTCAAGTTCATTGTGGGTCAACTTGATAGCTTCTTTTATCGCTTTCCTTGAATCTTTCAGGTTCTTTAATTCATACAGAACTTCGGCCCTAATGGCATAAAACAGCGCATTTTTAATAAAATATGAGCTTCTTTCGAAATTTTGAAGTGCTCCTACTGCCGCATTGGGTCCAAATACTTTGTGAAGCGGAACAATTCTATTTAATTCAACGATAGGTGAATACTGTCGTTGCAATTGAAGGTCGTACAATTTTAAAATGCGTTTCCAATCGGTTTCTTCAAAACTTGGAGCCGTGCAATGATAATATGATATTGCGGCCTGCAAATGATAGTCCGAAGGATCTGAGGGCACCGAGGCATCTTCTAAATGCCGTATTCCTTCTTGAATCAAATCCTTATTATAAAGGTTTCTATTTTGATGTTCCATATCGACCATTTCTCCTTGATCATCTATTCTTGCATCAAATCTAGAAACATGAAAGCACATCAGGGCAATCAGCGCATGCACATCTGGCCGATTACAATATTTGTTGTTGGATAACAGCAGCGCCAACCGAATGGCCTCAAGACATATATCTTTCTTAATCAAATTTTCACCAGAAGTAGTCGCATACCCTTCTGAAAAAAGCAGATAAATTATTTTTAGAACAATGTTCAATCTCGATTTTAGTCCCAATTCTACTGGTGTTTCCAGTGTCTGAACATGTACTTTCAGTCTTTTTTTGCCCTGGTAAACGATTTGGCCACGGCTTCCTCTTTTTTCAACATCGCTCTTGCGATTTCTTTATTTCCAAAACCACCAATCAATTTTAAACTTAAAATAATCTGGTATTCTTTTGATAAGGATGGGTGACAGCATGCAAAAATCATTTTCAGCTGGCTATCATTGATAGTATAGTCCAGTTCAATTTCATCCGGCATTGTTTTTTCTTTTTCTAAGCTCCGGTCATTTTCATCAAAAATTATCTTTTTATCCCTTCGAAGTGAGTCGATCAGTTGATTGTTTGCTACCCGAAGTAGCCAAGCCGTGGGATTTTTCGGTGGCCCTTTATAGCCCCAGACCTGCATGGCCTTTATTAAAGATTCCTGAACGGCATCCTCTATTTTCTCTAAATAGGACGGGGCGAATTTGTGAACCAGGTAGGAGATTATCTTACCGTATTCATGTCGAAAGACATGCGCTACGAAATGATTGTTTTTTGACTGCTCCATACCTTACATGTAAAAAGTCCGATAATCTTATCGGACTTTGGTTTGATTTTCTATGCAATCTTTACATGTTCATCGACATGATTTCGCGAACCTCGACATTACCGGCATGCTCGAAAATTGGACAGCCTTTTGAAATCTCTACGGCTTCGTTCAAATCGTCCGCTGTGACTATCAGGTAGCCACCAACGACTTCGGCCCCTTCGGCAAATGGTCCATCGGTAATGACTTCACCGGCCTTTTCGACTACTTTTCCATCCCCTGATAATGGTAGACCATCCACCAGTTTGCCTTGTTCTTTAAGGCCGGCCATCCAAGCGCCCCATTTTTGCATATGGGCCTCAACTACCTCTGGTGGTTGCTGCTTCCATTCTGCGTCTCCGCCCCTAAATAAATACAAAAAATTACTCATGATTATATTGTTTTATATGTTACTACGAGCTAAAGACGTACCGCCAAAGCCCTATTGGACAATTTTTTAAAATTTTTCAAAACAAGCGCATTTGCCTATCCTTGTAATGTTCATGCAATTCAGTATTCAATTTAGGAAAAGATTTATTCTTAAAATAAGTATGTCTTGCCAAACGTACAAGATCATGGATTTGAGCGGCAATCTTGCCCTCGCCACGGCTTCTGATACCGAATCGGCTATCATTCAGAGTTCCGCCATGGCAATCCTCGATTTGGCGCAATACCTTATCGGCCCTATTGGGCATGGTTTTTTTTATCCAATCGGTAAAGATTCCCCCGATGGCACCGTTCAGACGTACTACGGTAAAAGCGAAAGAAGATGCCCCATGTTCAGAAACCGCCTTGGCCAAGTTCATAATTTCATGGCTATTTATGCCCGGAATGATAGGTGCTAACATCGCATTGACCGGAATGTTGTTTTCCGAAAGGATTTTGATGGTCCGCAAACGCCTTTTTATGGTGGCGGTCCTTGGTTCTAAAATTCGTCTTGTTTCCTCCGATAATGAGGTAACCGAAACGTTCACTCCGACCAGATTATCTTTTGTCAATTCCTTAAGGATGTCCAAATCTCTTAAAATTAGGGCGTTTTTGGTAATCAACCCGACGGGATGCCGGTATTTCAAGAATACTTCTAAACACTCTCGGGTAATACCAAATTTTTTTTCGGCTGGCTGGTAGCAATCCGTATTTCCGGAAAGTACTATGGTACAGGCTTTCCAGTTCTTGCTCTTTAATTTGGATTCTAGAAGCTTAGCGGAATCTTTCTTGACCAAAATTTTGCGCTCAAAGTCCAATCCGGCACTATATCCCCAAAATTCATGGGTGTTTCTGGCATAGCAATAGATACATCCATGTTCACAACCCTGATATGGATTCATGGAATACATCATCCCCACATCGGGACTCGTCACCTTGTTCACAATAGTCTTGGGGAAAATAGGAATGTACTGCGTTCTATTATTATCGGCTTCCTCTCCTTCGATACGGCAGAATTCTAAAAAATCATCTCGGGTCTCGTAAATATGCTCCAAAAAACGATTGGGCGTGTTCTGTTGCGCTCCTCTTCCTTTACGAAATTCTTGTTGTTTCAATATGTGGATTTATTCCAAATTTATGGAATATTTCCATAATATGAAATATTCTATATGTTAAAGAAAGGTGGGTAAATGATATACTTTGATTATTTCCGGAAAGCAATTTATTCCTCTTTACAAACCGATCGGTTTCTAGAGTCTCTTTATAGGATATAGACCAACATGGCACTGAATTTTATCGATATAAATCAATATTACATCCAGAGTTGTCAACATCTATTGTATTCTGACAAACAATCAAACAGACCAAGTAGTCTGTTCGATACGTTCTTGTGTGAAGGAATATATTATTGAATTGCGACCCGTACCAGCTGTTTTTTTGTGCCTCTTTTGGCGTAAAACAGTAGGTTGTCATTAGAATCGTTGATCAAAGGTGTCGAAACCATTAAGGGTAATCTTGCGTCTTTATCATCGATGAGTTTTTCAAAGCTGATTTTTCCTGCCTTGTCCAACTGTATCACAAAAACATTTCGATTACGACTCAACCCTTGTTTAAAGAGTAAGCGCTCCCCACTCAATAATTGTGGATTCTCTGATGCGGTACTAATGAAAAAATAGGTCTTACCATCTTTACTTATCGAACTGTAGGAAGCATAGGCACCATCGCCCTGGGTAACTTCTGCCTTATTGATGTTCCGTATCCAAGCCACATCGCCTGACGCGCTCAACTTGGCACTGACAATGTCATTATGGTGAAAACGCTCTACTTTGACCCTACCACCACTTGAATTGGACTGTACACTTGTCGTAACAAAGTATTCTTCGGCATTGTACAGTATGGATCCATCATTGGTTACGGCAACATTTTTAAAGACAAGGTTCTTGATTTCCTTATCATCTTCACGACCGAACTTATCCATCATGAATTGGGCTGAGAACGGGTTGTATTTTTTGGATTTTATGGCCAAACTGTTCGGATCGAGCTCAAAATATGAGAGGCCGTTGTAGCGATTATCTTTTCTATCGGCATAGAACCCAAGACATAATAGTTTGTCGCCGGCAAAAACCGGTTTTAGCGCTTCAGAATATTTTCCGGGGTCGTCGAACGTCTGTATTTTGGCTCCACTGCTGGAAATTTGGATCATTTCGTACTGAAACTTACGCTCGGTCGCTTGAAAACGCTTTTTCTTGAAGTAGGCCTTGCCAACGATATAGGCCTTCTGAAGGTCTTTTGAAAAGGCGATATTTTCAAAGGAATAATTCTTTTCTTCGACCTCGGCCGAAAAATCATGGGTTATCACCTTTTTTAGACTTGAATTGAACAGGTAAATGAAATGTTGGTTATTCTTTCCTTTTTTAAAATGCGCGCTAATTACAAAAGCGGATTTCGCATCATCGAATAAGACCGAAGTCGTAAACCCAGAAGTAAAATTGCGATTGTAGTAATTTCTGTCCAAAGGTTCGCGTACCTCATCTGAAGGTATCGAAAGAATCGTTTCAGTTGTAAAACTTATCTCGTCCATCGGACTACGGTGCACGATATATTCATATGAAAGCGAATCGTAGTTATAGTCTAAGAAAAGCAGGTAAATTTGTCCGTTTCTTACATAGCCGTCCACGAAATTCGCATTTTTCAGCTTGTAATTGTATTCCGAAACCAACTGTAGATTCTCATCGTAGGTCTCTATAAAATATCCCTTTGGTCGGAGGATCATTCCAGTAAAATAGGCTCGTACCAAGACAGTTCCACCTTTCTCGTTATCGGAAATTGTCAATAGGTTCGAATATTTATACCTATCGCTATATTTTTCTCCAAGCGTATGTTTGACAGGTATTTCCTGAGCTTTTGGGGCTATAAAGGCCACTAGGAAAAAAAGTGTGGTTAGACTTTTTCGCAGGTTCATAAGTAGGTTGTTTGGGGACGTGCTATTTGCCGGGAAACACAGCTTTTCGTTTTTCGAGGAAGGCCGTAGTTCCTTCTTTAAAATCGGCCGTTCCGAAGCAAGCTCCAAAAGCTTCTATTTCGGAAGCAAATCCGTCGTTACTATGTTTAAAACCCGCATTTACCGCTTTTATTGCATTACTGATCGCCACAGGGGAATTATTGGCAATTCTCATTGCTATCTTTTCGCATAAGGGTAACAGTTCTTCTTGGGATACGACATGGTTCACCAAACCATACTCCTTGGCCTTTTCAGAATCTATCATTCCCGCCGTCATGATGAGTTCCATGGCCCGGCCCTTACCGATTAATTGTGGTAACCGCTGTGTGCCGCCATACCCTGGAATGACACCCAAAGACACCTCGGGAAGTCCCATTCTTGCAGTATCACTGGCCAATCGAAAATGACAGGCCATGGCAAGTTCGAGTCCGCCACCCAAGGCAAAACCATTTACCGCTGCAATTACGGGAGTGGAGAGGTTTTCCACAAAATCGAATAACAGCTCTTGACCTTTTTTAGCTAGTTTTCCACCCTCCTTCACCGAAAAATCGGCAAACTCGGCAATATCGGCACCAGCAACAAATGCTTTTTCGCCACTACCTGTAACAATGATGGCCTTAACTTTTTTGTCTTCATCCAACATTTTAAGCCCATCGTGCAATTCCTGAATAGTTTCTCGATTCAGTGCGTTCAGCTTATTTGGCCTATTTATAGTGATTATGGCCCATTGCGTTTTTTCGGCAATTAATAGATTATTGAATTTCATAACTCTTACGATTCGATTAGTAAACTAAACAGCTTTCATTAACTCTCCCTTCGGAAATTTGACGGTGAAAACGGTGCCTTTTCCTGGCTGTGACGTAAAGTCAATGCTTCCCCTATACGTTTCCACTATATTTTTGACCATTCCGAGGCCAAGACCCATTCCACTGGACTTCGTAGTGAATTTAGGTTCAAAAATCTTTTCCTTGAAATCGTCGGATATTCCAATACCATTGTCGGCCACCGAGATTTTGACCATATTCTCTTCCGAAGTGACAGACACCAATATTCGGGGCGATTCAACTTCAGGAACTGCCTGTATCGCATTCTTCACCAAATTGGTAACCACACGTATTAACTGTGTACGATCTAACTTCGCAATGATTTCTTTCTCCTCGGAAATAAAATGGATATAATCCTCATTAAAAATATCGAGGGCCAATTTTACGATTTTCACCACGTTCAATGTTTCATTCTGTTGGGCGGGCATCTCGGCAAAATTCGAGAATGCCGAGGCGATACTACTCATCGTATCGATTTGTTGAATCAATGTTTTTGAATATTCAGAGACTTTTTTTCGATATCGGAATCTTTAGGGTCGAACTTACGTTGAAAGCTTTGCACACTCAACCGCATGGGGGTCAACGGATTTTTAATCTCGTGCGCCACTTGTTTAGCCATCTCGCGCCACGCCTGTTCTCGTTCACTACGCGCTAATTTCACTGCACTTTTCTCAAGTTCGTCGATCATGGCATTATAAGAGTCCACGAGTTTTGCAATTTCTTCGCTGGGCCCCTCGATAAAGATTTTCTCGTTTCTCCTGGTAAAATCTGTCTTGCTCATCATATCGGAAACCGTCTGCAAGGATCGTGTAATGTATTTTGAGATAAAATAGGCCAGTCCTATTGCAATAAGCAACATAATAAAATAAACTCCGCCCAATCTTGCCAAAAATTCTCGGAGTTCCATATCATTAAAAGTATTGTCCTCAAAATAGGGCATATTCAAAATGCCTATCGTTTTGAACTTTCTGTCGGTGATGTATGAATATGAAGATTGATATCGATCTCCTGCAGCTGATTTTTCCTCTACATAGCGCTTGTCGGCACTACCCTGTAGATAATTCAACACCTCGGCATCCAAACAATTGGAAATAGAGTCGTTTTCGAATTTAGGTCTGGAACTCTTTATAAGTTGACCTTCTAAGTCATAGATATTGAAATTCTTGTTCTGCACATCGGCAATTTCATAAATTTCATCCCTGAAAATCAGTCCTAAATTTTCTGTCGTCGGCGGATAGGTAGTTTTACGCAAGGTATATTCAATACTTTGTCGAATCTGTTCTTCTTTGCGCTCCATACGATCTTCATGATAATCTCGTAGTTGCTCACGATATTGATAGACCGCAATACCCGATATCAAGACAGAAGATATCAGCACCAATAAGATCATGGCAAAGAAAATGCGAAATCTAAGAGATAACTTTTTGAACAAGTGTCTTGGTTTTTCGTGTTAAAGGTAGCAAATATCACGCCATATCAAGAGCAAGCTCAAGTGTCAAGCGCAAGTTCAAAATTTTATAAGGCTACGCTGTTCGAGCTTGAACTTTTTAGGCTTCAGGGTTTTTCTCGCGGACCCGTTTGTAGAGTTTGATGCCTAGCATCAGTAGAATGCCTAAAACGATTATTCCTACAACTCCAAAAATCCAGTTGACGGCACTTTTTAAGATGGCCAAAAAGACGATGGCAAAAAGAACAATTGTTGCCACTTCGTTCCAAATACGCATATAGTTGGAGGTGTAATTTACCTCATCACGCTGCAATTGGTTGAAAATGATATGGTTTCTTATATGATAAACTATCAAAAGCACAACGAACGCCAACTTTACGTGCATCCAAGGTTGTTGTAGCCATTGGGGCATGATTACCAACAACCAAATCGCAAATAGGGTGCATAAAATCGCTGAAGGCCATGTAATAATGTACCATAACCGTTTCGTCATCAACTTCAATTGGGTCGTCAAAATCTCTTTTTCAGGAGATTGTTTTTGGGAAGCCTCAATATGATAAATGAACAATCTTGGAATATAGAACAGCCCCGCGAACCAGGTCACGACGAAAATCAGATGTAGGGCTTTGATATAGTTGTACAACGAAGTTCAAGGTTTAACGTTAAAGGTTCAAAGTTAACGAATCAACCTTGAACCTTAAACTTTGAACCTTTAGAACCGTATCGCCCCGATACCGGCCTCCCAAAGTTTTTTATTGAAGGCAGGAATAGCTGTCTTGCTTAATGCATCGACCCTTGATTTTAAACCTTTCCATTGCGAATCCAGTTCTGCTCTTCGATCGTGCGACGATTTGTTTACCCTTGGAATGCTACTGTTGGTCGCATCGATCAAGAAAAGATATTCAGCGGTAAATTTATTCGGGAAGTTTTCCACGTCATCGTAAGCTTGGGATTTTCGTTGCACCATATCCTCGTCCCAAGCATCCATTTCTTCCAATAATTTTTGACCTTCGGCTTTCAAGGAAGCATTATCCAAGGTTTTTAATACCTCTTTTAGTTGCCCTTGCGCCTTGAACAACGTATTGACGGTATTGTGCATTTCTGTCAGGTTTGCCTCCAGTTCGTTCATAAAGCCGTGATATTCTTCATATTGCCCTTCCTTGGTTTCAAATAAGGGGTTAGGGACAATCGTACCTTTTATACTCACGGTCTTCTCATCGACTTTTATAGTTATGGTGTAATCCCCAGGAGGGACGACATGCCCTCTAAACCTGGCCTCCATATAAACCCCGGGAATACCAGGAAGCAAATCGGTCTTCATATCCCATACAAAACGGTTGAGACCTTCTTTTTTAGAAATTGTTGGGGCAGGCGGTGGTCCACCTCCATTGTGCGGTTTGTAGTCTTTATCTTTTTCCGAGGAAAAACTGCGCACCAGATTTCCTTTGGCATCCTTAATTTCCATGGAAACAGGCACAGAATCCAACCCTTTCGGAAGCTCATAATAGAGCACCATTCCACTTGCTGGGTTAACTCCTACAAAGTCAGTACTGCCATCGAACTCGTCGATGTTACCGCTCATGGGGCTGCCCCACGAACCGTTCAGGGCATCGTCAGGTTTGTAAATCTTGAACCCTTTTTCGGTATTTTTTTGTGCCAAGACCGAAATATCGTCCAAAATCCAAAAAGACCTTCCAGAAGTAGCAACGACCAGATCACCGCGATGTACCTTTACATCGGTAATCGGTGCGGTCGGCAAATTCAATTGTAAGGGTTCCCAAGATTTTCCGCCGTTCCAAGAGAGGTAGACCCCTTTTTCGGTTCCTGCATACAATAAATCCCTTCGATCCTTATCCTCTCGAACAACACGCGTAAAAGAGCCATAGGGTATGCCTGTGCTGATGTTCGCCCAAGTCTTGCCATAGTCGGTGGATTTATATAGTGCGGGCGTATGGTCATTAAACTTATATTTTGTAGTGGCAATATACACCGTAGCCGGGTCATGTGGAGAAATTTCCATAGCATTGACCAAGGTCTCTCCCAAATTTTTTGGAGTGATATTTTGCCACGTCTCCATATTATCTTTGGTAATATGTACCAGCCCGTCATCACTGCCCGTGTAAAAAATACCAGCTTCATGGGGCGATTCGACCATATAGGCAATCGTGCCGTAATTTTCTGCACCTACGGCCTCATTAGTATATGGGGCGCCACCATTGCCCTGTTTTTCATCAATGTCACGGGTAAGGTCTGGTGAGGCTTCTTCCCAATTTATACCTCTGTCTCTCGTACGCAAAACGAGTTGCGCACAGTGATAATAGGTATCTGGTTCGTGAACCGATTTTAAGGTGGGCGCGTTCCAATTGTATAAATATTTCATGTCTCGCGCCTCACGGCCCAAATATTGGATCGGTGCCGTAAAGACATTTGTCGTCGCCTTCGATTTCACATCGAGCAGCTCAAGGCTTCCTAAATATCCTCCGCCCATAACAAATCTCGGGTCATCGGGATCAAAGGCCAAAAAGGCACTTTCACCACCAGCGGAAGCACTCCAGTTGCGCTCCGAAATGCCACTGCTTCCCAAGGAAAGGCTAGCTATCTTTACCGAAGAATTATCCTGTTGTCCTCCATAGATATTATATGGAAAAAGGTTGTCCAAATCGATACGATAAAATTGGGCCGTGGGCATAATATCTTGGGTCGACCAGTGCCGCCCGAAGTCAAACGTAATGGCGGCGCCACCGTCATCGGCCAAGACCATGTTGTCCGAATCGTTCGGATTTATCCAAAGATCATGGTAATCGCCATGGGCAACATTCAGATCTTCCCAGGTCTTTCCACCATCGATGGACCGTAAAAATGGTGCGCTCATCACATAGACCACATTCTCGTTGTTGGGATCCGCAAATACCTCGATATAGTACCACGCCCTTTGTACTAAACGGTTGTCGCCACTGACCATACTCCAGTTTTTTCCGGCATCGTTCGATACGAAAAGTCCGCCTTGGTCCTTATTGCTATCGCTTTCAATCAAAGCCCAAACTTTATTCGAATTTTCAGGACTCACGGCTACCGCCATTTTCCCTTTTTCTTTGGGAAGACCTTCCATCAGCTCCGTCCAAGTTTCTCCAGCATCCGTTGATTTGTAGAGTCCGCTACCTTCGCCACCGCTGATCATTACATTGGGATCCCGTTCATGATGCCAAAGTGCCGCGTACAAAATATCTGGCGCGTTGGCATCCATCGAAAGTTCAACTGCCCCGCTAAGATTGTTCTTGTAAAGTGTCTTTTTCCAAGTCACTCCTCCATCGGTACTTTTATAAACGCCACGTTCCTCGGTCGGGCCATACAAAGCTCCTTGGGCCGCGACATAAACAATATCAGGGTTTTTAGGATGGATACGGATACGAGAAATATGTTGGGTCTTTTCCAATCCCATCCTTTTCCAAGTCTTTCCCGAGTCGGCAGATTTATAGACCCCATCTCCATAAGAGGCCATGACACCCCGGGGCGCATGCTCGCCCATACCTACATAAATTACGTTCGGATCTGAGACGGAAACTTCTACAGCGCCCACGGATCCCATTTCAAAAAATCCATCGGAAATATTATTCCAATGTTGTCCGGCATCAGTGGTTTTCCAGAGTCCGCCACCCGTCGTACCCATATAATAGGTCCTCGGGTCGCCAACCACGCCCGTTGCGCAAACGGACCGCCCACCACGGAAGGGACCAATATTTCGGTACTTCATGGGTTTGAAATATTCTTCTGCTGTCTGGCAAAAGGCCGAAACACTCGTTAAGAATAGTAGAAGAAAGATTGAATTTTTCATTGAGATATAGGTTTTACACGTTTAGTTTTTCTCTGATTTCAATTGGCAATACGTTCAATCTCTACCCAAAACGGAAATATCCTTTTCGATTTTGATGTATAAAAAGGGACCAGATCACCATCAATATTGGGCAGATGCACATTTTTCATTTCAAGGATATCAATGTTGGTTCGATTATTTTCAAATTGATTAATAATCGCTCCAGTTTCCATGTACATTTTACCAATCTCATCTAAAGGTTCAATGAACTTGAATTTGACATTATAATGACCTTCCTCAATTTTGACCCTCCATTTTCCATAGACCTCCTCTTGATCCCAAATGTTACGTTCACCGCCTGCGTCATTTCGATTCAAAAATACTGGGTTTTCATACTGGGTGCCTATGTGAATACTCGGAGGATTTATTAAATTTTCGGAAGCGGTCAATTCAAAAAAAAGCCGTTCCAACTCTTCCAAGAGGCCAGTGGCAATAGAACCATTTTCAGTGACGATATTTTTTTGTTCGTAAGGATCTTTGCTCAAATCAAAGAGTTCAAAATCTTTTGGTTTAGCATTATAGTCTGTACGACCAACTAATTTGTAGTTGCCTTTTTGAATTGAAACATTTTGATATTTCTCTGGATATCGCCTTGTCCAGTATGAAAAAAAGAACGGTCCTCATAACCATTCGTTCCATCGGTCAATAAGGGAAGGAGACTTCTTCCATCAATTTTTCGATCCTGAGGAACTTCCAAACCACATATTTCGGCCACTGTTGGAAGTACATCAATGTGAGCCGACATTGCTTCGATATCGGAACCCTTTTTAGCAAGTTTCGGATATCTAAGATAAAAAGGTACTCGGGTACCGCCACGATAGACACTTCCTTTTCGGCCACGCATACCGGCCACATAGCGCACTTGCTGCGGGCCATTATCGGTCATAAAAATGACCAAGGTGTTATCGGCAATCTTTAGCGTTTCCAAAGTATTCAGCAATCTTCCAATATTGTCATCAATATTATCGACCATGGCATAGACCTTTCGGGCATCTTCCTTGTCTTTTTCACTCATCTCGGTAAAAGGTCGATTATCATCAAACCCTGAGGATGGGTCAATATCTTTATATTTTTGATAGTATTTATCAGGAACTTGCAAGGGCGTATGCGGGGCATTGAAGGAAAGATAACAGAAGAAAGGTGATTTCCGATTCGCAGCTATGAAATCCAAAGCCTTGTTGGTAAAAATATCACTGCAATACCCTTTATAGGATTCTTGTTTGCCATTGTGCCACAATACCGGGTCATAATAACTGCGGTCACCTTGAAACCAAGTCGTAAAATCACCAACCTGACCCATTCCACCGGATAGGTGAATGACCGATTCATCGAAACCCTGATCCATCGGTCGTGATGGATAACTATCCCCTAAATGCCATTTTCCAAAAATGCCCGTGCGGTAATTCGCCTCCTTCAATAATTCAGCAAGGGTCACCTCACCGGTTGCCATGATGGCACCCCCATTATACGTATCCCGCACGCCTGTGCGCAATGAATTGCGCCCAGTCATCAGACTAGCCCTTGTGGGTGCACAGACCGGGGAAACATAAAAATTATTGAATCGAACACTTTTTTTGGCGAAGGCATCGAGATTCGGTGTTTTTACATGCGGATTACCGTTTGTACCCAAATCACCATACCCTTGGTCATCGGTAATTATTATGATGACATTGGGTCGTTCGGAGGTTTGGGCCCACATCGCAAAATGCAGCACCCAAAACGCCATGACGAAAAAAGAGCCATATTTTTTATTCATTCGCCTATTCCTCCACAAACAAATAATTCAATTTCAAACTATTGAACTCGTCATTGAATTCTCCGATTTCTTTTGTGATCAGGGCATCAAAAGTCGCGAGCTGTTCGTTGATCTTTCCGGTCAGTTCATTCTTTACCTCGATATCTTGATCGGTCGGCGGAAAATCTCCGTAGCCCATCATTCCCGTCAATGCGCCCAATTTGTTCGTCAGACGTATGGGAAAATTCAGGGGATCTTGACGACTTCGGTTTTGTGTTTGGTATAATGCCTTTTCAACGGTTTCGAATTTTTCCTTCATCGTTTTGGCTTTTTCCACCAAATCCTTTGTTTGCGCATTGCCCTTGTACTGTTTCATAAAGGCATCGAGTTGCGCATTGACCTTTCGCATATTTTTTATGGATTGATGCGCCTTGTCGACCGTGGTGTTGACTTCATGGATAAAATCGTACTGCTTTTGCATATCCTCGACCGTTGATTCGCCACGTGGATCTGGCAAAATCGTAAAGTTCTGGGAAGACTCTTTTCCGTTGACGTTCAGGGTTACCTTGTATTCTCCGGGAACAGCTTTTGCCCCGTTCAAATTCGCCCCCCAAAGGATCATACCATCTAGTTTTTCAGCACCTTTGCTTCGGGTGTCCCAAACATGGGTATTGCCTCCTTTTTCGACCTCCAGTTTTTTATCCTTGTCCTTGGCGGTATTGTTAAAGGATGCCAAAGTATCGCCCTTCATTGAAAAATACGTCATCGAAATGCTGTCCTTCTCCGATAGATTTTTCAGGTAGTAATGGGAAATGACACCATTGGGAAGGTTCTGGCCTTCCGTCTTTGAAGGCTCCGTTCGTGCCCTTCCTTGGGTACGGTAAGAATCCTTTGGCTTGTAGAGAATCATATCGGCGTTTCGATCTGCCTTTTCTGCCTGATGGATTACGGAAAGATCATCGAGCATCCAGATACTGCGGCCCTGGGTGGCTACGATCAAACTATTATCCTTGATGGTCAAATCGGTAATCGGAACGATAGGAAGGTTCAATTGAAACGGACTCCAGTTGGCACCATCGTCAAACGAAATATACATACCCGTTTCGGTACCGGCATAAAGCAGGCCTTTACGCTTCGGGTCTTCACGGACGACACGAGTAAAGTGTTCTGCGGGAATACCGTTCGTTATTTTCGTCCAGCTTTTTCCGTAGTCGGTAGTTTTATAGAGATAGGGCTGAAAATCGCCTAATTTATAACGGGTCGCAGCCACATAACAGGTACCTTCATCAAAAGCGGAAGGCTCGATGCTGTTGATCATATTCCATTCGGGCATGTTCGACGGAGTAACGTTTTCCCAAGTATCGCCTCCATCTTTTGTGACATGAATCAAGCCGTCATCACTACCGACCCATAGAAGACCTTCTTTCAACGGACTCTCATTAGCGGCGAAGATGGTGCAATAATATTCTACGCCCGTATTGTCTTGCGTTATCGGTCCACCACTCGAAACGAGTTTTGTGGGGTCATTACGCGTAAGGTCATCGCTCAATAATTCCCAACTTTGTCCTTCGTTGGTACTCATGTGTACATGTTGCGAGAAAGTATATAGTTTTTTAGGATCGTGCTTACTGAAAATTATGGGGAAATTCCATTGAAAACGGTATTTGAAACCTTCTGCACCATACCCCATGGGGTTGTCGGGCCAGACATCGATGCCGCGAACCGTATTTTTTTCATGGTTCACACGGGTCAGGAATCCGCCATAACTTCCGCCATATACGATATCGTCGTTCGTGGGATCCACGGCTATCCATGCCGATTCGCCACCGGCCGTTTCTTCCCAATCATCCTCTGAAATACCACTACCGTCGCTGCGGTGACGTACACGTTGGGTAGAATTATCTTGTTGGGCCACCAAAATACGGTATGGAAAAGAATTGTCGGTGGTAACCCTGTAGTACTGCGCCGTAGGCTGGTTCATATAGGTACTCCAGGTTTCGCCACCATCGTAGCTGACCTGTGCACCCCCATCATCGGCAATAATCATTCGTTTGGAATTTTCGGGCGCTATCCACAAATCGTGGTGGTCTCCGTGAGGTGCATTGCGATTATCGAACATTTTACCGCCATCCGTTGATTTATGGTACGATACGTTCATGATATAGACCACATCTTCATCTTCCGTATCGGCATAGACCTTCGTGTAATACCAGGCACGCTGGCGCAATTTGCGATCATCGTTGATCATGGTCCATTTTTTTCCGCCATCATCACTTCTGTAGAGCCCACCTTTTTCCTTGTTTTCGACCATGGCGAACACACGATTGGAATTCAATGGGGATACCGCTACTCCTATAATTCCCAACGTATCTTTTGGAAAACCTTCGTTTTTGGAAATCTCGGTCCAAGTCTCACCGCTGTCCGTACTTTTCCAAAGTGCGGAACCTTTGCCACCACTTATCATACTATAAGGAGTACGTTTGGCCAACCATGTAGATGCGTACAGCACACGTGGGTTGTTGGGGTCGATAATCAAATCGACGGCTCCCGCTTCATTGGTAACATACAAAGTCTTGTTCCATGTTTTGCCGCCATCGGTCGTCTTATATACGCCCCTTTCTTCGGTAGGTTTATAAAGATTGCCCAAAACCGCGGCATACGCGATATCGGGATTCTTAGGGTCGATACGGATTCTCGGAATGTGCCGACTTTCCGGCAAACCGGCAAAAGTCCATGTTTTTCCGGCATCGACGGACTTCCAGACACCATATCCTGAGGAAACGTTTCCACGGATCGTGCTTTCCCCGCCGCCTACATAAATCACATTGTGATCGCTCTGGGCGACTTCGACGGAGCCGATACTGCCCCCGAAAAAGCCGTCGGAAATATTTTCCCATTCCTTACCACCATCGGTGGTTCTCCAAACACCGCCACCGGTCGCGCCCATATAATAGAGATCGGGTTCTCCGGGCACGCCTGTAACCGCTGCGGAACGACCTCCACGAAACGGACCTAGTTCACGGTACTCCGCACTAGAATATAGTTCTTGCGGAACTTGTGGTGCGACGGTATTTGTCTTTTTGCGGCGTTGCGCCTGTGATTCTATAGGGATTAAAAAAATGGCAATGAGGCATAGGCTTGCCCAAGTGTAGAAAGTTTTCATCTCAAATTTGAATTAGCGTTCTTAATTAGTCAAGCTTAAATGTAAAAATAAATTATCGTTCGAGACAATTTTGCGGGGTAAATCTCAAGGCATGAAAATTTTGTTCCGAATGGCGTAGAGTACTAGTCCGATCCTATTTTTGACCTGTAGTTTTTCATGAAGCGCATCGCGATACCCTTCAATAGTCTTCGGACTAAGAAACATAACCTCTGCGATTTCTTTATAGGTCATTTCGGTACAGGCCAGTTTCAGAAATTCAAGTTCGCGCTCCTTGAGTTCGGTATTCTTATTTTTGTGATGCAGGGTGCCAACCAAAATCTGGGTCACCGTATTCGTATGATAATATCCCTTTTCGGCAATTTGAATCAATGCCTCTTCCAATATTTCACGTTTTGTGTCCTTCATGAGATATCCCCGGGCTCCTGCCCTTAGCATACTTAATATGGTATCTTCGTCTTCTTCGATTGAAAGGGCCAATACTTTTACATCGGGATATTTTTCCGTGAGGACCTCAGTAGTCTCGATCCCATTGAAGATAGGCATGTTGATATCCATCAGCACGATATCGGGAATGTTGCTAGGCTCTCCCAATCGGTCCAGAAGCTCTTTTCCATTTTTGCATATATACAAAGACTTGAACTGATCAAAACTTTGTACCAAATCGCTGATGGCCTGCGAAAGAAGGGTATGGTCGTCTACTATGGCTACTGTATAGCTCATTTTTTACGTCATTGCGAGCAAAGCGCGGCAATCTGTTTGTCACTTAATCAATTTCAATAGCTTGCCATGTTGCCCTTACCTTTTTTTGTTTTATAATTGACATCTTTGAGGCTCCCCACAAAGAAGTTTTCCGCTTTAAAAATTATATTGTAACCTGAGCATCGTACCCCTGTTCTTTTCAGATTCTATCTGCAGATCCGCATTGATCAATCGCGCCCTGTTTTTCATGTTCTTGATACCGATACCCGCAAAATCAAGATTTTCGTCAAAGCCTATGCCGTTGTCATCGGCAGTGATGGTCAGGTTACCATCCATATAATCGATTCCAACACACAATGTGGATGCCTTGGAGTGCTTGATGGTATTCGAAAAAAATTCCTGCAAAATGCGAAATATAATCACTTCTTCCTTCGGATTTAGCGCTTTGGGAGTGCCATCAACCGTTAGGGAAGCCTCGATAAATTGCAACCGGTTGAAACGCTCTATTTCCAATTCCAACGCCTCTTCCAGAGAAAGATTCTTCAACGCCTCTGGATTTATCAATTTGGAGAGCACGCGCAATTCTTTGATGGCCTTTCCAATGGTTTCCGAGGCTTCTTCAAGAGATTCTGATTTATCAGGTACCATTTGCACTTGAATCTTTGCCAAGGTCATCAATTGTCCGATATTGTCGTGGAGCTCCCAACTGATGTTGCGCAAGGTTTCTTCGCGAATTTCAATCTGTGTTTCCGAGAGTTCACGTTCGTATGTTTCCTTGGCTTTGGCTTGTTCCAATAGCAGGGCATTCTTCCTCCTTAGAAAAAGAATGAACAATATAATCACGGTAAGCGCCAAGCAAACGGCGATTACGGAAAATATTATTAGAAACGATTGTATTTCTCCTTGGTCCATTGAAAACCGATTATGTAGCAGCCATTAAGTATAAAGTTTAAACCTATTATGGTTGTCAAGTAATATTTGTTTGCCCCGAAATCAAAATAATCAGTAAGCAACATTAACGGAATCATACCCATATTGAAAAGTAAGAGCCCTGTCGATATCCAGAAACTGAGCTTATGCTTTAAAACCAAAACCTCATCACTATAAAGCAATTGCCGAAAGTGAAACATCGTGCAAATCATAATCAAGAAAGCCCCAGAAACAAAAGTGAACTCTTGATATCCCAATTCATCACGATACATAAAATCCCAGATGACCATTCCTATAAAAATCAATACAAAAACTAATATTGCCTTCTTCTGCGTTTTTGTTCTAAGAATTGTATAGTACCAATAAAAAAAGAACAAAAAACTTACAACCATATAAAAATTATAGAGCCAATACGTATCTATAGAAAAAACATCTGAGAGCACGCCGGCCGTAATTTCAATGCCGACCGTAAACCACAAAAAATGAAGAAAATAACGTTCGGCTGAATGTCTATACTTTTTAAAGGAAATAGTAGCCCAAATCGCCGCCAATAGTTGCACTAGCGTAATTAAGTACGTGAGATAAAAAACTTCCATTTATGTATTATGGATTTGTCGGAGGTCTTCCTCCATGGCCATAATTCAAAGATTTTATACCTCCAGCTGTTTCTTGAAAAGGTGCCATCGGGAAAAATCCATTGCCGACCATTTCTTTTCCCGTCGTAGGCACTAAAACCACCGTCGAATATCCCGCATCTGCCCGTTTGTCGCTACTGTGCTTCGGGTAGGCGGCATAAAAAATACGAATGCCCATATCTTTATACTCCTTTTTTTGGCCTTCGCTTTTGACGTAGTCAATATACTGTTCCATGGTCTCCAAAGAAAACCAAAAATCCCGTGTATCTGTAATTTTCAGGCTATCATTGATGATGCCTGCCCTTGTGCTTACAAATTCCCGTTGAAGTTCTTGAGCCACTTTTAAATCGATGGCCTGAGCTGGGGCAGGCACTTCTTTGGGGCCAACTTCGCCCTCTGGCAAGGGCCCCCGAAACATAAAGGCAAAAATGAGCGCGGCTATTGTGATGACCGCCATCAAGACCATTAACATGTTGTTGTTGCTTCTGTTTTCTCTCATGATATTAGTTATTTAGGTTGTTAGTATGTGGAACTAGTGTCAACGTAATTTACGAATTGTTTGGCTTCCAGACACCTAAAGCCCAGCAACAGTAAACTGCTGTGGGCGATTTGGTATGGAATATGTCATTTTTCTTTGCATTGAGGGAAATCTTTTAGGTCTAATTGGCCATGTTCAACAGGCCGATAATAAAAAAGGCAATACCCAAAGCCGCCATGCTCAATAAAATGGCATACGGAATGGCTTGTACAACTTTTTGGTTCAATAAAGTTTCCATAGTATATGATTTAAGGTTCTTACCTCTAAGATACTGTATTAGACGGCCCAAAAAACATATGGATTTTTGACTTACAAATAATGATTTTTGTAACCAGTTGAAAAACAATTATTTGCGATTTCATTCTTACAGGGAAAAGGGCGGTGTAGCGGGATAAAAAGGGGTAAACACCCCTTCACAAATCGTTTAGGTCTTAGCGATTTTGTAGTCTTGTCTCGAAGCAAGTTTCAGCTTGTGATTTTATAACTTAGAATTAAAATCTATCTTTCAATGATTAAAAACACATGATCTTCCGATCAGCAATTATTTCAGTACATTTAGACAGAACCAAAATTTTAAAGTATGAAAGGCCATTCTACGTACATGTTTTACATGATTTTTATTTTCTTGTTCTTTTCAAGTGCCACACTCAGCGCTCAGCACGAATTTCTATATGGCGATCCGTTACCGGACGCGCCAGAACTTTCCGCGCGTGGTGAACATACCATCGGAGTGCGAACGATGCAATTGATCAATAAAAACCAAATTGATATTTTAAATTCCAAAGAAGGAAAAGACCCCATATACGACCGACCCTTGACGGTTGAGATTTGGTATCCGGCAGATGTGTCCAATGGCACGGAAGCCTCGGTAAATTATGAAGAAGTTATGGGCACTAGAGGTGATTCGCTACGGCCTTTGGTTCCGTTTACCATCAAGGGCAGGGCCATACGTGATGCACAACCAAAGACAACCGCGGGGAAATTTCCATTAATAGTGGTTTCACATGGCTATGTGGGCTCGCGATATTTGATGACCTATTTGACCGAAAATCTTGCATCAAAAGGTTACGTGGTCGTTTCCATTGACCATACCGATTCCACCTTCAAGGATGCAAATGCCTTTCATAGCACCTTGCTCAATCGAGCAAAGGACATACGTTTCGTAGTTGATGCCATGGCCAAATTGGGGGCCACAAATAGCAAAGATGCACTAGCCGAACTCATAGATTCGGACAACACGGGTATCGTTGGATATTCCATGGGTGGATACGGAGTTTTAAACGTGGGCGGTGCAGGATATAGCGATGGGGCCGCCGGCTTTTTTACCCAAATGACGGGCGGCAGTACTGCAATCAAAAGTTTGGTGGCCAGTAACGCAGAGTATCAAAATTCAATAGACCCTCGAATCAAAGCAGTGGTCGCTTTTGCCCCATGGGGCATGGAGCGCGGCGTTTGGAATGCCGAAGGATTAAAAGGACTTAAAAAACCGACCATGTTCATCGCCGGAAGCCAAGACGATATTTCAGGGTATGAAAAGGGCATAAAGGCGATTTATGAAGGTGCAATCAACTCTGACCGCTATTTGCTCACTTATAAAAATGCACGGCATAATGTGGCGCCGAATCCTCCTCCGGCAAAATCCTTGGCACCGGGACTCCATATCGATGAATATTATCGCTACGCGGATTCGTCATGGGACCAGCGTAAAATCAACAATGTCAATCAACATTTCGTGACCGCTTTTTTGGGTACTCATTTAAAAAGAGAGGACCATTCGAAATATCTCAATATTCCCAAAAATTCCAATGAGGAGACTTGGCCGGGCTTCAAACCCAGATCTTCTACGGGAATGGAATTGTTGTATGCCGAAGGGATAGAGTGACAAGTTCGATTGTTGGATTGTTGGATTTTTGAAAAGGTGAATTTTGCACATACGGTGTACTGTTACCCTTTATTCTTGACCAAAGTGGTTTTTACTTCCTTTCGCAAATAGAACCCCGTAACAATGGCTGCCAACACATCGGCGATTGGGAAGGAAATCCAAACCCCTAATTCTCCTAAAAAATTAGGCAATATCAATATCAAAGGAATAAAGAAAAACCCTTGGCGCAAAAGGGTAAGCAAAAGCGCAGGCACAGCTTTTCCGATGGCTTGAAAATAAGCCGCACCGATCAACTGCAAGGCAATAATCGGGGTAGCGGCAAAGACCCAACGCATTGCACTCGGCGTATGCTCCAAAACAAAAGCATTAGTGGCCAAATCGATTTCGGAAAGATCGGGACGGTCGCTAAGAAAGAGTCCCGCAATCTCGGCGGGAAATATCATCAAGCCAATAAATACTATCGTAGCTAGTATCGCCGCATATTTTATGGCCGTATAAATGGTTTGCTTCACACGATCATATTTATATGCCCCATAATTATAGCCTGCAATGGGCAGAAATCCCTGAGTAACCCCAAACACTGGAAAAAGTGCGAACATCAGCATTCTACCGATAATGGCATATACCGCGACCATGGCCTCTCCGCCCAGCCCGAAAAGGATATTGTTCATCAACAAATAAATAATACTGACCACAGCTTGTCTCGATAAGGTTACAAAACCTAATGAACCAATTTCCTTTAGTATGGGTTTGTCCAATCCAAAATGCGACCAATCCAATTTTAATTCGGAGTTTTTGGAAAGAAAAAAGTAGGCCACATAGGCACAGCATAAGAAGTAACCTATAGTAGTGGCCCAAGCCGCACCATGCATGCCCCAATCAAGAATATAGATGAAAATATAATCCATCAATAGGTTTCCTACCGAGGGAATTATCATGGCAATCATGGCAAATTTGGGTTTTCCCTCGGCCCGAATGACCGTATTGCCCATCATACAGAGCGCCAGTAAGGGCACTCCATATAACACGATGACGTAATAAATTTTGGCAGGCTCGAAAATGGCTCCTTTTCCGCCGAAAGCCGGAATCAATGAATCAACGAAGTAAAGTCCTAAAGCGACCATCGAAATCGTGACCAATAGCGTTAGGGTAATCTGGTTTCCAAAAGTTTTGAGTGCTTTCTCTTTATTGTTGGCCCCAAGTGCACGAGAGATGATGCTTGATCCTCCGACACCGATTGCCATACCCAATGCTCCGATAAAAAAGGAAACGGGAAGTACCACATTAATTGCGGCTATGGCAATCGAGCCTATCCAATTACCGACAAATATCGAATCGACGAGAATATTCAAAGACATCACCAGAATTCCAATACTGGCAGGTACCGCCTGTCTTACGAGCAATTTGCCAATGGGTTCCGAACCGAGTTGTTCCGATGATACTTTTGCCATATATAATTGCGAGCGAAGCGTGGCAATCTGTTGAATTTTTAATCAAGGTTCAACAGTTTGCCGCATCGCGATGAAAAATTAGTTTTTACGATACCCTTTCGTCTCGCTCCTCGCAAAGACATCAAACAGGCAACGCCCCACTGTTCTCCCATTCATTCACCCACTTCGCCATCACCTTCACCCAAGCATCACCATCGTTCAAACAGGAAATATGTTTGTAATTGTCACCTCCGACTTCCTGAAATTGGTGTTTGCCCTCCATGGCAATCTCCTCCAAGGTCTCCAAACAATCACTGACAAAAGCAGCGGTAACAACGGCTAGATTTTTCTTTCCTTCCATGGCCAACCTTTCGAACTCGAAATCGGTGTATGGCTTTAACCATGGGTCGCCCGCCAACCGCGATTGAAAAGAAGAACTGACTTTCTCCTCGGGCAGATTCAAATAAGCCTTTACTAATTCAGTCGTCTCGTAGACTTGATGGCGATAACAAGTATTATGTGCAACCGAATTTATACTACAACAACTCCCATCTATTTTGCAATGGTAGCGTGTTGGGTCACTTTTTCGGATATGTCTTTCAGGAATACCATGGTATGAAAAAAGAATATGGTCGTAGTCAAACCCCTTTAACCCTTCTGCAATACTTTCGGAAAGTACTTTAATGTAATCAGGGTTTTTATAAAAAGCGGGAAGCGTGGTAATTTGCAACTTCGGAAAATGCTCCTTTTGCACTTCCATCGTCTTGACAACCACTGTTTCATAACTCGACATGGCGTAATGCGGATATAGCGGCACCAACAACACCTCATCAACTCCTTTTTCATGTAGTTCTTGCAGCGCCTTTTTGATGGACATGCTTCCATACCGCATTCCAAGAGCTACGGGCATCTCGGTATGTTTTCCAAGTTTTTCAGCGAATCGCTCCGAGATCACGACCAACGGCGAACCTTCATCCCACCAAATCTTTGAATAGGCCTCTGCCGACTTTTTCGGGCGGGTCTGCAAAATAATGCCCCGAACCAATATATTGCGTAAAATTTTCGGTACGTCAATGACTCTTTCATCCATCAAGAACTCATCAAGATAAGGTTTTACATCTTTTGCCGTCGGGCTGTCGGGCGAACCTAGATTTACGAGTAGTACTCCTTTCATTTTTGGATATTTTTAAAACGACTAGTTTAATCCTCTGGGCATTTGCAGCATGTTACAACCCACCGAATTTGTGAGCGCAAAAATACTACTTGCCATGAAAATACGTTAGCAATATTCAATATAGTATCAATGGTATCATAAGGATTTTTGATCATGTCGAGTTCGAATCGAAATTGTCAATTAAAAGTTAATTGGCACAATACATTTTCGAAATTTTATTTTTTGGGCCATTTTTAAATCAAACTAGCTGCATCTATGCGGATTATTACACTAATTTTTATTTTTACGATAACCGCTCTCTCCGCTCAAAAAGAGAACAGTCTGCTTTGGGAAATTTCAGGCAACGGACTTCAAGAATCGTCTTATCTCTATGGAACGATGCATGTAAGCAAGCGTATTGCCTTCCGGCTGGACGATGTTTTTTACGAGGCCCTAGACCAAAGTGAGATCGTCGCTTTGGAATCGGATCCAGGTACTTGGCTCGAAAATTCAGATAATCTTGGTTTTATGGGATATGGCCAAGGAAATGGTTTCGTAGCCAAAGGATTTTATACCTATCCATTTCAAGTTAAAAATCCCAAAAAAGAAGAAATCGGTGCCTATCTGGCCTTTGAGGACAATCGCGTCAATAACATTCTCTACCGTACCGATGAATATTCCCAAAATTTTGAAGAGGAGACCTATTTGGATATGTTCATCTATCAGGCGGGCAAGAAATTCGAGAAGCCGGTCATCGCACTTGAAGACCTTGAAGAGTCTTCGGCACTCGTCGGCCGTGCCAGTATGAATGCCATGAAGCGAAAACCGGACGAGTGGCTCCAGAAGAAAATGCAACAACAAGACCCCATGAGTTTGTTGCAAGATGCCTATCGCAATCGCAATATCGCATTGCTCGACAGTATCGACAAGGCCATGTACACGGAGCACTACCTAAAAAATATGCTCTTTATCAGAAATCGGAACATGGCCAAAAAACTAGACTCGCTCATGCACTCCGGAAAGGTATTCACCGGTATAGGCGCAGCCCATCTCCCCGGTGAGAAAGGGGTCATCGAAATGTTACGCAGTATGGGCTATACCGTAAACCCCTTGGTGTCACGATCTACTTCAAAAGGAAAGCGCTTAAAGGAAAAATTCGAAAACTCGATTCGCGAAAATTCCTATGAAACGGCACGACCGGACGATGGCTACTTTAGCTTGAACTTGACCAATAAATTATATCCCGTTTCCGAATTTGTAAACACCACTTATATTTCGCCAGATCTGGCCAACGGAAGTTATGTCATGGTCAATCGAATTCCGACCTTTCAATTTTTAAAACAGGATGCCACCTATATCTTGGAGGATCTCGATAAGTTACTTTTCGAGAACATCCCTGGAACAATTTTGGAAAAGACCAAGATTACAAGAAATGGTTTCAAAGGCCTTGATATCAAGAACCAACTGAAAAATGGGGATCATCAACGCTACCAGATTTATGTCACTCCTTTAGAGATACTCATATTTAAAATGGGCGGTGAAGGCGATTTTGTATTGCAACATGCCGATAGCATTTTCAACAGTCTACGCTTTAGACAACCTAGTGCAAAGTTGGAGAACATAGTTTCCGGGTTTGATGATTTCGAGGTGCGTATGCCATCACAGCATACCTTTCCGAACAAGTATCGCAGCGGTGACCGACTATTGCAAGGATATGATTCGATATCAGGTTCGTACTATTTTCTGAAGAAGGCCACGTTGAACGATTTCAATTTTATAGAAATAGACAGTTTTGAGTTAAAGCAGATTCAAAAGCGTTTCTATCAAGATTTAGAAATAAATCCCACATATGGCAAGCATACTGTAAATACACTTACCTCAAAGGCCATTATTGATTCTGTCAACGGAAAGCAATTGCATCTGAAAACTACTTTTCGAAAGGGCGATTATTATTTAATGGGAGTCGTGACACAGAATGATGAGGAAGCAACTTCCTATTTCGAATCTTTGAAAATCAAAGAGGCCGACGATACTTCGGTATTCAAAAAAGTTCAGGATACCGCGCTTTTTTTTACGACAATAAGTTCGGTAAAACCCCCAAAATTCGTCGAGAACAGCAATAATTACAATAACGGAAGGAATAAACCAAAACCCTACAATGCCTTCAATAAAAAGACGGTATACCAAAACAAGAACAATGAGGCCATCACCGTCGAGTTGAATAAGTCACATGACTTTTTGATGTTTCCGAGCATTGACTCCGTTTGGGCGCTGAGAAAAAAAATCTTGGCCGACGACCGTTTCAATATTCTTAGAGAGAAAGATAGCAGTTATGCCGATGGGCGTCACGAACTAGAATTGGTCTTGGGCGACACCGCTAGCACACGTGGAATTCTAATCAAGAATGTTGTTAAGGGAGGACTGCTCTATGAAGTCAAGACGACTGTAGATACCGAGGGAACCCCTAGTCGTTTTGTGAGTGAATTTTTTGCGAATTTCACTCCGAACGATACGCTCATAGGCACTGGAATTTTAACGGATAAAACACCCGCATTTTTTTCCGCATTACGAGCCAATGATAGTATTTTGAATAAGGGATATAGGTTCATTCAGTTTGGGCCCGAGCATATCGACTCCTTAAAATATTATATTTCGGAATTCGATTACCCGGCTGATAAAAAGAACATCCAATCACATCTCATTCAAAAACTGGGAAAAATGGTTAGTCCTGAAGTGTTTCCCTTTTTTCAGGATTTCTATACCAAATCGTATAACAACTCGTACGCCCAGACCAAAATATTACAGGCCGTTTCTAAAAAGGCAGATGATGCATCCGTTTCATTGCTGTTGGAACTGCTCTCGAAAGATCTGCCATTGGTCTCCAACAAATTTGAGATCCATTCCATTTTCCAACCCTATTTGGACAGTCTGCCCTTGGCGAAAAAATTATATCCCGAATTATTGGACTATAGTGTAATCGATGAATACAAATTTCCGATTTTTTCAATGCTCGCCCAGTTGATGGCAGCCGATGAAATCAAACCAAAAAGCTATAAAAAGTATCGAAAACAAATGTTGAACGACGCCAAAATTCAACTGAAGCGCCAATTGGGAATGTCGAACTATCGCCACCTGAACCGTAATCAGAACAATGGCAATCGCAATAACGGCAACGACCTTCTTGAAGACTATGCCGTACTGCTCTATCCGTTCATTCAGGAGAAAGAGGTGAAACAGTTTTTTGAACGATTGAAGCTCGTTCAAAACGAGAAAATCCAGACGACCTATGCCGCCCTATTGGCCAAAGATGACATTGGGCTGCCGTTGGGCATGTTGGACTCCTTGGCTTCGAATATCAACAGCCGTAATCTCTTGCTCAATAAATTCAAGAAAATTCGAAAACTAGACCGTATTCCTTCCGTATACCGCACGGAGAAATCAATCGCAGAAGCGTTGTTGTTCGAATTTAAAAAGTATGATGAAAAGTACTATAAAACGGTATTCTTGGAACAGAGGCCGTTGCAATATAACGGCAAAGGGTATACAGGCTACTACTTTAAGGTACGCAACAACCAAGATTACGACAAGAATTTTAAAATGCATTTGGTCGTGTTCGAAAATGGAAAAGGGTTCAGTACGAAGCCTTATTATCAAAATGACGGGCTTCGAATCGAGGACACCGATACCGACGCCGATGCCTTGGAGTTCGTGACCGAAGAGTTTCTACTCAAAAAAAGACAACGCGCCATCGTATATCGGCCCGGTGGGTACGGGGCGTATGGGTTTCATGGGTATTAAACCATAACCCTAATCCATGTTTTTAAAACGACAGAACTTCATCTTGCCCAATCTTACCCGATACCTCTAAATAGCTTTCTACCAAAATAATTAGAGAAGGTTTACGTTAGTAACTAACGGCTTCTTTAGCCCATTAGCCAGGCAAAAAAACCATTTTATGAAAATTACTAAACTCGCCTTAGTAATCTCATGTGTGTTTCTTCTAGCCAACTGCGGCAAAGAAGACACCTTGATACCAGAAACCGAAAAAGAACAAAAAGAACAGGAAACCGAAAATCCGAACGATTCCGAAAATGTAGTCTATTTTACCTACGAGAGTAATTCTCTAAACGAAAATGCAGATGAGTGGATTATTTTGCACGATCAGAATGGCGATATTCTGGAATATAGAAAGGTTGTTTATGGTGAACGCATTGGGTTTAAGGTTGAAAAAGATAAGGTTCCCGAAAGTGTTACTGCCACAAAGTTTTTTTACTTTTTAAGCGGAGGTGGATTTAACCCTGATCACTCGTTGGTGACATACGCAAATCTTGAAAGCGGAAGTATTTGGAATAGAAATCATAATTTCAGAAATAACCCTAACCCTATAATTGGTGATTTTAATATTAGGGTTTCGAATATTATGGGGGGCGTTCGCGATTATTCTATATCCAACTCGTATGGCAATCTAAACACTGGAAGTACGGATTTTGAAGGAACTGCTGGATTGCAGATTTTAAGTCTGGGCCAAATTCCATTGTACGAAAATGAAACTTACATTCTCAGTCTTTATGATAATCAGGATAATTTGAGATATGTGATGATTGAGAATCCTGTGGATGGCATGGAATATGAATTCGCTTTTGAAGAGCTACCCGAGTACGACAGTTACTTTGAACTTGACAACCTGCCCGAGAATACATTTTCTATGTTTATGAGTACCGGATATGCTAGTGAGCAGCCCGATTACAACCTCTATGAACATACGGTAAGTAGAGACCTTACTTACGGAAAAAGTAATGCGAAAGTAGGTTATCTCGATACATTCAAAACGTATAGAACTTATTTCGGTATAAAAATGGATGGGTATTCATATGGGTACTCGCAAATGGGAGATAAAATAGAGGAGCTTACTATTCTGCCAAAACCAAGTTTCACCATTGTAGAAAACTCAGTTTATAATTTTGAATTTGCAAGCGATCAGACTTTTATTAAGAAAACCGCCAAATGGTCCTATAATGTTTACGGTGACGAGCCCATGTTTACGAGATGGACGGTAATATCACCAGCCGAAAACCCACATAAAATAGGAGAACTACCTCAAGAAATCCTTATGAATTATCCTGACTTCAATCTTGACAAAATTGAATTGCAACATGTCGATCTCTTTACCAAATCAACTACCGTTCAAAAGGAATTCAATTCGTTTTATGGCACGTATGTGCCATTGTCAGCAGGCGTTCAGGAAGTATTTACTATGTGGGCACCTTTTGAATAGGCCGTTAATTTTGGTTTTTCATATCTATGCCCTAATATTATTTTGACACCTGTGATATTCGTATTTTTGATGAAAGGGATGATATGAAGACCTATTTTGTATTTTTTGCTTTCCTATTGCTGAAAATCGGTTCGGCCCAACAAATCACCTGCTCGCCCGCCGATAAACAAGCCTTCGAAAACAAGACAATAGAAATTGACGGCCTGCTAGAAAAAGATTTTGGCAAAACACTGGTCGCTATCGGCAAAACTTTTATGGGTACGCCGTACGTTGCAAAAACCCTGGAAATCGGCGAAACCGAATCACTGGTCATCAACCTACACGGACTCGATTGCACTACTTTTGTCGAAAATGTCTTGGCCTTTGGCTTACTTCTGAAAGAAGGAAAATCAGATTTTGATAGTTTCACGGAAACCTTGGAAACCATTCGGTATAAAGATGGCACCCTCGATGGGTATGGCTCACGCCTCCATTATTTTTCGGAGTGGATCCGCAACAATGAGCAAAAAGGTTTGCTAAAAGAAATCACCTCGGACATCGGCGGCGTCGAAATCAAAAAGGAGATTAATTTCATGGGCACGCATCGCGACCTCTACCCCTTTCTTGAAGATGATGCTAATTTTGAAAAAATCGTTGAAACCGAAAAGGCCCTGAACAATGAATCTTTTTGCTATTTGCCCCAAGAGCAGATCGAGGCGAACGAACATTTGATCCAATCTGGAGATATCATTGCCCTTACCACTTCCATCAATGGACTCGACGTAACCCATACCGGAATTGCCACCCGAGAAAAAGATGGGCGTATTCATTTGCTTCATGCCTCTACAGGCTCGATGGAGGTCGAAGTTTCAAAACTTCCTTTGGCCGATTACCTCAAGAAGATCAAGAATAATATCGGGATTATGGTAGCCAGACCGCTCTAGCGGTCGAGACACCAGCGAATGGCCCCTACCAAATGTTTTTGAAAATCGGGATTGTCATATGATTCGTGAGTATGACCAAGGCCTGTGTAAAAAGCGCGCCCCCCATCGAATTCATGATACCAGGCAATGGGATGGTTGCCTCCGTTTTCACCACCTTCATAACTGCTTTCATCCAATCTCATGAGAACATTCATCGAAGGGTTGATATTCTTGTAGTTGTACCATTCATCAAAATGCATCCAAGTACTGTTCAGATGTGAGGTTGCCGAATGATTTCTGTCCACCACGTCGATTTTGGCTTCCTGTTGTTTCGGATGGCTCTTAAAATAAGCTCCCACGAGTTCTCCGTACCAAGGCCATTCATATTCCGTATCGGCGGCGGCGTGAATGCCCATAAAACTTCCGCCATTTTGTATATAGTCTTCAAAAGCCTCCTGTTGTTCCTGCCCCAACACATCTTGGGTCGTACTCAAAAAAACGACTAAATCGTATTTTTTTAAATTTTTGGTATTGAAAGCTAAGGAATCCTCAGTGTGGGTAATGACAAAATCATTTTTCAACCCCAAAAATTTTAAGGTGTTGACCCCTTTTTCAATGGATTTGTGACGATACCCATTGGTCTTCGTAAAAACAAGTACCAAATCGGTTTCCAATACCAGAAGGGGGAAGTAATTCTTTGGACCGGTTCACGTTCAACAAAATTGACATCTTCATCTATCTTGCCCGCGCCACAGGCGTTCAACAAAACAACTGAAAAAACTAGGAGGGTGCTTTTTAGAAATATTCGCATATTACAAGAGAATTGAGGTTCATACTTAGAGACTAAACTAGCCCTAATAACTGAAAAAGAACTTAATTAGCAATGGACATCACATATTTTTTTGGCGTCGTGCCATACTTTTTCTTAAAAGCGGCAATAAAATGGCTCGAGGTACTATACCCCACTTTGAGTCCAATTTCATTGACATTATGTTTTCCGGCTTCCAGCAGTTTTCGTGCATGTTCCATTTTATAGTCGAACAAAAAACTATACACCGAGTCGCCATAAATCTGTTTAAACCCTTCTTTTAGCTTTTTAAGGCTTAGTCCGATCTCTTCGGAAAGTTCTACAAGCGTTGGAGGTTCCGCCATTCGGGCTATCATTATTTCTTTCGCCTTTCGGATACGGCTCACATTATCCTCATCGACTAGAAACGGGCATTGCTCGATGTCGGCATCGGTACTTTTGTTGAAATAGAGCGCAATAAGTTCATACACCTTGCCTTTTATATAAAGTTCTTTTATTGATGGATGCAGATTATAGTTCATTATCTGGCTGAGCACCACGGCGATCGCCGGTGATACTCCTTCTTGGGAGTAATATTTTTTCTCTTTATACTCATCGCTCAAAAATGGAATATAGTCTGCCTCACGCGAGAAAAGGGAGTGGAATTTTCGAATGGTCATGACAACGGACAACATCCAAGAATTCGAGGCCAATTCAAGGTTCATGGGCAAATCCAGCTGTGTATTATAAAGTAGCAATGAATTTTCCTCGGTTACCTCCAAGGCATATCGCCCATCATTAAAAATAAACTTGGCTTGACCCTTCAAACAAAAATGAAATTGAATGAAAGAACTATCGATATCACGCGTAATTTTTTGAATATCAGAGGTATCATTTTGGATTTTCAATACATAAAATCCATCCTCAATAAGCACCTCATCAAATGAACCTTTGGCGATACTTTTTTTATCCATTTTTATATAAATATTTTATTTTTTATTTAGAAGCGTTCTAAATAAAAAATACCCTAAGCGTAATGATTCCTATAAATTTACGGATTTTACCAGCAAAGATGTCGAAAAAGGTTCAAAAAGTCATAATCCGATACTTATTGTTCCTCTAGCGTTGTTTTTATTCGTTCATTGCTTTTATTTTTGTGTCCGTTTGCATGGATACATGAAAGACTACCACATTTCAAGACACAACTCATTTTACACCATTGGCCTCAATTACAAAAAGGCAGATGCCGAGGTACGCGGAAAATTTAGTGTTGACGATGCCGGTATGGAGCAAATTTTGCTAGGTGCCAAATCGCAAGATATCGATGGCCTCTTGATTACCTCGACTTGCAATCGAACAGAACTTCATGGTTTTGCCCAACATCCGTTCCAGCTTATTAAACTGTTGTGTGATACTACACGGGGCACGGTCGAAGAATTTCAAGAGGTTGCCTATGTTTATAAAAACAATGAAGCCATCAACCATTTGTTCCGTGTCGGCACTGGATTGGACAGCCAAATCTTGGGTGATTTCGAAATTATCAGCCAATTACGGCAAAGTTTCAATCGCTCTAAAAAGCATGATCTTGCTAACCCGTTTATCGAGCGACTCTGCAATTCGGTCATTCAGGCGAGCAAGCGCATCAAAAACGAAACCGAAATTTCCTCGGGCACAACCTCGGTAGCTTTTGCTTCTGTTCAATACATTCTTAAAAACGTTCCTGACATTTCCGAGAAGAACATTCTACTCTTCGGTACGGGCAAAATAGGCCGCAATACGTGTGAGAACTTGATAAAGCATACCAAGAATCCACATATTACCTTGATCAACCGTACCAAGGACAAGGCCGAAAAAATTGCGGGAAAATTCAACCTACTGGTCAAGGACTACGGTGACCTGCAGGCCGAAATACGCAAGACCGATGTACTCGTCGTCGCTACCAGCGCGCAATCGCCCACCATTTCAAAAGAGTTGATCTATCCTAAAAAACCATTGCTCATTCTTGATCTTTCCGTTCCGAAGAATGTTTCCGACAATGTTCTTGATCTGCAAAATGTGACCGTTATCCATTTGGATCACTTATCGCAAATGACCGATGAGACTTTGGAGCGGCGCAAACAATTCATTCCGCAGGCGGAAGAAATCATTCAAGAAGTGAAAAATGATTTCATACAGTGGTTGGAAACCCGAAAGTTCGCTCCGGTCATCAAGGCCTTGAAAAAGAAATTAAAGACCATGAAGGAAGAGGAGCTCGACTACCAATCCAAAAAACTGGCTGATTTTAACTCGGAGCAAGCCGATGTTATTTCCGATCGCATTATTCAAAAGATCACCAAACAATTCGCCAATCATTTAAAAGATTCGAATACGGATGCGGATGATAGCCTAGAACTCATTCAAAAGGTGTTTCAACTTGAAGTGAATCCACGATGAGCAAGGTCATACGCATTGGCACCCGCGATAGCGAATTGGCGTTATGGCAAGCAAACACCGTTAAATCGCAATTGGAAGCGCTAGGTCATAAGACCGAGCTTGTTCCCGTGAAAGCTACCGGAGACCTTGTGCTCGACAAACCCCTTTATGAACTCGGCATAACAGGCATTTTTACCAAAACCTTGGATGTTGCGATGCTCAAAGGCGAAATCGATATTGCCGTGCATTCTATGAAGGATGTACCAACGGCACTTCCTCAAGGTATCGTTCAGGCCGCCGTCTTGGAACGCGCTAACTATTGGGATATTCTTGCCTTCAAAAAAAACGAGGAATTTTTGGCACAACGTGAAGCTATTATCGCTACCGGAAGCCAGCGCCGTAAAGCACAATGGCTCAACCGCTACCCAACCCATACCGTTGTCGATCTACGGGGCAATGTAAACAGTCGCTATGAAAAATTAAAAAATAACGATTGGAACGGTGCCATTTTTGCCGCTGCCGGACTCGAACGTATCGGGCTTGAACCTGAAAACACCATCGGACTCACCTGGATGGTGCCCGCACCGGCGCAGGGTGCGATCATGGTCGTAGCCATGGAGAACGATGATTTTGTACGAGATGCTTGCTCAGAACTCAATCACGAACCGACGGCCATCTGTACCAAACTAGAGCGTGAATTTCTACGTATTTTGGAAGGAGGATGTACTGCTCCCATCGGTGCCCTTGCGACCATCGACAAAGAAGACGAAATAACCTTAAAGGGTGTGCTTTTAACCGTTGACGGAAGCAAAAAATTGGAAGCCGAATTTAAAGCTCCTATCGGAAAACACGAAAATCTCGGCCGTGACTGCGCAAACAGTATGCTAAGTCGTGGTGGGAAGGCCTTGATGAACAAATTGGTCGGAGTGAACATCGGCGCCCAAATTTTTTCGACCAAAAAACTGACTTCCGATCAGCTACAGACATTCAATAATGGTATTCGGGTCAAATCCGACGACTTTATCAAGATAAGTCCGAACCGTATTTCCACCGCCGTGTTGAAACGAGAAATGACGAACGTGATTATTACCAGTCAAAATGCGGTCGAGGCCATCTTATCGAACGTAAGCGCCGATCAATTGAACTTCAAAAATATCTATTGCGTTGGGCGAAAGACCAAACGCTTGATAGAACGCCGTATAGGTCCGGTAAAACATCAAGAAAAAAATGCAAAAAAACTGGCCGAATATTTAGTCGAATATATAGAAGGATTGGGGGTAACCTATTTTTGCAGCAATTTGCGAATGGAGGATTTACCAAATATCTTGACAGAAAATAATATTGAGGTAACTGAAATCGAGGCGTACGAGACCAAACATTCCCCTTCAAAAATCGATGATACCGTAAAAGGGGTTCTATTTTTTAGTCCGTCTACCGTCGAGAGTTATTTGTTAAAGAATAAGCCTGATAAGATCGCCTACTGTATCGGGGAGACCACCGCCAACGAGGCGCGAAAGCATTTTGATGATGTTCGAGTGGCGAAAATTCCCGATGTGGAAAGTTTGATCGAGTTGGTTAATGAAAGTTATAGAAGTTAGCTGTTGGCTGTTGGCTGTTGGCTGTTGGCAAATAAAGTATGAGAGATTTTAGAAAACTCGATATCTGGAAGAACGGCATTCAAATCGTTAAAGAAATTTATAAATTATCCGATAAGCTGCCTGCTCAAGAAAAATTCGGCCTTCGTAGTCAAGTTACACGAGCGGCCGTGTCCATTCCCTCAAATATTGCCGAAGGGTGTAGCAGAAATAGTGAAATAGAATTCAAACGTTTTTTGGAAATTGCAATAGGTTCTCTTTTTGAAGTAGAGACCCAACTTATTATAGCAGTTGAATTGGGTTTTATTTCTAAAGAAGGTTTGAAAAGTGCATTTGACCTTCTCGATAAAGAGGCAAAAATGCTAAATAGTCTAATTCGTAAAATCAAAAATAGCCAATAGCCTAAGGCTAAAAGCTATCTGCCAAGTATGATAAAAAACGACCTATTCCTAAGAGCCCTAAAAGGCGAAACCGTAGACCGCCCACCAGTTTGGATGATGCGCCAAGCCGGCCGTTATCTTCCTGAATTTATGGAAATCAAGGAGAAATATGATTTCTTCACACGCTGTCAAACTCCTGAATTGGCTTCAGAAATCACGGTACAGCCCATCCGTAGATATGGTATGGATGCCGCTATTCTTTTTTCCGATATTCTGGTAATTCCTCAAGCAATGGGCATCGAGGTACAAATGAAACCCAACTTCGGACCGTATTTGCCAAATCCTGTTCGAGATGAAAAAGGAGTGGATCGCGTTATCGTTCCCGATGTTAATGAAGAACTTGATTATGTTATGCAGGCCATTAAGGCGACAAAAGAAAAGTTGAACGATGAAGTGCCGCTTATTGGCTTTGCCGGTTCACCGTGGACCATATTGTGCTACACAACCCAAGGCCAAGGCAGTAAGACCTTTGACAAGGCCAAGGAGTTTTGTTTCACACAACCTGTAGTTGCCCATGAGATGTTGCAAAAGATTACCGATACGACAATTGCTTATCTGAAGGCCAAAGTCAAAGCTGGTGTCAATGCCGTCCAGGTTTTCGATTCTTGGGGAGGTATGTTATCCCCAAGCGATTATAAAGAGTTCTCTTGGCAGTACATTCAACAGATTATCGATGCTTTAAAAGACGAATCCCCGGTTATCGTTTTCGGAAAAGGTTGTTGGTTCGCCCTGGGCGATATGGCAAAATCAGGAGCTTCCGCCCTTGGGGTCGATTGGACGTGCTCCGCACGCAATGCCAGGTATTTGACCGGAGGGAATATCACACTTCAGGGCAACTTCGATCCGGCTAGGCTATTGTCACCTCCTTCCGAAATCAAAAAGATGGTTACCCAAATGATCCATGAATTTGGGAAGGATAAGTATGTGGTAAACCTAGGGCACGGTATTCTGCCCAATATTCCCGTTGAAAATGCGAAGGCTTTTATTGATGCTGTGAAGGAGTGGAAAGAAGCTCCCTAGCCCCGCCACAGGCGGGAGAACTACAACTCGGACGTAGTCCCCTCCTAGCCTCCCCCAAGGGGAGGGACAAAAACTAGAATGTTTCAAACCATTCGAAGGTTTTAAAATATTGCAAAGAGTAAACTCCCTCCTTGAGAGGGACCTGCCTGCCGGCAGGCAGGTTTAGGGAGGTCTCTCCAATACAAAAGTTGAAAAAATTACAATGATTGCAGAATTTGAAAATTACACCATCGAACCCATCCATGAAAAATATGCATGGCGGATCTGCGATTTTGTTACGGTGAACGCTGATCGGTTAAAGCGCTTTTTTCCAAAAACTTTGGAGCAAAATCTGACTCCCGATTTATCAAAATACTTCGTCGAAAAGAAGGTCAAGCAATTTTCGAACAAAGAGGAATTCCTTTTTGTTCTCAAGGAAAAGGAAAACCGAACCGTAATTGGTCTGGTCTATATCAAAAAAATGGATTGGCAGCGACAACAGGCCGAGCTGGCCTACTGCATCGGTTATCAATATGAAGGAAAAGGTTGGATGACCCAATCCACCAAGGCACTCTCTACTTATGCATTTGAAAAACTTGGATTGAAGACCCTTCAAATCATTGTTCACGAAAGCAATTTAGCGAGCATTAAAGTTGCGGAAAAATGTGGCTATATTTGGAAAACTACATTGCTCAAAGAACATACCCCGCCCCATGAACCTGCTTTGGATATGGAGCTTTATGAGTTATACGCATGAAAGACAAATTCTACCAATACATCCAAACCCTCCAAGATACCATCACCTCAAAACTCGAGGAAGTAGATGGAGAAGCCAAATTTCGTGAAGATATTTGGAAGCGGCCGGAAGGTGGTGGGGGCCGTTCGCGGGTTATTGAAAATGGAGCAGTTTTCGAAAAAGGCGGAGTCAATATTTCTGCCGTTCACGGCGAACTCCCTAAAAGCATGCAAACCTATTTTGGTGTCGAAGATGCAGATTTCTTTGCCTGTGGATTGAGTTTGGTCATCCACCCAAAGAGCCCAATGGTGCCGACCGTACATGCAAATTGGCGTTATTTTGAAATGTATGACAAAGAGGGGAATATTGTAGATCAATGGTTTGGAGGCGGACAAGACCTTACTCCCTATTATCTGTTCGATGAAGATGCGGTTCATTTTCATTCCGTTTGTAAAAGGGCTTGTGATGCACACCATCCTGAATTTTATCCTACCTATAAAAAAAAGTGCGACGAATACTTTTGGAATAACCATAGAAATGAAGCCCGAGGCGTAGGCGGACTCTTTTTCGACTATTGTAAAGCAACGGGAGATATGGGCATGCAAGACTGGTACAACTTTGTAACCGAGGTGGGGAACAGTTTTCTGGAAGCATATATACCTATTGTTATAAAACGTTCAGCTATCGGTTTTACAACGCTTCAGCGTGATTGGCAAGAAATCCGCCGGGGTCGTTATGTGGAATTCAATTTGGTGCATGATAAGGGCACTCTTTTTGGTCTGAAGACTAACGGTCGTATCGAAAGTATTTTGATGAGCCTTCCACCACATGTACAATGGCGTTATGACCATCATCCCAAAAAAGGAAGTGAGGAGGAGCGTTTGTTGGCCACTCTCAAAATGCCGAAAGAATGGGTTTGAGAAAATGGATTTTTTGTTTTAGTGCACTTTTTAGCTCTGCTTCCTTTTCCCAAAATGTCGAAGACTATATTCGAACGTTCCCAGAGAAATTGACTACACGTATCGGCATTCAGAATACTTCGAACAGCTTTATCCTTACTGATATTGAGAACAATGAGATAATAGAACTCATACCCAATGACAAAACTTATTTGGGGCTTTCGGTGCTGTTCAGATCTGTTGAAATCGATTTGGGATATGCCCCTAATTTCTTCTCCGAGAATCAAGACAATAAAGGATCTAAATTGTTCACGCTGAATTTTCGCATGTTCTTGGGCAAATGGATGCAAACCTTGGACTTCTACAATCAAAAAGGGTTTTTTGCGATTACCAATGACGAGACTTTGCCCTTTCCTGAATTCGGTACATTAAAAGTAGGAGGTTCTACAAGTTACATTTTCAACAAACGCTTCTCGTTCAGAGCGGTTGGTTTCCAGAACGAATGGCAAAAGAAAAGTGCGGGTAGTTTTATCCCGAGTTTTACCTTCTATTACACTCGCTTTCGTCTTGATGAAGACGGTCAGCAAACCAACGACCATTCGTACAACCTTGCCATTGGCCCCGGGTATTATTACAATCTTGTAATTGGTCGACATTTCATTATCGGGGCCGGTGCGACCGTCGGAATAGGCGCGAATTTTACGCGATCGGAAGGTGAAACGGTGACCTCTAGTTTGGCTCAAGTTATATTACGAACCGTAATCGGCTACAACTCAGAACGTTTTTTTACCGGAATAAATTTCAGTGTCCAGACATTGGGACAAGGAGACGACCAAACTGCCCGATTAGATGACTATATTACTTTCGCAGAACTTTATCTTGGATATCGTTTTAATGCCCCAAAGAAATGGATAGAGAAAGCAAATCGTTTTAATAAAAAATACGGGTTGGATTGAAAAAATTAATGCCTTACTACTTTATATGCTCGTCGGTTTAATCGTTGCTTGTAATACCAAAAAATCAAAAAGCGATATCGATGTCATCTTCACCCAAGACACTTTAAATGTGGGCTACACCTATTGGTGGCCACAAGACGGGCCTTTTATTGGTAACTGTGGCGAAGAGCTTTCCCTGGTATTTACCGGAACTATAACAAGCTTGGAAACACCTACTGATGACCCAGGCCCCTTATACACTTCGCAAAGGGGAATTATAGAGCTAGAAAAAGTTTTCAAAATCAAGGATTTGGACGAAAGCACCTATGCCAATCAAAAATTCTTCTCGACCGATTGTTTTCATGAATCCGGTTTGTCAATGGGCGACCAAGTATTGGTCTTTTGTTACGATTATGAAGGTGATTATAGTATTCCTGGTAGAAAATCCATTTTAAAAATCAATGGTTTCGACGACCCCTTGATCCAATCGTTTCGAAAATATATAGATGCCGACCAAAATCCCATCGAACTTAAAGATGATATCGGTCTTTGGGCAGAACGAGGATTTGGCCAAGACTTGCAACGAATTATAGCCTGCAAAAAAGAAATGGACCGTATTCACTAATGTCAATCTCTCCTCGTAAACCGCCCAATAATCCATATCTTTAACTTGGTAATTGACCATGAAATAATGAAACTGACCCTATATCAAGTTGATGCTTTTACGGAAAAACTATTTTCGGGAAACCCGGCCGCAGTTTGTGTATTAAACACTTGGTTGAATGACAAGATCATGCAACAGATCGCCATGGAAAACAATTTGGCCGAGACCGCATTTTTGGTCAAAAAATCCGAGCATTATGAAATTCGCTGGTACACCCCTGAACTTGAGGTCGACCTTTGCGGTCATGCTGCCTTGGCCTCGGCTTATGTCTTGTTCCGTTTTATTGAAAAGAATGTCGCGAAACTTGATTTCTATTCTCCCAGAAGTGGCATATTGAACGTTGAGAAAAGTGACGATGGTTTTTTGACCTTGTATTTTCCTAGGGATGAAACAACAGAAGTAGCCGAAGTAAAAGAGATAACAAAGGCAATAGGTGCAGAACCTATTAAAACCATACAAGGAAAAACGGACTATCTTCTAATTTATGGTTCGCAAAAGGAAATCGAAGAAATTACTCCGAATTTTCATTTGCTCGATCAATTGAATTGTCGCGGAGTCATTGTTTCCGCACCCGGCAATGAGGTTGATTTTGTTTCACGTGCTTTTTTTCCGCAATGTGGTATTCCCGAAGATCCCGTAACGGGTTCGGCTCACACGACCCTGACCCCTTATTGGTCCAAAGTTTTGGGGAAGACCAAAATGACCGCAAAGCAGTTGTCGCCAAGGGGTGGAGACCTGATTTGTGAATATCTCGGTTCACGGATCAAGATAGCCGGAAAAGCCATTCTTTATTTGATAGGTGAAATAAATATCTAATTTAAAACAAGCATTAAATCATGTATCCACTTCGAAGAAATAGAAGACTCCGCTCCAATGATGCCATTCGACATTTGGTTCGCGAAACCATAATAACGCCCAGCGACTTTTTGGTCCCACTTTTTGTGGTGGAAGGAAAAGGAGTAAAGGAAGAAATTCCCTCAATGCCCGATTACTACCGATTAAGTCTAGACAACCTTGAAAAAGAGGTCAAAGAACTTTGGAGCCTAGGACTTTGTGCCGTACTTCTCTTCGTAAAGGTGCCCGATAATCTAAAAGACAATAAAGGTTCGGAAGCCTTGAACCCAAACGGACTGATGCAATTGGCCATCAAAACCGTCAAGAATGCTTGCCCCGAGATGTTGGTCATGACCGATGTTGCCCTCGACCCCTATTCTTCTTTTGGTCACGACGGCATCGTACAAGACGGAAAAATATTGAACGACGAGACTTCCGAAATTTTGGCCGAGATGAGCATTTCACATGCCCAGGCCGGCGCAAACTTCGTGGCTCCCAGCGATATGATGGATGGCCGAATTCTTACCATTCGCGAAGCCCTCGAAGAAGAAGAACTCTATGATACCGGTATTATGGCCTACAGTGCCAAGTATGCCAGTGCTTTTTATGGTCCATTTCGTGATGCCTTAGATTCGGCTCCTGTCGATATGAAAAATGTGCCCAAGGATAAAAAAACCTATCAAATGGACTCGGCAAACCGATTCGAGGCCATTAAGGAAACCCAGATGGATATCGAGGAAGGTGCCGATATCGTCATGGTAAAACCCGGACTCTGTTATTTGGATATCGTTCGTGAAATCAAAAATGAGGTCGATGTGCCGGTGGCAGTCTACCAAGTAAGTGGTGAATATGCCATGCTCAAAGCGGCGGCCGAAAAAGGATGGTTCGACCATGATGCCGTAATGATGGAGCAGTTGATCGCCATTAAAAGGGCCGGGGCGAATATCATTGCGAGTTATTTCGCAAAGGACGCAGTGAAGTTGATGGGATAGTCTTTGCTGGCGTCATTCAGAGCGTAGCGGACCAATAATCGTATGAAAAATATAACCACCATACTAATTTGCTTGTTTTCTTTTGTTCTAAAAGCCCAAGAAAACGCATCGGTCGACCTCAACCTATCAATGGCCGACGAATTAATTTATGCCCACCCATCTTCCATGGGCCTCGACCCCACATACATCCACATCAAAGTCGATTCTATCATAACGAACGGTATAAAGCAGGAGGCTTTCCCTGGGGCGCAAATATTGGTGGCCAAAGAAGGAAAAATAATCTTTCACAAAGCATACGGATTTCACACCTACGATTCGCTTCAACCAGTCGGTTTGGAAGACATCTACGATTTGGCTTCCGTAACCAAGATTATAGGACCATTACCCGCTATCATGAAGTTGGTCGACGAAGGAAAACTTGATTTGGACAAACCCTTTAGTACCTATTGGAAACCTTGGCAGAAAGTCGAAAATAAAAAAGACCTCACTCTGCGGGAAATCTTGGCACATCAAGCGGGTTTGACCCCATATATTGTTTTTTTGAACGAAGTCATCAAAAAAAATGGCAAGATCAAAAGGCGGTTTGTGCGAACCGTACCAACTAATAGGTTTAAGTACGAAGCCTACGACGGACTTTTCGTCAAAAATAATTTCAATCGAAAAATGTACCGCCTCATAGACCGCTCTTCGGTCGGTGAAAAGAAATACAGGTATTCAGGACTTACATTTCTGATATTCCCTGAATTAATTGAACAACTTACAGGACAGTCGTACGAATACTATTTGGAAAAGAATTTTTATCTCCCCTTGGGTGCAACGACCTTAGGATTTCGGCCCATGACCAAGAACTATCCGAATAATATTGTGCCTACTGAAATCGACACGCTATTTCGCCATACGTTGACGCGAGGTTGGGTACATGATGAAAACGCATCGCTTTTGGGCGGAGTTTCCGGTAATGCGGGACTCTTCGCCACCGCCACCGACCTTGCGAAGGTTATGCAAATGTATATGCAGTACGGTAGCTATGGAGGAAAACGGTATATATCCGAAGAAACGATAAAAGGATTTACGCAGGTTCAATATCCCGAAAACGATAATCGAAGGAGCTTGGGGTTTGATAAACCTTCACTGAACAATTCAGAATTATCACTTAAAGATTCGTATCCCGCGCCTGAGGTGGGTAATGATAGTTTCGGACATAGTGGATTTACAGGTACTTTCGTTTGGGCGGACCCTGAAAACCAATTGGTATATATATTCTTATCCAACCGTGTTTATCCGAGCAGGGAACATTCCAATATCTATACGTTGAATATTCGGTCGGCGGTACAACAGATATTTTATCAAGGTAACCTTGCTTCCGATTAATCTCATTCGGTTCTTGTCGAATTCGTATCTTAGTGCCACAAAAAACGATACATGGGGTTACTCGTATTCTACGCACTTATTTCCATCTTTTTTTCTTTTCTGTGCTCTATTCTAGAAGCCGTGCTTTTGAGCATAAATCCTACTTTTGTCAACCTGAAAAAAAAGGAGGGAAAATCGTATGCCCTTACCCTTGAAGCCTTAAAAAAAGATGTCGATAAACCGTTAATCGCCATTTTGACCCTCAACACCGTCGCCCATACCGTGGGAGCCATTCTCGTAGGTGTACAGGCGAAGGTCGCCTATGCCCAAATGTACGGTAGTACTACCCGATCTATTTTAGGTATTGAATTTACCGAAGATCTTATGGTCGGCGTGGTTTCAACCCTAATGACCATTCTTATTCTGGTCGCTTCCGAGATAATCCCGAAAACCATTGGGGCAACGTATTGGCGTCAATTGGCCAACTTCACCGCCAAAACACTCAAGATCATGGTCTTGATGCTCAAATGGACGGGGCTTCTTTGGATCTTACAGCTTTTTACCAAACTGGTAGGTGGCAAAGGTCATCATGGAAGTGTGCTGAGCCGCGAAGACTTCACGGCCATGACCGATATCGCGCATGAAGAAGGGGTATTCGAAAAATCGGAATCGACCATAATCAAGAATCTGTTGCGTTTTGAAGAAGTTTTGGTGAAGGACGTGATGACTCCCCGGGCGGTCATGAAAATAGCCTCCGAGAAAAATACGATAAGCGAATTTTTTGAGGACAATCCTAAAATGCGCTTTTCCCGAATTCCGGTACACGGAGAAAAGATGGACCATATCGAGGGATTTGTACTCAAGGACAATATTTTGGAGGAAATGGTCAATGGCAATGGAGAAGTTCCACTATCCGAAATCAAACGCGAGATTTTGGTCACAGAACGAAATACACCGATTCCCAAACTTTTCGACACCTTGATCAGCAAGCGAGAGCATATAGCACTGGTGGTCGATGAATATGGATCGGTAAGCGGATTGGTTACTATGGAAGACATCATAGAAACACTTCTAGGGCTCGAGATTATGGACGAAAGCGATAGCGTCGCCGATCTACAGGAACTGGCCCGAAAAAATTGGGAGACCAGGGCACAACGCTCTGGGGTTTTGGAAAAGAACAATAATAAAGAGTAATGGAAAAGGCCTTTATACAAACCCCCTTGGGCATTGCCAAAATCGAGGGTGATGAAGATGGCCTAAGTGCCATTACCGTTCTTGATACTTCGGAGGAAATCACTAAAATCATCCCAGAAGCGCTAGAGGATGCCATGTACCAGCTACAGGAGTATTTCGAGGGACAACGAAAAGTCTTTGATCTTGAACTTAATCCCGAAGGTACTGATTTTCAACGAAGGGTCTGGGAAGCCCTTTTGAATATTCCCTTTGGAAAAACTGTCTCATATCTGGAATTATCCAAAACCCTGGGCGATGTCAAAGCCATTCGAGCTGTCGCAGCGGCAAACGGAAAGAATCCGTTATGGATTATTGTTCCCTGCCATCGAGTCATCGGCAGCGACGGTTCGTTAACCGGGTATGCTGGCGGATTGCACCGTAAAAAATGGCTTTTGGAGCATGAGAGTCCTGTAAAACAGCAGTCCTTGTTCTAATTTTTTCAGACCAAGCGGTCTGTTCAGGTGTTTATCGATGATTTATTATTCCAATTCTTTACATTTCGTCGATAAAGCCATGTAAATTATAGGGGTTTTAATTTAAAAACTCTTTTTCTTAACAACAAAAACCGACTTTGTAGTTGGTTCCATAGTAATTGGGCATTTTACCGTTGGGATGACAAAATCCCTATAAACAGGGTAGGGTCTAATCGTTGTTAGGAGTACATTTGTTGTACTGATTTTAAAAAAGATACTATGGCATTCCCTTCAATCAAAGAAATCTCCGACAAGGCGCAAGGTGCTTTTAAGCGTTTTCCGGTCACCTTGATTTGGGCGGTTTTCGGCAGTTTTTATTGTATATATCACATCGGAAACAACGCAAACAATTTTTTTGACGACCACCTCGATGTCTTTTTGACCCTGATTTTAGGGGTCAGTTGGCTTATCGGGATCCAATTCTATATCGAGCAGCGCGGCGATATGAAAAAGTGGCAGTTTTCGAAGTTGGTGGTACTCGTGCTTTTGTTCCTATTTTATTGGCACTTGCCGGATGTAGAACGTATTGAGGACAATCCCATATTTTTAGGTCGTTTCTTTCTCTATTTCATCGCCGGACATCTATTCGTGTTTTTTGCGCCCTTCATAGCGAAATGGGACAAGGCCTCGTATTGGAACTATCTCAAGTCCATTGCCTTCGCCATTGTACGTAGTGCCCTCTTTTCAGGGGTGCTTTACCTCGGCCTTGTTTTTGCCTTGCTGGCCATCGATTCATTGTTTAATGTGCATATTCCCGGTGAGCGGTATGGACAACTCTTTATTTTTTGCTTGGGTATTGTGAATACGTGGATCTATCTCTCCGATTTTCCAAAAAATATACTGGAGAATATGACCATTCACTTTGACAAGGCCTTGGAAGTATTTGTAAAATATATCTTGATTCCCTTGGTAATGCTTTACATCGTTATTCTATATGCGTACAGCATCAAGATTCTATTGCAATGGGAACTTCCCCAAGGTTGGGTCTCGTATCTGGTCACCGCTCTGGCCATTCTGGGTTTTGTGGTACAGGTCATCATTAATCCTGTACAAAAAACTATAAAATCATGGACGATCAACAGTTTCTATCCATGGTTCTATATTTTATTGCTGCCGCTTATCGTATTGCTGTTTACGGCCATCTTTAGACGTATTGCGGACTATGGCATTACCGAAAACCGATATTTTGTATTGATTATTGCCTTCTGGATCCTGGGGATTTCGCTCTACCTCTTATTTGGCAAAGGCAAAAGTCTAAAAGTGCTGCCCATATCCTTATTTATACTGGCCCTGGCATCAAGTTTTGGGCCTTGGGGCGCATTTACCGTATCAAAAAACAGTCAGGTAAGCCAGTTCAAAAAGGTGTACGAACAGGTAAAATCAAACAACAAGGTGGCGACCTTTAAAGAATATGATCAACTGAAATCCATCTTGAACTACCTTGACGACCGAAAGGCACTTTCCCGATTGGACGAAACCACGCAGATTTCCTCGGAAAATGCCATAAAAGATACGGTTAACGCAAAGTTCAAGGATTACGGCTATCTCGAAACCGAAAAAATATTGGATTCATTGGGGATCTCTATAAGTGCCGAAGAATTGAGCTATAATAATCCTAATGGCACGTACTATAATTATTATGGCGACCACTATTCAAACATGACCTATGATATCAGCGCATATCAATATCTATCGACCCTTACTTTCAGTAGTCATGCCAAGGATAACATGAAAATAGGCGATTATACCGTTCTATTTGATACAGATGTGGTTTCGCTTTCCTTAAGGGCAAATCAAGACAGCCTAAAAGTTCTGGATATGCCCCTCAAACAAAAGTTGCTCGATTTGACCCAACATGGACCCGACCTGGGTCAATTGGATGTCGAAGAAATGACCCTGGAATTCAAAAATGATAGTATTTTGGTACAACTTATTTTTACCGATTTGGGATTCAATAGAAGTAAAGATTCGATTATCATTAATCATTCACGAGCCTATATGTTTCTAAAACAAGAATAATAAATTTCTTACCTTGAAGCCGCACTTCTGGTATTTATTTGGACTGAGATGCTACAAAAAATCAATTTAGAGGATATTCTTTTTCTTGACATCGAGACCGTACCCGAACATTCCGATTTTGAGGAACTGGACGGTGCCAAAAAAGAACTTTGGGAGCAGAAATCGCAATATCAGCGAAAAGAGGATGTGACCGCGGAAGAATTCTACGAGCGTGCAGGCATCTGGGCCGAATTCGGAAAAATCATCTGTATCTCGGTCGGTTATTTCAATATCAAAGGGGACCATCGCGAATTTAGAGTGACCACTTTTCACGGCGAGGAGGCCAAATTATTGAAGGAATTCAAAAACCTCTTGAACTCACATTTCAACCATCCCAAAAAATTGCTCTGTGGGCATAATGCCAAGGAGTTCGACTTTCCGTACATCGCACGTCGTATGTTGATCCATCGTATCGACCTACCGTATAAGCTGAACCTGTTCGGCAAAAAGCCTTGGGAAGTTCCACATCTCGATACCATGGAGCTCTGGAAATTCGGTGATTATAAACATTATACTTCCTTAAAATTGATGGCCAATGTGTTGGGCATACCATCCCCTAAACAGGATATCGATGGTAGTATGGTGCGTGAGGTTTACTATAAAGAAAAAGACCTCGACCGAATTATTACCTATTGCGAATTGGATGTAGTGACTACGGCGCAGGTATTTCTTCGGTTGCGGAATGAGGAGTTATTAGATGATGGGGAGATTAAGAAGGTGTAAATTAATATTTAACCATTAAACTTCAACTGAATATACACCGGAAAGTGGTCGCTATACCCGCCCAAATATTTTTTCCCTGCAAACGTACGAAAGGGGCTGCCCTTATATTTTCCCTTGAATTCGGTCAAAAACTGGTCGTCGAAAATGTTGGCATGGGCAAAGCTATGGGTGCCTTTTTGATAGTTGAAAAAATTATGCGAGACCATAATCTGGTCGAACAGGCTCCAGCTTCGTCTATGGGTGGTACTTCCACGCGCAAACGGGGCATGTAGTTTTTCCATAGGGTTATATAGCGCACCTGATTTCATCAAGGTCTGAATGCTGGTCGAAGAAGGGTCGTCGTTAAAATCGCCCATAACAATATAATTGGGCATTTCTTGATGTTCTTCGATTTTTTTCATAAAATCTTGGATGGTATGGGCGGCAACAATTCTCTTATAATCGGTTTCTTCAGCGCCATCTCTTCTTGACGGCCAATGGTTTACAAAAATATGTACTTCTTCACCGTTCAACCTTCCATGTACATATAAAATATCACGGGTCGTATCGCGTTCGCCGTTTAAGTTCTCTACATATAAGGTTATGGGTTCGGAATGGAGCACTTCAAAAAAATCCTTATGATAGAGTAATGCTGTATCGATACCACGCTCGTCGGGAGAGTCATAATGCACATACCCGTAGTCAATATCCCTTAGCGGCTCGGCACCTATCAGGTCGCGGATCACGGTTTCGTTCTCCACTTCGGCAATCCCCACCAAAACAGGTACTTTTTGTGAAGATTTTTGACCGATTTCGGAAATAGTTTTCGACAGTTTGTACAACTTCCGCTTATATCGCTTTTTTGTCCATTTTTTAAAACCAGTTGGTGTAAAGTCGTCGTCCAAGGTATTGGGATCATCCTCGGTATCGAACAGATTTTCCAGATTATAAAAGGCTATCGTAAATAGCTGTTTGCCTTTTTTCCGTTTTAAAAATGAAAAAATCATGTGCTTGTGGGATAAGGATACTAAAATTACGAAATAAGCTAGCTTGGTATTGATTAAATTTGCACTTTAATCCACCACATGCTAGAGAAGAAAGACATAGACTATGAAAAGGCGGTATTGATCGGTGTCATCAATCGCGAACAGAATGAAGAAAAGGTAACGGAATATCTAGACGAACTTGAATTCTTGACCTACACGGCAGGGGGAGAAGTCGTTAAACGCTTTGTTCAGCGCATGGACCCGCCCGACCCCAAAACCCTTATAGGGAGTGGAAAAATGAAGGAGGTGGAGATGTTTGTGGAAGAAAATGAAATAGGATCGGTCATCTTCGATGATGAACTGACCCCGGCACAACAACGAAATATCGAAAAACAACTGCGTTGTAAAATCATCGACCGAACAAGCCTGATCCTCGATATTTTTGCCCAACGTGCCCGGACCAGTTATGCAAGAACTCAAGTTGAACTGGCCCAATATGAATATCTGTTGCCCCGATTGACCGGACTCTGGACACACCTGGAACGCCAACGAGGTGGTATCGGAATGCGTGGCCCCGGTGAAACCGAAATCGAAACGGATAGACGAATCGTACGCGACCGTATTTCTTTGCTCAAAAAGAAGTTGTTAAAAATCGACCGGCAAATGGAAACCCAACGTGGCAATCGTGGCGCTTTGGTTCGAGTTGCCCTTGTCGGATATACCAATGTCGGAAAGTCTACCTTAATGAACGTCATCAGCAAAAGTGATGTCTTCGCCGAGAACAAACTCTTTGCTACCCTCGATACTACGGTACGCAAGGTGGTCATTGGAAACCTTCCATTTTTACTTAGCGATACTGTCGGTTTTATTCGAAAGCTACCCACACAATTGGTCGAAAGTTTCAAAAGTACTCTGGATGAGGTAAGGGAGGCCGATATGTTGCTTCACGTAGTCGATATCTCGCACCCACAGTTCGAGGAACAAATCGATTCTGTAAACAATATTTTGGGAGAAATCGAAAGTGCCGATAAAAAAACAATCATGGTCTTTAATAAAATTGATCAATATGAACATGAGACCATCGATAGTGATGACTTGACCACAGAAAAGACCGAAAGGCACTTCACGATCGATGAATGGAAAAACACCTGGATGCAACGTGTCGGTAAGGATGCTATTTTTATTTCCGCCCTAAACAAAGAGAACATGGACGAGTTTCGAAAACGGGTCTACGATGAGGTTCGTGAAATTCATGTCACGCGTTTTCCATACAATAACTTCTTGTACCCGGAGCATTTAGATCAGTATTGAAGAAAATGCCAAACCTGGCTGCTGGCAGGTAGGTTCCAAAAATTGAAACTGGGTAGAAATTGGAATTAAGTGCAAAGTAAATTAGACCTTCATTTTCTTAATTGAGATGTAGTTCATCCAAGAAATCGCACCACTCATATTTTTCACAACATTCTCAGGTAAGTTCACAACAATTATTTAGATACCTCGGGAAACCGGCTTAGATTTACAATGTAATTAAGTGATAGTGTTGACCCCAAATCGCACTGTGAGCTTGACCGAAAATCTAAAAACCGGTTTCCCCAAAGCCAACTTTTAGAACCTATAAAAGCTTAGACCAAATTTTACGAATAGACCTACTTACAAAAAAAAAGCCCCGCTAGTGCGGGGCTTTTTTTTGAAACACTCTTTGTAAAGAACTAATTTGGGGCAATATCCCCAGCTGCATTGTTGGAAAAATCATTACTCGATTCGCTCAATACGTTGCCACCCTGTACGAAATCAATACCCCACGAACCACTATCCTTGATAGTACTATTCTCAATAGCAAGGGATCCTTGACAGTGAATCACTATGTTACCTTGCCCACCGGCATTGTACATTTGGTTGCCGCCGCCACCTATAATCTCACAATACTTCAGAACATTGGCAGAAGTGCTCGAATTTATTCCAATACCGCGCCATGTTCCTTGTCCCTCTGTAATCCCCCTAAAAATAATAGGTTCTTCCTCCGTACCTTCGGCATGCAGGGAGCCGGTAAGCGGTGTACAATCAAAACTCGCATGCCCAAGAATTATTCCTATAGAGGGTTCAAATTCTAAAATTACCCCAGGTTCTATGGTCAATGCTCTTCCCACATAGGGGGCCGTTCCTGATCTAGCCTTTCCAATGCGGTAGGGCACTTCCAGTTTCGCAATCGTAAGGTCGGCGTCCGTAATTGACTGGCCCATTACCTCAATATAGCCCCTGCCATTCCCTTCTGCATAGGACGAAGCCACATCCAACTGGTCTACTTGGGGAAAGTGGATCAAAATAGGAGCCAGTTCATTATTGGTCAGCATGTTGTTCTCAAAATCTTCAAGTTTCGTGTCCTCATCCAACATATAGACACCAAAACCTCCGCTATCGGTAATACTGGTATTCTGAATTTTCACACGGGCTTCGCACTGCAAGGTAACATTGGCTGCAAAGGAAGAACCATTATAAAGATTTGCGCTTCCCCCTCCAGAAATGTCACAGTAAATCAAATTATTGTTCGGACTGGTTGAATTAAAACCGATACCCAGCCAAGTGCCTTTGCCCGCGGTCACACCTTTAAAGACAATATGATTTTCGTCGGTACCAGTGGCATTCAAGGAACCTGTGGTGGTAATACAATCTGATGCCTGTTCTCCTAACCTAAATCCAGCTCCGTTCGTAAATTCCAGAATATTACCTGCGCCAATGGTCAAGGCATTGTTGATATTATATCTATTACTTTCAACAAAACGGTAAGGTACGTTCAAGGTCGCCATACTTACTTCTTCCTCAAGGTCATTTTGACGAACTTCTATGTAATTCTTGCCATTGCCCGTATATGCCGTAGCTTCATCCAACGCACCGATTTGGTTAAAAAACAGGCCTACGGGTGCACTTTCATTGTTGGTAATGTTGTTACCGGAGAATTCGTCCAAATCACTATTATTCGTAATAAAAACTCCGAATCCGTTATTGTTGCTAATGGTGCAGTTCACAATGGCGCCTCGCGAATCATCGCCTTGACTTAGCTGAACAGCCCCTTTTTCTTTGGATTGCCCTGATGCCACCCTCCCGGCATTCATCACGGTAACGTGTTCTAGCCGGTTTTCAGGATGGTTAGAGGCAAAATAAACTCCCTTCCATACTCCTTTGTTTTCACTGGTACCTATAAATTTTATGGGGTCTGAAGCTGTGCCTATGGCTTTTAATCCTCCCCCTTCAACAGTAAAAATGCCACTCGCTTCTCCCTCAAAGGCAATGATTACTCCGGGTTCGATTGTGAGCAGGGCATTTCCTTTAACCAAAATTTCGCATTGGACAATATAATCAATGGCATCACCTGCTTCTACATCTTCCCAAACAGTATCTTCGGTAATCTCATTGTTGCCGCAATCGAATGCGGTACCAGTGACAACCGTAAATGAGGGTCCTTGTGCATTTTTACCGTTAACAGTTACAGCCACAGCTCCCGAAGTTGCCTCCGCAGGAACTACGGCAATCAATTGTTTGGTGGAAGATGATTTTACGGTACCTGCCACACCATTAAAGGTGACAGCATTGTCGTCCAAAAAACTGCTAAAATTTGTGCCGGTAAAGGTTACTTCAGTCCCTTCAATTCCACTTGTGGGACTAATCGATGTTATCGTAGGGTTCTTCGCTACAGGGTCGGGAGTTTGATTTTCAACCGGTTCACTTTTACTGCAACCCATAAATGCCCCTAAGAACAAAACTATTCCTAAAAGCGAAAGTAGAAATGGAGCATTTTTAATTCGCCGATCCAAAGTCAAACTTATGAGATTCTTGATTTGAAATTTTGTTTCCATAATCTAAATTTTTAATAGTTTACTACTTAATTATGAGGAACTTTTTTTGCCAGATTTAGCCAAAGGCCTATTGAAAGTAAACCAGCATATGCACCATTTCTTCGGGATCGGGCACATGGCCGCCCCCAAAGGTTTGTCCATTTATATGGTATAGGACTGGGATTACAAGGGCCACTTCATCGGTAAGAATGCACGAACCATGTTCGAGAGTCACGTCAATTTTTCCACTAGCATCGGCAACCGCAATGTTCTCCGTACCGTTGGATGCACCTATCGGTGGGTTGTTGAAGTTGACAAAATCATTGGCAAAATCAATCTGTTCACCTACTTTTCTCGTTTTTTTGAGAAAGGCCAACCAAAAAGTATAGGTGCCATTAGGGATCATCCCCTCCAGAGCAATTTCAATAGTAGAAGAATTGCCATTGCAATGCACAATCATGTTTCCTTGTGCGGTTTGAAATTCTGACAAAATAACCTGATGCCCATCAGGAGCCTTAATTTCAGTGAGCAAGCCTAAAGGTTCATCGAAGTTGTTTTTGGCATATAACGGTTCATTTGGATCTGTTGGGGTATTTCCATTCATATCGACAATTTCTTCCAATATTTGGACGCTCCCAAAGTTCAAATGGGCTTTTACAGATTGTGGCTGAATGACAAAATCTACAGTCGCCGTTTGATTTGCCTGTACATTTACCGAAACGGGAAGGTTGGTCACTATTTCGGTTGACAAGGGCGGTAATAGGGTAGCACTATATGTGCCGAGGTCTTTCGTTTCGCCTTCAAAATTGCCGGAGACATTTGTAATCATCTCAACTTTCTCCGATCCTTTTGAAAATGTAACTCCAGTTTTAGGATAGGGATTGCCTTTTTCATCTTTTACCGTACCCTTTATGGCCGACCCCCCAATGGGTATTGGTTCTGGGTTTTGAGGTGGGTCACTTTTACTGCATGCCATAAGCACCATTGAAAAAAGAATCATGGCCGTAAATAAAACATCGCCTTTAATAGTCCTGTTGTTTCTTACTGTTTTCATAACTGTAGATTTTTTGGATTTACCATTATATATGGGGAGCATTTTTTAGTTGTCTTTTTATTTCAACCAATTGATGAATCAAAGCTATTTCATTAGTTTCCAGATTGCTAACAGCTGGGTTCCAGATGATAACAATAGGGTTCCAGGGTTGGAATCTTGGTTCAAATGATAAATGGTAGCTATTTAATTATAGCTGGAGATATTGTGATGATGGATGGTGAAAAAGCAGGCCGTGAGCGCTCCGTTTGAAGTTTCTAAAATGCTTAATTTTTTAAGCTCGATATTGTGATATGTAAACGGGTACAGAAATTTAGGTCTACTGTAAAAGTTATGACAAATTCCTAAAATTTCTTAGATGTTGACGATAGCTATCGGGAATCAATATGCCGACGGTACTACTCCATAAAGTTCCTTGAAGCACTTTGCGAAATAAGAGAGATTGCTAAACCCGACCTTGTAGGCAATCTGAGTAACACTGTCCTCTTTTTGTGACAATAATTGGGCAGCCCTTTTTATCCGAAAATTGCGGAGCAGTTCTCCGGGAGCTTCGTTGGTCAGCACTTTTAATTTTCTATGCAGTTGAGTTTTACTCATGGCCAAGTTATCCTGCATTTGGGGCACCCCAAAATCGGGACTGGAGAAATTCGTTTCGAGTAGTTCCAGAACCTGTTCCAAAAACTTTTGGTCAACGGAAGTGACTGTTATTTTTTTCGGATCGATTTTCACTGCTTTGTTACTAAACAGCTCCCGGAGCTTTTGTCGCTGCTCTATAAGGTTTTTTGCCCGCACAAGTAGTTCCTTGCCATCAAATGGCTTTGTCAAATAGTCGTCGGCTCCTGTTTCAAGACCTTCCAATTTATTGTCCATTCCCGCTTTGGCGGTCAACATGATTACCGGTATGTGGCTGGTATGTAAATCGGTCTTCAACTTTTTGCAGAGTTCTATCCCATCCAATTTCGGCATCATCAAATCTGTAATTACTAAATCTGGGGAGTCGGCAATTGCTTTTTGCAGGCCTACTTCACCATTGACGGCCTCCTTTACCTTATAGAATTCAATCAGATGCTGCGTTATGAAGTACCGCATGTCGCTATTGTCCTCTACCAACAAGATGGTAGGCAGCTTTCTTTTATCGGTACTGGACAAGGCGAACGGTTTTTTAAGCACAGGTATTTCTAAGGTTGGAACATCTTCTAAAGTTTTCTTCTGGCGTGTTTTGATTTCTTGAATGGGCAATTGCACGGTAAAGAAGGTGCCCTTACCCTCTTCACTTGAGACGGTGATGGTGCCGTCCATCAATTCCACCAAATCTTTGGACAGTGAAAGTCCGATACCCGAACCCCCTTTATCACGAGTGTCGCTGCTATCGGCCTGATAAAAGCGATCAAAAATAAAAGGAAGTTTCTCGGCAGCGATACCCTTGCCCGCATCGGAAACCTGAATTTGGAGGCCATATTTATTATAATCAGTCACAAAAGAAATTTTAGCACCGTCACTACTGAATTTAAAGGCGTTGCCCAATAAATTATAAATTATATTTTCCAGTTTATCCCGGTCAAAAGAGGCCCAAAGCACGGTTGGGGGAATCTCTACTCTATAATCCATATTGCGTTGTGCGGCATGCGAATTAAAAGAGGATGCCGCTGCACGAATACATTTATAGACATCGCCCTCGGTGGGTGCCAACTTTAAACTGCCCTCGTCTATTTTTGAAAGATCCAGCAATTGGTTGACCATATTGAGCAGGCGATTGGCATTGCGTCTAATCATTTTTACCGTATCCATGTTCAGTTTTTCAGTGAAGTTCTGTTCCATCTGCTCAATGGGGCCATTGATCAACGTAAGTGGCGTACGGAACTCGTGGGAAATGTTGGCAAAGAATCGGGACTTGGCCTTGTCCAATTCCTGCAATTTTTCTGCTTGTATTTTTAGTTGGTTGGCCTGATGTTGTACTTCGGATGTTCGCACGGCAATTAGTTTTTCCAAGGCTTCGTTCTGTGCCTTCAATTGGCGGGAACGCAGTTTTAAGATGGTCCAAAAAATCCGACAAAAAGTAACAGGTATACTAAATAGGCCCACAAAGAGCGATACCAAGGGGGCAATATTGAAAAAGAAAAAAAGCGGGTTCGCTTACTTCACCATGAACATCTTTAGCTCTTACCAAAAACTGATAGTCCCCCTCATATATATTCGTATAGTCTTTTTGGGTTTCATGACTCCAATTGGACCATTCTTTATCAAATCCTTTTAAGAAATATTGATATGTTTTGGATTGGGAATCATCAAAAATAGGTGCCGCAAACTGAAATCGTAGCCCTCTATGGGAGTGTTTAAGCTTGGGATTGTTAAAGGCGACTTGCACCCCTCCGTATATAATGGAATCTTGTCCGGATATTACTTTTCGAATAAATGTTTTAAACGGTGGAACATTTTCGGGATTTTTTGGAATCTCGTAACGTACTACGTCCTCACTTCCTAACCAAAACAAATTTTGATTTTCCCAAAAAACCTTGTAATGGCCACTAAACCTCCAATCCTGTAGTTTTGTGACCCTGTATTTTCCTGTTTGTGCGTTTTTATACGAAGAAAATCTAGACGGCCATCCTGCTATGGAAAGTGATTTTAATAGCATATAGGTGCCGTTGTCTTGAACTGCCAAAGGATGTACCATTACGGAATCCAATCCGAACTTTTTGCCAAATTCGGTATCTGGTATAAAGCTGTCCGCCGTAGCATCGAACTTGAACAAGGGTGGCCCCATTTCGGTATTCGCGGTAACCCGCAACTGTCCGTCAATGGTATAAACTTTGTTCCAGCCATGTGGCAGGCCGTGCTTTTGGTTGTAGTGGTAAATTTTAAGATTTTCGGGGTTCCGCTTCCATTTTTCGCCACGCATCGAAGGAAATTCTATTTTAACGACTCCGTCAACTCGTGTCCCCAACCAAAGTGTATTGGTTCCTGTTTCGGTCATTGATATGGCTTCTTCGTCAATTTGTCCGATGGTACTTTCGTTCTGCCATGCGCCTTCGAAGAAATATAACGTAGCCAGACCCTCTTTGTGGCCTATAAATATTCTATTGGTGTCTATTTGGGATCGGTAAGAAAAAACTCCCTTTAGATTGTTCAACTTTTCGATGGCCCCGTTCCTGATTTCAAACGTTCCATCGTCTGTAAGTGCCAAAAGGCAATCATTGGTGGAAAGAAGTGATGTGCATCCACTATTTATCTCATCTATTCTTTTGAATCGATACCCGTTCTCCGTGGACGAATGTTCCCAAGAGTGGATTCCGTCGTAGGTACCCACATATAATTTTCCCTTATGTCTTGCAAAGGCATCCACTGTTCCTCCGAGCCCCATTTTTTTGCCAAAAAAAGTATAGGGTCGTAAATGTTCAATATGTGAAATTCCTGTTTGTAACCCCAGCCAAATTCCATTCCGGTCATCTAAACAAATACCATATATTTCATCATTTAAAAGTCCATTCTTTGTTGTGATAGTCCTGCGTATTTTGCCATTTTCGCCAATGATAATCAACCCTCCTCGTAAGGTCGTAAAGGCATAGGTAGTATCTGGCAAGTGCAAGCCATTGTACAAACGGTTGCTTATAAGATAGTCATCGATCTCATTTTCAAACTTGCTTACGGAAGTTCCATCGTAAACAAAAAGTCCGGCATCTCTCGTGCCCAGCAATATGGAATTGTCCTTAAATGGCAGTGCGGCATAGACACGAATATCCTTGAATACTTCTCCTTGCGGAATCAGATTTAATTTTCCATCCTGTAATTCGTATAGGCCCTTTTCGTATAGCCTAAAAAATATTCTTTCGCCAACCTGAAAACCCGTATGAATTCTTCCCTTATTCGGGATTATTTGAAATACTCCGTTTCTCCAAATGTATATTGTATCGCCTCCCCGAAATACAACACCTACATTTGTGGTGAATACATTCCAAACATTCGCCGTTAGAGCATGAGATGGCGGGATTTTATTTTTTAGGGATATGTATCGGAGAAATCCTAATGAATCGGGTTCCAGATACCCCAATTCCCTATCGCCACCCACCCATTTTACGTTGTTTTCATCAATAGCTATTGACCGAACTGCATTCAGGTCATCAAGCGGTATGAGCCTCCAAGATTCTCCATCGTATTCCAAAACACCGTTGCCATTGCCTGCATAGATGAAACCATTTCTATCTTGCGTAATGGACCAATTCTGCATGTGACCTGGATACTCTTCGGTCGTATAATTGCGAATAAAAGGGTCGCCCAATTCAATACCATCCCCCGCTGATTGTGAGGTCAACAATGAAGTGATAAGTAACAAGGGGGGAGAAGCAATCGGTTCATCTCCTAAAGTATTGTATTATTAAAGATACCTAATCTTAACTAGTATCATATCAATTATAAAGCAGAACATACCATTGGTGCTAATACTCTAGTTCCTTTTCGTGAAAAAATAGTTCCATTCATCGAAGAAAGGAAACCACTCATATTTTTCACAACATTATATGATAGGTTCACAACAATAATTTAGATACATCCGAAAACCGGCTTAGATTTACAATGTAATTAAGTGATAGTGTTGACCCCAAATCACACTGTGAACTTGACTGAAAATCTAAAAACCGGTTTCGCCAAAAGCCAACTTTTAGAACCTACAAAAGCTTAGACCAAATTTTATGAATAGACCTACTTAACTAAAAAATTGCCCCGAGAACTCGGGGCTTTTTTATTTACTCAAAACCTTCAATACCATAGTATTTCATCGATCATACCACACACTTTAACGCACTTCACAACAGCTTTTGATATGTTCACAACAAAAATTTAGCAATGCGGATCGGTACATATACATTCGCCATGTATTTATTATTTGATGTTTTGTCTCAAACAAACCTCAGCTTAACCAATAACTAATATTTGGATTTGCCCAAATCTGAGCTTGACCTAAGGGTTTAATTTTTTTGACTGTTTAACCAAATTTAACGATCCTACTTAACGAAAACGCCCCGACGACGGGGCGTTTTTTATTTCGAAGAGGTTATAATAGTTGCTAAAAAGAATAGTTCAGACCGAACAACCAATAGCTCTGCGTCTTCACGTCGATATTATCAAAAGTGGGTGCAGGTGTCGGAACAGGAGTTTGCGCCAAGGCATTTGCCAGTTCTTCCTGTTTGTTGTTACGCAGGCCAAACTCAAAACCGAGTCCTATACCTTTCCATAAGGTATATCCAAAAGAATTGATCCATGTCCAGTTTGAAAGATTACTCGTTTCATAGCTCTGGAAGGTCGAGAAATTGGTCTTAAAGTTTATCGCTCCAATCTGTCTGGTATAGTCTACTACAATTTTCGCTCCCAAAGAAGATTGATAGGTCGCATCATCCTTAGCAAAAACAAAGTTGTAGTTCAATGGATGTATCACCACGACCATATCGGTAATGGGTGTCCAAGTGGCACCGACCCCTAAATCTAAATATCCAGGGTCATTAAAATTGTTGATAATAGAGGTACGATATTCCCCTAAGGCCGAAATCGCAAAATTCTTACTCAGTTTATAGCCATAAAGTGAGGTAATATTGAAAACATCGGTAGTACCGTTAAAACTATCGTTATCGGTGGCGATATCCTTGTTGTCCAACTTTACCCATTGCAGGTTGACGTTTCCTGAATTTCGCCAGAAAAACTTATCACGATCTAAATTCGCAAATGCGTTTACCCCAATGCCTATGTTTCCAGAGGAGTTATTTGGAGTACCTTGCGAATACCAGTTTTTAGATCCGGAAAGATTGGCCCCAATGGTGCCAAAAATTCCTTTTTTCCATCCCGGGAAAGCATCGATTTGACCTTGAAGGGCATCGACCCTGCCTTGAATGTCGGCAATCGAGTCTTTTTTGGTGGCTTGTTCCGTCTTTAGTTCATCAATGGTCTGGGCGTATGATGTCGAAAAGGCTAAAATCGCCAACATACCAATTACTAATCTTTTCATAATGTGTAGTGTTTTAATTGTGTTAATGAAGGGCAAATGTAAGAATTGTTAACAATATACAATCACTGTTATTAACAATTATTTGTTTTTGAACAAGGGCACGGAGGAGCATGCCTCGCCATACATGAGACTTTTTACGACGGGTTGTAGCCTTGAGGTTATTAACAAATATGCGTTGGGCGGCACCGGTTTTTTACTACAGCCCTTAATAATGACCATTTTATCCTTGAATTCCGAAAGATCCAAGTTTTCTAGTATAGATTGATACACCGAAGTCTCAAGGTCTTGAAGATTTCCTTGAACGACTTTGGCAACATAAGACTGTAGTTTTGTAGTCACCAGCATGTAAGCCCAACCGGGTACGATCGCATCGGTAGAACAGTGTAATGCCACATATGTATTTTGATATTGTTCCCAATCATGCGACAAAACGAAAGCCCTGAATTCTTTTTCTTTGAGAATAAAGCCTTCGTGAAGCCAATCCTTAATATCTAAAAGCACCCTTTTTCCTTCTGGGTAGTAATCCTCTAAATCAAAGGTGATTAGTTTGCTCTGGGCTACGCGGTTTATGATTTCTTCCTGCATCTGGCTTTTCCCTAAAGTTCAATAGATTTCCGCCTTCGCGGAAATGACAAAATTCTTGTTTATAAAAGCCCCAACTCTAATTTTGCTTCTTCACTCATCAAATCTTGGGTCCATGGTGGGTCAAAGGTGATTTCGACCTCGGCATCGGAAACGGCGTTCAAAGACTTTACTTTCTCCTCGACCTCGACCGGTAGTGTTTCCGCGACCGGACAATTGGGCGATGTCAAGGTCATTAAAATTTTGACCTCGTTGTCTTCGTTTACAAATACATCATAGATCAGGCCCAGTTCATAAATGTCAACAGGAATTTCAGGATCATATATGGTCTTCAATACACTAACTATTTTCTCGCCCAATTCTTGGGTATCTACCATTGTAGTTTCTTCGCTCATTTTTTTTAATTTAATTGTGTTTGGTACGCTACCGCATATAACTTCAATTGCTTGATCATGCTTACCAATCCGTTGGCCCGTGTCGGGGACAAATGTTCCTTGAGTCCGATTTCATCAATAAACTCGGTATCGGCCTCAATAATATCTTGGGGCTTTTGGTTGCTAAAAGCGCGGATCAAGATCGCAATGATTCCTTTGGTAATAATGGCATCGCTATCGGCGGTAAAAATCAATTTGTCGTCTTCAAGCTCGGCATGTACCCATACCTTGCTTTGACATCCTTTGATTATGTTGTCATCGGTTTTATATTTTTCATCGATCAACGGTAGTGACTTTCCGAGTTCGATCATATATTCGTACCGCTGCATCCAATCTTCGAACATCGAAAACTCATCTACTATTTCTTCTTGTATTTCTTTAATCTTCATGCATTGATTTTAAACAAAAATACGATAAGTACAGCTGGGATTCAATACTTTAAGGGAATGATAACAAATGGTTACAGCAGCATATTTTTCGCCCTTTTCACCCCTTCGACCAAGATATCGACTTCCTCTTTGGTATTGTAAAAGGAAAAACTAGCCCGTACCGTACCGGGAATTTTATAAAAATCCATAATCGGCTGGGCACAATGATGACCCGTTCTCACCGCTATACCCAATTTGTCTAGAATGGTCCCAATATCATAGGGGTGAATGTTATCGATGTTGAACGAAATGACCGAAGTCTTGTTTTTAGCGGTACCGTAAATCTTTAATCCGTCTATTTCCAGAAGCTTTTTGGTCGCATAGTCCAAAAGTTCATGTTCATATTCCGCGATAGACTCGAAACCTATGGCATTCATATAATCTAGGGCGCCGCCAAAAGCGATTCCTCCACAGATATTCGGGGTTCCGGCTTCGAACTTATGTGGCAAATCGGCATAGGTGGTCTTTTCAAACGTCACTTCGGCGATCATTTCGCCTCCACCTTGATATGGTGGAAGTTTATTGAGCCACTCTTCTTTTCCGTACAACATTCCCGCTCCTGTCGGGCCACATATTTTGTGGGCGGATACGGTATAGAAATCAACGTCCAATTTTTGCATATCGGCTTTGATATGTGGAGCGGCTTGCGCACCATCGATTAAGACGGCGGCTCCAACATCATGGGCCATATTTATGATTTTTTCAATGGGATTGATGGTTCCCAATGCGTTGGATACATGATTGCAGAAAACCAGTTTTACCTTTTCGGACAGCATTTCTTGATACGTGTTCATCAACAATTCACCTTCCTGATTCATTGGGATCACTTTCAATACGGCTCCGGTCCGTTCAGCGAGCATCTGCCACGGAACAATATTCGAATGATGTTCCATAGCCGAAACCAAAATCTCATCGCCTTTCTTTAGGATGGATGAAAATCCGTTCGCCACTAAATTGATGGCGTGCGTCGTGCCCGATGTAAAAATGACTTCATGCGACTTGGCTACATTGAAGTGTCTTTGTATTTTCTGTCGCGCTTGTTCATATTTATCCGTGGCTTCTTGTGAAAGGGCATGAACGCCACGATGGATGTTCGCATTATAGTTCGAATAATAATCTACAATTACATCGATGACCTGTTTCGGAGTTTGGGAAGTGGCGGCATTGTCGAGATATACCAAAGGTTTTCCGTTGACCTGACGGTTCAGAATAGGAAAGTCTTTTCGGATTTTAGCAACGTTGAACATAGCAATTCAAATGAACTGCAAAGATACTGGGTATGCAATAAATATAGGTAGGATTACGCTATTATTCCTCAGAAAATCACATAGCCCAGCCCAAGTTGGAAGACACTGGTATATCGGTCTCTATTGATTTCATAGCCGACAATATTTTCTTTTCTAAACACGTCAGAAAGACCGATAAAGTAACGCAATTGTAATTTAAACCGATCATTCAGGCCATAGCCGACGCCTAAGGTCGGGCCAATATCGAAAGAGAGCTCATCATCGTCCTCAAATTCAATACCTGAAGACTTGCCCTCCGCCCTGAGAAGAAAATTCAGCTGCGGCCCGAGTTCAATACTGAAAGAATCGTTTATAGTGTATTTGGTAATCAGGGGAACTGCCAAAAGCTGTGAATGAAAGTCCACTTTTCTATCGACCGAAAATTCTTGAAAATTTCTAGGGTCCAGAAAATCGACTGATGTGCGCCTAGAAACATATAATACTTCTGGATGAAAGGTCCATTTGCCACGTACCGGAAATTCGGCAAAAATACCGGCTTCATATGAAGGTTTGGCCTTGACATTTTCGTAAAAATAATTTCCCAGCACATCGGTGTAGTTGATGGCCGCTTTAACGCCCAAATGAATTTCTTGGCCGTGCAGTATCGAATTACAAATGAACGAACCAAAAAACAAAAGAATCACTGATTTTAGATGCATCGAAATAGCATTTAAGGATGTCTGCAATAAAGATGCCTAAACGCTATTTGGGTTGCTTTGGAATTCGGAACATAAATCACTTCATTCAACAAAATTTAAAATCGCATGCCTAAATAAAATTCCCTTTTTCAAGGAAAGGTATAATTTACCGAAAGCTGAATAGCAACATTATAATTCTGCATGGTATCGGGCAAACCGTTGAGCCTGTTGCGTAAACCTATATAAAATCTCGGCGACACCGAAAACTGTTCGTTGACTTTAATACCCAGACCGATGGCCGCGCCATAATCCAGTTGAAAATCACCCGATACCAAGTTACGTTCATCGGTATTCGAATCTTCAAGTTCGTCAAGGTTCTTGATTTTCGTAACTTGGTTCAAGAGAAATCCGAATTGGGGGCCAAAATCGAGGGTGACTTCGTTGCCAAGTGCAAATTTTCCTAAAATAGGTACGGTTAGGTAGTTCAATTGTACATTAGTGCGAAAATCGTTATCCCCTGCAATGACGGTGCCATTCTGAATAGCCGCCAGATCTGTACTATATTGAAATCCTTGGGAGGAATACAATACTTCAGGCTGCAAAGCGAATTTATCGGAAAGCTCCATTTGCAAAAAAATACCCCCATGCCCTGAAAAACGAAACTTGAGTCCTTCGGTCAAATTACCGATTATTGAAGAATAATTCAATCCACCTTTAACTCCAAAATGGATATCTTGAGCACCGATGTTAAATGTTACTAAAAAACAGAAAAGCGAAAACAACAAGGTTGCTTTCGCTCCATTATTCTTTATTGAATTCGATTTACAGATCAAAGCCAAGGTTTACTCCTAATTTATTGGCGATCAATTTGTTGATGCGGGTTTTTAATTCAGGAATACGAACACTTTGCAGCACGTTATTGGCAAAAGCGTACATCAATAAAGCCCTGGCCTCCTTTTTCGGAATTCCTCTGGATTGCAGGTAGAAAAGAGCTTCCTCATCCAATTGACCTATGGTGCAACCATGGGAACATTTTACGTCATCTGCAAAAATTTCTAATTGGGGCTTGGTATTGATGGTGGCCTTATCGCTGATCAGAATATTATTGTTCTGCTGAAAGGCATTGGTCTTTTGGGCCAACTTTTCAACTATGATTTTTCCGTTGAAAACACCTGTGGAATTCTCACCATAAATACCTTTATAATCCTGATGGCTTTCGCAGTTGGGCTCAATGTGGTGCACCAAGGTATGGTGATCTACATGTTGTTTTTCACCCAAAATCGTAACCCCTTTCATGGTTGAATCGATATATTCACCGTTTTGATAAAAATTCAAGTTGTTGCGGGTCAATTTTCCACCGAAAGAAAAAGTATGCACCTTAACAACACTTTTATCCTTTTGGTCAATATAAGTATTGTCTATCAGAGATGCCGAACCCACATTATTCTGAACCTTATAATAATCCACAATAGCATTCTTGGCAGCAAAAATCTCCGTAACCGAATTGGTCAATACTTCATTGCTGGTCAAACTTTGATGCCTTTCGATTACCTGTAATTCTGCATTTTCCTCGACAATAATGAGATTACGGGGCTGTAACATTAATGTCGATTCGTTGCCTGTCGCAAAGTGTAAGATTTCGACAGGTTTTTTCGGCATTTTATTTTTTGGAATGTAGATATAGGCTCCTTCCCGGCTAAATGCCGTGTTCAAAGTAGTCAACGACTCATCTTTTGAGGCCACTTTATTGAAATACACATCGATAACGGGCTTGTACATCGGCTTCGTCAGGGCAGAGCTCATTAGACAAATATCGACCCCGTCATGGGTGGTTTCGGAAAGATAGGAACTATAGATCCCATCGATAAATACAATTTTGTAGGTATCTATCTCATGAATGAAATACTTTTTGACATCCTTATATTCAAGTGCGTTGACTTCTTTTGGGAAAATACTAAAATCGACTTTTTGAAGGCTGTTCAATGAAGTATATTTCCAAGCCTCTTCTTTTTTGGATGGGAAGCCTTTCATTTCAAAGTTCTTCATGGCATCTACACGAACGTCGTGTACCGGATGTTCGATATCGATGTTGTTCTCGAACATCATGAAGGATGATATTAATTTGTCTTTTAGGTCCATCTTTAAAAAAGTTTCAGGTTTCAAGTTTCAAGTTTCAGCTTCGTTGTGCCTAAACTTTGTTCCCTTGAAATCTTTTTTGTTCAAATAGTTGATGAAGTTTGCGATTCTTCTACTCAGGGTTTCATATTCCGAAGCTAATTTTTGCAATTCATCTTGTTTGATATAATCATTATCAAAAAGCCGGTACAACTGTGATCTTGATTCGCCCGCGGATGCCTTGGCTGTTGATAAAAACTGTCTAAACTCAATATTTCCGTCTCTTTCAAAACCTTCGGCGATATTATCCATTACCGAACCCGAAGAACTTTTGATCTGTTCTCGTAACTTAAAATCATTTTTTAAATCAGTTGATCTTGACAGCTTTATAATTTCTTTCGAAAGTCTTCTGGCTTCTTGCCATATTTCCAAATCCTCAAAACGTTTTATCGTAGCCATAACCTGAAACAACAGAAACAAGAAACCTGAAACTAAACCACAGTTTCCTGTTTAATCCAATCGTAACCCTTCTCTTCAAGCTCGAATGCAAGTTCTTTACCACCCGATTTTACGATTTTACCATCATGGAGCACATGTACAAAATCGGGGACAATATATTCCAAGAGCCTTTGATAATGGGTAATCACGATGACCGCATTCTCCTTGCTTTTCAATTTATTGACTCCATTGGCAACGATTCTTAGGGCGTCGATATCGAGTCCGGAATCGGTTTCGTCCAATATCGCTAGCTTTGGTTCCAACATGGCCAATTGAAAAATTTCGTTCCGCTTCTTCTCCCCACCTGAAAAACCTTCGTTCAATGAACGGGACAAGAATTTACGATCGATATCCAACATCTCCGATTTCTCACGGATGAGCTTCAACATCTGATTGGCTGGCATATCTTCGAGTCCCTTTGCCTTTCGGGTTTCGTTGATGGCGGTTTTCATAAAATTGGTCACAGAAACTCCGGGAATTTCCACCGGATATTGAAACGATAGAAAAATACCCTTGTGGGCCCGTTCCTCAGGGGAAGCATCTTCTAAATCCTCGCCTTCGAGTTCTATAGATCCTTTGGTGACTTCGAATTCTTCCTTTCCAGCGATAACAGCGGCCAATGTACTTTTGCCAGAACCATTCGGGCCCATTATCGCATGTACCTCACCTGCGTTTACCTCAAGGTTTATTCCTTTTAATATTTCTTTATCTTCTACACTGGCGTGCAGGTTTTTTATTTTAAGCATTTTATTTTGTGTTTGTTCTACAAATTTTATCCCACCGAGCCTTCAAGGCTTATTTCCAATAGTTTTTGCGCTTCAACGGCAAATTCCATGGGCAGTTTATTCAAGACTTCTTTGCTAAAACCGTTGACTATCAAGGCGATGGCCTTTTCCGTTGGGATCCCTCTTTGGTTGCAATAGAAAATCTGGTCCTCGCCAATTTTGCTTGTCGTCGCCTCATGTTCTATCTGCGCCGTCTTGTTCTTGACCTCAATATATGGAAAGGTATGTGCCCCACATTCGTTACCCATCAGTAAGGAATCACATTGCGAAAAGTTACGAGCATTCTCGGCGCGACTATTTACCTGCACCAAACCGCGGTAACTGTTCTGTGATTTTCCGGCGGATATTCCCTTGGATATAATCGTACTTCTCGTGTTCTTTCCTAAATGGATCATTTTCGTGCCTGTATCGGCCTGCTGATAATTGTTGGTTACCGCAATGGAGTAAAACTCTCCAATAGAATTATCTCCCTTCAAAATACAAGAAGGATATTTCCAGGTTACGGCAGATCCAGTCTCGACCTGAGTCCAAGAAATCTTAGCGTTTTTCTCGCATAGCCCTCTCTTGGTCACAAAATTGAATACACCACCAACTCCGTCCTTTCCGCCTGGATACCAATTTTGTACTGTTGAGTATTTTATTTCTGCGCCATCCAGTGCAATTAGCTCCACAACCGCAGCATGCAGTTGGTTTTCATCTCTTGATGGGGCCGTACAGCCTTCCAAATAACTTACATAACTGCCCTCGTCGGCAATCACCAAAGTTCTTTCGAACTGTCCGGTACCCGCTTGATTAATCCTAAAATAAGTGGAAAGCTCCATGGGGCAGCGAACTCCTTTTGGAATGTAGCAGAAGCTTCCATCGGAAAATACTGCGGAATTCAATGCGGCATAAAAGTTATCTTTTTGCGGAACAACGGAACCGATATATTTCTTTACCAATTCTGGATGCTCTCTGATGGCTTCGGAAATGGAGCAAAAGATGATTCCTTTTTCGGCTAAGGTCTTCTTGAACGTGGTGGCGACGGAAACCGAATCCATTACGATATCGACTGCAACCCCGGCCAGTTTTTTCTGTTCGTCAAGCGATATTCCCAGTTTTTTAAAAGTGTCCAGCAATTCGGGATCCACCTCATCCAAACTATCATATTTAGGTTGGCTGCTCGGAGCTGAATAATACGAGATTGCCTGAAAATCAGGTTTTTTATAGCGTACATTGGCCCATTCGGGCTCGACCATTTCCTTCCAATATTTAAAGGATTCCAATCTCCATAAGGTCATCCATTCAGGCTCTTCCTTCTTTTTGGATATGGCAATGACAATTTCTTCGTTCAGGCCATTGGGAAACGTATCCGATTCGATATCGGTGTAGAAACCATACTCATATTCCTTGGTTTCGAGTTCTTTTTTCAATTCCTCTTCGGTATATGCCATGTTCTTTTTTTAGAGTGAAAAACTTTCTCCGCATCCACAAGTGCGCTGAGCGTTGGGGTTATTGAATACAAAACCTTTTCCGTTTAGGCCACCCGAATACTCGAGTATCGTTCCTACCAAATACAAAAAACTCTTTTTGTCAACAATGATGCGGACATCATTATCTTCAAAAACCTTGTCTGAATCATCAACTTTATTATCGAAGTTCAATTCGTACGATAGGCCACTACACCCTCCACTTTTCACACCAACTCGAACGTAGTCTTTCGTAGCGTCAAAACCCTCTTCTTCCATAAGGTTGACAACCCTTTTCTTAGCTGTTTCTGAAACCTGTATCATTATTTGTTTCGATTCTAAATAGTTTACAAATATAGAAGTTTAGTAGGGTTTTACCTCATTTCCTAACATTAATATAACGTATAGGTAGATAAGGATTTTTTATGGGAAGAAGGAGAAAAGCAAAGCGGATTTATTAAATAATCGAAAGTACTAGCCGTTTTCTAGGAAGCCTCCCTGCGCTTAGCTCAGCAAGACATCTTTGGACAAGTCAAAGCGAAACATTCCGATTTTATTCCGTTAGAAGACCACAACATCAAATTACCACTTCTTCTGCTTCTTGAAGAATTTTGGAAAATATCTCGCGGTCAAACTCAAATTTCTATTCTTAATTATAAATCTGTCGTTACATAAACAGACATTCGACAGGCCTAAATCATAGGTGATTTCAAACCAGACTTGATCAACTTTAAGACCAGCACCCCATTTTATTCCAAAATCATTCTTATTAAAGAGTTCCCAAGCATTCGATCTTGAGGGAGGTGCAAATTGACTTGAAATCAAAAATGAATAAATATGATCCGACGGAAATGTAAGGAGTCGTTTTTTTCTCTGAATTATGATAGATGAGGGATATTGGCACTTCAATGTAATCTAAAGTACTTCTTATTTTGTAGATGAAAGTCGTTTCGGTGAAATCCCAATCTCGATTAGCTCCTCGTTGACTATAGCCAACCCCAAGCCTATAATTCAAGTTTTTTGAAATGGCCTCTGTTAAGTCTACACCTATTCGAATACCCTCAACACTTTTATAATCTGGTAGACCTTAAGGAATTTTTTTGTGTGTTTGATTGGCAAAATTAACCCCGAGATGAAAACCTATGTCTTGGCCAAAGGAGAATTTATGGAAGAGAATTAAAATAAACAGAGCTAAAAATTTCTTCATTTCTCGGTTTTAGTCATAACGACCAATCCCTGAAAAAATTACACATTACTTTATTTTAAGAACAACAACATCAGACTTTCCTTTGTTTTGAAATTCAAGAAAATCGGTGCTCGAAGTCTCGCCCACAAGAATAATACTTCTATCCGCATTTTCAACCGCGTCAAAACCAAAATCAATGGCATTGCCACCGAAACTTTTTTGCCACACCAAATTGCCCAAGGCATCGGTCTTGATAAGCCATAAATCATTCTCGCCGACATTGGCCATCAAATCGACATCGGTGCTTTTGGAGTTGCCCGTAATAATGAATCCACCATCGGCACTTTCTTGAACGCTCTGGGCAGCATCAAACTGGGTACCACCATATGTTTTTTCCCAAAGCAGGTTCCCTCCATCGTCTATTTTGATAAGCCAAATATCCGATTCTCCCTTGCTTGTTGAAACATCGCCATCATCACTAAACGTGTTTCCTGTAATAACAAAGCCATTGTCGTTCGTTTTGGAAATATCGTAGGCGATTTCGATACCTGACCCGCCGAAAGACCGTTCCCAAACTAAATTACCGGAATTGTCGATTTTCAAAACCCAAAAATCATAGCTTCCCCTGCTGTTTTTGATATCGAAATCGTTGCTTTCCGTAAAACCCGCCATCACGAACCCTCCATCTTCGCTCTGAACGACCGCATGTGCCCTGTCATTGTTCGTACCGCCAAAATACCTGCGCCATTCAATATCGCCCTGGGCATCTATTTTCGTTCCCCAAAATTCTCCTACCCCATGTCGTGTGAGTGAACCTCCTTTTTCCGTATAGCCATCCGCCCGGGCCGAAGTAATATCCAAAAAGCCTACAAAGAAAAAACCACCATCTTCGGTTTGGAGGATATCGTAGGAATGGTCATGCCCCGAAAAACCGAAACTCCGCTCCCATTCTATTGTTCCGGACGCGTCCAGCTTTATGATCCAATTATCATGAAAACCATTATTATTACTTCCGTCACCGTCGGCACTTTGGGCATAGCCCGTTAAGGCATACCCCCCGTCATTTGTCTGAATCAAACTTTGGCCCAAGTCTTCTCCGCTTCCGCCGTAGGTCTTGTTCCATTGTAAATCTCCTTCGCTATCGAACTTCAATAACCAATAGTCCATCACCGGAAGATTTTTGCCCTGAAGGTCTCCATCAGTACTATTGCTGAAGCCCAAAACGGCATACCCGCCATCTGAAGTACCAATGACATCTCTTGGGGTATCTTCACCCGATCCACCAAAACTTTGAACCCGATCGAGTTCGCCTAAAAAAGCAGCATCCTGCTGACCGATGATAGCACCTCCCCCACTGTCATCCGTAGAACAGGAGAAAACAAAAAACAAAAAAAGCAATGCCAGTTTTCGCATCAGTTCGATTTTTGGATCACGAACAATCCTCTGTTGATATCACTTACAATAATCTTTCCACTTTCGAAATAGGGATATACACTCCACACACCGCTGAAACTAGCCGTATTGGAAGTCGGGAAAGTGTCAAAAAATCCTGTTTCCGTAATCGTTTTGGCCCCAATGTTTGAAATATCCAATACACGGACACCCGCTGTATAATTTGCAAGAAAAAATTCGTTTCCTTTAACATATCCATTATGGTCAATAGCCGAATTTGAGCCTGTATATTCCATATGCAATACGGGGTTATCTAAATCACTGACATCGAAAACCAACGTTCTGGTGTTGACTCCAAAATTGGTTTCATCGAGCTCGTCACCAAGAATAAAATAGCGTTGGTCGTCGGTAAACCAACCTTGATGTGTGTAGGCCCTGTTTCCATAGGTCAATGACGAAATCTGAAAGGGATTGTCCTTATCGGTCACATTGGCGATGGCTACATTGGTTTCATTTGACCCGATATATATCTCATCACCTGAATAATCATTATCGGGACCATTATAGGTAACAACTTGTGCATCATGGGAATATCCACTCACTCCATAACCACCGACACCGACCGGGTTTTTCGGGTCTTGGACATCGATAAAGTGAGCGCCCCCGAAAAAGGCATCATCACGGGCGGTTCCAACGGGGTAAGCAAAACCGGTCTCCTCGTTGATAACGATATTATGCGCATTACCAAAACCCGTATATCGAGCATCTTGGGTAAAAGACTGAGGTGGATTGGTAACGTTTCGCAGCCTGGTAAGGTCAAAAACCTGCATACCATGACCGGCCGATTCGGATACGATAAAAGCATGATCTTTATACACTTTGATGTCTCGCCAAGTGCTTGAACCAGTCGCAGACGGTAATTTTCCCAAATAGATTAGATTTTCAGTATCGGAGATATCAATAAAAGCCGTTCCGTTGTCAAGGCCCATCAAGGCATACTCCTTATCGGTCGTTGGGTCTGTCCATCCCCATATATCGTTCCCTGCCTGCGCATCAAAGGCACGCAAATCCAATTGGCCCAAAAAGTCATACCCATTGCAGGCGTACTCTCCCGCCTTTCCATTTTCGCAGGGCATGAAAGACACTGAAGCTTGCTGATCGCCCCCTTGCATTTCAGGTTGCATTTCGGGTTCGGGTTCTGTGTCCGTATTATTTTTGGAACAGCCCAAAACATAAAGCAGTAGCATAGATAAAACTGTAAACTTTTTCATAGCGATGGTATTAGTGTTACTATGTAAAGATAAACAATCGAGGTTATTTGGTTTTTCAAATATTATTGAAACTCCGCTCTGTCAATTCAAATAAATCGATTATATTGAACTTCATTTTTTAAACCATAAAATTCCAGATCACTATGTCCAAAAAGAAGACCGAATTAAAAAACGAATCTCGAAGAACTTTCGTCAAGAACTCAGGCCTGGCGGCGGCAGGATTTATGATAGTACCGAGACACGTTCTAGGAGGCCAAGGTTACGTTCCACCTAGCGATACATTGAATATCGCAGGAATAGGTGCCGGGGGCAAGGGAAGAAGCGATATGGCTTCCTTTGCAGAAAGCCCCAATGCCAAGATAGTGGCCATGTGCGATGTAGACGATAGACAGGCTGTTGAATCACGAAAAAATTTCCCCAAGGCGAGCTATTACCAAGATTTTAGAAAAATGCTCGAAAAGGAAAAGGACAATATCGATGCCGTATCGGTATCCACTCCTGACCATAATCATGCCGTAGCCGCCTACCAGGCAATGGCAATGGGCAAACACGTATACGTTCAAAAACCATTGACCCATGATATTTGGGAAGCCCGAATGCTTACCGAAGCGGCCAAAAAATTCAAGGTAGTGACCCAAATGGGCAACCAAGGAGGTTCTGGTGATGGCGTACGTAAAATGAAGGAAATTTATGATACCGGAATTATCGGTGATGTACATACCGTCAAGTGCTGGACCAACCGTGCCATTTGGCCCCAAGCCTTGGAAACTCCAACAAAAAAAGATAAAATGCCCAAGGGATTGAATTGGGACTTATGGTTGGGCACGGCAGAAATGCGCGATTACAATGATGCCTATTTACCTTTTGACTGGAGAGGCTGGTCCGATTTTGGTACAGGGGCATTGGGCGATATGGCTTGTCATATTATGGATCCTGTGTACAGAATTCTTCCTATTTTGTATCCTAGCACTGTCGAATGCAGTGTATCGGATTCGTTTAGCGGTAATTTTCAATATACCGAGTATCCGAAGAGCTTCCCGAACTCGAGCAAAATACATTTGAGCTACCCAAGAACGGATGGCAAGGGAACGATAAAAGTTAGTTGGATGGATGGTGGACTTCTCCCTGAACGACCCGATGAATTAGGAGACGACGAGGCTTTAGGAAACTGGGATGGAGGCGTTCTTTTCATCGGAACAAAAGGTAAATTATTGGCCGATTGTTACGGGGCCAACCCAAGATTGCTTCCTCTGACCTTGAACGAGCAATTTGAAGTCGAAGAGACTATCAAAAGAGTACCCGAAGGTCATTATTTGCAGTGGGTCAACGCTTGTATGGCAGGATACGGAAATGCCGAGACCAGTTCTTCGTTCGATTATGCAGGTCCGTTTACCGAAAGTATACTCATCGGAAACTTAGCGTTGAAAGCTTACTTTGAAGTTGACCCGGCCTCCGAAAACAAAGGTTTCTGGGGAGGCGGATCTCAATATTACGGCAGAAAACGTTTGAATTGGGATGCGGAAAACATGAAGATTACCAACTTCGAACCCGCCAACAAGTATGTGAAACGTTCGTATAGGGAAGGATATTCTTTAGGATAGTCTCGAAAGGATAGTCTCGAACTATTTTAAAAATAGTAAAACTGGAGCCGAATAGCTCCAGTTTTTTTATATCCAATATTGTATTTACTCCTTACTTTTGCAAAATGCTAGAAGATAAAGACCAAGAACGCACATCATTGGAAAAATTAGGGGAGTTCGGTCTCATAGAACACCTTACGGCATCTTTTTCAAACCAACACGCGTCAACGGTAAAAGGAATCGGCGATGATGCGGCAGTTCTTGATTTTGAAAAGAAAAAAACCGTCATTACCACAGATTTACTTATCGAAGGCGTTCACTTTGACCTCAGCTATATGCCCTTAAAACATTTGGGCTATAAAGCGGTCATGGTCAACCTTTCTGATATATATGCAATGAACGCAACGGCCAGACAAATTACCGTGTCGATCGCCGCTTCGAATCGCTTTCCTTTGGAAGCCTTGGAAGAACTCTATGCCGGAATACAAATGGCGACCACAACATACGGAGTAGATTTGATCGGTGGTGATACGACTTCTTCGCAAAAAGGATTGTTGATCAGCATAACGGCTATTGGAGAAGCGTCCGAAGAACAGCTGACCTATCGCGATGGTGCAAAACCCAACGACTTGCTTGTCGTTACCGGTGATCTGGCTGCGGCCTATATGGGATTGCAAGTTCTGGAACGTGAAAAAGAAGTCTTTAAGGTCAACCCGAACAATCAGCCCGATCTAGAACCGTATTCCTATATTATTGAAAGACAGCTCAAACCCGAGGCTCGCAAAGACATTGTTGAACTTCTCGAAAAACTTGGGGTCAAACCAACGGCGATGATCGATATCAGTGACGGACTCTCCTCTGAAATTCTTCATCTCTGTAAGAACAGCAAAGTCGGTTGCAATTTGTTCGAGGATAAAATTCCGCTCGACCCAACAGTTATTGCAGCCTGTGAGGAATTTAAAATGGATAGTACGATGGTCGCCCTGAGTGGCGGCGAAGATTACGAACTGCTCTTTACCATAGATCAGAAAGATTTCGATAAAATAAAGGACAACCCCAATTTGACCGTGATAGGTCATATGACAGACGCTTCCGAAGGTGCCAATTTGATTACGAGGGCAAATACAAAGATTCCTCTGACAGCGCAAGGGTGGAATTCCTTCGATGTCTCTGAATAAACTCGCATTTCTTCCGCAGGAAATCCGTAGTTTGTCATAGCGTTAATCGAACCGATTTATGGAGGTCATTTTAAATGCAGGTCTAGGCATCGGAATCCTTATGTTTTTATTGTTGCTCTTCAGGCGCGATAAAAATCGAAAAGATTACTTTTTTCTTTGTTGGATTCTAATCACCCTATTGCAAATACTATTTTACGAAATTACGCTGTACCGTTTTGAGTTTTATGGTTTCTGGGCGATTGCCGGTTTTGGGCTACCATTACTAGGCGGGCCGCTTTTGTTTCTTTACATTTTATCATTAACGGGGCATCATGTTTCATGGTGGACGATAATAGCACACCTTGGCGTTTATTTTGTTTTCGTAGGAGTCCTGTTTTTTCTTCAAGAGTATAACGATGTAACCCTCACGGCTTCGGAAGGTTATATTCAGATTCCCCCAAATCCACCAAAGTGGATGCTTTACTACGCCATACCGCTGGCCGTATCCGGACTTGTATATTGTATTTGGGACTTATGGCTTTTACACCGACATCGCAAAAACATTGTAGCCCTATTCTCTTTCGATGAGAAAATAAGCTTGAACTGGGTGCGTTACGTGGTCTATTCCTATTTTATCTTGTTTATATTGGCTTCCTTCTTGATTTTCGGAGCGACCCAGTTTCAACTCTTCCCCATGAAAGAGGCTTTTGCCTTTGTGGGTATTGTATTAAGTCTTATGCTGGTCGCCTTTGGTTTTTATGGATTTCGACAAACTGCAATTTTCTCCAATCTGAACGTTGGGGACGATAAGATAGAATCTCTAGAAAGAAAAGATTCGCAGATGGCCGTCTATGCCAAATCAGGGCTTGATGCCAAGAAAATCGAAAGCCTGGCTAACGAACTTGAGGAGCATATGAAAAAAGAGAAGCCCTTTTTAAATGAAGATCTCAGTCTGCACACCCTTGCGGAACAATGTAAAATCTCCCAAGCACAACTTTCGCAGGTTATCAACCAACACTTTCAAATGAACTTTTATGATTTTGTAAACCAGTACCGGATCGAAGAAGCCAAAAAAAGACTGCTTTCTCCAGACTTTGATTACTTGTCGATATTGGGTATAGCCTTTGAATGTGGTTTCAAATCGAAATCCTCATTCAATCGCTATTTCAAAAAACATACCGGGGTCTCTCCCTCCGAATTCAAGAAAAAACAGGCAAAATAGGTTTCAACCGATAGGTTGGGTCGTGGGGAATTCTTCTAAAACGGAGATTTGTCCAAAACCTAATCCTATGGAACATCTTGAATTTTTACACAAAATCAATATCAGCATTCATGTCGTTACCGGATTGATTGCCCTAATGCTGGGCATCACTGCCCTTTCAACCCTAAAAGGAGGAAAGGCCCACCGAAAAAGCGGATCCTTCTTCCTATATTTCCTGACCATTGTTGTAGTGACGGGGTTATTTGGCGTCCTGATTTTTGAGGTAAACCAATTCTTGATGGTCATCACTATTTTAAGTGGTTACAATGCCTATTCGGGCATACGGGTCTTGCAGAACAAAACCAATCAGGTCAACCGACAAGATATTTTGGTTGCGCTATTATCCGTTTCCTCGGGCATCTATTTTCTATACTATATGAAAAGCATTGGTATGGTTTGGTCCCCCACCATTATCTATGCAACCCTGAGTGCTCTATTTTTGGTTATTGCGTATGACTTGCTGCGCTATTTAATTCCAAAAGACAACTACAAAAACCTTTGGTTATACGAACATATTTACAAAATGGTATCTGCTTTTACGGCACTTTTGGCAGCGGCAACAGGCACCATTTATGATGACTACCATCCGTACAGCCAAATTCTGCCATCGGTATTCGGAACTTTGTTGGCAATCGGATTTATCGTGTATTTTTATCGGAGGAATAATCCAAAGTCTAAAATTCGGGAGCTTGATACAAATAAAACCGTTAAGGGGAATAGCTAAAATTTCAGGAAAGTTTTTTACGTATGCTTTCGTAGGTTGTATGGCGTATTCCTGTGCCTCAATCCCAAAACTATCCAAGGAAAGCAAACAGACGATTAAGCAAGTATTGAATGAACCGCTTCCTGAAGTGGTAAAAGGCGAAACAGGTTATGCCATGAACGACGGAAATAAGATTTGGTTCGAGAAAGTTCCTTCAAAATCGCAAATAAAGGGCACGTTACTTTTGATTATGGGCAACGGACAGGATGCCCTGAGTTGGCCACCAGATTTTATTTCAAACTTTACCAAGGCAGGTTACGAAGTCATACGACACGATCATCGCGGTACGGGATTATCAGAATACGGAGAAAAATGGAAGAAGAAAAATCCATACACCCTGACCGATATGGCCGACGATGCCATAGCAATATTGGATACGCTGAATATTAAAAAGACTAATATCGTAGGTGTTTCGATGGGCGGCATGATCGCACAAATTATTGCCTTGGAACACCCTGAAAGAACGGAGACCCTCACTTCGATAATGTCTTCAGGCGATGTCATGGATCCCGAATTACCGCCAATGTCGGATGAAGTTTTGCCCAAAATGATAAGTGCAGTACTAAATCATGGTTTTTCGGAAGCAAAAAGGGACAGATCAAACGACAAATCGTTCAGAAAAGAATATTGATGGACGAGGCCACAGGCGACATCGATGTCGAGACCTTGGCCGAGGTTGCCTACTATAATCTGAAGAAAAGGGAAGGTTTTAATTTGATGTCGGCAAGGCATCACTTTGCAGCCATGTTAGCATCGAAATCGCGTATTGAGGAATTAAAAAAATTAGAGCTTCCCACCTTGATTATCCATGGGGTTAAAGACCCGGTTATACCGATTGTGCATGGTAAAAAGTTGGCAGAAACAATCCCAAATTCAGAAAGTCTGTGGATTGAAAATATGGGACACGATTTGCCGGACTGGGCCATTCGGAAATTGACGGATGCCATCATTCGGCACTTTAGAAAAAATGTCGATTAAATAACTTTGACAAAGTTCGCGAAATAAAAAATTCCCGAAAATCAAGGGCAGTCCTAAGGTAACTATTGTGGGGCATACGACAGTTGAGGTAAGGTGCTTTCTAGATTTCCAGGAATAACTTTTAAATTCCGATGACTGTTTATAATCGGAATCTATTGCCAGAGCATAGTTAAGCGGCCTGTTCGGCGGCCCTATGTCTTTTTTGATATATGGTCTCCAAGGTTTTATTGATATCCTGTAATTCAGGGGTCAAGGTCGAAAGATGGCCGCCGACGTCGGTGGTCACTTCACGTCCACAATGGATGCATTTATATTCTTTGATATGGGAGGTAACTTTTTTTGACACCGCGTAGTGGTGGCCAAAAATATTGCAAAATACTTTCTTCATGATGTAGGTTTTAGGCTGCACTTTCGGGATTTGGGGGCCGTGAGGTGCATTCGGATAATTTCAGTTTGTACGTTGAAGTGGTTCATGAAACACTTCGAAAACTAGAACGCCTCGATACAGTTTTTTATTGGCTTTGATTTGTTATTCAGGCCGTATTTTCGATGAACGGTATTTTTTTCGATTAAGGGTTCTTTTTTACCGTTCATTGAACGATGGATTCCTAAATAAATATTGCTATGCTTTAAAAGAATATATCTCATATCAAGAATTCATTATCTTTCTCCGATTAAACAACCATGCACAGAACCAAAGAGACCTTTGTTACGGCTTTTGCCCTTTTCTCACTTTTCTTTGGGGCGGGCAATCTGATTCTTCCACCCTTATTGGGTTTCAAATCAGGCGGACTCTGGTGGCTCGTCACTTTGGGGTTTTGTATTTCCGCCGTACTCATTCCGATTTTTGGAATCCTAGCACACGCTCGATTACAAGGCACCATGCTCGATTTTGCGAATAAGGTCTCTCCGACCTTTAGTATCGTTTATTGTTATATCGTCTATGCGATTTCAATAAGCCTGCCTTCTCCACGCACCGCATCGGTAACCCATGAAATAGGAATACAGCCTTTTTTTGATAGCCCATCGATCTTGACCAGCCTAATCTATTTTGCGCTGGTCTTTATATTCGTCATCAACCGTTCCAAGATTTTGGATATCATAGGAAAGCTCTTGACCCCAGCCATCATTCTTATTCTTTTTGCCATTATAGGGATTACACTAGTCTGGTATGACTTTCAATTTGGCGAAACCGACTTTACAAGTCCGTTTACGAATGGTATTCTGGAAGGCTACCAAACTTTTGATGCCATTGGGGCGGTGGTCGTCGGCGGGGTAATCATCATTTCTATCAATATCAAGAACAAAAAAGCTTCGTTTCAGGAAAAGAAACAATTGATTCGCCGCGCTGGATGGCTCGCCGGCCTTGGACTCTTCCTTATCTATGCTGGCCTTATCTTGACCGGAGCCTTGATGAGCGACGAATTTAATTCTGAAATTTCGAGAACGGCTTTATTAAGTGGTCTCAGCACCAAGACCTTGGGCAATGCTGGAAACCTCTTTTTAAGTATTCTGGTCAGTCTCGCCTGTTTTACCACAGCCGTCGGCATCGTTACCGGAACCGCCGATTTTATCAAACACCGTTTTGGCGGTTCGCAGAAAGCTTATTGGATCACGGCAATTATCGGGTGCGTTTTAGGGGTGGCCATGGGGCAATTCGATGTACATTATATAATAGCCGTCGCCGTACCCGCTTTGATGTTTATCTACCCGATTACGATTGTATTGATATTACTCAATGTTGTACCTGAACGGTTTGCCTCTGAAAAAGTATTTCGGTGGGTCATCATTGCAACTATTCTATTTAGTGTTCCTGATTTTTTGGGTAGTGTTGGGTTTGGGGAATCAATCACAGGTTTGCAAACCTATATTCCTTTGAGTAAATTTAGTTTGGGTTGGGTATTGCCTGCGGGAGTGGTTTTTGGAATAACTAATATAATTGGAAAAGAGGTTAGGTGAAGTTTTCTAGATTCGAATCAGAATCAAAGTACAATTAATTTTGGATTTGTCCATTTCTTCCTACCCAGTCAAATCGCTTTTTTCTCTCCATCGTCAAAAACCCTATAATAGTTTTCATCCTCAATCAATAAACCTTCGGACTTTTTGCTGGGCCAATTTTTGTGATAATCTTTGGGGTGCGCCACATCAATGCCGAAAACTTTTCCTTCATAAAAGCTTTTTACTCTTGATTGCAAAGTGTGCCCGACAATGATTGCCTTGGCATCGTATTTCTGTAATGGTCTTTCAATTTCTTCCCGCGTTAGATCGTCTTTGAAATAACCGCGATACCAGCAAATTCCTTTTTTTGACGATAACAACATATCGGTCTCGGGCTTGTTGACTTTCGGATATGGGGCCGTATAATAATTGGCTCTTAAAAACATGTTTATTTCTTCCAAAGACAGGTCCATATTAATAATATCAGGATGCAAACCCCCGTGCGCAAAAAGATGACCATTGATCGATTCTATAACATTTTTGCTTGACAACCATTTACCCAATAAAGAATTAGTATCATATAAGTTCGCTTGCGTTTTTCCTAAAATCGAGGCCACATAGGTGTACTTGAGCGATGCCGCTTCATAATCACCATGCATATTTTTCAATTCATGATTTCCTATAATAAAATGCACATGCCCTCCTTGCTTTTTAGCCTCTTGTTCCAATTTATAAATGAACCAGAGCACCTGCGTTGTCGAAAAACCTCGATCCATAAAATCGCCGACCAGAACTAAATGGCCCTTACCAAATGTCCAGTTTAAATTTTGGTCGATTACCTTGTTATGTATCAAAATGTCCCGAAATGTTTTATATCCGCTTTCGATATCCGAGATAGCCAATATTTTATTGCTATCACTGTAGGTGGTTTTTGGAGGCTGAAAATCTGTTTTGATCGCAAACTGAAAACGAGTCGAATCCAACGGAAAAAAGCAACTTGCAGGTATCGCTTCGTTTGTGGCATAGTCCTTTTGATCTAGATAAAAACCATCCTCTTTATTTCCTTTTATATAGTTGACATGTAAAGTAGTGTCGTTTTTATAAAAAGCGTAAGGCCCATCGCCATCAAATGTCAATCGTAGCGGGTTGTGGCCATAACTGGCACTGGCCCCGTGGTAGAGACCGAAACAAATGGCAATAATCGCAAGTAAGAAAAAGTTAGAGAAATATGCTTTAAGTAGCGCAAGATCTTTTTCTTCATCGTAATAGATTTTATAATTGATGTTCGATTTTTGATTGATGATGCAAACATACTATTGGGATATGCCATGAAAAAAGAAATGTGACCAACACGCTCTCAAAGTACCTGGAAATCCCTAGAAGGAAGATGAAAGGATCTTGTCACACACAAGTTTGTTTTTGACACCGTAAAATGATCGTTTATCACTTTTACTTCTGTAGCCTACTGATTCCCTTATTTTTGAGGTATGATTAAGAATTTAAAGCGTAATAATTGGCTTTTGGCCAAAATAATAGTCCTCGTAACTATCGCCGTTCCTCTGAGTATTACTGCTTACGAGTTCATCGTATTGGGAAAGGATTCGGTGGTATTTCTTGGCGATTATCCGTCTGCCGTAGGTATTGTCGTAGTCGTTTATTATGCCATATTACTTTTGATGGGAATCATTTGGATCATCGGACAATTGAAATCTGTTTTAGCCTTAAAGAATGAAACATCAAAAAACGAATTATTGCATTTGCAAAGCCAGGTAAGCCCGCATTTCTTCTTCAATACATTAAACAATCTTTATGGCTTAGTGGGGAAAGACCCTAAAAAAGCACAAGAACTCATCCTGAAACTTTCAGATATGATGCGCTATAGCATTTATGAAGGAGAGCGAGAGTTTGTAACCCTAGAAGAGGAGGTGGCCTATCTGAAAAACTATATCGAGTTGCACAAAATGCGGTACCATAAAACCATCAATGTGAAATTTGATACTGATATCAAAAAAGAAGGATATCTTATTATGCCTCTACTCTTTATCTTGCTTCTGGAAAATGCCTTTAAACACGGTGTCGAGAATTTACGAGAGAATTCTTTTGTGCATATAGAAATGTCGGCCGATGAAAAGGCAATTCGTTTTGCGGTAACCAATAATTTTGATGCTTCGGAAGTAGCAGAGGAACCAGGAATAGGATTAAAAAACCTCAAACGAAGATTAGAACTGGCATATCCTGACAACCATTCTTTATCCTTCCAAAAAGAAGGTACAAATTATAAAGCCCAATTATCATTAAAGCCATTATGATTCGATATCTGATTATTGACGACGAGCACATTGCTCATGATATTATCAAGAGCTATTGCGACCTGTTACCCAATATGAAATTGCAAAAAAACTGCTATGACGCTTTGGAGGCCTTCGAATATTTAAACAACAACGAAGTAGATCTGATTTTTCTTGACCTCAACATGCCCAAATTAAAAGGTTTTGACTTTTTAAGAACGCTTTCGAATCCACCAAAAGTCATCGTAACCACGGCCTATCAAGAACATGCGCTAGAAGGGTACGAATTGAATATTGTTGATTATTTATTGAAACCTTTTGGTTTTGAACGTTTTCTGAAGGCGGTTAACAAAGCGGTAGGTTCATCTTCAAAGGTGCCAACCCAACAGGTTACTTCGAAAGAATTGGATGCTAACCATAAAACTATTTTCCTTCGGGAAAATAAAAAATACATTCAGGTGGAACTAAATGCCATTCAATATCTTGAAGCGGCAGGAAACTATACAAAGATCGTTACCGTAGATGCAACGATCACGATTCGGGAAAAATTTTCGGACCTACTTTCTTCACTAGCATCCGCGCAATTGCTGCAAGTTCATAAATCATTTGCTGTGGCACCCAATCATATTAAAAGTGTTGAGGGAAACCGAATTCATATCGGGAAACAAACCATGCCTATTGGAAAGGTATATAAGATGAATCTTGCTCGATTGTTAGGTTAGTTAATTAACTTGGTTGAATCAAATTTCTAAGCCCAGTTAACTACCTATTTACTATATTTAAGATTCTAATGAACAGCATGTTGGTCATCATTTAAATACTCCTTGCGAAAACCAAACTCTTATGAAAGGATTAATCCAATTACTTTTTATAACCCTTCCACTTTTTATAGTCGCTCAAGTACAACCCGCTCCCGATAGAGGACCCAATGAAGGTGAAGGCCCTTTTGACAGAATGGTCATACGTGGAGCAAATCTTATTGATGGAACAGGCGCTCCGGCATTCGGGCCAGTCGATATCATAATCGAAGGCAACAGAATTAAGGAAGTGGTGTTGGTAGGTACCCCTCATGTACCCATTAATTCAGAGGATAGACCCGCCAAAGGCACAAAAGAAATAGACGCCAACGGTGCCTACGTGCTTCCCGGCTTTATCAACATCCACAGTCATGTGGATGGCGGCCCTAAAGCACCGGAAGCGGAATATGCCTATAAACTCTGGTTGGGCCATGGCATTACTACGATTCGAGGGGTGCCTGCAGGGGAAGTAAATTGGGTGGAAAATGAAAAGAAGCGCAGTGCTGCGAATAAAATCGTAGCTCCCAGAATCGTGAATTTTCAAGTGCCCGGTTCGGGCAAGGAATGGAAAGGAGGACCTCTGTTGACCCCTGAAAAAACAAGGGAATGGGTCGCATGGGCGAACTCGAAAGGGGTAGAGGGAATCAAAATCTTTAATCTCGATCCTGAAATAATGGCGGCAGCTATTGACGAATCCCGTAAACTAAAAATGGGTTCCGTTGCGCACCTGTCTCAATTAATGGTGGGTCGGGTAAACGCTCGTGAAGCCTCTGAGATGGGACTTCATAATCTTACCCATTTCTACGGGCTCTTCGAATCATTATATAAGGACGAGGACATTCAACACTGGCCGCGGGATTTAGAATATAACGATGAACAAGACCGTTTCAGTCAGGTAGCCCATCAGTGGGATAAAATCCATCCGAGAGGGAGCGACGAATGGAACGAACTCATTGATTTCTTTCTTGAAAAGGATTTTATTCTGGATCCGACCATGACCGCATATCTGGCCGGGCGCGATGTCATGAAGGCGCGAAATGCCGATTGGATGGAGCCATACGTACTTCCTTCATTACATGATTTCTACGAACCCAATCGTCTAGATCACGGCTCTTATTTTTACAATTGGACCACATGGGAAGAAGTCGCCTGGAAGAATTTCTATCGGGTCTGGATGTCCTTTTTGAACGATTATAAAAATGCCGGGGGTAGAGTGACCGTAAGTGATGATGCTTCCTTTATTTACAATCTTTTTGGTGTCGGGGTTATTGAAGAAATGGAACTACTCCAAGAAGCTGGTTTCCATCCTTTGGAAGTCATTCGAGGCGCCACTCTTCATGCCGCCGAAGCCATTTTCGAACCAAAAGGAAAACCTATTGAATTCGGTATTGTACGACCCGGACTCTTGGCCGACCTCATCATCATCGAAGAAAACCCGATTGAAAATCTGAAGGTACTATACGGTACAGGTTTTCCAAGGTTGAACGATGAAACTGGCAAAGTAGAGCGAGTCGGTGGGGTAAAATACACTATAAAAGATGGTATTGTGTACGATGCCAAACAGTTGCTTCGTGATGTTGAGGACATGGTTAAAAAGCAGCGGGAGGAACGGGGGGAGAAATAATTCTAAATCCAAAATCATTTACCATCCTAATAAAAAGGACTACCCGGCCATTGGTCCCTCAATCTCCTCAACTTCGATTGGAATATTCCCCATTAAATTAAACGGCTCCCCCTTTTCCTGGATCACAACATCATCCTCCAACCGCACGCCCATTTTTTCATCGGGAATATAAATGCCCGGCTCCACGGTAAAGACCATATTCGCCTTCATCGGCGTTTTTAGTTCGCCATAATCATGGGTGTCAAGCCCAATATGATGGCTGGTGCCGTGCATAAAGTATTTTTTATAGGCGGGCCAGTCTTTGTCCTCGTTTTGAACATCGGCTTTATCGAGCAAGCCTAATCCTAAAAGCTCAGAGGTCATGATTTTCCCACATTCTTTATGATATTCGGCCCAAATAGTTCCGGGTACGAGCATTTTGGTCGCTTCCTTTTTTACGCGGAGTACCGCTTCATATACTTCCCTTTGGCGTTTTGTGAATTTTCCGTTAACGGGAATGGTGCGGGTCAGGTCACTTGAGTAATTCGCGTATTCCGCGGCGACATCCATCAAGATCAAATCGCCGTCTTTGCATTGTTCATTATTGACCACATAATGCAAGACGTTGGCATTATTCCCCGAAGCGATGATTGGTGTGTAGGCAAATCCTTTTGAGCGGTTGCGGATAAATTCATGCAACAATTCGGCCTCGATCTCGTATTCCCAAACACCTGGTTTAACAAATTCAAGAACACGTCGGAATCCTTTTTCCGTGATATTACAAGCCTTTTGCATCAATTCGATTTCCTCGGGTTCCTTGACCCCTCGGATCTGTTGCAAAATCGGGTTGCTCTTGGCGACCTGATGTGCCGGAAACTTCCGTTTGCAGTCTTGAATAAAACGGTCTTCTCGGGTCTGGGTGACCACGGCCTGTCGGTAATGTTCGTTGGTGTTGAAGTAAATCGTCTCCGCCTCGGTCATCAAATCGAAAAAGATTTTATCAAAATCAGAAAGCCAATAAATAGTTTCGATACCTGAAACTTCGGTCGCTTGTTCTTTGGTCAATTTGGCTCCCTCCCAAACGGCGATATGATCGTTGGTTTCTCGAACAAATAAAACTTCCCGGTGTTTTGTATCCATCACTTCAGGAAACAACACCAAAATCGTCTCCTCTTGATCAGCGCCGCTTAGATAAAAGATATCCCGATGCTGCTGAAACGGCATGGTACTATCGGCACTGATGGGATAAATATCATTGGAATTAAAAACCGCAATACTTTTGGGCTTCATCTGGGCCATAAACTTTTTGCGATTCTTTTTAAAAAGGGTGTTGGGAATTTGTTCGTATTTCATCGGTATCATGTTAATGCGTTAAATTTAATAATATCCAAGCGCTTCCCATTGAAAATGAGGTACAAATTTGCCATCCTTCCCTTTGTACAATATTCGTACTTTTATGCCTGTTCGATTATAATTTCCAAACATGATAGCTAAACTACTCAAGACTGCCCTACTACTTCTTATCTCATTTTCAGCCACCGCACAAACCGACCCATCCGTTTTCGAAAACCTAAAGTTCCGATTTATCGGACCGGAGGGAAATCGGACCATCGCCATTGCCGGTGTTCCCGGTGATCCGATGGTCAACTACATTGGTGCGGCCTCTGGCGGACTTTGGAAAACCACGGATGGAGGACTCGATTGGGACCCTATTTTTGACGATCAAGATGTATCTTCCATTGGTTCAGTAGCGATAACACCGACCAATTCTGATATCGTCTGGGTGGGTACAGGAGAAACGTTTGTCATTCGGCCCGCACATGCCATGGGAGATGGTATCTATAAATCAGAAGATGCCGGAAAGACCTGGAAGAACATGGGCCTTGAAAAAACAGGGCGTATCGGTCGGATTATTGTGCATCCTACAAATCCGGATATTGTGTATGCTGCATCCCTTGGCCATACCTACGGGCCACAACAAGAGCGTGGTGTCTATAAAACCGTCGATAGAGGAAAAAATTGGAAACGTATTTTTTTCGTGGATGAAAGTACCGGGGCGGCCGAACTGGCTATCGACCCAAAAAATCCGGATAGGCTTTTGGTGGGCATGTGGTCTATCCATATCAATTCATGGGGACTGAATAGTGGTGGCCCGGGAGGTGGCGTCTATCGTACTACCGATGGTGGCGAAACTTGGGAATCGCTTTCGAAATATGGACTCCCCGGAGGAAAAGAAAATCCGGTAGGGAAAACCGCAGTTGCAATTTCCCATTCTGAGCCGAACATTGTTTATGCCTTATTTGAAATCGAAAGTCCGGCCCTGTACCGTTCCGAAGATTTCGGAAACTCATGGACATTACAGACCCGAAACCACGATATCGGCGAGCGCGCTCCGTACTATATCCGAATGGCCGTTTCACCAAGCGACCCGAACGAACTCTATTTTGCCAATGTAAAGTTCAGCACCTCAAAAGATGGTGGAAAGACCATTGAAGGAGGCTATCGCGCCGGTGGCGACAATCACGATATCTGGTTAGATCCGACGAATGCGGATCGGTTGATGGTCGCCCATGATGGTGGTGCCAGTATCAGCATGAACCGCGGCAAGAGTTTTCAGCGTATCGTACTGCCCATTGCGCAGATGTACCATGTTGCAGTGGATGATCAGATTCCCTATAATGTTTACGGAAACCGCCAAGATGGGTATTCTTATAAAGGACCGAGCAACAGTCGGCAAGGTTATATTCCATTGGGTCTTTGGACAGATGTAGGTGGATGCGAAAGCGGTTTCGCCCAACCCAACCCTTTTGACAACGACATTGTTTGGTCCGGTTGTTATGACGGCGGGCTGCAACGATTCAATGCTAAAACGGGCCATGCCCAAGATGTGCGTGTTTGGCCGGAAGCCGGCTACGGATGGGAACCCGGAAAACTGAAATACCGCTGGCACTGGAATTTTCCTTTGGCGTTTTCACCACATACCAAACATCGCGTCTATGTAGGAAGCCAGTATGTACACAAAAGCGATGATAATGGCCAAAGTTGGCAGGTCATTAGTCCTGATTTGACCCTCAACGATAAAACGCATCAACAAAGTTCTGGCGGAATTGCCATTGATAATTTGATGACCTTTGATGGCTCGGTACTGTTCAGTATCGTCGAATCGCCTTTAGAACCCGGACTTATTTGGACAGGCAGTAACGACGGCCAAGTACAGTTGACCAAGGACGGGGGCAAGAATTGGACAAACGTAACCGCCAATATTCCTAATCTTCCAAAATGGGGCACCATCACCAATATAGAAGTTTCCCGTTATAAAAAAGGAACTGTTTACATTACAGTCGACCTGCACCAGATGGGTGATTTTGACCCTTATGTTTACAAGACCGAGGATTATGGGCAATCATGGAAAATGATTAGCGGGTCAGTTCCAAAATCCGTTCACAGTTTTGCACATGTCGTCAAGGAAGACCCGAAAAAGGAGGGCATGTTATATCTCGGCGTAGATAACGGAATTTACATCACGACCAACGATGGCGAAAGTTGGATGCGGTTGAAAAACAATTTGCCTCCCGCTCCGGTGTATTGGCTGGAAATACAGGAGCGTTTCGACGATTTGGTCGTTGGCACCTATGGAAGGGGATATTACATTTTAGATAATATTTCGCCTTTGCGGGAGTATGATCTCGATGCCATGGATAAGAAGGCGCATCTTTTCAGCCTTCGACCTGCCTATCGTTTTCAAGATGTTCAAAGCATCAAGACCGATGGGCGGAGTTTGAATTCAGGAAGGAATCCCGCTTATGGGGCCGAGATTAATTATTATTTAAAGGACAGTACCGATCAAAAAATCGAAATCCAGATTTTAACCTCTGAGGAAGAAATCGTACGCACATTGGAAGGAAAAAATAAACCCGGAATCAATAGGATCATGTGGGATCTGCGTTTTGAACCGACTTTTAAGCCCAAATTACAATCCACTCCCCGGGAAGGCCTTGGGCACAGCTCAATGGTGAAGGCTGGCGGCCTTTGGTCACATGGGATCTCGATTTGATGCGCGGCCAATACGGGCCCAAAGTGGTTCCCGATACTTATAAAGTGAAGTTGATTGTCGGTGACAAAGAATATGTTAGGGAAGTCGTGGTTTTGAAAGACCCAACATCCGAAGGCACTTTGGAAGATATCAAACAACAGGTCGCATTTTCCTTGGAACTTCGTGATGCCATGAACTTGGCGGTAACCATGATCAACGATATAGAGGGCATTAGGGCCGAATTGACGGAAATTATTCCAAAGCTCAAAAATAAAGGAGATGTCAAGAAAGCGGAAGAATTGCAAATATTGGCAGTATCGATTGCAGGTACTTTGTATGACATTCATTTAACCGGCGCACGTGAAGATGCGTTTCGTTCTCCCATGAAACTCTATGGTAGATTGAGCGCTCTCGCCAGTGATATAACCGGAAACGGAATCGATTTCAAACCGACCGACCAGCAACGGCAAGTCTATGCCATTTTCAACAAACGATTGGAAGAGGTCGATACGAAGTTCAAGAAATTTATGACCATCGAAGTAAAAAAACTGAATGCCCAGCTTAAAAATAGCGAGCTACAGATAAAGTTGGATAAAAAAATTAAATCATAAACTACTCAATAAAACCATGAAAAAAATCACACCCTATTTAATTTTCTTACTACTCGTTTTTTCTTGTGCCGAAAACAAGAAAGAAGAAACCCAGGCTGAACTTTTTGCTAGGCTCGATACCGAAATCAGCCAAAACTCAAAAGCCTATAGCACGCTGGAAGAAGCGACAAAAACCATTGGTCATCGTTTGACGGGTTCTGAAAATGGCGCTAAGGCTGAAGAATACACCTATAACAAATTCAAGGAATATGGCTTTGAGGATGTCGAATACCAGACTTTCGAGGTCGAGGCTTGGTCGCGTGGTGAGGTCTCCTTGAAAATCAATGATGAGGATACAAAAGTGGTTACCCTTGGACATTCTCCCGTGGAGGCGAATGTTACCGGAGAAATTGTTGATATGGGTAATGGGCTGGAAGCCGACTATCAGCTTAATCCCGATGCAGTCAAAGGGAAGATTTCATTTGTCTATATCGGAATTTTAGAAGGTAGTGAAGAAGGCCTTAGCAATTTACACCGTAGTGAAAAAACGGCTTTGGCCATTAAATATGGTGCCAAAGGAATTATTATTATCAATCAAGTGCCCGAAGGAGTTTTATTGACTGGGACGGCTTCCGTAACGGGCGAATTGATTCCGATCCCCGCAGTCTGTATTGGGAAAGAAGATGGAATGGCATTGAAAGAAAAACTGCAAAATGGAAAAGCCACCGCCACCATCGAAATGACAAATAATAGCGATGTCATCAAAGCTCGAAACGTCGTTGCAACTTTAAAGGGGAGCGAACTACCAAACGAGGAAATCGTCATTGGCGGACACCTCGACTCATGGGATTTGGCTACCGGTGCCATCGACAACGGCATAGGCTCTTTTGCGGTTCTTGATATTTCCCGCGCTTTCAAAGCAAATAATCTACAACCCAAAAGAACCGTCAAGTTCGTGATGTTCATGGGTGAAGAACAAGGGCTTTTAGGCTCTAAATATATGGTAAACGAAGCTGTAAAATCTGGAACCATCGATAACATAAAATACATGATGAACCTTGATATGTCGGGCAACCCTATCGGAATGAACGCCGGAGGAAAATTGGACAACGAGGCTTTTTTCAAGGATTTGGGTGAGGCCATTCAACAACAGGATTCCATTTACAAAAATGGTTTTTCAAACCGATCCGGATTGCATAGTGACCATCAGCCTTTTATGTTGGAAGGGGTTCCGATTTTATCCGTTCATAGCAATCTAGAGCGTTCGATTTATGGCTGTTACCATTCCGATTGTGATGATTTCAATTTGGTCAATAAGGAGCATATCACTAATACGTCACGTTTTGGTACTATGATGCTTTATGGTCTGGCGAATGCAGAAAAACTTCCGGCGACCAAAATGGACAGCGAGACCACAATGGAGTTTATGATCAAGAACGACCTCAAGGAAAAACTCATTATCGGCAACGATTGGAAATGGGAAGAGTAAAAGTAGTTGGCAGTTGCAGTATGTAGTGAATTTTATATCTATATATTCCTCTGTGAACTTCTGTGAAATATCCTTAAAATATTATGATTAAAAAGTTTTTTACTACAATCATCACGCTTCTATGTTTTGCCTTCGGCCATTCCCAAAAATATAATACCGATGAGTATTTTGAATTGGTTCGCCCATTATATACAGGAGAGTTGGCCTATGAAACCGTCGATTTTGTGGAAGATTATTGGCGTGTCGCGGGCAATACAGGTTTTAATAAAACAGTGTATCGCATCGCTGAAAAATTGGAAGAAGCAGGGTATGTGTTGGAAGAAAAGGCCGCCGAAACCGATAGGCTGACCTATAGAATTGAAAAGCGCCCCATGGAAAACCCCACTTGGGAGCCCGTTAGTGCTACGGTAAGAATTGAAGGTCAAGACACGCCTTTATTAGAACAATCCACCAACCGGAACATGGTGTACTTGAATTCTGTTTCGACCCCGAAAGAAGGTGTTACCGCCGAGGTTATTTATATCAAAAATCCTGAGGACTTAAAAAATTTGAGCCTAGGCGGAAAGATTGTCTTTATTGAAGGTTCCGCAGGACCCATTTTTGAGGAAGCGATTATAAATCAAAAGGCTTTGGGCATAATCACGTATAGTAATCCTGAATATTTGCAGCCTGAAAAGAATACGACTTCCATTCAGTTTCGCAGTTTTGGGTATCAAGAAAATAACAAGGCTTGGGGCATCGCGCTTTCTAATGAAGCCAAGGAAAAACTGAAAGCAGCTTTGGAAAAGGGAAAAGTTGAACTTGAGGTAAATATTCAGACTAAAATATATCCTTCCGAAGAACTGACCATTGTGGCAGATGTGAAAGGCACCCAACTTCCGAATGAGCGGTTGGTCTTTAGCGCACATATTCAAGAACCCGGTGCCAATGACAATGCTTCCGGAGTCGGTGTACAATTGGAAATGGCGGTACTAACGGGCAAACTTATCAAGGATAATAAAATCGATATCAATCGCACGTTGACCTATCTCTGGGGCGACGAAATCATTTCTACCCATCGGTATATTCAGGAGGATAAAGACCGGGCCAAAGACATCAAGTGGGGCATCAGCCTTGACATGGTGGGTGAAAACACGGCCATTACAGGCGGCTCTTTCCTCATAGAAAAAATGCCAGATCCCAGTGCTATCTGGACCAGAGGGAAAGACAAGCACACCGAATGGGGCGGCGAGGTCATGAAATTGGAAGACATGAAACCCCATTACCTGAATGACTTTATGTTCCAAAACTTCAAAAAACAAGGTGAATTTACCAATTGGGAAGTAAATACCAATCCCTTTGAGGGCGGTAGCGACCACATGCCATTTTTGGATGCCGACATTCCCGGATTACTTCTTTGGCATTTTACCGACCAGTTCTATCATACCGACAACGATCGTATCAACAAAGTATCTAAAGAGACTTTGAAGAATGTCGGTACCGGAGCATTGATGAGTGCGTTCACCTTATTAAATGCAGATACCGAAACCGCTATTGAAGTGTTGAATACTATTTCGGTATCTGCCCAAAAACGTATGAAAGAGGAATTCGACCTCAGCAAAAACAGTATCGAAAATGGCAATAGACCTGCAGATGAAATAAAGATTCTTAAGGCTTGGGAAGACTGGTACCTTAAGGCGATGGAAACGACAAAGGACCTAGAGAAAAAACCATCAATAGAATTAGTGGCAGAAGTGTTAGCAGCGCAAAATATGTTAAGGCTTCAGGCCAAATATCAGATTAAAGTTTTGAGATAATCATTTTAACACATCCAAATCCTTTAATTCTTTTGCCGACATGGATATAATTTTTACATCCAATGATATCGGACTCAGAGGCTGATCAATCGAATCTCTGGGTACGTTTACAATGGCATCCACAACGTCCATCCCTTTTATGACCTTACCAAAAACAGTGTAGTCACCATCAAGTCGATGTTCTCCCTCTTTGTTCTGCACGATATAGAATTGGCAACGTGCTGAAAGCTTGTCCGGATTACCATCCCTTCCGGCTCCAAAAGCACCGTATTCATGGGTAAGCTTCTCATTAAACTCCGGGTCAAGAAGATATTCAGGATCGTTGAAGCCCTCAGGGGTATCCGGGCATCCGCCCTGGGCTACAAAATCAGGGATGACACGGTTAAAGGTCAACGAATCCCAATAGCCGTCTTTGGCCAATTGAATAAAGCTCTTCTTATGATTTGGGGTTTCATCATGCAACCACACCAAAATCTCTCCGTTCGGGGTTTTAATCTCTCCGACTTCGTACACTTTGTCGTCTGGGCACGCTGTCAATAAAAACAATATGGGTAATAATAATTTATACATCTCCCGGTTTCTTTTAGGGAAAGATAAAAAAAAGAGGCCTATAAGGCCTCTCTTCAGTTTAAAGTTGATCAATTTAGCTTTTTCCCATTGCATTTTTTATGGCACCTATTATGGCCATAAGAACTCCTCCTCCTACACCACCTCCGGCAACACTGCCCAAAATGCTTGATAGATCCATTCCTCCAGCCGCGTCGGCTACTGCCGTAGCGTCACCTCCGGCACCAAGGCCTAACATACCAAGAAGGTAACCTCCAAGGCCTCCTCCTAAAATTCCTGAAATCGAGTTCCCTAACGTACCGAGGGAAAGGTTCTTTAATAATTTTCCGGCAACGTTACCCCCAAGGGCACCAGAAATTAATTGAATGATTAACGGTAAGTACTCTTCCATTTTAAAATGTTTAGTTGATTATATGATATAAATTTAACAAATTTTTAAGTTACTGTGCAATTTATGGACAATTTATTATGGAATTTATAATCAGTGCTTTTTGTTCACCTCCTCATTAACTCTTGTCAACACCCCAAGTTATTCATAACTTCCATCCGACTAATTCGAATAATAGATTAAAATGAAAAAAATCCTTACACCCCTGTTGTTAGGTCTTTCAATCGTATGTACGGCCCAGATTGTTTCAACATCCGCGGACAACGTACAACAGGCACTCCAACAGAAAAAACAGATGGAGGAGGCTTCATTGGTAAAAAACGTTCCTTTTGAGAATATTGGGCCATCTGTTATGAGCGGACGGGTGGCCGATATCGATATCAATCCTGATGACCCCATCGAGTTTTATGTGGGGTACGCCGCAGGCGGATTGTGGTATACGAATAATAACGGAACTTCCTTTATTCCCGTTATGGACAATGCTCCAACTCAAAACATAGGAGATATCGCAGTAGATTGGAAAAACGGAACTATTTGGGTAGGTACAGGCGAAAATATTTCTTCTCGTTCTTCCTATGCAGGCATCGGGATTCTAAAATCGACGGACAAGGGGAAAACTTGGCAAAATATGGGCTTAAACGATGCCCACCATTTCGGGCGAATCGTTATCAACCCTAATAATACTGATGAAGTTGTTGTTGGTGTAACCGGACACCTATATTCTCCGAATGAAGAAAGGGGCATCTACAAAACCCCTGATGGCGGTGAAACTTGGCAAAAGACACTTCACATAAACGACAGTACCGGAATTATTGATCTCGCCCATGCCCCGAACAACTTCAAAATCATGTACGCCGCGGCTTGGGAAAAAGATCGGAAAGCTTGGAACTTTATCGGAAACGGCAATGCATCCGGAATTTACAAAAGTACCGATGCAGGAGCTACTTGGACGAAAATCTCAACGCAAGAAAGCGGGTTCCCGATTGGTGAAGGTGTCGGGCGCATAGGTTTCGCGGTCTACGATGAAAATACGGTCTACGCCGTCCATGATAGCCAATTTCGCAGGGAGAAATCCGAAGAATCCGAAGAAGGATCGGACGAGCTTAAAAAAGAGAAATTCAAGAACATGTCCAAAGAGTCCTTTTTGAAATTGGATGAATCCAAACTTGACGATTTTCTTAAGTCCAAGCGCTTTCCCAAAAAATATTCCGCTAACACGGTAAAGGAAATGGTAAAAAAGGGAGAAATACACCCTGCGGATCTGGCCAACTATCTAGAAAATGAGAATTCGGTAACCTTTGATACCCCTGTAATCGGTGCAGAGGTATATCGTAGTGATGATGCGGGCAAGACCTGGAAAAAGCAGAATCAAGACTATATTGAAGACTTGTTTTACAGCTACGGATATGTATTTGCACAGGTGCGAGTAGATGCCTCCAATCCTGATAAAATTTACCTTTTGGGCGTACCTATTATTAAATCAGACGACGCGGGGAAAACCTATAGCTCCATCCATGGCGATAATGTGCATGTGGATCATCATTCGCTTTGGATCAACCCCAAAAGACCGGGGCATCTGATCAACGGTAATGATGGCGGACTCAACCTTTCCTACGATGACGGTGAACATTGGACGAAGCTCAATTCCGAATCTTTGGGTACCTTCTTCGCCATCAATATCGACCATCAAGAACCATACAATGTTTACGGCGGACTACAAGATAACGGTGTTTGGATGGGGCCACACAACGCTGAGGAAAATTCGGAATGGCACCAGAATGGTCATTACACTTGGAAATCCATTATGGGTGGGGATGGTATGCAAATACAAATAGACAAACGCAATCCGAATATCGTTTATACGGGTTCACAGTTCGGATTCTATTATCGGTTGGATTTAGAAAATGACAAGCGAAAGTATATTCAGCCTAAAAACGATATAGGTACTCCTTCATATCGTTTCAATTGGGAGACTCCGATTCTGTTATCCTCGCACAATCAGGACATTCTGTATATGGGTGCGAACCAGTTACTTCGTTCGATGAACCAAGGTGATGATTGGGAAGCCATCTCGCCCGATCTTTCCAACGGGGAAGAAAAGGGAATGTCTCCTATGGTACGATAACCTCGATTTCAGAATCGACATTACAATTCGGACTTATATATACGGGAAGCGATGATGGCCTTGTTCAAGTATCTAAAAATGGAGGCGGTAGTTGGGAGGTTATTTCCAATTCTTTTCCCAAGGATATATGGATTAGTCAGGTTGTGGCATCCCAACATAAAAAAGAAAGGGTTTATGTTGCCTTGAGTGGCTATCGTTGGGATGATTTTACGACCTATTTATACACCAGTGATGATCATGGCAAAACTTGGAAAGATATTGGGGAGGGAATTCCTGATTCGCCGGTCAATGTAATCATCGAAGATCCTAAAAATGAAAATCTGCTATTCACAGGAACCGACAATGGATTATACGTTTCCTTCAATCGTGGGGAATCATGGGAAGTCTTTCAAAACGGGTTGCCAAATGTTGCCATTCATGATCTCGTAATTCAACCCGAAGCCAAACATCTTTTAGTCGGCAGCCATGGTCGAAGTATCTATAAAGTCGATATTTCGAAGTTTCAGCAAATGACCCCAGAAATCACTGGCAAAAATCTTCATGTTTTTAAATTGGAAAACATCAAACATTACGAACGCTGGGGCAATGCACGGAGCACTTGGCGAGATCCCAATACGCCAGGGTTAGATGTTGTTTTTTATAATTCCGAAGCCGATACCTTCGAAGCTACCATTAAAACCGTGCATGGAATTCCAGTGAGCGCAACAGAAATCGTAGCGGACAAAGGTTTCAATATACTATCTTACGATGTTGCCTTTTCAAAATCGGGAAAATCGGCGTATCTGAAGAAAAATAAGAAGGAGCTCAAAGAAGCCAAAGATGGTAAGACTTATTTACCGAAAGGAGAATATACTATTGAGATTGAAGGAAACGGATCATCGGAAAAAACTAAATTCAAAATAGAATGAAATGAAACCCCGAATCGAAACACTTCCTAAAAAGTTTTTAATAGGCAAGTCTATCAGAACGTCTTTGACCAACAATAAAACTGCCGAACTCTGGCAAAGCTTTATGGTTGATAGAACCGCTATTAAAAACAATATCAGCACTGACCTTTATTCTGTTCAAGTCTATGACAAACTAGAGTATTTTCAGAACTTCAACCCACAAACGGAATTTACCAAATGGGCAGCAGCAGAGGTAAATTCTATTGAAAATATACCGAATGGTTTTGAGTCTTTTACATTAGAAGGTGGTTTATATGCCGTTTTTCTCCATAAGGGGCCGGCTAATGAATTTAAGCGAACATTTCAATTCATTTTTGGCCAATGGCTTCCTAATTCTGAATATGTAATCGATGTTAGGCCACATTTTGAAATTTTGGGCGAGAAATATAAAAACGATGCCCCTGATTCAGAAGAAGAGGTATGGATTCCAATAAAAAAGAAATATTAGTAATAAAAAAATGGATTTAAACCTCACTGTCCCCGCACTACTCTTCCCGGCAATCTCTTTGACCATGTTGGCCTATAACGCCCGGTATTTGGCCATAGCCGCACTCATCCGTCAACTGCACCAAAAATATCAAGAGACCGAATCGAAATCCATCGGGTTGCAGGTGCAAAAACTGCGTAAACGCTTGACCATCATCAAAAACATGCAGGCCACGGCAATTATCAGCTTCTTGTTGGCCGCAATTACCATGTTCCTCATCTATGTGGAAATGAATGTAGCGGCGAACCTCTTTTTTGGTATCAGTCTCTTTTTTCTGATGATCTCGTTGATCCTTTCCTTGATCGAGGTACAGCTCTCGACAAAGGCGCTTTCGATACAGTTAAGAGATATGGAGTAAATAAACGTATACCGACTTCTTGGTCGGTTTTGTTCTTCCATAAATCATGGGTGGCTTCAATAGCATCCGATAAGGATCGATAAAACTTCGGTCAACTCCTATTTATTCAAGGGCATCTCGTCCAAATTCAAGAAATCAGACCGCTCAGTCGGAAAATCCATTCTCCAAACTTACATATCAAATCGATATTCGTTCGCTTTTAGCACACAAAACCACAAAAAAGCCGCCCATAGCCAAAGTACAAGAACAAAGACAATACGTAATATGGTTATAGAAGTAATCGACTTGCTAAGGTAATGCCATGAAACTCCGCCAAAAGCAAATCCAAACGACCATAACATACCTATACCAATGATGACCAGCCAGACCCAATCGCCATGCCAATCGTTAATATCTGGATAAGAGGGAAAAAGAAATGAAACCAGATAATATAGTCCCAATCCTAAAAAACCCATGCTGAACAGGCCTAAAGCACCAGTAATGAAAAACGCAATGGTCGAAAATTTGGTGGTATAGGCAAGTGATTTCCAGAATTCGAGCATGATTTCGAAAGTTGTTGCAAACTATAACGAAAATCGAAAGAAATACGTATTGACCTTATTCCATTTTACAAATTCTAAGAACGGACACCTACATGAAATAAAGCATCCCCTTGATTAACGACCGCTTGATGGTTCACACAAATAACAAATCCGTCTGAGGGAGCTTTGATATTTTTTGTCTGTTTGGCATAGGTATCGGAGATAATACCTAAAATCTGTCCTTTTTTTATCTCGCTTCCATTGGTAATGTGGGGAATGAACATCCCTGCCGTAGAAGCCCGTATCCATTTTCTATCAGTAAGTGGAATAGTCTTGAAACGCTCGATATACTGAGGTTCTATTTCAGAAATCATTTTAAAATGTTTCATCACATTCAAAATACCCTGCATGCCCTCCAAAATGGAATAATCATCGAAGCGCATACTTTCACCGCCCTCGAAGACGATGCTGGGGATTCCCGCTCGGTAAGTAACGTTGCGAAAAGACCCTTTGATAAGTCTGGAGGAAAAGGAAAAAGGCGCATTGAATATTTCTGCCAAAAGTTGACTTCGCTCGTCGTTTTTTGTATAGCGTATTTGGGCGAAATTGTTCAGCTGCCCGCCCCCGGTGTGCAGATCGATGCCGAAATCTATTTGTGGCAATATTTCCGAAATGTAGTGATAGGCGATCCTACTCGCCATAGAGCCTTTTTTTGTTCCCGGAAAACTGCGATTTACATCCTTTCCATCGGGCACATCCCTTGAAAAATGGATGAACCCGAAGATATTGAGAATGGGAACCGCAATGACAGCTCCTTTCTCAATATTGAACCTTTTTTCGGCCAACATACGCCGTACGATTTCAATACCGTTTATTTCGTCGCCATGGAGGCCCGCCTGTACCAAAAGTGTTGGCCCCGGTTTTTTGGCATTGAACACGTAAACAGGAATATCGATGAGGGTTCCCGTGGGCAAACGGTCAATACTGATCTTTAAAAGTTTGGTCTCGCCCGGTTTAACAGTCTCGCCGCCAATTGCAATGTCACTATTTTCTTCTTTTTCGACCATTCCGTTCTACAAATAAAATAATTTCCCTGGCAATATTCACTCCCGTGGCCGCCTCAATGCCCTGTAGGCCAGGGGAAGCATTGACTTCTATCAATAAAGGCCCCTTTTTAGATCGAATTAAATCGACTCCCGCCACTCCAAGTCCAATATGTTTCGTTGCGTTCAAGGCAATGAACTGTTCTTTGGCGGACAACTTTACGGCTTCCGTACTGCCGCCACGATGAACATTGCTTCGGAATTCATCCAATCCGCTTTTGCGCTTCATACTCGCAACGATCTTATTGCCCACTACAAAAATCCGGATATCCTCACCGTTACTTTCCTCAATGTACCTTTGAATGAGAATACTGGTATCCATCTTATAAAAGGTATCGATAATCGATTTTGCCGATTTTTTGGTCTCGGCCAGAATCACCCCCAGCCCTTGGGTGCCTTCCTGTAATTTGATAATAACCGGTGTACCTCCCAATAACTTTATCTGTTCCTCAATGTTGTCGGGATTTATGGAAAAAAGCGTCTCAGGAATCGGAATGCCCTTTCGGGCCATAATCTGCAGCGTGCGAACCTTGTTACGAGCGCGCGTGATGCTCAATGAGCGAGCGGTACTAAATACCCCGTTCATCTCGAACTGTTTTACAATGGCGGCCCCATGTCGGGTTACTTTACTCCCGATTCTGGGTATTATCGCGTCGAACTCTTGGGTGATATCCTCGTCTTTGAGATAAATCCTAGGCTTGTCGGCTCCCAATTTGACCGAACATTTGGTATGGTCGATCAGTTCGATATAATGGCCCAGTTTTTCGGCCTCTTCTGCTATTCTACGGGTAGAATAAACGTTCATGCTTACGGAAAGAAGGCCGATATCCATTTTAAAATTTGGTCAGTGTTAAATATTGGTATGAATATCGGTCAAAAAAATCATAGGTCACCTTGTTTTGATCAAATTTTACGTTTTCATTGTATTCCTTTCCGTCTAAAATAATATATTTCCCTAAGGTCATTCTCATCTGAGTTTGTTATCTTACTAAGAGTGTAGGTGATACCCATTTTATGGCTATGGCAGTATCGGACTTCAAATCAAAAAATCATATTTGTCGGAAAATCGGAATGTATTTGTACAAACTGATTTCCCTGGGGATTCTTTTGTTGTACCCGTTAACAGATTCATTTTCACAATCACAGATTCCTTTTAGGCAACTCTCGGTTAAAGAAGGCCTTTCACAGAACAGTGCCATTTCGATTGCTCAAGACAGTACCGGTTATCTATGGATCGCTACCCAAGACGGTCTTAATAAATATGATGGGCGAAAGTTTTCTAAATTTCACTTTACGTTTGACGATGTTACCAAACCAGATTATAGCAATTTGGGCAAGGTATATTCCGATAAGCAAGGGCGACTTTGGATTATCCCCATAGATAAGGTTCCATATAAGTTTAATCCCGATTCCATCGCCTTTGAACCGCTTTCGGGTATTGATGATGCCAGTGTACTTTTTCAGGATGAAAGTCTAAACCTATGGATAGGCACATACTCCAGCGGTCTTTTCTGTTTAGGGAAAGATTCGGAAACTCCGAAGCAGATAATGCCACCATCCGAAATATTGGGAGTTATTTTCAACATTGCCCAAGCACCATCAGGGCAGATTCTCTTAACGACGGAAGCGAAAATTCTCGAAATAGACCCCAAAACGACCAAGGTTTCTACTATCGTTCCTAAAACTATGTACGACGAACCTATACGTACAAATTTTAGCGATATCCTTTTTGATGAAGATGGCAGGCAGTGGGTCGGCACCTTTGGCGATGGGCTTTATTTTCGCGATAAAGACCAACCTTTTTTTCAACGTATTGACCGACTGCCTTTTACGGACCCCTTACCGTTACAACTCAATATTCTTGACCTACACCTCGACAAAAAAGGTAGATTATGGGTAGCCACCTACGGCAATGGGCTTTATATGATTGATTTCGGACAGCACAAGATTACCCATTTTGAAGCCGACAAACACAACCCAAGGGCGTTGCACTATAACGATGTTTTGAGCATCTACGAGGACTCTTCGGGTACTTTGTGGTTCGGTACCGATGGGGCGGGCATCAGCTACTATGATGAGTATCTAGAGAAATTCAATTCCCTCACCGATTATCAGACCCCCGAAAATATCAGTATAGAGGTTGTCCGTTCCATTGCCGTCGACCATGACGATGCCATTTGGATTGGAACTTCGGGCAAGGGACTTACCCAGTATGAACGCGCATCAAATAGTTGGCGAACCTTCACGAGGGATAACAGAAACGGAAAGTCGGTTTCCTCTAACCGAATTATGAGTTTGCTGGTGGACGATAAAAATGGTCTATGGATCGGCACACAAGGGGGAGGGCTGAATATATACGAACAAGAAAATCGGTTTGACCACTACAATGACACATCAAGAATACCATTGTCAGCGAATACTATCTGGAACATTTTTAAGGATAAGAAAAACAGGATTTGGCTAGGAACAAGGGAAAAGGGGCTCATACAGTTTGATAAGGAAAAGGGCGAAATCAAAAAATATACCTCCAAAATTGATAGCAACAGAGGTCCGCCAAGTAATAATATCAGGGTAATTACCGACGATGACAAGGGCAATCTTTGGATAGGCACCGAAGCGAATGGTATTGCCAAATTCAATATGGCCGAGGAAAAATTCACTGCTCATCGAAAAATAGAAGGGTCCAATTCCCTGTCACACGACAATATCAAATCTCTTTATTACGATGCAAAGGGAATCCTTTGGATAGGAACCAATGGCGGCGGACTTAATGCCTTTGACATTGTGGCCCAAAAATTTTATAGCTACACCGAAGAAGACGGTCTTGCCAACAATGTTATTTACGGTATTTTACCGGATGAAGAGGGAAACTTATGGTTAAGTTCCAATAAAGGGATTTCAAAATTCTCCCCGGAGACAGCTTGGATGTAGCGCCCACAATTATCAACTACAACAATTATGCAGGGTTGGCCACAGAGTTCAACACGGGTGCCTATCACAAAGATTTGGATGGCAATTTATATTTCGGTGGCCTTGAGGGGTTCTATTGGTTCAAACCCGAAGAGATTCAGGAGAATAGATTTCTACCAAAGACCGACATCACTGGTTTTATGGTTTCTAACGAAATACAATCAATGAATGACAATGTGCGCTTGTATCACGATCAAAACACAGTATCTTTCTCCTTTTCAAGTTTGCAGTATTCGCTTCCGGAGAAAAACCAATATCAGTATCGTTTAAAAAATTATGACGATGAGTGGATAAGTTCAGGGAACAACAATTCAGCACGTTATTCCTTTTTGCCTCCTGGGGAATACGAATTTCAGGTAAAATCAAGCAATTATGATGGTGTATGGAACCCAAAACCGGCAAGCTTTGCCTTTGTCATAGCCCCTCCCTGGTATTTCACCGTACTCGCAAAAATCATTTACACGTTACTGTTTCTGGCAATAATCTTTGGGATATACAGCTACCTAAAATGGCGATGGCGAATGAAGTTGGACCTACAACTAAAAGAGGAAGAGGCACAACGCCTTAAACGCTTGAACGATTTTAAATCAAAGCTGTACACTGATATTTCGCATGAGTTCCGTACTCCGCTTACCTTGATTTCGGGTCCTGTGGATGCGAAATTGGGCGAGGGCAGGTTGTCTGATTCCGATTTTGCCAACTTTAGCATGATCAAGCGCAATACCACACGTCTAATGGGTCTTGTCGACCAGTTGCTTCATATGGCCAAATTGGAAAAAGGGAAATTGAAACTTAAAGTCGAACAAGGAAATCTTGGGCTGTTCTTGCGGGCACTGGCAAGTTCCTTTGAATACCGTGCTGAAATAAAGAATATGGAGTTTAGTTTCCGTACAGATACTTTGGAAGGCATTTGGTACGATGAAGACGCCATGGAAAAGATCGTGACCAACCTACTTTCCAATGCCTTTAAATATAGCCCTGAGAATGGTACTTGCGAATTTAATGCGACGGACCGAGGTGACGGTATGGTGCGCATCAGCGTAAAAAACTCGGTTGACGATTTTCCCGATATGCAGTTGGACAAATTATTCAACCGATTCTACCAACAGGATGAATACGCCGAGGGCGCTGGGGTCGGGCTTTCTCTGGTAAAAGAGTTGGTGGAATTGTATCAGGGAGAGGTATCCGTACAAATGGAAGACGAAAATATAATCCATTTCATGGTAACCCTTCCTGTTAAAAAGGAATTGTTCGATGATGAAGCAATAACCAAAGATGATACTGACCAAAGACAGCCGATTGTTTCCGCTATTTCCAATACCATAGATATACAAGCGGATGCCGAGCAAAATGAGAGTGTGGAGGAACTTCCCATTGTACTTATTGTGGAAGACCATAAAGAAGTACGTGAATTTTTGGTCTCCGTATGGAAAAACAAGTACCAAATCTTTCAGGCACAGAATGGCAAGGAAGGTATGAACAAAGCGTTACGGATCGTACCCGACCTGATTGTCACCGATGTACGTATGCCCGTATTTAGTGGTATCGAACTGTGCAACACATTGAAAACGGATGAACGAACAAGTCATATCCCTATTATTCTACTTACTGCTGGTATGGGCGAGGAAGATGAACTAAAAGGATTGCAATCGGGTGCAGACGATTTTATAACCAAACCGTTCAAACTACGTATTCTTGAAAAAAGAGTAGAGAATCTTATTGAAACCAGAAAAGCGTTGCGCAGCCGATACAGTCAAGAAGTAACGCTAAAGGCCAAAGATATTGCCCTTACCCCTACCGACGAAATATTCTTAAATCGGATGCAAAAAGTACTTGATGAACATTTGTCCGATGCTGACTTCAATGCAGCCATTTTTTGTAAAGAGGTCGGCATGAGCCGGATGCAACTGCATAGAAAATTACTGGCATTTACAGGCCTATCAACTACAGGCTTTATTCGTTCGCAACGTCTAAAACAGGCGGTACATATTTTAGAAACTTCCGATGCCACCATTAATGAAGTCGCTTATACCGTTGGCTTCAATACCCCTTCCTATTTCATAAAATGTTTTAAAGAGGCCTACGATAAGACTCCCACCGAGTATCTTCAATCCAAGCAAACATAGGTAATTTCACCAATGTTACATCTGTTGCACACCTTGTTACATATGTAGCATGTCTTTGTAATGCCCTTGGGTAATTTTGGTTTTGAAATCAGTAAACAATAAAAAATGAGAACAAAACTTTTACTTATCAGTTGCATTACGCTAGTGTTGACATTGGGCATTGGGTGCAGTAAAAATAATCCCTTGAATCCCTTGGGCGGTTGTTTTGGTGGGGGCGTTTGGTCAGAAAATATAATTACCGAGAGTAATGCCCTAGTTGCCGCTGGTCAGGCCTATGAAGACGATCCGACCGAAGCCAATTGTAATAATTACAAAGCAGCAGCCGAAGACTATTTAAATGCATTAAAAGGAGTGGCCACCTGTGTTCCTGGGCTAGCAAAGCAGAATATGATCAGGAAATCAAAGAGGCTCAGGCCGATGTTGACAAAGAAGGGTGTGATTAAAAGTACCAGTCCCAAGACGATTATCGGCAAAAACCACGAGATGAAAGGAAAAATTCTTATCGCCATGGCCTTTGTGCTTATTGGAACAAGCCAAACCTACGCACAGAGTAGAAAGACCAAGCAAACCAAGGTAGTACTTATCGTCAACGAAAAATCGGAAACCGTGAAAAGTATGGAGTTGTTCGTGAACTTTCAAAAAAAGAAAAAGATGTGATTCTAAAAGAATATCCCAACAGCATGTTTTACATAGGCCTGCTCAAAGGCAGTTACGAACTAAATAAAAATACGATTACCCCCGTCAGGGGTTCCACCGTCATCATGTACACGAACAAACAATTTTTCCCGGGGAATCAATTCTTTCCGGGGGATCAATTTTCGCCAGACGACCCGTTCGATCTGGGGAATGCCAAGGCCAAAGTAATTTCTAAAAAAAGGGAGAGTTGGTGTTAAAAATACAATAGCTAGAAATCTATAATCCTATATCCATTGAGCAACCATAAAATACAAGAAAAATGAAAATGAAAATAATCTTGGCCTCTTGTCTATTGGTGTTATTCTCATTCGTCGTCAACGGTCAGACGGAGGAAGAAAAAATAAGTCAGGAAGAAAAAATGGAAAAGATGCTGGATAGTTTGATGAACGAAGCCGGAATGGAAGGCTTTATAGATCAGCTAAAGGAGATGGGCGAGGAGCAAAAAAGGAAAAAGAAAAAGCGATAGCGGTGAAGGAAAGCAATCGTGATTTCTACTGGCGCAATGCAACGGCTAGCGATACCAACTGCAAAATGATCGGTTGGAAGTTCGGAGCCGCAAATATAGTGCTTTCGGGAATTGTGGTCTGTAATATCAGCGGTACGGGCCAAGTAAACCTCAATAATTTACCTAATAATATTCCTACCAATGGTACCATAGAAAAACTGCTCATTCCTGAAATGCACACTATCGATCGTGAAAAAATCGAGCATTCAAATCCCAATACCCCTTTTCGTTCCCATTTCAGCCTGCCGGTCATGCAAAAAGACAAAATTATAGGGCATCTCTATATGGGCAATGCCATTGAGGTTGCATACAATATGGCCGCTCCGTGCTGTTTACATCGGGGGCATAAAGGATATCGTTTGTATTGGGCCTATACCGAAAATGCCTGTACGACGAGGGTCTTTGAAAAACGAACAGGAGCAACCTTCTCGGGAGAAGAAAAGGAGACTACGGAAGAATATGACCTAGATTTTAAACCTGGGTTGAACTTCATAAAAACTGAAATTATTGAAAACTACGGAACAGACCAGTTTAAAACTAAAAAACATAAGGTCGTTTCAAAAATGCCCAGCAATGCTAAATATTTCTTTTGGAAGAACTGAAAACTAATTTTCAATAGTGGCAAATTCAAGTAACACTATAAAATCTTTGATAATGGAAAAAGCAAAATACATGATTATCAAGAATATCAAGGGCACCGATTTGATTTTCGTTGCTATGATGGCCATCGCATTATTTATGCTGTTGATGGCCTTTAAATAACATCGCAATGAACCTAATTTTCACACTGCTATGCGCCTATTCTTTGGTTTCACATTTCTTATTTACTCCTGCGCCTTGGCCATCGCACAAGAGCGTCAGCAAATGGCTTTCGCCAAGTTGGGCGATGGCCTCGCTAATGAGTGGATTTCCTCCATAACACAAGATTCGCTAGGCTTTATTTGGATAGGCACCCAAGACGGACTTCACCGTTATGATGGTTACAAATTCGAAGTCATTAGGAATTCGCCGGAAGAACTACAGTCCCCAGCTGCAAATTGGATTCGTGATATTGCCATCGATAAAAATGGCGCCTATTGGCTCGCCACCTACGGCGGGGGGATATCGAAATTCTCTGCTAAGGACATGACCTTTTTAAATTTTGAAGAAGATTCACTGCGCCCTACCCAGGGCAAACAATCATATAGGGTAGAAACTGTTTCAGAAAATCAAGTTCTAAGTGTTTCGGATAAAGGTTTTCATTTGTACGATATCAATAGCAACGAGTCGGTGGGTCTGAGCATTGGTGGTCTTTTATCTAGCATGGCCTTTATGGATAATTCGCTATGGTTGTCCGACACACGACATCTATTTTTGTATGACCTTGATAATTTAAGTATTAGTCATGTAAAAACCTTTGATTCAGACATTTACTTTTTACAGTACATTCCTGAGCTAGGTACTCTGGTCGGATTTCAAGACAGGCTTCTCCTTTTCAAGGATCAAGCGATTGTGGAAGAAATTGAATTGGAAGATGCCATCATCCACTTCACATCAAACGGAAAAAGTGATTATTTTATGGCCTCACGGACCAGCTTGTTCAAATTTAATCCCTCCTTGTTTCAATTAACCGAAGTGCCCATCGATTTCGATACCCGGACTCAAAAAATTGAATCTATTTTTTTAGATCGACAAGGAACTTTATGGGTCGGAACAGACAAGGGATTACTAAAAGAAAAGAAATATAATGCTTCCTTTTTATCCGAAACGATAGCACTACATGCCAGATCCATTTTAAAGCAAAGTGAAAACCTCTACATAGGAGGACTTGGCGGATTATTCAGTGTTAACGAAGGCCAAATCACTTCGATTATCGAGGACAAATCAATTCAGTCGGTAATCGCGGTCGGAGATACGATTTTTGCAGGAACATATGGAACGGAAATATTAAGCATCTGGAATAACCGACCTCTCGACACACTTTTACTACCAATAAGTCCAGATACAATTGAAGGCGTATTCGGCATAACCACTGATCGTAAGGGAAGATTATGGGTTGGCACTTGGGACGGCCTATACATATATGATAAGCAAAAACAAGTCTTTGACCTCGTCCCTTTGGATGAGGGAATTAACGTTGGCCAGATACAGATCATCAATATTTACTTAGATAAAAAAGACCGATTATGGGTTATTACGTCCGGTGATGGCATTTATAAGATTGAAAATATTTCAAATAGCCACCCCGAATCAAGTTCTCCGCAGCTCATTAATTATAGGAATATAAGTGAAGACGACACTTCGCTAACCTCCAATATTATTATTACGGTCGAAGAAGACCATCAAGGTCAATTGTGGTTTGGAACCGACATTGGTGTGGCAAAATACGTAGAGGAAACTGATAACTTTTGCAGATTGCGGTATCAAGGAAGTCTCTTTGACAAAAAGGTAATGGTATTAAATAAGGACAGTGACCAGAACCTTTGGATCACTACCATAAATGACGGAATTTATGTTTACCGCGAAAAAGAAGAAACGTTGCGTCATTTTACCACCAATGACGGATTAATCTCCAATGCATTTTTATACGGTTCGGGGCACTTTGATGAAATGGGAAAAAATATGTTATTGGGTACAGACGCAGGAGTGCAACAAATAGATTTATCAAAGCCCTTCGCGAAAGAAGATTCCACTTTTCCCAATATTACAAACTTTCAGGTGAATAGTGCCTCTGCCAACACTTCTTTTACCCCATCACAAATTCCTTTTTTGGATGGCGTCAACTTAGAGTCCTCCCAAAACGATTTCTCGGTTAGTTTCTCAGCAATGGATTTTATTGCCCCAGAAAAAATCGGATTCAGTTATACGCTTGACAATGACCCTTGGAAAAAAACCGATTTGCAAACAGCTTATTTTACCAAAGTTGCGTATGGAAAACATACCCTCAAAGTGAAGTCACTCTATGACGGTATTCCGAACAACAAAAACATAGCCAGCCTTGAGATATACATTGCCCCTCCTTGGTACCTTAGTCAAATTGCCAAAGCCATATATATATTGCTTTTCATAGCCTCCCTATGGGGGATTTATCGCTATTTAAAATGGAGATGGAAGATGCGGTTCAATCTGAGATTGAAAGTAGAGGAAGCCGAGCGATTGAAACAGTTAAACGATTTTAGATCAAAAGTATATACAGATATAGCACACGAGTTCAAAACCCCTTTGACACTAATTGCGGGGCCCATTGAGAAAAGGCTAAGGGACGGAACTATTTCTGATCAAGCCTACATTGATCTTTCAACGGTTCAACGAAATGCTACACGACTGACCTGTTTAGTAGATCAGCTATTGCAGTTGGCAACTTTGGAGAACGGTAAACTTCGTTTACAGATCATCGAAGGCAACTTAGACCTGTTTCTGCATCTTATATGCCAAGCTTTTGAATACAAGGCGGAACAACGGCAGCTTCGGTATTCTTTTCATGTTGGAGAAATCGGTAAGGTGTGGTACGACGAGGACATCCTGGAAAAAATAATTACCAATTTACTTTCCAACGCCTTCAAATATGCCCCAGAGCATGGAATTTGTTCCTTCATCGCGGAACGGGTTGGAAATTGTGTTGAAATCCACCTAAAAAATACCGTGCGGGATAGGTCGGCGCTACAAATCGAAAAATTATTCACAAGGTTCTATCAAGGGGATTCATCTTACGAGGGCATGGGCGTAGGATTGTCATTGGTAAAGGATCTTGTCAGACTTTACAGCGGGCACATTGAAGCGAAGCTAGAAACAAACGAAATCATTCATTTCTGCGTAAGCCTTCCTTTGGGTCGTGGTACCTTTGAAGATGAGGATATTGTTATAAAAAACGATACTCTTTTAGATGTTCCCGTTTTGCATAAATCCTCGAACCTTCATCCGAAAGACAAACCGGCACCAAATGAAAATCTTCCTATCCTATTAATTGTAGAGGACAATACGGAAATACGCACTTTTGTGAAACAAGCATTACAAAAAGAATATTGCGTGCTTGAAGCTGAAAACGGGAAAGAAGGACTAGCCATATCGCTTTCAGAGGTACCCGATATTATTTTATCCGATATACGAATGCCATTGTACAATGGCATACAATTGTGCAATAGGTTAAAGACCGATGAAAGAACGAGTCATATACCCATTATCTTGTTGACTGCAAGTACCAGTGAAGAAAATGAACTGAAGGGTCTGGCTTCGGGAGCTGATGACTTTATTACCAAGCCTTTTAAAATGCGGATCTTAGAACAGCGTATTTCCAATTTGATAGCTACTCGAAGAGCGTTGAGAAACCGGTATGGCAAAGAATTCCTTTTGAGACCTAAGGATGTAGCTGTTACTCCCACGGATGAAGTTTTTCTAATCAAAATTCAGGAAATTTTAGACGAAGACCTCCCCGACCCTTCCTTCAATTCCGAGGCCTTTAGTCGAAAAGCCGGGATGAGCCGGATGCAGTTGCATAGAAAGTTATTGACGTATACCGGCCTATCTACCTCGGCATTCATACGGTCGCAACGATTGCAACTGGCTAAACAACTACTGCAGACCTCCGATATCACCATAAATGAAGTGGCATACTCCACGGGTTTTAATACCCCTTCTTATTTTATGACCTGCTTTAAGGAGACCTATAAAAAAACCCCTTCGGAATACTTACAATCCCTTCAGGAAAGCTAAATATGCCTCTTGTTACATTTCAGAAGTACTTTGTTACATATCTGAAGTTCTTTCATTTTGTTCGTGAATACATTTGGGTTATTAATCCATTTAAAATTCAATTGCCATGAAAATTATCAGACTCATATCAGGTATATCTATATTGATTTTAACGCTCTCTTGCTCCAAAGAAGAAACGCAACCAGAAGAAATCGAGGAAGGAACGTTTTTGACTTTCGAAACAAAGAAAAAGGGAAACAGCACTGTGCTTTACTCAAAATGGATTACCTCCCAATTTCCAAATAGTAGTTTGAACAGCTCTGAAATCTGGAATCTGCCCCTTATCAAAAACAGTTATCTGGATTTAGAGAAAGACCTCATCCTGGTTTATGGTAGGAGAAACAATATTTTTCCTCTACCAGTGACCATGCCCCAAGATGCAGAAAGTTATATAATAGAATTTATCCCTGTTGCGCTTGGAATTATACCCCGCTTGAGGGTAACATCCTTGGACCTGTCCGGATTACAAGATATTTTCTTTCGTCCATCGGCGGGCGCTGAATTCAGGGTTGTAATTGTTCCCAGCGAAAAACTATTGCCGCTTAAATCAGGTAAAATGCAAGATTATCAAAAGATGACCTATCATGAACTTGCCGATTACTTCAACATTACTGAATAAAGAGTCCAGACCAACATACACGAAGCACTACATATTTTTAAAAATAAAACAAACCCCAAAAATGGGCAAAAGCCCAATAGTATAAAATCGTAATCATTAAAAATTTATAGTTATGAGAACAAGAATGAAAATTGCAAAAAGACTTTTTAGTGTTCTTTTTATCGCATGCCTAATAACGGCCTGCTCTAAAGACGGCAATGATGGTGCAATCGGCCCACAAGGGCCACAGGGCGAACAAGGTCCGGCCGGACCGCAAGGTTCTGATGGGGCTGATGGTGAAACAGGTACGGCAAACGTAATCTTTTCACCTTGGATAACATCGGGGTTTAATGAGCCAATAGCTACCGAAAATGCCAATTTTTCAATAGATGCTCCTGAAATCACTCAGGAAGTTATTGATTCCGGGGCTATTCTTGTATATGGCAGAGATAGCGATGGGCAAGTTTTTGCTTTACCCGTTACTTTGCACAATACTTCAACAGATGAGTCGTATCATTTCACTTTTGATGACCCAGGTAGCCTAGAAATTAGTGTTTCTGAAATTAATGGAGATGACCTGGACAATTTATTCATAGATGATGCATTTAGATATGTCATCATACCCGGGGGCAACCCCACAAGTGGCAAAGCAGCATCTTCTATAAACTACTATAAAATGACCTACGAGGAGCTAGCCGCACATTTTGGTATTCAAGATTGAGAAAGTACCGTCTTCCCTTTCGTCGCAATTCTTTCAAGACCCAAATTTAAAGGTCTATTGATATTCCCCCTTTTTGTAAAGTATTAATTCTAAAAGATAATTAGTTATGAAAACAGAAATAAGATTTATCCGCAGTTTTTTTTGTCTATTCTTTATTACATTTCTTCTGCTGGCTTGTTCAAAAGACGGCCAAGATGGAGCCATCGGTCCACAAGGGGCCCAAGGCGAACAAGGGCCTGCAGGGCCTCAAGGGGAGACTGGCGAACCTGGACCATCAGGGCCGCAAGGGAATGAAGGGAATGAAGGGCCAACCGGAGCGGACGGGCAGGACGGATCCCCAGGGGAACAGGGCGAAACCGGCACAGCGAATGTCATTTATTCAAATTGGTTCAATACCGAACTCGGCAATGCCATTGGCCTACCGAACGATTCATTTGACGTAGACTTTCCTGATGGCACATTTTCCGTCTTAAGTGAAGGAGTCGTACTTGTATTTGGAAGAAGAATAGTCATAGCGCCTTTTGAAACTTACGTCTACCAATTACCAATTACCTTTTCAGGGACAAGACAACAAATCTATTCCTTTTTGATCTTAAATGGTGATACCCTTCGAATTACGGTCGAATCGCTTGACGCCGGCGCAGCTGGAGATGGAACCTACATCGAACAATATCGTTGGGTAGCTATTCCGGGCGGCGTTCCCTCCGCTGGAAAATCTGCTTCCTCGGCCGACTATACCAAAATGAGTTACGAAGAAATAGCAGCACACTTTAATATTCCGGAATAGGGCATAAAACCCTACGCTTGAAAACTTGTGGAGGGTTGGTTTCCTCAGATTCAAAAACTTAAAAAAATGGTATGAAAACAAGGATCAAATTGATTAAGCGATTTTTTAGCTTCTTGTTGGTGGCAAGCCTTATATATGCCTGCACAAAAGACGGGCCGATCGGCCCCATTGGGCCGCAAGGTCCAACAGGTGCCGATGGCCTAGACGGCCTGAACGGGGCAACTGGTGAAAAAGGGGAAACAGGATCGGTAAATATCATCTATTCCCTTTGGTACGAAGCCGATTGGGGCATTGTAAACGATGATTATGCCGAATTTTTTATCGATGCCCCCGAAATAACCCAAGAGATCATCGATACCGGACTGGTCTTGGCCTATGGCAAAACGACCGGCGGGCAATTTTCCCTATTGCCGACAACTCGCTTTAATACTTCGACCATTGAGAGTTATTTGGTCGCCGTTGACGAGCCGGGCACTTTGAAAATTATGATAAGGGAGACCAACAATCAGGTATTGGGCACTCCAGAACTAAGTATGTTCAGGTATGTGGTCATCCCCTACGGAATGCCAGTTAGCGGCAAATCGGCTACAATTGATTTCTCAAAAATGACCTATGAAGAAATCGCAGCACACTTTGATATTCCGGATTAGATTATAAAACCCTTCGCTTGAAAACTTGTGGAGGGTTCATTTCTCCCACATTCTAAAACTTAAAAAATAATGAAAAGCACCTACAAAATTTGTACCCTTTATCTGGTCTTTGTTATCGCATCTTGTTCCAGCTCGGATGACAGCGCTCCCATGGTAATCGCCCTTCAAAATGAGCCTCCCTTAAGTTTTGAATTGACCGAGGTGGCGGATGGAGCAAAAGGTGTAGAGGTGACCCCAACACTAAGTTGGGAATCTGCCAAAAATCCCAAGGGGAGCGAGGTTACCTATGATCTTTATTTGGGAACCGAGGTAAACCCGACCACCTTATTTCAAGGCGACATTAATGATACTTCATTTGAAATTGGCGATAGGCTGCACCTGCTGACGGACTATTATTGGAAGGTCGTTGCCAAGGATGTTGACGGAAAAACTTCGCAAAGTGCTATACAGAAGTTCTCAATACGTAGTCTAAACATCCCTGAAGAGCCTGTAACTCCCATAGCGGATTTTGCGCCAAGATCGCAACATACTTCTGTGGTTCACGACAATAGAATGTGGATCATCGGCGGAGAAGATCCTGTTACTGAAAATCTTATAAGTGATGTCTGGTACAGCAGTGATGGCGCTACTTGGGTAGAAGCAACAAAGGACGCTGCCTTTTCCGACAGAATTCTTCATACCTCGGCTGTTTTTGACAATAAGATATGGGTTATTGGAGGACAAATGGTAGGGGAAAAGAAAAACGACGTATGGTATAGTGCCGATGGTATCAATTGGGACGAGGCAACCGATAATGCCTCTTTTTCTGGAAGGAAAGGTCATTCTACTTTGGTTTATGACAACAAAATGTGGGTGATTGGCGGGAAAGATGCGAACGGTTTCAAAAACGATGTTTGGTATAGTAGTAACGGTTTTGAATGGCAAATGGCCACAGCCTCCGCAGAATTCTCGGTGGTAAGTCGCCATGCTTCAGTCATTTTTGATGATAAAATGTGGGTGATTGGCGGGGAATTTGAATCCGGAGGTAAAAGGAATGAGGTTTGGTCAAGTACCGATGGTGTTCATTGGACACAAGCCACAAAATCAGCCGAGTTCTCAGAAAGGGGTTGGCATGCAGCAGCGGTCTTTGATAACAAAATATGGATTATTGGAGGATTAGGTAACCAAGGTGAGGCCCCTTTCGAAAATGAGGTATGGTATAGTCATGATGGGACCCATTGGGCACAAGCACCTGTTTCAGGTCTTTTTTTGGAAAGAAGACCTCCTAACACTGCCGTTGTTCACCATAACAAGATCTGGGTCATTGGAGAAGAAATTCTTACCAGCAGTAACAGCGCTAAAAGTGAGGTATGGCCCTTGGATTAATCAGCAACTAAAAATTAAAATAGTTATGAAAAAATGTATGGTAATAATCGGAATAGGTTTGTTGGGCCTTTCCATGGGCTGCAAAAAAAACGATGACGCCCCACCTGTGCAAATCGCCCTTCAAAACGAACCGCCGCTGAGTTTTGATTTAATTGACGTGCCCGACGGTTCAGAAGATGTTGATGTAACCCCGACCCTAAGTTGGGAATCTGCCAAAAATCCTAAAGGGGGAGAGGTTACCTATGATCTTTATTTGGGATCGGAGGTAAACCCGACCACCTTATTTCAAGGCGATATTAATGATGCATCCTTTGAAATTACAGACAGGTTGCACTTGTTGACGGACTATTATTGGAAAGTGGTCGCTAAGGATACCGATGGTAAAACCTCACAAAGTGCCATTCATAAATTTACCACGCGAACCCTGAATTTTCCAGCAGAAGCCGTAAACAATGAAGCCAACTTTACAGCAAGAAGCGGACATGCCGCGACGGCCTTTAATAACGAATTATGGGTAATAGGGGGCTATGATGGGCATTGGAAAAATGATATTTGGAAGAGTTCTGATGGAGTTACGTGGACAGAGGTTATTCCCACGAATCCTTTTCCGGAAAGAAGGGGTCATACAATCACGGTTTTTAAAGATAGGCTATGGGTCATCGGAGGTTATGATGGCAATGCGGCAGAACTCCCTTTTAACGATGTCTGGGTGAGCAATAATGGTGTCGATTGGGAATTGGTTACGGCTTCCGCACCTTTTTCCGAAAGAGAAAACCATACCTCTGTAGTATTCGATGACAAGATATGGATCATTGCGGGTGATCATGATGCGTCGCCAAAAAACGATGTTTGGTATTCCTCAGACGGTCAACAATGGAAAGAAGCAACGCCTAACGCCCAATTCAAACAAAGAAGACACCATACCAGTGTTGTTTTTGACAACAAAATTTGGGTTTTAGGCGGATTGATTCAAAGCGGTCTCAACCCAATTTATGAAAACGATGTTTGGTTCAGCAGCGATGGAGCCGACTGGGTGGAAGCTACATCGGCAGCCCCTTTTTAGAAAGGTATAACCATACTACGGTCGTTTATGATAACCGAATATGGGTAATAGGAGGCTTTGCTGGTGAATTAAAAAAAGATGTTTGGTATAGCTTTGATAGCCTGAATTGGCTTCAACCTACTTCAGCCGTTCCCTTTACCGAAAGATCTTCACATACCTCGATTGTGTTTGACAGTAATATCTGGGTCATCGGGGGATTTGATGGTGAATTAAGAAATGATGTTTGGACCTTGGATTAATCTGTATTAAATATTTGAAAAGCTATGAAAAAATACATTTTAATAATCGCAATACTATTGTCGGGCTTTTCCATGGGCTGCAAAAAAAACGATGATAGCGCACCCATGCAAATGGCCCTTCAAAACGAGCCGCCGCTGAGTTTTGACTTGATCAACGTGCCCGACAATGCAGAAGATGTTGATGTAACCCCAACGCTTAGTTGGGAATCCGCTAAAAACCCCAAGGGGAGCAAGGTTACCTATGATCTTTATTTGGGAACCGAGGTAAACCCGACCACCTTATTTCAAGGCGATAGTAATGATGCATCCTTTGAAATTACTGACAGATTGCACTTGTTGACGGACTATTATTGGAAGGTCGTTGCCAAAGATACAGATGGCAAGATTTCGCAAAGCCCTATCCATAAGTTCACTACACGTAATATAACCTTACCGAATGAACCTGTAACGGCCGCAGCCGACTTTTCGCCGAGAGGTGGTCACGCCTCGGTGGTCTTTGATAACAAGATGTGGGTAATTGGTGGTTATGACATGGATTCGAAAAATGATGTGTGGTACAGCAATGATGGGGTCAATTGGACAGAAGCGACCCCAGTGGCAGCCTTTGAAGAAAGAGCAGGTCACGCATCGGTAGTATTTGATGGAAAGATATGGATAATCGGAGGTAGCGACAACAGTGCAAAAAATGACGTATGGTTCAATGCGAATGGAGTTGATTGGGAAATGGCGACAGCCACCGCCGAATTCTCAGCAAGATTCGGTCATACCGCTGTGGTATTTGAAAATAAAATCTGGGTCATTGGAGGTGTAGGGAATGGGAGCGTGTTTAGTAACGATGTATGGTATAGTCATGATGGGATCGATTGGGAACTGGCTACTGATTCCGCTCCCTTTTCAAAAAGATCTGGTCATGTCTCGGTAATATTTGACAATAAGCTCTGGGTTATCGGGGGTACCGGTAGTGGTCTGGGAGAGCATAAAAATGACGTATGGTTTAGTAGTGATGGGCTCAATTGGACAAAGGCAACATCCATTGCAGCCTTTGAAGAAAGGTCAGGTCATGCGTCGGTGGTCTATGATGGAAAGATATGGATTATTGGAGGCTATGAAGATGAAACCAATGGCGGGTACAAAAAAGATGTTTGGTATAGTATCGATGGAACAAACTGGGATCTGGCAACAACAGATTATATCGAATGGTTCAGGCATACCTCTGTTGTTTTTCAGGATAACATTTGGATCGTTGGGGGAGAGAGTACCGATGGTAGAAAAAACGAGGTCTGGGCAATGGATTGATTTGTTAATATAAATGAAAATGCTATGAAAAAGTACACTTCAATAATCGCAATACTATTGTTGGGCTTTTCCATGGGCTGCAAAAAAAACGATGACAGCGCACCCATGGAAATCGCCCTTCAAAACGAACCTCCCTTAGGTTTTGATTTGATCGACGTGCCCGACGGTGCAGAAGATGTTGATGTAACCCCAACGCTCAGTTGGGAATCCGCTAAAAATCCCAAGGGTTCTGATGTCGTTTATGATGTTTATTTAGATACTGAAATAATTCCGGCTACCCTCTACAAAAGTAATCTTGAAGATACATCAATGCAAATAAACGAGCCCTTACCGTTACTTACCGAATATCGTTGGAAAGTAGTTGCAACGGATACCGAAGGCAGAAAAGCACAAAGTGCCACGAACAAGTTTACGACCAGAAATCTTAACTACTCCGACGCTCTTGTAACACCCAATGCCGAATTTCTTCCCAGATCCAGCCACACTTCCGCGGTATTCGATGATAAACTATGGGTCATCGGGGGCAGAACAGGTGCGATTGACTGGGCCAACGATGTTTGGTATAGTAGCAATGGTAAAGATTGGTCGCAGGCTACGGCCGCCGCGGCCTTTTCGCCAAGGTGGGGCCATACAACCGTGGTGTATGATAACAAACTGTGGGTCATCGGCGGATTTCAGAGTGTCGGATGGAAGAACGATGTCTGGTATAGTGAAGACGGTACCAACTGGATCAAGGCCGTCGAAAATGCTGAATTTCTGCCAAGGGCAGTGCATAAATCATTAGTTTTTGATAACAAAATGTGGGTTATAGGAGGTGCTTCGCTTTGGGTGGTTTTTAAGGATGTATGGTACAGTACGGATGGTGTCACATGGTCAGAAGCCAATGATAATTCCCCTTTTCAGGAAAGAGCTTCGCATGGAGCTTCTATATTCAATGAACAAATGTGGATTCTAGGAGGATCTCGAGGAATGCCGCTCAATGATATCTGGAATAGTTCTGATGGTGAAGATTGGGTTCAAGAAAGCTCAACATCGACATTTTCAAAGAGATTGGGGGCTTCTGCAGTTGTATTTGATAAAAAGCTATGGCTTTTCGGAGGAAAGGACGATGCCGAACCAAAGAACGATGCCTGGTATTCGGAGAACGGAGCCGATTGGAACATCGCTTCATCCAACCAGTCCATCTTTTCACGCTATTTCCATACGACCGAAGTTTTCAAGAACAAGATCTGGATTATAGGAGGCGAAAATGATGATGGCTTTTTGAACGATGTTTGGGCACTTGATTAAGTTATTTTTAAAAAAAAGGTATGAAAACATTCTATGCATTTATGGTGGCGACCCTTTGTTTTATAGGTTGCAAAAAGGACGATAACCCGTCAGATATGCTCCAAGTCGGCGGACCCCCACTCAGCTTTGATCTTTTAGAAGTTCCTCTCAATGCAACCGAAGTCGATCTTACTCCCACCCTGAGTTGGGAATCTGCCAAAAATCCTAATGGAGCAAATGTCATCTATGATCTTTATTTGGGAACCGAGCTAAACCCGACGATCCTATTTGAAAGCGGTATTGAAGACACCTCCTTTGAAATTATAGAAAGGTTACAGCTATTAACCGATTATTATTGGAGGGTTGTGGCTAGGGATAATGAAGGGAAAACTTCGCAAAGCCCAATAAGCAAATTTACAACTCGTTATTATAAGTTTCAAGACCAACCCTTAACCTCATCGACGGCTTTCTCTGAAAGGTTTGGTCACACCACCGTCGTTTTTAATAATAAAATCTGGCTTCTTGGGGGTAGAGAGGCCGATAACGTAGTAAAAAACGATGTATGGAACAGTAACGATGGCGTCAACTGGACGGAGGTTATGACAGATTCACCATTTACAAAGAGATGGGGGCATTCTACGGTAATTTATGACGACAAAATCTGGGCTATTGCGGGTTTAAGGGCATTCGCTTTTTCTCAGGATTCCAAAAATGAAGTTTGGTACAGCAACGATGGTGCCAGTTGGTCCAAGGCTACCTCGGCCGCCCCTTTTTCAGCACGCACCAATCACGCTTCGGTAGTATTTGATGGTAAAATTTGGGTCCTTGGAGGAGCGGGGCTTGGTTTTCCAGATGATGTTTCTTGGCACAGTAGTGACGGAATAAACTGGACGGAAGTTTTATCGGAGGCACCTTTCTTAAAGCGATTCGGGCATTCTGCCACCGTGTTTGACAATAAGATTTGGGTAATCGGTGGCAAGGACTCTAACACAAGAAAAAATGACGTATGGTACAGCAGTGATGGTTTAAATTGGACAGAGGTTACCCCGGCCGCTCCATTTTCGGGAAGGTATAACCATACTACAACTGTGTTTGATAATAAGCTTTGGGTCATTGGAGGCCGAGAATATGCAAATACGGATTTAAAAAACGACGTGTGGTATAGTAGTGATGGTTTAAATTGGATAGAGGCAACATCCTCCACACCATTTTCAAAAAGATGGGGCCATTCGTCGACCGTATTTGACCACAATTTTTTGGTTATTGGAGGTGTTGACCAGTACGCCCCTAATAATGATGTCTGGGCCCTCGAGTAGTATTTAATTCAATAGTTATGAAAAATATACAACTACTTCTGGTAATATGTTTATTGGGCCTTTCCATGGGCTGCAAAAAAAACGATGACAATGCACCCATGGAAATCGCCCTTCAAAACGAACCGCCGCTGAGTTTTGACTTGATCAACGTGCCCGACGGTGCAGAAGATGTTGATGTAACTCCGACCCTGAGTTGGGAATCTGCTAAAAACCCAAAAGGAGGCGAGGTAACCTATGATCTTTATTTGGGATCGGAAGTAAATCCGACCACCTTATTTCAAGGCGACATTAATGATACATCCTTTGAAATTACAGACAGGTTGTACTTGTTGTCGGACTATTATTGGAAAATTGTTGCCAAAGATGCCGATGGAAAAACTTCACAAAGTTCAGTACATAAGTTTAGCACTCGCAACTTGAATTTTTCGGAGGAAGCAATTACCTATGCCGCAAATTTTACCGCAAGGTTTAGGCATTCAACGGTTGTCTTTAAAAATAAGATATGGGTAATCGGCGGCTTTGGCGATGAAGGGTATTTAAATGACGTTTGGCACAGTGATGATGGTCTAAACTGGACGGAAGCCACCTCTTCTGCCGGTTTTTCAAGTCGCTTCGGACATACATCCGTAGTATTCAATGATAAAATATGGGTTATTGGAGGTTATGACGGAGCACAACAAAATGATGTGTGGTCTAGTGATGATGGTGCCAATTGGATGGAAGTTACCTCTTCCGCCCAATTTTCCGAAAGAAATGGGCACAGTTCGGTTGTCTTTGATAATAAAATTTGGGTCATCGGCGGCAATGAGGATAGCGATATCTGGTATAGTTCCGACGGGACAAATTGGATAGTGGCAGTGGCCGAAAATCCATTCCTCAAAAGAACAAATCATGCTTCCATGGTGTTTGATAAAAAAATATGGCTAGTCGGAGGGAGCTATTTTGAAAAATTGAAGAACGATATTTGGTATAGCTCGGACGGAATTAACTGGATGAAGGCGGCATCCAATAGTAATTTTTCATCTCGAGAAAATCATGCACTTATACCTTTTAGAGGTAAACTTTGGGTAATTGGCGGGCGTGTTAGCTATGGGGTAGATGGTTTACAAAACGATATTTGGTACAGTAGCGATGGGTTACACTGGAACCAATCTGACGATAATGCCCCATTTTCAAAAAGAATGTCCCACTCATCTGTGATTTATAATGATCGTCTTTGGAATGTAGGCGGTGTCGATTCTGAAGATTTCAAGAACGATATCTGGGCAATGGATTAATCGCCAACGGTAAATTGAAAAGCTATGAAAAAATACACTTTTATAATCACAGTTTTTTTGTTGGGTCTTTCCATGGGCTGCAAAAAAGATGATGATAAGGCTCCCATGGAAATCGCCCTTCAAAACGAACCGCCACTGAGTTTTGACTTGATCAACGTGCCCGACGGTGCAGAAGATGTTGATGTGACTCCGACCCTAAGCTGGGAATCCGCTAAAAACCCAAAAGGAGGCGAGGTAACCTATGATCTTTATTTGGGATCTGAGGTAAACCCGACTACCCTTTTTGAAAGTGGCATTGATGGTACCTCGATCAAATTTGTTAACAAACTTCACTTATTGACAGATTATTATTGGAAGGTGGTTGCGAAAGATTCGGATGGCAAAACTTCGCAAAGTGCCGTTCATAAATTTACAACACGTAACCTCAATTTTCCTGAAGAACCAGTAGGCGATGCCGACAGTTTTCCATTGTTGTCAAGACATACTTCGTTAGTTTATAAAGATAAATTATGGATAATTGGTTCTTCTGGAAGTAACGACGATAATCAAGTTTGGTCCAGTGAAAATGGCAAGGATTGGACACTCAGTACCCAAAACACAATGTTTTCACCCAGAACCGGGTTTACCTTTACGGTTTTCGACAACAAATTATGGGTTATCGGTGGGTATGAGGAGGAGGATGTCGATGATGATCCGATGGGTAAGACTGATAGGCAACTCAAGAATTATTCTAAAAGTAGTCCTGATTATAAAAATGATGTTTGGTATAGTACCGATGGTAGTAATTGGGTCGCAGCGACCCTCTCAGCAGAATTTCCAAAAGAATATTCCACAGCACTGTGGTTTTTGACAACAAAATTTGGGTTATAGGTGGCTATGGGCAAGTAGGGAACATGAACGACATTTGGTATAGTGAGAATGGTGCCAACTGGAGCCAAGCAACCGGGGAAGCACCTTTTTCAGCAAGAAACTTACATATGGCACTAGTTTTTAATGACAAGATGTGGGTCATCGGCGGCCAAACTTCCCAAACAGGTGAAAATGATGTTTGGTACTCCAATGATGGCATGAACTGGATACAAGCCACCTCCGCTGCTTCTTTTTCAAAAAGAGTGCAAAATACGGTCACTATGTTTGACAATAAACTATGGGTCATTGGTGGCTATAGCTCACATGGCGACTCTTCAATCTTAGAGGTGAATGATGATATTTGGTACAGTAAAGACGGCGTTTTATGGAAAGAATCAAACACTTCTGTCTCATTTTTAAAAGATATCGACATAATTCCCTGGTTTTTGATGAAAGACTTTGGGTTATAGGAGGCACAACTCTTGAGGGACCAAAACAAGATGTCTGGGCAATGGACTAAATCGAATTAAATTAGAAAATCATGAAAAACAATATTGAAATTATCGGCTTACTAGTATGTATGATCTGTTCGTGTTCAAAGTCTGATGATGTGCCCATTGGTCCCCCGGAAATAAGTTATGATCAAACACAATACAAAACTTCGTTCTATAAAGCAGGCAGCAGTGTTGCGCCCACCGTTGACTGGAAGGGGGATAAAGGGCGGTTCGGGCTCCTTAACAGTCGCAAGGGTGTTTCTATAAATACTGAAACTGGTATCATTAACTGGGATAAAACGCTACCCCTAGGATCGGCAAGAGCAAATCAACTAGATGTTTTGGCATACAATAACGCCGGAGAAGATACGGTACTCGAAATGGGTATTGAAAACAAATTTGAAGGTCTATTCAAAGGCAGCTACGAACCTGGTGGTTTCATTGTTCTTGGTTCTAAATTTTTTGCGGAATTCAATTTCATGTCCAATAAATTGGAAGGTGTCCTAATTGCGGAAGATGATAACGGTGTCGTTGTTGATACAAGCCCCATAGAGGGTTCTTGGCAAAGGGAAGGAAACATAATTACTGCGGAATACACCTTTGTAGGTGCGCCTGAAGTGAACCCTCGATTTATAAAGGCGACCATTAACTATTCCAAAACAGAAGCGTACCTCGAAGGGCGGTTTGGAACAAACCTCGAAGACAATGGATTTTTTTATTCTGAATTTAAGTTTCATCTGAATACACCCGAATAACATAGGGTTTTGATTAAATCTTCAAGTCTATTCGCAAAAAAGCGCCTGAAAACCTTGGTCCTTTTTGTTTAAACACCACCAAATCATCGCTATTAAAACTTACGAGACCAATGAACTACCATTTAGAATCTAAATAATTAGGCAAGCAAATCTTTTATATTTAGCTGGGTGTTGATATAATCATGTTACACTTCTTGCATAGTACGTTACATATGTGGCATTCTGGGGTATAGTTCCTTCCTAGCTTTGCCTATCTGAAGACCATATTAATTCGCTCTAATGTATTGGAACAGGCTTTTAGTCATACGATATTTCTGCTTTTGCTTTTTGATTGCAGTCGTTGTTCACGCCCAGAAGCAAGACCAACGCTATTTTCAAAAGATAGAGAAAGGGTTGGTCAATAACTGGATTTCTAGTATTACACAAGATTCGTTAGGCTTTATTTGGATAGGCACCCAAGACGGACTTCACCGCTATGACGGTTACCGTTTCGAAGTACTGCGAAATTCCCTGAGGACACCCAATCATTGGCGGCCAATTGGATTCAGAATATTGTCATCGATTCAAATGGCGACTATTGGGTGGCTACCACTGGCGGAGGAATTACCAAGTTTTCCCCAAAAGATTTTGATTTCATCAATTTTTCCAAACCCTCCAAAAATAGATATGCCGGTAAATATGTATCCAAACTTGCCAGACTCGGCACAGAGCATATTGCCAGTCTTTCCGACGAAGGGCTTTCGATTTTTAATATAGCCACGAACACCCATGAGACCCTTAATATCTCCAACTTAAACAAAACAATGACTTCTAGCGGGAGTTTGCTTTGGACAATACGTGAAGAAAACCAGTTAGTACTTTACAATCAGGAAACAAAAACTCTGAAGCATAAATATACTTTTGGTTCACCAGTTCAATTATTGAAGTACATCCCAAATATAGGTCTATTAGTTAGTCTGTCCGATAAGTTGATCTTGTTCAAAGGGAATGGTATCCAAAAAGAAATCATCACCCCAGAGAAACTGATAGCATTTACTTCGGGCAGCAATGGAAATTATGTTTTGGCATCGACCTCCGGCCTATTTAGATTTAATCCCCTAACCTTTAAACTAGACAGGATAATCAGTGACATTGATAACGCCAATTTAGAGATTGAAACCATTTTTTTAGATCGACAGGGTACGTTATGGGTGGGCACAAATAAAGGACTTTATAAAGAAAAAGTAGCAGAAAGGCATTTCTTTCCAAAGCAATACCCCTAAACGCCAGACGCTTGCTAAAGCATAAAGGAACACTATATATTGCTGGAGGAGGCGGATTATATAGCATTACCAAAAATCGATACAAACATTTGATCAAGGGGGTCTTCGTCACCGGTCTTGTGAAGAATGGGGATACCGTTCTTGCAGCTGCGCAAAACGGGAAGGTCTATAAGTTCTACAACGAAGAGTTATACAAAACCATTTCCCTACCTATAACGCCCCGTAAAAAGACACTTTGTTACGGGCTGGCTATCGATGGCAAACAACGAACATGGGTGGGTTCTTGGAAGGGGATTTATGTTCTTGATAAAAGTGATGAATTACTGGCTTTTGTTTCTCTCAAAAATCTATCTGAAAAAGACGATGCCAAGATTATAGATCTTCACATTGATTCGAAAGATAGATTGTGGACTACCACTTCCGCCCACGGGATTTATAAGATAGATAATTTCTTGGAATCGGACCCCGGCGGTATACAGCATAAAATGATCAGCTATAAAAGGGAAGCCGGCAACCCCAAATCCCTTACGTCAAATATCATAATGAATTATGAAGAGGATAATAAGAACCAAATGTGGTTCGGTTCGGATATTGGTATCGTCAGCTATAATGAAAGTTCCGACGACTTTGATCGCCTGCGGTATCAAGGGAAGTTATTCGATAAAAAAATTATGACCCTTAAAAAGGATGGAGCGGACAATCTCTGGATTACCACCATCAACGATGGCATCTATGTTTATAATCTCGAGGAAAAGACTTTTCGACATTTTACAAAAACAGATGGCTTGATTTCAAATGCCTTTCTTTTTGGATCCGGATACTATGATCATACCGAAAAAATGATGTATTTCGGAACCGACGAGGGGGTTCAACAGATCGATCTTTCAAAACCTTTTGAAGAAAAACAAATCGCTCCGCCTGTAGTCACCCATTTCAAAGTAAACTCGACTGATGGAAAATCGACAATACCCGCTTACAGCGCCCCACATCTAAAAACCATATCCTTGGCCCCGGATCAGAATGATTTCTCCATCAGCTTTTCTGCGCTGGACTTTACCAATCCTGAAAAATTGCAGTATGCTTATGCGCTTGACGATGGGCCCTTCAAAATTGCCGATTTGCAGACGGCCTATTTCACAAACGTTCCCTTTGGAAACCATCGTCTGAAAGTCCAAACGTTATATGATGGTATAATTCAAGAACAGGGCGTCTCTTGCCTGAGCATCTATATAAACCCCCTTGGTACCTCAGCCATTTGGCCAAGTTCATCTATATGCTACTTATAGGTGGCATTATTTTGGGAATCTATTTCTATTTCAAATGGCGCTGGTCGATGAAACTCAATTTAAGGTTGAAAGAGGAAGAAACCCAACGCCTAAAAAAACTCAACGATTTCAAATCGAATCTCTACACCGATATCGCCCATGAATTCAAAACCCCGTTGACTTTGATTGCAGGGCCTATCGAACAAAAGCTTTCCGAGGGAAATCTTTCGGAATTCGACCAAGCCAATTTTTCCATGGTCAAGCGAAATGCAAACCGGATGACCTCATTGGTCGATCAATTGTTGGAATTGGCGAAATTGGAAAATGGAAAGTTGAACCTGAAAATTGCAAAGGGAAATCTTTCCCTTTTCTTGCATACCATCGCGCAATCCTTCGAGTTCCAATCACTGCAAAAAAATATCGCCTATTCCGTAGAAATAGAACCTCTTGATGAGGTTTGGTACGATGCAGACGTGATCGAAAAAATAACGACAAACCTACTTTCCAATGCATTTAAGTATGCCCCGAAAAACGGAATCTGTGAGTTTCTGGTTAAAAAACTTTACGGAAATGTGTTGATAAGCATCTCTAATACGGTATTACCGGGTTCAAAAATAGAATTAGAAAAAATGTTTGCGAGATTTTACCAGCAAGATACTTTTTCAGAGGGCGCGGGGGTCGGCCTTGCCTTGGTCAAGGAATTGGTCAATGCCTATCATGGTTCAATTGATACAACTTTAGACGCAGATGGTTTAATACGCTTCACCGTAAATCTCCCAATAGAAAGAACTGCATTTGCAGGGTACGAAATTGTCGAACCCACGCCAAAACCAGAACCTGTTCAAAATAGTCCTGGGATTTCGAAAACCAAAAATGGTTCGTCAAAGGACAAAAAAGAGGATTTACCCATCATGCTTATCGTCGAGGATCACGACGAAATTCGCACTTTTGTCAAATTGGCTCTGCAAAAAAAGTATCGCATCCTTGAGGCTGAAAATGGAAAAATCGGTATGGAAATCGCCTTTTCCGAGGTTCCAGATATCATCTTGTCAGACATTCGTATGCCCGTTAAAAATGGCATCGAACTGTGCAATACACTTAAAACCGATGAACGTACCTGTCATATTCCGATTCTACTTTTGACGGCCAGCATGGGTGAGCAAGACGAACTTAAAGGCCTAGTTTCGGGTGCGGATGATTATATTAAAAAACCCTTCAAAATTGCTGTTCTTGAACAACGTATTGCGAACCAGATAGCAATAAGAAAAGCATTACGAAATCGCTACAGCCAGGAATTTATCATTAAACCAAAAGACATCGCCGTTACGCCAAACGATGAACTCTTTTTGAACAAGATCCAACAAATTCTTGACAAGCATCTTTCGAATCCCGATTTCGGTTCGGAAACTTTCAGCAAACTGGCCAACATGAGCCGTATGCAACTGCACAGAAAATTGATGGCCTATACCGGTTTATCCACTACTGCCTTTATCCGGTCGCAACGTTTAAAGCAGGCTTTGAACCTTCTTAAAACGGCCGATCTCACTATAAATGAAATAGCCTACACCGTAGGTTTCGGTACACCTACCTATTTTATGAAATGTTTTAAGAAAACCTTCAAAAAAACACCTTCAGAATATCTTCAATCTGTTAATAATCAGTAGATTAAATTCTAGGTTACATACGGTCAGCACTTTGTTACATATCACCATTCCTTTCTTTTTGTTCTCATATACATTTGGGTTAGTGATTCATTTTAAACTCAATGGTTATGAAAAATTTAATGAAGATTTCACAGTGGTTGTGTTGCGTTCTCTTTGTTACAAGCCTTGTCTTGAGTTGCACAAAAGAAAATGCAACTCTAGATGGATCGATACAAGGTGAGTTTTTGAAATTCGAAACGGCATCGGAAAAAAATAATAAGAACAACGTGCTTTATTCAGCTTGGCTCCCCTCTCAACTACCGAATAGTAGTCAAAGTAGTTCAGAGTTCTTTCAATTACCTCTTATACAGAATAAGTTTTTGAATTTAGACGAAGACCTAGTCATGGTCTACGGTAGAAGAAATAACATTTTTACACTACCAATTACGATGCCGCAAGATGCTGAAAGTTACATGGTAGAGCTATTACCAGGGGTCAAGGGTACCACAGTTCGCCTAAGAGTTACCTCACTAGACCTCGGCCCTTTGCAAGACATCTTTTTTAGACCATCGGCCAAAGCCCAGTTCAGGGTTGTTATCGTACCCGGCGAAAAACTACTGAGCTTCAAATCAGCTAATTCACCAGACTTTGAAAAAATGACCTATGCGGAAGTGGCCCACTATTTTAATCTAAACAGCTAGACTGAACTTATGCAATCGAAAGAGAGTCAGACGCATAGTGGGCTGCCGTCCTTTCAAATAATAACTATTAAACCTTTTAATCATGAAAACAAAAATGAAATTTACGTCAAGAATTTTTAGGCTACTCTTTATCGCTGCCCTTGCATTGGGTTGCTCAAAAGATGGCAATGATGGAGCTGTCGGCCCACAAGGGGCACAGGGTATTCAAGGAGAGCCTGGCCCGCAAGGTGCCCAAGGTGAACAAGGCGAGCAGGGTGAAACGGGTACGGCCAATGTCATTTATTCAAACTGGTTCAATACCGAATTTGGCAGTAATATCACCGAAGCCTCTGCATCATTCGACATCCCTGTAACCGAAATCGATAATGAAATCTTGAATTTCGGTACCCTATTGGTTTATGGTTCAAGAATAAATAATAACTCAGAGCTACTGGTCTATGAACTGCCCATTGTATTTGGGGTTGCAAGACAACAATCATACTATTATCAAGCTTCCAATGGCAATCTTCGAATTACGGTGGCGGCCAATGAAGAAGGAGAGAATGTTCTAGACGGTGATTTTCTAGAGCAGTACCGCTATGTGATTATTCCCGGTGGGGTTCAATCGAGTGGAAAATCATCTTCTATAAATTATGGGAAAATGACCTATGAAGAAATCGTGGCGCATTTTAATATCCCTAGATAACCAGATACCTCCAATTATTTTGCCTGCATTATTGGCAACGATTTAAAAAACATTATGAAAACAAAATCCAAATTCATACGAAGATTTTTCACGATCCTATTTGCGGCAAGCCTGTTGCTGGCCTGCTCCAAAGACGGCGATCAGGGACCCATTGGGCCGCAGGGTGAAAAGGGTGAACAAGGCCTGCCAGGCCCTGACGGGCCACAGGGAGAAACCGGTGCCCAAGGTGCCACAGGGTCGCAAGGAGAAGCGGGACAAGATGGTCAAGACGGTGCCCAAGGCGAACCCGGTACGGCCAATGTGTATTTTTCTGATTGGATACCTTCTGAGTTTCCAGCATCGAGTACGGAATCTAGTCTACAATTTCAATTTTCACTAACACAAGAAGCCAGAGATATTATTGAAGATGGAGCTATTCTGGTTTATGCTAGGCGCAATACTGTTTTCAGTATACCTTGGACAATGCGAAATGAGCCGACGTACCCAAGCCAAACTTATGCCTATGAGGTTGTCGCCTCTGCCTTTTTAAGAATATGGGTTACGGCTTTAGATTCCGACTCATTGTCGAATATTTTCTTTAAATCTACTTTCCAGGCTGAATTTCGATATGTGGTTATCGCCAATTCTTCAGGGAGTGATTCGTCGGGCAAGAAAACTGATTTTACCAAAATGACCTACGAAGAAATCACTGCGCATTTTAATATCCCAGAGTAAAACCTAGAATGCAGACACACGTTTCCCCATAACATTTTTAAAAAATTCGAATATGAGAATCATAAAAAAAATACTGGTTTTGGCTTTAGCGTTGATTGCTTTCTCTTGTGAAAAACCACAAATGGAGTCCACAGATTTCGGAGCAACCGATTTCAAATCCATCCCAAAAACAAAAAAGAAATCATTAAAAGCAAAATTGGTCACGAAAGGGGCCTCTTTCGAAAAAAGGACCCATCATACCGCAACAAGTTTTAAGGGCAAAATATGGGTCATTGGCGGCAGGGCATTGATACACAATGCGGGCGCGCAGGTAAAAAATGACATTTGGCAAAGCAAGGACGGAAACAAATGGATAGAAGTGAAGGCCACAGGTCACTTTGCACCACGAATGGAACATAGTACTACGGTGTTCAACAACAAGCTATGGGTCATTGGCGGACGTGCCGAGGGCGATGATGGGTTTTTTAATCCCTATAACGATATCTGGCAGAGCAGCGATGGCAAAAATTGGAAAAAAGTGATGGGCAAGGCCCCCTTTCCTGCGCGTCATAGCCATACAACCTTGGTCTACGACAATGCCCTATGGGTCATAGGAGGAATTGGCAACGACGGTTGGTCCAAAACCGATGTTTGGCACAGTAAAAATGGGATTGATTGGGTGGAAGTTACCCCCAGCACTCCAGCTTTGTATGTAACCCTCGAAACAGCATTCGTGTACAATGGGTATATGTGGGTCGTTTCGGGCTTCACTTCAGCGACAAACAACGAAGTCTGGTACAGCAAAAATGGTATTAATTGGACGCTAGCTACCGAAAATCCGGCTTTTGGGAAAGTTCAAGGTCACACTTCTTTGGTCTATGACGATAAGATGTGGGTACTAGGTGGTTACGACTCAAGCTTAAATGCCCACAACAAAGTTTGGTGCAGCAAAAATGGCAAGAATTGGAACGCCGTAAGCCATAATGGCAAGTTTAAAAGAAGGTCACATGCCTCGGTTGTTTATGATAAAGCCATGTGGATCATTGCCGGTATTGGCGAACTAACCGAAAACGATGTTTGGAGATTGGAGTAACTAAAAACGCTATGAAAAATTATTTGATATTATTTGGAATCGTTGCGACTACCTTTTTCGTGGCTTGCAACAAAAACGACGATTCCGTATCACCGGAAATCGAGTTGCAAAATGAACCGCCCCTGGCCTTTGACCTGATTGGGGTTACCGATGGTGCAGCAGATGTTGATGTGCTTCCTGCTTTTAGCTGGGAGGCCTCTATTGACCCTAATGGAGATGCCGTAAACTATACCTTTTCTTTAGGGGAAACAATCAATTCCATTAAACCCTATGCTACCGATATCGCCGCTACCCAATTCGCCATAACCGAGCGGTTAAACCTCAAATCAGACTACTATTGGAAGGTTACGGCCGAGGATAATAAAAGTGGGATTACCGAGAGTGCCATAAATCAATTTACCACCCGAGGACTTAATTTACCCGAAGACCCGATCTTATGGCATGCACCGTTTTCAAAACGGAGCGGCCATACCTCGGTCGTCTTCCAAAACAAAATTTGGGTAATCGGAGGTTACGACGGTGAGAGCTATAAAAATGACATCTGGTACAGCGAAGATGGGGAGACTTGGACGGCCAGCACCACGAATGCCGGATTCGCTCCAAGGTCGGGTCATACCTCTGTCGTTTTTGATGACAAACTCTGGGTTATAGCAGGGCGGCTTGGGGCAAATCGTTACAACGATGTATGGTACACTTCGGACGGAAGTACCTGGATCGAGGCCACCGAATCAGCAGATTTTCCTTCTACAACAGCTCACACCAGTTTGGTTTTTGATAATAAAATCTGGGTAATCGGCGGCGGACTAGAGGGAGAAAATCTTACGGTCTCAAACTATGCATGGTATAGCACCGACGGTGTCGAATGGACCAAAGCTCCAGAACTACCGTTTAAAAGATACGCTCATACATCTGTCGTTTTTGACAATAAAATGTGGGTCATAGCAGGAAACGACGAAGTAACTTCTGGCGGAACAACTGCCCGAGGTGACGTTTGGCACTCAGAAGATGGCATGACCTGGACAAAGACTTCTAGTTCCAATTCATATAGGCTAAGATCTTTGCATGCAAGTACCGTTTTTGATAACAAAATATACAATGTTGGTGGATTTTTCCATGGTTGCCAAAATGACATTTATTGCACTTCTGCCGAGATCAACTGGCAACGGGTAGAAGGAGAAAAAGCCTTTCATGGTCGGGCTGGTCATTCGATAGTGGTCTTTGATAATAAATTATGGATTATCGGCGGAGATACGAGAATCAATAATTCGCACCAATACTTGAACGATGTCTGGGCCTTGGACTAGTAAACTCTTAAAACATGGTTATGAAATCAAAATATATACTACTTATAATTACAGTGGTCACTGTACTGAACTGCAACAAAAATGATGACACTACGACAACCGAATTGCCCGAACTACAGAACGAGCCGCCCCTAAGTTTCAACCTAATCGATGTCGCGGATATGGCGACCGATGTAGACGTATTGCCCACATTAAGCTGGGAGTCCGCAAAAAACCCCAAGGGCGGTGAGGTCACCTATGATCTCTATTTAGGCAAAGAAACCGATCCCACCACATTATATAAAAGTGATATTTCAGGCACGTCCTACGAAATATCGAAAAGGCTCAATCTACTGGCAAACTACTATTGGAAAGTAAGAGCGACCGATGCCGAAGGCCGGAGCTCGCAAAGTCAGGTTCATAAATTCACCACGAGGGACCTCATCATTGCCGAAGTGCCTGTGGTCGCCAATGCAAGTTTCCCTGCAAGGCTTGGCCAAACTACCGTGGCCCATGAAGATAAGCTTTGGGTCATCGGTGGTTACGATAGCAGTTTATCGAATGATATCTGGCAAAGCACCGATGGTCTACATTGGGAACAAGTGGCGGTCGATGGACACTTTTCGAAAAGAATGAACCATGTCTCCGTGGTTTTTAAGGACAAAATATGGGTTATTGGTGGACAAACGGGTTTTGAGACAATAACAAAGAATTCAGCACATCTGGCCAACGATGTCTGGTATAGTGAAAATGGCAGTGATTGGGTTCAGGCAACCTCTGCCGCCCAATTTTCGGCCCGAACACGCCATACGGTCACGGTTTTCAACGATACCCTATGGCTTATAGGAGGAATAACCGAAAGCGGACGCAAAAACGACATTTGGTTCAGCACCGACGGTATAAATTGGACCGAGTCCACCGACAATGCTCCTTTTACGAATAGAACAGGACATTCAGCTACCGTTTTCGATGATAAGTTATGGGTCATCGGCGGAAATGATCATACCGAAGAAGGTGCCGATTGGTATAGCGAGGATGGCATGACATGGACGAAAAGCAATTCGTCCGAACATTTCTTTTCATCAAGATGGTCACATACCGCGGTAGTTTTTGATGATACCCTTTGGGTCATCGGAGGTCTGATGCCATTCGGGCATATTCCCCCGACCATGTACAGTAAAGACGGTGAGCATTGGGTACAGTTCGAAGAAGATATTCCTTTTTTACCACGTCGAGGCCATACGGCAGTCGCGTTCAAAAACAAACTCTGGGTAATTGCAGGGCTTGATATGAAAGAGGTACCAAGTGTGCAAACGAATGATATTTGGGTCTTGGAATGATCCTATTCAAAACATTGAATGATGAAAACAAAATATCTTTTTCTGACAATATTTGCTTGCCTATCTTTTTTTGGCTGCAACAAAAACGACGATGGCCCAGCGGTCAAATTGCCCGAACTTCAGAACGAACCGCCCCTAAGTTTCAACCTGATCGATGTCGCCGATAATTCGACCAATGTTGGGGTATTGCCGACACTGAGCTGGGAATCTGCAAAAAACCCCGAAGGCAGCGACGTGACCTATGACCTGTATTTGGGAAATGAGGTAAATCCCAAAACAATTTACCAAAACGATATTGCGGAAACTTCTTTCCAAATTGAAGAGCGACTAAGCCTGATTACGAAGTATTACTGGAAGGTCGTGGCCACCGACACTAAGGGCACTTCTTCGCAAAGCAACATTCAAGAGTTTACCACACGAAATCTTACAATACCCGATGCTCCTTTTGTGGCCAATGCCAATTTTGGTTCAAGATCAAACCATACCACAACTTTTTTTGATAACAAACTCTGGATAATCGGAGGGTTCTATGTAGAGGAGACAAGAGATGATGCTTGGTTTGGGCTAAACGGCATTGATTGGACGAAGTCTGCCGAAAACGAACCCTTTTGTGATAGAAGTGGGCATAGTGCTGTAGTTTTCCAAGATGAAATGTACATTATCGGTGGGTTTGTCGATGAAAATCCTCTGATATTGGACGATGTTTGGCAAAGTAACAACGGCGTCGATTGGGAAGACGTTACCCCCAATGAAGAGTTTCCTGAAAGGGGCAATCATTCTTCCGTGGTTTTTGATAATAAGATTTGGATTATCGGGGGATCAAGTTTCAAAGGCTTTAAATATGATGATATCTGGTCTAGTACGAATGGTAGAACTTGGACAGAAGTAGCGATAGTCTCGCCTTCCTTTTCAGGAAGAACTGGTCACGCCTCCGCGGTTTTTAATAATAAAATATGGATTGTCGGCGGCCAGGATGATGACGGGCTATTGAATGATGTATGGTCATCTTCAGATGGCAAGAATTGGGAATTGGCCAACCTCAATGCTGCTTTTTCGAAAAGAAGAAGCCATACCCTGACTATTCATGATGGCAAAATGTGGTTGATTGGTGGTAGTGGTGGCGACGGGTTAAAGAATGATGTCTGGTACAGTAGTGATGGTGTTGAATGGACAGAACTTCCCGTGCCTGAAAATTTCCCCACAAGAACACGGCATACGGCAATTTCATATGACAATAAATTATTGATAATCGGCGGGTACTTGAGCGTAGACGACCTTGAACCCAGTGATGATATATGGGCCCTCGAATAAAAAACACCAAAATGAAAACTAAATATAAATACCTTTTCCTTACTGCAATAATTCTAATTGGTTGCAAAAATGATGATCCAGTTTCGCACGAATTGGAACTACGGAATGAACCACCCCTAAGTTTCAACCTGATCGATGTTGCCGATAATTCGACCAATGTAGATGTATTGCCTACCTTAAGTTGGGAATCGGCCAAAAATCCTAAAGGCGGTGAGGTAACTTATGACCTCTATTTGGGAAAGGAGATAAATCCCACGACACTTTATCAAAGTGATATCCCCCAAACTTCTTTTGAGATTATGGAGCGGCTGAACCTTATAACCGAGTATTACTGGAAAGTGGTGGCCAAAGATTCGGCCGGGCAAACTTCGCAAAGTGGTATCAATAAATTTTCGACCCGAAACCTTAATTTTCCCGAAACACCCGTTACCGCAAATGCCGCTTTTCCCAAAAGAACCGGGTTTGCATCCGCTGCTTATGATGAAAAGATGTGGGTAATTGGTGGATTAGTCAATAATGAACTGAAAAACGATGTTTGGTTCAGTGAAAATGGTATTAATTGGTTGGAAATAACAACTCCCCTCCCTTTTTCCCCTAGACGTGAGCACTCCTTGGTCGTTTTTGAAGGTAAGCTCTGGCTCATAGGTGGTCGGGCAACAATTGAAGATGGGGCTCATTTAAATGATGTGTGGTCCACTACGAATGGCATTTCGTGGACTCAAGAAACAGCGAGTGCAGCATTTCCCACGCGGTCAGGACATAGTACCGTAGTTCATGATGAAAAAATATGGCTATTGGGTGGGTCTGGGCCTACTTCAATAGATGATGTTTGGTACAGCGAAGATGGTATCAACTGGATAGAAGCCCTAAACAAGACACCCTTTGGTATACGACTTCATCATACATCAATGGTCTTTGATGATAAATTGTGGGTCATAGGAGGAGCTGCCCTAAGTATTGAGCAAGTTGTATTTCATAAAGACATTTGGTACAGCGCCGATGGGGCAAACTGGACATTGGCTACTGATGATCCCTCATTTCCTGCCCGAAATTTTGAGACCGGCTTTGTTTTCGATGACAAAATGTGGCTGGCCGGAGGATTGTCAAATGGAGAAGGTTTTTTAAACGATGTTTGGTTCAGTAGCAATGGCACCGACTGGTTTGAGGCAATAAGCAAAGCTCCATTTTCAGAAAGAGTTGATCATGTGTCCATAATATTCAAGAAAGTCCCTTGGATAATCGGGGGTGTCGGGCCAGACGATATGGCCACCAACGATATCTGGATTTTGGAATAAGATTTAAAAAAATGATATGAAAAATATAATATCTTTTATTGGATTTTGTGTGTTGGTCTTTTCTTCGGGCTGCAACAAAAACGACGATTCCGTTCCGCCCGAAGTCGAGTTACAAAACGAACCTCCCCTAAGTTTCAACCTTATCGATATGGCCGATAAAGCCACCAATGTTGACATCTTGCCCACATTAAACTGGGAATCCGCAAAAAACGCCAAGGGCGGCGATGTTACCTATGACCTGTACCTGGGCAAGGAAACAAATCCCACGACCTTATTTAAAACTGATATCCCAGGAACTTCCTACGAAATAATGGAACGACTCAACCTATCGACCGACTACTACTGGAAAGTCGTGGCAACCGATACCGATGGGCGGAGTTCGCAAAGCCCCGTCCACAAATTTACAATCCGCGATATCAGAATCTCCGATGAGCCTCTGGCCATAGCTCCCTACGGGGGAAGGGCCAACCATACCTCCTTGTCCTTTGAAGATAAGCTATGGGTATTCGGTGGTTCATACTTTGGAGATGGGTATGACGATGTTTGGCAAAGTACGGATGGCATCAATTGGTCGGAAGCTGGCGAAAACGCTTTGATACGACCCAAATACGGGCATACCTCCGAAGTCTACGATAACAAAATGTGGATGTTGGGCGGGCGCGCCGAAAATGAAGACTTAAATATTATCTATAGCCACGATGTTTGGTCGAGTACCGACGGGGCCGCCTGGGCGAACCATACTTCGTATACCGATTTCTTTCCGGCTCGTACCGGGCACAGCTCAGTAATCCACAAAGGCAAAATATACATCATTGGTGGATATGACGGCACAAACGCTCAAAGCGATATTTGGCAGTACGATGGTAACTGGTCAGAGGTAGAAATGAACGGCCTCACATTTAGCCCCAGGTTATCCCATGGCTCAGTTGTTTTTGATGATAAGATATGGGTCATCGGAGGTTTCGATTATGCACAAAACATAAAAAATAAAAACGATGTGTGGTTTAGCGAAGACGGCAATAACTGGACCCAGGCCTTGGCGCAGGCACCCTTTTCCCCGAGAAGGGGTCATTCAACAGTAGTGTATGACGATAAGCTATGGGTCATTGGGGGTATCGACGATAGTGGATATTCAAATGAGATTTGGTATACCACAGATGGTGTCGATTGGAAGACCGTCGATGTAACGGATTCATTACCGCCGAGATCCGGCCATTCAGCCCTAGTTCATGACAACAAACTCTGGATCATTGGCGGTGTGCAGGCGGGGGAAGATTTAGAATGGTATGCAAACGATGTCTGGGTATTTGAATGATTTTAATCTTATTAATACTCTGTATATCAAAGGTGCCACACTAATTAGATAGCATCAAAAGGACGTAAAAACAAACAGGTGCCAAAAAACATTGCACCATTGAGGCTATCATATTGTATACGAATGAGGCACATTTTAGGTTCGGCACTGGCCATCAAAGGATTCAAGTATTGGACCGATAACGGCTAGAACTGTTCAAGAGTAAAATAAGTTTAATACTCATAGTTTTTGTATTCAGCACATATATTTAATATTAACTCATAAAAAGAAACTATTATGGCTCGATCTGATTTTAACTGGATACCCTTTACTCACGAATTTAACGCAAACAACCCTTCATTCACTATGGAGTTCCCAATCGAAGGGAATCTCAATCCTTTCGATGATGCCTACCTAATCATCACGGCGCATAATGTTTCGTCCCAAGGTCACCAGATCTCCATCAACAGTCAAGAGCTACCTGGGTGGGACATTCCGATAAATAACCCTGGTTGGCAGACCTGGATGGATCATATTCAACCTGGGCTACTCCGCACGGGAATAAACACTATTACGGTTGTGCGGACGGGGAGTGACAACTTCACGACCAAGGACATAGTGGTACACTGGCGAGAGTAGGCTGGCCGATGCTGCCTTTAAATCCTTAATAATATAAAAGACGGCATAGTGACACCTTTCGTTGAGCAAGTTGTTGCCGCCCGGCAACCACTCCCTTGTCATTATCGTCTATAATAATAGGGGCACTGCCATGATACCCATTACAATAGAAGACCCCTTCGTAGGTAGATTTTCCGGGCCCATGGTATATGGAGTTAATGAGGGTGGCTCAAATTATATAGTGAAATGTGATTTCAGGGAAGGCGGGGCACTTTCGAGGCATACGCAAAACAACGATTCTCAAGGTATTCCGGTCGGGCCCTTCCCTTTTTTGGAAGTTGGACCATGAAGGGCAACGAGGTCAATGGGGAGTTTCAATATGTAGAGGTGGCAGACCCAAAACCCTTTGCAGGGTCGATCGACCAAACTGAACAATGAGTAGTACTTTAAGGTAAATATTATCCCGATTTTATTTGTGAAGCTGAAAATTGTATTGGCGGCCCTACTTTTCAATTGGAGTTGGTGGAGGAATAATAAAAGCTTCGGTGTGTCGCGAGCTTTTTGTTCAACTTCCCTTTCTAAATACCTCTGTTTTTCATCTTAAGGTCAAACAATTTATTCACTACTTTAAAATCCTTCTAAATAAAATAGGAATGGGCCGTAAAGTTTGTTAAAGACAGGTCTATCGAGTAATTTTGTAGACAGCCTTAAACTAAATTCCAACACTATAATGAGCGGATTGACAAAATCTTCGATAGCCCGAAAAGTGGTAATGGCCCTATCAGGTCTTTTTTTGGTCTTTTTCCTCGGACAACATTTCGTAATTAACGTTACTTCGGTAATCGCACCAGACACATTCAACTCGTGGTCGCATTTTATGGGCTATAATGGCCTAGTACAATTCATTCTACAACCAATACTTATTGCTGGGGTCATCATACACTTCGTGATGGGCATTGTTCTTGAACTTCAGAATAATAAAGCTCGAGCAATTAAATATAAAAAATATAATGGGGGGGCGAATGCCTCTTGGATGTCCAGAAACATGATTATAACAGGTCTAGTGGTACTTGCCTTTTTAGGTTTGCACATGTACGACTTCTGGATTCATGAAATGGATTACAAATATATCAGCGGCAACCCTGAGGATCCTACTCGATACTTGGAAGAAACGATTCATAAATTTGAGCCAATATGGCGTACACTTCTGTATGTGATTTCTTTTGTGCTCTTAGCATTACATCTATGGCACGGTTTCGCCTCATCATTTCAAAGCATGGGCGTTAACAATAAGTACTCCCCCGCGATTCAGACCTTTACCAAAATCTATGCGATAGTGATTCCGTTAGGATTCATCTTTATCGCACTATACCATCATTTTAACCCAATAACACATTAAATATGGGCATATTGGATTCAAAAGTTCCATCAGGGCCATTGGCCGAAAAATGGACCAAACATAAAAACGATATCAACCTAGTAAACCCGGCCAACAAACGGAATATCGATATCATAGTTGTAGGAACAGGGCTAGCAGGTGGTGCTGCAGCAGCGACTTTGGCCGAATTGGGCTATAACGTAAAAACCTTTTGCTATCAAGATTCGCCAAGACGGGCACATTCGATCGCCGCGCAAGGTGGTATCAATGCCGCCAAGAATTATCAAGGCGATGGCGACAGTCCTTATCGACTTTTTTATGACACTATAAAAGGTGGAGATTATCGCTCTCGTGAGGCCAACGTATATCGCTTGGCAGAAGAGTCTGCAAACATCATTGACCAGTGCGTGGCACAGGGGGTTCCCTTTGCGCGCGAATATGGCGGATTGCTCGATAACCGTTCTTTCGGAGGCGTATTGGTATCAAGAACATTTTATGCCAAAGGGCAGACCGGGCAACAGTTGTTGCTAGGTTGTTATTCGGCAATGAACCGACAGATCAATCGTGGGAAGATCCAACCTTTCAACCGTCATGAAATGATGGATTTGGTTTTGGTCGACGGAAAAGCTCGGGGAATCATAGCTCGAGATTTAATCACTGGTGAAATCGAACGCCATTCCGCCCACGCAGTGGTTTTAGCGACCGGAGGTTATGGCAATGTGTTTTTCCTTTCCACAAATGCCATGGGAAGTAATGTTACCGCCGCTTGGCGGGCGCACCGCAAAGGTGCTTTTTTTGCCAACCCCTGCTTTACACAGATACATCCGACCTGTATTCCAGTATCCGGTGACCATCAGTCGAAATTGACGCTGATGTCAGAATCGCTGCGAAATGATGGCCGCATATGGGTGCCAAAACGTTTAGAGGATGCCCAAGCGATTCGTGAAGGAAAATTAAAGCCAACGCAACTGGGCGAGGAAGAACGGGATTATTATTTGGAAAGAAGGTATCCCGCCTTCGGAAACTTGGTTCCAAGAGATGTTGCCTCACGAGCTGCCAAGGAACGTTGTGATGCCGGTTTCGGCGTAAATAAAACTGGGGAAGCGGTATATCTTGATTTCGCCGCCGCAATACAACGGTATGGAAAAGAGGAAGCATTGACACACGGCATCAAAAATGCAGATGCTAAAGAAATTACAGAACTGGGTAGAAAAGTAGTCGAAGCCAAATATGGCAATCTCTTTCAGATGTACGAGAAAATTGTAGATGAGAATCCGTATGAAACTCCAATGATGATATATCCAGCGGTACATTACACAATGGGCGGACTTTGGGTAGATTACAACTTACAGACCACGATCGAAGGGTGCTATTGCGCCGGGGAAGCTAATTTCAGTGATCATGGTGCCAATAGATTGGGAGCCTCGGCCTTAATGCAAGGTCTTGCCGACGGATACTTCGTATTGTCCTATACTATTGGCGATTATTTATCCAACGACATTAGAACCGGACCTATTCCGACCGACTCCAAAGAATTTGATGCGGCAGAAACTGCTGTCAAAGAGCGCTTGAACAAATTAATGAATGGCAGCGGGGAGCATTCCGTGGATTATTACCACAAAAAGTTGGGTAAAATCATGTGGAACAAATGTGGAATGGCTAGAAACGCAAAAGAATTGCAGGAAGCCATCGATGAGATTTCCGCTTTGCGTGCCGATTTTTGGGATAACGTAAAAATTCCTGGAAAAGCGGAGGGCATGAACCAAGAATTGGAGAAAGCTGGCAGAGTTGCCGATTTCTTGGAACTGGGCGAATTGTTTGCCAAAGATGCACTCCATCGTAATGAATCATGTGGAGGTCACTTTAGGGAGGAGTACCAGACACCAGAAGGCGAAGCTTTAAGAGACGACAAGAACTTCAAATATGTGGCCGCTTGGGAATTCAAAGGCGAGCCAAAAGATGCCGTTTTGCACAAAGAGGATTTGAAGTACGAAAATATCGAACTGAAAACTAGGAGTTATAAATAGAGGAATATGAATCTGACCCTAAAAATATGGCGTCAAAAGGATGCCCAGTCAAAAGGACAAATGGTAGATTATCCCATCAAGGGTATTGAGGGTGATATGTCTTTTTTAGAAATGCTCGATGTACTCAATGAAGAGTTAATCAACAAGGGTGAGGAGCCCGTTGAATTCGATCATGATTGTCGAGAGGGTATCTGTGGTACTTGCTCCCTACAAATCAATGGAGAACCTCATGGTCCTGACCGTTTAATAACCACTTGTCAACTGCACATGCGTAAGTTCAACGATGGTGATACCATTGTAATCGAACCTTTTCGAGCGACCGCATTTCCTGTTATAAAAGATTTGATTGTGGACCGAAGTGCCTTTGACCGCATACAGCAGGCTGGTGGATATATCTCCGTAAACACTTCTGGCAATACCGTTGATGCTAATGCGATTCCCATCGACAAGCATACTGCTGATGAAGCTATGGACGCCGCCACCTGTATTGGTTGTGGTGCCTGCGTCGCAGCTTGCAAAAATGCGAGTGCAATGTTGTTCACTTCGGCTAAAGTTTCCCAATTCGCGCTATTACCGCAAGGGCAAGTCGAAGCAGTTGATCGTGTACAAAATATGGTGAGACAAATGGATCTTGAGGGATTCGGAAATTGCACCAATACCGGTGCCTGTGAAGTTGAATGCCCCAAAGGAATTTCTTTGGAGAATATTGCGCGAATGAACCGCGAGTATTTAAGTGCTACGGTGAAAGGATAAAAACTTAAAATTTCAATACAAGAAATCAATCCTAAATTCCAATATATGGAACTTGGGATTTTTTTGTCTAAGAAATGAGCTTTAGCGCTTCCCTTCTACTTAATGGGGCAAGTGATGTTTTGTTTACAAAATCAATGACCCAATTTGGGTTTGTTCTGCTGTACTGTCTTAAAACCCACCCAATGGCTTTATTGATAAAAAACTCTTTTGAACCAAGCAGTGAATTGATTACGAACGTCAAGATTTGAGTGTCCAATTTCTCCTTATACATGAGTTGAAACAAAATGGCCGATCGCTGTAGCCAAATATTTTTTGAGTCGATCCACTTTCGCACATATCGTTCTCTTTGTTCTGGGTAGGTTTTAAAATATTCTCCTATGAGCTTTGTGACCATAACATCGACCGTATCCCACCAAGATTTATTGACTACCATAAATTCGAAAAGTTCAATATCACTTTTCTCAAACTGTTTGATATATCGCTGTGCCAACTCTTGTGAAAAATACTGATATTCCCTTTCAGGTTTTAACCACAATTCTTTAATGATTTCCTTTGCTTCCCCTTTTGGTGGCAAAAAACTTTTTATCAAAAATGGTTTTTGAATGATTCGTCTTGCTTCGGTTTTCATTCCAAAGAACTCAAATTGATTTTTCAAGTAAGCCTTCTGTTCAAAAGCTACCTTTGAATCGGCATTCGTTGAAAATTCGGATTCTAATGTTCTAATGAATTCGTGCACTGAATCGTTTTAATTAATTCAATCAACTCCTAAAATAAATGATTTTATGCCAAATTGGGTTCTTTCTCTAAATTCCAAAAAGAAAAATCCCAAACTATAATCAACTAACTCGGGGCAAGCCCTCAAGGTGTTAAAAGGAAATAACCTTCATCATTTCGAAGCAAGCCCGCCTCAACGTCACGGGCAGGCTTCGGGGTATTAAACCCACTGGCGGGAATAAATGATAGTTCGGGTTTTTTGATTTCTACTTGACAGGAATGCAAATATCTACAAACCATAAATTTTCAGGATGCTGTTCCGCATCATTGTGGTAAACTTCGTAATGGTGCCCTTTTCGAAGTTCAAAGTTGTTCTCCGGAATCCATAAAGACATGCTATTCCACGCCTTCTCAAACTCCTCCACCTTTATTTTGAAACTTCCCACCGCAAATTTTCCTTTTGGGATGGTAATTTTAGACACTTCTCCTGAGACTTCAACATCCTCCATAATCGTAATACATGCACTTGATTGCATCTTTGATTCGTCGGTAACACGGGGACTATCGTAATAGATACCTGCCATTTTTGTTTTCGGGAAATTGAGCAGCCCCCTAGGGCCCGCCCATTTCATCAACGCATCAAAAGCTTTTCCGATTTCTTTGTAAGGGCCTTGGTGTCTTACTTGTACCATTCTCAATTCGGGCATTTCCTTTACTTCTACTTGTGTTTTCATTTGTAACCATATTTTTAAATTATCCATAGTGTAAAAGTATTTTTCAAAGGAGACATGTTCTGTACCATTCTTGCTTTGTATTTTACCAATCTTGCTAAACTCATTTTGGCTCCTTTTTTGAAATTCAGATGCGCTGATACCATAGAATTTTCTAAAGGACCTTGAAAAAGAATGGATGCTCTTGAATCCATACCCCAATGCCAAGTCGGTAAGCGAATCTTCTTTTTGCATGAAGAAAAGACGGCCCGCGATCTTCTCGATCCTACGCCTCGTAATATAATTATTGGGGGTCTCGTCTAGCAAAGCGCAAAAAATACGATGGAAATGAAATGGCGAGAAACAGGCAATCTCTGACAATTTTTCCAAGGAAAGTTCGGCATCAAGATTATCGTCAATATGTTCGACCACTTTGTTAATGCGATTGATGTAGAGTAATTGTTGTTTGTTCCTGTTTTCCATTTGTGTTAGTTGACTTCCTAAAATTAGAAGATTCCCCTTAAAGATATTGTCGAAACTAAAATGTAGCAAGATTTGTTAAATTGATGGAATTTCTTTCCTTAAGATATCCTTTTCATAAATTTAAGCATGCCAAAAAAATATTCCGAAGTACGTATCAAGGTGCCCCGATTCAATGAGGAATCTGGGTTCTATACCACACCTGAGCGCTCAAAGATCATGGGCAAAATACGTGGCAAGAACACCAAACCCGAACTGGCCTTTCGAAAGGCACTGTACCATGCGGGCTATCGTTACCGGATCGATTACCGAAAACTTATCGGCAGACCCGATATCGTTCTAAAAAAGTACAAGACCGCAATCTTTGTGGATGGCGAATATTGGCACGGATATAATTGGAAAGAACGAAAACAAAAGATCAAGACAAACCGTGAGTTCTGGATCGCGAAAATCGAACGCAACATGCAACGTGACCGTGAAGTAAACGCGGAATTGGAAAGATTGGGATATAAAGTCTTCCGGTTTTGGGAAAGCGCAGTGAAAAAGGAACTAGAACGATGCCTTGCCGATGTTGTTTCCCATTTGAAAAATCAGTCTAGGTAAAAACGGTATCGTTTTACTACTTTTATAAACTACCTCTAATTGCTCAATCCGTGTTCAAAAATACCTCCCTATCGAAACTGCCGAACGTAAAAACCACCATCTTTACCACCGTCGGCAATCTGGCCAGAAAACACGACGCCATTGACCTTTCACAAGGGTTTCCAAACTTTGAGGCTGACGCCGAACTTATAGGTTTGGTTACCAAGGCCATGCGCGAAGGCCATAACCAATATGCGTCCATGCAAGGTTATTATGGTCTTCGGGAAATTATCTCAAAAAAGATTGAAAGACTACATGGCAGAAAATATAATCCTGATAGTGAAATAACGGTGACGGTGGGTGCGACTCAGGCTATATTTACTGCTGTGACCGCATTTGTCCATCCGGGTGATGAGGTAATCGTACTAAAACCCTGTTATGATTGTTATGAACCGGCTATCGAAGTGAACGGAGGTATTGCCATACCAATTCAATTAAAAGCCGGGGATTACAAAGTCGATTGGGATGAGTTCAAGAAGAAGATTACTCCTAAGACCCGTATGGTCATCATCAATACCCCACATAACCCCAGTGGAAGAATCTTTACCAAAGATGATATGCTGCAACTTCAGGAAATTCTGCGGCCGACCAACATCATTTTGGTCAGTGATGAGGTTTACGAACATATCATATTCGATGGGGCCGAACACCAAAGTGCCTCACGTTTTGATGATTTAGCTTCTCGCAGTTTTGTCTGTGCCTCCTTCGGAAAAACCTTTCACGTTACTGGCTGGAAGATGGGCTATTGTGCGGCACCGGCCGAACTTATGAAAGAGTTTATAAATGTGCATCAATTTGCTGTGTTCTGTGTTGACCATCCCGTGCAAAGGGCTTTGGCAGAATACTTAAAAAATGAAGAACACTACTTGGGGCTCAATAATTTCTATCAAGAAAAACGCGATTTCTTTTTGTCTCGCCTGGAGCATTCCAAATTTTCATTTACGCCCTCGCAAGGCACCTACTTTCAATTGTTGGATTATACCTCGATTACGGGTGAAGAAGATGAGGTTTTCGCAAAACGTTTGATTATCGATCATAAATTGGCAAGCATTGCCATCTCTTCTTTCAATACGGACAATCGCCAAGATAGTGTGCTACGTTTCTGTTTCGCCAAGAAAAAGGAAACTTTGGCCAAAGCCACCGATATTTTGAACAGCCTTTAATCAACAGGTAAAACAGGCACATTACTATGGTTTGGCACATAAGTACCTCCTGTAATTATCACCTTAATGTCCTTCTCTAAAGATTCAACTGGCGATTCCACGATTCGGTTAACGGCTTTCCCATCCTTATAAAAAATAAAAGTAGGCACTTTGATGATGTTCAGCCCCTTTTCCTCCCCACCTGGACTTTTCTTGTACTGGTCTTTTTCATGATCAACGGCCACCACCGTTAATTGGTCCATGGGATAATCGGCGGCTTCCAAGATTTTAAAGAATCGCGGGACTTCCCGCTTGCTATCCCCACACCAGGTGGCCATGAACAAAGTGATTTTATGTTTTGCAAGTTCGCTTTTGATTGATTTGACGAGTTCTGTATCGGCCTTATAACTTTCATGCTGGTTGTTGAACCAAAGAGCATAGGCTCCTTCGGTCAGTCCTATTTTATCGATTTTGCCCAACAGCATTTCGCGGCCTCTGGCATCGACTTTCGTTTGGTTGATCGTTTGTGCATTTGTGACTTGGAGGAAGCAAAACCCTAAGGCCATCACTGAGAAAGCTTGTTTTAGCATAGTATTCAAATTATTGTTTCCTCAAACCTAAACCACCATCAGGGCACAACTAAATAAAATGTGCCATCAACTCAAAAGAAGATATAAACGACTACACATTTGATATGACGGGCTTTGACCCCGATTCTTGTCGTTCATATCGCCTAAACTCCCTTTTGTACACATATTTTTACCACCTTGTACATTATTGGTACTTTTCAACTTTCATTTGACCCAATGAACTTTCTAAGCCATCGTGTTTCCAAGATATTGATCCACCTATTGTTTTGGGCACTCTTTGTGTTTATCTCACTTTTTGTTTTTCCGGAATATCATTGGAAGGAAAATCCATTCCTTCAATATTTCTTTATTCTTTTGGTAATCGTCTATGTCAACGATTTTGTGCTACTTCCTATTTTCGTGAGACGGAAGATGTACCTGCTCTATGTATTACTTATTGGTGGTATCGCCTTTTTGGCCACCCAACTGTACTGTAATTACTTCGCACAATGTGGATGCTCCATCATGAAATGCCTGTCGGATTATCTTTGGCAAACCTTGGTACCACTGGTCTTCTTTTCCTTTATATGGATGTTGTTCCGTTTTCTGGAAAAGCAGGCTGAAGTGGAAGCTATTAGAAAAGAACACACCGAAATGGAGTTACAAATGTTGAAAGCGCAGATCAATCCTCATGTCCTGTTCAATAACCTCAACACCGTGTATTCATACGCTCTGGAAAAACCTCAGGAAGCTCCTGATCTGATATTAAGGCTTTCCGACAATTTGAAACACGTGCTCTATGAGAGCAATGCGCCCAAAGTGCCCCTGGAAAAAGAATTGGAGTATATCGATAACTACATCGCCTTTCAAAAAATACGAACAGAGAACCTAAAGAAAGTTGTCTATTCTAAGAATATTGACGAATTGAACCATAGCATTGCTCCACTACTCCTTATCACCTTGATCGAGAATGCTTTTAAGCACAGTGGCTCAAAAAGCGATGTCGAGGTCAGTATCAAAGTTGAAAATGATATATTAACATGTAGTTGTCGAAATAAAATCAAAATATCCGATTCGGAATCCGACAACCCAAAAATAGGGTTGAAAAACCTTCGAAAACGCTTATCGCTGTTGTATAAGAACAAATACGAACTGAATATTGAAGAGAATGAATATTTTCAAGTTAGGCTTAAACTGGAATTATTATGAAATGCGTCATAATTGAAGATGAAATTCCGGCGCAAAGGATCTTGGAGAATTATATCTCCAAGATTCCGGATTTGGAATTGATCGGCAAGTTTCAATCCGCCTTGGAAGCGAATTCCAGTTTAAGGAAAATAGATGTGGATGTGGTTTTTTTGGATATCAACCTTCCCGATATTTCAGGAATTCAGTACATAAAAACGCTTGCGCATCCTCCGGCCATAATTATGACCACGGCCTACCATGAACATGCGGTTGCCAGCTTCGAACTGGACACAATTTGTGATTATCTCGTAAAGCCCTTTTCGTTAGAGAGGTTTCTGAAAGCCATCAATAAACTAAAAAAAACCGAAAGGCCATCTTCCGAAGATATAAGAAGCGAGGAAAGGTCTATGGAATCAATATTTCTAAACATAGACAAAACGCTGCACAAAATCAATGTTCATGACATTCTTTATGTGGAATCGGATAAAAACTATGTGACCGTAGCAACCAAAAACGGAAAGTTTACTTATTTGGATTCTTTAAAAAATTGGATTCAGAAACTACCCGAAAGTAGTTTTATTCAAGTGCATAAATCGTACATCATCAATTTTGCTGAGATTGAAAAAATTAACGGAAACCTTGTCTTTATCTGTGGAGAAAAAATCCGTCTGGGCCGAGTATATAAATCGATGCTCTTAAAAAAACTAAAGCTCAACTGATTATTACTTCAAAGCCGCATTTACTTTGGTCATAAATTCACCTATTTTATTAGGTTCCAACCAACGGGTGACCACCACCAAATCATTTTCTCTGTCAATGACGATAAAATTACCTCCGAAACCGGCTGCATAATAAATGTTTTGGGAAAGGCCTTCCCAATGTCGGTCGCCTTTTCTATTTAGCCACCACATATACCCATAATTGACATTGGGTTTTGAAGGTTCGATAGCTTTTTGAATCCATGATTCGCTGATCAATTGTTCGCCTTTCCATTTCCCGTTGCTAAGAAATAGCAACCCAAATCGTGACATATCTTCAGCGCTGATAAAGAGTCCTGCTCCAGAATGGCCACCACCCGTTACCGATTTCATTTTGATGCCATCTACCTCAGTCCAAGCATGGTCGTATCCATGCCATCGCCATGTGGTCGATGCTCCGATTTTATCCATAATGTTTTCTTTTAAAACAACGGGCATCGGTTTGCGCCAAACATAGGTCAAAGCGTAGGCCAGTACATTAACACGAACATCATTGTATTCCATGATAGTTCCCGGTTCCATAGGTTTTTCGAACTTCCAATCGTCGATTCCTCCTTCCTTGGGAGGTCTGTCAGCCCAATCTTTACCTCCCCATAGTGCTCCCGACCAAGCAGAATTCTGTTGTAATAGATGTTCCCAAGTTATTTTGGAATTATGAGCACCATCAAAAGTACCGTCCCAGATATAACCGCCTACCTTATCATTGACATTTGCGATAAGTCCTTTATCCTCCGCAAGACCTGCCATGGTACTCAAAAAGCTTTTGGTCACGCTAAAGGTCATATCTACACGTTTCGTATCGCCCCATTGGGCAATGACATAACCATTTTTTAAAATCATTCCGGCTGGCCCGCCACGTTTTTTGGTCGGCCCAAGAATCTCATGAAAGGGTTCGCGTTCAAAACCTTTAAGAATGGCAATGCGCAAGTCGCGCGAGCCCGAGTACTCATTCGCTTCGGCAAATCCTACGGCCTTCTGAAGTTCTTCCGGGTTAATCTTAAAATCTTTGGGTTGTTTCTGTTCCCATTCCACATTCCTTTCAGGAAAAAAATATTCTTGTCCCTCAACAAGATGAACTGCAACTAATAATATAATGGTGAATAATTGTTTTTTCATTTTCGTTTTTTTTAGCTGGATGAAGTTAGCAAAATCGAATGTAACCCAAGAATTCTATCTATGCAGGGTATCTTCATGAATAGAACGCCATGAACATCATTATAATTAATTATTTGTAAGATTTAGTCTTGTTTTTTGTAGAAAAACCAGTAAAAATTGTGCATTTCGTCGATCATCGGATTTTTTTAACACTTCATCGACGTCTGAGGTGTTGATTTTCACCGTAGCTAAAAAGCTGTATTCATTTAAACGAATCGGCTAAACCCCACAAATACCCCACATATGAGTAGAATTTTTACCCCAATCGTGGTATTGGCTATGTTTGCCATGCTACAAACCCAAGCACAGAAAACAGTAAGTCAGTGGAAAGCGAATTACGATGCACAATATGCAAGCGGTAAGGGCAGCAGCAGTCAATCCCATGCTCGTAGTCTTTCCAATTCGGGCTTTTACGATCAACAGCAATATTTTCTTAGTTATTATATTCATGGCGCCGTTAAAATGTGGCAGGCCACTGGTGATATCAAGTACTTTAACGAGGCCCGACTTCTTATCGATAATTCAATAGCCACTACTGTCACTTTAAGCAACGGAAGAAAAGGTTGGCCGGGCCGCGGATCTAATGTCGGCTATGCGTTATGGGACAGTTTTTGGGCAAGGGAGGTAACCTATCTACTTCGTGTTCTTGATGAAAGTCCGGATTTTAGACAAAATACCAGCGGAGTTCAGAATTGGTTCAATTCCACACTAAGTTGGGTTCAAGAAAACATTTGGAACCGTTACTATCAGGCAGGCCTTGGCCACATCGAAAGAGTTAATGCACACATGGCATCCCATTGGGCCAGAATTGGGTTACATCTTTGGAAAATAACAGGTCAGACCGCACAATATAAAGAGGTCTATGAAAATTTTTGTTATAAGGGAATGTCAACTCAGGGAGGTGCCAGTTTTCGAGGTAACCTCCGTCTCAACCCGAACAATAATTCAGCTTATGTTTGGAATACGGATTGGAACAACTCTTATATTCAAGATACCTCACATGGAAATGTGGTAATTCAGACGGTTGTCGATGGATTTAAGGAGAATGAATATTGGAACCAAACCGATATCAATCGATTTTTATCGACCTTGAAAAATGTGGTATGGAGGTCGGAAGATGTCCAAAAAAATAGAGAGTTTGTTGATGGTTCAGGAGGTTATTTTCTGCAGGGAAGAATGCATGCCTGGCTCACTTTGGGCCAATACGATGCTTCTGTTCAGAACAGGATAGAATCAAACTATTTTAAAGTTGGAATCAGTTATGACAACTCTGCGTACTATGGGAATGAGGCCTACGGTATTGCGGCATATAACGCCGCTGTACTATACGAAAACGGACCAAAATTCCCCGAGGCGGACGTCGATGACAAACCAGATCCGCCCATCGACGACGAGGCCTGCGACAACGGGCTCGACAACGAGGACGCATCGGTGGACCTGAACGGGGGGGTCCTCGCCACAGGGCTCGACGCCGCCCAGACCACGACCGACGCCAACGGGTCGCCCTGCGCGATCAGGCTGGTCAACAACGACGGCGGGCAGCCATGGGCCAAGTACCAGATAACGGTCGACCTGGCGGCCAACGACATATCGCCCGGCGACGAACTCGAGTTCAGCATCGACGGGAACGGATCAGGGGGAAGGGCCCGTATCGAGGTCGTCGAGAACGCAAGGCCCAACACTTGGGAGATAGGCCATAACTTCGGCAACGGATGGTCCACGCACACCCAGCGCGTCACCGTGCCGTCGGGCATCGCAACGCTCGACATATGGATATACTCCAACTTCAACAGCAGCTCCGCGGGATCCGCCAGGTACGACAACCTCAGCGTCAGGAAGACAGGACAGGGAACCGGCGGGGACGATGACGAACCGGATCCGCCCATCGACGACGAGGCCTGCGACAACGGGCTCGACAACGAGGACGCATCGGTGGACCTGAACGGGGGGGTCCTCGCCACAGGGCTCGACGCCGCCCAGACCACGACCGACGCCAACGGGTCGCCCTGCGCGATCAGGCTGGTCAACAACGACGGCGGGCAGCCATGGGCCAAGTACCAGATAACGGTCGACCTGGCGGCCAACGACATATCGCCCGGCGACGAACTCGAGTTCAGCATCGACGGGAACGGATCAGGGGAAGGGCCCGTATCGAGGTCGTCGAGAACGCAAGGCCCAACACTTGGGAGATAGGCCATGACTTCGGCAACGGATGGTCCACGCACACCCAGCGCGTCACCGTGCCGTCGGGCATCGCAACGCTCGACATATGGATATACTCCAACTTCAACAGCAGCTCCGCGGGATCCGCCAGGTACGACAACCTCAGCGTCAGGAAGACAGGACAGGGAACCGGCGGGGACGATGACGAACCAGCATCCGCCCATCGACGACGAGGCCTGCGACAACGGGCTCGACAACGAGGACGCATCGGTGGACCTGAACGGGGGGGTCCTCGCCACAGGGCTCGACGCCGCCCAGACCACGACCGACGCCAACGGGTCGCCCTGCGCGATCAGGCTGGTCAACAACGACGGCGGGCAGCCATGGGCCAAGTACCAGATAACGGTCGACCTGGCGGCCAACGACATATCGCCCGGCGACGAACTCGAGTTCAGCATCGACGGGAACGGATCAGGGGGAAGGGCCCGTATCGAGGTCGTCGAGAACGCAAGGCCCAACACTTGGGAGATAGGCCATGACTTCGGCAACGGATGGTCCACGCACACCCAGCGCGTCACCGTGCCGTCGGGCATCGCAACGCTCGACATATGGATATACTCCAACTTCAACAGCAGCTCCGCGGGATCCGCCAGGTACGACAACCTCAGCGTCAGGAAGACAGGACAGGGAACCGGCGGGGACGATGACGAACCGGATCCGCCCATCGACGACGAGGCCTGCGACAACGGGCTCGACAACGAGGACGCATCGGTGGACCTGAACGGGGGGGTCCTCGCCACAGGGCTCGACGCCGCCCAGACCACGACCGACGCCAACGGGTCGCCCTGCGCGATCAGGCTGGTCAACAACGACGGCGGGCAGCCATGGGCCAAGTACCAGATAACGGTCGACCTGGCGGCCAACGACATATCGCCCGGCGACGAACTCGAGTTCAGCATCGACGGGAACGGATCAGGGGGAAGGGCCCGTATCGAGGTCGTCGAGAACGCAAGGCCCAACACTTGGGAGATAGGCCATGACTTCGGCAACGGATGGTCCACGCACACCCAGCGCGTCACCGTGCCGTCGGGCATCGCAACGCTCGACATATGGATATACTCCAACTTCAACAGCAGCTCCGCGGGATCCGCCAGGTACGACAACCTCAGCGTCAGGAAAGTAGTAGACGGAACTTCTTTGAAGACATCGTTAGACCTTTCAGGTATTGCACAAAATGAGGAATTGGATACAATTAGCGTATTTCCGAATCCAAGTACTACCGAAATTACAGTGACTCTTCCTTTAGAATCGGAATTGACGGCCTATGCCATTTATAGCATCAACGGCATGCTTATCAAGAATGGTACTATTGACAATAATCAAAGGACATTACCCATAAGGGTTTCAGATATGGTAAACGGACATTATGTTCTTAACTTATCGAATGATCAAGGTAAAAATGAATTCCTAAAGATTGTGAAAGAGTAGGTATCTCCAAAGACCCAAGTAAAAAAGGCCTTCTCGTTTTGAGAAAGCCTTTTTTATGGATATCGCTAATGAAATTATTGATAAAAATCAGGTCAAAATCTGGAGTTGGGGTAGAACCCATATATTACAGATCATATCGCATCAACCAATCCATTTGCTTATCTTTTCCTATATAGTAGGGATGCACCCCGAATTTCGAGAAGCCGTTTCTTTCATAAAAGGCTATGGCCTTTTCATTTTTTTCCCATACACCCAACCACAAGAACGCTTTTTGTCTGGCGAAAGCCATTCCCTTGACTTGATCGAGCATCCATTGTCCTATTTTCCGTCCTTGAAAGTCTTTTAGCACATATATACGCTCCAGTTCTATCGACTCCGATAGATTGACATCGGTCTGTGAGTCGTTTTGATTCAACTTAATGTATCCCGCCAAAACGGCATCGCAATGCACCTTATAAAAATCTGAATCTTTATTCAAAAGTTCGGTGCGCAGTTTTTTCTTATTGAACGCATAATTTATATAATCATTAAAATCTTCAGGGTCGTTGTCTCTTTCAAATGCATCAACAAAGGTCTTTTTAGAGATTTCAACAAGCTCGTCCAAGTCATCCAGAGAAAATTCTTGTAATCGTAGTTGCATATTATAGGTCAATATGCTCTAAAATAGGAAAAAAGAAAAAAGCCACGCTTTGGGGAACGTGGCTTTCTTAAAATTCTTGCTTAGCAACTATAGCATAAATAGTTTTCGCGTTAGCATAACAATACCGCTGAAGAAATCGTTTTTATAAACTTGTATTTCTTTTTGCGCAGGCGCTTGGTTCATTTGGGCTTCCATAACTGTAGGTTTTTTCGGTTAGGTTTGGGGGCTAACCTTCAATTACTTTGTAAATGTACTTCAAACTTCTCCGCGAACTAAATTATTGTTGTGAAGCACGCGCAGAATGTTGTGAAAAATATGAACGGTAAATTTCTTCGATAAAGTGCATCGACGAATGGTATTCAAATGCAAGTTCAAGTTCAGGTTCAAAAAATTAGAAAAGTAATTTAGCCAAGCGACAGATCGCTGATTGATTATTGGCTTTCCAGATGTAGAACCTGGTCTTTTTAAATTGCCATTTCAGGAATATCACCTCTTACAATTAGGGTCCCTTCTGTAGCTTTCTTGATTTCATCGATACTGATACCAGGTGCTCGTTCTAAAAGCCGAAAACCTTCAGGGGTAACTTCAAGCACGGCAAGGTTGGTGACAATTTTTTTGACGCATCCTACTCCCGTCAATGGCAAAGTACATTTCCTCAGTAATTTGGATTCCCCTTCACGATTTGTATGCATCATGGCAACGATTATGTTTTCCGCCGATGCTACAAGGTCCATGGCGCCACCCATACCCTTGACCATTTTTCCGGGAATTTTCCAGTTGGCGATGTCGCCATTCTCGGAAACTTCCATGGCACCTAGAATGGTCAGGTCAACATGTTGGCCCCTGATCATACCAAAGCTGGTTACAGAGTCAAAAAAGGAAGCCCCGGGCAAGGTTGTTATGGTCTGTTTTCCGGCATTGATAATATCCGCATCTTCTTCTCCTTCATAAGGGAAAGGCCCCATTCCCAAAACCCCATTTTCACTTTGAAATTCCACACTGATATCATCTCGCACAAAATTGGCGACCAAGGTCGGAATGCCAATACCGAGATTGACATAATAACCATCTTTGACTTCTTTTGCAATACGTTTTGCGATTCCGTTTTTGTCGAGCATAGTTACTTCCTTCGAATCATATATTTATTAAAACTATTTGCAGCATGGCTTTCGTAGACCCCGATTAAAATAGGAATAATAGCAGTTACGACACCTATTGCGCCAAACGATAACCAAAGGATAATCGCTGAAACCAAACCCAAGACCCCTCCTATCAAAAGCATTCTTTTATCAGCAACGGCCGTAATCTTATTGATATGTTTTTTCTGCATTTCTTTGCAGAATTTGCATTTAACCTCGACTTCATCGCCCATTTTCATTTGCAAATCTCCTCGGGTCGCAATTACGGGGCGAAAATAATTTGTGTTTCGACAAGAAGAGCAATTGTACTGTAATCTCATCGTTTCTTATATTTTTTGTCTTACCGTTCGCTGCTCTATTCGCTTCTCGTAATTTTTTCCTTGAAAAATACGCTGTACGAATATTCCTGGAATATGTATTTCATTCGGATTCAATTCTCCGGCCGGGACAAGTTCTTCTACCTCGGCAACAGTGATTTTGGCCGCACCGCACATACAGGGGTTGAAATTGCGGGCCGTACCCTTAAAAATCAAGTTACCTGCCTCATCTCCTTTCCAAGCTTTTACAAAAGCGTAATCAGCTTTAAAAGCATGTTCAAGAACGTACATTTTTCCGTTGAACTCTCGCGTTTCTTTTCCTTCGGCAACCTCGGTTCCGTAACCGGCGGGTGTATAGAATGCTGGAAAACCTGCTTTGGCGGCCCTACATTTTTCTGCCAATGTCCCTTGGGGCGTAAGTTCGACCTCCAATTCACCGCTCAACATCTGACGCTCGAATTCATCGTTCTCACCTACATAAGAAGAAATCATTTTTTTGATCTGTCGCTTCTGGAGTAAAAGCCCAAGCCCAAAATCATCAACGCCCGCATTGTTTGAAATACAGGTAATATCTTTGACCTCTAAATGTACCAGTTCGGCAATAGCGTTTTCAGGAATTCCGCAAAGACCAAAGCCCCCCAACATAAAGGTCATTCCATCTTCAACTCCCTGTAAAGCCTCGCTTACGTCGTCGACTGTCTTTTGAATCATATCCCTTAGGTTATTAGTACTGTACTAATTTACGATTTTAAAAAGTAAAATGCCACAGCTTTTAGAACCATGGCATTTTAATAATTTTCAACAAAGCAATGCTTTTATTAGAAGTCCAAATCTTCAAGGTCATCATCGGAATCCTCTTTTTTTGCCTCTTCTTCCGCTATTTTATTACAATCTACTTGTATGGATAAATTATCAGGTTTCGGAAACGCGCCATCGGAAATACCAAGCTCTTCATTCTCGTAGTTCTTCTTCATATAAAGGCCCCAAATCGGTAACGCCATGGAAGCACCTTGACCATATGTTATTGATGCGAAATGAATGGGTTTGTCCTCGCCACCGACCCATACCCCCGTTACTAGATTGGGGACCATTCCCATAAACCAGCCATCACTTTGGTTTTGGGTAGTTCCGGTCTTTCCCGCAATAGGGTTTTCAAGTTCATAGGGGTAGCCCGTAATTATCTTTTTATAAGCCGTTTGATTTTTCGCAAAGGAATGTCTCAATCTTGCGCCAGAACCTGACTCGGTTACGCCCTCCATTAAATTGACCATGGCATAGGCCACCTCTTTACTCAAAACATCTTTAGTTTCGGGTACATATTCAAATAGCACCGTTCCATTCTTATCCTCTATGCGAGTGACCATAACAGGTTTTACATATACTCCCTCGTTCGCGAACATCCCATAGGCCCCGACCATTTCATACACATTTACATCGGCGGTACCTAAGGCAATGGAAGGCACCGGCAGAACTTCCCTGGAGAAACCCAAATTGTTGGTAATATTTACAACAGCCTTAGGGCCGACTTTATCAATTAATTGGGCCGTTACCGTATTTACTGAATTTGCAAGGGCATTTTTTAGCGTATATGATCTACCGGTGTATTTACCATCAGAATTTTTGGGGCACCATCGTTCTGCATTACCATGCTTTCCTGCCTCTATGCAATATTGTGTGTCGGGCAAAGTATCACAAGGGGACATTCGAAGTTGATCAATAGCGGCGGCATAAACAAAGGGCTTGAATGTAGAACCCGCCTGAATAGCTCCTTGAAATACGTTATCGTATTGGAAATGCTTGTAATCTACCCCTCCGACCCAGGCTTTTACATGACCAGTTTGAGGTTCCATGGACATCATGGCGGTCTTCAAAAAGGATTTATAGTAGCGTATGGAATCCATCGGTGTCATGATAGTGTCTTTCTCCCGGGTATCGCTTTTCCAGTCGAAAACGGTCATTTCGATTTTTTTCGTAAAAGATTCCCGAATATCCTTCTCCGAACGGTTTGCCTGCTTCATAACCCTCCATCGCTCCGATCGCTTCATGGCTGTTTCCATTATCTTATCTATATCGCTATTGGACAAATCCAAAAAAGGAGCGGTCTTATTTTTTTCTGGAGTATTCTGTGCAGAAAATTCAGCTTGCAAACGTTCCATATGTTCCGAGACTGCCTCTTCTGCATTCTGCTGCATGCGAGAATCTATAGTGGTGTAGATGCGGAGTCCGTCCAAATAAAGATTCCATTTATCGCGCTCTCCCTCAAGGGCCGGTTTTGGGTTCTTTTTGATCCAATCGTTCATAAAACCCTGCAAGTACATGCGAAAGTAGGTAGCAATACCATCACGGTGTGATTCTGGATTGTAATTGAGGTTCATTTCCAAAGCTCGCAAAGAATCTCTTTCCGCTTCACTGATGTATTCATATTTTTCCAGCTGGCCCAAAACAATATTCCTTTTTTTCAGTGTCAATTCTTCGCGCCGAAGCGGATTGTAGAGTGAAGAGTTCTGTAGCATCCCCACCAACATGGCCGATTCTTCGATTTTTAGATTTTTAGGCTCTTTTCCGAAATAAATTCTTGAGGCCGAGCGAATGCCATCGGCATTATTACCAAAGTCATAAATGTTCAAATACATTTTTAAGATTTCTTCTTTGGTATATCTTCTTTCCAATTGTGTAGCAATAACCCATTCTTTGGCCTTTTGCTTTATTGTCTCAAATACGCTTCTTGATCTCGGGCCTACATAAATCTGCCGTGCTAACTGTTGTGTAATGGTACTCGCCCCACCTCTTTTTCCTAAAAATGCGACTGCCCGTAACGTTCCGTACCAATCTATGCCAGAGTGGTCATAAAAACGTACATCTTCACTGGCAATCAGTGCGTTCACCAAGTTTTCGGGTAAATCATCGTAGGTAACATCGGTTCGGTTATCATCCAAATAAAACTTGCCCAATAAACTGCCATCGGAAGATATAATCTGAGAGGCCAGATTGGTCTGCGGATTTTCCAAACTTTCATACGTGGGCAATGGACCCAAAAACCCCCAGGAAGCCATTAAAAAAAGTAAAGCGACCGAGAGTATTCCGGTAGCGAATAAGATCCAGAACCATTTGATGTATTTGAAAAAGCCTTTGCTCCCCTTTTTCTTCACGGCTTTTTTTGCCATAGGTCTACTTGTTACGTTTTACAATTTCATATCCCACATCGGTTATGCCCTCCAAACTTACTAAACCATCAACATTGCCGTTCTTTCGCATAGCATGCGATAACCTTAGGGTATATACGCCAGAATCGGGGAAAACGATGTTTTCTTTGTACCAAAGCTTATTCTCCTTGACGCTTCCGTAGCCCTTGCCCAACCATTGTCCGTCGGGCAATGCCATCTCATATTCCAAAGTATCGGTTACCACGTCACCTGACGGAAAAATGAGTTCTGCAATCAAAAAAAGATTGTTGTATGGAAAGCTTTCATCATTTCGAAGATTGATGAACATGTCGTGTTTCTGAAGGGTGTCCAAATCGGAAAAGGCAAATTCAATGATGCTGTCCTTATTCCAAGAACCATCGTTAGTAGCCCTGAATTCAGACTTTACCATGGCTTTGTCGCATGAAATTAAAACAATCAGCAACACTATGGCAATACAACTCTTAGGCATTATTCTGCGGTTTTTTTCTGGAATTTCTTCTTTTATTATTATTGTTCTTGTTATTCGAAGTTTTCGTGGGACCATTTGTTCCCTTATTTACCTTGTTGCGATTTCGATTTCGGTTCTTATTTCTGCCTCTTGACTTTTTTGGCCTGTCAAATCGTGTTAGACTATCTTGCCCGACAACATTTTCAAAGACCACTTTTTCTTCAACGAGATTTTCAACGGCATATTCTTCTAAACTGGTAATTTTTTCCTTCTTTTTGTACTTTTCCAGAATCTCATTGACCTGGTCTTTAGAAAGTGCGTGCCAATTTGCCGGGTCTTCCTTGTAGGAAAACCATAGGGTCGACTTGAAAATATCAGACTTTTGACAGAAGGCTACTCCCTTTTCCGTTTGAAGTTTCGTGTCAGGGGAAGGGAAGTCTTTTAAAGCATCAAGATATACATCCAACTCATAGTTAAGACAACATTTCAATTTGCCACATTGGCCTGCCAATTTTTGGGGATTTAAGGACAGTTGTTGGTAACGGGCCGCAGAAGTACTTACAGACCTGAAGTCGGTAAGCCATGTGGAGCAACAAAGTTCCCTGCCACAAGACCCGATTCCGCCCAAGCGCTGTGCTTCTTGGCGATACCCGATCTGGCGCATTTCGATGCGGATACCGAAGGCTTTTGCCATGTCTTTGATCAATTGCCTAAAGTCAACACGCTCCTCGGCAGTGTAATAAAAAGTGGCTTTCGAACCATCGCCTTGAAACTCGACATCCGAGATTTTCATCTGAAGTTTGAGGATGATCGCTATTTCACGAGCACGTTTTTTGATTTCTTCTTCGCGATCTCGGCATTTTTGCCAAATGTCGATATCTTTTTGCGTGGCTTTTCGATATACTTTGGGAAGTTCAGGATCTTTACTATCGACCTTTTTACGCTTCATCTGCACTTTGACCAGTTCGCCAACCAAGGTAACCATACCTACATCATGACCTGATTGGGCCTGAGTGGCGACTATATCCCCAATGGAAAGTGAGAGAATTTCTGTGTTTCTAAAGAATTCTTTTCTGCTATTTTTAAATCGGACTTCCACACAATCAAATGGTCTTTCCCCATTGGGGAGCGACATGTTGGAAAGCCAATCGAAAACCGTTAATTTATTACAACCATCGGTACCACAAGTTCCGTTGTTCTTGCATCCGCGTGGTTGTCCGTCCTTGCCGGTCGAACAACTGCTACAGCCCATATTTTATATCTTGGTTTGGCCTAAATCCGTTCGATATATGCCAAATAGGGTTCATATTAAACTCAAAGGTAAAGGTAGTGAAATTTTAATGTGATGTAAAGAAAGTTGGCAGAGTACGGTAACAGTAAGCAGTATTTTCGAAGGATGGTCCGGCGAGCGTTTAAACGTGAGCCTATGACCGTACAGGCTCAAAGTTTATACTGCAGACCGCCATGGCCAATTGAATACTTATTTTTTAAATTTCAACACCTCTGATCTTCCCTTTTTAAAAATCTTATTACTGGCCCCTTTTCCCTTTCTCAATTTTTTTCTGTTCTTCATAGGGCAGCGCATGAACCTCTTTGCAATGGTCGGAGCAACATTCGTTCATTTTTTCGGCACACTCCCCACATTGAATAAAAAGCAAATGACAGGCTTCGTTTGCACAATTCACATGGGTATCACATGGTTTTCCACATTGATGACATTGGGCGATTACGTCGTCGCTGATACGTTCTCCGCGTCGATGATCAAAAACAAAGTTTTTGCCCAAAAATTTGTTCTCCAATTTTTTCTTTTCGACCTGACGGGCGTAATCAATGATCCCACCTTCAAGTTGATATACCTGTTTAAATCCTTTGTGCCTGTAATATGCACTGGCCTTTTCACAACGGATGCCACCGGTGCAATACATAACCAGTTTTTTATCCTCTTTATGGTCAGCCAAGTCTTGTTCAATGATATCCAAAGAATCGCGAAACGTATCTACATCTGGCGTTATGGCATTTTTAAAATGGCCGATTTCACTTTCGTAATGATTACGCATATCCACCAAAATGGTATCGGGGTCTTCGATAAGCTCGTTGAACTGTTCGGCCCCTACATGGATGCCTTTATTAGTTACATCGAATGTTGAATCGTTTAGACCGTCGGCTACAATTTTCTTACGCACTTTGACCTTTAATTTGAGAAACGATTTATTGTCTTGTTCAATCGCAATGTTCAGGCATACGTTTTCCAAAAAAGAAATACTGTCCAAATGTTTTTTGAAGGCTTCAAAGTTTTCGGCAGGAACTGATAACTGTGCATTGATACCCTCATTGGCAACATAAATACGGCCAAGTACATCAAGCTCGTTCCAATGGATGAATAGGTGGTTTCTGAAAATCGACGTATTGCCGATATGTGCATATTTGTAGAAAGAGATGGTCAGGCGTTCTTGCCCGGCTTCTTCGATCAAGGCCGCTCTTTCTTTTGCACTTAAGGTATTGTACAGTTGCATGCTATACGAATATTTTAAGGTGAAAAAGAATGTTTTATAAGAGTGCAAAGATAGGAAAAGTAGAAATTATGTTAGCCATTCAGATTCAACATACTCCGACGAAAAGTAAGGGTCTCTTCAACCTTCCATATAGCTGGCGCATCGCATGCTTGTCAAAATGGGGTTGAACTAATAAAAAAGAGTCTCAACGTTCGGTCAAGACTCTTTATCGGCCATTCCATTTTTTCTTTTTCATAGCACTCTTTGAAATGCAAAAAAGGGAAGTGGCCACCGTTGCCCCTAACACTAAAAAAGGGGATTATACATTGAGTTAGTATGTATTCTTTTTTAGTAGATGCGAGTTTTTTAAAAAGGTTGCGTCGCGGTTGTTATATGCAAAAAGAAACACTAATTTAGCGACCCTAAAGTACATGCCCTACGGGCATAAAATCCCAAAAAAATCAAATTCCAAATTCCAAAGGACAGATGGTTATCCTTGTGGAAGAAAAACCTAAGAAACTAAAAAAATGAGTTCGGAAAAAGACGCGAAATTAAAGGCCTTAAAACTGACTTTAGATAAATTGGACAAGACCTATGGCAAAGGTGCCGTCATGAAAATGGGCGATAGTGTGGTAGAAGATGTTGAAGTAATTCCGTCCGGTTCTTTGGGCTTGGATATTGCATTGGGTGTCGGGGGGTATCCCCGTGGAAGGGTCATCGAAATATACGGCCCTGAATCTTCGGGTAAAACCACGTTGACTTTGCATGCTATTGCGGAAGCCCAAAAAAATGGGGGTATTGCGGCCTTTATCGATGCAGAGCATGCCTTTGATCGTTTTTATGCCGAAAAACTTGGGGTAGATATTGATAATCTAATTATTTCGCAGCCTGATAACGGTGAACAAGGTCTTGAAATCGCCGATAATTTAATCCGTTCCGGTGCTATCGATATTGTGGTAATCGATTCCGTTGCGGCCTTGACCCCGAAAAGTGAAATCGAGGGCGAAATGGGCGATTCTAAAATGGGACTTCATGCACGATTGATGTCGCAGGCCCTTCGTAAATTGACAGGATCAATTAGCAAGACCCATTGCACGGTAATCTTCATTAACCAATTGCGCGAGAAAATCGGGGTCATGTTCGGAAATCCTGAAACTACTACTGGAGGTAACGCACTGAAATTCTATGCATCTGTTAGATTGGATATTCGTAGGTCTACACAAATCAAAAATACCGACGGAGCAGTTCAGGGTAACAAAACCCGGGTCAAAGTTGTAAAGAACAAAGTAGCTCCACCGTTCAAGATGGCTGAATTCGACATTATGTATGGCGAGGGTATTTCTAAGGTCGGTGAAATTATCGATCTTGGTGTGGAATATGAGATTATCAAAAAAAGTGGATCTTGGTTCGCCTATGGTGATACCAAACTAGGCCAAGGTCGAGATGCCGTGAAATCATTGCTCAATGACAATCCCGAACTTTTCGAAGAACTCGATGGAAAAATCAGAGATGCTATCAATGCGCTCAAATAGTTTTGGCCTGTTCCATTCAATTTAACCGATTTTAACGCAACCTTCGCACTTTCCTTACATCTTAAGTAAAAATTGTTTTATTATGAGACGGTTATATTTAACTTTCTTAGCAGTAACCCTATTTCTTTTAGTCGGTTCTTGTAGTTTGGATGATGATGGTGTAAATTTTCATTACGAACCTTTACAGATTACATCAGTAGAGGTACCTGAGTCCTTTAATCAATATCAGATTTACACGATAAAAGTCAATATGATCCGGCCGGACGATTGTACCTTGATTGAGGGATTTGATGTCACCAGTTCTGACGTTACCGTAAGAAACGTGGTCGCTGTCGGTGCCATTCTTGAGAAACCGGACTGTCAGCCTGTCGATCAAGAAGTGCAGGACACTTTTCAATTTGAGGTGCTGTACAACGAACCTTATATTTTCCGGTTCTATACTGGAAAGGACGAAGCCGGTGAAGCGCAATTTTTAGAGGTAGAGGTTCCAGTAAATTAGAACAATAGCGATGGTATTGAATACTAAAAAGTTTTCAAGATCGTCATAAAATACCTAACCAACAATTTGAGTCTGGAAGAACTCATAAACAAGTGCAAAAAAGGAGATAGACAGGCGCAAGAGCAATTATATAGGCAATATTCCCATATACTGTTCGGTATCTGTCTCAAATACTCGCACAATAAAATGGAGGCGGAAGATAACCTTCATGACAGTTTTATGACCATTTTCGACAAGATCGGGCAATTTGGGGCAAAAGGTTCTTTCGAGGGTTGGATGAAACGGATCACGGTAAATACCATACTTCAAAAATTCAGAAAAGAAGAGTATTTAGAAGTGGTTTCCGAAAATACGGAAAGTGAGGTCGAAGTCGAGACCGATAACGGAATCGAGCTTCATACCATATTAAGTTTCATTCAAGAACTTCCCAATAAATATCGTACAACCTTTAATATGTATGTTTTGGATGGATATTCCCATAAAGAAATTGCAGAGCGCTTGGGAACTTCGGCCGGTACATCAAAATCAAACCTTGCCCGGGCAAGGCTTATTTTAAAAGAAAAAATTGAAACCAAAATTACCAGATCCATCATCTGCATACTGATTATTGTATTTGGTAGCATGCTATGACCCTAATATTCATGGTGTGCAAACACAAAGTCATTGTAAAATGAGCAAAAAGAACTTAGACAAATTATTTCAAGAGAAATTCAAGGATTTCTCGGAGATTCCCGACGAAAAAGTTTGGGAAAATATATCGGCTTCCTTGGATAAAAAAAACAGGCGTAGGGTCATTCCGATTTGGTGGAAGCTGGGGGTATCGCTGCGGTTTTGGCAATATTGATTTATGCCATTAATCCGTTCGCAGATACCACTGAAGGCAAGCCTACTGTCACCGATGTGGAAAAACCGCAAGATGTAGATCCGGCAGCTTCGAAGGACGAGGTAGAAAAGGTTTTGGATATACAAGATGCCGAAGAGGCAGTTGTAACATCCGACTCTAAAGACGAATTGGAAAATAGCAACGCTACTGGAGACGCCCTGGAAGAAAACGATAATCCGATTAAATCCAATTTAAGGAATAGTGATGATGGGAAAGCCATTAGTACTAAAAAACAAGAGACGCGCGTTGTTGTTAGCGAACGTGAAAAAAATCATCTCGAACATGAGGGTTTGCTCGAGTATAAACCGATTCAAGAGGTTACTCAGAATGAGCAAGAAGCAGTAGCGGTTCTGAAAAAAGACGATGCTCTTGGCGAAACTCAAGACAAGGAAGATGCCGTTGTACGATCCGATTCAAGAAAATCTTCAGAAGGGGCTCTAGAAAAACAACAAGATGATGGAATAGCCCAAACGGAAAAAGAAACTCCTAAAAATCTGGAAGAGAACATTGAAAAGAAATCCATTTTTGATGAAATAGAAAATCCAGAAGAGGCTGGGATTGCCGAAAACAAAAATGGGCGTTGGTCCGTCGGTGCGAATGTTGCGCCGGTTTATTTCAATTCGTTCGGCGAAGGTTCACCGATACATTCCGCTTTTGTGCCCAATTCAAAATCGGGAGATATAAATATGAGTTATGGGCTCTCGGTCGGGTATGCACTTAGCAAAAAGTTAAGTATTCGTACCGGTATCAATAAAGTGGATTATGGTTACGATACCAATGAAATTGAGTTTACCTCGGCTTTGACCGCCTCTAATGCCTTGACGGACAGGTCTACTGGGCAAATCGATAATATCAGTTATACCGCCCAATCACAAAACCTTGTCGTCACAAGTAAGGTCGGGGCGGTGGCCCTGCCACAAAAAGAAAGTTTGTCAAGTGACGTGGCAGGCAAAAGTACCGCCCGTGACGGAGTTATGGCCCAAGAGTTCGGCTATGTCGAAGTGCCCGTAGAATTGGATTACGCATTGGTGGACAAACGGTTCGGCATCAATGTCATCGGTGGTGTAAGCTCATTATTCTTGGTGGATAATTCGGTATCGCTTAGCTCGGGAGACCTTACTACGGAAATGGGCGAGGCGAACAATCTAAATTCAGTAAACTTTAGTGGTAATCTCGGACTCGGGATCAACTATAAATTTACGCCCAAGGTACGGCTCAACATTGAACCTGTCTTTAAATATCAATTGAACACTTTTTCGAATACCCAAGGTACTTTTCAGCCTTATTCGTTAGGAGTATATAGCGGATTGAGTTTTAAATTTTAAGAAGAAGTAAGTGAATGGAAATACAAGGGTAAAGTTGTAAACGAACATATTTGAGCTTGAGCTTATAAAGAAGTTGGTTAGGTAGGTCATCCTCTAAAAGATGACCCCTAAAGCGCCCCGGCACGTGTCGGGGCGCTTTTTAGTTTTTTGTCTTGGTCAATGCCGCCAAAATGACCGCTCGAACTTCTTCCCGTAGCATAGATTTATCTTCTTCGGCCAAGAGCCCGGTTTCAAAAAAACAATGTACTGTGACCCTAGTTACGCCTGGACCACCGCTAAAAAAAGTAAATGGAAATCTTTTTTTATTATCCAAAAACGTCATGGGTATAATCGGAATATCATGAGCAATGGCCATCTTAAAAGCTCCGTCTTTAAACTCATCTAAAATGATATTTTCCTCGGGGACTCCGCCCTCTGGGAAAATACAAATACTCAATCCTTGGTTTAATCGGCGTTGCGCCCTTCGATAGACTCCCGTTCGACTCTTTGAATCCTCACGGTCGACCAGAATGCAAACACGTTTATAAAAAAATCCGAAGAGTGGAATTTTTACCAATTCTTTCTTCCCGACAAAGACGAAGGGATTTCTACTTGCATACAGCATCAACATGATATCCAACATGCTGGTATGGTTTGCAACCAGCATGTAACTTTTCCGTCTTTGCATTTTCTGCTCCCTTGTAATGTTTGGAGGACATCCCATACCATATAGAATGGGTGTCGCCCATAAATTACGGGCCATCCAAAAAAATTGGGGGTACCATTTTTCCGATACCGTGAACAACAAAAGAAATGGAAAAAAGACCACTATTGGCACGGCGACCAACACGTAAAACCAAATCCGATATAGTGCATGGCCTATATTTCTTACTAGTTGAAGCATTGCTCCAAAAGTACTAGGATTTTTGCGATTTGTTTTACCTTTGTCGCTCTTAGAATTTAATTGGATGGCAAGAATATTAACAGGAATACAAAGTACGGGAACTCCACATTTAGGAAATATTTTGGGGGCCATCATTCCCGCCATCGAAATGGCGTCGGACCCCAAAAACGAATCCTTTCTGTTTATTGCCGATATGCACTCGTTGACCCAGATAAAAAATGGGGAAGAATTAAGAAACAATACCTACGCAACCGCTGCAGCTTGGCTTGCCTTCGGTCTCGATATCAACAAAACCGTTTTTTATCGTCAAAGCGATGTGCCACAGGTTACAGAATTGGCCTGGTACCTGAGCTGTTTTTTTCCGTACCAACGTTTGACGCTCGCAACTTCGTTCAAGGATAAGGCGGACCGGTTGGAAGATGTGAATGCAGGCCTGTTCAACTACCCCATGCTCATGGCCGCGGATATTCTCTTGTACGATGCGAATATGGTTCCCGTGGGGAAAGACCAATTACAACATTTGGAAATGACCCGTGATGTCGCTTCAAGATTCCATGCGCAGTTAGGGGAAACCTTTGTGCTTCCGGAAGCAAAAGTGCAAGAAAAGACAAAGTACGTACCTGGTACCGATGGCGAAAAAATGAGCAAAAGCAAAGGCAACCTCATCAATATATTTCAGCCGCACAAACAGCTTCGAAAGCAGATTATGGGCATTCAGACCGATTCTATACCTATGGAAGCGCCCAAAAATCCAGATGATGACAATGTCTTCGCGCTGTATAAGATTTTAGCCTCACCCGAACAAATTGCCGAAATGCACCAAAATTATTTGGGAGGAAATTATGGTTATGGCCATGCCAAGCAAGCCTTGTTCGAAGTTGTCATAGAAAAATTCGGTCATGCCCAAGAACGGTTCAACTACTACATGACCCACTTGGATGAAATCGATCACGCCCTGTCACTTGGTGCCGATAAAGCCAAAAAAGTGGCGGATGTGGTTTTAGAGCGGGTTCGCACTAAAGTCGGTTATTAAGATTTTTATATTCGACCTCCTTTTATTTTTGATTTTTACTTCGTACATTCTTACTTCAACCATAAGCAAGATGAAGCATTTTGTGGGCAACATTCTATTGTCTCTTGTTTTTCTAAGTGCGCTCACCCAATTTATTCATGCGCAAGAAAAAATCTATGGCAAAGTCATTGATGGAAAAAACGGTGAAATCATTCCCTATTGCAATATTTCTGTAGAAGCTTCCCTAATAGGTACGGTAAGCAACGAACTCGGGGAGTTCATAATCGAGGTAGATTCCTTGCCTATAAAACTGGTTTTCTCACATATCAGTTATGGGGAAAAGATTTTTGAGATTTCCCAAAACTCCGATAACGTTGTTGAACTCCAACCATTCACCAACAATCTTGATGAGGTCACCGTGATAGCCAACAAAAAGGATTTCTATGCCCTAGAACTCGCACAAAAAGCTTATCAAAAGGCTAATCGGCAATCTAGTCAACGTAAGTACGGCAAAGGGTTCTATCGACAGAAGTCGAAGAACGGTGATAATTATTCGGAGTTTTCGGAAATTATATATGACATCCGCTACACTACAAAAGGTATTGAAGATTGGAACATCCTTGAAGGAAGATACGCCCTAAAGGATGAATTCGTCAACAATAAAAATTATACTCTTTTGTCACGTTGGTTGACACCATTGCAGCCAGAGACCGATGAACTTTTTTTCCCGCTAAGCAAGAACATGGAAGCCTACTATAATATTAGGGTCGTCGATGTTATCGAATCTGATGCCGGAAAAATCATGGTTGTATGGTTCAAACCTACCGAGCAAGCACCTAAAACAACTTTCGAGGGCGAAGTCTATATTAATGCGGATACCTACGATATTTTGAAGATTACGGGGAATTTGGAAGAAGACGATTTAAAATTAGTGCGTCTTAAGGAAAAGAATAGTTCTTGGAAAAATTATAAGATAGCGTACGAGATAAGTTATAAAATTGACAGTACCATGGGCTCCATCATCGATTTTATAAAGGTCGACCATAGCTTTGACTATTATAAAGATGATGGCTTGCAATATCCGGTTTCCTCGACATCAAATCTCGTTTTTTTCGAATACTACGTGCCTTTATCTTGGAAAAAACTTGGAGGCAATTTCAAAAAAAAGAAAGAGCGATTGGCAACTTTTGGATGAAATAGGGTACAATGAAAAATTCTGGGAAGACAATCCTATCGTAAAAAGAACGCCCGTAGAAAATGAGGTCATATCATCCTTTGAAAAAGACAAAGCCTTTGGATCTATATTCCTTAATAGTCGCGAACAAATTACATTTCAGCAATCAGACCTAGTCAATGATCCTCTGATAAAAGACCTTAACACGGCCGTAATCGATTATAACAATTACAATCCCGTTGAAAAGGTATACCTACATACCGATAAAGATTTGTTCTCCGTCGGTGAAACCATTTGGTACAGCGGCTACACGGTATTGGGTGCATTTCACCAATATTCATTGGCAAGCGGTGTACTACATGTCGATTTGATAAATCCAAAAAATAGAATACTGGTTTCACAAACCCATGCAATAGGTCAAGGTAGAAGTTCAGGTTCCATTGACATTCCCAAGAACCTTCCTTCAGGAAATTACAAGCTTCGCGCCTACACCCAATGGATGCGGAACTTTGACCATGATTTCTTTTTCACCAAAAAGATTACAATACTCAATGGAGCATCAAAAACACCTATTTCTTCGAATTCCGAAGTGGAAATCGATTTGCAGTTTTTCCCGGAGGGAGGTTATTCCGTAGCAGGCCTTGCCGGAAAAATAGCTTTTAAGGCCATTGGAAATGATGGTCTTGACAAAGACATAAAAGGGAAAGTGGTAAACAGCAAAGGTAAATCGGTCGCCCCATTGAACACGCTCGACAGAGGTGCGGGTTTCTTTCAACTAGTCCCTGAAAAAGGCGAACAGTATATGGCCGTACTGGATAACGGCGTTCAATACCCATTGCCCAAAGCGATGGAGATAGGCTATTCGATGACGGTCAATAATACAAGTGAAAAAAGTGTTCGTGTCAAAGTGCAGGGGAGTGATGAATTAAGACGGCAGGCCTTTTATGTAGTCGGCCATATCAATAATAGGAAATACTATAAAGGAAAATTCGAATTTAGCGACAAAGAATTTGTCGATTTTGAAATACCGAAAAACGGAATTCCCAGTGGTGTAATGACACTTACCCTATTCGATCAGTATAAAAAGCCTTGGTGTGAACGCGCCCTATTTGTGAATAATCAGGAAGAATTGGTGATTACTACAAGAGTCGATAAGAAAGCCTTTATTAAAAGAGATAAGGTTACCGTCGGCATACATGTGACCGATGTTTTTGGAAATCCCATTGCCACGGAACTCTCAATGGCCGTAACTGATGCCAATCAAGTGGAAAAAAACAAAGGTGCAGGGAATATTCTGACCCACCTATTGTTGCAATCAGACCTAAAAGGCCATATCAGCAATCCAGGACTTCTTTTTAAAGACCAAGAAAATGCAACGGTGCAGCGTTTAGATCTTGTTATGCTGACCCATGGTTGGAGAAAGTTTCCATGGCAGGAAATAAAAGCGGAATCGAATTTTTCCAAAAATTCGATTTTGCAGAAGGACTGCCAATATCCGGAATTGCGGAAACACCTTTTGGCAAACCATTGCCCAATGCTACATTGAATATCATTGCCAAATCAGGAGAACAAATGAGAATGTTTACGTCAAAAACTGCTTTGAATGGAAGGTTTTCAGTACCTGATTTTGATTTTAGCGGCAGCACACAAATTGTGTTCAATGCTATCGATATCAAAGATAGGCCTATCGACGTTAAAGTGACTCTGGATGAAATCAAAACAGAATTGCCCCAGTCGCAATTTGAAAGTGCCGTTTCTGTGGAAGAAACCAAAAATACCGAAACATATGTCGACATTTCGAATACCCGTAGAAGATTCGAATCTTTGTATGATTTCGAGAATGTCACGAAGTTGGATGAAGTGGTCGTTACCGAGAAGAATAAAGAAAAAAACAGAAATCAAACGCCCTCGACATATGGTCAAACCCCTGATGCTACCTTATACACATCGGAACATCCTGCGATACAAACAGTACTTCAATTAATAGGTCTTTTTGCAGGGGTATCGGTCAATGGAAATACGGTCAGTATTAGAAATAGAGGTACTCCTTTATGGGTTCTTGATGGAATTCCCGTATATAATGATAACCCTTCGGCGTTGACGAGGGCGCGAGAAGCGCAGCGTGCTGCTCGAAATTCTGACAATCCCAATCCCCAACTGGTATATAGAATCGACCAAGCGGTAGCACCAGTTCCTGTTCCTACCTTTATAGAAACCATGGATACCTTCACCATAGAAAGGGTAGAAATTCTAAGAGGAGCATCCGCGGCTATCTACGGTTCAAGAGGGGGCAATGGGGTCATTCTGCTATATACCAAAAAAGGCGAAGGTACACCCCCAATTATTTCTCCTGATTTTACCATTTCAGGACATTCCGAAACCAGGGAGTTTTACGCTCCCAAATACGACGTAAAGCTAGAAAGACATAAAGCGCCCGACTATCGGGCCACCTTGTATTGGAATCCATCTATTTTCACTGATATTAATGGAAATGCGACCATCGAATTTTTTAATTCAGATGTTGCCGAACAGATTCAAGTGGAGTTAGAAGGACTCTCTCAAGATGGTAGGCCTGGAGTATTTTTACAGACTTTTGGAGAGACAGAGTAGAAGGGCTATCACCAAGGTTTAATTTCACTAAATTACTTTTTGCTTTAAAAGAGGTGTATGAAAAAAAGTCCGGCAAAATCATTTTTTGTTTTCTTTGTTTGTTTGCCTCTGTAAATTTTGTCGTTTCACAAAATCGGATAAACGGAAAGGTTATTGACAAAAAGACCGGCGAGCCTGTTCCATATTGTAACATAGCGCTAGGATCATCTTCAACGGGCACAGCGACCAACGAACAAGGCGAGTTCGTAATATCTGTCGAAACATTGCCGGCTTCAATGATATTTTCTCATTTGAATTATAATACTAGTATAGTTGAGGTCTCCAGAAATGCTGATATAACTATTGAGATGACCCCTTCGGAAAATCTGCTAGACGAGATAACCATAATTGCTTCTAAAAAGGACGACTACACACAAGAACTTGTTACAAAGGCATTTCAAAAAGCAAAAGAGAAATCCAACGCAAATAACTACGGAAAAGCATTTTACCGTCAAAAGTCCAAAAATGGAAATAGTTATTCGGAGTTTTCGGAAATTTTCTATGATATTCGATACGGTACAGATGGCATTAAGGACTGGAGTATCCTCGAAGGTCGCTATGCGCTCAAGGAAAGTGCCGTGTTTAACCGAAACTATACCATTTTATCGCGACTCTTAACACCCTTGCAGCCCGATACCGATGAACTTATCTTCCTCTTGCGAGATGATTTTGAAATTTTTTTTAATCTCTCAATCATTGATTTTATTCAATCTGGTGAGAACAAAATTGCTATTATCAACTTCAAACCCTTACAGGCAAATGCAACGCCTACTTTCGAAGGAGAGGTCTTTATCGATACTGAAAGTCATGATATCCTAAAAATAAAAGCGAAACTCTCGAGGGACGATTTGAAGTTAACTCGACTAACCACGGAGAACGGTTCTTGGAAAGACTACGAAATTGCCTATGAAATCATCTATAAAAAAGATAGTGCCTCAATTTTAGATTATATCAAAGTAGATCAAGCTTTTGATTACTATAGAAACGACAGTTTGCAATATCACACCGCCACGACTTCATCTTTGGTTTTCTTCGAACATTACACCCCAACTTCACGCAAAAAGTTAGGCGGCAGACTCAAAAGGAACCAGAGCGATTGGGATAAACTGGACGACATTGGATACAATCAAGAATTCTGGGCCAACAACCCAATCGTCAAACGAACCCCGATAGAAGAAGAAATCATCTCCTCTTTTGAAAAGGACATGGCCTTCAACTCGATTTTTTTGAACAGTGCCGAAAACATCGGGGTGATGGACTCGGATATTTCACAGGATAGGTTCATTCAGGAATTGTCGGAAAAAATGAATCGCTACAACCAACGTAATGTCCTTGAAAAGGTATACCTACATACAGACAGAGATATTTTTATAGAAGGGGAAGAACTGTGGTATAGCGCCTACTCAACCCTAGGAAGCTTCTTGGAATATAATCCGGCCAGCAAAGTACTTCATGTAGACCTAATTGGGTCAAATAAAGCCATTTTAAAATCTCAGACCCATGAATTGGTCAACGGAAGGTCATACGGATCATTAAAAATTCCTAAAAACATCCCAAAAGGCAATTATCAACTACGAGCCTATACTGATTGGATGCAAAACTTTGACCCTGATTTCTTCTACACGAAAATAATCAAGGTCACCGGAGATTCAGGGAAACAAACTGGGCTTGAAGCCACGAATAGTATAGACCTTCAGTTTTTCCCCGAAGGAGGATATGCTGTTGCGAACCTTCCCATAAAAATGGCTTTTAAGGCGGTTGGAAGTAATGGTCTTGGTAAAGATATAAAAGGCCATATCGAAGACTCGCAGGGAAAAGTTTTGAACCAATTCAATACTTTGGAAAACGGGGCTGGCTTTTTCCAATTACTTCCAAAAAAAGGGGAACAATATACCGCAGTACTTGATGATGGTCGACAATTTCCATTACCGAAAGTTTTGGATGAGGGATATTCCTTATCCATTAACAATTCAAGTGAAAACAGTATAAAGGTTACTGTCTCCGCTAGCGAAAATTTAAAAAACAAGGCATTCTATATTATTGGAAGTCTTCGAAATAAGAAATACTATCAGGGAAAATTTGAATTTGGCATTCGCCCGACCCTTTCTTTTGACATTCCCAAAACTAAAATTCCAAGCGGTGTTTTGACCCTTACGCTTTTTGACGAAGAAAGAAAACCTTGGTGCGAACGTGCACTTTTCATCAATAACCAAGATGAGTTGGTGATTCGCGCCAAAATTACACCATCAAAACTTGAGAAAAGGGGTAAAATCACCCTTAACGTTAATGTCACCGATACCGATGGCCGACCGATTTCGACCGAAATGTCGGTAGCTGTTACCGATACCGAACAATCCTTAAAAAGTTCGACTTCTTCGAATATTCTGACCCATCTGTTGTTGGAATCCGAAGTAAAGGGCCATATCGAAAATCCGGGATTGCTTTTTAAAGACCAAACGAGAAGTACGTTGAACCGATTGGATCTTGTGATGATGACCCACGGTTGGCGCAAGTTCGTTTGGCCAGAGCTTTGGCAAGAAGATATGGCCCAAAAAGAATTTTCATTTTCACAAGGGCTAAAGATCTCAGGTACTGCCTATAAGGCAAAGAATCGACCTTTGGTCAATAGTGTTCTTTCCGTTTTTACCAAATCTAGCGAAGAAACGAAACTTTATACGACGACGACTGATGAAAAAGGAAAGTTTCTTATTGAGAATCTAAACCTAAAGGATAGTGTAAAGCTTGTATTCAATGCTCAAAACGAAAAAGCGAAACCCATTGAAATTGCCGTTGAACTGGATGAAAGAACATATAAAGCCCCGAAACCCGAATTCAAAACCCTGATGCCTTTTGAAGCCCAAGAAGACGATACCTTTTTAGAATTCGCTGCCGCACGGTCGAAAATGGACTCACTGTTCTCATTTGATAATACCACAATGTTAGATGAGGTCACAGTAGCAGCCGATAGAATCGATAAGGCCACGGCGCCATTGCCTTCGGTTGCCGGTATTCTACCTGACGTCACAATTTATTCTGAAGACAAAGAACCTTTAAATGATATTTTCCAACTTTTAAGTGGGATTGCGGGAATTCGCGTCTCCGGCACTGGAATGGATAGGAGAATCAGTATAAGGAACGGAGGTAATCCATTGTGGCTAATAGACGGAGTACAACAATTTGAGGCCACATCGGCCCAAATGCCCACGTCGGTCCCGGCGCTACAAAGCGGGGGATTGGGAGAACAACCTCGAAGTGGGCTTAGCGGTTCAGGCATAGCAACAGCAGAATCACCGATACCAGGTTCTGTTCTTAGTTTGGATGTTCGGTCTATTGAACGTATCGAAGTCTTGAAAGGAGGTACGGCTGCCATGATCTCTGCGCTACAAGGTCAGAGCGGCATAATCTTGATTTATACGAAACAAGGATATTACTCCACGCCCGAGAAAATTACTTTGCCTCAGGTAACTGTTTTGGGGCATGCAGCGGCAAAAACGTTTTACGCTCCAAAATATGATGTGAAATTAGACCGCCATGAAGCCCCTGACTATCGAGCCACTTTATATTGGAACCCGAGCATTAACACTGATGAAAATGGCAATGCCAAAGTTGAGTTTTTTAATTCGGATGCCGCAAAAGAAATTCAGGTATCCATTGAGGGGTTGTCACAGTCTGGTATTCCGGGAAGTTATTTGGAGACCTTTGGCAACTAAAATCTGTTTGATTTTAACAATTTAGCTACGTCCTATTTCAATGTTTTCTTTGTAAATTAGGTACATGTGGATATTCGAAGGTGGCTTATTTTTTCTTTTGGTCTTGATTTGTATTCCTATGCATGGAATTACTTCGAACACCCCGGCAGAATCGACCGTATTGAGTTTTTACCAAGAACAAGACCCCATATTACCATCTAAGACTTCGAAAGATCCTTTTATAAACCGACTCAATAGCAAAACGAGCCGTCACAACCAATACAACCCAATTGAAAAGGTATTCCTCCATACCGATAAAAATATGTTTGCGTCGGGGGAAACTGTTTGGTACAGCGCATATGTGGTCACCGGGCCTCTTCATCGATACACCTATTCCAGCAAGGTAGTGCATGTAGACTTGATAGGCCCAGATGGAGAAATCGCAGTATCACAGACCCATCAGTTAGTTAATGGAAAAAGCTCGGGCGCTCTTAAAATACCAAAGTATTTGTCAGAAGGCGATTGTCAATTGCGATCGTATACCCAATGGATGCGAAATTACGATGCGGATTTTTTCTTTACCAAAGAATTGAGCATTGTAAATACGCAAAACAATCAAGATGTCACGCTGGTGATGGAGGATAGAATCGACCTGCAGTTCTTTCCAGAAGGCGGTCATATGGTGGCCGATCTACCCAGCAAGGTCTCTTTCAAGGCTATCGGAAGCGATGGCCTGCCAAGAAAGGTAAGCGGCAAAATATTGAATTCAGCAGGGGTTACGGTAGCGACTTTGGGTACTTTCGACCGTGGTTCGGGCTTCTTTCAATTGACTCCAAAAAAAGACGAACGCTATTTAGCAGAGCTCGATGACGGCACACAATATTCGTTGCCTGAGATTCTTGATATGGGCTACACTATCTCGGTCAACAACCTGAACGAAAAAGCGATAAGAGTATTCGTTCAGGCAAGCGAGCAATTGCGCAACAAGCCTTTTTATATCGTGGGGTATTTGCGTCAAAGAAACTACTTCACTAGCAAGTTCGAATTTGACCGAGACCAAACATTGAAGCTCGAAGTCCCAAAGGCCGACATGCCTGCAGGTGTTTTGACCCTGACCCTTTTTGATCTTTATAATAAACCTTGGTGCGAAAGGCCCATCTTCATTAACCATCAAGAAGAATTGGTCATAAGCACCAAGATAAACACCAATAAATTTGTAAAAGGGGGAAGGTAACACTTGGCATCAATGTGACCGATCACGAAGGAAAACCCATTGCCACAAACCTATCGTTGGCAACTACCGATGCTGGACAGGTAAAAAAAGATCGAGGTTCTAGTACCATTTTGAGCCATTTCTTATTGGAGTCCGATATTAAGGGCAATATCGTTGATCCGGGACTTCTTTTCAAAGACCAAAATCGACCTCGCTATGCTCACGAACGGATGGCGAAAATACCATTGGCCGGAAGTTTGGAAAGATGTAAAACCGACCAAGGAATTTCCGTTCGCCGAAGGGCTTACCGTATCAGGAAAGGCTTTCAATACCAAAGAGAAACCCATGCCGAACGCGACCTTGAATGTCATGGCCAAAGCAGGGGAGAAATTGGGCATGTTCTCGGCCAAGACCGATCTTGATGGTAGGTTTTCGATTCCCGATTTTAATTACAACGGGGAAACTGAAGTGGTTTTTAATGCCCTTGATTATAAGGATAACGCTGTGGATGTTAAAGTTAATCTAGACCCGCAGAAAATAGAAGTGCCGTCTGCCCGGTTCAAGAGCCCCATCTTAAAACAAACGGATGAATTGGAAGGTTATGGAACCCACTCCGTGGCCCGTAGCAGAATGGAAGCCCTTTACGAAACCAATAAGGTCACCAAGCTTGACGAGGTAGTAGTGACCGAAATGAAAAAGGAAAAAGCAGAAGACAAACGGAACCCGTTTTTGGGATGGAACCCGATTATACCCTGTATTCAGAAGACCATATTGCTATGCAGACCGTTTTACAAATGGTCCAGTTATTCCCTGGAGTAATAGTTATGGGAGATAATAGAAGGAGGATAGTGACGATTATGAGTGGAGGTGCGCCGCTTTGGGTATTGAACGGTGTAGCCATATCGAACTCTGGCTCCGGAGGCTTTGGAGAAGTCGGTATGGGTGGGGCAGTACCTGCCATAATCGAGAACATGCTCATCTTTGATGTTGAGCGCCTGGAAATTTTAAAGCCACCTAGGTCGGCTATCTGGGGGGCACGGGGTGCTGGTGGGGTTATTCTCGTTTACACCAAAAAAGGAGAGGGCCGAACCTATAACCCTGTACTTTCACCTGAATTTTCGATTGCGGGACATGCCTTTGCCAAAGAATTCTATTCGCCCAAATATGATGTGGAGGATGACAGACATAAAGCTCCAGACTATCGGGCAACCTTGTACTGGAACCCCAATATCATAACCGACGAAAACGGGAACGCCAAAGTCGAATTTTTCAATTCAGATACGGCAATAGAAATACAGGTGTCGATAGAGGGCCTATCGGAAAACGGGATCCCGGGAACGTATTTGGAAACTTTTGGTGCTGAAAACCAACCTCAACGATAATTTGCTCTTTTTTTATGAAAAAGACTATTCGGTTGGTTCGATTATTCCACCTGCTGTTTTAGCAATAAGATATCTCCTTTAATTGAAACATTTTATCGATGAACAACTATTCGCAAGGCTTTTGGAAGCATTGCCACAATACTACCGACCAATTGGTCTGAAAATTATCAGATCGCCTCGAACAATTTCCCCGGCAATGGACGAATTACTCCCTTCATTTCCATATTAAGCAGGGTAGACGAAACCCTGAAAATCGGTAGTTTACATTCAAGAGCGATACTATCCAACAATTGTTTCCCATCTTTTTGTAAATAGGAGTAAATTGATTGTTCGGTATCGTCCAATTCTATAAAGAGTTGCTTCTGCAGTGTTTTGGATTCCGCTTTCTCAACTTCCCATCCCAAAAGATAGACCAAGTCGGCAGCCGAGGTCAGCATCTGGGCTTTTTGTTGTTTGATAAGGTTGTTGCATCCCGCACTGAATTTGTCCTCCGCCCTTCCCGGAACGGCAAACACATCTCGATTGTAGCTATTGGCAATATCTGCGGTAACCAGACTTCCACCTCTTTCGGCGGATTCTATAACGACGGTCGCTTCGCTCATTCCGGCAATAATGCGATTGCGCTTTAAGAAATTTTCGCGGTCGGGATTGCTGGTGCTCCAAAATTCGGTCAAAAAACCTCCATTCCTTTCAACATCCGAAACATATTTCGCATGAACTTTTGGATATATCTGATTCAACCCATGTGCAAGACATCCTATAGTTTGAAGCCCATGCTTAATAGCAGCTTTTTGGGCACAGATATCGACGCCATAGGCAAAACCGCTAACTATAATGGGATCTAAAGGGGCTATTTCTTCAATAAAGCGTTCGCAAAAGGCCATACCATAACTTGTGATATTACGCGTTCCAACAAGACTGATGATTCTACGGCCGGTTAAATCTATATTACCTCTTCTAAAAAGTAAAGTAGGACTATCGATACAATGTTTCAAATAAGCAGGATAATCTTCTTCCATAAAATAGGAATAGCCTAGGTTATTCCTCTGAATGTACTCATACTCCTGTTGAGCGGCCTCTAGATGTTCGGTATCGTAAAGCCCGTGAAGGGTATAAGTACCTATCCCGTCAATTTTTAGCAGTTGCTGCCGTTTATCCTTAAAAACAGCCATCGGCCCACCGCAGTGCGAAATCAATTTTTTAGCGATCACATCGCCGATATTAGGAATGTTCTGCAGTCGCAGAAGGGCAATCAATTCGTCTTCAGAGAGTTGTGAATCGCTCATAGTTATCCACAAAATACATAAAATTTAATGTTAATAAAAAGTTACGTTCGGGGTTTTGAACCGTCCGATTTTTTCCAATATTTGTCGATATGGCCTTAGAACACTATATCGCCGAATTATTGTATCGTTACAACTGTGTGGTCGTCCCCGATTTTGGTGCTTTTTTGACGCAAACCAAATCTGCGGTCATCGATACCAATGCCAATACTTTTTATCCTCCATCTAAATCGCTTTCGTTCAACGCTCAATTGACCTCGAATGATGGCCTATTGGTGTCTTATATGGCAGAGGCGGAAAAAGTATCTTATGAGGAGATGTTGGCCAAACTGAACGACTTTGTCAAAACTTGGAAAGGGCAACTGATTCAAGGAGAGCATTTGACATTAGCCAATATCGGGAAGCTTTTTTTGAACAGCGATGCTAAAATCGTATTTCAACCTTCGGACAAGGTGAACTATTTGACCTCTTCGTTCGGACTTCCATCGTTTGTGTCGGCCCCTGTAATGCGGGAAGTATTGAAAGAAGAAGTTTTGGCGATGGAAGAACGTATTCCGTTCATCATAACACCGGAACAAAAAGAGCATTCTGAATTTACACTTCGGCCCTATCTAAAATATGCGGCTATTTTTCTTTTGGCCGTTTCTACGGGATTAACAGGACTACGCTTTTACAACGAAACCGTAAATGCCCAACAACTCGCTCAAGAGGAGGCTCAACAAAAAGTTTCGGAACATATTCAGGAGGCAACCTTCTTTGATGCAAAACCCATAGAACTGCCCACGGTCAATTTGGATGTCATTACCAAAAAGAAGCATGTCGCCACCCACCATATCGTGGCAGGAGCATTTCGCTTCAGGAAAAATGCCGATAAGAAAATCGGTCAGTTAAAACGACGAGGCTTCGAAGCCGAATATTTGGGCACCAATGATCATGGTCTTCATGTGGTGACCTACAGCCGCTATACAGATGCCCAAAAAGCGCTACGAGAACTACGTAAAATCAAGATTACGCAGTCGAAGGATGCTTGGCTGCTTTCAAAAAAATAAAAGCGCATCCGGCTTTTCTCCTTATATATTGCTCGTATCTTTGCCGAAAATTTGCGATATGGAAGCCAAAAATCCCAAAGACTCAAGAACTGTAATGACCGATATGGTACTCCCAAGCGAGACCAACCCCTTGAATAACCTTTTCGGGGGAGAACTTTTAGCACGAATGGATCGTGCGGCCAGCATTGCGGCACGCCGTCATAGCCGGCGCATTACGGTTACCGCATCGGTTAACCATGTTGCCTTCAATCAAGCAGTTCCGTTAGGCAGTGTAGTTACTGTAGAAGCAGCTGTTTCAAGAGCCTTCAATACTTCAATGGAAGTATATATCGATGTTTGGATGGAAGATCGCTACAATGGCAAACGGACCAAAGCCAATGAAGCCATATATACTTTCGTCGCCGTTGACGAAACTGGAAAACCTACCGAAGTACCTTCACTTCAGCCCGAAACCGAACTTGAAAAAGAGCGCTTTGCTGGTGCCTTGAGAAGAAAACAGCTAAGTCTTGTACTTGCGGGCAAAATGAAACCAAGCGCAGCTACGGAACTACGAGCTTTATTTATGGGCTAGGTTATAGGTTACTAAAACTCAAAGTTATTGGGGTCAGGCCCAATACGTTCCCCTCTATCAAAACTATCGAGATAGGCTACCTCTTTATTCGATAATTCAAAATCAAAGATATCGGCATTAGAATTAATTCTATCAGCCTTGGTAGACTTGGGTATAGTAACTATCCCCTTTTGCAAATTCCAACGGAGTATGATTTGCGCGGGTGTTTTACCATAGTTTCGTGCTAACTCATCACAAATATCCAATGTGAAAAGTTTTCCTTGCATAAAAGGTGACCAAGCTTCATATTGTATGTTTTTACTTTCGCAAAAATCAATAAGACCTTGTTGCACAACATAAGGGTGGAATTCCATTTGGTTGACCATAGGAACAATTTTAGCAACTTCTAGAACATCTTCAAGGTGGTGCCGCATGAAATTGCTGACCCCTATGGCACGAATACGTTTTTCATGATATAATTTTTCAAGCGCTCGCCATGTGCCCTTGTATTTTCCGGGTACTGGCCAATGAATTAGGTAAAGATCTAAATAGTCTGTATTAAGTCGTTTTAAGCTCGCTTCAAATGCCTTCAACGTACTTTCATAACCTTGATCATCATTCCAAACCTTACTTACCAAAAAAATAGCCTCACGAGCTACACTACTTTCGTTGATTCCTTTTCCCACACCCTTTTCGTTACCATATACCGAAGCCGTATCGATATGACGATACCCTATTTCCAAGGCGTATTTAACGGCATCAATCACTTCTTGATCATTATCGGATTGATAGGTTCCGAGCCCCAAATAAGGCATTTGGATTCCGTTATGGAGTGTAAATGTGCCTTTGATATCTGAAATCTTGTCCATACTATTCCTTATAATTGATAGACCCATTCCTCAGGGTTCAGCTTATCGGTATTTTGATGAAGGTAGAACTTTAGGCGCGTCTGACCATTAGACCGATTGGTATAAATATCACCCAATTCGGTTTTGGCCTCCACGATATCTCCCTTTTTGACGTAGATATTCGACAAGTTATAATAGGTGCTTATGAAATTTCCATGCTTTAACTGAACGGCCTTGTTTCCACCCGGAACGGAAATTATGGCCAATACCTCTCCTTTAAAAATCGCCCTGGCCTTTGCGCCTTCATCCGTAGCTATGATGACTCCGTTACTTTCATGTTTTATTCCAGGATAAACGGCGTCCCTATAAATTCCAAAACCTTGGCTTTTGATACCTTTTTCCACGGGCCAGATCAGCTTACCCTTATTTGCCGAAAAGTTGTTGGCGACAATGGTCGCTTCGGGAGTCAAAAAGAACCTGGACGTATCACTCGTATTTGTCTTGTCGGATTCTTTGTTCGCGGCAGCTATGGCCTCTCGGATCAATTTTTCAAGCTGTTTGTCAATTTCTTTGGCCTCGCGTTCCTTTTTTTCAATGGCGGACGCATAATCGCTTTCGTTTTTTCTAATGGTTACCAATAAATCTTTCTGGCTCTTGATTTCCTCCATCAGCTCCGCCTTGGCTTTTTTGTTCTGTACTATCAAAACTTCCTTAACCTTGCGTTCTTCGGTCAGGTTTTTGTTCAAACGGGCCAGATCATCGGTCTTTTCCATAATCTGCTCCCCCTGTTTTTTTCTGAACTTGGTATATTGCTTCATATACTGAAGCCTTTTAAAAGCTTGATAAAAATTTTCGGAGGATAATAAGAACATCAGCCGACTTTGCTTCGACTTGTTCTGATACGACTTTTGGATCATATTGCCGTACTCTTTCTTCAAGGTCTCCAAATCTTCCCGCAGTTTGGAAATGTTACGTATGTTCGCATTGATCTGCCGGTTCAAAAGATTCGATTGTTGGTTGGTGACGCGAATCAATTGTTGGCGTACGTTTATTTTTTGATCAAGAGCTTCCATTTGATCCAAAACATTGCCTTTTTCTTTTTCCTGCGCAAAAAGCAATCTATTGATGTCCCGTATTTCTGATTGGAGTCGTTCTCGTTTTGCTTCGAGTGCCTTTTGTTCATCAGTCTGGGCAAAAACAGCCTGAACCATCAGAAGGGCTAAAATCAATAACCATCGGCTTTGATATGTTTTCTTAAATATCATTCTTGCTCAAAACAATTTCGTCGTAGCCATTGGGAATCTTGTAAGGAAAGTTTACCGGTTCATCAAACTGCATATTTCGATACTCTAAGTTGATTGTATTTCTGTTCGTTCCTTCGGTCGCTAAAATATATACTTCGTTCGGCAGGATCCATTTATTGATTTTCTGGTAGTTTTTATAGTTGATATTCAACAATCTCTTTTGAGAGGGCTGTGACAACTGTTGGGAAGCCATTTTAAAGTTCTTAGGTTCGATTTCGAAAAGTATCTTGAAAAGTTCAATAGGTACTTTTGGCTTCAAAAGATAGGTCTCACCTGTTGAGGTAACCGAATATTTTGCCTTGCGTAAATCGAATAGTGCCTCACCTAACAGCAAATTCTGTACTTTTTTAAAATCGAGTTCGGTACCCAAGAGTTGGGTAAGGTATGTAAAATCACCATCGAAATAGGTGTTCTCGAGTTTGTTGTAAAAGGATACTCTATCAGGAGTAATATAGGCCTTAACAATGCCTAAGGGAGCGCTCATCCAGATTGCCTCGTCTTTTTTCATGCGAAGACTAACCCCAACAGATTGTGCGTCATCTCCATCTGAATACTCAATTTTAATTTTGCCAGTTATAGTCTTGAAGTCAAGTTGATTTTGATAGTGGGTTTTAATCAGGTTCTTGGCGGAGATATTGGCATCGAGCGTGCCATCGGAAATAATTTTCTTCGATTTACATGAAGAGGCCAAAAACAAAAAAGCACCGAGAACCAGAAAGCGCAGTGCAAATCGAGGTACGTTCATCATAGCTAAAATCCGGGTTTGACCTTACGAAGATACATATTTGCCTTCGAAGTATTATTTGTCGCCGTGTAGGCATCAGCGAGTTGTTGATAGATTTTATTGGCTAATGACGGGTCATCCAACAGATAATCCAGAGCTGCCTCAAGAACTTCAATGGCCTCTTTATGCTTTTTCTTTTTGTTCAATGCATAGCCCCGCGCATAATAGAAAAAAGGCAGCGAGGGATAAATCTCCAAAGCTTCAGCAGACAGTTGATCTAAAATGCCAAGGTTATTGCCTCTTATAAAACCTTCAATTCTCACTTTGTAATCATCTAATGGATTCGAAGAGCCCTCATTCGTAACAGAGAAACTGACCGATCGGCTTTTTTCTTCTTGTTCTCTATTTTCGATGGAGTCATTGATCTTTGAGGAAAGTTCTTTTGTAAACGAAGAGCCTTTTATACCTTTCAATACTTTCAAAGCCTCCTCATAATTGCTTTTCTTAAAATAGATTAAAGCCAGATTTTCTTGAAGCTTGACATTATCCATAGGGATTTTTGATTTCACGTCTTCAATAGAACTGCCCTGGTTTTGCAATATGTTCACCAAAGTGTTTAAATACCATAGGTTTGCTGGCTCGGAAAGTACGGCTTCAACGGCATGGCCTTGGGCCGAAATGAATTGATTATCCTCAAAATAGGCTTTAGCAAGTTCATGATCAACCACACTGTTTGCATCATCCAACTGCTTGCATTCCAACAACAAATTGATGGCCTTGTCATGGTTTTCGATTCCTTTTTGTTTCAAGGCCTCGAAAAATTTTTCTTGAAATTCATCGGAATAATCCTCTAAGAAGACTTCGGCACTGGGTTCTAGACTGATTTCTGGTTGATCTTCTTGGGCATAGGTGTGAATCTGGAACAATAATACTCCAAAAACAATTAGAATTATATGCCCTATTTTCTTCATAATTTTTACTTCGTTCCCGTACTCCCGAAACCACCTTCGCCCCTAGAGGTTTCCGACAACTCTTCCACCTCGATCCATTCGGCCCTTTCGTGCTTGGCAATTACCAATTGGGCTACCCGTTCCCCGTTTTCAATCGTAAACGCTTCATTGGACAGGTTCACAAGAATCACACCAATCTCTCCTCTATAATCGGCATCGATGGTGCCCGGGGCATTGAGTACCGTAATTCCTTTTTTGGCGGCAAGGCCACTACGTGGTCGTACTTGGGCCTCAAAACCCACTGGAAGCTCAATAAAAAGTCCGGTTTTAATGATGGCCCGCCCTAAAGGTTGTAACGTAACGGATTCCGATATATTGGCGCGCAGATCCATTCCCGCTGAGGCGTTCGTCTCATAGTGTGGCAATAGGTGCGATGATTTGTTGATGATCTTGATGTTCATAGTTCTTTATTTGGTTGGATAATGGATTCTCGAAGCGGGGAGACATTAAGCATCCAACACCCCACTTCCATCCCAATTTAACCCTTTCGCTTTAAAAATATCCTTTTCAGCATGTCGCTTTCAAGTTTGTACACCATTCCGAGAAACATTAAAAGTAATACGATTCCGATAATTAAATTCCTATCAAAAACATAAAATGACAGGGCGGAGAAAAAAATGGATATCCCAAGATAAAAAACGATTTTTCTAAAATTATAAGGTACAGGATAACGCGACCTTCCCAGATAGTATGATAACATCATCATGCTACCATACGCCAAGACCGTTGCAATGGCCGAAGCCATATAACCGATTTTAGGGATAAACATATAATTTATACCGATAGTTATAATCGCTCCGACGACCGATATAAAAGCCCCGAAGCGGGTTTTGTCGGTAACTTTGTACCAAACCGAAAGGTTGTGATAGATGCCTAGAAAAAAGCTGGCAAGAACAATTAGGGGGACGATGTCCATAGCATCCCAATAGGCTTCGTCACGGACAAAAAGTACTTTAAGGACATCGGCAAAAACGACGACGGACAGGAAAATAATACTTCCTAAAATCACGAAATAATTGGTAATCTGGGCATACGCCTTCTGAGGATTCTCAGTGCCGGCATGGCTGAAGAAAAAGGTTCTATTCCCATACGGAAAGCCGTCGCGAAAAGGGTCATAAAAAGGCCCAGTTTATAGCAGGCCGAATATTTTCCGACCTCGCTCTCGGCAATCGCTTCAGGAAGTAGCTTTTCCAACAAAATGCGATCAAATACTTCGTTTATGGTAAACGCAATACCGGCCACGAGTACGGGCCAACCATATTTCATCATCCGCTTCCATAGGGCTTTATCAAAAACGTACTTTGTGCGGAGATATAATTTCAGCATCAGCAATAAGGTAATGGCACTGGCAATCAGGTTCGAAATAAAAATATAAGAGATTTCGAAATCGGGGCGGTACATCCATCCAAATATGGAATCAGGATTCTCACTGACCATTTTAGGCAATAGTAAAAGAAAGAAGAGATTCAATCCTAGATTCACAACAACATTCAAGATCTTGACCACAGCATAGTTCATAGGCTTTTCAGTGGCCCGAAGCCATGCAAAAGGGATGATTACCAAGGCATCCAGTGCCAAAATGTAGACTACATAGCGAATGTATCTGACCTCGATGTCGGTAACTGAAGCTATTGAATTTTGAAATAGAAGGGCAATAAAAGCGAATCCCAAGGAAGTCATCAAAATCGATATTAATGACGTCGAAACCACTTTTTCCTTGTCGTCCGTACCGTTATAAAACCGAAAAAAGCGGTTTCCATTCCATAGGCCAGGAGCACGTTGAAGATTGCGAACCAAGCAAAGATGATACTCACTTCTCCATACAGTCCTGGTGCCATGACGGCCGTATATACTGGGACTAACAGAAATGACAGCATTCGGGGCAGCACCGTTGCCAGACCGTAGATGGCCGTTTGCTTAAAGAGTTTTTTGAGCGGATTCAATAATGCTGAGGTTAAGGGCTAAAATTAGACATTTATACCCTTGCAACAAAGTTTTGTTGCACTCGCGACCTTGTCGGTGACCTAATCTTTCAGTTCTCGAAGTAACGAAAGTTCTTTACGTATTTGCTTTATGATGAAAAGACCCAAAACCAGTAACAGAACCATCGAAGAAACGACGATATAGGTATAAAAACCAGCGGACAAGCTCGCTTTAAAGGAGGGCAAGAGCATTAGAAAACCAATACAATACGCCAGAATCACAATCGGCGTAACCAAATAATGGACCTTCTGACGCTGCTTATAATACGAAAGCAAACGTTGCCTAAAAACAACGGCGTCTTCGGTAACATCCATTTTTTTAATGTTCCTGATGCTTATCGCTTCCAAGACTATTCGAACGGTCAATGCCCCAACCATCAAAAACAGACCCATGGTAACCGTTCGGTAATTGTACGCCGCTACATAAAAGAAAAATCCGATGAGTAAGAGGGCCGTTATCGATAGAATGATATTTGTAATCCGTTGTCCCATTTTTAGGAACGTTATTTTTTCAATAATCCTATTTGGCCCGTCCTGTGGGACTTCCGGTTGGGATTGGCCTTGCCAATCCTTTTTTAACTCATCGAATGTTTTCATGCTGCACACATTTGGTTAAACCTTGTTTTATACGATGTACACGAACGCGAATGGCTTCATGGGAAACCCCTATAATCTTCGCTATTTCAATTTGAGGAAGGCCCTCAAGTTCCAATAGAATAATACTTCTGCTTTCTTTCGGAAGTTTGTTAATGCAATTGTGCATGCGCTGTAATTGATTCTCCTTGGTTGATGTAAGGTCTTCTTCGGCTTCGGCAATCCGTTCCAAATGGGCCGAGGCTTTCGTGTACTTTTTTTTCCTTAATTCGAGCAGACAAGTGTTGACTGTGATACGATAGACCCAAGTTGAAATATTCGATTCATTTCGAAACGTATGCAGATGCTCCCAGACCTTTATAAAGACCTCTTGGGTCAAGTCGTTGGCAAGTGGTCCATCACCATTGACGTAGCCCTCACAGATACGAACTACCTTATGATAATTTGCTCGGTAAATCGCTTCAAATTGAGAGGCCTTTTCGGTCATTCTCCTACTTTAAATTTTCGGTTAGCTTTTCTAAAAACCATTCGGGTCTGTCGTACATGATGAAATGGGCAGCGCCATCGGCGAATTCCAGGTCGTAGTCTTTCAGGTTCTTATATTGCTCATCATACGTTTTTTGGGCCATTTCTTTTCCATAGGATCTGTTGCCGCCAAAATCATCACGGGAATAGTAATCTTCGATAGGTCTTCCCTCAAGTCCAATTTCAACAAATCGGTATACCCGTAAACATAGGTCTCGCGATCGGACTGTATCATCCAATCCTTGATTTGAGCTTGTTTTTCTTTGTTCAAGGTCATTCCCGCTGCCATTTGGGAAGCCATTTGTCCGAATGAATCTTCATCCATTTCCAACAATTGCTGGTTATATGGATTATCATAGACAATATTTTCACTTTTGAAATTGGGCATCATCAAAGCTCCGGTCGCCGGAAGCGCGTCAACGATAATCAATTTTTGATAGGGACTATTCTCTTCGGAAGCCAACCATAGTGCCAGCGCTCCGCCTAAACTATGGCCTATAATCACAGGGTTTTGGAGGTTTAAACTCTCTACATAAGCTTCAATACCCTCCTTTATTTCTGGAAGCCAAGGTTTTTCAATGGGCGGAACCTCCCCGAAGCCAGCAAAAGTAAATATATGGCATTCGTAGTTTTTCGAAAGTTCGTTTACCGTTTCGTTCCAAACATCGGCGGTACAGGTAAATCCTGGGAAAAGAAGTATGGGTTGTCCCTCACCTTGAACAACCACTTCAAAAGGTCGGTTTTGTGCCTGTGCTCCAATCGCTGTGACAAGCATCAGGCTGATAATTACTTTTTTTAATGTATTCATAAGGATTGTTTTGTGTTATTTTCCTTTTAGATACATTTCAATAAAAATGTTACATGCGCGAGCGGAATTTCTTCTAATAAAGTGGCTAGCCCATAAAAAGCAGTGGATTCAGCTTAGGTCAATTTCATTTTCTTCATCGCCAACATAGCAAAAATAAAGGCCATAAGCAGGAATATTGCGGCTAAGGTATAAGGTGCACCGGGATAGTAGATTGCTCCCTTGGGCCGAATGAAATAATAAAATACTGGAGAGAAAATCAATTGTCCCAGAATAGCGGTAACGCTTACAAGTCCGGTAATCGCACCTTGCAGATTGCCTTGTTCTTTTTCCGATACCTCATTTGAGATAACACTCTGCACGGTTGGCCCGGCAATTCCGCCCAGCGCATACGGAATCAAAAAGGCGTACAACATCCAAGGTTCTGTCGCTATGGAAAATAGGAACATGCCAACGGTCCACAAAAGAAATCCGATTATAATGACCTTTCTTCTACCAAATTTCCTGGTAAACACGCCTACCAGAAATCCTTGGACAATGGCCACCAGTAGGCCTACTACCATTAGTGAAATTCCGATTTCCTTCGGACTCCAATCATAACGCTCAATACCATAATACGACCAAGTGGAAGGCAAGGCCTGGCCCGCCAGATTCGCCAAAAAGAAGGCAAAAATAAACAATAGGACTCCCTTGTAATTCCGAAGACTGACCAAAGAAACCCCGGGAATCATTTTCAAAAAATTGATTGGTCGCCGATTTTCAGGTACCAATGATTCCGGAACGAAAAATAATCCGAAAAGAAAATTGGCAAACGTCAATCCCGCTGCGATATAAAAGGGAAGACGAATATTGATTTCACCAAAAAATCCGCCGATTCCTGGTCCAATGATAAATCCCAACCCAAAGGCGGCCCCGATCAAACCAAAATTCTTTGCCTTGTTCTCTTTGGTACTGATATCGGCAATATAAGCGGAGGCAACCGTAAAGCTGGCCCCCGTAATCCCTGCAAGGAACCGGCCAACGAACAACCACATTATTGTAGGGGCCCACGCATGGATAAGATAATCAACACTTAATCCGAGCAAGGCAATCAACAAAATTGGGCGGCGACCATATTGATCCGAAATCTCTCCCAAAACAGGCGAAAACAAAAACTGCATGCCTGCAAAGGCAGTTGTCAACCACATGCCATAAATGACCGCCATATCAATGCCTTCCCCTGTTAGTTCCATAATCAAATCCGGTATGATGGGAAGAATGATACCGATGCCGATGACATCGACCAAAATCGTTATAAATATGAAAAGTAAAGCCGTCTTGTTGGTTTGCATAGGAGCGGCAAAAATCGGATAAAAAAGACAGATTTTGTTTCTAAAAAAGGAATAAAAACAGCAAACTGATAAAAATCAAAAAACCTCACGGAATGTGAGGTTTTTGTTCAGGGTATCTTTATTATGGACGGTCTTCGTGATTAAGGGATTGCTTCCCCCATAGCTATCTGGGTCGCAATGACATCATTCTAATTGTTCAGGGCTTCGGCAGTTTATAAATTTGGCTCCGCTATCGCTACACCTAATTGTTCAACGCTTCCGCTCCACCAACGATTTCAAGTATTTCATTGGTAATAGCCGCCTGTCTTGCTTTATTATAGGTCAGTTTCAACTGATCTCGCATTTCGGTCGCGTTGTCGGTCGCCTTGTGCATCGCCGTCATACGGGCACCGTGTTCACTGGCAAACGAATCGCGAATTCCTTTATACAATTGTGTCTTTAAGGATTTCGGAATCAATTGTTCAACGATTTCGACTTTTGAGGGCTCAAAGATGTAGTCAGCAGCGGAATTCTCGCTTCCTTCCATAGGAACGATTGGCAAAAATTGCTCCGTCATGATAATCTGAGTAGCGGCATTCTTGAACTTGTTGTATACAATATCAATACGATCGTAATCACCAGTGGTAAAATGTTCCATCAAATCTTCAGCAATGGCCGAGACATTTTCAAAAGTCAAATCGTCAAAGACCTTACTATGATTTGCGATTACATTGAACTTTTTACCCAAAATATCATTGCTCTTTTTTCCAATGGCCATAATATCGACCTGCTTGCCAGCATAGGTCTCTTCTGCCAATAAGTAGCCTTGCTTTATGATATTTGAGTTGAAAGCACCACAAAGACCTCTATTCGATGTTATGGCAACCAATAAGACCCTATTTATCTCACGGTTATCCGAATATTTATTTCCAGCCTCAAGACTTCCGCTCAAACTTTGTAGTAGCTCGGTTAGTTTATTGGCGTAAGGCCGCATGGCGGTAATAGCATCTTGGGCTTTCTTTAACTTTGCAGCCGATACCATTTTCATGGCACTGGTTATCTGCATGGTCGAAGATACCGATGCTATTCTGTTTCGTATTTCTTTTAAGTTCGCCATTTCTCGTTGTTATGGTGACTTGACTAAGCTCTGTACTTTCCGGAAAGATCCTTGGCGACAGCAGTCAACGTGTCGATAACCTCATCGGTCAATTTGCCCGCTTTCAACGTATCCAAAACATCTCTATGTTTGGCGTTCAAGAATTCTAGGTAATCCCTTTCAAATTCTTTTACTTTCTCGACAGGAACATCACGCAACAAGTTCTTTGAACCTGCATAAATGATAGCTACTTGATCTTCAACGGTAAATGGATCGTTCTGTGCTTGCTTCAGGATTTCAACATTACGACGTCCTTTTTCGATAACATTCAAAGTAGCCGCATCCAAATCGGAACCGAATTTGGCAAAGGCCTCCAATTCACGGAACTGTGCCTGATCTAATTTCAAGGTACCAGCAACTTTTTTCATGGACTTGATTTGGGCGTTACCTCCAACGCGCGATACCGAAATACCCACGTTAATCGCAGGACGAACCCCTTGATTGAACAAATCTTGCTCCAAGAAAATCTGTCCGTCAGTAATGGAGATCACATTCGTCGGGATATAAGCCGAAACGTCACCCGCTTGTGTTTCGATAATCGGCAATGCAGTCAATGACCCACCACCTTTTACCATTGGTTTCAAGACATCTGGCAAATCGTTCATATTCTTTGCGATTTCGTCATCGTTGATGACTTTCGCAGCTCGCTCCAATAAGCGGGAGTGCAAATAGAAAACGTCTCCTGGGTAGGCTTCACGTCCCGGAGGCCTACGTAACAACAACGATACTTCACGATAGGCTACAGCTTGTTTTGAAAGGTCATCATAGATAATCAAAGCCGGACGGCCTGTATCACGGAAATATTCCCCAATAGACGCACCAGCGAACGGAGCATAAACCTGCATCGGTGCTGGATCGGAAGCATTTGCTGCGACAATTGTCGTATAAGCGAGTGCTCCTCTGTCTTCTAACACTTGGGCGATTCCCGCGACGGTAGAAGCTTTTTGACCTATTGCGACATAGATACAATAAACTGGTTCACCAGCATCATAAAATTCTTTTTGGTTCAAGATGGTATCGATACAAACCGTAGTCTTACCAGTCTGACGGTCACCGATTACCAATTCCTTTGTCCACGTCCAACAGGGATCATCGCATCGATGGCTTTGATACCTGACTGTAAGGGTTCGGTAACAGGCTCACGGAAGATTACCCCAGGGGCCTTACGCTCCAAAGGCATTTCATAGGTTTTCCCTGTGATAGGACCTTTACCATCGATTGGGATTCCTAAGGTATCAACCACACGGCCAACAATACCTTCACCCACATTGATAGAAGCAATTCGTTGGGTACGTTTAACGGTATCTCCTTCGCCTACCTGTCTGGAAGGCCCCAATAATACGACCCCTACATTGTCTTCCTCAAGGTTCAAAACGATACCTTCGAGTCCGCCTTCAAACTCGACCAATTCGCCGTATTGTGCGTTCTCAAGTCCGTAGACCCTTGCGATACCATCACCTACCTGTAATACGGTTCCTACTTCGTCTAAAGTAGCGGTTGCATCGAATCCTGATAATTGTTTCTTTAAAATTGCTGATACCTCAGCGGCTTTTACTCCTGCCATTTTATTCAGACGTTAGACTTTAGACGTTAGACGTTAGACATCTTGTCCTTAGTTATTATTATAGACTACTTGCGAATTCTCGCTTCAAATTGTTCAACTTGTTCGCGATGCTAGCATCATATTGCAAATCCCCCACACGTAGGATGAATCCGCCAATGATGCTCTCATCGATTTTATTCTCGATAGTAACTTTATCTGCTGTGAACTTTCCTATTTGCTTTAGTACCTTCTTTTCCAATTCAGCGGTCAAAGGCACAGCAGTCATTACAAATGCGACACCTTCTCCCTTTAACTGTTCGTTTAGAATCGTATATTTCAAAGCAACTTCATTCAACATGCCGATACGTTTGTTATCTACCAACATATCGAGCAAACCTCCTGTAATCGAATGGCTTCCTTTAAATATTGCGTTCAAAGCCTTTTTCTTATTTGCGCCAGGAATTACCGGACTTGCCAACATTTCACGAAGTTCCTTGCTTTCAGAAACAGTGCTGGATATTGACCGCATATCCTTTTCCAAAGCATCAGTAGCTTTGTTCTCTACCGCAAGGTCAAGAATCGCTTTGGCATATCGTATGGCCGCTCTAGAATCGCTCATGCTTATTTCTTAGTTCAATTTGATATCACCCAACATATCCTCGACCAACTTTAATTGTTTGTCTTTGTTCGAGAGTTGTTCTTTGATGACCTTTTCCGCAATTTCCACGGAAAGGTTGGCCACTTGGCTCTTGATATCGGCAACGGCCGCCTTCTTTTCACTTTCAATGGTGGCCTGTGCCTGCTTTATCATCTTATCACCCTCTACTCTTGCCAGTTCTTTTGAATCGGAAATCATTTTTTCCTTTAATTCACGTGCTTCTTTCAACATTGCTTCCCGCTCTGCCCTTGCTTCCTTCAACAACTTTTCGCTGTCAGCAGTGACGTTCTGCATTTCCTTTTTTGCTTCCTCTGCGGCGGCAAGTGCATTTTTTATCCCATCTTCACGTTCGTTGACGGCATTCAAAATGGGTTTCCATGCAAATTTCCTCAAAAGAAGAAGTAGAAGGACGAACAGCAATATTTGCCAGAAAAATAGTCCGAATGAAAAATCGTTGATTAACTTATCCATAATTCAATTTGTTTAAAACTTCAATAAAAACAACGGCAGTAACCAACCGTTACCGCCGTTATTGATACTCCTAGCTTACGAACAATGCCGCAAACCCAATACCTTCAATAAGCGCCGCTGCAATCAACATCGCTGTTTGAATTTTACCAGTAGCCTCTGGCTGACGGGCAATAGCGTCCATCGCTGAACCACCGATTCTACCAATACCGATACCTACACCGATAACAATCAAACCTCCACCTACAATACCTGGAATCTCCATAAATATATAATTAAGAATTAAACATTCAATTTTACTTCGGCTACATTCTGCAACCGTGATTAATGTGCCTCCTCATGGTCATGCTCCTCAACAGCAAATCCGAAATACAATGCTGATAACAAGGTAAATATGTACGCTTGCAACGCTGCCACCAACAACTCGATTATCGAAAGGAAAAAGGCAAGGACCAACGAAAGGCCACCCCCTATCCAATTCTGAACAAAAAATACCAAAGCAATAATGCTCATCAATACTACGTGCCCAGCCATAATGTTCGCATACAATCGAATCATCAGAGCGAAAGGCTTAATGAAAACACCCAATAATTCAATAGGTGCCAAAATAAACTTCATAGGTACAGGCACCCCTGGCATCCAAAAAATATGTTTCCAATAATTCTTGTTCCCCGAAAATTGAGTGATGATGAATGTTATAATTGCCAAAGCAAAGGTTACGGCAATATTACCAGTAACATTGACTCCTAATGGAGTTAGCCCAAAAAGGTTCAAAAACCATATAAAAAAGAATACGGTCAGCAGATAGGGCATGAACTTTTTATACTTGGGGCCTATGTTCGGTTTGGCAATATCGTCTCGAATGTATAGGACTATCGGCTCGAAGAATCTGCCCGCACCTGTTGCGATAGGGCCTTTTTTGAATGACTTAGCCAAACCAGCGAAAAGCAAGAACATCAGTAATCCGGTTACGAACATCATGACTACGTTCTTGGTAATCGAAAAATCCAAAGGTTTGGCATTTGTTGGATGATGTTCTTCATCATAATTGATAGTTCCCGCCGCATCGGTCTTGTACACCTTGTTATGATACAACTTATAATGGTTGCCATTGCTTTCGGCAACAGTCTCGCCGTGATGGAACTTCGAGGAAGAAAATACATGCAATCCATCGTCCCAAAGTATAACTGGAAGCGGAAAACCATAATGTTTACCAGTCTCAGAGTCGGAAAAAAAGGTAAACGAATATGAGTCTTGGATATGGTGCTCGATATCTTCGTCTATTTCCTCTTCCATTCCCGCATTGTTGGCGCCTTCCGGAACGTCGATATGATGTTCGACGCCTTGGGCGAAAATCGTGCCGCTAAAAAAGAGTAATCCAATAAAAAGAAACTTGGTAAAGTAGTTGATATGCATAAAGCTCAAAAAATATCGGTCTCTAAAAATCGGTGCAAATGTACGGCATTCTTTCAAAAAGAAAAAAGCAAAACCACTCTTTATTTCAAGTGGTTTTGTCATCCAATTTTTTGAGCATTTTGGCGGTAAAAATAGTCTCTATGAGGAGGCTAATCAGATATGGAACAAAGAAAGCCGCGAACTCCAATGTATCCATTTCGCCATCGGCACGGTATACCGGATAGAAGATGATAAAAAACAAAGTGAATTTTATAAAACTACCTGCAATGAAAAGAAAGCCGATATAATTCTTGAGCCGATATCGAAATAGAAACAGTACAATGAAAATAACCGCTGCAAGAAGGGCATTGATCCAATACGAACGAACGATTAAATTATCATAGGGCAAATAATCATAAATAGATAGTAGTTTGGTATGAATAAAGAAAAACAAAACCAAGGAACCTATCAACCATAAAAGAAACCTTATAATCACACCTCTATTATGTTTCAATTCTTAAGCCTTTTTAACTGTTGCAAAACTACATATAATGAAATTGCCACACCTAATAGTGTGGCAATCGCCGTATATATCTTCTTGTCATTTTGGTTATGGTCATCGAGCCAAAGACCTCCTTTAGCCGCTAAAAAGATTATAGCGCCCATTTCGAAGGCAATACCCGAAAGTACCGCAAAGTTCTTGAAATTACTTTTTGGTTTACGAGGCTTTTGCTGCTTCACTGCCCGGTTTAGAACTTGAACTGCTAGAAAGGGCCGATTTGAATCCGGATGAAGATCCTGTATTCGGGCTTGAACTTGAACTTGAGCTAGAAGCCGAACTGCTGCTCGAACTACTACTTATCGAACCACCTTTGCCTTTCATATTACAGGAAGCGTTAAAGGTCGCCCCTGGCTCAACCGCCAATTTCGATACTACTACGGTACCTTCGATTACGGCCGATGCTTTTAAGGAGAGTAGGTCAGAGACCAATAGCTCGCCATTGAAGCTTCCTTCAATGTCGGCATTGACACATTCTACTTTTCCGTGGATATAGCCATCTTTTCCGATGACCACTTTACCGGACGTCTTGACGTTGCCGTCCAATTTTCCGTCAATTCGAAAATCTGCTTCCGAGATGATCTCTCCTTTGATTTTCGTGTTCTTTTCGATTCTGTTGGGTTGTCCTCCGATTTCGTTCATAGTTCTAGGTTTTTGTCTGTCTGAAAACATTCGTTAAGGTTTTGGGGTTAAAAGCATATTCTTATAATCTTGTAGGTTTTTATGCACCTGTATTGTTTTATAGTTGGATGATAATATTACGAAATTTTCATTTTTTATCTTATAGTCTTTGTTTTTTTGGAGCAATTCTACGTACCCGAGGGCAAAATCTTTTGACTTAAACCCGTGTACGACAACAAATTGGTCTTCCAAGGTATAAATATCTTTTGAAACTGTGTTCTTATATTTTAAATCTTTTATCGATTTTTCCAATTTCTCTTTCAATTCCAAAGCCTTTTCGTTCTCTTGACGTTTGAAAGGGAAAACGACCTTCCAATTTCCGGTACCGGTTACGCCTACTTCCGTTGAAAATTCCTTGGGCTCCAATTTGGGCAATTGTTCGGCAATCATCTGTTCGGCTTTTTTGCCTTCAGGATTATTCGGATAGGTCAATGCCACATAGTTCAACGCCTCTTTGAAGGGTTCGTAACCGTTCAATCGACCTATGGCATTCGCTTTCAACATTTCAAACTTTGGTACTATAGGGTCACCTGTATATTTATTTATATTTTCCTCGGCCTCGGTAATTACCCTAAGAAATTGCTGATCTCGGAACAATTTGAAGAGTTCACCATAACGCACATCAGGACTATCGGAACTATCCGCCAAAACGGCCTGTGGGTTTAACAATATTTCCGCATAACGAGAATCTCCATGATTTTTGATGATGTCATCTTTCATCGAAATGGCCAGCGGACTGCCCTCTTCTTCATAGATCTTATATAAGTTGTATTTGGAAGGAAGTATCAACCGCTCCTCAGGATCTGATTTTAGAACATCTTCCAATTTTCCGGCCGCCAAAAGGTTTTCCTTGAATTTTTCCTTATAAATCAATCCCAATTGATAATTGGCAAAGTTGCGTTCGGTGTGCAGGCTATCGATGACCGAAACTTCTGTCGGAATTCTATCTATATAAAAGTCCAATGAATACTTTTCGTCCAACGACGGTTCGCGATCCAAGCTATCAACCTGAGCTATGGCCGTCTCTTCGTTCGAGGCGGCAATGATACTTTTATTGCTCCAACGCCAATCGTCTTCAAGTTCACGGTTGCCCCATTTGTTGGTGAAATCGTTTTTGCCGTATCCTAGGCTCTGCAAGTTGTAGAAATAGAATTTGCCTTTATTTTCCTTGCCTCCTTTTGAGTCGGCAAACGAGGCAAAACTAGCCGTAATCTTCTCTTCGGCTTTTTTGGCCGCTTCTTCATCGGCCTTTTTTATTTCCGCAATAAACTCCTCGAAATAGGCGACCCGCTCGTCGGGAGACATATTGTAGAGGGTAATCACGCTATCGGCGTGTTGCGCGATGTCTTCGTATTTGATGACATCTTCTAGGTTGTCCAATTTCTTCTTGGTCGCCCTGAATTTTTTAGTATTCTCCGGAAGATTGGTCAGCACACTATCATAATAGGCCCCCGCAGTCTTGTATTCGTTTTCGTCAAAATTGTATTCGGCCAAGTTCTCGTAGTTCAGCGCATTCAATTTTGGTTCATTTTGAGTGGCCCTAAGCGATTTATTGAAATAGACCAGTGCCAAGCTATCGGAGCTTCGGTTTAAATGAAACTCTGCCACCTGACGGTAAATTTTATCCAAAAATGGACGGTTTTCGCGATTTTCTTCCAAATCGGTCAGGTACTCCAAATGTTCTTCCTGATTTTCGTCGATTATTTCGGTATTGCGAAGTTTCTGGATTTCTGCATTAATCATATACACCCGGGGCGACTTTCTGTTCAAATCAATCACCTTGTCAAAAGCATAGTTGGCACTGTCTTTATGCCCAAGCTGATTGTAGAGCTGCCCAATGATATAGTAATATCGGCCTTTTTCAGGATTCTTTTTGGAGTAATGCGAGGCGACCTTCAGTTGCTGGATCGCCGTGTCCAATACCTGTTCGTTGATATAGGCCTGTGCCATCATCGCACGCGCATCGGCATATTCTTGATCTTTCAGGTTTTCATATTTCATCAGACGCTTTAGGTTCTTGATGGCCAAATCTTCATTTTCCAATCGGATGTTGACCTTTTCACGCCAAATATGGGCCTCGTTCAATTTATCGCTATACGTATATTTCTTGATAATATAGTTAAACGCCTCGAGTGCAGGAATATATCGTTGGTCAAAATAGCGTGCCTTGCCCAATAGCAAAAAAGCCTCATCGGTCTGTGGGTTACGCTCCTCATCCTTGATATCCATACTGTGTTTTTGTATGGCCTTGGTCGCCTTTTCTTCGCCTCGGATAAAATTCGGATTATTGTCTTCCGAGTCGAGCTTTAAATCTTCGGTTACCTGCAATCGTTCAATAGGAAGTATTTCCCAATAATCGTCCTTATAGTTTGCGTTAAGTTCTTCCCGGCCTTCGTCAAAGGCAAGATTGCCATTATACAGCACATTGTACTTGGTGTTCAAGGCATGCCAATTACGGTTCAGAAAGGCGTCTTTTTTTGTAGAACAAGCGTTGAAAACGATGCCCCCCAGAACGGCGAATATGATAAGTTTAAATCGTAGTTGCAAAATTGTATATATACGTACGTAATCTAAACTAAAAAACAACGGGAATATTATGCATTTGGTCGGGAAAAACTAAAATAGTAACAATGAGACAACGCAACAAGTCTCCCTAATTTACAGACCGAGCAGTCTATGGCCCCAACATTTCATCGGGAACATGCTTTGTTTTTGGGTAGTTCAAGGATGATTTTAGGCTTAAAATCGAAGAACGTCGTGGTTATTTCTTTATAGAAAAGTAAGCCCCCGACCACACGGTCTATTTCTTAAAAAGTTGGTCGGACCTACATTTTCTCAAGAAGTACTGCAAACTACCAGACCGTGGTTTTCTCAATAGTTGATATACTTCTGTTATACTTACTCTTATATGCAATAGGAGAAAGCCCGACATACTTTTTGAAAAGTAGCCGAAAAGCCTTTTGATCGGCATACCCAACTTTGTACATAATTTCGTTGATGTTTTGCTGCGTCGATTCCAAATTCTTTTTGGCCGCTTCGATCTTGACGCGTTGAATGTATTCCAATGGGGTATTCTGAGTGGCCTTTTTAAAGCGCCGAACAAAATTTCTTCTACTTATCGCATACTTTTGAGCCAGTTTTTCTACTGATATCTTCTTGGAAACATTGTCCTCAATAAACACCTGTGCTTCTTTAATGGCATCGTCTTCATGGTTCTTTTGCCCCTTAAAAATTGCAAATTGATTTTGGTCCTCTCGATCAATCTCTATCTCGAAAAGTTTTGAAAGGTAAATAGCGACCTCACGCCCGCAGTACTTTTCCGTTAAATGTAATATGAGATTCAGAAAAGAGTAGGCCCCACCACTGGTATAGATTCCGTCTTCGTCAGTAACTATTTTGTTCGAAATCAAATTGACCTGTGGGTACAACTGTCTAAATAGTTCCATACCCGCCCAATGTGTAGAACATTGTTTTCCGTCGACCAAACCGGTTTGAGCAAGTGTAAAGGCACCCATACACATGCTACCGATTTCTGCATTGTTTTGGCTTCGTTGTCTTCTGATCCACGGTATGAATCCAGTATTTTCTTCCAAACTTTCAAGTAAACTATCAGGTTTTACCGCAGGTATCAAAATAAGGTCAGTTTTTTGAACCTCATCAATAGTCGTATCGCAGTGTATGCTAAAGGCCCCATTATAGAGAACGGTATCCTTCTCCAAACCCACCAGATGTATATCAAAGAAATTCACCTGGTTTTGACCGGTTTGTTTCAAAAACTCATTGGCAGCCGAGAAGACTTTGAAAGGCCCCACTACATTGCTCAAAATTACGTTGTTCTTTGGCACCAAAATACTTACATGTTTCATCCTTACTATATTTTCTATAAAAATAGAACGCTTTTTTGGCACAATCAACCCCTAAAAGTGTCTGATTTGCCCTTTTTGATCTGAATGTTCCTTTCGTAGCTTTGAGAAATCATCCCAATTGAATTAGAAAGAAGCTATGGGCGAAAAAGGAAGCAAAATGACAAACGATTCGGTTCTAATGGTCGAATTACTACTAGAGAAACTCGAGCGCATTGGAAGTATTTCGACCAAAAAAATGTTCGGTGGACATGGTGTTTTTCATAACGGCAAGATATTCGGAATGGTTGATTCAAAGGGACAGGCCTTTCTTAAGGCAAGTGAAAATAACAAAGCTGAATTCGAGCAAAACGGGTCGCAAAAACATGGCAAAATGCCTTATTATTCTATTCCGGAAGACATTTTAGCGGATTCGGAAAAGCTCTTGGATTGGGCTGAAAAATCCATAGCTGGTTTAAAATAAAGCATATGTAACGGATTTACAATTATGAACAAGAATGCAGAAGTAGACACTTTCTTAAAAGAGAAAAAGCATCCGATGGACAAAGAAATACGGCGTGTTCGCGAAATTATCCTTCAAGTAAACCCCAAAATAGAGGAGGCCATTAAATGGAAGAGTCCTACTTTTATGTACAAGGGAAACATTGCCTCCTTTTTTATGAACGCCAAGAAATTCGTAAGTCTTATGTTTCATAAGGGGGCATTGATAAAGGATACTCACAGCTTGCTGGAAGGCGATGGAAAAGAGGCGCGAGTAGCTCGTTTTAAGAATTTGGAAGATATTGAAGAAAAAAAGGAAGCATTAGCGTCCATAATCAAGGAATGGATTCGTCTTCAGGATAGCGAATAGTTTTAAAAATAATGTTATGATTACGAAAGCCTATTCCTCATTCTTCAAAGAACTCTCAAAAAACAACCACAAAGAATGGTTCCAAGCCAACAAAAAAAGGTACGAAATAGATGTTAAGGAACCCTTTATGCAATTACTTGAAGATTTGCTTCCTCCGCTTCGGGAATGGGACGACAGAATTCTACCCAACCCCAAAAAAGCTGTTTTTCGAATCAATCGGGACATTCGCTTTGCAAAGGATAAATCACCTTATAACACGATTATGAAGGCGGGATTTTCCGCAGAAGGGAAGAAATCCATTTACCCGGGATACTATTTGGGCATCGATGGCGAAAATATTCATGTCTGTGGCGGACTTTTTATGATCCGCCCTCCTGAATTGAAAAAAGTACGGGAGCATATCGCCAAGAATCCAGAAAAATTAGTGTCGATAATCACGGAAAAAGATTTTACCCACAACTTCGGAAAACTTAAAGGGGATAAGGCAAAAAGGATTGATAAAAGTTTTTTGCCCGTTGCCGAAAAAACGGATCGATCTACAACAAACAATTTTATGCTTTTGCGGAATTTCCCTTGGCTCCTTATTACGACTCGGAATCGTTGAATCAAGAAATATTGGACCATTTTGAACAAATCAATCCGCTGAACACGTATTTGAACAATGCTTTTATATAAATCAACATAGTTTATCCATCAATTAAAAACAGAAGATTATGACTACACAAGAAGTTGCCGACAAATTGGTCGGCTATTGCAGAACCGGACAATTCGACAACGCCATGCAAGAACTGTACGGAAAAAACATCGTTAGCATTGAGCCAAAAGGTGCCCCAATGGAAAGAGCCGAAGGCTACGAGGCCGTCATGCAAAAAGCGGAATACTTTAATAATATGGTAGCCGAATTCCATGGCAACGAGGTCTCTGACCCCTTGGTCGCCGATAATTATTTTTCGTGCCGTATGAAAATGGATGCCACTTTTAAAGAAGGAGGCCGACAGGCCATGGAAGAAATATGCCTTTATCAGGTAGCCGATGGGAAAATCGTCAAAGAGGAGTTTTTCTATACCCCTACACCGCCTCAGGGCTAACATAAAGAACCAATCTTAACCTTAATTGGGTTTCCCTAAACTACTAAAGGGAAACCCATTTTTATCCAGCAAAAAAGCTTTCCAGTTCTCGAAGCGTTTCCGTAGAGGTCTCAATGTCCCGTACGATTTCGCCCTTGTTCAAGACAACGATCCGTTCACAGACTTCCGTTACATGGATTAGATCATGGCTCGAGACCAAAACGGTCACCCCTTGTTTCGCTGCCAGGTCTTTGATAATTCCCTTTAATCGGATTTGCGTTGTAGGATCTAGATTGGCAAAAGGTTCATCTAAAATCACTACTTCAGGATTGCCGATAAAGGAAGCCACAATACCCGCTTTTTTCTGGTTTCCCTTTGAAAGGTCGCGCAGATATTTTTTTTGCCCTAGGATTTCCCCATGGAAAAAATCCTGAAAATTGGAAAGCAGCGCATTGACATCCGCCTTGTTCTGATTGCGAAGTTCCCCAATGAAGTAGAAATATTCTTCGGGAGTCAAATATCCGATCAAAAAGGTCTCATCAATAAAGGAGGAGGTAAAGGGTTTCCAAGCCTCGCTCTTATCTACCTGGACTTCATTATTAACGATGTGGCCCGTTGTGGGCTGAATCAAGTCGAGCAAAAGACTGAAAAAAGTAGTCTTTCCCGCACCATTGTTACCTACTAGGCCGAAACTTTGGCCTTTGGGTATTTCAAGATGCTCAATGTTCAGCACGATTTGGCTTCCGTATTTTTTGGTCAGATTTTGTGTTGTTATCATAATTCAAATTTTGTCCTCCTGTCACATTATTTAACTGTTCTTTTCTTTAAATCCGGCAATCATGGCGTATTTTTTCTTTCGGTAGGCATCTGTTATTTTATCCAATAATTGCTTGCGAAAAGCGAAGCCGATAACCCCCAGTGTGCCCAACGTTAGCAATGCTACCTCAAAGGAAACGAAGGTCTTTAAAACAAAATAGATAATACTTGGTACGACCATCAAGGGCAGCAAGACCAAAAATTGGGTCGCGCTGGTGCCCTGCATATTGCCCATGGCACTTTTGGTCAGGTCAATACGTTTTTTGTTAAAGGAACCGAAATACAATATTACAGGTATGTTCACGCCGAGATTATAAATCGCACAGGCAAAATTAATGGCCAAGGCCTGCCAACCGAAATATACATAGGGAATGGAGAGCAAGAACATAAAGACCACACTGACCGAAATAAGTCCCGCCTTTGATTCTAGATAACTGCGTAGAGGAATGTTCTGCGCCATCATCATGCTATAATATTCACTGTCCCACGCGGGTATGAACTGCCCGAAATTCGAAAGGAACATACCGGTCATAAATATCCCGACGAACAGATAGATGGTCGATGTGCTTCCATAGGTATCCAAACTATAGAATATCAATCCGTAGAAAATCATTGCCATCGAAATAAAGAACTGCATTTTGGTTCGCTTGTTGCGCCAAATGAGCTTCATATCGAGCTGTAAGAAGGGCGCTATGCTACCAAAACGCTTGGTCCATGCCAAATCGGAGGTGATAGCTTCCTTGGTTTTCTTTTTTAGGGACGCGTCCAAAAAGATTCGATTCCGTAAAAACTTATAGTTTACATAGTACAGCCCAATAACCGTCAATAGGGGCACCAGCGCCAAAGCGGGATTCTGATACAATGCATAAAACAGCTTACCGGAATATTCCGTAACGGGAAATATCCCAAAACGCTCAAGGCCATATAATCCGACAATCAATATTCCCAAAGCAATAAGCACTTTATCACTTTTATTGATTATGAAGTTCAGATAATTGATGACCAAGATGATACAGATCAAAGAAAAGAGCCATACCAACACGTTGAGTGCCGGATACCCTTTTATCAACAACACAATCACAAACGGAACAAATAAAAATAACGAGAGAATGTTATAAAATGAAACGCTCGAACGACCCAGAATGTAATGTGTTATACTACTTTTTTTGACGGGTAACATGAGCAATGGCTTTACATCCATCACTGGAAGCTTCTGCATAAAGTATCGGAAGAATAGTTCGATGAGTATCCAATAGATAACATATTCGCTTACTTTGAGCATGGGGTCCACTCCAGGGAAAACCTCCTCCAATATAAAATAAAGGCCTGATCCAAGACCGACCAAAGAGACCAGCATGTAGATGGCGAGAAAAATCATCAAAATGCGTACTGCAAGTCCTTTTCCGAAGGAAGACGATCTAAAAAAAGACTTCCATTGCAAGCTGACAAAATGTTTGAACATTGGTTGGAGGTTTTTTGGTTAGTGCAGTAAATATAAAATTTGTTACAAACCAAAGCTATTTTTTCCTGTTTCCATTTTACTATGGTATTTCCATTGCTTAATTTTGCAATCCATAAATAAAAAGTAAGCGGTCGGCAGTAACAGTAGGCAGTTTCAATACAGGTACTTTTGACTCTTTAGCTTTTTAATTCCTTTACTTAAAAAACATGGCCGATTTCCATCACCTCAAGGTTAAGCACATAAAATCGCTTACTCCAAGTTCTGTTGCTATTACTTTTGAAATTCCAGGAGCTTTAATCCAGACTTTCGATTTTATTCCAGGACAGTACATTACCATCAAAAAGGAAATTAAGGGCAAAGAATTACGTAGGGCGTATTCTATTAGCTCCTCCCCTAAAAAGGACAGTATCACCATAGGTGTTAAAAAAGTGGATAAAGGCGGATTCTCGGATTACGCCAACACCAAACTGGCCGTAGGCGATATTCTTGAGGTCATGCCCCCAGAAGGTCGCTTCGTTTTCAGCCCGAACCCCAACCCGAAAAATATCATCGCATTTGCTGCCGGAAGCGGAATTACCCCGATAATGAGTATAGCGCGGAGTGTTTTGGCCAGCAACCCCGTTAATAAATTCGTGTTGGTCTTTGGCAACAAATCGACGAAAGAGACCATGTTCTATACCGATTTGGTGAACTTGGAACTTGACCATCCCAATCGGTTCTTCATTTATTTCACGAATAGCCAAACCCAAGAAAGTGATTCACTTTTTGGACGAATCGATATCTCAACGGTAAACTATGCCCTCAAAAACAAACACAAAGACACTGATTTCGATGCGTATTACCTATGCGGGCCAGAGGCAATGATCAATCTGGTTTCAGAAACTTTACAGGAGAATGATATTCCTAAGGAAAAAATACATTTTGAGCTCTTCACCACCACGGAAATTTTGGACGAACTCCCCGAAAAGGCCGATGGCAAGACCGAGGTTACCATTGTTTTGGACGATGAAGAGTTTAGTCTTTCCATGAACAAAAATGAACTCGTTCTCGATGCCGTTCTGAAACAGAACATCGACGCGCCTTATTCGTGCCAAGGAGGAGTCTGTAGTAGTTGTATCGCTCGCATTACCGAAGGAAAGGTGGAAATGGTCAAAAACCGGATCCTGACCGACGGCGAAATTGCCGAAGGCCTTGTACTCACTTGCCAGTCGCATCCAATTACGCCGACATTGAAGGTAGACTACGATAATGTATAACCGGAAAGAGTATTTTCTATGATTTAGGTTTCACGGGATAGTTCCTCTAGCTTACGGGAAGCATGTTCATACCCGATAAAATAAGCTTTTTCAATACCTTTTTTATCCAAGACTCCTATTTTTTCAAGTTCCAAGGGTTCGAAAACCAAATCGCATTGTCTGATTTTTTGTCGATTGATGGCATAGATCATCAATGAAGTCGTTCGATTTGCGAGCTGTAACGACGAATTAATGTCTTTTTTTCGACCTGTTTGATGACAGAAACATTACTTCCGATAATGTAATCAACTTTGTTTTTTAGCGGTTCCAAAGGGAAGTTGTTCATAATACCGCCATCGGCATAAAAACAATTATTGATTTCCAAGGGACTAAATACGGGAGGCAAAGCGGCCGAAGCCAAAAGAGGCCGCACCAATTCTCCTGATGAAAAAAACTCCTCCTCGCCCTTCTGCATATTGGTGGCCACCACATACAACTCTCTTTTCAGCTCTTCGAAATATTCGGGAAAATAGCGCTGAAAGACTTCGAAATACCGTTCGGTATCAACGAGACCGGGCTTCATTATTGTAAAGAAATTATATTTAAACAACGGAGTTTCCTTGAAGAACGACAACATATCGGCTACCGACGTGCCATTCGCGTATAAGGCGCCAACAAGAGCGCCGACACTACTGCCGGAGACAATTTTTGCGGATACAGCATGTTCTTCCAAAGCGCGAATTACCCCAATATGTGCCATGCCCCTGACCCCGCCTCCAGAAAGCACTAATCCAACAGATTCGGATTTCAAGTTCATACCCAACTATTTAAAAGACAAAAGTAATATGCTTAAAGCGTTTTGTTCAAAACTTAGTGTAATTAAAAAAGTGTGCCATCGACAAAACCCATAACTTCTTTTTATCGTAAGTTTACAGAGCACTCTATTATGCAGGTATCAAAACAACATTCAACAGCGATTTTAGTTTTCGCCAATTCTTCAATCGAGGAAATGCAGCACAAAAAAATTGCATGTGGAGAACAGCTTTTTGATTCCCTGACCCAACAAACCTTAAAAACGGTCAAAAAGACCAAAATTCCATTTTTTCACCTTACGGAGGTTGAGCAAAAAGGAGATTCCTTCGGTGAACGTTTTACAAATGCCATACAATATGTTTTCGACCAAGGGTTTGAAAATGTCATTACAGTTGGCAATGACAGTCCGCATTTGACCAAAGCACATATACTACATGCAATTTCTCACTTAGAACAGAGCAGGTCGGTAATCGGCCCTTCGGCGGATGGGGGGTTTTACTTGATGGGTTTACATCGCTCGGACTTTGAAAAGTCCGATTTTGAGTTGCTGTCTTGGCAAACATCACGTATTCGCAAAGAAGTCCTCGATTTATTATCGCTTTCCTCTGAGAAAATTCATCTACTTCACACACTTTTTGATATCGACACGTTTTTTGACGTCAAACTAATCGCAAAATATGCTTCCGGACTTAGCCAAAATATATTGCGGCTGATACGCTCGATGACTTCGCTCAGCAACAAATTGGAAATTCCCAAATTTTCATTGGTTTCCTCGGTTCACTCCCAGATTCACTTTAATAAGGGCTCGCCTATCCGCTCTTTTTCCTAATTATCTCTTTTCAATTTCTTAAGGATTTCAATATAAATGAGGTTTAGAGACGCTTGGCGTACTAAATAACTTTAAACACTATATCATGGCAAACCCATATTACGACGCGGCCGATCTGCGCAAATTCGGCAAAATCACGGAATGGAGCGAAGAGCTCGGCAATAAATTCTTTGAATACTACGGCAAAGTCTTTGAGGAAGGCGCACTTTCAGCAAGGGAAAAATCATTGATCGCCCTAGCTGTAGCCCATGTGGTCAAATGCCCCTACTGCATTGATGCCTACACCAAAGACGGACTCGAAAAAGGCATCACCAAAGAAGAAATGATGGAAGCCGTACATGCCGGAGCAGCTATCGAAAGTGGTGCGACCTTGGTACATGGAGTTCAGATGATGAACAAGTATAATAAGTTGAGTATGTAATATAGTTGACGGTTAATAGTTGTTGGTTGTCAGTTAAAAGTGTGGCAACCAGTAACGAATAACCAGCAACGAACAACTAAAACATGGCTACAAAATCATTAAAAGCAAGGCATAACGAACTTGTCAAGAATAATAGGCAACTCGAAATCCTCAACGGGGGAATCTTCGCTGATGGCGAACTGCCCTTTTTCAAGGATAAGATCGCTAACATCGGACAATTCCCTTTACGACCGAAAAAATTGGAAATCTTACAGATTAACGTGGGCTATATGTGTAACCAGGTCTGCGAACACTGCCATGTCGATGCCGGACCGGACAGGAAGGAGATTATGACCCGCGAGACCATGCAACTCTGTTTGGAAGTCATCAAAAATACCAAGGCACATACATTGGACCTTACGGGAGGTGCTCCTGAGCTGAACCCCGATTTTCGTTGGTTCGTTGAAGAAGCGGCAAAAGCTGGAATACAAGATTTTATAGTGCGTTCGAATTTGACCATCATCCGAGCAAATAAAAAATACCACGACCTTCCAGAGTTTTTCAAAAAGCATAATGTGCACGTAATCTCATCCATGCCGCATTATACCCGAGGCAAAACGGACAAGCAACGTGGCGATGGGGTTTTTGATAAATCCATCAAAGCATTGCAAGAATTAAATGAAGTGGGTTATGGAAGGCCAGATAGTCCGTTGCGATTAGATTTGGTCTATAACCCCTCCGGAGCCTATCTGCCAGGAGACCAGTCGGCCATGGAGCGTGATTTTAAAAAAGCGTTGAAAGAGGATTTCAATATTGAATTCCATAATCTATTTGCGATTACGAACTTGCCTATTGCAAGATTTTTAGATTATCTCATAGCTTCGGAAAATTATGAGGACTATATGTATGCTTTGGTAGAAGCCTATAATCCTGCTGCGGTGGAAAATGTGATGTGTACGAATACCATTTCCATCAGTTGGGACGGGTGGTTATACGACTGCGATTTTAATCAGATGTTGGATTTGAAAGTAGCAAGTAAAATCAAGCACATCAAGGATTATAATGAGGATATTTTAAACGATAGGAATATCATCATCTCTCAGCATTGCTATGGTTGTACGGCAGGTGCCGGAAGTAGTTGTCAAGGTGTGGTAACATAGTCCATAATTTAAAGGACAAATAGCGCTATTATATTTTTTTGACCACTCATTTATTTGATGACAACCGACCAATACGTCGGTAAACGATCATATTCGGTAAGAAAAGTAGTGCGTTTGATGCATTTCATCGAAAAATACCACTAAATATCGTATTCAACTCAACAAATAGGGTTTCATGGAGTTACTATAACAGACCGCATGGTCTTTATTAACTCAATCCCCTAAATCTCATGGAAAAAAACCTAAAACGACTAGCTACCATGCAGCGCATGGAAATCAAAGGCCTCGAACTATTCTACGCCAAAGGATATCACAGCACCAGTGTAGATGATATCTTGAAAGAACTTTCACTCTCCAAAGGTGCCTTCTATTATCATTATGATTCGAAAGAGGATTTCTTTATTCAGATCATTCAAAACCTTTTGGTCCGTAAAATTTACAGCATGCTGATCGAGCCCATCGAAGGGCATGAGAATCCGTTGGAACTGATTACAAACTGTTTTGAAGAGGCCCTGGAAACCGCTGTGCACAATGAAATGGATTATGGCTTTCTCTTAAGTAATTTTTTGAACGAGTTCAATGGTAGAAATCCAAGGATTATGGAACCCTTGAACGATATTCTAAAGGTATGGGAGGTCAACTTGGTATCGGCCATTCAACGCGGTAAGTTCAATGGGCATATCGATAGGCATGTTGATAGTGAAGGAGCTGCCGTCTACTTGATGAGTTCATTTATCGGAATTCGGACGCTAATGGTAGAAAGTGCCCCAAGTGCCAGAAAATATAGGTTTATGGCGCAATTGCGTCAATATTTCAAATCTATCGAGGCCAAACATTCTTCGGTATGATTGTCTTTTTTAATCGCCTAGAACTTCCTTTATTTTTGTCACAACGGCCTCGGCAGAAATAGTTTCCATGACCGTTTCATAGCCACGGGGTATTTTATTGCCGTAAATGGAAGTCGGGATTAATGGATATTTTGTTCTATCGGCCAGTAAGGAGTTATTGAGATCTTGCCCGAATGGAGCGAACCCTGCGTACGGATGTGTAACGCCCCATAAAGTGACTACCGGAATATCGTACATGGCCGCAAGATGACCATTGGCACTATCCATGGAAAGCATGAGGTCGAGATTGGAAATTAGCGCCAGTTCTTCGTGTAATGAAAGTTTTTCGGCAATTACGATACAGTTTGAATCCGTTTCCGCTAGGTTCTCTAGCGCCGCTTGTTCTTTTTTACCTCCCCCAAAAAGCAAAAGTTTATAGCGCTGCGTGCTCCCCAATAGCTCAATTACTTTTTTCATCAACGCCAAAGGGTACATCTTTCCTTCATGTGCCGCGAAAGGAGCGATCCCGACCCATTTTTTTGGTTCACGACCGATGTGTTTCAAAATGGAGTCGAACAATTTTTCTTTGGAGTACAAAGAAACTTTAGAAAGGTCCAACGGCAAATCCATTTCAGCAAAAACGTCGGCATATCTTTGATGCGTTGATTTCAAGGGCTTGAACACCTTATTTTTTAAAGCGGTAAGTACTTTTTTATCCCTTCTAGCCTTATCCAACTGAAAAAAAGGAATTCCTCCTAACTGAAAATAATACCTCAGTACATTGGTACGCAATACGTTGTGTAAATCAGCGACTCCATCCAACCCGCGCGCCTTCAGTTCAGTGTATAATTTCCAAAGTCCGAAGGGCCCTTTGTGTTTTCCTTTCAGGTCCGCTTCAAAGACCGTAACATTTTCCAGTTGACTGAATAAAGGTTTAAAAAAACCTCTAGTTAGCACTGTTATATGAACTTCAGGATGCTGTTGCAAAAGGGCGCGGAGTACCGGCACGGTCATGGCCACGTCTCCCAGGGCCGAAAAACGAATGACTAAGATATGTATTGGAGATCTATCACTTGGTGCCACGCAGTACGGGGTTTAATTCCTCGTCATTGTACATCTTCATTTGTTTGTAGACTTTCATGTACTTTCTTCCGGCCCCGATATCGGTCAACAATTGGTCGATCGCCGTTGACAGATCTTTACGCTGCTCAAGAAGTATGTTCAACTTATGGGTACACTTTTCGATATGCGTTGCCGATGCGTCGGTTCTATTGACCTCTTCTTGCATATGATAAATTTTGAGTGCCAAAATCGACAGACGGTCGATAGCCCAAGCCGGACTTTCAGTATTGATCGTTGCATCCTCCAAAATTTCTACCGATTGGTATTTATTCAGAAAATAGCTATCGATATATTCGACCAAATCGGTTCTATCTTGATTACTGGCATCGATTTTACGCTTTAGAACCAAGGCATCCTGCGCATTGATATTCGGGTCTCGAATAATGTCTTCATAATGCCATTGTACGGTATCTATCCAATTTTTTCGATAGAGCAAATGATCAATTTCCCCCTTTGGATACGGGTTCGAAAAGGATTGATAGACATCGTCTTTCTCATGATATTTGGATATACTTTCCTCAAAAATGTCAAAAGCGAACTTGCTGAACATAGGTGCGAAATTTAAACAAAGATACCCCTTTATTTACTTTAGTAACAGACTGGAAACAAAGACCAAAAACGGAATAAAAATACTTGCAATGAGCACTACCTCCGTGATATTGGCGCGTTGTATCGATTCTACATAGTTCGTTATAAAAATGACAGCTGGGAAAAAGGTGACCATCAGGGGATCCGCGCCAGGTGTCGATACCAATGTTTTTAAAAGAATACCTAAAATAAAAGACAAAACAACCAATCGCATCGTCACTATTTTGCCAAGGCCGGTTTTTCCTAATTTCAGAAACGAAAAAACAGTCGTAAAAAGGACGATGAAAATATAGATGATGAATTTAGAGCTATTGCCCCAATCCAAAAAATAGGAAACATTGAATTTGAGGTCGAAAGCATAGTGTTCTAGTAAAAAAGAGGTGTTATTGGCCAATATCAAAATGCAATACGTTATCACGAAAAATGCAAAGATTCCGGTAAAGGGCACCATCCAATTTCTAATATTCTTTGGCTCGTAAATATATATCGCCGCAAAAACGAGAAGGAAAAATATTAAGGCCCATTCATAAAAAAGGCTAGAAATCAATACCCATAACGTTGCATCAAAAATCTTCAGCTTTATGTTTTTCAATGATCGAACGCTTATCAGCCTTCGAGTCGCCAACAATAAAAAAAAGCTACATAGAATTGCGTTGTTGTCGGCCAAAGTTTCAGGAAACACCAACATGAGCATGGCGTAAAATAACATGGCAAAAGAATTAGGGCCCGTCATTTTATTGCGTTTGACGATAAAGTTGACCACGAAAACACTGAACAATAAAACCGTTAAAACCAATGTTTTTAGAAGAAGCTGTTCATTGGTGTTCGTGCTATCTGAAACAAAAAAGTGCACTATCCAATACAGCAAGAACAAAAAAGTGAGAACAATGATGTGATTTATGGGTTTTGTTTTACCAAAAATGCTGGAAATCATCTTGAGAGACTGTTTGGAAGTTTGAACATTGTTTTTTTACGCTCCTTTTTGCGCGTCATTTCGTTAAAATTTTTAACCGTAGCCCTGATATGTTGAAAAAAATTGCCTCATTCCGCATCAAAAATGATCTATAAAAATTCCAATGACAAATTTCCAAACAGTCCCTAATATTTTATACTTTTGTTGCACAAATATAGCTAAGTTGTTCATAGCTGAAGTTCCTTGATTGCCATTTCACAATTTAGGAACTTGTTTAAAAACAAAATTATGTGGCGTTCTTTTTTCGAAGGTATTGAAGATTTATTCGTAGACGTGCTTTTTGCACCTTTTGATTTTTTTAGGTTCATGGACAGTTGGTGGGGTGCAAATGCAATAAACTGGATTTTAGCGATCATCGGTTTTGCAGCATTTATCTACTGGATGTTGCAGCTCAAACAATATAACGACAAGGGGGAAGAGGACAAAAGTATTACCTCACATTCTTATTTGTAGGAATCTCTCCTAACCGTCTTAAGAGGATGGGTTTTTAAAGCACCTCGAATTTTCAAAGGTCGAACCCGATATCACGACGATAGTTCATCCCCTCGAAATGTAGTTTTTCAATGGATTCATAGGATTTTTCAAGGGCGTCCTTGAAATGAGAACCATAAGATGAAATAGCCATGACCCTGCCTCCGTTGGTGAAGACTTTTTCGTTTTCAAGTCGCGTGCCCGCGTGAAAGACCATTGATTCCTTGACCTTTTCCAGCCCTGAAATTTCTTTTCCCTTTTCGTAGGCTTCAGGATAGCCTCCTGAAACCATCATAACCGTGGCGACCGTTCGTTTATCGATGATCAAATCGATTTCGTCCAACCGTTGATTCGCGACTGCTTCAAGGACATTCAATAGGTCGTTCTGAATTCTTGGTAATACGACCTCGGTCTCCGGATCCCCTAGACGAACGTTATATTCTATGACATAGGGATCATCGCCAACTTTAATCAATCCTATGAAAATAAAACCTTTGTAAGGAAGGTGGTCCATTTTAAGCCCTTCTACGGTCGGTTTGACGATTCTCTCGTGTATCTTATCCATAAACACATTATCAGCGAAAGGAACGGGAGAAATAGCCCCCATGCCGCCTGTATTGAGTCCGGTGTCACCCTCGCCGATGCGTTTATAATCTTTTGCCGTGGGTAAAACCTTGTAACCTTTACCGTCAGTAAGTACGAAAACACTAAGTTCAATACCTGACAGAAACTCTTCTATGACCACCGTTGTACTTGCACTGCCGAACTTCGCATCGACCAGCATCGTTTTCAGTTCGTCTTTGGCTTCTTGAAGATCGTTCAGGATCAATACACCTTTACCCGCTGCAAGACCGTCGGCTTTCAATACGTATGGCGGGGTCAAGTTTTCCAAGAAAGCATATCCCTCTTCAAGGGTTTCGGAAGTAAAGCTTTGATAGGCAGCCGTGGGAATATTGTGCCGCATCATAAACTCCTTGGCAAACTCCTTACTTCCTTCCAATGTTGCCGCGGCCTTTTGTGGCCCGATCACCGAAACAGTTTTCAACGCACTATCCTGGAGGAAGAAATCATGTACCCCATTGACCAAGGGATCCTCCGGCCCGACGACCACCAACTGAATATCATTCTCGAGAACCGCGCTCTTAATCGCATGGAAGTCATTTACACCAATCGGTATGTTTTTGGCTATTAAGGCAGTCCCGGCATTACCAGGGGCCACAAAAAGATTTTTCACTTTTGGGCTTTGATTTAACTTCCATGCCAAAGTATGCTCACGCCCTCCAGCACCTAGAATCAGAATATTCATTTCACTCAGTTTTTGGCAAAAGTAAACATGTTATGCGCAAAAACAACCCCAATGGTATTCAAAGGATACATGCTCGGGAAACAATGTATCAATCCACTAAGGAATCATGGACCAATGGAATCAGTAAAGAAGCAATTAGCTAAGAACGAAAGCCTGCAGGTAATTCTTGCAGGGTATTTGATTGCTAAAAGGTGGCTGGGCACATTTCCAACAATCTATGATGACCTTTGTGCGTTTCGTCGATAACCCGTTGTATTAATCGGATGTAACGTAGTGTTTATGGGCATCCTTGATAAATCGTATACGATTTTATTTTCAATTTTGAGAAAAATCTCACGTAACACCAATGTTTTACGTACCTACACGCTAATTTCGCGCATTCCGATGACCATACTTTTACAAAATGGAAACCGATTTTTGGTAGAAGTAAAAAGCTAAGTCTTCCTTAAAGCCCAATGAACAAGACCTTAGCCAAGACTTGGTGTCAAGTCAGCTAAAATTTTTAGAAAAACCAGCTTAGGATTTCGACTTTTAAGTCGTTCATTTTCGCAAGTTAATGACGATTGACCTAAAAAAATTGTCGATGCTCTTTTTGTTGCAACTCTTTCAAAGACAATGACTTAAAATAATCGTATACGATTTTAAGTCCTTGTGAGCGTTCTACTTTTGGCTCCCAGCCCAGAATTTCCTTTGCCCTGGCGATATCAGGTTGTCTTTGTAGTGGGTCATCTTTGGGCAAGGGCTTATAAACTATCTTTTGATTGGTTCCGGTAAGCTTTATTATCTCCTCGGCGAACTCTTTTATAGTCGTTTCATGTGGATTTCCAATATTAATAGGATCTGTGTAATCGCTAAACAACAATCTGTAGATACCCTCTACTTGATCATCGATATAACAGAAAGAGCGCGTTTGCGAACCATCACCGAATACCGTCAAATCTTCTCCACGAAGTGCCTGCCCCATAAAGGCCGGTACTACTCGACCATCGTTAAGACGCATGCGAGATCCGTACGTATTGAAAATACGCACTATTCGCGTATCGAGACCGTGAAAACGATGATATGCCATAGTTATCGACTCCATAAACCGTTTGGCCTCATCATATACGCCTCTAGGACCAACGGGGCTTACATTACCGTAGTAGTCCTCATTTTGAGGGTGAACCAAGGGGTCACCATATACTTCCGAAGTAGAAGCTACCAAAATAGTGGCATTCTTTTCTTTGGCCAACCCTAATAGATTCAATGTGCCTAACGAACCTACCTTTAATGTCTCAATTGGTATTTTCAGATAATCTATTGGGCTTGCTGGCGAAGCGAAATGCAAGATATAATCTAGTTTTCCCGGCAGATGAACAAAAGTCGTAACATCATGGTGATGGAACTCAAAATGTTCTAGCGGAAAAAGATGCTCAATATTCTTTAAATCACCCGTAATAAGGTTGTCCATTCCGATAACATGAAACCCTTCCTTTATAAACCTATCACATAAATGGGAGCCCAAAAAACCGGCCGCGCCCGTTATCAATACTTTCTTCATTGAATTTCTTCCTCTTTTCTTGATTCCACATCCATATTTCGCCGTTTCTTTTTCTTCCCGTTCGAATCTTCCACCTTTGCCTTTATCTTGTTCACTTTTCTACGCAGCATAATTTTTTGCTTTAGCGTAGCAAAACTGTAATTGTACTTAAAGAAAATATAGCCGAGAGCCACCACCACGGTAACAAGCATAATGACCATACCCAGGTTTTTTGCCGTACTGCCCAATACAATGAAAAGCATAACAAAAAGCAAATTGAAACACCCAATAATAAAGCTGGCCTGCTTATGGGAAAGTCCCCAATAGTCTATAAGTACATGATGAGTATGATTCCGATCAGGAGAAAATGGAGCCTTTTTGTTCGCAATTCGGATGGCAAAAACTCTTGCCGTATCGAACAGAGGTACGATTAGAATACTTATGGCAATCAAAGGTGCATTCTCTAGAAGAAAAGGTAATTCAGTATAGACATGTGGACGCAACGCAAGGAATTTAAGCGTTAAAATACTGATTACGAAGCCCACGATCAAAGACCCGGTATCGCCCATGAAAATCTTTTTGTCGGAAGATAAATTAAACCCTAAAAAAGCCATTAAACAGGCGTTCATTGTGATACTTACCAAAGCAAAGAAATACTCTTTGGTCAAGTAAAAAATCGTGGTAAAAATGACCATGATCACAATGCCAACGACCGATGCGAGTCCGTCAATACCATCTATTAGATTGTACGAATTGATGATAGTGAGCATCATAAAACCGCCAATAATCAAAAATAGGTAGTACGGAATCTCATTGATGTTCAAAAACCCGTTGAGCGAATGAATCGTAAAACTCGGATTGGCCAATATAAAAGCTATGGCCAAGACCTGCGCCATAAGCTTCGCCCCAGGCGATATGACGACCAAATCATCTTTGAGGCCTACTATAAAAAGTATGGTGAGGCCCGGTATTATATACATGCCTTCGGCAAGCGTCGTCCATCCTTTGATGAAAAAAAAGGCAAATATCAGCGTATAGAAAAAAGCCACACCGCCCAAGGTGGGCGTTCGGCTCTTGTGAGAGCTTCTATGGTTGGGACTGTCCATTAGGCGGCGATATTCCACCACGCCAATGATTTTCGGAATCGTCAAATACACCAAGAGAAAAGACCCAATAAAAATCGAGACCGCGGTTTCTAAGAAGTTCATATTCCTTTGGTTGTTTGTAAAAAATATCTCTATCCTTTTGGCTTTAGCAAGATTGGCCATAGCCCGACATATTCTAAAAGTAAATTTAAGACGCTTGCGCCTATCTACCTAATAATCAAAACAAATACTGCAATTTATAAAATATGCTGATTAGTCTTTTTTTGAAGCGAACTTCATCAACAACACTTCTAAATTGTGGAGCAACGTCGCCTTTTCAAAGTTCGAGCGATAGTACGAAGTCGCGTTGTTTTGCATTTGTTCCCTTTCTGTGGAAGTTATATTTTTCAAGGCTACGGCCCTTTGCGCCAGTGATTCATAATCCCCTGCCGCTACCGCATATCCACAACCACTTTCGTTGATCATTGTATTGGCCTCCCCATTGATCATCCCGAGAATAATTTTCCGGGAAGCCATATATGCTTGAATTTTTGCCGGAACGGTCAATCTAAAAATGGGCTCATCCTTTAGGGATACCAGCATGGCATCGGCCTTTGCGAAGAACAAGGGCATAGCGGCCAAAGGATGGCGCCCCATCAAATGAATGTTTTTTAGCCCCTTATTTGAAATCTCGGCTTCTAGCCAAGCGAACTTTCGCCCGTCGCCTACAATGATAAAATCAATATGTTCTTCTTGCACCAACTCCGCAGCGAGCACGATGGATTCAAAGTCTTGGGCATCACCAATATTTCCGGCGAACATGATGTTGAACCCCTCTGGGAATTCAGGAACTTCATAATCTATTTTAACTTCCGAAATAAAGGTGTCCTCTGCCCAATTCGGGAAGTACTCGATTTTTTCACTTTCTTGAATCTTCTCTTCTATTGAACCTCTAAACGATCGGGAACTGACCAAAATCTTATCCGACTTACGATAAATATACCTGACAACGCGATTGAGAAATGCGTAAACCTGTTTGTTCTTAATATTTGTAGTTGCGGCGACACTTTCAGGCCAAAGGTCCAATATCCAGATAACCAACGGTATATTCCATCTTTTCTTTAGCCAAATTGCGGGCAAGGCCGATGTTATGGGAGATGTGAGATGTGAAAAAATAATATCATATCCCTTTTTTAGTCGAAATAGCGAGCTTAGGTATGCAAAAAAAATAAAGGAAACATAGTTCAGCACCAGTAGCATGGCTCCACCCTTTTCCCTGGGCACAATCGGACAACGGATAATGTTCACACCCCTATGAACTTCCTTTCGCTTAGAAAACATACCGTATCCCTCATAAAACTTCCCTTTGGGGTAATTGGGCTTCGCGGTAAGCACGGTCACTCTATGCCCTTTTTCGACCAGATCAAAAGCGATATCATTGACCTTAAAGTCTTCGGGCCAGAAGTATTGTGAAACGATCAATATGTTCATCGGCCTTGGGTCATCCATTTCGAATCACCCTTTTCAAAAGTTCAATAGCCAATACCCATCGTATTTTCATTTTCTGCATAAAGGTATACGGACTTGTCTGTTCCGACATTGCATCGCCTTCGTCGTTTTGGGAAAAATTGGTTCCATGTCTTCTGAAATAATGTAATTTTTCAGGAATAAAAACCGTCGAACCATAGATTTCGCCCATAAGGCCCATCCAGTTGTCATGGCTCGCAATGTTTTTGGGAAATGGGAGTGCTTTTTCAACAATTCTCTTATGAAAGGCCATACAACATCCCAAATAAGTGTTCTTGACCCAGTTCTTTGTAAGTCCACTTCCGGCATTGATGATGCTATAGAACGAATCGTTGATTACGTTCAGTTTGCCATCGACCACCCAACAGTCACAGACTACAAGCTCATGCTCTTGTAACGCCTTTGACACTGTCGAAACCCTTTCAGGATGCCAAACGTCATCTTGATCGGCCAAAAAAATCAAATCTCCCGTAGCTTTGGACATGGCGTTGCCAAAATTACCGATATGCCCTTTGTTCTTGGGCTCGTTCATGAATATTTTAATTCTGGGGTCATCGAAAGATCGGGCAATGGCCAAGGTATCATCGGGCGAATAATCGTCGGAAATAATCACTTCGTCATCCGTACCCAAGCAGACCAAAATGGACTCAAGTTGTTCCTTTATGAACAAGGCACCCTTATAGGTCGCCATGCAGACCGAGATTTTTCTGCTCATGGAACTTTTTTAGTTTTTCAAAAATAACAAGTGTAATGAACAAAAAGGTCATGCCCATCGAATTTGTCAAATAGGGATTAAAAACAGATTGCAGATACACAAAAGAAATGCCGAACAAAAAAGGCCTGGTGTCTATGAATGTTTCATCTTTAATTTTTCCTCGGTAGACGTTATAATTACGTGCTTTAAAGAAAACATAGACCAAGAGGAAACCCCAAGAGGCAAGCCCCAAAATACCTTGTTTATGAAAGAGTTCCAAATACATGATTTCCATGTGGCCTGGACGGATAGGTACGCCTACCCCGTAGCCATGCCCGATTAAAAAACTGATCGGATCCACCCGTTCGACTACCTGCTGTATTTGGGTAAAGCGAATGCTGTCGGATATGTTCTTGTTACCCAGTTGTTCGAGGGCGGCAGGAACAAAGGCCAAGGCCGTAATGACAATAGCCGATATTACCACGATATTCAATACCCGATTTTGACGCGCGACCAAAAAACGATATACGATGTAGAAGAAGGTCATTCCGAAAATCAACAGCATATACGCCCTAACCAAGGTAAGCATGATGGCCACGAAAATCAGTATAATCTTCAAGGTATTCCATTTGCTCCTCGGGGCAAAAAAGTAGAAGAAATAGCCGATGGCCACGTAGACAAAGCCCTTGTAGATCATGGCGATTTCCCCACGAAATCCAAATTCGGCAAAGTACTCGGGTTTCGACATGGCCTGATAAATTGTCAAGTAGGGAATCAGCTTTAGGTTTAGGACTACAAAAAATATAAGGTAGGCAAGAGCCATGAAGATGGCTGCGAACTTAAGAAGCCGTACTACTTTATTCGCAATACGATAATTACTGATCATAATGTCAAAAAAGGGCAAGATGAAAAAAAAGGAAACCATCTTGACATCATCGAAAATTCTGGAATAATCTTCACTGTTAAAAATACCCCGTACAATAGCCAGCGTAAAGACACAAAGAAAGATCAACATGAGGGCGATCGTAGTCTTCATTAGTCTTTTCCCTGCAATCAGTAACAATCCAAGGCCTAAAAGGCCTAGAAGAAATAGGTACATTCGTAACGTAAGGGGGCCGAAAGTGGTCAATCTGCCCGCACCGCCCAAAAAAGTTCCAGCAAGAATATCGTAAAGAATATTCCGGATAGCGAGGTGCTTCCTAGTCGTATCTTTAGCGGTATTTTCATACTGACCTTGTCCATTCCTTAAGCAACACTTTTACAAAAAAGAGGGTTCTGAACTGCAAACTTAACTTTATGGCCCGCAGTTTGCAAACGATGAAATACTGAATGCCCGAAAGAAAACTACCGCTTCCGGCAATATGCGCCCCTTCGCAAAAAATCTTGAACCGCGTCTTGATGCTTTCTAGATTCGTATCATCGCTTGAAGAAAGACTGTGCCGATTGTCCGCTGGTATGACGAACATTTCCTTATAAACCTTCTGGACTCTCCCCAAAAATTCGTGATCACTAAAATCTAGTTTGATTTTTTCATTGTATCCCCCTACTTTACGAAAAACCTCAATGGAAAGCAGTAATAGGCTGTTGATAGGGCGTATTCGGGCCAAATCGATTACACCGCTTGGAACATAATGCATTCGAAATCCTCTTTTGAAGCGATATTTTGATGGGGATATCAATCGATCATCCGAACCGAACAGGGTGGTCGAAAAAACGTGCATTCCATGTTCTTGGTTGACATGTTCTAAAAAGAGCGAAAGCATGTCTTTTGCTATTTGAGTATCTTGGTCTAGAAACAGAATCCATTTTTTGTTTTTGGCCTTGGCAATTTCCACTGCACGATTATATGCCTTGCCAATACCAGGGTTTGTTACATCGCTTATATATTGGACTTTGAAGCCATTACTCTCAAAAAATTCCGGACGGTTTTGAGACTCTGGAGTATTGTCGTGCACTACCAAATCGATGAGTTCACTACCTGAATCGCCCATGGTCAGTGTTCTGAAAGAAGTACTGTCTTCCAGTACCGTGCGGTACAACACTAAAGTGACTAAAAAATCACGATACGAATAATGATGGTCAGGTGGTACCTCACTCACTTTTCAAGAGATTTTTATGAAGTAGAAGGCCGTTGAAAAATACGAAGAACAAAATGCCATGTGCCCTGCTTAACGTACTTTCAGCCAACATGTTGATAACGACTAGCATAATAAAGACAAGATACAAGTAATCTTTGTTCTTGAACGCGATACGACCATTGAAAATAAGAAGGCTCAGAAAAGCGAGCAGAACGATGATACCGCCCGCTATCCATAAAAAAGCGTAATAGTTGTGCGTATTTAGCTGTTGATTTACCGTATCGAGTTGCTGCTTTCCTTTAGCGGTGAGACCGGCATAGCAGGCATCTAATTTATCTTGTACATCGCCAATTCCATAACCGAAAAAGGTAGATTCGGATATGAGATTTTGGTTGCATTTGTTGATATTGTTCCTATCATCGTTTTTGAGCATCTTGAAGAGATTGTGGATTATATACTGGGGATTCTCATACGTAACATATTCCTCATAGGTTCCTTTTTCATAGGTTTCCATAGGTTCACCAGATTTAAGTTTGATAAAAGTCGCGATGACAACCAAAACTACCATCACGACAAAAATCATCTTTTGCTGAATTGACTTCAATGTTAGAAGAATAAGTATTGGAACCAAAAGAACTATCAAAAACAGGTTCGTCAAGGAAAAAAGATAGACTAGGGCAATCGCAAATAGGATTAAAATAAAAATCAGGACGCTTTTTTTATACTTATTGGTATTTCTACTGAAAAGCATAGCGCTCCCCAGTAGAACACCCCACAATAAATTCTGGGAAGCGTAGGTTTTATGCACATAGAGCTTATTTTCTACAGTCTGGCGGGCATAGTATAAAGCCTCGTAAAAAGTACCGTTCCAAAGACTTTTTAATTGTTCCACTAAACTTTTATCCTTTAAGCCTTCAAAGAGAATCAGCCCAGGGCTTGTGGTTACCGCAAAGTCGCTTGCGTTGTTGACCAAGTACTGGAACAAATAAACCAGAAAACAGAGGTTCGCAATGATAAAGGCCCAAAACAAAGTTTGCAATCTTTTTTGGTCGATTCGAGGTGGGAAATAGAGAAACACCAACGGAAAAACTAAGAATGGAAGCCCTTTTTCCAATTGTACCAACCCATTTTTTAGATTCGCGGAATACAGCAAGGTAATAGCCAACAAAAGAAAGAAAGCGACATTGGCAATGAACGGCAGCCAACCTCGACGCTTTAGATATTGATCAAAAGACCCGTAATTGCATAGCAAACAGCCCAAGGCAAATGCGATAATGGCCACCGAAATCATTCCGAAACGCATTATCGGAAAGAAGCAAAGTACGATGAGAAGAAAATAGGGTAGCTTATCCCTCAGTGCCGTCAAGCGATGATTTCCAGAATGCTCCATGTGCTGTTACACTGTGGGTAGTTTAGTTTTTACCGTGTCCAAAATTAATGGAAAACAAGGCATGTTGGTTCAGCTCACTTGAAGTATTGCATCAAATACCAGGAATCGAAAGCTGGTGTTCCCCATTTATTGTGTTAATTTTAGGGCGATCAATAATTCCCTAAACATGTTCAAAGATAAGACCCTTTTGATAACGGGCGGTACTGGATCTTTCGGAAATGCCGTTCTCAACCGCTTTTTACAGACCGAAATCAAAGAAATACGCATTTTTAGCCGCGATGAAAAAAAGCAGGACGATATGCGTACACAACTTAAGAACAAAAAGGTCAAGTTCTATATAGGCGATGTCCGCGATTATGATAGCATCTCCAGGGCCATGAGCGGGGTGGATTATGTTTTTCATGCCGCAGCCCTGAAACAAGTGCCGTCTTGTGAGTTCTTCCCACTTGAGGCGACCAAGACCAACGTTTTTGGTACTCAAAATACCATCGATGCCGCCGTGGCGCACAAGGTTGAAAAAATCATTTGCCTAAGTACTGACAAGGCAGCCTACCCGATAAATGCCATGGGCATCAGCAAGGCCTTGATGGAAAAGGTAGCCGTTGCGGCCTCTCGCAACATTCCGGAAGACAGCACGACCGTCTGCTTGACACGTTATGGAAATGTGATGGCCTCGCGGGGATCCGTGATTCCTCTTTTTGTCAAACAGATCAAAGATGGAACGCCACTGACCATTACCGACCCGAAGATGACCCGGTTTTTAATGTCGTTGGAAGATGCCGTCGACCTAGTACTTTTCGCCTTTGAGCATGGAAACCAAGGCGACCTTTTTGTGAATAAAGCCCCGGCCAGTACCATTGGTGACCTTGCCGTTGCCCTAAAGGATATTTTCAAAAGCGATAATGAAATCAAGATCATCGGTACCCGTCATGGTGAAAAGCTCTATGAAACCCTTTGCACTCGCGAAGAAATGCAAAAGGCCGAGGATATGGGCGAGTTCTATCGTATTCCTGCGGATAATCGCGATCTGAATTACAGCCGGTATTATTCCGAAGGAGAGACGGACATCAGTGAAATCGAGGATTATCATTCTCATAATACCTTACGCCTTTCAGGAGACGGCATCAAGTCATTGTTGAATAATTTGGATTATATCAAGGAGGAACTTTAGATGAACGGAACGATGTTTTTTGAGGGTTCAAGCCATATGGATGAGCGAGGAAAACTGAAATTTTTCAATACCTTCGATATGAAGGAAATCGTTCGCATGTACGAAATTACACCCCGTTCCGTGGATGTTATCCGTGCGTGGCAAGGTCACAAGGAAGAAAAAAGTGGTTCTACTGCCCTTCGGGAAGGGTCGTCATCAACCTCATTGAAATTGATGATTTCGAGAACCCTTCAAAAACATTGAAAGCGGAACGATTTATACTGAACGGCGAAGAACCCAACATTTTAGAGGTTCCGGGAGGCTTTGCCAACGGGTTCAAGGCGGTTTCGAAAGGAGCCCAATTAATCGTCTTCTCCAATTTTTCTGTGGCTCGATCGCAACAAGACGATTATAGATATCCTTTGGAACAGTGGTCGGCAGATTGGTAAAGTATAAGATAGTGAATAATGGATAAGCAATTTAAGGCCGAAAATCCTCTTGCCCTACCCCTAAAGGGTAAGGATTTTCTAGATTTGGTTTTTTCACGAAGAATTTTTCTCCCTTCAGGGCAGGGGAAAAGAAAAATTCCGATTGTTTGCTTATCCATTATTCAAGTTAAAACAAGGTTAGCATATATGCAAAAAATAGGGATTACAGGGCAAAACGGATTTGTAGGCAACCATTTATATCGAACCTTGGCGCTCGACCAGGGTTTCGAACTCATCCCTTTTGACCGGTCTGCCTTTGAAAATGTCACGCTTTTGGAAGAATTTGTATCAAAATGTGATATCATAGTGCATCTTGCCGCCATGAATCGGCATGAAGACCAAAACATCATCTACAAAACCAATATCGAGCTGGTCTCGAAATTGATTTCGGCCTGTGAAAAACGAAGTGTTACACCGCATATTCTTTTTTCTTCGTCAACCCAAGAAGAAAAAGACAACCTGTACGGCAAATCTAAAAAAGAAGGGAAGGAAAAATTGATGGCATGGGCGGATTCCAATGGCGGTCGGTTTACGTCGCTGACCATTCCGAATGTGTTTGGTCCATTCGGAAAACCGAACTACAATTCCGTGGTGGCAACATTTTGCCATAAAATTGCAAGAAATGAGGAACCGACCATTATTAACGATGGCGAAGTCGGGTTGATCTATGTGAATGAACTGGTACAATTGTTCATTGACATTATCAAGGAGAGGCTGCGGTTGAACCGATTGGAAAAAATAGTTATCAATTGGATATTCCTCCGAACCATCATAAAAAAGTATCGGAGATTCTAGAGCTATTGAAATCCTATAAATCCGATTATATGGAGAACGGAGTTTTTCCGAACTTGGAAGACGCCTTCGGAAAGGCTTTGTTCAATACCTTTCGGTGTTATGTTCCCGAATCACATTATCCTGTAAAATATACCAAGCATACCGACCCTAGGGGAAGTTTTGTTGAAATCGCACGTACCCAAACCAGTGGACAGTTCTCTTTTTCGACAACCGTTTCGGGGATTACTCGAGGCAATCACTATCATACCCGAAAAGCGGAGCGTTTTGCCGTTATCAGCGGAAAAGCACTGATTCAATTACGAAAAATCGGTACGGAAGAAGTTATCAATTATTATCTCGATGGAACCGAACCCGCTTATGTCGACATGCCGATTTGGTATACGCATAATATTAAAAATATCGGGGAGGACGAATTGATTACCCTGTTTTGGATCAATGAACCGTATGATCCAGAGGATGCGGATACGTACTTTGAGGATGTGTGATGTTGGAAAAACGTAATTTTGCCTATCAAAACCTAATAACGATTATATTTTGAAAAAACTAAAAGTAATGACCGTTGTAGGCACAAGGCCCGAGATCATTCGGCTTGCCTGCGTTTTGAACGCTCTGGACAAAAACGATGCCATCGACCATACTTTGGTACATACCGGTCAGAACTATGACTATGAACTCAATGAAATATTCTTTGATGACCTGGGCATTCGTAAGCCTGACCATTTTCTAAATGCAGCGGGCAAAAATGCCACCGAGACGGTGGGGAACATCCTGATAAAAATTGATCCACTGCTGGAGGAAATAAATCCGGATGCATTTTTGGTCTTGGGAGATACCAATTCATGCCTTTGCGCTATTCCTGCCAAGAAGAGGAAAATCCCGATTTTTCATATGGAAGCGGGGAATCGTTGTTTTGACCAGCGGGTGCCCGAAGAGACCAACCGAAAAATCGTAGACCATATTTCAGATGTCAATCTCACTTACAGCGACATCGCCCGTGAATATCTACTTCGCGAAGGTCTACCTGCCGACCGTATCATCAAAACCGGAAGCCCAATGTTCGAAGTATTGGGCCAATTCAAGGAAAAAATAAAAAAGTCTACCATTCTCGAAGACCTCAACTTGAAAAGTGAGGAATATTTTGTGGTCTCCTCCCATCGTGAAGAAAATATCAGCGACCCGAAAAACTTTAAGGGACTCATTACCTCCCTGAATCAAATCGCGGAAAAATACAAGTACCCCATAATCGTTTCGACCCACCCGCGCACGCAAAAAATGTTGGACTCAAAAGGGTTGAAGACCCATGAATTGATCCAGTTTATGAAACCTATGGGTTTTACCGATTACAATGCCCTGCAGCTCCATTCTTTCGCCGTACTCTCCGATAGTGGCACCATTTCCGAAGAATCATCGATACTGAACTTTAGGGCCTTGAATATCCGAGAAGCACACGAACGGCCCGAAGCTATGGAAGAGGCATCCGTCATGATGGTCGGCATGAATCCTGAACGTATTTTACAAGGTTTGGTGGCCCTGGAAGCTCAAAAAAGAGACCCAGAACGTTCGTTTCGACTTGTTGCCGATTATGCCATGCCCAACGTAAGCAAGAAAGTTGTACGCATCATCTTGTCGTATGTGGATTATATAAATCGAGTAGTTTGGGGGAAGTAAATTACCTCGGGACAAGCCCGCCTGAATGACGAAATCGGGCAGGTCTTGGAGCATTTAAATCTTAAATATCGATTAATAAAATAATTTCTATTCTTTGTTATGGCTATTTTTCAATTGGCTTGTTTGTTGGCCGTACTTATTGCCGTAAGGACTCTTATCCCTATTGCCAATAAAATTCTTGCTTTTGCTATTTCAGCCGTTTTTGGGATACTCTTTGCTGTACAATTCAGTTCTGTAATCCTTACAGGGAATGTTGCCGATTACCGATTCTATGAGAATTTCAGTCTGACCGATGCCACATCGGTTTCCGAGTTTTTTGGTGCTGAGTTGTTATACATTATTTTGGCCTTGCTACTTTCTACGTTGACGATTCATGTGGTATCAAAAGTGATACAAAGCAGGTTTTCCATGAAAATCATACCTCTTGCAGCGTTCGCAATAGGTTTGATCGCCATGAGTTTCAATGGGGGGATCATTAACAACGCCTATGATACGTTACGGTTAAAATTTGCGGGGAGCGCTACCTTCGAAGATGCACTTTCCGCCTTGGAAATCGACCCAGACGATTATGTCTCAAAAAGCGAGATCAAGGCCAGTCCAGGAAAAAATATCGTGGTATTATCACTAGAATCTTTTGAAAAAGGATACTTAGGGAAAAAGCTTGGCCATCTTACACCCAATATGACACGTCTGGCAAACGAGGGGGCATTGTACGATATGCTACAGTCCCCAGCAGGTGGTTGGACTTCTGCTTCTTTGTATACTTTTATCTCAGGTGTACCTGCATTTTTCGGGCTTCATGGCAACAGCGTGTTCCAGAACAATTATGAGAACAAGCTTACGACCTTGGCGGATGTTTTAAAAAGTGCCGACTATGATATCCAATATTTTATAGGGAACAAGGAATACTCCGGCATAGAAGACATGTTAAAAACATTTGGCTTTTCGGTAAAATCGGAAAAGGATTTTGAGACTCCGTACGAAAAATTGGTCTGGGGCATTCATGACAAAGACCTTTTTGAAGAGTTCAAGAAAGAATTGAAAAAGAAAAAGGGTTCAGACCGACCATTTGCTTTATTCTTATCCTCGATTTCGACACATTTTCCGAATGGGGTGCTAGATAAACGATTGGAAGAAGTCTTGCCCCCACAAACTACCAATCTGGAATTTATGGCTTCGGCTACAGATTATTTTGTGGGCGATTTAGTTGCTTTTTTAGAAAGTGAAGGTATGCTTTCCAATACCATTTTCTATATTTTCCCGGATCATCTTTTAATGGGTAATACTTCTCCTGTCATTTCAAACTTTGACGAACGTTCACTCTTTTTATTGACCAATGCGGATCCAAAAACTATTTCGAACCCAGAGGACAAACCGATTACGCAAATAGACTTGGCCAAAACCGTTTTAGAAGGAGCACAGATTCAACATAATGTCAAATTTTTGACGGATTTCATTCCTGAAGGGGATAAAAACGCTTTTTTAAACAAGCACAATGCCGATATCTTACGCTTGAACGATGCGGCTTTAAAAACTTTCAATTGCAAGGATGGAATTACAGTGGAAATTGATAAAGCCTCAAATTCTTTCATAGCTAAAAACAATGACGGTATATCTGTTGCAACAGGTAAACTTCCTTCAGGACCAAATTGCCATCGAATTTTATTCGACGATCAGATGCGACCGTTCGATCATCTTCCAGTAGCTTTCGAGGACATCTTGAAAGACCTTCCTGAATCGCCTTATCTTGATATTTTTACTTCGACAGGAGCTATCTATGCTTCCTTAAAGACCAAACCTAATTTCGGAATTACAAAAAAGGGGGTTCCAAAGTCAGTTTTGAAAGAGTAGACATGGACCTGCTACAAGAAATAGCCTTGACCCAACAAGAGGATTTTATCCGCGTGGTCAGCAATAGTTACAATGCTAAAAGCCAAAGTAGTTTCAGTATCGGGGAAAACACCGTGAAAATTTCACAAAGAGGACTTACTGTTGTGGTACTAAATACGCACAAGAAGTATGAATTAAAAACTTTCGATACCTACGGAAATGCCGTTGAAACTGATGAATTTGTTACCTTACTCAAGGAGTTGAAAAAAAATAATGTTCAGTATATTATTTTTGCACACGATTCGGCCCATAAGGCATTGGAAGCCTTTTCCGATAAACTTGAGGATATGGGGTTTTCCGAATTGAGCAATCTGGAAAACCGCGAAGCATACATATTTCATAATCTTCAAGAGGAGCCTATCGAAAAGACCGATGACCTTTCGATTGCTGTGGATATGGCTTATCCAAAAAATATTTCGAATAACACGACTTATTTTTCAAAACCGACTTCGGAGTACCTAAAGGATAATGATCGTTTTATAGCCCACGCCGGAGGAAGCATCGACAACCTCAAATATACCAATTCAAAAGAGGCCTTGGATTTTAATTATAAGAAGGGATTCCGTTTGTTCGAATTGGATATCAGTGAAACGAAAGATGGTCATTTTGTAGCTACCCATGATTGGAAACATTGGGCGACGCAGACCAACTATAAAGGAGAACTGCCTGTTACCCGAGCCGAATTCCTGTCCCATAAGATCTATGGAAAATATACACCTATGGCTATGGACGATATTAATACGTGGTTCAAAGAACACCTAGATGCTATCTTGATAACGGACAAAGTCAATAAACCCACCGCATTTTCTAAACAATTTGTAAACAAGGAACGAGTACTCATGGAATTGTTCACGTTGGAAGCGGTCGAAGAAGCTTCAAAAGCTGACATCGGCACCTTGATCTCGGCGCTGCCTTTAAGCAAGATAAAAGGGGATAAGCTTGAGTACCTAAAAAAACATAATGTCGCCGGAGTGGCCGTGCCAAGAGCCAATATTCCCGCTCAAAAGGCCCTGTTCGATATTTTGGGGGAAATGGTATCAAGGTCTATGTATATCAAGTTAATGTGGAACCTGGCAAGGACGAAAAATATGTTCTGGAAAATGAAATCGGTATGGTGTACGGCATGTACGCCGATGATTGGGTTTTTGATCCAAAATAAAAAATGATTTTAGATTCCCCTCCTGATTCCAGGAGGGGAGCTTTAAATCTTTCCAATATTTATGTTGTGATATCTACAAAACTTATCCAACCCCCTTCTCACGAAGTATCTGTTGTAAAAACGCAAGATTCCCGTTACGCTTCATAATCCAAAACACGAATGCGAGCCATACAACGGCACACCCAAGAATTAGGGCGAGATTTCCGGCAGTACCGTATCGTACCGCAAAATACAGTAATATGGAGGCGGATAAAACGAGAAGTGTGTTCACTTCAAAAAGGCCGATGGCGGGTATTTCTTGTTTACTATAGTAAAAATACATGCCAAAAAGTACCAGATGTACGATGACACTGACCCAAGCGGCGGATTCTATTCCGTATTTGGGGATTAAAATGAGGTTGAGTACAAGGCTAACAATCAAAGAAACCCCGACGGTAAGTACTCGATAGGCCTGCTTGTTCGAAATGGTCAAAATATTGCCCAATAATGAGGAAACTGTCCTTAAGATGATGACAATCGAAAAAGGCAATACCAAAATTGCCGCACTTACATATTCAGGCGTATACAGTATTTCAAGAATCTCACTATCAAAAGAAGTAAAAAGCAAGAACAAAGAACACCCGATAATCAAGAGGTACAAAAAGATTTTCGATACATGTTGGGAGATATCCTCCTGTTTATGATATTTAAAGGAAAGGTACGGCAACAAAACGCTGGAGACTATATCGGAAAACATCAATAGAATCAATATAATTCGAAATACCGATTGGTACAGTGCAACTTCCTCGGCACCCAAATACAATGAAATAATTTGGGTGTCTACCATAAAATAAAAAATACCCAAAAGCATATGCAAACCGAAAGACCAACTGTTGCCCAAAAGCTTTGCTATCTTCTTTTTGTTGAAAGAAAACCCTTTTAGCGTCACACGGTTCAAATAAAGCGTCCACCCCAACTGTACCATCCGACAGGCCAACAAGTACCAAACAAGCTGTAAAAGCTGCATTTCGAATTGCCAATAGGCCAAAACACAAAGGGTAACTACAAAAGCATAGATGCCGACCGTCTCAGTGTATTTGTGAAACCGGTTTTCGACCCGTAAAAGTGCCTGAAGATAACTGACAAACGATTGAGCGATCGCAATAAAGGTGTAGATACACCCGACCAAAAGCCAATCACCATCATAAAAAAGGAAGAGATAAATAAAGAATAGAACGGCACTGCCTAGCGACAACACCAGTTTAGCCATCAAGCTGTTCGAGATATAGCTGTTGTGCTCCCCGATTTTCTGTTGGGGATAATCTTTCATAATCATCAGGGAAAACCCAAAATCGGCGGCGATGGCGACCAGTGCGGCCAATGAAAATCCAAAACTAAGGATTCCGAATTCCTCTAAATCCATCAGCTTGGCCAAGACGATAAAAACGACGCTTCCGGTGTAGAGCTGGAGGGCCGAAGTAAGGGTAGACCAGAAGATGTTCTTTGATACGGTTGGCATTTATGGGTTTTGGTTTTGCACTTCGACTGCGCTCAGTGTGATAGGTTCTTGATTTGTGGTCTGAAAAGTACGAAATGCGAAATTAGAAGTACGAGGTTATGGGTGTTCTTTGCGGCTGAACTTATTCACTATACTTCTTTACTACCCACTGCAAACCTGAACTACCCCTATTTAATAAACTCATAAACTATAAACTTTTCTCCTAAACTTCTCTGGCCTCACAAGAATTCAATCAATCTGCACGGTGCCATCTAGACCGGATACATAGTTGGTCTTGATTCCAAGTTCTTCCATCCAGAGGCGTGTTTCAAAGGTCATAAAATTTCCGGTATTATAGTCGCGCCCATCGGCCCGGTTTTCCCAAAGCCATTTCGGGGTGGGCCACAGGGCGTAATCGGCATTTACAGCTTCATAAAATGTCTTGTCTACTCCATGCTGGCCGTGGTGTGCCATTTGTACGTAGTCAGCTTTCAATGCCGTTGGTTCAGTTTCCTTTAGTATGAATTTTCCTCCTTGGAGTCCGAGGTCGCCCAAAAACAATATTGATTTAGAGGCACTTTTTATGGTAAACACCAGTGATGAATTGTTTATTGCATTTTGCTTGATTTGCTCATTAAAAGCACCCAATACGTTCATTTTTACCCCGTCCCCTAAAAATAGTGTATCGCCCACTTTCATGGAGGCTATCTGCGTATTTGACGCATGTACGGTCCTATTGTATTCCCTCACCAAATCATAATTTACCGCTTCATTTTGCTGCACCCAATCTTCGGGCAAAGGCACATGGACGACCTGGTCTATTTGAATTTCGTCGTTTTTGAGAATCTCCAAGAACGCTCCGATATGATCCAAATGAGGGTGTGATAAAATCCACGTGTGTACTGTGCCACCCAACTCTTCTAGATACCGCTCCAAAATAGGTGCACTGATGATGCCGCCCCCATCGATGACCACAATATTTTCATCATCGGTTTTAAGAATGTAGGCCATTTGAACCTCTTCATAAAAAGGTTCCAATTGCCATAGCGAAAAGTCGTGGGTTCGTTCGGGAAAGTTTTTGATTTTTAGGGAAGACCGTTCAGTTTCTGAATTCGAACATGAAAATAGAAGGAGAAGAAAAAGAAAAACAACAGGATTAACGGAATTCCGAGAACATGACGCCATCCTCAAGGGCGTTTTTTTACTATCCATCATTATCAAAGCCATATTCTATCCAATACTATTCAAAGATACACAAAGCTACCCGTAGTACTTTCCATCTACAATAGAAAAGGCTGGTTTGAAAACCCTTAAAATAAACTTGCAATTGTATCTTTGCGCCAACCAATATGTACAAACACGATGTCAACACTGGGTAAACTCATCAAGGTCTTACAGGAAAAGGAGTAGGCTATGTCGTTAAAAAAGGGGTTTCTAAAATGAATCCCCAACGCATACCCAACTTGGAAAACACTCATCAACTTTTTTCAGGCAAAACCGGACTCGAAATCGGCGGCCCCAGTGGTCTTTTCCGGAACGATGGTTTTGTGCCTTTGTACAAAGTCATCTACGGACTTGATGGCTGCAACTTCTCCAATACGACCCTTTGGGAAGGCACTATCGAAGATGGGGAAAGCTATACGTGGCATAAAGGCAAAACCGGTATTCAGTACATTTCGGAAGCGACCGATCTGAATGAAATTCCAGATGGCAAGTACGATTTCGTCATTTCCTCGAATTGCCTCGAACATGTGGCCAACCCGATGAAAGCTTTGGAAGAATGGGTACGTGTCGTCAATAAAGGCGGACTCTTATTGCTCGCCTTGCCCAACAAGGCCTATAATTTTGACCATTATCGCCCTGTGACAACATTTTCACATCTTTTGGAGGATTATAAAAGCAATATGGGCGAGGACGATATGACCCATCTCGATGAGATTTTAAAACTTCATGACCTCAGCCTAGATCCCCCGGCCGGTACACCCGAACAGTTTAAGGAACGGTCTTTAAAAAACCCTGAAAATAGGGCCCTGCACCATCATGTTTTTGATGTCGGTCTTTTGACGCAAATGATGGAACATTTTAATATCAAGGTGTTGCAGACTTGTGAAAGCCGTGAGCATATTGTTTTGGGGAGGAAAACTGTGCATTTGCAATACATTTAATCCATTCGGGGTGAAGGACAGGAAGCTCCCAAATTCTCAAAGCTTTACTAACGCTGAGCAAACATATCATAGTAAATATAGCTTTTCACATCCTTCGCCATCTTCAGAAACAATTGAATAAACGACTTTAAAACCTTCCTTGATGCAATACCGCCCGGTCGATGTATTTTACTCCTTATTTCTTCATCCTCCTTCATTATCTCATTCAGCCTTTTTCCGGAAACCGGACTTAAGCCACATGTATTTAGAGTTTTATTCACGAAACCCAGAAAGTTAGAAGCATAACCTGAGTACATACCCTTCTTTCTTCGATACTCACTCAAATATCTTACCAATAAAAATGTAACATCAAATGGTCGGTTTATTGTCCATTCTTGATCAAAGAGATGCAGGTTATTGTTCTTATCTACTATAAAATTACGTGGAAGTGCATCAAAATATTCTGGTTTTACCAAACCGTCCCCTTTGCTCAACACTGTATTTGTTGTTATATAAGTGGCCCATTGCTTCATTAGGTTTTCATATTCCGTAAACCGATTTTTGAGTAGTGTCTCCGTAATTATGTGATGTAAGTTCTGTCCTGATATATAATCAGTTTCACTTTTGAATTTGTGTACAAGATCGTTTCTGTTTTCAGGCTGTTCTTTATTACCAAGAGTATTCTTTTTTACTACAATATTTTCGAGCTCAATTTCTTCGAATGTAGTAGCCGTATTGTAAGGTTCGAAACGAGCGCAAGTATAAAACTCCGCCAAAACCGAATCGCTAATCAATTCGGTTTCTCCATTTTTACATGCCACTATCAGAAATGAATTGGATACGTCTTTTACCAACTTATTTTCAGCAATCACTTTCCAAGCAAGATACTCATTTAGAAGATTGGCCTTAGGCCGAGTTCCATAATGTCTTTCCTTCGTAAGCCGTATTAAATCAGACTCATTGAATTTCTTATTCTCAACGCCTTTATCCGTAATTACCGCCTTAGGTATTTTATAATCAGGGAATGGAAAAAGGAATTTAACCGATTTATAACCACTGTTACCCAACATTTCCTTGATTTCTTCATAACCGAAGGTTGTAATATCCTTGGCGCCATATCTATCTTCAATGCCAAAATAAGGTTGGCCAAAATGATCTTCGTTATATCCTGAAAAATATTTTAATCCCAATTTGTTCTCTATTGCAATGATCAGCGATCCATTAGGCTTTAGCAAATCCCCATAATTCTTTAATGCATCGTGAAAGGGATTTTTGTGGCTTGAATATTTGGCGGTATATTCAAAAACTCCGATTAGTGTGATTATGTCAAATTTTTCCTCGAATTCAACATCTTCAACATTACTGCAGACAACCTTGACGTTCTGCAAATCTCGACATCTTTCGGCGATACACTTGGCCCGTGGCAACCCCCTTCAACGGCGATGATATCGGCCCCGGTTTCACCCAAATATCGTGTTATCGCACCTGTGCCAGCGCCAATTTCCAATACCTTTTGGCCTTTTTTAATTTTGAAAGGTCTTACAATATTCGGCCTATACGTTGTGAAATGGTATTCACTTGGCCAGTCTTTGATAGACTTTAAAAGATCTTTAGAAAATATGGAAGTATCCTCGGCACTTCGAAGGCAATCTAGAACATATTGCTCATTTTCTTCTCCATCACTATAGTCGATAACCTTTTCAGGATTTATATAAACCCGACTTTTTTCATCATATTTTAATTCGCTTAATTTCATCCGTTTGGTTGGTTTAGACTATATTAATTTTTGGATAACCCGGCCGAGGCTTTCGCGCCAATATGGGATTTGCACTCTGTATTTATCTTTGATCTTCGATTTATCCATCACACTAAACGCAGGCCTTTTGGCTGGGGTGGGATAGGCTTCTGTAAGAATGGGCAACACGTTACAATCCAATTTTGCTAAATCGAAAATAGCCTTGGCAAAATCGTACCAACTAGCGACACCTTCATTACTGTAATGGTACGTGCCATACCCATCGCTTTCTTGGCTAATGAGTTGCAAAATCAAATGCGCCAAGTCACCTGCATAGGTAGGTGTACCAATTTGGTCGCCCACCACATTCAGGGTATCACGCTCAGCCCCTAACCGCAGCATCGTCTTTACGAAATTATGCCCGTGTTCGGAATACAACCACGACGTTCGTAAAATAAAATGTGCTTTCAAGGTATCGGCTACCGCCTGTTCTCCTTGTAATTTGGTCAGTCCGTATACCCCAAGTGGGTTTGTAGGGTCGTTCTCGGCATATACTTGCCCCTGTCTTCCATCGAACACAAAATCGGTGGAAATCTGAAACATGACCGCACCATATGCTTTGCACGCCTCTGCCAAGTTTTTTGCTCCCAATACGTTCACCGATGTCGCTAACTGTTGTTCCGATTCGGCATTATCGACAGCGGTATAGGCGGCGCAGTTTACACAGTAGGATAGTTCATTTGCATTGAAAAAGCCTCGGACTTGCGCATTGTCCGTAATATCCAGTTCAGGAAGGTCGACATAGATAAATTCATACGCCTCGGCTGTCTTATCAATGTCTTTAATACAAGAGGCCAATTGCCCGTTTCCGCCGGTTACCAAAACTTTTTTCATCCTCTCGCATTTTCGAAAGTGGGCAAAATGCGGTCTTTTTCGGAAACGATTAACTGTTCTTCTGCTAGTTTCCAGTCGATATTCAAGATGGGGTCGTTATAGATAATTCCGCCTTCTGCCTCCTTGTTATAATAATTATCGCATTTGTAGAAGAACTCGGCCGTTTCGCTGAGCACTACAAATCCATGGGCAAAACCTTTTGGTATAAAAAGTTGTTTTTTGTTATCAGCACTTAATTCTATGGCCTCATATTGGCCATGGGTGGGCGAGTCTTTACGAAGGTCTACGGCGACATCGAGCACCTTACCGCGCAGGACCCGGACCAACTTGGCCTGTGCATGTTCACCCACTTGGTAATGGAGCCCACGCAATACCCCTTTTGAAGATAGAGACTGGTTGTCTTGTACAAAATGAACATCCTGACCGACTAATTTATTAAATCTTGCTGCATTGAACGACTCCATGAAATAGCCCCGCTCATCGGAAAAGATAGTTGGCTCTAAAACAAAGCAACCCTTAAGTTGCGTTTCCGTTTCGGTCATTGATGTTTGTTTAAAATTCCAAGTAGGTTTTTACCATACCCGCTTTTCATCAAGGGTTCGGCCAACTTCTTGAATTCATCTTTATCAATATAACCCATTTCATAAGCGGCAGCTTCGATGGCCCCGATTTTAAGTCCTTGACGCTCTTCAATAACCTCAACAAATTGCGAGGCTTGCATGAGGGACTGAAATGTACCGGTATCTAACCAAGCGGTTCCACGATCTAGAATACTGACGCTGAGTTTTCCTTTTTCAAGATAAACCTTATTGACATCGGTGATTTCTAATTCTCCCCTATGACTGGGCTTAATATTTTGGGCAATCCCGACCACATCGTTATCATAAAAATAGATACCCGGCACCGCATAATTCGATTTTGGTTCTACCGGTTTCTCTTCGATGCTAATAGCTTTTCCATCTTCATTAAATTCGACCACACCATAACGTTCAGGGTCATGGACACGATACGCATAAATCACCCCGCCATCTGGGTCATTATTGGATTGAAGCAATTTCGCCAACCCAGAACCATAAAAAATATTATCCCCTAAAATCAGGGCCACTTTATCCTCTCCAATAAAATCCGCACCGATGATAAAAGCCTCAGCGAGTCCATTGGGTGCTTCTTGTACGGCGTACGAAAATGAACAACCAAATTTAGCGCCATCACCTAATAAATCTTTGAACAAGGGAAGGTCTTTCGGAGTGGATATGATCAATATTTCACGTATGCCTGCATACATTAGGGTTGACAGGGGATAGTAAATCATAGGTTTGTCGTAAATCGGCATCAGTTGTTTACTGACCGAAAGGGTCAAAGGGTGTAAGCGCGTTCCAGAGCCTCCTGCAAGTATAATTCCTTTCATGACTTGTTTTTATGTGTCATTGCGAGTGTTTGTAATCCCATCTGTTCAACTTTTAGGTATATTCAACAGATTGCTTGGTGGCTCGCCCTGACGTGGTCAATTATACATTTTTTCGTAATACGCCTGATAATCTCCCGATGTGACATTCTTGAGCCATTCTTCATTTGATAGATACCAATCGATAGTTAGTTCCAAGCCTTGCTCAAAAGTTACCGATGGTTTCCAGCCAAGCTCCTTATTTATTTTACTTGCGTCGATAGCGTATCGTAAATCATGCCCTGGGCGATCTTTCACATAGATTATAAGTTTCTCGGAGGTTCCTTTATCCCTTCCTAATTTTTTATCCATCAAATCACATAACAATTTTACCAGATCGATATTCTGCCACTCATTAAAACCACCGATGTTATAGGTCTCGTGGTTTTTCCCCTTATGGAAGACCAAATCTATCGCTAAGGCATGGTCTTCCACAAAGAGCCAATCGCGAGTATATTTTCCATCGCCATACACCGGCAAGGGCTTGTTTTCAATAATGTTGTTTATAAATAAGGGAATCAATTTTTCAGGAAAGTGGTTCGGACCATAATTGTTAGAACAATTCGTTAGCACGTACGGAAGACCATAAGTTTCTCCGTATGCCCTTACAAAATGATCTGAACTTGCTTTGGAAGCTGAGTACGGAGAATTAGGGTCGTACGAAGTCGTTTCGGTAAAAAGACCTTCGGCACCCAATGAGCCATAGACCTCATCGGTACTAATATGATAAAAACGTTTGGAATCCGCATTGTCTTTCCAAAGATCGCGCGCGGCGTTCAGTAAATTTACCGTGCCGATGATGTTCGTACGAACAAATGCCAAGGGATCCGTAATCGAACGGTCTACGTGCGATTCTGCCGCCAAATGGATGACCCCTTCGAATTTATGTTTATCGAAAAGCGAATTGACAAAATTAGCATCAACGATATCACCCTTTATAAACGTATAGTTCGGTGCATCTTCGACATCCCTTAGATTCTCTAGATTGCCCGCATAGGTCAAGGCGTCCAAATTGTAAATATAGTACCCTGGATAGTTTGTTACAAATCTACGAACAACATGAGAACCAATAAAACCAGCACCCCCCGTAATTAAAATGTTCATGTGGTATACATTTCTATTTATGTTCCAATCGGTATTTTAGATAATTTCTTTCGCCTTTCGGTTTAAGAAAAGTACTAGTGACCATGCGAAAAACAAGCCTACGAATATGGCGGGAAGCCACAAAAGACTTTTGTTCAAAAATTGTTTTTTAACAATCTGCGTCTTTCCTTGGTTGACGATGTTGATGGCATCTTTGTGCTCTACCAGCTCTAATTGTTTTTGTTCTATCTCTTTGGTCAGTTCGTTCTTTAATTGCAATAAAGCAGGTAGGTTCAGCCCTCTTTCGGTTTCCAGCAAGATAATGCCATCACGACTTCCCGAATCGCCACTGGTCGCCAGTTTTTTATTGAAGTTCATGACGATGTCGTCTACCTGTCGAATAAGTTCGGTGTTTTTATCGATTCGGAGCTTGGCGTTTTGAATTGCGACTTTCTTGAATTCCTTAAAATAAGGGTTGTCATTGATATATTCCAAAATTTTCGAAACGTATTCCTCACCCATGACGGGGTTTTTATGTGAAAATGTAATGCGATGGGTAAGTATCGTCTTCTTCAAAAGTTCGGTTTTGACTACGTCGAGCACAAAATCATTATCCTCGAAATCTTTTAAGATTTCCAAATAGTCATTGGCCATCTTTATTTTTTCTTGATCCTCCTCTTCATCATCGATGGGTTCGATAGTTATTTCGAAGGCTCGAAGTCCGTTAATGTCAATATCCATTGTGTTGAAAAATAGGGTGTCTTTATTTTGAATATTCGACTGTATTTCTTCGACAACATCGTACAAATAATCCTTGCTTTCGAAATTGGGCATTACAATAACCTCGCTTTTAAGCTTTTTGTCGACGAATACGTTCAGAAGATACCCTATAGCCAGACCCAAAAGTATCAAAGATCCCAAGATGAGGGCATTTTTCTTGAGGTATAGAAAAATACGCAAAATACCCCTGAAAATGCGGTTCAGCCCTCTTCTGAACATTTGGAACAATTGTCCCAAATCGATTTCTTCCGATGTTTGGGATGGTTTCTGCGGTTGGTTGTCCATAGTTATGATTTGAAAATTTGATCCAATATTTTATCGGTAATCAGATATGTTGGCTTTACTCCGGTGGTGCCTAAGCCGCCAGATGCCAAAGTACTCCCTGTTTCCAGCGGATTATCAGAAGCATAATAGGCATACCGTACTTTTACATCTTCACTGATGCTCTTGCGTATTTTGGAAGCCGATTGAATGGCCTTTTGGTAATGAACGCCTTCCATTTCGAGCCCGATGACATTCCAGGTCGATTGATGGAAAAATTTCAGAATATCCTTGTTCTGTAAAGAGGTGCCCAAAACCGATACCATGGTTCCTTCGAAGACTTGTAAACCATGCCCTTCGAAATCGGCAGCACAGAGTTCGTTGGTAAAAGGATAATTATCGGCCGTGCCCTCGAAAATATGGGCGGATGGAATCATCAAATCGCCTTTACCGCCTTCCAAAATTCCTGCCTTTCCCATAATGGATATGGATGCTATATTGAGAAAAACATCCTTGTTTTTCTTGACTTTATAAGGTTTTAAAAATTCGTCGATCGTCTCGTACGCCTGTTCGCCAAATGCATAGTCCATCACAAAGATAACAGGTTTTTCATCATCACGAAGGTCGGGTGGAAGTTCATAACAACAAGCATCATCACCCATTTTGGCTAAATCGAACAACTGCACATCGATATTCGTACCCGATTTATCATCGATGGCAATCATACCGTTCTTTTTGGCGACCGTGATTACCTTCTGCCGCAGGCTCATATTGCTGTTGGAGCTTAACGCTTCATATATTTCAAGATTTCCATTTTCAGGAAATTCCTTACTCAGCGCATTTTTCGCAAAAAGGGAATTCATTACACTGTGCATATTGGCACTTATGATATGAATAGGTCGCTTTAATAGGCCTCGTTTCACTAGCATTTCTTTAATGGTGTTCGCCCACCTTTCGCCATGAATATGATGGCCCAAACGTTCGCGAAGTACGGCACTGAAAGTTATTACGCGTTTTTCGCCGGTAACCTCTTCTTCTATGGCCAATTTGCCAAGCCAATAAATCACTTGAAGAAACCGATCAGGATTCTTTTTTGTTGCGAATTTTCCATACACCTCGATAATCTCTTCGAACGACCTGCCTAAAATATTTGCGGTATGGATCAAGGCAACCTCTTTCTCCGCCTGGGTGAGCTTTGTTTTCTTTACGGCGGCCTCCAACTTCGTCCAATCGCGAATGGTCTTGTCGGTATCTTCTATCAGTACTTTTTTACATATTTTTTGAGATTCGACAAAGAGAAATGTCAAATGCGTCAAGATATCGTAAATGTCCGATCGTCCTCTTGTAATTTCAATATTCATCTGCTCGTCGTCAATGCGATAGCAGTTTCTTCTTCGTTTTGGAGGAATAATGGGCTGAAAATGTGATTTGCTATACCCTTCATCGGAGGTTAGATTAATATATCGGCATTGTTCGATACCTTCGGGCAGGCGTTCCAAAACATATATCAATCCGTTCAATTCCGATTTTTCTTCAGCAATCGAGCCATAGATTTCAGGGCGTAGTTGCAGGAGGGCATTTTTTATGGATTCTCCGGAGACCCCGGTAGGCTTATAGAATCCGCGATTGAACAAATGGCGCATGGTGATGTACAGCCGTTCGATAGCATTGGTAGATTCTTGCGCCCTTGTTGTAGTGGTTGTTTTACCCATTAGTGGTTTCCTACAAAATTACGACTAAAATTATTTATTCTTGAAGTTAGCGAGAACATCGGCGACCTTTCGGTCGTTGGCCAAACGCTGTACCTTATTTTGACCTCCCAATTTTCCTATCGATTTCATATACTCTTGGAAGCCGCCCACCTTGATGGGAGTCACTTTTAGCGTTTGAAGTATTTTGCCATCGATAAGGTCGAAATAGTAACTATTCTGCTGTTGTAATGTTTCATCCAACGTTTGGATGAACTTTGACATATCGGTCGGTTGCTTTTCAAACTCTATAAGCCATTCATGATAGGGCAATTCATTGTTTTCGGGAGTTATTTGTGGCGCAACGGTAAATTCGTTGACCTGCGCATCTGTTTGAATAATGGCTTCTTGCATGGCCGACTCGACCTCTTTGGCGATTACATGTTCGCCAAAGGCGGAAATAAAATGTTTGATCCTACCGGAAACAATTATTTTAAAGGGATTTACAGAAATAAACTGAACGGTATCTCCTAAATTATAGGCCCATAGTCCAGCGTTGGTGGAGATAATCATCACGTAGTTCACGCCAATTTCTACATCTTTAATCGTCAGGCGATTCGGTGCTTCCTCAAAGAATTCATCGGCTTTTATGAATTCGTAGAATACTCCTGAATCCAAAAGCAAGAGCATTCCCTTTTCTTTTTGGGAGTCTTGATAGGCAAAAAAGCCTTCGCTAGCCGGAAACAGTTCGATACTAGCCACTTTTCGGCCGATCAGTCGCTCGAATTTCTCGCGATAAGGTTCATAATTGACCCCGCCGTAGATGAACAATTGGAATTTTGGGAACAATTCGCCAACCTTTTTGTCGGTCCTAGCGGTTAATTTTTCAAAATACATCTGCACCCATGAAGGTATACCGGCAATAACCGTCATGTTCTCGTTCATTGTTTCATCGACGATCGAATCCACTTTGGTTTCCCAATCTTCAATACAGTTGGTCTCCCAACTCGGGAGTCTATTTTTTTGTAAATAGTTAGGAACATAATGCGCAGAGATACCCGAGAGCCTTCCTAATTTGATTCCGTTTTTTTCCTGCATTTCAGGACTTCCCTGCAAAAAAATCATCTTCCCGTCCACAAAATCGGCATTGCCCGTCTCATGGATGTAGTTCAAAATCGCATTTCGAGAAGCCTCGACCTGATGTTTTATGGATTCTTCGGTTATAGGAATGTATTTGGCCCCAGAGGTAGTTCCCGAAGTTTTTGCAAAATAAAGAGGTTTCCCAGGCCAGAGCACATTCTCATTTCCTTCGACGACCTTCTCCACATAGATTTTGAGCTCTTCATAATCTCGCACGGGAACGTTTTTTATAAAATCGGAATATGTTCTTATCCCTTCGAAATTATGATCTTTCCCAAATTGCGTATGGATGGCCGAGTGTACCAAGTTTTGAAAGACCCGCTCTTGCGTTCTTATGGGGTCTTTGACCCATTTTGCGGTCTTTTTTGAAATTTGCCGTGCAAAAATTCTGGCCGCAAAAGATTTTAGGGACATACGGTCTATTTAAAATCGATGAAATCAAGTGGATTCACAGGGGTGCCATTATCCCAAAGTTCAAAATGTAGATGCGGGCCTGTCGTCAGCTCTCCCGTGTTTCCGACAGAAGCGATGACCTCGCCGGCCCTAACGATATCGCCTTGTTCTTTGTTCAAAGAGCCGTTGTGTTTATACGCGCTGAGCAGGCCATCTTTGTGTTTTAAGATGATGACATATCCCGTTTCCGAAGTCCATTCGGAAAAAATTACCATGCCGTTTGCCGCGGCCTTTACGGGAGTATCCTTAGGTGCGACCACGTCAACGGCATAATGGCGTTTATCCGCATCATAATTCTGTGTGATGATACCACTGACTGGGGGAAAGAACACAACCTCGGCCTTCTCCAAATTACGTTCGAAGAGATTATACTTGTCTTCAAGAGCTACCTCGGCCCTGAGCAAAGAATCCTCTTTGATAGGAGTTAGGTCTACTGTCGAAGGATCTAATTTGTACTGTTCGAAAAGCGAATCACGATTTACGGTATTGTTCTCGATATCGCCCCGAAGTACCATACGAATATTATCTAAGTAACGATTGGTATAATCCAAAGTCCTTACCAAAGAATCCGTTTTATAAGTAAGTTCCGTAGCCTGTCTTTTTAATTTTGTTGATGAATATCCCGGTATGTACTCGCGAAGTGGGGTAAAAGCTATCAAAAGAATGGTAAGGCCGATAAGGCCGATAATGCATAATGAACCTGTCACAAAAACATTCAGACGGCTCAACTTAAAGGAAATCTTCTCTTCAAAAGTACTTTCATTGAGAATGACCAAGCGATACTTGTGCAAAAGTTTCCTTTTGATTTCCTTCCTTTTCTTTACCTTTTTGGCCATAATAAACAAAGATAAACATGCTATTGAATTATGATACCCTTCTTGTAAAATTTATAATGGCCTTAACTAATTGTGGTAAAGGGCAAAACACTATGTAAACAATCTTTGCCCCAAGCAATTAAAATAAAGACCTTACGTTACTATTAACAGGATGGTAATTACTTTTTTAGTACATTTGTTATCCATTAAAATATAAACTATGGCAATTTTACATACATTTTTAGCAATAGGGCCTTGGCAGATTGCCATTGTCGTAATGGTCGTACTTCTCTTGTTCGGAGGTAAAAAAATTCCTGAACTTATGCGCGGTCTTGGCAGCGGTATCAAAGAATTTAAGGATGCCTCTAAAGAGGATGAGAAAATCGAAGAGAAGAAAGATTAAAAAAGTCCAATTTATAAATTACTCAAAGTCCGTAAATACGGACTTTTTTTAAATCTTCAAGTTTTAGTACCGTTTGGTCTTTCTGTTTATTATCTGCCTTTCAGATCAAAAATTTCTTCTGAACTGTCAAATATCTCCCACCGTCTATTGAATCTTACCCCTTTAAAATAGACCTACACGACATAAATAGCCTTTTTCACAACAAATAATATTTGGATCGCACCGGTTGAAGTATTTTCGACGTTTGTAAGGTGTAAATAACCTATAGTTATCCATCATGTAAATCTTGTTTTTTATGAACAAAACCCAAGATTTCTATTCTATAATCCAAATGAAAAAACGCATCACAACTTACGCACTATTGCTCTCGATGGGTCTTTTTGCAATGCAGGCACAAGACGATGGCAATAGTTTCGTGAACGATGATATAACCGATTCTTCAAATACAATCGTAACGAACTACAGTACACAAGAATTCGTTGAAAAAGATAAGACCTTCGAAGAAGAGGCCAAGGCCAACAACATCCCCAATCGTTCGTTTGAGACATTCGAAGGAGCCGATAGCGGATACTATGTTATCGCCGGAGTCTATAGCAAAGGTGGAAAACGTCTGGACAAAACTGTCAAAAAATTTAAGAAGAAAGGCTTTGATTCCGGAGTAATCAACAAGCCGGATAACGGCTTAAACTACCTCTATCTAAAACATAGTAAAGGATGGAGAGCGGCAATCGACGCCTGTATATCAGATCTTGATGGAAATTATGAGGAAGATGTCTGGATTTTGAAAGTGGGCAATATGGATCAAGAATTCGAAGACCCGACTAGGGCTTCCGATTCCCCAAATCTTTCAGAAGATATAGTTTCTGAAAACAAGGTTAAGGATAAAACCACCTATGACGTCATGGACGACCTTGACAAAGAGACTACATCGATCGTTACCATTAGCGATACTGCCAGCAAAAGTAAGTTGGTTCAAAAAGCCGACCATTACTTTGACAAAATGTGGTATGCAGAAGCCGCCGAACTCTATGAGCAGGCACTGCAAAAAAACGAAAAAAATTATTCCTATGAGATAATCCAAAAGGTTGGTGATGCCCATTATTTCAATACCAATATGGAAAAGGCGTACCAATGGTATGATATTTTATACGATAAATACGGAAAGGACATGTCGGCCGACAATGTCTTCAAATATGCCCACACCTTAAAAGGAACTGGCAAATATGCCCGGGCCAAGCGATTGATGCGCTTGTACAATCGTAAAACAAAAAACGGAGATGTCAGCAATATCGACGATAATGACGCAACCGCTACCGAAATGGTACTGGATAATATTTTGAGTACCGAGAAGAACTTCGATATCAAGAACATGGCTGTCAACACCGAATATTCTGATTTCTCGCCGATGTTCTTAGATTCAAATCAAGTAGTATTCGCTTCGGCAAGAGATTCTTCCTTTTTTAATACCAGGCGGTATAAATGGAACGATCAACCCTACTTGGATCTTTATGTTGCCAAAATCAACGAAGAATCGCAAGACCTGAAAGATGCATTGAAGTTCTCTAAAAAAATAAACACCAAGTACCATGAGGCTTCGGTAACGTTTTCTCCCGATAATAGCACCATGTATTTCACGAGAAACAATTATGGCAAGAAATTGAAAAGGGACAAAAATGGTGTGAACCACCTCAAAATATATCGATCTACGAAAGTTGATGGAGAATGGTCAGAGGCGGAGGAAGTACCCTTCAATAGCGATGATTATTCAACAGGACATCCTGCCCTGAGCCCTGACGGCAAACAACTTTATTTTGTTTCCGATATGCCGGGAAGCATTGGCGAGACCGATATTTTTGTCGTCGATGTGCTTGAAGGTGGCTCTTTCTCAGAAGCCAGAAATTTAGGCCCCGAAATCAATACCGAAAAAAAGGAAATGTTTCCCTTTATAAATGATAAGAAGTTATATTTCTCTTCAAACGGACACACAGGTCTTGGCGGATTGGATGTTTTTGAAGTAGCTTATGATGATGAAGAGGGTTTCCAAGAGGTAGTCAACGTAGGCCGACCCGTCAATAGTAATTTGGACGATTTTTCATATATCGTAGACGAAGAGACCCAAAAGGGATTTTTGCCTCCAATAGGGCAGGCGGTAAAGGGGATGATGATATTTATTCGTTCAAAAGATTGGTTGTAGAGGAAGTTCCAACAAACATGAATGCCATAGCTGGGGTCGTGACCGAATTGATTACAGGCGATATAATGCCCCAAGCTCTTGTTCAATTGTTGGATAAAAACAACATCAAATTGAAAGAGGTTGTAACCGATGATGATGGAAATTTCATCTTCGAGGATCTAGACGATGATACAAAATATACTATTAAAACCGTTAAAGACAAATTCTTTGACAACCTACAAGAGGTGATCACCACCCAAAACGATACAACCACTATCGATATTTCTATGAAACGTCTTGAAGAAATGATCGCCATAGAGGATGGAATCAAGAAGCTGAAAACGGAAATGATTCATTTCGATTTTGACAAGTATAATATAAGAACGGATGCGGCCGAAGAACTCGATAAGCTGGTAAAAGTGATGAACGAATATCCTGATATGGTCATTAAAATCGAATCACATACCGATTCACGAGGTAAAAAAGCCTATAACCGCTACCTGTCTGATAGCAGGGCCAAGTCTACTCGTGACTATATTATTAAACAGGGTATTGCCCCGGAACGTATCGAAAGCGCCACTGGGTACGGGGAAGAACGATTGTTGAATGAATGTGATGGCACAGTGGCCTGTACGGAACAAAAACATTATCTCAACCGACGCTCTGAATTCATCATTGTGAAGATGTAGACCAGAAGTAAACAAACCAACTTGCGAAACCGCTGTCTTTTTAAGGACAGCGGTTTTTTGTTTGGGTGGGCTTACCTCGAGTGTAAATTTATCCTACAATTGTAAGAAACTATTTGTTTTGACAACAAAAAATAACATTCCACAACACCGTAAGGCCCTTACACAACAAAGACGGTCGGAGAAATACCTGTTTATCCGATTACACGTTTAATATAGTAGACGTGTTTAATTAAAAATCCCAAATCATGAAAACAACCCTACTTATCAAAGAAATCTACCTAGAGGCTTTCAGAAACCTTGGTCACTATCTTATAAAGTCTTATTTCAAGGCATTTTCTTGGTTCTGCTTCACAGCTTTTTTAATCGTGCTGTATGCCTTCATTTTTAGACTTGCCACGGGCTTTGCCTTTGATTAAAAAGAAACAACCGGCCTTACCAACGAAACGCCTTAAGAGTACTCTTAAGGCGTTTTTATTTGCAAAAGAGCCAGATTCTCTTTGCCATTATCCAAGTATTACTTTTATGTTGTTTTTTAACGGATTAGTGTGCTATTGAAAGAGTAATAAAAAGACGTGCATTCACTAATCTATATTATACACAGTTCGCCCGATTAATTATACCATCTAGTTTTATTCTGTCAACTTTGTACCTTAACTATTAAAATGTTGAACGTATGAAGAAAATACTACTCGTAAAAGAAATCTATTTTGAAGCATTTAAAAACTTAGGGAATCTCTTTCTTAAAAAATATTTTAAGGCGTTCTCTTGGTTTTGTTTTTTCCTATTGGCGATTGCGTTATACGCACTCGTATTTCGAATATCGACAGGTTTCGCATTCGATTGATAAGAAATAAGCTCTGAATATGAAAAGCATCCCATAAAAATGGGATGCTTTTTTACATTGAATAGATTACTAATTAAATTGTTGCCTTTTTGTAGCGCTGAACCTAACTGTCTTCATAATCGCCTCAAGTTGAAAAATATCGTCGCGTTTATTCGTTGCTGGGGCAAATACAAAGCCTTCGAGAACCAATATTCTGTCATTTTCCTTATCCTTGATAATGTAGGTCAAGAAAGGGCCTGCCATGGGGTAGTTCTTGATGTCCCAAATGCCTTTTACCTCGATTGCTTCCTTTCCGTCGATTTCCGTAGGAAAGACTGAAGGCGAAAAAGCAGGTTCGGTGCGCATGTGGGTAGTCTTGTTCGGTACATCCGGTCCGGGGACATAGGTTGCCCCGATCGAATCGCGCATTCTGACGATATCTTTTACTAGGGTAGAATCGTTCTTGAAATAGTCTCCTGCCATTTCGTACGCAATGATACTGGCAGTGCCTTTTTGAATCTGACGCTCGATCCAAACGAAATTATCTTTTTGAACATCGATTCTATAAATCGAAGGCAGGTTCAATGAAATGCCGAACTTTTCTTGCAATACCGTTTCTTTGTTCAATGACTTCAAAAAGTTTTTTTGGGTAACTGTTAGTTCCAAATTTTTAAAGGCATTAATAAATTCATCCGCCTTGGACTCTACATTTTCGATGATTTCCTCTTCGGTCCTACCTTTTATTACCCCGACTTTTTGAGGTAGGGCGTACATGTCTGTCTTAATGTGCGCGACATCCACAGAATCTTTCTGAACGTACAAAATATTTCTTGTGTTTCTGGATCGATCCTGAAAAACCTGGGTAGGCATATGATTTATGGAAAATAAGGGTTCTTCCCATGTTAGACCTACTACTGTAGCCGCAAAATGTTCCCTGACCTTATCGCCAACTTTGCCCTTCCAGAGCTCGTTGTCCATAACAACGGCCAGTGAATTTACCGCACCGATGGAGGTAGGTTTATAATTTACTTTTTTTCCGTCCTTACAAGTTGTAAAGAGTATTGCTAAGAAAAGCAAAAATGAAAGTGTTCTTAAGTGTCTCGATTTCATATGGTTTTAGTCTTTTACGATGAACAGTCGCACAACTTTAATTTTGTACCCGGCTGTAGCTTACTACCACTAATACCGTTCCATTCTCGTAAATTATCGACAGTAATTCCTGGATATTTTCTAGAAATCGTCCAAAGTGAGTCTCCACTCTGTACCGTATGTATCTTGGCATCCTTCGAAAAGGTCTGTTTAACTGGGGTTGAAGACACTTTTGTTTTTGCCACGCTAGTGCCACCGCCACGGTTTCTAGGATATATGGTCAACCGTTGCCCAATACGAAGATTGTTACTGCGTAGACCATTCCATTGTTTGATTTGGCTTACCCGAACTCCGTATCGCGCAGCTATTTTACCCAGGAAATCACCGCTTCGTACCCGATAACGAATTCGCTCCGCCTCAGCCTGTTTTACCAATTGCGGCAACGGACTTTCTTTACTTTCCAACTCTTTTTTGACGAATGCATAAATTTGAACTTCGTTGGCAACAAATTTCCCCATGACATCCTTTGGAAGTCTCAAAGTATGTGGTTTGCCTTCCACAAAAGGTATTACGTTCAATTTATAGGATGGGTTCAACACCTTTAATTCTTCCACGCTGATTCCGGCAAGTTTTGAAATTTGGTCGAAAGTAATCAAGCTTTTTACATGGATCGTATCGGTCTCAAAGAAAGGGCGGTCCACTTTTTTACCTTTCAAATCGTGTTCTTCGGCATATTCGAACAAATACATGGTGGCGAAAAAAGCAGGCACGTATCCAGCTGTCTCCCTAGGTAGATTTCGACGAATATTCCAGTAGTTCTTGTATCCTCCCGACCTTCGTATCGCCTTGTTAACATTGCCCGGGCCTGAATTGTAGGCAGCTAGGGCCAAATCCCAATCCTCGTAAATTCCATATAATCGATTGAGGTATTTACTGGCGGCCTCGGTCGACTTTATCGGGTCACTGCGTTCATCTACATAACTGTTGATTTCCAATTTCAATTCACGGCCCGTACCGTACATAAATTGCCAAAGGCCGGTGGCACCGACCCGAGAGCGAGCTTTAGGATTCAAAGCAGACTCCACAATGGACAGGTATTTCATTTCCAAAGGAATGTCATGATTATCAAGGGTCTGCTCAAATAGCGGAAAATAAAACTGGCTTATGGTCAACATACGCTCCATTAAACCCCTCTTACGTGTCAAAAATGATTTGATTACATTTTCCAAAGAAGGATTATAAGCAATATTGAATGGTGTTTTCTGGTTCAATTTCGCAAGCCTTGCCTTCAAAGTGTCGACAGGTAGGTCGTACACATAGTCTTCATCGTCTTTCAGTTCTTTTTCAGGATCAAGGGTCGTGACCTCGTCGTACATTTCATCGTACAATGCCGCGGCCTCATATAATTCTTTCATCCAAAGGCTATCATATTTTGCGGCCAAGGGATGATCCTTCAGATTATATTCGGCTTTACTGTCTTTTGCGGAAAATACTAAAGGGTTGTCTTCCAAGTCTGATTCGGCATCCATGAGTTCCATCTGCTCCACACCCTTCATGTCCATTTCGGTCGTATCGATTTGTGAAGTGGTAATCGCGAGGTCTTTTTCTTGATAATGGATACGGGAATAGAATCGTTCTGCTGTCCGAATATTGGCACGACGACGAAAATAAAAATGAAGAATGGAAAGAACCTATTTGTTATGGATTTCATGGGACTTATCAATTTTTAAACGCGGACAACTAAAATCGTCTTTTTTTTGGAAACCGTAAAATAATCGTGTTGAAAAGCTATAAAAAAAGATGAGTGCCCGTTTATCGATAACGTCTTTAATCCTGCATTATTGCAGCGATTCCCGGAAGTGTTTTTCCCTCCAAACTTTCTAACATGGCGCCGCCTCCAGTAGAAACGTAACTCACTTTGTGTTCAAAGCCGAATTGCTTCACTGCGGAAACGGAATCACCTCCTCCAACAAGTGAAAATGCTCCGTTTTTTGTAGCCTCGTCAATATAGTTTCCTACAGCAATGGTTCCCTTCGCAAAAGATTCTATTTCAAAGACGCCCACGGGGCCGTTCCACAATATGGTTCTCGATTTTAAAATAACCTCTTTAAAGTTTTCCAAGGTTTTGGGTCCGGCATCAAGTCCTTGCCATCCGTCAGGAATTTGGCTGACATCGACAACCTTTGTGTCGGCATCGTTGGCGAAGGCATTCGCTGCCAAGACATCCACAGGAATGTGTACCTCGACCCCTTTTTCTTTGGCCTGTTTTAGAATATCAAGGGCAAGTTCCATTTTGTCATCCTCACAAATAGAATCACCCACCTTGCCTCCTTGGGCCTTGACAAAGGTAAATGTCATGCCCCCTCCAATGATGAGATGGTCGACTTTGTCCAGAATATTTTCAATGATCGTTATCTTCGAAGAGACCTTGGCCCCGCCCAAAATGGCCAGCACCGGTTTTTCACCAGTTCGCATAACTTTTTCAATCGCCTCGATTTCTTGGGCCAATAAATAGCCGAAGCATTTTCTTTCAGGGAAGAACTTCGCCACGATGGTAGTAGATGCATGTGCCCTGTGGGCCGTTCCGAAAGCATCATTGATGTAAATGTCTCCTAATTTTGAAAGTTGTTCGGCAAAGTTTTCGTCTCCTTTTTCTTCCTCTGCATGAAAGCGTAGGTTTTCCAACAGGATCACTTCGCCCATTTCCATTTCGGCAACAGCTTTTTCAGCAGCCTCGCCCACGCAATCGGGAACGAACTTCACCTGAACTCCTAAAACATCGGAAACCGTTTTGCAAATATGTCGTAACGACATTTCGTCGTTACGCTGCCCTTTCGGCCTTCCCAAGTGGCTCATCAAAACGGCGCTTCCCCCATCTTCCAAAACTTTGATGATCGTAGGTTTTGCGGCTTCGATCCGACTGGTATCGGTTACGTCGAAATTTTCGTCTTGTGGCACATTGAAATCAACCCGGATCAATGCTTTTTTATTATCAAAATTGAAATGCTCTATCGTTCTCATTCAGGTCTATTTTTTTGGAATTCCAAATGTAAAGATTTATGCGCTTCATATAAAGAGGTTTCCATATTACTTGTTTCCATGTGGCGCAAAAAAACCGACCTCTTGGTCGGTTCTATCTTATTGCAGATATGACAAATTATACATTCGAAAGATTTTCGTTCCTGACTAAATTGACGAAAGTGCCTATATATAAGTCGTTCAAGAGGAAAAACATCGTTTTCCGACTAATGGGTCTGTTTTTAAAAAGTAGGATTTGCCTATTTTTCCCATTTCCCATTCGTGCTGAAAATAAGTTTGAATAGTCTATATTTGAATCATGTTGTTCAAAGACATTTTAGGGCTTTCCTACATCAAAAATCACTTGGCTTCCAGTGCCAATGCCGGACGTATTCCACACGCACAATTGTTCGTCGGCCCCGAAGGTTCGGGAACATTGCCCATGGCCTTGGCCTATGCCCAATATCTTGTTTGTTCTAACCGAAATGCTGAGAATGTAGACGGCAATGCGGTCTGTAATATTAAATTCAATACCCTGTCGCACCCCGACCTGCATTTTGCTTTTCCGGTGGCTAATTCCGACAAAGTGAAAAGTCATGCGGTCAGTAACCATTACATGAGTGAATGGCGACAGTTTGTCAAAGAGCAGCCCTATGGAAATCTGTTCGATTGGTACCGCCTCATCGGAATCGAAAAAAAACAAGGTCAAATAGGTGTTGACGAAGCACAGGACATCGTCAAAAAACTATCCTTGAAATCATATGAAGGGGGTTATAAGGTGATGCTAATCTGGATGGCTGAAAAAATGAACACCTCAGCTGCCAACAAACTATTAAAACTTATTGAGGAGCCCCCTGAAAAGACCATTTTCTTATTACTTGCCGAGGACGAGGAACAAATCATCCAAACCATTCGATCACGATGCCAAGTATTGCATTTTCCTGCATTGGCCGAAGAGTCTATTTCCAGCGCATTGGTCGAAAAAGGATGCTCGCGTGAAGAAGCCCTCAAACTTGCCCATGAAGCCAACGGAAATTTCAATAAAGCCTTGGATCTATTGAACAATGATTCCGAAGATTTGGTCTTTGAAAAATGGTTCGTACAATGGGTAAGGAGCGCTTTTAAGGCGAAAGGCAATAAGGCGGCCATACACGATTTGATCCTATGGAGCGAGGAGGTGGCGAAAACCGGACGCGAGACGCAAAAGAAATTTTTAAAATACTGTCTAATGGTGATGCGTCAGGCATTACTTATCAATTATAACGCGAAGGACTTGGCCTATATGAAGATTCACGTAGATGGATTTCAATTGGATAAGTTTGCTCCTTTTGTCCACGAAAACAATATATTGGATATTGTCAATGAAATCGAGGATGCCATCTATCATATAGAGCGAAACGGAAACTCTAAGTTGGTATTGACCGACCTTTCCATAAAATTAACGCGATTGCTTCATAAAAAGCCCGTCTTACAGGCTTCCTTAGAAGGAAGTTAGAAAAGAGACATTAATAGAATTCATAAACCGGAAAAACAAGACACTATGGAAACCCTAATTGAAAATTCCGCCGAAATTCTTCTGCTTCTCTTTTTGGTCATTACCTTTCTTCAAAGCGGAATCGACAAGATTTTGGATTGGAAGGGAAATGTATCATGGTTGACGGATCATTTTTCGAAGTCCCCAATGAAAGGTATCGTGCCGGGCATGCTCGTTACGGTATTGTTGGCAGAGGGACTAGCCGGCTTACTTTGTTTAATCGGGCTGTATCAAATTATTTTTGACGGCGGAGGTAACATGGCCTTGTACGGTGCGATTGCGTCTTGTATTTCGCTCTTAATGCTTTTATTCGGTCAACGTATGGCGAAGGATTACGAAGGGGCAAAAACAATAGTTATTTATTTTATACCCGCCGTATTTTTAGTCTTTCTATTGCAGTCGTAAAAAAAGCCCCAACGAGAGTTGGGGCTTTGTATCATTGTGAGGAACGATTTTACTTTTTGTATTTGTCGTTCAAGATTTTTATGATTTCATCGGTGAGGTCGTTCGCGTCCGTACCATAAAGAACGCTGCCGCCGTCTCCACCGCCTAGGATGTAGGTGTAGCCATTGGTCTTTCCGTACGCCTTGATCTCTTTTTTAACCTTGCTTACGATACTGTCCATTTCAGTTTGACCAGACGCCTGAAGTTGTTGATCCTCTTGTTGTAACTGTTGGCCTATAAACTGACCTTTTTGCTGCATCAGATTGTATTCTTCCTGAGCTTTGGTCTGAGACATGTTTTGGGCTTTGGTCTGAAATGCCTGAGCTTCTATCTGAAAAGCTTGTGAGATACTATCTCTTTTCTTGGTCAGCGCATCTGCCTTGGTCTTGAATTTTGCCTCGACATCGATTTTTTCTTGATACTCGTCCATCAACTTTACGTTGTCGACGAATCCGATTTTTTGTTGTTCGCAGGATGCCATCAGCAAAATCACCACGAACCATAATACATTTTTCATATCACTCCCATTTTTATTTCCATAGAAAAGAAACCCTCTTGTTTCTTGTTCGTTAGGTCTTTAAAAGTTGGGCAAAAGTAACAAAGCTTTTCTAAACTTATCGCGCAATTTTTCTTTTTGTACGTTGAGACATCAAACTGGTCGAAATGAATTACCAGGATAAAACATATAAGGTGCCAAATCTCAAATTCAATGCAAAAAACGCCAAATAGACAATAATTATATTTATTGGTAGTCGCTATAGCCTCTGACTATCATAAACGGCCTTGTAAAATCTATCGAAATGACTTTGTTTTCTTCTTCAAATGGTTTTGGTTGGGTACTTGTACAAAAACTCGGGAAATCGCTTTAAAATGAATTTTAATCCTTTTGAAGGATGTATAGTACAGAAGAATACTCCTTGGTCGTCCATGCGCTAATATTGGAACGCAACCCAATGGAAAAGGCCTTATAAAAATTCTGCTTTCCTGTTTTATATTTTTCCGACAAGAGGGATACATAAAACGAATCAAAAACCAACGGCTTGGATTTCACAACTTGAAAACCGTGTTTCGAGAATAATCTGTCCATTGACTTTCTAGAAAAATGCCAAAGATGTCTCGGCACATCATAGGCCGCCCAAAACTCTTGATAGTGTTTTGCGTCAAAAGAATTAAAATTTGGCACTGCAATGAAAAGAGTTCCTCCTTCTTCTAAGTGCCAAATCAATTTCAAGATTTGGTTTTCAAGATCGGGCAGATGTTCCAATACATGCCAAAGTGTAATGATCTGAAACTTCTCGCCACCAGGTAACGATTCCATATTGGGCAGCAACTCTACCCGCTTTTCCCTAGCACGCATTCTCGCGTCTTGGTTCGGTTCAACTCCAAAGATTTCCCACCCCTTTTTTTTGCTGCCATCAAAAAGTCCCCTGTACCAGCACCAACATCTAATATCTTTTTTGTGCCCAGGGCATACCTATCGATAAGACTTAATTTTCTCCACAAACTAAAACTTTTGATGGCATGGTACATTTTGTCGACCATGGTCTTTCGTGAATCGGTATGCGAAATATAGCTTTCGCTTTTGTAATAGTCTTCGAGATTATCGGGTATGGGTCGCGTGACCAACATCTCCGAATTTTCATCGTACAGCAGTTCGAACTCTTCCTGCGAAACGGAATGGTCTTTAGTTCTTAAATACGACTTCATTGTAATTGTGGGTGGTCAGGTATTCGTTCTTTAAAGTACGAAGATACTTTAAAACGGCTTCCCTTGAAAGTGATTCTATGCCGAGGCAATCGTTTTCCAAATCGCTGTACACTTCAATGGCGATATAAAAATTATCTCGGCGTATTTCGGTGGGTTCTGAAATATCTTCATCTTCATTACCCAAAGCGGCATTTAAAGTTGCACTGAATAATACTGGAAAAAGATTCAGGGTCTTATCGGGTATCTCTACCTCGTAAAAAGAAAAGAAGTATTGTGCTCCCTTCAATCGAAAAGGAATATCGTCAAACACATTTTCATCGTTCAGGGCGAATTTGATATTGACATATTGGTAGAACTGGTCGGCATCCTTTGTGTCTTCGAAAACGAACATGTGCCGCTTCGGAAGACTTCTTTTGAACTTCTTTCCCTTGGTGACTTTATAGTCATCAATATCAGGAGCAATACGTAAGGGAATACAAGATTGAAAAAGAAGAAGCATTAAGGTTACGAGTACTATTCTATTCATAAAGTTGGCCATTTGATATGGTATTGTGCATATCAAAAATTACGCCAATAAAAACATGTTCAAAATGAAAGTTTAATCTATGGAAGATTCCTCGCCACACTCGGAGTGACATTTAGAGAAAATGAATGTTCCACGTGGAACATTGTAGGTTTATCTTCCGAGAAACACCAACAAAACACTAATATCAGAAGGGGAAACACCGCTTATACGGGACGCCTGGGAAATTGTAACAGGCTGGATAGCCTTAAGCTTTTCGCGCGCTTCAAAAGAAAGGGATTTCAATTTTGAATAGTCGAAATTCTCAGGGATTTTCACATTTTCCAAACGATGTAACTTGTCGGCATTCGTTTTTTCCTTTGCAATATATCCAGAATATTTTACCTGAACTTCTGTTTGCTCCAAAACCTCCCTATCAAGGTCATGTTCTTTGACAAAGCTAGAAACAGACTCTAATTGAAGCATGTGGTCCATGGTCACTTTGGGCCTGGAAAATACTTTGAACATTTTATCCGATTGTTTGACCCGAGCAGATTCCAGACTTTCCAATATTGGATTAATATCTTCTGGGAGTATGCTTGTTTCCCTGAAGAAATTGACGAAAGCGTCGGAATTCCTTTTCTTAGTTTCCATACGCTTTAGGCGTTCCTCATTTGCCAATCCGATGTCAAATCCTTTAGGCGTCAGCCTTAAATCTGCATTATCCTGTCGCAACAAGGTACGGTACTCCGCACGGGAGGTAAACATTCTATACGGTTCTTCCGTGCCTTTTGTTATCAAGTCATCAATCAAAACACCAATGTACGCTTCATCTCGCTTTAGAATAAATGGATCCTTTTCGTTTAACTTTAAATGAGCATTGATTCCCGCCATGAGTCCTTGGGATGCTGCTTCCTCATAACCCGTAGTTCCATTTATTTGACCCGCAAAATATAGGTTGTTTATCAACTTGGTTTCAAGGGTATGCTTCAACTGTGTCGGCGGGAAATAGTCATATTCAATGGCGTAGCCTGGTCTAAAAAACTTCACTTTCTCAAAACCTTTGACAGAACACAATGCCTTGAATTGAACATCTTCAGGCAAAGAGGTAGAGAAACCGTTCACATAGACTTCCACGGTATCCCAGCCCTCCGGCTCTACAAAAAGTTGATGGCTATCCTTATCCGCGAAACGATTTATTTTATCTTCGATGGAAGGACAATATCGGGGGCCGATACTTTTGATACGGCCATTGAACATTGGGGAACGGTCGAAGCCTTCTCTTAATAAATCATGCACCACCTTACTGGTATGGCTCATGTGACAATCTCGTTGTTTGGTCAAAAACTGAGTCTCCAAATAGGAAAACTTTTCAGGTCGTTCATCTCCTGGCTGAACGATCATCTTGGAATAATCCAACGAACGGCCATCCACCCTAGGCGGAGTTCCGGTCTTCATTCTTCCACTTTCAAAACCAATATCGGCAAGCTGCTCTGTAATTCCAGTGGCTGCCTTCTCGCCTGCTCTGCCGCCACCAAACTGTTTGTCACCTATATGAATTAGTCCGTTTAAAAAAGTACCGTTCGTCAATACAACGGAACGACCTTTTACATCTATGCCCAAAGAAGTGCGCACACCGACCACTTTATCTCCCTCTACCAACAAGCCCTTAACCATCTCTTGATAGAAATCACAGTTAGGGGTATTCTCCAACATCAAACGCCATTCTTCGGCGAACCGCATTCGATCATTCTGCGCACGTGGACTCCACATGGCAGGACCTTTAGACTTATTCAACATCTTAAATTGTATGGCGGACTTGTCGGTAACGATTCCACTATACCCCCCAAGCGCATCAATCTCACGAACGATTTGGCCCTTCGCAATTCCCCCCATTGCGGGATTACATGACATTTGCCCTATGGTCTGTAGGTTCATGGTAATCAACAAAGTCTTTGATCCCATATTGGCGGCGGCGGCGGCGGCTTCCGCACCAGCGTGACCTCCTCCTACGACTATTACGTCATACTCTTCTGCAAACATAACTTCTATTGTTCCACGTGGAACATTTTAATTTTTTCTTCTTCCTTGCTTCTCATGATAGCCTTTTCTTTGTGCGACTTATCCTTATAGCCAAGAAAATGCAGTACGCCATGTGCCATCACCCTGAGAAGCTCTTCGTCAAAATTGGTTCTATACTTTCGTGCATTGTCCTTTAGTCTGTCAACCGAAATAAATATGTCGCCGGAAATCTCCTGCACGGTTGAATAATCGAAGGAAATTATATCGGTATAAGCGTCATGATTCAAATACTTTTGATTGATTTTGAGCAGGTAGTCGTCATCACAGAAAATATATTCTAACCGCCCTACAATACTTTCCTCAGAAGCAACTACCCTACCAATCCAATCGGCATAATGTGTTTCGCTGGAAATGCTAAAATCTGTCTCATAATTAAAATCAATCATCCCTCTTAAAATACTCCTTGACCTTGGTCTGAAAATTTTGGCGCAAAGGTAGGGCTTGTCGATTTAAAATCTCTATTTCATTACGATAGTTCTCTAGCAATGAGGGTTTCGTAGTAATCGGATTCTGAAAGCGATTTTCATTGGTGTTGCTCTCCCTCTCATTCTTCTTGCCTTGTTTCAAAGCAGCATTTTCAAGCTTCAGAAGTTCGTATTGAATATTATTGATCTTACTAAGACTTCGTTGGGTCACTCCGTTTTCCAGCAGATCGTTCTCAAAATCCTCCATTTGCCGAATCAACTTTTCTCCTAACTTTCGGTCGCCGGTATTGATCATATCCTGCAGTTGTTGTTCCAACTGTTGGCGCAGCATTTGTTGTGTTTTGTAAATCTCATAGATTTCCTTCAACTCTTCTTCGCTAGGTTGTTCACCCCCCTGACCTCCAGACTGCCCATCTTGACCCCCAGTTTGGCCATTGCCGTTCTTTCCATCCTTGCCATTGTTTCCCTTTTGTCCATCTTGACCCGACTCGCCTTTCTGTCCCTCACCCGGCTTTTCTCCTTCCCCTGGTTGATTTCCCTCTCCAGGTTTAGGTTCTCCCTCGCCTTGCTGCGGCTTGCCCTCACCTGACTTGCCCATGCCCTCCATCTTCTCCTTCACTTCGCCTTGGCCCTTGATGATGTCCGGTAATTGGAAATCTTGCCCTTCACCCTCACCTTGGCCCATTTGCATATTCTGCTGCATATTATCCAATATTTTGGCCAAAAAATCTGCCAAACTATTCGATGCATTCAATACGTACTTCTGATATGAAACTCCCTGGTAAATTTGACTTTCGGCCAAACTTTCAAGTGATTTATCAATATTGTAATACACCTCGGTAATCTGCTCGTTAACAAATTCACTCAGTTCGGCACGCCGTAACGATAGAGCAAAAAGACTATCGTCTACATGCTCGAACAAATCACGCAGTTCTTGCTGCTTGCGCACTGTTCCTGAAAATTGAGAGATCTCTCGGTCTTCTGTTTCTATGCTCTCGAAAAGATTTTCTTGTTTAAACGAGAAGGTTATCAAATTGTCCAATACCTGGCGTAACATTTCAGCATCCTCCTCTGTTGTAGAACCGCCGCCACTCGATGAAGATGTTGCGCCCAACTGTTCGCTCATTTCCTTCATTTTTTGTGCTGCCGACTTTTGCTTTTGCTTGGCCTTATTGGCACTTTCTTGCTTTTCGGACGATTGCGACGATTCTTCCGCTCCCTGATGCTTGTTAATTTCCTCTAAAGCCTCTTGTTGATCCTTTTTGATGCTTTCGGTCTTGGGTTCATCAACTTCCAAATCCAATGGTTTTTTCAAATTTTTGTTATCTTCTTTTAATTCTTCGAGTTCTTCGGCTATATTTTCGAATTCATTGTTCAGTTTTTCCTGTTCTTTGTTGGAAAACTCCTCACCCAGCTTTAATTCTGACAAAACATCCTGGTTTTTGGCCAATTTTTCCAAATCTTTGGCTAATTGCGATGCTTTTTCTGTCACATAATACCGTTTGGTCAGTTCTAACAATTGCTCTAAACTGCGTTCGCTATTCTGCTGTTTCTTAGCTAATTCTTCCAGGCGTTTGGCCAATTCTTCCTTGTCAATTTTGTCAGCAATCTTATTCAATTCTTCTAATAGCTTTTCGTTCTTCTTCGCTTCGAGTTCCTGACGCTCTAAACGTTCTTTCAATAATTGGTTGAGCTTGTCATCCGTATTTTCTTTGTCCAAATTCTCTTTGAGCTGCTTGCTGAACTTCTGCATCAGGTTTTCTTGTTGCTGCTGTTTCTTGAGAAAATCCTTAATCTGGTTCTGGTCATTGAAGTTTAATTGACTCTTTTCCTTCTGTTCCGCATTAATTTCTTCCAGAGTCTCTTTCTGTTCCTTGAACTTCTCTAGAGACTTATCCATATTATTGATTATCGATTGTTGCGACTCGAGTTCTTTATTGCGCAATTGGTCTTCGTTCAGCAACTGTGTAGTAAACACTTGGCTTTTGGAGGATTTCCCCTTATGCATTGCATCATTATCAACAGCCTCGAAATAGAAACTATACTGTTTCCCCTCCTCTAGTTGGAGTCCAGATGGAAATGTGTAATAGAATTGATCAAAATTAGTATTGGGTGCCGCCAATTCAATGGTTTGTTTATCCTCATCGACTGAGTTAGAAAAACATACAAGTCGAATTTTGGACAGTTTGTAATCATCGGAGGCCTCACCTACATAATAGGAAACATTAGGATTCAACGAATCCAAAACTTGGTTAGCCTTGATGGAAGGGTATGCATCTTTGATAACGCTAAACTGATATTCAAGTTTCTCATAATTGGTTACATTCTGGTTCGATGTTGCTATTTGATACGCGAAGTTGGCATAAATGCGTTTCGACAACCCGAATTCTCCAGCATCCTTCTCAAAGGCCACCGTAGTGTCCTTGGTAATCAAATCTACCCCATCGGTATGTTGCCCCTCAATTTGCCAAGTGACCTTCGTGCCCTCGGGAAACGTAGCATTTCCGGTACTTTTCAAGGTTTCGCTTCGCTTATTGATATATCCCGGATATTCTAAAACTAATTTAAAATCCTGGATTGAGGGGGCCTTTAACACATTCAAGCGATACTCCTTTGATTTTATACCGTTCGCCCTAAAATGGAAGTTGACGTTTTTTAAAGGCGGAGAAAACACGTGTTGATACATTCCACTTTGTTCCTGCAATAAAAATTCCTGTCCATCGACAACAATATAAACATCCTCGGGCCTAACCTCGCCCTCGGTAACGACTTGAGCCGTATAGGGTTCGCTTTCCAAAACATCCAACTTTGGCGACAATAAGGTAAACCTAAAAGGAGCGGGCGGTTCGTAAGCTATATCATAATTCACCACCCGCTCATAAGAACCGAAAAAGGTATGAATATTGCCGGAAAACCATATCAACCCTAAAATCAATGCCGGTATCACCAGATATTTAGAATATTTCCAGCTCTCTTTGAAATCGACAGCTTTTACAAATGGTATCGGATCCAGGTTCTCCGAGCGTTGTTCAATACTTGCCAGCAACAGTTCTGTTTGCCGTTGATCTTCGGCGAGATCCAACAAGTTCAAAAGCTTATCGCCCACTTCTGGAAAATGCATGCCAATCATTACAGATGCCTGTTTCTTGCTTATGCCTTTCTTGATTTTGAACAAATAGAACGCAGGGGTCAAAATATATCGGAAGAGAAGATAAACTTCGATAACGACAAAGGCCATCAAAAGCAAAAAGCGGCCTGTTGAGTTGAGCCATAGAAAATATTCTACTCCCAAAGCGATGAAAAAAAACAACAGCCCAAACACCAAAAACAACAAAGTGCCTTTGACCAGCATTTTGGTATAATAGCGCTTCGTAAAGCGGTTAAGTTTTACTAATATGTTGTAGTATTTTTGCAATTTATGCAGTTTTTCCTACCAAGATAAGGTAAAAATTAAGCTTGCGCCATTTCTCGGAAAACTTTAAGACGAAATTACGATTACAGCCTATAAACCCCGAAAAGACCATGACCTTACTATTTGCACGTGCCTTGCTTTGATGTATCTTTACCCCTTAAAATTTTATCATGTCCGAGAAAGTACGTGTTCGTTTTGCCCCAAGCCCTACAGGGCCATTACATATAGGCGGTGTTCGCACAGCATTGTTCAACTACCTCTTTGCAAAAAAGCATGGGGGCGACTTTGTATTACGCATCGAGGATACCGACCAGAATCGCTATGTTGAAGGTGCTGAACAATACATTATTGAGGCCCTAAATTGGTGTGGTATCCCCTATGATGAAGGACCTAACAAAGATTCAGGATTCGGCCCATACCGACAGAGCGAGCGCAAACATTTGTACAAGAAATATGCAGATGAGCTGATTGCGACCGGCAACGCATATTATGCTTTTGATACTTCCGAGAAACTTGACTTTCACCGTATAGATCACGAGGCGAAAGGAAAGACTTTTATTTACAACTGGCACAATCGTCTAAAGCTGGACAATTCTCTTTCGAGAAGTCCTGAAGAAGTAAAGGCACATTTAGATTCCGGAGCAGATTATGTTATCCGTTTTATGACGCCTCAGGACGAAAAGTTGAAACTCAGCGATATTATTCGTGGAGAAATCGAAATCGACACCAACATACTCGATGACAAAGTGCTTTTTAAAAGTGACGGAATGCCGACTTATCATCTGGCTAATATCGTGGACGACCATTTGATGGAAATAACCCATGTCATCCGCGGAGAGGAATGGTTACCTTCTCTGGCATTACACCAGCAACTATACGATGCCTTTGGATGGAAAGCACCGCTATTCGCCCATTTGCCATTGATTATGAAACCCGTAGGAAAGGGAAAATTAAGCAAACGCGATGGTGAGAAAATGGGGTTTCCCATTTTTCCATTGAGCTGGAAGGAATCCATCGGGTATCGAGAAGCTGGATATTTCCCTGAAGCCGTCGTCAACTTTTTGGCCCTTTTGGGTTGGAACCCAGGCACCGAAAAGGAAATTTTCAGTTTAGAAGAACTTGTTCAGACCTTTAGTCTTGAACGAGTCAATAAATCAGGAGCTCGTTTCGACCCTGATAAGACTAAGTGGTACAATCATCATTATTTGCAAGCGAAAAGTGATGGGGAATTGGCCAAGTTATATAATTCGGTGCTGGCTGATAAAGGAATTCCTCGTGATGCTTGCAATGAAAATTACGTCGAGAAAGTAGTTTCCCTCATTAAAGAACGTGCGACATACGTTTCCGATTTTTGGGAGCTATCGAGTTACTTTTTTATAGCCCCCTCCTCGTATAATGACAAAGCCGTTAAAAAACAGTGGAAAGAAGGCACCTCAGAGATAATGAACCAATTGGTATCAGCACTTAAAGATATTGACGATTTTTCATCCGAAGTCGTGGAAACCCAAGTAAAAACTTGGATTGCCGCTCAAGAACTCTCATTTGGCAGGGTGATGCCGCCCTTACGATTGGTTATTGTTGGTGATATGAAAGGGCCGCATTTATTTGACATTATGTCTTTGATTGGTAAGGAGGAAAGTATTACGAGAATTCAAAAAGCACTGAATACCTTATAAAAAATTCTTGGTTTTAATCCACCAATACCCGTATAACCCCCTCAAGGGGATATTTATAGGTACATTCTCGGGATTTGGAATTTGTCCATTAGAATTTGCAGGCATCAGCCTGCCATTGTAACAAATCTGTCGAAATACCTACTCATCTAGAACTAGTTTCGTAAATTGATACCATTAACTAAAATTTAAACGCTATGGGAAATTTTATTTTTATTCCGCTGATTTTTTTCGGCCTAATCATTCTTTTTTCATCTTTTTTTATAGTCAAGCAACAGACTGCGGTAATTGTTGAGCGATTCGGTAGATTTCATAGCATTCGCCAGTCGGGACTGCAAATGAAAATTCCGCTTATTGATCGCATTGCTGCACGGCTGGGGCTTAAAATTCAACAGTTGGATGTTATCGTTGAGACAAAAACTTTAGATGATGTCTTTGTTAAATTGAAAGTTTCGGTTCAGTATGTAGTCATCAAAGAAAAAGTATATGAGGCTTTTTATAAGTTGGAATATCCGCATGACCAGATTACTTCTTATGTGTTTGATGTTGTACGAGCCGAGGTGCCTAAAATGAAATTGGACGATGTTTTTGTCAAAAAGGATGATATCGCCATCGCTGTAAAATCTGAACTTCAGGATGCCATGCTTGACTATGGTTACGACATCATCAAGACTCTTGTCACCGATATCGATCCAGATGCACAGGTAAAAGCGGCCATGAACCGTATCAATGCATCGGAACGCGAAAAAATAGCGGCCCAATTCGAAGGTGATGCCGCACGTATTCTCATCGTTGAAAAAGCCAAGGCCGAAGCCGAAAGCAAACGGTTACAGGGTCAGGGTATCGCAGACCAACGTCGAGAAATTGCACGTGGACTCGAAGAATCGGTAGAAGTTCTTAATAAAGTAGGCATCAATTCACAGGAGGCCTCAGCGCTCATTGTAGTTACCCAGCATTACGATACGTTACAATCGATAGGCGAAGAAACTAATACCAATCTTATTTTACTACCGAACTCTCCGCAAGCGGGTAGTGACATGTTGAACAATATGGTCGCCTCGTTTACAGCCAGTAATATGATCGGGGAGTCGATGAAAAAAACTAACGTCAAGAAAAAGGAGTAAACTACTTCGGGGGCAAGCCCACGAGGCATTGAAAGGAAATTCACGTTTAATTTCGACGCAAGCGTCGGAGCATTCAAATCTCGATTATCGAGTAAATTTTAAGACGTCTTCGAGAAGTACAAGGCATAAGTTTCTCAATGGGGAAAATTTTAAACTACGAAGCAATCTTTCGAATTGATACACTAATTCGAAACATTGCTTCGTAGTTTTTGTGTTAGTCCTAATCTGATTATATATGTTTAGCTAAAGGCAAAGATAGTAATCATAATAACCGTAGTTTCTTATCTCGCTAGGTGAAGGAATCGAAACGGGAAACTAAATTGGTGCTCCGATAGAAGTGAACATCATAGAAAAACCCAAACGAGCCTTTTGAACAGCTATTTTTCGTTTTAACAGGGAAACTATTTGTAAACTTTCAAAAAGCCCGCAGAAGGCTTTAAAACAAAGCGTTTTTCATAAAAAATACCGATTGATATATTTAATGGGATAAGTATTTTCTATATCAATCTTCCTGCTGAATTTTCGCCCAAGTATCCCTCAACCCCACCGTTCGATTGAAAACCAATTTCTCGGAAGTCGAATCGGGATCCACACAAAAATATCCCAATCGTTGAAATTGTACTTGATCTCCAACTTTTGCGTCTTTCAGACTTGACTCCAGATATCCGGTGATAACCTTTAAGGATTCGGGGTTTATAAATTCCATAAAATCTTTATCCTTATGCGTATCAGGACTTTCATCCGTAAACAAGCGATCATAAAGTCGAATTTCGGCTTCGATGGCATGTTCGATGGATACCCAGTGTAGGGTGCCCTTTACTTTCCTTAAACTTTCCTCCGTACCGCTGCCACTTCTACTTTTGGGGTCGTAGGTACATTGTATTTCGATAACATTTCCCTCGGTGTCTTTTGTGCAAGACTCCGCCTTGATGATATAGGCGTTTTTCAAACGCACCTCCCCTCCCAACTTCAGTCTAAAGAATTTTCGGTTCGCTTCTTCCCTGAAATCATCCTGTTCAATATAGATTTCCCCTGAAAACGGCACTTCTCTTGACCCCGCAGATTCATCCTCTGGATTGTTCTCGGCTTCCAACCACTCCTCCTTTCCTTCCGGATAATTCGTAATGACCACCTTTATCGGATTTAAAACCCCCATCACCCTAGGCGCTATTTTGTTGAGGTGTTCCCGAACATGAAACTCCAACAAAGAGACATCAATTAGGTTATCACGTTTCGCAATACCGATAGTTTCAGCAAAATTACGAATGGACTCAGGGGTATACCCCTTCTTCTCAATCCGGAAATGGTCGGCATCCGGGGATCGTCCCAACTGTTGACTACACCTTCTTCAACCAAACGCATCAACTTACGTTTGCTCACAACGGTGTGGCTCAGATTTCGTCTTGCGAATTCACGCTGTTTCGGGCGTACCTTGTCGGCATCATATACTTGATTCAAAAACCAATCGTATAACTCTCGGTGCGGCAAAAACTCTAACGTACATAATGAGTGGGACACTTGTTCAATATAATCGCTCTCGCCATGCGTCCAATCGTACATCGGATAAATACACCAATCGGTATTTGTTCGGTGATGTGCTTTGTGCAGCACTCGATACATAATGGGATCTCGCATTAACATATTTGGGGAAGCCATATCGATTTTCGCACGGAGTACATGTTGGCCCTCCTCAAAATCTCCTCGTTTCATGCCTTCGAATAGTACTAGGTTTTCTTCAATGGAGCGATTACGAAACGGACTATTCCTTCCCGGTTCCTTAGGGGTGCCTTTTTGATCTGCCATTTCCTCAGAGGACTGACTATCTACATAGGCCTTTCCTTCTTTAATCAATGCTACCGCCCAATCGTACAATTGCTGAAAATAATCTGAAGCATACCGTTCGGTATTCCATTTATATCCCAACCATTCAACGTCCTTTTTTATGGCATCTACGAACTCTTGCTCCTCTTTCACGGGATTGGTGTCGTCAAATCGCAGATTTACGGGTGCGCCATAACGCAGGCCCAAGCCAAAATTCAGGCAAATGGAACTGGCATGGCCAATATGTAAATAACCATTAGGCTCGGGTGGAAAACGAAAACGCAAGTCTTGTTTGGAAAACCCATTGGCCAGGTCTTCTTCGACAATATGCTCGATAAAATTCAACGATTTAGTTTCCTCGCTCATCGCACAATATTTTAGGAAGCACAAAAGTAGGGAAAATGCCGTAATAGTCGTCTTCAAAACCCGCTCACTCCACAATAAACCCTTTTCACAACATATTTAATTACGGCTACAACATTAAATTCATCACCCTATAATTAAATAACATATTTGTTGTTGGGTTGTATGCTGCAATGATTCACTTGAATAGTTACAGTGAAGGTTGCAAATACCAACAACGAAAGACCAAATCGGTTTTCGCCCAAATTCAAACTGTGTAGTCACCCAAAACTACAACTACTTATGAAACCAAAGCGATTCGCCTTTATACGATTTTTAACCTTGGCATTTTTAATGCTCGGAACTATCGGTGCCTCGGCACAGGCAATATTTATCAATGCGCCACAACCCACGGGCAACACGAACAACGGTAGTACAGACCCTTGGACAGCTATCTGCGCCTCGGATACGTTCAACGACTATTTCGTAAACGTGACTTGGTTTGGTACGGCAAATGGTGGGAATGAATTCATTCTTGAACTATCGGACAATATCGGAAGTTTCGCGAATGCCGTCGAGCTTGCGCGAGTGGACGATCAAAATGGAAATACCGACTTCGATATAAACTTTGCCATCACGACCGACGTTCGTGGCAACGGTTATAAAATGAGAGTGCGAAGTACCAATCCAGCCAAAATCGGGGATGAATCTCCAGCCTATCCCATGTACTATATGGATGTTACCACGAACCTCAACATTAGCGAACTCGGTAATGGTGTGCCCCCTGGAAGTATTTGCTCTGTAGGGGCGATAACTTTACAAGTCGACAATATACCCAACCCGGAAACTTATCAATATATTTGGTATCGCAGTGGCTCTCCATTAGGTGGAGAAAATGCACACACCTTAACGGTCTCCCAGAGCGGGATTTATCAAGCATTTATTTTTTACGGCAACGACTGTACCGGTTCGGGCAACACCGATTCCAATTTCGTCGATGTGACCATTGGTTCGACGGGTCAAGGTATTTTTATCAACCCACCGACGCAGACCGCACTATGTTCGGGCGACACCGAAGTGCTCAGTATAAATACAACGGATCCGAGTTGGACCTATAAATGGTATCGAGACGGAAACCAAATGGTTGGCGCTACAACATCAACCTATACCGTTGATGCTTCGGTACCTGGTTTTGAAGGCGATTACCAAGTGGAGATTTCAAGCCCCTCTATTTGTACCGAACGTTCTGCCGCAATAGCCATTACGAATGCCGATAACTTTACAGTGACACGGGTCAACGATGCCAATATGGTATTACTTCCCTCAGAAACAAAAACATTAAGTATTTCCACCAATGCGATAGGACCGACCTATAAGTGGTATCGAAACGGGACAGAAATTGTGGGGGCTACAGGAACTTCTTATGATGCCTCTCAAGCAGGAACCTATTATGCAGTAGTGACCCAAAGCGGAGGTACCTGCCCCGGCACCATCAAAAACTCGGAAACGACCGAGGTGGTCGTTCCGGCTTCCTTTGAATTCATAGCAGACTATGCCTCCGCCTACACGGCATGTACCAATACCGATATCGTACTCGAAGTACAAACGATCAATGCGGTGCTTTCAGACAACAGTACCGTCGATGTGACTACCGATGTTGCTTCAAGTTTTACCTATCAATGGACAAGAACCGGATCGAACGTAGCAGGTGCCACCTCCTCCAGTATCAGTTTGACCGCGACTACGGAAAATGGTGATTATGCCGTCGAAGGTGTTTTGAGCACCTATAACACTACATCAAACACACTGCCCGTACAACTCTTGACCAACGAAACAGTAACGATCAGCAGTACAAGTACCATCTATTGCAACTCGACAGATACGGTTACCATCAGTACTACCACAGATCTAACAGGTGAAACTTTTGCTTGGCAACGTGATGGTACGGATATCAATTCGACAGATACCACATTGAACGTGACCGAACTCGGCACCTATAGATTGGTTGTGGACAAAAATGGATGCGACCTTATTTCAAATGAAATCAATATCACTCCGTTGAACCCTGACTTGATTACGATGGACCCTATTGGCGATATTATTTTTCCTGAAGGAACTTCAAGAACTGTTACCGCTAGTGGTGGTACATCTTATAGGTGGTACGACGCCAATAACGTTGAAATCAGCATATCTGATTCTGTGACCTTTACCGAAGAGGGCACGTATACCCTCATCGCCAATATCGACAACTGTGAAATCACAAGACAAGTCAACGTTGAATACCTTGATACTTTCAAAGTGCCCAATGTAATAACACCTAATGGAGATGGCTCGAACGACCAATGGGTACTGCCCAATTCGTATTCGAACAAAACCGACGTGAACGTAATCATATATAATGATAAGGGTATCGAATTATTGAACGTTACGGACTACAGGAACAACTGGCCGGAATCATCGATGACCTTTCCCTCACAGAATATGGTTTTCTACTATGTCATAAAGAACGCCAACGAAACCCTAAAACAAGGAACCATAACCGTTATCCGATAACAACCATGAAACTTACCAAAATCATATCGCTATGCTTGGTCGCCTTTTTGGCAATGACGTCGGTCAATGCCCAAAACGAAGATCCTATATTGCCCCTTAAGGTAGCACCTCAAAATTTATTGAAGTACAATAGGTTCTTGATTAACCCGACCTTCTCTACGGTTCAAGAAGACAAATCATATATTAATTTTTTACACCGAAACCAATCGGTACAATTTGATAATAACGATCAGACCTATTTCTTGAGCTATAGCGGTAGAATAGGGGACCGCAGCGGATTGGGTCTCAGTGTATATTCTCAGCGTGTAGGCCTTGTGTCCAATATCGGGGTGATGGCGAATTATGCGTATGGGGTCAAGTTAAGCGACAAAAGCAATTTTACGTTCGGTGCGAACCTTGCGTACTACAATACCGGTTTTGACAGAAATAATGCCAACCCGTTAGATCCGAACGACCAAACTTTGTTTGGAACAGTTGACAGCAACATTCTATCTTTTCAACCGGGTTTCAACTTGTCCTTTGGCAATTTCGACTTCGGGGCCTATGCCGAAAACTTATTTGATTACAATCTAAAGACCAGTCAACAACTTACCGAATTCAAGGATAAGTCTTATGCCGGTCATTTGCAATATACCCATCGGTTTGAAAATGGTTCCGGTATTATGGAAAATGCACGTTTGATGCCTTTGGCCCGTGTACGTATGAATGCCAAGGATAGTCCGGTCTTGGGAAATCAAGATGACTTGACCCTCGGAGGAAGTTTGATTCTCGACCTACCGAAATTGGGATGGTTACAAGGAGGCTACGATAGTTTCTATGGTGCCTCGGCCGGAGTTGGTTTCAATCTAAATAAAAGATTGTCTTTAGGGTACACCATGGAAAAAGGGTATGCCTCCGACCTTATCAATCTTGGTGTCACACACGAGATTTCCTTTGCGTACGCCTTTACGCCAAACTTGACGGAGGACCGGGTAATGCTTGAAGAAAACGGAGAGGAACTTGTAAAAAATGAAGAGCTGACCCAAGATGACCTGGCATCAAGCGACGAAATCGAAGAACTCAAAAAGAAACTTGCCGAGAATGACGCCATCTTGGCCGAATTAATGTTCCGTCAAGATTCGCTGGAGGCCAATCGCCAAAAGGATTTGGAGCGTCGCTTTGAAATGGTCATGAAAATGGTCAAAAGCGAAACCAAGGGCGAACGTCCGGACCTTGAAAAAAGGGCGGAAGAACTCTTTCTAACCGGCGAGGACAAACCTGAAGTTGCCCAAAGAAACGATACCAATGATGGCGGTATAAGCCAAAATCAAAATGCCAGCCGAAAAACAGAGGATGGCTTGGCCACAAGAGTGGAGCGCGCGTCGGCACAAGACAATACGAATCCACAAAATATAGCGAACGCCCAAGACGTTGCACAGCAAAGTCCGGTAAAAAGCAGAAAGTTCCGAAATCTAGAAGGTGTACAAGATGGTTACTATGTCGTGGCCAACGTTTACAAAGGCGGACATTATTTGGATAAGTTTATCGATGACCTCGGCCAAAAAGGTATTTCGGCCGACTATATCGACAACCCGAACAACGGTCTAAAATATGTATACCTACAACGCTATGATACCTGGGACGAAGCCGTTGCCGCCCATGAATCAAAGGTCGATGGCACCTATGACGGTGATCTATGGATCATGAACGTTGACAACCGTTACAGCAACGAACGGTACGCGAGCAACGCTAATAAAATCAAAGAAAAATCTGAAAAGTATGGTACCGATGTGCTACAGAAAAACGTGATAGTAAACGATGAGATTGAGAACAATGGGGCCGACCCGAGAACGTTCAAAATCGATGGGGTAGGCTCGGGCTATTATATTATTGCCAATGTATTCGCCAACCCTAAAAACGCCACACGTTTCATCGAACTTTTAAATTCCTATGGGCTAAGCGCCAGTTACTTCGTAAACCCGGAAAACAACTGGAGATACGTCTACCTAAAGCGCCACGAATCATGGAACAATGCCCTTATTTCTTACTACTCAAAACTAAACGACGCGTATGACGATAAAATGTGGATCATGCGGGTATCGCCTAATAATATGGCTTAACCAGGTAACTAATCGCTATTTTGGGGACAAGCTGGCCAGATCTTTTTAGGCACAAAATTCTAAACCTGTAGGTAGGCAGATGCCAAATTTCGAAAATAGAATACTAATTTGGTTAACATTGTATTTGACTAAACTTTTTTAAACAGGATACGCTTTTTCCGATAACTAACCTTTACTTTCTTTCCTTTATTTGGTATTTTCAGAGCGAAAGAGAACAAAAAAATCTACCTTTTTTTATTACGTGGCATAATCCTTCTTCAGAGGCGGAGGTTACCAGTATATTAGTGTCATGTTCAATTGGTCGTGAATTTCAATCCAGGTCACAAACTCAATTTCCTGTCCCAACATACTCAGGACACTTCGCCTCTAAAAAAGGAAACTGCTCGAAGAAAAAGTTGTCCCAGCCAGTTCCCTAATCTGTAACCAGCTCATTGAACGCGAACCTAATTGAATTTTTTAATCCATGAAGAAATCCAAAATCAAAGTGATAGAATATGCTCTGTTAGAAGCATTGTATGACTTGATTTTTATAAAACGATTTAGGCCAATTATCGCTAATTCGAATATTTCCTAGAAGAATCAATCGGCCGTTTCCTTCTCAAAATACCCTTTTCTCGACTAAAGCCATATTCCCTTTGACCAACGACTAGGCTTGGCAAAATGGGTGATTTACAAATCTATACACCTTGCTTAATTCGCATTTCACAACATAATACCAATAGGCTACAACATTAAATTCAAGCTCTCAATATTATGACTAATATTTGTTGTTGATAGCTTTCCATTGCCATGTTTTGTCACTAGGAAGACTATCGTGACCAAATTAAAGTACAAATAGGCTGTCTATTGGTAAAACTAAACTTAACCGACCTGATGTTTATAAAGTCAACCACAAAGTTTTTATTGGCCCTTATCTTCTTTATGGGGCTTTCTTCCGTCTTTTCACAGGTAAAAAACGACTTTGATGTTCGCTATTCGGCGGATATTAGAGGTGAACTCACCTTTATTGCCAACAACATAGTAAATAGGCAGCAAGATGCTTTTTCTGGATGGGAGTGGTACTGGAATGGGAACAGGTGGAGACGACGCTGGGTGAACTACCCGGCAGCAAGCCCCAATGATCCCTATAACGCAACAGGGGGCGCCTCTCAGTACAATGACAATCTTAACATGCAGTACATCGACATTGACGGTGATGCCACTACATTTAGTTCCAGTAGCGCCACTTTAGATGTGCCCGATGAAAGCTGTTCATTAATCCGCTATGCAGGTCTCTATTGGGGCGCCGTTTACGTAAATCCGGATCGAAGCAACATCGACCAGATCAAGTTTCAAGTGCCCGGCGGGGCCTATCAGGATATTACAGCGGATGAAATTCTCTTCGACGGCGATGGAGATGCCGATTTCGGCAATTACAGTCCGTATGCCTGTTATAAGGACGTAACTTCAATATTGACGGCACTTCCGAATCCTGACGGAGACTATTTTGTAGCCAACGTTAGGGCCAGCCTAGGCGGGGGAATACAGGGAGGTATATCAGGAGGATGGACTATGGTCGTCGTTTATGAAAATCCAAATCTTCCCGGAAGTAAATACATCACTACTTTTGACGGCTATGCAGGAATTAAATCCGGTGAAACTACTGATATTCCGATTAGCGGATTTACCACCCTCCCTGCACCTTTCAATGTTAATGCAAACATCGCTGTCGCCGCTCTTGAAGGTGATAATAACATTCCGGGTGACGGCCTCTCGATAAGTTCCGGAGGGAATCCTTTTACCCCATTAAGCAGTACGGTAAACCCTGCCAACAACTTCTTTAACTCGAACATCTCGATTGATCCCAATATTCTTACCGCAAGAAACCCGAACAGTGTGAACACTTTGGGGTGGGATACCGACTTATTTCCCGTTGTAAACAACTTTAACAATGTCATTCCCAATGACGCAACAAGTGCCATACTCAGAGCAAGTTCGTCGCAGGATAAATATGATATTTTCTTTACGGCTTTTGACGTAGAGATTATTGCCCCCAATGTGGTGCTCGAAAAGCGTGTCGAAGATATCGGAGGGACCGATATCACAGGTCTAGGCGTAAATCTTGGGCAAACCTTGGACTATGTGTTGACTTTCCAAAATATAGGTAACGATGATGCCACCGGACCGGGGCCAGGAAATGGGCCACAAACTGGGGCTTGGTATACCATTCGCGACGTACTTCCTGTAAATGTACACCCACCCAACGGAAACGATTTTACCGCAGCGGATCTTACCCTGCCGGCCGGGGTTGAGTACAGCTACGATGTTGCCACACATACCATATACTTCTATGTGCCCGACGACCTTGTCAATGAAAATGATCCCGCATATTCGATTCGCATGCGAGTCGACGTTGCCGAAAATTGTTTTGACTTTATCGATGCATGTTCTGACCTTATCCAAAACTTGGCCTTTTCAAGTTATCGGGGTGTCGAGAACAGTGCCTTGATTTCCAATGATGAAAGTGTTACCGACTTTGATGCCTGCGGATTTGTAATTCCCGGGGCAACAAACTTTCTTTTGGATGACCTTTCCGATTGTAATTTCGAACGCACCGTAGAGCTTTGTGGTGCTTCCGCGATTTTGGATGCCGGGGATGGATTCGATGAATATATTTGGAAAAGGGATGACAATGACAATGGTGTTTTCGATGCAAGTGATACCACCATTAACGATGGCGATCCCGATAACGACCCAAGTACGATTCAAGTTACCACAGTAGGAACCTATATTGTGGATAAAATCGTTGCCGACCCTTGTAAAGGGTTCAAGGAAATCATTCATGTAGTGCCTTACGGTTCTGGAACGATTCCTAATCCGGTCATCGAATATTTTAATTCCGTTAACGCCGATACGGACCCTACCAATGATTTGGCCGGAGAGATTGTTCCCGATTGTAATGACGGTACTCCTTTGCCAAAACTATTTCTTTGCGGATTGAACGACACAAGGGGTATACAGGTCGATATTCTAGACGCCCAGAATATTGTTTGGGAACAATTGGATGAAGGAAGTTGTACTCAACTAGGGGATAACTGCGCCAATAAAAATCTAACCTGTACATGGAACCAAGTAGGTATAGGAAATAATTATACAGTTGATAGCGCTGGAAAGTACCGATTGCAGGTTACCTATCAAAACGGTTGTACCAGCCGCTTCTATTTCAATGTTTTTCAAAATACCCTCGATGTACAGGCAAACAAGCGAGACATTATTTGCGGTACGCCCGGTAACATCACCGTTACCAATCCGACCACGGGCTACGGATATCGATTGGTCGATGATGCGACCGGAAATGTAATTGTTCCTTTCTCAACCAACAATACTTTCGATTTTGCAACCGGTGAAAATGGTGGCTATCGCGTAGAGGTAACTCAATTGGACGGTTCTGGTCAGCCCATACCCAACGCTTGTATTTTTAGCACCAATGCGATAGGTATTTTGGAGCGTGACATGTCTACTTCGGTTACCGTTACCCCGACAACCTGTATCGCCTTGGGAACAATAAACCTTCAAGTAAGTGGTGTGGACCCTGATTATGAGTATGAAATCCGATTGGATGATGGTACTCCACCACCTCCACCGCCGCCAAACGACCCTTATTATGGGCAACATCCAGGCGGAACTTTGGTGGATAGCGAAACGGCCCAACCAGACAATAATTTTACATTCAGTGATCTAATACCGGGTGACTATTTTGCGATTGCCAAGACTGCCGATGGATGTATCCATGTCGAATCGGTAATCATTGTCGATAACGACGATTTACGCCTCACCGCCAATGTTACGCAACCGATCATCTGTGGAAATGGTATCATAGACATGCAGCCGAATGGGGGTCAACCTGATTATACCTATGCCATTTGGACCTTTGTGGATGAGGGCGGGACCACAATTACCTCCTACCCGGATGTAACTTCCATTCCCCCCGGAGAATACCAAACCAATACCGATTTCAACATTACGGTTCCTGGAGAATATAGTTTTGTAGTGGTCGACGAAAACAATTGTTCCTATATTTCCAACACCGTTACGATAATGGAACCTACCATCGCCTATACTACAAGTTTTACCGACGAAACTTGTTTTGGTGCGGCCGACGGATCGATTTCGGTAAATGTGACCGATAACGCAGGCTTCTCACTATCCTATCTTTTGACCTATCCGGATACCACAACGGACAGTAATACTTCTGGAACTTTTACAAATCTCCCACAAGGCGATTACACACTGGCTATCGTTCAGACCAGTAGCACTGTTCTTTGTCAAATTGAGGAAACATTTACCATTGCCGGACCAACAGAAGGGGTGAGTGGTACAGCCGCCATTTTATTGGACTACACCTGTGACCAAAACGGAAGTATTCAAGCCCAAAATGTTACTGGCGGTACCGCGCCATACGAATATAGTATCGACGGAGTCAATTTTTTCAGTGGGGTAGGAGCAGAAACTTTTTCCAACCTTACTGACGGCACCTACACGATTACCATACGTGATGCCAATGATTGTACATTTACGACAAACGCCGTTATTTTTGACCCCCTAAATGAACCTAGTGATCTTACTTTTGTGGCGAGTGCGCCAAACTGTCCTTCACTAACTTCTGATGTTACCGTAACGGTAACCAACGGAAATACACCGTTTACCTTCGATATCATGGCGCCATCGCCCATTGCGGCCACCTCTACTTCGGGAAGTTCCGCCGATTTTAATGGACTGGCCCCGAATACTTATACCTTCAGGGTAACCGATGATAAAGGATGTGTATATACCGAAGATTTCAGAATTGACCCCGTTGACCAGATTGGTGTCACTAGTCAATTAGATAATAATATTACTTGTTTTGGTCTTTCCGATGGAGGGGCTACTTTCAACGTTTCCGATTATGGTGCCTCGTACGACTATTCGATAACAGGTCCAGCGCCTTTCTCGGGAACTGCGCAAACAGCCAATGCGATACCGCTGACAGGTTTGGCGGCAGGCACCTATACGATTACCGTAACGGACAACGATACAAACTGTACGGCCACTGTCGATGTTACCATCGCCGCACCACCTGCCGCCTTGATCATTTCTGATTTGGATGTAACAGATCTTAGCTGTTCCACAAGTGGAACGGTACCGGGATCTGTGGTGATCACTGCCTCGGACGGATGGGGAAGTTACGAATACGAGCTTCGTGACCCATCCGGAACCTTAGTTGGAGGTCCACAATCGACCACTTCGTTTACAGGGCTTACCGACACTTCAGGAAATTATGAAGTGACAGTTCGCGATGCCGGAGGATGTGTAATAACCGATACTTTTTCATTGACCTCGACCGTCGCTCCAACCTTGGAAGTGAGCGCAAATAGCCTGTGCTATGACAGCACAACCGGATTGACCTTGACGGCCAACGTAACCGCTGGTGGAGTGGGTCCTTTTCAATATCGTTTGAACGGCGGTGCTTACCAGACCAACGCAACTTTTACCGGATTGGGCCCAGGAAGTTATGCTTTAGAAGTAATCGACAGCAAAAATTGTATGGGCACAGCGAGTATCGATGTATTCCCGACCCTTACCGCATCAGCAGCCCTGGTTAAAGACTTGGATTGTACTGCTACCCCCGATGCTGAAATCAGCATCAACATTGCTGGCGGCAATCCTACCTTTAGCTATGAGGTGTTCCTAAATGGAGCATCCTTTCAGGCTAGTACACCTGTACCCAGTATACCGTTTTCGTATTTCACTGACACGGCCGGAACCTACGAATTCGTAATTACCGATACTGAAAGTTGTACGGTAACGACCAATCAAATAATTGTATCTGACAATAGTCCTCCAACCGTGGTGGAAGTTATCACCGAACCACTTTGTAATACAAGTGCCGACGGTATCGCCGAATTGCAAATTTCAGGTGGTTTACCGCCTTACCAAATCGTATTTGACGGTAGTGCGTCTTCGGCTCAAACGACCTATCCGGGACTTGCAGATGGAACCTACAACTACACCGTAACCGACTCCAAAGGATGTGTATTCGCGGATAATGTGACTTTGACCGCTCCTTCGGTGATTAATCCAGGAACAATAACTGTAGTAACCGATTATCGTTGCGATAATACTTCGGCAACAATTCAGGTAACCGGCTATTCTGGAGGAACTCCAGGCTATACCTTTAGTCTTGATGGAGTCAATTTTCAAGGTGCCGATACATTCAATACGGGAATCACCGCGGGCACATACGCCATCACGGTAAAAGATGCGAATGACTGTACGGAAGAAACTCCGGCTATTATCATTGACCCGCGCGATCCTCCTACCGAATTGTCGTTTGCCCAGACTGCACCTACCTGTCCGTCCATTGTATCCGATGTGACCGTTACGGTAAGCGGTGGAACGGCTCCTTTTAACTATGAGATTACAGCTCCAGCAGGGAGTGTAATCGATAACGGGTCAAGCAATGTATTTACAGGCCTGGCACCAGGCACCTATACATTCGAAATTACCGATGACAAAGAGTGTACGATTCAAAGAACCTATACTGTAACCGATATAGATCGTGTTGCCGTACTGGCACAATTGACCAATAATGTTAGCTGTTTTGGAGCTTCCGATGGTGCGTTCTCGTTCACAGTAAGTGATTTTGCCTCAACCTATAGCTATGCCGTGACGAACAGTGTCGCGGCTGTTGTGCAATCACAGAATAACATCAATACAGCAACACCGATTACAGTAACAGGATTAGCGGCAGAAACCTATACCGTTACTATCACCGACGATACCACGAATTGTACCGCTACAACTTCGATGACGATTGAGAACCCACCTGCGGCGTTGGATTTTACCTTTACCAACACCCCGGTTACCTGTGCCGAAAATTCCACGATTACAGTTACACCGATAGGTGGTTGGGGCAGCTATGAATATCAGTTGGAAAACACTGCTGGACCCGCTATAGTATATGCGTACCAAAGTGCGAATACATTTGCGAATGTCCCTGCAGGCACATACGATATCTATATTCGAGATGCCGGTAATTGCGTTGTCATAAGGCCAATTACCATAAATCCGGCCCAAGCCCCATCGATTGCGATCGATGCAACTTCGGACTATTGCTTTGACGGCACAGATCAGGCTTCATTGGTTATCAACATTACGGATGGTATTGCACCATACACCTATAGTATCAATGGAGGTGGGCAAACCGCTGTAGTGGGGAATCCTTTTACGATTTCTAATTTGATTCCGGGTACGTATGATATTCAGGTTACCGATGCCTTTGGATGTGTTTCGAATGTATTGTCAAGTGTGACCATCGAACCGCAGCTTACGGCATCCGCCATAGTTACAAAATCACTTGACTGTACCGTCTCTCCGGATGCGGTCATCGATGTGACCATCAATAACGGCTATTTGCCTTATACGACATATGAGGTCAGCACCAATGGCGGAACCACGTGGTCGGCAACTACGTCCATAGTGGGAAATACGTTTTCCTACTCGGCTTCCACGGCCGGAACATACGATTTCAGGATTACTGATAATCAAGGATGTCAGGTAATAGCTCGGGCGGTAGTCGACCCGATTACCAACCCCGATATAACATCATTGATCGAGACGGTTTCCATTCTTTGTAATGGGGATGCCGGAGCGACGATTCAGGTCAATCTAGACAACACACAGGGATTGGCTCCTTTTACTATATCCGTAGTCAATACTACGACCGTAACAAATTATGGAACTCAGACTTCGGGGCTTCCGGCTGGCAGCTACGAGGTCACCGTAACCGATGCGAAATCGTGTACCGACATGGAGACGATTGTCATTGGAGAACCTGTAGCCATTACCTATGATGTAAACTTGGTTCCGATAACTTGTAATGCGGCCACAGGTACCGACCCTGGTTCGATTACGGTCGAAAATGTTGCCGGCGGAATTGCAGAATTCACGTATCATTTGACAGGAAATAACGGATATAGCTCAACATATACCACTACCACTGGTGGTGAAGACCATACTTTTGCCATCTTGGAATTCGGCATCTATGAGGTAGATGTGATCGATTCGAACGGTTGTTCGGTTCGAACTACCAATATCATCGCTTCCCCTCCAAACGATTTGGATATCGACGTCTCTACAGCTACCCCGGATTGTACTACTGGAGGTACAGCGATCATTACCGTTGCGTCTATCGTAGGTAGTGGAAATTATGAGTTTGCGATATTGGAAACATATATATCTCCGTATTCCTCATCTTATGTTCTTGCCGATGCTCCTGGAGGTGATACGGCCACATTTACGGGACTCACTCCGGGGATTACCTATACTTTCGTGGTTCATGATTTGACCACCAATTGTTACTATTTTGAAACAGCGGATACTCCTATAGATTCGCCCTCAAGCCTGACCTCCTCTTTGGATGCAATCAACAACGTAACCTGTACGGGTAGCAATGATGGTAATGTGAGCTTTTCATTTGATAATTATGAAGGGGATGCGACAAGCGTTGACTATGAAATATTCAATTCACAATCAAATGTAACAACGGGTATCGGCGGCTCTTCAGCCGTGAATCCACCTGCTGTTGGAACCGGGGTTTCCGTTTCCAACTTAGGTCCATTATCTCCAGGTGTGTACTATATTCTGTTTACCGAAAACGGCGGCACAACATACAATGGGTGTACAGTTGCCTCGGCTCAGTTCACCATCACCGAATCGACCAATACCTTAGCCGTTACCGCGACCGTTGATAAAAATGACAACTGTAACCTAAATGCGGGACAAGTTTCCGCCATAGGCCAGTTCGGTACTGCGCCTTACCAATATCAAATTGCGCTTTCGACCGATCCTGCTCCGACAGCATTGACGTGGGCGGGCAGTACGGCCAATGTATTTAACGTAGAAGGCGGAAACTATATCGTATATATCAAGGATGCCAATAATTGTATCCGTTTTGATACTGCGAACGTTCCTACCGATCCTTCTCCGGAAATCAGTTTGGCAACTACAGATCAATGTACTTCGGATGAGGGGGGTTCTCTATAGACATTACTTTGGATGTTGCCGGGATTACGCCACACACCATCCGTGTTGATGGAGGTGCGCCACAACCGGCCAACGGTTTAGTCAATGCCAGCGATGTAATGACGCTTACGAATTTGAGTTCTGGCGCGCATTCTATCGAGATTTTAGATAACAACGGATGTGGCGAGACCGAAAATATTATGATTTATCCTCCGGTAAGCATTGTGGCCAATATTTCAGCAGATGAAACTTGTGTGCCCGCCAATGCCGGAGAGGTTACCGTTACCGCAAATGGAGGTTCGGGTGCGTATAGCTATACACAAACCGTACCAGCTGGTCCATCCAACGGAACCGGAATTTTTACAGGTTTGACACACTCCGTGGCCTATACTTTTGAAGTAGAGGATACAACGACCAATTGCACGGAGCAAGTAACAATTACCTTGCCTGCACCGGCTATTCCAGCGTTTACCTTAGATGCCGTTGATGTCAGCTGCAATGGTGGGAGCGATGGTTCTGTTACGGTAAATCTACTTGCGGGCAACAGCGATATCCCTTACGAATATAGTTTGGATGGTGGTACCACGAGGCAGCCAACGAATGTATTCCCAGGATTGACACAGGGTACCTATAATGTAACCGTGATTTCTGACAAGGGATGCATGGACACGCAATCCATCGATGTCGACGAACCGACGGTATTGGATGTTTCAGCAACCGCTTCAGCGTTTAGCTGTGACGATGCCGCTAGCACGATTACCGTAACCGTGAACGATGCCACCCCTGGTAATCCTTCTGGAACAGGGCCGTTCGTGTATAGCTTTGATAACGGATTAAACTATCAGCCAGGTAATACCTATGACGTGCCTTTTGGTTCACCAGATGTCAATGTTGTCGTGAAGGATGCTAATCATTGTACGGATGCGGTTGTTGTGCCTATTCCCGCAAGACAAGGAGTAATGGCTGTAATCAATAGGTTACAGGCTATCGATTGTAGTAACGGGGAGGAAATTATCGAGATTGTGGCTTCCAACGGATCCGGAACTTATACGTACACAGCACTACCAGGTGGCGCCATAGTGGCCGATCCGACCAATATCATTTTGACCCTTCCGGGCACCTATGTTTATGAAATACTTGATACCATTACCAATTGTAAGGTAACCGTCGAGCATACTATTTTACCATACGACCTAATAGATGTAACCGCCGTCGTAACGACCGATGCGACCTGTAGCGATAGTGCTGATGGAGTCATTGAAGTGACCATAACCGGCTATACCGGAACGTTTGATTATCAAATATTGGACAATACCGGAGCCCTGGTCGTCGGAACATCGGCTTCCAATAATGCGACAACTGATCCATATACATTCAATGTTTCTACAACACTTGCGGCCGGAACCTATTCAGTTGAAATTACCGAAACTGCATTTCCAGAATGTACTTCGGTTTCGAACAATGTTACCATTGATGCACCAGAGCCTTTGGCCTTGCAATTGGTGGATAATGTGAATGCCAATTGTACTGTGACAGATGCGATAGTAACCATTCAAGCTACCGGTGGAACAGGGCCCTATACTTATGGAGCTTCTCAAAGCGGAGCTGGAGTGCCAGGATCCTTCCCATTCGACAACACCGTTGAATTAAATCCATCGGTCAACCCAAACTGGGACATCTATGTACAGGATGTCAACGGATGTATCATTGTTGTACCCTATGCGGTTGCGATTGATACCGATACGACTCCCGATATTACATTGGCCATCGATGACGAATGTGCCGATGAAGGAAGTTTCGGAGTTACCGTTTCCTTGGATGCCGTAAATACTGGCATTGCTCCGTATACTATGAGTATCGACGGAGGGACTTTTCAAAGTATTGTGAGTTTCCCTTATACCTATACCGGATTGAATGCAGGGGGGCATACGATAACAATTCGTGATGCTAACGGCTGTGAAGATCCCGAAAATATTACCATCGAACCTGAGCTTTTGGCAAGTACTGTTGTATTGACACAACCCACTTGTGCGGCCGATGATGGAGTCATCGAATTCACGGTTGTGGGTGGTTCAGGGGCATATACCTCCGAATTGTTGAGATCCGACTTGACTCCAACTGGAATTGCTCCAATTGGCAACCAATTCACAGGAGTCGCCTTCGGAGATTATATTGTGCGGATTACGGACAACACCTTGGGCACGCCCAATTGTTTTGCCGACGCGCCAATTTCCCTGGAGGAACCAACTCCAGTTACCTTGTTGACTCCGAGCAAAACGGATGTAAGTTGTGCCGGAGCTTCCGATGGTTCGATTACCGTTAATTTGGAAGCGCCAAGTGCCGGGGTGAACGATAACCCACCATATATCTTTGAGATTACCGATGGCACATCCACGTTTACCCAAACCAATATCAATCTATTTACTGGATTAACGGCCGGTACATGGGATATTACCGTAATGTCGAATAGAAATTGTGTTGCTGTCGACCAAGTGACTATTGGTGAACCAATTGCTTTGGCAGCGGCCATAACGAATGTAGTGCCCTTTGCTTGTGATATGAATAATGCGGAACAATCGGCCACAATTGAAGTTACCATTACAACTGGAACAGGAACTCCGAATTATTTCTATAGTGTTAACGGAGGTTCATTCTTGCCAACCGGCGGAGATGTGTTTACTCATACTGTGAATACTGCGGGTAATTATGATATCGTTATTCGTGATGCCAACGGTTGTTTGTTTACGATACCTACACAGGTTATCGACCCATTGAACGTTTTCACCGCTGCAGTTGCGCTTTCAGATGCGATAACCTGTGTAAATGGTCGCGAAGAAGTGGTCATTGCCGTTACCGATGATGGCAATCCCCATACCTATACGTATGAATTGTTACCATTAGGCAATCCAAACGGAACACAGACGGCCAGTACGGGCAATACTGCAACATTCGACTTGACCGATGTGGGTAATTATTCCTTCCGTATTACCGATACCACAACAGGATGTTATGTAGATACGGCTACTTATACGATCGCGCTGTACGACCTAATCGAAGTAACGGCTACTGCCATAGATCCCGTAATCTGTTTTGGTGATAATAATGGTTCTTTGGAAATCAATGTGACCGGATTGACCGGCAGTTCTGGAGATTACGATTTTGAAGTGTTTACCCAAGCCGGAACAAGTGCACAAACAGGTTCTGGGAACACGGCAACAAATCCATTGACGATAAATGGACTTTCTGGAGGAAATTACTATGTAATCGTAGTCGAAACCGACCCTACCAGTACACGCTGCTCGGACGATTCGAATGTAATTACCATTATTTCACCCGATATGCCGTTGACCGCAATCGTTGATCCGTTAGCGAATGTAACTTGTACCAACGATCAAGGCGAGATTCTTGTCGATCCTAGTGGTGGAGTTGCGCCCTATGATATCGTGTTGACCAATACGGATACTGGTCAGGTCTATACCGCTGATGATGTATTGAGTTTTGTGTTCACGGGGCTTTCAGCAGAAAACTATACGGTATCGATAACAGATAGTGCCCGTACACCGGGTTGTGTCATAACTGATACCGAAATTCTAGTCGAACCTTCACAAATAGTGGCCAATGCGACACCGTTGACTACCGATCTGGCATGTTTCGGCGATACCACCGGAACTGTAACTGCCAATGTTGCCGGTGGTGGTAGTGGTACCTATCAATATCAATTAAACTATTATGATGCCGCAGGCACTACAATCGATTTCAGTTCCGGGCCACAATCCAATAACACTTTTACAGGTCTTGCTGGTGGAATCTATAGCATTACCGTTTCCGATGGGTGGAATTGCGATGTGGAAACCAATCAGGTCATCATCGATGAGCCTAGTAAGGTTTCGGCTTCATTGATCCGTACAGATCCATTGACCTGTGCAACAGGAGTTGAGTTTGAGCTAACTGCTACAGGCGGTAGAAGTGGATCTTATGATTATAGTGTAGACAATACCAATTGGTCTCCGATGACGAGTAATCCAATGCCTTTGCCGGCTTCCGGCACTTTGGGAGCAGGTACACATCAGTATTATGTGCGTGATGCGGTCAACTTGTGTGAATCGGTAGCTTCGAACGCCATTACCGAAAATGAGATTATTCCATTGGTGTTGACTGTTGACCAAATTGTATCCGTCAATTGTAATGGTGATAGCACAGGGATTATTTATGCTAGTGCCGAATTTGGTATGGGCAACTATATGTTCGAGCTCTTCACGGATGCGGCATTGACCAACAGCGTTACCGGTTCGGCTCAACCTACGGGCGAATTCGGAGGCTTACTGGCCGGAACATATTATGTGACCGTCATTAGTGAGGATTGTACCACAGGCGCGGAGCAGGTCGTAATTGGTCAGCCAGAACCCCTGGCCTTTACAAGAGATGTAGTTGATGTATTGTGTTTTGGGGATGAAAATGGAAGTATTACGGTAACTCCTTCCGGTGGTGCGGGTGGATATATCTATGCTATTTCACCCAACCTCAACCAATTCGATACGAACAACGTGTTTGACGATTTGGCACCTGGAACTTATACAATCATCGCCCAAGACCAAAATGGCTGTTTCGAATCGTTTACGGAAACAATAGGCGCTCCAGAAGTTTTGACCGTTAGTGCAGTGGCAACACCCGAAATCTGCGCAGGAAGCGAGGACGGCACCATAACATTGACGATACTTGGTGGTACCGCACCGTATCGCGCTGCATTCAACTCAAATACGGCAACTGACTTTGTGCCTGTTACGCTGGACCAAATCGAATTTCCTGGTTTGCCAGCAGGCAATCACGTACTATTTGTTAGGGATGCAAACGATTGCCAAACGAATATTGTGGTAGAGGTTGAAGAAGGTGTTAACCTAAATGCATTTGTGGAACCCGTTTACGAATGTACAGGCGATACTCCGAACAATTATGTGAACATTACCCTTGAAGACGAATCCGTAATCGGTGATGTGCTATATGCTTTGGATTCAGAAGATACAGCCGATATGCAATTGAATCCTGATTTTAGGGATATTGCACCGGGCAGCCATTATATTGTCATTGCACATGCCAATGGGTGTATCCTTACCATTCCTTTTGAAATCGAGAATTTCGAGCCTTTGACCGTCACTGCCGAGCAGCTAAATCTTAATGAAATAACGGCAACGGCCTCGGGTGGAAAAGAAGGATATACGTTCTATTTCGATGATGAGAACAATGGTGCGGACAATACGTTCAGAATCCGTAGAAGCGATACGTACGAGGTACGGGTCGTCGATGAAAACGATTGTGAGGCCATAACCAGTATATATATGGAATTCATCGACATCGAAATTCCGAATTTCTTTACGCCTTCCGATGGTGACGGCCTAAACGATACTTGGAAACCGAAAAACATGGAAGCCTTTCCAGAAATACTAACCATCATATTTGATCGTTATGGTAGAGAGGTTTACAGATTGGGCTACAACGACCAAGGATGGAACGGTATCTACCAAGGCAAAGAATTGCCTTCTGGAGATTATTGGTACGTAATAAAACTCAAAGGAGAGGAAGATGACAGAGAATTTGTAGGACATTTTACCCTTTATCGTTAAAACTTAACCTAAAAAGCATGCGTAAAATAGTATTGACCTTAACGTTGTTTGTTTGTACTTTCTTTTCTTGGGGTCAAGAGCTTAACTCGCCCCAACTCTCACAATATCTAGCCGACAACCCTTTTGTTCTGTCGCCTACCTATGCCGGTATCGGTGATCATATCAAAATACGGTTGAACGGACTTGCACAATGGGTCGGTATTAAAGATGCGCCTAGAACCCAGTCATTGGCAGCAGATATGCGATTAGGTGAAAAATCTGGTGTGGGTCTGTTTCTTTATAACGACAGTAACGGATACACAAAACAACAGGGGGCGCGCATTTCTTTTGCACATCACTTGACACTTGACCGTTATGAGGATGAGTTTCTTTCGTTCGGGCTGTCCTATAATTTTAACCAGTTTCGCATCGATATCGACAAGTTTGATTTGATCAACTTTCCTGACGGTGGTATCGTAAACAATCGACAGACCACGAACCATAACTTTGATGTTGGGGCGCTTTATCGGTATGATAAGTTCTACCTTAGTTTAAATGCATCCAACCTCATCAACAAAGATCCTAGAAGCTTGACCTTCAATATCGATGAACCGAACGAGCTAAGGAATTATTATGTCTACACGGGATATCGCTACATGAAAAATAAGAATAGCCGTTTAGAGATTGAACCTTCCATTCTTTTCAAACTGTTCGAAAGTGATGGACGCTCCGAAACGGACCTAAACCTGAAATTTCGTGTCTATGAGTTCGAGGACTACTATTACTTTGGGGTCAACTATCGTTTTCTGAACGATCAAATAGGTTCGCCGCTTTATGTTGCGCCCTTGGCAGGACTTAAAAAGAGTAATTTCTACTTTGGATACAGTTATCAAATCATTTTGAACGAAATATTGGGCTATAGTACTGGAACGCATGTCATTACCATTGGTGTTGATCTCTTTCAAGGTATTAGTAATTGTAGGTGTACTTATTAAAAAGATGTTAGACCGCTTCGCTGTTAGACGTTAGAAAAAATTTACTTACTTCTTGTTCATTGTATGTCAATACAGTCTTACTAAGGTTATTGAGCTTTTTTCCTTCGACCAGTTTATCGGATAGTTCGCTATTGGTGATTTTTCATCAGATTGGTTTAAGTTTGCCCAAATATTATTCGGCATGGGTAAAATAAAGGTCAGGAATATTAAAATCTATGCACATCATGGATGTTTAAAGGAAGAGGCTATTATAGGAAGCGAATACTTGGTAAACATTTCCGTCAATGCGCCCCTGAAGAAAGCTTCACTTTCCGATAGCTTGATAGACACGGTCGACTACGTTCATCTGAACCGCATTGTCAAGGAAGAAATGAAAATAGCCTCGAAACTTTTGGAACATGTGGCAAAAAGAATCTTACATCGCATTTTTTCTGAGCTACGAGAAGTTTCCAAAGCCAAGGTATCGGTATCGAAAATAAACCCTCCTATTGGCGGCGACGTAGAAAACGTCACCGTTATCCTAAAAGAAAAAAGAACGGCTTAAGTTTTTCAATATTTAAAAACACATTACCTTTGCAGCTTAAAATGGCATCGTGGCCGAGTGGCTAGGCACAGCTCTGCAAAAGCTTGTACAGCGGTTCGAATCCGCTCGATGCCTCCCAAAAGCCTCCTAGACTTGGGGGGCTTTTTTATTTAGGATATTGTACAGCGGTGCCCCCGAAGTCTCGGGGCGCTCGATGCCTCTCGAAAAACTGGCTAGTCCTTATGATGGTGCCGAGGTCATTCCCTAATATGTTCGATGCGTTCGATGCCTTTTTCTATATTAAACCGGTCTTTGGGCAAAAACCCCTTGACAATAAGCACCACTCCACATATCATTAGAATAATTCCCAAACCTTTTTTTATCAATCGTATGCGTCTCACGGTAAGTTTACGCTTCAATTGTTTTGCCAAAAGAATTTTTAGAATATCCGTTACAAAATAGGCGATGACCATAGTGCTGAAAAAAGTGATAATGCGGTTGGAGTCATTGTCCAGACTGGGGCCCACCACAATAATAACACCTAACCAAAAGACCAGCACCCCTATATTGATAAAATTGAGTAAAAAACCCTTAAGAAAAAGCCCTGGATAGCCCTTATTTACTTTTACTGCTGTTTTTTCAGCTCCCTTTGCCACTTTGGCCTTGCCTTCTTTCTTTACAATCGTCGTGATGCCATATACCAAAAGAATAACCCCACCAAAAACGTAAAGCCCAGGTTGATTGCTCAAGTTTTCCAAAAGTTGAAAACTGCTGAAATAGGCAGCTGTAATAAAAAGAATATCGGCTAGAATCACGCCCAAATCAAAAACCAGGGCGGCCCTAAAACCTTTGATTGCACTAGTTTCGAGCAATACGAAGAATACAGGTCCGATCATAAAGCTTAAAAAAAAGCCCAAGGGAATCGCTGCCTGTATATCATCCCACATATTGGGTGCTCGATTTTTAAATTAAATAACTGGGTTACATTCGGGTAATCTTTCCTCCAAATACTGTTTTTTCATCCATTTTTGCGGGATCCCCGTAGACAAGAACCTCACCACCGGCTTTTACTGTGGCTTTCACATAGTCGGATGCATATATTTCTGCTTTTGATCCCGCATTTACGTTTACCGTTGAAAATTTAGTTTTGAAGGCCTTGCCCTCATAAACACCTCCGGTATTTATCGCCACGTCTTGCAGGTCTGAAGAACCTGAAGTCTCAATGACCCCGCCAGTCACGGTCTTTATCAGCATCTGTTCAACTTCTGCATTAATATCCAATTCACCGCCTTCTTGCGCCTTTAGCTCAAGTACGTCTTGTTTTATAATGTCAGCGGAAGAGATTCTAGCATCTTCGTTCACATCGATGATAATTATCTTATCGGAATAATACACGTCGACAAAGGTTTTATATCCGCTGAATATCTTGCCAATTTGCATGCGCAGCTTTAATACCCCATCATTATTTACGATGGCGACCTTATCTATATTTTCGCCCGAAATTACGGCCTTGTTAACATCGGACTTGATAAGTTTGACCGACAAACCATCGAAAGCCTTTATTTCTTTAAAAGTCTCCAGGTTCTTGGTTATTTTTTCATCTTGGGCATTTGCGACTTGTAGGCCAAATAGCAGCACAAGAAGAAATCCTATTTTTTGTATCATATCAGTTTTTAGCAGGTTGCTACCTTCTTTAAACAAATTCCATTCCAAAAAATTGTACTATTCATTCTTTCCTATCAAGGCGAAATCAAGGTGGCGCTTTATTAAATCGGTATTTTTTACCATAACCACCACCTCATCCCCAAGAGTATAGGTTTTTTTGGTGCGTTCGCCCACTATGGCATAATTCTTTTCATCAAAGATATAATAATCGCCTTTGATATCCCGAATACGAACCATGCCCTCACATTTGTTCTCGATAATCTCGACATACATGCCCCATTCTGTAACCCCGGAAATAACCCCTACAAACTCTTGGTCCTGATTATCCTGCATGAATTTTATCTGCATATACTTGATGGAATCGCGTTCGGCACTTGAGGCCAGATATTCCATATCTGAGGAATGCTTGCATTTTTGCTCGTAGACTTCCGCCTTTGCCGAATTTCCGCCGTCTAAATAATGTTGTAAAAGACGATGGACCATAACGTCAGGATATCTACGTATAGGAGAGGTAAAATGGGTGTAATAATCAAATGCCAGACCATAGTGCCCGATATTGTCGGTCGTATAAATAGCCTTGCTCATACTTCGAATAGCCAATGTATCTACCAAATTCTGTTCTTTTCTGCCCTTGACATCCTCAAGAAGCTTATTTAGTGAGGCGCTGATGGATTTTTTATCCTTGAACACCAACTTATGTCCAAAACGGGATATAATCCCGTTTAGGGCAATTAATTTGTCTTCATCGGGGTCATCGTGAATTCGATATACAAATGTTTTTGTTGGTTTTTGTTTTCCAATGTATTCGGCTACTTTACGATTGGCCAATAACATAAATTCCTCAATCAATTTGTTGGCATCTTTTGATTCTTTGAAATAGACCCCTTCTGGTTCGCTTTTTTCATTCAGATTGAAGCGAACCTCTACCTTATCGAAGGAAATAGCACCTTGATCCATGCGTCTACTCCTCATTATTTTGGCCAACCGATCCATTGTCAAGGTAGCCTCTACAACTTCCTGAGATACGGAATACCCATCTTTCCGAATTGAAATATCTTTAGGAATATTGCCGTTCTTATTCTCAATGATATATTGCGCTTCCTCATAGGCAAAACGCTCGTTCGAATCGATTACCGTTCTTCCGAACCATTGGTTTTTGATTCCTGCATTTTCATCCAGTTCAAAAATGGCCGAAAACGTATATTTTTCTTCATTGGGACGTAAGGAACAAGCATTGTTCGATAATATTTCCGGTAACATGGGTACCACTCGATCTACCAAATATACCGAAGTGGCCCGTTCATATGCTTCATCATCCAAAACTGTATCGATTTCCAAATAATGGGAAACATCGGCTATATGAATACCTATTTCGTAATTACCGTTTTCTAAAACTTTAAAAGAGAGCGCATCATCAAAATCTTTGGCATCTTTTGGATCGATAGTAAAGGTCAATACATCGCGCATATCCCTTCGTCTATTAATTTCTTCCGGTTTAATACTGGTATCAAGGGTTTCGGCAAAACGCTCCACCTCAACAGGAAATGTATAAGGCAGTCCGTATTCCGCCAAAATGGAATGGATTTCCGTATCATGCTCACCTGGTTTACCTAACACCTCGGTAACTTTTCCAAATGGTGAATCTGCATCATCCGGCCATTCCGTGATTTCCACTAAAACCTTATCACCGTCTTTGGCACTACCTATTTTATCTTTTCCTACAAAAATATCTGTATACATCCTAAAATCCGTGGGACGGATAAAGGCAAAATTCGGTTGCATATCAACAATACCAACAAAAGTCATCTTGTTTCTTTCAACGACTTTTGTAATTTCTCCCTCAAGCTTTTTTCCGTTTCTTCTTGGAAAGATATAGACTTCTACCGTATCTCTATGGAACGCTTTCTTTAGCTTATTAAAAGGTACAAAAACATCGTCATCTATGCCTTCAATAACTATGTAGGCATTACCTCGGCCAGTAATATCCACTGTTCCGGTATGATATATTTTAGTCGAAGGGGTCACTTTGTAATTACCGCGACCTTCTTCAACTATTCGTTTATCTTCTTTTAACTGTGCCAATCTTTTAATCAACAAATTTCGGTCATGGGCATCTATAACCCCAATTTTGGCCGCTATTTGTTTGTAGTTAAAACTTTTTTTGGGTTCTTTTTCAAGTACGGTAAAAATACCTCTTGTAATTTCGTTCTTTCTATGGTTTCTTACTTTCTTCTTCTGCTTCGACATTAATTCTTTCAATTTGGTGGGAAAATTACGAATTATAATCCATTACCCGTCTTTTCAGGGTTATGCATAACACGTCTTGTTCACTTATGAACATATAATCATATATTATATTTTTCTTTCTAATTTTTAAAATAAAATGATGGTTATGATAGCTTGTTAATAGTGGCGATAAAAAAAGTAAAGAATACTTGCTTTCAACTGGTTTGTAAGTTTATTGACAATTTAAATGGATATGATTGATGTAAAGGTCAATGGGTTAAGAATTTTATCAACCATTATTGATAACCTCTATCAACAGGTATAATGGAATAAATAAAAATAAAATCATTGTTAACTTCTTGGAAAAAGGGTTTTATATCTTTTTTCTATTTTATGAGAAGTAAATTATGGATTGACGATGAAGTTTAGTAAAGCACTTTTAAAATGGAAAAGTCAAATCTTTAGACCTTTTTTTGTTGGCACTTTATGAACAATATATTCCTTTGAATCCGATACAAATCAACAACCTTTTTTATTAATTTTTCACAAAATGAAGTGAACTGTACCAATGTTGTTGTGTACGCTTATCTGTTGTACATTTGTAGTACAAACCATTATCTTCAGACATGAAAATAGCTATAGGAAACGACCATGCGGGTACGGAGTATAAGCTTGCTGTTATAGGACTATTGAAATCTATGCATATCGAAGTGAATAACTATGGTACAGACGGCACTGATAGCGTAGATTACCCTGATTTTGTACACCCCGTGGCAAAAGATGTAGAGGAAGGAAAGGTAGATTACGGCATTATAATCTGCGGTAGTGGTAATGGCGCATCGATGACGGCCAACAAACACCAAAAAATACGTTGTGCCCTATGTTGGAACAAGGAAATCGTAGCATTGGGAAGAGAACATAACGACGCCAATATTTTAAGTCTACCGGCACGCTTTATTTCGTTGCCCCAGGCTTTGGAAATGGTTCGGGTTTTTCTTAAAACCGATTTTGCCGGGGGTCGGCATGAGCGGCGTATTGAAAAAATTCCGTGTATATAAATACCCCCGCTTGTCTTTCTACAAAGTTTAAAGTTCAAGTTTTCATTAACTTTACAACAAAGACTTTAAACCTTAAATCTTGAACCTTATACATGGCTCATTCCCATCACAATCATTCTCACTCACATGGGTATTCGCACCCTGATTTAAAGGGGAGAAACCTCATTATTTCCATCCTCCTCAATATACTTATTACGATTTCCCAAGTTATTGGGGGATTGATTTCTGGGAGCCTTTCCCTACTATCGGATGCGCTGCATAATTTTAGCGATGTATTATCGCTTATCGTAAGTTATATGGCAAACTTACTGTCCAAGAAAAAGGCCTCGACCAACAAAACTTTTGGCTATAAACGAGCAGAGATTATTGCGGCATTTGTGAATGCGGCCACATTGATGATAGTAGCTATCATTTTGATCAAAGAGGCCATAGAACGATTTTTTGACCCTCAAGAAATAGAATCCGATTTGGTCATTTGGTTAGCGTTATTAGGCATAGCCGCAAATGGTTTTAGTGTGCTATTGCTTAAAAAAGATGCTGACAGTAATATGAACATGAAATCTGCGTACCTCCATTTGTTGACCGATATGATGGCTTCCGTTGCAGTATTGATTGGTGGGCTGTTGATGAAGTTCTATCAGATGTATTGGGTAGACCCCGCATTAACTTTGGCCATTGCATTGTATTTGATTTACATGGGATTTGATCTGTTGAAAGATTCAACAAGGGTTTTGATGCTTTTCACCCCGAACACCATTCAAGTTCAGCAGATTGTAGAAGCCATAGGAAAAATCAAACCCATCAAGAACGTTCATCATGTTCATATTTGGCAACTCAACGAAGATGAGGTACATCTCGAGGCCCATATCGATTTTAATGAGGATATCAAACTTTCAGAATTCGATACTATTTTAGAACAGATCGAAGAAGAAGTTTATCACAACCATGGAATCAACCATGTAAATATTCAGCCGGAATTCGGCAAGTGCGATAGTAAGCACGTTATTGTTCAGGACTAATGTTGAAAATTATTGTCAAACAATTCAAAGAACTTTCTATAGATGAGCTTTATGCAATATTGCAACTACGGAGCGAGGTCTTTATAGTGGAACAGGATTGTGTCTATCAAGATTTGGACGGGAAAGATGCTATGGCACTACATGTCATAGGAAGCAAAGGCGGGCAGATTGTTGCCTATACCCGTATTTTTGGTCCTGGAGATTATTTTGACAAAGCCAGTATCGGTAGGGTGGTAGTACAGCAAGACCAACGACATTTCGGTTATGGTTACGATATTATGAACGCGTCGATTGAAGCGGTTAATACGCATTTCGAAGAAACCTGTATTCATCTTTCGGCTCAGACGTACTTGAAGAAATTCTATAATTCACTGGGCTTTACGGAAATAGGGAAAACGTATTTAGAAGATGGCATTCCGCATATTGCTATGGTCAGGAACTAAAAAGGTGCGTTCGTAACGCACCTTTGATAATATTTAAACGGTTTCGGGCTTATATTTTTATTGGGGTCTTGTTTGTTAGGTTGATATCCTCCAACATGGTATCGGTAAACTTGTAGTGGCCCTTTGTCGTAATTATACGAAAGGCATCGGAATTCATTCGACTCAATGTGTCTAAGAAAAGCCATTTTGTCTTCAGTAATCTAGGCTTCTCGGATTTCAGGCTAATTTCAAAATAATATTTCTTGCCGTTTTTTATGGCTACGATGTCCGGGGTTATCTTTGTATCGCCCCCCTTGACTTTTCGTATGTATGATTTTGGCGTATCATAGCCCTCAATATCGGCCCTGATATTTTCAAACCCTGTGGCTTCTAAATGTTGAATCGATTTCTCTAAAAAAGCTGTGTTTTCTGACTTGTCTATTTTTACCATAAACGATAAGATAGCAGAATTTCTGAGATATCCTAATTTTCAGGATTGATTAACACCAGTTTAAGGAATTAATGGGCTAGTTCAACAGCTCCGTAAAAAGGTCTATCAAAGGCTGGTTTACATTATTGGGGTCGGGCTGCCCGTTTCCTAAGTACAGACCAAAGGCATCTTCATGATAGGTATGATAGGTAAAATGAATATCGTTCTCTTTTAGAATGTCGACCATGTCTGTAACCCATTGTAATCCTCCTTTATCATTTTCAAAGCATGGATTTCCGACACCGAACTCGCCCATATACAACACGGTATTTTTAGTTTGGGCCCAATCGACGATTTGTTGTGTCACAGATGCCATATAATCCTTGTTTCTTTTAAACACAGGAAAATCGGTGGTCAAAAAGTCAAGCCGTATTTTAGTGCCGGTACCATTGGCTACGTTTTCTCCTTTCATCCAACCGCTGATTTGATACGAATAACCTTGCCGTACCTCAAAAAGCTGCCCATAATTGCTCATGTTGCTATCATCGGTAGTATTCTCGATAAAAAGACTGCTCGAGTCGTTATGGCCCTCGGAAATTGAAAGGCCGTTGGCACCACTTTCGTTTCTGCTCCAAAAAAGCCAACTTGCCAAGGCATCGAGGTTTGCCTCGTAAACATCGCGTACAAAGTTGCCGTTTTCGTCGTACTCCTTGACAGTGATGTCGTCGAAATACACTTTTCCCCCAACATTATCTGCAACAAGGGCAGGTAGGGCCAACTTTATCTCAGGGTCGTTCACGATAAAAGGAATTCCCTCAAAAAATGTCCAGTCGGTCGTGCCCGAAGCAAGACTAGGGTTGTCAAAAGTAGCCGTATACCATTCCGTATTGCCCGTTTCGATGACATTTTCATCAGGATACCTTCCACCATCGCCCAAACGCGCAAAATCCAGTAGTTGATGTGTGTAGAAATAAGGGTCGTATCCATGAAACTCATAGACCAAGTTAGTGCCGGTAACCGAGGGAAAATCCAAATTTTCATCGGGCTCCCTTCCTTTGACATAGATGGCCTTTTCCACAAAGATTAAATGATTCTTGTTTGCTGATCTAATATCGTTGATAAGTCTTTGTGCCAGTTGGCTCCACTGATTTATGGAAGTATTGGGGACAGGCTCGTTTAACAGGCCGAACCCCGCAATCTGCACTTGGTTCACGTAGCGCCTTGCTATCTCTTTCCAAAGTGCGGCCAAACGGTTTTGATTTTCGACATTGTCCCACAAGGCATCGCCTTCGCCCTGCGATTGATAGCCACCTTGTGGCACATGCATGTTCAATATTAAATAGATTCCATATTTTTCTGCCCAGGCGATATTTTGATCTAGCCAATCCCAACCGCTTTGTTTGTAGGCATATGCATTGGTTTCATCTTCAAAATAGGAATAGTTCATATAAAAACGAATGGCGTTCATGCCCATATCACTGACCCTTTTATAATCTTCTTCGGTGTGATGTTCGGGCGGTGATGTAGTATTTTGCCATACAAAATTACCAAAGGCGACCCCTTGTAGGTACATCGGGTTTTTGTTGGCATCGACCAATTGGGCACCGTCAAGTTGTAAAAGAAGGTTTTCACTGTTTTCTTCGATGGCCGGCACAGGGGTTTTGGGCTCTTGGGATTCTGGGTTCGGAGTATTGGGAGGAACCTGATTGTCGTCGCTTCCGCATGATAGTATCATTACGAAAGAAAATAGTAAGAACAGGTACTTTTTCATCACAAGATTTTTTTCTTAAATATACGTAAATCAAGGATGAATAGGTTTTAAAAATTTTGGCATTCCCTAAAAGACAACAAACCACTTGGTCGGTTGACAAAATTTAAGGATCAATTTGGTATAGAATAGTGTAGACAAAAAACAACCCAAGTCGTTGAAGTACTCAATTTTCCGAAACAAATCAAGTAGTTGAGAGAATACCGACCAAATAGTTTGTCAATCGATCTATACAAAACGTTTGGCCAAACCGTTTTTAATCAAGAAATCAAGTTTAAGAATGAGGTTAACCGGTTTTTCGGCTTTATTTTGAGAGGAAAAATATAGATAACCTTCTTTTCGAGGATGCAACTCTGCTATTTCCAATTTGTTTTTCTTTTGGGGATGTTCCAGAATTTTTGAACCGAGCACTTTTTCAGTTATATTTTTAGAAGCCAGAAAGGTGATCAACTTTTCCCGATTGACGAACGTAATCTTGCAGGAAGTAAAAGTATCGGGCTGATCGGAAAAAATGGAAGTGACCAGCGCATAGAAATGGGTTTTTTTATCCGTATCGAAGAACCAGCCCTTTTTTTGCCGTCCATTTTTTAGGTAGCACAACTCAAAAGCGAACGTGGGCAGTTCTTCGTTGATATAATCAAGCTGTGCTTTTTCATCAACAAAGAACTTTCCCCCAGAACGAGTATGGGTAAAAACAAGGTCAATACCCTGCATTTGAAGATTTTTGTCCGAAATGCGCTCAAACTCATAGTACACTAAATGCTTTTTATAGTATTTGTCCAAAAAAGCTGCAAGTTTTTGTTCTTTTTCAAGATCTGATTGAAAGAAGCTTTGTAGAGACACTTTAGGAGTGTATTTTTTTGCCAATGCATTTCCTATTTGATCTACAACGCCTACTACCAATGCATTCCCCATAAAAAAGGCACGTTTGGCATCTGAAATTCCATCAAGTGCAGTATGGTTGTCAGGGAACATATTCAATCGCTCCAATTCAACAGGGGTCAATCTGCGCAATCCCTTCGAAGTTTGTACTACGTGTTTGAAACGCGACGGACTTTTACCGCCTTCGCCCGTAATGATGGTGCGCGAGGCATTGTCTAGCGCATCAGGAAAAATCATACCGCCTTCGCTGTAGTTATAGGTAAATCCGTTTTTTGCGGTACGGAGTTCCTTTTTTGCACCTTTGAGGTATTCCCATTTCGGATAATCTTTCGAATCGATAAAAAAATCATCGGTCATTTCGCCATTTTGCAGTACATCGGCCAAAACCGTTCGCTTTCCATCAAAATCAGGACCAGTTTTGACCGTATAAGCGGTTCCATTGATAAAAATGCCTGTATTTTCAAAAGGCGATAATCTGCCATTTTTGTTGAATTTTTCAGAGATTTCCACCAAATTTCCTTCAATTTCGACGGTTTTTGCATCTTTTGTATCCTTTTTAACCGAAAATGCCTCGGCGATAATTCCTTTTTTGCTCATCCATTCGGTCGGAATTGTTTGCTGTAAATCTTTATAAATGGAAGTCGATTTATGATATCCTAAAAAGAAAATGCGCCTGCGCCGCTGCGGCATACCATAATCGGCGGCATTGATAACGCGCCACTCCACCGCATACCCTAGATTATCCAAACTTTTGAGCATGATGGCAAAATCACGTCCGCGTTGGTTCGATGGAGATTTTAACAATCGATCTACATTCTCTAAAAAAAGATATTTTGGGGGAATTGCCTTTTCAGAAAGTATGCGATGGATGCTCCACCACAACACCCCTTTTTTGCCGATGAGGCCTTTCGAATTTTGAAGTGTAGTCGCCACAGAATAATCCTGACATGGAAATCCGCCCACTAATACATCCGCATCGGGAATATCGGAAGTTGGAACCTCTGAAATATCTTCATTAGTATGGTTAGCACTCCCAAAACGGGCTTCATAGACCATTGAAGCATGTTGCGTTTTGGTCGAAGGCTCCCATTGATTGCTCCAAACGATTTCATAATCTCCCGTATTTTCAAGACCAAGACGAAAACCACCAACACCCGCAAAAAGTTCTAAGACCTTAAGTTTTTTCATCGATGACGAATTTAATCAAAAAGGTAAAATAAAAGCGCAATTTCTTGAAGCTGACTAAAAAGCACGAGAGTTATCTCTCTGTCACATCGAGAGTACCCCGACTCCGCTCGAAAAGACAGGAGAACAGACTTTTTTAGGCAGCCTCGTGGCATCCCGCCCTTTTCGTCGGGATGATGAAGGTGTTGATAAGCGAATATGACTACTTTTACAAAAAATTTCGAACAAATGAAATCATTATCTGGCATTTGCACAATCGCGCTGGGCCTTTTGATTATAACAAGTTGCAAAGACGACCCGAACAAGGCCAAAGACCCTATTGAGATAAAGCTGGCCGAAATCAAAAATGAGTTCGCCCCAGATAAGCGAGTGGCGCTATTCGATGTGGCCGCCACAAAAAATACTGAAAAGTATATTTTAAAGGGCGAAACAAATTTACCAGATGCACTTAGCGCCCTGAAGCGAAGCTTGGCCGTTGACAGCATACCTTTTATTGATAGTGTTCAGGTATTGCCGGCTGATTATCTTGGTAAAAACACTAAGGCGATCATTAATATTTCCGTAGCGAATTTAAGAAGCAATCCTGGTCATTCCTCTGAATTGGCGACCCAGGCGACTTTGGGTACAATTGTAAATGTTTATAAAAAAGAGGATAACTGGTACTATGTTCAAACGCCTGACGACTATTTGGCTTGGGTAGACGATGGGGGAATCGAATTGGCCGATAGCCAAAAAGCTGAAAATTGGAACAGTGATGAAAAAATGATTTACACCCAAACCTACGGTCATGCCTATCTTGGCCCATATGACGATGCCTCGATTGTTTCTGATTTAACGGCAGGTAATCTATTGACCATCGTTAAATCAGAAGCTGAAAATTTTATCGTGAGATTTCCTGATGGGCGGAATGCCTATGTTCGGAGAAATGAAGCAATGCCATATAACGAATGGTTACAAAACCTGAACGCATCCAACGAAACATTGGTTTCCACTGCGCAACGGCTTATGGGGGTTCCATATTTATGGGGCGGAACCTCGGCGAAAGGAGTGGATTGCAGTGGCTTTACCAAAACTGTCTATTTTCTAAATGGAATGGTTATTCCCCGCGATGCTTCCCAACAAGTACATACGGGCAAACCAATTGATTCGACACGGAATTTTGAAAATCTTCAAAAAGGTGATTTATTGTTCTTCGGAAGAAAAGCAACGGATTCCACTGCCGAAAAAGTGGTCCATGTAGGTATGTGGATTGGCAATAACGAATTTATTCATTCCTCAGGAAAAGTAAGCGTTAGTAGTATGAACAAGGGTTCTAAAAACTATGACGAGTATAATTTGAACCGCTACTTGCGAACCAAACGTGTTTTTAAACAAAAAGGTAAAGGGCTGATTGATTTGACGCAGACGCGTTTTTTTAAGGATTGACCGTTATGTCATTCCGAGGAACTAGGAATCCAACGCAACTATTATAAGGTGCTTACGAGTAAGAGGTTCCTCCTGCGTCGGAATGACAAAAATCATCTTTTATTCCTCCCAAAAACGACATCCAAATGCTCTTCGTTCGGAGCACGATTTCTATTTGCCAAACTAACCGCGACATAGGTCAACATCGAAATCAAAAAGGCGGGAATAATCTCGTGAATATCTTTCAAGGCCTCATATTCGAAGCGGAAGGCAAAACGCCAAATGATATTGACCAACATTCCTACGACCATGGAGGCCATGGCTCCTAAATCCGTTCCCCATTTCAGATACAGCCCCCCAAAAATCGCAGGAAAGAAACTAGCCGCAAAAACTGCCCCGGCAAAAGCGGTCAGTTCCACAATACCGGCCATAGGGTAAAGTGTCATCACATACACGATGACGCAGTAAATAGCCATAAACCATTTTGTTCTCGGAATGATTTTCTTTTCTGGCATTGGCTTGGCAACATGCCAAATATCCTTGACAAAAGCGGTCCCGATGATAATGATGACCGATGCCAAAGATGACATTCCCGCTGCGAAAAGTCCGGCAATACAAATTCCGCTAACGAATTTGTTGTCAAATTTATCGAGCATAAAACCGATAACCTCATCAGTATTGTTGATAAGATAATTTGCCTCTTCAGGAGTGGCCATTCCATGAACCAAAGCGCCCAGACCCATCACGCAAACGAGTGAAATTCCTAGAAAGACAGGTGTCCAAATCATGGCGAAGCGCATACTTTTTGCATTGTCAATGGAATAAAACCGGATAAGGTTTTTCGGTTCCGATATTTGTTTCATCCCAATGGAAAGTCCTATTCCCAATATATATAGAAATGAGACCAGCTCTCCGAAAGTGACCAAGCCAGATTTAATAGGTTCTCCAGATTTCGCTAAGTGGTCGGTATTACTGATAGCCTCCATGAGGTTATCGGCACCACCAACAAACATAAACGGAATAGCCAGCATCAAAATCGCAACAAAGAACATGATAATGCCTTGAACAGCATCTGTCCAAAGCACACTGTACATACCGCCCCAAATGGTATAGGCACAAGTAATCGCGATAATGGCAAAGGCCCCGTATTCATAAGGAATATCCAAAACCGAGGTCAATACATGGGCGCACCCTTTCGCAATACCGATCATATACCAAAGGGTAGCAAACAAAATAATCACAGCAGAAAGCACCCGTATACTTTTCGCTAGATTGCTCTTGTATCTCAAGTGAAAATAATCGGGAATGGTAAATGACTTCAAGCGAGCTGTTTGAAAGCGCATTTTCGGACCTAAGAGCTGCCATGAAATAATGCAGAAAATGGTCCAAATCAAACCCATCCATGCCCAAGAGAGTCCGTATTGAAATGATTTTCCGGCTTGACCGATATAGGTGTTGGTGCTGGCTGAGGTAGAGAAAAATGCCAAAGAAATAACCCATCCGGGGATTTCCCTTTTTGCCACATAATACCCTTCGACTCCTTCGGAAGCCTTCTTTTTAAAATACCATCCGATATAAAGACATCCTCCCACATAAATGGTGGTAAGAATAAGTGTAACATAATGTTCGCCGAAATATTCCATCAATGTTCGGGATTATGGCCGTTGCCATCGACTGTGATATCACGTTTGACGACCAATAACGCATTGATGACCACCAAAACGATGATACCGATGTAGGGGATGAGGGTTAGGAAATCCATAGCTCAAAATAGTGTTTTCGTATCAGTTTCCCCTATAAAAAGAGGGGACCTGTCTGCAGGCAGGTTAAGGGGGCGTGTACTTTTTTTATTTCAAACCCTTCCGTCTTCCCGCTGAGGCGGGAATCCACCTCCCCTTAGCTGAGGGGAGGTGCCAAAAGGATTCAAAACATTTTCTTCAACTCATTCTTCGTCACTTTCCCTAAAACATTTCGGGGCAGTTCTTTTCGCACGATATAATTTCTCGGAACCTTGTATACTGGCAGTTGTTCTTTCAACCAATCGGAAATGGAATCCGTGTCAATTACAGTTTGAGAGGAAACAACACAGGCCGAAACCACTTCGCCCCATTCCTCATCGGGTAGCCCGACCACTGCACAGTCATCTACAAGTTCATGTTTTCTGAGCACATCTTCGATTTCCAAAGCGGAGATTTTATAGCCGCCGGATTTAATGATGTCAACACTATCGCGGCCTAAAATTTTGTAAAGACCATTATTTAACATTCCGATATCCCCAGTAATAAACCACCCATTATGGGTAAATGCCTTTTGGGTGGCCTCCGGTTTTTGCCAGTACTCCTTAAAAACACTTGGTCCTTTGATTTGGAATTCCCCGGGTTCGTTTTCTTTGACGGGATTGTTTTCAGAATCTACCAACCGCATTTCGACCCCCGGTAACGGCAATCCTACATGGCCGGGTCTTCGTTCTCCTCGATAGGAGTTTGAAAGTCCCATGCCGATTTCGGTCATGCCATATCGTTCTAACAAGGTTTGACCAGTGATTTCTTTCCATTTTTCAAGTACGGGAACCGGCAAGGCTGCGGAGCCTGAAACCATTAATCTCAATTTCGAGGCAGCACCAGATAATTTTTTTTGTTTTTCGGAATTAGCGTTCTCCCAATAAGAAATCAGTTTATAATAAATGGTCGGTACCGCCATAAATAGAGTGAGCCTACCCGACCTGATGATTTCCCAAACTTTCTCGGCCTCGAACTTGGGCAAGAATTCGCAGCAAGCACCGCACCAAAGTGCGCAGCTCATCACATTGATGATACCGTGCACATGATGCAAGGGTAGAATATTGAGAATATGATCGTCTTTTTCCCATTCCCAGGCATTTACGAGTGTTGTTACTTGAGCTTCGATATTGTCATGTGTCGTAACTACCCCTTTGGGCCTGCTTGTCGTTCCGCTGGTATATAAGATCATGGCCCGCCTGGTGGAATCGACTTCCGGCAATACAGAAGTATTTTCTTGGAGAATGGATTCCAAAGGAATTACAGAAATATCAATTGCTACCTCCAAAGGATTTAAGAATTCAAAATAATCGGAATGCGCAATAACTATTTCAGCCTGCGTATCTTCCAAAACATATTGAATAGAGGGCAACGGATGCAAAACACATAAAGGAACTGCAATTCCGCCCGCAGCCCAAATTCCCCATTGCACCGCAGTATATTCAAAAGACTGTGGCACCAAAAAAGTAATCCGATCTTCGTTGAGGTCCGCTTTTCCGTTCAGAAGATTAGCCGCAACATTTTGGGAAGCCTCTGAAAGTAGATCGTAGGAATATGATTTTCCGTTGGAAACTAATGCCGTTCGGTCTTTGAAATTTTTGGATCTTTCTAAGAGTTGAATCATGGATGCTACAATTCAACCGTTTTACCAGTTCTGAAAGATTCATCCGCGGCCAGAACGATTCTCAAACTATTGACGGCATCTCGTAAATGGTCGCTCAAGTCCAAATCTTCTAAAATGGCTTTTAGAAAATACTCCTGCTCCAAAAGGCAGAGTCCGTCGTGATCGGGTTCGTCGGAGGTGTCGATAATTTCATCAGATTTCATGAAATTTCCATTTTCATCGGTGGCGCTGTGGTGTAATTTCAAGGCGCCGGTTTTGGAATGATCGTCCACACTATCGGAATCTCCTTTTGCCTCATCAACGATCGAAACACAACCTTTTGGCCCTATAACATCCTTTACAAAAAATGCGGTTTCACTCATCATAGGACCCCAGCCAGCCTCGTACCATCCAACGGAACCATCCTTGAAACGGACTTGCAACTGTCCGTAATTGTACATTTTCGAATCTATTTCATCGGAAAGTCGTGCCCCTATGGCACTTACACTGACAGGCATCGATTGGGTCATCAAGCACATTACATCAACGTAATGTACGCCACAGTCCACAATGGGCGACATGGAATTCATCAACTGTTTGTGGGTATACCAATTATCGCCAGAACTCTGTTGGTTGAGGTTCATTCGCATGACCAAGGGTTTACCAAGTGTGCGTGCCACTTCGACAAATTTGGCCCATGCCGGATGTACCCGAAGAATATAGCCCACTACCATTTTTTTGTTTTTTGCTTTGGCCAAATCAACTAGACTTTGGGCATCTTCAACGGTCAGGGCCAATGGTTTTTCCACAAAAACATGGGCATTGGCGTTCAAAGCTTTTCGAATATAATCGGCATGTGTATCGGGGTAAGTATTAATGGAAACGGTATCAGGCTTCGTTTCGGTCAAAGCGGTTTCATAATTACCAAAAGTGGGGTAGCCACCCAGTTCTTGCGATAGTCTTTCTCGGCCTTCGGCCTTTCGACTTACAAGACCTACGATTTCAAAACCTTCCAATTGGTGATATGCACGGGCGTGCGATGTACCCATATTTCCGCAGCCGACGACTAAGATTTTAGTTTTCATTTGATGTTTTTGACAAGAGAGCATTAAAATTATAAATCTAAGGGCGAAATGACTATTTTTAGACAAACAATTTTGTAAAACACGAATATGAAAAAGCTTGTAATTCTTTCCGTTCTGTTTACCAGTATGCTGACTTTCGCGCAAAACACAATCAACTCAAGGGAAGGATATACCCCTAATATTGGCATTATGGTCAACATGCTTGACGACTTAAAAAACCGTGTTACCAAAAGGGTTCAAAATGCAAATCAAGAACAAACTGACTTTCTCCTAGATGATAAGGCGAATCGGGTCGGAGCCATGATTATGCACTTGGCCGCTACTGAGGCTATCTATCAAAAGTTATCTTTTGAAGGCAGCGAGTTTAACAAAGAGGAGGAAGAAAAATGGAATACGGCATTAAATCTCGGGGATAAAGCCAGGGAAGAGCTTAAAGGAAAACCTATAAAATACTATTTAGATTTATGGGATGAGGTACGAGAGAAAACCCTTGCCACTTTAAAAACAAAGGACGATGAATGGTTTGCATCAACCATGAACGAGCACATGAATCATCACTGGGCCTGGTTTCATGTAATGGAGCATCAAGCCAATCACATGGGCCAAATCGCAATGTTGGCTTCAAGAGGTCCAAGCAAGTAATTTTATAGTCGTTTGTTCTTACGGTAAAGAAAAGGCGATAATCTGATTCCCTTTTTCGGTACCCAATTTTTCGCCACCACAGGCAATAGCGATGTATTGTTTACCATTGACCTCATACATGGCAGGCGTTGCAAATGCAGCAGCCGGGAGTTTATATTCCCATAGTTTTTCTCCTGTATGTTTGTCGAAAACCCTAAAATAACCGTCGCGGGTCGCACCGATGAATAGGAGTCCGTTTTCAGTCACTACGGGGCCACCATAATTTTCGGTGCCCGTGCCTTTACCTTTTCCTCCTAATTCAGGTGTATCCCCAAAAGGAATCGACCAAATATACTCTCCGGTATTTAAATCGATGGCATGCATGGTGCCCCACGGTGGAGAAATACCCGGAAGTCCTTTATTATCTAGGAATTTGTTGTATCCCGTATGTTTGTAGCCCTTATTGTCTTCCTCTTTTTTTATGCCTTTTTCAACAACGTTGTGTTGTATTTCCTGTCCCCATAAGAATTTTAGAAGTGCCTCTTTTTCTTCCTTTTTTAATTGTGGAAAACCCGTCATCATGCCTTTGCCCTGAGTGATGATACTTGCCGCTTCCGAACTTTCCATACGTAATTTTAAATCAATCAAGGATGGAAATCCGCTTGCCGCCAACCCTTTTCTATCGGCTTGATGGCAACTTGCGCAATATTTTTGATAACTGGCTTCGCCAATAGGCGTGCTTTCAGAGGTTTCATCCTCCGGCACTACTTGAAGGTTCCAGGCCATTTCGTTGGCGTTGACATATAGAATTCCATCTTCGGGATCTGCGGCCGCTCCGCCCCATTCAGCAGCTCCGTCGTAGCCTGGGAACAAAAAATTAGGAGTCAAGTTGGGCGGTGCGTATTGCCTTTTGTCAGCAGATTTGAAAAACGCCAATAGCTCGTCTTGGTTTTCTGCAAACGGACTAATATCCGCTTCCGTCAAATCTTGCGATTGTCGGGCAAAGGGTTTCGGTTTGACAGGAATGGGTTGTGTGGGCCAGGCCTTTTCTCCATCTAAGGAAGAAGAAGGTACGAGCACTTCTTCAATATCAAAAAGTGGTTCGCCTGTCATTCTATCAAAAACATAAACATAGCCTTGCTTGGTCACTTGGGCCACTGCGGGAATCTTTTTCCCTTCGCGCTCGACCATCAAAAGATTAGATGGGGCTGGAGGATCGCGGTCCCAAAGGTCATGATGGGTCAGTTGAAAATGCCAAATTCGTTTTCCCGTATTTGCATCAAGTGCCAATAGACAATTCGAAAAGAGATTGCTTCCTAGACGGTTTCCCCCATAAAAATCCGGTGCAGCGGAACCAGTCGGAATATAGATGATACCTGCTTCTTCGTCAACCGCCATTCCGGCCCAATTATTTGCGGCGCCAACGAGGTCGTCTTTATATGCTTCTTTATTTTCCCAAGTATCATAGCCTTCTTCTACGGGATGCGGTATCGTATGAAATACCCATTCCACTTTTCCTGTGATGACATTGAATGCCATAATATCTCCCGGTGCCGCCCCGGCTCCTTCCGAGAGACGGAGTGGCATCACAATGATGTCTTTGTATATTGTTCCGGGGGTGTTGGAAATCACGAATTTTTCCTTGGCGGATTCGGGCATTCCGGAACGCATGTCAATTTTTCCATTATTGCCAAAGGTCGTAATCGGTTTTCCCGTAAGGGCATCCAAAGCAAAAAGATAGGGGCCGCGTGTTACTAAAATACGTTTGTCCTTTTCCTTTTTCCAAAAAGACAGGCCTCGGGAAGTTGAGTGCCACACTTTGACGGAATCTCCGAATTGCCAGATTTCTTTTCCGGTTTCGGCGTTCAGCGCGACTACCCGAAGCGCGGCGGTCACTCCGTACAAAATACTATCGACAACTAAGGGATTCATTTGCATTTGTCCCCAATCGGCCGCTTCATAAGACCAAGCAACTTTTAGGTCTTTGACATTTTCATGAGTAATTTGTGATAGGGTAGAGTAGTGGCTTCGACCCGGATCACCCAAATAGGTCGACCATGTAACATATTCTTTTTTGGAGTTTTTTTCTTCGGAAGGGCTACAGCCTAAAATGGCCAAAGATAAAATCAGTAATACATAAGTGTACTTGCAAGAAACCATAGTTAGAAGAGATGTGATTCTTAAAAGTACTTAAAAATACCTATTCAAAATAATCGTAACAGCTCCTTTATATGAACTTCCGAATAAATTTAAATGTACCAATAAATAATAAAGCTGGTAGATTTCAATCCGAGCTGTCTCGCCACCGATTTTTGGAAAATGTTCCGAATGTGCTTCAAAAAATAAACTGCCAAACCCCCGAACAATCGTGTCATCGCTAAATCGACTTCAAAATGACCATAATATGTGGCTGGATCAATAAGAAAGGGTTCCCCTTTTTCTGAAATGAGATAATTGCCACTCCATAGATCACCATGTAAAAGAGCGGGTTTGATATCAGGAAATAGGTTTTCACAGGATTTAATAATCCGTTCTTCAGATGGGATTTCGCCGGTATTCAACTTTCCTGAATCGCGTGCCAATTTCAATTGTGGCAACAACCGCTCTTCCACATAAAATTTCGTCCAATAAGAATGTTCTTTATTCGATTGCGGAAGGCTTCCTATGAAATTATCGGTTTCCCATCCGAAGTTTTTCGAGGCCGAAAACCTATGTAGAGCGGCCAGTTGATGCCCCAATAACTCCATTTCTTTTTGGGAAGCATTTTTAGATTCAATGTACTCCATGAGTAAAAGACCACTTACTTCCTGCTTTTCGCAGAGTAAGACTTTCGGCACGGCTATCGATTTGGTTTGGGCGATGGCTTCCAAACCCCTCTTTTCTGCCAAGAACATTTTATGGGCATCTTTCCCCTGATTGACTTTGCAAAAGAAACGTTCGCTCTCGGTTTTTAACAAATACGCCTTTGAGATATCTCCGCCGGAAACCGGTTGGACTTGTTCAATTTTAATACATAGCAAGTATTCGATATGGGCTTTTAGATCTTTGTCCATATCATAAATTTACTCAGCAAACCGCCATTAAAAAAGGGAGTTGCCTAACAAATTCTAAAAAGGAAAGTTCTGACGCTTCGTTCTTTATTTTTTCTCTGATGTAGAAACGGGCCTTGTCACGATCCCATCCCAGAATCACGGATTCGTATTCAATATCTTTAGCTATTTCGTAGATGGTCTTTAATTGGTGTATTTGTGCCGCCAATTCGTCTATTCCGCGGAAGGGTTTGTTTTCCCCATAAAGTTTCTCAACTAATTTCTTGTCCTCGGGGACTATATCATCGATCGATCGTTCAAGAATACATTGTGCCGTATTTTCATCCGATATTTTCCGCAACATAGATTTCAAAGCATATGAATAGAGAAAATTGGTTCTGCCGTGTTCGCTTATCTGTTTGTATTCATAGGCCAATATATTATTCTTGGGAGCCATCTGAATTCCAAAGGGGATATATGATAGGTTGAGTCGTGTATCGGTTCCCTTTCTAGGGATTTCAGCCTCTAGATAAAATACCGCTGAGGTAATCTGATACTCCGTTTCTTTCGATTTAGGCAAAAACGTTTGTAAACCAAAATCTTCCGGCAATATTGGGGTCAGGCCTTTGTTAGAGGATAATGTTTTGCGCGATCCGCAGCCATCCCAATCCATTTTCAATGTGGTGAAATTACCAATGGAGTTTTTATAAGCACCAATAGTGGTCTCGTAATAGCAGCCACAACCTTGTTCGGTAAAGGCGATTTTTAAATAACCATTTTTAGTTTCGTCTACGATATCATAGCTTCCACCGTTGTCTTTATTGATATCAATGTATCCGCCGGCCTCCGTCCAAAGGATATCGCTCATAGAGCTTTTCTGGGCAACCAAAGCAGTCGTCATCAATAGGCCGACAATAAGAGGAAATAGTTTCATTTAAAGCTGAATTTTTTGAAAGGTACGAGCAATGTTGAATCCTTTTTCCAAAACTTCCTTTGATTGCTCGCTTTCACTATTCAATAACGGATTGGTATGGTTAAAATGTATAAAATGTATTTTTTTCTTTTCGGATGTAGGGAGGTTTTCAAAAAGTTCTATACTCTCAATTACAAATGGATGTGGAATCTCGGAAATATCCCGATTGTTGATTTCCGCTGCATCATAGAAGGTGGCATCCAAGAAAGCGAAATCTACCTTTTCGATTTCGGAAACGATACTCGCGGACCACTTCTGCCATTTATCGATATCCGGAATGAAAAGCACACTTCTGTTCGGCCCTATAATTTTATAGCCTACGGTTTCTGAATATTCGTCGCGGTGCGGCACTGTAAACGGAATCACTTTTATTTGCGGGGTAAGGTTTATTTCTCGCCCATCTTCTAGAGATTTGATGTCTATGTTTTTATTGGAAACCAGTTGGGACCAAGGCCCATTTTTTTCCAAGAAGGATTTCATTTTGGGCATAACATACACAGGAACCTTATCGGCATTTGTTGCTTCCTTGCCCAAATACATTAACCCCGTATAATGCCCGATGTGGGCGTGGGTTAAAAATATACCGTTCGGTATTTCTGTGGCATTCCAAAGCGCAGACTTCTTCAATGTTTTTAGTTGTTCGGTCATATCAGGCGTAGCCTCAAAGAGGAATGTTTTTTTGGCTTCTGAATCTATAATCCCAAGAGAAACTACCTTTCTGTTATAATCTGGATTTTCAAACAAGTTTGCGCAACAAGTTTTTTCACAAGCGATATGGGGAGAACCTGCATCCTGTGCCGTACCTAAAATTACCAAAGCAACTTTAGATGTAGTTGTTGTATTTGAATGGCTTTTTCCGTTATTCTCGGAGGCTTGACCACAAGAAAAAAAGCTTGTTGCAAGAGAGAAAATGAATATGCTATATTTTTTCAAACCGGAACTACTTATTACTTTGTGAGAAAAGCGCGAATATCCATTGACAATTTTATTAAATCAGGTTGATGTGTATACATCATATGACCCGCTTCATAATAAGTCATTTCAACGCGCTTAGTCGCGATACCGTTACGGGCAAAGGTGTATTCCGCATCGAAAAAGGGGGTGATCAAATCATAATAACCGCTGGCAACCATTACTTTCATTGCGGGGTTTCGTCTCATAGTCTCACCCAAGTGAGGAGCAGTGTTTACGGGCATGGGTTCCCAATACTGACCGTCGGGTACCGTTCTCCATCGCCAGCTACTACCTCCACCAGAAGTAATATAGGGCCTATCCATTTTGACTTTCAACTCAGAAGCAAAATAGTGGTTTAAAGCAGCGGTGTAGGCCGAGCTGATTTGATAGCTTGCGGGATCACCTAAATGTGGGCGCTCTGAAACCTTATCGACTTCATCGCCCATAAACCGTCCATCCAAACGACCCACAGCCAGCCCTTCATCTTCCAATAGTTTCTTTTGAAAACGCCCCATAAGTATGCGAAGATTGGAATGAAGGATATACTTTTTGTCCAAGCCGGTGAAATAGGCCAATTTATCCGCAATAGCATCTTTTTCCGTTTTGCTTAAAAGATTTCCCTTGTACAGTGCGGGTGTATAGGTATCGTATGTGAATTGCCTACATTCTTCCACAAAGTCTACCAAAGCCTTTCCCACACCCGCCTTTTTATGGTACCATGCCGTGGCCGCCATACTGGGCAAATAGGTAATGTAGGAGGTCATATTGTGGTGCACCGAGGTAGACCCGGCATAGTCCAAAGCTTGGGAAATCAAGATCATGCCGTTCAAAGCCATATTCTGGCCTGAACCCTCCAAAGCTTTTCCCAAATAGGCAGCACGGGTGGTTCCGTAACTCTCACCGGCGAGGTATTTGGGCGAGAACCAACGTTCTTTTTCGGTCACCCACTTACGTATGAATTGCGCAAAAGAATCCACATCCTCTTTTAGACCATAAAAATCCTTTCCCTTTCCTTTTCCAACAAGTCGACTATAGCCGGTGCCCACTGGGTCAATGAATACCAAATCTGTTAAATCTAGTAGTCCGTGTTCATTCTTGCCCAAGTTATAGGGCGCTGCGCCATCGTCTTGCTTCGCATCGGAATCTACCATTACCACTTTGGGCCCGAAAAACCCCATGTGCAACCACATTGATGCGGAACCCGGCCCACCGTTGAAAACAAAGGTCACCGGCCTTTTGGTAACATCGCCCTCAGGGTTTTTGGTATAGGAGACGGACCAAAATGTAGCAATCGAGTCACCCTCCTTATTCGTTAAAAAGGTCTCTTCTGCCGTAGCCGTATAGTTGATTGTTTTACCGCCGAAAACACCTTGATGGCTGGTTATAAATGATTTTGGTTTTGGAATTGGTTTTACGGTTTTTTTCTCTTTATCGTCCTGTGCCTTTATTGTCAGGGCGCATAAAAGTAAAGTGAAAAGCACTATTTTATTGTTCATTTTCATGTCTTGTTGTTATAGATTTTACCAGTTTATTTCAACTTTTTCCTTAGGCTTGACGGTAATGGTTTTTCGTTTGTTTTGATGGATTAGGGTTGTAGTTCCCCCTTTTGGTGATCTGACCACTATTTTCACCGGTTTTTTATCCTTCCATTCTAAATCCATTTCGAAAGCCCCACGGGCCATAACTCCCTTTATGTTACCTTCTGGCCAAGCATCGGGAAGTGCCGGCAACAAACGGATTTCATCCACCGTAGACTGCATCAACATTTCTATAACTGCTGCGGCACCGCCGAAATTTCCATCGATTTGAAATGGCGGATGCGCATCGAACAAATTGGGATAAGTACCGCCACCACGAGCGTAGGTTGTTTTTACCCCATCGGGCTCGACGTAGCGCAACAGTTCACGATACATTTTATAGGCCCGATTACCGTCCCAAAGTCGTGCCCAGAGATTGATGCGCCATCCTTTTGACCACCCTGTGGTGTCATCTCCTTTTATTTCAAGGGAAACACGACAAGCTTCTGCAAGTTCCGGCGTTTTTTCCGGTGTGATGTGATGGCCGGGGTAAAGGCCGTACAAATGGGTCTGGTGCCGATGTTTGGGATATGCATCTTCCCAATCGTGATACCATTCCTGTAAATTCCCCTTTTTCCCGATTTGATAGGGATATAACCGCTCAAGTGCTTTTTCCAATTGTGCGCGAAAATCGGTATCGATTCCCATAATCTTGGAGGCGGCAATGGTCTGTTCAAAACATTCCCGAATCATGGCAAGGTCCGCTGTTGCCCCGTAAAGGGTCTGCCCTTCGTACCCATCTGATGTAATATATGCTGCTTCCGGAGAAGTCGAGGGTGAAGTAATTAAATAACCATTCTCATCCTCCACCAACATATTGAGACTAAATTGCGCTGCACCTTTTAAATGACGATACCCGAATTTTCCTAAGAATTCTTTGTATCGTGTGAACTCATAATGCTCCCATAAGTGGGTACTGAGCCAAACACCCCCCATATTCCAATTCGCCCATTTGGGGTCTCCCTCGCCGAAATCACCTACGGGGTTGCTCATAGCCCAAATGTCCGAATTATGACAGGCCGCCCATCCATCCGTATTATAGAAATTCTTGGCGGTTACCGCTCCTGTTTTGGACAAGTTTTCTATGAAGGATAACAGTGGAATGTGCATTTCGGTAAGATTGGCGTTTTCGGCCAACCAATAGTTTTCCTGCAGGTTTATATTCGTCGTGTAATTGCTGCTCCACGGAGGTCTTAGATAGGGGTTCCAAATACCCTGAAGATTGGCAGGAACTTTTGGGGTTCGGGAACTGGAAATCAACAAATAGCGCCCATATTGAAAATAGAGTACTTCGAGATTTTTGTCCTCCTCTCCCTTTGCATAGCTCTTCAAACGGGCATCTGTCGGCAGGTCGGGAGCTGAAGTTTGACCTAGATTCAAATGTACCCTTTGAAAAAAGTTTTGATAGTCAAGAAGGTGTAGGGCGCGAAGTTTTACGAATGATTTGTCCAGAGCTCCGGTCAATTGATTCTTGGCAATGCTTTGATGGTCCAGACCTTGCGTTGCAGGATTTTTGTCATAACCGTTAAAACTTGTGGCAATAGAAATGAAGATCAAGGCCTCCGTACCGTTTTCCAATCCGACGGAGTTGTCGGTAACGGTCACTTCCCCATCTGTGTTTTTAATATGGAACAAAGCCGAAAAGCGAGTTCCTCTTTCAGGGTCAAAGCGCACGGCATTGGGCATGTCGCCACGATAATTCGGTTCGACATGATAGGGTGCATAACCTGAAGCTTCTAAAATGTTTTCATCGATTGCCACCTCGTATTTCAATAAACTGTTGAAATCGATCTGGAATGAAAGTTTTCCTTTTTGAGCGCTTTTCAACCGGATGACCATTACCTTGTCGGGATGCGAAACGAAATACTCGCGGGTAAATTCAACCCCATTTATGGAATAGGAAATTTTTGAGATTGCATTTTCCAGACTCAGTTCGCGCCGATAGTTCGAAGGACTTCCCTCATGCTCAAAGTGGAGCTTCATAGTACCTAATGGCATGTACGATTGTGAAAAAGAACCCTGAATCTTTAGCTGTAACGAATCCGCTAGGGCATAGTTCTCATTTTTCAGGGCCTCCCGAATCGTTGGAATATAGGTGTGCGCATCAGGATTCATATTGGGATCCACGGGTTCACCGGACCAAAGTGTGATATCGTTGAGGTAAATTGAATCCGTTTCGATTCCCCCAAAAACAGAAGCGCCCATTCTGCCATTGCCCAAGACCAAGGTTTCTTCAAAATGTTCCGCGGGACGGTCGTACCATAGTGTATTTGCCGATTGTGATGATAGCGAATCGAAATATGTTAAGAATATTACTAAAACTAATATCGAAATGGTACTGCTACGAAAAATCATAAAAACTAAGATATATATAAAAGGGCAGTTTTGGAAGATTTATCAGTGACAAACAGAATGACAATATTTTTTCTACATTAGGGGAATAATCAACCATAATTTTTGGGCATGCACGGTTTTATTTCAAGCCAATCCTTGGAAATAAGTCCTGTAACCTAAAAATTTGAAACCTCTTTCACATGTCACAACTAGCCGATACCGTTTCAAAACGTCTTTTTTCCTTGGATGTCTTCCGAGGACTTACCATGTTTCTTCTTGTAGCCGAAGCAGCGGGCTTTCACCATAACTTTACCGAACTGACCGACGGAACGGCGTTTTCAGGCCTAGCACACCAATTACACCACCATCCTTGGAACGGACTTCGGTTTTGGGACCTGATACAACCTTTCTTCATGTTCATCGTTGGGGTCGCCATGCCTTTTTCACTGAAAAAACGCTTAGCTACGGGCAGCCGAGTCGCCGCTACACGACATATTCTGAGGCGCTGTTTTCTACTTTTCGCTTTTGGGGTCTTGTTACATTGTGTTTATGAACACGCTTTAGTCTGGGAACTTTGGAACGTTTTGGTACAGTTGGCCTTTACCATTTTGATTGCCTATGCCATCATGAATCTATCACACAAAGCCCAAATCGGCATTTCGATCGGATTGTTGGTTTTGACAGAAATACTGTATCGCGCTTATAACCCCGAGGCACCCTATGCTCAGGGTCACGAAAGCTTCGGTGCATGGTTCGATATGTTGACCATGGGTAAGGTTAATGGAGGATATTGGGTGTTTGTCAATTTTATTCCGACCGCGGCGCATACGATTTGGGGTGTCATCTGTGGGCAAGTTTTACTCTCCGGAAAATCGGCACAAGAGAAATTAAAGCCTTTTCTTGTTTGGGGAGCTGCCATACTGATATTGGGGTTTGCCATGGATTTGCTTAACATCACCCCCATTATAAAGCGTATCGCGACCTCTTCATTTACGTTGGCCTCTGGCGGGTTTGCCGTACTGACCTTGGCCCTTTTCTATTGGGTTATCGATGTAAAGGGATACAAAAAGAAATGGCTAAAAATATTTTCCGTGGTAGGCACGAACTCCATTTTCATCTACCTATTTGCTGAAACCGTCGGGGCTCAATGGTTCAGGGGATTCGGTCAAATTTGGACGGAAGGATTACTGGCTCCTTTGGGCGTTCCGGAAGATTGGATCATGGTCATCAACGCCCTATTTGTACTCTTTATCTTTTGGTACATCACCTACTTTTTGGACCAAAAGAAGGTGTATTTCAAGGTATAAATGGATGGATGTCTCAATGCATCAAACCGACTGCCTAGTTGGTAATCCCTTTTGATTATGGGCCTGAAAACCGGATTATTAAAAGATTTAAAGCCAAAAAACATCGATAAAAAGGCCATATTTAGCTTCATTCTCGACAAGATACCACCATACCGACCACGGAGTCCGTTTTTAGATGATTCACATTTCGTAAAGTTCTATAGGAAGATCGTCAGGATCGCTGAAAAAGGTAAACTTTTTCTGGGTCATCTCATCGATGCGAATCGGTTCGGGCCAAATATCTTTGGAATTGAGTTCTGAAATGCATTTTTCGATATTATCTACCTCAAAAGCAAGATGACGCATACCACATGATTCAGGCCTTGATGGACGTTTTGGTGGATTCGGGAAAGAAAAGAGTTCAATGACATATGCTCCGTTCAAGGCGAGATCCAATTTATAGGATTCCCGTTCCGCTCGGTACGTTTCTTTTATAATGGTCAGGCCTAGCACTTCCGTATAAAAAGTCTTTGATTTTTGATAATTGGAACAGATGATGGCAATATGATGGATACTGTTTAAGTGCATGCTAAAAAGTTAAATGATTATAAATCCTCAGGATATTTGCCCGCAGTAGTCCAACCTCCATCTACAGGTATCACCTGTCCGTTGATATGGGAAGCTTCATCGGAAAGTAGAAAAAGACAGGTATTTGCAATGTCTTCGGGTCTCCCAACACGTTTATTGGGGTTCAATTTGCTCCATGTACCTTCGTAATCAGGCTGCTCTTTTTCGGTTCGTTCGGTCAAAGTGGCCCCTGGGGCAATGGTATTGACCGTAATGCCGTGTTCGCCCAGACCATATGCCAAATTTTGACCCATAAATTGCAGGGCCGCCTTCGTCATACCGTAGGCTGTCAAGTTATGATAGGCCCGAAGGCCAACTTGGGAAGACATTAAGACCATTCTACCGCCAATTCCTTGCCGAATCATCTCTTTGGCCGCTCTTTGTGCCAAGAAAAAAGCTCCTTGTAAATTCAATTGTATGACTTTCTGAAAGGAATCGGGCGTGAACTCCAAAAAATCCCCGAAGAGCGTGATTCCGGCATTGGGCACCACAAAATCGATTTTGCTGAACTTTTCAAGCGTGAAATCGACCATTTTGTTAATGGTTTCGATATTTCCGGCATCCCCGAAAAAAGAAAGACAGGTTCCGGTATGCATGGCATCCAATTTCGAAGATGCTTTTTTGGCCAGTTCTTCATCAACATCATTAAGTACTACGTTCGCTCCGGCCTTGAGCAATAATTCGCAAATGGCGAGTCCAATACCTTCTCCGGCACCGGTCACTAGAGCTGTTTTATTTTTTATTCCGGTGTATTGCATAAGAAATAACGTATTGGGGTTCCTTGAACTGTGGTTTTATGAACAAAAAGTCCGCCGCTTTGCGGAAATTTCTCTAATTGCTCATGGGTCAGTCCGCTTCTTGCCGAAGTAATATACATCGTTTTTAAATCTTTTCCACCAAAACAACAGGAAGTTACGTGTGGTGCGTCGACTTCTATTTTTTCCAAGACCTCGCCCGTTTCAGGATTCCATCTACGTACGCAATGGCCGCCCCAGTGGGCAATCCAAAGCCTATCTTCGGTATCGATGCTCATGCCATCAGGACTCCCATATTCCTCAGGAATTTTAAAAAGTATTTTTCCTTTAGAAAGGGAACCATTTTCCGCATCAAAATCAAAAACCTGAACCGAAAAAGTTGGACTATCGATATAAAAGAATCTTTTTCGGTCTGAAGACCACGCCATACCGTTGGAAATCGTTGTTTTTGGAACTGCTATTGAAGTTTTTAAATTTTTAGTAACCCGATAAAGACTGCCTGTTTGTGGTTCGAATTCCTTGTGCATCGTGCCAATCCAGAAATTTCCGTTCGGACCTACTTTTCCGTCATTAAAACGGATTTTTGGATTAGAATTCTCCAGAACCTCGAGTTTCGTCAATTGCTCGGTTTCTAAATCAAAAGATGCCAGGCCCTTTTCCATTGCCAGAAGTAGATTGCCGTTTTGCATGGATAAAGCAGCACCGATCATTTCATTAAATGACCAACTTTTGTTTTTTCCTGTGGATGGGTCGTGTTGATACAATTCGCACCCTTCGATATCGACCCAGAAAAGCTGTTGCATTTTCCAATCCCATATCGGGCCTTCGCCCAAGATGGCGTTGGCATTATATAATAATTGGGCCTTATTGGTTTTGATAGTTGACATGATTTTAATTCAGCTGGAAGATAATGAAATTTGAAAATCCGAAATAACAAGACAAACAGTAAAAAAGCCACCGGAGTTAGCTTATCGCTCTCCGAACTTTCCTCTGACCTCTTCTAAAATGGACTTTGGATCATACCCATACCCTTTTTTGAAAACCATGTCAACATTTCTGATAACAGTTGGATTCTCTTTCAGATTTCCGTTCAGAATAATAAAGTCGGCACGCTTTCCTTGGGCTATTGACCCAATAGTTGTTTTTGAAAGTACATCCGCCCCATTTTTTGTCATAATTTTTATGGCTTCCTCGGCAGTAAAACCGGCTTCAATGAGCAGTTCGAAATTTCTTTGGTCACCATAACCAGGGAGTACATGTCTTCCTGGATCGACACCTGCCGTTAAGGTTCCGCCCATTTTGAAAAATCGACGTTCGAAGGCCATGATTCGCTTAAGTCGATTCTCTCGAATAGTATCATTTGAGGTAAGACTATTAAACTGGGCTCTTCTCTCTTTATATTGATCGACAAGAAAGGGAGCCATGGCATCCAAAGTTCTTTGATCGGCCAAGGCCCTTCCTGAAATGCTCGATTCATAAATGGCCAAGGTCGATGTCATAAAAACATTTTTTTCGACCATAAGGCGAATCAAATCTTTAACTGTTTCGCGCGTTATATCGAGCGTGTCAATATATTCCCTAGACCCGTTGCAAATGCCGTAGGTTTTGTCATTTCTAAAATCACTTGTACTGTTCAGACCATGTTCGATACCATCGATGCCCATATTGGCTGCCTCTTCAAATGTAATTGAACACAGATGCCCAGTTACCTTGGCATTGTGCCTATGCGCTTCAAATATGATGGTTTCTAAGTCTTTTGGAGAAGTGTCGCGATATACCTTGAACCAGCGTACCCCTCTTTTGATCCAATACGCAATAGTATCCCGAATTTGCTTGTCATCGCGTGGGATAACCATGTTCGGATTGCCTCCCGCTCCGTTAAAATAGGGGCCACTGGTAACGATAACAGGGCCTATTAAGATCCCTTCTTCAATTTTTTTGACAATTGGATTTCTTTTTCGGTGGATACCGAACCACAGGTTTGAATGGTCGTAACGCCCGAGGCTAAATATAATTTTGCCGCGACCTCACCCGTAAACGGAACTTGGGGAATATGAAGATGGTTATGCATACCAATAATACCAGGTATAATGGTCTTATCCTTACAATCAATTTTAACCGCATCTTTTGGAATTGTAATTTCGTCCTCCTCCCCGATGTCGTAAAATTGTCCATTGACCACAAGAACGGTCTGATTTTCCTTTATTGTACTTCCTGTGCCATCGATAATCGCGGCATGGGTCAATGCAATGACTTTTTCATCGTATTCGATATATTTCAGTATATCTGTACCCAACACATGCTGCTCTCTAAAATTTTCTACGATGGTATTTTGTGCTACTATTTTTGAGTTTGCATGTTCATTACAACTGTAGAGGGTAAGTAGGACTATGAGGTGCTTTAAATATTTCAATGGTGTTGTTTACAATAGCAGGAGGATGAAAGTACGGAATTTTGGAAAACTCTTGAAGGTGATGGTAAAAAGTACGACCGGGACACTCATGTCAGCCCTTACGAACGGGTTATGATATTTTAAATATTGGCTCAAAAAAGGTACTAGTCCCGTTTGATTTTTAAGACTTTAGTGCTATTTCGCTCAGGCATTCTTCCTGTTTCGTCTTTTATTGGATACATTTATGAAGCATGTAACCCTAAAAAAATGATATGAATCGAAGGCTACTATTAGGTTTGATCGGACTCAGCCCGTTAGCACTGATTTCTTCTAAAATACCAGCTAATAACCCGATTATAAACATTCTTATCAAAAGATGGAAAAAGTCCAAGGAGTATACTATGATCGTTCTCGAAGCAATGCCTGAGGATGATTTGGAGTTCCAACCCACCAAAGAACAAATGAGTTTTGCCCAACAATTTATGCATATTGGCTTTACGAACAATGCTTTTATAGGGATATTGATGGATTCCAAAACCTATCCCGATTTTGAGGCGCTTATGGAAGCAAATTTCTTTCTTGAGCGCCCTGACCCCATCAACCTATTTCAACCGGACAACCTCCAGATAAGGGATGCAAAAGAAAACAAAGCTTTGGTATCGAAATATGTGGCAGACACTTTCGATTATGTGATTTCAAGTCTAGCCAACCTAAGTGATGAAATGTTAGCGAGAGGAGAAAACAAGGAGAAACCTTGGTATCTAGAAGGTCATTCCAACTTGGATCTTATTCTACGGAGCGAAAGCCATACGGCACATCACAGGGCACAAGCAATCGGGTATTTGCGAATGAACGGTATTCAACCTCCGGGATATTCTAAGAATAATACGCTTTAAATTGTTCAAGATTGAATAAAGGATTGTTTTATTGCTTTTGTCAGTTTGCAATTGGTGGGCGCAGAGCTTTATTGTGGTAGTAAATTTGATTTTCGACATGCCCACTCATTTTGGCTACTAGTCACAGACTAGCGGGAGCATGAGATAATTCGATTTAGCACAATTTTGGTGGTCATGCCTATGTTTTTTCAAACAAGGATTATTGTAATATCCCCTGATATTTCTGACTATTCCCTAACAACTCCGTAGCAGCCAAAATCGCCTCGTCATGGGTCAGGTAGTATTCGAAAAGCCCTTCACGATAGAAGTATCGCTTGATGATTTCATCTTCTAGGTTTTTGCGGATCTCTTTTTGGTAAGAGTCCAAAGCCGCCATTTTGCTTTTGTTGATATCGGCCAATAGGGTGGTAAAGTCTTTTTCGATGGCATCGTTGAAAATGACCTCTTCGCGGTCGGTCAACGCTTGCTTCAATACTTTTTCGGTTTTGGTCTCAAAAGAGAAATCGCTTTTTGACACGTGGTTTTTAAAGTTATTATAATCGCTTTCTGAGAATTTGAAACTATTAGGGTCGGCTACTTGGTTATTGTAATAGTAGTCCGTCGCAAAATCAAAGATGACATGGTTGTTCAACAGGGCCGTTGTCAATTCGTTGGATTTTAACGCTGCGATTTCGATATCTGGCAAAACCCCGCCACCATCTTGTACCTTACGGCCGTTTCGGGTCTTAAAATCGCTATAGGTCGCATTGCGAACGGCATTGCCATCTTCATCGCGGTTCCAATAATCGAGCGATTGTATGCACCTTCCCGAGGGCGTGTAATAACGCGAAATGGTCACTTTGAGTTGTGTACCATACGTCAATCGCAAAGGGCGTTGTACGAGTCCTTTTCCGAAACTTCGGGCACCCATGACGACGGCACGGTCGAGGTCTTGCAAACTTCCGGAGACGATTTCACTCGCAGAAGCACTGCTACCATTGACCAAAACTACCAATGGAATTTCGGTGTCCACCGCTTTGTTCTTGGTCTTATATTCTTGGTTGAACTTTTTGACCTTTGATTTGGTTGTCACGATGAGCTCGCCTTTGTCCACAAAAAGATTGGTAACGTTGATGGCCTCTGAAAGTAGACCGCCAGGGTTGCCCCGTAGGTCTAATATTATTTTTTCTGCCCCCTTGCCTTTCAAATCGATTAAGGCTGCCTTGGTCTGTTCCGATGCTTTGGCATTGAATTTTGCCAATACGATATACCCGGTCTTATCATCGACCATGTTGTAAAAAGGTACGGCATCGACTTCGACCCCGGCTCGACTTATGGTGGTTGTTTTGGTATCTCCCTGTCTTTTATAGGTTACGTCAACAGATGTTTTGTTGGCTCCTTTTAAAAGTTCGGTAGCATTGTCGTCATAATCGGAGACATTGATATCACCGATTTTGATAATTTCATCACCCGCTTTGAGTCCGGCTTTGTCTGCGGGGTAATCTTTATAAGGCTCGATAACGACCAGTCGGTCATTGTACGAACGAACTAAGGCTCCGATACCGGAGTATTCGCCTGCATTGTTGATTTTATAGGCCTCAACGTCTTGTTCGTTCAAGAACTTGGTGTAGGGATCGAGGTCGTCCAACATATTTTTGATGGCCGTATCCATCAATTCGGCGGGGTTGGTCTCGTCGACATAATTCATGTTCAGTTCTTTGAACAGGGTCGTGAAGATTTCGATTTGTTTTGCGATTTCGAAGAAATCACTTTTAAAACTGCTTCCGACCACCAAAAAAGTAATCGCTAGCACAGGAATCAAAACTTGTTTTCTAATCATCTTTTTCATGGGCTATCTTTTCGATAAATTTTTGAAGAATTTTTTTCATGCTCTTTTCCACATCCGAAGACGTGGGCATTTCCTTCCCAAGGTATAAAAATAGAAACGCAAACTCACCCTCACTATTGTTAAAAACGAGGTGTTTGTTCAATCGGTAGGCTTCCCGAAGCAAGCGTTTAATGCGGTTTCTTTTTACGGCGCTTTTGAAGTTTTTTTGGAACCGCCACTCCCGCTTGAATTTTTACATCTTCCAAAAGAGCAGTTTTAAGGTAAATCAACTTAAGCGGATATTTAGAAATGCTCTTCCCTTCTAAAAACAAGCGATCGATACGTTTTCTGCTTTTTAGCTTTTCTTTTTTTGGGAAGGTATTTGGCATCGAACTCATTTAAACGTAAAAGTAAAATAAAAACGACAGTTGCCGATTATGATATTTGTCATTGTTCACCCCCTTGAAAGATTATACATTGAACCATCACAATTTACCTGTTTACAGGCCGGACCGATATTTTAGTACCATGGGCGAATTAAAGGTTGAACAATTAAAAGGAGGTAAAAAGAAAGCAAGATATATCAGGCAGTTATTGAACGATATCCAGGCTTTGGAAGAAATGTACGAAGAGAGTATGTTCGAAAAAAGTCCGATTCGAATCGGGGCGGAGCAAGAATTCTGCTTGGTCGATGCCGACTGGAACCCTTCAGATAAGGCGATGGAAGTCTTAAAAGCCCTGAACGACCCCTATTTTACCAACGAATTGGCATTATACAACCTCGAAACCAATTTAGACCCTTTGGTACTGACAGGAGATTGCTTTTCGACCATGCACCGACAATTGGATGATCTCCTAACAAAAGCGAGGGCCGCCGCTGACGAACTAGACCTGAAAGTATTGCTAACAGGAATTTTACCGACCATCGACTCAAGGCATTTAAAGTTGTCGTACATGACACCCGTAAATAGGTATGCGATATTGGATCAAACGATTCGTGATTTGCGCGGTACCGACCTCGAATTGCATATCAAGGGTGTTGATGAAATAAACCTACACCATGATTCTATACTTTTTGAGGGCTGCAATACGAGTTTTCAATCGCACTTGCAGATCGATATCGAAGACTTTGCCGATAGTTATAATTGGGCGCAGGCCATTGCGGGTCCGGTTCTATCGTGCTGTACCAACTCGCCACTTTTAATGGGCCGTGAACTTTGGCAAGAGACGCGTATTGCGCTTTTTACTCAAAGTGTCGATACCCGGGCAAGTACTTTTTACCTTAATGAGCGTGAGGCGCGCGTTGGTTTTGGAAGTGCTTGGGCACAAGGTTCGGCCGTTGATTATTTCAAGGATCATATCATCAGTTTCAGAAGTCTGTTGACGGCAGAATTCGAAAAGGATAGCCTGAACGAACTGAAAAACGGAAATATTCCCAAATTAAAGGCCCTTGGCCTTCATAATGGCACGGTCTATAAGTGGAACAGGGTCTGTTATGGAGTAACCGAGGGAAAACCTCACATACGTATTGAAAACCGATATATGCCTTCAGGCCCAACGACCCAAGATGAAATCGCCAATTTGATGTTTTGGGTGGGGGTAATGCGGGGAAAACCAAAAAGATTCGAGGCCATACACACTAAAATGGACTTTAAGGACGCCAAAAGTAATTTCTATAATGCCGCTCGATATGGCGCGGCCGCACAATTTTATTGGGACGGCGGTTTGGTGCCTTCCAAGGAATTACTGCTTGATTACCTACTACCCTTAGCATATCGAGGTCTCTACGACATGAACGTTGACCCAAAAGATGTTGAACATTATTTGACCATCATAGAGAACCGTATCAAGAATAGGGATGGCGCACAATGGATGGTCGCGAGCTATCGCAAGCTGAAAAAGCATAATAAAACTCCGGAAGCGTTGAAAATTTTAAACGCCGCCATGTACGAGCGGGAACAGAAGGGATATGCCGTTGACGCCTGGGAGCTGGTTCGGGGTGATGAACAACCCATGAAAAGCGCTACCGAAACGGTGCGTCAACACATGAACACAAAAATAATATCGGCACAGGAGAACGATAGCGCAGAACTGGTCTTAAAAATGATGTTGTGGAAAAACATCCATCATGTACCCGTAATTGACATACACTATAATTTGGTCGGATTGCTTACTTGGACCGATATCGAAACGTATTTGAACGAGGCCAAAGCGATGAACAAAAGTATCAAAAGTATTATGAGAACCCACCTAATTACAATATCGGCGGATACCTCGTTAGAAGAAGCACGAGATTTAATGGAGGCACATCAAATAAATTGCCTTCCCGTTGTTAGTGGAACGAAACTTAGGGGAATTATTACTTCAAAAGATATTTGAATGCTTTCCAAAACTATTGAAGTGCCCAGGACCAAACAGCTAGACCGGTTAATCGGGAAAATAGGAGATAAGAAAGAGGGTCCCACCGTATTCTTTTTTGGGGGTATTCATGGTAATGAAATGGCCGGGGTCAAGGCTTTGGACCTTGTTTTTGAACAATTAGGTACCGAAACCGTTTCTATTCAAGGCAATATGCTTGGCATTCGCGGGAATCTACCTGCACAAATACAAGGAAAAAGGTTCATAGACCAAGACCTAAACCGCATGTGGACGAAAAAAAATATAGCCGAAATTCTTTCAAAGCAAACATCGACCCAAAACGCTGAAGAAAAGGAACTTTTTGAAATATACCAACTGGTTTCAAACTGTGTTGAAACGCATTCACCTCCTTTTTATTTCATTGATCTGCACACCACATCAAGTAAGACCTTACCTTTTATTACTATAAACGATGCAATGATTAATCGTAGTTTCTCTAGCCTCTTTCCAGTTCCTATTGTCTTGGGCATCGAAGAATACTTGGAAGGTCCGTTATTGAGCCATATGAACCAAGAGGGGTATGTCTCACTTGGCTTTGAATCGGGTCAACATGTCGAAGAGAGTGCGATAGATAATGCCGTGGCCTTTATTTGGTTGGTTTTGACCTATACCGGAGTAGTAGTGCCGATTGACCATTCTTTTAAAAAGGTATATTTCGAACAACTAAAAAATGCGGCTCAAGGCATATCGGACTTTTATGAAGTGTTACATCGCCATGCGCTAGAAGAATCGGATAATTTTCAAATGCTCCCCGGATTTGAGAGCTTTAAAGAAATAGAGAAAGGCACTTTATTAGCGCGGCATAATAAAAAGAAAATTAGTACAGAAAAAGATAGTATGCTTTTCATGCCCTTGTACCAAAAACAAGGCGAAGAGGGGTTTTTCTTGATAAAACAGATTCCAATTTGGGCCTTGAAATTATCGAAATTCCTTCGAAGAATGAGGTTCGATAATTTTTTAACACTTTTGCCCGGTATTCGTTGGAAGGATAGTAAAAAAGAGAGTTTGGAGGTAAACGTAAAAATCGCACGATTTTATGCAAAAGCAATATTCCACCTTTTAGGGTATCGTAACCACGCCATTGATAAAAACCATATCATTATGCAAAATCGAGAGCGCAAAGCGAAGAACTCGATGTATACCAATGAATGGTGGTTCTAAAAACGCTAATCAAAAAAATCTGGACAAATTCAGGCTATCTCCTAATCCTTCGGCATTGTTTCTAACGTCTCGGCCCGCCAGACGTTGTTCTCTTGATTCACATCGGCCATCAGTTGTGAGGGGTCGATCATAATCGCCTTTATGCTTTCCAAGGGCTTGTCTATGGTAAAACCATAGTTTTGTGAGGCCCAAGGCCAGTCTTCAAGTACCGTTCTTTTTAATTGGGGATACGGATTTTCTTTCTCGCCACGCATCATTCGTAATGGGGCGTAAAGCGTTTCTTGGGCACCATCGTTATAGACTATAAGAATATCGAGCGGCATCGGCATCAAACCGATACGTTCTAGGAAGACCTTGGTTTTTGCGCCATCGGCGGCAACCTCCTTGATACTATAATCAATGGTATTGGTGGTTTGTGTCCAATCCGTTAGATACCAATCGAGTTCCATGCCCGAAACTTTTTCGGCCGTTCTTTTGATATCGTTCGGCACGGGATGCTTGAACTTGAAATCTTCATAATACTTACGAAGTGTCTCCATCAATTTCTCTTGACCTATCACATAGCCCAATTGCGATAGAAATACCGCACCTTTACTATAGGCCGAAATGCCATACGCCATATTGTTCACATAGCGATCGGCATGGGCAGCCTGCGGCATTTCTTGACCCGATTTGACCAAATGGTAATAGCCGTTATATGAATTCTCGAACGGATTCGCTTTGTTCTGTTCCCTAATTTCATTGCTACAAAGTGCCGAAACGAACGAAGTAAATCCTTCGTCCATCCATTCGTGTTTGGCCTCGTTCGTACCGAGCACATGTTGAAACCACGAGTGCGCGAGCTCATGAATCATGGTACCGATGACGCTACCCTCTTTATCACCGCCAGTAATCAAGGTGGCCATGGCATATTCCATACCTCCGTCGCCACCCTGTATGACCGAATATTGTTCGTAGGGATATTCCCCGATATTTTTATTGAAAAACCGCATGGCCTTTTCGGTCAGGGGCTGCACTTTGGTCCAAGTATCCTTGAACTTGGGGTCGTCTTTATATAGGAAGTGAAGCGTCGGGCCATCTTCCATTTGAAGTGAATCATGTACATATTCGGGGTCGGCTGCCCACATAAAATCATGTACCATAGGGGCCTTAAAATGCCAAGTCAAGGTCTTGCCCTTGACCTTGGGAACTTTTGTACCTGGCGCTTCGTACCCATGTCCGATTTCGTTCGGATTCTGTAAATACCCGGTACCACCAACCGTATAGTTTTTGTCAATGGTCAACTTTACATCAAAATCGCCCCAGACTCCGTGGAATTCCCGAGCGATATAGGGATCGGCATGCCAGCCCTCAAAATCATACTCCGCCAATTTTGGATACCATTGACTCATGGATAATGCCACGCCATCTTTATTATTTCGGCCAGACCGACGGATTTGAACGGGCACCTGACCCTTGAATTCCATTTGAAAAGTAGTCTTTCCTCCGGGAGGTATTGGTTTTGCGAGTTCTACAACGAGTACGGTGCCTTCCTCAGAATAATTGACAGGATTTCCATCTTGTGCAAGGCTTGTGGGATGCAGATATCCGATTTCGCTTTCCGAGAGTTGTGAGATTCTACTTTTACCATCGACCCACATTCTACCATCTGGATCTGCGATGCTGTTCAAACGCATATCCATTTCGCTACCGGGCTGAAAAGCGTTGAAATACAAATGGTAATATACCCGTATCAGCTCATTAGGGGAATTGTTGGTATAGACCAATTTTTGAGTGCCGGTATATTGAAAGTTCTCGACATTCATATCGACTTCCATTGCATAATCGACATGTTGCTGCCAATAGGAGGTATTTTGGGCACTTACCAAGGTAGATGCCACCAAAAAGAACATAAAAGTCTTGAATAGGGAAACGGAATTGAATCGCATAAAACTATATTTTTAATTTACCATTATTTACCTGATCGGCCATGATCAGGGCATTATAGGCATTTGCCATTTTTCCTGAAACGGAAATTTTGTCTAGACTGTCCGATTTTGAGGCATCGCCTCCCAAAATTACTTTGGCCTTCGGCGCAAGACCCGATTCCATGATAATATGCTTTACCTGCGGAGCCGTTAATTTAGGATAATGAGAACGGATCAAAGCCGCCAATCCAGCAACGGCGGGAGCCGCCATCGAGGTCCCGCCTTGATAATCGTATTTGCTACCTGGCATGGTCGAATAGATTTCATCGCCAGGGGCATAGATATCGACGTTTATTTTACCATAGTTCGAAAACACGGCGACCATCTCGGATCCATATTTAGGTGCTAATGCACCGACCGTAATGACGTTGTCCGAAATTTCTGGAGTATTTTTTTGCATATGGTCGTTCGGGAAATTCGGATTGCCTGTATCATCGATATTATCGCCTTCGTTGCCGGCGGCATGAACAATCAATACATCGTTTTTGGCGGCATACTTAATCGCATCATAGACCCATTCTGCATTAGGTGAGAATGATTTTCCGAAACTGCAATTGATGATTTTGGCACCGTTGTCGACCCCATAGCGAATGCCTTGGGCGATATCCTTGTCATACTCATCGCCGTTGGGTACGGCACGAATACTCATGATTTCCACATTGTTCGCTACGCCGTTCGCACCTTTTCCATTATTCCGTTCCGCAGCGATAATACCGGCCACATGGGTGCCATGGCTCTCGTCTTCCGAGCGGCTTTGCGGGTTGCCGTCGCCATACCCCTTGCTATTGATGTCGTATGGTTTGTCTCCAACGACTTTTCTTCCATCAAAATTTACGTTGTAGTTATAATTGGCTTGATCTGCAAAATATTTGATGCCCTCGCCTAATTCTTCGATTACCTCCGGAATGGTATCCTTGAAGGTATACATCTGCATCAAGACCCCAACATGTTGTTGCATCGTCTCGTCCGATGGTTTGATACCGGCCACGTCTTTTTTGGCGTAGTTGTTCTTGCCCAGATGCTTTTTCACGGCGGCATCCGCATTTTTCACGGCTTGTAGAATCTGTTCGTATTGTTGTTTGTTCTGAACCGCTTTGTTGTAGCCCTCATCAACCTTCGCCTTCGCCTTCGCCTGTATCGCCGCATCACCTAATTTGAGTTTTACGATGCGGGCCGCTTCCAACTGCTCGTTGTACGAATCGCCCAAAAAGTTATATCCATGAATGTCATCTACATACCCGTTGTTATCATCGTCTTTGCCGTTTCCGGGTTTTTCGTCTTTGTTCGTCCAGAGTACGTCATCGAGGTCTTCATGCTTCAGGTCGACACCTGAATCCAAAACTGCAACGATTACTTTTTGGCCTTTTTTGTTGCCAATAAGTTCTTGGTAGACCTTATCGACGCTCATACCGGGAATGGTGTCGGACACCAGATCTAGATGACCCCAATTCTTTTTTTCCGCCTCAGTGAGATCGGAAATCTTTAAGGGAGTTGTGTCAATATTCTCAATAGGTGTGCTTACCAGGGCGGTCGCTCCACAACCCATTAGTAGTACCGTTGCCGAAAGGGCAAAGAGGGAATTCTTGAATTTGAAATTCATAAGTTTCTGTGATTTGTTTTTAATAGGTCATATGTAATTCGCCCATCAATATCTGAGTTATCATCAAGATTTGTTATGGCTCATTTCATAATATTGCTTTACGTTAGTGTACTTGATTATAATAATTTCCTTCGTTCAAGGCCGTAAAGGATTCAAAACAACCTCGATCGGCCATGGTCACGAAACAGGTTTTTCCGTTTCGGCCACCAAAGGTAATATTCGATGGCTTTTTACCTTTTAATTTAACTTCTTTTATGATTTTACCTTCCGGAGATGCAATGACCACGGTTCCCTTGTCGTATCGGGTAATATATAGATTGCCCTTTGCATCGCACCGCATTCCGTCCATGCCGAAATCTTTGAATTCCATGAATTTGGTTTTGTTGGAAAGGCTTCCATCGGCATTGATTTCATATTTCCAGACATTGCGTTGTACGGATTCGTTGACATAAAGAGTTTTTCCATCAGGACTCACTTCTATGCCATTGGTAGTGCCCATATTTTCTTCTAGAAGGGTGATTTTCTGGTCTTTACCGACCCTCCAGATTCGACCGGAGTTTTCGGCCCAATTGGGGTCGCTGAGGTAAATCGTTCCATTCGGTGCAATGGCCAGGTCGTTTGGTTGGCTCATCTCAGGATTATGGGCAAAGACTTCTGGAGTCCCCTCACCTTTTTCCACCCGATACACATTATGACCCACATAATCTGCGATGAACATATTTCCAGTTTGATCGAATCGAATACCGTTGCCAATACTTTTACCGGGAAGCCTTAGAAAAATTTCTGTATTGCCCTTTGAATCTACGATACCAATAGTACCGTCTTCCTTAAAATTGACCGCATAAAGATTGCCCGCTGCATCGACCGCCGGACCTTCGATGCCCTTGGTAAACGCGAATTCTTCGACAAAATCAGTACTCGCAATTTTTTGTGCTTTGCAGGAAATCAGAACAAAACAATTGAAAATACCGAAAAGTATAGTTTTGAAAATCTTAGGAAAAAAGTTCATCGAAGGTATATATTTCATTGAGCCGCACACCCTTCTCGGTATGCTGTAGCGTACATATCTCATTGTGGGCGTCATGTTCAAAAAACAAATAATGTTCGTTTTCCACGGCCGTGTTCAAAAATACTTCTTTTTCGGATAATGTCAGTAAGGGACGCGTATCGTACCCAATGACATACGGAAGGGGAATATGACCGACCGTCGGAATTAGGTCAGCGGTATACACCAAGGTTTTATTTTTGTATTTGATATGGGGAATCATTTGTTTTTCGGTATGTCCATCAACAAATAGAATGCCAAATCCTAACTCAGATTCCTCAAGAAATGCTGTATCGTCTCTTTGAATAAACTGAAGCTGCCCACTTTCTTGCATGGGCAAAAGATTCTCATATAAGAAAGAGGCCTTTTCGCGGGCGTTAGGTTTTGTAGCCCACTCCCAATGGTTCTCATTTGTCCAAAAAAGGGCGTTTTTAAATGCCGGTTCATGTCCCGTGCGATTTTTGTTCCATTGAATGCTTCCGCCACAATGGTCAAAATGCAGGTGGGTCATAAAAACATCGGTAATGTCGTCACGATGAAATCCCAGTTTTGCCAAGGATCCATCCAAGGTATGATCTCCCCAGCGATGGTAATATCCGAAGAACTTGTCCGATTGCTTGTTGCCAAGCCCAGTGTCTATAAGAATCAAGCGTTTACCATCTTCAATAAGCAAGCTTCTCGCTCCGATGTCGATGAGGTTATTGGTATCCGCTGGATTGGTTTTTTGCCAAATGGTCTTGGGCACGACACCGAACATGGCACCGCCGTCCAATTTAAAGTTTCCCGTTTCTACAGGGTGAAGCTGCATACTTCAAAATTAAGTAAATGTTTCTTCATACAATAGCTTATTGGAAATATCACTTTCCGAATTATCATGACCTTGGATTTAAGATGATACTCGCATTAAATGTGTTATTTTAGCTCAAAATCAAATGCATGGTCGAACTTGCTGGAATCATCATTTTGGGGATCATAGCCCAATGGGTCGCATGGCGCCTAAAGCTGCCTGCAATTTTACCCCTGATTCTAATCGGATTGTTGGTCGGACCCATCTCTACATTATATACCGAGGATGGGTCGAAATTAATAGAACCAATTTGGAACGGAACAAAAGGATTATTTCCTGGTGAAGGGCTATACTATTTTGTCTCGTTAGCTATAAGTATCATTCTTTTTGAAGGGGGGCTCACATTAAAACGTTCGGAAATAAGAAATGTGGGACCCGTCATTACCAAATTGATAACGTTGGGAAGTTTGGTCACTTTTTTCGGTGCCGGTATCGCGGCACATTTCATTTTCGGCCTAAGCTGGCAGATTTCGTTTCTTTTTTCGGCCTTGATAATTGTAACTGGGCCAACCGTGATAACACCTATATTAAGGAACATTCCCTTAAAAAAAGATGTCTCCACGGTACTGAAGTGGGAAGGTATTCTTATTGACCCTATTGGGGCCCTGGCCGCGGTTTTGGTCTTTGAATTTATTAGTGTAGGTGAGGGGCAAGGCTATACATTGACCGCGCTTATCGAATTCGGAAAAATATTACTCTTCGGGTTTACTTTTGGTTTCACTTTTGCCCACGGATTGGCCTTTGCGATAAAAAAGAATTTTATTCCCCACTATTTATTGAATGTGGTCTCTTTGTCTGTGGTGTTATTGGTTTTTGTGGAATCAGACTTATTTGCGCATGAATCAGGTTTATTGGCCGTAGTGGTCATGGGCATGGTCATGGGTAACACCGATTTGCCCAATCTGAAAGAGCTATTGTATTTCAAGGAATCGTTGAGTGTGTTGTTGATTTCCATTCTTTTTATACTCTTGGCGGCAAATATCAATATTACAGATCTTGATTTGATTTTCAATTGGAAGACGGCTATTCTTTTTGCAACCATCGTTTTTCTGATTCGGCCTTTGGGAGTATTTTTAAGTGCGGCCGGTTCTAATCTTAAATTAAACGAAAAGTTATTTATTGGTTGGGTCGGACCAAGGGGTATAGTCGCGGCAGGTATTGCTTCCCTTTTTGGTTCAAAATTGGTTTCTAGAGGTGAACCGGGTGCAGAATATATAACTCCTTTGGTCTTCGTGATCGTTCTTGGGTCGGTATTACTCAATGCCACGACAGCACGCTTTTTTGCTAAAATCGTCGGAGTATTTTTAAGAAACTCCGAAGGTATTTTAATCATCGGGGCTTCAAAGGTATCTCGACTTATCGCCGAGTATTTGCATAAGAACAATCGCCACGTTGTATTGATAGACAACAACCAGGCTAATGTGAACAAAGCAAAAAAAATAGGACTTGAAGCGTTTACGGCCAATGTATATTCCGATGCGCTCTCGGATCACATTGAATTGAATGATGTGGGATATTTAATGGCACTAACGGGAAACTCAGATATCAATAACTATGCAGTCGAGAAATTCGGAAAAGAGTTTGGGGAAAACGGGTCGTTTCGATTGGTAAATTCAGATGAAATGAACGACCCGGAGAACAATCCTAAGGAAGGCCTGTTTTCGCATACTGACGATTTTATAAAGTTGACCGAGACGGTACGGAAATACCCTGCCATTCACGAGACAACACTTAAAGATAAAGAACAATACGAAGGCCTGATAGAGATTACCAAGGCCGATGAGAATATTATCCCGCTTTTTCTCAAATCATTGGACGGGGACCTAAAGATTATTTCTTCCTTCAGTACGGAGTTCAACGACATCACAGAAGGATACCGATTGGTTTATTTAGGGAAAAGTTTTGAAGGCGATGTTACGAACGTTGACGAGGAAACTGCCGAAGTCTAAAAAGCTATCAGTTTAATAAAAGTACCCACGGATTTTTGTTCGGAGCTTTGAATGTATCCACAGTAACCTTTCCTATCTGTTGAGGTATTCCCGTTTTCGGATCTATCCAGCAATAGTTCAAGTTATCGGGCAGGTTTCGAATGGTTATTTCTCCGCCTTCGTTCAAAAAGGAAATGTAGAGCTTGCCTTTTATTGCCAAAAGTGGTTTTCCGTTGGCCAAATCCCAGTGTTTTTCTATGTCTGCAATATTCAGCCCGCCCAATATTTTCCCGATGAGGCCTACATATTTTGAACCTTTCATATGCATGGCCTCATACCAAGAAGTCTGTTGATCTGTCCAGCTTGGCCAACCTTCTTCGGTCGTACTGATTTTCCATTGCCACAAAGTGGCCGCCCCGTAAACCACCCCCATCGTTCCACCGTTCATCAATTGCATCCAAGCCTCTTCTCCTTGCCACCAACCGAGTCCGTTTTTACCGTTGTTCATTCCTTCATAGGTAGGCTCGCCGTTTGCTACGGCCTTTGTAGGCAGGTTTTCATACATGCGCGCTACTTTATGGTAGAGATGTTCACTATCATGGCCGGTCTGCGCCCATTGAAAATCAAGCCATTCTTCATCTTGATATGTCTTATTTTCATGAAAGCAATGTTCGCGTTCACCATTGGCCCATGACGCTAAATAATCGTCACATGGGTTGTAATGTATACCGGTAGGCTGGGCATATGCATCCCATTCTTGAAGCATCATTCCACTTTCGAGAATACCAGGGTCTTTTCCATTATGGTCGCCTCCCAACAGCCAAAAAGCCGGTTGCGCACCATATCGCGCCAAGAGATATTTGCAATAACGAACATATTCTTTGGGTTCGATGGTTCTTCCCAGTGCTTCAAGGCCCTTCCATCCATAGCCATGAAAAATAGGTTGAAAAACCGGAACGATTTCATGGTCGAGTAACAGTAACACTAACGCATCGTAGTACTGAAAATAATCGACGTTCATTTGATTGAGATGGCCACTCGATAAATCCTTAAAGGCACGCTTAAAACCTTGCTCGGTATTTCGATCATTGGGACCTTCCGCCTTCATGTCGGGCTGTACCGTCATCATTAAGGCGGTGTTGAAGCCTTTTTCTTGACGGTCTTTAGCATAGATAGCGACCTGCTCTTTTGTCGCCCGAAACGGTAACGCCCATGGAGTATCGGCTACCATGAGGAACGATTTTCCCGAATGGTGTACCACATTTCGAGCTTTGGCAGACATTTTTAACAAGCCGTTTTTGAGCAGCCGGTTCGATCCGACATTCGGGATTGAATTAAAATGCCCGGTTTTTTTGTGAAGTCCGGTGTCTTTTTCGTTCGACGAATAGGTTACCCATTGCCATTGACCGTCGGTATCGATTGGTACAAAACGGATTTTCCATGTGTTACCCCCGTCCCAAAAGGCAGGTCTTTTCAAACTATCTCCCTTTTCATTAGTGAATAAGGCCCAAACATCGATTTCGGTATACGGATTCCCATAGGTTTTCTCGGCCGTCAACGTAATCTCGTGTACCATCCATTGTTGAATAGGGGGCACCTTATTTTGACCCAAAATCTCCATGGGAAATATGTATAGAACAAGTCCGATAAGAAATGATTTCATCCTCTTGATTTAGAGGATGAATATAAATATAAAATAGGTAGGTATTGAGATTACTACCCTAGAAAGGGTTGGGTTTTCCAGACGGTAATCGAAATATCTTCCCATGATATTTCATAATTTTTTCCGGCAACAAGTTGATAGAAAAAGAGGGAAGACTCCCTTTTGATTTTTTCCACAAGAAGTGATTCATCGATTTCTCCTCCTTCTTGTCTCCACGTAAAAATGGAATTCTGTTCGATTTGAATCAGGCGATGCCTAGCAACAAATTGGGCAATATAGGTTGTCATTGATTTGGGAACTAAATACTACCTATTTAAAACTGGAACCGGGCTTAAAAATTGTATCGGACTATAAAAAATGTAGGAAAAAATTTCAACTTCCTATTTTTGCTTGTAGACCTTCACCCAATCAATTATCATCTGAACAGGTAAGTCTTTGGGTTCAACTTGACCTACCCATTTTCCACCAAGTTGCATATCCATCATGATATAAAAAGGCTGGTCGAAGGGCCATTGTGCAGCGTTAACATTTTCTAACTTCGGATAGGTAAAGGTTTCCTTACCATTTAATGTAAAGACCAATTTATCTGGATACCATTCCATGCCATACGTATTGAACTTGGCAGTATTTGCCTCTGGAGTAGCTGAATTTGGAGGATTACCCTCTCCGTTCAATTCGAGGGTATAGTATGAATGAACAGTTTGATATATCTTGTTTTCGAAATTCAAGTGCTCCATCAAGTCTATTTCCCCATTTCTCGGATATTCCCCATATTTTGGTTTATTCGCTAACATCCATAGAGCAGGCCAAGCGCCTTGTGCCTGTTCTAGTTTAGCGTGAATCTCTATTTTTCCATATTGGAAGGCAAATTTGCCTTTACTGTCTATTCCCCCGGTCAAGAAGGGCACCGTATCATGCTTTCTCTTTTTATTGACAATACCACGCAAGTGTAATTTCTCGTCTCTTATGCGAATGAGCCCTTTTTTGCTGGACATATAATTGCCCCAATCAGCCTTATTGCGCTCAATGATATTCCATTTGGATCGGTCTAAACGCTTTTTATCAAAACTATCCTCCCAAATTAAAGTCCATCCATCCATCTCATTCGTAATGTCATTCTGAAAAGATTGATTTTTATTTTGTGCATGAGCGGGAACGGTCCAACTCAATATGGCAACGAGTATGAAAACAAAAATCCTCATATTGAATATGGTATTGAAATTAATCATTCAACTTCAGTACTGCCATAAACGCCTGCTGCGGAATCTCCACATTGCCCACCTGACGCATACGTTTCTTTCCTTTTTTCTGTTTTTCGAGCAGTTTTCGCTTACGTGAAATATCGCCACCGTAACACTTGGCGGTCACATCTTTTCGCAAGGCCTTTATTGTTTCACGCGAAATAATTTTGGCGCCTATAGCCGCCTGTATTGGTATATCGAATTGCTGCCTAGGAATAAGCTCCTTTAACTTCTCGCACATTTTTTTACCGATATTCACGGCATTATCAAAGTGTATCAAAGCCGAAAGGGCATCCACGGGTTGCGAGTTTAAGAGGATATCCACACGTACGAGTTTAGAAACACGCATTCCGATGGGGGTATAATCGAACGACGCATATCCTTTTGAAACAGTTTTCAATCGATCGTAGAAGTCGAAAACGATTTCCGCCAAGGGCATATCAAAAGTCAGCTCCACCCTATCGGTAGTTAAATAAGTTTGATTCGTAATCAAGCCTCGTTTATCGATACACAAAGACATTACATTGCCAACGAAATCAGATTTGGTAATAATGGTGGCCTTAATGTAAGGTTCCTCTACCCGGTCGACAGTCGATGGGTCTGGAAGATCTGAGGGATTGTTCACTATAAGCGGTGTCTCGGGATCTTTTCTCGTATAGGCATGATAGCTTACGTTGGGCACCGTGGTGATGACGGTCATGTCAAATTCGCGTTCCAAACGTTCTTGAATGATTTCCATATGTAGCATTCCTAGGAAACCACAACGAAATCCAAAGCCCAACGCGGCACTACTTTCAGGTGTAAAAACCAGCGAGGCATCGTTCAACTGTAATTTTTCCATGGAGGAACGAAGCTCTTCGAAATCTTCAGTATCTACGGGGTAGATTCCGGCAAATACCATGGGTTTTACATCCTCAAAACCTTCGATCGGGTTTTTTGTAGGGTTTGCAGAATCGGTAATCGTATCGCCTACTTTTACTTCGCGGGCATCCTTTATTCCTGTAATCAGATAGCCTACATCACCCGCCTTGATACTTTGCTTTGGATGTTGCACGAGTTTTAAAGTACCGACCTCATCGGCGAAATAACTTTTATCTGTGGCGACAAATTTTATTTTCTGTCCTTTTTTGATTTCTCCGTTGATGACCCTAAAATAAGTTTCCACACCGCGAAACGGATTATAGACCGAATCGAAAACCAAAGCCTGTAGCGACTCATCAAGATTTCCTTTTGGTGCTGGAATACGTTCAATAATCGCAGTCAGTATTTCTTCGATACCGATACCCGTCTTGGCACTGGCCGGGATTACCTCTTCAGGCTTACACCCCAAAAGATCGACAATGTCATCTGTAACTTCCTCAGGACTCGCGCTTGGTAAATCCACTTTATTCAAAACAGGAATGATCTCTAGGTCGTTTTCAAGAGCCAAATATAAATTTGAAATGGTCTGGGCCTGAATGCTTTGGGCCGCATCTACAACTAGCAAAGCCCCCTCACAGGCCGCTATAGATCGCGAAACTTCGTAGGAAAAATCTACGTGCCCTGGCGTGTCGATTAGGTTTAGGATATATTGCTCGCCCTGATAGGTATAGTCCATTTGAATGGCGTGGCTCTTGATCGTAATACCACGCTCACGCTCAAGATCCATACTGTCCAATAATTGTTCTTTTTTCACGTTCGGTTACCGATCCCGTAAAATCCAGCAAGCGATCGGCCAAGGTACTTTTACCATGATCGATATGGGCAATGATACAGAAATTTCGAATGTTCTTCATAGCAAAAAAACAGTATTTAAGCCTGCAAAGATACACTAATTTGAGGCGGACCAATTAGTTATGTCATTCACAAAATCTAATCAAAAGGAAAATTACCGATTCATTGGATATTCATATTTCGATGAAATACCGTTTTCCTTTGGTTCCAAACATTCAAAGATAAATTATATATCTTATCTTTGCAGCCGCTTTCCCCCTTCTAAAGCATCAAAGTCAAAGTAATTGAACCCTATGTTGCGTGAAGATAGCTTGCATTCCATTCGTATTTTACCAGCCGTTTTTTAAACTACTTCTGATTCTTGAATTCTTTTCGGAATCTAATTATTGGTTGGGCTTTTCGTCGAACTCTGTATCGGTCGTCAGTCTATATTTACCTGCATCATTTGATGAAAACGACTTGCCCATTGCCATAGTAAAATTCATAATCGTTCCCTTTTTATTGGTATTGACGATCGTTGCCGTACTGCTTTTACTCCGCAATCAATATCTGGGTATTGAACTTGAAAAAAGGAAGAAGAGTATTGAAGATGCCACGAACACACTTCTGATGGAGCTTATTTTTTCCACGACAAGTAAAAGTCAAATGAAAGAGAAAATAGAAGAATTCAAACACCTGATTCCCTTTCATAAAAAATGGTGCAATGACTATATGTTGACCAAAATCCTTGATATGAACCTGATTTTTCAGGTCGACAGTGAACAGCATCGCGAAATTTTCAGATTGTTCGGGTTCGATAAAGTCAGCTACCAATTGCTTAGGCATAAAAAATGGCATTACAAATCATTGGGTATTTATCGACTACAGCGAATGATGGATCGTTCTAAAAGAAAACAAATAAGAACTTTCTTACATGACGACAACCCCGAACTCAAATCAAATGCATTGATTGCCTTGGTAACCTTGGCACCAGAGAAATTCGCGGCGTTACGGGATTTTGACGAGCCCTTGACCAAGGCCGATGAAATGAAAATTCTAGACATTATTTACCAAAGCCGCCCTGAAATGCCAAAGAACACCGAGAAACTTCTTAAGAGCAAAAACACGTCGATTGTGGTGCTGGGCATAAAGCTTTTGGTGCTCTACAAAGCAAAACTTTCTTTGAAACAAATATGCAAGTTGATATGGTTCTCGAATTTTAGAGTAAGAGGTGAAGCTATAAAGGCTGTAGGGAAACTTAATATGACGGAAGCGAACGAATTATTGATTACCCAGTACAGTATCGAACAGAACAAGGCTGTAAAGGTCAATATTTTAAAAAGCCTTAAAAATATCGGTAACCAAGAAGCGGCGAACTTTTTGAAGTCCCTTTTGAAACAAGAGCAAGATTCGGACATTAAATTTGAAATGGTCGGTAGCATCAATGCCCTGGACCCTGACTTTTTTGAACGTTCATTAGAGCCAAAAATCCCGAACGACAAGACCATAGAGGGCATGGTGAAACACGTTAAAGACCTATATTTGATTTGAACTTACTAGAGAAAATAATCAACGGGTTTGAAATCTTCGGGGTATTTTATGCATCGGCCTATATCACCGTATACCTTATACTTGGCATACTGGCCTATCAGGCCATTAAGAAGTATTACCGATCGAAGTATTTTTTGAACAAAAAGGTTTTGATAAAATCAAACCATACCGTGGGCGTGTCGATTGTCGCACCGGCGTACAATGAGTCCACAACGATTGTCTATAACGTAAAATCGTTACTTTCGCAGGAATACCCGAAATTCGAAGTGGTAATAATTAATGACGGAAGTACCGATGATACCCTTCAAAAACTCATAATAGAATTTAGTCTGGTAAAGGTTAACTTTTTTTATCAGGAAAAAATAGTTACACAACCGGTAAAAGGGCATTACCGGTCGACCAACCCGGTGTATTCAAAATTGTTGGTAGTCGATAAGAAAAATGGGGGTAGTAAGGCAGATGGTTCCAATGCAGGAATAAATTCGGCAAAGTACCCGATTTTCATTTGTACCGATGTTGATTGTATTTTGAGAAAAGACACCATTTCAACACTAGTCAAACCATTTATTGAAAATACGGAGAAAGTAATTGCCAGCGGTGCAATGATTCGCATATCAAATGCTTGTGAGTTCAAGGATGGCATGTTGTATAAATCACATTTTCCGACAAATTTTTTTGCCCGTTTTCAAGAGCTTGAATACATAAGATCTTATTTATATGGAAGAATGGCATGGACTCAAATCAACAGCCTTTTATTGGTATCGGGCGGCCTTGGAATGTTCCATACAGAAACTGCAATAGAGGCCGGAGGATATTGGCATAAATCTTTAGGGGAGGACTTGGATTTGATTTTGCGCATGCGCCAATTGATGCATCTCAAAAATGAAGAATTCCTTGTTAAATATGTACCTGAGACCTTATGCTGGACAGAAGTGCCCAGTACCTTGCCAGTTTTTATAAGGCAGCGCACAAGATGGGGCCGTGGTTTGATCCAGACTTTGAATATTCACAAACACATCATGTTCAACCCCAAATATGGTAGAACTGGCAGTATCGCTTTCCCATATTTCGTATTCTTTGAATTAGCCGTACCTATTATCGAGATGCTTGGAATCATTGTGCTTGTAATAAACATATTCTATTTTGATATAGATTTTGGAACCATGATGTACGTTGCACTTGCAGTCTATTTATTCTATGCATCGATAACCTTGCTCTCTGTCTTGGTGGACCAACTTTTTTATAAACACTATGCAAGCGTCAAAGAAATGCTGTCTTTGATTCTCACCGTTTTCATTGAACCAATAGTATACCATCCCCTGAACGTTTTTGCCTCCATTAAGGGATACATACACTATCTAGTGAACAAAAAACAGAAATGGGGCGTCATGGTTCGTAAAGGATTTAAAACTGTTAAATAATTATGCAGAAATACATCGTATTATTAATCCTAAGCAGTTCTTTTACTTTGTCTTCTTTCGGGCAAAAAATCAATACCGATAGCCTCTTAATAGAGGCGACGAAAAGCCTAAAGTCGCAGGAGTATGAAAAGGCTATCGAACAAGGAAGGCTGGGTATTAAGCTTTCGCCCGACTACTATGATTTTCATATGTTGCTAGGCCGTGTCTTTACAAAGACGAAGAAGATAGAAAGTGCCCAATATTATTTTAAGCAGGTTATCGAAAATGCTCCGGTCTACAAAGATGCCTTTACCAATTCCATCAAATTGGAAATAGAGGCTGAAAACTATGAAGATGCTTTGCAAACCATTCAAGAGGCCATGGAAAAGTACCCTGGTGATAAAGAATTTTACTCGAGCAAACTAAAGGTGCTACAGCTTAAGGAAGATGATGAGGCTTTAACGGCCTATCTAGAACAGTTGGTCGAAAAGTATCCTTCAGACGGTAGATTACAAAAATTATTAAGGGATGAAAAGTCTAAACATTCCTCAGAACGGATAGGCATAGATCATAGCTATTCCATTTTTAATAGAGACGGGGTTGGCCCTTGGCATTTGACAGGGCTCCAATACATTCATGAACGTAAGCCATTGACCTTGATAGGAAGAATAAATTATTCCGATAGACGCTCGCAAGGCGAAAGCCTAAGGTCAGGTTATCAATACGGCCTGGAATCGTACATTAAGACCGGCAAAAAAGGAATTTCCTATTTGGCCGCCTATCATAGTAGTGATGTTTTATTTCCAGAATTACTGCTCTCGGCCTCTTATTTTTATTACTTCGATTCTGGTTGGGAGGCCGATCTTGGGGGTCGTTATATCAAAACAAGTGTTGACACTGATATTTATGTATCGGCACTTGGCATAGGTAAATATTTTGGTTCCTCGTGGTTGTACCTACAGTCGTTTTTATTCTTCGACAATGGGCAAACATATCCAGCTATTAACGGAATTTTCAGATATTATTTTAACACCAAATATGATTATTTGGCCCTTCTATCAGGATATGGAAGTTCACCCGATGAAAGTGCGAACATCATTCAATTCGATGAGCGCGCGTCATTGGACTCCTACAGATTTGGCATGGCCTACAATAAACTTTTTAGCGACCATTTCATACTAGGCCTCCAGCTGATTTTTAACCGTCAAGAATATGTGGTAGGTAAGAAGCAAAATCAATTCGATGTTTTTATGTCGTTACAATATAAACTATGAGGGCAAAAAAAAGAATTCTGATTGTCGAAGATGACGAAATGGTCATAACGCTTCTTAAAATCCTATTGGAAAAAGAAGGCTTTCAATTGGTTGTAGCTAGAGATGGTAACAAAGGTGCAGAGGCGGTGCAAAATATTAAACCCGATTTGATACTTATGGATATTATGCTTCCCTACAAATCTGGTATGGAAGTTATATCTATTGCTAAAAAGAAATATAAGGAAATTCCGATTATAGTACTGTCTGCTTTGGGTCAGGTGGAACAGACTATAGATGAAGCGATGCGCATTGGCGTTGCTGATGTTATTGCCAAACCTTTTGTTGTTGACAAGCTCTTGTCGAGAATCAGGACTTTGCTGAAAAAATAAATTGGAAGAATTGCTCTAGAATTAATTATTTAAATTAAATATCAATTAAAAGACAGTTTATTTTTTTGACTGATATTGCCCCGGGGTAAGCCCATGTACCTTTTTAAAAGCACGATAGAAGGCATTTTTTGAATTGAACCCAGAAACTTCCGATAACGCCTCTACGGAATAATGGGTCAAATAATCGTTCTGTATCCTAGAAGTGGCATAGTCGATTCTAAGGTGGTTGATGTAATCATTGAAGTTGTTATATTCCGATTCCCCGATGACGTACGATATTTTTCTTGCCGATATACCGACTGTTTCCGAAAGCAAATGAATTTTAAGGTCCGCATTCAAAAAAAGGTGATGTTCTTCCAAATACTGGTGCAAAGCTTCAAAATCAAAACCGGAAGGTATTTCTCTTGGAGGTTTTGAAACTTCATTATCACGTATAGCCAAGTTTGGCATCCCCATTAATAGTTTAGGGTTCCATAAGAGATAACCTGAAATACACAACAAGGTAGCCCCGACCAAAAAACCTGCTGAAATACGAATAAAATCATCAATAGGCGTGGAATAGACCACGAGAAATGCATTAGCCATATATACGACAAGTAGAGCAAAAAGATACAAGGTCTGCATGATACTCAAATCATAGACCCATTTCTTTACTGCGTTAAATTGTTTCGAATTGGCTTTTCGATGTTTTTTGAAGAATGAATAAATCAATTTCCATTGTAGGCCTATATATAAAAAAGCCAAAGATGACCGAGCCACAATATTGACCCATTCGGGAAGCAGTCCATTTTGTATTATATAGGTGAGTTCGAAATCTTGGGTAACCTTTAGAACCAACCGACTTTTTTCAGCCATGTCCATCATATAAAAGGGTAAATAGTTTATTGTGAAAAACATGAAAGGAATCAAATGAACGAAATCCACCTTTTTAAAGCGGTGTTGATTGTACAACACGGCCCGTACATAGATGTAGGAAATAGGAGGAATTAAAAAACTTATAGGGGCAGGTATTTTATATAGGAAAGGAAAGTAATTGATGATGCCGTAAACAATCAGAAGATAAAAACTTGTACATAGGGCGTTGAGAAAAAGATAACTGGCTATTAAATGTGTATTGAAGGTCGTTGGCGTAAACCGAAACCATATAAGAAATGCGGTCAAAAATGAAAATAGGATTCCTGTAAAGATGAGGATATCTAAAAGCATAGGGCAACGCTTTGAACCATTGACTTAGTTACGATTACCGTTTTCGTAACGGATTCGATTTCTTGTCTTGTGAAAATTAATGGAATTTTAAATGGTATTACATGTCCCCTATGTTAAAACCAGATACAAAATTCAATTTTTTCTTGTCGCAGGTCCAAAATTGGGGACTTCTTTATAAAGGTATTCATCTTGTACTATGCACAGATCATCGATTGAAACTTTCCGAAGATTATCATTTTGATTTTACGATAATCGCCATGGTCATTAACCGAAACATATTTATCAAAAATTTCATTTGGATCGGTTATTTCGGTCAGGCCAGGCATCAAAATGTTCGGGTAATCGATAAGACCCCAACGCTCGAGGTAGTCTATGATAGTGGGCCAAGGGTAAAATTCATTCTATTTGAATCTGAGTCTTAGCAATTCAAAATTTTAATAATCGAGGAGTAGTTTTTGTAGGATTCTACGTAAAAATTTGGTTAAATTTGGAACTTAACCTAACCGTATTGTGAAGAACAGCCTTTTTCTGTCACTTTTTGCCCTGTTTGCAGCCCACAGCGTTCTTTCCCAGGAATACCAAATTACAGGAGTCGTAAAAAATTCTGAAGATACCCCCCTGCCTTATGCCAATGTGTTACTTCTAAAAAGTAAAGATTCCACTGTGCTAAAGGGTACTTCTTCCGATGAATTGGGCAAATTTAAAATTACTTCGGTAGCGCAAGGAAACTATTTTCTAACGATTAGCTATTTAGGCAACCGGTCGCCACTTACTTCTGTTGACATTTCAGCAGATGTCGATCTCGGTGATGTGCAGTATAATGAAGAATCACAGGCGTTGGACGAGGTCGTTGTAATTTCCCAAAAACCAAAATTGGAACGGAAAGTTGACCGGCTGGTCTTTAGTATCGCCAATACATCCTTGGCCGATATTGATATCTGGAATGTGCTAAAGCGAACCCCAAGTGTTGTGGTCATTGGTAACGAACTCTCTATCAAAGGGAGCAAGAATATCGGGGTCATGATCAATGATCGAATGGTAAACTTGCCACAGGAAGATATCATCAATTTGTTGTCAGGTACTTCGGCAAGTAATGTGGAGTCCGTTGAGGTAATTACCAACCCACCTGCGAAATACAGTGCCGAAGGCGGCATGCTCATCAATATAAAAATGAACCGAAATTTGATCTCGGGATATAACGGTGCCATTTTCAATCGTTACGAGCAGGGTGTTTTCGCCAAACACTCGGTCGGCACCGATCATTATTTCAAAGGTAAAAAAGCTGATTTTTCAGTAAATTATACATTTAATAGAAGTAAGGACCTGACGAGATATACCGACGCGACCACCTTTTTGGATGATGCGAATTCATCAAGTATCTGGACCGCCGAACAAGAATATACGAGACGTCAAAAAAGACATAATCTGAGCGCTTTTTTTGACTACGAAATCGACGAAAGAAACCATTTGGGCCTTTCGACTATTAATATGTTCAACCCTGATATAAATCGTTTTTACGATACCGAAACCGTAATCGAAGAAGTCAACGGAACATTGCCGACCAGTTTTGTGACTACCAACGAATCGGATCAAGATTTGGTCAATAGTTCTTTTTATTTGGACTGGACGCACAAATTGAAGAAAGAAGGAGCCGAGCTGTCGACCAATGCACACTACACCTATTACGATTCTAATCGTGGCCAAGATCTCGAAAACCGATTTTTTAGATAGCAACGGAACGGTCACCGGTGAAAACGACTTTACCACCCGATCCATGCAACGAATTGATCTTTATAATGTACAATTTGATTATATCACCCCAATAGGAAAATCATCCCGTTTTGAAACCGGACTCCGATATGCAGGCATCGATTCGGAAAGTAGTATAACACAACAGGGTTTCGACCGTACCCAGCCCGGAATCGACCCTACCGAAGCGGGAATTTTCAAATACGATGAAAGTATTTATGCCGCCTATGTGAGCATGGATTCAAAATGGGACAAATGGAGGTTCAAATCGGGCCTTCGAGCCGAATACACCGAAACTTTAGGAGATCTTGACATTGCCCTTGAACCTAGCGAAAACAACTATTTAGAAGTTTTTCCGTCGTTTTCTTTGGACTATACACCTAGCAAAAAACATCAGTACAATCTTTACTATTACCGAAGAATCGAACGGCCGAGGTACAATAGTATCAATCCCTTTCAGATTTTTCAAAGCAATAATTCGGTAATTGAGGGCAATCCGAATCTATTGCCCGCAACACGTAACTATATAGCCGCCGGATATACTTTCGATCGTACCTACACTTTAGAATTCTTTTACAAAAATCAAAAAAACCAGAATCAAGAATTGGTTTTTCAAGACAATGAATCTAACCTTTTGCGCTTTCTAAACAGAAACCTGATTCAGGATATTTCCTACGGAATCGATATTTGGGTCAATAAGGATATTACGAACTTTTGGTATACCTATATCTTTTTTGCCGGGTATTATCGGGAAGATCAATTTTCCGATTTTGATTCAGGGCAATTGGTCGAGAACGGCCGTTGGTCATGGTTTGCTCGGGCGAATAATTCGTTTTCTCTGTTGAAAGACAAAAGTTTGGCGGTAGACGTAGATTTTATCTATTATTCACCTATTGTAGATGGTAATGCCGTTCGTAGATCGTGGAACAAACTCGATCTCTCGCTTCGAAAGACCTTATGGAACAAAAAGGCAAGTATCTCAATGGGTGTAGCCGATGTATTTAAACAAGCCAACCTTTTCGAGTCGCGGAATTTTCTAAATCAGAACAATACCTCTTCATTCCGTCCTGAAAATCGTTTGTTTACATTTGGTTTCCGATATAAATTCGGAAATACCAAAATTAGGGACAACAAAAAGTCGAAACGCGTCGACGAACGGAATAGAATTTAGTCAATAGAATACCCCAAGGCTCTGCCTAGAGGTAGTTCATTAATCCTGCCATTCGGCAATGAATAAATTGGTATCACGGGTACCACTATTGTTCCGATTGCTCGAAAACGCCAAGTATTTCCCATCATTTGAAAAAACCGGAAAGGCATCGAAAGTCTCCCCATGCGTTACCCGCTCAAGGTTCTTGCCATCCAAATCGATGAGATAAAGATTGAACGGAAAGCCTTTTTCGGCCTCGAAATTACTCGAAAAGAGAATTTTTTCTCCTGAAGGATGAAAAAATGGACTCCAATTCGCATTGCCCAAAAAGGTCAATTGCTTCAAATCGCTGCCATCGGCATTGCAAATAAAAAGTTCCATTTCGGTGGGTTCTACAAGACCTTCGGCGAGCAGGTCTTTGTATTTCTTGATTTCTTCTGGTGTTTTTGGACGTGAAGCTCGGAATATCAATTTGGTTCCGTCGGGCGAGAAAAATGCTCCACCATCATAACCCAGCTCATCGGTAACCTGTTTCACGTCAGAACCATCCAAATTCATCGTGTACAATTCCAAATCGCCACTCCGATCCGAGGTAAAAACAATTTTATCCCCTTTGGGTGAAACGGTGGCTTCGGCGTCATATCCTTTTTCATCGGTCAATTGCGCTGTGATATTTCCTTCCATATCGGCTACAAAAATGTCGAACGAATCGTATACCGGCCAAACATAGTTTCCGTTTTTGCGTAATGGTACCTCGGGGCATTCCTTATCCACCAAATGCGTAGACCCATATACAAAGTGTTTGTTACCCGGCAGAAAATAGGCACAGGTCGTACGCCCCATGCCCGTACTGACCAAGGGCGGTTTTTTATCCTTGAAATTTTCTTCGATGTTCATCAAGAACATTTGGTCACAATTCAATCCCCAATCTTTATAATTTGATTGAAAGATCATTTGCTTGTCATCCCAACTCCAATAGGCTTCCGCGTTGTCCCCGCCGAATGTTATTTGGCGAATTGACTTGAAATGTTTTTCTCCTTCGTAAATCAACGTGTCCGAACCTGCCATAAGCGAAGTGGTCTCTTCTATGGTTTCTTCCACTTTTTTAGTTTCCGTCTTACAACCGATAAATGCTATTATTGCGGCCAGAATTAAGATTTTCTTCATGGGATGCTTATATATTATCTTTGCTAAAAAGATTACAAATATCATGAATAGAACTTTCTTATACATAGTCACCTTCATTTTTTTATCCTGTAAAACAGAAAAACCACAATCCTTTTCTATCGCGGAGGATGTCGGTTTTTTGGCCAATGACAGTCTCTTGGGCCGAGAAACGGGAACAGCACAAGAACTAATGGCGGCTGGATACCTTCAAGAAAGAATGCATGTTGTCGGGCTTCAACCAAAGGGCAAGGCCGGCACATACTTTCAAACGTTCAGCTTCAAACCCAAAAATGACCCGCATCAAGAGGTTAAATATACTGCTGGCGATAGCACGATTACCGGTACGAATGTTATGGGGTATCTTGATAATCAAGCTGACAAAACCGTAATCATCGGGGCGCACTATGATCATTTGGGCATGGGTGGCGAGGGGTCATTGTATCGCGATGGGGTGGCCATTCATAATGGTGCCGATGATAATGCCAGTGGTGTTGCCGTGATGTTGCAATTGGCCGACAGTCTTGCGAAGCGTGCATACAAAGGCAACAATTATTTGTTCATGGCCTTTTCAGGGGAGGAAATGGGTTTGTTGGGCAGCAATTATTTTGCGAAAAACCCGACCATCGACCTTTCCAAGACCAACTATATGATCAATATGGACATGGTCGGAAGACTTCGGGAAGACAAGACCCTTTCGGTCAGCGGAACAGGCACGGCCCCAATTTGGCCTCAGGTACTGAATTCAACGAACCCCGGGTTCAAATTGGTGCTTCAAGAATCGGGTGTAGGGCCATCGGATCATACCTCTTTTTATTTACAGGATATTCCCGTGCTACATTTTTTTACCGGGCAGCACGAAGACTACCACAAGCCCACCGACGATTCGGAGAAGTTGAACTATGAGGGAATGGAAATGATAACGAGCTACATTTTGGATGTTATCGCGGAATTGGATGATGCCCCTAAATTGACCTTCAAGAAAACGAAAAACGAAAGTGAGGAAGTCCCAAGGTTCAAAGTTGCATTGGGTGTTGTTCCCGACTATCTTTTTGATGGCAAGGGCATGCGCATAGATGGGGTCAGTGAAGACAAACCCGCCCAGAAAGCCGGACTACAAAAAGGTGATGTGGTCGTTCAATTGGGCGATAGCCTAGTGACCGATATGATGAGTTATATGCGGGCCCTCTCCACTTTTGAGGAAGGAAATTCAAGCAAGGTTATTGTAGATCGTGATGGAGAGAAAATCGAAGTAGCGATTACCTTTTAGTTATTTGTAAGTCTGAGCGCAGTCGAAGAACTTTTCGAGTTATAAAGCACTTCGACAGTGCGTGTCCTGAGCTTGCCGAAGGGCTCATTGTGACAGCTCAGACTGACAATCATCAAAATTCCATAACTTTGCCATCCCTAAAAAGAAAAATAGAAAATGCCCAAAATTGGCGACATACAACTACCAGAATTTCCGTTGCTTCTTGCACCTATGGAAGATGTCAGCGACCCGCCCTTTCGTGCCTTGTGCAAAGAACAGGGTGCCGATGTGGTGTATACCGAATTTATTTCATCAGAAGGGTTGATCCGCGATGCCGCCAAAAGTGTCATGAAACTCGATATCTATGAAAAAGAACGCCCTGTGGGCATTCAGATTTTCGGGGCCAATCTTGATTCGATGTTACAATCGGTCGATATCGTTGAGAAATCAAACCCTGATATCATAGATATTAATTTTGGCTGCCCTGTAAAGAAGGTGGTCAGCAAAGGTGCCGGGGCCGGAATCTTGAAAGATATTGATTTGATGGTTTCCCTGACCAAAGCAATGGTCGAGCGAACCAAATTGCCGATTACTGTTAAGACCCGATTGGGCTGGGACGAAAACTCGATCAAGATCGTAGAGGTGGCCGAAAGATTGCAAGATGTAGGTTGTAAAGCCATCGCGATACACGGTCGCACCCGCGCACAAATGTATAAGGGAAACGCCGATTGGAAACCGATTGCCGAAGTAAAGAACAATCAACGAATGCATATTCCGGTATTTGGTAATGGGGATATCGATTCACCCGAAGCCGCCGAAAGAATGCGTGATGAATATGGACTGGATGGCGCAATGATTGGCCGGGCCAGTATCGGTTACCCTTGGTTTTTCAAGGAAGTCAAACACTATTTCAGAACAGGAACCCATTTGGCGCCCCCGACCATGGAAGAACGGGTCGATGCAGCACGAAGACATTTGCAAATGGCCATCGATTGGAAGGGAGAAAAACTAGGTGTCTTTGAAACCCGCCGTCATTATACCAATTATTTTAAAGGCATACCGAACTTCAAGGAATACCGCATGAAAATGGTTACCAGTGATGATGCTGCAGACGTTTTTGCGGCTTTTGATGAGGTACTTGAGAAATTTGGGGACTACGAATTTGTGGGTTAGGCCAATAATTTCTTGGTTACCCTACTGCTCGCAATTTTTGAGGCGATAATTCCCAATACCACAATGGTGGCCATCACGATCACTACGTTGATGAATTGATAGGCCACGGGATAGGCTAGCGAAGGGGTGATTTTGAGCCATCCGAAGGCCAATTGAGAGCCTATTAAAAGAGAGCCAAGTATTACTCCGATAAGGCCACCCAAACTGGTGACCAATATACCTTGCACAAAGTAAATCCGCCGAATATCTTTTATAGTAGTTCCTAAACTATATAGTGTTTTAGAGTTCTGTTGTTTGTCCAAAATCATCATGATAATGGCGCCCACCACATTAAACAGGGCAATGATCAAGACTAGGGTAAAGATGAGATAGGTGGCCAAGTTCTCCGTATTCAACATACGGTGCAACGAACTATTCAACTCTTGTCGATCTCGAAGTTCCACCTTGTTGTCAAAGAGCGTTTCTATTCGCTTTTTTATATCGGCAATATCGGCACCTTCAAGCAGTTTGAAATTAATACCTGAAATCTGCGTATCGTCTTTTTCGAGCATGGCCTGGACCAAGGGTAGATCGGCAAAGACATATTTTTGATCTAAGTCTTCCTCAACGGAATATACGCCGCTGATAATCAGAGGTGTGGAATTGTACAAATTGGCAGGGTTTGCTTGCGATATCGAACCTTTTCCAGGTTTGAAAGCGATAACTTCTAACGGATTCCGGACTTGGTTGGGTGTCAGATTTAGAATATCGACTATGCCCCAACCTGCTACCCCTTGGTTTTGACCGATTGACCAACCTCCAATGGCAATGGTACTGTCAATTCCGGTAGCTTTGGTATAGTTTTCGTCAACGCCTTTGATTTCGGCTATATGCCCTAACTTTTTATGAACAAGGTAGACCCTTTCTACGATTTCCTTGGAGTAGGCTGCGACTCCTTCAACATTTTCCAAAGCCTTTTCCTGTTCCGGCGAAATCGAAAAAAATTTTCCGGTGGCAGGAAGGGCTTTTAAATCGGGGTCGAACGCATTGCTGAAAGAGAGACTGAAGGTTTTTAATCCGGCAAATCCCGAAAGAACAATAAATAAGGCCGCTGAGCCAATAACGATAACAAGAAAGGTGATGAAATTGATGATATTCACCGCATTTTGGCTGCTTTTCGAACGAACATAACGCTTGGCGATGTATAAGGGAAAATTCAAATTAGGCCGATTACGATTTTTTTCTTTTGGGCAAGAGGTCACGATTTTCTATCGGGTTTTCTTCCCGTTTTAAAGATTTTTCTATCCCTTCAATATAATCCAAGGAATCATCAAGAAAAAATAACAGTTCAGGCACCCTACGCAGTTGATGTCGTGTTCGCTGCGCGAGTTCGTGTTTGATCAAGGGCTGGTTCGATGCAATGCCTTCCATAAGTTCCTTGGCATCTTTATTGGGAAAAATACTAAGATATACCTTGGCAATCGATAGGTCCGTCGTTACCGATACTTTGGTCACCGAAATCAACGTATTGCGAAGCCCTCCATCAATCGCGGCGCGCTGTAAAATATCCACGATATCCTTTTGAATGACCCCTGAAATCTTTTTTTGACGCTGTGTTTCCATGGGGCAAAAATACGCACAATATTGTGTATTTTAGTGGTTTAAACAGAGATAGTGGATAAAATCGAACATATCGGAATCGCAGTTAAAGACTTGGATACGTCGAACCGACTCTTCGAAAAATTGTTGGGCACATCACACTACAAGATGGAAGAAGTTTTATCCGAAAGTGTAAAAACATCATTTTTCAAGTCAGGACCAAATAAAATCGAACTATTGGAATCTACCGATGAAGATGGCCCCATTGCAAAATTTATTGCCAAAAAAGGGGAGGGGGTACATCATATTGCATTCGCCGTTGATGATATAGTAGAAGAAATGAAGCGCTTGCGCAAGGAGGGATTTACATTGCTTAACGAGACCCCTAAAAAAGGTGCTGATAACAAGTTGGTGGCCTTCGTACATCCTAAAACTGCGAATGGGATTCTTGTTGAATTATGCCAAGAGATTGAAAAGTGAATGTATTGTTTGGCGTACTTGGCACAAAGCTTTAAATTTGCCCTCATTTTCGGTCCTATAGCTCAGTTGGTTAGAGCACCTGACTCATAATCAGGGGGTCCCTGGTTCGAGCCCAGGTGGGACCACGAAGAGAAGTCGCAAGGCTTCTCTTTTTTTATTTTTGACCATAGTCTTATACTTATATTCTTCACAGCGCATCGTTGAACAAATTCTATGCCGGCGCTTGCTACGAAAAACTCGAGATCCCGATAGAAAACCGCAACAATGGCAAATACGGATCCAAAACGTTCACTTCTCAAGTTACTGACTGGAAAATATTTGTAAATTTCGAATGTGAGGATTATCCACATGCTGTTCGTTTAGAACGAAAAATCAAATCGATGAAAAGCAGGAAATATATCGAAAACGTGAATCGCTACCCTGAGATGAGAGAAAAGATTTTTAATGAAATGAAAAATACCTGACTCTCCCGATAAGAAAGTGGTTCGGCAGAGAATACGAAACGAGTCATTGCCGCTTGCACCAAAAAGGCTTTTACCGTTTTGGAAAAGCTAGATGTATCTGCTGAAAAAAAATTGCTTCGAATTCTTGGTGAAATTTTGATGAATAGAGAAGTGTAAAAATAGTAGTATCAATATTTTACGGGTTTTCGCAATAGATTTCAAAATCAATTTTAAAGTATGTAAATTTAAGAAGCGAAAACAATCTAGCTATGGAGAAAAACAAACGAAGGGGTTTTATAAAGAACACCATTCAGGCAGGGGTGGGTCTCTCGTTGCTTGGCATCGAAAATGCTAACGCTACTGAAGCCAAGGCACCGCGGCCACTAAAAATAAAGAAGAACATAAATCCGAAAAAAATAGTAGTTGGCGGAGCTGGTATGGGCGGCCTGTGCTGTGCCTATGAACTTATGAGGCTCGGTCATGACGTTACTGTTTTGGAAGCATCGGGCAGGCATGGCGGGCACGTGTTTACCGTATACGATGAACTTTCCGATGGCCTATATGGTGATGGGGGCCAAGAACATATCACCAAACCAGGTTACGAATTATACTGGCACTATATTGAAGAGTTCGGACTTACCGCGCTTCCGTATGAACGAAGAAAAAATTTACTTAGGAACATCAACGGTACGTTTTATGATCAAAAAGAACTAAACGACCCTTCCGTTTTGACAGCAATGGGATTCAACAAAAAGGAGGTCGACTTTCTTGCTACACATCCATGGGGCGAGCTGAAAAGACTATTTATTGATTCTTATCTTGACAAATTTGAAGACGAATACCAACCATTCGGAATTGGATATGATGATATGGATACCATTCCTATGTCCGATATTTATAAAAAGGAAGGTGCTTCAGAGAAAGCCTTAGAACGTTTAGGCGGAAACAACTCTTCAGCCCTGTATGAGCTTTGGTACTCATTTATTCTAAAGAATAGGGGCGTGGCTGAATTCCCCATCGATGTTTATCACCTAAAAGGGGGCAATCAGATGCTGCCTAATGCCTTTGCCAAAAGATTGGGTTCTCGAGTTTGGTTAAATCGCCAAATCACGTCTATTCAAAATGAAACAAATAAAGTTGTTGTTCGCTATAACGAAAACAAAGAGGGCAAAACTATCGAAGCAGATTACTATGTGAATTGTATTCCGCCGCCAGCCCTTAAAAAACTACCCGTCGAACCGGCCTTTTCAGAAGAAAAGCAGCATGCTCTCGATAATGTAACTTACGATTCTTACCAACGATTTGTTTTTCAGGCGAGTTCAAAGTTTTGGTTAGAAGATGGTTTAGAAACCATCAATATGGATTTGGGACATCCGGATCTTTGGAGTGTTTGGCAGTCGGCCGAGGAAGTAGATACCCATCGCGTAATTATATTAGGTACAGGACCTGGCGGAATCAGCCCTCAAAGGGCACTCGCTGCTTTTAGGGAAGCTTATCCGGGAAAAAAAGACACCATAGAACAGGCTCTGGGAAGGGACTGGACCAAGCAAAAATATGCTCCTACCTGTGAGCGGCTGGCGTTTCCCATTGGAGAATTGAAAAAGCTCTGGCCTATACTTATGCAGCCTGAGGGGCGTATTCACTTTGCAGGAGCCTATGCCGACAACCTGAATTGGGGTACTGAAGCAGCAACACGATCGCAAACCGCGTTGCGAAAGAAATCGATCAGGCTTAATAATTACCTATGTACCTTAGGCTCTTTGTTTTTATCGCATGTGCAATTTCTTGTGTAACGATTTCCGGTCAAGAAAATGAACCACCAGAGGTCAGAATTATTACTCCTATAGCAAATGAAAAATTTTCTTGGGGTACATTGATTCCTTTTGAGATTGGTGTAAAGGACAAGGAAGATGGATATACGGAATACGAAGAAATCTCACCTAATAAAGTAATTTTAACGGTTCAATATCTATCTGATGGTGAAAAAGCGTCAAAAGACCTGAACGCAGATTTCAATCGAACAATTGAAACACTTTCCTTCATGGGTACTTTGGATTGTTTTACATGCCATAAAGCCAAGGAAAAACTTATCGGCCCATCTTTTGCCGAAATTGCTGAACGATATGGTAATCATACAGAATCGGTTGAACCCATTGCGCAAAAAATTCTAAGGGGAGCACAAGGAACTTGGGGAGATCAGATAATGCCTGCACACCTGAATATTACCCAAGAAGAGGCCAATCAGATGGTCAGTTGGATTCTAAAGAATGGTTCCGACGCAGATTTCAATTTCTTTACGGGAACGAGCGGGGCATTCAGAACCCGCAATGCCGCTAATGGGAAAGACACAGCGTCTTATGCGTTAACTGCCTTCTATACTGACGAAGGCGTAAACGGGAATACTGATAGTTCGAAGACAGGTTCGCACACAATACTATTACGGCAAAAATGAAATAGATGTATTAGGGTGTGCTCGATACCTTATCCGCGTAAATTTTTATGAGGTGTGACCGAATGTAAAAGGAGGTTTCTAAACTATCCACTCTATTCAGTTGAACCTTCATTGCTTCTTATGGGGTGACGGGCATATAGCAGGCGATACAATTATTACTCATATTTTCCATTCGGTTACCCATTACGTGGGCAATTTGATAAGTATTTGGATATTAAGGTGTTACCGTCCCTGGTTCCCTCGAGGCCTCGGGGCAGGTGGGACCACAAAGAGAAGCTGCAAAGCTTCGCTTTTTTTATTTTTGATTATGTTGTATACTTATATTCTTAACAATAACATCTTCTAAGAAATTGGATTAATACCCCATATAAAACTATTTTAGCAGACATCAAATCATATGGAAATGGGAAAGCGATTTTTTTCAGGTGCCCTGAGCATTATTTTGTTGATCCTTGGTTTTATGACAAACCAAGAAACGGCATACGGTCAATCGCCTGCCGAACATGACCATCCTCATTCTCATTATGTCGAACATGATACCGTAGTTTCCCATAAATTGATTTTTCCGTCAAAGACGCCCGATCGTGTTATCGCAAACCTTACCGTGGATCCGGCTCACAGTTTTGCGGTCAATTGGCGAACGAACCAGCAAATCGATTTGGGTTTTGTTGAAGTTACGCTGGCTACCGATGGCCCGGAATTTCTCTTGCGAGATGTACGTAAAGTGAAGGCGATTTCACAACAGTTCGAAAACCAAAATAGCAGGGAGCCTTTGGTCAAAGCGACCTTTCATTCGGCAGTGATTTCAAATCTTCAACCCAATACGACTTATGTCTATCGTGTCGGAAATGGATCTGAAGAAGATGGTTATTGGAGTGAATGGTACCAGACGACCACAGCACATGATGACATTGATGCACCATTCAGTTTTATCTATTTCGGCGATGCCCAAAATGACGTGAAATCGTTATGGTCTCGCGTTATTCGAAATTCATATCGGCAATTCCCCGATGTAGATTTTATGTTGCACGCCGGGGATTTAATCAATGATCGGGATGCCAATTTGGAATGGGGCGAATGGTTTCATGCCGGAAGTTTTATACATGCGACGATACCCAGTATCATGACCCCCGGCAACCACGAATATCGCAATGGGCAATTGTCCTCTTTGTGGAGGCCCCAGTTTACGCTACCCGAAAACGGCCCTATCGATGTTGTAAAGGAGACCTGCTATACCCTCGATTATCAAAACATGAAATTGATATCAATCGATGCTGAAGCTTTTGACGAGAATCTCGAGGCACGTGCGGCCCAAGTGAAATGGCTCGATTCGGTGTTGAACAACAACACCAAAAAATGGACGGCCTTGACGTTGCATTATCCGATTTTCTCCACGGCCAAAGGCAGGGACAACAAAGAATTACGCGAGGCGCTAAAACCTTTGATGGACAAATACAAGGTCGATTTGGTACTGCAGGGCCATGACCATACCTATGCAAGGGGTTTTGTAAAGAATGAGGGAAAAGGGCTGACCGTAGTCAAAGATGCGGGCACCATTTATGCGGTTTCCGTAAGCGGACCTAAAATGTACGAGTCGAAAGACCAAGAATGGATGGTGCGAAGAGGAGAATACACTCAGCTGTTCCAAATCATTACGGTTTCCAAGAATTCTATAAAATATGGAGCGTACACCCCTATTGGAACGCTCTATGACGCTTTTGAACTCATCAAGAAAAATGGTAAAAAGAAATTGATCAATAAAGTGCCTGACACTCCTATTCGTTTAAGAAAAGACTTTGTAAAAGAGGAATAGTTCTTTTTCCCTTCAAATAAAAATTGGTCGACTTAAGACGTTATCTTAAAAATACTTCCACCAAAATCATCACAGACATATAGGGCACCATCGGGTCCTTGGGCCAAACCGCAGGGTCGGTGTTTTAGTTCGTCTCCCTCTTTTGGGTTTGCCAAATCCATTCCGGCAAAGTTGTCCAAGAAAATTTCCCAATCGCCATCTGGCTTTCCATTTTTAAACGGAACAAAAGCGACGAAAAAGCCCTTTTTAATTTCTTTCGACTGATTGTGAAACGCAATGAACGCTCCATGCTTATAGCGCTCAGGGAACATATCACCGGTATAGAACAGCACATCGTTCGGACCTAAATGCGCCGGGAAACCCACTAGGGGATCAACGAATTTTTCATCACTTGTTTTTTCACCATCCCCGCCGTATTCAGGGGCGAGTACTCTTTTACCCTTTTGATGGTCATAGTAGGTGGATGGCCAACCCGCATCATCGTTCTCTTTTAGTTCATAAAATGTTTCCGAAGGCAATTCGTCATTTTGTTGCGCAGTGAAAAGCTCAGAATAAAAACTCAACCCGCCGCGTCCATGATCGGTCGCGAATAAAGAATTGGTTTTGGAGTTCCATGTAATACCGACCGCATTTTTAAGTCCGGTTGCGTATCGGCTTCCGTCGGCATAGGTCTGATCTAGCTTATTGGCCTTGAATTTCCAAATACCTGCTGCAGAATCCAATATCGTACAAGGCATCATTCCTGTTTCCGTTTCTTTGTCCTTGCAAACATCGCTCCAAGCACCTATGGTTACATATAGATTGTTATCATCATCAATGGCAAATGGCTTTGCATTATCTCGCCCCATATCGATTAGGCCGTCGACTATTTTTTCGGGATTATCGGTATCGATAACCTCATGGCTGTCATTCAATGCATAGCGAAAAACGCCCGAGTTTGAAGAGGCATAGAGGTAGTTATCTTTTGCCAGAATACCGGTTCCGGGAAGATCTGCAAATTCTTTTTGTTCGTCGATGGTACCGTCATTGTTTGTGTCCTTGAGCAAAATAATGGCCTTTCCGCCTTCTTTGACCACGGATCTGTTCGCATAGACATCCCCATTTTTTGCGACGGTCAAATGACGAACTGCCCCCAATTCTTTACCAATTTCTTCCACTGAAAATCCTTCAGGTGCTTTTAAAATTGTTTCATTGACTTGTACTTTAACCACTGTTTTGGTTTCGCTTTTGCATTGCATTAAAAAGAATGCCAATAGTAGCGTGGCGGCCCATAGGGATAATTTTCGGATGGCTTGTACGATTTTCATAATGTGCTTCATTAGGTTGGTAGTAGCTAAAGTTAGTGTTTCAATATCATTTCTGTAACAAAAACTCAAAATTGGCCTGTGAATTTAGATTTAAATGATATCAAGATGACAACAACGACATGTGCTATGAGCACCCTTTTGTTTTTATTGATCTACATTTTAGCTAAGCCAGAAAGTTGATTGTCAATCAGGTTTTGGCGGAAACTCACATATTTCCTAAGGGGAGCCATGGTTTTGGATTACGGAAATCTTCCGACGGAACCGATCAATGGGTGTCTTTATTTGTAAATTGGCGCAAGAACAATAAGTTTTAAAGAGGCACAATGAAATCGAATTGTATTCTTCTTATACTGTTTTTGTACGCAACAACTAGCTGCAAACAAGAACCCCTTAAAGCCGTAACCGAGCAAGTCAATCATTTTAATCATGAAATCTTTGAGGAAAACAAGTTACCTCCTAGAGCAACTTTTTTTGCTGTGGAATCCCCTGAAATAGAATCCAAAAGAAACTCTCGTCGGTATTTAAACCTAAATGGCGATTGGAAATTCCATTTCGTAAAAGACCCCAAACAAAGACCAACAACATTTCAAAACTCCGATTTTGACGATTCCGATTGGAAAACGATTCCGGTTCCGGCAAATTGGGAGGTAGAAGGATACGATTACCCCATTTATTTAGACGAACGTTATCCTTTTGACACCAAATGGCCCGATGCGCCAACCGACTATAATCCCGTGGGGACTTATCGCAAGGAAATAAATCTTACTGACGAATTTTTATCCGAAGATATCATCCTGCATTTTGAAGGTGCCAAATCGGCCATGTACGTTTATGTGAACGGCGACTATGTGGGTTATTCCCAAGGAAGCAAAACTCCTGCCGACTTCAATATTTCGCCTTTCTTATCCGAAGGAAAAAATCGGATTGCCCTTCAACTATTCCGATGGAGCGATGCCAGTTATCTTGAAAGTCAAGACATGTTGCGCATGAGCGGTATCGAACGCGATGTATATCTCTATTCACGACCCAAGGTCTATATTTCAGACTATTTTTCCGATGCGAATTTAGACGACACCTATTCAAAAGGTATTTTTAAAGGAACGGTTTCAATAACCAATACGACTTCAGAAAAAGTCTTTAGAAATGTATCACTTGAATTGCTAGACGAAACGGAATCCGTTTATAAAACAACACACTTATTGGAAATCCCGAAAGAAAGCACAGTTGATATCCAAGCGGATAAAATCATCGAAAAAGTAAAATCGTGGTCGGCGGAGGCTCCGAATCTGTACCATCTTAAAATCGCTTTGGTAGACGAGAATAATTCGGGCAACAATGAATTCATCAATCGCAAAACGGGATTCAAACGAATAGAGATTCAAAACAGCCAAGTGCTGTTCAATGGCAAAGCAATCTACTTCAAAGGGGTTGATCGGCATGAAACCGATCCCTTTACAGGGCACGTGGTATCTAGGACTTCCATGGAAAAGGACATCAAATTGATGAAGCAGAACAATATCAATGGGGTACGAAGTTCGCACTACCCGAACGACCCGTATTGGTTGGACCTTTGTGATACATATGGACTTTACGTCGTTGACGAGGCGAACATCGAGAGCCACCCCTTGGCCATTGATTCAACAACCCAGATTGGTAATGAAATGAGTTGGCTCCCCGCACACATGGAACGCACAAAACGCATGTACTATCGGGATAGAAATCATCCGTCGATATATTCTTGGTCGTTGGGCAATGAAGCCGGAGAGGGCGAAATTTTTCGAACTACCTATAAATGGCTAAAGGAAAAAGACGATAATCGAATGGTGCAATACGAACCAGCCGGAAAAGAAGATTACACCGATTTGTATTGCCCCATGTACCCCAAATTCGATTATTTGATCGAACACGGAAAATCGGATTCCGACAAACCCTCGATTATTATCGAATATGCGCATGCTATGGGGAATTCGGTCGGAAACCTTCAAGATTATTGGGACATCATCGAAAAATACCCGAACCTTCAGGGCGGCTTTATTTGGGACTGGGTAGACCAAAGCTTGGAATACAAAGACGAGAACGGAAAGCCGTATTTAGCTTATGGTCATGATTTTCACCCCGATTTGCCAACGGATGGAAATTTCCTGAACAATGGCCTCGTTGATCCCTATCGAAATCCGCATCCGCATCTTTCAGAAGTTAAAAAAGTATATGAACCCGCACAGTTTTACTATAAGGGGGGTGGAATCATAGCAATCGAAAATAAAAACTTCTTTGCCGATTTCTCGGATAAGGAAATGCGCATCAAAATTCTGAATAACGGAGTTGAAGTGTTTCAAAAAGCGAATATTGCGATCAACGTTTTACCAAGGCAAACGCAACAAATTGAAATCCCGGAAATTCCCGATGATTTTGTTCCTGAGGAGGAGTTTATTTTAGAGGTAAGCCTTATTCAGAAAAAGGAAACAGCTATGATTCCCGCAGGACATGAAATAGCTTGGGACCAGTTCATTCTCAATAACGGTGAAAACAACGTCGCCTCGATTCCGCATCGAACGCCATTGCGAATAGAGACTTCCGGAGAGGATATCACAATACAAAACGATAGAACGAATCTTAGCATCGACATTAGAACCGGTGAGGTAATTTCATGGACTTTTGAAGGAACGGAAATTACCGACCGACCCATTCGCCCCAATTTTTGGCGCCCACCTACTGATAACGACTTGGGAAATGGAATGGACAAATGGGCCAAGATTTGGCAAGATGCCACCTATAATTACAAGGCAGAACTTGTTGAGCCTCCTAATAAATCACAAGGGGCGGTAGCTTTTAAAGTGCGCTACGGTACCCCGAACAATGAAGCCGAGGTACTCGTTGATTATACCCTGGAACCGAACGGAGTACTTCATGCCAAATTTGATTTTCAACCCAAACAGAGCGAATTGCCGAATATTCCGAGGCTGGGCATGTATTTGACGCTTCCCAAAGATTTTACCACAGTGGAATGGTATGGCAAGGGTCCTGAAGAAAGTTATTGGGATAGAAAAACAGGACAAAAAACGGGCCTATATTTCGGGAAAGTAGTAAACCAATTCCATAGATATTCCCGCCCACAAGAAACCGGAAATAAAACCGATGTGCGCTGGATGACCCTTTCCAACGGACAAATTTCACTCAAAGCACGATCTGAAGGTCATTTTTTAAATGCGAGTGTTTGGCCCTTCGCTATGCCGGAACTTGATTTCAATTCCGCAACAGATGGTGCCGCATCCGCATCGGGTTTGGTGCCCGTAACCAAAAAGCATGGCGCAGACATTAAAATCGGTAATACCGTGCAATGGAATATCGATTATCTTCAAATGGGAGTCGGTGGTGACAATTCATGGCGAGCTCCTGTACATGATGAATATACCATTCCACCACAGCGATATACCTATTCGTTTGCGATTCAGCCAGCAAAAAACTAAAGCTACTTATCTTTTTTTAGTTGATCGGACATTTCAAGTAACAATTCACCTCCTTTTATCAATTCATCATGTTGCATGGTGAATGTTTCGATTGTTTTTCCATTGAATACTGCTTTCTTGATCATCCAATTTGCCTTTGAATTATTTGTCGCTTTTATTCGAAAAGATTTGCCCGGGTGGTACGCAGGATGAAGTTCAATTTCCACTTCGTCAAAGATTGGACTTCCTATCTCATAAACTGGGTTTTCTTCAGTACCGCCATTCATTTGAAACAGACCTATTTTTAGCAACACCGCCAAACTTCCCATGAGTCCTTGATCTTCATCTCCATTGTAACCCGTTGCGGGGGATAGACCACTAAAAACAGAATCAATCACTTTACGAGACCAATACTGACTTAGGTCTGGTCTGCCCAATTTATTGAAAACAAAAGCGGTCTGTATGGAGGGTTGATTTCCATAATTTATGGGAATGCGACTATACTCAGGGTGCAGTTCCTTTTCATGTGAATTGCCCGATGTAAAACCTAGATTTTCGGCCGTTTCAAATTGTGTGTTCAACTTTTCAATGGCCTTGTCATTGCCACCCATCAATGTTGCCAAGCCATCAAGATCATGTGGAACGAACCAAGTCGACTGCGCGCCGTTGGATTCATTGAATCCGTTTTCATATAAATAGGGGTCATAGGCCGCTTTCCAGCTTCCGGAAACATCTTTGGGCTGCATCCAACCTGTTTCGGAATTGAAAACATTGGCGTAGTTTTTTGAACGGTTTAAAAAATAGGCTTCATCTTCGTTGTGACCCAATTTTTTAGCAAGCTGGGCCAAGGTCCAATCTTGATAGGCGTACTCCAGCGTAAGACTTGCCCCGTCTTGATGTAGCCCAAATTTCCCTTCCGGGATAGGGTAGGGCACATATCCTTTTTCCAAATAATATTGAAAACCCCCGCCGAGGTTCGTTTGGTGTTCATAGCCTGCCTTTTCCATAATACCGCCGGCCACATGGTTTTTCTTTAGCGCTTGATACATCGACTCCATATCATTTTTGACAACTCCTTTTTGAATGGCACTAACGATAAAAGGGGTGCTTGACGCCCCCGTCATCACGTAGGTATAATTGCCCCCTGACGGTCCTCTCGGAACCCACCCACCATCCCTTTCATATTGAAGGAGTGAATGGGTAAATTCTTCCATAATTTCGGGATAAACGAGTCCCCACAAGGTGTTGATCGTCCATTGCGCGCCCCAAAACGAATCTGAATTGTAATGGTTGAATTTAGGGCTTCCATTGGTATCGAGCGGTAATTGCCCGATTCGAAACGAGTCTCCTGTATTGTCGGGATACGCTCCATTGGCATCGCTGATCGTCCTGCGCCCCTGCAAGGCATGCCACAGGTCGGTATAGAATCGGCGCTGGTCTTGGGCACTACCGCCTTTCACTTTTATTCGTCCCAATAAGGCATTCCATTCGGCTTTTGAATCGGTGGCCACTTTGTCAAAATCCCAATGTGAAAGCTCGGCCGCCAAGTTGCTTTTGGCATTTTCATTGGAGGTATAGGAGATGGCCGCCTTCATTAAAACCGGAGCCTCGGTATTTTTTAGTACGACCAAATAGTTACCGGTTTCCAAATCTTTTTCCAAATTTTTGATTTCGGTGTTCAATGCTATTTCGAAAAACACTGTTGCTGGTTTTGGCCTGCGTCGTGTCGGCTCGGCTGTCAAGGACCCAGATAATGTCGTATTGTCTTTTTGTGCCAACACCCCGTCTACGGTTTTCGAAGGCCCCAGTACTCCGTTCAGGTTAAATAGGATGGCCGGAGTGCCGTTTTTTGGGAATGCGTATTTATGGAACCCTACTCGTTTTGTACTCGTTAGTTCAGCGGTGATTTTATGTTTATCGAGTTCAACATAATGATAACCCGGAGCAATTCTCTCGGTCTCATGACTGAATTTTGATTCAAAATCGTTGAAAACCGAGGTTCGATTTTCCTCGGAAATGGAAACCGGCATGACCGAAAGTCCGGAAAGTTGCCAGGCATGAATATGGCTAAACCCTTTTATGGTGTCAGTTTTATACCGATACCCACTTCCCCAGGCACCGCCCAATTGGGTATCAGGACTCAAATTGACCATTCCGAAAGGGCGACAGGCCGAGGAGAACAAAAACCACCGTGAATTTTCGGTGTCCAATTGCGGGTATACCAAATCAGCGGGACTAAAATCAGCCACTTCCTGAGTTTCTGGGGCTGCTGTTTTACCATCATTGCAAGCCCCTAGCAATATGAATAGGATAAAAGTCCCAAGAATTTGGAAAGGCCGAGTAGTATCGTTATTTGTAAATCGCCTGATTTTAAAGTAAGTGGGAGTTTTGTTTTTCATAGAAGCAATGGATTACCCTTTAAAGGTAAAATTTATTGTTACGAAAAACATAGTGTCACTATCAAAAGGGAAAGAACGGTTCAATAGTAGATTATTTCAACTTCCTTTTTGACATAAAATACGTCCCCACCCCCGTGGCAACAAAAAGTAACCCGATCGCACTTTCCCGAGGCCTTTCGAACAGCATATACCCCAATATCCAAATGCTAAAAAGTATGAAGGCGATTTGAAGAAAAGGTTTGAACGGACTTTTATAAGCGCCTTTTCTTCCCTTCAACCAAAAGACCGAGGCAACGGTTAAGGTTCCCATGAGCTGCAGCACAAAACTGGCATATAAAAGCACTTCCTCAAAAGTACCGGTCAAGGTGAGTAGAATGCTAACTCCCGCCTGAAACCAAAGCGCTCGTACGGGTATGCCATTGGTGTTCTTTACGGCCAGTTTGCTCCATAACGAGTGGTCTTTTGACATGGCAAAAGTAACTCTAGAACCGATCCACATATACCCGCTAACGGTTGCGATAAGCTGAATGGCGATAAAATAACTGACCCAATTGCCCCCTTCAGCACCAAACAAGTTATTGAATGCGATAAATACGACTTCCACTTTGCCCGATAGTTGATCTACGGAAGCATGCTTCAAGAAGACAATTTGTAACAGCACGAACAAAATGGTAACGAAGGCCGTACCGATAATCAAAGCCTTCGGTAAGTTGCGCCGCACATCTTTTATTTCATCAACAATATAAGCCGCAGAGTTCCAACCGGTATAGGCATAGGTCACGTATAATAAGGCAACCGCAAAACCCGGAAGAAAGATTTCCTCCTGCCATGTCGTACTCAGGTCAATGGCGTTTTCATGAACAGGAGCATAACTAAACCCTAGTATGATGAGAATAAGAATAAAACCGATTTTAATACCTGTAGAAATATTGTGAAATTTTCCACTTTGACCAATGCTTACAGAATGCATCGCGGCTAAAATAAAGATGACCCCGACCCCAAACCAATCAGTAAAAAGCGATGGATTAATCGGACTCAAATAACTTTTCATCGCCATTACCGAAATCGCAATGGGAGCTGTAAAACCGACCGTTAAAGATATCCAAGCATAGACATAGCCCACCAAAGGGTGTATCAATTTGGAAAGAAAAATATAGTCTCCGCCCGATTCATCGAAATTGGTACCCAGTTCGGCATAGGTAAAGGCCCCTATTAGTGCAAATACACCACCCAACCCCCAAACCAATACGATACTCCAAGTATTTTGAATATCGGCCAATTGAAAACCCAGACTGGTAAATACGCCGGTACCGATCATACTTGAGATGACCAAGGCCGCTGCCGTTTTCCAACCTATTTTTTGTTTTGGGTTCATGGTTTTAATAAGCTATAAAAAACAAGGAAATCGGAAAATAGATATTGCGAGAGATCGTTTTTTGTAAGATCAATCAAAAGCAATCCTTTTAGTATAACCGCTCAGGGTCTACATAACTGCTTTCAAGGCGGCCAATAACATATTTACATGATTGGGAGTCGAGCTTTCACCCATGAGTCCGATGCGCCATATTTTTCCGGCATAGGGGCCAAGGCCACCTCCTATTTCAATATTGTATTCGTTCAACAAACGCTTTCTCACTTCAGCCTCGTCGACGCCATCGGGTATGACCACGGCGTTCAACATGGGTAGCCGATATTGTTTTTCCACTAGAAACTCAAAGCCCATTGCTTCTAGACCATCCCGTAATAATTCGTGATTTTTCTGATGGCGCTTGAATCGATTCTCCAAACCTTCTTCCAAGACAATACGGAGTGCTTCCCGCATTGCGAACATAGCAGAAACGGGAGCGGTATGATGATAGGCCCTTTTGGCACCCGCCCAGTAATTCTTGACCATCGTCAGGTCTAAAAACCAGCTCTGTACCTTTGTTTTCCTATTGTCGAGCACATCTATTGCTGCTTGGCTAAAGGTAACCGGGGAAAGTCCCGGGGTGCGCTCAAACATTTTTGACTTCCTGAATACAGGGCATCTATTCCCCATTCATCTACTTTCAGCGCGGTTCCACAATAGGAGGTAACTGCATCGACCACCAACAAAGCGCCTACTTCTTTGGTCATTTTACTTATTTCTTCCAAGGGTTGTAAAACGCCCGTCGAAGTTTCGGCATGTACAATGGCGAGTAGTTTCGGATTGCAACTGGCCAAGGCCTTTTTTACATCCTCCGCATTTATAGGTGTTCCCCAATCTGCTTCCACGGTAATAACCTTTGCGCCACAACGTTCCGCGATATCCGCCAAGCGGGTGCCAAAAACCCCATGAATACAAATAACCGCCTCATCACCGGGTTCCAATAAATTTACCAAACAGGTTTCCATACCTGCACTACCTGGAGCCGAAACCACAAAGGTCAATGGGTTTTTGGTCTGCAAGGTTTCTTGTACCATGGCCTTAATATCATCCATAACGACCAAAAACTCGGGATCCAAATGGCCGATCAAGGGCGTTGCCATTGCCCTCAAAACCCTAGGATGTGCATCACTAGGCCCTGGGCCCATTAAAACTCTTGTACTGGTTTTCATTTCTCCAAAATTCTCCATGGGTGTATGTATTTTAATCGGTTTCTAAATTAAGGTTTTTGTCGCTTTTATTACTTCGACAAAATGTTTGGGTCTTGCCTTGGTAAAATGTGCTATTTGATGGCGGCAGCTAAAACCGCAGGCCACCAATTCGTGGTCTTCGTTCAATTGCTCTATTGCCGGGAAAAGAATTTCATTACCGATTTTTTTTGACAGCTCATAATGCTCTGTTTCGTATCCGAAGGAGCCTGCCATTCCACAGCATCCAGATGGAATTTCACTGATCGCGTTTTTATGGTGTTTCAACAAGGACTTCATGCTATTGGTACCATACAGGGCTTTTTGATGACAATGCCCGTGGATCACGACACCATTTGATATAGGTTCAAAATCAACATCCAAACGGCCGTTTTCATATTCGTCCGCTAAAAATACGTCGATCATCATGACCCCGTTCTTTAATTGTTCGGCAATTTCCTGATCGGCGATCAGATCGGGTAGGTCATCGTTCAATGCGGAAGCGCAACTTGGTTCGCAGACCACCACTTTCAACCCTTGGTCTAAAAAGGGCTTTAGTCTGTCGATGGTCTTTTGACCATCTCTTTTGGCATCCCTTAGAAAACCGTGTGAAATCTTTGGCCGTTGACAGCATCCGACATTCGCCAAGATCACCTCATAGCCACAGGAATTCAAAAGTGCCAAAGCACTGATCCCGATATTGGGTTCATGATAGTTCAAATAGGTATCGGCAAACAAGACCACTTTTTTAGCACCTGTATTGGTCTTTTTCGCATGCTTCTCGAACCATTTATAAAAGGGCTCTTTTGCAAAATCGGGCAAAGTTCTTCGCTTGTCGAACTTGGCGGTACGTTCTAAAACGGACTTGAACAAACCACTTTTTTGAACTGAATTTACGATCCCCGCTTTCCATCCTGAGATAGTGCTTGACGCTTTGGCAGAATCTCGAATGAGTTTATCCCGTAAAGAAATACCATGGGCATCATAATACATTTGTAGCGTATCGCTTTTCATTTTGGCCATATCCACATTACTGGGGCATTCCGATTTACAGGCCTTACAAGAAAGGCATAGATCCATCACATCATGCAAACGATCACTTGATAATCCTTCAGGCCCAAACTGATTTGACATTGCCATTCGCAATGCATTGGCGCGTCCGCGGGTAGAGTGCTCCTCGTCGCGGGTAGCCTTAAAACTCGGGCACATGGTTCCGCCCAAGACCTTGCGACATTCCCCAACACCTGAACACATATGTACCGCAGACTCAAAACCTTCCTCCTCCTTATAATTATATTCCGTTTTTACGGCATCATCTTTATAGGATGTACCATAACGTAGATTTTTTTCGATGCTCTGGGCTTCCAAAATTTTACCGGGGTTCATCAAATTCTTCGGATCGAACAGCTTTTTGACCTCAAGAAAAGCGTTGTATAGGGGTACCCCAAAAAAGCGTTTGTTGTAGGCGCTTCGTACGAGGCCATCGCCATGTTCCCCGCTCCAAGACCCTCCATATTCCATTACCAATTTAAAAGTGTCTTCGGCAATGTGCTTTAGGCGTTCGATATCTTTGGCCAGCCGCAAATCGAGAATGGGGCGCACATGAATAACCCCAACACTGGCGTGGGCATACATGGCCGCTTTGGTTTGATGTTTTTCACAGACCTTCAAGACGCGATCGATGTATTCGGGCAAATGTTCGGAAGGAATGCCCGCATCTTCGATAAAAGCCAAGGGTTTTTTATTTCCCTTTAAACCGAGCATTAACCCCAGCCCCTTTTTGCGGATGACCCAAACGTCATTATAAGCTTCCCCTTCCGGGAAAAGGGGATAAGCATAGCCAAAGCCCTTGGCCTTGAGTTCCTCGATCATTTTTTTTGGTCGGTCGAGAACATCCTCCGAAGTATTACCGTAGAATTCAACGATCAGAATAGCTGCGGGATCCCCTTCCAAAAAATGGCAATGGTGTTTGGTGGTCAGATTCGACCGACTCAGATCCACAACCGTATTATCCAATATTTCCACTGCGGAAGGCTTGTATTTCAACATACCCTCAACCGCCGAGATGGCCTCCAAAACTTCCGAAAAATGAACGACACAGACCGATTTATGTTTGGGCAGATCCACCAAATTCAGTTTGAGTTCCAAGGTAGTTGCCAAAGTGCCCTCGCTACCACAGACCAGCTTGCCCAGGTTCCATTGGTCGGTATACACGAATTCATCCAGATTATAGCCGCCGACCCGTCTCATCACTTTAGGGAAGCGCTCTTTGATTTCCTCGGAATGGCTTTTGATCAGGTTCTCGAAAGCGCTATAAATTTCCCCCTCCCTATTGTTTTGAGCTGCTTTTTTTCGATAGGTCTCGGGCGGGCAATTTTCGAAATGCAGTTCGGTGCCTTCGGCAAGCAGCACCTTTGTTTCCAGCACATGGTCGACGGTCTTACCGTACAAGATACTTTTGGTGCCCGAGGAATTGTTGCCGACCATGCCACCGACATTCGCCCGACTGCTTGTTGCGGGATCTGGCGCGAAGTGTAGCCCATGTGGTTCCAATAGTGCATTTAGATCATCCCTGGCCATGCCCGGTTGCACCCGCACCCATTTTTCGGCCGAATTGATTTCCAAAACGGAGTTCATATACTTTGAGAAATCCAAAATGAGGGATTCCCCGACCGTTTGCCCTGCCAAGCTGGTTCCTGCACCTCTGGGGAGTATCGTTATTCCATTTTTATAGGCCAAGGCAACGGCTTCCTTTACATCTTGATCGTCTTTCGGCAGTACGATGGCAATGGGGCGTATTTGGTAGATGCTGGCATCGGTGGCGTACATGCCCAAAGAGTAATCGTCAACGAGCACATCCCCCTTGATCGAATTTTTTAAACTGTCGAATATAGCTGTCACTTCCATTCGTTTACAAGTAAATAAAAATTAGTCCTAAAATGCCAACTACCAACAAATAATAAATGGTGGGCACTATGGTCTTTCTGAGTACCATACCTTCCTTTCCAAGAAAGCCGACGGTGGCCGAAGCGGCCACGACGTTATGGATCGCGATCATATTGCCCGCTGCCGCGCCCACGGCCTGCAACGCCACAATGATAACCGGGGGCATCGCCAGTTTCGTCGCCACCCCGAACTGGAACAAGCCGAACATCAAATTGCTTACCGTATTGCTACCAGCGATAAAGGCACCCAGGGCCCCGATGGAAGGAGCGAACATGGGGTACACATCGCCCACGGCACCCGCCACCCATTCCGCCATGGCGATGGGCATGCCAGGAAGTTCAGACGGGTTTACACCAGAATTGATATAGATTCGCACCATGGGAACCGTAAAAACCAGTACGAACCCGGCACCCAAAAGCATTTTGGCACTATCGCCAAAAGCGGTCTTGACATCGGCGGCCTTCATTTGGTGCAGTCCAATGGTCAGGATCCCCGCTAGAAGCAAAATAGTACCGGGCAGATAGAGCGGACTACTCGATGCCGAAATGGAAGTACCCAATATCTCTGGCCATGCGATCTTGATATTGGTCAACCAGGATTTAAAAGGCAGTTGCGGAAGTCGCGATACTACCAACAGCCCGGCCATGAGTAAATAGGGCAACCATGCTTTGGCCAAGGGCATTTTTTTATGCCCGCCCTCATCGTTCAATTTTACGTCTAAAGTACCGAACCATGATTTAGGCCAATTTTTTTCTTCGTCAAAGTCCCATGTTTTCTTCGGGATCAAAACCCCCGTTTTGCGGCAAGTACGACAATGGGTATAGCGATCAAGGACCCGAGCAACGAAGGAAATTCAGGCCCCAAAAAAAGACCTGTCAACACATAGGGGATCGTAAAGGCGAGACCCCCGAAAATAGTGAAGGGCAGTATGCGCAGGCCCTCTTTCCAAGATTTGTTTTTACCAAAAAAACGGCACATCATACACACCATCAGCGTAGGCATCAAAATGCCCGTTATGCCATGCAAGAGCGCCACATTTACGGTTACCAATTGAATATATTCAGAAAATTCCAAACTGGAGGCGAGGAGTTCGGCCGTGAGTTCAGGGCTTTGGATACCCCCACTGACCCCTACCAATATCGGAGTGCCCAAGGCGCCAAAAGATACGGGCGTACTCTGTACCATCATGCCCAACATTACTGCACAAAATGCAGGAAACCGCAAGCCCACCAGCAGGGGTGCGACTATGGCCGCAGGGGTACCGAAGCCTGCGGCGCCCTCGATAAACGAACCGAACAGCCAGGCGATGATCACTACCTGCACCCTTCTATCGTTCGATATGTCTGCAAAGCCCTCACGTATCACTTTCAAGGCCCTTGAATATTTGAGGAGGTTCAAGAGCACAATAGCGCCGAAAATGATATACAGAATGTCAAATGTGATAAACAGCCCTTGAATAGTCGATGCCACTAGATCCAAAATCGGAATATCCCAAATCGCTAGGGCCATTGCGGCAGTGGCCAAAAATGAGACTGGCATGGCTTTTTTGGCGGGTACCCGAAAACCTACAAGCAGAATGGCAGCCAATAGTATGGGCGAAAAAGCCAATAGCGCAAGGACGGATCCAGACATACGGGTTTGGTTTTACAAGGGTTTTGTAGGAGTTATTGAAAATACAAAAAGATACGATGCAATATCGAGCGTCAATAATTGGGTGTTGGGGGAGACAATTTTTTGGTCCGCATCAACATTTGACAAAATTATAACTCTTTACAAAAAGCGGATTTTGTAAAGAGTATTGGGTTTTTAAAGTTTGTTTTAGAGGTTATAGTGGCTATTATGAAATCAAGTTTAATAGGATTAATGTAAAGAGTTCAAAAAAGGTGGTCTTAAATACACCTATTAAATTTAGTAAGATGGCATGATTAAACTTGCTCTCGGCTTTCTTTAAATTATTTTTAGTCCCAACTCTTTTAAGAATGCGTTGTGTTCTAGTGTCTTCTGTTCAATTCGTTCGTTGATAGAAGTCAGCTTTTCATTTACCTCCCCTAAGTCAATTTGCACTTCATCCTCAGCTGTACTTACATATCTTGAAATGTTCAGGTTGTAGCCATTCTTTTTAATCTCGTCCATTGAGACTTTTCGAGAATAGCGTTCTGTTTCTTTTCTGTACTTATACGTTTCTACGATACTAGCAATGTTCTTTTTCGCAAGAGTGTTTTGTCTCTTACCTTTAGCGAAATGCTCACTGGCATTGATAAATAACACATCATCTTCTTTTTGCATTTTTTTAGTACCAAAATACAAACCGGAATACCTGTTGAATAGAATAGGTTTGAAGGCAAGCCAATTACTGTGTCAATATTGTTGTCTTTCAGTAGCTTTTCACGAATTCGCTCTTCTGCACCACCACGGAATAATACACCATGAGGCAAAATGATAGCCATTGTGCCTTCTTTTCCAAGGAAATGAAAACCGTGCAATAGGAAAGCAAAATCAGCTGCTGACTTAGGAGCTAAACCATAGCTTTTAAAACGGAAATCTTCTGCCAATGTATCATTTGGTTCCCAACGCAAACTGAAAGGGGGATTGGCAACTATGGCATCAAATTCGGTTTTCTTGGAAGGGTTCATTTCATTCAAAATATCCCACTGATTTTTTAAAGTATCACCATGATAGATTTCAAATTCCGTGTCCTTCATGCCATGTAAAAGCATGTTCATTCTTGCCAAGTTGTAGGTGGTGATGTTGTTCTCTTGGCCGTAAATTTTACCTACTGTACCGCCATTGTCTTTGATACGCTTTCTAACATTCAACAATAAGGAACCTGAACCGCAAGCAAAGTCCAACACCTTTTCCAACTTGCTTTTCTTGCCTGTAGATGGGTCTTGACTGTCTAATGTGACAATCTCTGAAAGGATGGTGGAAATTTGTTGTGGCGTATAAAACTCACCTGCTTTTTTTCCCGAACCTGCAGCAAACTGACCAATCAAATATTCATAGGCATCTCCAAGTGTATCGGTATCGGTGGAAAAATCAGCAATGCCTTCTGCAATCTTTTGGATGATGTTGCACAACTTCTTGTTTCTTTCGGTTGGTGTTCTGCCAAGCTTTTCAGAATTTAGGTTGATTTCTGAAAACAGCCCTTGAAAAGAGTTGTCAAACGATTCGTTTTCTATATAGCGAAAACCTTCTTCCAACGTGACCAATAATTCTCCATTTTGGGTGCGAGCTAATTCTGAAATGTTGCTCCACAAATGGTCTGGTTTGATAACATAGTGCACTTTTCTGCGCATTTGCTTTTCAAACTCGGGTACATCTTCTTCGTTGGCGGCATACCAAATACCAAGAGGCGTGCGACCATCATCTTCTGCTACTTTTGGGTAATCAGATCCCAATTCCTTTTTGGCCGATTCTTCGTAGTTGTGCGATAAGTAGCGTAAAAACAAAAACGACAGCATGTAATCACGGAAATCATCCGCATTCATGGCTCCTCTTAAATCGTTTGCAATGCCCCAAAGGGTATCGCCTAGTTTTTTATGTTGTTCTTTTTGTGTCATTCTTAGTGAACTATAAATTCGAATTTGGTTTGAATATCACGGAATATCTTTTTCAGCAAGTCTGCATCCTCAGGATTTAATTCTGCTGGTTGTTGCCTTGCATCTTTATGAGATAAAGCGTTTACTTGATTACTTACCTTTTCAAGGTCATCCTTGTAACCAATACTCTCTAAAGCTTTTTTTATTCCACCAGTGCCAAGGAATGAAGAAATGATCTCCAAAAGCTGCCGCAGTAGAACGAAATGGTATCCCATTGCTTTTTTCTCAGTAATATTCTCATTCAATACTTGCATTAGATACAAGTGATATAGAAATACATCTTTGTCGTGATTCTTTAAAGACAACTCGTCATTTTGAATACTTAGAATGCTCCGCTTGGTATTATTTCTATGTGTGCTATTCATCAATCTATCTGACAGAATAGAAAAAAGACCGATGTGATGGGTAGTTATGATAAATCGCTTTTCAGTATTGGGTTTGATTTTTTCGTCAATAATTCGAATAAGCGAATCAGCGGTAAGAAAAACATTATGGTCATCCAAACTTGAAACTGGGTCATCAATGAAGTAGTGGGAATCTTGTTCGCCAGTCCATGCATCTGCATCAAACAAGGCAAGGAAAAAGCACCAGATGAAAATCCGTTCTTCACCTCTGGATATTTTAATATTGGGTTCTTCTCCTCTGGAAAATCGAATAGCATCAATTCCTATTTCTGGATTTTTATTCTTGTCAAATTCAAACGTGTATTTTGGTAAATAAGGAGCTAATTTTTCTTCGAATAGGTCGGGATTTTCTACAATGGAGCTGAAATATGGGTTCAAACTACTCTTCATTATTTCAAGCCGCATGTTTTCGTTTCCATTGGGTTCATCATTATCCCATCTGAATAAATCTTCACTGTAGGCATTGTAATAAACACCAGCATGTTTACCATCCTCTTTTTTGGTAAGGTTCTTATACTCAACAGATAGTTTGGTTTTGCCAGTAGAGTTAAAAGCATAAATCAGCGTTATCGGCTGTTTACCATCTTTAATTTGCTGTGCTATTTCCTTTATTGTCGCCATCTCTTAACTCTCAATTTTTGGAAACAAACCCTGCATCAAACCCTTTTTATGTTGTTGCAATTGCTCAATTTTATCTGCTTGGGCATTGATTAATTCATCTACAGCCGCAAGACAGGAAGCGATTTTTTGTTGTTCTTTTTCTTTTGGTATCATCACTTCAAATTTTGAAATGCTGTCTTGAGATAAAGTTGGTATCGCACCGCCAACAACAGTTGCTGTTATTTGAGTTTGAACCGCATTGTTTGAAACAATGAGATATAAAAAGAAATTATTGATGTCCTTTGGTTTTAAAACAACTAATTGAGGGTTGATTGTTGCTTTTTCAACTAGGTTAGTGATAAATGCAACTTTACCAAAAGTTGAGCCTGTTTTCACAAGAACTGTAAAACCATTTTCTAACATAATTTCGGGAGATTCATAATATTTATCCCAAGTTATATAGGTTGATTTTTCAAAACTTAAAGTACCCTGTGCGCTAATATTACTTGGGCTCATTGAAATAGCTCCTTCACCCTTTGCTACAATATCTTCTTTCGTGTAACCGCGATAGCCAATTCTTCCTTTTATTGTTATCAAGTCACCTAATTCCTTTTTCTTCCAATCCCCATCACCTTCAAACTCCGGAAAACGAACCTTCGGCAAAGTTTCGCCTTCTTGCGGGAAAAGGTTTTGCATCAAGCCTTTTTTGTGGTCTTTGAGGGCGTCCAGCTTTTCGTTGTGGGCTGCCAATAGCTCATCTAAAGAAGAAAGGCAGGAGGCGATTTTTTGTTGTTCTCGGGGTTGGGGTGTCGGAATATTAAGTTTCCGTATCATTCCCAACGCAATAAATTTTAGTATACCTCCCGCATTTGCTTTTTGAAACTGTTTATCGATGTAATCACTTTTCATAAGCTGAATAAGATATTCTTGATTCAGCTCACCTTTAGTTTTAATTAAGGCTACATTCTTTATTGCAAACCCGTCTCTTTTTACGATAACTGGATTACCTATTGTTCCTATCATCCCAAATAGGATGTCATTAATATCAACCTTAGAACGCTCATTGATTTTATCATAGTCATCTTTTGACAAGTAGTTAACATTGTCAAAATCCATTTCCCCATTTTCAAGTAAGTTTTTAGAGGTAATTAAGGGATATCCTTCCGAAACATATTTGGGACTGTCATGCGTGCCATCCCGTACATCACAAATCTCACCTAGAACCTTATCATCCCATTCACCATCCTTCTCAAAATCAGGGAAACGCAACTCTGGTATCAATTTATCCTTACTCATAAGCTGCTAATCCTGAAATTTCACGCCCTTGGGCAAGTTTTTTTAATTGGGGTGCCAAATCCTGCATCAAGGCTATCTCTGCTTTACTGCGTTGTTTCCAACCCAGTTCCAGGGGTTCCATCAGGTCGGTGAGTTTTTCTCCATCAAAAATCATTCGGTTCATAACCTGCTCTACAAAGGTTTTTAAGGCTGCTGTTTGCAATCCATGGTCGTTGGCAATTTTGGCCAACTCTTTGTCGTATTTCTCTACTCGAAAGGTTTCATAGCCTTGGCGAAGCGCTTCTACATCTTTTCCGCTTTCCCAGTCCAAACTGTTGATATAGTCTGTCAAATCTTCCTCTTCTTCCATCAGGTTAGAGTTGGATTTTAGCAAACTAATTACTTGAGATTTGGACATTTTCTGTTGAGAAGGCTTTTGCTGTGTGCTGTCGGCAATCAAGCTCATGATGTAATCGTAATCAATTACCGCAGAGGCAAAGAGTACAAATTCAAAATCCAGTTGTTGTATATCTTCAGGAGCGTCTTCTCCTTCTTTTTGCTGTATTTCCCGCAGTTGCTTAGCCGTTTCTAAATACGAGCTTCTAAACTCTTGCAAATTGTCTTTAGGCAGAATGGCTTCAATGGATTCTTTCTGCTGCTCATCTAAATCGGTGTATTGGTCGAGTTGGGTTTTTAATCGCTGTACTTCCTTAAAGTTTTTTACGAAAGCAATCTTCGCAGCATCACCGCGCAAGTTGTAAACTTCTTGTGGTTCATTTACCAAGTTGTGTTCTTTCATAAAATCGCCCAACGCTTCCACTGCCTTTTGGTATTGGTCAATCACCACTGGAGCAGGATCCACCATCCAAATTTCTTTGGCTTTACTTCCATCTTCACCAGAGAAGAGTGTTATAGCTTGATTTACTGCTTCTTGTTGCGATCGGAAATCGAGCACATTGCCGTAAGGCTTGGTATCGTTCAATACCCGATTGGTGCGTGAAAATGCCTGAATCAATCCGTGATATTTCAGGTTCTTGTCCACATATAGCGTATTCAAGTATTTGGAATCAAAACCTGTGAGCAACATATCTACCACTATGGTAATATCAATTTTGTTTTTGTGCGGATAGTCCTTATTGGTGAATTTCTGGTCTTTGATTCGTCTTTGAATATCCTGATAGTAGATATCAAAATTGTTGATGTCGTGATTGGTACCAAACTGCTGGTTATAATCGGCAATAATTTCTATCAGAGCTTGTTTCTTCTCTTCAGGATTTTGCTTGTTGTCTTCTTTCTCCTGCGCTAAATCTTCCTGAAGTTGTTTAATGTCAGCTGCATTCTTTTGGCTTTGTTGGTCGCCATTTTGTGCAATCAATTGAGCAGGCGGAGAAAACACGCAAGCGATATTGAGCGGAACATAATCTTCATCCTCACTTTTCTTTCGTTCCTGAATGGCTTTGAACAAACGGAAGTATTCAATGGCATTATTGATAGAGGCAGTTGCCAATACCGCATTGAATTTGCGTTGATTGGTAGCTGCATTGTGTTTGTCGATAATCGCTTCTGCAACGGCTTGTTGGGCAATTGCTTCTCCAGGTTTAGCTTGTACGGTTCCTTCACCACGTTCGGCAGGCTCAGTGCGGGCCTTAAAATAGTCAATATGAAACTTAAGAACGTTTCTATCATCTATGGCATGCGTAATGGTATAAGCGTGCAACTGCTTTTCAAAAATGGCGTCTGTGGTTTTTAATGTTTCTTCTTCACCTGTTATTTGCCTATACGTGGCATTTTGGTCAAAAATGGGCGTTCCTGTAAATCCAAACAATTGTGCATTGGGGAAGAACTCTTTAATCGCCTTATGATTTTCACCAAACTGCGAGCGATGGCACTCGTCAAAAATGAAAACAATTCGTTTGTCGCTCAACGGCTCTAAACGCTCTTTGTAGTTTTTCTTATAGGTGCTATCTAATGCAATGCCTAATTTTTGAATGGTGGTAACAATTACTTTGTCGGCATAATCGGTAGAAAGTAATCGTCTTACCAAGGTTTCGGTATTGGTATTTTCTTCTACACTACCTTCCTGAAATTTATTGAACTCTTCACGAGTTTGTCGGTCAAGGTCTTTCCTGTCAACTACAAACAAACATTTTTCAATATCTGCATTGTCCTTTAGTAGCGTAGAGGCTTTAAATGAAGTCAGTGTTTTACCACTACCTGTGGTGTGCCAGATATAGCCGTTTCCACGGTTCTGGTGAATACAATCCACAATAGCCTTTACGGCATATACTTGGTATGGTCGCATCACGAGCAACTTCTGTTCGCTTTCTACTAATACCATGTATTTGCTAATCATTTCACCAAGTGTGCACTTGGCAAGAAATTTTTCAGTAAAACTATTTAGGTTATTGATTTTTTTGTTTTCTACATCCGCCAATTCATAAACAGGCAAGAATTGTTCATCTGCATTAAATTGAAAGTGTTGGTTTTTATTGTTTGAGAAGTAGATGGTTCTTGAACCGTTACTCACAATGAACAATTGCATGTAACACATCAAGGTATTCGTATAGCCATTGCCTGGATCATTTTTGTAATCCACAATTTGTTGCATGGCTTTACGGTGTGAAACATCCAACTTCTTCAATTCAATTTGAACTACTGGTAGTCCATTAATAAGAAGAATGATATCATATCTCTGATGACTATTTTCTGTATTGATGCGTAACTGACTTATTACTTCAAAGTCATTTTTACACCAGTCTTTGATGTTGACTAAAGTGTAATGTAGTGGTGTTCCATCTTCTCTTTGAAAGTATTGTCTTTCTCGTAGCTTTTTAGAAGCAGCAAATACATCAGGTTCGATGATTTCTTCTCGTAAGCGTAAAAATTCACTTTCCGATAAGCGCACACGGTTCAATGCTTCAAATTTGGATTTGAAGTTTTGCTCCAGCGATTTTCTGTCGACAATATTAGCTCGATAAGTATATTTCAACTCTTTGAGCTGCTCTATTAGATTTTGTTCTATTTGGTGCTCTTTGGTCATTAACTTTTTGGAAGATTCTGAATAAAATCCCAATGTACTAAAACCCTCACAGTTTTAACAGAGAAGAATAGATTTTTAGATATTTAAAAATAAAATGCCCCAAATTACTGTGTAGCGGATTCAACAACTTACGAATAAAGAAGCAATAACTCTTTACAGAACGCACCTTCTGTAAAGAGTTATACCTCATGCTAAATTCCTTACCCCTTACTCAATACTCATATCTAACTTCTCAAATCTCATATCTAAACACTCCTATCTAAATTCTTCGCTGTATTTTGATTTGTTTATCTCCCGCGATAAATGGATTATCACTATTTTGCGCGTTTGCATTTAGCTGCTACCAACCCTAGAATTTTTGAATACATGGAAACCGCTCCCAAAAAAGGCTTTCAGGGCTTAGTGGAAAACTGGAAAAGTGACCTGATCGCAGCGGTCAGTGTATCACTCATTGCTTTACCGCTTTCATTGGGCATTGCTTTGGCCGCTGGGGCTCCGGCAATGTCGGGCATTCTATCAGCGGTTGTGGGCGGTATTGTAACCACCCTGTATCGCGGGGGTCATATATCGGTCAACGGCCCTGCCAAAGGCGTTATTGCGGTCATTCTTTTGGGTATTGCCCTGATGGATGATGGTACGGGGCAAGCCTTCAATTATGTATTGGCAGCCGTGGTGGTTTCAGGTGCCATTCAAGTTTTATTAGGTGTCTTGAAATTAGGCCGACTGGCAGATATCTTTCACTCTTCAGTGATTCATGGCCTTTTGGCAGCCATCGGAATTATCATTTTTGCAAAACAAATACACGTTGCCCTCGGCACGCATTCCGATAGCCCGAGTATTGTTCAAAACCTCATTGATGCGGTCGTATATTTACCTCAAGCCAATCCTTTTGTGGTGATCATTGCTATGACAGGTCTACTTTTATTATTGTTTCAATCCAAGATTTCCAATCGGTTTTTCCATATTTTGCCGGCGCCCATGTGGGTCGTTATGCTTTCCATTCCGTTTGTTTATTTTTTCAATTTCTTTGACCAACACACGCTTTCATTCTTCGGAAAGGCTTACGAGGTAGGGCCTACACTACTGTTGGACATTCCCGATAACATTATGGATTCAATACTGCATCCTAATTTTGGCAAAATCAATACCCTTGAATTCTGGACGACCGTTGTATCCATCTTGATCATCACCAGTATCGAGTCATTGGCCATTGCAAAAGCCGTTGACAAAATCGACCCGTACAAGCGAAAGACCGATCTGAACAAAGATTTGATCGGTATCGGAATGAGTACGGTCGTAGCAGGGTTGATCGGGGGTTTGCCCATTATTGCCGTGATTATTCGATCAACGGTCAATATACATAATGGCGCGAAGACCAAATGGTCCAATATGTATCAAGGGCTGCTGTTGTTGTTATTTATTGTGGTATTGAGCCCGGTAATGAGACTAGTGCCCTTATGTGCTTTTGCCATTTTACTCGTTTATACCGGATTTAAATTGGCTTCGCCCGCCGTCTTCAAACAAGTCTATAATCAAGGAACCGAACAATTGATATTCTTTGTTGCCACAATGGTCTTGACCCTGTATACGAATCTCTTGATCGGACTACTTGGCGGATTGGTATTGGCCATGATCAGTCATATGCTATTGGCGAGAGTGCCTATTCCTCAATTTTTTAAGATGATCTATAAATCGGGTTCAAATTTGGTGACAAATTCAGATGGCAGTTACGATTTGAATATCAAAGGAATCGCGAACTTTTTGGGCATTTTGAAAGTCGATAAATTGGTGGCTCAAATTCCTTCAGGAGCTGATGTCAATATTGATTTATCGGAAACAAAATTGGTAGGCATAACCTATATGGATTTTCTAGTGGATTACTTAAAAACGCAAAATGATACCGGCGGTAAGGTGGTCATAAATGGATTGGATGCGCACGTTTCGTCATCCACCTATAATAGAGCTTTGAAAATTTCTTTGAACAATACCGTAGCAAAATTATCACCTAGGCAAACTCGATTGCAAAACTTAGCCAACGAAAGGGATTATCAATACGCGAATCAAGTAAATTGGAATACGACCTATCTAAAGAATTTCCACTTCTTTGAAGTTAGACCTATCGAACGAAAAACGAATTGTCTGAAAGGAAAATTTAAAGATCTGGATGTGTCTTGGGAAATTGCGGATGTAACCTTCAATGAAGGCCAGGCTTTTACAGCTGAGACGTTTAATACCACGCTCATGGTCTTAACATTGAATAAGAAAATACCTGTTTTCACGATGGAAAAAGAAGGAGTTTTAGAAAAAATATTTGACCGAGTGATGGCATTTACGGGTTATAAAGACATTGATTTTGAGATGTATCCGGATTTTTCCAAAAAGTTCCTACTTATGGGGAATAATGAATCTGAGATTCGGTCATTTTTTACCCCTGAAATCATTCGCTTTTTCGAAAATCATCAGATTTATCATATAGAAAGTAATGGTGAGGCCCTGGTCATTTTTGATAAAATCAAATTGGCACGTACCGATGAAACCATGGCATTTATAGAGTATGCTGCAGCACTGGCCAAGCTCTTAAAAGAAAAATCGTAGTCCTCCCGATAGCTATAGGGATTCTACAGCTCACAAAAGGATGCATTAGGAATCCACTCCCTGTTTAAGACGCAGCTTCTATTCGGCGAAATAGCCGGAATTTTATAGGCTCAAAATTCACTTTCCATAAAAAACTTCAAAATAAAATGTCCCGAAATTTCTGTTTAGCGGATTAACCTACAAACCGCATAAACACACATTATGAAATGAGCCATGAAAATGCTTGACATGATCAAGAAAGTTTATTGGCGAATTACATTTGACCATAAAGGAACATTAAAAATCAACAAATGAAACTGGGACAAAAACTCTTTAAAAAGGATCAATCGATCTGGGGCAAGCCCATTATCGAATATGATCAAACCAAAATGGATGCGCTGTTTTCAGAGATCCAAGCCATCGAAAACGGCGAAGAAAAAATCATATTTTCCGACACGCGCGACCATCGGGTTTCCCTAGAGACCGAGCTGTACTTAATGTTACATTCCTAACCCCTAACCCCTAACTCCTTTAAAAAAAATGGTCTTTTCAAATCAACAGTTAAAAGATATGGCCTATCGCGCGGCGAATCTGGGCATGATGCCGCACCAAAATTTCATTTTAGACGAGAAGAAGATCATCAATGGGTACAAGACCCAAAAGTACGGCCTGAACGAACGGATCGGTGAACTCAGCGAATCGTTATCGGAGCACATTCATAAAATGGAAATCGTAAAAGGGCAATTATCAAAAGAGGTGGTTGCCATCAATAAATCGAACACCATCGCCATTGAAGAAGAAATCTCGGATTTAAAAGGGCTCATCACCCATCAAAAAACGGACATCAAAAATCATATTCGCCGCTGTCAATTAAACGGTGACACTTTAGTACCCCAATATAATGTCGACGAGATTATCGACGCCGAAGATTTTGAACCCATAAAGGAGCCACCAAAAAAGCAAGAAAAGAAGGAACCGAAAACAAAGCGGTTTCCGTATTGGGTTTTGTACATCATTGAAGTAATCTTCATTTTTGGGGAAGGGGTTTTGTTCTATAACATCCTGACCGAAACGCACGACCTGCCCGAAATCATTTTGCGATCGGTGTTCTTTATTCCCATTGTATTTGCAGCCAGTTTTTTGACCTCGAGAAAGATTTCATTGCGATGGGTCTGGCTTCCGACCTTGTTGATTCTGAGTGTTTATGCCATACTTTCCTTTACGGTGATGGAGTGGTTTTTTGAATCGCAGGCCCTAGACGAGACCTTGACCTTTTCAGCATTCTTTGTTAAAAACGGATTCTTGATTCTAGGCGCCATAATGATGGTGACCTTGGCCCTTTTTCTGACCAATGCGGTAAGGAGCATCTATGGGCGAAAAGAGGTGGTCGTAAAAGTCCAAAAGGAGAAAACGCCCAAGCGGACGGTTGAAGCTTCACCACAACAGTTAGACTTGGACCTAAAATTCAGCGAGCTCAAAGGCTCGTACAAACGACTTGGAAAATTGGAAAAAAAGCTAGGCGAATCACATATAGCGGGCAAGGTCGAGTTCAAACGAATTTTGGGCGATGTTTCCGTGCTTGAGGCCAAAGCCTCGGCCCTATCGGAACAAATATCCGATTACCAAAAAGAGTTAAGCGCCTTGGAAATCAATTCGTTCGAGGAAATCAACAAGTACCGCGAACACTTCGAGCATTATCTCGGTAAAAACGAACCCGTCAGCTGGAAGGACTATGATTTTACGGAAATATAGCCCATAATGGGCATTTACTTAAAAATAATCGAGACCGGCCGCTATGTATAATACTACTACGAATTGTCAGTCTGAGCTCGTCGAAGACTTGGTTAATTCAGAGAATGCGCTTCAACCGCCCTTCGACAAGCTCAGGGTGACACTTTAAAGAACAAAAACATAAAAATGGAAAAGCGAATTATTTTATGTGGCCTAGCGATAGTAACCCTACTATTCACAAGCTGCAACACCGAATGCGAAACCGTGACCACCCGAAACATCACCATTTTGGTCGATGCTACCGACTCGTTACTTATCGATAAGGCCAAGCACGAACTACGGAAGGAAAATTTCGAACAATTGGTCAATCACGAATTGGGGCTGACCGAAACACCGAAGTGTTTTACGGTAAACTACGATTTCGGGATTATTTCAACGCACAGCTATTACAATCCGACTTCGACGGCGCTATCCCATACCGATTGGGGCCAAGCAAGAAACAAACTGGTCATCGGGTGGCGGGATTTCTATGCCGCCCATGAAGAAAACTTGCATAGCCTGGATTCCTTGGGGGAAATGGAAAACACTTCGCTATTCCCGACTTTGATGAAGGCGATTAACAAAACGGAGGGTACCGTGATCGTGGTCAGCGACCTGATCGAGAATAACCCTGTGGTGAATTTTTACAAGAACCCGCCCACGACGCCCGAGCAAATGGAGAAAACCTATAAAGACATGGTCGGCTATTATTTGCCGGATCGGGTTTCGGAGACCGCACAAAAGGAAGTGGTCTTTATCGTGATGTCGGAACCCAAAAATTCTGGGGTGGTTCATAAGGCCAGGGCTTTCTGGAAGTATGCTTTGGAAGAACATCTCGGCCTCAAAGTTTCATTTGCCGACGGAATCACAACCCTGTAAGCATGCCCGCGGTCGTCATATATCCAATACTCCTATTCGCGGCCTTAGTGGCTTGTGTGCTATTCTATATCCCTAGAAAAAACTGGTTCAATGCCCAAGTTGCCAAAGAAGAAGGTTGGGGGACTTTGAAAGTCCTTTTGATTGGTATGGGTACCAGTTTTTTATGTTTTGTCTTTAGCAAGCTGCTTTTTTCCGCTTTTTGTTTGAGCATTTCGTCAAGCGTTATCGAGTACAATATCTTGATGAACAATGTGTATTGGTACGATTCCGAAATGCTTTCTCCCCTGCGGAGTATTAAATATCCGCTTTCGTATTTCGGACTTCATGCCATCTCCTATTTTTCGGGATTGTATGCCGTGCTTTTTTGTTTGAGCAAGTTGAACATCGTTTCGAGCTACAACCTATCGCATGATCGATTGAAATTGCAGTTCATGTGTCTGGGGCTGTTCTTGTTTTTTGAAACACTGCTGTACGTTTCGTACCCCTTCCAGACCTTTGAGAGTGGCTGGCGCATTTTTCATAACTTCTTTGCGGTATTTATTGCCCGGTTGCATTTCACGGCTTGCCTGTTTATTGCGGCTTGGTTGTATTTTCATTATCCATGGGTGAAAATGGCCTTGGGGGTAAAGGCCCTATCGGTCAAGTTTCATTGGCTTTCAGGCGTGTTTTCGTCGCCAAGGAATGTCATTGCCTTTTTTGTCGCATTGGGGTCGCTGTTTCTGCTTCCGGCCTATCTGCGGATGTACGCCCCCTCCAATTTCGGACTCTTCGTCGCACTGGTATTCAATGGCGGCTTGCTCTTTGTTTTTTGGCGATGGGTCACGCCGGCGATGTATCATCTCATTCGATTTATCACTGATTTTGAAAAACGAAAGGCGTGATGAAATGAGCCAAAGAGTTGAGCATGAAGAAAATTTAAATAAAATCTCTGTGTCACCCTGAGCTTGTCGAAGGGTCAGCGAAGTACTGCTGAAGTGCTTCGACAAGCTCAGCATGACAGCAGGTGAGTCGAAGGGCCATCAAAGTAGAGTCAATAAAAAACAATAGAATTAGAACAAATGAAAGATTGGCTAAAAGCATTAAAGATTGTTGGGGGTATTTTTTTGGCGCTGATCCTGTTCCATATTGTTTGGCCCTTAAAAATGAAGATGGAACCCCAAGCGAATTTTGTTTCCGCGGTGCGGGATGAAAATCATAAACTGTTGGCCGTTTTCGGGGATAATACCATTCTCAATAATAATCTCACAACCGAAGAATTGGCGGCGATGGATGCCAAAGGGATGTTGAATAAATTTCCGATCGTGCCGGTGCTTTCCTATGAAGAACTCCCCGAGAATTATGTCTATTTTTTGACCAAGGTCGAGAGCAAGAATTTCTTCGGAATCGGGAAGGATAATTTCTACGGAATGTCTTTTTCAGGGATAGCGAGATTGTTCAAAGGCAAGGCAGACGGAGGTTCGAATATTCCACAACAGCTTTTAAAAAATGCCATCCATAAAAAGGAAGGTATCGGAACCATTTATCTATCCCGGAAATATGGGGAACAATTGGCGGCGTTTCAGATGGTAAAGTCCGCCAGTCCCGAAGAAATATTAGTGGCCTACACCAATTATTCGGGTAATTTCTGGTACGAGCGCGATTTCTCTGGACTGATTCTCGCCTCTTATGCCATTTTTGGGCGTTCGCCAAATGAGCTGAACGATCTCGAAATGTTGTTGACCGTTAAAACTTTAAAAGGCGCAAGCGATTTGCGATGGCTCTGTAATAACCGTTTCTCGAACCAAAAGGAAATCAAAGAACACATTCTGAATTTTTTTGAACTGATTGCAGAGACCGATACTGACAAAGCAAAATTGGAGGCCATGCGGAAGCTAAATCTTGATTTCAGCAAAAGCAACAAACTTCGTCGAAGCACTGCCTTTACCCAATTTCTCAAAAGCAATCGCGGAAAAGGTTCGAAGCGTTTTGCTACACAATATATTTCATCGATCAGCCAAGAGAAACAAGTGAAATTGCAAGAGGCCGTGGAACAATTTTCGAAACGCTTTCAAAAGCAATTGTCCGTCAACGGATTCGATTTGGAAGTTTCCTTGATTACCATCGATATCAAAACCGGACAAATAGAAGCGACCCTTGGGAATAGAAAAAACAGCGGTGCCATGGCCAATTTTGTGGATTATGGCGAGGGGTTTCAATGCGGTTCTGTTTTGAAACCTCTGGTTTTTCTGGAGCTTTTCGAAAACCATGATTTTGATGAGAACACGACTTTGTTCAATGGCGACCTAAAAGACTATAAATACAACCCCAGCAACGTCGGAAAGAAGTTGTTGAACAAAGAAGTGCTGGTTGGCGACGTTTTGAAATACAGCCTGAACAAAGCTGCTGTAAATTATCGGGTCAAGGCCGACCCTTTGAAAGTCGCAAGGGCAGTTGAGACGAAACTTTCGAAGTTGGAGGTGGCTTCAAATCCGCCGTACAGTTTGGGGGAATCTTATATTCTCGGCACCAAGACCATGACCCCATGGGAGATTGCCCAGGCTTATCAAATGCTATTCAACAAAGGCGAAGCAGTGCCCTTGAGTCCGTGGAAATATATCATCGACCCGCATCTGCAAGACACGATTTACGATGGCAGTTCGAGAAAACGAAAGCAATTGTATTCCGAAGAAAAAGCGAACGGCATAAAAGGTTTGCTGCCAGCAGCTTTTGAACCGGGGGGTACCTGTCACAGGTTAGTGGAATTTTTACCTAAAGAAAAACAATTCTACGGCAAAACGGGCACGACCGGAAAAGCCAAAGACGGCTGGACAGTATTAAGCGATGGAAAAAAATTAGTGGTGGTTTGGGTAGGCTATGTGAAAAATGACAATGGGATTTTGCAACGAAAAGGTGCTCCCGCCATTCCCTCAAAGTCAGGTGGAGGTTCTGCGGGAATTCTCGCCGCCATGGCCTACTCCAAATTGTATAAGTAGTTTAAGAGACTGTGTTGAGCTATTCGATTTGAATTCTTTAACCGCAAAGCGCGCCAAGAAGGCACAAAGGGCGCAAAGAACTTCGGAAAACAAAAAAACTTTGCGACCTTTGCGTAAACCATTGCGCCCCTTGCGGTTAAATCTAATTTTCGCAGATTCGCACGAGTTCAATACGACCAATTTAAAATAGAAACCGACACCTATTCGAGATAATAACTACTTTCTCTTTCCTTACTACCGCCAAACTGCAAACCAAAGAGATTGTTGGTGTTATCGCTATTAAGAAATCATTTCTAGGGTATCGGACAAATCAAGGCAATGAACGATTTGCACGAAAAAAAGGAGAATGACTTTAACGGTTCTGAAACGACCGGGAACAGTCCGCATGAAGAATCGCGATTGTTTTATAAAAAGTTAGGGGCCTATTTGTTGTTGCTCTACCAAGCCTATTTGCAGAAAGAAACGGTGCTTGCACCTGAAATCAAAGCAGCCTATTGGAGAATGGTACAGTTTCAGGAGGGTTTCCCCACGAAGATTCGAATGATGCAATTAGAATATCTGGGTTTTGAAACGGATAATCTCGATTGCCCATGGGATGCCGTCAAGGACAGTCTCTTCCCCATAAAAGATTTTGAACTTCAGGATGCTTTGACTGCTGAACGCGAAAGTCAAATACAGGAGTATAAAAAGGAAATTATGGACTTGCTGAGGTCGACAGGGTAATGCAAGTTCGATCGAAGATTATTCTGCGTTGAAAGGAATATAATTTTCCCATTTCCATGGCGTATATACATCTCCAATGGTGATTTCCAATAATTCCTTAAAGATACTTTCTGCGTTATCGCTATTGGACATCAAAAGCACCCCTATATTTTGTTCGGGGAATAGAATGGAGTAATGTTGAAAACCTTCGCCATGACCCTCCTTAAAAACTGCTTTTCCGTAGGGTGTTTTAGTGATCAACCCCCACGCCATACCATAGTTCAATCCGATTTTTTCATTTTCAGTGGTCGTTTCCAGAGATTGTGGCCCAAATTGCATTTTTGATTTGATTTCAATATTGGGAGAAAATAGCAGCTCGGTTATTGGAGAATCTTGTGACTCTAAAGCAAGTATGTGCTCCAAGAATTTTGAATAGTCTACTGGGGTGGTTTCCATAGAACCTGCCGCACCGGCTTCGTCTTCGGTGTCCTTAGGAATGGTTTTTTGATCAATGGTGTGCCCAAGAACGTATTTTCCTTCAAAACGAGGTTGCCATACGTAACTGGTCATATCCATTTTCAATGGGTCAAAAACAATTTTTCGGGCCAGTTCTTCCAAGCCTTTGCCCGTAATTTTTTCGATCACGATATGCAGCAAGCGAATTCCTTCTCCAGAATAACTGTACCGAGTTCCAGGGTCGGAATAAATTTGGATTTCTCCCTCTCGTTGGAATTCACCTATTCTACTTATCCACCTCCAGTTTGGAAAGCCCGTAGTATGTGAAAGACACATCCTTGCCGTTATCTTTTCATATCTTTTATCTTCTTTGAGATTCTTAAAACCCCTCCATTCCTTTTCAAAATACAGCTCGGGAATAAGCGTGTCCAAATAGCTTTGTAAGGGCTTGTCCAAATCAATGACTCCGTCTTTCACAAGGTGTGCCACGATATATCCGAACACCGATTTGCTTAACGAGGCCCCATAAAATACCTGATTTACCTGAAGGTTATCTTTTTTGTCATAATTAGCGTAACCGAACGCTTCTTGATAGGCGAGGGTATCTTGGTTGAAAATAGAAACCGTAATTCCGGTAACGTTGGCCGTATCAACAAGTTTTTGAATTTTTTGACTCAATTCCGTAGTTGTAATCTTTGAATCGTCAATACGAGTAATCATTTTGGTGTTTTGTGATGCACAGTTTGTAAATACCAAAAGCGCAAATAAGAGTATAAAGGACTTTGCGGCGTTTCTACCTTTACTCCTCAAAATTGGGATTGAAAGCGGATAATAACATTTATAACTTTTTACGGCGTATATGATATTGGCCAAAACAATCAAAACGCAAAGTGGAATGACTGAAACAAAAATTATAAAACCCCATTTTTCGATGGTCAATAAGGCTATAAATGAAAACACGTAAAGTAGTAGTACGGTGATATGAAAATTGACAACCTTGGCTCCGTGTTTGTCATAAAGTGCGTTGTCTTCCCTTTTGTGTATCCAAAGAAAAAGTGGAAAAAGCACATTGCAAAAAGGAAGTATGAACCCCAACAAAGGTGTTCCATGCAAAAGGAGCAACCACTTTTTTTGAATGGCCTCCTCTTTGGGGTTTTCCAAGTCTAAGAGATCGTCTACATTAATGTCGAGCGCGGTGGCCAACAATTTTATCGTCTGTAAATGCGGATTGACATCGCCCTTCTCTATACGTTGAATGGTGCGAACCGTTACTTCGGTTCTTGCCGATAGTTCTTCTTGAGTATAGCCTTTGCGCTTTCTTTGATAGACTAGATTTTTTCCTATTGAATGACTCTCCATTGAAATAAAATTTTGTTGTCACAAAGCTATAGATAACGCTTGGTTAGCTGCACGACATCTAGGTGTCATCTAGGTGTCATTTGCCTTGAATCGGTCCTTTTGCAAAGGTTTGAACAAATTTAGTTGAAAGGTTGGCTAAGAATTTCGAAATATTGAAAATGCTACCTTGTTGTAATTGGTGCTATTTTCATTCGCCTTATGTTAGTAGTCCTTATCCTTCCGTTTTATTTATCCACTTATTGAAGAATGCGCTAAGGTCGCGACCTGTAGATTCCTCCATCGCTTTTTGAAAGTATAGGGTATTGACCGACTTGCCGAAATATTCTTGGCTATAGAATTTTATTCCGCCCCAAAAGTCCTTTTCCCCTAGTTCCATTCTGAGCAGATGTATGACATACGCCCCTTTGAAATAAACAAGATTGCGATCCTCTCTTGTGGGATTTAACCAATCATCGAATACCAAAGATTTATCCTTTCCCTTGTTTTTAACCGACTCATAAACCTTTCGATACGAATCTATATCCGATTCGTATTTGTGCTTGCCGAATTTATGTTCGTTGAAGGCGGCAGACATAAAGGTCGCAAGCCCCTCGTTCAACCAAAAATGGTTCCAGTCCTCGCAGGTAATCATGTTTCCCCACCATTGGTGGGCCAGTTCATGGGAGATTAGATTTGTCTCCGTACTGTCATTCATTACTAACTCGCCATATGATTCCTTCAACACTGAGAATCCAGACATTTCTTGATAATGGTTTCCGATTAGGATTTGGGAATAGGAGGACTGAACATACGGTATGCCCGATTTTGCCTCAAAAAAATCGATTATTTCTCCGGTTGGCCGAAAAATTGTTTTGAGTTGTTCTAAGGTATGATTTGTGGAGTAGTAATTGAGCGAGATTTTTCCATGGGTTTCTTGGAATTTGTTGAAGGGGCCTATTGCGAATCCGTAGGTATACGATGGGGATTCATAATCCTGAACCCATGAATATTGGGTTTTGTCACCCTTATTAGAGGTGTTTTTTAAGACCCCGCTAGCGATACACAGACTGCCATTTGGAATAGATAGTTCTATCTTAAACGTTGCCCTATCGTTTGGGGAGTCGTTACACACCATCCATTGACTGGTCGAAAAAACAGTATAGATACTTTGACTTTTGGGAATGAAAACGATTCCATGAGAAGGACTTCCGGAATACGTTATTTGGATGTGATTTTCTGTCTTGTCCCTACTGTTTAAGGAGATGATTACTTTTTTATTTTTTTGCGTAAAGCCCGCGACCTTGCTACCGGTAATCTCTGTAATCTGAAGATTTCCACAATCAAAGACTACCTCCCTTGCCTCCGGACTGATTAGAAAACTTATGTTGACGGTTCCTGTAAATCTTTCGTTGGACATGTCCGTACTTAGCAGTAGTTCATAGCTTAAGACATTTAGGTCATTTGTTTTCGATGACATTTGAGAAAATACAGAACCCCCTGAACATAATATCCAGAGAAAAATTGTGCTAACTATTTTGGAAAATTGCATTTTGTTAAATGGACATTTTCCTTCGCTCCAAGGGCTTCATTGGCATTGTGGGAAAAGATGAAATACGAATTTAATGTTTTTTCAATCGGGATGTATAGTCCTATAAATCAACCGTTTTGAAGAGTAGTTTGAAAAAAACATCATTTTATCGACCTCCAGTTAATCAAATAGCCAATTTAGTCCGAAGTCCCAACAAATACTTTTCAATAATTTTCGGATCTATTTTTTTGCTGATGGGAATTCGATAACAATCGATGATTCCTGGAAGTATGTGCTTTGCGATTTTCAACGCAATTTTCTTTCCTTGCCTACAGGCCCATTTTCGTTGCGCCTCAAATTCGTTCTTTTCGACACCCATAAAAATATCCGGGAATTTTGACCCTTCAATAAAACGCTTCCGCAAGACTTCCTTTTTCTTTTGTTCGAAATTCGATAGCTCTATATAGTCTTGAACGCTACGGCTCATTTCCGATAGTACCGTATTCTTGTGTTCGCCCCACAAGGTTTCAAATACACCGGGTTCCGATTCACTTTCGGAAAGGAGAATCTCCGAAGTATATTTCATTTTGTGATTCAGCACACCCGCATAATCGAAACACAGATTCTTGATAACCGGAAAATAATAGGTGGTAATTTGAGCGGTACACTTTTCGGTAGATAGCTTCCCGACCTTGTATCTTTTTTGTTCTTTGAGATAGAGGTCTGAAAAAATACTTCGGGCATGGCCCTCGAGATCATCCTTTAGCTCAAATCGTAACAACCAATGTTTGATCAACGGTTCTACGGCATGATAAAAGTTCTTGTGTTTTTCGGCATTACCTGGGTCCTTTAGGTAAGCATACACGATGTTCCACGATGTGTTGTACGATGGTTTGGCCCCCATATTAGATGTGTTGGTCTAATGGTTTTTAGAAAATGCTTCTAAAAGTGATTTTGAAGTAAAAATTCCAAATAGGGAGTATTTAAGAGGGTACTATACTATAACGGGATCTTTGATAACATATTTTGGGAGAAGCTCAAAAAATTTGGCAAAAAAATGATTGTCGAAACTGTAGTAAATATCAGGGGGCCAGAAGGGTTTTTGGCAATAGGTATTTTAGTCCATAGCTATGGACTTTTTACTGGACTTATCTTTTCCCAAAACATGAATGGTGTTCTGAACGGTGCCTTTTAACGGCGCTCCTGATTCGTCGAGTATATCATAACTTATGGTCATCACATCAACAGGTGTTATTTCATCTGTGAGCAGTGTTATCCCTTTACCGTCTTTGGTCAGTCTTGCTTCGGAAATTTTCAAGGTTTTTACATTGTGCCTGTCGGAACCGTATTTGCTACTTCGGATTAAATCCCATGTTTTCACTTCGTAATTTGAAATAGTAGAAGCGCTTTCAGCTTCCAATTTTGAGGCAAACGTCAATTGTATGCCGTTTTCAAGCGTGTTCAATACTATTGGCATCGGGATGGTCTTGCCCGTGTAGCGAATACGGTATAGATCTCCGGTCCGCATATTCTGCGAAGTGCTCCAGGCTTCCATGCCGCATAAATACAAGTGTTGGTCATCAGGATGAAATCGGCCACGCATGACCCCGGTATAGAATTTCATTCCCGGAATATCGATGACTCCGCCTTGTCTTTGACCTTCAACTTCCTCATTGAGGACCAATTGAATTTTGCCATATCCGTAGGAAAAGCTCAAAAGACTACCGTCCAAAGGACCCCATTTTTCACTATCTACCCATAATAATTCAGAAGGAGATCGGTCGAATTCCATATCGACCCAAACCATGGGTTGCTCCATGGCAAGCCGAGTAGAATCTTTAGGCGGATTATACCCCCACATATTTCCATAAAATTTTGCTTCTCCATCCGTTTCGATCCAGTTGATGCGATTCATAGGGTTCCAATAGCCTTGTTGATCGGTTACCAAAAAACTGCCATCGGGATTTAGGCAAACGCCGTTTGCGGCACGAAATCCTTTGGCTATAATTTCTGATTCCGAACCATCTTTGCTGACCTTTATCAATGTGCCATGCTGTGGAATCAAAGCCTCCCGAGCATGTCTCCCACTCTTGGCGTAATATAGATTTCCTTTCTCATCGGCTTGAAGGCCCATTGCAAATTCATGAAAATGATCTGTTACTTGATGGTCATGGTTGAAGCTTTCATAAAAATCGGTTTCATCATCCCCGTTAAAATCGCGAAGACGAACAAGCTGGTCGCGGCAGGTTACGAAAATCTGTTCATCGACCACTTTTATTCCCAAGGGTTGGAATAAGCCCGCCCCGATTCGTTTCCATTTTAGGGAGTTGCCGCCATCGGTCAACCCGGTAATCAACCAAACATCGCCGTCGGTCGTGCAGGCCACTGCTTTGTTGCCATCTTTCATAAAATCGATGCCGCTCAATTTCATGCGGCAATTCCATGGATTGTCATAGGGCGGACTCAGTTGATCCACTGCGAAGAGGTTTTCGTCAGACCCTTTTGTAATAACACTGCTTATTTCCTCGGGATAATGTGCTGGTCCACCTTTGGTATATTGTTTTAACGACTTCGGAGCAGCGGATGATTTTGCCAAAACATCTAAATCGACAGTGGCGTTTGCAATAAAAAGTTTGATTTTGGCCGCTTGTGATTGCTGCACGGTCATCATTACATAGCCATCTTCTTTTGAAAGGGTGGCGCCATTTCCTGAAATTCGGACATTGATATTATCCTTGGCCACTCTTAACTTCAACAAAGAAGAGGAAGGGCTGATATTCAGTGTTCTGGTAAATACGATTTGGTCGTCACTTTCTTCCCTTCCCAATTGTTCGAGAATTTCGGCAGCGCCCACTGAATACGAAATGATGATATCGTTACCATGATGGTATAGGCCTTTGTAATCAGCCCATTCCTTTGGCAAAGGGCCGAATTTTCTACCATCCCGAGCCGTGAATCTGGGGTCTTTAAAATCTCCCGTTTTAGGATTGGCCCACCCTGGCCCGACCGGAGTTTCAAAATGAAGTTTCCCGATTGTACGAGGATAGGTTTCATGACGGTCGTTAAGCAGAATGGCATCCCAATCGATAAAGCCCTCGCCCGTCCAACCTCCTGCAACGCGCATGACATCATGGTCAAAGATCATCCATGCCTTTCCTTTAGCAACGCCTCCTTCGCCTTTATCCAGACGAACGGCGATGCCTTTGTAAGCAAAATTATTTTTCGAATAATCTTCATCGGCATATGGTGTCGGGCCAGGCGAGTGGTAACGTTCAGGTCCGGTTTCGGCATCCACCAATTCATAGGTATTGATGAAAAAATTGCCATAGTCTTGATCCGACCAAGGATGATACGGCCTTGGTTCAGGGCCTTTTGAAGTGCCTTCCGGCAGACCTGCCAAGTACCCAACGGAAGCATTAAAATATTGATCGGGATTGTTCTCTCGAACATATGCTTCCCTGATATAGGTGATGACATCATATTTTTCTCGAGGAGTTAATGTCAATTGAGGGGGCATTGTTGCATAGCCACGACTAATACTCTCATACATGGAATAAGGATCGTTGCCCGCCTTAAAGGGTTGCTCCCAAAATTTCAAGGAAAGTGGAATAGACCCCTCGATTTCCGGATTACCGTGGCAATTGATACAATTCGAGTTATAGATCCGTTCACCTCTTTGAAAAGACTCTTGGCCTGAATCTTCTATTAACTTCGCATGGTCGATATTGAGTTCGGTCTCTTCAAGATCATTGTCAGACAAGACATATTTGATTTCCGAGCGATCGATTACTGCCAGGTCTTCCGATTGTCTTTGGGCAGTTAAGGAATGGGTTTCATCTTCGTTTTTTAAATTTCCCTTGAACGAATCTCCGCTAAAGTTTCCTTCCAGCACAAAAGTATCGCCCCATTTTTCAAAATCACCAGAAATCGAACTGCCCGAAACGGCAAGATTTTGTAATTCAAGCTTTCCCATCTGAAAGGAATTCAAAATCGCTGAATGATTACCATTTTCATTGATGATTTTTAAAACTCCATAGGAAGAATTGTCTTCGTCCCAAGAAACTTCAAAGTCCCAAGATCCTTCAATATTGGTTGGCGTGCATCCAAGAAAAACGAGACTTGAGGCGACTAGTAGTAATCTTAAAATGCTACTCAATTTAGGCATGGTCTTCATACTTATCCTTTAAAAATACCTTTTATTTCGAGAATTCCTTTTGCATACGAATGCATTTAATAGAACTTTACCCTGCTGAGAACTTGTAAAGAACGGCCCTACATAAAATTAGCTATTCCAATTTTCTGATAAAAGCCTTCATTTTGGGTATCACGGATGCGGGCATGCTCAATTCATCAACACCTATATTAATAAAGGTTTCCGTTAAGTTGATGTCTGCCGCCAGTCCCCCACATATGCCGACCCACTTGCCTTTGGCGTGCGCAACTCGAACCACATTTTCCAAAAGCTTCAGAATGCCGGGTACGGCCTCGGGAAGATATTCCGAAACAGAGGTATTCGTTCGGTCCGCCGCCATCATGTATTGCGCCAGGTCATTGGTGCCGAAAGAGAAAAAATCGACATCGTCTACAAACAACTCAGGGAGCAAGGCGACATTCGGTATTTCGACCATGATGCCCAAGGGGATGGATTTTTTGATTTCAATTCCATCGGATTCCAATTCCGAAGTTTCTTTCTGAATGACATTCTTTACGGCTTGCAAATCTTGAGGTGTGGCAATCATAGGGAGTAAAAATTGAAGATCATAGGAAGCCGACAACCGCAACAAGGCCCGTATTTGCGGTTTGAGGAGCGCATCGTAATGTTTGAAACCTAAACGCAAGGCACGTATGCCCATAGCTGGATTCTCTTCTTCCTCCATTTCGATATAGGAGACCTTTTTATCGGAACCTATATCCATAAGACGAACAACAATCTCTTTGTCGGGAAGTTCATCCAGCATCGCCTTGTACATTTCGTATTGTTCTTCTTCGGTGGGCAACGAAGTTCTTTCCAAAAAGCAGAATTCGGTACGTAATAAACCGACACCATCGGCCCCTTTGAGTTGGGCATCTTTGGCATCTTTGGCATCCCCGATATTGGCGTAGACCTTTAATTGCTTTCCGGATAATGTTCGGGCGGGCAAATGGCTGTTTTCAAGATTTTCTTCTTCTTCCAAACGGTATATTTCATATCGCTTTTGAAATGCCTTGAATATTTCATTATCTGGATTTACCTCAATCTTTCCGACTTCCGCATCAAGAAGCACCGTATCGTTTTTCAACACGGAAAAAAGCCTATCGCCCAAGCCTACGATCGCCGGAATTCCCATGGCATTGTATAATATGGAAGAATGATCGGTAGCACCTCCTTGAGCTGTAACTACTCCGAGTACGAATTGTGTATCAATTGTTGAGATCTGATGTGTCGAAATTTTGTCCGCAATGATGATTACGGGCTTCGAAAGGTTCAAATGTAAATCTGATTTTCCTTGAAGATGTCGTATTACGGCAGTTGAGACCTCGTCGATGTCTTTTGCCCGGGCGCTAAGGTATTCGTCGTGCAGCTGCTCCAACAATTCCATGAATTCCTTTGCGACGGCATGTAGGGCAAAATCGGCATTGGTATGCTCAGCAGCTATGATTTCGATGGACTTATCGATCAATTCGGGATCTTCTAAAATCGAAATATGGGCGTCATAGATTTCAAGCTCATTTGCCGAAAGCCGTTCGGCCATCTTTTCTTTAACCCCGGCAATTTGAACCTTTATAGCTACCAGTGCTTTCTTAAAGGTTTCGATTTCCAAATCGGGATTTTCGACAACTTTTTTATGAACGATGAGCGGTGCTGCGTTCTCGATCAAGAACGCGCTACCATGGGCGAAGCCCGGGGATGCCGGTATTCCTTTTAAGATAAGAATAATATTAGCTATTAAAGTTGTTCTGCACGAATTCGATCAGGGCTTGCAAGGCTTCCGATTCATCCTCGCCGTCTGCCGATACCTCAACAGTGGCATTGCTCTTTACCCCGAGAGTCATAATGGCCAGCATACTCTTGCCATTGATCGTTTTATCGTTGTATGTGACTTGAACAGTGCTAGCAAAGCTCCCCGCTTTTTTTGCGAACAAGGATGCCGTTCTAGCATGAAAGCCTATTTCATCAGTGACCGTTACCGTATTTTTGACCATGAAGGTTATTTTAAAAGTTCCTCGGCCTGATCCATTATCGAAACGGGATTTCTGACCGCTTTGTTTACACTCACATCGACAATCGGCTTCCCTTCAAATCGAGATTCTCCCGATATCTTTATCATTTTTGCAATGATGACCACATCGGCGGCATCGATCTGTTCTTGCGATAATTTTACAGGAACTTTATGTCCGCCCTGTTCTTCCACCACAATTTCGTGGCCTCTTTTTTTGGCTTCCTTTTTAAGCGCCATCGCTGCCATTTTGCTGTGTGCGACACCCGCAAGACAAGCTGTTACCAATGCTATTTTCATAGTGTTCTGTTTTGTGTTAATCCATTTCTTCCTCCTCCTCGCGTTCGAGTTGGGCAATATCCCTTTTACTGATACCCTTAAGTAGATTGGCCACCAAGGCCACGGTAATGGAACCTACTACCACTGAAAGTACAAAAATTAAGGGTTTGTTATAGAAAAACCATTGCGCTACGCCCAAAACGGGGGTACTCAATTCCAACAAGAAATATCCGGCAATAACCCCTGCGACGGTTGACCCTAGGGCGGTAGCAACGGTTACCCTCCATAAATCGCCCGCGGCCAATGGGATTACAATCTCCGTGAATCCACCAATTATTGAATACAACCAAGAACTCTTGGCGTACTCTTTCTCGGTCTTGGTATATAGTTTCGGCTTGAGAAAAGTGGCCAAGCACATGCCCAAAGGTGGCACGGTAACTATGGCCCCACAAATACCTAGCGGAACGAACAAGTCGATATCCATTACCGCAGTGGCAAATGTACTTTGAGTTTTACTAAAAGGACCGCCATAATCAATACCTCCGAGAAAGCCCATTACGGCTCCTAAAATACCGGATCCCCCTTCGCCAAGATTGGTCAAGAAATCGGTCAAGAAAATCATGAGTGCCGCTATCGGAGGGCCTACCAAATAAAACAAAAATAAGCCCACGATAATCGTACTAAAGACGGGTGCCATAAAGCCCCAAGTGCTCTGTAGCATACTTGACAGTTGAACCTTTAGCAACATATGGGTCACGTACCCCACCAATATTCCTCCTAGGAGCGCACCCAAATACCCCGTGTCGATTTGCTGCGCCAAGATGCCGACTATAAATCCTGGGGCAATACCTGGTGTGTCACAAATACTGTATGCAGTATAGGCCGCCATTACAGGCACAAAATAGTGGAGTCCGATTTCGCCAATATCCTTTAGGATTTTCCAAACGGTACCATCTGCAATTTCGGTGCCACCAAGAACAGCCAAGCTTCCGGCCACCCCACCTATAAGGATTACGGGCAGCATATAGGATACTCCGGTTCGAAAATGGAGCCCTGTATTTTTAAAGATGGTCTTGGTTTCTTCCCAGAATTTCATAAGTGGTGGTCTTTAGTTGAAGGTATGTATGATGTCTTGCTCGGTGGTTGCGTCTTCCCATAGTTTCCGAATATCATCGTCCAAAGCAAGTTCGGCAATGGCCGACATCATTTCAATATGTACGGTATCCTCGCCTTCCTTAAGTTGAGGTATGGCGAGTATAATGACAAAGTTGACCAAATCGTCATCTTCGTCCCAGGTAAGGCCCTGTGATCTTCCGAAAGCGAAAGAGGCCTTATTCACAACTTCGGATACGCTATGCGGAATCGCAATATTGCTTCCGCAGTACGTAGATAATATTTTTTCACGGTTCATGATATCCTTCACATAACCTTCCCTATCATTGATTTTACCACTTTCAAAAAGAACCTGGGCCAGTTCTTCAATGGCTTCTTCTTTGTTTTTGGCTTTCAGGTCAAGGATAACTTCCGGAATCATACCATTATTTTTTCTGGGCGGCATCAATAGCGGCCCGACATTTTTGTATTCCGGCAGTGATACCATCCGGGTCTTTAAAGATTGCGGAAGAAAGAATAACTACATCGGGGTCGCAGGCAATCAGTTTATCCAAATTATCCGCCCGGATACCTCCGTCGATGGCGATCTCACAATCCGGATTTTTCTCATCGACCATTTTCCTGGCCCTTCGCAAGAGATCAAGGCAAGATTTTCTCCAGCCCCAATTATCCTTTCCATCGGTCTCATCGACCCCATGCACAACAATGTGCAAACGGTCAATGTCATAGATCGATTCTTCAACAAAAGAAAGCGGAGTGTACAGTCCGATTGTCAATCCGAATTTCATTTTTCGCTCCCGGCACCAATTGATAATATATGCCAAAGGCGCCCCGATAAAATGTTCCGCTGGCAGGATCAACATATTCGTACCGACCTCGGCCAGCTTTTCGATAAAGAGCAAATCACAGGTCTCGGTATAGATATGGCATTCAATGGGCTTATCAGTATAGGGCCGAATGCCTTCAATGACCTGATGGCCGCCCATCAACTGCATGTTCTTAAGATCGTGCATATCGGCGGCATCCGAATGGATATAATCCGCACCTGCTTCAGAGGCTTCCTTGACAATATCCGCCAAATGACCATAATCGACGTGGGCGAGGCCGGCTGCTATTTTGATTTTTTTCATAATTGCGTTTTAAGCCAAACTATTGGCCATCATGTTTTTAATTTGATCCGCGTTGTCGGGCTGCAATAGATTCAAAAGCGGATGGTTTGTGATTTCTTCGTATTCCTCCTTCGTTAGCTTTGTTCGTTGGAGCGCTTCGGATAGCTTTACAGTTTCGAGCAAGTCAATAATTCGTTCAGGTAGTGACCTGTTATCATTTTCCGAATTGATATATCGCGCGACCCGATCAAACTTTTCTTGTGCCAAGGGCTCCTTATATTTTAAAAATTCGGGATACACAATGGCCAAGGTTTCGCCATGTGGTACTCTCGGACAGATTCCCCCGATGATTTCGCCGAGCGGATGAGGGAGTTGTGCACCTCCGTTCGCAAGACACATTCCGGCCAAAGTATCGGCCCACGCCAATTGGGTACGGGCTTCAATATCCGCAGGATTTTCAATCGCTTTCGGCAAATAATCAAAGACGATTTTGATGGCCTGAAGCGACATGGTCTCGGTCAATGGGGAAGTCATATTCCCCAGATAACTTTCAAAGGCATGGGTAAAGGCATCAAACCCGGTAGCTGCAGTCACATGAGCGGGCACGGAAAGCATAAGTTCGGGGTCGATGATGGATACGGATGGGAAAAGTCCCGAATGAAAAATGGTCACCTTATTCTTGTTCGCCGTATCGGTTACTACTGCGGCTTGGGTAGATTGTGACCCTGTGCCGGAAGTCGTGGAGACGGCTACGAAAGGCAACGCCTCGCCTGGACTTTTGCCAACTGCAAATGGGTTCGAGTATCTTTCGATGGCTTCATCCCAGTTTAATTTTGCGTCCTTGTTATAGAAAAATGCAATAAGTTTAGCGCTGTCCATTACAGAACCGCCTCCCACACCCAATACAAAATCGACCTGGTGTTCAACTGCTTTTTTGATTCCGTTTTCGACACCTTCGGTCGTAGGGTTGGGTACGATTTCATCAAAATGAAATACGGTAACTCCGGCCTCGGCCAAAATGGTGTTGATTCTTTTGTACGTTTCTTTTTGTGAACCATTTATCGGTCTTGAGACCATTAAGCATTTGCTTCCCAACCCTGAGGAAATGGCTGCAAGCTCATTGATTCTACCTGCGCCAAATCGTATTTGCGAAGGCATAAAAAAATTAAAGCTATTCATAATCTGATTTTAAACAAGTTCAAACTTTGCCGTAAAATGGCGTAGGCTTAAAATCGGACCTTCATAGGTCAGACGAAGCCCTTTCATTTCATCCCTTCGTTCATACACATCGGCCAGTGAATTGACAACAACATCCATATGTCGGTTCGTATAGACTCGTCGCGATATGGAAAGCCGTACAAGATCCAATTCGGGATAATGGATTTCTCCAGTTTCAGGGTCTTTTTTGGAAAAGGCACACGACCCTAATTCCACCCCACGTACCCCTCCGGTTTTGTAGAGTTCGACGACCAAGGCCTGCCCCGGAAATTCACTTTGCGGAATATGGGGATAGAATTTCTTGGCGTCGATATAAACTCCGTGACCTCCTGTCGGTTTTATAATCGGGATTCCTTTTTTATGCAATTCATCCCCTAAATATTTTACCTGCTCGATTCGGTATTCAAGATAATCCTCTTCGGTGCCTTCGTCAAGTCCAATGGCCAAGGCCTCCAAATCTCTTCCACTTTGACCTCCGTAGGTAATGAAACCTTCATTCACAATGGCCAATAGATTTATCATGGGCACCAATTCTTCATGGCGCGTACAAATAAATCCGCCGATGTTGACCATGCCGTCCTTTTTGGAACTCATGACACATCCGTCAGCGTACGAGAACATTTCAAGCGAAATTTCTTTAACGGTCTTGTTCTCATAACCGGCTTCCCTCTTTTTGATGAAATAGCAATTCTCGGCAAAGCGTGCCGCATCGATCATAAAAGGAATTTCATATTTTTTGGCAATGGCCGATACTTCGCGAATATTAGCCATAGAAACGGGCTGTCCGCCATTCCCGTTACAAGTAACGGTCATGATGATCAATGGGATATTTTCTTTTCCTTTTTCGTCAATAATGGCTTGGAGTTTTTCAACATCCATATTCCCTTTAAAAGGATGTTCAATCGTATTGGCGGTTCTCCCTTCTTCGATAATCAGGTCAATGGGTATCGACCCAGCCAACTCGGCATGCCCCTTGAAGCTATCAAAATGTAGGTTCCCGGGAATGTATCCCCCGTTTTTAGCATAGAGTTGTGACATGATAAAGTCGGCCGCACGGCCTTGATGGGTAGGTTGCACATAAGGAAATCCCAATATATCTTGTGCCGCTTTTTCGAAGGTGAAAAAGCTTTTGGCCCCGGCATAAGACTCATCGCCCCTCATCATGCCGGCCCATTGATTTGAACTCATTGCTGTGGTTCCGCTATCCGTGAGCATGTCTATATAAACATTTTCCGCCCGTAATTTAAAAACATTGTAGTAGGCTTCTTCTATCCATTTTTCTCGTTCTGCTCTTGTAGATTTCTTAATTGGTTCTACAACTTTGATACGAAAGGGTTCGGCATTCAAAAATTTCATTAAAGTCGGGTTTTTGTTTAGAAATTGGTTTATCTGACACTGTTTTTGCCAAATTATTGCCATAAAGACAAGGTATCGTAAATGTAACAAAACTTGTTAATACGACCTTTGTAAGAATAAATATTTTAAACTAATCGTAAGGGTGGTACAATACAAAAGCAACTCAGTTGATTTTACTTTCGAGAAATAGCGATAAGGGTAGTCTTGGCATTTTTTATTTGCATGCAGGTGCTGAAAAAGAAATTTCTTTAGGGGTTATAAATAGACAAATACATGGGTGATAATAATCATTTGAGTCTTGATGTCGCAAGTCTAACTTTGTGAATTGAAAGTTTAAGAGCAAATGCTAGAACGTTACCTCCCTATTTTTGTGATTTTGGCCATACTGGCCGAGATTTTGGGAACCGTTGGAGGTTTTGGGTCTTCGGTCTATTTTGTGCCGATTGCCAATTTTTTTCTTGATTTTCAATCCGTATTAGGCATTACTGCGCTTTTTCACTTGGCAAGCAACGTTTCAAAGATTGCCATTTTCAAAAAGGGATTCGATAAGAAAATCGTGTTGACCTTGGGGATTCCCGCCGTGATTTTCGTTTCTGTCGGGGCTTGGCTGAGCAAGTTTTTGGATTCTACGATTTTGACCTATTTGTTGGGGGCCTTTCTAATAATTTTAAGTCTGGCCTTTCTGATATTTAAAAGTTTGGTCGTCAACCCGAACACAAAAAATGCGATGATCGGAGGTTCACTTTCAGGATTAAGCGCTGGAATCTTAGGCACTGGGGGAGCCATTCGCGGGATTACCTTGGCCGCTTTTAAAATGGACAAGAACAAGTTCATCGCCACCTCCGCCGTTATTGATTTGGGAGTCGACCTTAGTAGGTCAGTAATCTACTACTTTAATGGCTATATGCACAAAGAGCATTTGTATTTGGTGCCCATCCTTTTGGTGGTCAGTATTTTGGGTACCTGGATTGGTAAAAAAATATTAGACAAGATTACCCAAGAGCAGTTTCGAAACTTTGTGCTTTTTTTGATATTGGGAATCGGTGTTGCCAGTATTGTTTCAGAAATGTGGTAAATTACTTTTGCCAAAGTTCGGTGTGATTGTATTCCAGATCGGTAATTTCTAGGTTTAGCCAATTGAAGTCGCCTTCCTTCAATTTCCATGTGACCTTGCATTTATGAGGAATTTTTATTCCGTTGAAAACCTTGTAATCCTTAGCTTCGATAAACCATATTTCTAGTTTGGCAGCTTCCCCGCCTCCAAAATAACGTTGTGTCTCAAAAGAAACAAAATCACCTTCTTCTGAAAATGTAAAAATGCCGGAAACTTGCTTCCCGTCAATGGTCATGATTGCCTTGGCCGAATGCTTTCCGATGGTTTCCCAAGAGACATAGTTTTCGGTTGCCGCACTCGGAAACCAGCACATTTCGGCAAGATACCTTTGCATACTTCCTGAGTTTATCTTTTCATTTTTTCCTTCATCGACCACTGGAAACCATGATAATAGTTTAATAAGCATTTCGCCTTGGCCCTTTTTGAGCTTGTCCCTCCCATCCATATAAATCAAGGGCATGGCATCGACTTTTGTAATCCAGACAAAGGAGGGGTTTCGGGTGTTAAAATATTGTTCCGCGGAAAACGGCATCCAATTTCCATCAGGTTTGGTCTTCATTTCGCCTTTTTGTCTTAGACGGACGGATGTTGTCCTAGGTTTTCCAAGTGCTCTGGAATGTTCCATCCATTTTTGAACGATTCGCGGAAGATGTTCAATATCCTTTTTAGTGATGAACGATGGATTTTCAAGGAGGGCACTTTCTAACAACTCCGAGGCTTCCGTTTTAACCTTGTTCTTAAACTTGAAATGCCCATAAGCCGTAATACCCACCAATAGGATGATGAGATTCGCTAGGGTTCCGAATTTTGCATCCTTCCAAAAAAGAACGATTAAAATTTGGGATAAAACAACGGCGGTAATAGCCATAAGAAACCAAATATCTTTTTTAAGCAGATAGGCCAGAGCGGAGCAAATAAACAGAATAGCCGTAAACAACCAAAGAAGGCCTATTGGTCTTGAAATGCTTTGTGATAACTGTTCGATTTTCAACAGTTCAAACGCCTTAAAAAACCCCATGAGATGTATGAAGGCATGTAAAAGCAAAAGGATAATGAAGACTATTCTCATGGTTGCTATAATGCTGACGCAAAAATAAGGGGCAACAATTTTCGAAAAAATGACAAGAATCATATCCATATGCGGCCAGATGACCTTGGTCATTGTAGTTTATTGTTGGTACGCATACATTAAAAATCAAAACCTGTATAAAGATGAAAACAGTGCTCTATGCTACCGACCTTTCTAAACACGAGGTCTACACATTGCGATATGCCTATAAATTGAGTAATGGTTTGAAGGCTAATTTAATCGTACTACATATATATTCGGTTCCTCCTGTTACCGTTGCTACGATTCGGTCGGCGAAACAAATCAAGGAAAGGCTAAACATCGAAAAAAGAGACACGGTTCTAAACTATTGTGTGAAGCATTTGAAAGACGAATCGGTACGTGACCGTGTTGAAATAAAGGTTCATGAACATGCAGCAGTAAGTGATGGAATTCTGGAGAAAACAAGGGATTTGAACCCTGATTTGGTACTAGTAGGAATGAAAGATGAGCACACACAACGTGGATTGTTTACTGGGAACATCGCAAAGAAATTGATGAAAAAAGTCGGTTGTGCGCTTTTGATCGTGCCAAATACGTTGCGTTTTCGAAAATTACAAACGATAATTTACGCCACTGATTTTGAGGAGGCCGATATTTTTGCCATTAAAAAGCTAGTAGAGTTGGCAAAACCCTTTAAAGCGAAGATTCGGGTAGTGCATATACCAACGATAGATGAATACGTTGGTAAGGAACAATTAGAGGGGTTCGAAGCGATGGTACGGAAAAAAGTGAATTATTCCGGCATTCATTTCCACACGTTTTTGGCCAATACGATTTACCATGGCCTGCGAGCCTTTGTGGAACTGCATGATGCAGACATGCTCGTCATGATGGAGCGGAAACATGAGGGGCCGTTCTTTAAAAAGTTATTCCACAAAGACCTTGTGAAGCACATGGAATCACATATTTCTATTCCGTTGTTGAGTTTTAATAAGGCGAATTTATAAACAGTGGTTAATTTATGTATTGGAAATACTATATATCCATTCTTCTATAGTTTTCAAATAAGTGCTATGTAGTTTTGCCCAATATGGAAAATCGGTCTGCCCGACATGGTACATGGAATGATTGGCATCCGTCAATTGTACAATTTTATAATTTTCGTTACCAGCTTCTTCCAAAGCGGTTGAAATTAGCTCATGGCTTTTTTCGGGAATGATTTCGTCCAAAGTTCCTTGAATGACCAAAATAGGTTGTTTGGTTTTCGGAAAATAAGGCATCGGACTGTATAACAATTTTTTGTCTACCTGAACTTCGTCAAGATTCGGAATCCATATTTTTTGAAACCATGGTTTGGATTTTTCCAACTCGATTGACTTCTTCAATTCAATCCTATTTAGGTCCCCGGCGATATGTTTAAAAACTTTTCTTTGCAATTCCACCCCTTCTTCACTTATGTCGGGATTATTGTTCTTCCAAGCGTTCAGGTCGCTTTCCAATAATGTACTGCCCGGACAACTGACAGCAATACCATATCTCAATTCTTGTAACTCATTAAGAATATATGGAACTTTGGTTGCACCTTGACTACTTCCTTTTATGCCAATTTTGGATAATGGAATTCCGATTTGTTCTGAAAAATAGGCAATGGCATTCACATCATCGGACAAAAGTTCTTCCATGGTTGCGGCCTGCCAATTACCTTCAGAGGTTCCTGTCCCACGTTTGTCATAATGAAAAGTAACATATCCTTTGTTCGCAAAATAAAGGGCTTCTGCTCTTGAACCGCTGCGATCACCACCTCCGGAGGAAGTGAGAAATACAATGGCATTTGAATTGGATTTAGAGGGTTTTCGTATGGTTCCACCAATATTCAGCCCGTTTGATTGAAATACGATTTCTTCGGATTTCAAACTTTCTTCTTCGCTTCTAGCTTCTCTTTTAAAGAATAAGTTGTTAGTAGGGTATCGACTTCCAATGATCCTGACAATCCGGCATAATTATCGGTCCATTTGTTTTTGAAGTTATAGGTGTAGCGATCGCTTTGCAACATAAAATGTATTGAATCGCCGCTTATTTGAACATTTCTTGCCGGTATCTGAAACGCATTCTGTTCGAGACTTGTAAAGAATACCTTCCAGTCGGTGGAATCTTTTACGATTTCGAAGGATATGGCACCCGAAAAATTACCATGACTGAAAATGCCGCTGTAAATTCCTTCCTTTCCAATTTCCTTTGCTTGCTGTTGCGCACAACTGTTGACAATCATGACCATAATGAATAAAAGTGCATATTTTTTCATTTTCTTAAATTTTAATTACCATTAGGATAGGCGTTACTAAAAAGATTATTTGATTCAGGATTGTAATGCTACTTTTAAAAAGACTGAAAAAAGTGGTTCTAATTAGGGAGTTTACATATTAATTTTTTACAGCCGAAAAATGTTTTCTATCAATCACTCTCCCTCGTAAAATGATCTTTTCGATGTCATTATAGGCCTCGACCGTTTTCAAAGGATTGGAATTCAAAATAAGTAAATTGGCGATGCTACCCTTCTCCACACACCCATAGAGGTGTTCCAGATGAAATGCTTGGGCGTTGTTAAATGTGGCCGCTCTGAAAATTTTCCCCAGCGGAATGCCAGTATCCGCCCAATGCCTCATTTCCAAAATTCCATTATACCCCGGCGGATTGGTATACATATTCATGGCCGGGGAGTCAGTACCTAAAATAAGATTGGCGTCGTTCTCCCCTAAAAATCTAGCGACCGTGCTTAAACGATGCTTATAGATTTTAAACACATGTTCCCACATTTTTTGGTCATCGGTAAAATCGGCTTTTAATGCTTTGTAAAATGGAGGGTTTGTTTTTTCTAGAAAAGCGGTCCTCCCAAAAATTTTCCGCTTTCCCCATTGTCCTTCTTCTGTATTGAGCAAGTCTAGCATTTGTTTGGGAAATACGTGTTCTAAGTTTTTATCCTCTAGAAAATCCATCGTAACCAGATCTTTCTCTCCCGTTATTGTTCTAAAAGTAAGTTGATAGGGAATTTGCTTTTCAGCGATTTCAAGAAGTACTCTTTTATGTTCGTCCCCTATATCGGGGTTGTTGAACTGATTTGGGTCATCGCTCCAGTTCCACATCCCATGGGCAAAAATTTGAACACCCGTTTCCAACCCTATTTTATGCCCCTCTAAGGAAGGTGCGTGCAATACCAAGGGCATATTGAACCTTTGGGCTTCCAATATCAAATCGCGCAAAATAGAGGCAGTTGGTTTTTCCCAGCTGACCGCCAAACCTGATGCTTCGTCTTCATAGACCAATTTTGCGCAAATACCTTGCTGTTCCCTGATTTTTGCCACGATTTTCTGAGGCGTATGTTCGCTCGCTTGAATGGAGTCAGGTAAAATGCTATTTGCATTATAGTTGTCATTCAAAAAATTGGACGCATATCGCTGCCCTTGTGAATACCCTTCCATTTCCATATTAAAATCATCCATCACGGTAACTTGCTCGCCGCAGGTGTATATGTCAGGACGTATTTCTACCTTAAGAATTTTATTAATCCGTTCAGGCCAGTAATTGTTCACATCGATCAGGGTTGTAAACCCAAAATAGAGATAGCTTTTAGGTAACTGATTGTAATAAAGCTCGACCAATTCAGGATACTTCTTTTTAAGTGGTCCGTTAAGTCCGGCGGTGTTGGCAAGATGAACATGTGAATCTATCAAACCGGGAATGAGATACTTCCCCGTTCCGTCTAATTCAATATAATTTCCTATTCCTTCCGGTTTTTTATCCCCTATGGAAACAATTTTTTCGCCCTTGATCGATACATAACCTACTTGAGTTTTTATGCTATCAGTATTTGCCGAAATAATAGTGATGTTTGATATTAGCGTCTTGCTTTGATTTTCTTGTGCTTTAAGGTGTAAAGAACTTAGAATGACAATTAGTATTACGATTGTCTTTATAATTCTTTCGGTAAGTGATCCGTCGATTGGGCCTCTTTGGGCATTTTTATTTTTTGATAAACCAAGACAACTCAAAAAAATCCAAAGTTGCATAGTAGAGCTCCTATACTTGTAATAAGAAATATCTATTGCGGCTAAATGTTCCATTTTGTTCTTATTTAATCATTAAAAAATAGGATTGTAATTAGTTTCAAGAATTGGTTTGTTGATGTTTTTTACAAGTTCTTTCACGATTTTTTTGCTTTGACGAATTACTTGCTAAAAGTTAAGGAATCCTGTTTTCGGTTTTACATCGTTTTGAACTCAATGTTTGCACCATTAATTGGTGCTTTTATTTATGGTTATAGCACCCATCAAAGGACAAATAAGCTACAAGTAAAAAAAAGGGATGGACTTTGATGAAGGTCCATCCCCTTTGACATGTGTTTAAGTTTCTGCTAGAGCAGATCTTTTGGTACTGACCAACGGATTCTTTTGCTATCCTCTTGATTAGAAAGAAATGTTAGCCTTCTAGATTCCATTGATGATTGATTGATGAAAGTTATCATGACTGATGTTTTATTGATTGATGTGTTGTTACAAATCGTGATTAGCGATTAAAGTTCCTGTACTGTGCCCATTGGGCTCTTTTGCTGTTGCTAAAAGATGAAAAGTACTGTCCTGTTTTTGATTCTGTTGCTGTATTGTTGAATGATGCTTTCATGATTTCTTTGTTTTTAATAGATTGATGATTGTTGTTTTTTTGATTCAGACTATCTGTTGAAATTTCTGTACTGTGCCCATTGCGCTCTTTTGCTGCTACTAAAGGTTGAGAAGTACTGTCCTGTTTTTGATTCTGTTGCTGTTCTGCTGTTAGTTGCTTTCATAATTTCTAGTTTTTATTATGTTTATATTGTTGTTTTAAAATTGAATTACACCTTATAGACGACGCTAGATTCATTTTGTTACAGTACTATGTATAAAAAGGTACTATATTATGTAATATTTAACATTTGTGAGTTTTAAGAAAAATAGAAGTAGATTTTAATATACTGATAATTAAAGTGTTACATTTAATTTTAATTTTTTCGTTACTTCACACTAAGGATTTCGCTTTTTTCTAATAGTTACAGTAACGGGTTATTTTTTTGAATGAGTTTCATAGAATAGGAGGTATTGATCAGTAATTACGGGTTAGTTTCAGTTGAGTTTTGCTCGGGTAGTGCAGCGGGAGTTTTCTTGGAGAGGTTCGCGAGTTTCAATTGTTCCTATGACAGGAGTATAAAATGAATCACTGGTCATATGGTGTTCTTGCTTGGGCATACAGTCCAGAAAATTTATTCCTTACATTTATAAGTCAATGCTACACCCAAAATACAAACGGTACTTTAGGCAGATTCTCCCTTTCGGGGTCATTTGGCTAATTTTCGGACTGGCATATGTTTTCTTGGAATTGGGTCTTATAGGTAGCCTTTCTGAATACCCTACAACCGGTAATCGATATGATTTTCAAAACTCGTTGATAAGCGTTAGTCTCGGCGGTTTTTTTATAGGGTTTAACTATAACAGGAATCGGAATATTTTTTATAAACTATAAAAACAAATAGTATGAAAAAAGAAAAAATATTAGTTGTCGGAGGTACTGGAAAAACCGGAAGAAGAATCGTTACATTACTAGAAGATTTAGGGCACCAAGTTCGCATAGGGTCTCGGTCGGCTTCACCGGCATTCGACTGGCGCCAACCAGAACAATGGCCTAAAGTACTTGAAAGTATGGACAAAGTTTACATTACCTATCAACCAGATTTGGCCGTCCCCGGTGCGTTTGAAGCCGTTGCCCAATTGGTCAAATACGCGAAGGAGACTTCAATCAAAAAACTGGTTTTACTTTCAGGAAAAGGAGAGGTCGAAGCACAACGTTGTGAACAGGTAGTCATTAATTCAGGACTCGACCATACCATTGTTCGGGCAAGCTGGTTCAATCAAAATTTCAGCGAAAACTTTTTATTAGAACCCATTCTTCAAGGTGTATTAGCCTTGCCACAGGCGGATGTAAAAATTCCTTTTGTGGATGCCGATGATATTGCAGAGGTGGCAGTAAAATCACTTTTAAGTGAACAGCACAATGGTCAAATCTACCAACTTACAGGCTCCAGACGACTTACTTTTGTAGAAGCAATAGAGGAAATTGCAGAAGCTTTGGGTAGAAATATTCAGTTTATCCCTATCAGTATTCAACAGTATAGCGAGGGAATGCGGCAACAGGGTATTCCAGAAGATTTTGTCTGGTTGATTGAATATCTATTTACAGAGGTGTTAGGAAACCCGATGGTCTCTGAAACTACAAATGATATCGAGAAAGTGTTGAAGAGAAAACCTATTGATTTTTCGGATTACGTTCAGAAAACAGCTGCCTTAGGTTTTTGGGATTTGGCAGTAGAAGTATAAATAGGATTTACAATGTATGCTTTTGAGGTCATCACTAATATGGTGCTGACCTCATTTTAATATTTCAAAACCAAACCAAAATGCGACAGACATAATTCCTAAATACTTATTGAATGATTTTCCCATCCTCCATTGTAATGATACGATCGGTACGTTTGGCAAAATCTTCATCATGGGTTACCACCAACAGCGACAATCCTTCTTCTTCTTTCAATCTTTTAAAAATACTGAAAACGTTTTCGGAGTTATGACTATCTAGATTTCCAGTAGGTTCATCACCCATTAAAATAGTAGGGTTATTTATCAAAGCCCGCGCAATGGCCACACGTTGTTTTTCTCCACCTGAAATACGTGAAGCCCGTTGTTTCGCCAAATTATCGATATGTAACATTTTCAATTTTTCCATGCCATCATGTTCGATTTCAGCATGTGATTTTTCAGCAAGTTTTTTGGCGGGAAGCATCACATTTTCCAAGACACTGAACTCGGAAAGCAAATAGTGAAATTGGAACACGAAACCAATGTGCTTGTTTCGAATGCGCGATAATTCTTGATGTGGTCTTCCGGTAACAAGTTCATTGTTCAAATAAAGTTCCCCCGTATAGTCCGTATCCATGGTAGAAAGTATATAGAGTAAGGTCGATTTGCCAGAACCCGATTTGCCCATGATGGAAGCGAATTCTCCTTCTTGTATTCCAAAAGAAATATCCTTTAGCACATGAAAGTCCTTGGGCTTATGAAAATGTTTGTTGATATTTTTAGTTTCTAAGACTAGCTTCATTGTTCAAATTAAGTACCTCGAATGATACGGACAGGGTCAATTTTTCTTGCTTTGTTAGAAGGTAAATAGCCTGCAATAAAAGTCGATATGATGGCAAAAACGATTCCGATGATATAATAGCCCATATTATAGTTCACCGGGTAAGTCGTTATGGTAGGCAGTGCTTCGGTTTCAAAAGGTGCATTATCTATCAATACGGAAAGCCCAAATCCGATAAGCAAGCCTAATAATCCACCGACAACACCTATGATCATGGCCTGGCTCATAAAGATCAATTGTACATCACGGCCAGAAAACCCTGTGGCTTTCAGAATAGCAATGTCTTTCATCTTTTCATAAATCAGCATGTTCAAGATGTTATAAATACCGAAACCGGCTACGATCAAAAGTGTAATGGAAACGGCATAGGTAATGAGGTTCCTGATATTTGAGCCTGTTTCAAATTGAGCGTTCGCTTGGTTGATATCGGTAGCCTTAACATCGAACTGCTTTTGTAGTTGTTTGGCCATAGGTACTGCTTGGGCAATATCTAAAAGTTTTACATTGATATCGGTAATATAGTTTTGCGCTTCGCCCAGAATGCGTTGCGCGGTTTTTAGATTTACAAAACTTTGGATGTTGTCGATTTCGGCGATACCACTTTGATAAATACCTACGATTTTCAAAGGAAAGATACTGCCTGAAACGGTGCTTATCTGCACTCGGTCTCCAACTGAAAGCGACATTTTTTTTGCCAATCCTGCGCCCAGTAGAATACCGTTTTCATTGTTACGTAGCGCTTCGGGGGTGCCGTTTATGATATTATCTTGAATGTTTGAAAGGCGGGCTTCTTCCATAATATCCACACCGATCAAACTACCACCCAACTCAATGGAACCTGAGAGGTAAAAAATCTGTGCCCGAAGTTGGGGTGTAGCCCCTTTCACATTGGCATCGTTTTTCAGATAATTTAAAATGGGCAATGCATTATGGATTTTCTGTTGGCTCAGTTTCGGTTTGACCGAGTGAACTACATTGAACGTATTCTCGAATTCAGTATATCTTGAAATCGGTTGTATTTCGGAAGGTTCTATTTCATTGTAAATATGAATATGGGGAGTTTGGTTCAGCACCAAATCGTCTAACATTTGATTAAGGCCCGTCATAAAACTTACAAGTGTAATGTAAGCCCCGATACCAAAAGTGACCCCAAGTGCTGCTGTAACCGTAGATTTCATCTTGGTCAACAAATGGGTCTTGGCGATATTTAGAATTACCTTCCAATTGGTCATTCTTCTGGTTTTATTATAGGTGTATTTTCGTCAATACCTTCTAAAATTTCCACTCGGTCAAGGTTTTGAAGTCCTATTTTGACCGCTACAGGTCCGTCTTCGGTCTCTACTTTAGTGCCGTCAATGAGATAGGTTTTAGGAATAACCAAAGCATCTTCTTTTTGAGCGACGATGATATTCCCTTCCCCTGCCAACCCGGGATATAACTGTTCTGGGGGATTTTTAAAAATGGCCTCCACGGTAAACGTTTGCGAACGTTCATCTTTTCTTGGATAAATCTTACTGATTTCCGCTTCAAAAACCTGTTGGCCATAGGCATCTAAGGTGATCAAGGTTTTTTGACCTTCACGAAGTTTTACGATATCAACTTCATCGACCAACATTTCGATGATAAAATCAGTTGCACTCCCTACGGATGCCAAAGGCTCCATGGTTGTAACGATTTCCCCTTGGTTTTTAAAAAGCGCATATACTCTTCCCTCAATTTTGCTCTTAACTGTAAAGTCCCTTGTTGATATTTGGGCAGTTTCATAATTGTTTCGTGCTTGCTGTACCTGCGTAGAAAGTTCGTTTTTCGTACGCTCATATCGGTTTTTGAGCAGTCGCAAATTATTCTGAGAAAGTTCATAAGCCAGTTTTCGATTCTCGAACTGCACTTTAGAGCCGATATTTTGCTCCCATAATTTCTTTTGACGAAAATAATTGATGGAATCGTAATTGAAGGATAAAGTCGCTGCTTGTATTTCATCCTCCAATGAACCTAGTAGTGTAGAACTGCCGCTATAATTTTCTTTGGCCAATTGCAAATTCAATCGAGCGTTGTCTGTATTCAACTTTGGGGCATTGTTGATGATCTGAAGTAGGGGAGCACCTTTTTTTACAACATCGCCTTCCTCAACCAGATTGTTATCCAAAATACCGGCAACGGCAGCATAGACTTGGTAGAGACTATCCGGTTGTACGGTTACCGAAGAGTATACCGACTCTATTAGCGAAGTTCTCTCAGGAAGGATTTTTTCTTGCTTTTTTCCACAGGAAATTAGGAGGAAGATGAGTAGAATGCATGTTCTTGACAACATATTAAAAGCTATAGATTAATCCGTATAAAAGTCAGATATAAATGTTATGCGAACTATGATTATTGTCATTTCAAGATAGTCAATTCAAACAAATAACTCATTTAGAATTGAACAGATTGACAGAAAAAGCTCGCAAATTTGCAAAGCTGATATATGTCATTATTACTGAAGAGCGTATGGTTTACCTTTATTACGTTAAATTTTAAACATAACCTTATGACCTCGAACATTCAATATGTACAGATGCCCGTTAGCGAATCAATGAATACGATGGTGGAGCACAAATTAGAAAAACTTCAAAAAAAATACGACGATATCATTAATGCCGATGTTTTTTTTAAACAAGAAAACGACCCTAAAGGAAAAGGTAAAATTTGCGAAATTCGATTGAGTTTGCCTGGACCTAGATTATTTGCAAAAAGCGATACCGATAATTTTGAAAAATCATTGTCGGAAACTGTACATGATCTTGAGGGGCAACTTCGCAAACGGAAAACGATTTTGAAGAAGTATTGATTCTTAATTAAGAATAAAGGAACAAAAGAGATTCCCGACTTCTCGGGAATGAAAAATAAATTGATTTTCTATGAAAAAAATATTGGTTCCCGTAGATTTTTCCGAGCATTCTGAATATGCTTTGGAAGTAGCCGCCAGTTTAGCAAAACAATGGAAGTCCGAAATCGTCGTGCTCCATATGATGGGACTTTCAGAAGCCGTTTTTACTAAAGATGACTCCCAAGAATTCATGGAAGCCCAGTTCTATATGAAGCTGGCCAAGAAGCGTTTTACCGATTTTTTGAAGAAACCCTACCTAGAAGGAATCAAAATATCGGAAACCGTACAGAACTACAAGATTTTCTCTGAGATTAACAATGTAGCCAAAGAACAAAATATTGATTTGATCGTCATGGGGTCACACGGTGCCGGAGGATTGAGTGAGATTTTCGTAGGATCAAATACCGAAAAAGTAGTGCGCTCCGCCGAAGTACCCGTTTTGGTCATCAAGAATAGGATAGCTGATTTTCAAATGAAAAAGGTGGTTTTCGGTTTTGATTTTAGAATTGAAAGCCTACCCGCATATCAAAAAGCAATTTCGTTTTTAGCAAGCTTCAATGTAGAGACCCATGTAGTTTATGTGAACCGAACGGGCATCAATTTTATGAGTTCTAGTGAGATACAAGAACAAATTAATACGTTCTTAAGGGTTGCCCATCATAACGATGTGCCGAGCCATGTTCATGCGCATCAACGAGCTGATTATACCATCGAAAGTGGAATTTATAATTATGCAAAAGAAGTACATGCCGATACCATCGTGGTTGCCACCCATGGACGTAGCGGCTTGGCACATTTCTTTAAAGGAAGCATCGGTGAAGACCTTGCGAATCATGCTTCACTTCCTGTGATTACTTTTAAGTTTTAAACCAAGTGCTTGCTATATCGCGCAACCACCACCATCTTTCTTAACACCTAATTTCATAAGGATAGTCTCCAACAAACACCACTTTGTAAATGCTGATTGTATTAAATTAAAGCCTATAAATACGGTAAACCACAACCAGTTGATATGAACAAATACGGCTAAAACCACACTTAATAAAACAAATGTGCCGACGATAACCCTAAAATATGTATTTAGCATTTCAATTATTTTTTATTGATTAAATCGATTTTTCAATAGGAACCACGACCGCTTTTATCGGATTGTTGGTTTCTAGATTTGCATTGAATTCCTTGATGAGACCAAAAAGGGTATCAATTTTTTCTTCTTCGGTAAAGGAGAAGAACAAACTAGATTTTACACCACCCTTTTCACTGGGGAACCAGCTTGCGGTACGCACCATTGATGTTGCATTTTTATACCCGTCTATATTGCTTTCACTAAAGCTTTCAATGTTCGCCTTTTTAAATAGTCGCAAAATTTCTTTTTCGAATTGCTCTACGACCGTTACGATTAGTAGTTTCATAATTTGTTGTTTTTCTGTTACTCTCACTAAATCTTATTATTCAGAAATATCCGAAGTTTCCTCTGCAGTTTCCATTTCAGCTTCAGGATAATTTTTTCGTTCAATCATATAATAGACTAAGGGAACCACCAAGAGCGTCAATACCGTAGAAACAATGGTACCGCCCATTAACGATATGGCCAAACCTTGAAAAATAGGGTCGAACAGTATTACAAATGCTCCGATTACCACCGTACCTGCAGTTAATAAAATTGGGGTGGTACGTACCGCACCAGCTTCAATTGCTGCCTGTTTTATAGGTACGCCATCTGCTAATCTTAGATTGATAAAATCAATAAGTAATACCGAGTTTCGTACCATAATACCCGCTAAAGCTATCATACCAATGAAAGAGGTTGCCGTAAAAAAGGCACCCATTATCCAATGCCCTAAAACAATTCCTATTAATGATAAGGGTATGGCTACCATCATTACTACCGGGGCTTTAAAGTTTTGAAACCATCCTACAATTAAAATGTATATCAATATGATAGCTCCTAAAAAGGCAATTCCTAAATCGCGAAAAACCTCTAAGGTAATTTGCCATTCGCCATCCCATTTAACTGTATAATCATCTTCAAAATCGGGCTGCCCTAGGTACATCTCATTAATTTCATATCCTTTCGGTAAAGCAATCTCTTTTAGCTTTTCCTCCATACCTAAAATAGCGTATGCCGGACTCTCTAAATCCCCAGCCATATCGGCCAATACATAAACAACACGTTTTTGATTTTTACGATAAATGCTTTTGGCACTTATGGTTTCTATAATGTCGACTAAATCTGCAATCGATACCATACCTCCTTGTTTAGAGGCAACTTTCAATTGTGAAATATCGGTTATTGTCGACTTTTCCTTTTCATCTAGTGCTAATACCAACCCTACTTGATTGGAAGCATCTTCATCATACAAGTTGGTTATCGTTCTGTTTGACAATGCCATATTCATGGTATAGGCAATCTGTTGTGGTGCAACTCCGTAGAGCATTGCTTTTTCCTTATCGATTTCAAACTGATATTCGGTTTGGTCAGCTTCTACCATCCAATCGATATCCACTACATCATCCGTGTTTTTCAAGATATCCTGAATACTATTGGCGATTTTTATTTGCTCCTCATAATCAGGTCCATAAACTTCTGCAACAATGGTTGACAAAACTGGAGGCCCTGGTGGCACCTCAACCAGTTTCACATTCGCATTGTATTTGGCGGCTATCTTTTGTATTTCAGGCCGTAATAGTTTTGCAATACCATGACTCTGAATAGACCGCTCGCCTTTATCAATTAGATTCACTTGAATATCTGCCATATTACTACCTCCACGTAAATCATAATGACGTACCAAACCATTAAAGGTAATCGGTGCAGAGGTACCAATATAGTTTTGATAATTAACCACTTCAGGTCGTGTAGACAAGTATTGTGCGATTTCTTGAGCGACTACGCCCGTACGTTCAAGTGTTGTGCCCTCAGGCATATCAATGACGACTTGAAATTCATTTTTATTATCAAAAGGCAACATTTTCACAGCCACTGATTTTGTAAAAAACAAAACCATCGATCCCATTAGCATTAAAAAAGTTACCCCTAAAAACAGCCAACGTTTTCCTTTATTTTCAATAAGTGGTCGTTCAAATTTGTTATAAACCTTGTAAATGAAAGTATCTTCTAAAGGCGTTTGCTTCTTCGCTACTTTTCCTTTTTTGTCTTTTTCCCGCAAGAAAATATAACCTAAATAAGGCGTTATGGTTAAGGCGACGAACAAAGACAAGATCATCGCTATAGACGCACCTATAGGCATTGGAGCCATATACGGCCCCATAAGGCCCGATACAAAAGCCATAGGTAAAACGGATGCAATTACGGTAAAGGTTGCTAAGATGGTTGGGTTACCCACCTCATTGATTGCATACAAAGCAGCTTGTTTAAAGGGCAAGCGTTTCATTTTAAAATGCCGGTGCATGTTCTCGGCAATGATAATGGAGTCATCTACCACAATACCTGTAACAAAAACCAATGCGAACAATGTAATTCTGTTTAGCGTATAGTCGAGCATGTAATAACTCAACAGGGTCAATGCAAACGTAATCGGCACTGACAAAAACACCACCAAACCACCTCGCCAGCCCATTGCCAGCATTACCACTAAGGTTACCGCAAAGATGGATCCAATAAGGTGCAGCAATAGTTCCGATACTTTATGCGATGCCGTTTCGCCATAGTTTCTAGTGATTTCAACATGAACATCATCAGGTATTAGATTAGCACGTAAATGATCTACTTTGTCGATGACTATATCCGCGATTTTCATTGCGTCGGCACCCTTTCTTTTGCAACTGAAATAGTAACCGCTGGATATTCTGATTTGTAATCGACAACTTTATCACTGGCCTGACCAAAACCTAAGGAAACATAGCTCTGTGGTATTTCCGGACCATCGATAATACTGGCAATTTGTTTCAAATAGATGGGCTGGTTCTGTTGAACACCCACCACAAGGTTTTCTACATCAGTAATCGATGCCAAAAATTTACCTGTATTTACTAAAAATTCGGTGTCGTTTTTATCAAAACTACCTGAGCTTAGCTGTGCGTTGTTCGCTTTGATCATTTCAGAGACCTCCAAGAAATCCAGTCCGCTAGCCGCTAGTTTGTCTTTATCCAATACCACACGTAGTTGTCGGTTTTGATTCCCGATTTTATGGGTAACAGCCACATCATTGACTTTCTTGATCTCGCTTTCCAGCTCTTGTGCCATTTGGCTGAGTTGATACCCATCATAGTTTTCACTCCAAAGCGTTAGACCCAGCATGGGCACATCATCAATAGCACGGGTCTTTACAAGAGGAAATGTTACTCCCTCCGGCATAATGTCCATATGCTTATTGATCTCGTTGTAAAGCTTTACGAACGAGCGCTCAATATCTTCGCCCACATAAAATTGCACGATAACCATACCCTGTTCCTTCATTGAAGTTGAATAGACATATTCTACTCCTTTGATGTTAGAGATAAGTTTCTCTAAGGGCTTTGTAACACGACTTTCAACTTCGGTCGGACTCGCACCAGGGTATCCGATAAAAATATCAGCCATCGGAACGTCAATTTGGGGTTCTTCTTCCCTAGGTATCAAAAACGAACTGTAAACCCCAATGACCATAAAGACAATCATTAACAATACTGTTAACTTGCTGCCTATGAACATCTTGGCGATTTTACCTGCTAAACCTTCTTTCATTTTATTTTGTCTTATATTTTAGTTTTTTCAGCTCCTTCCCCCTTTGTAGGGGAAGGTGGCCGTCCGCCTTAGGCGGATACGGTCGGAAGGGGTAGAACCCGAGCTTTGGTCCATTTTCCCAAACTCCGTGCTATTGAGCAATGGCTTGGGCTTTCAACCCCTCCGTCTTCTTCGCTTCGCTCGAATCCACCTCCCCTCGTCTGAGGGGAGGAGCCCCTCTTATCTTTAATTACTGAATACTAATTTTCGCTCCGTTATATAATTTCCCTTCTGCGGAAACGATGTACTGTTCATCTGCCGAAAGGCCAGATAGCACCTCTGTTTTATCTCCAAAGGTTCTACCCAATCGCAACCAACGCAGCAAAGCGGTATTGCTTTGACTCACGGTATAAACTCCTGTCAGTTGTCCTTTTTCAACCAGTGCTATGGTAGGAATCATGATAGCAGCTTTTGTGGTCGATTTCCGTTCCACCGGAAACTGCACGGTCGCATACATGCCTGAAAGTATGTTGGCATCGGATTTATCCAAAATCACTTTGACCATATACTGACCTCCTGTATTCTTTGCTGAGGTACTCACTTCCGTTACTTTTCCTTTTATTGATTTATTCAGCGATTTTAAAATCACATCAACTTCTGAATCCGCTTTTATGCCAACTATTTCTGATTCAGGCACCATGGCCAATACTTGGTATTTTCCAGGGGATTCTACTTCCAACAAAGGCATTCCTGGATTTGCCATATCCCCTGCATTGATAAATTTATTGGTTACGACTCCGTTAAAAGGTGCACGAATATTTGCGTAAGACAATTGGGCATTTACCTCGTTCTTCATTTGTTTGGCGGCTTCCAGTCGGGCTTTCGACATGTTGTAATTGGCCGTAATATCATCCAACTCTTTTTGCGATGCACTGTTCTCTTGAAACAGGGCCGTATATCGATTGTAATCTTTTTCTGCGTTATTGAATGCAGCGATCGCTTCGGTAATTCCTGCATTTACCTGGGCCAATTTGGCAGAGATATCAGCATTATTAATGCTTACTAACAGCTGACCCTTTTTTACTTTAGTACCTACTTGTACATAGATTTTATCAACATAGCCCATCATACGGGTACTCAAATCGACACTTTTCACAGCTTCAATCTTTCCACTAGTCGATAAAAATGGATTATCTGTATTTTCTGAAACTGCACTGACATGAACGGCCACCGCGGGGGAATTATCGGCAACCGTTTTCTTGTCAGCTTCACCACAACTGTTCAATACTAATGTTAACATTAGAAGCGCTACGGGTATGTAATTATATTTTTTCATGGTTATGATTGTATTAGGTACTACGTACAAAGTATTATGTTTTTATTTCGTTAAAAATTGCAAGTAAGCCAGTGCATAATTGTGTTGATATATAGTGCTATAGTATTCCAGTTGCTTTTGCGCGAATTGGGTTTCAGACATTAGAAGATCTGTTGTTTTTTCGAGTCCTTGTTGAAATCTGTTGGTACGAATGCGCAATGATTCTTCCGATTGTTCTAGGGCGAGGGCTGTAAGCTCCAAGTTGTTTTTCGCATCTTGAAGCATACGTTTTGCCCTGTTAAGCTCTACCTGACTTTGAGCTTTGTATTGTTCTAGTTCCAGTTTTGATTTTTCGAATTCGGCCTTACTTTTTTGAGCCTTTCCAAAGCGTTTGCTGCCTTCTAGAATGTTCCATTGTAATTGAGCACCGAACAAATAACCGTCAGCATCTCCTTGAAAGATTTCATCATCGTGAAGTTCATAGGTTCCGAAAGCGTTCAAACGAGGTAAGAAACTCATCTTATCTGCCTTGTGTATTTGTTGATAGGCCTTACTGGCGGATGACATGGCTTGAATATCGGCCCTGTTTTCTGATAGTTCCTTCACTGATAAATCGCTGGCCAATATTGTTAAGGAATCCGATGGTTGAAGTATCGCATAGCTGGTATCGTTCATCAAAACGGACAACTGATTCGATGCATTTTGAATATTGCTTTTCGCGTACTGCAACTGATTTTCGATTTCCGTAACACGTACTTCAACGGCTAGAATATCTGATTTTTGAAGGTAGCCTTGTTCAAAACTGTTAGCCGCGATACGTTTGTTTTCCAAAGCGGACACTTTGGCTTTTTCTAAAACGGTAACAGTTTTATAAGCCAATTGAAGTTCCATATAAGCCTTATCAATTTCAAGGTCTATATATTGTTGGGTGCGCTCTGATTGTAATTCGCTAGCGTTCAATTTGGCTTTCGCTCCTTTTCGCTGGTAAATACCATCCAAATTAAATAGAGGTTGTTGTATTTCGATGCGCGTTGCATAATCTTCAATCTGTCTGGGATTGTTCAAAAGCGTTGGATCAAAATCCACAGGAGTCAAGATGGACTGGTTCAATTTAGAACCAAAAGCCATTAACGGATTTGTGGTGGCAATCCCCGTATGCGATATGCCCACATTAGGCAATAAAACGGCATTTGTCTGTCTATAATCGCCTTGTGCCGCCAAAACATCTTGTTCTGATATTTTGAGGGAATTATTATTTTCTTTTACTTTGGCAACCACTTCGGCCTTTGTAATCAATATCGTTTCTTGTGCTTGTACAGTTAGTAATCCCGCTAAAAGAAATATTAATGAAACGTAGTACTTCATCTTTGTTTTATTATTTGGTGCAAAATTAGAGGTGCAAAAAAGCCTGTGCAGTAACTAATGTTACCAACTTCCAGTTGAGCGAACTTTAAGGGGGAATATTAGTTTTCTTTCTTGGTATTGAACCAATAGGCGATGCCTGCGGATATATAGAATACACTTTCTAAATCTTCGCTTATCACTGAGTCATCGGTAGTAATTGTGGCACTACTTTGAGGAAACGCCCAAACAGGGGTAAGAGAAAAAATGAATTGTTTGTGATACAATTGTAGCGGAAGACTTAATTCCATATTCAGAAAATTGAATTCGGAAGCTTCTGCAATTTCTACAGAAGTGACAACAGATGGTTCTGTAACTCCGGAACCTTTTCCTTGCCCTTTGCGGTTGCCCAAGCGACTGGTACTGTAATATTCTTGATAGAAATATTGCGACCCTGCATAAAGCGATATTCTTGGGTTGATCAACAACTTGTTTTCTGCGGCATAAAAGGTTCGATCCGCCATAAAGCCTATAAATATGTCGGGCGAGCTATTGTTATTGAAATAACTACTAGCGGATAGTGACAGTTCCAAGGCCTTTAGATCATAACTGAGAATACCTGTGATATCAGCCACGACTTCCGAAAGTACGTTGTAGCTGTCCGCATTATAAAAATAGCCTGTTCCCGAAATTCCACCACTCCATTTTTTGGAATTGAATAGATACCCAGCTGTAAGTAAAAATAAATCTACCCGGTTCTCTTCAGAAGCTGTTAGATAAGAGGCGGAGGCATCTGCAAAGAATCCCGATTTGTCATAATAGCCAATAGAAGGATAAAGATAAGGTGCAGCAATCGAATCTCGCCTTCCCATAAATACGGCATCGTTGATATAACTAACATCCATCAAAAAATAGGATTCATCTTCGCTGGACTTTTCTTTTACAGATTGTGGATTGTTTTGCGCCACGAGACCTGTAGTTATATAGAAGGCGATAATTGAATAAAGTAAAAGTCTAGTTTTCATGACACTGACTGATTAAATTATATAGAAAGGGGCATTAGCATAGTAATATGCTAATGCCCTATCAGGTATTATTTAGAGGACTTCTTTCCTATCTTATTTTTGGTAATAGGCTTTTTTGCACCCTTTTTAATCATTTTATTCGCCTTCATATTTTTTTGAACCATCATTTTACGATGTTGGTAGGTATTCTTAAATTTCTCTCCATGCATATTCAAGCACTCGCCATCTTGAAGTTGTATTTGTTTACGATTTTGTGATTGGTAAGTGCCATCGGCATTTACTACCACACCATTACCCAGCTCCAAAGGATCTTGCAACCGATTTTGAGCTTGGTTTCTTATCAAATACATTTCTCCATCTACCAAAGTGTAATGAACCCTGTTCTGATTACGCTCTTGAATTTTGGCTTCGGCCAATCCTTTATTCTCTTGGTTCACTTTGTAGCGATATTGGTATTCATTGCGATATTTTATTCCATCACCATCCAAACACTCACCATCCTGCAATCGTAATCGTTCGCCATCCCTGGTTTGAAAGGTTCCATCTGGGAATACCACGGTACCGTCTGTCAAAGTTTGTTTCTCTCTTAAGTGCATTTCGGCACGATCTCTTAATTCTAACATTTCACCATTGACCATGACTAACTTGGTGCGGTCTTGATCTTGAATCCTGTCACGATCGTGTTCCTGTGCCATGAGCGAAGCAGTTCCTAGAACCGCAAAAGCCACCATTAAAAGTTTCTTTTTCATCGTTATAAATTTTAGGGTTAATAATGGGATAAAAGTATTCCATGGAAATACCCCCAACAATGACCTAGGTCATGCAAGGCCAATAAATACGGGGGTTTAATGTAACAAATGTTACATAAGAAGGTATTTCGAAGACAATTCTAAATAGTATGATAATAGTCATGAAAATGCCGAGTAGGAGTCCATAATTTTGACCTTAAATAAGAACTGAAATACAACAAAAACTTTATAGTATGGAAGTATTGGAAGACATCCGCACCAGAGTCTATCGCTTTGGTAATAAGACTGCTGATGGAAACAGCACAATGAAAAACCTCTTAGGAGGTAAGGGCGCTAACTTAGCGGAAATGAGTGCAATTGGTATTCCCGTTCCACCAGGATTTACAATTAGCACCGAAGCTTGCACCGAATATAACGAACTGGGCGAGGAAGCGGTATTGGCATTTTTAAAAGAGGATGTTGAAAAAGCCATTGAAAATATCGAAGATATTATGGGGACTACCTTCGGGGATAATGAAAACCCATTATTGATTTCGGTACGTTCTGGGGCTAGGGTATCAATGCCCGGTATGATGGATACGGTGCTGAACCTCGGTCTCAATGATGAGGTGGTCAAAGGTTTGGCGGCCAAAACAGGTAACGACCGTTTCGCATGGGATTCGTATCGCCGTTTTATACAAATGTATGGTGGGGTAGTTCTGGGGATGAAACCGGAATCAAAAGACGATATCGATCCTTTCGAGGAAATTATGGAACACCTCAAGGAAAAAAGAGAAATTCAACTCGATACTCAATTTACGGTTCAAGATCTTAAAGACCTTGTTTATGACTTTAAGGATGCGGTTAAAAAAAGAACGGGACATGATTTTCCTTCCGACCCATGGCAACAGCTATGGGGAGCGGTCATTGCCGTATTCAATAGTTGGAACGGTAATCGCGCCATTTACTACAGAAAGATGAACGGATATCCAGCCGATTGGGGAACAGCTGTAAACGTACAGGCCATGGTGTATGGTAATATGGGCGAAAATTCAGGCACAGGTGTCTGTTTTACAAGGGATGCCGGTACGGGCGAAAACGTTTTTAACGGGGAGTACTTGATCAATGCCCAAGGCGAAGATGTGGTGGCAGGTGTTCGCACCCCACAGCAGATTACCAAATTGGGTTCAGAGCGATGGGCGGAACTGGCAAAGGTTGAAGAGACGGATCGGGCTGAAAATTATCCTTCCTTGGAAGAATTGATGCCCTCTATGTATAAAGAACTCTTTGAATACCAGAACAAACTAGAAAACCACTACCACGATATGCAAGACATGGAGTTTACCATTCAAGATGGTAAACTTTGGATTTTGCAGACCCGAAACGGTAAGCGTACAGGAGCGGCAATGGTTAAAATTGCAATGGATTTACTTAAACAGGGCTTAATTGATGAAAAGGAAGCGTTACTTCGTATCGAACCCAATAAGTTGGATGAATTATTGCATCCTGTTTTTGACCCCAAAGCAATAAAGAGGGCACATATTATTGCACAAGGGCTTCCAGCTTCTCCTGGGGCAGCTACCGGCCAAATCGTATTTTTTGCCGATGAAGCCAAGAAATTCCGGAATACCATTTTGACTCGAATCGAGACTTCCCCTGAAGATTTGGAGGGTATGAATTTGGCAAAAGGGATATTGACCGCAAGAGGCGGTATGACTTCCCACGCAGCGGTAGTCGCAAGAGGAATGGGTAAATGCTGCATTTCCGGAGCAGGTGCTTTGAAAATCGATTATAAAAACCGCACCTTGACCGTTGACGATAAAGAGTACCACGAAGGGGACTGGATTTCATTGAACGGTTCCACTGGAAATATCATAGAAGGAAAAGTGGCAACAATCGAACCCACCTTAAGTGGAGAATTCGCCGAGCTAATGAAATTAACGGATAAGTTTTCCACTATGGAGGTACGTACAAATGCCGATACTCCGAAGGATGCCAAGGCGGCACGGAATTTTGGGGCAAAAGGTATAGGTTTGACCCGTACCGAACATATGTTCTTTGAAGTAGACCGTATCAAGGCCATGCGAGAAATGATCCTTGCGGATACGGTCAAAGGTCGCAAACAAGCACTCGAAGAATTGCTACCTATGCAACGCGAAGATTTCGAAGGTATTTTTGAGGCTATGGATGGATTGCCTGTTACGATTCGCTTGTTAGATCCACCATTACATGAATTCGTACCCCACCAATTGGCCACACAAAAGGAACTGGCCGATGATATGCACATCTCGCTATCGGCCGTAAAAAACAAAGTGGCGGAGCTTCATGAGTTCAATCCCATGTTAGGGCATCGAGGTTGTAGATTGGGCAATACGTATCCCGAAATTACCGAAATGCAGACTCGCGCCATCATAGAGGCGGCCTTAAACTTAAAAGAGAAAGGTATTGTTTCAAAACCAGAAATTATGGTTCCGCTGGTTGGTACCATGAACGAATTTATCGAACAGGAAACAATAATAAGGGAAACGGCAAACAAGGTATTCGAAGAATACAATGATACCATCGAGTATTTGGTTGGCACCATGATCGAAATCCCCCGTGCGGCATTAATGGCTGATAAAATCGCGGAATATGCCGATTTCTTTTCCTTTGGCACCAACGACCTAACTCAGTTGGCTTTCGGATACTCACGAGATGACGCGGGCAAATTTCTTCCGATTTATTTGGAAAAAGGAATCCTTACTGTTGATCCTTTTGAGGTACTGGACCAAGAAGGGGTTGGGCAATTGATAAAAATGGGAACAGAGCGAGGCAGAAGTACCAAACCGAATTTGAAAGTCGGTATTTGTGGCGAACATGGTGGCGAACCCAGTTCTGTGGAGTTCTGTTATAATACGGGAATGAATTATGTGAGTTGTTCTCCATTTCGAGTTCCAATTGCGAGGGTTGCTTCGGCGCAGGCAGCTATAAAAGCTGGAAGTAAATAATTCAGAACTGTCTTTGCATTCATAGTGAAACAATCTGTTCAACATTATATTCATGTTGAACAGATTACTTTGTTTAGTAATGATAAATTCGCGGACCAAGCCATTCCTTCAATGGCTTGGTCGATTTCAAAAGAGGGTGTTAAATATTGAAAAACAATAAGTTATGTAACATTTGTTACCAAGTTTATGGTGCTGACATGACTTTTGTCATCTTTTTTAGCTAGGTGTAATGATACCTTTATACCGTTAAATAAAGTAACCATAAAAGCTGAAAAATGAAAAATCTGGTCATATTAGGTGCTGGCACCTCAGGTACGATGATGGCAAACCATCTGGTATCAAAACTACCAAAAAAAGAATGGAAAATTACGATTGTAGACCAATACAAAACGCATTACTATCAACCCGGATTCCTATTTCTTCCCTTTGATATTTATACCACAAAACAGGTCAAGAAGAACGGTAAAAAGTTCATCCCGAAAGCGGTGGACTATATTCAAGAAAAAATTGAATTAATCGTTCCCAAAGATAATACGGTGAAGCTCGAATCGGGGAAAGATGTACCCTATGATATTTTAATCATCGCCACAGGCACAAAAATCGCTCCTGACGAAATTGACGGCATGGATGGTCCGGAATGGTACAAAAGCATTTTTGATTTTTATACCTACGAGGGTGCAAAATCCTTACGTGATAAGCTTAGGGAATGGGAAGGTGGAAAACTAGTAGTTCATATCTCCGAAATGCCGATAAAATGCCCCGTAGCGCCTTTGGAATTTGCCTTCTTGGCCGATTCATATTTTAAACACAAAGGTATGCGCGATAAAGTGGACATCACTTTTGTTACCCCACTTGGTGGAGCTTTTACTAAGCCCAAGGCCACTGAAGCCCTTCACTACCTCTTGGAAGAAAAGGGAATCAAAGAGGTAACCGATTTCGCTATCGAGCGTGTCGATTACGAAAACAATAAAATCATCGATTATGCTGATTCTGAAGTGGAATATGACCTATTGGTTACCGTTCCGACCAATATGGGCGATGCCTTAATTGAACGTTCGGGTATGGGCGATGATTTGAATTATGTGCCGACGAACAAGGGCACCCTTCAAACCTTAGACCATAAAAACATTTTTGCCATTGGTGATGCTACAAACTTGCCTGCTTCCAAGGCTGGTTCAGTGGCGCACTTCGAGGCTGAAATCTTGACTGAGAATATCCTTCATTTTATCAAGGGGGAGGAATTAAAAGTGGAGTTCGATGGCCATGCCAATTGTTTTATCGAAACAGGGAATGGCAAGGCGTTATTGATAGATTTCAATTATACCCATGAACCCGTTGAAGGCACATTTCCGTTTCCCGGTGTCGGGCCATTGAACCTATTAAAGGAAAGTAGAACCAATCACATGGGCAAAATGGCTTTTCGATGGGTGTACTGGAACATGCTGATCAAGGGAATACATATCCCTTTTGTATCGGCGAGAATGAGTACTAAAGGCAAACATTTTGAAGAAGTAGAATAATAAAATAACCTAAAATTAATAACAATGAGAAAGATCATATCACAAACCGAAATTGAAGTAAACGAAGAAGGCTATCTGACCGACTTTTCACAGTGGACCGAGGAAATTTGCGAGTGTATTGCAGATGAACAAGGCATCTGTATGACCGAAAGACATTGGGAAGTTATCAAGTACATTCACGAAAAACATAACAATGAGGAACCACTTTCGATACGTGGTATCAAGAAAAGTGGGGTAATCAATATCAAGGAATTTTACAGCCTTTTCCCTGGTGGGCCATTAAAAAAGGCAACAATGATCGCTGGCATTCCAAAACCAAAAAGCTGTATTTAACCATTGATCGGTTTTGACAAAAGTCGTTCAGATTTTCAATCGGATTGGCAAACAAAACCACAACATTAAAACTTGAATTATGGGAAAGACCAAAGTTAGAAAGATGCTATTCATTCTTTCAAAGGCAACAATTGAAAACGTATATGCAGCCTTCATCATGGCCAATGGCGCACGAATGGAGGGTATAGAATCAGAGATATTTTTTACCTTTTTTGGATTGGAGGCCATCCAAAAGAAAAAGCTGGAGCACCTGCACGTGGCCACTGTAGGCAACCCTGCAATGCACATTCCTACCATGCTTGGGGGATTGCCGGGAGTGGAGGCATTCGCCACCAAAATGATGAAAAATGAAATGGAAAAGTTGGATATGCCGCCGGTAGGGGAATTCCTCGAAATTCTTTCCGATTCAGGTTGTAGGCTTTGGGCCTGTAAGCTCGCGGTCGATATGTTCCACTTAAAGGAGGAAGATTTGATTGATGAGATTGAGGGCATTTTGACCATCGGCGATTTCTATAATAGGGCCGATGAAGAAGGTACCCAACTTCTCTTTATTTAGAGATTAGCAATCTATTATTACTCGCTCAATAAAAAAGGCACCTCATTTTACCGAGGTGCCTTTTATCAAACAACCAATCAAAACAAACTGAAACATGAGTATTTTTTTAATGCTTAAACATCAAAAAATTACCGACCACAATGTTCTTTACTAGAACTAATAATTAGTTCGTAGTCGGCTTCCGATAAGTACTGTGGTTCATAGGTAGTTTCATACAGCTCCAGAGCGGAAACAAAACTTTTCAAATGGTTACGAGAACCACATTGTAAACTTTCAAATACTGTTGTTGTCGCATCATTCATGGTGGAATTCAAATAGTCTTCAAGATCAACGATGTCAAGGTCTTCTATGGTAGCACCTACCCGCAATGCCATTTTCTCATCTATACTACCATCAATAATAAATTGATCGTACAACTCTTGTATCTCGCCGTTGGCAAAATCGCCATCTGGTAAAATGGTATGCCCAATGGCAAATTGATCTAGTAAGGCGATTACCGCATTCATATGGCTCTGTTCACTCTCTTTGATATTGGAAAACTGATTGATTGCCCATAAATCATCAAGAAAACGATAGGTGTCACGGGCTAGTTTTTCCTCTTCCAACATGAAAAGCAAGGCCTCTTTGTCTTCGTTACCGATTACGGCATTTTCCAAATCATCTATAGACTCGTCTGATCCGTCATTATTACAGGCAGTTACTAGGGTAAAAAGTCCGAAAATTGTTATTAGAATTCTAGTATTTTTAAATGTTTTCATATCTTTTTTCCATAAATATCAGGATTAGCTTAGACTCTTGCAGTCACTTTTGTTACACAAAAGGCACTCCGTTTTACCGAGGTGCCTTATACTAACCGATCAACAAAACCGAATATGAAACAGGTTTACTTTTTAGGGGATTTTACAAATGTATTAAATAACAATCCGCCCATAAAGGCCCCATATAATGTGCTATTTACAGGTTTTGAAGTAATGGCACAGGTGCCTGAAATACAACCGACTTCCGCATAGTATATATATCCGGCAATTGCACCGACCACAACGCCCAAAACTGTAAGTAAAATTGCTTTTTTTGTCATTTGAAAAATTATTTCTAGTGTAAATCTCAATATTATGGGACACCTATACAGCAACTTTTGTTACAGAGTATGGGGTGTCAAAGGAAGCTTAGCAAGCTTGTCTATTACGGACTGTCATTTGGATTTTCATCCTCTTCTGACCAGTTCGCTTAACTCAATGATTTGGGTCTGGCCGTGCCGAGTTTAAATTATCGACATGAAGCATATAAGTAGCTATGGTTTTTAGTTCTTCGTCAGACACGTTTTTTAAAAATCCGTCGATATTCGCTTGCATAATGGCTACTTGGCTTGCGATGGTGTCTACCATCGGTTTGGCCTCGCCCTTTAAAAATGCTACTATATCCCCGTTTTTTTCTTTATAAATGGTCATGATCTCTTTGACCGAGGGGCCTATTTTTTTCTCGTTAACATCATGACAGGTAATGCATGTTTTTTCTGAAAATAATCGATTGCCCAGAAAAATTTGGGAATCCATGCTCAATTCCCCCTCTCGGGTACGGACTTTCCCGATTTTTCTGTTGGTTTTTTGTTTCTAGTACAGCCACATACTACCAACATTATTAAGAGTAATGAAAATAAACGCATTTTTGTTTCAGTATGAATAATGGTACTATTAAATATAGCAAAAGGTACTGATCACAATTCTTTTAAAAACAAATATTTGATTGCCCAATAAAAGCAACAGTTTAAGCAAGTCGATATTCATTTTCTAGCCGAATAGCCCATCTAAGCTTCCCCCATCCACCATTTGGGTGTTTGCTCTTCCTTGACCAGTTTGAACTTTTCGATAGCGTGGATCTTAATGTGATTCGCCATTTCTTCTACCGAATCGGTTACAAACAAGAGCTTCATATCTTCGGGACCAATGCTTTCCTCTTCTGCCATAATCTGAATATGATGGCAGAGTTCTTTATGGTATTCCGAACCGAATATGACTACCGGGAAGTTTTGGATCATCTTGGTCTGGATCAAGGTAATCGACTCGAAGAGCTCATCCAAAGTGCCCATTCCGCCGGGCATGACTACGAACGCATAGGAGTATTTTATCAAGAGGAACTTGCGCACAAAAAAATACCGGATGTCGATCCATTTATGCAGATACGGATTCGGTTTTTGCTCAAAGGGGAGGATAATATTGCAGCCCACCGAATAACCACCAGCTTCATAGGCTCCTTTGTTAGCCGCCTCCATGATGCCGGGCCCGCCACCCGTCATTACGGTAAAGCCCAAATCTGCCAAGGCCGCACCTACTTTTTCGGCCTGTTGGTAATAGGGATTGTCGGGTTCGAATCGTGCGGAACCAAAAACGGTAACGCATGGCCCGATAAAGTGCATTTTCCGGAAGGCCTTGATAAAACTAAACTGTACCCTAAAAGTAAAAAGGAGCTCTTTGAACCTAGAAAGCGGTCCAGAGAGAAATTTCGATTCTTCAGGTTGTAATCTGTGGTTTGTATTGTTTTCCATGAGGTATTTCTTTACTTCAGTTTATAGCAAATGGTTTCAATATCGTTTTATTCAAAATAAAAGATTTGTGATAAAAATCCCATGGGAAATTTATGAGAGAGATTATATACATCTGTTTTAGGTGCGAGTAGCATTCGATTACTGAAAAGTAATTCTTCACCAGTTTTGAAAATTTGAAGAAATCGATTTCTTAATAGGCTTTTTCGTCTACAAAGGTACTTTTTGTTGTCTTACCTATATTAACTCTAATCACAAATCAATGATTTTCAAATGGTAGCGGTTCAACTTCAACTTTCCCATATTTTCCAGTTTTTTGAGTAATCTGGAGACTACCACACGTGAAGTATGCAATTCATAGGCAATTTCTTGATGGGTGCTGTTGATGGTGTTGCTTCCGGTTACACGAGCTTTATCCTTCAAGTATTTTAAAAGGCGCTCATCCATATTTAAAAAAGCGATACTGTCTACCGTTTCCATCATTTCATTAAGACGGTTATGGTAACTATCCAAAATGAAATTACGCCAGCTAGAATATTTCGCCATCCATTCTTCCATTTTCCCCACGGGAATCATAATCAGTTTGGCAGCAGTTTCAGCCACGGCCCTGATTTCACTTTTTTTATGTCCGACACAACAACTTAAGGTCATGGCACAAGTATCGCCGTTTTCCAAAAAGTAGAGCAATAGCTCGTCGCCGTTCTTGTCTTCCCTTAAAATCTTGATGACACCAGAGACCAACAGCGGCATGTTTTTGATATAATCGCCGATTTCCATCAGTTTGAACCCTTCGGGAATTTCTTTATAGGTCGCTACTTGATTGATATCATTAAGTAGTGCATCTTCAAAAATATGGCCGTAGTTTTCTTTGAGTCCTTGAATCATTTGAGGGTTTTGTTCCTTATTTCTTTAAGTATTCAAATGTAGTTGTGGATTGAATCAATAAAAATGACAAAAGTCATTTCCAATTCATAACGTAGTCTCAAAATTAGGGTTCACTAACGAATAGAACTGTAACTACGGTTACCTAAGTATTCATCAATGAAAAATGGGAGCCTAAGACTCCCATTTTTAAAAAACACATCATCAATCAAAAAACTATACTTCTTTTCCTTTCATCATCTTATTCCAATACAGGTAGGGGAGTCCGTATTTTTTTAGCATCCACAATCTCCAATGTTCTTTTGAACTGTCAGAGATGAACATCTGTTTTAGTTTGGGATCAGGAATAAAGTTGTTCTTATAGTCGAATTCTGCTAACACCATTTTTCCATAGTCAGTAACCAGTGGGCAAGAAGAATAGCCGTTATACGCCTTTGTACCCATCTTATGTTGTGAAATAAGCAAGTTGATATTATCGACCACGATCGGCACTTGTTTACGGATCGCCGCACCCGTTTTCGCCGTTGGTAGAGCGGCTACATCGCCCAAGCCAAAAATGTTCGCATATTTGGTATGCTGCATGGTCTGATGATCTACGCTGACCCAACCTGCGTCGTTGACCAACGAAGATTCTCTTACGAACTTAGGAGCGACCGATGGGGGAGCGGTATGCAACATATCATAGTGAATACCGTATCGACCACCATCCTTGGTAACTTTTACATCTTTATAATTATACTGGAAAGTTTCATCCAATTTCAGTTCGCTGTCTTGATCACCTGTAATGACAACGCAGCCGCCCGCGTTGATTTCCTTGCCCATTTCATACCAAGCGATTTGCTTTTCGCCATCAACGGCAACCAATTTATGATGAAATCGTAGGTTAATGTCTTTTCTATCTACAACTTCCATTAGGGTTTTGGCAATTTCCTTGACACCGAAAATAACCGTTCCGCCCGTAGCGAATACTACATCGGTGTTTTTGCGAACACTACTTTTCTGAAAATGACTTTCAGCCAAATACATGATTTTCTGAGGTGCGCCACCACATTTAATGGGCGTGGTAGGTTGAGTGAATAGCGCAGTACCGCCTTTGAATTTTTTTATTACATCCCAAGTATGTTTTGGGTCTGTGTAGTTGCTGCAAACAACCCCCTTGTCGATCACATAGCCGAGTCCTGGAACCAAACTAAAGTCATAGGTTAGTCCGGGTGCCACCACTAGGTAATCATAGGTAATTTCACCGCTCGATTTTGTGGAAACAGAATTGTTTTCAGGAGCGAATCCGGTAGCGAAATCTTTGATCCAATTGACATTTTTAGGCATTACCGATGCCATTGGTCGCGCCGTTTTTTCATAATCGTAGGTGCCTGCGCCAACCAATGTCCATGCTGGTTGATAATAGTGTGTATCGGCGGGTTCTATGAGGCCGATGTCCAATGTCCTATTTTTGTTCAACAATTGGCCTGCAACCATAATTCCCGCTGTGCCTCCGCCAATGATAAGAACCTGATGATGTGATTTCATTTTTAGGGTCGTTTATTGTTTATCCTTAAAAGTAACACGTCTTTTCTTAGAATACAGCAACTTTTGTTACACAAGATTGTTGATGCCTTAAAATGCGCTGTTAAAATTTACGAAAGAATAAAATCTGCAGCCATTTGGGCGTGCAATTTTGTCGTCGCTATCAAGGGAATGCCGAAATCCTTTTGACCAATTAGCATCGGTAATTCTGTACAGCCAAGAATGATACCCTCAGCGCCTTTGGTTTTCAAGAATTTCATTTGTTCGATAAAAAAGTCTCTGGCTTGATCGGTAAACTGGCCTTGCGTCAGTTCTTTGGAAACATAATCATGGCATTTGTCAAGGTACAGCTCATCGGGAATATTTGTTTCAATGCCATAGTTGGCTGAGAGCTGCGATTGAAAAAAACCTTTGGTCATGGTCGGGCGATTTCCAAGTAGCCCCAATTTTTTCAATCCTAGTTTTGTGGCTTCCTTTCCTGTGGCACCGGCGATATGAAGTATGGGAATACCAATTTTTGGTTGCACAAAATCGTAGGCCATATGTGGAGTATTGGCGCAGATTACAATGGCTTCGGCTCCCGCCTGCTCCAATTTTTGGGATACCTCAAGGTATTTAGCATTGATTTTATCCGCATCTTGTTCCCGCATTATTTCGATATTGATGCTATGGATAATCATGGGCGGATTGGCCTGAGCACCGATTCTTTGCCCGACGAGTTCGTTTATCAATCGATAATAAACAATAGTGGAATGCCAAGAAGTACCGCCGATCATGCCTTGGGTTTTCATACTGCTATTTTGGGTAAGTCAGCTTATGGCTTATTTTGAATTCTATTTTTCCTCATCAAAATTCACGACCCAAATACCGCGAACCTCATTTGCATCATAACCAACGGCTAGATCTTTGGGATACAGGCTTTGCAAGGTTGTCAAGGTTTCAGGGTTATCTGCTCGGTCGGTTTGCCATGGCATTGTAGGCACATCGCGTTTGTGGTTATCGGATAGTAAAATTCGACCTCACCCTGTTCTCTTTTGACGATGGGTTTCGGTTCTTTTCCTGAAGCAATTAGTTTTTTATAATAGTTAATATAACCTAACTCCTCTTCATTGGCCTCGTTATTCGGGTTTCTTGGTTTGTCAGATACCCTTTTAATAATGGCATTGTTCATAACGGACATGCTATCTGTAAGTGCCATTGCTTTTGTGTTGCAAAACTCGATGGCCCCGACCGTTCCTTTTTCTCCGATAGCTTTGATGAGCTGCTGCCCCAAAGCTTTTTGTGTAGTCTGGGCATAGGCCAGTCCTTTCTGCGCATTGGTTTCTTGAATTTCTTTGGACACGATATTCCTGTTCATCCAGAGGTCTTTACCATTTTCTCCTTGAATAGCTTTATCGTACCATTTTGGTCGCTCAATATCATATTCGTAGATATATTCGGCTATTTGTGCTAAGGCATCATCGGGGTAGGGTATGTAGGGCATACTTCCAAATTCAAAGAGGGCAGCTGGCATTTTCGATTCCGTCTCTGGATCGTTGACCCATTTGATAAGGTCTTCTGTAAATTGTTCCTTAGTGGTATTTTCACCGATATAGTATTTTTTTACGGCGACCAAAGGCGGCGCTATCATGCTTTCTTGAGAAGCCTTCGGGTCATGGCAGATGTAACATTCCGTTTCCATAATCTTTTTTCCGGGATGCGATTGAACGGCTTCCGCCAGCTCTTTTTCCGAAGTAGATTCAACGGATTTATACTCTGATTTCTTAGAGTCCTTACAGCTTGTCAATACTAATACGGATAGAAATACTACGAAACGTTTCATTTTTCTTTATTTATTTTAGGAAGTCATGGCTCTTGGCTCTAGCTTCCTGAGTCTTATTATTTCGACATTTTTCCCGTGGCACAACTTACTAACGAAATCGCCTTTGCCGCCATGGAATTTTTACTATCTATGGATGGATATCCCAAGTTTTTCAATTTATCCTTTACCTTAATTGCATCGTTGCTATCTTGATATTCGAACGACACCTTTGATGATTCCACATCGACCAACACATCGGATATATTTTCAACTTCCGATATTTTTGAAGTTATGGTTTTGGCACAGCCACCACATTTTAGGTTTTGGACTATTATGGTTGTTTTCATGTTTGTATTGTTTTCATCGTTAATTTGTCATTCCGAGGAACGAGAAATCTCAATCTAGCTAGTGCCTGAAGCGAATTGCGTGGGATTCATCGCTACGCTCTGAATGACATTCAAAAGGGCTTACTGCCCACTGCTACTGCCCACTGAATACTTCTATCAAGGCCATCGCATAAACCCGCCTTTCAAATCATAGATCTTCGAAAAGCCCATATCTACTAATCGTCTGGCTGCTTTTTGACTGCGTGCACCGGACCTACAATACAGATATACCGGTTTTGATTTATCCATTTTCTCAAAAGCTTTTGCGAAATTGCCCGCATTGAAAAAATCGATGTTGATGGCGTTCTTGATATGTCCGCCCCTAAATTCATTGGCGGTACGCACATCTACCAGTTGCACTTTTTTACCTGTTACTGCTTCTGCATATGTATCTCGATCCAGAATGGCGATTTTGTCCGAGGTTTCGTTTTTTGCTCCAAAAAGAGCGCTTAAAAATGACATAGTTTTTGTTTTTTAACAGTTGGTTTTTTGTTAAAGGAAACGGCCAAAGTTTGAATAAATGACCGTTTCCTTAAAACAACCAACCAAAAATAGCTTGCCTGCCGATGGCAGTTTCAATTATAGTTTAACTCTTTTTTTGCCAGATAGAAGTCCACCAATTCGATGGAATCGTCTTTTAGCCTTGCATTCATTTCATCTAACGTTTTTGGCGGAGGAACGATGACCTTATCTCCTTTTTTCCAATCTAAAGGCATGGCGACCTTATATTTATCGGAAGTTTGTAAGGCTTCCAAAGCACGTAAGATTTCGTTCATATTACGACCCACGTTCAATGGATAATACATGATCAGTCTTATTTTCTTCTTTGGATCGATAAAAAATACGGCACGAACTGCAGCAGTTTCACTTTCGTTCGGTTGCAACATTCCGTATAGTTTTGAAACTTTCATATCGATATCCGCAATGATCGGAAAGTCGAAGTAAACTCCTGTTTTTTCCCTCACGTTGCTGACCCAGCCTAAATGGGCATGTACACTGTCAATACTCAAACCCAATAACTCGGTGTTCAAGGCATCGAACTCTTTTTTACGTGTCGCAAAACCGCTCATTTCTGTGGTGCAAACTGGCGTAAAGTCCGCTGGATGTGAGAACATCACAAGCCATTTATCCTTGGCAAAATCGGATAATTTAATTTTCCCTTTCGTAGTTATGGCCTCAAAATCGGGAGCTTGGTCGCCGATCCGTGGCATTGTCGTTGTTTTAATTTCTGTTGTTTCCATTCTATTTATGTTTTATTATCATTCCCGCCCTTCGGCTGCGCTCAGGACTGGCTTCGGCGGGAATCTGTTTATTATTTCTGTCATTGCGAGGCACGAAGCTACCTACTGAATTATACCTCTAGTGTTCCTAATAGGCAGTTTGCCACGTCGATCTAACCCTTTCTACTTGCGTCAATCAACTAGAAGCTCCTCGCAAAGACACCCTCGAAACTGCCAACTGCAATTGCTGACTGCAAACTCCTTCTTAAAGCATCGTAGTCGGGCAAACATATTCCGATTTCTCGATGCTGGTTTTTTTCATTTCGTCAAAGCCACCTTCAACATCTACAAAATCGTTCCATCCTCTTTGTTTTAAGATGGATGCTGCGACCATACTTCGGTAACCGCCTGCACAGTGCAATACAAAAGGTTTGTCTTTTGGAAATTGAGCCAAATGCCGATTGATTTCGTTCAATGGCACATTTAAAGCACCAATAACATGTTCTGAATCGAATTCACTTTTCTTGCGGACATCGATGACCAATGGTTTTTCTGAATTAAAAGCCGCCTCGAATTCCTTCGCATCGATTCTACCGACGGTCTCGAAATCCTTATTGGATTTTTTCCAACTATCGAATCCGCCTTCCAAATACCCGATGGTGTTGTCGTAGCCCACACGAGATAATCGGGTAATGGCTTCTTCTTGTTTGTTTGGATAGGTAATCAAGAGAATTTCCTGTTTCACATCGGGAATCATTTCGCCAACCCATTGGGCAAAACTTCCGTCGAGACCAATGTTGATGCTGTTCGGAACGAATCCTTGGGCGAAATCCTTGGAATCCCTAGTATCCAACATTAAAGCCCCTGTTTCATTGGCAGCGGCTTCGAAAGCTTCCACTGATAACGGGGTTTTGGCACGATCCATCACCGTGTCCAAACTATCATATCCCTTAATGTTCATCAAAACGTTCTGCGGGAAATAACTTGGCGGAGCGGTCAAGCCGGTCAACAATTCTTTAATAAATTCCTCCTTCGTCATATCTGGGCGTAAGGCGTAATTCGTTTCTTTTTGATGGCCCAATGTATCCGTAGTTTCTTTGCTCATCATTTTTCCACAGGCGGAACCTGCACCGTGGTTCGGATAGACAATTAAATCATCGCTCAACGGCATGATCTTGTTGCGAAGGGAATCATAGAGATGCCCCGCTAATTTTTCTTCCGTTAAATCAGCAATGACGTGCTGTGCCAAATCAGGTCTTCCTACGTCTCCGATGAATAAGGTATCTCCGGTAATGATTCCATGTTCCTTTCCATTCTCATCGATCAATAGGTAAGTCGTACTTTCCATCGTATGCCCCGGAGTGTGAATGACCTTCACTTTATAATTTCCAACGTTAAAAATTTGACCATCTTCCGCGGTCAACGCATCGTAACCCGGTTTTGCCGTTGGGCCAAAAACAATTTGTGCACCCGTTTTCTTTTTCAAATCTAAATGTCCGCTCACAAAGTCGGCGTGAAAGTGCGTTTCAAAAACGTATTTGATTTTGGCATTGTCTTTTTTCGCCCTGTCGATATAAGGCTGAACTTCGCGAAGGGGGTCAAAAATGGCCGCTTCACCATTGTTCTCTAAATAGTAGGCCGCATGTGCCAAACAGCCGGTATAAATTTGCTCTATTTTCATGCTCTTTTATTTTGGTTTTACTTCAGTAAAGGTATAAACTGCTGATTAGGTGTACGGTAACATTGGTTACACATAGACGGTGGTATGGGTAGGAGACGTAGTTCATTATTCCAATATTAGCCTCAATTTGCCCAACAGGATTAATTCTGATTTGTTCGTACCCGAAAAGGAATTGGCGATTGCATAGGCAGTATCCAAAATCAAGACCTTGATAAAAGGAGTGAATTTCTTTTCGTGGTCTTTATAGAATTCCTCGAATTCAGCGAAAGTTTCGTCTCCATCCTTTTCATTATCCAAATGCCAATCGAATACCGTTTCTATTTGAAATGCGGCATCCTCGCCATATTCATCCTCAATGGCATCGACATCGAGCCAATATTTTCTGATAAAACTTCGCAGTTTGTCTATTTCTTTAGTGTGAACACTCTCGTCGGCCATAGCTACTGAATAGAAAAGTTTCCCTAAGTTTTGATAGAGTTCGTTGCCTATTTTTTCGGAATATTCCATAAAACCAATGTTTTTAATTTGCTAAGACCGATGATGTGTCCGACATATTTCGATGTCTGCCCAGGTTCGGCTCTTGACATAAGCAATGAAGGACAGGAAAACCGATGCGCCAAAGTTCGCGCTTGGCCTTTTCAAGGGCCAAAACGCTGTCGTAAACAAAGGATACCGTCCTGTTTTCGACATCGATATCCAAGATACGGATGTCCAGAATCCGACTTAAATTTCGAACGATAACATGCTTGCATGAATCGGAAGAAAGATCTTGTAGTTGTGCAGTTGCTCTCATAGTGTTGTAGATTTTGGGTTAGACCCTAAAGCTATATCGAAGGGCCATCTTTTAAAATGACTTTGGTCATGCGCTGTAATTTTTATATGGATTTCTTTTGTACTACATTCGATTCGCATGGAAAAAGAATTTGTACTTGGCCTAGATATAGGCGGAACCTATACCAAACTAGGATTGGTATCCCGAAAGGGAGAAATTTTGTCGGTAAGAAAATTTCCCACGGAGGCAAAAAAACCGTTCGATGATTTTAAAAAACAATTAGAATCGGAAATCAATGCCCTAAAAGCAACAGTTCATACCGACCAGAAAATTTTGGCCATTGGAGTGGGCGCACCCAATGCAAATGGATATTCGGGCAACATGGAACACGCAGTCAATTTTCGATGGGGCGATGATGTGCCTTTGGTGGCTTCGATCAAGAAAATTTTGGACCTTCCTGTTTCCCTGACGAACGATGCCAATGCCTCCGCCGTGGGAGAATTGCAGTTCGGAATGGGGAAGGGAATGGAGCATTTTGTGGTCTTGACTCTGGGCACAGGTTTGGGCAGTGGTATTATTTCCAATGGTGAACTGCTCATCGGCCAAAATGGAATGGCAGGTGAAATAGGGCACGTCAATGTCGTGCCAAATGGTAGGCAATGCAACTGTGGCCTAAAAGGTTGTCTCGAAACTTATGTTTCGGTAACGGGCATGCGGCGGACCATCTTTGAACTTCTTGCGGATATGAACGCAGATTCAGAATTAAGAACTATCAGTTTTGAGGATATGACGGGGGAAATTATTTCCGATGCCGCCATAAAAGGTGATGCCATAGCCCTAAAGGCATTTGAAGAAACCGCCGAATTTCTCGGAACCCAAATGGCCGATACTGCGGCACATTTAGATCCCGAGGCCTTTATTCTTTTAGGAGGGCTCAGCAAAGCGGGCGACATCCTTTTAAATCCAGTTAAGGCCGCTATGCAGCGGAATCTTTTTCACGCCTATAAGGGTAAAGTAAAGATTTTGATGGTCGATAGACCCAGTAATCATTCGGTTTTGGGAGCGGCAGCTTTGGGGTGGAGAGCGATTCAGGTTTGAGCGGGCTAAAAACAATAGTATTTTTTCAATTATGAGCTACGATATCCATTACAAGACCGAAAATTTATTTGGCGAGCCCTATCCTGAGCTTATCGATTTTTTCGCCAACTATCCGACCAGAGGAAAAGTATTGGACATGGGTTGCGGACAGGGGCGAGATGCCATCCCGATTGCGAGGCTCGGATACGAAGTTATGGGAATAGATAACTCCAAAGTCGGAATCGAACAAATGTTGCAAGTCGCCGAGAAAGAAGGATTGAATTTAAAAGGAAAGGTTTCGGATATCCACAAATTCAGCAAGTATCAGGACTTTGATTTTGTATTGTTCGACAGTATGTTTCATTTTCAAAAAAAGGACAAGGAGAAAGAAACTGGACTCATTAAAAGCACAATTAAAACTGTGAAACCTGGTTGCCTGATCATACCTTGTATTCAAGATACCGGAAACAAAGTCAAAATTCTAAATGAAGCGATCGACTTTGAAAATAAACTAGAACGGTTGACCAACATAAAGTTCAATTACACGTGGGAAGATAAAGAAACCGGTCACGAGTCAACCACGCGGTATCGAATGATCGTTGCGAGAAAATAGTTTAACCGAAAGCTTCTAAACCGTTCTTTTTTATCGTTCCATCAAATGTGCCAACTGCTCATCGTCAAGCACGTGTTCGGTAACCGTGAACAATTGTTTGCGGTTTTTGCGAACGGCCTTGGTAAACAGGGCGATTTCATCTTCCAATTCTTGGTGTTCATCGCGAAATTGACCTGCATTATTTTTAAAGGGTTCGTCGATTAGGTTTGCCAAATGTGAAAGGTGCTTATCTATTTTTTCCAAAAGCAGTTGGCATTCTTTGGTATCGGCCAAGATGCTTGTTCCCACTTTTTGAACATCTTTTAAATTATTCTTTTTTGTAATCCAGATAAAATATTTATCAATAAGATGATGCAAAAATTTAAGATCATCCTTATAAAATAGTAAATCTGATTTCCAATGCTTGGTCAAGATGTACAGTTCTTGCCAATCGGTTTCTTGTATAAAATTGGCCTTGGGCCTTGCTCTTAGATCGCTCATTGTATTTGAATTTAATTTGAAAAATATAAGAGTAAATTTAGGTTGTACGGCGGTGTTCAAAAATGATATTTATCATGGATGATAATTGATTTCACAATGAGTTCACTTCCAAAAGTTGGCATATAATGATTGGCCTTAAACATGACATTTATCATCTTTTTAGCACATTGGGTTGCCTAGTTTAGCCCAAATCAACCACAAACCACATATGAAGACGATAAGCCTCTTTTTGACCCAACGCATCGAGAAAAATAACATGCTGTCGGTGTGTATCGGCGTTATTTATCTCTGGTTCGGAATGCTAAAATTTTTCCCCGGTGTGAGTCCCGCCGAGACCATCGCCATGGATACCATTCATGAACTGACCTTCGGAGTTATACAACCGCAATTGTCGTTGCTTCTGTTGGCCATTTGGGAAACGGCCTTGGGTATATTACTTATCGGAGGATTCCTAAACCGGTTTGCCTATCTCTTGGCATTAGTACATATGGTACTGACCTTCACACCTTTTTTCTTTTTCCCGGAACTTACGTTTACCAAAGCTCCTTTCGGACTTACGCTTTTAGGCCAGTATATCATGAAGAACATTGTTTTTCTGGGTCTTTTGGTGTTCCTTTTAAATAAGGAACGGAAGAAAATAGTACAGTAATTCCGTTTATCCCGATTCAAAATTATTCGTACAATCGCAGCCGATTCTGTAATCGGGTCATTTCTTTTTGCATTTCTTCCATTCGGTTCAGCAGTTGGGTAATAACTTCGATACCTTCGAGATTGATATCAAGTTCTGAATGCAGACGCAGTATCTTTTCTGCCTTTGGCAGTTCGGTCAAGGGCATGTAAAGCGTGTTCTTATTCTCTATGATATTGACGAGGCCAAATTCCTTGAACTCCACGATCATGGCCTTAGAAATTTGGTAACTTTTACAAAAATCGGTTATGGTAATCAAGTCTTCGAGGTTCATGTCATTTTATTTTTTGAGCGAAACCAATTGTTTAAAAAGTTCCTTTTCTTGCGCTGATAATTTGGTCGGGGTCTTAACGGTATAGGTAATGAACAGGTCTCCGTACTGTCCTTCCTTTTTATATATTGGAAAACCTTTGCCCTTCAGTTTTACCGTAGTGCCATTTTGGGTCTCTGGCTTTACTTTGAGTTTGGCCTTTCCGTCAAAAGTAGTAACGGTAAGCTCACCACCGAGCACAGCGGTATAAAGATCAAGATCTACATTTTTGTAGAGGTTGTTTTTATCACGTTTAAAGTCGGTCTTGTTTTCTATGGAAAACGTAATATAAAGATCGCCCTTGGGCCCTCCGTTTCTTCCAGGGCCACCATGACCGGCAATTTTTATTGTCTGTCCGTTTTCGATACCCGCGGGAATGGTAATGCGGATATTCTTCCCGTTTACGGTCAAGGTCTGTTTTTGGGTCTTGTAGGCATCGCGAAGTTGTAGGCGCAGTTCGGCGTTAAAATCCTGCCCCCGGAATTTTACTTGTCGGCCACCGCCACTTGAAAATCCGCCCCCACCGAACATGGCATCGAAGAAATCCGAAAAATCGCCTCCCCCGAAATCTTGTCCTTCGAAACCTCCCGCATATTGCTGTGATCTTCTTCGTGATCCTTGGGCTTTTCGTGCCTTTTCGAATTCCTCGGCATGTTGCCAATCCTTCCCATATTGATCGCCGTACTGATCGTATTTCTTTCGTTTTTCCGGGTCACTCAAAACCTCGTTGGCCTCGTTGATTTCCTTGAACTTCTGCTCGGCCGTTTTATCATTCGGGTTGACATCGGGGTGGTATTTTCGGGCGAGTTTCCGGTAGGCAGATTTAATTTCCTTTTCAGTGGCGTTTTTTGAGACTCCTAATAACTTGTAGTAATCTATGTATTCCATCCTTTTTATAACTGCTGCTGATTATATGGGTTCAATCAAGCCTGTTTTAGTCCAAATGTAAAAGTAACCGTTGCCGCAAAAGCGAAAAATGACGGTTGTCATACTTCTTGCGTATAGATAGTATTATCTTGTTCTATTCGGTAGGGGTTTCACAATAGTACTATTTTTTTGATTCTCAGTATCGCGAAAGATGTGTTAAAACCAAATGATTTAGTAAAATTGATGGACTTGGCAAAAGTTAAAAAACTACCTTTAAGACATGCGTGTTTTCGAAAAAAATAGTAACATTTTCAAATTGCTTTCAGAAGCGGTTTCGGAGGGTATCGTGGTAGTGAATCAAGAGCAGATGATCGTTGCCGCGAACAACAGGGCCAACGCTATGCTTGGTTACGATGAAGATGAATTAGTGGGCATGTCTTTGAACAGCCTTATACCTAAATCTTTGCGTAAATCACATAAAAAACATGTTCAAGATTATTATAAACAAGAAAAGCAACATAGAAAGGCGAGGGGCAGGAATCTTTTGGGTTTGAGCAAAAACGGCGAGGAAATACCTATTGAGGTAGGTCTCAATCCGTTTTCGTTATATGGCAATACGTATGTATTGGCTCTGATTCTTGATTTGACCGAATCAAAGCAGAAAGAAAAGGAAATCTATGAGTTGAATGCCGATCTGGACAGAAAAATAAAGGAACGGACAGGCGAATTGCGGGATACGGTTGCGGAACTGAAACGCGAAATCAAGCGAAGAAAAAAGGCGGAGGAACGAATAAAATCAGCCCTTCAAAAAGAACGGGAGTTGAACGAATTGAAGACCAAATTCCTTTCGTTGGTATCGCACGAATTCAAGACCCCGTTAAGTGGAATTTTGACTTCCGCGACCTTGGTGGGTAAATACGCCGAAGCCGAACAGCAAGAAAAACGTGACAAGCATTTGAAGACCATCATTGGGGAAGTCCGGCACCTGAACGCCATATTGAACGACTTTCTTTCTATTGAAAAACTGGAGAAAGGAAAAGAACTCTACACGCTGGCTGATTTTTCGTTGAGCAAGGTCGTGAACGAGGTGGTTTATAATGCCAATATGATGCTAAAGATCGGACAAAAAATAAACTATCCTTCGAATATCGATGATGTTACCTTATGCCAAGATGAAAAAATCGTGACCATTGCCCTGACCAATCTTTTGTACAATGCGATAAAGTATTCTTCCGAGGATACCGAGATTGACCTAGTGGTAAAATTGCTAAAAGACAAGGTCGTTTTTCAAGTAGTCGATCAAGGAATAGGCATTCCAAAAAAAGACCAAAAGCATATTTTTGAACGGTATTACAGGGCGGAAAATGTATTGTTGACCCAAGGTACCGGCATTGGTCTCAATATCGTAAAAGGCCATTTGGAAAACTTGGGGGAAGCCTCTCTTTTATTAGCGAAGAAAACAAGGGAAGCACTTTTACGGTCGAGTTTCCTCTTGAAAAGTGATTTTTTAAGTAGGTAATCTTAAGGCACAGTTTGCAGTCGAAAAAAACTATGGGTTGTTTAAAAAAGATTATAAATGGTAAAATGAAAAAGATATCAAATAGAATTTTTATTTTATAACATCCCCAAAAAATAAAGAACACCTCTATGAGAAAACTACTCATCATCGAAGACGACACCGTGCTAAGAGAGAACACGGCCGAGCTTCTACATTTGGCGGGGTACGAGCCTTTGACCGCACCGAACGGAAAATTGGGTATCAAAATAGCTAAGGAACACCTCCCTGACTTGATTATTTGCGATATTATGATGCCCGAACTAGACGGGTATGGTGTGTTGGAAAACATGTCGCAAGACAAAGCGACGCGACAGATTCCTTTATCTTTTTATCCGCAAAAACGGAGCAAAAAGATATACGAAAAGGCATGGAGCTAGGTGCCGACGATTACCTCACAAAACCCTTTGAAGAATCTGAACTTATCGGCGCCATAGAAAGCCGCTTGGCACGCATCTCGATTTTGAATGAGGCAGTGGTAAAACAAAATCAAGAGGATGCACCTTCGGGTTATGGTATACGAACCATTCATGAACTAAAGAATTTTATCGACGATAACGGAAAGGAATACCAATTTAAAACGGGGGAGACCGTATATAACGAGAGTGGTAATTCAAGCTTGATCTTTCTTATTTCAAAAGGAGTCGTCAAGACCCACAAACTCGATGAATTGGGCAAAGAACTGATAACAGGCATTCATAGGCCGGATGATTTTTTCGGTTTCACTTGTTTTACCAAAAACCTGCTATATCAAGAATCCGCCACGGCCATGGAAGATGTGACAGCTGTTTCCATAGCAAGGGACGAACTCAAGAATATACTTCGAGAAAACCATCAATTGACGATGGAGCTCATGCAAATGTTGACCGAAAACCTTTCCGATACCAAAGAGCAATTGCTAGAAATGGCCTATGGTTCTGTCCGTAAAAAGACGGCTCGAACCATATTGAAGTTCGCTGAAAAATTACCAAAGGACCACCAGGGGAGACTTCATATTTTGCGCAGCGACCTTGCCAGCGTGGCGGGAATGGCCACGGAGACCCTAATCCGCACCTTATCAAATTTTAAAAAGAAGGCCTGATCAAAATAGAGGATCGAAACATCCAGATTTTGGATATTGAGCGTTTGAGTAGGGTATATTGATTTTGTCTTTTTTTGGCTCCCCTCCTTTTTCAAGGAGGGGAATGAATCCGCCTTTGGCGGAGAAAGGGGTGGTAAAGGCCGACACGCAGGGAAGGCTTCGAGCTTAGAATAGAAAAAATTGCCAAACCTCATGCAACCACCCCGTCTTCCCGCCGGAAATGGCGGGAATCCACCCCTCCTTGAAAAAGGGGGGAGTCGTTTAAGAAACCACTTTTTTATTCCGGCCAAAATTATCCCAGATTTCCTTTATCACTGAGGGTAGGCTTTCAAATGCCATTTTATTCTCGACCCGTATAATCAGACAAGACCCCAAACCTGACCAATATCATTTGCCATCCCCGTTTTGCTTTCTACTTTTAACTTCAGTAAAGCTAAAACCAGATTAAAATGCAAAATATTCTCGTCCCGACCGATTTTTCGGAAAATGCCTTCAATGCTTTGAAGTACACCCTTGAACTGTTCAAGAAAACCAAATGTACCTTTCATTTGTTGCATATTGACCCGATTCCGCCTTATTCGGGTGCGGGAACGGCCGTACGCTCGGCCTCACGGAATTTTGGGGACTATGTACTCAAACAGAGTAAAAAAGAGTTGCAAGATCGATGGCGGAGGTTGAAAAACTGCCACTGAATCCAAAGCACACCTTTGTTACCCTCGCCCTGCATGATTATTTTGTAGATGCTATCAAAAGGGAATCAGAAAACAAAAAGATCGACCTGATCGTCATGGGAACCAAAGGAGCCACCGGACTCAAAAAAGCGACTGTTGGAAGCAACACCGGCGATGTGATTACAAAAATAAAACAACCCTTGTTGGCCGTTCCAGAAGATACGGTGTACGAGAAGCCACGCGAGATTGCCTTTGCCACGGACTATCATATCGGCTATGACGCAAAAGGTATTGGATACCTTGATACGTATGGCCGTTATGCACGATTCGATAATACGTATTCTGCATATTTCAAAAAAAGGGGAGCGGTTGACCGAGGAACAAGAAAAGAATAAAGATTTTCTAGATGATTATTTGGTGGATGTCGAACACAGTTTCCATTCCCTGACGGGCACTAAACTGGAAACTGCAGTACAATGTTTTACCGAAAGTAGGGATATCGATATGATCGCCATGGTTGCCAAGAACCTCAATTTCTTCCAAAGAATATTATTTAGGCCCGCCGTAGAGGAAATAAGTTACCATGCCGAAGTACCGTTTTTGGTTTTGCATGAATAAGTCCAAATTTCAAAAGCAAGAGAACCAGAACCTTTAAACCTTGAAGCGTATATACTTTTCACGCAATGCCCAGACCAAAGACCAAAGACAAGCTTTTAGAACTGAGCCAAAAGAGTTTTGATAAACTCAACGATTTGGTCGATTCTTTTGCAACGAAAGAATTGAACAAAGAATTTCCGGAAGGATATTTGAACCGAAATATCAAAGATGTATTCGCCCATTTACATCATTGGCATCTGTTAATGCTCGAATGGTACACTATAGGAATGGGTGGAAACAAACCTGATATGCCCGCCAAAGGCTATACTTGGAAAACCTTGCCCGATTTCAATCGCGAAATCCAAAAAAATATAAAGACGTTCCCTTGGAGGATGCGCGAAAAATACTAGGTGAATCTTTTGCATCCGTTCAAAAAGTAATTCGAAACCATACTGAAGGAGAGCTCTTCGAGAAGAAAAAATATAAATGGACAGGCTCTACCTCCCTTGCGACCTATCTGATTTCCGCGACCTCTAGCCACTATGATTGGGCCTATAAATTGATCAATAAATGTAAAAAAGAAATAACTATTGAACTAGCGATCAATCAGCGTAATCCTGGATTCGCGACCTGACGAATATCATGGTTTTTGGTCATTATCCCATTTAATTTTGATACAAACTGATGACCATGAGAAAAGTATTGGTGCCCACTGATTTTTCGGATAACGCGTTCAACGCGCTAAAATATGCCTGTCAGATTTTCAAGTACGAGAAAAGCGAATTCTTTATCCTGCACGCCTATGCCGACGAGGTATACCGACAAGATGCGCTGGAGGAACGCTCGGAACTGAACGAACTCAAGGATTCCGTTTTTCAACAATCCGAAGAAAAACTAAAACATATCAAAACCCAGCTTAAGGAATACTCGCCCAACCCGCACCATAAATATAGGTTCGTTTCGGTCTTCGCAACCTTGATCGATGCCGCCAACGATTGGGTCGGAGACGAGAATATGGATATCGTGGTCATGGGCACCCGTGGCGAAACCAATGACCGAAAGCTCACTTTTGGCAGCAACACGCTTCAGGTATTGAAATATGTAGATTGCCCTGTGCTGGCAATTCCTGAGGGCTATGTCTACCATCCACCGAAAGAGATTCTTTTTCCCACCAATTATCTAGTGCCGTACAAAAGGAGGGAACTCAAACTATTATGCGATATGACGGGTTCTTTTCGATCGACCATCCACATGCTGTATATCGACCCGATAAAAAAACTCTCGTTGCGCCAAGAAGACAATCAAGAGTTCTTGAAAGGCTGTTTGCAAAAACCAAAATTGGTCTTCGAGACCTCGCCCGAAAAGGAGAAGACCATCGCCATATCGAAATACATTGTGCATAAAAAAATCGATATGCTGGTCATTGTCAACTCCCGGCACTCGTATATCGAGGATATGCTGTACAGATCCACGATAGATGAATTGGGATTACATGTGAAGATTCCCTTTTTGGTCATGCAGAACTTGACGAGATGAAAAAAGTTGCATGGTACAAAGTAGGACGCCCTTGAACTTTGAATAAAATGAAACTTAAAGACGAATAAAATGAAACGAATCATATTACCCACCGATTTTTCCGACAATGCCTATAACGCCATCCGCTATGCGGTACAACTTTTCAAGAATCAGGAATGTACTTTTTATCTCTTACATACCTATACCCCGGCCATTTATCAGTCGGAATATGTGCTGCACAGTCCTGGACAAATAGGTCTTGGCGATATTTATCACGAAAGTTCCATGACGCAACTAGAAGAGGTAAAAGCAAAGGTCGAACAGGATTTCAACAATCCCAAACACACTTTTATGGTCCATTCCGCTTTCAATATTTTGGTAGATGAGGTTTTGGAAACCATAGCAAATGAAAAGGCCGATTTGGTCATTATGGGCACCCAGGGCGCCACAGGGGCCAAAGAAATTCTGTTTGGCACACATACGGTGCATATGATAAAAAAAGCCATTTGCCCGGTGATTGCAGTGCCTTCCAGATTTGAATATGAAACCCCCAAGGAGATTTTGTTTCCAACGGATTATGAAATCGATTACCAAGAAGAACAATTGGAAAATCTTCTTGACATTGCCTACGAGCATATCGCCAGCATTGAGGTAATTCATGCTTCTTCCGGTTACGATCTAACTGCAAATCAATTGAAGAACAAACAAAAATTGGATAGCTTGCTTTCAAAGGCCGCCCATCTGTTTCATGACCTGCCAAGTCAAAGTGTTATCGATGCCATTAACAATTTTCAGATGAAAAAACGCATGAATCTTTTGGTCATGATCCAGAACAAGCATAACTTTTTCGAACGATTGTTCATCGAACCTATCATCAAGAAAATTGGGTTTCACGTGAAAATTCCATTTATGGTAATCTCTTGTCAAATCAAAAAATAGAAAAATGGAGAATATACTGGTTCCGACCGATTTCTCGAACAATGCTTACAATGCCCTGTTCCATGCCACACGATTGGTCAAAGGCAAAGCATGTACTTTTCACGTGCTCAACACCTATAATGAATACACGCCATTACGAAGCAAAAGCGTAGGCAAAACACTGATTGCCCAATTGAAGGATGAATCAAATGAGGGATTGCAACGTGTACTTCATCGCATCAAGCTCGATGAAGCGGATCCGAAGCATACTTTCAAAACAATCTCCGAACACGGTGAACTTATAGCGGCCGTTTCGAATGTTGTAAATACGGAAAAAATAGATTTGGTGGTCATAGGCAACAGTGGTCGTTCAGAAATCGAGGCCATTTTTATGGGAAGCAATGCCTTGGATGTTATCGGTGCGATTGAACAATGTCCGGTTTTGACCATTCCTAAAGAGGTAGATTTTAAGCCGCCAAAAGAAATTGCATTTGTGACCGATTATCAACGCCCGTATGATGCGGGATTGCTTCAACCATTATTACTCATGGCCAAACAATACAAATCCAAGATTTGTTTGATGCACATTAATGAAGAAGAAGTATTGGACAGGGATCAAGAAATGAACAGAAGCATTCTTCTAAAGTACCTTTTGCCCTTTGAATACACTATGCACTGGATGCCACTCTTTAAAAACAAGGCAAATTCCATCCACACCTTTTTAAACGAGCTGGACATAAAAATGCTGGCTATGGTCAATTACGAACATAGTTTTTTGGAACGTATAACACGAGAGCCTGTCATTAAAAGGGTCGCCTTTGATCTTGATATACCTTTTTTAATAATTCCCTCATTCGACTGACCGTTGTCATAGTATTTCTTGAGGCGAGCATTTAATTTTATAGGATAACCCTAAAATTATTTGTTATGGACAAGAGAGTTTTATTACCAACTGATTTCTCGAAAAATGCATTGAATGCGATTCGTTATGCATTAGATCTTTATAAAGATCAAACCTGCGATTTCTATTTTTTGAACGCGTTTACCGTAAACGGATATTCCATTGACAATATGATGGTTCCCGAACCTGGTGAAAGGGCGTACGAAGCGGCAAAAAAAGCTTCTGAGGATACATTCGTCAAACTGATGGATGTATTGGCACTACATCACGATAATACCAAACATACGTACCATACGATTTCGACCTATAACTCCTTGCTATTTGCCATTAAGGATATCATCGCGAAGAAAGACATCGATATCGTCGTCATGGGCACTAAGGGAGCCACGGGTGCCGAAAGTGTGATTTTTGGAACGAATACGGTAGATGTCATGGAGAAGGTAACCGAATGTCCTGTACTTGCCATACCTGAAAATGCGCGTTTCGAGAAGCCAAAAGAAATTGTCTTTCCGACCGATTACAAGACCGCCTTCAAACGAAAAGAACTCAACTACCTATTAGAGATTGCTAAATACCATAAGGCCTTTATAAGGGTCCTTCACATTGTCAAAGAATCTGAATTGAGGGGAAATCAATTGAGCAACAAAGAATTGTTGGAGTCGATTCTTGAAGGCACTGATCATAGCTACCATACCTTGACCGACCTTAAAGTAAAATCGGGCATAAGTGCTTTTATCGATAGTCGAGAGAGTGATATGATTGCCTTCGTAAATAGAAAGCATAGTTTCTTCGGAAGTCTATTGTCCAAACCATTGGTCAAAGAAATGGGCTATTACTCGAAAATTCCCGTGCTGACCCTACATGATGTTTCCTAAAACCATTGTTATGAAAAGAATTGGAATATGGATGGATAAGGAAAAAGCCCAAGTCGTCATACTAGGTGACGAAAGGGAGAAGCTGTATACCGTTCATTCAGAGATGGAATTCTATCATCCAAAAGGTGGTTCGGGAACGAGGTTTAAGGGTGGCCCTCAAGATGTCGTGCAAGACAGTAAGTATCTTGAGCGTGAAAAGCAACAATTGAAAGCTTATTTTAAGAAGTTGGTCAATGTCATAGAGGGTGCCGATGTCCTTGTTCTCTTTGGCCCTGCAGAAACAGCTGAAAAGTTCAGAAAAGAATTACAAGAACACCATAAGTCATTAGCTGCAAAAATAATGACCGTAGCAAAGGCAGACAGCATGACCGAGAATCAGGTCAAGGCCTTGGTTCGGGATTTCTATAAAACCGCTACCTAAGGTGCAAGAGATAATCGATTTTCTGAGCCAACCTATGGCGGTCAAAATAATACGTTTGCTCTTGTGGCTTTTCGTCATAGTGATTTCCATAAGTTTTCTTCGCAAACTTTTAAAACGTCGAATCGACGATGTGACAGTTCGCTACAAGGCGCAAAAAGGTGTCGAAATCATTGGTTATGTGCTTATTGTGCTGTTGTTGCTCATTTCTTTTACGCTGGAAAGTGTTAAGGATTATACTATTATCATTGGCCTTTTTACCGCTGGCATCACGTTCACGCTGCAAGAATTGATATTGAGCATCGCTGGCTCGTTCTACATTTTTTTCGTTCGGGTCTACAAACCGGGAGACCGTATCGAAATCAATGGTATTAAGGGTGATGTCATCGATATTGACAGTGTCTATACCACCATTATGGAAATGGGTGAATGGGTAAGTAGCGATAATTATTCGGGCCGGATTGTCAAGATCAGCAATGCCTTTGTATTCAAGGGACCCATTAAAAATTACTCCATGGACTTCCCTTTTGTTTGGGATGAACTTAATGTTTTTATTACCTATGGGTCTGACGTTGAATTGGCAAAAAAAATAGTGTTGGAAACTGCGAATGCACAACTCTCCGATTATGTCAAGGGTTCGAAAACGAAATGGTCAGCAATGGTCGAACGTTACTATATCGAAGATGCGAAAATAGATCCCACCGTTGCGGTTCGGTTGACCGATAACTGGGTCGAGCTGAACCTGCGATATATTACCGATTATAAGCGTAGACGGATGACAAAACATGAATTGTTCGAAACCATAGAACAGTCGATTTCTCAAACTAATGGGAAGGTAAAATTGGCCTCGGCCACCCTTCAACTTTTACAAATACCGGAACTGGATGTCAACCTCAAGAAATAAAACCACCAAAGAAATCGATCTGGAAATTGTAAAATCATCGGGAGAAAAAGTACGTTTCTCTATCGAAAAACTTCGTAGGTCTTTACAGCGAAGTGGTGCCGATGATACTTTGGTAAAGCATATCGTTGATAAAGTGCGCGATGAACTTTATCAGGGTATTTCCACCAAGGAAATCTATAATCGGGCTTTTGCTTTGTTAAAACAAAAAAGGTCCGTTTTTGCCTCAAAATATAAATTGAAAAAGGCCATTTACGAATTGGGCCCGACCGGATTCCCATTCGAGAAATTCGTGGCCGCTATTTTGGATTTTTCAGGATATAAAACTGAAACGGGCAAGATGCTTCCTGGTATTTGCGTAACCCACGAAATCGATGTCTTTGCCGAAAAGAACGGAAGCGTCAGTATCATCGAATGCAAGTTCCATGGTGAGGAAGGGCGAAATTGCAACGTAAAAGTGCCGCTCTATATTAATTCCCGCTATCGGGATGTAAAGCAACAATGGGACAAAAAGAATGACAAAACCAAAATACTCGATAGGGGCGGTGTAGTAACGAATACACGCTTTACGGCCGATGCCCTAACCTATGGCAAATGTGTGGGCCTCAATCTGTTGAGTTGGGACTATCCTAAGAACGACGGACTCAAAGACCGTATCGATCGTTTGGGGCTATACCCAATTACCGTTTCACAATTATTGACGAATCGTGAAAAACAGTTTTTATTGAGTAGGGATGTTGTGTTGTGCAGACAGTTGATAAAAGACAATTTTTTTCTTGATCATTTGGGAATTTCCGATTCCCGGAAAGAAAGGATATTGCAAGAGGTCGGGCAATTGTGCAATAACTGATGTAGGTACTATGAACAAAGTAAAAATCCATTTTCTAGGAGCATCCGGTACGGTAACCGGTTCCAAGTTCTACCTCGAAACTCCCGAACAGAACATTATGGTCGATTGCGGTATGTTCCAAGGGCTGAAAGAACTTCGGGAGCTGAACTGGAAACCCTTCCGATTGATGCTTCCAAAATAGATGTGGTGCTTTTGACCCACGGCCATTTGGATCATACAGGATATTTGCCCAGATTGGTCAAAGAAGGTTTTGTTGGAAAAATTATCGGTACGGCCCCCACTTTATCAATAACCTCGATTATTTTAAGGGATAGCGCCAAAATTCATGAAGAAGAGGCTGAGCGCGCCAATAAAGAAGGCTATAGCAAACATCGACCTGCGTTGCCATTTTATACGGTCGAGGAGGCTGAGCGAGCCATTGATTTATTCGTTACCGAAGAAAGAGATGTCTGGAATATGATTTCTGAAAATATCAAATTTCGATTTCGATACAATGGACATATCATCGGTGCGACTTTCATTGAACTGGAAATCTTTGGTAAAGTGTTCGTTTTTTCAGGAGATGTCGGCAGAACCGATGATTTATTATTATCTCCGCCCGAACGCCCGAAATGGGCCGACTATCTTTTTTTGGAAAGCACCTATGGCAATAAATTACATCCTGAAGAAGATGTGGAAGAAATCTTGGTTTCTCTGATAAAGAGAACAATAAACGAAAGGGGAAACCTGATTATTCCCTCCTTTGCCGTGGAGCGTCTGCAATCATTGATGTATCTCTTATGGAAATTATATAAAAAGAACCGTATTCCCAATATTCCCCTTTTTATTGATAGTCCTATGGGGAACAGTGTGCTCTCCGTTTTCGAGAACCATCCTGCTTGGCACAAACTGCCGTTGGACGAATGTCGTGCCATGTGCAACCATTTTAATATCATTACTTCCTATAAAGACACTTGGAAAACTATAGATGACACAAGGTCAAAAGTCGTTATTGCCGGAAGCGGAATGGTCACAGGGGGGCGTGTATTGACCTATTTGCAACAGTTGATAGACATCTCTACCACGACGGTCTTATTGGTCGGCTATATGGCCGAGGGTACCCGGGGAAGACAATTGTTGGAAGGTGCCCATGAGCTGAAATTCTTTGGCAAATACTATCCGGTAAGGGCAAAAGTCGAACACCTGGAAGGTCTTTCGGCTCACGCCGATCAATTCGAATTGTTGGATTGGTTGAGCGGTATTAAGAACATTCCAGAAAGGGTATTTTTGATCCATGGTGAACCAACGGCTTTGGATGCATTCCGTGTCAAAATAAAGGACACCTTCGCTTGGCAGTCACATATTCCACGTTTGCATGAAATATTAGAATTGCCCATTTCTTAATGGACTGACGAATATCATTGCTATACCAAATAGCTCACAGTAGTTTTATGGGAAACACCCGTTATCATGAACCCAAATACTACACATACAAAAACGGAGCAAACCAAAAAAGTAGAAGACCTGCATGCCGATTGCCGAAACTGGAAATCGAAATTTCGCTTTTTAGATGACGAGTTTTCATTTATCGAACGGTTGCTCAACTCTTATGTTTTCGAGCCCAATACCCCCAATCTTTTTGAGCGGCTACAAGATTATCTAAGTCGATTGAAAAAGGTCAAGGCGAACAAGGTCAGAGTTTTAGAAAAGATTTCAAACCATGAAAATGATTTAGGAGGAATGTTGGAATGCACCGACGATACTTGTGACTTACGATTTTATCAGAAACACGATGCTCTAGAAGCTGAAGTGGTGTTCGTTATGGAAGATTTTCAGTACTTGAAGTCAGAAATATTCAATTATGCCGGTGGTATTCTGAAAAAACGAAAACGAGACTTTTGAACTTTGATTTTAATCGTGGAGTGTGACCGAAGCGAACCTGACCAAAATCATTTCAATTTCATTCCTTGCACCCTAATTTTAGTCCAATATAAATTGTTTAACCCTTAAAATCGAACGCTATGTCACTTATTAAATTCAACAAGAGCGGATTTCCTTGGAGTAACAATCTGGTTGATTTATTCGACCGCGATGCTATCTTCGATGAAGACTTCTTCAATCTTGAAGAATCGACTCCTGCTATGAACGTTAAAGAGCACGAAAACGACTTTGAAATCGAGTTGGCCTCTCCCGGCTTTGAGAAAAAAGATTTCGAAATCACCATGAAAGATGATGTACTTGAAGTATCCGCAAAAAAGAGTAAGGAGGAAGAGGAAAAAGACGATGACTACACCCGAAAAGAGTTCAATTATCGTTCGTTCAGGCAATCACTTCAGTTACCAAAAACAGTCGATGATTCCAAAGACGTGAAGGCTACCTACAAGAACGGCATCCTCAAGTTGCAACTAATGAAAAAAGAAGGGGCAAAGCGAAAGGCAAAAAGGAAAATCGAGGTCGTTTAATCTTGTAAAAACGGCAAGATTTTCGGGGGAATCTTTACCGTTTTTGAATATCATTAAACAAAAATGTCATGAAGACCCAGAGAAATAAACATAGCTACATAGAATGGCTCAGTGCCGAAGAGATGCATGCGGCTAGCATACAATGGATGTCAGAACTCAAGTTCGCAAGAGACGAACAGTTGTTCCTGAACGATTTGGTAAAATCGTACACGCTACAATTGGTAGATAGCGAAGTATTCGATGAAAGCAAAAAAATTATAGTTGCCATTCTAAAGGCTGAAAGAGAAGTGGTCGTACTGATGAAGAAGGTACAATCGCACGAAAACCTTTTGGAAATTATGGTCAACGACGTCGATGAATTAAAAATGGAAAAAGCCTACACCGAGACCCATTGGGAACTCACCTCGGAAATCAAAAAGTATTTGGCCGAGTATCGAAAGTTGAAGTCCAGACTTTTCAAATTGGTTTCCAATGTAATGAAGAAGCAAAAGCAAAAAAGATTGTTGAACTAATTACCACCATCATGAAAAAAATATTCATTTTATCCATATTAATTTTAATGGGATGTTCCTCCGCTGAATTGGTCGACAACTGGAAAGATCCCGATATCGTAATTTTTTATGCCAACAAGGTGCTACTGGTGGGGATGACACAGAATGAAGAGGCACGAACTGATTTTGAAAGTCGTCTGAAGTCCGAATTTGATCAAAGGGGAATAGAAGCCATGCGCAGTATCGACCTTTTTGATGTGGCGTTTACAAACACAAAAAGAACGGAAAAAGAATTGGACGATGTGGAGCGTAGCCTTCTCGACAAGGACTTTGATGCTATACTTTTAACCAAGATAACCGGTTCTGAAAATCGGCAAAGCTTCCGACAGAGTGTTGCGAAATGGAACAACCAGAACAATAGGTTCCGTGATGATTATCTCCGCCATCAAGATATCTATTACGATGACGAATACTATGAAAACTTCACTGTTTACCATGCCGAAACTTCACTATACTGTATCTGTGAGGGAAAGGAAAGGGCATTGATTTGGCGCGGGAATATCGAAATAACCGATCCCAATAATATTGCGAAAACAGTAAACGATTACGTGAAACTAGTGGTTGTGGCGATGGAGGAACAAGATTTGATTTTTCACAAAGAAGAAAAAGATGAAGTTACTGGTCTATAGTGCAAAAGAGTATGAAATTCCCTATCTGAAAAGTGCGGCCAAAAAAGAATTCAAGGTAACCTATACCAAAGATGCGCTAGATACTCATACCGCTATTCAAGTTGTCGGGTACAACGCAATTTCAATTTTTTCCGGTGATGATGCTTCTTTGGTCGTACTCGAAAAACTATGGGAGTTAGGGGTGCGCTATATTACCCTGCGCTCTGCGGGGTACAATAACATACATATCAAGGCCGCCAAACGGTTCGGTTTCAAAGTGGCGAATACACCGGACTATTCGCCACATGCCATTGCCGAACATGCCGCCGCGCTTCTGTTGGCCTTTAACAGGAAACTCATTTTGGCCGATGCCCAAGTACATACTTATAATTTTCTGCAGGAAGGCCTAATGGGCTTCAACCTTCACGGAAAAACAGTTGGCATAATCGGCACAGGAAGAATAGGTAGCATTATGGTCAAGATAATGCATGGCTTCGGATGTAAGATTCTGGCCTGCGACCTAAAACCTGATATGGACTTGATAGAACTGTGCGATGTGACCTATTGTCCGTTGGATGAGCTCTGCCGAAAATCGGACATTATCAGCTTGCATATACCACTTACTTACGAAAACCACTATTTGATCAACGCCGAAAAGCTAGCTTTGATGAAGCAAAATGCTATTCTGATAAATACTTCCCGAGGTGCTATCGTCCATACCAAAGAATTGATCAAGGTTTTGGAGGAAGAAAATCTTGGAGGCTACTGTACCGATGTCTATGAAAAGGAAAAAGGCATCTTTTTTAAAGATCATTCAGATGACGGAATCAAAGATGGTCAATTGAAAAGGTTGTTGTCATTTTCAAATGTGTTGCTTACCCCACATCAAGCATTTATGACCGATGAAGCCATGCGCAATATTGCAAAGACGACATTTGAAAACCTGGATTGTTGGGAAGAAGGTCGCAAATGCGAAAATGAATTGGGCTATGAAACCTTGATTTTTTGATTCGAGTTGCGCACCTGATATTTCATGGTTGTTTCAGCTAAATTTTCAACCCTTAAAGTTGGATGTACACATTCCTATTCCAGTCTGGTAATAGAATTCCAGAACAAGTACGGTAAAACGTAACCCAGTAATCACCTTATCATCGGTGGCTACTGGTTTTTTTATGAAATTAAGACAAATCTTCATCGATATTTCATGAGCAATTCACGGCCCGCCCATTTTTCATTGTCGAGCAAAGCCACGGAAAATGGAAAAACGACAATCAAAAGTACTTTTTAACATCCATGGAAGTAATCTCGAAGTGCCGTAAAATTGCGCTGATTGTTGAATTTAGTTCCTAAAATGTTGTACATTAGCCCTCTACGCGGGGATTTTGGCCAAGCAGTAAAAATAGCAATGTGCATTTTAACGACCGCGTATCGAAAGTGGCCATGTTGATTATTTGTGTGTTTTTAAAAACACAACCTTAGATAAACGGACGAATAGTGCAGTTCAACCTTTTTAAAATTAGGTGTTATGTCAAAGAACGACCAAACCGTATTTAAATTGAATGGCAAAGTCGAGAGTACGACTTCAAAGATCGAGACCATAAAGAATTTGATATTTGGCGAGACCATTGAAGCCTATGATTCTGAGTTCGAAGTACTCAAAAAAGATATTCTTGACAAGAAAAAAGTCTTGGAAGACTTGGTCGAACAGGTAAGAAACGATCTGAACATCGCCATTGACAATATTGCAACGGATACCAATATCCGTATTACAGAAGTAGAAAAGAATCTTGAAAACAGAATCGAGAATCTTGAAGAAGATGCCGTAAACAAAAAGATGCTGGGGAAATTGCTTGTCGAACTTGGCGAGAAAGTTGGTAAAAAATAATCCGATTGAAAATTCCCCTGATGAACGAGAAGGACAAGATTGAGATCTTAAAGGATATTCTATTCACTGATGACCGTGAATTCGAAGAAAGAATATCCAAGCGGGTCGATATGCTTGAACGTACGGTCAACAAGAAGAAACAACTTTCCAAAAAGGTCGATCCGCTCATCGAACACCAACTAGCGGAATTTGCCAAAAGTATTCCACAGACCTTGGGGCCTACAATTACCGCTACTTTAAAGGAAGAAATAAAGAATCACAAAGATGAAGTTGTTGACGCCTTATATCCAGTTTTGGGCAAGATGGTCAAAAAGTATGTGGCGCAGGAAATGAAATTACTTTCCGAAAAAATAGATGGGCAATTAGGCTTTCTTAAAAGTTGGAAACGCAAATTCAAATCCATCTTTTCGAGCAAGAGTGAAGACCAACTTATGATGGACGAACTGTCATCGGCGAAAATCGAACAGGTTTTTTTAATAGAAAAAGATTCGGGTATTTTAAAGGCGGGGTACGTAAAATCGAAAACTATCGATGAAGAAATGATCTCGGGCATGTTCACGGCTATTAAATCTTTTGTAGAAGATGCTTTTGAGCAGAAAGATCAAAATCTGGAACTTATCGAATATGAATTGTACCAGATTCATATTCAGAGTTTTGTGACCCATTATATTGCCGTGGCAATATCGGGTAATTATTCCCTGAGCTCGAAAAACAAACTACAGGATATTATTTTTGATTTCTACCACCGATATATGGCCATGAATTTAGACCTTGTCTTTGACACCTTGAATGCGGAGAAAAAGATCATTCCCGTCAGAAGGGATACGTTGGAACGGGAATTGGCACAAAGTTTCGGCAATGCAAGAATCTAAAAAAATTGTCATCCTGGGTCATTTTGGTGTTGGAAAGACTTCCTTGATCCGAAGATTCGTAAGCAATAGCTTTTCTGATAACTATAAGGTTACGATTGGGGTTCATATTACCAAGAAAGTAGTCGAAATTTCTGTTGGAAAGAATATTTCCCTCATTCTTTGGGATTTGGAGGGAACGGACGATATAAAAACCATCCGAAGTTCATATTTATTGGGAACACATGGCGCCGTATTCGTTTTTGACGTTACGCGCCCTTCGACCTTTCAGAATTTGAACGATGACCTGAAGATAACTACTGAGAAACTACCCGATGTTCCGCTTATCGTTGTGGGTAATAAGGTCGATTTGGTCGATTTGACGGACTTGAATTCCATTTTAAAGGAAAACAATATCAATTCCGATTTTCTTTCCAGTGCCAAGACCGGCGAATCTGTCGAAGAACTCTTTCATAAAATGGCAACTCTTTTACATAACCATGCTTGAAAAATATCGCCGGCAATATAGAGACCATAAGGTACAGTTCATCTTTGTGGACTACGATGATACTATTGTCGAAAGTGATCAGACTCTTTTCCCATTAATAGCAGGTTCTAAGCTATCAGAAGAACATCCTTTTTTCGAAAGTGTATCTTCATTGCTTGAAAGTTCTGACGAAGTGTTCAAGTTCTTTTGCATCCATCTAAGAATTGAAAAAACATCTCTTATTACCGATATAACGATGATAAAGAAAGACGAAGGATTTCTTCTGATAATCGATGATCTTTCTGAACATTATGACTCCTATCAAAGTGTTGCCCAGTCACGTAACGAGTCTATAATAAAGACCGAGTTGACCGTTATCAAGAATCAAGAACTTGAAGAAAGAGAGCGATTCAAAAATAGTTTTATTCAGAATTTCAGCCATGAACTCAGAAGCCCTTTGACGGGCATCATGGCTATTTCAGATATATTGGCTACTACTTCACTGAACGGTGAACAGCGAAAAATGTTGGACTTTCTAAAGCATTCGAATTCAAATTTAAGTTTGATGCTTGAAGATATACTTAATATAAGCTCCATCGGGTCAGGTAGACTAGAGTTACAGCAGAAGCTTTTTAGTCTAGCGAAGTTATTTAAGCTCCTAGAATTTACCTATAAAACGAAAGCCAAGAAGAAAAACCTTGATTTCTATTGTCATTTAGATGAGAAGGTTCCTGAATTTGTAGAAGGAGACAGGTTGCGAATATATCAAGTGTTGACCAATTTACTTGACAATGCTATTAAGTATACGACGAAGGGCAATATTAAACTATCCATAGTATTCAACCAGAAATGGGCGAACAAGGTAAGCCTTCGTTTTGAAGTTTCCGATACGGCAAATGGCATTCCACAAGAATCTTTCGATACTATTTTTGAAAGTTTCACGCAATTAAACACTGAAAACAAAGCAAATGGGTCCGGTCTTGGTTTGGCGATCGTAAAGGGCTTGCTTAAACTTATGGGAAGTAAGATAAGACTGAATTCAACGGTTGGCGAGGGCTCTGTTTTTTACTTTGACCTTCTTTTACGGTTTCCTTTACAAACCTTTCCCGCAGAGCATATGGATAATGCAAGTGTGTTTGTGCCCGAGAGGATCAAAAGAATAGTGATAAATTTCGCCTTCTAGTGGTGGAAGACGACGAACATATTCAGACGGTGATTTTAAAGATGTTGATAGATGTTGGGTTTTTTCAGGTTGAGATGCTGAACGACGGAGCGGATGTTATGAAAGAATTGGTCAACAACCCTTACGATCTTGTTTTAATGGATATTGATTTGCCCAATGTTTCAGGAGACCATCTCACAAGCCTTATTAGGGATTTTCCTTTCAAGAACATAAAACGCATTCCTGTTATCGGTCTAACGGCCAACGCGTTCCCTGAACAGGTGCAAACATATCGCAATTCCGGTATGAACGAAGTAGTGACCAAACCTTTTGAAAAAGAAGACCTGCTAAAGACCATATTTCGCATGTTAAAATAAGAATGGGTTCTTGCTTCATGACCCGTTCATCTTCTAAAAACTTTTTCAAATCGATATTTTTTAACGAACAGATAAAATTATAAAGTAAGAAAAAGCCCATAAAAGTGCATTTCATCGATAAAAATGTACACTTTATCGGCACTTTATTTTTCGTTCAAAATCTTTTCTTTCAACTTATCCATCACTTCTTAGTTTTAAGGGTTGCTACGAAAAACGAACTTTGAATTCCTTATAACCAAACCTTTAAAAATGACATGTAGCTAAAATGAGTGGTGTCGATAGTACGTTGATAGTAAAGATTTTTTTCGGTATTAGTCTAATCGTTTTTCTAATTACCCTTTACGTCATTTTACCGGCTTTTTTGTATGATAAGAGAACTTTTTATAGGCCTGAACTGATAAAGGCGATGTGGAACAGATTCTATGCCGCATCATTGGAGAGCACAAAAAATCAATTGGGCAAGAATTAAAAAAAAAGAAACATGATTCAGAAAACAAAAATCGTTTCGCCGCCAGTTTTGAGATCAGTGAAAAGAAAAAGTAAGATAGGGCTATACCAGCACTAACCATGTATGTTGTCCGACATCGGTCTAACAGTTGAATTCGCTTTTTGAAATTCAATATCGCAGTGGAGCCTGCGGAATTAAAGAAAGCACACCTTTAAATAGAACAAGGTGAAAATGAATTTTAATCGTTGGGTCGGATAAAAAGCCCTGATTCGTCAGGGCTTTTTGATAAAAACTGAAGTGCAGACCGGGTTTTAGGAGAACTTCGAAATGCATAAACTATAGACTTAACCCTTATCTACCGATGTTCTATTTTAAAAAATAGATTATGAATATGAGAAAATCCGTAGCAATTCTGGTCGTTCTGATTGCGTTGTTCTTTATTGCAAAAATAGTCTTGGAATCGTCTCATTAGCGTTTAAAAAAATAATGGAGATCAGAGTAGATTGATTTTTTAAGTTAGTTCCCCCGAAGGGCATTTTGAATTTTTTCAAAGTGTCCTTTTTTGTTCGAAAACACTACCTAAAAAGAATCAAGATAGCCCCTACTGCGGTCAAGACCAATATCATTTTTCTGTAAAAATCCTCTTTGATGATTTTGACCAAACGAACTCCCACGAACAGACCGATTAAAATCCCTGGCACAAGTTTCAAATTAATAAGAAGCGTTTCAGGAGTTATTGTACCCCATGACCAAATATGAAAAGGGAGTTTGAAAATATTTATGATAAAAAAGAGCCAGGCCGCAGTGCCTATGAATTCATTCTTAGGAAGGCGCATCGCCAAAAAGAAAATATTTGAAAAGGCTCCTGCCAAATTGCCGACCATGGTGGTAATTCCGGCCATGATGCCCATGAATCCGGCAAAGCTCCAATGGGTAGGCACTGCCTTTGATTTTCTTTTGTCCCACCAATACATCATGATGACGCTGCCAAGAATTATAATGGCCATTCCTATTTTGAACGTTTCTTCGTCGAGATCTTTTCCAATAAGTACTCCAATGAGAACACCCCCCATCATCCAGGGTAAAAAACGTAGAATATATTTCCATTGTGCGTGACGGTTGTAGTAAATGACGGCAAAGATATCGCCAACTACCAACAAGGGTACGATCAAACCCGTAGACTCCTTTGCTCCGAATGCCAACGCCATTAAGGTAACTATGATGATAGCGATTCCCTTTACTCCCGCTTTCGAAATCCCTAAAACAAAAGCGGCCGTAGAGGCAATGGACCATGCGGTCAATGATATTTCAGAAGTTATCGATACGAGCAAGAGGTATGTTTAGCGAACAATGGACAAATGTATCTTAAAAAATTTTATCTTTAGCCATCCACCAACACCCGACCTATGGAACTCAGTACGCTCGATTATAGCTTTATCATTGTATTTTTCGCAATCGTTTTAGGGATTGGAATCTATGTTTCTAAAAAATCGGGCAAAGACTCCAACGAGTTTTTTCTATCCGGAAGAACAATGCCTTGGTGGTTATTGGGTCTTTCTATGGTGGCAACCACCTTTTCTACTGATACGCCGAATTTGGTAACCGATTTGGTCAGAACAACAGGTGTTTCGGGCAACTGGGGTTGGTGGTGTTTTCTTCTTACGGGTATGCTCACGGTTTTTGTTTATGCTAAACTTTGGCGGAAGTCTAATGTCAAAACTGATTTGGAGTTTTACGAATTGCGTTACGGGGGAAAGCCCGCTCGTTTTTTGAGAAAATTTCGTGCCGTTTATTTAGGCGTTCTTTTCAATGTGATTACCATGTCTGCGGTAAATCTCGCGGCCATAAAGATAGGAGGGGTCATGCTTGGACTAGAACCCTTGGAAACGATAATAGGCGCTGGTCTTATTACCGTCGTCTTCAGTGCCTTGGGTGGATTCAAAGGTGTAGTCTATACCGATTTTCTATTGTTTTTCGTAGCCATGGCAGGGGCAATCGGTGCAGCTTTTTATTTGGTAAACTTGCCCGAAGTAGGCGGAATACAGGCTATTATCGAAAATGATTTGGTAAAATCGAAAATGGATATCTTGCCTGATTTCAGCGATAAAAAATTGTTCATTACGATTTTGGTCATTCCATTGGCCGTTCAATGGTGGGCCAGTTGGTATCCAGGCGGAGAACCGGGCGGCGGAGGTTATATTGCGCAACGAATGTTGGCAGCAAAAAACGAGAACCATGCTATCGGAGCAACTTTCTTTTTCAACATTATGCACTATGCGCTACGCCCATGGCCTTGGATTTTGGTAGCACTGGCATCTTTGGTGGTTTATCCCGATATTGCTAGTATTTCGGCGGCTTTTCCGAACGTACCCGCCGACAAATTAGGTCATGATTTGGCGTATTCGGCAATGTTGACCAAACTGCCAAGCGGCCTTTTAGGAGTAGTCTTGGCCTCGCTTGTAGCAGCTTATATGAGTACAATTTCTACACAGCTGAATTGGGGTTCATCTTATATGGTATTTGATTTTTACAAGCAACAGGTCAATCCGAATGCGACTGAAAAGCAAATGGTGGCGGTTGGTAGATTATCGACAGTCGTACTTATGGTTTTAAGTGCGATTTTAGCATTGGCCTTGCAAAATGCGGAGGAGGTTTTTAAACTGTTGATATCGTTCGGGGTCGGTACAGGTCTGATATTTATTCTACGGTGGTTTTGGTGGCGTATCAATGCATGGACAGAGATTTCAGCCATGTTTGCTTCAGGTATTCTTTCGATTTTGATTGCCACTACATCATTAAAGGAAATTCTTTTCGGTATCGAGAACGGCTTATTTCCTGACTGGGCCGAACTCCCTTTTATTATGATTGTTACGACCATTATATGGTTGACGGCAACCTTTATGACCCAACCCGAATCAAAGGAAGTATTGAGGAGTTTTTATCGCAAAATACAGCCAGGTGGCCCAGGATGGGCCAAAGTGGTCGAAGAAGCTAAAATCGACAATGTGGAAATTGTGACCACAAATGAAAAGTGGAGCGTTCCTTCTGGAATTACAGCCATGCTTTTAGGAGTTGTTCTAGTTTATTCTATGATGTTCGCTACTGGTTATTGGATTTATGGAAGGACAACGCAAGCAATGATATTGACCGGTATTGCAGTGGTCTCGGGCTTCTTATTGATGAAAGCATGGAACCGAATGAAAGACCATATTCTCTAAAAAGTTTAAGCCTGCCTGCCGGGAGGTAGGTTCAAGCGCAAATTCAATATCAAAAATTTGTGAAACATAATGTTTATAGATGAGATCCTGTCTAGATAGTTCAAGTCGAAAACAAATATTCATCAACATTGTATTTAGTAACCGAATAACTCAATAACCCAACTCATGAAAGAAAGAATCCTTTCCGTTGATATTTTTAGGGGAGCGACCATTGTTCTGATGATTTTGGTGAATACCCCAGGCACGTGGTCCGCTGTATATGCGCCCTTTCTACATGCCGAATGGCACGGTTATACACCCACCGACCTGGTGTTTCCCTTCTTTTTATTCATCGTAGGCACGTCTATTGTTTTTTCCTATAAAAATAAGCCTACCAATGCTGGAACCTATAAAAAGATAATCGTCCGAACGCTGAAATTGATTGGTTTGGGCCTATTTCTTGGGGCATTTACACTAACTTTTCCTTTTATCAAAGACTTTGAGAACATTCGTTTTCCCGGAGTCTTGCAACGTATCGGAGTAGTATTTTTCTTCGCATCCATCCTATTTATAAACTTTAAATGGAAAACCCTCATCGGTATATGTGCGGCAATTTTGATAGGCTATTGGCTACTTATGGGTTTTGTTCCCGTCGAGGGAATGGAATCAACTCTCGAACGCGCCCCGAATAATTTGGCCAACTGGTTGGATGTAAAAGTTTTCGGAACCCACAATTACAAAGCCGACTACGACCCTGAAGGACTGCTAAGTACGTTGCCGGCAATTTGTAGTTCAATACTAGGAATTTTTACGGGACTGATCTTGACTTCGAAGCAACCGAAGAAAGCAACTATTTTGATGGGTCTTGGAGGCTCACTATTGATTATAGGTCATTTATGGGATATTATTTTTCCCATCAACAAGGCCTTATGGACCAGTAGTTTCGTGTTGGTAACGGCAGGATGGGCCAATCTAGTCTTGGCATTGATTTATTATCTGACCGATGTACAAAAAATAAAATTTGGAAGCATTTTCAGGTACGCTGGGGCAAATGCCATTATTCTCTATTTTCTATCCAGTTTCATCAGTAAGATTATGGGGATGATTAAGATAAAGGAAGATCAATCATTGCATGGTTGGCTTTTCGATACCGTATATGTTCATGACTTTTTATCGATGCAACTCTCATCATTGTTATATGGGTTGTCTGTCGTCGCCTTTTATTGTCTTTTGGCATATTTCTTGTACCGGAGGAAGATATTCTTCAAGGTATAAACATGACAAACCTTATAAAGACCATAATTTTTTTACCATTTTTTATTGTTCTTTTCTGCATTCCCATTTTATCGTTGGGGCAAAAACATTTTGAAGAGGGCTATGTTGTCTTAAACAATAACGATACGCTTTTCGGAGCCCTGATGGACAGAAAACCGCACCCGTTCGGGAGTCTTTATAAAAAAATAAAATTTAAAGGAGAAAAGAAAAAGCGTAAATATGGCCCCAAACAAATTTTAGCTTACAATAAGGGACAAAGTGTTTTTGAGAGTGTTTGGATAACCGATTCTGGGGATTTTTTCTCACAAAACTACGCCTCTGTTCAGGGCTATGGGGAGCCTGTTTTTTTAAAGGTAGTTGAGAAGGGTTTCTTGACCCACTATCATTGGGAGTTTGAAGATGCTGACTCTGGCTATATCGATTACATAGCTTATTTTAAAAAAGAGGATAACCCTTCTTTGGTTAGGGTCAACCAAGGAGTTTTAGGCCTAAAGAGAAAGAACCTGGCCAAGTTCTTTTCAGATTGCCCTCCCTTAGCTCAAAAAATTGCGAACAAAGAGTTTAAAACTCCCTCAGAAATAGTCCAATTTTATAATAAGTGGAAGGAAAACCAAGAAACGGTAAAGAATTAGCGCAAGACCCTCTTATAAAACCATTAGCTTTTCAATCTTATTTAGAGAGATTAGAGGATGAATTAAAGGCCCACTTCAAGAAATCTGGAAATATAATGGCCCAAGTAGGCAAATCATGTTTGCCTCCTTCAATTTCAACATAGGTGATATCACCCGGATAGGAATACCCTTTTAACTGAAGTTCTTTTATCACGTCCAAAGTATCATCGATGGCATCGATGATGCCATTATTGTTCCGGTCTGCGGTCTCATCCTCGGTGCCGGTCTGAAGCCAGAATTTTAGGTGTTTCGGGGGAGTTCCGTTTTTAATCACGTCCAAGATGATCCGGCTTCTATCGGCGATATCCTTCTTTACGTAGGCTTTTTTGCGCCACCAGAATGATCCACTGAAAACTCCGATTTTTCCGAAGAACAGCGGATGGTTGTAGGCGATGTCAAAGGCCGATAATCCACCCAATGACATTCCGCAATAGATCCAATCGAATCCTTCAAGCGAAACCTTGAATTCTCCTTTTAAAAACGGAATGAACTCCTCGATTATGAACTTGGAATATGGTAACGCCTTGCCCCCCTCTTTTTATAATCTGGTGAAGATGCTGTGCCGTATTCGTACATACGGTCTTGATTGCACTCGATGCCAACATATATAAAAGGAGTGATACTTTTATCAGAAAAAGCGTTTGTCAAGGCACGTTCCAATTGCATCGCCGCATAATCTTGTCCGTCGTTCATCATTAGCACGGGATACCTTTTTTGGGCTTCCTTGTACTCGGATGGCGCAACCAGTCGAAAATGCACTTTTCTGCCCAAATGCACAGACCTGAAACTCCCTTTTAGGCTTACAATATCGATTTGAAATGGCATATTTTTCTGTAAGAATGTGCAAGTATAACGAATACCTAAAATAATTGTTTGGCATGTCATAAAATAAATTAATTTTGCCGCCCTTAATCGGTTGATTGTTAATCATTTTAAAGTATTTTTAAAGGAACATGGCCAAAGTAGAACACAGGCAATATTATTCGAACATCTTAAGCAAGAACATCAATCTTGAGATTACCGGGCATTGGGGGCACCCGATACTGATGTTTCCGTCTTCGGGAGGGCAATATACCCAGAATACCGATTTCGGATTGGTAGATTCGGTCATGCCATTTGTTGAAGAAGGGCGCATTAAACTCTATAACGTAGAGACCATTGACATGATGTCATTTTACGATGACAACATGAATTCGGAAATCAAGATCCATAACTATGAACTGTATATGCAGTTTTTAAAGGATGAACTGATTCCGTATATCCAACAAGAATGCAACACACATCGCATCGCGACCGCCGGAGTTAGTTTTGGAGGATTTCATGCTTCAAATACAGCTTTTAGATTTCCGGATGTGGTATCGCACCTTTTTGCCATGAGTGCCGCGTTTGACATTCGTAACATGACACCACTTTCCGATGATATGCGGATCTATTTCAACTGTCCCAATGAATACATGCAAAATGAGGAAGGATGGAAGTTCCATCACATGAATATTGTGCTGGGTACTTCGGAATGGGATATATGTCTTGACAAGAACAAGCACATGTCGGGCATTTTAAACGCCAAAGGAATTGCCCATTGGTATGACGAAAAAAATGGGCGGAACACGATTGGCCCTTGTGGAAAATGATGTTTCCAGAATATATCGGGAAGTATTTTTGACTAATATTCTTCCCTCCTAATAAGGAGGGATTGAGGGAGGTGTTTTGCGCAGGCCTAATTTTATTTTAGCACAATAATAAAGAACCTTATAAAATCAATAAACAGATTCCCGTCTGCACGGGAATGAAAATAAAACATAATTTATCATGACAAAAAAAGTTGGAATACTATTCGGAATGGAAGACACCTTCCCATGGGCCTTTATCGACAAGGTAAACGAATTGGGAAAAGGCAAAGTAGTTGCCGAAGCCGTTCAAATTGATAAGGTACAGCAAGGTATCGATTATGGCTATCATGTCATCTTTGACCGTATTTCGCAAGAAGTACCTTTTTATCGCGCATATTTGAAAAATGCAGCTTTAAAGGGTACGGCGGTCATCAACAATCCATTTTGGTGGAGTGCCGATGAAAAGTTCTTTAACAACTGTTTGGCTTTGGAGGTGGGTGTTCCGGTACCCAAGACCGTTCTTTTGCCATCGCACCATCGTCCAGACGACACTACCGAGAAATCGTTCCGTAATCTGAAAGATCCTTTGGATTGGGAGTACATCTTCAACTACATCGGATTTCCTGCCTATATGAAACCGCATTCAGGAGGTGGATGGAAAAGCGTTTATCGTGTAGATAACCCGGATGACCTTTTTGCAAAACATGGTGAAACCGAACAGTTAGTCATGATGCTTCAGGAAGAAATCGTTTTTGACGACTATTTCCGCGTATATTGTTTGGGACAAAAGTATGTGCATATTATGCCCTATGAGCCTCGAAATGCATTTCACGAGCGTTACGTAGCGCAACCGCAAACCAAGGGAGCAGAGCTTAAGAAACTGTTGAAAACGGTTCACGACTATACATTAAAGTTGTGCAAGGCCCTTGGCTACGATTTCAACACCGTTGAATTTGCCGTTCGTGATGGGGTACCCTATGCCATCGATTTCTGTAACCCTGCGCCCGATGCGGATATCAATTCAGTAGGTCAGGCCAATTTTGATTGGATTGTTGAGCATTCCGCCAAATATGCCATTGAAAAAGCAAATGCGCATAAGGCAGGCCAAAATAATACTTCGTGGGGCACTTTTGTTCAAAATGTTGTTTCCCCACCAAAAAAGGTCACTAGCAAAGTACCTTTAAAGACTGCGGCCCAAGCTAAGAAATCGGTTATCAAAGAACCCGCAGCTTCGAAAAAAGCAACTACTACGGCCACACCAAAGCAGGCTAAGAAGGCCACGCCAAAAGCGAAACCGGCAACAAAGAAGAAGGCTACTGCCAAAACTACGTCTAAGCTGACAGGTGCAAAAAGAACCCCGGTTAAAACTGCAGTAAAACCTAAAACTGCATCCAAGCCGACCGTCGTGAAGAAAGCCCCGGCCAAGGCCAAGGTAACGACCAAAGCTGCTGCGAAGCCCAAAACAACAGCAGTGAAAAAGGCTGCGGCCAAATCAAAAGTCGCTACCAAGACGACGGTTAAAACCAAGTCTGCAGCAGTCAAAAAGGCAGCGACAAAAGCAAAAGCTACGACTAAGAAAACGAATAAACCTGCGGCGAAGGCAAAAAGCACGCCTAAAAAATCAAAATAGAAAAATTGTATAAATCGAAACGACCGATATGCACAAGTTCACACTGGGAATAGAAGAGGAATTTCAAATTCTGGATAACGATGCGTTGACGCTTCATTCCCAGATGTCAAAAATCATCGATGGGGGTAAAGTGGTGCTGAAAGAACGCATCAAAGAGGAAATGCACCAGTCGATGGTCGAAATGGGCACCAATATCTGCGAAAATATCAACCAGGCCCGTGATGAGGTATCGTATCTGAGACAACAGATTATCGAGCTTGCCGCCAAGGAGGACCTGAAGGTGGCCGCTTCAGGAACGCATCCTTTTTCCCATTGGAGCGAGCAATTGATTACCCCGAACCCGAGGTATGATCAATTGATTTCGGAAATGAAGGATGTAGCCCGTTCGAATCTGATTTTCGGAATGCACGTGCATGTAGGCATCCCAAACCGTGAGGAGGGTCTGCATATCATGAATACAGCGCGTTATTTTCTGCCGCATTTGTATGCACTTTCTACCAACTCGCCATTTTGGGAAAGTCGTGAGACGGGATTTAAATCCTTCAGATCAAAGATTTTCGATAAATTCCCGAGAACGGGCATTCCGCCATATTTCGCCAGTGTAGCGGAGTATGATAAATTCGTAGAATTGCTGGTCAAGACCCAATGTATCGACAATGGCAAGAAAATATGGTGGGACATTCGTTTGCACCCGTTCTATCCTACAGTTGAATTCAGGGTTTGCGATATGGTCATGACGGTTGACGAAGTCATCTGTATTGCGGCCTTGATGCAGTGTATCATTGCCAAGTTGAGCAAATTGCACCGTATGAACCAAAGTTTCAGGTCGTATCGTAGAATTTTGATCAACGAGAACAAATGGCGTGCCGCGCGCTGGGGTATGGAAGCCAAACTTATCGATTTTGGAAAAGAGGAAGAAGTTCCGTTTGCGACGCTCATTAACGAGTTGTTGGAGTTTATCGATGATGTGGTCGATGATCTCGGATGCCGCACCGAAGTGGGCTATGTATATCAAATGCTGGAGCAAGGATCCGGTGCCGATAGGCAATTGAAAGTTTTTGAGGAAACCAACGACTTGAAACAAGTTGTGGATTATGTTGTAAAGCAAACGGCTAAAGGACTTTAGACCATTTTTTTACCCAGGTATCAATATATTATTTTTTGTTACTGAGCGTTACTATGAAAATGACATTGCGAACCTGCCAGTTTAGAAAGGCGGGCGTGACAATTTATTGAACTGTTGTACAATTTTCAAAAGATCGCTTCGCTTCGCTCACAATGACGAATAAAAAAAGGAGATGCAAAATACCTACAAAATTGCAATATTGGATATGAATGCGGGCCACCCCAACGAGGGTATGCGATGCATCAAAATGTTGGCAGGTGAATTTTTGGCAAAGGATGGAATCGAGGGACATTATGATGTTTTTGAAGTCCGGGTCAATGAAGAGGTTCCAAGGCTTGAGGATTATGATATCTATCTATCTTCCGGTGGGCCAGGGTCTCCCCTGATTTCTGGGGAAGTATGGGAAACCAAATATTTCGGACTTTTGGACGATTTGTTAAAACACAATCTTTCGCATCCGAACAAAAAGCATTTATTCTTGATATGCCATTCGTTTCAATTGGCCTGTCTGCACTGGGATTTGGCAAGAGTTACAAAAAGAAGATCGACTTCCTTCGGTATTCTTCCTATTTATAAGACTTTGAGCGGTGAACGTGAAACCTTGTTCGAAGGCCTTGATAATCCGTTCTATGCCGTCGATTCGCGCGACTATCAAGTCGTTGGTCCGCAAGAATGGAAACTGGATACTTTGGATGGTAAAGTGCTGTGCAGAGAAAAGGTGCGACCTCATGTACCTTTGGAACGGGCGGTCATGGCCATTCGGTTTTCCAATGAAATATTCGGCGTACAGTTTCACCCAGAAGCTGATGCAGAGGGCATGTTACGCCATTTCAGTAAAGAGGAGAAACGTGCCCAGATTATAAAAAAACACGGCAAAAAGAAATATCTTGATATGATTGAGCATCTTGATGACGATGACAAGATCATGAAAACGAACCATACTATAATTCCACGTTTTCTGCAACAAGCGGCAGACACCATTGATCAATCTAAATTAATCTCCGTATGATAAAGGAAGTCCGTGAGGCATTCAACATTGATTTCAAACAGGAGTATTATGAAAACCTCCAAAACGAGATTGAAAGAACCTTGGGCGAACGTTGCGCCTTTCGCATATCGGAAACCCCTGTTTTTATCAGTAAGGAAATCAAAAAAAGGTTTTCGATGCCTGTGAAAGCATTCTTGATCAAATATGGAAGCTCGATATGGATGCCATACGTGAACGATTCATGCCAAAGCATCTTCAGTCGCCGAGCCCATTGGGGAAGCCTCACTTCTTAGCAATCGATTTTGGACTCTGTGACGATTCAGAGGGCAATATTACGCCTCAACTCATTGAACTTCAAGCGTTTCCTTCATTAATGTACTACCAGCCCTTTTTAGGGAAGGCATTTCTAAAAAATTATCCTGGCCTTTCGTCAAAGGGGTTCCATTATTTTTTGGACAACCTTGACGAGGACAGTTATTTTGAAATGATAAATAAAATAATACTGGGAAAGGAGCATCCTGAAAATGCAATTTTGATGGAATTGTTCCCTGAAAAACAAAAGACCAGAATCGATTTTTGGGCTACGAAAGAGAAATTGGGTATCGAGGTAGTTTGTATTACAAAAGTTATTAAGGAAGGCACGAAACTATTCTACGAGAAGAACGGCAAAAAAATTCCGATTCATCGCATTTACAATCGTGTAATATTTGATGACATGCAGCGCTTAAAGGACATCAAAACGAACTTCAACCTTTTTGATGAGGTCGATGTGGATTGGGTCACCCACCCCGATTGGTTCTTTATGGTCTCAAAGTGTATTATGCCCATGCTTGAACATGAATACATTCCAAAATCCTATTACTTAAACGATGTTCCAAAAGATTTGGATTTTAGCAAGTTCGTGCTAAAACCCCTGTTTTCCTTTGCGGGACAAGGTATCGAGCTTAATCCGAGCCAAGAGATTGTGGATAAAATCGATGACAAGCAAAACTATTTGCTTCAAAGTAAAGTGAACTACCGCCCTTGATCAAAACCAATTCAGAAAAAAATTCAAAAGTTGAATTGCGAATTCTCTATGTTTTGGATCCTGAAAAAAACAAACTTAAACCGGTAATCAATTTGACCCGTATGGGCAAAGGTGGGCTCATTAACGTTTCACATTTGACCGAAGATACTTGGATTGGTTCTTCGATTAGTTTTTTTGAAGATTAATATCAGTGTGACATGAGTTTCGCCACATACTTACCGATGACATCGAATTCGAGATTTACTACTGAACCCACTTCATAGGTATTAAATCGTGTATGTTCATAAGTGTACGGAATTATGGCAACACTGAACGCATGCTTTTCTGAATCGACTACCGTCAAACTGGTTCCATCAATGGTTATTGACCCTTTTTCAATGGTCGGGTTATTTTTTGAGGCGTCATATTCGAAATAGAAAACCCAGCTTCCGTCTTTTTCTTCGATTTTTGTACATGTTCCGGTCTGGTCTACATGGCCTTGAACGATATGGCCATCAAGACGACTTCCCAAAATCATCGCACGTTCTAGATTTACCTTGTCCCCAACAGCAAGATTCCCTAGATTGGTTTTTTGTAAGGTCTCATCGATTGCCGTCACGGTATAGGTGTTTCCATTCAAAGAAACCACGGTGAGACATACTCCATTATGGGCTACACTCTGATCGATTTTCAGTTCGTTGGCAAGTGTCGATTTTATAGTTATGTGAAGATTGCTGCCCTCACGATTCAGTTTGCCTACCTCGCCCAAAGTTTCAATGATTCCCGTAAACATCTTCGATTTAAATTAAGTAGTTTTGTGGTCGGTCAAATTTAATTTGATCGATTAATTTAGTTCCCCGCGGCCTTCCTTTTAAGGAAAGTCGAAATCGCCAAAAACGATTTCAGTGGGCTACAAAGGTAAAGATATAATGCACGAAAATGCCAAAATAAAACTGGGGATATCCGTAGGTGACCTGAACGGCATAGGATGTGAAGTCATCCTTAAGACCTTTGAAGATTCTCGTATGCTCGATTTTTGCACCCCTGTAATTTTTGCCTCGAATAAGACAGTTTCATACCAGTTGAACACGTTTGGGCTAGAGATTCCCTTTAATGGGGTGCAGGAAGCCTCAAGTGCTTTGGACGGCAAGGTCAATGTGGTGAACGTCTGGAAGGAAGTTCCGAAAATTCAGTTTGGAGAGGTTACGGAAGAAGCAGGAGGTTATGCGCTGAAATCCTTAAAAGCAGCTGTGAAAGCTTTAAAAAATGATGAAATAGATGTCTTGGTGACTGCGCCCATCAACAAAAACAATATACAGATCGATGATTTCAAATTCCCTGGTCATACCGATTATCTGGCACAGGAACTCGAAGGCGAAAGCTTGATGTTCATGGTGACCGATGGGCTGAAAATCGGATTGCTTACGGATCATGTTGCGGTAAAAGATGCTCCTGCCGCCATTAATCCGATATTGATTCGCACCAAAGTACGTACCATCGAAAAATCGTTGGAGATGGATTTTGGTATCCGAAGGCCTAAGGTTGCCCTTTTGGGAATCAACCCCCATAGTGGCGATAACGGTGTCATTGGTAAAGAAGATGATGAAATTCTGAAGCCCGTCATAAAAGAAATGTCCGATGCCGGACATTTGGTCTTTGGACCGTATTCGGCGGATAGTTTTTTCGGTTCCGACTCCTATAAGAATTTTGATGCGATTTTGGCGGCCTATCACGACCAAGGGCTGATTCCGTTCAAGACCCTGTCTTTTGGCAAAGGGGTGAATTTCACAGCAGGCCTTTCAAAAGTTCGAACTTCCCTGATCATGGCACGGCCTATGAAATTGCGGGAAAGGGAGAAGCGGATCATAGTTCATTCAAAGAAGCCGTATTTACCGCACTTAGTATTTTTAGAAATAGGCAGGAATATAAAGAACTGATCGAAAACGTTTTGCAGAAACAACGGGTCAGGCGGTAATTGATGTAAATTGAGATAGCGCTTCAATCTTGTAAATTCATTCATCTACTGTTATTTTACTTTCTATAAATTGGCATTTATCAAAATAATAGTATCTTTGCACCCGCCTTCTTGACGGCTGGCAAGCCTTATTAAAATGGTGTTTATGTTAAATTAGTGTTGTAAAGGATGAAGCATAAGGAATACAGTATTCCTTTCTCAGGGTTAAAGCAAGGAAAACACCAGTTTGATTACGTAATCGAAAACAAGTTCTTTGAATCTTTTGGGTACGATGAGTTCAATGATACGAATATCGATTTGAACGTGCAATTGAACAAGACGAGTACGATGCTCGAATTGGAATTTCATGCCAAGGGCACGGTGAATGTCAATTGTGATATTTCGAGCGAAGCGTATGATCAGCCAATCGAGGCTGAATTACAACTGGTCGTGAAATTTGGGGATGATTTCAATGACGATGACGACGAAATATTGATTATTCCCCATGGCGAACATCAGGTTAACATCGCACAATACGTTTACGAGATGTTGGTTTTGGCCGTTCCGCAGAAAAGAGTGCACCCAGGTATTGCCGATGGCACTTTACAATCGGAAGTATTGGATAGGCTAAAGGCGCTACAACCAAAAGAATCAAGAGAAAATAAAGAAGATAATGATCCCCGATGGGATGCTTTAAAAAAACTATTAACGGATAAATAATTTACAATGGCACATCCTAAAAGAAAAATATCAAGGACCAGAAGGGATAAAAGAAGAACGCACTATAAAGCCGTAGCACCTACATTGGCAACGGACCCGACTACTGGCGAAATGCATTTGTACCACAGAGCACATTGGCACGAGGGGAAATTATATTATAAAGGTCAGGTCTTGATCGATAAGACCGAGGAAGCTGAGGCATAGATAAAAAATAAAATCAAATACGACTCCCGCTGTAAAAGGTGGGAGTTTTTTTTGCTTTTTGGTAATGTAAACGAAAAAATACGGCCAGTTACCACTTGACAATCAAGTTAGAATCAAAATGCTCCAAAAAGAAGGGTTTTTCATTAAAAAGTCTTGAGAAATCACTAATTTTCCCGACTTTTGAAGCATTTTTAAAAGCTTTTTGGTCTAAAATCAACTTTAGAATGGGGAAATTATCGGCAGCCATTACCGCTGTAGGGGCCTATGTTCCGAAATTTGTATTGACCAACAAAATGTTGGAGGGTATGGTAGAGACCAATGATGAATGGATTACCTCACGAACCGGAATCAAGGAAAGAAGAATATTAAAACCCGAAGAAGGTTCCGGTAGTTCATATTTGGCGATCAAAGCGGTCCAAAATCTTTTCGAAAAACACAGTGTCGATCCAAAGGAAATAGATTTAGTCATTGTTGCCACAGCTACGCCCGATAGTATGGTCGCTTCGACCGCTGCATTCGTCGCATCGGAAATCGGGGCCACAAATGCTTTTGCGTATGATCTTTTAGCGGCTTGTTCAAGTTTTCTTTTCGGTATGTCGACCGCGGCAGGATTTATAGAGTCGGGCAGATATAAAAAAATACTTTTGATAGGGGCCGATAAAATGTCATCGATCATCGATTATACAGACAGAACGACCTGTATCATTTTCGGCGATGGGGCGGGGGCCGTACTTTTCGAGCCTAATCAAGAGGGCTTGGGTATACAAGATGAATATCTCAGGGCCGACGGCTCGGGGAGACCTTTTTTAGGTATGGACGCAGGTGGGTCTTTGTTGCCAGCATCCATTGAAACCGTTAAGGAAAGGAAACACTTTATTTACCAAGACGGAAGAACGGTTTTCAAATTTGCGGTATCGAACATGGCCGAAGTTGCGGCAACTATTATGGAGCGTAACAATTTAGAGGATACCGACGTGTCTTGGCTGGTACCGCACCAGGCCAATAAACGTATCATCGATGCCACGGCAAAAAGAATGGGCCTCGATAACGATAAAGTAATGATGAACATTCAGCGGTACGGCAATACAACATCGGCCACGCTTCCGCTATTGTTGAACGACTATGAAGACCAGCTCAAAAAAGGCGATAATCTGGTATTTGCCGCCTTTGGAGGAGGGTTTACCTGGGGATCCATATATTTAAAATGGGCCTATTCAAAATAAGAGAACCAATTGCTAAACAAAAATAAATTCCATGGATATTAAAGACATTCAAAGCCTTATAAAGTTTGTGGCCAAATCAGGGGCAAGCGAGGTAAAATTGGAGATGGAAGATCTGAAGATTACCATCAAGACCGGTTCAGGCGATAGCCATTCAGAAACTACGTACGTACAACAGATTCCAATGGCACAAGCTCCTGTAGCTCCGGCGGCACCGATTCAGACAGCCGAAAGTCCTGCAACGGATGCATCGGCCAAAGAATCCAAAGATGACGATTCAAAATACATTACCATCAAGTCGCCCATCATCGGAACATTCTATCGCAAACCGTCTCCAGATAAACCGTCGTTCGTCGAGGTCGGTAGCGACATCAATAAGGGAGATGTGCTTTGTGTCATCGAGGCGATGAAGTTGTTCAACGACATAGAATCTGAGGTGTCCGGTAAAATTGTCAAGGTTCTGGTTGAAGATTCCTCTCCGGTAGAGTTTGACCAACCGTTGTTTTTGGTAGATCCATCCTAAGTAAATAATCAAATTCCAAATTCCAAATTCCAAGCTATTTTTTTGGAATTTGGAATTTGGAGCTTGGAATTTCAGACAGTTATGTTCAAAAAAATATTGATTGCGAATCGAGGTGAGATAGCATTACGTGTAATCCGCACATGCAAAGAGATGGGCATAAAAACGGTTGCGGTCTATTCAAAGGCAGACGAAGAGAGCCTTCACGTTCGTTTTGCCGATGAAGCGGTCTGTATCGGACCTGCTGCCAGTAGTGAATCCTATCTTAAAATACCCAATATTATTGCAGCGGCGGAGATTACCAATGCCGATGCCATTCACCCTGGCTACGGTTTTCTTTCTGAAAACGCTAAGTTCTCAAGAATTTGTGCCGAACACGACATCAAATTTATCGGGGCGTCTGGCGACCAAATTGATAAAATGGGAGATAAGGCCACGGCCAAGGCTACCATGAAAGCAGCAGGAGTACCCTGTGTACCTGGATCTGACGGACTGTTAAAAGACGTCGCCGATGCCAAAAAGGTAGCCAAGAAAATGGGCTATCCGGTCATGATCAAAGCTACTGCCGGTGGTGGTGGAAAGGGAATGCGCGCCGTGTGGAAAGAGGAAGAAATGGAGGAACTTTATAATAGTGCTGTAAAAGAAGCATCAGCGGCCTTCGGCAATGGCGGCATGTACATGGAAAAATTGATCGAAGAACCCCGGCATATCGAGATTCAGGTAGTAGGGGATCAATACGGTAAAGCCTGTCACTTATCAGAGAGGGACTGTTCCATTCAACGAAGACATCAGAAATTGACCGAAGAGACGCCTTCCCCGTTTATGACCGATAAGCTTCGCGACGCGATGGGAAAAGCAGCTGTAAAGGCTGCGGAGTATATAAAATACGAGGGTGCGGGCACGATAGAGTTTTTAGTGGATAAACATAGGAAGTTCTATTTTATGGAGATGAATACCCGAATTCAGGTAGAACATCCCATAACCGAACAGGTAATAGATTACGACTTGATCCGTGAGCAGATCTTGGTTGCCGGTGGCGTACCTATTTCTGGAAAGAACTATACGCCTAAACTACACTCCATCGAGTGTAGGATCAATGCCGAAGATCCCTACAACAACTTTAGGCCTTCCCCGGGAAAAATTACGACGCTCCATACGCCCGGAGGTCACGGTGTACGAATGGACACCCATGTCTATAGTGGGTATACCATACCGCCGAATTATGATTCGATGATAGCCAAATTGATTACGACCGCACAGACACGTGAAGAGGCCATCAATAAAATGAAACGTGCGTTGGATGAATTTGTAATCGAGGGAATAAAAACCACAATTCCCTTTCATAGGCAATTGATGGACCACCCCGATTATTTAGCAGGTAACTACACAACTAAATTCATGGAGGATTTCAAAATGGATCCTCAGCCGGAAGAATAGAATATAGACTCCAGCCATCGAGCTGGAGTTTTTATTACTCAATATGAACCTAAGTTATTGGGAATATAAGACCTGGCTCTCCAACGTCGATTTCACCATCGTGGGAAGCGGTATTGTTGGTTTAAACTGTGCCCTGAAGCTTAGAAGCCGCTTTCCGAAAGCCAAAATATTGGTTCTGGAAAAAGGAATACTTCCCCAGGGAGCGAGCACCAAAAATGCTGGATTTGCTTGTTTCGGAAGCATTTCTGAAATACTTTCCGATTTAAAAAATCATTCTGAAGAGGAGGTCATACAGCTCGTAAAGAAAAGATGGGAGGGCATTCAACTGCTACGTCAAAATCTTAATGACGGCAACATTGATTTTCAATGTTATGGTGGTCATGAACTGTTCTTACAATCAAATGGCGAACTTTACCAAAAGTGTCTTGGGCAGCTAAAATATGTTAATGAGCTACTGAAACCTGTTTTTGGGGATTTTCCCTTCCAAAAAACTCCCGATGGCAATGGGTTTGGAAAAATCCAAGAGAACTACATTTCCCATATTTTCGAGGGACAGTTGGATACCGGGAAACTCATGGAGATATTATTGCAAAAAACACGCGATTGTAGCATCAACATCTTAAATTCGGTAACTGTCGAGGAATTTTCGGACCTAGAAGACCAAGTAGCAATAAAAACCAACGTATTCGACTTTAAGACCAAAAAGCTTTTTATTGCCACGAACGGATTTGCTTCAGAACTAGTGAACCAAGATGTACAACCGGCCCGGGCGCAGGTACTGATAACCAAACCAATTGCTAATTTACGTATCAAAGGAACTTTTCATTTGGATGAAGGGTACTATTATTTCAGGAATATCGACGGGCGAATTCTTCTTGGCGGTGGTAGAAACCTTGACTTCAAAGGCGAAGAAACAACAGTGTTCGGGGAGACCCAATTGATTCAAGTCAGATTAGAAGATTTGCTAAAGGAAGTAATCTTGCCCGATACTCCTTTTGAAGTAGAGACCAGATGGAGCGGTATTATGGGCGTCGGAAAGCAAAAAGGCCTATTGTAAAGCAACTTTACAACAACGTTTTTTGTGGTGTGCGACTAGGTGGCATGGGCATTGCCATTGGCACTACCGTTGGAAAAGAACTAGCAGAACTGATATAGTACGTTCATTTATAAAGATTCGTCCGATTTTTAATAACTATTGTCCGTTTTCTTCTTTCTTTATTTTAATTTCTTCCTATATTGTTTCCCCCTAAAAGTTCAAGTTATAACGGCTTGAAACTGCGCTTTGGTTCTTAACAGAACACACGCAAAAGAATTTAACCCCACTTATCGAAGATTAAAATTTGTGACAAAGCCAATGACATGGTCAGGGTCATATTTTTTACATTCTAAACAAAATAAGATGGGAAAAAATACGCTAAAATCAACTATCTATACTATTATCTTGTCAGGTCTGCTACTACTTGGTACGGCTTGTGGCCCCTCAAAAGAGGCATATACCGTGCGCTACGAAAAGGCCTGGAAAGAAGTACTCAAATCGAGTGCCTGGAAAGAAGCTTTAAGAAAGGAAAATCCAATGGTTTCAGAAAACACGGACTTTTACGCGAGTACCGATGATATGGAGATAGCATCTGGCCCTTCTGTTGGGGAGATTGCGTACGACGATGGGTTTGCTGATACCTATGATTTTTTGGTCCATCGGGCCTATGCCAAGATTATAGCGGAGGCAGAAATGGCCGATAGTCGTCTTGAGCGTGAATATTTGAACTGGAATGCCAAAAACAAGGTCGGGAAAGAAAAAGAGAGCAAAGCCTTCGGAAAACAGGAAGCTGATGTGAATAAACGATACTATGCGCATCGAAAAATGCTTGAGGGACTCAAGTCATGGAATATATTCAGTGAATTTGGCACGGACGACTTGGATTTTTTCAAGGTTGAACATGCGGCCGAAGTGAGACGAATGTTACATAACGGGCAGGGAGTGGGTAACGTCGTTGGGTTTTTGGTATACAAATTGGCAGATCTCTACCATTTTGAAGAATAGTCGGGACATGACGACCCAAGTCTTGAAGAAATCACTATTTCAATTTTGCCACACGTATGTTGAACAGCGAATCGCTAGAATAAATTCGCAAATAATCGAACTTCAACATTCTTTGTCTTCAGAAACAAAAAGTAGTGCAGGTGACAAACACGAAACGGGGCGTGCCATGATTCAATTGGAACGTGAGAAACTTGGCAAACAACTTTTTGAGGCCGAAAAAATGTTCGGTATTTTAAACAAGATCAATATTGATGAACCGACTAATAGTATCCGGTTGGGCAGTTTGGTATATACTTCCAAACAAAATTATTTTCTAAGTATTTCTGCCGGAGAATTTAGAGATATTAAGACTTCGGTATTCTGTATCTCTACGGGCACCCCGATGGCGCAAATGCTTTTGGGAAAATCTGTCGGAGAGGTAGCTTACTTCAACGGGGAAGAAATTTATATTGACGAAATTGTCTAATTTTCCGAACAAAGAAAATATATCATGAATAAAATCAGCATAACTGCATTTGTGATGGTGCTATACCTTGGCAGTCATCTAACCTGGGCTCAAGATGCCGAAACTCCGAAAGTGGTATTAATTACCTTGGATGGTCTTCGTTGGCAAGAACTCTTTTCTGGGGCCGACCCGCTACTTGTAACCAACAAAGAATACGTTCATGACACTACCGATTTAAAAGAACGCTTTTGGAGGGAAAACCCAAAAGATAGAAGGGAAGCTCTGATGCCCTTTGTCTGGAAAGAAGTTTCTAAAATGGGCCAAATATATGGCAACCGCAACTTGGGCAGCAAGGTAGATTTGACGAACCAAATGTGGTTCTCGTATCCGGGTTATAATGAAATCTTGACAGGAAAGGCAGATGATGCTCGAATCGATAGCAACGATAAAATTCCCAATCCGAATAAGACTATTTTGGAAATTGCCAACAATGACGCGAGATATAAAGGCAAAATAGCAGCCTTTGGCAGTTGGGATGTTTTTCCGTACATCGTGAACGAAGAGCGTTCAGGAGTACCTGTTAATGCGGGCTTCGAATTGGCAACCGGAAACAGTTTAACGGAGCGTGAAAAATTCTTGAACGAGTTGCAGCCGAAAGTACCAAGTCCTTGGGGTACTGTCCGGCTTGATGCCTTTACACATCACTACGCGTTGGAGTACATGAAAAAGGCCCATCCCGAATTAGTATATATCTCCTATGGAGAAACGGATGATTTCGCCCATGATGGGGATTATGAAGCGTATTTAAAGGCTGCTAACAATACCGACGCCCTGATAAAACAACTTTGGGATTATACCCAACAGGATACATTTTATAAGAACAAAACCATATTTATAATTACCACAGATCATGGAAGGGGCACAGAACCCCTGAAAACATGGACGGGTCATGGCAGTGATGTTAAAAACGCCGGACAAGTATGGCTCGTAGCTTTCGGAAAGGATATTTCGCCAAAGGGCGAAATCGATATCAATAAACAATTATACAGCAACCAAATCGCCCCAACGATTTTAATGACCTTGGGCCTTAAACCGGATGCATCAAAAGCCCATGGCAAACCACTTGACCTGATATCACAATGAGTTGGAGTTTTGGTCATGGTATATTGATATTGGCTTAACTCAAAACATAAACCGAAGTACGATTTGTACGCCAAGTTTGAGTTAGTTTAGTTTGACTCCCCGTCCGTACAGGCTGGTTAGTCTCGGTTTTTTTGGTAATGAATTGGTGTACCTCGTTAAATGCTTATATTGTTTTGGCAAAAAGATTCTTATGAAGAAATGGTTGTTTTTTCTTGTATTGATCGCAAATAACGTAGTTGCGCAAAACAGCCATGATTTTCGGATTCATTCTCATAATGATTATCTGCAAAATATTCCTTTTTGGAATGCTTTTTCTTCTGGAGCCAGCTCTATCGAGGCCGACGTATTTCTAGAAGACAATGAGTTGTTCGTGGCACATACGATTATGGAAATCGATACATTAAGAAATCTCAGAAATCTATACTTGGATCCACTTCAAAGGAGTATAGATAGGAATTTTATCAAAGACCTACCCATCCAACTGTTAATCGACATTAAGTCGGAACCTTATGCCACTTTAGAAACTATAATACGGGTGTTGAAAGATTATCCCACCATAACAAAGAACAATGATGTCTCTATCGTGATTTCTGGAAATCGGCCCAAACCAACTGAATATGACAACTATCCTGATTTTATTCATTTTGATTATCAAAGTTTGGATGAGATTAGCGATCCATCTATTCTGGAAAAAATCGCACTGGTAAGTTTGAGTTTTAGAAAATTGTCACTTTGGAACGGTGAAGGACAATTGCAATTAGAAGATATCGATAAAATTTCTTTTGTTATAAAAAAGGCGAACGCAATGGGCAAGCCTTTCCGGTTTTGGGCTACGCCCGATTCTGAAACCGCATGGAAAACATTATCACTTTTGGGCATAGAGTTTATTAATACGGACGACCCTATTGGGTGTGCAAAGTATCTGAAAACCTTAAAGGAACGGTAGTTTCAAAAAAACACCCTAATCAAGATTCGGTTTTCCTCTTCGTACTTTCTTTTCAGCATTTTTCTTTTTGGATTTCAAACGCTTCTCGATAGCCGATCTTTTAGGCTTGGTCTTTCTTCTTTTTTAGGGATTTTCAAAGCATTTTCCAGAATTTCGAACAAACGTTTGATGACCAGTTCTTTGTTCTTGTGCTGACTGCGACTTTCATCACATTGTAGCAGCAAAACATTTTCTTTGGTAAGCCGATTTCCCAACTTTAAAAGAAGCCTTGCCCTCTCTTGTTCGGTCAGGGCGTTTGAATTTTCAAGATTAAAAGAAAGCTCGATTTTTGTGGATACTTTGTTCACATGTTGCCCACCGGCACCGCTGCTCCGTACAGCCTTGAATTGAAGTTCTTGAAGTACCCTTTCCTTATCCACGATTTTAAATGTTCAGCCTTTGATTGATGACCTCCAAGGCAATATTAAGAAAAACTTCTTTGCCCTCTTCAATGGCGGTATGATGGTTAAAATAGATGTTTTGTTCTTCGTAGGTGCCAACGATCATGTAGTGTCCACCCATATAATAAGAACCCTTAACGGTAACCTCAAGCCCTGATTTTTCGGAGACCTTGAATTCATGTGCGTAAACGATGATGCGCCTTTTCGTATCGGCATAGGTCTTTACAATGTTAATGGGAATCTTATTGGCCTCGCCAAACAGTGAAGCAATGTAAAGATCTTTAGGATGTTCGAAAAGATTCTTCGGTGTGTCTTTGGCAATGATTTTGGTGTCTTTTAAAACGACTACCCTGTCAGCAAACGGAAGCATGTCGTTATGGTCATGGGTAGCCGTGAGTACTGTAATTCCTTTGTTTTTGAGAAATGCGAAAAGATTTCGCCGTAAACTGTTCTTCCTGAAATTATCGATATGGCTGAAGGGCTCGTCGAGTAGAAGTACGTCTGGTCTTTGAGCGAGTACTCTGGCCAAGGCTACCCGTTGTTGCTGCCCTCCGCTGAGATTTTTGACCTTAGTCTTGGAAAATTCGGTCATCTCGATCATTTGCAAAAGTTCGGCCGTACGTTCTTTCAAGAAGTCAGGTTCCAGAACGGAAAGATGCTCGCTGACGTTTTCGTAGACGGTAGTAAACGGCATCAGGTCAAAGTCTTGCGCCAGATATTTCATATAAGGTTCACCAGGAACTAAGTTGTAGAGTGGACCGAGTACCTGATTTTCATCCCAATAGACTTCACCGACTTTGATATGGAGCAGGCCATAGATGATTTTTAGAAGGGTGCTTTTACCACATCCACTTTCGCCGATAATCGCAACATGTTCGCCTTTGGCTACTTTCAGGTTTATGTCATCCAATACGGGTTTCTTGTCATAGGCAAAGGAAACATGATCGACTTGTAGCATTCTCGAAGATGAAGGGTTAATGTTCTTGTCTATTTGGATAAACCGACTGATTGGCTTCCTCTCCTTCCGGAGAGGGCTGGGGAGAGGCCAAAAAAATCCGTCTCAGTTATGAAACGGATTTTAGCCAAAATTATTGATTGGTCAATCTTTAAATTCTTTCAATACCGATTTGTTAGGTAATGTATCATAGCCCATATTATAGAGGGTGAACCCGAAAACATCGGCATATTCCTCAATGATTTTACTGGTCGGCTTTCCCGCACCGTGGCCCGCATTCGTTTCAATCCGAATCAAAGTGGGATTTTCGCCCTCCTGTTTTTCCTGCAACTCCGCGGCAAACTTAAAACTATGTGCGGGTACCACGCGATCGTCATGGTCTCCGGTAGTAACCAATGTCGCGGGATAGGCCGTTCCTTCCTTTATATTGTGTACCGGGGAATATTCTTTTAGGTATTCGAACATTTCCTTGCTTTCCTCGGAGGTGCCATAGTCATAAGCCCATCCTGCCCCTGCGGTAAATTTGTGGTAACGAAGCATGTCCATTACCCCTACGGCCGGCAGGGCGACTTTCATCAAGTCTGGACGTTGTGTCATGGTCGCGCCGACTAGAAGTCCACCGTTACTGCCACCTCGAATCGCGAGATTGTCGGATGAGGTATAGTTCTCTTTGATCAGGTATTCCGCCGCCGCGATAAAATCATCAAAAACATTTTGTTTTTTGGTCTTGATGCCGGCCTCGTGCCATTTTTTACCGTATTCGCCACCCCCTCTGAGATTGGGTACGGCATAGATACCGCCCTGTTCCATCCATACCGCGTTGGCAATGTTGAAATTGGGAGTCAGACTGATGTTAAATCCACCGTACCCGTAAAGAATGGTCGGATTTTTACTGTTTTTCTCCAAACCTTTTTTATGGGTGATGATCATCGGTATTTTTGTGCCATCCTTTGAAGTATAAAAAATTTGATTCGATTCATAATCATCGGTATTGAAATCAATTTCGGGTTTCCAATACAAGTCGTATTCCCCTGTTTCAACATTGAATTTATAGGATGATCCTGGCGTGTTGTAATTGGTAAAGTAGAAGTAAAATTCCTTGTCTTCTTTTTTTCCGCCAAAACCACTTGCGCTCCCCAAACCTGGTAATTTCACTTCGCGCACCAATTTTCCTTCGTAATCATATTGAAGGACTTTCGAAATCGCATCGACCATGTATTCCGCAAAGAAATATCCGCCACCAGTATTCGGGGAGAGCACATTTTCGGTCTCTGCAATAAAATCGACCCAATTTTCAGGAGTCGGGTTAGCGGCATCTACCGTTACTATCCGCTTGTTCGGTGCATCCCTATCGGTAACGATATATAGTTTAGAATCGACATTCTCGATAATGTAATTATCGGATTTCGTATCGTTGACAATAGGAACCAATAGCCCGTTCGGGTCGGTCAAATCTTGAATAAAAAGTTTGTTTCCCGATGTAGAGGTTGACGCGGAAAGTACCATATAGTGTTGGTCTTCGGTCACGCTAACACCGATATAACGATGTTTTTCGTCGGGTCTTCCGCCATAAATCAGTTTATCTTCCTTTTGGTCGGTGCCCAATTTATGGTAATAGACCTTGTGCTGATCTGTTTTTGCCGAAAGTTCGCTTCCTTCCGGTTTGTCGTAACTGGAATAATAAAACCCATCATTCCTTTTCCATGAAATGCCGCTAAACTTGATATCGACCAAGGTGTCCTCAACGATTTCCTTGGTTTCTGCATTTATGATAATCGCCTTTCGCCAGTCACTGCCTCCTTCTGAAATCAGATAGCCCGCTAACGAGCCGTCTTTGGTAAAACTGAGTCCGGCCAGAGAAGTCGTGCCATCATCGGAAAATTTGTTCGGGTCCAAAAACACTTCAGGGTCGCCATCCTCTTTTCGGCGATAGACCACAAATTGGTTCTGCAATCCATCATTCTTATAGAAATAGGTATAATCGCCCTCTTTGAAGGGAGTACCCAGCTTTTCATAGTTCCACAGCTTTTCGAGGCGATTTTTCAACGCGTCGCGATAGGGAATGTTTTCCAAATATCCGAACGTGGTCTTGTTCTGCTCCTTTACCCAAGCTTCGGTCTCGTCACTTCGATCATCTTCCAGCCAACGGTAGGGGTCTTTGATTTCGGTACCAAAATAAGTATCAAAGGAATCGGCTTTTGCAGTAATAGGGTAGTTCACGGATATCGGTTCGTTTTTGGTTTCGGTTTTACAGGATACAATTGAAAGTACAATAATGGGAAGAAAGAATATTTTTTTCATGTTGAATTGGCTGTTTGATGGAGGCTAAAAATACCATAAAAAAACCTTCAAAACGGCTTTGTTTTGAAGGTTTTAACATTTTTGGAATACATATCAAACCAACCCTTTCGCTACCAAATATTCAGCAATCTGAACCGCATTGGTAGCCGCACCTTTCCGCAGATTGTCGGAAACAATCCACATGTTCAAAGTGTTCCTTTGAGTCTCATCCCTTCTGATACGTCCTACAAAAACCTCATCTTTATCATGGGCATATATCGGCATCGGGTAGGTATTCGTATCGGGATTATCCTGAACGGTTACTCCCGCAGTGTCATTTAAAAGTCTTCGAACCTCGTTCAGTTCAAAATCATTTTCGAACTCCACATTGACCGATTCCGAATGTCCGCCTGCGGTGGGAATACGAACCGCGGTCGCGGTGACCGAAAAAGTTCGATCATCGAATATTTTCTGCGGTTCTCGGGCCAATTTCATTTCTTCTTTGGTATAGCCATTTTCCATAAAGACATCGCAATGTGGTAAGGCATTTCTACTGATGGGATAGGGGTAGGCCATCTCGCCTTGAATACCGGCGATTTCATTTTCCAATTGACGCACGGCTTTCACTCCGGTACCAGATACCGATTGGTATGTAGAGACCACCACTCGCTTCATTTTATATTTTTTATGCAAAGGTGCCAATGCCATGACCATCTGTATTGTGGAACAATTTGGGTTGGCAATGATTTTATCATTTTTCGTCAATTGATGTGCATTGATTTCTGGCACTACCAGTTTCTTATCGGGATCCATGCGCCAGGCCGAAGAGTTATCGATGACCGTGGTGCCGACTTCGGCAAATTTTGGTGCCCATTCCAAGGAGGTATCGCCTCCTGCGGAGAAGATGGCAATATCGGGTCGTTCTTCAACGGCATCTGGAAGACCGATTATGGTATATTCCTCCTCCTTAAAAAACAATTTCTTGCCTACAGACCGTTCGGAGGCGACCAATAACAGTTCCGAAATCGGGAAATTCCGTTCGGCCAGAATACGTAACATGACTTCGCCTACCATACCGGTGGCACCTACAACCGCTACTTTCATATTGAATTTTTATTAGGCGGCAAAGGTAGATCAATGGGGTTTATCCGACAATATAAATCGAATAGAATATTAAAAATATAACAAAATGTTTTATTTGACACATTCTATAATTGACCAACTATCACCACAGGCGCAATTGAACTGCAATATGCCAAGGTATTGCCAACCCTTCGAAAGCGCTCAGTATGCCAAATGAGTCCAAAAAAGTACCCCCGCCAATAGGCAGGGGTTTATTTATTATAGTGCAGCGGTTTACCTAATTCTTAATTAGGCTTAATTCTGTAATCTATTTTTTTAGGGCATCACGAATTTCGGCAAGCAATTCTTCTGCTGTTGGACCTGCTGGAGGAGCTTCCTCAACAGGAGCTTTTGTTTTGTTATAGGCCTTAACGATAAGGAACATTACAAAACCGACGATTAATAAGTTTACAATGGTATTGACCCAAGCACCCCAACGAATGGCATTTTCGGCAACATAACCTTCGGCGCCTTCTACACCTACGCCTTCGGTAAGCACAACTTTTAAATTGGCAAAATCGACCCCGCCTGCAAAGTGGCCCACGATTGGCATAATGATATCGGCTACAAAGCCATTAATGACAAGACCCATAGCACCCGCCAAGATAACCGCGACGGCAAAGTCTATGACATTGCCCGTCATAATGAAATTCTTAAATTCTTTTAACATGATGTAGTGTTTTTTAGTGTTAATAGTTTAGTGAACTGCAATATAGTGAAAAAACCAATTCATAACAATATGTTAAAAACTTATTTCATCTACCCATATATTGGCGTTTCACGCGCTGTGAAATTCCGGTCAGCAATTCATACGAAATGGTATTTGCCGATGCCGCAAAAGACTCAGCAGTCGGATTTTCTCCAAAAATGATGACCTCATCTCCTGCCGCACAATCGATGCCGGTTACGTCTATCATAATCATGTCCATACAAACATTTCCTATAATCAGAGCCAATTGCCCTTTTACATGTACAAAAGTCTTTCCCTTGCCATATTGCCTACCGATACCATCGGCATGGCCAATAGGCAAAGTGGCCGTTTTACGATATTCTGTCGAGGTAAAGGCCCGATTATAGCCGACGGTTTCCCCCGGTTCTATTTTATGAATTTGGGAGATGACCGTTTTTAAGGTCACCACAGGCCTAAGATCTGCATCTACAATTCTATCGTTTCCGAAACCATATAGGCCGATGCCACTTCGCACCATATCGTATTGCGCATTACGGTAATTTATGATTCCCGAAGTGTTCAATAAGTGCTTAAATGGGGCATGCTTCAATTTTTCGGTTACTTCTTCCGCAATTTTTTCAAAAATTTCGATTTGACGGTAAGTGAAGGGTGCTTCCTTAAGGTCTTCGGAGGCGGCCAAGTGCGAAAAGATGGAAACGACCTTTATTTCTTCCCTTTCATTCAATGTTTCAGTGATAAAATCCACATCGTTTTCCCAGAAGCCCAGACGGTTCAATCCTGTATTGAACTTGATATGTACCGGATAGTTCTTCTGATTTTTCTTTTGCGCCACTTCCAAAAAATCCCTTAAAACTTTTGGGGAATACAAACTGGGTTCCAGACAATTATCGATCAAGCTTTCAAAATGAACAGGCAACGGATGGAGTACCAATATAGGAAGGGTTATTCCCGCCTTGCGCAATGCAATTCCTTCTGAAACATAAGCAACGGCAAAATAATCGACACCCAAGGTTTCCAGTTTCTGTGCTATTCGTGGGGCATCGGAGCCGTAGGCGAACGCTTTGACCACCGCAAGAAACTTGGTCTCCGGGCGCAATTGTGATTTTAAAAATCGATAATTATGTTCAAGTGCGTTCAGGTCGATTTCTAGAACGGTCTCGTGGGCTTTACGCATTGGAACGTTTTGTTTTTGAGGAGATTTCTTCAGCTTCGACATTGATTTCCTTAACACGTTCTTTCAGCATGGCCTTGTAGAACGCAGCCCTACTGAGCGGTTCATATTCTTCAGTTTCACCTAGTAGCACCAAATTATCATTGCTCGATTTACGAAAACTATAGTTTGCCAAATTTCCTGTGCGGGTGCAGATAGCATGCACCTTAGTAACGTATTCGGCCGTAGCCATCAACGCAGGCATCGGCCCAAAGGGGTTTCCCCTTAAAATCCATGTCCAATCCGGCCACAACGACCCGTACACCTTTATTGGCCAGGTCGTTACAGACCGTTACGATCTCATCATCGAAAAACTGGGCTTCATCGATACCGACGACATCGCAGGTGTCTCCTAAAATACGTATGTTGGCCGCCGCGGGCACGGCCGTAGAGCGAATCTCGTTCGAGTCGTGTGATACGACCTTATCTTCATCGTACCGTGTATCGACCATCGGCTTGAAGATCTCGACTTTCTGTTTGGCAAACTGGGCACGCTTCAGGCGTCGGATGAGTTCCTCGGTCTTGCCAGAGAACATCGAGCCGCAGATAACTTCTATCCAGCCAAACTGTTCCTTATGATTAACGGTGTTTTCGAGAAACATTTTGTAATTTTAGACGAAAATAGGGTGTTTTTTCGTTCCTATAATAGGGAGCCTTAAAATTAGTAAAAAAGGTACACCTTTTGCTTTAGCTTAAAATAAAAGCCATGAAGAAGAAACTAAAAGAGGAGTTGCGAAAATTGTCTACCGATATTATCACTTCGAGAGATTCGGATGACATTTCCGATTTGTACGAGACGGCTAAGGGGCTCTATGAAAAACTCGCGGTGTTGAAGTTCATCGAAGAGAAACTGCACGATATTGAAATCGATGTCTCTAAAAATGTCATCGCCGCTAAATTCGAAAAAATGGCAAATGCCGTGCTAAGTGCAAATTCATCGGTGCCTGAGAGCAATCCGCATGAAGAAGATATCATGACCCCGGGCATAGATACCATAAAGGATATGTTGCCCGAAATGTCTAACGATAATCCGGTTGATTCGGTTTTGGAAGAGTTCTTGGGTAAACCTGAATACATGAAGAATGACAAGGAGCTTTTCATGCCAAGTTCAGAAAATGGGACGAAAAAGGAAGTTAAACCAAAATCGCTCAATGACAAGTTGAGTGCCAAGCATATCAAGGTCGATCTTAATAATCGTCTGGCCTTTGTAAAACACCTGTTTAATGGTAGTGCAGAGGATTACAATCGCGTGCTATCGCAACTGAACACCATAGATACCGAAGAGCGTTCTATTTCATTTATCAACAATATGGTCAAACCCGACTATAATAATTGGGAAGGGAAGGAAGAATATGAGCTCCGATTTATGGATTTGATAGAACGAAGGTTTTCATAAGATTCTTATTATAATATGATTGAGACCCTGCTATAAGAGTGGGGTCTTTTATTTTGCTATCTTTATTCACCACAGCAATATTAGAATGAAAGCAAGAAAAATAACCTATTGGATAGCCACTGGAATATTGACCGCGATCATGCTGTTTTCCATTCAAATGTATTTCTTGAACTATGAGACCGTACAAGGTTTTTTCGAAGCCTTGGATTATCCGAAGTATTTGGTGTATCCGTTGGCGATCGCTAAAATTCTGGGCTTGGTCGCGATATGGGGCAATTTCTCAAAATGGTTGAAAGAGTGGGCCTATGCCGGGTTTTTCTTTGACTTTGTGCTGGCATTTACGGCACATTGGGTCGCCAAAGATGGCGGGCATATACTGCCCATTGTTGCGATTGTGGTTTTAATGATTTCTTATTTTCTCGGAAAGACCGTCCGGCCTTAAATTGTTTTATGGGAAAATTATACTTGGTTCCTACGCCGATAGGCAATCTAGAAGACATGACCTTGAGGGCCATACGCATTCTGAAGGAGGCCGATCTTATCTTGGCTGAAGACACGCGGACCAGCGGGAAGCTTTTACAGCATTTTGAAATTACCACCCCGATGCAATCCCATCACATGCATAACGAGCATAGAATGGTCGATGGAATCGTGAAGAAAATCCAGTCCGGAAGTGATATTGCCTTGATTTCAGATGCCGGCACCCCCGCAATTTCAGACCCTGGATTTTTATTGACCCGTGCCTGTGTCGAGAACGGTATCGAGGTCGATTGTCTCCCTGGTGCTACGGCTTTTGTTCCAGCTTTGGTCAATAGCGGATTGCCGAACGATAAGTTTGTTTTCGAGGGATTTCTTCCTGTAAAAAAAGGGCGTCAGACGCGATTGAAATTCTTGGCCGGGGAAACCCGGACGATGATTTTTTACGAATCACCCCATAAACTCGTGAAAACGCTGGCAAATTTTGTGGAATATTTTGGTGCCGAAAGACCGGTTTCCGTTTCAAGGGAACTCTCAAAACTATACGAAGAAACCATTCGTGGAAGTGCTTTGGAAGTTTTGGAACATTTTTCTGAAAAGCCACCGAAAGGCGAAATTGTGATTGTCGTGGCGGGAAAGAAATAATTACGTTCCATATTTCTAAAAAACCTAAATTAACCCCATGGTAGCACCATGGCTCATCTCCCTCTTTACGGTAATCGCGGTTTACTTTCTTGATCGATGGGAGAACCGACATGTCAAATCACTTTTCGATTGGGTGCCCGCCATTCTATTGGCCTATATTATTCCTGCGATTATTTCCTATGTATTTAATGTCGATTACTCCCAAGCCGATATTCATGAATACAGTAAATCCTATTTTATACCCTTGGCCATTATTGCGGTCATGAGCAGTTTATCATTGAAACAGTTGAAATCTATCGGATGGAAACCGATACTGTTGTTTGCTGCCGGATCGTTTTTTATTGCCGTGTTTCCGGTAGTATTGGGATTGGGCCTTTTGGATACCGAATTGATTTCGAGAACCCTGGTCGCCGAGGGATATTGGAAAGGCATTCCGCCCATCGTTGGCAGTTGGATCGGGGGAAGCACAAGCCAACTTGTACTCAAAGAATTGGTCGAATGCCCTGAAAACATCTTTTTATCTGTTTTGGTGATGGATAATATTCTAGTCAACGTCTGGACTATTTTAATGTTCCAGAGTATCAAAGGTAGTGGCACTTTAAATACAATGTTCAAGATAACCGATACCGCTATGCCCGAAGAAATGAGAACTGATACTGAAAAGAAGGTTTCCCCTTGGTGGTGTGCCTTGCTTTTATTGGGGATTGCTGTATTGAGCAATGCGGTTCTTGAAAGTTTTATTGGTAAAGTAGTTATTCTCTCCATTATAGGATTGGTCATCAGTAATTTCATCCCCAAATGGAATTATGGCTTCGCCTTAAAAATAGGTGGAATATTGATTATCGTGGTCATGGCCGTATTAGGTCTAAAACTACAATTCGCAACCCTCGGTTTTAATACCTCTTTCTTAGGGTTTTTGATCGTGTGGCTATTGGGTCACTTTGTATTTATGGTATTCGTCGCCAAATTATTGAATGTCAACATGGCTTGGGTTCCTATAGCGAGTATGGCTAATGTTGGCGGAATTGCCACCGCCCCGGCGGTTACCGCTGCCTACGAAATAAAATGGATGCCCCATGCCATCGTACTTGCCATTTTGAGTATGGCCTCAGGTACGTTCTGGGGGATGTTGACGATTTGGTTGTTAGAGAGGTTTTTGGTTTGAATGAATGTCATGCCGAGTGCAATTGCATCACTACTATGCTCTGAGTTAGATTATGCAGACCAAATTCACGACTCTCCCTGCCTGCCTTATAGGCAGCCTCGAAGTGACAGTACAATCAACCAACAACTATCAACTAATACTTCGACCCATCATGCTTCCCCTTCTCCCAGCCATGTTTCCCTAGATATTGGTCCGCGCTTTCCACGGCCCCATCTTCAATGGAGGTCCCCATGGAATCGTTCCAGCGGTTGAGGTATCCGAACAAAGAGATAACGCCTAGCATTTCCACGACTTCGCCTTCATTCCAATATTTGTAAAGTCGTTCCTTGATTTCGGCATTTACGCCATTCGGCACTTGAGAGGCAAGCAATGAAAAATCAAGGGCGGCGCGTTCCGCTTCTGAAAAGGCGGGGTGGGTGCGGTACTCCCAAATATTATCAAGTTGCTCTTGTTCGGCTCCGTAGCGTTCCGCGGCGCGAATGGCATGGGCTTGACAATAGCGACATCCGGTGGCGTTGCTACTGACCCAGGCAATCATACGTTTAAGGGCCGAGGTCACGCGACCTTCGTTTGACATTACCGCCTTATTGAGGTTGATAAAAGCTTTTGAAATGGCCGGCCGATGTTGCATGGTCAATACCGAATTTGGGCAAAAGCCCAGGGTCTCATTAAAGAATTTGGCAAGTTCTGCGGTTTCCAAACTATGGCTTGGGTCAAGAGGGTTTACTAAGGGCATCTAAGAGGGTTTTTATGTTCCTGTCAAATCGAGCGCAGTCGAGATGCGTTTTCAAAAGTTCTCGACTGCGCTCGAAATGACAGATTAGATTATTGTATTTTTGTGAGTACACAAGAAACGAAAATTTATGGGTACTACAAATCATATCACGACCAAATGGCTCGGCAATATGGCCTTTGAAAGTAATAATCCATCTGGATTGAATTTGACCATCGATGCAGGTCCCGATGACGGTGGCGAAGGCAAAGGGCTACGGCCCAAGGCTCTTATGCTTTCAGGTTTAGCAGGTTGTTCAGGTTTGGATGTAGCCTCACTTATCAAGAAAATGAAGTTGGAGGTCGATGAATTTACTATTGAAACCATTGCAAATTTGACCGACGAGCATCCAAAATACTATGATTCCGTAGTCATAGAATATCATTTTCATGGCAACAATCTCGATGAGAAAAAGCTACAACGGGCCGTTGATCTGTCGGTAGAAAAATATTGTGGGGTTATGGAGATGTTCAGAAGGTTTGCCGAGTTGACAATCAGTACCAAGTTTCATTATAGCTAAAAGCTAGAACGTTCCTCCCTTCAGACGAAGGGAGGTGCCCGCCTCCGGCGGACAGAGGGTTTGACCCGCAAACCTGCTCACGCGTCAATTGCGTATTGCAATTATAAAGTCCATTGATACGATAGTTTGGGTTGGCACCTTACTATTTTGGGTCTGGAAAATGTATTGTTACCTGAGCAAGTTTGCGGTTCAAACTCCCCATTCAACAAGTTGAATTTCCCCTCTTTTTCTAAAGTGGGGAGCTAAATTATAGAAAACTAACCATGCGCTGGACAATTAAAGCCAAACCTGAAGAAAACCAAATCAAAGCATTGGCTAATGAGCTAAATGTAGACGATTTAGTGGCGCAACTTCTATTACAGCGAGGAATAACGACCTACGAAGAGGCCAAAAAATTCTTCCGCCCTCAACTTTCAGACTTGCATGATCCTTTTCTGATGAAAGATATGGATGTTGCAGTCGAACGCATTGAAGATGCGATTTCCAAAAACGAAAATATTCTGATTTTCGGTGATTATGATGTCGATGGAACTACGGCTGTGGCACTGGTATCTTCCTATTTATTAAGCTATTACCCAAACGTTGCCACCTATATTCCTGATCGATACAATGAAGGATATGGGGTTTCATATCAAGGCATAGATTTTGCCGAAGACAATGGTTTTTCATTGATTATTGCTCTGGATTGCGGAGTTAAGGCCATAGAGAAAATATCGTATGCCAAAGAAAAGAACATCGATTTTATTATTTGTGACCACCATCGACCTGGAAAAAATTTACCCGAAGCGGTTGCCGTACTTGACCCGAAAAGAGATGATTGCGACTATCCCTATGATGAGTTATGCGGTTGTGGAGTGGGTTTCAAATTAATACAGGCCCTAGCATCAAAACGAGGAGAAACAATCGAAGACTTGATTCCCTATCTTGATTTGGTAGCTACCGCCATTGGTGCTGATATCGTTCCCATGACCGGTGAGAACCGGGCGTTGGCCTATCACGGATTAGAAGTGATAAATTCCAATCCGAGAATCGGTTTTAGGGCGATTATCAATCAAATAAAAAAAACAAAGCTGACGATTACCGATGTGGTTTTTATCATTGCGCCACGTATCAACGCTGCCGGTCGTATGAAACATGGACAGCATGCCGTCAACTTGCTTACCGAAACGGATTATGAACAGGCTGTCGAATTTGCGGCCCAAATCGCAAAATTCAATTATGATCGTAGGGAACTGGACAGGGAAATAACCCAAGAAGCATTGTTGCAGATCGAGGCCAATAATGAAAAAGAAGGGTTTACCTCTGTGGTCTATAAGGATACCTGGCACAAAGGCGTTATCGGAATCGTCGCCTCTCGCCTGACCGAAACCTATTATCGCCCGACCTTGGTCTTTACTAAAAGTGGCGATAAATTGGCGGCCTCGGCACGATCCGTAAAAGGGTTTGATGTCTATAATGCTTTACAAGGCTGTGCGGATTGTATCGAACAATTCGGAGGACATAAGTATGCAGCCGGATTGACCCTCATGGAATCGCAATACGAAACCTTCAAAAAACAGTTCGAAAAAGTTGTTTCCGAGAGTATCGACCCTAATTTGTTGACTCCTGAGATTAGCATCGATGCACAAATAGAATTGAGGGATATTACTCCAAAACTAATGCGAATCATCAACCAGTTTGCTCCCTTTGGCCCTGGCAATATGACTCCGATTTTTATGGCCGAGAAATTGAGGGACACGGGCTACGCCAAAGGAGTAGGGGAAGATGGCAAACATCTGAAACTTTCGGTCACTCAAAACGGGAGTACGCCTATTGGGGCAATCGGTTTTAATCTTGGAGGTAAGCTGGGTCTAGTAAAGAACGGAAAATCATTCGACACTGTTTTTTCATTGGTTGAAAATGAATGGCAAGGGAACGTTAGTCTGCAACTAAAGCTTCGTGATGTAAGATAATGGATCCATACGCCGCGCTACGTTTTAAGGAATTCAATCTTTTTCTCGGGGTCCGCTTTGCGATGGTCTTTGCATGGTCGATGCAATTTATCGTTATCGAGTGGCAGGTTTATTCCTTGACCAAGGATCCTTTGTCATTAGGAATCATTGGACTCATGGAAGTCATTCCGGCAGTTTCTACGGCTTTGTTCGCCGGACATTTTGTAGATCAAAAAGAGAAAAGAAACCTTTTGGTCAAGTGTATATTGGGTTTTTCCATTATTAGCCTTGGCCTGTTTGTTTTGAGTGTGCCATCGCTGTCCGAAAGTTTGTCCTCGAAAAGTATTCTATACGGCATCTACGCGCTCGTTTTTTAGGAGGCATCGTCAGGGCATTTTTGGGGCCTACCATTTTCTCGTTGATCGCTTTGATCGTTCCCAAGAAAATATATCCGAACGCTGCGACATGGAGTAGTACCACTTGGCAACTGGCTTCTGTTTTGGGTCCTGCATTGGCCGGTTTTTCAATTAGCTGGATTGGGGTGCATTGGTCGATGTGCGTTATTGTCGGTTTTTCTGTTATTGCGCTGATCGGATTATTACAAATCCCCCGAAAACCCATATTAAATCCCAAATTGGGCGAACCGATTCTTCAGAGTTTAAGGGAGGGTTTAAGATTTGTTTTTAGCACCAAAGCCATATTCGGCGCATTGACTTTGGATATGATTGCCGTGCTTTTTGGTGGGGCGGTAGCCCTACTTCCCATATATGCACAAGATATTCTACACGTCGGGGCAGAGGGCTTCGGAGTGCTTAGGGCGGCTCCGGCGGTCGGTGCCGCGATTATGATGTTGGCCTCTACCCGATTTCCGCTGCACAAAATGGCCGGCAAAAAACTATTATGGGCCGTATTCGGATTCGGTATCTGTATCATCGTGTTCGGCTTGTCCACTTCCTTTTGGATATCCGTTGTAGCTTTATTTTTTAGTGGAGCTTTGGATGGTATTTCAATGATCATTCGCCAGACCATATTGCAATTGAAGACTCCGGATCATATGCGAGGTAGGGTAGCTTCCGTCAATTCGATGTTCGTTGGATCATCCAATGAGTTGGGGGCGTTTGAAAGTGGAGCGACCGCCAAATTGATGGGCACGGTTACCGCCGTGGTTTTCGGGGGAACGATGACCTTGTTGACCGTCGGCATAACGGCATTTGTATCGCCAACATTCCGGAAACTGGATTTACAAAAGGATATTGAGGAACACGAGGCGACTAATTGACCTCGTAATTTTTTAGGTATATTTTTTCACCATCAAAAACGGCATAGGTGTAGTAATTGATCCAGTCACCGAGGTTGGTATATTTTGATTTCTGGTTCAAATCGATTTCCAAGGGAAGATGCCGGTGCCCGAAAATAAAATGGTCGTAGTGTCGGGTTTCGAGTTTTCGTTTGGCATATTGCACAAGCCATTCCTTGTCCTCGCCCAAGAATTTAGCATCCTCATCGCCTGAGATCAACTTGTTCTTTACCGAAAAATATTGCGCTAAACGCACGCCCCAATCGGGGTGCAACCAACGGAAAAACCATTTCGCCGCTGGGTTTGTAAAAACCTTTTTCATACGCTTGTAGCCCTTGTCATGTGGCCCGAGTCCGTCGCCGTGACCGATAAAAAAGGAAACCCCATTGATTTCGTACTGCTGGGGTTTGTGAAATACCGAAATGTTGAGTTCTTCCTCAAAATAGCCGTTCATCCAAAGGTCGTGATTGCCGACAAAGTAATAGATGGGAATGCCAGAATCGGAGATTTCCGCTAGTTTGCCCAAGGTACGGGTAAATCCTTTAGGGACTACGGTTTTATATTCCATCCAAAAATCGAAGAGGTCCCCCAAGAGAAATATGGCAGCGGCATCTTTCTTGATTTCATCAAGCCATGCCACGAATTTTTTTTCGCGCGGTTTACTAGCTTCCATAGTTGGGGCGCCCAAGTGGTTGTCACTGGCGAAGTAGACTTTTTGCCCGATGGAATAGTGATGGTCGTCATTTGGGTATAAAGATAATAATTCCCCTTTTGGGAGATAAGGGCTAGTTATCCATGGCGAACCATTCGGCAAAAGCGGTTTCGGTTTCGCGTAGTTTCAATGAATGCAGCTGAATATTCTTTGGCAACCGAGCTTTTATTTTTTCCGAAAAATCAATGACCATATTTTCGCTTGTAGGTTGATAATCGGCCAAGATTACCTTATGCCCGCGGTCCATTAACTCTTTCGCCAAATCTACGTGGGGTGTGTTCTTGTTGAATACGGTGGCATGATCGAACGGATCGACGATTTCTTCCTTGACTATTTTCTTCAAATCCCCAAAGTCGATAACCATGCCTAGTTTTACATGCGTGGCATCGGCAATAGGTTTTCCGATTACGGTCACGGAAAGTTTATAGCTGTGCCCGTGAACGTTGCGGCATTTGCCATCATAGCCATATAAGGCGTGCCCTGTTTCGAAGGTAAACTGTTTGGTAATTCTGATTTTGGACATGTGAGGGTTATTGAAAGGTGTGATTGTTTTATGGTTTATTTACCAGAGGTTGGGTCCATGCCATTTCATACAGTATCCCCTCCACTGGGTTATCCTGTAATTTCGAAGAGGTTACCTTGCATCGCAAGAACAAGATTTCATCGTTCATCTTAAAGCTTGCCGTTGTTCCTTCGGTAGTACTGAATATTTCTGGCTCTGAGCCCTCGACTTTGCTTCCCATAAAAGCAATGGTATACGAAACACCCGCTTCCTCATCGACGGCTACCGTAAGGATATCATCTTCAAAATTTATTTTTTTTAGTTCGACACCAGTAGTCGAATAGAACTTTCCATTTTCCATGGCATCGATCAAAGAGATGGCCGAAAGCGTATCAGCTTGAACCATTACCCAACCTCGGCCCGCATTACTCCATTTACTGTCTTTTTGATGGTAGTGGTGCGAGTCATCGGTCGCTAGACCATACATAATGGGCTTCTTCTTCTCAAGATATGAAATGTTGATCAAGTCCCACATTTCTTCTGTTGAAATATGAATGGAATCACCCAAGTTATGGACCATGGGATGACCATTATAAACTTCGAAAAAGCGCTCTCCGTTCAATGCCATCATATCTTCAAGGCTTACGGCATAGAAGAAGTTTGGATGGTTGATATGAGGCATAATCGCAACTCCGGTTTCTTCACGTTGTTTCAGCACCTGGTCAATATTATTTTGCAGTACATTGGCCACACTGGTGCCACCTTGAGGGTCTATTTTTTTGGATATTAGTGGCGTTCATATGCAAGTGATGGTCTTCAAATTTGTCGGTTATTTCTTCCGATTCTATGACCAGAAATTTTCCGTTTTCTTCGGCAAGCCCCCTATATTCTTCAAAAGTCTTTAATTTGACCATGGTCTTGCCCGAATCACTTTTATGCACTACCCAATCCTCTCCATAGGTATCGAGATAGGTTTTAAAGGCATTTTGATATAGTTCATTTTCTTTTATGGTAATCCATTTTTCTCCTTCTGCCAAGGTGTTGTGGTCCGATAGGGCGACAAAATTATATCCTTCAGTCTTGTACCAATCTAAGATGACTTCCGGAAATTCATCCCCATCGCTCCAATATGAGTGGGTATGTAGGTTCCCTTTAAACCACTTTTGAGGCCGTTCATTTTCTCCTATCGATTTCCGTTCCTTGCAAGCAACTAGTACGATTAGCACCAATAAAGTGGAGATATTTTTTATTTTGAAGATTATCATGGTACCTATTGATAAGGCTGCGGGACAAAGGTACGCATTATAAGATATAGCCTGTTTTGGGTCAACGCTTAAATTTCTTTCGAACCCGCACTCTATTTACGAAATAGACCACCACCACTACAAATGCCAAAATAGGGAAGATGAGGTCTCCGTTCAAGAAGTTGAGAATATCCATAATGAATCGATTTAGATATGTAACGAAGTGAGTGGAATTATATTATTTTTTAAACTTCGTCAATGCATTTTTTGTAAACTCGGAAAGCACTAGAGTTCCTGTAATAGCTGCTCGCTCTGTCAGGAGGGCATCCCAATGTTCGGTTCCTTGCCAAAGTATTTTTTTCAAAGCTACCAAAGCCTCAGGATTATAGGATGCCAATTTTTGTGTAAAAAAATCGATTTCCTTATCCAGTTCTTCCGTGTTATCAAAAACCTTGGCATACAGTCCTTTTTCCTTGGCCCAATAGGCATTATGCCATTCGGTCGGGGAGAGCGATAATTCTGAAAGTGCCGCAGTTCCGATTTTACGTTCGACTGCGGGTGCTATAACGAGAGGGGCGATACCGATGGTCAATTCCGATAGGCGTATGGAGGCATCTACGGAAGCAAAAACATAGTCGCATGCCGCTGCGAGTCCGACACCGCCGCCAACAGCTTTTCCGTGCACACGTCCAATAATCACTTTTGAACAGGTTCGCATGGCATTGATGACATTTGCAAAGCCACTAAAAAATATTTTTCCTTCCTCTAGATTTGAAACGGCCATCAGTTCATCAAAGGAAGCACCTGCACAAAATGCCCGATCCCCTTCCGATTTTAAGATAATGACCGATACTTCACCGTTTGCCGACAAACTGTTTAGTTCATGGGTCAGTCGATTCAGGAGTTCTGCCACGAAGGAATTGCTCGCAGGATGTCCGAATTCCACCGTCGCCACCCTATTTTCGATTTTGGTATATAAACTTCCGTTTTCCCTAGTTGTGCCCATGGCTGCTTGTTTTGCCCAAAATTAAACGTTTTGTAACAGCGGTCGAAACTTTCTTCTGAATTTCCAGACCAATGCCCCACCTCTAATGAACATCCATACGGTGAAGGCAATCCATATTCCATACAAGCCCCATCCCATAAACTTTCCTAAAAATAGTGTCGGAACAAAACCTAGAATGGTTGCGGAGAGCAATACGTTTCTCAAATACTTCATTTCCCCGAGTCCCTTGAACAGACCATCGAACACGAAGGCCAATGTATTCATGGGCAACCCAAGAATAACAATAAAAAATATCATGTAAAATGTTTCAAGCACCGGTATTTCATTTGAAAATAACCTGCCGATAGGGCGATAGAACATAAAACCGAAAACAACGAGTACTAGACTTACCAAAATACCATAAAGAATAATTTTTTTGGCAAGTTTCCATAACCCGTTGTAGTCTTTGGCGCCTAGAAGTCTTCCTCCCATAATGTTTCCGGCAGCCCCGTAGCCATCGATAAAGAATGCGGCAAACAACCAGAGATTAATAGCGATGGTATGCGCACCGATATATTTATCTCCCAAGGCCGTAGCCTCGCGGACAGCCAATATAAGGGCAACGTTCAACGCCAAGGCCCGGACAAATAAATTCAAACTCATAACTACCAATCGACTCAGTTCGGCATGAATGGGAAGTCTTAGTTTCAGACTTATATCCGTTTTGGTAATTAGAAGTACAAAGGCTAGAATCGCCATTATGGCTTGTGAAATAAGACTCGCCCAAGCTGCGCCTTCGAGATACATGGGTTCTATAAGTCCCTCTACGCCATAAACCAAAATAAAATCGAGAATGACGTTCAAGACCGCACCTACGATAGCGATAAGCATAGGCCAATACGTATTTTGAAGTCCCCTGAAAACACCCATGACCGCAAAGACGAACAGTGTCAAGGGAAACCCCCAAACCCTGATGTTGTAATACGAGATGCAGTATTCCAATATTTTTCCAGATGCGTTCAACAGTTCGAAAATTTCCCGAACCACGAATACGGTCGAAAGTAATATGAATACGCTAAGGCCAATATTCAGAAAGATCGCTTGTGCTGGTAAAGACTTCACCTTTTCCAAACGACCGGCTCCGAGATATTGGGAAATAATGGCGGAGATGGCGCTACGGGTCTGGCCCAAGATCCAAATGAGCATAGACAGAAAAGAACCTACAATGCCCGCTGCGGCCAAAGATTCCAATCCGTCAACGGGAATGTTACCGACGATAGCGGTATCGGTTATCGACAACAGTGGTTCGGCAATACCTGCTATGGTTGCAGGAATGGCCAGTTTGTTGATGGTTTTAAAATTAATGGCAGTTTTCAAAACAAATGAGGTTAAAACACCAGTTCATAGCAGTGAAACGGATACTCGCTTTGTTTGGGAAAGAATATATCACCCAATTTTTTATAGCCCCGTTTTTCATAAAATCGTTGGTTTCGTTTGTTCTGGCTAAAAGTATCCAACCGCACCGATGTATATCCCTTTTCTTTGGCATGTTTTTCGGCAAAATCCATCAATTTTTGTGCATATCCCTGACCCTGAAACTTCGGATGGACGGAAAGTCTGTGTATATAAACATTGTTGTCGTTTTTCGTCAGCCATTCGATCGGGTAATATTCTTCATCCATAAATGTCGAAATCACGATGGTACCGATAACTTTTCCTTCCAGTTCAAGAACAAACAGTTCATTGCGTTCTATGTCGGTCTGAAAGGCAAATTTAGAGGGGTAATGCTCGTTCCATTGTAGAATTCCGTTTTGAGACATGTAGTCCGCACAGGCCTTGGTAATGGTAAGAATGTCGGTAATTTCCGATATCTTTGCACGTCGAATCATGAATCGGTTTCAATTTAATTGTAAATTTAGAGTATTAACTATAATTCCTTGTCATGAAAAATATATTGGTTCCCATAGGCACTTCCCCTGACAATCATAATACGTTACAGTATGCGGTGGATTTTGCCGTTGAATTTTCTGCGCAAATTTATGTAATGGAGGTTTTCACGGCTTCCATAGGAGCGGGCAGAAGTTTAAAGAACACCGAAGAAACCATAACAGAAAGTAGTAAAGAACGGGTCAAGGAGATTATGGACAAAGTCGATACGAAAGGACTAAATCTCAAAGTAGCGACCTATAATGGCGATTTGATCGATGGACTAAAACAGATCGATAAAGAATTGGGAATCGATTTGATCATCATCGCCCCTCGGAGCAATGAAATTACCGAAGAATTGTTTTTGGGCCATACCTCGGGTAGAATTATCAAGCGAACCGATATTCCGACGTTGATAATTCCAAGGGGTACGACCTTAAAACCGCTTAAAACCATATTGACGGCATTTAAATCAGGCGTTTTGAAACGGAATCGTATACTTGACCCCCTCGTCGCCATTAAAAATAAATTCGGTGCTAAGGTCAATCTCTTATTGGTCAAAACCCCAGGTTATTCCGATGATGATTTGAAGATCAATACGGCCTTGATGGATATAAGTTCACAATTGACATTGACCGAGGCTCCTACTACCTATTTAGGGGTTTTGGAACATTTTCAGTCACAACAGCCTGACTTGTTGTGTGTTTTCAGAAGAAAAAGAGGGTTCTTTAAAAATCTTTGGGAAAAGAACACCATACCTAAATCGGAATTTTCTTCTAAGATTCCTGTATTGGTGCTCAGTGTTAAGAAAGATTGATTTCATTTTGATAGGTTCTCAAAAAGTATTTCCTTTGACCCTCTCAAAGTCGGGGGATTAGCTCAGCTGGCTAGAGCGCTTGCCTGGCAGGCAAGAGGTCACCGGTTCGACTCCGGTATTCTCCACAAGAACCATCCGCCAAACGACGGATGGTTTTTTGTTTTTAGCAAAACAATAACATCTTCAGATTGACTTTGAGATATGAGACTATTACATTTATGGAAAACGATACAATATGGATTTAAAAAATAAAGTAGCCTATATCACCGGGGGCTCAAAGGGAATAGGCTTCGGTGTTGCAGAAAAGTTGTTGAAAGCAGGAATGCGGGTGGCAATAAGCGGTAGGACTTTGAAAACCACCGAGCAAGCAGCACAATATTTGGGAGACTCACAAAATGTATTGGCTTTGGAATCTGACGTCACGAAGCTTTCGGATGAAAAAGCCGCCATAGAAAAAATACTGGATACCTGGGGTCAACTTGATGTGGTCTTGGCCAATGCCGGAGTGGGCCATTTTGCGCCCATTGATCAAATGTCGGATGAACAGTGGCACCAAATGATTAACACCAACCTCAATGGCGTATTCCATACGTTGAAAGCTTCCGTCGAGGCCCTAAAGAAATCGAAAGGATATTATATGACCTTGGCCAGTTTGGCAGGTACCAATTTTTTCGCTTCAGGTGCGGGCTATAATGCCACAAAATTTGGGGTGGTTGGTTTTACGCAGGCCGCCATGCTTGATTTGCGAAAGTATGATATCAAAGTATCTACTATTATGCCGGGATCTGTTGCCACACACTTTAACGGTAACGAGCCTGACGAGAAAGATGCTTGGAAAATACAGCCTGAAGATATTGGGGAATTGGTATTGGATCTATTAAAAATGCATCCGAGAACATTGCCCAGCAAAATCGAGGTAAGACCGAGTCGGCCGGATAAAAAATAATCAAACCTCTTTCTCGGTAAAGGGAATGTCGATATCACATATTTCCAAAACCAAATTTTTAAGTACTCCTTGAAATTGAAGTAAAGTCTCCGGTTCGATCAAGTGATATTTTCCCTTTTTGCCGTTGAGGTTTCTGAGAGTCAGTTTTTGAAATCCTCCGTAGAGATTTTTGAAAGTAATAATTCCTGCTTGCGTTTTATCGGTGTTGTTTTCCGATTGGTACATGAACGTGTAGCATAACAACTGAAATGCTTTGCTATACTCATAGTCCATAATAAGGTCTTCCCAATCTGAAACGGTCACATTTTTGGGCTCTACTTTTCCGGTTTTGTAGTCAATGATTCGTAGAATACCATCTTTTTCGTCGATACGGTCAAGTTTCCCCTTTAAATAAGTAGGAAACCCAATTTCTGGAATATCCAATCGAAGTTTTAATTTTTCTTCTAACCCTATTATTTTGATGTTGTGGTTCTGGGCTTCCTCGATTTCCATATCGATGAAATTTTCCAAATACCTAACGATAACGTGGTATGCAATAAGGTTCTTACCCTTGGTCGGGTCTCCCTCAAAATAACTTTTTACGAAATGATGTTTTACCAAACCCTTAATTTTGAGTTTTAAGGGCATTAGATTTTCCTTGGAAAGTCGTTCTCCTATCAAAGGAGTATATAAGTCTTCGAGGGTATTGTGAACAATGGTACCAAATGTATTGGCGGCAACGGTTTCTTCGACCGTCAAGGTGTCTTCGATGCCCAAAAGGCTTTGTTTATAGAAGTCAATAGGATTTCTGATATAACTACTCAGAGAGGAAGGAGAAAAACCATTGGAGGCGTGTTTCTCGATTAAACCTAAGGCATGGGTATCTTTGAAGACTACAGCTAAGTTTTTCGTTATTGGCCTTATTTCAGGAGCTGCAATTTTTTCATGAATATTCTTTGAGATTCTTTCATCGGTCAACATTTGGGTTATTAACCTACTCTTTTCTCCACCTTCCAAGGCGTCAGGTTCTGTATTGTAAAGAATGTAAATGTTCTTGGCACGTTGCAAAAGCCGATAAAAATGGTAAGTATAAACTGCATCTTTCTCTTTGTAGGTAGGTAGGCCGAAGTAGGTTTTTAAATCAAAGGGAATAAAAGAATTGTTCGATTTTCCGGAAGGAAGTATGCCCTCGTTTACCGAAGTGATAATGACGGTCTCAAAATCAAGGTTGCGGCTTTCCAACATTCCCATAATTTGTAGTCCTTCCAACGGGTCTCCTTGAAAATCAAGGGTCTCGGAGGCTAGAATTTCGCTGTACAAACTGTGAAGTGATTTTATATCCGTTATGAAATCGTAGTCTTCGAGCAAATCGGATATTTGATTGAAGATTTTATAAAACCGATAAAGATGTCCAAGTTCCAAATCTGAGGTAGAGTCGGAAAATTTTGTTTTGAGAACCTGAATTAGACAGAGGCATTTCTTTATAAAGTCCTTAGTTGTAAACTCCTTGTCGAAAAATAATAATTTTACATAGGGATGTTCTTCTTGGGCAATACTATTTATTTTTCTTGCATTTAGGTAGGTTATATTGTTCTTCTTAATGGCCGTACTTATTTGATCGGAGAAATTTTCTTGAGAATCATCCAATATTTTATGTACATAAGGGTGCGACAGAAATTCTAGTACATTGCGATGGTACCACCCTTGTTGGCCTACATTGATATAGAGATTAAAAAACTGGTCGAACAGTCCTGCCAAAATTGTTTTTTGTAACGGATACCCCATCGTTATGTTCACCGTTTCTATTTCTTCTGGAATGGAATTCAGTATGGGATTCAGCAGATTTTCATCGCCAAGGACCAAGGCGGCATTTGATAGCACTTCATTATCTGTATCGCATAGATTTTTCAAAAGGTGCCCGACATATTTTGCCTGTGAAATGTTCTTGGGTACCCCAACGATTTGAATGTCTTTTTCTTTTTCATAATGGTTACTCACACCTTGTAGTGGGTTGGCTCGCAGATAAGGCCATTTTTTTTGGTATTCTCGAATGAAATATCCGGCATCATGAATCGGGTCGGTTAAAAAATAGGAATCGATATCCCAATAAATTTCCGCTTTTGACGAAGCCAACATTTTCTGTATCAGTTGACTTTCCGCAGCATTAAGGGCATTGAAACCAATAAAAATATGCTTGTTGCCATAGTTGGTCTGATAGGTTTCTAGATTGGCACAGGCCTTTTTATAGACCAATCCTTGATAACCAAGGCCTTGTGTTGTCAGACTTTGCAAAAAACCATTGTAGATACTTTCGATATTGTTCCAAAAACGAAGGTAATTCTCCATCATTTCGGTCTTTTGAGTCCGTAGTGACCAATGACCTATCTCTTGTACAGCTGCGAGATTACCAAATATCGCTTTTGGGTCTACCAGATGCCTATCGATTTCATTAAAGTCTTGTAACAAGGTCTGGCCCCACTTTGAAAAAGAAAAAAAGCTTTCTTTTTCACCAGACGTATTTTTAAGATAGGTTTGGTAAAGTTCGAATACAAGTTTTGTGTTCGAGGCATAGGCAAGACCCGAAACTTTCTCTACAAAATCTTCGATGCTATAAATTTCTGGAACGTAGAGGGTTCTATTAGCCTTTTTCGCAATTGCATTTCGAAGAAAAGTACCGGCCCGTTTGCTGGGAAGCACAAAGACCAGGTCTTCGATGGAACCCTCTTTTTTCAGAACTTCGTCGACAATTTCAGCGATAAAACTTTGCATGTTTAAATGTACATATTAAAGCTAGCAACGGGCAAGTGCATCTTTAAGAATTCGTGAGGACAAGGCAAAAAAAAGCTCCGCATTTGCGGAGCTTTTCTATTCTAGAATTTTAAAATCTTATTTTACTAAGTTGATTTCAACCCTTCGGTTTTGAGCTCTACCAGCTCTTGTGTTGTTAGGTGCGATTGGCTTATCCTCACCATAACCTGCAGCTGACAATCTGAATTCATCGATTCCTTTTTCTACCAAGAAATCTTTTACTGAAAGCGCTCTCGCTTCAGAAAGTGCTTGATTGGTCTTAGCACCACCCTGACTGTCAGTATGACCATCAACGGAGAACTTGGCAGTTGGGTATTCTTTCAAGATCGTAATGATATCTACCATTACCGAAGTAGATTCAGCTTTAATAGTTGATTTACCAGTGTCAAACAAGATAGTTCTTGCGTAGTCGTTCAATTGTTTCTGAACTTCTTCAGTTACTTCTGGGCAACCTGCGTTAGCTACAGTACCAGCAACATCTGGACATTGGTCATCTTTGTCCAATACACCATCGCTGTCTTTGTCTGGCCATGGGCATCCTTTGTTTTCGGCAGGACCTGCTTCGTTAGGACACTCATCATCTTTATCGGCAACACCGTCACCGTCAGCATCAGGACATCCGCCTAAAGCGGCAAGACCAGCTTCATTAGGACAAGCATCATCTTTATCGGCAACACCGTCACCGTCAGCATCTGGGCAACCGTTCATTTCTTTTGAACCGGCTTCGTTAGGACAGCTATCTTTGCTATCTTCAATACCATCGCCATCAGCATCTGGGCAACCGTTGAAAGCTTCTAGACCAGCTACTTCTGGACAAGCATCATCCCTGTCGTAGATTCCGTCACCATCGGTATCGGTTCCACCAAATTTAACAGCGATACCGGCCAAATGTTGCCAGTGCTTAACGCCGTAATCCTCGAAAGCATGCTTATAGTTCATTTGAAGGGTAAGACCTAGATTATCGGAAAACCAGAAATTAACACCAACACCACCATTTACGGTACCGGCACCGATTTCATCTACCCAAGTATAACCACCACCGATTTCCACGAAAGGATCGACAACGGTTTCTTTCAAAAAGTTGTATTTAATAGTACCATCTATTGCATAATGCGAAAGATCGTCGACAGCAACATCGCCTAATTTGCTAATCTTGTTTAAAGATCCTCTTGCTCCGATAGAAAAACCACTGCCTACGCTCTTGGAAACGCCAACATAAGAAATAGAAGGAAGAATGTTCCAGTGATCGGATACATTAAAAAGTTCATTACCAAAAGAACTAACATCCCCAGTTGGATATACGTCTATGGCATTGGCTCCAAAACTAACTTGCCAAGGGTTATTCTCGTCTTGCGCTTGTATGTTGTTAAAGCCCACCATAAGTAAGGCAACAACCAATAATTTGCTAAGATGTTTCATGTTCAAAATTTTAAGTTTAAGTGTTTATTAGGTGCAAATGTAAGTTGTTAAATATTATTAACAAAAACAATCTTATATTTTTTTTAACGTATTTCATAGAACAAATAGGCCGTTTAAACGATTTTTAGTTCTTTTCCGACTTCGATAAATGCATTGATAGCCTTGTCTAAATGTTCGGTTTTATGAGCTGCCGATAGTTGCACCCGTATTCGAGCCTTGTCTTTGGGCACTACTGGATAAAAGAATCCGATAACATAGATTCCTTTTTCCAAAAGTCTATCGGCCATTTTCTGCGATAGCTTGGCATCGTACAACATAACGGGTACAATGGCCGAATCGCCATCGATGATATCAAAACCGGCCTCTTTCATTCCCTTTTTAAAATATTCGGTATTTTCTTGAAGGCGGTCGCGAAGTGAGGTGTCCGTTTTGAGCATGTCAAATACCTTGATCGAGGCACCCACAATTGACGGTGCCAAGGAATTTGAGAATAAATAGGGCCTGGATCTTTGCCGGAGAATTTCTATAATCTCCTTCTTTCCAGTGGTATAACCGCCCATGGCGCCCCCAAGGGCTTTCCCCAAGGTGCCTGTAATAATATCGATGCGACCCATGACGCCTTTTTCCTCTAAGGTTCCTCTACCGGTTTTCCCTATAAAACCTGTGGCATGGCATTCATCGATCATGACAAGGGCATCGTATTTGTCTGCCAAGTCACATATAGCATCCAGCGGAGCGACAAGACCATCCATAGAAAAGACACCGTCGGTCACAATGATCTTAAATCGCGCCCCTTCGGTATTTGCTTGCTGAAGCTGTTTTTCAAGATCGGCCATATCACTATTGGCATATCTATATCTTTTAGCCTTGCACAAGCGAACCCCGTCTATAATCGATGCATGGTTCAACGAATCTGAAATGATGGCGTCTTCGGTCGAAAATAAAGGTTCAAAAACGCCGCCATTGGCATCGAAGGCCGCGGCATATAATATGGTATCTTCCGTACCGTAGAAATCTGCGATTTTTTGTTCCAGCTCTTTGTGTATGTCTTGTGTGCCGCAAATGAAACGTACCGAAGACATGCCAAAGCCATGGGTGTCCATAGTATCTTTGGCCGCTTGGATAACTTCAGGGTGAGACGATAGCCCTAGATAATTATTGGCGCAGAAGTTAATGACCTCTTGGCCAGTTGAGATTTTGATGACCGCATCTTGTGGGGAGGTAATGATGCGTTCCGATTTGTAAAGTCCGTCATTTTTTATGGCGGTCAGCTCGTTTTGTAAATGTTCTTTGATTTTACCGTACATAGTTTTTATGGTTCTAAATGAATTCTGGAGTTATGGTCTCATTAATATATACAATGATCTTGTTTTCTACAACATACCCCATTTCGGTCAACGTGTCCGAATAGAAGTATAGTTGTTCATGGTATTTGGGATTTTTCTTTCCTGTTTTATAATCGATCAGGGTTGCTGATCTTCCGTTCAGGATAATTCTGTCGGGCCGCAATAAAGTACCTTCCTTAGTCAGGATGCCCCGCTCGTTCAGCACTTCATTGTTTTTGGCATAATATTTTGCCAGTATGGGATGTTCTACAACTTCATTGATCTTGGTCGTCACGTATTCTATCTCGTCAGGGGCCACATCTCCATTTTTTTTCAAAGTCATTATGGCCTTGGGCACATCTTCAACACTTTCCAATAAGCCTAAGATATAATGAATTAAATTACCTCGTATTCGTGCACTTTCCGTTGTCGAATCCCAAAGGTTTTCAGATTGGGCCAAAATTTTAAAGCTGGGCCGCTCTTTGAAAGAATATCCATAAGAGATGGGTTCTTGCGGGCTGATGGCCCCAACTCCTTCTAAATCGACCAAAGAACCAAAGGAATATGATTTTCTATCTTCCTGCCACAGCCCAATTTCCTTAAGATAATGAATAAAAAGCCCTGAATAATAATCCAGTTTTGGTTCGCCATTTTTTAATACGTCCTTTTCGGTTATGATATAAAGCCCTTGTATGGCCCTGGTAAGCGCCACATAAAGTACATTGTAGGCGTCGAGTTCAAGCCGATGTTGCTCATCATCATAAATTTCCGCCGCCTCGGGGCCATAATTCAACACTTCCTGTTTTTTATTTAATAAGACCTCATCAAATCCCATAAAGGACTTAGCATTAACGGGCAACCATAATTTTGGATTTATTTCTTTGTAAATGTAGGCATTGGCGTAGGGAAAAATGACTATCCGAAATTCGAGTCCCTTCGCTTTGTGGATAGACATGATACGAACGGCATCCACATTTTCGGGGGCTATGATGCCCAATCGGTCTTTTTTCTTCTCCCAATAGGATAAAAATGTACGTGCTCCGGCCCCCTCTTTTTGTTCTACTTCAAAAACGGTATCCATGAAAAAAGAAAGGTAGGCATCTGAATGGTTTGCCAATTTAAAAAGCCGAATGGCATATTCCAACCCATCGTAGACTGAATTCTTTTTAAACTTTTGAAGATCGAATTGATATTCATTCAGTAAAAACTTTGAAACTTCCCTAAGGTTCTTATGAATGAATTCATGTTTTTGTTTTTCAGTGGGTGACAAATAGTTCAATAGGCTATAGCTACTCTCCAAATCATCGGGCTGTACGCTGAAATGCAGCAAATCAATTAAAAAGCGAACTTCGGGGCTGCTCTGTATCAATAACGAATCGGACGATATTACCCCAATGCCCATTTGGGTCAGAAAATCGGCCAACAAAATACCATGTTTGTTATCGCGTACTAGAATCGTGATATCCTCGAGTCGATACTTTTTCTTACGTACCGTTTCAATTGTCTTTAACACTTCGGTACAATAAAGGCCATCTTTTGGGTTTTCTTCACTTGGAGCTATAAATGTGATTTCGACGACACCGCCTTGTTTTTCGGTATGGGCCTGTTTATTACCTTCAATAAATAAGGTCTCATAAATTTCATTGTTCAAAAACGGACTGGTACTTGAAAAGAAATCATTATTGAATGCCACTATTTCACTATAGCTACGATAATTTTTCGGTAAAGGTGCTATAGTCGGCGGCACGACAAAAGGATTGGTGGCCGAATTGACCAAGTTCAGAAATTGTTCGGCCCTGCCGCCGCGCCATCGGTAAATGGCTTGCTTGGCATCTCCTACCAAGAATAGAGTTCCTCTTTCCCCGTTTACATCTTCGCTTTCCAAAGCATTGCTTACCAAAGGCATCAGATTGTTCCATTGCATACCCGAGGTATCTTGAAATTCGTCAATAAAATAATGCCGATATTTTTCACCTAGCCGTTCATAGATAAAAGGGGCCGGCTGATCTTTGATTTCTTTGGAAATTAAGGTATTGAATTCTGATATCGAAAGTTGGTCACGGTCCGATTGAATGGCTTTTACTTCTTGTTGTATGGCGTTCAAAACCGTTAATGGAACCAAGTTGCCATAGACATTATTTAAAAAGGAAAGCTCTCTATGACCTGTTTTTAGTTTATTAAAAAGGATAATAAGTTCTGGATGCAGTTCATCAAGAACAGATTTAGTACCCTCGGCACATGATTTATTATACAGGGGTTTTGTCTCAAAATTTTGCTTCCAAGCAGCGTTAAAATCGATGTTGAATTCACCGGCTTGAATCTTTACCATAAACTTTGGGAAATAACTGGCAGTGAAATCACTGAAATCCAATCCGTTTTCTTCAATGAGCTTAAGGGATTTGGACGCATCGGATGTCAACCCCTCTGATGCGTCATCGATACGTGAGCGAATATGGCGCCTTATTCCCAAAAAATCATCGAGACCCTTGTCTTCCAACTTTTTAATATGGGGCGCGTGGTTCTCATTGAAGAGTAATTTTCCGATTTGGTTGAGGTCATAGGCGACATCCCAGCTTTTGCTATCATCAATTTTTTCGAGAGCAAAGTCGATCAATATTCTGGTCAATTTTTCATCGGAGCCGGCCTTGTCTATCAACCTTGATACGGCTTCATCCATTAACAGGTCGGTGTCCAATACAACTTCAAAATTTTGGGGAAGCTTTAAGTCACGTGCAAAAGTTCTGATAAGTCTATGGGTGAACTTATCAATGGTCGAGACATCAAAAAAAGCATAATTGTGAAGTATGCTTTTTAAGGTTTGACCGGCCCTTTGCTTTAAAATTGAGGTATCGATTTGAAGTTCGGTACAAATTTCATCGAACATGGTTTGCGCTTCCGCTGGCACCGAGGTCTGGCTAAAGTTGTACAGACTGTTCAAAATACGGTACTTCATCTCATTGACCGCCTTGTTCGTAAAAGTGATGGCCAAAATCTGACGGTACCCAATTCGTGATGATAGGGCTATTTTCAGATACTCTTTTGCCAGCGTATAGGTCTTGCCAGACCCGGCGGATGCACTGTAGATTTTAAAGGGTGCGTCTTGCACGTGCTTTTTCACGCAAATTACGGATTCTATCAGAGTTCTTAACAAATAATTAGTGCATTATCTTTGTTAAAATCCGTAAATTTGAGGAACATAATTATTAATCTAAAAACACTATAAAATGGCTTTTGAACTACCTAAATTACCCTATGCCTATGATGCACTGGAACCACATATCGATGCCCGCACCATGGAGATTCACCATACCAAACATCATAATGGCTATACCACAAAATTGAACGCGGCTATCGAAGGCACGGATCTTGAAGGAAAGACCATCGAAGATATATTAAAGAATCTTGACATGTCGAACAGTGCTGTCCGTAATAACGGGGGCGGGTTCTACAACCATAAATTGTTTTGGGAAGTAATGTCTCCCAATGGTGGCGGAACTCCTTCAGGAGAATTGGCCGACGCCATCAACCATGCTTTTGGGTCTTTCGAAACGTTTAAGGAGAAATTCAGTGCAGCGGCCGGGTCGAGATTTGGATCGGGCTGGGCATGGTTATGTGTGCACCCAGGGGGTAAAGTAGATATTTGTTCTACGCCCAACCAAGATAATTCGTTGATGCCGAATACAGGCTGCGGAGGTCACCCAATTTTAGGGTTGGATGTTTGGGAGCATGCCTATTATCTGAACTATCAAAACAGACGCCCTGATTATGTGAACGCGTTTTTCAATGTTATCAATTGGGATAAGGTTGCCGAGCTTTATGCGGCCGGCAAATAAGCAAATACACATAGTATAAAAAAACCTCCCTTGTAAAAGAGGGAGGTTTTTTTATGGTTTCTTAAAATAGAAAAGGGCGGAGAAGTCTCCACCCTTTTCGTCCCAAATCTTACCATAAACTTAACCTACTTATGCTATGGCAATACTAAATTACTGGTATTGTGGGAAATAAAAAAGAAATTTTAAGAAATTTTAATAGTGTTTGGGTATAAATAAAAGCCCTAAAGAAAGCAAGAAGTGGGGTTAACCTTGTTAAATGCTTGGGTTTCACGCAAATAAAAAAGGCGGAGCATTGCTCCGCCTTTTTCCCCAAATCTTACCATGAACTTAACCTACTTATGCTATGGTTCTCCAAAAATAGACCTTCAAAGGGCTATGGAGAAATGTTTTAGACGAAAATCCATATATACGGTTAAAGTGCGTTTTCAAGGTTATTGTCCTATAAAGCGTACAGAAAAATGATACAATGTCAAGCGAATAGAATACATATAGTATTGAGAATATAGCTTAGAAAATCAGTATCATCGTTTTCTTCGACACTATCATTACCTAAAAATAGTAGTAGTTGAAAAAAGGGTCTACTTGTTATCTAGCGCCAACAGGTAAAATAATGACTCAGGATGAGTTCAACAGCATTAAAAGTTCAAAGAATGGGGTTTGTGGAATTCATGATAAATAAAAAGGCGGAGCAATGCTCCGCCTTTTTCCCCAAATCTTACCATGAACTTAACCTACTTATGCTATGGTTCTCCAAATATACTGCTAGCTTATACGCTGGTAAAACATCTTTGTTAAAAGGTCCATAAATAGGGTGAAGTGACTTAATGAATGAAAATGTAAAGTAAGAGACCTATAGTATTTTAGCTTTAATCAAAAAAAGAGATGGCCCTGTGTCCAAATAAAAAAGGTGGAGAAGTCTCCACCTTTTTTGCCCCAAATCTTACCATGAACTTAACCTACTTATGCTATGGCAAGTCTAAAATAGTCGGGCGGATCGCCAAAGAGGCTATAATACCGATGAACAACGATATTTATCGACGAACTACATAAAATGTTGTATTTCATCGATATTTAATCTCAATAGGCCCTTTCATTTTTGCCCTCAAAAAAGTTGATAAATGCCCGGTTTACGACTCGATTTCCACCAGGAGTGGGGTAATCTCCTGTAAAATACCAATCACCAAGATTTTTAGGGCAAGCAAGATGTAAATTTTCGACGGTTTGATAGATGATTTGAACTTCGGCCTTAATATCATTGGGACTCAAGAGTTCGCCAATTTTCTGGGAAATTTCTTCAGCTGTAAAAGGCGCATAGAACTCCTTGACATAGTTGATAACATCTTGATCTTTGGTATCGACCTGTTGTAAACACTTTTCATAGATGTCATCGACCAAATTCATGGTCAGACGTTCTTGGTGTAAGGCTAGTGCTGCCTTAAAGGCTATAAAATCCTCAAGCTTGGCCATGTCTATACCATAGCAATCTGGGTAACGGATCTGGGGTGCAGAAGAAACCACTATTATTTTGCTTGGGGAAAGTCTATCCAGAATTCTTAAAATACTCTTTTTCAATGTGGTTCCCCTAACTATACTATCGTCAATAATGACGAGATTGTCACCTTTTTCAACAGATCCGTATGAGATGTCATAAACATGCGCTACCAAATCGTCTCTACTACTGTCTTGCGTTATAAAGGTTCTTAGCTTGGCATCCTTTATGGCGACTTTTTCGATTCTAGGGCGAATCTCCAAGATCTCGTGAAGTTCCTTGCTGGTAATCTTTGCCCCAATGGTAAGAATCTGTTCTTCTTTCTTTTTGTTCAAATAGTTTTGGGCCTCTTTGACCATACCGTAGAACGAAGTCTCGGCCGTATTCGGAATATAGGAAAAGACCGTATTCTTGATATCATGATTTATGGATTCCAATATTTGGGGGAAGATCAGCTTCCCTAATTCTTTTCGCTCTTGGTAGATTTCTTGGTCACTTCCCCTAGAAAAATAAATACGCTCAAAAGAACAGGCCTTACGCTCCCTAGGTTCCAATATTTCCTCAAGGAAAACGTCTCCGTTCTTTTTGACAATGATGGCATGGCCGGGATCCAGTTCCTTGACCTCCTCATATTTAACATTGAATACGGTTTGGATCGCAGGTCTTTCCGAAGCCATTACCACGACCTCGTCATCTTGATAGTAATATGCGGGTCGGATGCCGGAAGGATCACGAAGCACAAAGGCATCTCCGTGGCCAAATAGGCCTGCCATGGCATAGCCTCCATCAAAATTCTTGGCTGCTCTTCTTAGTATTTTTGAAACTTTGATACGTTCGGCAATAAGAGGGGATGCCTCTTGTTTGGTATATCCTTCTTTTTTAATCTTCTTGTAGAGTTTTGCAACGGCATCGTCTAGAAAATGGCCTATTTTTTCCATGACGGTCACCGTATCGACCATATCCTTAGGATGCTGTCCTAATTGTATTAGGTTGTCGAAAAGCTCATGGACATTGGTCATGTTGAAGTTTCCGGCAACGATAAGGTTTCGGTGCATCCAATTGTTCTGACGAAGAAACGGGTGTACGCTCTCCATACTGTTTTTGCCGAAGGTGCCATATCTCACATGACCTAGTAAAACCTCGCCTATATAAGGAATGTGTTTTTTCTGAAGAGCAACATCGTTCACATATTCGGGATGCTCTTTCAAAGTGGTGTTTATCCGGTCATTGATCTGTGCGAAAATATCTTGAATAGGCTGCTGTTCTATAGAGCGTACACGGCTCATAAAACGTTCCCCAGGAGCCATATCCAACTTGATGCTGGCGAAACCCGCACCGTCTTGGCCACGGTTGTGTTGTTTCTCCATCATAAGGTACATCTTGTTGACACCATAAAAAGCCGTACCATACTTTTTCTTATAGTATTCCAAGGGTTTTAACAATCGTATTACCGATATACCGCATTCATGTTTAATGGCATCACTCATTATATAAAGCTATTAAAAAAGCCCTGAAATTCAGGGCACATTTAACTTATTTTAATTCAATATCGAATTGGGTCAGGGTCTTAAACTGGTGCAACCTTTTATTGACCTCGGCCCTATCTAAATCTTGCATACGTTCTGTGCCAAAGCGTTCAACACTAAAGGAGGCTAGATTTGAACCATGTATAACGGCGTTTTTCAAACCATTGAATGTCGTATTTCCGGTTGCGGCAATATAGCCTGCGAAACCCCCGGCGAAGGTGTCCCCTGCTCCGGTGGGGTCAAAAACTTCTTCCAACGGTAATGCCGGGGCAAAAAACACATTGTCCTTATGGAACAACAAGGCACCATGCTCCCCCTTTTTGATAACCACGAATTTTGGCCCGATGGTCTGTATTTTTTCAGCGGCCTTGACCAAAGAATATTCCCCTGTCAGTTGGCGCGCTTCTTCATCATTGATGGCAATAACATCGATATGTTTTATGGTTTCCATTAATTCAGGCAGTGCATTGTCCATCCAAAAGTTCATCGTATCGAGTATAATGAGCTTTGGTCGTTTTTCCATTTGATTAATTACACTCAGCTGCGTACTTGGGTGCAGATTGCCCAACATGACCACATCGGCATCTTTAAAGGCATCGGGCACAACTGGATTGAAATCTGCCAACGTATTCAATTCGGTCACCAAGGTATCCCTTGAGTTCAGGTCGTTGTGATATTTTCCTTTCCAATAAAAGGTTTTACCCCCTTTAACGATTTCAAGTCCTGATAAGTCTATTCCCTTGCTGGCGAGAAGGTCGAGATGTTCTTGATCCATGTCCTCGCCTACAATCGAGACGATTGCTGAATCCACATCGAACTGTGAAGCGGCGAGACCGATAAATGTAGCGGCACCGCCCAATATTTTATCCGTTTTACCGAAAGGAGTTTCGATTTCGTCAAAGGCGACTGTACCTACGATTACCAATTTTCCCATTAAATGTGTTTGAATTTGGTGCAAAGATACGATATTGAACACCGATTAGTGAGCGGTAAATAAATCAAGTTATTAAAAATTGTTCAGAGGAATACTTTTACGATAAACGGATAAGAAATCGTTCATTTCCGCCCAAAATCAGCAGGAATCTCCCCCCAAGCTTTCGTCTCCCATTTCACGATTGGCGTATTGTAATTGTTTTTGTTCAACCAATCCAAGGCGCGACGCACCAAATCAAAAAGTTTCTTATTTTTTGTAGTCTCTTTGAGTTTTGTGTTACAGGTCTTCTTGCGCACCCAACTCATGGCCGTTCGAGAATCGGTATAGATGATGCGGTCACTATTTCGCTCTTTTAAAAAAGCTAGTCCGTGTACGATGGCCAAAAACTCGCCGATATTATTGGTGCCTTCAGGAAAAGGCCCTTGTCGGAACAATTTTTTACTTGTCTTGGTATCGACCCCTTGGTATTCCATGACCCCGGGGTTTCCGCTTGATGCGGCATCTACCGAAATGGAGTGGTAATTCGGCGAACCATATTTCAGAAGTTCTTCGGGGGTTAAGGAAGATTCGCCTTTTTTCTTCCCTTTGTAATCTTCGTAATTTCCATTGAAGGCCTTTTTGGCCGCCTCAAACGTTGAAAACGATTTGTACTGGGCCCCTTTGTGCCCGGTTATTGCAGCCTTACAATCAGCCCAAGTGGTATAAATTCCCGGTCTTTTCCCTTTCCAGACGGTGTAAAACTTTTCTTTTTTGGCCATAGTAGTATTGTTATATCAAAGCTACCATTTTTACCCCTCCTTGGGAGGGGTCGGAAACGCTATTTCTGCGTTTCCGGGGAGGCCATGGAGAGGCCCAACAACTTCGCAATCGTCTTGGGAAAGTGTTCATATTCAAGTGCATGAACTTTTTCGGCTATCTTTTCAGTGGAGTCGTTCGATTTGATGGCAACTTTTTCTTGTGCTATAATGGCCCCTTCATCATAATTTTCGTTCACGTAATGTATAGTGATTCCGGTTTCGATATCCCCACTATCTTTTACGGCTTGATGCACGTGGTTACCATACATGCCTTTGCCGCCATATTTTGGTAAGAGCGCGGGATGGATGTTAATGATTTTCCCTGGAAAGGAACGAACGATCTTTTCCGGCATTTTCCAAAGAAATCCGGCGAGGACAATTAAATCCGGATTGAATGTTTTTAGTATGTCAAGTACACAATCAGTCGTGTAAAAGGCATTCCTATTGAAATATAGACCATTGATTTTCAAATTGTTGCATCTTTCCAAAACTTTGGCATCCCTTTTGTTAGTCAAGACAGCGGCTATAGTAACGTTCGGCTCGTTATGAAAGTAGCGTACTATGTTTTCAACATTAGATCCAGAACCAGAGGCAAAAAGTACAATACGTTTCATACAAAGAGAAAGACGATTACCGAAGAAGAATTATTTGGGGGCTAAAATACCATGTTTGTGTTTAAATTTCTTAAATTGACTGACATTTTAACGACAAATGGTGTTATTCAACCAAAGTTTTTTATTTTTGCCAACAATTTAAATTTTTAAAACCAATATTATTATGTCAGACATTGCATCAAGAGTTAAAGCTATCATTGTTGATAAACTGGGAGTTGATGAGAACGAAGTGGTATCAGAAGCTAGCTTTACCAACGACTTAGGGGCAGATTCATTGGATACTGTTGAGTTGATCATGGAATTCGAGAAAGAATTTGATATTCAAATCCCTGACGATCAAGCTGAGAACATCGCAACTGTTGGCCAGGCCATAAGTTATATAGAAGAAGCGAAGTAATTTTATGCTTTCTTGAACGCGTTTCAAAATTATCCATGTGGTAACCGTACTGCATGGATAATTTTTTTAATTTACCTTTGACATATAAGACCTAAAAAAAGCGCAATGCAGTTAAAACGAGTTGTGGTTACCGGGTTGGGTGCGCTAACACCGATAGGTAACAATATTCAGGAATATTGGGATGGTTTGGTGAACGGAAAGAGTGGCTGTGCACCGGTTACGTATTACGACACTGAAAAATTCAAGGTCAAATTCGCTTGTGAACTAAAGAATTACAATCCTGAGGATTATTTCGATCGTAAAGAAGCACGTAAGTTAGATCGCTTCGCACAATATGCGCTCATTTCTTCAGATGAGGCGATACTCGATTCGAAATTAAATTTAGACGATATCGACAAGTTCAGGGTCGGTGTTATTTGGGGAGCAGGAATTGGTGGACTTGAAACCTTTCAGAACGAGGTGATGAATTTTGCCAATGGTGATGGAACCCCTCGTTTCAACCCTTTCTTCATTCCTAAAATGATCGCAGATATCGCTCCAGGAAATATTTCCATTAAACATGGATTCATGGGACCGAACTATACCACGGTTTCGGCTTGTGCCTCTTCGGCAAATGCGATGATCGATGCCCTAAATTATATACGTTTAGGATATTGCGATGTTATAGTTACGGGAGGAAGTGAAGCTGCGGTAACCATTGCCGGAATGGGTGGTTTCGGTGCTATGCACGCCCTTTCAACTCGAAATGAGAGTCCTGAAACGGCGTCCAGACCTTTCGATGCTACCCGAGATGGATTTGTTCTAGGCGAAGGAGCAGGGGCCTTGATTCTTGAAGAATACGAGCATGCCAAAGCTAGGGGGCAAAAATATATGCCGAAGTTGTCGGTGGAGGCCTATCAAGTGACGCTTATCACATGACGGCCCCACATCCCGATGGAATCGGTGTTGTGCGCGTGATGCAGAATTGTTTGGCCGATGCTGGACTAAAACCGGAAGATGTAGATGCTATAAATACCCACGGTACTTCTACTCCCTTAGGTGATGTTGCCGAATTGAAAGCTATTTCCGAAGTTTTTGGAGAACATGCGCCGAACATCAATATCAATTCCACAAAATCAATGACCGGACACCTTTTGGGTGCGGCGGGGGCAATTGAAGCCATTGCCTCAATATTGGCTATGGAGCATGGTATTGTTCCGCCTACTATAAATCACACTACGGTCGATGAAAATATTGACCCTAAATTGAACCTGACGCTGAACAAACCCCAGAAAAGGGAAGTTAATGTCGCCTTGAGCAATACCTTTGGTTTCGGTGGCCACAACGCCTGCGTGGTTTTCAAGAAAATCAGTTAATTTAAAATGAATTTCCCATCTAATTTATTTAATTCCCATGCCAAAGAGGATGGGGATTTTTTTTTGGGGATGACTAAAATACTTGGATTCAAGCCTAAAAAATTAAAAATCTACAAAAAGGCTTTTCTACACCGATCGGCCAACAAAAAAGATAAGGATGGAAACCCAATGAACTACGAACGCCTCGAGTTTTTGGGAGACTCGATGCTGGGTACGATCATATCAAGACATATCTACGATGTCGTACCGCTGGGCGATGAGGGATACCTTACCAAAATGAGATCAAAAATCGTGAGTAGGGAACATCTTAACGAATTGGGCAAAGACCTGAATCTGATCAAGTTCGTCGAGAGCCGCATTCCGAAAACACATTTTGGGGAAAATATTCATGGCAACGTATTCGAGGCCTTGGTCGGAGCCATTTACCTAGATCGTGGTTACAGATATTGCGAAAAGTTCATCAATGAGCGCGTGATAGAGCCCTATGTAGACATTGAACAATTAGAGGGCAAAGTAATCAGTTATAAAAGTTTGGTCATCGAGTGGTGTCAAAAAGAAAAAAAGACTTTTGACTTCAATGTTTACGAAGATACTGGCAATGATGCACTTAAGCATTTTGCTGTCAAACTTTCCATAGACGGCGGCGTCATCGCCAAAGCCCGTGCCACCTCGAAGAAAAAAGCAGAAGAACGCGCATCAAAACGCGCCTTTTTTGCACTTCAAGACAAGATGGACAAATAGAAATACGGAAATTGATTTACCAAAACGTTATCATTTCCCGATTTTAGGTAAAACCAATAGCTCAACTAGGCTTTATTCGTTATTAATCCTATCTTTACATTTACGTTTTTGCAGATTTATGGCAGCAATACACAGGATTACCGAGGACCTTTATGAAGATTCTTTTGCCATTATTGCCGTACATAGCAGCCTTGAAGACCATGCCTTGGTATATGCCTTAAATCAAAATTTAAAGACCAAATTTAAAAGATGTTCGAAAGACTTGGAATTATCTCCGTTCACCACCTTCCCGATTTTTGAGTGGAACGATACTATAAACGATAGTTATTGGACATTGATTACCAATGGAAGTATTAAAAAACTGCATATAGCCGGGGAGGATCTTTTTGTCGATGAGCCTTCGTTCAGTAAACATTATGTTTTACCTGAATACAAAGAGGTCGATTATCTATTGAAAATCGAACAAGATGAATTGGACCACATCCATAAAATTGTGAAGAAGCTATTGGAAATGCCCAAAGTATTGACCGCATACAGAATAGACACAGAAAAACTAAAATCAAAGAACCACCTAATATTTTAATGAATGCCGACGAAGAAGAAAACCAAAATAGTGGCTACCCTAGGCCCCGCCACTAGTAAAAAAAATGTGCTGAAGAATATGATAGAGGCCGGTGTCGACGTCTTTAGAATCAATTTTTCACATGCCAATTATGAAGATGTTGCCGAAAGGATCAAAATGATCCGTGAGTTAAATGAAGAAATGGAGACCAATGTTTCCATTTTAGCGGACTTACAGGGCCCGAAACTCAGGGTCGGTGTCATGGCAGGTGAAGTTGTCGTATCTCCAGATGACGAGATAACCTTTGTTACGGGAAAACCCTTCGAAGGCACTGCTGAAAAAGTATATATGAACTATACCGCTTTCCCCAAAGATGTAAAACCGGGGGAACGCATTCTACTTGACGACGGTAAATTAATGTTCGAAGTGGTCACTACCAATGGCGAGAACGAAGTGAAGGCTAAAGTGATTCAAGGCGGACCTTTAAAATCCAAAAAAGGGGTGAACCTACCCAATACGAATATTTCGTTACCGGCACTTACTGAAAAGGATATCAAAGATGCCATTTTTGCTGTTTCACAAGATGTGGATTGGATCGCACTTTCCTTTGTGCGCTTTAGCCAAGATCTGATCGATCTACAGAATATCATCAAAGAACATTCAGAACATAAGATTCCGATTATCGCCAAAATAGAAAAACCGGAAGCCGTAGAAAACATTGATAAGATCGTGGCCTACTGTGACGGACTCATGGTGGCCCGTGGCGATTTGGGTGTTGAGGTTCCGGCCCAGGAAGTTCCATTGATCCAAAAGCAATTGGTATTACGTGCCAAAAAAGCACGTATTCCGGTGATTATTGCCACCCAGATGATGGAAACCATGATAACGAGCTTGACCCCGACAAGGGCCGAAGTAAATGATGTCGCCAACTCGGTAATGGATGGTGCAGACGCCGTAATGCTTTCGGGAGAAACCTCGGTAGGTAACTACCCCGTTCAGGTAATTGAAAAAATGACTAGTATTCTCAAAAGTGTCGAGGGATCCGAGTTGATTCAAGTACCACATGATCCACCGCATATTAGAACGAAAAGATACATCACCAAATCCATTTGTTATCACGCTGCGATTATGGCCAACGAGATCAAGGCGAAGGCAATTTCAACCTTGACCAACAGTGGCTATACGGCTTTTCAAATATCTGCCTGGCGACCGAGTGCCCATATTTTGGTGTTTACCTCCAATAGAAGAATACTGACTCAACTCAACTTGCTCTGGGGTGTAAAAGCATTTTATTACGATAAATACGTATCCACCGATGAGACTATCGAAGACGTAAATGCAATCGCCTGCAAAAAAGGCTTTTTGGATGTTGGCGATATGTTGATCAGCCTTGCGGCTATGCCCATAAAAGATAAGGGTATGGTCAACACACTTCGCGTGACCGAAATTGAAACCTGTAGTTTTTAAATAGAAAATTTTGAAAGAAAAACAAAAGTCCTGACCGCACAGATCAGGACTTTTTTATAGAACTTTAATTCTTTTTTAAGGGTTAAAATATACTGCACGATTAAATGGATCGTTAGTTTAGCATTTCCAAAAAAGTCACTTTGATAATAGATTTTATTGTAGCCATTTTGTGGAGCTTATCACCCTTTGGCGAGGCCAAAGTCGGTATTCCGTATGGTATGCTCAAAGGGCTGAATATCTATTGGGTCTTTCTGCTTTGTTTTCTTGCCAACGTACTTGTTTTTCCTATGATGATGTTTTTTTTGGAAAGAATCAATCGCTATCTGACCAAATGGACATTCTACAAGAAATCGGCATTGTTCGTCGCAAGAAAGGCGAAAACAGGTTCGGGGGACAAAATCAAAAAGTATGGTTTTTTCGGACTCGTTTTATTCGTGATGATTCCCTTGCCAGGTACAGGGGTTTATGCAGGTAGTATTGCCACGTATTTATTTAAGATTGAAAAGCAAAAAGCCTTCTGGGCCAATACCATCGGTATTTTTATCTCTTCGGCAATAATCTGGTTTGCTACCTTGGCCTCTATGAGAGCTATGTAATCTTCATTTTAATTTGCCTACAAGCAATATCAAAAGCGTCTAAAAATCAAACTTCAACTGTACCGAAACCGATTCTTGTACGAGTTCGGTTTTCTTTTTTTCAGTATTGAGATTGGCCAACGAAATACCCAGCAAACGTACCGAATTTTGTAATTCTTCTTGATAGAGCAATTCTTTGGCAGTTTCAAGAATAAGGTTCTTGTTGGCAACAAAATAGGGGAGGGTCTTGCTTCTGGTATTCAAAGTAAAATCACTGTATTTTATTTTTAAGGTCACGGTTTTCCCGGCAATTTTTGATTTTGTCAAGCGTCGCTCCAACTCTTCGGCAATATGATCTAAACGTTCCAGCATAAAGATTTCACTACTGAGGTTTTCACTAAAGGTACGTTCGGCACCCACCGATTTCGGAATGCGGTGCGGTTTAACCTCACTGTTGTGAACGCCGCGAACGACATGATAATAATACGATCCACTCTTTCCGAATTTCTCCGCCAAAAACTCCTCGGACTTTTCTTTGAGGTCTTTACCTGTAAAAATTCCGAGTTTGTACATTTTCTGGGCAGTCACTTTGCCCACACCATAGAATTTTCTGATTTCCAATTCTTCCAGAAATTGTATGACTTCTTCAGGATTCACGGTTTTCTGCCCGTTGGGTTTATTGATATCGCTGGCGACCTTGGCAATAAATTTATTGATGGAAATTCCTGCGGAAGCGGCCAATCCGACTTCATCAAAAATTCGTTTTCTGATTTCTTGGGCAATAAAAGTAGCCGACGGATTTCCTTTTTTATTTATGGTAACATCCAAATAGGCCTCATCCAAAGAAAGCGGTTCGACCAGGTCAGTATAGTCGAAAAAAATACTTCGTATCTGTTTAGAGATTTCTTTGTACCGGGCGAATCGAGGTTTGACAAAAATAATATGCGGACAGTTCTTTTTCGCCAAATAGCCACTCATAGCACTTCTCACCCCATATTTTCTTGCTTCGTAGTTGGCGGCGGAGACCACGCCCCTTTTTTCACTTCCTCCGACCGCAACTGGTTTCCCCTTCAATTCAGGATTGTCCAATTCCTCTACGGAAGCATAAAATGCATCCATATCTACATGGATGATTTTTCGTAAAAGGAAATCCATCTCCATATTGTAAATTTATAACAACTTCGATAAGAACCTATGGTAGAAATAGAACGAAAGTTTTTGGTAACCTCTCATGGCTATCGTAAAGAAGCCATATCCAAAGAGCGAATTGTTCAGGGGTTTCTCAATACCCATAAAGAAAGAACGGTCAGGGTTCGTATTTCTGGGGACTTTGGGTATTTGACCATAAAAGGCAAATCGAATGTCTCAGGAACGTCGCGTTTTGAATGGGAAACCGAAATTTCGGTTGAGGATGCGGAGAACCTTCTTGACCTTTGTGAAGAGGGCATAATCGAAAAAACAAGGTTCAAAATCCCCGTTGGAAAACATATTTTCGAGGTGGATGAATTTTATGGAGAAAACCAAGGATTGATTATTGCGGAGGTGGAACTGAACGATGAAAACGAAACTATCGAAAAGCCCGAATGGCTTGGCGAAGAGGTAACCGGAAACGTCAACTATTACAACTCACAATTAAGCAAACAACCCTATAAAACCTGGAAAAAATGAAATCAATGATTTATTTGATACTGTGTCTAGCCATAGTATCCTGTAAAAAGGAAGTCAAGGATAAAGAAGAAAATACTTTTGCTTTTGAGGAAGAACCGGAAACGATAAAAACAGCCAAAGAACGTAAAGAGGAGCTGACATCCAAAGGTTTCGAAATATTCGATTATGTCGATGAAGAGACCAAAGATACCGTACTCATGCAACAGTATTTTATCGCCTTTTTGAAACGAGGGCCTAATCGCTCGCAAAACAAAGAGGAAGAGGATGGTTTACAAGCCCTCCACATGGCCCATTTGGGAAGCATGTACGAACAAGGTTTTGCCGATATTTCAGGTCCGTTCGGAGATGATGGAGATATTCGTGGGATTACCATTTACAATGTGCCTACACAAAAAATGGCCGATAGTCTTGCGAATTCAGACCCGATGGTACAGGCGGGCAGATTACAAATCGAAATACACCCATGGTGGGCCGCAAAGGGTTTCTCTTTGAGATAAGCGTTTTTTATGAGGCCATAACACCTTCTTTCTCAATCAAGGGAAGGTGCACAAGGTTTTGCTCCATCACCGTGTTTTTTTCGAACACAAAACGTTTTTCATATAATTTACCATCTGCAAAAAAGGTAAGGAAGAATTCATTGTTCAAGGTCAGCACCTCTTCTTGCAACAATTCGATTTTTTCGAAAGACTTAGCCCCGACCACCCCGATACCATGGCGCATAGTCGATGTTTTCTTGTCTTCATCAAATCCTTTTGAGACTACAATGACCATCTCTATTAGGTCCGGTCGATTGTTAAGCACATAGGCGTTCCAGTCTTTAGAGAGAAAATCATCGCTCCACTCCTGAACGATGGCAATATGAACATCTTTGGCAATGGGTATTTCGATATCTTTCTTCAACGGAAAAGTTTAAAAGGCACTTTTGAACTGCTCCAAAAACCGTACATCGTTCTCGCTCAACAACCGAATATCTGAGATTTGATGAAGTAACAGGGCAATACGGTCGATACCCATACCAAAGGCAAAACCGGAATATTCCTCAGGGTCGATTCCACAGTTCGTCAATACATTCGGGTCGACCATTCCACAGCCCATAATTTCAAGCCAACCAGTGCCCTTGGTCATACGGTAGTCGGTCTCGGTCTCAAGCCCCCAATAAACATCGACTTCTGCACTTGGTTCTGTAAAAGGGAAATAGGAAGGGCGCAAGCGTATTTTTGATTTCCCGAAAAGCTCGGTCGTAAAAAATTGTAACGTTTGTTTTAAATCTGCAAATGACACATCCTTATCAATATAAAGTCCCTCGACTTGATGAAAAAAACAATGTGAACGTGCTGAAATAGCCTCGTTGCGGTATACCCTTCCGGGGGATATCGTTCGGATCGGCGGCTTGTTATTTTCCATATACCGTACCTGAACCGATGAGGTATGGGTGCGGAGCAAAATATCGGGGTTTGTCTGAACGAAGAATGTATCTTGCATATCTCTTGCAGGGTGATACTCCGGAAGATTCAAGGCCGTGAAATTATGCCAATCATCTTCTATCTCAGGCCCTTCGGATACGTTGAAACCTATTCTAGAAAAAATCTCGATGATTTGGTTTTTTACAATGGAAATGGGATGCCTGGCTCCTAATTCGATAGGCTCTCCTGGTCGGGTCAAATCGCCATAAATACCTTCTTCTACCGAACTGTTTTCCAGAGCCTCTTTCAATTCAGCTACTTTATCGGTGGCCTTTTGCTTTAGGGTATTGATTGCTTGACCGAACTCTTTTTTTTGATCGTTTGCTACATTCTTGAACCCACTGAAGAAATCGTTCAACAATCCTTTTTTTCCTAAATACTTGATTCTGAAAGCTTCTACCGCTTCAGGTGAGTCCGCTGAGAATTTTTCAACCTCGGCAATATGTTCTTTTATTTTGTCGATCATGATGCAAAACTAAGTCAGCAAATTTAAAACTTTATGGGGAAGTAAGTCTTGTTATGAGATTAAAAACCGCCTTTCTGAATCTCAGGAGGCGGTTTTGAATGTTACTTACTGGCCAGTTAAACGACATCCTTCACATTTGACTTGACCCATTCTAAACATTCTTCGAAGGTATCGAAAATATGTTCTTCGGGAATCAGGTCGGGAATAACATCCACCCGCTCCATCATATATCGGGGTTGGCGCAATACATCGACAAAGAGTACATTGATGTTCGATTTTCTTAAGTCGATGAGAATGTCTTCCAAGGTATAAAGGCCAGATTGATCCATATATTGCATGCGGTCCATTCGAATAATGACTGTGGATGCCGTATCCGGAATTTGTTCGGCAAGTGCCTGAAATTCACTAGTGGAGCCAAAAAACAAGGGCCCTTTAAGATGCTTGATAAAAACCTCTTCACGAAGGTTCTTAGGAAAGTCCGATTCATCGGCCCAAGCCTTTTCTTTTTCCAAGCTCTTAACGTCAGAGCGTTCGGCAGTTAAATCGCCCATCTTCTTCATGAACATCAAAGAGGCGATAACGAGACCGATGCCTACGGCGTAAATCAAATCCCAAAAAGTAGCAAGAGCCATTACCGTAAGCATAATGATGACCTCTGAACTCAATTTGATAGGCCCGAAGCTGATATCTTTAGGTAAGCTGGGAATGGCTTTCAATCCCTTGTAATCCATTACGCTGATTCCCACTGTAATCAAAATACCGGCCAAAACCGCTGCAGGAATTTGAGATGCCACCGGACCAAGCGTCAATAAGATCATCAATAGCAGTACGCCGGCAATCATTCCCGAAAGTTTGGTCTTGCCCCCTGAGTTGATATTTATGACCGTTCTTATGGTAGCACCGGCTCCGGGAAGACCTGCAAAAATCGCAGCGATACTGTTTCCGATTCCTTGACCTACCAATTCTTTGTTCGGTTTGTGTTTGGTCTTCGTCATATTATCGGCGACAACGGAAGTCAACAATGAATCAATTGCGCCCAAAAGTGCTAGAGTCAATGCGGTAAAAATGTAGGGGGTTATTGCCTGCAACTTAAATTCGGTAAAAATTTCGAGCCTTGGCATGGGCAGCCCCTCAGGTATTTGCTCAATGGCACGATAGTCTAGGCCGAAACCATAGGCCACGCCTGAAACAACAATAAGTCCAACCAACGTACTCGGTACCGCCGTCGTAATTTTCTTAAAACCAAAAATGATAATTATGGTCGCTAGGGTCAATGCCAACTCAAGCCAATTGATGTTTTTCAGTGCTTTCGGTAATACGTTTATTGCCCCGATGACACCTGATGCTTTCGAAGCGGCCAAAGTTTGGGCTTCCTCTAAAATAGCCGGCTCGGTAACTTCGTGAGATCTTTTGATGGTCTCCTCAAAATCTTCCAATACTAAAATGCCTTCGCCAGCTTCTTCTCTCAATATATTTTCAAGAATCAGTTCTTCGGCCTCAGGCTTGAATTGGTCTACGAATGTGGAATCTTCCTTCGGGTAATACCCAAGGGCCGGTAAAATCTGGGTAATGATAATAATAAGTCCAATAGCGGTCATAAAGCCCGATACTACAGGATAAGGAATGTACCGTATGTATTTTCCAAGACCAAGAAGTCCTAATCCTATTTGAAAGAGGCCTGCCAATAGGAAGACCGTGAGAATTGCCGGCAAAGCTTTTTCAACACTTCCATCATATATCGCAATGATACCTGCGATGATGACCATGCTAACTGCGGTCATCGGAGCCGTCGGCCCTGAAATCTGGGTGTTAGTACCGCCAAAGAGAGCGGCAAAAAAACTAATGAAGATAGCTCCGTAGAGTCCCGCACTGGGGCCAAGACCTGAACTTACGCCAAAGGCAAGGGCTAAGGGTAGCGCAACGATCCCGGCAGTAATACCGCCAAAAAGATCGCCCTTGAGATTGGAAAAGAGATTTTTCATAAAGTTTTATTTTCTGGAATGATTAAGATAAAGCTTTTTGGCAATAAAAAAGCCAATGCAAAGGCATTGGCTTTGTTCTAACGGATTAGCTGTTAGCTCATAAAAGTAACACTTCCGTCTTTAATATCGTACATAGCACCGACGATTTTTATTTCACCATTATCTTCCATCTCCTTTAAAACAGGACTTAAACTACGAGTGTTCTCAATCGTCATTTTAACGTTCTTTCGAGCGACGGCATTTACAAAATCAATATTGCCCGAATTGCGCAAGCCGGCATCGGAAGGTTCGGGTACGGCGGCAACCGCAGGTTTTATTTTATGCAATAAAGTAGTTAGATTACCCAACTTGGCATCATCGCACGCCCCTTTGACGGCTCCGCAGGCGGTGTGGCCAAGAACAACTACCACTTTGGTGCCAGCTAACTTGCAAGCAAACTCGATACTTCCCAACAAATCTTCGTTCACAATGTTTCCCGCGACCCGTGCACTGAAAATATCCCCCACACCCTGGTCAAAAATCAATTCGGCAGAAACCCTGGAATCGATACAACTTAATATGGTCGCGAAGGGGTATTGCCCAGAAGCGGTATCACCAACCTGTTCCAATAAATCGCGATCCGCCTTTTTGTTCGCAGCGAATCTTTCGTTTCCTTCTTTTAACATTTCTATGGCCGAATCTGGTGTAATCGCTGCCTGTGTTTCTTTAGTCTGTGCTTTCATGGTACTATTTTTTATTTTTCTGTTAATATGTCGTCTTATATTTTTGCTTTCCGCTAACTAATAATGTTACATCAAGCTTGCCGATCATGCTAGTGATATCCGGCATCATTGAGTTCTGTATTTGATCAGGGTCTTTCTTCGTTCTATCTATGGACAATACATTGATGTTATTTTTTGATAGATAGTTAGAAAGGTTCTTGACCGTACTATCATTGTGCTCAAATACATATTCTATTGTTCCTTTATCCGTGGATTTTGAAAGTTGCTTTGCCGATGCTGAGTTTTTGATAATCTTGAACGATTTCAACGGTTTTTGGGTATGTTCCATTAATTCTTCGGCGAATTCCAAATTGAAAGAGGGTTCAGAACTATTTAAAGTGCCGAAAGCGATTTCTTTGTTCGGAACTAGGCAACCTTTATCGGAAGCGATCATCAACACACCATCATGTACATTCAAAATGAATTCGGTAATACTATCACCGATTAATTTAAAAGGTTTAGATTTTCGCTTGCCGAGTACTACGATATCTGGTCGACTTTTTTCAATATAATCACTAATTTCATTTTTCACATTACCGAAGACAAATGAATAATTTATATCTATTCCGAATTCTTTTGATATAGGGCCAGTTAAACTCTTCATTTGCCTGTCTACCTTGGTATGCTTATCGTTAATGGTGCGCATAGCTGATAGTTGATTGTCACTCTCTACTATATCAGAAGGTTTTTTTACATAAAAAACTTCAATGTCACCATGAATTATCTTAGCTAGACCCACCGTGCTTTTAAGAGTTTTATAAGAAGATTTGCCCAAATCTGTAAGCACCACTATTTTGTATTTTCTTTTACTTGATTTCATGATTTTTTAATTTAAGCTGATTTTGGCCTTAATTTGAAGAACTCGATAAAGCTTGGAGGGTTTTCGACCATACCCCGCTCAGAAATCAAATGTATATCGATATTTCTTTCTTTCGCCTTGAACGCAAAATCATCAAGAATTTCGATAATGTCATTGTCGAGATATCTTGTTTTTCGTACATCCAATTCTAAATAGGTGTCTCTTGGAAGACTATCAAGCTCTTTTAAAATGGCGCCTTTGTTAAAGAAGGTAACCTCTTCGGCAAGTGTCATTTTTATCTTGTGCTTTCCATTACTCTTATCCTCAATATGCAAAAAGTGCGAGTTTTGATAGCTTTTTATGAGGATAACTATAATACCTACCCCGAGCCCAAGGCCGATACCTACCAAAAGATCTGTAAAAATAATACCCAAAACGGTTACGACGAACGGCACGAATTGTTTCCAGCCCAAATCGTACATTGTTTTGAACAGCGTGGGTTTTGCCAATTTGTAGCCAACGATAAAAAGTATGGCCGCTAAAACGGAAAGAGGAATCATGTTCAGTAATCTCGGAATCAGAATGACCGAAATCAATAAAAAGAAGCCGTGAATTATGGCCGATGCCTTTGTTCTGCCGCCTGATTGAATATTGGCCGAGCTGCGAACGATCACTTGGGTGATGGGCAACCCGCCGATCAGCCCCGAGACAATATTGCCCGTACCTTGCGCCAGTAATTCACGATTGGTAGGAGTAACCCTTTTTTCGGGGTCAAGCTTATCGGTTGCCTCTACACAAAGTAGGGTTTCAAGACTTGCCACCAACGCAATGGTAAATGCGGTAATCCATATCTGCGGATTCCCGATTGCTCCAAAATTAGGAAAACTGAACTGTGCCAGAAAAGAGGAAGCATCCTCAGGAACAGGAACACTTACCAAATGATTTGATGAAATGCCCCACAACTCACTGTCCTTTGTCAGATTGTAGAAAATGATACCCACAACCACGGCAACCAAAGGACCTTGTACAAGTTGAAAGAACTTGCCTTTTTTTGACAAAACGTTGCTCCACAATATTAAAATGGTAAGTCCTATAACGGCTATCAAGGTCGCCCCTGGACTGATATTGTTGAACGTTTGTAAAATTTCGGAGAACGTGTTTTCCCCATCGACCTGGAAAAAGGCGAAATCACCTTCGGGATCAGCATCATATCCGAAGAAATGCGGAATCTGTTTCAAAATAATGATGATTCCGATACCGGTCAACATCCCCTTGATTACAGATGAAGGAAAATAGTATCCTATAATCCCTGCTTTTAAAAATCCAAAGACCAATTGAATGACGCCACCCAGAACCACTGCGAGCAAAAAATTCTCCCAACTGCCCAAGGTACCGATGGTAACTAGCACGATAGCGGCCAAACCAGCGGCCGGGCCACTTACCCCGATTTGTGAACCGCTAATGGCGCCTACCACGATTCCGCCAACAATACCAGCAATCAAGCCTGAAAATAAGGGAGCTCCACTTGCCAATGCAATACCCAAACAAAGGGGCAGTGCTACAAAAAATACAACGATACTTGCAGGCAAGTCGTTTTTTAAATATTTGAACATATCATAAAGTTATTGTGCCTTCAAAAGGAAGTGAAGACAGGTTAGTCAATTTAAAAAAAGAATTAAGATTAAGACTAACCGATATATTCGGGAGGGGGAAGAAGTATTTCTAGGGTATGATCTAAATAACCTAAGGGATGATATCCATCCATCATAGATTTTTTTGACTGTGCAATCAGTGAAAAATCGGACATGCCGTCATTTACGATTTTTTCTTCGGCCTGCGATTTTTTACCGGACTCCTGCTGCTCCTCTTCATTGAGATTGGTCACCACAACCGGATTGTCAACATCAAATAGAGTATTCACGCTCGGTGTCACAATGGCAAAGAGCCATAGTATGAGAAGCGAAATACGTGCAAATTTCTTCATGTGGCGTGTAAAGAGCGTAAATATAAAAGTAATACTATCAACTTATTGTTAAGAAAAGTTTAAAAATCTTTCAATACTCTGATACTTTCTTTGGGAACCCAACCTGTCTTGCCATCGGCAATCTTGATTTTTTGAAACTCGTTCAGTTCATCCAGCACATTTACTTTTGTGCCTTCATGTAGCGTAAATACTTCTTGACTGCGATCGTTTGGCTCAGAGCGAATGGCAATCTCTTCTGAGAAGACGATGGCAGGGCGGTCTGATGTAAAATCGCTGAATTGTACAAATGCGAATATGACTGAAACTATGGCGATAAATAATGATACCAGACTTGCAATAAAAGCGATGCGTTTACGTGTGGAATATCTAAAATAGTAGAATGCAATATATAGTAGCACGAATAAAATCATAAAGATAACCGCAGTTTTGGCCCATTGGTCAAAGGATAGAAACCCCGTTAGGTTTTTTTGATTTTTGATAATCCGGTTTCGGGCATTTCATCGATAGCGTCAAGAGTCATATTTTGGGCATAGGCCAGATTGTTCTTGATTTCTGAATCGTTAGGGCGCAACAATAGGGCTTTTTCATAGTAATAGATGCTTGGGGCGATTTGGTTCAGTTTGTAATACGAATTGCCTAAATTGAAATAGACTTCCGCGGAATGTTGACCATTTTCTAAAATTTCCAAATAGTTTTGGATAGCATTTTCATAATTACCCCCATTGTAAGCTTTCGATGCTTCGCTGAACAGAGCTTCGTTTTGGCCGGAAACCGAAAAGCAGATCAGTAACAGAAGAAATGTCATCAACTTTTTCATAATTGCTTGTCCATTTGTGAAATTACCTCGCTCGCCTTATCATAATCTTGCTGCATCTGTACATCTGAGAATGGACTATACCTTGCCATTTCGCAGTTTTTTAGGAGGCCTATGAATCCATCTTTGGTGGCATCATCGACTTGTTTTTGTATAAGTAACGAGGCGATTTTATCCTTACTGAATTCACTGGTCTCTATTTTCAATTTGGCCTTTAGATAGTTGTGCAAGCCTTTTTCAAGTGCCACATAAAAAGCTTCTTTGTTGCCCAATGCCTTTTTCGCAGTAGAAAGATATTTTCTCGCTAGACGGTTGGCCTTCTTAATTCTGTTTCCGGCGACATCGCCTGCAATCGCTTCTCGCTTCTTTCTTAATAGTATTGCGACAGGGATCAGTAGTAACGGCAATAATAACCATAGATAAAAACATGTCGAGCCAAAGAAATAGTTGGTGCCGATCGCCGATAAATTGGGTTTCAATTTGATAAAGTTGAATTGGTCGCCTGTGACCTGAACTTTCTGTCGGTTACCCGCGGAAGGAATTACACCATCACCAGAGGCATTGTTCGGACCCTTCATGACATTGATTACAATTTCTTTTGAATTAATAGTATTGTACTTCTCGGTCTTGGGGTCGAAATAGGAAAAGGAAATGCTGGGGATGGGATACTTTCCCCTGAAAGAAGGTACGATAGTATAGTTATTGCTTACTTTACCTTGAGATCCGGATAGTGTGGTACGGACACTTTCTTCAAACTCTGGTTCGTAAACTTCCAAAGAACTTGGCAAATTGGGTTCAGGAAGTTGAAAGAGCTTCAAGTTCCCCTTGCCGCTTACCTCGACTTTTGCCTGCAACGATTCAGAAGCATTAAGGTTGGTTTTACTCGTAGTGACCGAAAAACCAAAATTGCCCACGGCACCACTGAAATTAGCAGGTTTACCGGCGGTGGGCAGTGCCTTCACTTGTATGGTACGGTTGCCCGCCGAAACTGTTTTGTTCGTCTGGGTAAAAATCCGTTGTCCGAAAAAATCTCTTTTATTGGTCGGCACATCAACGGTAACTTCGAGTGAAAGGGGCTCGATTTCGAGTTTCCCTGCTTTTTGAGGATACAGAACGACCCTTTTCAAAACAACGTAACGATAAGGCTTACCCTTGTAAGTGCCATTTTCAGCTGATAATCTTGATACCGGAATGTCTTGGCTCCAAAAGTTGTTGTATTTAGGATTGTCCAAAGGATGATAATTGGACACACTGATATTAGGACTTACATATAACTTGTAGACCACACTGATGGCCTCGTTCAAATAGGGGCTAGCTTTCGATACTTCGGCCACCAAATGGAGGCTTTCGTCGGCAACATCGTCCGCGGTTTTCTCATCGCTCGGCTTGTCGACCGCTGGCCCCACAGTAACTTTTTTAGTCGCCGTCTTATAAATTTCCCCACTTATTTCTACGGTTGCCTGCTTAATGGTAAATGTACCTTGGGCGGTAGGCTGTAAAAAATAAGTAAAGCTCTGTTCATAGCTTCTTACCCCGTTTACCCAACTGTTGCTAATCTGCGTAGAAGGACCCATCAATACGCGAAAATCCTCAAAATCGGGAGGGGTGAAATTGTCGCCATTTTTATTCATGACGAATTCTACCCGTAACCTTTCGTTGATACCCAGCTTCTCTTTACTTAATCGTAGCTCGAAAGTGACCGCATCATCATCTTGTGCGCTCAGCCCGAAGGCCAAGAACAGCATTGAAAACAACGAAATGTATTTTTTAATCGACATTATTATAGATTACCAATCTTTTTCATTCTTCACTTTAACGCCTTTTACCTTTTGGGCATCGATTTTTTCCTGTACCTTTTTTTCTTCATTCTGCATGGCTTCCAACAGGTTTTGGATCTGTTGCTTACTCAATTGATTGGGACGCGGAGGTTGTTGTTGCTCTTCTTCTTCGGGTTTGTCTCCTTGATCGGGCTGCTTTTTCTGTTCTTCCTTTTCGTCGCCTTCTCCTTCTTCATTTTCCTCTTTTTCTTCTTCGCCCTGGTCTTCGTTTTCTCCTTGGTCTTTTTTGTCCTCGTTATTGTCTCCCTCTTCTTTATCCTCGTTTTTTTCTTCCTTATCTTTTTGATCTTGGTTATCCTTGTTGTCTTCGTTTTGGTCGTTTTTTTGTTCTTCTTGCTCCTTTTTCAACATTTCTTTTGCCAAGGCCAAATTATACCGGGTCTCTTCATCAGTCGGATTGTTGCGCAAAGCTTCTTTATAAGCTTCGACCGCTTTTTCATATTCTTTTCTTTTCATGAAGACGTTGCCCATATTGTGATAGGCTTTATGTTTATCTTTCTTGTCACCGGCCGATTCGCCGGCCTCTTTGAAACGGCCAAAAGCTTCGCTGAAAGACTCTTTATTGTAGTAGGCATTGCCCAAGTTAAAGGGTGCCGCTGGGTTTTCATCACTCTTGGCAATGGCCTTTCTATAATCGACTTCGGCTTCTACGAAGTTGTTTTCCGAAAGGTCTTTGTTACCTTCCCAAGTGAGATTTTTAGATTCTCTTAATGCATTTTGTTTTAGCTTTTCTTCCTCTTCTTGAGAATAGCTTAAGAACACCATCGAAAAGCTAAGAAATACGATTAACTGTTTCATATTAGTCTACTACTTTTTCATTGAACAAATTCAATTTTCGCAACCAACTCGTCTTTCTATCGAGAATAAAAATATCCAAAAATAGAAAGATTAGTCCTGCCCCCAAAAACCATTGAAATTGATCTTTGTACTCGGCAAATTGTTTGGCCTCGAATTCTTTTTTATCCATTTGGTTCAATTGCTCCTTAATAAATTCTACGGCCTCTTCCGTATTGGTGCCATCAATGTACTCGCCATTTCCCTCGTCCGCGATATCCTCCAAAACAGCCTCGTTCAATTTGGTAATCACGACTTCCCCTTGAGAATCTTTTTTCAGACTTTCTACGACCCCGTTCCGTTTTATGGGGATGGGTGCCCCTTTCGCTTTCCCGACCCCGATGGTATAAACGATAATGCCCTCTTCGGTTGCCAATTCTACGGCATCAAGGGCAGCACCTTCGGAATGATCTTCACCATCCGAAATGATAAAAAGCACCCTGTTGGTCTGTTCCTCATCATCATAATAGGTTGTCGCCAACTCTATCGCCGCATCTATTGCAGTGCCTTGAGAGGTGAGCATATCGGTATTCATACCTTGCAAGAACATTTTGGCCGCCCCATAATCGGTCGTTATCGGCAATTGCGGAAAAGCCTGTCCGGCATAGGCAATGATTCCGATACGATCACTGGCCAGCTGGTTGATGATCTCAGAGACCAATCTTTTTGCCTTTTCAAGACGGTTGGGCGCGATATCTTCGGCAAGCATACTTTTTGAAACATCGACGGCAAAAACGATGTCGACACCTTCGCGTTTTACGGTCTCTAATTTTGTGCCGATTTTCGGGTTTACCAACCCGAGGGTCAACAATGAAATTCCGATAAGGAAAAACAAAAGTTTCAAGGTCGATTTAAAATCGGACCTATCGGGTGTCAACCGTTTCATCAAAGGTGAATCGGCAAACTTCTTCTGGGTGCGTTTTTTCCAGATCTGTACGAAAATGAAAAGTACGACGAGCACCGGAACGATGGTCAACAAATAGAAATATATTTTTTCGTCTAACTGAATCATCTAAATAAAACTTCTAAAAAGTGTGTTTCGCAATACCCATTCAAACAACAGCAAAGCGCCTGCCAAAAGCACCCATGGCCTGAATTTTTCTTCGTATTTATAGTATTTAAATTCTTCTATCTCGGTTTTTTCCAACTTATTGATCTCGTCATAGATGGCTTCCAGCTTTTCGTTGTCGGTCGCCCTAAAAAATTGACCACCGGTCGCTTTGGCTATTTCCTTTAACAGTTCTTCATCGATCTCTACTTGTCGCATTCCGTATCGGTATGAACCGTCGGCGTTATAGGAAACGGGGGTAAGTGCATTCCCGTTTGTGCCCAAGCCTATGGTATACGTTTTTATTCCAAATTCTACCGCCAAATCGGCAGCAGTCTGGGGCTCTATAAATCCTGAATTGTTTACGCCATCGGTCAAGAGAATAATAATCTTGCTAATGGCCTTACTTTCCTTGAGACGGTTTACGGAGGTTGCCAGTCCCATTCCGATGGCCGTTCCGTCATTCAATTGACCATATGTAATTTCCCTAAGTGCACTTAGCACTATCGATTTATCGCTGGTAATAGGGGTTTTCGTAAAGGCTTCACCCGCATATACTACTAACCCGATCCGGTCGCTAGGGCGTTCTTTAATAAAATCGGATGCCACTTCTTTTAGCGCCGACAAACGATTTGGTTTCAGATCACGCGCCAGCATACTGGAGGAAACGTCAATGGCCATGACAATATCGATACCTTTGGTAGTTTTTGTGCGAGTAGAAATATCCTCGGTCTGCGGACGGGCCATGGCAACAATGATCGCGGCCAATGCGAACAATCTAAAAAGAAAGAGCAAAGGTTTTAATTTTGGGAGGATGCCTTGCGAAGTGAATCCCTTAATGGTCGATATTTTCAAAGATGCTGATTGCTCTTTTCGCTTGAAGAAATACCAAAGCATGGCCAAAGGAAGCAGCAGAAGCAGCCAAAAAAACTCAGGGTTCGCAAATTCAATATTCTTCAGCATCTACACTTCTGTTTTTACTTCTACCGTTTGTATAATTCGGTCAACGATGGCCTGTGCATAAGGGTCATCGGAAAGCCAGGTAATCATAATACGTTGTTGAAAACCTTTTCCGCCGAAGAGCAGAATACTATATTCTCCCTTCGCGGTTTCGTTTGAATCGGGTATTGGAAATTTTCCACTTCCGAATACCTTGACACCTTTTACCCCTCTTACCGTAGTGAATTCTTCTTGTTTGGTAATAATATTTTTCACACCCTTTTTTTCAAGGTCTTTCAAAAGGTTCTCGACGGATTTCGCAAAATCGGGCTCTTCTTCAAGATTTGTCAATGACAACGATGAGGTGTTGATTGCAATCGAATTATTCGGGCTTTGATAGGCGAAAACCTGAAGTTCATTGATCGTGGACTTTTGCTCTGCCGTCAATTTCACTTCTTGGCGAACCAACACTTCGGGTGTTTCGAGGTTTATTGGAGGATAACCATACGAACTGGCAATCCAATCTTGGTCCAACAATATTTTGGTTTTTTGTCGGGTCACCGTATCCCAAACATTTCTTGGGCCATAATATGCGGCGACTGAAACCAAGGCAATGACCAATACACCTGCTGCAATCCCGGAAGCATAGATCCACTTTTTGCGTCGCTCTTTACGCTCCAATTCCTCACGATATTCTTCTTGTTCCAAAAGTTCTTCCTCCGTCGGCTCGGGCAGGGCTTCATGGGTCTTGATAACGATTTGTTCAATCGATTTACGATCCTGCTCGGCAACCGAGGTTTCCGGTTTTGATTTGGCAAATTTTACCAAATCGGCGGTTTGTAAAATTCTTTTGAACTGGATCAAGGTGTCGTCATCTAGTTTTAGTTCCCCCGCATCCTTACGCATTTCCAATTTAGCGATTAACTCGTCCGTCGTGCTTTCCAACGCACTTACATGAACATCCTCTTCCAAATAAGAACGAACAATATTGGTAAGTTCTGTGTAGTATTGTTTGTACTCGTCTTGGATAAGGTATTTTGAATTTTCGAGATTCTTCAATTCTAGCAAAGCCCTGTCGTAAGGAGGCAGCAAGGCGACCTTTTCTTCTTCGGTCAAGGGCTTTTTACGAAAGATGAACCAATATAATAATCCTCCTAAAACAAGGAGTCCGACTAGAATACCCAACAAGATTTTCCACCAGGCCGAGTTGCTTTTTTCCACCACCATCAATTCCTTGATATCGAACATTTTCTGTTTGAGGGTATCAACAGGCACGGTAGCTACATCCACCATAAGGGAATCGGTAAAATAACCTATTCCATTGATTTCGATGCGCTGTGTCGGTAATTTATAGGACCCAGAATCAAATTGGGTCAGGGCATATATCTTTTGAAGAATGTAGCGACTTTTTTCACGGGTCGTATCGGTGGCGTAGGCCTCAACGGTTTCCAAAGGCGAAAAAGTCTGTCCATCCGGAAAAATCACTTGGGCAGTGGTATCGGCTTCCACCGTGACCGTAAAATTTATTTGCTCGCCGATTTTGATAAAGGTTGTGTCGACCACGGAACGTACCGAAGGATTTTTTTGCGAAAAGCCTAAAAATCCCATCAAAAAGAAGACTACAGCGAAATATTTAAGAAGATATGGAGCGATACGAAGCTGACGAATACACTCGCATCGCAAACATTGCGACGCTACATTCGTACTTCGTACTTCATATTTCGTACTTCGAATCATCCTCTTCGTTTAAAATAACCCAATAGCTTTTTCACGTAACTCTCGTCGACCCGACAACTCAATGTGCCACAGCCTGATTTTTTAAAGGTATCAGTGAAGTAATCGACCTTTTCTCTATGATATTTCCCATAAGTCAGGCGTACACTTTTCGATTGCGTGTTCACCAATTGAACGGTGCCGGTCTCAGCATCTTTCATTTGCACCATGCCCAAATTCGGAATGGTCTCTTCACGCTCGTCATACACCCGAATTCCCGTAAGGTCATGCTTATTTCCTGCAATTTTCAAGGTCTTTTCATAATCGTCCGCAATGAAATCGGAGAGAACGAAAACGATGGCCTTCTTCTTCATCACACTACTCAAAAATTTCAAGGCCTCCGAAATATCGGTCTTGTTGCTTTTTGGTTTGAATTCCAACAGTTCACGAATGATACGCAAAACATGGCTCTTTCCTTTTTTAGGGGGAATAAAAAGTTCTACCTCGTCCGAAAAGAGAATCAAACCTGCTTTATCATTGTTCTGCATTGCGGAAAAGGCCAAAGTCGCAGATATCTCGGTGATGATTTCTTTTTTGAACTGATTCGTGGTGCCGAACATTTCGGAACCACTGACATCTACCATCAACATCATGGTAAGTTCACGTTCTTCTTCAAAAACCTTTACAAAGGGTTCGTTGTAACGTGCAGTTACGTTCCAATCGATGCTACGAACATCATCGCCGAATTGGTACTGCCGTACTTCGCTGAAGGTCATACCTCGGCCCTTGAAGGTAGAGTGGTATTCCCCACCAAAAATATGATCGGAGAGACGACGCGTCTTGATCTCGATCTTACGGACTTTTTTAAGTAGCTCTTTGGTATCCATCTTTTTCGGTAAACAGTGTTCAGTATTCAGTAATCAGTATCAATTGGGTGCAGTATACTGCCAACTGCTTACTGTTTACCGCCTACTGCTTTTAAGGTACTTCGACCTCGTTTACGATTTTATTGATGATTTCTTCCGAAGTGATGTTCTCGGCCTCGGCCTCGTAAGTAATACCGATTCGGTGCCTTAGCACATCATGAACTATGGCCCTGACATCTTCTGGAACCACATAACCTCTTCGCTTAATGAATGCATAGCATTTTGCAGCAATGCCCAGATTAATACTTCCTCTTGGGGAGGCGCCAAAGCTGATCAATGGTTTCAGGTTTTCTAGATTGTATTTTTCAGGATATCGGGTAGCGAATACCAGATCAAGAATATATTTCTCAATTTTTTCGTCCATGTAAACCTCACGAACAGCTTGCTGGGCACTTAGAATCTGTTTTATAGTGATTACCGGTTTGACTTCTTCGTAGTTGTCCATTAAATTTTGGCGCATGATCAATTGCTCATCGTTCATCTTGGGATAGTCTATGACCGTTTTCAACATGAATCGATCCACTTGGGCTTCTGGCAACGGATAGGTACCCTCTTGCTCTACGGGGTTTTGGGTCGCCATGACCAAAAAGGGTTTATCGAGGATAAAAGTCTCATCGCCGATGGTCACTTGCTTTTCCTGCATGGCCTCCAAGAGTGCGGACTGTACTTTTGCGGGGGCTCTGTTGATTTCATCGGCCAGCACGAAATTCGCGAAGATGGGACCCTTCTTTATTGAGAAATCATTGACCTTCATGTTGTAGATCATCGTTCCCACAACATCGGCGGGCAAAAGGTCTGGGGTAAACTGTATTCTGCTAAAACTTCCTTTTACGGCTTTTGCCAGTGTATTTATGGCTAGGGTCTTGGCCAGACCGGGTACACCTTCCAACAGAATATGTCCTTGTCCTAAAAGACCGATTAGCAATCGCTCGACCATATGTTTTTGGCCTACGATCACTTTGTTCATTTCCAACATCAATAAGTCGATAAAAGCACTTTCCTGGGCGATTTTCTCGTTCACGGCACTAATGTCGATAGTGGTATTTTCTTCCATAAGTTATTTTACAATTTTGGTTTTGATCGGTTGCAAAGTCAATAGCGCTGCAAATTGTTAAATTATTCATTGGATTGCTGTTAACGATTGGTTAAATAATATTGCGGCCGCCCTATTTTTGTGAAGTTTTTAAGGGATTTCTTTTTATTTTCACATCCCTATGGGAAACATACAACCTTTTTCTAGAATTATCGCCGGAACGATGACTTGGGGCCAATGGGGAAAACAACTTTCCAAATCCGATAAAATTGAATTAATGCACCATTGTCTGGAGGTCGGAATTACAACTTTTGACCATGCCGATATTTATGGTGGATATACCAATGAAACCGATTTTGGGGCGGCGTTTTCCGAAAGTGAAATCATTAGGGAAAACATCCAACTCATAAGCAAATGTGGCATTCAATATGTTTGTGATGCAAGGGACAATAGAATAAAGCACTACGAATATTCAAAGGATTATATCATTTGGTCTGCTGAAGAATCACTTCGCAATCTGAAAATGGATTATCTAGACCTTTTTCTGTTGCACAGACCCAGCCCTTTGATGCTCCCCGAGGAAATTGCCACTGCAATAACACAACTCAAAAAGGAGGGCAAAATTCTCGAATTCGGGGTCTCGAACTTTACTCCTGCGCAAATTAAGATGCTTGAAACCATAATTCCCGTAACTGGCAATCAGGTAGAATTTTCCTTGACGGCCGACAAAGTTATGTACGATGGCACCTTGGATGATATTGTAGCAAATAAAAGATTGGCTATGTCTTGGAGTCCACTTGGGGCTTATTTCGGGGAAGAAAATGAAAGCACGCAACGGATAGGAAGAGTTCTGGAAACGCTGACTAAAAAGTATTCGGCTACCGAGGATCAATTGTTGTTGGCTTGGATTTTAAAGCATCCGGCCGAAGTACATCCCGTTGTCGGAACAACGGACAAGAATCGCTTGGCCAATGCCATGAAGGCAACAAAAATAGAAATGGAACTTCAAGATTGGTTCATGTTGTTGGAAGCCAATCAGGGCCATAAAGTCCCATAAAAGAAAAATGATATGAAAAAAACAGCATTGATTACCGGAGCCACGAGTGGAATAGGTAAAGCTACGGCCGAACTTTTTGCCAAAAATGGAATCAATCTTGTGCTCTGCGGAAGGCGTCAAGAACGTTTGGATGACCTGAAAGAGGAATTAAAAAATCAGACGAATGTTCACACCTTGAATTTTGATGTTCGTCATCGGGAAACAGTTCTAAGTGAAATCGAATCATTGCCCGATGATTTTTCAAAAATTGACATCCTCATCAACAATGCTGGCAATGCCCATGGTTTGGACCCTATCGATGAAGGAAGTCTCGATGATTGGGATGCCATGCTCGACATCAATGTTAAGGGGCTGCTATATGTTTCAAAAGCGATCTTGCCCCAAATGGTGGAGAGGAAGTCAGGTCATATTATCAATATTGGTTCTACCGCCGGTAAAGAAGTTTATCCAAAAGGGAATGTATACTGTGCTAGTAAACATGCCGTCGATGCTATAAATCAAGGGATGCGCATCGATTTGAATCAATATGGAATCCGTGTCGGAGCGGTCAATCCGGGACTGGTCGAAACCGAGTTTAGCGACGTTCGTTTCAAAGGTGATACGGCGCGAGCTGAAACAGTGTATAAAGGATTTAAGGCACTAAGGTCCGAAGACATCGCTGACATTATCTATTTTGTGGTCACCCGACCCTATCACGTAAACATTGCCGATTTGGTAGTTATGCCAACAGCTCAAGCGAGCAGTACGATTGTCAAGAAGGAATTATGATCAACAAACGCCTTCTCGTTAAAAACTTGCTCGCCCACAATGATGAGAACAGTTTTTATGACAAAAAGCGATTTATTGATATCGGTCAAAAAGAAGGTAAGGGTAAATTCTTGAAGCATGTTTGCGCGCTGGCGAACAGTAATCCTAAAAACAATTCATTCATTGTTATCGGAGTCGAGGACGAGGACAATAAAATTGTCGGAGTAGACTTCTTTGATGACAGCAAGATCCAAAATTTAGTCAATGCCTATTTAGATAATCCTCCCCTGATTTCCTACGAAAACATTCCTTTTCCGCATCTTCCGGAAGGTAAGGTGGTGGGATTGGTCACCATAAAATCAAATGGGAAAGTTTGCGCTTTGCGCAAAAATATCTGGAAGTACTATGGAGGTTCGGTATTTTTCCGGGAAGGCAGTATCAGCCTACCCAAAGCCTATGATATTGAGTTGAAGGATATCAATTCGGACGCTGTAGCCACCATCGAGCAACATGCAAAGAACAATATCGAGTTGACCCTTGACGGGGTTATCGATTTTATAAACTATCGCCATCCTGATTTGGAGAGCAGTTACAAGGTCTTTAAAGAACAGTTTGTGGTCTGCTGGGCGGGAAACAGAAAAAAAGTTAACGGAGAGACTTACTATTCAAGGGTCGATATCGAATTGATCAACGAACAGGTTAAGCTATTTTACTCTACTTTGGACGAAATAACCATCACCTATGATGAACACTCGTTCACAACGATGGAATACGTTCAATTGGGTCTAGGTAAAAAACAAAAATACTATCCATTGGAAAAGGTGGTACTAACTTTTGAAGACAATGGTACTTATCAGATTAATAGTGAATTACTTTTTGAACCCCCACAGTTCGATAAAAAAACCTTGTATCATGTGCTAAATGCCAACAACGCATTATTAAAAAAATTAGAGCAGAAAATTGAACTGAAGCAATCGGAAATAAATGATTTAAAACACTTGCCGGATACTTATCTTATTTGTTATCTAAATGGATTTGAAGAGGCAAAGGATACTATGGAAACTGCACGACCGCTCATTAAAGCATACGATGCGAAAATTTATGCCTCGTTAAAAGAATCGCTACGTATTTTAAGAAAAGTGCGTTATAATTGATTTTATCAAATCACCTGATTTGCTCCAAAATCCAATCGGACATAATGGTCAACGCCTTTGGTGAAAAGGTCTCTTCGATAGTGCCATACTCAATGGGCAGCCCAGTTTTACTTTCCTGAAATAGATGGTTCAGCCCCGGCAACATTTTTGTGGTCGCCGATTTATTACCTCCTTTTTCCAGAGCATTTTTAATTGCGCTCAAATTCTCTGTTGGGGGTACTTGCAGGTCTTTTTCGCCATTGATTGCCAATACCGGACAAGTTACTTTTTCTAGTACCGGAACAGGGTCGTGCTTCACAAAGCCAACCAGCCAGGGGTTGCAAGAGCATTGACCTGAGTGGTAATGAAATCCGCTGTGTTCAGACCTTCGGGAACCAACTGTTTTGCTTCGTTTTCAAGTGCTTTTTTCATATAGGAAGTCAAATCTTTTTTTAAGATGTCAATATCTTGGGATTCCAGAATCAATTTGAAAACTTCAGTATTAAAACCTTTTGTCAATTGTATGGTCTCTTCAGAGACACCGGATGCCCTTGCAATCAACTCTTGTTGTAGTATGATAATTTGGTCTCCCCGAATGCCTGGTCCTGCCAATAAAACGACATAGCCGACATCTTTTGAACTTGAAGCTACCATCGGGGCTATGAATCCGCCTTCACTATGGCCTATGAGTCCGATTTTTGTCGAATCGATTTCTTTTCGTTTCTTCAAAAAACTGACCGCACTTTCAACATCCGTTGCGAAGTCGGCCGAAGTAGCAGTTTCGAAATTACCCGTTGATTTGCCAACACCTCGATCGTCATAACGCAGTACAGCTATACCGAGTTTGGTCAAGTGGTCGGCGATTACCAAGAAAGGTTTGTGCCCTACTAGCTCCTCATTTCGGTCTTGTGGCCCACTTCCGGTAATTAGTATGGCCACAGGGAACTTTCCTTCTCTTTTGGCAAGGTCAATGTTCCGGTCAAGGAAATATCGGCTCTTTCATTTTTAAAAGTCACTTCTTCCGAGTGATATGGATAGGGTTCCTTCGGGTGTTGTGGTCTGTTTAATTCAGGTTTTTCGACTGCTTCCCGAGACATTTTTAAGGGAAGAACCATTCCTCCTTGCGTAAAAGTGCCATCAAAATTATCTTCGGCAAATTTTGCGGTATAGGTAAGGCCGAGATTGGTTACCGAGATGGTTAAGGTTGAATTCTCAAAAGTGGTGCTTGTCACTGGAATACCGGCAGCACCTTGATCGGGGCTGTCCATAGTCGAACTATAGCCCGCATCGGTTTCTGTGATGTGCAATACCAGACGCAGGTTTATTTCTTTTAGCATTCCGTTCCATTGGCCTGTGATGTCTTGGGCGAAACTTGTAACCACAATCAAAAAGGTTGCTATCAGTATAATTATATTTTTCATTTCTTTTGATTTAAAGACTATTCTTCCATTGTCTGGATAAGTTCGTCAATTTTTCGCAATCTTGGTGTAAATTGCTTTTTAGCCGCCCGTTTGTTTAGAAAATAGACACCAATCGTCATAGCTATTGTAGTCGAAAAACCTAATAGAATTATGTTGATTTTTTCTGGAATGTGAACAAACCCCAATAAAAAAACTATTAGGCCGGGATACGTTGGCAATACATACCAATATAGAACATTGTCCAGTGACTTCTTCTGAATACCGAGGACTTCCCTTGCCCTATATAGATAATCCAAGTAAGTTTCAGCATAGTTATTGGGCTTCTGCCTATCTATGCTTAAAAGTCGAAAAAGAATATATAAGACCGCTAGGATAATCAAAACCGATCCAATTCTAGTTAGGGTAAAAGGGTGTGTATATGCAGTGTATGCGAATACCGGAATAACAATGACACCGGCTAAAGTTTCCCTAATAACCATGTACTTCCAACCTCGATGAATACGATTCAAACTCGACTCCATATCCAACATCAACCGAGATTTCTCGAACTTTATCTGCTCCGCTTGGGGAGAAGACTGCCAGATTTTTATGAGTTCATCTTCCATCATGACTTTTGATTTAGGCAGTTCAACAATTTCCTCTTGATGCGTTTTATTTTTACGGCGATATTATTTTCCGTCAGGCCGGTGATGTTTGAAATCTCTTTATAAGGCAGCTCTTCCAAATAGAGCGTGATGACCGCCTTATCGGCCTCGTTAAGCTGTTTGATACACTTTCGTAATTGTACGAGTTGCTTTTGTTGCTCTATTTGCCCATCTTCTACAACATCGGTTTTATAGATGTTTATGGCGCGGCTATCCATGCGCAGCATTGTTTTCTGCTTCCCGATTTCTTTGGTTTTTAGACGGAGGCAAACATTTAAGGTAATCCTGTACATCCATGTCCCAATGTTTGAATTCTCCTTGAACGAAGGCATCGATTTCCAAATGTTTACCAATACCTCTTGAAAAAGATCTTTGGTGTCATCTTCATCTTTGGCGTAGACCGAGCATATGCGCAGCAGCTTATGCCGATGCTCGTCAAATGCATTTAGAAAGGTGGTTTCTAGGTCTTTGCCCATATGTAAAGTTGGCCTCTATTAATTTAGTGACATGGGCTTTGAAAATATGACAAATTAAATGGGTTATTTTGTTTGAATTAGGATTAGTAGGATTATTTGATTTTAGGATTGTTTTACTTTGGGTGATATGATTTTAGGATTTGTCCTTATGGTCTTTGTTTTCTGGGTGGGTTACGTTATAGACCCTTTTGAATTGGAGGCTTTTTGAGCCAAAGTTTATCAAAAGGCCTATGGGTAGGTTGTAGGCCTGACAGTAGTTCATGGCTTGGGCCAAGTGAACATCCTCGAGCTGGATAAGGGCTTTTAACTCGACCATAATTTGTTCCTCGACAAAAAAATCGACCCTTCTTGATCCGATGAGTTGGCCTTCATAGCGGATGTCCATTTCCATCTCCCTTTGAAATGTTAATCCCTGCCATTTGAATTCTATGGACAAAGCTCTTTGGTAGATCACTTCCTGAAATCCGTTGCCCAAGGTAGAATGCACTTTCATGGCACAACCGATTATTTTATGTGTAATATCCTCATATTTCATAGGCCATTATCTTAACACCCTTACATCCCAAAAATCCTAATTCAGACATTGAACTCGAATACTTGATTCGCAGAAGGCAACGAAGGTATAGCCCCAAACCCCGTAGTGGTTAAGGCACCTGCTTTATTGGCATTTTCGACCATTTTAATCATGGCCAAAGTGTTTTCGATGATTTCGTGCGGATTATCGAGTTTCGCAATCTGTTGTAACAAACAACCAATAAAGGCATCCCCTGCACCAGTAGTATCAACTGGAGAAACGGAAATACTGGGAATGGTTTGTTTAAAGGAAGATGTACTGAGCAAAGTGCCCTGCGACCCCAACGTTATGGTAATGATTTTTGTTCCCAACTGGTGTAGAAAATCACAGCATTCCTCAAGTTCTGTTTTTCCCGAAAGTAGTTGTGCTTCCTCCAAACTAAACTTGCACAAATGGGATCTTTCGATGAAAGGGATGCATTTTTTTATAAATGTGGCCTCATCTCCTTTCCAAAGATCAATCCGAAAGTTGGGATCAAAACTGATAAAGGTATTTTGAGCCAAAGCATCCTCGAAATATTTTGAGTAGGTAGCCTCCAAATCACCGCCAAGCAAAGATGTTGCCGCGCCAAAATGGATCAGACTTTCTTTAAATAGCTGCTTTGCACTTGAATCATATGCCAAATTTTTATCCGCCCCGCGACTGAAAACAAAATCACGCTCTCCGTCTTCAGCCAATGAGACAAAGGCCAGCGTTGTAAACGTATTATTTCGTTGGGCGAGAGAAACATCGACCTTGTTATTCTTAAGAACTTCAAGCAAAAAGACTCCGAAAGGGTCTTTGCCAACAGCACCGATAAAAGCACTTTGACCTCCCAATTTAGAAATGGCACAAGCTACGTTGGCAGGGGCACCTCCTGGTTTTTTTGTGAATTCAGTAGCTTTCGAAAGATCATTACCCTGTTTTTCGGCCACAAAATCGATTAACAGTTCTCCGATGCAGTAAACAGTTTTCATTCTAAAAATTTTATTCCCTCCTAATGTAGTATAATTCAAACTCGATCCAAAGAGTTCATTCTATTTGTTGGTAAAACAGAAGTATGAAATTGCTGATTTCCACTTTGTACCTTTTAAAGAAATCAGTACCTTCTTCAAAATTTTTAAACACTACTGAAAATGGATTTGTTCAACGAAATAAAAAAGAAACTTAGCCACGAATTTATAGACATTATAGAGTGGCTCGATGCAACCGATGATACCATTGTACATCGTTTTGAAAGGTATCAGAATGAAATCAAGAACAATGCGAAGCTGATCGTTCGCGAAGGGCAGACCGCGGTTTTTGTGAATGAGGGACAGTTGGCCGATGTTTTTAAACCGGGCACATATACCCTGAATACCCAAAACATGCCCATTCTGACCACTTTAAAAGGATGGAAATATGGATTCGATAGTCCCTTCAAGGCCGAAGTCTATTTTGTAAATACCCGTTTGTTCACCGATGAAAAATGGGGAACGAAAAACCCTTTTATGTTGAGTGATGAGCGTTTCGGGCTGGTCGAGATTCGTGCGTTCGGCACCTATAGCTTCAGGGTCAACGACCCTGGAAAATTTGTGGTCGATGTAGTCGGCACTGACGGTAATTTTACCAATTATGAAGTTAACGAACATTTGAAAAGCCTTATTGTAACTCGATTTACGAACACGGTAGGTCAGGCCAATTTACCTATAGAGCTTTATGCTGCTAATACTACCGAACTTTCGGAAACGTGTCAAGAGGTCATGCAACCAGAGTTTGGAAGGATCGGAATAGAATTGGAAAAATTCTATATCGAAAACGTTTCCATGCCCGAAGAACTCAAAAAAGAGATTTTCGAATACAGCCGATTGGATAAGTTGGATATGACCAAACTCGCCCAGTTCAAAGCGGCTAAGGCCATGGAGGAAGCCGCAAAGAACGAAGGAGGTACTGCAGGCGCCGGAATGGGAATGGGAATGGGCTTTGTGCTGGCACAACAAATGGGCAGCATGATGAATCCGCAGGCCACGCAACAACCTTTTGGCGCACAGCCACAACAAGGTGCGGTGGCCCCACCTCCGATACCGGCACAAGTGATGTACCATTATGCCGCAAATAGCCAACAAATGGGCCCGGTCTCTTTTGAAAAACTTCAAGAACTCTTTGCAAGTAGAACAATCAACCGCGACTCTTTGATATGGAAACAAGGGATGGCCAATTGGACGGCTTTGAAGGATGTTGAAGAACTAAAATCCTTTTTAGGGGGTAGCACACCACCACCATTGCCAAGTGAGTAATAATTAATGAAGTTTACGGCTCCTCCCCTCAGAGGAGGGGAGGTGTCTTCGAGCGTAGTGAAGAAGACGGAGGCCCGCCCGAACGGTACGGGCGGGGGTTGAAAGCGCAAGCCATTAAATATACTTTCGCCTTCACACAAGAACCCATATCTAGAATATCTATTCGCATGAAAAGATTCCCGTCTTCACGGGAATGACAGGAGTAATTTATGGAAGAGACCAAAAATTCCGAACATAAAAAATCATGCGCCAACTGCGGTGCCGAAATGAAATTCAAGCCCGGGTCACATCAGCTCAAATGTGAATATTGCGGTTATGAAGAATTCATTGAGCAGGCCAAAAGCAGTTTCGAAGAGTTGGAACTTCAACACTATTTAAAGGTTGTGGGAGAGAATGCCTACACCGAGACTATCGAATTATTACATTGTAAAAATTGCGGGGCCAACCAACATGTAGAGGAAAATTTCAAATCGTTGGATTGTGTGTATTGTAGCGAACCTTTAATTCGGGAGGATATCGAAAAAGAAGGGTGGATACTTCCACAAGCAGTACTGCCTTTTCAGTTGGATTCCAAAAAAGCAAGAAATATTTTTAAGAATTGGGTAAACGGCATTTGGTTTGCGCCCAATAATTTAAAAAAAGCTGCGCTGGATCCTGAGGGCTTACACGGACTTTATGTTCCCTATTGGACTTTCGATGCCAATCTCTATGCGGCCTACCAAGGGCAACGTGGGGATTATTATTATGAAACACAGCGAATACGAACCAAAAATGGAACCCAGACCCAACAGGTCAGAAAAACACGTTGGTCACCTGCTTCCGGTTCGGTAAACGGTTTTATCGATGATATTCTGATCAATGCTTCCCAAAAAAAACGAAGAGAAATACCTGCCAATATTTCGTATTGGAATGTAAAAGAATTGGTGTCATTCAATTCAAAATACCTCTCCGGATTCGTCACCGAAAAATATACCGTATCGTTAAAAGACGGGCACCACCAATCGTTTCAAGAGGCCAAAGATATTGCGTATACTTGGATTCGAAGAGATATAGGGGGTGATACCCAGCGAATTCACAACACCGATATAAAACTGTCCGACGAAACATTCAAACACATTCTGCTTCCAGTTTATATCAGTTCATACCGCTTTAATAATAAGGAATACCACTTTTATATCAATGGTCAGACCGGTGCGTTAAGCGGAACGCGGCCCTATTCATTCTGGAAAATTTTCTTTTTAGTGCTTTTTATCCTTGTTATCATCCTCGTAATTGCGACTTTTGCAAAATGATGAGAACTTTGGTAATAGGAGACATCCATTCAGGCCTCAAAGCTTTGCGACAAGTGTTCGAGCGCGCAAAGATTACCACAGATGATCGATTGATCTTTCTCGGGGATTATGTCGATGGTTGGAGTGAGGCCGTTGAGACCGTTGATTTTTTGATAGAATTGGACGAAACCCATAGTTGCGTATTTTTAAGGGGAAACCATGATGAACTCTGTCTTAAATGGTTGGCAGAAGATGAAGATAACCACCTTTGGCTTCAACATGGAGGCCAATCGACCATGGATTCCTATCTAGAAGCTGATGACTCCGTAAAGGACATTCATATTATGTTTTACGAGAATCTCACGAATTATTATCTTGACACCGAAAATAGATTGTTTCTCCACGCGGGCTTTACAAATCTAAAAGGAGTTGAGCATGAGCATTTTCAGCAAAGTTTTTATTGGGACCGAACGCTTTGGGAACTTGCATTATCATTACATCCAGATATTAAGAATGATGATTTCCGCTATCCTCAAAGGTTGACCCACTACGAAGAGATTTATATTGGCCATACGCCGATTACAAAGACAGGAACGGCCGTTCCGGAGAATGCCGCCAACGTATGGAATATCGATACAGGGGCCGCTTTTAAAGGGCAACTCTCGGTTATGGACGTAGATTCAAAAGAGGTTTGGCAGAGTGACCCGGTTTATACCCTCTATTCTGATGAACGGGGCCGAAATTGAAATAGCATCCGATTTTAAATGGATTTCCTTATATTATTCACGAACTTTGTAAAAAACAGATTATGGCTGAAAAGAACATTCGGTTAGAAGTGATGCAGGCCATCGAGCCGCAAGTTGAAGGATTTATGGATTCTTTTCTGATTCCTGTTGAAGATATTTGGCAACCTTCCGATTTTTTGCCCGATTCAGAAAGTGATGATTTTCTGGATGCTATTGAGACCTTGCGCGGCGAATCCAAGGAATTAGGATATGATTTTTGGGTGACCATGGTTGCCGACACCATTACTGAAGAAGCACTGCCTACCTATGAATCTTGGCTAATGGATGTTGAGGGAATCAACCAGCATGATGGTAAGACCAATGGTTGGTCAAAATGGGTGCGCGCATGGACCGGGGAAGAAAACCGTCACGGAGATGTACTGAGCAAATACCTTTATTTATCGGGACGGGTGAATATGCGTGAAGTAGAGATTACGACCCAACATTTGTTGACGGACGGTTTTGATATCGGCACGGACAGAGACCCGTATAAGAATTTTGTGTATACCTCGTTTCAAGAATTGGCCACCAATATTTCTCACAAAAGAGTAGGTCAAATGGCCAAGAAGAAAGGCAATGCCCTTTTAGGAAAGATGTGTACGATTATCGCCGGTGACGAGATGCGACACCATTTGGCGTATAGGGAATTTGTAAAAACCATTTTTGGGGAAGACCCATCGGGAATGATGTTGGCTTTTGCCGATATGATGAAAAAGAAAATTGTGATGCCCGCACATTTTTTAAGGGAATCAGGTGGTACGATAGGTACGGCCTTCGAAAATTTTTCAAATTGTGCGCAGCGTTTGGGGGTCTATACCGCCCAGGATTATGTTGAGATACTTCGCAAGCTTAATACATATTGGGAATTGGATGCGATACGAAGTCTTTCTGATGAGGCGGAAAAAGCGCGCGATTACCTTGTTAAACTTCCTGAAAGATTGGAGCGAATCTCCGAGCGCATGAAATTTCCCCAAGATCAATACCGTTTCAAATGGGTAGAGGCCAACGGAATGGTATAGGGAAAAAAATCCCAATAAATAAATACCAACAGAGTCCAAAAAAAAATCCGGTTCAGAAATGAACCGGATTTTTAGTTGTTGGTTATTTGATATTTTTACAATTTGCCGTGGTCGTGCTCATCTTGCCACTTGGCCAACTCTGCCCACTTACCTTCATAACACATCTTAGCTTGCATGGGCCATGATGCAGGATCGTGCACTTTATAGCGCTCACCACCACCGTCTAATATTTCTTGGCATCTCGCTACTGCGGTTTCGGATAATGCCTTCCAAGTCTTGATACCACCTGCGTGGAACATTTCCTCGATTTTCGGACCGATACCTTCAACAACCTTTAGGTCGTCTTTCTTAATAGCCTTGCCCATAGCCAATTTTGCGGCTTCCGCATCAAAAGGAAGTTCTCTTTCAACAGCTGGAGCTACTGCCGCCACAGTCGCTGCCGCCGCACCGGCCGCCGCAACTTTTAGTTTGCCGTTACATGCATCAAGATCGGCCTGAAGTCTTGCATTTTTATCCTGCAATACTTTTAAGTCTGCAGAATTGTCGATAGTAGTACTTGAGCCTTTGCCCCAATAGTAACCAATTATACCACAGATCAAACCTGTTAGAAGGGGAATCAACCAGCACCAAATATTTGAAAAATCCATATTTATTAATTTTTAATAGTTAATTGTTTAGTTTAATGTTACTACTGTTCTTCTATTTTTGGCTTTGCCCTCATCCGTGGCATTGCTTTCTATAGGTTGTGTTTGTCCTTTTGAGGTTGCGTCGATTTTTACCGCTGAGATACCATTTTTCATAAGGTAGTCTTTCGCAAAATCGGCTCGCTCTTGCCCCAATCTCATATTGCTCGATGCTTTACCTGTGTTATCGGTATGGCCTACCACAAGGGCTTTAGCTCCTTCGACTTTATCAAGATATCGACTTATGTCAGCAACTTTCTGCCTTTGTTCTGCATCCAAATTGATTGAAGCCTCTGCAGTATTGAAATAAAGCACTAAGGGATCAGCCTTTATTTTGTCATAAAGTGCCTTTAACTCATCGGCGGCATCGGCAGATTCTCCAGCCAAGCCATAGGTAACTGGCCCTAGGAACATATTGCCCTTGGGTATCATTTCGTCCATCAACTTTCCAAAAGTGTTGATACTTGCCGATGATATTCCGTTTTCGACCAAATGGTTTTTGACGGCATTGGCTCGCGCCAACCCTAAATTCGGAAAGGCCGAATCATTATTTTCATCGCTTTTGAAATAACCGGTAATATTAATGACCTTACCAGCATTATCGGCCAAAAAGGTCTTTAAACTACCGATACAATCGGTTACACCTTGGGCCAAAGGCATCAAAATGGAGGAAGACGACACATTAAAATTATAATTGTCGTTTACGTCACATGCGTATTCACCATCAGAAAAGGCGAAGGGATACGATGTTGGATCAGGTGTTACGGGAACCACCGCCTTTTCTTCTACAGGTTCTTCGGCAACAGGCACTCCGCAAGAACTACAGAGTTTCATGTACAGAAGAATACCCGCTAGAATGGTAAGGATTATCCCAATCAGACTAGTCGTTGTTTTTGTCATAGTTAAAATTCATTTAGTGTTAAGCTAAGCAATGTATTAAAAAAATCTTAAAATTTTTAAGAATCATAAGATTAAATAACCAAAATACGAACCGCAGATTACTAATATTTAGAGACTTATAAGTAGATTCTAAGTTGTGACAAAAACTGTACAGTCTAGTAAAAAACAGGGATAGACATGAATTTTCAGATTTTTGAATTTACCGATTATACATGGAAACGTATCAGGTATACATATTTTTTGGGAACCGATACATTATCCCTTTGAGGCATTTGTTATGTATTGTAATATTGAATAGAATTTAATTTGAGAACCACTTCTAAGATGAAAACGAGATTCAGAAAACTATTGACATTTTGTTGTATGGTCATTGTACTGGGAACTCAGGCACTGCTCCATGGCAGTTGGTCAGTTCAAGAGACGAGTGGGATCCGGTCAAAATATAAATAGTGCTTTTCGGAATATGAGGAAACTTTGGTTCTTGAAAATAAAATAGTTAGTTGAGTTAGTTTAGTGTTAAGACAACCGCTGCATTTTCAATCTGGTCTTTCGGGGGAACGGACCAAGAGAAGAAAAGACAGCGGTTTTTTAGTTTTTCTCCTGTACTTCTAAAGGTCGAATTTTATGCCCTGAGCCCCTGCAACCGACGAGCGACCAAAAGGGCGAGAGAATTGCATTTTTTATAAATCAAACTGTATACCTTGTGCGAGCGGTAGTTGGTCTGTGTAATTAATAGTATTGGTCTGTCTACGCATATATATTTTCCAGGCATCGGAACCGCTTTCACGTCCACCACCGGTTTCTTTTTCGCCCCCAAAAGCACCACCGATTTCGGCCCCTGAGGTTCCTATATTGACATTGGCAATACCACAATCACTTCCGGCGACCGATAGAAAACGTTCCGCTTCGCGCAGATTGTTGGTCATGATTGCTGAGGATAATCCCTGAACAACTCCATTTTGGATTTTGATGGCATTTTCGACATCTCCGGAATACTTCAAAAGATAGAGTACAGGCGCGAACGTTTCGTGTTGTACAATTTCGAAATCAGGTTTTGCTTCGGCGATGGCGGGCTTTACATAGCAACCGCTCTCATAGCCGTTTCCTTCTAAAACGCCACCTTCAACAATGATTTTTCCGCCTTCAGAAACTACTTTTTCAAGGGCTTTATTATACATTCCGACCGCATCCGTATCGATTAGTGGACCGACATGATTGTTTTCATCCAAAGGATTGCCGATTCGTAATTGTTTATAGGCATCGACCACGGCATTTTTTACTTTATCATAAATCGAATCGTGGATGATCAATCGTCTCGTTGAGGTACAGCGCTGCCCTGCGGTACCAACGGCGCCGAAGACCGCGCCGATTACGGTCATTTTAATGTCAGCATCCGGAGTGACGATAATGGCGTTGTTACCTCCAAGTTCTAAAAGTGATTTGCCCAAACGTGCGGCTACGGCCTGTGCCACAATTTTTCCCATTCGGATGGAACCTGTAGCGGAAACCAGTGGAATACGACTGTCTCCGGTCATCATTTCACCCACCTTATAGTCGCCATTTATCAAACAGGAAATACCTTCTGGAAGGTCGTTCGCCTTAAAAACTTCTGCAGCGATATTTTGACAAGCTACTCCACACAATGGCGTTTTTTCGGAGGGCTTCCAAACGCATACATCGCCACAAATCCAAGCTAAAGCGGTGTTCCATGCCCAGACGGCAACTGGAAAATTAAAGGCAGAAATGATTCCCACGACTCCTAGAGGATGGTATTGCTCGTACATTCTGTGACCAGGTCGTTCGGAGTGCATGGTCAAACCGTGCAACTGTCTTGAAAGTCCGACCGCAAAATCGCAGATATCAATCATTTCTTGAACTTCACCCAGACCTTCTTGGTAGCTTTTTCCCATTTCATAGGAAACCAATTTTCCAAGCGGCTCTTTTAATTCTCGCAGTTTATCCCCGAACTGGCGAACGATTTCGCCACGTTGGGGCGCCGGTTTTTTGCGCCATGTCTGAAAGGCTTCCGTGGCTTTGGCCATGACCTTTTCGTAGTCTTCTTTTGAGGTCGTCTTTACCTTGGCTATCAAAACACCATCTACGGGAGAATATGATTCTATAATTTCCCCTGAAGCGAAGTAGTTGGAACCTGTTGAGGTTCCGTCATTGATTTCTTTAATTCCCAAGGCTTTCAGAGCGGCATCGATACCGAATTCCGTTGCAATTTTCGACATTTTATAACTTTTTAAGCGTGTATTGTTATCCCGATAACAATCGGGATTGCAAAGTTACGATTCTTATTCCTCTTTTTGCAAGACGGTAACTTTTATGATTTTTTCGTTTTTTACCTCATAGATGAGCACTAATTCCAGAATTTCGTCACTTCCGTTACGCCCAATGATACTTTCATGATCGATTATTTTGTTGCCAAAAACAGTTCGTGTCAAAATCGTGGAATGTAGCTTGGGCGATGATTCAAAAAGTTTGGAGTAGAAGGCTCTGCAGGCTACGGATCCTGTCATGGTTACCTGTCCATCTGAAAAATTATGGAACGTTACATTTTCATCGATGGTGGACATAAACCCATCTATGTCCCTATTGTTATAGGTTTCCAATTGTTTTTGCACTACTTCTTCAGGAGTCATTTCTTGCGCATTTAAGGATATTAGCGAAAACAATCCCAATATGACGATGTAAAATGATACGTTCGAATTCATGGATTCCTTAGATTTTGCGCTAAGCTAATTGCGTCGCAATCCACCAACTATTGCCCGCGAAATCTGTAAAACCGCCTCTTTTGTCATCATCACTTTCTTTTTTCTCAGGTTCTTGAATCGGCTTGCAACCTAACCTCAGGGCTTTTTCAAAGGTTGCGTCCACATCTTGAACATATAAATGTACCATCTGTTGGATGGGTGTATACACTTTTGTGGCTCCCCCAATCATGATAACGGTATCATCGATTCTAAGTTCGACATGCATAATCGAACCATCGGGGCGATGGTATCTTCTTAATTCTTCGGCATCGAAAATCTGTTGTAGAAGGTCGATAAATTTTTGCACATCTTCGATCACAAAATATGGGGAGAGGGAATTATACCCATCAGGTTTATAAGGACTGCTCATAATTTTGTGTTTTAAAACCCTTATATCAAAATAAGTGCTATGGCAATGAGGGCAGGCAATGCCTGAATAAAGAATATTTTCTTTTCGACAGTCATGGCCCCATAGATTCCGGCGACGGCGACGCATCCCAAAAAAAATAATGCAACGTTGTCCTTCCAAATAGGATCTGCAATAAAATAAGTCCAAATAAGCCCTGCCGCTAAAAAACCATTATATAAACCTTGATTTGCAGCCATAGGTTTGGTAGGTTCAAAAAGTTCTGGCGGGAATTTTCGAAATACTTTCCGTCCCTTGGTCGTCCATGCGAACATTTCGAACCAAAGAAAATAGAGGTGCAGAAGTGCTACGAGTCCGATTAAGATATTGATAGCGATTTGCATAGACTAATCTTTTTGAGCTATAAACCTTTCATCAACGGGCATTACGGTTCCACAATTATCGCAGGTAAGCAACTCCTCAGAGCCATAAAAGTGTTTGAAATGTGCTAAGAAATCCTTTTCAATATCGTTGAGTGTGAAATAGGCCTCATAGAGTTTGTGATTGCAATTATCACAGAACCAGAGCAGTCCGTCATCAACTTCCATATCAGCACGTTTGCGTTCGATGACAAGGCCGATACTTCCTTCATGGCGTACCGGGGAATGGGGCACTTTGGCCGGATGCAGATACATATCACCTGGGCCTAATTTTAGCGTTTTTTTTTGCCTGTTATCTTGAATATGTATTTCAATATTTCCTTCTAACTGATAAAAAAGTTCTTCGGTCTCGTTATAGTGATAATCTTTTCTGGCATTGGGGCCAGCGACCACCATCACGATATAATCGCCGGCATCCTTGTAGAGGTTTTTATTGCCGACGGGCGGTTTTAAGGTATCTCGATTTTCTTCGATCCACTTGCTGAGGTTGAAGGGAGGTTTTATTGACATGGCAAAAAGGGTTAAAAGTTAATCGTTAACAGTGCCATTCCGATCAAACGTAACCTACGATTAACCATTAACTTTTTACTGTTAACTTTTCGCAGAAAGACGCGAAACCCCAAAATTAAGAAAAGAAAACCGCTTTCTGAGGAAGTTACCGAAAGAACAATTGTGTGTAGTAAAAAGTTCCGTTCGCATCTTTTTTAACGCTTACCGCAGTATGGGTAAATTCGCCTTCCATCGTTTTTTTATGGCTTGAACTTTCAAGCCAACCTTGAAACGCTTCGGCCGCTGAAGTATAGTCCTTTGCAACATTCTCGGCAACGAATTCGGCATTGACCTCAGAAGCGATATTCGATGCCCTTGCACTAAAATTATCATGGCTGATGCCGCCTTTGGCAATCATGTAATCATTATGAAGATTGGCATATTCGTAGGCCACGGTGCTATATTCCAATGAAGTATATCCCAAAGCGGTTCTGTGATCGTTCACAATGCCGAGCAATGCCTGCTCAAGAGCAGCATCGTTTTCCGCTTTCGGTATTTCAATCGTATCGATGGTTTCTTTGCTACAAGATGCCAACACCAATAAAAAACACGCCAAGAAGGTATATCGTGCCTTTCGGCAGACGGGCTTCAAATTCATTTTCATACAATGTTCTAAATTGTAAGTAGGTATTCGCCGTATAAGTAGGTAAAGAAGCGGTGTGGGATTCTCGTGGTAGGTCGACATGGGGTAGCCAACCGAATTGTAATGATAGCCAATTTATCGAAATCATCTTTGAGAAAACTGTTTTTTTCGATAAACGACATGATTCTATAACATATTTGTAATCCAAAACCGACGTCTTTAACACTACTTGATTTCTTCCCTACAAAGTAATAATTATTAAATGGATTTCGTTCTAACTGAAGACAGTGGTATTTGGGGCAATGTTTTCACGGTTTACCGTGATATATTTTGTTTGGAACCCAGTTACTTTTAAACAAAATATAAATCAATGCAGATCAACTCTTTTCTCCGTTTTTCACTTCTACTATTTTTACTGATTGGATGTACTTCCAAAGAAGAAAGCAATGCTGAAAATTTTGATAACCTTAATAAGTATCAAGAATATATTTCTGAAGTTTCCCACGGAATAATTTCCGCAAATTCAGACGTTCGCGTGGTACTCAACCAACCCGTCGATTCTTGGAGTCAGGGCGACGAATTGGATGATGACCTCTTACGGATTTCTCCAAGCACTAAAGGGAAAGTGGTCGCCCTGAACGACCGTACCATCGCCTTTACTCCAGAAAATGGATTTAAACAAGATACCGAATACCAATTTACGTTGGTCTTGGAAGACATTGTAAAGGATGCTCCCAAAGAACTAAAAACCTTGACCTTCGGCGTAAAAACCTTGAAACAGCAGTTCAATGTCTATACAAATCCGCTGCAATCTTATTCGAAGGAACGACAATTTATCGAAGGACAATTGCGAAGTGCAGATAGACTTTCGTTGGAAACCGCCAAGCAATTGCTTCAGGTAAAACAGAAGGGAAAAACTATTCCCATTAAGTTTGACGAGGCCATAAAAAAAGGGAATCAATTCCAGTTCAAGATTGATAGCATCCAAAGATATGAGGAGGATTCCGAACTCGAAATTTCTTGGGACGGAAGCAAATTTGATATTGATAGCAAGGGAAAAAACACCATCAAAATCTCAGGAAAGAATAATTTTACGGTGTTGGATGCCACCGTAGAAACCGGAGAAACGCAATTGGTGCTTGTCAATTTTTCCGACCCTATAAAAAAAGGGCAGAACTTCAAAGGCCTTGTGGTGCTGGAAGGCGATGCCAGTCCAAAATATTCCGTCGATGGTAATACGTTGAAAGTCTATCCGTCCATAGAACTGAAGGGAACCGCCAATCTTGAAGTTTTTGAGGGAATCGAAAGCACTGATGGGTATAAATTGAAACAAAAGTTTGAGGAACGCGTTGCCTTTGAGCAGATCAAACCGCAAGTCCGTCTGCTCTCAAACGGAACCATTTTGCCTTCTTCCAGTAATCTAAAAATCAACTTCGAGGCGGTCAATTTGAAGGCTGTTGATGTTTCGGTTCTGAAGATTTATGAGAACAACATCCTTCAATTTCTTCAGGGCAATAACTTGAACGGGAATTACAATCTGCGTTCCGTGGCAAGACCCATAGCCACCAAGAAAATCGTATTACAGAACAACCTTTCATCAGCAAACGGAAAATGGTCGGCCCATGCATTGGATCTAAAATCGTTGATTTCCCCTGAAGTCGGAGCCATATATAGGGTCGAATTCAATTATAAACCTGAGTACAGTTCGTATAAATGTGATAGCACCAATTTCGACCCCGAAACCGAGTCAGCTGATAATTTTGACGAGGAACAAGAAGACAGTTCGTGGGACGGCATCGAGACCTACTACGAAGACTATTATTACGATTACAATTGGAACGAACGCGAAAATCCCTGCGATAAATCGTATTACTACGACAAGAAAATCGGCATTAACGTTTTGGCTTCCGATATCGGTGTAACAGTAAAGAAAGGGGCGAACAAGAGCTATTTCGTGGCCGTAAACGATATTTTGAATACCCAACCCATTGCCGGTTCGAAGGTTACCTTTTATAATTTTCAACAGCAGCCGATGGGCAATGTCGTTACCGATGTTGACGGTACGGCAATTTATGATTCGGAAAAGCTCGCTTATTTCGCGATTGCTGAAAACAAGGGTCAAAAGACTTACGTAAAACTGAACGATGGTAATGTACTTTCGGTGAGCAAGTTCAAGGTTTCAGGGGTGGAACTTCAAAAGGGAATCAAGGGATTTATCTTTGGTGAGCGTGGTGTTTGGCGACCGGGAGACCAAATTTTCCTCTCTTTTATGTTGAACGATAATGCCAATGAATTGCCGGAAAACCATCCCGTAAAACTGGAATTGTTCGACCCGTATAATAAGGTTGTGCATCGTGAGGTAAAGACTGTCGCACTCAACAATTTCTATCATTTCGACTTAAAGACTGACGAAAATGCCCCGACCGGAAATTGGTTGGCAAAAGTCTCAGTGGGTGGCACATCCTTTACAAAATCGCTTAAGATCGAGACCATCAAACCGAACCGCTTGAAGATCAAGACCGAGTTCGACCAAGAAGTGCTCTCGGGCCGCAAACCGATACAAGGCGACCTGGAGGTCAAATGGTTGCACGGTGCGATTGCCAAGAATCTAAAGGCCGATATTACGGCGAAATTCAATCCCACAACGACAAAATTCGACAAATTCTCCGGTTATAATTTTGATGACCCGACCCGGAGTTTTTCCATGGAAGACCAAGTTGTTTTCGATGGAAGAATCGATGCCGAAGGCAAAACCGGTTTCAGTATCAATCCGCAACTGAACAGTCAAGCCCCGGGCATGTTGGCCGCGGCATTTATCACAAAAGTATACGAAAACGGTGGCGATTTCAGCACCGATGTCTTTACAAAACCTTATTCTCCATATACAACCTATATCGGACTCAATGCTCCAAAGGGAGACAAGACTCGTGGTATGCTCCTGACTGATACGCCTCACAAGTTCGAAGTGGTTTCGGTGGATGAAAAAGGAAGCCCCAAAGCGGCACTAAACCTGAAAGTGACCGTTCACAAAGTGAGCTGGAGATGGTGGTGGGATACCTCTGCCGATAACCTGAGTAATTTTAGCAGCAGCAATTACCATGAAAAGATTTTTGAGGAAACGATAAGTACCAATTCTTCCGGAAAAGGGAGTTTCAATTTTGAATTGAAATATCCGAACTGGGGAAGGTATCTGGTCCGTGTCGAAGATGAAAACGGAGGCCATGCAACTGGGAAGACCATTTATATCGATTGGCCAGGTTGGGCTGGCAAGTCCCGAAAGAACGATCCTTCCGCGGCTACAATGTTGGTCTTTTCTACGGATAAGGAAAAATACAATGTTGGCGAGACGGCTACGGTTACTTTTCCAAGTTCAGAAGGGGGTCGCGCCTTGGTCACGGTGGAGAACGGTACCGAGGTTTTGGAAAGTCTTTGGGTCGAAACGACCAAGGATGAGACTAAATTTCAGCTTCCGATGAGCGAGCTGTACACGCCAAATGTATTTGTACATATTTCTTTATTGCAACCCCATGCCACGACCCTGAACGACAATCCGATTCGGTTGTACGGAGTGGTACCGGTTTCGGTGGAAAATCCGGCGACAAAAATTGAACCTCAAATAACAATGCCGGAAGTTTTGAGGCCCGAGGAAACCATTACGGTCAAAGTAAGCGAAAAAAGCAAAAAAGCGATGACCTATACCATCGCCATAATCGATGAGGGTCTGTTGGATTTGACGCGGTTTAAAACCCCGAATCCGTGGGATACCTTTTATGCCCATGAAGCCCTAGGTGTGAAGACCTGGGATGTGTACGATGATGTCATCGGTGCCTTTGGCGGCCGGATCGACCAGGTTTTTGCAATCGGGGGTGATGGTGCCCTGGCAGGCGCCAAAAATAAAAAAGCGAACCGATTTGAACCGATGGTGGTGCATTTGGGGCCGTTTGAATTGAAGGCAGGCGAGACGAAATCGCATAAAATCAAAATTCCAAAATATATAGGTTCGGTGCGGACAATGGTCGTCGCTGGAAACAATGAAAAAGAAGCCTACGGCATGGCCGAGAAGACCACTCCCGTCCGCAAGCCCTTGATGGTCTTGGCCTCTTTGCCACGAAAGATTACTCCGGGTGAAAAAGTGACGCTTCCGGTGACCGTTTTCGCCATGGAAAACAAGGTCAAGAATGTGACCATTTCAATTAAAAAAGATAAGGCGTTTTCAATCGATGGGAATAGCACCCAAACCTTGTCTTTTTCACAGCCCGATGAAAAAATGGTCTATTTCGATTTGGATGTCGCCGATTTTAAGGGAATAGGAAAGGTGGTAATCGAAGCTTCTGGGAATGGCGAAAAAGCATCCTACGAAGTAGAGATCGATGTGGTCAATCCGAATCCGATGACGACCGAAGTACAGGATATCGTATTGGATGCCAATGGAAGTCAGACCATCAATCTGGAAACTTTCGGCATTGCAGGGAGTAATTCGGCACAGGTTGAATTCTCCACCTTGCCACCGATGAATTTTAACGGACGCATGCAGTATTTGATTCGGTATCCGCACGGGTGTGTTGAGCAGACGACTTCGGGCGCTTTTCCACAATTGTTTTTGACCGATATTTTTGACGTGGATTCCAATCGCAAAAAGCAAATACAGACAAATGTCGAAAGTGCCATCAAACTCTTGGGCGGCTTTCAACGGCCCAATGGCGGATTCTCATACTGGCCGGGTCAAAATAATGTAAATGATTGGGGCACTACCTATGCCGGACATTTTATGCTCGAAGCCGAGAAAAAGGGCTATGTATTGCCTATCGGCTTTAAATCGAGCTGGGTCAAATACCAGCAGAACATTGCCAAACAATGGCGTACGGGAGCGAATAATGCCGATTTGGCCCAGGCGTATCGTCTGTACGCCTTGGCACTTTCAGGCAATGCCGATGTAGCCAGTATGAACCGATTGCGGGAAACCAACAACCTTTCCAACGAGGCCAAATACCGACTTGCCGCAACCTACGGATTGATCGGACAAGCCAATGTCGCCAACCGATTGTTGGGCAATGCAACCTTGGATTTCAAGGAATACAAATACAACTATTACACCTACGGATCTTCGGATAGAAATAGAGCTATGGCTTTGGAAACTTTGGTCTTGTTAAAGGACAAATCAAAAGCCCAACAAATGGCAAAAACCGTCGCCTCGACTTTAAGCGAAAAACGATGGATGAGCACCCAAAGCACAGCATACAGCCTATTGGCCATGGCGAAATTCGCCGAATTGGTAGGTGGAAAGGGGATCAAGGCCAGCATGACCATCAATGGAAAATCGGAAAGTATCGGTACTTCCAAAACCTTGGCATCCCGTAAGCTTGAAATCAAAGAGGGAAACAATAGCATCAATTTAAAGAACGACGAGGGCAATACGCTATACGTAAGTTTGATCAATAACGGTATTCTGCCCGTTGGCGAAGAAAAAAATCGTGCAGCGAAACCTAAAAGCGAGTATGGTCTTTAAGGGCAGGGACGGTTCACGCATCGATGCTACAAAGATTATGCAGGGCACCGATTTTGTGGCCGAGGTTACCTTGACGAACACCAGTTCGAACAATCTAAAGGATATGGCCTTGACCGAAATCTTCCCCAGCGGCTGGGAAATCGTCAACACCCGTTTTACCGATTTCGGCGAATTCGCCGACAACCAAGTGACCCACACAGACATCCGTGATGACCGTGCCAACTTCTATTTCGACATGAAAAAGAATGAGACGAAGACTTTTCGAGTATTGTTGAATGCTTCATATTTGGGCCGTTATTATTTACCGGGAGTTCAAGCTGAGGCGATGTACGATAATGATTATATAGTGCGGACTAAGGGGCAATGGGTTGAGGTTGTTCAGTAGGAAGTTAGAGGTACGAGGTTAGAGGTACGAAGTGGAAAGTTATGAGTTCAGAGTTATGAGTGATCGCCTGGCAAAAAGATTTAAAATGGAAATCCCCTCTTGAGAGGGGAAAGTCCGCTTTAGCGGATAGGGGTGTGTTCTAGCTGGTCAGAAAGCTGTATGGAACACACCCGTTGCAAACTCGCGGTAGCGAAGGAGTTCGTGCCGTCAAAGTCGGGAGACTTTGCGGAGCGGGAATTCCCCCTTTGAAGGGGGAGCAAGGGGGATGTTCTTACTTGGCCAAAAGTAAAATGAATCCACCAGTTGTAAACTTGTCTGTCGACAGTGGAGAACACGGGTATGATGCTCGTTCCAACGAGAGGGTACCGAACAAGTTCGTGCCATCAAAGTCGGGAGACTTTAAAGAGCGCGAAAATTTTTATTTATTTTGAATATGGCTTATATAGTTGCAATTGTCATCTTAATCTTGTTTATTAAGTTTTATCTCAATGATAAAAGTTTTTCAAAGAAAAAGATAACTCCTTATTTAAATGCTCATAATCTTAGCTATTTGAATCATGCAACAGAATCAAAAAGGAGCATTGCAAAGAAGAAATTTGATGAAGATGTGAACCCAATATCGAATGTTTTATATGCAGTACAGTATTATGTAGTCAATTGTCTTAGTGATGAAAATAAGGAGATTAAGGTATATGTTAAATGGTATAGAAGCCGTTCGTTATTCACAAAGAGTAAGGCTTATTTTAAAAGGCAGGAATAAATAATTTGGAGAATCTTATACCGACTAAATTTTTTTTCGGCTGCCCAAAGTCGGGAGACCTTGAGCAACTCGTCACTCCATCTCACTCGCTCCCGCCAGTTTGTAACTGGTGGCGAGAAAGAAACTCACTCGGTTTCCTTTTTAACCTCCTTAAGCTGCGCAAAGTCTCCCGACTTTGGGCCACATGTTACAGCAAGCTAGGTCAAAGAACGTTATTCTCTTTCCCTTTTAACCTCCCCCTTCAAAACCGCATCAAAAACAAACGCCCCAACCTCTTTCACCGGTTCATAAAGCACAGAGTTCTGCATCGTTTCATCTTTTACCATGCCCGCAGAAGAATTTACCCTATCAAAAAAGACTAGAATCGCCCCGAGAATTACGGCTACTTTGACCACTCCGAAAATGCCTCCGGCGATTTTATTGAGCAGTCCCAGCATGGCGAAATCGGCAATTTTGGTCAAGAATTTCCCTGCTACATGCACAATTAAAACTATGGCTGCAAAGGTGATGATAAAGGCTGCGATGTTGATGTAACGTTCTTCCCATTGCATGTTTTCGGAGAGGTAATCGCCTGCGTAGTAAGAGAAATGAATGGCTCCATATATACCCGCAATCAGGGCTATGATAGAGGCTATTTCAACGAAAAGTCCGTTTTTAAGGCCTTTGTAGAGTCCGTAAAGAAGTAATAAACCTAAGATAATATCCAAGAAGCTCATAAAACAAATATAGAACTTTGTATTGTACCTTTGTGTCTTATTATGGTAGGGTTAAAAAGTTCCTCCCCTCTGACGAGGGGAGGTGGTTTTTCCACTTTATTGTGGAAAAAGCGGAGGGGTTGAAAACGCAGGCCTTGGCGTAAAAGTTTCATGACCTAATAGTACGTTAGTAAGTTTGCGGGTCAACCACCCCATTTAGCTTGCTAAATTTCCCCTCCTCGTCTGAGGAGGGGAGCCAAAAAAAGTAAATGTCAAGAGACGAACAACTAAAAAAATATTGGGAAGAACTGGTGGAAAAACTCTCCGCTCAATTTGCCGATGGTGATCCTTTAGAACTCGATGCCATCATCTATTTGGTAGGCGTTCAGGAATTGGGTCAGTACCATAGAAAATATAAAAAAGACGATAAGCTGGATTTGATGCATATCGCCATCTGCCGCTTGTTAGAACCCTACGGTTACTATGAGTTTTCACATTTCGATGAAGAAAGTTGGCCCCATTATACAATCAAGGAAGAATTGCCCCCGTTAAAAGCAGGGGAGCAATCGGTATTGATGAAGGAGGCCATTGTAGGGTATTTTTTAGAGAAGGAGTATATTAAATAACATCATTCAGAGCGAAGCGAAGGAATCTGTTTATCGTTAGGTTCGAGGTCACTTAAAGTGCAATAGGCACTTTGTAAAGCTTCAACAGATTCCCGCGCTGCGCTCGGAATGACTATACAAACAACATGCAGATCAACAAACCCTACTACGCCGTAATCTTTACCTCTATCCGTACCGAGGGCGACAACGGCTATGGCGAAATGGCAAAGCAAATGGATCATTTGGCCAAACAACAACCAGGTTATTTGGGTATTGAAAGTGCTAGGGAAGAAATCGGTATCACAGTAAGCTATTGGGAAAGCTTGGAATCCATTGCCAATTGGAAAGCCAACACCGACCACCTCTTCGCCCAACGAAAAGGTATCAAAGATTGGTATTCATGGTACAAAGTCAGGATTTGCCTGGTGGAACGTGAGTATGACTTTAATAAATGAAGAAGCTCATTTCATTCGCAAAGCAACACCCCAAAAAGCTAATTCTACTGTTGGTTCTCTTAATCGCCTACTACCTCTGCCTTCCAAAACAGCTTTTCAATACTCCAACGGCAACCGTGGTTGAAAGCCGCCATGGTACTTTGTTGGGGGCAAAAATCGCAGATGACGGCCAATGGCGCTTTCCGGTAATAGATAGTGTGCCTTATAAGTTCGAGCAATGTTTGCTGCAATTTGAAGATGCTCATTTTTACAAGCATCCAGGATTTAATCCCGTTTCGATGGTCAAGGCAGTCGGCGAGAACATTTCTGCTGGAAAAACCGTTCGCGGCGCGAGTACGCTGACCCAACAGGTAATCCGACTTTCACGAAATGGCAAAAGTCGTTCGTACTGGGAGAAGCTGATAGAATTGGTTTTAGCCACCCGGTTAGAATTCCGTGAATCAAAAGAAAACATTCTAAAACTCTATGCTAGCCATGCACCTTATGGTGGTAATGTGGTAGGATTGGATGTTGCTTCCTGGCGTTATTTTGGTTTGCAACCGTATCAGTTATCATGGGCCGAATCGGCAACTTTGGCAGTTTTACCAAATGCACCCAGTCTAATTTATCCTGGAAAGAATCAAACACGCCTACTCGAAAAACGAAATCGCTTGTTGCAAAAATTGCTATCCCAAGAAATCATTGACAGTACCACTTATGAACTTTCGTTATTGGAAGAACTTCCGCAAAAACCATATCCCTTACCGAATAGCGCACCACATTTGGTTCAACATATAGCCAAGAGCTCGAATGGGCAACGTATCAAAAGTTCGCTGGACGAAAATTTGCAACGTAATGTGAATTCCATAGTGCAAAAGTACCATCAGAACTTGCGTCAAAATCAAGTGCACAATGCCGCAGTCTTGGTCTTGGATGTAAAAACAAGGGAGGTATTATCGTATGTGGGTAATACCAAAACCACAAAAGAACATCAAAAAGACGTTGATATGGTGCAGGCAAACCGCAGTACGGGCAGCACCATAAAGCCGCTATTGTATGCCGCAATGTTGGATGCGGGTGAACTGCTTCCTGAAATGTTGGTGCCCGATATTCCTACACAGATCGCTGGCTATACTCCCGAAAATTTTAATGAAGATTATAGTGGTGCCGTTGCAGCGAAAAGTGCCTTGGCGCGTTCGTTGAACATTCCTGCGGTGCGATTGTTGCAACAATACGGATTGGAGAAATTCCGCGATCAATTGGAAGTATTTCAATTGGACGGACTAAACAAATCAGCCGATCATTACGGACTCACTTTGATTCTTGGTGGTGCTGAAAGCAACCTTTGGGATTTGTGCAAGACCTATGCAAATTTGGCCTCAACCGTTAACCATTTCAACGACACTTCAAGTGAATATTTTAGTCAAGAATTCACAGATTTGGTTTTACAAAAAGACCAGGCGGTCGGTTTCGGCAAATTGTCCACAGAAAAGACAGTTTTCGATGCGGGCAGTATTTACCTCACTTTTGAAGCGATGAAAGAGGTCAACCGCCCGGAAGGAAATGAATCATTGGAATTCTATGATAGTAGTAAAGAGATCGCTTGGAAAACAGGCACAAGTTTTGGAAATAAAGATGCTTGGGCCATCGGATTAACTGCAGACCATGTGGTCGGTATTTGGGTTGGTAATGCAGATGGCGAAGGAAGACCAAATGTGTCCGGTGTGAGCAGCGCAGCACCGATACTATTTGACGTTTTCGATGTGCTACCTAGGTCGAATTGGTTCCAAAAACCGGTGGATGAATTTGTCGAAATCGAAGTCTGTTCTGAAAGTGGATTTTTGGCTACGGATATTTGTCTGAAGCAAACAATTTCCATCCCCAACAAACAGAATTATGTAAAATCGTGCAGTTATCATCAAATCGTTCACTTAGATCCTCAACGGCAATTTCGGGTAAATTCCTCCTGTATTGACTTGTCTGAAGCAAAGATGGAACCTTGGTTCGCACTACCACCTTTGATGGAATATTACTACAAGAAATCACATCCTATTTATAAGCCATTACCTCCTTTTCGTAACGATTGTAAAAGCAATAATACAGTTCCGATGGAATTCATCTATCCGAAAAACGGAAGCCGAATTACCCTGGCCAAGAATTTCGAGGGTAAGCAGAATGAGCTTGTACTGAAATTGGCACATGCGAAACCCGAAACAGAAGTGTATTGGTATCTAGATGAGACTTTTGTAAAACAGACCCAGAATTTCCATGAAATTGGATTGCTTCCTTCGGAGGGAAATCATAAAATTACTGCTATCGATGCCTTTGGAAATGAAGTTTACGTAACGATAACGATAGAGTAGTTTTCAAGCTTTGAATTAGGGAGTTTAAGCCCTATATTTAACGTTCGGGTAAGAAAAGAAACAAGACAGAATCCATGGAATACGCTCTAGTTCGCGGTGAAATTAAGTCGGGTCATGGTGTTGCATCCGGAAAAGGCAAGGATGAGAGATATCCGGAAGGAACTTTAAAACAACAATTTGAGCATTTTCTAGAACGAGGTCTTGATTTGAGCAACTATTTCATGGGTACTATCAATTTGGATATTTCACCTTGCTCATATGAAATAAAGAAGCCAAAATATTTTTTTAAGAACATAGATTGGTCGGATTATATTCCTCCAGAGAATTTTTATTTTTTTGATGTAACCCTCTATTATAAGGATGAAACCTATAAAGGATTGGTTTATATGCCCGATTCCGAAACTAAAGAAGATCATTTTTAAATACCGAATATGCTTGAACTGATTCTTCCAAAAATAGAGGGCTTGGAATATGGTCATATGGTCATATGGTTGATATAGGGCTTAAAAAAGATCAATTTGATATAATCGCCAAGTAACCAATGGAAAACAGAATTTAACACTAGCACAGATTAGACTTAGAAAAAAAACAGTATGAAATATATCATTTCCCTAGATCAAGGTACCACTAGCTCCCGCGCCCTTCTTGTTGATGAGAATGGCAAGATACAAGGCATGGTCCAAAATGAGTTCAAACAGATCTTTCCAAAATCAGGTTGGGTTGAACATGATGCCAATGAGATTTTGGAATCCCAACTTGGGGTGCTATCCGAATTGTTGAAAAAAGAAAAGGTAAGTGCATCGGATATCAAGGGTATCGGAATTACCAACCAACGTGAAACTACCGTAGTCTGGGATAAAAACACAGGGAAACCTGTTTATAATGCCATTGTTTGGCAAGACAAACGTACTGCCGATATCTGCGAACATCTTACAAAAACTGGCCTTACAGAACACGTTCGAAAAACCACGGGATTGGTTATCGACTCTTATTTTTCAGGAACGAAAGTCAAGTGGATATTGGATAATGTGGATGGGGCCAAAGCCAAGGCTGAAAAAGGCGATTTGCTGATGGGCACGATTGATTCGTGGTTGGTCTGGAACATGACCAATAAAAAGAACCATGTAACGGATTATACCAATGCCTCTAGAACCATGATTTACGATATTGTAAATCTGAAGTGGGACGATAAAATGTTGAATGCCCTCGGAATTCCCAAGTTGATGTTACCGGAAGTGAAACCTTCGGCCCATCATTTCGGCGATTATGAAATCGATGGAGTTAAAATACCAATTGCCGGAATTGCAGGAGACCAACAGGCCGCGCTTTTCGGACAGGGTTGTTTTAAAAGGGAACGGCCAAAAACACTTATGGGACAGGTTGTTTTATGTTGATGAATACGGGAACGGAACCACAGTTCAGTAAAAATGGATTGTTGACTACCATCGCCTATGGCCTTGATGGGAAAGTGAATTATGCTTTCGAAGGAAGTATTTTTATTGCCGGAGCTGCTATTCAGTGGCTTCGCGACGGATTGGGATTGATCAAGGACGCAAAAGAAACCGAGGCATTGGCCGAATCGGTCAAGGAAGAAAGTTCGGTATATGTGGTTCCCGCATTTGCGGGATTGGGTGCACCGTATTGGGATATGTATGCCCGTGGAGCTATTTTCGGACTCACCCGAGATACCGGGAAAGCACATTTGGCAAAAGCAACCTTGGAATCATTGGCCTATCAAACCAAGGATATTTTGAAGGCCATGGAAGAAGATTCAGGCATTCAATTGAAAAACCTAAGAGTAGACGGAGGAGCTTGCGCCAACAATTATTTGATGCAATTCCAGGCCGATATTTTGGATACGGAAGTTCATCGCCCTGAGGTTATTGAGTCCACCGCGATGGGTGCGGCATTCTTAGCGGGTATCCAAGTCGGACTTTGGACCCAAGATGACATTGATCAAAACCGACCCATGAACCGAATATTCAAACCCACTTTTGATCGGGTCAAGCGGAAGCGGTTATACGAGAAATGGCAAAAAGCGGTGGAAAGAACGAAAGGTTGGGAGGAGCAGTAGAAAACGTCTTTGCGGGGAGCTGACTAAAAAGTTGAAGTAGACTATTTTATAAAGCGACGAAGCAATCTGTCGAATCTCAGTAAGATTTTCAACAGATTGCCACGTCGCCGCAAATGTTGGTACTTGATTTTGACCATTTGGTTGGCTCCTCGCAAAAACGAAGAAAAAAGAAAATTACTAAATGAAAAACATTAAATTCTCAAATCTCGATAGAACAAAAACCGTTCAAAAACTCTCCAAAGAAAAATACGATTTAGTCGTCATCGGCGGCGGGATTACGGGAGGCGGAATCGCCCTAGATGCAGCTTCCCGCGGATTGAAAGTCGCTCTGGTCGAAAAAGGCGATTTTGCTTCGGGAACGAGTAGTAAATCGACCAAACTCATTCATGGCGGCTTACGCTATTTAAAGCAATTCGATTTTTGGTTGGTCAAGGAAGTAGGTTCCGAGCGGGCGATTGTGCATAAATTGGCACCGCATTTGGTGCTTCCTGAGAAAATGTTGTTGCCCTTGATCGAGAATGGTTCGTATGGAAAATGGTTGACCTCCATCGGACTAAAGGTATATGATATTTTGGCTCAAGTGACTGGTGATGATAAGCGTAAAATGCTGGAGAAAAAGGAAGCTATGAAGTTGGAACCTTTGCTTCCAAAGAAAATTTTAAAGGGCGCTGGATATTATGCTGAGTATCGAACCGATGATGCACGTTTAACCATTGAAAATATCAAAACCAGTTTAAAATATGGTGCTGAGGCTTTGAATTATGCAGAGGTGACCGATTTTTTTTATGCCGATGAAAAGGTTGCTGGGGTCAAGGTGAAAGACGTGGTTTCTGGCACGGAATTCGAGATAAAATCGAAATATGTCATCAACGCAGCTGGTCCGTGGGTCGATGAATTGCGAAGTGTGAATAATTCGAAAAAGGGGAAACAACTGCATTTGACAAAAGGCGTGCATTTGGTCTTTCCGCATGAGAAACTCCCTGTAAAACAATCGGTCTATTTTGATGTCCCCGACGGGCGGATGATGTTCGCCATTCCTCGTGGAAAAGTGACCTATGTGGGTACGACGGACACCAATTTCAACAAGGATAAGGACAATGTGGATATCGATTTGGCCGACGCTATTTATCTATTATCGGCAGTCAACAATATGTTTCCTAAAATTGAATTGGAAATGGAGGATATTGTCTCTTCTTGGGCGGGACTAAGGCCCTTAATCCATGAAGAAGGAAAATCGGCTTCGGAACTTTCACGAAAAGATGAGATCTTTACTTCGGATACAGGTTTGATTAGTATCGCCGGCGGAAAATTGACGGGCTACCGCAAAATGGCTGAACGAGTCGTCAATCGAATCGCCAAAAAAATGGAAGAGGAGCATGAATCTAAACTTAAGGAGTGCGACACCGAGAATATTCCGCTGTGTGGCAACGATGGCTTTAAAAAGTTCAAACATGTCAAAAAATATATTGCCGAAATCTATGGAAAAATAAAATCCGATGGATTTACCGAATATGATGCGTGGTTCTTAATAACCAATTATGGAAAACAAACAGAGACCATTTTGGAAACCTATGCTTCTTTGAAAGATGAGGATATCTATATTAGAATGGCCAAAGCCGAACTACGTTTTGGTATCGACCATGAAATGGTGCAGACACCAATGGATTTCTTTATCCGAAGAACGGGCAGGTTATATTTTGATATTGATAGTGTTCGTAATCTGATGGAACCTCTCTTGGAGGAGTTCAAGACGGTATTTAAAGTAGACGAAAAACAGGTTTCTGTTTGGCGCGAGGAACTTACTGCCGAAATCGATACGCACTCCAACTTTTCATTGGAGCGGGTTTGATAAGTTCCATTCAATAGGGTTTCTTACCTCACTACAAGCTGAACTAGGCTTTTGGGAAGGGTCGTTGAGAAAATCTTCGGTAATTTGAAGAAAACAGGGGTTAACAAAATCGTGACTTTCATCTGAAAAAATGATCCCATAACCGTTTTTTAAATGCTTCAAAGCTTCTTGGGCATAGCTAGGGGGAGTAACTGGATCTAAACTGCCACTCACCAAAAGCGAAGGAATTTCAGAAACTACGGGTTGGTTTTCAAAGCTATCGGATCTCAAAGAATGCCAATTAGCCAAGGACATGTAGTTTAAATCGAAGGTAACAGGTAAAAACTCACCAATTTTAGACTCCATTGCGGCTTTTTTCAAAGCTTCTGCCTCATAAAAAGGAATTTCTTCATAAGCGGTCACAGAATGGTTCATGGGCCAATTAACAAGATTACTCAAATATTCGACAAATTTTAAGACGTTGACAAGAGGTTCGGTTTCTCCATTTTCCAATGCTTCAATAAGTAATGGTATAGTACCTATGTAATAGCGATTGAAAAGAGACAAGTGGATTAATAACATAGCATCTTGGGAATTGAGCACAAATGGTTTTCCTTCATAGTCAAAACGCAAAGGTGCTGTTTGTATTTTCCTTAATGCATTCAATAAACGCTGTGTCAAATTAGGATATCGATTATTGCAGTCCTCATTATTCTTACAACGCTCAAGAACTGAAAAAAGCGATTTTTCAAAATTTAGGATATAATTTTCAAATAAATTCGATTCTGGAGCGAAAACCCCCACAAGTACTGAACTTCGAACACTGTTTGGAAAATCTCTCATTATGGTCAAGCCTAGCCGAGTACCATAGGAACCTCCAAATAGATTCCATTTTTTATACCCTAACGCTTTGCGCAGATCTTCAAAATCAGCGGCATTTTCTCTACTGTTATATCCAGCAAGGTCAACACCATCCTGTTTCATTAATTTCTTGCAGTCGGACATCAGGGCGCTCAAAGTCGTCGTTTCACTTTCTTGGCCAAGGTCTTCTCGCATGATGGCAAACATGGCGTCACCCACTTTGGTACAGTTGGCTTCCGATTCGCCAGTGCCCCGTTGATCCATCAATACAATATCTCTCTCATTTCGAAGCGGATGGTTTATCCACATTTCTTCGGTGACCAAGGTTGCCCCGCCGGGGCCGCCCATCAAAAACACAATAGGTGCCTTGCCAGAAGTTGTGTCCTTCGCCTTCAAAACCTTATAGACTAATTTGAGAGTACGGGAATTTGGATTGTCTCGGTTTTCAGGGACTTCTAAAATACCATCTATTGTTATATCGGGAGGGGTCGCATTGCAACTAAATAGGAGCGTGATAAAAAGTAATAGGATATATGAACGCATACTAATACGGATTGATTGATTCTAAGATAGGGAAACTATTTTCAATCCAACATATCGGTCAATTCCGAAAAAACCTTTTTCGCATTCTTTCCTTCGTACAACACTTCGTGCACTGCATCTATTATCGGCGTTTTGACTTTTTTCTTGAATTTTGACTTAAGTTCGAACGCACTTTTTGTGGCATAATACCCTTCCGCCACCATACTCATTTCCATCTGTGCGCTTTTAACGGTATAGCCCTTACCGATCATATTACCGAACATTCGATTTCGGCTAAAGGTTGAATATCCCGTTACCAGCAAATCCCCTAAATACGCTGAATCGTTAATATTGCGGTCGATTTTATGAATGCGTTTCGTATAACGTTTCATCTCACGAATGGCATTGCTCATTAGAACACTTTGAAAGTTATCGCCATAGCCCAATCCGTGGGCAATACCTGCGGCAATCGCATAAATGTTCTTGAGCATGGCGGCATATTCGGTACCGATAATGTCTTTCGTAATCTTTGTTTTGATATAATCGGTTTCAAGATTTTTTGCTACGAACTTTGCCTTTTCTTTATCGGCACAGGCTATTGTCAAATAGGACAATCGCTCCATGGCAACTTCCTCGGCATGACAAGGCCCTGTAATGACCCCGATATTCTCAAATGGAATATCGTATTTTTCATGAAAATGTTCCCCAACAATAAGGCCAGATTCTGGTACGATACCTTTTATTGCGGAAAAAATGATTTTATCCCTTAAGGAAGTTGATAGTTTTTTTAGTTCGTCACTCAAAAAAGCGGAAGGTATTGCGAAAATCAAAATACCCGCTTTTTCAACAGCCGAATTTATATCATCTGTTAAATCTAATTTATTAATATCGAAAGTGACCGAAGTCAAATAATTGGGATTGTGTTTCTGGATTTTTATAAAACCTACGGCATCTGAATTTCGCATATACCAACCCACTTTTTCCTGATTGACACACAGCATTTTTACGATGGCCGTCGCCCAGCTTCCGCCTCCCAAAACAGCAAAACGTAATTCTTCATCCATACCAAAATGATTATTCGGTCAAATGTAATTAAAAATTGAGGCAACGCCTTACAGATTGATTTTCAAATAGTTGCAAATAACGGCACAATCCTTGTTTTATAAAATTCGAATTTGAACACCTTTTATTATGAAAGCAAAACTACTATTCGGGCTGGCGCTCATCGGAACTTTAATAACATCCTGTTATACAGAAACAATTGTTCATGACGATTTTATAGAGGAATCGGCATTCAATACCGATCAGGTTTTGCAGTCGTATGATCTTTGGTATATCGATATTAATGCGACCCAGGGTAATGGGGAAGTGCCATTTTTACAACGTGCCTTTACTATTTCTTTTGATACAGGCACCGTATATGCCAACAATAATATTGTGGGAATCGGTAAGACCGGAAACGGCTTCGGAATCGATGTGGGTTATTACAGCACCCTTCGCGGAACCGTAGAAATCGACCACGATGCTGACGGACTTTGGCTGTTGGATGTCTTTGCGGTTAACGGAAACACCATCGAACTTTATGATTCTAGATCGGATACGTCTTATTATATGAAGGGATATAACATCAACAACTTCGATTATGACTTTGTTTTCTATGACAATATCAACTATTTCCTTCAAGAATACGATGCTTGGGAAAAGACCTATGCCAGTGAAGAAGGTGCCTTGAACGATTTTGATGATGAGAACTTTTTACAATTTCTTCCATCCTTTTTTAGGTCCTCAATCGATGCTCCCGGTACAGCGGTTAGCAATTTGCAATGGGATTTTGAGGGCGATTATCAGGTGTACGACGTAGAAAACGATGAAACGCTTAAAACTTTAACACTCGCTTATGATACCATGGGCAATGATTACTTTGAACTCTACGTTATTAATGATAGTACAATCGAGCTGTACCACCCAAGTAGCGAAACGGTATATGAGTTTAAAGGAAGAGGGTATCAGCAGTACTTGAAATCGGGCAAGGGCTCGACGGTCAAGAAAAGACAAAAAACTTCGAATCCTGTAATGAAAGTCAAAAGATTACGACAATTATAGGAGAAAGAAATATTAAAAAAGATAAAAGTCCGAGACTGTTATGCTGAGCGCCGTCGAAGTAAAGATTTTTTGGTTGGTTATTTAGTTAGGAAACCGCCCCGATGTAGTGTCGGGGCGGTTTTCGTTTGTAGTTTTTCCGATTTCTTATTGGTCTACGTCTTGCATTATAATTTCATCAACGGTTACATCATTTGTAGTATGCAAAACCGAAATATCCCCTGTCGTTTCAAAAACCACAGCTTTAACCTGTGAGAGCTGTAGCACGTTCGCTTCGCGTATTTTTCCCATTAAGTCCGCTTCACTGACAAGAGCCCTTTTGAGATTGTCTTTTAAAATGTTGCTCCCGTCATTTAATAGAATGGGAGTATTCGAGACCACCTTTTCAAATTTGTTCGATGAAGACCTGAATTTAGCAAATAGTACTTGAAGTGCGACCAAAATTGCCAACGAAACAAAAGCGGGCATCAGACTACTGCCCGGTTTGTTTACGGCATCGGCCAATATGGATCCCATGGCTATGGTCACGGCGAAGTCAAAACTACTCATCTTGGCGAAGGTGCGCTTTCCGGCAATTCTTGTGATGATAAGAATATAAACATAGATACATACCCCGGCCAAAAGCATTTTTAGGATGACGGAAAACTCCATGATTTTAAATATATCCATTTCAGTCCTTTGCTAGTTCCAAGGTCTGCACATTATTGGCACCATCTGTCGATTGCCATTTTTGAAACTTGGATTTGTTCTCGATATAGATCCACGTCTTGGTAATCTCCGAATTTTCTCCCTCGATAGTAACGAACTGATCCGTTGCTGACCATTGAAAGGGGGTAACGTCCTTTGCAGAAATCCCCAAAAGCGAATAGTCAAGGTTCTTTTCTCCTGAACCATTTTTGTCAAAGGTTATTTTGCCAATATTGCTGACCGACATGCCTTCTTCTCCAGGAGTCTTTCGTTCGTATTTTTGTACATTCCATGTTCCAACCAATCGATGTGCGCAAGAAGTAAAGAGGAATAAAAATAGACCTGATAGAATAATAATATTTTTCATTTTCATAAGTTGATTTTAAGGTAAGATAGAAATTACATGACCAGCATACAGCCTCTTTTAGTATTTTTTTTAACGCAAACTGAAATCAGTCGCCATCCGTTAACAGTCTTTTTTTAAAATCGGACGGGTTCTCACCGGTCACTTTTTTGAACGTACGGTTAAAATAGGATAGACTTTCAAACCCACATTCGTAGCAGGTTTCGCTGATGTTCCTTCCCATTAATAATAAACGTTTTGCTTGGCTAATCCGGTATTGGTTCAGAAATCCGATAAAGGTATTACCTGTTGATTTTTTGAAATAACGACAAAAAGCCGGCTTGGTCAAACTGCATATCTGGGCTACTTCCTCAACAGTAATTTTGTTTTGATACCGCTCATCGACAAATGAATAGATTTCACGAATACGTTCTTGCTCTTTTTTACTGTATCGGTTGATATAAGGTTTCGTATGCAACAATTGAAATTCTTTGCTGTGGGCAAGTCTCTTTAAAACGTTCATCGCTTGTATGAAAAACTCGAAGGGCGGCAACTCGTGCAATTCTTTCATTAGTATGCCAATTTCTTTTTTCGTAGACCCGGAAAAAGCAATCCCATATTTTGAAAGCTCGATCAAACGGTCCAAACTTTGTAATTCGGGAAATTGTGAAATAAAATTTTCTTTGTATGATGGCTTGATATGCAAGACTTCTTTTCGATAAGTCGTTGTCACACCGTGGTCAAAATTCAAATGCGGGATATTGGAACCTATTAAGACCAAATCACTTTCGGCATATTGCGAAATATGGTCGCCGACATGGCGCGTGCCGCTTGCTCCTTCAATGTACACCAATTCAAATTCAGGATGAAAATGCCAATAAAAAAGATGATTTAGCTTAGGGTCATGTAAAAGCCGAAACGGACTTTTAGACTGCGGACTGATACTTTCTAATTCAATTTTCATTTATTTAAAATAGACAAAATTGCCTTTTAAGCAATCAATTATTATATTAAATGTCAATATTGTTCAAATTTAGGTCAATATCAAGGTGGCATCCATTATGATTTGGGAGTAGTTTTACTTCATCAAATTAAAAACAGTTTTAAAGCGATATATCATGCAACAGACAAATTCAAAAATCGAAATGGCCAACAAGGCCCATGAGGAGATTCCCGGAAACCCATCAACGGCAACCAGCAGTAAAATAAAATTGAACGACCGCTCCAACGGAAAACCGCTTCGGGTTTTGAGCGAAGAAGATTGGGATTTTTGGAGGCACAACGGTTATATCTTGATCAAAAACGCCATCCCTTCAGCACAGGCAAAAGCGACCGCCGATTTTATTTGGGAATTCGATGAAAAAGACCCTAACGACCCCGAAACATGGTATGCGCCTCCACGCGCCGAAATGAAAATGAAAGAATTGACCGGAACAGGAATGGTCGAAGTATACAACAACCAACACCTTTGGAACAACCGCCAAATGCAACGAGTCTACGATGCCTTTGTTGATGTTTGGGGAACCGAAAAGCTTTGGGTCACTATCGACCGAGCTAATTTGAACTTTCCATTAAAACCGGGCGTCGATAAAAAAGGATTCATTCATTGGGATTATGATCCTGAGACCCGACCGCAAAATGTTCAGGGCGTTTTGGCCCTTGCCGATCAGACCGACGAGAACATGGGTGGATTTCAATGTATTCCGTGGCTTTATAGAAATTATGATACCTGGAAATTGACCCAGCCCGAAGACCGCGACCGTTTTCAGCCCGATATCTCTGATTTGGAGGATAAAATCGTAAAAGTCAAAATGAATGCTGGTGATTTACTCATTTTTAATAGTACCGAACCGCATGGTATTCGACCTAATAAATCAAAGGATAAAGTCCGTATCGCACAATATATTTCCATGATGCCTGCCGAAGAAGATAATGAGGAATTAAGACAATGGCGTATCAATTCTTGGAAACATCGCATTGCCCCCGAAGGCTACGCCTTCCCTGGAGACCCTAGAAAATGGGAGCAGACCAAATACGAAACTGCCAAATTGAACGAGTTGGGCGAGAAGTTGTTGGGGTTGAAAGACTGGTAATCGAAATCGTCATTGCGAGCGTAGCGCGGCAATCTGTTACATTCATGTTCAAATGTAACAGATTGCCGCGTCGCTTTTGACCTTGTTGCGTGTTCAATATTCGTTCAGCTCCCCACAATGACAGCCAAATTTAAATCTTGACATTGCGGCTAATCCCTCAATTAACCCTATTTTTGCCCGCTTAAAATCCCATGGTCATACTGAAATAAATTCAGCATAAATGAAAAAATACCTGAACCTTTTCGATTTTAAGCAAAAAGTAGATTATAAGACCGAAATTCTTTCGGGACTTACCGTTGCACTTGCCTTGGTGCCAGAAGCGATCGCCTTTGCCCTAATTCCCGGATTTTCTCCTTTGACAGGATTATATGCTGCATTCATACTGTGTTTGGTCACTTCAATTTTAGGTGGCCGCCCGGGAATGATTTCCGGTGCCACAGGTGCCGTAGCGGTGATATTTGTGGGACTGATTTTAGAATTGAAACGAAACTTTCCGGGCATTGAACCAGAAACCATTCTAAACTATGTTTTTGCTACGGTAATCTTAGCTGGAGCTTTGCAAATATTGGCTGGTGTTTTGAGGTTAGGAAAATTTATCCGTCTCGTGCCGCATCCGGTAATGTTCGGATTTGTAAACGGACTCGCCATTATCATCTTCATGGCGCAATTCCCAAATTTCTATGAAAAGGGAACTGATAGTTTGTTGAGCGGAACACCCATGTTCGTGATGTTAGGGCTGACACTTTTAACCATGCTGATCATTTGGGGTTTCCCGAAATTGACAAAGGCGATTCCGTCTTCCTTGTTGGCTATTGTGGTCGTTTCTGCGATCGTAATCGGTTTTGGTGTCGATACCTTGACCGTGGCCGATACCATAGGCGCGGGAGAAACTATCAAGGGGGCTTTCCACCTCTTTCTATACCACAACTGCCCATGACTTTAGAAACCATAAAGATTATTTTTCCCTACGCAGCAATCGTGGCAGGGGTTGGGTTGATAGAAAGTCTTTTGACACTGAATATCATAGATGAAATAACAGAGACGCGTGGTAGCGGCAATAAAGAATGTGTGGCCCAAGGAACTGCGAATATTCTTTCAGGATTCTTATCAGGAATGGGCGGTTGCGCCATGATCGGGCAGAGTTTGATCAACACTTCTTCAGGGGCTAGAGCTAGACTTTCAGGAATTACAGCTGCTGTAATGTTGTTGGTATTCATCATGTTCGGATCAAGCTTGATAGAGCAATTGCCAATGGCCGCATTGGTCGGCCTGATGTTCATGGTCGCCATCGGAACGTTTGAATGGGCGAGTTTTAAGACTTTTGGAAAGATGCCGAAGTCTGATGTAGTCGTTATGGTCTTGGTCACTTTGATTACAGCGGTTACGCATAACCTGGCGGTGGCGGTTTTACTTGGCGTGATTATCTCCGCGTTGGCCTATTCTTGGGAAAACGCGAAACGCATCCGTGCCAGAAAATATGTGGATGAGCATGGAATCAAACATTATGAGATCTACGGCCCCCTGTTCTTTGGCTCCACAACTTTGTTCGCTGAAAAGTTCGATATTCAGAACGATCCCGATGAGGTCATTATTGATTTTAAGGAAAGCCGAGTCGCCGATATGTCAGGTATCGAGGCCCTCAATAAAATTACCGAACGCTATAAAAAAGCAGGCAAGAAAGTCCACCTACGGCATTTGAGCAAAGATTGTATCCAGCTTTTGGAAGACGCCGATGATATCATCGAAGTGAATGTTTTGGAAGATCCCACCTATAAAGTGGTCGTAGATCGAGTAAAAAAAGATGACGACTCCAAAATCACACGACCCTTCAATCTTTGGGAATTATAACTTCATAGCCGGAATAATATATTTTTCCAAAAGCTCATCGGTGTAATTGTGCGCATTACGATTGTTGTAATTCGTCGAGGTCAGCACAACGGTAACGCCCAATTCGGGAAAAGCCATAATTTTGTTCCCACCATTTCCGGCCATGGCGAAGCATTTCGCCCTATCATATTTTCTAAGCCAAAAAAGATAGCCGTAGTCCATACCTTCCCACGCATTCGCTTTTGGGGTGGTTGCTTTTTCGACCCATTCCTTTGAGATGATATTTTGTCCGTTCCAAGTACCTTTTTGCAAACACAATTGTATTAATTTCAAGAAGTCCCTACTTTGGTATTCACTACCCCCCGCTGTATTCAATGTTCCTGTGGGCGTGTAGTGCGGTTTGTAATTTTGGATTTCCAAAGGCTTGAATAGATTTTCTTTTAGAAATTCCTCCGCGCTGCTTCCGATGGCGGTTTGTACAATTTCAGCTAATGCTGCGGCACCGGCCGAGCAATAACTCATAGATCGGCCATAGGGCATTTCTTCGGGTTTGGGACCAAAAGGATACGACCTTATGGGAAGGTCTACAAAGAACTTGGCCCAGTCTTCGATGATATACATTCGCTCTTCATTGCCCCTTGAAAAACTGTTGTTGTCATCACATTCTAATATCGAACTCATGGTCAAAAGGTCTTCGATAGTAATTTCCGCCTTACGAGGATCGGGATGCTCGACAGGCATTTTATGCTTTAAGTAATCGAATATTTTATCGTTTTCCGATTTTATAAATCCCTTGTCGATAGCGATTCCCGTTAAGAGTGTCGCTATGCTCTTTGTGGCGGATCGGGTATTGTGTTTTGAACTCCGGTCGTTATCATTATAATAGTTCTCAAAAAGAAGTTTTCCATCTTTGGCGATGAGGATACTCGTAATATTTTCATACTTTCCATCTTTTACCAAAGAATCCATAGTGGTCAATAGCGGCATCGTTTTTAAATGGGTTTCTGAAAAGTCGATTTGGGCGAAAATGATATTCCCGATAAAGAAGAAAAGTAAGAATGAAATTGTTTTTGACATGATCTATACGTTTTTTGATGAGCTCAAAGGTAAGACCGCACCTTTAGGTTAAATAGAACGATATTAACATCAAAGACGAACCCTGAATTCTTTGGGGGTCATTTCAAAAAACGATCTGAACGTTCTGGTAAAATGGCTTTGGTCGGCAAACCCACACAGATATGCTATTTCGGTCAGTGAATAGTTGGGGTCGTACAGATAACCCATGGCCTTTTTTGTTTTTTGCTGACGGATATAATTTCCTAAAGTAACCGAAAAATACTTGGGCACGGCCCTTGAAATGTGAACAGGATGCACGCCTAATATCGAAGAAAGTTCGGCCAAGCTATAATTATGTAAATCATGCTCGTGCAATAATTCCCTTAATGTTTCGACCCATACAGGAGTATCCAAAAAGGCCAATTTTTTATCAGCTTGACTTGTCTCACAAAGTTCAAGAAGCAATAGGTCTATGGATAGTTCGGAGTATTCGTCTTGACATTTGAATTCAAAATAAAGCCTACCCAACAAGTGGTGCATTTTCGGGTTGTGGATGAGATGGCTGCCTTCCCAAAGATCGACATCTAATTTTTTCTGATCGAACCATTCCCTTTCGAATTCGATATGGAATCCTCGGGCAGTAGATGATGCTTTACTATTATAATGCGTTTCGTCCCAATTGTGTAGCAGAAGACTTCCCGGGGTACAGTTGGTGGTCCTTTTTTTGTTGACATCATAAACGTTGCCCTCGATGATGTACATGAAATAGGGGTTTTCATGATAATGCCAATCGGTTTTGGGCAATTGATAATCGTATTCTGACAGTACGATTCCCTTATTGTCCAACTCCAATCGCTTCTCTCCGTAATATTCCCCTTTGGTCAATATTTTCATGAAATCGGTTTAATATAGATGGTAAGGGCCATTTGGCTAAAATAATGGATAATCGCAATGTGGCCGAAAATCCTATTGCCCTGACCCTAAAGGGAAAGGATTTTCTGGATTTTGATTATTTACCGAAGAATTTTTCCTCCCTTTAGGGCTGGGGAACTGAAAAATTCGTTCGGTTCCTTATTCATTATTCAGGTTATTAAACGGTTAGTGGCCATAAACCAAATATTGTTACAATCATACTTGAAATAGCTCTATTCTTCAGGCTCCTTGTGATTATGTCCGATCAACAAACTGTCTTGTTCCGAGTCGTTTGCCAAAACCGATAATTTGGAATCTGTACTTTCCAAATGCTGTATAAATTCTTCGAATGGAATTTTCTCCTTGGTATTCCAAATACGTTCGTTCATGACCGGAAGCCGTTTGCGCAAACTTGTAAATTCACTTTTTTGCGGCTGCTCCCACGTACACATTTGAGCACCGATGATCTGGTCGGTTTCTTCCAACTGAATCGGATTTTCGGTGGCGGGGATCTTGACCACCAGTTTTGAAAACGCCATAGGTTCCAGTCATAAATCGTTTTTGGTTCCCACTTTTTTTCGTTGACCACGTACAGCGGTTTCCAAGAAGCGTTCACGAGAGTATAACCATCTTCGATCAGTTCGTTGGGCAATTGGTATAATGATTCAAATTCGTACACGATCATATCCTTCGGAATCTTGATGTTTCCCGCTCTGGCAAAGCCTTCCCAAATGCAGGTTTGCTTCCCATATTTTTTAACGACTTCGTTCATCCGCACCAAAAAATGGCGATAGAGTTCGTGGACTTCTTCGTTGCCCAGATTGTTTTCCTTCATATACTTCGTGACCTCGGGGTCGTCCATCACTTTGGTAAATCGCGCTTCGTCGCCACCAATATGAAAGTAGGGCGAGGCTTTAAAAATGGGGGTGATTTCAGCAATGAGTTCTTCCAGTGCGCTATAGACTTCTTCCTTCCCCATATTGATGATATATGGATTCTCCTCAACATCCTTTATCCCGAAGATTTCCGGATAGGCATCGATAAAAGATTTTGCATGCCCCGGCATTTCAAGTTCAGGAATAATCGTTACGCCTCGCAGCTGCGAATAGCTTTCCAATTCCTCCAAATCTTCAAAGGAATAATGGCGGCCGGGCGTTGGGAGCTTGGGATATTTTTTCGACGGCAGCGTATACGACTGGTCGTCGGTAAAATGGAGTTGTATATAATTAGTCTTGTAATAGGAAGCCAAATCAATCAGTTTTTTTACCGTTTCCATAGAATGCCAACTGCGGGCGAGATCGATAAGCAAACCACGGTATTTTGCATCGGGAGAATCGTTCAATGTCAATTGCGGGAACAAAAGTTCCTCGCCATCGACCTTTGCCAATTGCAACAAAGTGGTGCGGGCCATGGCAAGCGCTTGAAAGCTGCCTGCATTGACCAAAACGGAATTGTCTATGGCAATACGATATTCATCTTCGGCCTGGTTTTTGGCAATCTGAAAGGTAATCGCAGCTTGGTCTTTGTCGGTTACAATGGGCCATCCAAAACCTGTCAGGGTTTGAAGCTCAGACTGGAAAAGTTCTAGAAAAGGCCCAAGCTTCTTATCGGTGCTTGTAATGCCGCTATTCAAATCGAGTACCAACGCCTTTTCTTCCAACACCATTTTTTTGGGTGTGGGGATGATTTGTACGTCAAGTTTTTGATTTTTTAGAGTTGTTTTTTCCGTGCAGGAAGCAAATATGATGAGAATTGTTAAAATCGAAATCCAAGTTTTCATAGTTTAAATTTGAAACGGTCTTGGTCATATATGAAACTGCCTATCTATGCATTGCTAGATAGGCAGTTTGTTTTCACAATTCATAAGTTTACAACGTCCGCAAATACTCCGCAACGGCTCTTGTATCCTCCTCGGAAAGGTTTTGGTTCAACATAATGGCGTTGTTGTATTCCTTAAGAAGTGCCTTGGCAATCGGATCTTCTTTAAGCATTCCGTCGGGGTTGGCAATCATGTTCATAACCCAAGCCGGACTTCTTCTGTCATACACCCCTTTTAGGGCGGGGCCTATCATACGTTGTTCGGCCATGTGGCAGGCAGTACAGATGGCGTTGAATTTTGCCTCGCCGGCAGCGGCCATTTCCGAATCGATTTCATCTGGGAACGTGATATCGCCATACGGCCCGACACCGTCATTGTCCATATCAACGGGTACGCCCTCTGAAACGGCTTCTTTTTTATCTTCGGCCTTGGTGCGGCTCATTTCAAAACCTTCTTTCTCCTCTTCCTTTTTTTCTTTTCCGCCACAGCCGATCGTCAGACCTCCAAGAGCTATGGCAATGAGTACTTTTTTCATGTATGCAGATTTTTATGCCGAATCCGATTCGACATCGGTTTATGCTACTAATATAAGGAATAGCAAAATCTAAATACGTTCTTCAAGAAATTTTATCGCTCTTTTTTCAGAATAATACAAATTTTCGGAATCATGGAAACCAACGTGTCCGCCAAATTTCGGGGTTTCCAAATATAGATTTTCATTTTCTCGAGCTTCCTTATACGGGTAGCATTCGGGGCCTAAGAACGAATCGTTCGTGGCATTGATAATCAAGGAAGGTACTTTGATACTCGCAAGAAATTGTAGGCAACTGCATTTTTCATAATAATCCAAGGCATCTTTAAAGCCGTGGGCCTTACTGGTATAAATAGTGTCGAAATCTTTTAGCGTTCTTATATTTTTGATATCCAATTTGGAAATATTATCGGGGAACAAAGGCAACTTCAACCATAATTTATCGGTCAAGTGTTTTTTGAACCTTAAGGAATAAGGGTAATTTTTAGGTTTCAATAATTCCTTCAAAGAACTGTGCAAATCGCACGGAACGGATATACCTATTACCGCCTTTACTTCTTTTGGGATTTCCCGGTCTTCCCCAACATATTTCAACGCCATATTGCCGCCGAGACTGACCCCTTTGATATAGATTTCTGTGTGTTCTTTTTCACTTAGGATGTGTTGCACTACGGCATCCAAATCCTCTGTAGCCCCGGAATGATACGAGCGGAATAATCGATTTGTCTCGCCACTACAGCCCCGGAAATTTACAGCACAAGCATCATATCCGGAAGCATTGAACGTCTTGGCACTGCCTGTGATATAGGGCCGCTGTCCGTGGCCTTCCAAACCATGCAAAAGAATAACGACTTTTTCGGAAGGTTGTTCGGAAAAACTCCAATCCAAGTCCAAAAAGTCGCCATCGCGCAAATCGATTCGCTCGCGTTTTTGCTGAAAATCATTGATTTTTCGCCATAATCCGCTATAAATCGTCGAAAAATGTCCGTTTTTGAATAAAAAAGACGGATTATAAGATGAAGGGCTTATTGGCATATTCTAACTGAGAAAAAGAGTGTTGTCCGACAAAAATGTCATCCTGAGCGCAGCCGAAGGGCCCAAAGCTACGTAGCCCTTCGGCTGCGCTCAGGATGAGAGTATAGATTATTTAGGATAGGTTTCCAAAACTTTAATCTGTTCTTCAATAGCAGCTTTAAATTCCGATTTCAAATGGTCCACAAGTTCGGCAATGGGCAAGGAATCATCGATCAAAGCCGAACCCTGCCCGGCCGACCAAATTGTCTTCCATGCTTTGGCCTCTGTATCAAGTTCTTTTCCGAAATCTATTTTTCGGTCTTTTTTTAAATCCTCTTCGGTAAGTCCCGCAGCTTTTAGGCTTGCGCCTAAGAAATTGGCGTGTACCCCAGAAATAGCAGCGGTATAAACGACGTCATTGGCACCTGCGTCAATAATCATTTTCTTGTATTCATCCGGAGCTTTGGCCTCATCTGTATTGATAAAACGGGTGCCCATATAAGCCAGATCGGCTCCCATCTGTAAAGCAGAAGCGATATCTCGACCGGTACTGATGCAGCCGGAAAGAATAATTGTTTTATGAAAAAATTTCTTGATTTCTGCTACCAAGGTCATTGGGTTTATAGTTCCTGCGTGCCCTCCTGCACCGGCGGCCACCAAAATCAATCCGTCTACGCCGGCTTCTTGAGCTTTTTCCGCGTGTCTCTTTTTTATAATGTCATGAAAGACCAATCCGCCGTAACTATGAATGGCATCTACGACCATCGAAACGGCACCTAGAGAGGTGATGATAATGGGTACTTGATGTTTGACACATAATTTGATATCGGCCTCTAATCTGGGATTCGTTGGATGCACGATTAAGTTCACTCCGAAAGGGGCAGCCTTTTTACCTGTTTCTTCTTCAAATTTTTGAAGTTCCGACTTTATTTCAACGAGCCAATCCTCAAAACCTTCGCTTGTTCTTTGGTTCAATGCGGGAAAGGTGCCTACGATACCATTTTTACAACATTCGACGACCAATTTGGGTCCTGAAATCAGGAACATCGGGGCGGCGATTGCGGGCAATGAAAGTTCTTTTATAAAAGCGGGCTTTTGATTCATAAGGCTCTAATTTTGATTCTAAATTTATTCATTAATTCTAAGTATATCGGTGTGCTTTTCCAAAACTATGGTATTTTTGTGATTCCTATGCATGCATAATAAAATAATCTCGATACGATGTACTTAAAAGAATTCGAAGTCCGGTGGAGCGATGTCGATGCGAACCGTCATTTGGCCAATAGTGCCTATGTCAATTTTATGAGCCATACCCGAATGGCCTTTCTACAAACACTTGGCTTCGACCAAAAAACATTCGCCGAACACCAAATCGGTCCGGTGGTTTTTTACGAGCACATTTATTATTTTAAGGAAGTGTTTCCCGGACGGCCGATAAAGGTTTCTTTAGAGGTTGCCGGAATGAGCGAAGATGGAAAGTTCTTCGAATTCCACCATAACTTTTATGATGCCAATGGCAAGAATGTGGCCCATTGCGAAATGATGGGTGCATGGATGAGTTTGAAATCACATGGACTTATTTCCCTTCCGGAAGATTTGCTCGAAATATTCACTACGGTCGAAAAACCTGAAGGTTTCAAAATTTTGACAAAAGAAGATACTAGGAAGTTTGCTAAAACCCCGAAGGATATTTCTCTTTAAATCAATTATTTTTTATGGAAAAAATCCATATATTTGGATAAATTCCAATAATATGAAACGTTCAGGCACGGCTGATTTATTACTACATGGCGGAGCCGTTCCCATATGGCTCTTCAGTCGCATGAAGCAGTTGACCCTTCCGATTGTCGAGGCCATTATTGAGCAAAAAGGCAAGGATGATTTTTTGGAACGTCTTTCAGACCCGTTTTGGTTCCAAAGCTTCGGTTCGGTCATCGGTATGGATTGGAACTCATCTGGAGTTACGACTACTGTTTTGAACGTGCTGAAACAGTCCATAAACCCCGTTTCAAAACAATTGGGACTTTATGTTTGCGGAGGAAAAGGAAAGCAATCTACAAGAACCCCGCAAGAATTACTTGAGGTAGGCAACAAAACTGGGCTCGATGGCAACCATCTGGCGAAATGTAGCAAGCTCAGCGCTAAAGTCGATAATACTGCATTACAAGATGGCTTCAATCTATACATTCATAGTTTCATCGTTGGCGATACGGGCAAATGGTCGGTCATTCAACAAGGCATGCACAACACCAACGGTATGGCTCGCAGATATCACTGGCATTCGGAAAATCTAAAATCCTTTGTTGAAGAACCACACACCGCTGTGTGTGGCAAGAATCAAGGGAATATTTTGAACCTGACCCACAAAAATGCGCTGCCTACGAAACAAAGTATTTTAGAAATTGCGAAAGAACATCCCGATAAAATACTAAAAGAACTGCCACATTTGTTGGTTCCGGTGTATCATCATATTAAACCCAAGGATGTCGACATGAAACGGTTGGGCAGTATTTTGTGGCTGGCGCAAGAAAACGAGACCCAGAAATTTGAGGATTTATTATTGTTGAAAGGTCTTGGGCCAAGAACGCTTCAGTCCTTGACGTTGGTCAGTGAAATCATTCATGGTACACCATCGCGCTTTTCGGACCCTGCGCGATTTGCTTTTGCCCACGGCGGAAAAGACGCAACTCCGTTTCCAGTGCCGACCAAAGTGTATGATGAAACCATAGCTACCTTAAAAAATGCCGTGCACCGAGCAAATATTGGAAATTCCGATAAACTCAAAGCCATTAAAAAGCTGACCGTTCTTTCCCAAAAAGCTGAAAAAGGCTTTACGCCAAATACGAACTTCGATGCCCTGATTAAAAAGGAGAATGATGAATCTTATAAATATGGTGGTCGAAGTATTTATGGTTTTGCCAAAGCTCCTCAAAACAAGCAGTTAAGTTTATTTGGGTAAAAATCCCAACAGATTTTGTTTTATCCTTGAGTTCGTGGCTTTGGTTTTCTGCTGGCCAAGTAAACGCCTAGCAACACCAGACAGGCTGCCAATATTTTTAAAGTGGTCAAACTGTCTTTTCCAGTGGCGGTGGCATAAAGAATGCCGATCAACGGTTGTATATAAACAAAGGCACTTAAGGTTGAAGCCTTCAATTGGGTCAAAGCAAAAATGTTAAATAGATAGGTGCAAAACGTTGTGCCTACTATTACAAAAACAATGCTCCAAATCGCGTCCATCGGTAGGTTGGTAAAATCGATTTCCATGAATTCTCGGTATCCGAAGGGCAACACCAACAATATTCCCAAAGTGAAAAGCCACTTCATAAATGTAAATGGATGGTATTTGTCGAGCAAGGGCCTAACGATAATTAGATAAGAACCATAGAAAACCGAGTTCATTAGGATCAGGAAATTCCCCAGCGGAATGTTGGGTGCATCTTGCCTGATTTCAGAACTGAATAGAATCAAACCAAGCGCGCCTAAAAGTCCTATTGTGATGCCGAAAATTTTTCGACCTGAAACCCGTTCTTTGATAAAAACCGCGGAAAGGATTAGAACAATGATAGGCGTGGTGGTGACCAAAACCGCACTATTAATAGGTGTGGAAAGCGAGAGGCCTTTAAAGAATACCAACATATTGATACCCATTCCTAATATGGCGCAGACAAGCATCCGCAAATAATCTCTTTTTTCTATTTTTTCCTTGGGGCCGAAAATTGAGATAATCCAAAATAAAAAAGCTGCTCCACAAACCCGGAAAATGATAAATCCAAAAGGTTGCACATAATGGGGCATCACGCCCTTTGCAATAGTATGGTTCAGAGCGTAAATGGTGGTTGCACCTATAGCGGCTAATATGGCGAAGGTTCGCTTACTCAAGAATGTATGGCAGCTTTGGCAGCTTCTACTACCTTTTTACTGTTACCTATGAATATGGTATCGTCTACAAAAATTACAGGTCGCTTTAGAAAGGTGTAATGTTCTAAAATGAGGTTTTTAAAATCGGTTCCTGAAAGTTGTTTTTCGTTCAAACCTTTTTCGCGGTACAATCTTGCGCGTTTGCTGAAAAGGGCTTCATAGCTTCCTGCAAGTTTATGCATTTCTTCAACCTGTTCTTTAGTCATGGCTTCGGTCTTGATATCCTGCAATTCGAAACCGTCAAGGGGTTGCAACTCTTTGATGATGCGTTGGCAGGTGTCGCAGGTGCTTAGATGGTAGATTTTTTTCATACGTCGTTTTTTCGTTTCAAATAGTCTTCATGTTGATAGGCAATACCGTAAATAGTTGTATTGCTGTCAATTCGGGCGCAGTCGAGAACCTTTACCATACGTGTCTCGACTGCGCTCGAACTGACAGAGAATTGCTTTTTAAAAGTGAGGTACAAAGAAACCCAATTCCGTTCAATTGTACTATTTTTGGCATCCACATTAAAAAGCATATTTTGGAAAAACTCTTCGATATTACTTTGCAGAACCGAAAAATACTTCATAAGATTTTGAGCGTGACATCTAAAGATGAATTGCTGAAAATACCCAAAGGCTTCCGAAACAATATTTGGTGGAACATTGTCCATGTAGTCGTAACCCAACAATTATTGGTTTATAAGATGAGTGGTTTGCAGGTTCGAGTTACTCAAGAATTAGTGGACAAATTTCGAAAGGGAACGGTGCCAGACGGAACGGCTACCGATGAAGAAATCAAAATGATCGAGGGGTTTTTGTTCTCGACTGTGGAATGGGCAGAAAAAGATTATGAAGCCGGTCTTTTCAAAGAATACAATGAATATACGACCAGCGCCAATGTGACTTTACGGAACATTGATGATGCGTTGGCGTTTAACATATTTCATGAGGGATTGCATCTGGGAGCAATATTGGCCCTTCAAAAAGCCGTAAGTGAATAAGGGCTACGACTTGACTTTCGTGTTCAAAAACGCATTGATATCATTGTAGGATAATGTCAGGACAATTGGTCCATCAGCATACGAAGCAACCTCATATTGATTGTACAATAGTTGAAGTCCTTCTTCGGTAAACCCAATATTTTCAGGAAGGTAAAATTCATCATTTTCGAACATGAAGCCGGTGCTGTTGATGGCTCTATCCAAAGCAATATTTTCTTGCTCACGGAATTTTTCCTCGGCAAAATCTTCAAATTCAGGCATATTTTTGAAAATTTCCCAGGTTTCAAGTTCTTTTCCTTTTTTCTTGCCGAAGTTTAAAAATCTTTTCCCGCTGTATCCGTGGGCGCCTCCGGTAAAAATATATGAATCCAGTAGTATGGTCAATCTATTTTGGTCCTCAAAAGTAACTTTGCCCGCTATATTCGCTTCCCAACCCACACTTTCATCCGAATATAATTCTTTGAGGTCCATATAGCCTTTATTGAAGGATTGTATGGCCTCTTTAATGGATTTAGCATCGACTTCCTCATCAAAAGTGAGCAGAAAGATGATTTCTTCCTGTAATGCGGTTTCGATAGTGCGTCCGATTTTGGAATTTTCAAGAACTTTCGGAATGCTTATGTCGACCTTTGGGCAGTCCGCACACGAGTTACTTGTTATTTGAACCGGTTCGAAAGTAAGCTTTTCATCATTCTTACAACTTAGCAGAAATACAAAACAAAGCACAAAAACAATTTGAAATTTCATTGGGGGCGGTATTAGGTTGGTACAAAAGTACAACTCCGTTGTATTCTCCGTAAGATAACTATACATTTGTGGTGTTAATTATACTATATGAGGGATAAAGACTTAAAATTCAATAGTAAAACGATTCATGGTGGGCAACGGCCTGATAAAGCTTATGGTGCGGTAATGCCTCCAATTTATCAAACCTCTACCTATGCACAGAGCACTCCAGGCGGACATAAAGGCTACGAATACTCACGTAGTGCCAACCCCACCCGTACAGCGTTGGAAAATTCCTTGGCAAGTATAGAAAATGGAAATTATGGTCTAGCCTTTGCTAGCGGATTAGCGGCCATGGATGCCGTTATAAAATTATTGAACCCGGGCGATGAAGTGATCTCGACAAATGACCTCTATGGCGGCAGTTATCGACTGTTCAAAAAAGTATTCGAAAAATTCGGTATTACCTTTCATTTTGTTGGCATGCAAAATATCGATGAAATTGAAAAACGTATCAATACGAATACGAAGCTTATCTGGGTAGAGACGCCGACCAACCCTATGATGAATATTATCGATATAAAAGCCGTTTCACGGCTTGCAAAAAAAATAATCTTCTTTTGGCGGTCGATAATACCTTTGCGACCCCCTATTTACAAAGACCTTTGGATTTAGGGGCCGACATTGTTATGCATTCCGCAACCAAATATTTGGGCGGCCATAGTGATGTGGTCGTTGGAGCCTTGGTTGTCAAGGATAAAGAACTGGCCGACCAGCTCTATTTTATCCAGAATGCAAGTGGTGCCGTCTGTGGGCCCATGGATAGTTTTTTGGTGCTACGCGGAATCAAGACCTTACATGTTCGTATGCAGCGGCATTGTGAAAATGGGGAAGCTATCGCCAAGTATCTGGCCAAACATCCTAAAATCGAGAAGGTCTATTGGCCTGGTTTTGAAAATCATCCGAATCATCAAGTAGCCAAAGATCAAATGAACGGATTCGGTGGTATGATTTCCTTCATTACCAAGGGAAGCAATTTTGAAGATGCAATAAAAATCGTGGAAAAACTTCAAGTATTTACCTTGGCCGAATCCTTGGGCGGGGTAGAGAGTTTGGCGGGCCACCCAGCGAGTATGACACACGCGAGCATTCCGAAAGAAGAACGGGAAAAAAGCGGGGTTGTTGATGCCTTGATCCGATTGAGCGTAGGTATCGAAGATTTGGATGATCTTATCGCTGACCTAGAGCAGGCAATCAGATAGAATTTTATCAAATTTTTAAAAAAATAGCCCTAGAATTATCGAAATACCATAATTTTGCCGTTATATCTTAAATTCAATAACCAACCCTGAGGCTAGCCAAAGGGAAACAATTTATTCCTTAGACTTTATGGACGCAAAAATGCAAGCAAAAATCGATGGATTTATGGAGGAAGTCAAGATCAGAAATGGTCATGAACCTGAATTTATCCAAGCGGTACAAGAAGTGGCGGAAACGATCATTCCGTATATAGCCAGAAAAAAATATATAGCGGTAAAAACATTCTGTTGCGCATGGTAGAACCCGAACGTTTAATCTCGTTTCGCGTTTCATGGGTCGATGACAATGGTGAAATTCATGTAAACCGGGGGTATCGAATTCAAATGAACTCGGCAATCGGACCTTATAAAGGTGGATTGCGTTTTCATCCATCGGTAAATGCCAGTATTTTGAAGTTCTTGGCCTTTGAACAAGTATTCAAGAACAGCTTGACCACATTACCTATGGGAGGTGGAAAAGGAGGTTCCGATTTCGACCCAAAAGGAAAATCCGATGATGAGGTAATGCGTTTTTGCCATGCGTTCATGAGCGAATTATGTCGTCATATCGGTCCGAATACCGACGTACCTGCCGGTGATATCGGAGTAGGTTCGCGAGAAATAGGTTTCCTTTTTGGAATGTACAAGAAAATGCGTAATGAATTTACGGGTGTACTTACCGGTAAAGGACTTTCCTGGGGAGGTTCAAAAATTAGACCCGAAGCAACGGGATACGGAACAGTATACTTTGCCCAAAGCATGTTAAAAACCAAAGGTGAAGACTTTGAAGGTAAGACCGTTGTGATTTCCGGTTCTGGCAATGTTGCACAGTTTGCAGCCGAAAAGGTACTTCACTTAGGCGGTAAAGTGGTAACACTTTCTGATTCAGGAGGATATATTTATGATGAGGAAGGTATCGACAAGAAAAAGTTGGCCTATGTCATGGATTTGAAAAATAACAAGAGAGGACGAATTTCTGAGTATGCCAAAAAGTACAAATCAGCCAAATTTGTGAGTGGAGGAATACCATGGGAGGTAAAATGTGATATCGCATTACCCTGCGCAACCCAAAATGAGTTGGATGGTAAGAGTGCTAAAACCTTGATTAAGAACAAGTGTATGTGCGTTGCTGAAGGGGCGAATATGCCCTCAACTCCAGAAGCAATACACGAATTTCAAAAGGCGCAGATTTTGTTTGCACCTGGTAAGGCATCCAACGCTGGCGGTGTGGCCACTTCGGGACTCGAAATGTCGCAGAACTCATTACGTATCAGCTGGACCCGTGAGGAAGTTGATGAAAGATTGAAAGATATTATGGAAGACATTCACGACTCCTGTATCGAATATGGTAAAGAGAAAGACGGCTACTGCAACTATGTCAAAGGAGCGAATATCGCAGGTTTTGTAAAGGTAGCCGATGCGATGTTGGCGCAGGGAGTGATTTAAGGTACGAGGTACGAAATTAGAAGTACGAAGTTTTATATTTATACAGACCCGCAAGGTTTTTCCAACCTTGTAGGTCTTTTTTGTTAGGTTTTATGAGTGTATTTTTATGTCATAATTGTGCAAAATCTAAAAAAATGATAGAAACAGTTTTAGAAGCATTACAAGAATTAAAGACGGAAGCAAAAGATATCTCAGATTCACATTCATTAACCAATTGGAAAAACAAAGCAATAAACCTCATTGTAAGAATTTATGGGGCTGATAGCAAGCCTGAAAATCAAATCAAAGAATTAAAATACATAAGTTATTTGGGAGGGGAGAGAATATTTTATCAGGCAATCCAAATCTTATAATTTGATAGATGGACTTATAAAAGAAATTGAAAGATTTGGATTGCCTGATAAAATATCTTCGGATAATGATAAAATGAATATTAACATCACTCAAAATCAAGAAACTAAAATAAGTCTAAACCTTATAATAGATTCAATTCAAGACGAATTAACGGGTAAACAACTAAAAGAACTGCAAAAAATTATAGAAAGTAAAGATGTTGACGTTAACGAAAAGAAAACTAAAATTGTTGACAAGCTTAAAAAATTCGGAACAGATGTGGCTTCCAACATTCTTGCCGGTATATTAACGAATCCAAATATTTACGGATAAAAAACCATGCGCAACATGGTGTCCCGTAGAGAGCCTTAGCCCACCATTTCATAAACATAATGTCGATTTTTTGGAATTTGGTGCTTGGTCCCGAGTTATTCGGGAGGAATTTACCCCCTCGTACCTCGTACTTCTACCCTCGTACCTCCTCCTCTCAAATTCCTATCTTTGTCCAAAACTTCGGCCACTCGATGCAAGTAACCACCAAAGCCATAGTACTTTCCTCAATAAAATATGGGGATACGAGCTTGATCGTTAGAGCGTTTACCTATTCCGATGGACTTAAATCCTATTTGTTAAAAGGGGTTTTGGCCTCAAAAAAAGGGAAACTGAAAACAGCGTACTTCCAACCTTTGACACAATTGGAAATTGTTGCCGTGCATAAGAACAAAGGTACTTTGGAAAGTATTCGCGAAGTGAAAATTGATTATCCTTACAATACCTTACATACCGATATCACTAAAAACTCCTTGACCCTATTTTTATCGGAAATGCTTGCCAATAGCATTCATGAAGAGGAGTGTAACGAAGAACTGTACCATTATATCGAAGCCTCTTTGCAATGGCTCGATATACATCACGAAATCTCGAACTTCCATATTTATTTTTTGTTGGGATTGACCAAATATTTTGGCTTCTACCCGGATACGGACTATATGGATACGAGTTGTTTTGACCTTCTTGAAGGAGAATTTACCGATACCCCTTCGTTCAACCCTAGCATCACCGGAGAAAATTTAGGGTACTTCAAAAAGCTGTTGGGCATAAATTTTGATACAATACATACTGTCAAAATGAAGAAGACCAACCGTCAAGCCCTACTGAAAGCTATCGTTCTTTATTTTGAATTACATTTACAGGGATTCCGAAAACCGCGTTCCCTGGCCATTTTAAATGAAGTATTTAGCTAAGATGCGCAGACTGACCTGTATCGTACTTCTATTATTTTTCGGTGCACTTTCAGCACAGGAGATATCCGTTTTGGATGCTGAAACCCGAGAACCCATTGTCAATGTAGTTGCCTATAATTCCGACAGGTCGAAAACCGCCCTGTCCGATTTTGATGGTATATGCGATTTAAGCATATTTGATAACAATGAGCGCCTGACCTTCAAGCACTTGAGCTATGATATGCGTAAAAGTACCAAGGCTCAGTTGCTCAGACAAGGCAGGCTGATATTTCTCGAAATGAAGGCCGAACAGTTGGATGAGGTCGTCATGTCGGTATCAAAATGGGAACAGCAAAAGAAAGATATTCCTAATAAAATAGTCTCCATTGATGCCCGTACCATTGCATTTATGAATCCGCAGACTTCTGCCGATTTGCTGCAGAACAGCGGTAAAGTATTTGTTCAGAAAAGTCAGCTGGGTGGGGGAAGCCCCATGATTCGCGGATTCGCTACCAATAGATTGTTACTTTCCGTTGATGGGGTGCGTATGAACAATGCTATTTTCAGAGGAGGCAATATTCAAAATATAATTTCGGTAGACCCATTCACGGTCAAAAACACTGAAGTTATTTTCGGCCCCGGATCCGTGATTTATGGGAGTGATGCCATAGGTGGGGTCATGAATTTTTACACGAAAACGCCCTTTTTGTCATCAGGTGACAGTTTGGTCACTGCGGGCAATGCAAACTATAGGTTTGCGTCGGCCAACACCGAAAACACTTTTCATTTTGACATTAACCTGGCAAAGAATAAGTGGGGACTTTTGACCAGTGTATCCTACAATGATTTTGGTGATTTGACCATGGGCTCCCATGGGCCAGATTCCTATTTGCGCGAAACTTTTGTGTCTACTTCCAACGGAATTGACAGATTGGTTGCTAATGAGAATCCTAAAAAACAGTTGCCATCGGGTTATAATCAAATCAATGCAATGCAGAAAATAGTTTTCAAACTAAATAATCAATTAGACTTTCAGTTGGGCACACATTATTCGCAGACTTCCGACTATTCTCGATATGATAGATTGATACGTCCCAATGGAGCTGGTGACGGCCTGCGTTCCGCAGTTTGGTATTATGGTCCCCAGAAATGGTTTATGACGAATTTACAGGTGAATAAAAAAGGAAGAGGGAAGTTCTACGATGGCGTAAAACTGACCACGGCCTATCAGCATTTTGAGGAAAGCAGAAACGATAGGGGTTTTCAAGACGACGTACTTTTCTCGACCAAAGAAAAAGTCAATGCCTTTTCAACAAACCTTGATTTTGAGAACAAGAAGATAGGAAACCTACGATTGTATTACGGTTTGGAATATCTTTTCAACAAAGTGCATTCCGATGGTAACAGCAAGAATATAGTAACTGATGTGGTCTCGAGCACGGCTTCCCGATATCCTGATGGGTCTACTTGGCAGACTGCAGCCGGCTATATCAATGCAGAATATAAGGCAAAACCAAACTTTACCTTGCTTTCAGGATTACGCTACAGCCATGTCTGGATCGATGCCATTTTCGATAAAACATTTTATCCTTTTCCATTCGATGATGCCGATTTAAGCACAGGCGCTTTGACCGGTAGTTTGGGTTTTAGCTGGTTTCCTAGGGCCAATCTTCAACTTACATGGAACGGATCTACCGGATTTAGAGCTCCGAATATAGACGATGTAGGAAAAATTTTTGATTCCGAACCGGGATCGGTCGTTGTACCTAATCCTGATCTTGAACCGGAATATGCCTATAATACCGAGTTGGGTATTCAAAAGAACTTCAATGATAAAGTGGTGCTAAAGGGTGCAGCTTTCTATACCTATTTGGTCGATGCCCTAGTGCGGCGAGATTTTCAATACAATGGCCAATCTGAAATCGATTACAAGGGAGAGTTAAGCAATGTACAGGCCATTCAGAACGCGGCAAAGGCCTATGTTTATGGCTTTGAATTTGGACTGGAAGCTTTTTTGACGGACAATCTATCGTTGTCTTCGAATCTTACCCTGACCGAAGGTGTTGAAGAAGAATCTGACGGCACCGATACCCCGGCACGACATGCAGCTCCTACTTTTGGAGATTTTCATGTTATTTGGAAAAATCAAAGACTACATACCGACCTATTTTTGAACTTTAACGGTGAACTGGCGTATGACGACCTGGCACTTTCAGAAAGGAACAAAGAGTACATCTATGCGCTTGATGGGACCGGTAACCCATATTCTCCGTCATGGTATACGCTCAATTTGCGTTCGCAATACACCATTTCAAACGCGCTAAAGGCATCTTTGAGTTTTGAAAACCTGACAGATCAGCGTTATCGCACCTATTCTTCGGGTATTGTTGCACCCGGAATAAACGCTATATTGGGAGTGGGGTATAGCTTTTAATCATACTATCAAAATGTAAATAACAAAAAAACCCTGACTAATATCAGGGTTTGCTTTCTTATAAACTAGTTGAATTAGTTGTCGTCAACCGCATCTTTAACATCATCAGCAACTTCCTTAGCTCCTTCTTTGATGTCATCACCAACTTCTTTGGCCTTGTCAACTGCATCTTCACCAGCTTCTTTTACCGCATCAGCTGCATCTTCACCAGCTTCTTTCATGTCTTCACCAACTTCTTTGGCTGAATCCATTACATCTTCACCGGCTTCTTCCATGCCATCTTTAGCTTTGTCGGCAGTTTCTCTACAAGAAACAAACGACAAACTAAGGGCAAGCATTAAAATTGATCCAAGAATTACTTTTTTCATTTTGTTTTGTTTTTAGTGTTTAATTTATTTGATGCTTAGATATACGTAGTAAAGTATTTTTTGGACGTTAATGATTTACCATTTAAATCGAGCCATGTACGGTAATGGTATTTCATTCGGTCACAAACCACGATAATTCAATCTAAATTTATAATTTTGCACCCTCAATTTGTATGAGAACACGCACTATGAAGTTCGCAGTATATAACAGTCTCGATCTACCTAAGGTGGCAGAAGAAATTTTGCAATACTGGAAGGAGCACCATGTTTTTGAAAAGAGTGTTTCCTCGAGAGAGGGTGGCCCGAGCTATGTATTTTATGAAGGACCTCCTTCCGCGAACGGTATGCCTGGCATTCACCATGTTATGGCCCGTACGATCAAGGATATTTTTCCGCGATACAAGACCATGAAGGGTTTTCAAGTGAAGCGAAAGGCCGGATGGGACACCCACGGGCTGCCCATTGAACTTGGTGTGGAAAAAGAATTGGGTATCACCAAAGAAGATATCGGCAAGAAGATATCTGTCGAAGAATATAACGACGCATGTAAGAAGGCGGTGATGCGCTATACCGATGTATGGAACGATATGACCGAAAAGGTGGGTTATTGGGTCGATATGAATGACCCATATATTACCTACAAGTCTAAATATATGGAGTCGGTCTGGTGGCTTTTGAAGCAGATTTATGATAAAGGCCTCATTTATAAAGGATATACCATACAGCCCTATTCGCCAAAAGCTGGTACGGGATTAAGCTCGCATGAACTAAATCAGCCTGGCACCTATCAAGATGTGACCGATACTACGGTCGTTGCGCAATTCAAGGCCATCGAAAATACGCTTCCTGATTTCTTGAAGGATGAAGGTACTATCTATTTCTTGGCATGGACGACCACACCATGGACACTTCCATCGAATACCGCATTGACCGTTGGGCCGAAGATTGATTATGTTTTGGTTGAAACCTACAATCAATACACTTTTGAACCCATGAACGTAATCTTGGCAAAAAATTTGGTCGGGAAACAGTTTTCGGGAAAATTCGAAAAAGTCGAAACTAAGCCTGAATTGATTCAATATGAATCTGGCGATAAAAAGATTCCTTATTATGTGGTAAAGGAATTCAAAGGAAAAGATTTGGTCGGAATCAAATATGAGCAATTGTTGGATTATGCACTTCCCTATGAAAATCCTGAAAATGCGTTTCGGGTAATCGAAGGAGATTTTGTAACCACAGAAGATGGAACGGGAATCGTTCATACAGCACCAACCTTTGGTGCAGACGATATGTTCGTGGCCCAAAGAGCAACTCCGCTGGTGCCACCTATGCTTGTGCTCGATGAGAATAAGAATCCGGTTCCTTTGGTAGATTTGCAAGGCAAGTTTCGTCCTGAAATGAACGAATTGAGCGGTAAATATGTCAAAAATGAATATTATGAAGATGGCGAGGCTCCCGATCGTTCGGTTGACGTTGAAATAGCCATCCGCCTTAAAGAAGAGAATAAGGCTTTTAAGGTCGAGAAATACGTACACAGCTACCCCAATTGTTGGCGTACCGACAAACCGATTTTATATTACCCAATGGATTCTTGGTTTATCAAGATAACCGATGTAAAGGACCGGATGTTCGATTTGAACCAGACCATCAATTGGAAGCCAAAAGCCACGGGCGAAGGACGCTTTGGCAACTGGCTGGCCAATGCCAATGACTGGAACCTTTCCCGGTCTCGGTATTGGGGGATTCCATTGCCGATTTGGAGAACTGAAGATGGAAGCGAAGAAATCATGATCGGTTCGGTGGCCGAATTGAAATCCGAGATGCAAAAAGCAGTTCAGGCAGGCGTATTGAAGAGCGATATTTTTGAAGATTTCGTGATAGGGGATATGTCGGAAGCGAATTATGAAACAATAGATTTACATAAAAATATCGTCGATCAGATAGTGTTGATATCTTCATCCGGCAAGCCCATGAAGCGCGAAAGTGATCTTATCGACGTTTGGTTCGATAGCGGCTCCATGCCCTACGCACAATGGCATTATCCTTTTGAGAATAAAGAATTTATTGATAAGGGTGAGACTTTCCCCGCCGATTTTATCGCCGAAGGCGTGGATCAGACACGAGGTTGGTTCTATACCCTTCATGCGATAGCCACAATGGTCTTTGACTCCGTAGCCTATAAGAACGTCGTTTCCAACGGACTGGTTTTGGACAAGGAGGGCAAAAAAATGTCAAAACGTTTGGGCAATGCCGTGGATCCGTTCGAGACGATGAAAGAGCATGGTGCAGACGCGACCCGTTGGTATATGATCTCGAACGCCAACCCTTGGGACAACCTAAAGTTCGATTTGGACGGTATCGTAGAAGTAAAGCGCAAGTTTTTTGGTACCCTTTATAATTCGTATTCCTTTTTCGCCCTTTATGCGAACATTGATGAATTTAACTATTCCGAACCTGAAATCCCTCTAAACGAAAGGCCTGAGATCGACCGTTGGATTTTATCGGAATTGCATACACTCATCAAAATTGTTGATGAAGCCTACGGCGATTACGAACCGACCAAGGCCACCAGGGCTATCTCCAGTTATGTGCAGGAAAATCTTAGCAATTGGTATGTACGCCTGAGCAGAAGACGTTTTTGGAAAGGAGATTACCAAGAGGATAAGATTTCGGCCTATCAAACCCTTTACACTTGTTTGGAAACCGTCGTGAAATTATCGGCACCTGTTGCTCCTTTTTATATGGAACGACTATACCGTGACTTGACCAATACGACTCAGAAGGAAACCTTTGAAAGTGTTCATCTTGCGAATTTTCCTATTTTCGACTCCTCCTTGGTAAATAAAGAATTGGAAAGCAAGATGCAGAAGGCACAGACCATTTCTTCGTTGGTTCTTTCTATTCGCCAAAAGGAAAAGATAAAAGTGCGTCAGCCCCTACAAAAGATTATGATTCCTGTTTTGGGGCAAAAAGAGCGTCAAGAAATCGAAGCAGTTTCCGATTTGATAAAATCGGAAGTTAACGTAAAGGAAATTGAATTACTAGACGACGCCTCGGGAATATTGGTCAAGCAAATAAAACCGAACTTTAAGGTTTTGGGGCCAAAATTTGGCAAAGAAATGAAACAAATCGCCCAAGCAGTTTCATCGCTGGGGCAGAAGGATATCCAAAAAATTGAACAGGAGGGCGAAATATCCCTTGAAATTGAAAATAAATTCATTAAATTACAGTTACAGGATGTAGAGATAGCTTCTCAAGACATAGAAGGTTGGTTGGTCGCCAGTTCAGGGGCATTGACCGTCGCGTTGGACGTAACAATCGATGACACACTGAGGCAAGAGGGCATCGCAAGGGAACTTGTCAACCGCATCCAGAACTTGAGAAAGGATTCGGGTTTTGAGGTTACTGACAAAATCGATATTAAAATATTAAAGGACGGGTTGGTCGAAAAAGCGGTCGAGAACAACCTGAACTATATTAAAACGGAGACGCTGACCGCAGAATTAGATTTAGAGGAAATATTGGAAAATGGCACCGAAGTGGCATTTGATGAAGTGAACACTAAATTGTTTATCGAAAAACACTAGAAGACATGGCAACAGATTTAAAAGTTAGATATTCGGACAAGGACTTGGAAGAGTTCAAAGTATTGATCGAAGAGAAAATAGAAAAAGCCAAAAGTCATTTAGAACTTTTGAAGAGTTCGTATATGAATGATGGAAATAATGGTACCGATGACACATCGCCTACCTTCAAGGCTTTTGAAGAGGGAAGCGAGACTATGAGCAAAGAGGCGAACACCCAGTTGGCCATACGCCAAGAGAAGTTTATTCGTGATCTGAAGAACGCACTATTGAGAATAGAGAACAAAACATATGGTATTTGTCGCGTAACAGGGAAGCTGATCAATAAAGAACGATTGAAACTCGTGCCCCATGCTACGCTGAGTATCGAGGCGAAAAATATGCAGAAATAAAAAACGTCCGCCACTTCGGCGGACGTTTTTGTTCTACAATGATTCACAATATGAAGACTTTTTTTGCGCCCTATTGCTAATGACCTTTGGAACCTTATCGGGACAAAAAATCATTAAAAAGTCGATTGTCAATGACAATACAAACCGTATCCAAATCGATACGGAAAATTGCTTTAGAATTGAAATGCAGACAGGCATTGGCGATGAGGTCGTCGTTGAGGCCCTGATCGATGGGGAATATAAAAATGACCTGCTTTTAAGTTTTCGGGAAGAAGGCAAGACATTACATGTCGGGGCCGGTTTTCAGCCTAGTTTTAATAACCCGAACGATAAGTTGAGCGCTCATAAGGTTGTTTCTATTTCGTTGAAAGTGATGTTGCCTCAATTCAAGGAGGTCCAAGTTTTTGGAACGAATTGTAATGTCGCTGCAAAAGGAGAATATAAAAAACTCGATATCACATTAGCCGATGGAGATTGTCATCTGAGCGAAGTTTCTCGATCTGTCCATGTCAAAACCCAAAGCGGAGATATCTCTGCAAAGATTTCCAAGGCCTCTATAGATGCGGTCAGTAAGTATGGTACGGTAGAAAAAGACAATATTTCTGATGGCCCGAACGAGCTTTATTTGGCTACGACCACGGGAAACATTGTAATCAAGAAAACCGAATAATATTCCTACTTTTGCCCATCATATTTTATTCCTATGAACATAAAGAAGTCTCTTTTACTGATTTTGGCCATATTAATAATCGACCAAATCAGTAAGATTTATATAAAAACCAACTTTGTTTTAGGCGAATCGGTCGAGGTCTTCAATTGGTTCAAGATATTGTTCATTGAAAATGAAGGTGCTGCATGGGGAGCGAAACTGAGCGATATATTGCCCATATCCGAAAGTTTGGGAAAACTCTTTTTGACCATATTTCGTCTATTCGCTATTATAGGCATAGGATATTGGCTCTTTGACGTAATTCGAAAAAAAGCTTCAAATACCTTGATTATCGCGGTCTCATTAATTTTTGCAGGGGCCTTGGGCAATATTCTCGATTCGATTTTCTACGGAGTAATTTTCGATGACAGTAACAATCACGTGGCGACAATGTTCTCTGAGGAACCCTACGGCAAAATATTCTATGGAAAGGTTGTAGACATGCTTTATTTTCCTTTGGTCGACACAACATGGCCCGATTGGGTACCCTATTTTGGAGGCAATAATTTTAGGTTTTTCGAACCGGTCTTTAATATTGCCGATACTGCAATTAGCACAGGGGTTGGAATTTTACTGGTCTTTAATAAAAGAGCATTTGGTGAGAAAAAAGAGGACGGCGAACAGAATTTACAGACTTTTGATGACGAAGAGCAAGCTCATGAAAAGCTATAAATTCTTTGTGGTGTTACACAGTAGTTCAAAAGTATATCATGATCCGCAATACCAGTAATATTTTTTTCCGCTTCGAACAGCGACAGGCCCACTTTGACGACATTAGGCCTGCACTTACTTAAAAAATCATCGTAAAACCCTTTTCCGTAACCTACCCTATTCCCTTTTTCGTCAAAGGCCAACAACGGTACGAATACCACATCTATTTTCATTGGGTCTATTTCAATACCATCTACTGGCTCGGGAACCCCCATGAACTTTCTTCAAGTTTGGTATTGTCCATGAGCAAGAAATGTTTCAGGCTTTTTGTCGAAACGATTTTCGGAAGAATTACGTTTTTGTCCTTTCCTTGTAAAATGGAGAGAATGAACGTAGTGTCTATTTCGTTCTTTTTTGAAATAGGCAAAAAGATATGGTAACAATCAAAGGACCAAATAGGTAGCTCAAGTAATTTATTCGCAATGGTCAGACTTGCATTACTAAGACTTTGCTTGGAGACTTCCTTTCGTAGTTGTAAATAGCGAACACGTAAATCTTTTTTCAACATTGAGGTTGATTAAATTTCTACGGCTATGAAAATGCAAAAACTATTCTTTTGCCGCAACGGCATAGTAGACTTTAAAGAATAGCATTAAAACTAAATAAAGGCCTAGTGTTATGATGTAGTTGTCCATAGGGGAAAATGATTTTGATGTGATAAATGTAAATAAAAAATCATTAAAAATCCTTTTAAGTGCAACTTTTTATCGATGAAATGCATCTTTTTAGTAAAAGATTAACGTTTATTTTACAATAAATGAACAACGATTGAACCTAAGTAGCTGATTTACAAAATATTAAAAATTTCTATCAGTATTATCATAAAAAATGTAAGAAAAAGCTTCAAACATATTTTGGTGAGATATGATCGGGATATTTTTCCCTGCTGTCAAAAAAATACTTCTGAGAAAATAATTACCAAGAAAATGGACGTGGGTTTTCTTGTTTTCTCTTCATAAGGGTATGACCTCGGTTTTCGTTAAAAAAGCAAAATCACACTAGCAATTTATAAAAACATAGTAATTTAACGAAGTCTTTTGCGAAATGATATCGATACCGTTTTCATGCCCCAAATACCCTTAAAAATACAGTTGAGCACATTGCCGGATAACCCTGGTGTCTATCAGTTCTTTGATGAAGATGATAAGATGTTATATGTCGGCAAAGCAAATAATCTCAAGAAAAGGGTTTCATCGTATTTCACCAAGAATCACGATAATGGCAAGACTAGGGTTCTAGTAAAAAAGATTGCCCGTATCAAGCATATCGTCGTGCGGACCGAATCCGATGCACTGTTGTTGGAAAATAACCTTATCAAAAAAAATCGCCCACGCTATAATGTGCTTCTCAAAGATGACAAATCATATCCTTTTATATGTATTAAAAATGAACGTTTCCCTAGAATATTCCCGACAAGAAAATTGATTAAAGATGGTTCGGAATATTTTGGCCCCTACACCAGTATGAAGACGGTAAAAACACTGTTGGATCTGGTCAAAAGTGTCTACTCGTTGCGAACCTGTAATTACAACCTCTCCAAGGAAAAGGTGGATGCCGGAAAATATAAGGTATGTCTCGAATATCATTTAGGAAATTGCAAAGGCCCTTGTGAGAATCTTCAAGAAGAGGAGGAGTACAACCGTCAAATTGAGGACATTCGAGAAATTATAAAAGGAAATTTCAAAGCCTCGTTACATTATTTTAAAGGGCAGATGAAAGCTCTGGCGGTTGATATGAAGTTTGAAGAAGCCCAACGCATCAAGGATAAAATCGAGGTCCTTGAAAATTATCAGGTAAAGTCGACCATCATAAACCCCAAAATCAATAATGTTGATGTCTTTTCGATTATTTCGGATGATGCCTTTGCCTATGTGAATTTTTTACAACTTTCACACGGTTCGATCGTGAGGTCACACACCTTGGAAATAAAGAAAAAACTGGATGAAGAAGATATCGATCTTTTACAGCTGGCCGTAATCGAAATTCGGCAACGTTTCAATTCGGAATCAAAGGAGCTCTACGTGCCGTTGAAGATCGTGGTATCACCTGAATTAAAAGTGACAGTGCCAAAATTGGGCGACAAAAAGAAAATTCTTGAGCTATCGGAACGCAATGCCAAATATTATCGTCAAGAACGGTTTAACCAAATAAAAATTATCGATCCCGATAGACATACGAATCGTATCATGGCCCAGATGCAAAAAGATTTGAGGCTCACCAGTGAACCTAGGCATATCGAATGCTTTGACAATAGTAATATTCAGGGTAGCAATCCCGTTGCGGCCTGTGTGGTGTTTAAAAATGGCAAACCCTCTAAAAAAGAATATCGTCACTATAACATCAAGACCGTAGATGGTCCTGACGATTTTGCGTCTATGGAAGAGGTGGTTTTTAGACGATACAAACGGTTATTGGCCGAAAAAGAACCGTTACCGCAATTGATTGTGATCGATGGAGGAAAAGGACAGTTGTCATCTGCCTTAAAAAGTTTGGATATTCTTGGGCTAAGGGGAAAAATAGCAATAGTCGGTATTGCCAAGAGATTAGAAGAAATCTATTTTCCGGGAGACTCTATTCCGTTATATCTTGACAAAAAATCGGAAAGTCTAAAAATCATTCAACAATTGCGGAACGAAGCCCATCGATTCGGCATTACGTTCCATCGAAATAAAAGAAGCAAGGCGGCCATTAATTCCGAGTTGCTGGCTATAGAGGGCGTTGGCGAAAAAACGGCGGAAGAACTTTTAAAAGCCTTTAAGTCGGTAAAGCGGGTAAAGGAAGCTCCTATTGAAAAATTGGCCGAAAAGGTAGGTATGGCCAAGGCAAAAATGATCTATGAAACATTTCATTAAAAATTTAGACCTATATGGAGTTATGCTAAAAAAGGTATTTTCAATACTACTTATAATACTTCCGGTTTTAACCTATGCGCAGCAGAACGGTCAAAAAGACGATTTGAAAGTCGGTCTGGTTCTAAGTGGAGGGGGTGCAAAAGGACTGGCACATATCGGGGCGCTGAAAGTCATCGAAGAAGCTGGTGTAAAAATTGACTATATAGGGGGTACGAGTATGGGAGCCATTGTGGGCGGCCTATATGCCGCGGGGTATTCGGCCACTGAATTGGACTCGATTTTCAGAAATACGGATTTCGCAACCTTGATCCAAGACAACCTTCCTCGGGGGGCAAAATCGTTTTATGAAAAAGAGGTTTCCGAAAAATATGCGTTGACCCTTCCCTTTAATAAGTTCAGAATCTCGTTTCCACCAGCCTACTCAGGTGGCCAGAGTATTTATAACGAATTGGTCAGAGTGCTCTATCATGTAAAAGACGTAAGTGATTTCAGCAAACTCTCGATACCCTTTTTATGTATTGCGACCGATGTCGAGACCGGTGAAGAGGTGCTTTTGGATAGAGGATATCTGCCAGAGGCGATTTTGGCTAGTGGTACGCTTCCATCCCTTTTTGAACCTGCGGCAATGGGCGATAGGGTATTGATAGATGGAGGTGTTGTTAATAATTATCCGATAGAGGAAGTAAAGAACATGGGAGCCGATATCATTATCGGTGTCGACGTACAGCAAGGCCTTCGTAATCGTGAAGCGCTGTTGTCGGCAACGGAAATACTGCTTCAAATCAACAATTACCGAACTGCCGTAGCCATGGAGGAGAAATCAAAAATGACCGATATCTATATAAAGCCCGAAATAGGGGACTATTCAGTGGTCGATTTTAATTCAGGAAAACAAATCATTGAAAACGGGGAGATTGCCGCTAGGGAAAAATTCGATGCCCTAAAGGAAATCTCACAGCAACAGAACCGTGAAGGGAAACTAGTAAAATATGTGGTGCCCAAAGATACTTTGATAGTCAAACAATTAGTTTTAAAGGGAAACGAAAATTACACCCGTGGCTATGTAAAAGGAAAACTCCGTTTTGATCTGGATAAGAAAATTACCTTTGAAAAATTACAGCAAGGTATAAGCAACCTATCCGCGACGGGCAACTTTAAGACCATTCGCTACGAATTGTTGTCCAATAAAGATAAGGAGGGGTAGATATGGTGCTGGACCTGAATGAAAACCCCAACAAGACCTACATTCGTTTAGGGGCACACTACGACGATCTTTATAAAACGGCGGCCTTGATCAATATCACGCATAAGAAGTTGTTATTTAAAGATGATGTGGCCTCGTTGGATTTTATTTTTGGCGATAACCTGCGTTATAATTTCCACTATTTTGTAGACAAGGGCTCCTACTGGAGTTTTGGGGTCAATTCTCGCTTTAATGAATTCAAACAAGATATCGATTTTGATGTCATCCGTTCAAATTTTGACGTAACCAATGGCATCGGTGTGAACAATATACGTTTAGATGTGACCGATTTCACGAACCAATTTTATCTGCAAACGGTATTAAAGGAAGAATTTGCATTTCGAATAGGCGCCGAACATAAGTTTATAAAATATAGTACCAACACCTTAGGAGGTTCAACAACTGCCGAAGCTTTGGCAGCAAATCAGACCGCAGCAAAATCGGTATTCGAAAAGAGCAATTTTTATAGCGCCTTTGGGCAGCTTATTTTGGACACCTATGACGATAAATATTTTCCGTCAAAAGGACTTTACTTCAACGGTGATTTTCATTTTTATGTATTGTCTTCCGATTTTAATGAAAATTTTAAGGAATATTCTATTGCAAAAGCCAGACTTGGCGGTGCTTTTTCTATTCTAAAGAACCTATCGATGAACATCGAGACCGAGGAGGCTTTAAACTAGGCACCTCGAATGTCACAACGTTCGATTTTGTTCTAGGCGGCTATGGTACGGATTTGATCAACAACTTTATTCCCTTTTATGGATATGATTTTTTGAGTATTCCCGGCAACAGTTTCGTAAAAGCTTACGGCAGGTTGGACTTTGAATTTGCCCAGAATCATCATCTTCTGTTCGCTGCGAATTTTGCGAATATAGATGATGACTTGTTTCGTCTTGGGGAGTGGTTTACCGAACCCGATTATTCGGGTTACGGAATTGGCTATGGATGGGAATCTTTTTTCGGACCAGTTCAGATCATCTATTCTTGGTCTCCCGAAATTGATGACGGTAATTTTTTCTTTAGCATAGGATATTGGTTTTAGGCCATCTTGTGTGTTTTTCCTTGTTTTTTCCGATATTTGTAAGAATAGGATAACAGTATGCTTCAGCGAAGAATCGATATTACTTCCCATCTTAGGGCTATGTGGTAAATAGGTTGTTTTACCTCCATTTCGGTATCCCTAATGATAGTTAGGTACTGAGATTTATATGATGACCGCGGACTTGAAAAAGTCGATAGCGGAATTTTTATTCAATCCATAAAAAAATTAAGATGGCAGCAGAAATAAAAAATCTAAAAGATTTAAAGAACACCGAGTATTCGTTACGAAAATTATTCGATGAGGCCGAAGACTTTCTACCATTACTGGGTACTGACTATGTAGAAATGTATGTAGGTAATGCCAAACAGTCGGCCCATTTTTATAAAACCGCAATGGGTTTTCAGTCAGAAGCCTACGCAGGCTTGGAAACCGGTTTAAAAGATAGGGTGTCCTATGTCTTAAAACAGGATAAAATACGCCTGGTACTGACCACTCCGCTACAAAAAGGAGGTGAAATAAATCGCCATATCGGTGAACATGGTGATGGTGTAAAGGTAATTGCCCTGTGGGTAGATGACGCAACCAAAGCCTTTGAGGAAACTACAAAAAGAGGAGCGAAGCCCTTCATGAAACCTACTCGCGAAGAAGATGAAAATGGCCATGTGATACGCTCAGGTATATACACCTACGGTGAGACTGTACATATATTCGTAGAGCGTAAAAACTATAATGGCATTTTTTTGCCCGGGTACCGAAAGTGGGAATCTCATTATAATCCTGAGCCGGTCGGTCTTAAATTCATCGACCATATGGTCGGAAATGTGGGGTGGAACGAGATGAATACTTGGTGCAAGTTCTATGGTGAGGTGATGGGCTTTGCCCAAATCGTATCTTTTGTTGACGATGATATCGCTACCGAATACACTGCATTGATGAGCAAGGTGATGAGCAATGGAAACGGTCGCGTAAAATTTCCGATAAACGAACCCGCCGAAGGCAAGAAAAAGTCTCAAATAGAAGAATATCTTGATTTTTACAACGGCCCTGGGGTGCAACACTTGGCCTTGGCCACAGATGATATTGTCGCGACGGTTTCGGCGATGCGCGAACGGGGCATCGAGTTTCTATATGTTCCTGAATCGTATTATGACGATTTGCTGGAACGTGTCGGCGACATCGATGAAGATATCGAAACCCTTAAAAAACATGGTATCTTAATAGATAGGGATGAAGAAGGATATTTATTACAGCTCTTCACAAAGACCATTGTGGATAGACCTACACTTTTTATAGAGATCATTCAGCGCAAGGGTGCTCAGTCCTTTGGGGTGGGCAATTTCAAGGCCTTGTTCGAGGCAATAGAAAGAGAACAGGCCGCACGGGGCACCCTCTAGAACGCCTAAAAGTCTTAACGTTCTGCTAAAATCATTATGTGAATTATAAAGTACTGTTAAGAGAATAGTTAAAGTACGTTAAAACTATTTTCAGACTGTTTTAATGCCTTAAATTTGGTATCAGTAAGGGGTGGTTCCCTTACAACTTTAAGTATTGGTTTTTCATAATTTAAAGTTTGGTTGGTTATTTAGGAAAAGCCCAGTTTTAAAACTGGGCTTTTTTTATATCTAAGTCACAATACTTTGGAATAAATTTTGTTTAAGTAATTGTAACGAACGCTAAGTTTTACGACTCAATACGTAATTTTAGTGCAATTCTTTGAACATGAAGAAATTTTTACTACTTCTTGTATTGTCCATGGGTCTGTTTGCGAATGCTCAGGAAAGCAAGTCGGGAGACTTGGTTATGAATTCAAAGCAGCACAGATCTACCATTACACATAATAAGTCACCGGAAAGGGAATCTGCCTTCAAACCCGGGGAATGGCTCAAATTTCGTATGCACTATGGTTGGTTGAATGCCAGTATCGCAACACTTCAGGTAAAATCGGCGAAGATTGATGGTGTTCCGACATATCATGTAGTAGGCAAAGGAAAGACCACAGGCCTTGCCAGTGTCTTTTTTAAAGTTGATGATACCTATGAGAGTTATTTTGGCAAGAAAGATGGCAGGCCGTATCGATTTATCCGTAAAATCGACGAAGGAGGTTACACCAAGGATATCGAAATCAATTTTGATCATAAAAACTCAAAAGCCGTACTCAACGACAAGAAGAATAATAAAAAAATCGATTTTACACTTCAAGACAGTGTTCAAGATCTTCTTTCTGCGTTTTACTACCTTCGTAACAATTATAAACTCGAAGACCTTGTTCAGGGTGAATCGATAACATTGAACATGTTGTACGACGACGACGGTATCTTTCCGTTTAAGCTTAAATACTTGGGTAAGGAAGTACTAAAAACAAAGTTCGGCAAGGTAGAATGCCTAAAATTTCGCCCTTATGTACAGTCAGGTAGGGTCTTTAAAGAACAAGAAAGCCTCTCGTTATGGGTTTCGAATGACATGAACAAAATTCCGGTACGTATCAAGGCCGACTTGGCGGTGGGTTCTATCAAAGCTGACCTCGATGGCTATAACGGACTCAAACATCAGTTCAAAATAATAATGGATTAACTTTGAGGTCATAAATTAGTAACTTTGTTCCCTATTGATGGTACCCTTAAATGAAGAACAAAGAGCATATCGATTCCCAAATTTCAAAACTTGAAGAAAAGTATAAAGATTCAGGCCAAGATTTAAGCTCTTATTTAGATGGCCTTCTTTATCAGCGTTATCTTACCTTTTGGGATTATATTCATCTCGATACACTTTTAAGTCTTCAGATTCCCCGCACCTATTTTCCTGATGAGGAAATTTTTATCATGTACCATCAGATTACCGAACTGTATTTTAAATTGATTTTGCATGAACAGAAGCAAGTCGTTGATGACAAATCGCAAAATGTGGATTTCTTCATTGAAAAGGCAAGACGAATAAACAGTTATTATGAAGCCTTGATTTCTTCCTTCAGTATCATGATCAAAGGTATGGAGCGAGAGCAGTTTCTACAATACAGAATGGCCCTCTTACCGGCCAGCGGATTTCAATCTGTCCAATACCGCATGATCGAAATCTATGCGACACCGTTGGAGAATTTGGTACACCACACACAACGTGAACGGTTTTCATCGGAAGACAGTGTTGAAGAGCTATATGAACATATCTATTGGAAAAAGGGTGCTACCGACGTGGTCACGGGTGAAAAAACACTAACGCTAAAACAGTTCGAATATCGATATACGCCACGCTTGGTGCGTATCTCAAAACAGGTTCAAGACAGCACTATTTATCATAAATTCCTACAATTGCCCGAAGAAAAAAAAGATAATAAAGACCTGATAAAAGCGTTAAAGACATTGGATTTAAATGCGAACGTAAATTGGCCGTTGATGCATATGGGTTCTGCCCATAGGTATCTTGGAAAAGACAAAGGCCAGATTGATGCGACCGGGGGAACAAATTGGAAAGATTATTTGCCACCCAGTTTTCAGAAAGTCGTGTTTTTTCCAGACTTGTATACCAAACAAGAGTTAAATGATTGGGGAAAGCAATGGGTAGACCATATCTTTAACCCTGAAAAACCAAAAAACTGAAATGTACAAATACTGGGGCTTCTTATTTTTAATAACGATTTTGATTTCTTGCAAAGAGGATCATACCTTAGAGGAGCATGAAGAAAAAATCGCAGAGGTCGTCTCTTTGGCCGAAAAAGTTACCGTAAAGCAATTCGGGTTCAACCTTGATGATTTCAAGGTTAAAAAAGATACTGTAAAACGCGGGGATAGTTTTGGCGAACTCATGATCGAGAATAAGGTAGACTATCCTAAGATTGCTAAAATATCGGAGCATTACAAAGATACTTTTGATGTTCGAAAAATCCGGGTCGGTAAGCCTTACATGATTCTGAAATCAAAAGATACCACTGAAACAGCTCAAGTATTCATCTATGAAAACGACCCTATAAACTATACCGTAGTCGATTTTAGAGATAGTGTCACCGCTTATAAAAAAAGAAAAAGTCAAATATGTAGAGCGTGAAATATCGGGTATTATCGAAACTTCACTTTCAGATGCTATTCTCGATCAGGGAATAGATTACGCGGTCACACATAATTTAGCAAATGTATATGCTTGGACTATAGATTTTACGATGCTTCAAAAGGAAGATAAGTTCAAGGTGATCTATAAGGAAAAATATATCAACGATTCTATTTATGCCGGAGCAGAACCGATAGAGGCAGCCTATTTTGAGCATAATGGGAAACCTATTTATGCCTTTGCTTATGAAAACGATTCTTTAAAAAGCATTATAGATTATTTTGATGAGGAAGCGAATAACCTAAGAAGAACATTTCTAAGGATGCCGGTCGAATATGGTAGATTGTCCTCAAGGTATAATCTCAAGCGAAGAATACGATATTACGGTAACAGAATTCGCCCACATAAAGGAACAGATTATGCAGCTCCTATAGGGACGCCCATAATGGCTACCGCAGACGGAACGGTCACGGAGTCTACGCGCAAGGGGGCAACGGAAAATACGTAAAGATCCGTCATAATGGCACCTATTCTACACAGTATTTGCATATGAAAAAGCAAAAGGTCAAAAGAGGAGAATTCGTTCGTCAGGGTGATGTCATTGGGTGGATAGGTATGACAGGAAATACTAGCGGACCACACGTATGTTACCGTTTTTGGAAGAATGGTAGGCAGGTGGACCCGCTAAGGGAAGAACTTCCAAAAGCCGAGCCTTTGGCAGAAACGTTACAGCCAAAATATTTTGAATACATCGATTCTATAAAAGATCAATTGGATTGTATTGTATTTCCGGAAAAAGTGACTGAAGAAGAAGATTTGGCCAGTTTAGGGGAATAAGGTCCGCCGTTCTAGGCACCACATTTCAAAGTAGTCTCAAAATCTAGTGATTATAGTTTATTTTTGCAATCTTGTTGCCCATCGAAAAACAGGTGAGCGAGTGTTTGTAATCTTAAAACTGCCCTAAATGTCATTACAGAATATCGATCCTACGACTACCGAAGCCTGGAAAAAACTTACCGAACACTATACCCTTACGAAGGATACACATTTGAAATCCCTTTTTTCCGCAGATGGTACTAGAGCCGATAGGTTCAGCCTAAGGTGGAAAGACTTTTTTATTGATTTTTCAAAGAATAGAATTACCGATGAAACCCTCCAGTTGTTATTACAATTGACCGATGAGGTTCGTTTGAAAGATGCCATTCAAAAATATTTCAATGGGGATGCCATAAACCAGACTGAAGGTCGATTAGTTCTCCATACCGCTTTACGTGCAAAAAAATCTGATTCCGTTTTAGTCGATGGTAAAAATGTAATGCCCGAAGTATATCAGGTCAAAGAACAGATGAAGGCATTTTCCAACGCCGTTATCTCTGGCGATAAAAAAGGTTATACGAACAAGACCTTTACCGATGTGGTCAACATTGGTATCGGAGGTTCAGATTTAGGCCCTGCGATGGTCACGGAAGCCTTAAAGTTCTATAAAAATCATCTAAAAGTACACTTTGTCAGCAATGTTGATGGAGATCATGTACATGATATTATAAAGGAGCTAAATCCGGAGACGACTCTTTTTGTTGTGGTTTCAAAGACTTTTACCACCCAAGAGACTTTAAGCAATGCGACCACGATAAAAAAATGGTTTCTGAAACATGCCACCCAAGCTGATATTGCTAAACATTTTGCGGCTGTTTCGACCAATACGGAAGCTATTGCGGAATTCGGTATAGACCCAGAAAATGTGTTTCCAATGTGGGATTGGGTCGGTGGCCGTTTTTCCCTTTGGAGTGCAGTAGGTCTGTCCATTGCCCTGGCCGTTGGATTTGAAAATTTCGACGCCATGCTCTCAGGGGCGAATGAAATGGATGAACATTTCAAATCCACCGAATTCAAAAGCAATATTCCCGTAGTGTTGGCCTTGTTGAGTATTTGGTATAACAATTTTTACGGAGCCGAGACCGAGGCAATAATTCCTTATTCGCAATATCTTAGCCGTTTTTCCGCCTATTTACAACAGGGCATCATGGAAAGTAACGGAAAAAGTGTCGACCGCAACGGAAATCGAGTCGATTATCAGACCGGAACGATCATATGGGGAGAACCGGGCACGAACTCTCAACATGCCTTTTTTCAGCTGATCCATCAGGGGACGAAATTGATACCCGCCGACTTTATCGGATTCAAGAAATCCCTTTATGGTGATGAAGACCATCACAATAAGCTCATGGCCAACTTTTTTGCCCAGACAGAAGCACTCATGAATGGCAAGACATCCGACGAAGTCCATACTGAGCTGGAAGCGAAGAATATGGGTGTCGATGAAATGGAAAAACTGCTTCCTTTTAAAGTTTTTGAGGGCAATAAACCTACTAATACTATACTCATAGACAAACTCACTCCAAATACCCTTGGAGCTCTGATTGCCATGTACGAGCATAAAATCTTTGTTCAAGGTATATTGTGGAATATCTTCAGTTACGATCAGTGGGGCGTAGAACTGGGCAAACAATTGGCAGGTACGATACTAAAAGATTTGAATACTTCCGAAATTGCTGATCACGATGTTTCGACACTGCAACTGTTGCAAGCTTTTAAGAATTAAAATAGCACTTCCTTATTTTTTGGCAACCTTTGATAACTTCCTGTTTTTCAGAGCCAAGGATTGCCAATTTTATGTTAAATTTGCATCGACTAATTTAACGTTCACTTAAAGTGAAAGCGCAAAAAATACGGCACTTTTGCACCACGTTCAAAAAAACAAATAAACACTAGAGAGATGAAAAAAATGTATTTGGCTATGGTATCATTTTTAATGGTCGCTATAGCATTTTCGCAAACAACGATTACCGGTACCGTGCTTGACGGTGATAACGGTGGCCCGCTACCAGGAGCCAATGTTCTGATCAAGGAACAAATAGCGGAGTCTCCACCGACTTTGATGGAAATTTCAGTATCGAAGTCGCAGAAGAATCCGGAACCTTGGTGATATCCTATATCGGTTTCAACAACGCACAGGTAAGTTTTACCAGTGGGGGTAATATTGGGTCGATTACCTTAGAGCCAAGTGCTGAAGAACTTGAAGGAATCATCGTGGTAGGAGTGCAAGATATTGCTAAGGACCGGCAAACTCCTGTTGCCGTTTCAACGATTAAATTTGCCGAGATTCAAGAAAAGCTTGGCTCGCAAGAGCTACCTGAAATCTTGAACACCACTCCATCTATCTACGCAACAAAAACAGGGGGTGGTTTTGGAGATTCACGAATCAATATCAGGGGTTTTGATACTAACAATTCGGCTGTGATGATTAACGGGGTTCCTGTTAACGATATGGAGAATGGTCGCGTATTCTGGAGCAACTGGGCCGGACTCTCTGATGTTACTTCTGCAATTCAGGTACAAAGAGGTTTGGGGTCGTCCAAACTCGCTATATCTTCAGTAGGGGGTACCATTAATGTTGTGACTAAAACTTCTCAGAATGCCGAAGGAGGTGCAATAGGCGCAACAGTGGGTAACGATGGTTACGTAAAGACTTTGGCTTCGTATTCCTCAGGATTGTTGGATAATGGCTTCTCGGCCTCTTTGCTTTTGAGCCGTACCGGAGGTAGTATGTATGCCGACGGGACCAAATTCGAAGGTTATAATTTCTATTTAGGATTGGGATATACTACCGACAAGCACAGTTTGGAATTCATGGTCACGGGTGCCCCACAATGGCATCACCAGCGTGATTTTGCACCCACAATTGCCGATTATATAACCTATGGTGGTTCAGACGGTGAGCCAAACAGAAGGTACAATAGTGATTGGGGCTACTTGAACGGAGAAGAATTCAACTTCCGACGTAATTTTTACCACAAGCCGGTCATTAGCTTGAACTGGGCTTGGAAGATCAGTGATAAGACCACTTTGGAAACGTCTACCTATGCCTCTTTCGGGCGTGGTGGAGGATCAGGTGAAATTGGCCGAGCCGCCGGTGCAAGACAGTTCGATGGCCGATGGAAAACAGCGGATGGCCTGGTCGATGTTGATAGAATAGTGGCCTATAACTCTGGGCAACCCGTTCAGTTCGATGGAGCTACGGTACAAAGGGCACAGGTAGATGGGCTTTATGTAAATCAAGGTAATGGAGATCGATCTCGACACAAACGGAATTTCTCGTAGGGCCTCCGTAAATTCACATAACTGGTACGGCATTCTAGCAAACTTCAACAACCAATTGAATGATAAACTTGTTGTTGATTTTGGTGTTGACCTTAGATCGTATACAGGGTACCATTACAGAAGAGTGGATAATCGATTGGGCGGTGATGCCTATTTACAGACTGACAACTTGAATAATGACCCTAATCCACTGTTTTTTGAAACCTACGAATCAAACCAACCATGGTGGGTCTTCGGAAATATAGATGATGAAGAAAAAATAGATTATTACAATACCGGTTTGGTCAGATGGTTGGGTGTATTTGGTCAAGTTGAGTATAGTTTTAATGAGGATATTACAGGATTCGTACAAGGAGCCCTTTCCAACCAAGGTTTTGCTAGGGAAGAATTCTTTAACGAAACTCCGCCCGAAAAGACCGATTTTGAAAATATCTTGGGCGGTAATATCAAAGGTGGCGTAAACTGGAACTTGGACGAACGAAATAATATTTTCGCCAATGCAGGGTATTATTCAAAACAACCACTTTTCGATGCTGTATATATCAATTTCGGAAACAATTTGAACCCCAACCTGACCAACGAAAAAATCGTGGGGATGGAATTGGGCTATGGCTATAGAAGTTCTAAATTTCGGGGTAATATTAACCTATATAGAACGAGCTGGAAAGACCGGTTCGAATCTGTGAGTGCTACCTTCAATGCCGGTGATCCTGACGAAATCAGAGGAAATGCAAACTTGTTAGGGGTTACCCAAGTACATACCGGTATAGAATTGGACGGAAGGTTCCAAGTTTCCGATAAAGTGGCATTTATTGGAATGCTTTCAATCGGTAATTGGGAATATAAAGATGATGTTAGCGCCACTTTTTTTGATAACAATCAACAACCTATTGTAATTGATGGCCAAGAACAACAAGAAGTTTTACCCTTAGATGGTGTAAAAGTTGGCGATGCAGCGCAATTCACGGCTTTCATTGGTACTGATATAAACATCATTGATAACTTGAGTTTTGATGCTGGATATCGGTTTGCAGACAATCTTTATGCGGATTTCGACGCCACCGATATTGGCGAAGAGGGCGCTTTAAAGCTACCATCCTTCGGTTTGGCCGATGCCGGCCTTTCCTATAGATTGCCATTCGGTAAGAATGCCTTAAGTTTTAGGGTGAATGTCAATAATATCTTTGATAATACCTACATCGCCGAATCGGATACGAATATTTTTGCTCAGCCGGGTGATCCAACCTATGATGGCATTAGTACTAGTAATAGGGTCTTCTTTGGTTTTGGAAGAACTTGGAACGCAAGTGTTCGCCTAAACTTTTAGTACACCTATCAAATCGAATTAGGCCCTGACTTTTCAGTCAGGGTTTTTTTATGCGCAAAAATCGCTACATTTAAATGCTAAAATCAAAGTGATGTACGAAATTATTCAAATGCTTCATTCTTATTTGGCCTATGTAGCCTTGGCCATTTTATTTTTTGCCGTTGCCAACGCAATAATGGGCTTGGTCGGCAATAAGATGTTCACCATGACCAAAGATCTTCGTTTGAGCTTATTCGCGCTTATTATATGCCATATTCAATTGGTAGTAGGTCTGATACTATATTTTGTGTCTGTCAATGGCTTTAGTGCCATTCAAGAATTTGGTATGGGCGGTTTGACATCGGCGGCGCGCCTATTGGCCGTAGAGCATCCTTTTGTCAATATTTTGGCCATCATACTGATTACCGTAGGATGGTCAAGACATAAAAAATTTCTTGATGGGAATAAAAAATTCAAGAGCATCGCTATTTTTTATGGCCTTGGTCTAATATTGATTCTAAGCCGAATCCCCTGGGGGCAATGGTTTAATTAAAAGCAGGTTTTATTGTCATTCCCGCGAAGGCGGGAATCTGGTTAACATATCAAAAACTCAAATAATAAAGACTTCATTATGAAAAAACCAATGCTGCTTACGGCAATCCTCTTTTCCACTTTAATTTTCTCTCAACAAAAGCAACTCTTCAACGGCGAAAACCTTGAAGGTTGGACTATCTACGGCACCGAAAAGTGGTACGTCGAAGACGGACTTCTAATCTGCGAAAGTGGCCCTGACAAAGGCTATGGGTACCTGGGCACGAACGACCATTATAAAAACTTCGAGATTACCTTAGATTTCAAACAAGAAGCCAATGGTAACAGTGGCGTTTTTATCGATCCACTGTCGATGGTACAAAAGTAAGCGGCTGGCAAGTTGAGGTCGCCCCCCAGGGCACGATACTGGGGGAGTATATGAATCATACGGCCGTGGGTGGCTCATTAAACCCGATCCTGATAAAGATAAGGCCCTAAAAATGGGCGAGTGGAACACCATGAAGATACGTGTCGATGGCGACCATTTGACTTCTTGGCTCAATGGCACCGAAATGGTCAACTTTTCCGATGAAAAAATCGGTGAGGGAGAAGGGGGTATCGCGCTTCAAATTCATGATGGTGGCGGTATCAAAGTGAAGTGGCGGAATATCGTTATTGAGGAATTATAGAAAACGTCATTGCGAGGAGTAAAACGACGAAGCAATCTGTTAAACTTTTGCAGAAGGGTTCAACAGATTGCTTCGCTCTGCTCGCAATGACGTACAATTTCCCTTATCGTTTTGGCTCCCCACCTTGAGAAGGGTCTGCGGCGGCCTCCCTTATCAAATAAACATACACCGGAAAATGGTCCGAATACCCGCCGGCATAACTCCCACCCGCATAAGTGCGAAACGGGTATCCTTTGTACTGTCCTTTTTTGGTTATCAAATACTTTGGATTATATACTCCGGCTTTCCAAAAGCGATATTCATCTTTTGAATGCAAAAAGTTGCCCGTAAAGTAGATTTGGTCAAAAAGGTTCCATTTATCGCGATAGGCCAATGAGCCAATACCTTTGCGGTGTAATTTTTCCATTGGGTTGAAAAGTTCGTTCTCCATGACTTTTTCACGCTTTCCTTTAGTTCCTAGAATCTTTGTAAAGCTGTCGTCTTTTGGCCCATCGTTAAAATCGCCCATACTGATGATTTTAACGGAAGCATCCAATCGCTGAATGGAATCGATGATGCGCTTATTCAACTTGGCAGCGGCCATCCTATTGGGCTTGCTTCGAGCCTCACCGCCACTTCTAGAGGGCCAATGGTTTACAATAAGGTGTATGTTCTCATTATCCAGAAGTCCGCTCACTACAAGTTGGTCGCGCGTATAGTTTCGCTCCTCCTCATCGTCAATCAACAATAATCTATGACTTTCGAATGAGATAGGAAGGAATGCTGATTTCTTATAAAGTAGGGCAACATCGATTCCCCGTTCATCAGGGGAATCAAAATGGACAATTCCGTAATCTTTTTGTTGTAATGTAGGGTGGTTTATCAAATCTTCGACAACCTTTCGGTTCTCTACTTCACAAATTCCAATAATATCCGGGGAAGTATTGGTTACATTCGAACCTATTTCGGATAGCACCCTAACAATATCGCCAACTTTCTTTTCATAACGTTCTACGGTCCAATGGTCTTTTCCTTCTGGCGTGCGGTCATCGTCAAAGATTAAGGTGTCGTTCACAGTGTCGAATAGGTTTTCGACATTATAAAAGGCGACAGTTCTGATTTTGAACCTTTTTTCCGATTGTGCTAGGGTGTTACATACCGAAAAAAGGAGCAAAAGTATACATCTAATTTTCATTGAATCAAGTAGATATAGTCCTCAAGTAACGAAAAAACCCTCAATTTCGATAGGTTTTTCGTCTTCATTGTTCACTTTATCAATATATTGTAAGGTATTCACACTAACCAAACTATTTTAAATGCGAATTTTATTCGTATTCATAGTATTTTATCTGTTGCCAAAATTCGTGACCGGACAGGAAAACAGGATATTTGGAGTCGTAATTAATGAGCGATCCAAAGAACCTTTAGTCAACGTCGATATAACCTTGCAAGGAACCGAATTCGCGACAAAAACCGATGCTAACGGAAAGTTTACACTTTTCGGCCCTTCGGCAGACGACTATATTCTTACCATATCCTTTCCTGATTTTGTCACAAAGGGAATACCCGTGAATTTAGGAAATCTGGCTTTGGATATTGGAACCATATATCTTGAACGCGACCTTACTCTAGAACAAACGGACAATCTGATAACATTAACCGATTCGGAGCTTTTGGACGACGCGGCCAGTTCAAACTCTTCGGGACTTTTACAAGCCACTCGCGATGTTTTTCTGAGCCGTGCCGCTTTTGATTTCGGCCAAGCCTTTTTTCGTGTTCGAGGATACGATTCCCAAAATGGAAAAGTATTGATCAACGGCGTACCCATGAACAAGTTTTTTGACGGCCGACCGCAATGGAACAATTGGGGAGGCCTAAACGACGTAACCAGAAACCAACAGTTCACTAACGGTTTGGAGGCTTCCGATTTCACCTTCGGCGGAATCTTAGGCAATACGAATATCGATATGCGACCTTCGGGCTTGCGGCCGGGTACGCGATTGTCTTCCTCAGCATCGAACCGTACCTATGCAGGTCGATTAATGGCTACTTATACTTCGGGGGTAAAGGAAAATGGCCTAGCCTATTCGGTCTCGGGCTCACGAAGATGGGCGAGACAAGGCTATATCGATGGTACTTTATATGATGCCTTTTCACTTTTCGGAGCTTTGGAATATCGGTTGAACGAGCAACATGCTGTTACCCTCACAGGAATTTTCGCCAGCAATCGTCGTGGCCGTTCCTTGGCTATTACAGAAGAAGTTTTCGAGTTGGCGGGTAAAAAGTATAATCCCTATTGGGGCTTGCAAGATGGGAAAATTAGAAACGCCCGGGAACGTAAAATTGTGGAGCCTATGTTGATGCTGAACCATTTTTACGAGTCAGATAAGTTCAACTTGAATACGGGTATTGTATATCAATTCGGAACCCATGCGCGAAGCCGATTAGGATATTACAATGCGCCCAACCCTGACCCGACCTATTATCGGTATCTACCAAGCTTCTATATCAATAGCCCCATCGGCGCCAATTTCGCCAGTGCCAATTTGGCCAAAGAAGGTTTTTTGGAAGATCCACAAACGGACTGGGGACAAATTTATGCATCTAACAATCGAGAGCAAGCGGCTTATATTTTATATGACGATACCGCGGATGATACTCAATTGACATTTAATTCACTTGGAAATTTCACGTTGACCGACCGCTTCCAAATCGATTTCGGATTGGCCTATAAGAAACTGACCTCTGAGAACTTTGCCCGTATCAACGATTTGTTGGGAGCAGATTACCATTTGGATGTAGATCCATTTTCAAATACCCTAAATGACACAAACGGCGAGCAACAGAAAAATGAAGATGACATTTTCAATTACCATTATGAAATGGATGCATCCCAATTCGATGGTTTTGCGCAACTGCGATACAACCGGAATACATGGAATGCCTTTTTCGCCGGAAGGTATTCCTGCACGAACTATCAACGCAACGGACTTTTTGCAAACGAACGCTTTCCTGATAATTCCTTGGGAAAGAGTTCCGTTGTGAAATTTTCCAATTTCGGCGCAAAAAGTGGATTTACTTATAAATTGACGGGAAGGCATTGGTTGACCGCACATGGAAGCTATCAGACCCGCCCGCCCGTTTTACAGAATGTTTTCATCAATTCAAGGGAGAACAATCAGATTGTACGAGGAATTCAAAGTGAAACGCAGTCAACAGTAGATTTAAATTATTTTATGCGCTTGGCAAAACTGACAGGTCGATTTACCACCTTTTATACCCGATTTCAAAACACGATAGACATAAACTTCTTTTTTGTCGATGCAGGGGTGGGCTCTGATTTTGTGCAAGAAGTATTGACCGATTTGGATAAACTTCATAAGGGTGTTGAACTCGGTCTCGAATATCAAATCTCATCTTCGGTAAAACTGACCGCCGTTGCCGCCGTTGGAAAATATGAATATGCCAGCAACCCCAACGTAAACATCAATTTCGATACTGCTGGAGCGGAAGAAGACCTAATAAATCTTGATGGTTTTATAGATTTGGGAGTGTCGAACATCAAGGGTTACAAACTTACCCAGGGCCCTCAAAAAGCACTTGCGTTTGGTATCGAGTACCGTGACCCAAAATACTGGTGGGTGGCCGCAACGTCAAACTATTTGGGAAATAATTATACCAATATTTCGACCATAACCCGAACCCAAAGTTTTTTTATTGACCCGGAAACAGGTCGAAATTTTCCGGAAGCTACCGATGAGAATGTCAATCAGTTACTGATACAAAAACCTTTGGACAATTTTTATCTATTGAATCTTGTCGGAGGAAAATCATGGCTTAAGAAAGGAAAATATATCAGCATTTTCGCTAGCATCAACAATGTATTCGATACGACATTTAGAACGGGAGGATACGAACAGAGCAGAAACGGAAATTTTGGTCAATTGCAACAAGACAATCTGAGCGGCACGCCTTCATTCGCACCAAAGTATTGGTACGGCTATGGAAGGACGTACTTCTTAAATATGGCGTTTAGTTTTTGAAAAGGAGCACTTGAAATGAATAGAAAAATAAATTTTGTAACCGCGATAATCTTGGTTTTAATGCAGTTCTCCTGCGTCAAAGACAAAAACTTCGATGCGCCCGAAAGTAATTGTACCGAAGCCCTTACGGCGAATGCTACATATTCGGAAATCAAAAATCTTTATGTAGATCAAACGCTGCAAATACAAGAGGATTTGATTATTGAAGGATATGTCGTTTCTTCCGATGAAGCTGGTAATTTTTTTAGTGTATTGCATATTCAGGATAAAAAAGTAAATCCGATAGAAGGGTTTCAGATTGAAATCGATAAGCGCGATTCACACTTATTTTATCCGCTAGGAAGCAAAATATATATTAAATTGAAAGGATTGTATCTTGGCAGAAGTAGAGGTGTTTTTAAGCTTGGCGCCACTTTTACCTCTTTTGGAAATGTATCAGTGGGAAGATTGCCCGCCTCAGTAGTCGACCAACATATCTTTGTTTCCTGTGAATCGGGTGTTTCCCTTCAGCCTGCTGAAATCTCTATACTTGACCTTAGAGAAGATTTGACCAATACCTTGGTTCAATTCAATTCCCTTGAAATTATCGATGAGGAATTGGGAGAAACATTTGCTTTGGAAAACGAAGAAACCGAACGTACTCTGACCGACTGTAATGACAATGAAATCTTGTTGCTAAATAGCGGGTTTTCCGATTTTCAAAAGGAATTTTTGCCCGAAGGTAATGGAACGGTAACCGGGGTGTTGCTCAGGGAAAATGATAATTATTTTTTGGCAGTACGAAGTTTGGCTGATATTGATTTTACCCAAGAACGATGTGAAGATCTGGTCGATGAGTTCACGTCGACCAACATTTTCATTTCGGAACTTGCCGATCCGGAAAATAATCCTGGTGCCCGCTTCGTAGAATTGTTCAATTCGAATTCAGATGTGTTATCCCTTAAAGGATGGAAGCTACATCGCTACACCAATAATAATACCGAAATAAGTTCGACCATTGATTTTTCAGGTTATGCTATTACGGCCAATGGAACTTTGGTTATTTCGCCCAATGCGGAAGAATTTGAAAAAGTATATGATTTTGTGCCCGATTTAGTCGTTGGCACAAATAGTCCTGCAGATTCAAATGGCGATGATAATTTCGAATTGGTTGACCCGTTCGGGACCGTAATTGATGTTTTTGGGGTCATCGGAGAGGATGGTACTGGCACAAACCACGAATTTGAAAATGGCCGTGCACTCCGAAACTTGAATATTTTAGCAGGTAATTCAAACTACACGTCTGACGAATGGACCATTGATAGACCCCTAGAAGCCCCCGATGACTTTACGCCCGGTATCAGAAATTGAAATTCTTAAATAAGATAATTGGGCTATACCACCTGCTCGAGAACACGCTTTAGGTCCTTCGGCGAAATCGGCTTTAGAATATAATTATTGACCACTTTGTAGTGTTTGATTCGTTCAAGATCTCTTGGGTCGACCGAGGAGCTTAGTATATATATAATGACCTTCTCCCGATTTGGATTGGGTATTTTTACATAATCTTCTAGAAACTCCCAACCGTTCATGATGGGCATGTTGAGGTCTAAAAATATTACCGAAGGCAAGTCTTTACCTTCCGCTGTTAGGGCCATAAGACCATCTAGAGCATCTTGCCCGTTGTTGTAGACCAATATATTCTCGCTAAAATCGATCTCGTTCATGATTCGTTTGGTTCCATAAATGAAAATGGGATCGTCATCTATTATACAGGTGCTGTTTAATTTTTTCATTTTCAGAGTTATTAATTGATATCAAAAACTAGTGTAAAGGTGGTTCCGACATCCACAGTACTTTCGACAGAAATATTTCCATTCATCGCTTCTATTTGATTTTTCGTAATGAAAAGTCCGATACCCTTGGCGTCTTTATGGCGATGAAACGTTTTGTACATGCCGAATAGATTTTCCCCATGTCTATCCAAATCGATACCAAGGCCGTTGTCCTTGAACTTGACCACAACCTTATCGCCTTTTTCTTCGGATGTTATTTCAATAACCGGCTTCCTGCTGGGAAAACTATATTTAAGACTATTGGTAAAGAGGTTAAGAAAAACACTATCCAAGTAGGCCGGAATTGCTTTAATATTTTGCTTTCTTGGAACACTAATAATACACTTAGCTTCTTTTTCCTTCAATAAAACACTAATATTCTTTTCGACTGCCTTCAAACAATCATACAGATTGACGGCCTTCATTTTTTCCAGAGCATGGGCCTTTACCTGCACTACTTCGTTTAGATGCATCACGGTTTCATTCAAGCTACCCGAGGCTTCTTGTAACATTTGCACTAGGTTTTTTCGCTCTTTTTCTTTTTTCTCTTGTGCCAAAAAACCGGAGAGCATTGAGAGATTGCTCGAATGAGATCTAAGATTATGAGAAACGATATGTGCGAAATTCATCAGGCTATTATTCTGCTCGCTGGTAACGTCTAAGAGACCTTTTAATTTTTTTCGGCCTCTATGCGTGAGGTTATATCAACAATCTGGGAAATGAAATGTGATATCTCACCGTTTATGTTTTTAACGGCGGTAACTGTCAATAAAACATATACTATATGTCCATTTTTATGATGGTATCGTTTTTCGATTTGGTAGCTCTCTCGTTTTCCATCAATAAGTTCTTTCAATAAAGCGAGATCTTTTGCAAGGTCATCAGGGTGCGTTATATCTTGAAATGTCAATTTTAGGATCTCGTCTTCGGTATATCCAACACTATTGCAAAGACTTTCGTTTACTTTGGCCCACTTGCCGTCCAATCCGACCAGTGCCATACCAATGGATGAATTTTCAAAGGTGCCTTGCAAAGACTCCTCGGTTTTTATGAGTTGTAGTTGGGTGTTCTTTAATTCGGTGATATCCCAATTCGTGCCGATCATTTTGATGGCTTCGCCATCGGTATTTCGTTGCGTTACTGCTATAGCCCTTATATGCCTGATTTCTCCGCTGGGCCAAATGACCCTGAATTCGGTATTGAACTCTTTTTCACCTGAAACTGCCATTGCCACTTCTTGCTCTCCTCGTCTTTTATCATCGGGATGCAAGCCTGCCTGCCATGCCTCGTATTCGCCAATAAAGTCATCTTTGTTAATTCCATAGAGTCGGTACATGTTTTCGTCCCAGACTAGTTTGTTTTCCTCAATGTTGTAGTCCCAAACGCCAACATTGGCTGCTTCGGTGGCAATTTTAAGTCGTGTGGTGACTTCTTGATACTTGAGTTCGGCCCTTTTCTTTTCGTCGATATCTTGAAAGGTGCCAAAAATCCTGACGCAGGTACCGCCAACGACCTCGGTATCGCCCATGGCCCTGACCCAAAGTTCCTTTCCTTTAGCGGTGACAATAATCAATTCAATATCCCAAGGGGTGCCATCGCTGATGGCCTCGCTGACTAACTTGGTGATATTTTCACGATGTTCTCCGGCCTTATAGAAATTAATGCCTTCTTCTAGATTGGGAACGTAATCTTCAGGCACTTCATGTATTTCTTTGGTAATACTTGTCCAATATACTTTACTGGTCGCTAGGTCGACTTCCCAACCACCGATTCTGGCAACGCTTTCTGCCTTCAACAAAAGTTCTTCGTCCCGCTTTTGTTCGGTTATATCTTCTAAGATTATGATAATACCGCCAGTAGTTCCATCCTCGTACTTCCATGGATTTATTTTCCATTTTAACCACTGTATCCTGCCATTCGGATGGATAAATTTATGGCCTTTGTTGATGTTGGTTTTTCCCTGAAGGCATTCTCGTAAAATTGTTCTTAAATCTGTAGGGGTTTCGGGAAGAACCTCATAGTATGATTTTCCTATGATATTTTTACTCGTTTTGCAAAGCTCTGAAAGCCAAATACGTGAATGACTCATAAAACACATGTCATTGTCGATGATGGCCACCGCCGTGGGAGAATCTTTAATCAGAAAATTGATGGATAAGGTTTCCAAAATATTTGGTTGGTTTTAGATTGTAAAACTACAATAATTTCTATAACGTAAGAAATTACTTAAAAATTGTAAGGTAACAAGTTACTTTTGTATGATTTTGTTTCTTTGAGATTAATCATCATTCAAATAGGAAATATTTATTATTTGATAATATTTTAATATAGAATGGCTATGAGCTGCCCTATGTTTTTTGTATTTTTAAAGGATAGAATCTAACCGCTTAGTGCAACTTCGCAAAGCTTATAAATAATATTAAAATGGAGAACAACGAGAACAATTCCCATGGACAGGCATGGGAGATTAACGATTCCAGTAAATGCCCTTATTTAGGGGGGACATTAAAGCAAACAGCAGGTGGTGGAACCACGAATCAAGATTGGTGGCCGAACCAGTTGCGATTGAATGTATTACGTCAAAATTCAGAGTTGACCAACCCGATGGATGGGGATTTCAACTACGCCACTGAATTCAGTTCTTTGGATTTGGCCGAAGTAAAGAAAGACATCATAGAAGCGTTGACAACTTCTCAAGATTGGTGGCCAGCCGATTACGGACACTACGGTCCATTTATGATTCGTATGGCTTGGCATAGCGCCGGTACGTATCGTATTGGTGATGGTCGTGGTGGTTCAGGTTCGGGATCGCAACGTTTTGCACCTTTGAACAGCTGGCCCGACAACGGCAACTTAGATAAGGCACGATTGCTTTTATGGCCGATAAAAAAGAAATATGGTAAGAAACTTTCTTGGGCCGATTTGATGATTTTGACAGGGAACTGCGCGTTGGAATCTATGGGGTTCAAGACTTTTGGTTTTGCCGGTGGACGTGAAGATATTTGGCAACCCGAAGAAGATATCTATTGGGGTTCCGAGACTGAATGGATGGGCAATGAAGAACGTTTTTCTGAAGGGGAATACGAATTGGAGGCAAATTTAGGAGCTTCACATATGGGTCTCATTTATGTAAACCCAGAAGGGCCAAATGGTAATCCTAATCCATTAGGAACCGCAAAATTGATTCGTGAGACTTTTGGGCGTATGGCCATGAACGATGAGGAAACAGTAGCACTTACTGGAGGGGGGCACACTTTTGGAAAAGCCCACGGTGCCGCGAACCCTGATGAGTATGTTGGTCCAGAACCCGCGGGTGCCGGAATTGCCGATATGAGTATGGGATGGAAAAACTCATATAAAACAGGCGTGCTTGACGATGCCATTACCAGCGGAATCGAAGGCCCTTGGACACCCAACCCAACAAAATGGGATCATGATTACTTTGATGTGCTCTTAGGCTATGAATGGGAATTGACGAAAAGCCCCGCCGGAGCGAACCAATGGAAACCAACCGCCGAATCCGCCGCTAGACGCGCGCCTCGCGCTGGTGACCCTACTCAGACTCAAGAATTGATGATGACCGATGCTGATATGGCCATGAAAATGGATCCGAAATACCTTGAAATATCAAAGCGTTTTCAAGCGAACCCGAAGGAATTCGAAGACGCCTTTGCACGTGCTTGGTTTAAATTAACACATCGGGATATGGGTCCGGTCAGTCGCTATTTAGGACCGGAAGTACCTAAGGAAGAGTTGATATGGCAAGATCCCGTGCCAGCGGTCGACCATGAATTGGTCAACGATGCCGATATTGCCGAGTTGAAGAGGCGACTTTTGGCCTCAGGATTATCCATCTCGCAACTGGTGACCACGGCTTGGGCATCTGCATCGACATATCGTGATTCGGACAAAAGAGGTGGAGCTAACGGGGCCCGTATTCGTTTGGCACCACAGAAAAATTGGGAAGTAAATAATCCTGTCGAGCTTTCAAAAGTGCTGGAGGTTTTAGAGGGAATCCAAAATGAATTCAACGTAGCGCAATCTGGAAACAAAAAGGTTTCATTGGCCGATTTAATCGTTCTTGGAGGAAACGCAGGTATCGAAGAAGCGGCAAGAAATGCCGGTCACGAAATAACGGTACCATTCACTGCCGGCCGTAGCGATGCCTCAAAAGAGCAGACCGATGTCGAATCGTTTATGGCCCTTGAACCAAAGGCTGATGGATTTAGGAATTATAAAAATCCCGATTACAAATCGTCAGCCGAAGCCATGTTGGTAGACAGGGCGCAGTTGATGAAACTTACGGCTCCTGAAATGACCGTTTTGATCGGTGGTATGCGAGTTCTTGATACGAACTTTGACAAGTCTAGACATGGTGTGTTTACCGATCGCCGTGAAGTATTGACCAACGATTTTTTCGTGAACCTTCTTGATTTAAGTATCAAATGGGAAGATACCTCTGATGACGAAACCGTTTTTGCAGGCCGTGACCGGATGTCGGGCAATATCAAATGGACAGGTACTCGTGCAGATCTTATATTCGGATCGAACACAGAACTTCGTGCCTATGCTGAAGTCTATGCTTGTGCCGATTCGGGTAAAAAGTTCATCAAAGATTTTGTAGCCGCATGGACAAAGGTGATGAATCTGGATCGTTTTGATTTGAATTGATTTGAGGATTGTTGAAATGTGCTTGGCCTAGTGCTCGCCGCATACGATAGTCCCAACAAATGAAAAAGAGAATTAAGTATATTGGCTACCACATCATAGCTTAGATGTGGTAGTTTTTTTTATACATTTATATGAACGGATTGAATTTCAGTATTATAAAAGCACAGCGACCATGAACGAAACATTTTTTAATGAGATACGTAACGGCAACTTCAATGAAGTACGGGCCATGTTGGAAAAGAACCCTGTGCTGCTTGATAGCAAAGACCAGCGCGGATCAACGCCACTGATTATGGCAACCTATTATGACGAACCCGAGATCGTAGATTTTTTATTGGAAAAACGTGCCAAAATCGATGCAAAGGATGCTTCTGGCAATACGGCGCTGATGGGCGTCTGTTTTAAAGGTTATACCGATCTCGCCCAAAAACTTATAGAAAAAGAAGCCAATGTAAACGAACGGAATGCCATGGGGGCAACCTGCTTGATTTACGCAGCAACTTTTGGTCGATTGGACATAGCTAAATTATTACTCGAGAACAGCGCCGATACCGCGTTGAAAGATAGTCGAGGAAATACTGCTCTTGACCATGCCAAAATACAGGGTTCGCCCGATATGATAGATCTGTTGGGGAAATATTAGTAGGTACTAGGTTCGCTTCAACCTAAAAATGCCGACCGATTTTTCGATTTCTTCCTAAAAATATCTTTGAGCATAAAACCAAAAATGATTCCTGCAAGCACCAAAGTGACTAAATTGCCGATGATAATTGGCATTTGGTTGTTCATCATACCATAAATGAGCCATAAAGAGACGCCTGTTACGAACATAAAATACATGGGGAACGAGAGTCCGCCCGTATCCTTTGTTTTTATGGTCTTTATGGCCTGTGGAAGAAAACTTATCGTAGTCAATGCTGCGGCAATGTTGCCGATGATTGGAGTGATATCCATATTTAATGTTTTAAGTAGGTTTAACTTTACGGTACAAAGTTCTACTTTTATGCCAGTTCGTACTACAAGTGTATTTTCCTATTTATATGCTATTTTAACATATAATCAGGCTGGCAAGTATATTTAAGTTAAATAAGAACATATCAGAATTGGATTTTAAGTGCAAAGACCATTATTATGATAGCGGGCGAGACCTCTTTTGAACTCCGCAATAATTGCAAAAAAGCTATTTATTTTAATCGATAACACTTCATGAAAAATATAGAACTTACAATAGCATTGATACAATCTTCACTCGTTTGGGAAAGCCCAGAAGAAAACAGAACCTACTTTTCAAAGAAAATTGAGGAGATTCCTTCAAATATAGATGTCATCGTGTTGCCAGAAATGTTTACTACAGGGTTTACCATGTCACCTAAAAATATCGAGATCTCAGAAGGGCAAATAACAAAAGACTGGATGGCTGAAGAGGCAAAAAAAGAATGCCGCTATAGTCGGAAGCATCCCATTTTTGAAAAAGGAACATATACCAATCGCTTGTTTTTTGTTCATCCTGAAGGAAAAATAGAGCAATATGATAAAAGGCACACCTTTACGCTTGCAGGAGAGGATAAAGTCTATCAAGCCGGAAGGAAAAGGTTAATTGTTGATTATAAAGGATTTAAGATTTGTCCGATGATATGTTATGATCTGCGCTTTCCGGTCTGGGCCCGAAATACCGAGGCTTATGATATTTTGATGTACGTTGCCAATTGGCCCAAACCTAGAATCAAGGCTTGGGATACACTTTTGAAGGCCCGTGCCATTGAAAATATGACCTATTGCATCGGTGTCAATAGAATTGGAACAGACGAGAGCGGATATGAATATTCAGGACATTCGGCCGTTTACGATTGTTTGGGCGACCAGATTGTCTATTCTGAAAAAGATGAAATTTTATTTGCAATATTACGCAAAGAACATATAGAATCGACACGACAAAAACTAAGATTCTTGGAAGACAGGGACAAATTTACTCTAGAAGTGTAAAAGTTACTGGAAACTCCCAATTTGCCCTCATTTCTATAACATCAGGATAGTAGCTGACCCGTTCGGGCTGTATTTTTTTAAGATAATTTCCGGTATCCCATTTTTGGTTGCCATTGGAGTCAAAGATGACCCGAATCATATACGTTGTTGGCTCTAAGGTGTTGAATACGAATTCTTGGGCGGTCTCTGCAGCAATTTCACGTTTGGTTTGCCCTTTTTCGTCGGTCAATTGCACAATTATCGGATACTGCACTGCCCCATCAAGTTGCAGACGTAGGTTTCCAAAGTCCGTAAGACTTTTTGTGGATAATGAATAGTTGAGGGTATCGTTCGTTTCCCCAAAAAAATCGGTAATGGCGTCAGGTAGTATGTTAATTTTATAAGTCTGATCTGCTTCCCTTTTAAAATCGACCTGAATCTTGTTCTCCAACGAATCGAGCTTCAAAGTAAAGTCAACAATGGGTACCGAGTCTTTGTCCATCATGCTGAATTGACTTGAATCAATTGCTACAATTGGGGTGGTCGCCTCGATATAAAATGGGTCGTACAATGACAAGGATCCTTGTTGGTTGGACTTTAAGGTCAAAGAATCGATGCCTACTTTGCGGCTTTTTACGGTAAAGGTATCGATGAGCTTTAGACGGTCATGGGTCACTGTAAACAGTATGGAATCGACTTCGAAAGGCGTAAACCAAAAATTGAGGGTGTCTTTATCACGCTCTTTTAAGACCCTGGTCTTAACAGTATCGGCAATTGGGTGAGGGGCTCTATTGTGATATCCCTTCCCTCCCCATAATAGCCGAAAATAATTTTGTTGCGAGAAACGAAAGAAGGTACTGAAATCTTGTAATCGGGTATTTCCTTAAAAAGGTTAAGTAAATAGGTTGAATCCGTAGGCAGCGAAATCGTATCCGAAATGAATGCGATTTTATCCGCATTTTGATCAAAAATATTGTTTTTGGCCTCATCCTTTATGGCGAACATTTTATAGCGGCCTTCTTTAAGATTTTTCAGTGTAAAAATGACCGTGCTGTCAAGTGTATTGGTAATATAGTTCGGAGGCCTTAGATATAGCGTAGAATCGTTATAAGTACTATCAATTTCGTATAACATCACACTAATGAATTCATCCGCTTTTTTGTTAAAGGCATCTTTCACCACCCCTGAAACTGTCAAAGAATCGATATAATCTCCTGTCGAAAAAACGTAGCTCAAAAAACTGGCAGGGTTGCTTTCGTTGTTGTCGACTATACTTTGTCCAAAATTAAAGGTATAGGTCGTATTAGGCTTTAAAGTATCCTTGATCTTAATTTCTACAAATTTACTGGCCCCCCTTGTGGACTTACTTCGGGTTGATATTTTAAAGGTGGAGATACAATCAGTTGATTTTGGACGTCCTCCAATTTTATATATTCGTCGAAGTAGAGGCGTATTTTATTTGCATCAAAATTAATACTCATATTTTCTGGATCGGTCTTGACCAACTGTGGTGGGTCAACGTCTTTGGGTCCTCCAGTGGGGGTGCCCCTTCTACCGCATTGATAGAGGGCGAGTACGATAAAAATGAGAAAAAAGGAGGCAAAAAAACGTCGCAACATAGAAAACCTATATGAACGGCAAAGTAACGACATATTTACAAATTCAAATGGCGTAGAATACCCAAAAAACGTTAAGAATAACCTTTAAGAAGCATATCTAGACAAGTATTTTGGTAATTTTAAAGCCTCAGAAACAGTTCGCTTTTGTTTATAATTTGGTAAGGGGGACAAAGGCCATACTGGCAACATAAATTCTTATGCCTTCAGCTTTTTGTAAGGCACTTGAACACATTTCTATAGTTGCTCCCGTAGTTATTACATCGTCGATCAGTAGTACTTTTTTATGCTTGAGTATATTGGTATTCGTTACCTCAAAAAGCTCCGAACGACCTTGCCAACGGCTGATTCTTCCTTTTTTGGTCTGGGTCTTCGTATTTGCGGTCTTAATGAGTATATTTTCGAGAAATTCCGCTTGTAAATGGTATGCCAATCGCTGCCCGAATTTTGTAACTTGGTTGTACCCCTTTTTCTTAACTTTTTGTGGTGCAAGGGTACAGGAACTATGAAATCTATCTCGTTAAGACCAGGGTCTTCTTTCAGAACCTGACCGTACCAATCACCTAAAAAAGTGCCGATTTCCTGTTGGTCTTTATATTTTAAGTTGTGCAAGAGGTTTTTTACGACCCCATTTTCAGCGAAAAACAGGAAAGAAGAGGCCTTTTTTATGTTAATTCGACCATAAAAAGTACGGTCTACTGCATTTTCTTCGTTAAAGGTGTACTCGGTGAGTGGCAAATCGTTCCGACAAACGGTACAGATAAGGTACTCTCCTCTATTTAAATGAGCATTACATCCAAAACACACCCTGGGTAGTAGTACGGTGTTTATATCATTTAGTATATTTGAAAGTTTAGAGTGCATCGAATCTTATAACAATATTAACCTACAAAAGCCCGCTTGTTCCAATGGATGGTCAAGATAACAAATTCAACTACAAAGTAATCCTTGCTGCCTTGGTAGCAGTGATAATCGGTATTTTGATCGCCTTTTATTACAGCTATGCCCAAAGTCAGACTCAAATCAACTTTTTGGAGCAAGAGAAAGAACTATTGGTAAAAGACCTTACGCTGATGAAAGGCGATGTCGATAGGCTTTCAGCGCTCAATGAAGTGAACGAGATAGAATTACAAAGTTCGCGTTATCGTGTGCAAGAATTATTGGATTCCGTTGGTAAATTATCCTTCACTATTGAAAAACTTCGGGAATATAAAGGTGAGTTAAGAAGGCTGGAAGCCAAGAACGATAGTTTGAAATTGAAGAACAATTTCTTGAAATACAACAATCTTGTACTTACCGAAAAGTATGAAGAGACCAGAAAAAAAGTTGAAGAACTTAGGCTCAAGAATCAAAGTATAGCCGAGAACGAGGCATTGCAACGTGAACTAAGAAAAGAAATCGACAAAGAGCTCAAGACCAAGACCTATTTACAGATCAGTGCTCCTCTCGCCAATGGTATGAGACTTCGGGGCGATAGACCTATCATAACCAACAAGGCCTCGATTATTGAGAAATTAAGAGGCTGTGTTACTATTGTCGCCGACCCTACGGTTGCGAACGAACAACGGGTTATTTATTTCCAATTTTTAGACCCTGACAGAAAAATTATCGAAGACAATGCAAACACCATTTCAGTAAATGGTAATGTCTATAGTAAGCGCGTTGAGATTTTGACGACCGGACAAGATATGGAAACATGTGATTTTATTACATTGCCTGCAGGTTCATTAAGCTCAGGAACCTATGCCTTGAATATTTTCGAAAATGAGCGGTTACTTTCCAGTACAGAATTTGATTTAAAATAAATGAATACTTTTTGATGTAATATTCTATTTTTGCCGAATGGCAAAGCAAGATGACGATTTCAAGAAAGTGATTTCACATGCGAAGGAATACGGCTATGTATTTCAATCTAGTGAAATCTATGACGGATTAAGCGCTGTTTATGACTACGGCCAAAACGGTGCGGAACTCAAAAAAATATACGAGAATATTGGTGGCAGGCCATGGTGCAGCTCAATGATAATATTGTCGGCATTGACGCGGCAATATTCATGCATCCCACTATCTGGAAAGCTTCGGGCCATGTAGATGCTTTTAATGACCCCCTAATCGATAATAAGGATTCCAAAAAAAGATATCGCGCCGATGTATTAGTAGAGGACTATGTCGCTAAAATAGATGCCAAAATCGAAAAGGAAGTGGCAAAAGCGGCAAAACGGTTCGGTGATGCCTTTGATAAAAAACAGTTTTTGGAAACCAACCCACGTGTGGTCGAATACCAAAAGGAGGGGAAGGCCATTCTTCAGCGATTGGGCAAATCTCTGGAAAAAGAAGATTTGGCCGATGTCAAAAAACTCATTGAAGAATTGGAAATCGCCTGCCCCATGTCCGGCTCCAAAAATTGGACGGACGTCAAGCAGTTCAACCTTATGTTCGGCACAAAGTTGGGCGCCTCAGCCGAAAATGCGATGGATTTGTTTTTGAGACCCGAAACGGCACAAGGTATTTTCGTAAATTTTCTTAATGTTCAGAAGACCAGTCGTTTGAAGATTCCCTTCGGGATTGCCCAAACTGGTAAAGCGTTCCGTAATGAGATAGTCGCTCGACAGTTCATTTTTCGTATGCGTGAATTCGAACAGATGGAAATGCAATTTTTCATTCAACCCGGTACACAAAAAGAATGGTACGAATACTGGAAGGAAGCCCGAATGAAATGGCATCTTTCCCTTGGAATGGGAGAAGACAATTACCGTTTTCATGACCACGAGAAATTGGCACATTACGCCGATGCCGCCTCCGATATCGAATTTCGTTTTCCTTTTGGATTCAAAGAATTGGAAGGAATTCATTCCCGAACCGATTTCGACCTTTCGCAACATGAAGAATATAGTGGCAAAAAGTTACAATATTTCGATCATGAGACCCATGAGAGTTATGTACCTTATGTGCTAGAAACCTCCATTGGGCTTGACCGAATGTTCTTGACGGTTTTTTCGAATTCGTTGCGGGAAGAAGAACTCGAAAATGGAGCTTTTAGAACGGTATTGAAACTGCCTGCTGTGCTCGCTCCGACGAAGGCAGCGGTTTTTCCTCTAGTAAAAAAAGATGGATTGCCGGAATTGGCTAAAGAAATCATCAACGAACTGAAATGGGATTTTAACGTGCTCTACGATGAAAAGGATGCCGTAGGCCGCCGTTACCGAAGACAAGATGCCAACGGAACGCCCTTCTGTATAACAGTAGATCATCAAACTTTGGAAGACCAAACGGTAACGATTCGCCATCGCGATACCATGGAGCAGCAGCGTGTCGCTATTTCTGAATTAAGAGGGATTATTCACAAAGAAGTGGATATGAAGACTTGGTTGATGAAGATGGGGTAATCAAAACTGATAGCCGAACCGCATACTCATATAAAAATTCCGTTCGTCCCCTGGGTAAAAGTAACGAGGTTCGTTACCACCAAAACCAGAGGTGTTGATAAGCACCGATTGAGCATAAACCTTATTAAACAGATTGTTGACGCCAAGGTTATAATCAATCGTGAAGTGTTCTGAGAACTTATACCGATACCCCATTCGGGTGGTAAAAACGGTAAAAGGGTCGCTATACAAGGTATTGGCATCAGTAAGCGGAATTTCACTAACATGTTGATGGGTGGTGTTCCAATAGAAATCTTCGAAGAGCTGTAACTGAATACCTGAAGTTCTGCGTTGCTTGGGCACCCCTGTGAGTTCCTTTCCTGAAAAGTCTTCTCCACCGTCAATAAATTCTAAAAAACTATGGCCGGTCAAGGTGTAATTTACGAAAGGGCTTAGTTGTACTTTGGTGGATATATTCCATATATAACTCAACCCGATTTCCAATCCAAGGTGTCTTGTTTTGCCGGCATTTCTCCCTACGAATTGGTCATCGCCCACGCGTTCAGCTACCAGTAAGTTTTCAATGTTCATTTGGTAGACGGCCAGATTGATGTTGAATCTTCTTTCATCCAAATAGAGGATGGTCCCCAATTCGTAATTCGTACCGGTTTCTTGTGCAATATCAGGATTGATAACCCCATCGGGAGTCAAAGTTTCTTCCAAGGTCGGGTTCGAAAATCCGCGACTTACATTAAAATAGATTTGTTCATTTTCGGAAAACGCGTAGTTAAGGTTCAGGCTTGGTAAAACAATCGCCTTAAAATTTCTATCGGCACTTTTGTTATCGGTTGCGGTGTTGAAATTATCACGATAGTCGTATTGCGTTTTGTTGATATTAAGCCCAGCTTGAGCGTAGAATTTTTCTGTAATTGGAAGCAATAGTGTTCCAAAGGCGTTCCACTGGTTGCGAAATTCTTTGTTTTCGGCGAATTTGTCACCTTGAAGACTTCCGTTGCCATTATTTTCCTGATATAGATTTTCGAATTCGTCCCAGGTATATTCATCCTTATAGAGTTCTGCACCGAAGGTGTAATTCGCATTGGAATCCGAAAATCCAAAGTTTCCAGAGAAGCGAGTTCTTAGTCCGTATCCATTGGTATATTCATCCAAAATCCCGAAAGGTCTTGCTTCATAATGGTCTAGGTAGGAATAAAAAATACTGGTAGAGTTTTCAAACTTATTACCGAAAGTGTGATTGAAATTCAATCCCACCAAAGAATAATTATTGGTTTCGAAACCTTTTGAAACCCGCCATGTAAATGTCGCTTGACTGGGATCCTCAGCAAAAGCGGTTGCCCCCAAGGAACTAGGAATCTGAGCGGTATAATCTATATGATTGACCAATACACTGATTTTGTTCTTTGCATTAATTCGGTAGGAGGTATTAAGTAAAAATCCGTCACGCTCAAAGTTGCTATTCTGACGGTACCCATCGGTTTCGGTATGCCCATATTGCAGACCTACACGCAATTTTCCATCAAAATGATTGAAGGAAAGATTGTTTTTTAGCAAACCGAAAGTACCGACCGTGAAGTTGTTCGAAAAGTTGGTGGAAACGCCCAAAGCTTCCTTTGGATTAAGGATAATCGCTCCACCTAGATTCGATCCAAAAACTGTTCCTTTTGGCCCTTTGATAACTTCTATTTGACTCAAATTCTCTAAATCAAAAGCTTCGATTTCGGAAGACCCTGCTCCGTTCGTTATAGGGATGTCGTTGTAGTACATCCTTAACTTATTGGTTCCAAAAAGCGTTCGCGCCCCAATGCCTCGAACCGTGATGCGATTGGTATTCAGAGCTCCGGAAAAAACGTAGACTCCCGGAATTTGATTGATAGCCGAAACCGCCGAAACCGGGCTATAATTCTGAAAGACTTTGGCCGAAATGACTTCGGAGGGCACTAGACCTGTGGCATTTTTCTTTTTTAGGGCATCCAACAAAATCACTTCGTCCAATTGCGTGACAGTATCGTTCTGAACAGGATCTTGTGCGAGAACGGCAATCGTTCCAGATAAAAAAAGTAAAAGAAAAAATGCTTTCATGCCTTTGAGTAAGGCAGCAAAAATAAGGTTTAAAATCGGAACCCTAAGGAAACCCCACCGCGGAACATAAAGGTTTTTTGAAATTCTTTTGGATTGATATTTCGACCCAGACCGGCAGACATTTCAAAGGTAAGTTTCTCGCCGAAAGTTGACCATTTTCTGCCCAGTCCTAGGCCGATAGCAGTCGTGCTATAATCGTAATCACGGATCCCTAAATTATTGTCAAGATTATTTTGTCCTGTGTAGTAAAGTCCGAATGCTTCGGCAAACATCCCACTTTTGGGGCGGTATCCAAAATAGGCACGAAGATTGGGACCAATACCGAAGTTTCCTGCTTTTCCAAGAGCATCACCGTTGAAAAAGACCGTTCCCCCGATGCTCGTATCCGGTGTGAAATAATATTCGTAGGATCCCTCGACCGCAGTGGTCATTAAGAACCGGCCCATGTTGAAACGAATTTCATGATCATTATAGGAACGCTCGCGATAGGCCTGGGCATTAATTATATACCCGGTTAAAATCAAGGCAAGAAATATGAACTTTTTCATTATCAAAAATTTTGTGTTGTAAGGGGTAAATCAAATGTCATTCCAAAAATCGGGTATCATGGCGTTTTTATTTTTTAAATTGTACAAGGCTAAACCAATTCTTATGAAAAAATTCTTAAAAATTACGGGCAAAATCCTAGGGGGTTTGATCGTGATATTACTACTGACGTATTTGGTATTTTTTATTAAATGGAAAATTCAATCCTCTTCCAACATGAAATTGATAGGTGAAGAAACACCTACAATTACGGTGAATGGAAAAACTTTTCGAGACCTGAACAAAAATGGAAAGCTGGATATCTATGAGGATTCAAGAGCTCCTTTGGAAATTAGGGTAGAAGACCTTGTTTCCCAAATGCTTCTAGATGAAAAAGCCGGGCTTATGTGCGCTCATTTTCTGGCTATGGAAGAAGATGGGTCTCTACTCGAAATCCCCAGAATGGGCGACCCTTTTTCTTTTATGACAGAAAGTACTTCCAGCACATTGCTAAAGCACAAAATGAACCATGTGCAAAATCTTGGAGGATCGTCCGCAAGAAACTATGCGGCTTGGAACAACAATCTACAGAAACTGGCAGAACGTACACGCTTGGGAATTCCTGTAACTCTAATTTCAGACCCAAGACATGGCACTATGGCCATGCCTGGAGCGAGTGCCGAAGCCAAATGGATATCTGTATGGCCCTCCCAATTGGGCCTAGGAGCTATTGGCGATACGATTTTAGTACGTGAATTCGGAGATATTGCCCGACAGGAATATTTGGCTCTGGGAATCCGCCTAGCGCAACATCCCATGGCCGATATTGCCACAGACCCACGCTGGGCAAGGGTAAACGGTACTTTTGGCGAAGATGCCCATTTGAGTGCGGCACTCGCGAAAGCTTACATTTTGGGTTTCCAAGGAGACAGTCTCGGCACGAAGAGCATAGCCTGCCAGACCAAGCATTTTGCGGGTGGAGGCCCTCAGGAAGATGGTTGGGACGCGCATTTTTCAAATGGAAAGGGTCAGGTTTATCCAGGAAATAAGTTTGATTATCATCTAATTCCTTTCATTGAGGGTGCCTTTGCAGCCAAAACCGCGCAGATTATGCCATATTACGGAATACCCAAGGGTCAGGTCAAAGAGGAAGTAGGTTTTGCCTTCAGTAAGGAAATGATTCAGGATCTTTTAAGAGATTCTCTAAAATTTGATGGTGTTGTAGCAACCGATTGGGGCATTATTTCAGACATGGCAGTAAAAGAGGCCTCCGCTTGGGGTGCCGAACACTTGACCGAGAAGGAACGAGTGAAAAAAGTATTGGATGCAGGCTGCGACGTTTTTGGGGGAGAATATGTAACCGAGCATATTATCGATTTGGCGGAAAATGGCGAGCTTCCCGAATCACGAATCGATGTTTCGATAAGAAGGATCTTGAGGGACAAGTTCAGATTGGGTCTTTTTGATAATCCGTTTGTTGATTTGGAAAAGACTAGTATTGTTGGAAATCCCGAATTTGTCAAAAAAGGAAAAGAAGCGCAACGAAAATCAATGGTTTTATTGAAGAACGAAAATATACTCCCACTTTCTTCCGATAAGAAAATATACATCCACGGAATGACTCAATCTGGGTTGGCCGAAAAGTTTCCCCAAATCGTTGACGACATCGACGCCGCGGATGTGATTGTACAAAAATTACAGACACCGTCATCACCCCCGGAAGGAGGTGGACTCTTGGCGCGACTGATTCCCCAAGGTCGATTGGACTATCCCGAGGATGAAAAAGAGGACATACTGGAGCGCACCAATTCAAAACCTACGGTAACTGTATTTACGATAACCCGGCCTACTGTCGCACCTGAAATCAACGCGGCCAGCAAAGCGGTCATTGCCGATTTTGAATCACAAGATGAGATAATTCTAGAATTGATTTTCGGGAAATTCAAACCTACCGGAAAGCTTCCCATCGAGATTCCGTCGTCCATTGAAGCTGTCGAAAAGCAGTTGGAGGATGTACCCTATGATTCGGAAAATCCGATTTATAAATTTGGACAGGGATTATCCTATTAATTTAAAATCCAACTTGACATTCCTTTAAAAATAAGTCTCCCTATTTTCGGGAAAAATATCAAAAAGTGAAGATCGTATCCTATAACGTAAACGGCATCCGCGCAGCCTTGAACAAAGGTTTTATCGAATGGTTGCAAGCTGTAAACCCCGATGTGGTTTGTTTGCAGGAAATAAAGGCAATGGAGGAACAACTTGATCTCTCCATTTTTGAAGAAGCGGGGTATGGCAATAATTATTGGTTCAGTGCCCAAAAAAAGGATATAGTGGCGTGGCAATACTTTCCAGGAAAAAACCCGAGCACGTTGAAATGGGAACAGGAATCGATTACATGGATTTCGAAGGAAGAAATATCCGTGCCGATTATGGTGATGTTTCCGTAATGAGCATGTACTTGCCATCTGGAACCAATTTGGCAAGATTGGAGCATAAGCTCACCTATATGGCCGATTTTCAGAAATATGCGGATGAATTACGAAAAGAGCTTCCCAATCTTATCGTACTGGGCGATTATAATATCTGTCACGAGGCCATCGATATCCATAATCCTGTTGGGCTTAAGAATGTTTCCGGATTTTTGCCCGTCGAGCGGGAATGGATCGGTAACTTTATCAAAAGCGGGTTTATCGACAGCTTCCGGCATTTCAATGATGAGCCCCACAATTATACTTGGTGGAGTTACCGTGCCAATGCTAGAAACAATAATAAGGGTTGGCGTCTTGATTACGGAATGGTTTCTGAATCGCTGAAAGACCGATTAAAACGCTCAGTAATCTTATCTGAGGCAAGGCATAGTGATCATTGTCCGATTTTGGTCGAGGTTGAAAATTAATTCTCCATCCCGAAAAATATACGACTGATATATTTGTAAATTTGCCGTGAAATAAAGTCTCTTGCCAACCTATGGAATACACCAAACTGCCACATACCGATATAGAGGTCAGTAAAATCTGTCTGGGTACCATGACCTGGGGCAAACAGAATACCGAGGCGGAGGGCCATGAGCAAATGGATTACGCCCTAGATCAGGGAGTGAATTTTTTTGATTGTGCGGAGTTATATCCCGTTCCCGCCCATCCGGATCGGTATGCCGATACCGAGAAAATTATTGGGACTTGGTTCAAAAAATCAGGAAATCGCGATAAGGTAATCTTGGCTACCAAGATTATTGGCAAAGCCAGTTTTTCGAAGTTCATACGTGAAACGGGAATCAATCGTGAGTCGATCATCAATGCCGTCAATGCGAGTTTGGAACGGCTGCAGACCGATTATATCGATTTATATCAGTTGCATTGGCCGGATCGAAATACCAATTTCTTTGGAAAACGAGGCTATGAACATGATATTTCGGATCATTGGCAAGATAATATCCATCAAATACTTGAAACTTTTCGCGACTTGATACGCGAAGGGAAAGTTCGACATGTGGGTCTCTCGAATGAAACCCCTTGGGGGTAATGCGCTTTTTAGAAGAGAGTAAAGTACATGCGAGTTTGCCAAGGGTATCCACGATCCAGAACCCATACAACCTGCTCAACCGATTGTTCGAGGTCGGTAATGCAGAGGTTTCCCATCGGGAAAAAATAGGCTTGTTGGCTTATTCCCCATTAGGATTCGGAACCCTGACCGGAAAGTACCTTGGAGGCATGCAACCGGCAACCGCAAGAATCACCTTATTTCCGCAATACGATCGTTATAGTAGTGAAACTGCAATCAGGGCTACGGAGAAATATCACAAACTGGCACAAGACAACGATATTTCAATGACGCAAATGGCCTTGGCCTTTGTGAACAGTAGACCATTTTTGACGAGTAATATTATCGGTGCCACAAGTATGAAACAATTGCAAGAAAATATAGCGAGCATCGATACAAAATTAAGTGACGCGGTTTTGCAAGGTATCGAGGCGATTCATAATGAAATACCTAACCCTTCGCCCTAAAATAAAATTATGCTCTTTTTAAAAATCGGTTTTGGACAATTTGTCGTTATTCTAGGAGTGGTAATTATAATTTTGGTCATTGCCAGAATAATGAGGGACAAGCGCTAACCGAACAATCCTTCAACCACATCTTCGATTTTAGCGACCAAATGGACTTCGATTTTCGTATTCTTGAGTGCTATTTTATTTCTTTTGGAGACATATATAGAGGTGAAACCGAGTTTTTCGGCTTCCAAAATGCGTTGCTCCACACGTTGTACGGGACGAATTTCTCCTGCTAATCCAACCTCGGCCGCAAAACAAATTCCCTTTTCAATTGGAATATCTTCGTTACTGGAAAGAATGGCCGCAATAACCGCCAGGTCGATGGCGGGATCATCAACGGAAATGCCTCCGGTAATGTTCAAGAAAACGTCTTTGGCCCCGAGTTTGAAGCCCGCTCTTTTTTCGAGAACGGCCAACAACATATTGAGGCGTTTGGCATTATAACCGGTTGCCGAACGTTGTGGAGTGCCATAGACTGCGGTGCTGACCAAGGCCTGTATTTCTATAAGTAAAGGCCGCATGCCCTCAACTGTTGAGGCAATGGCGGTGCCGCTCAGACCTTCATCATTTTTGGAAATCAAAATCTCTGACGGATTGTTCACCTCCCGTAAACCGCTGCCCTGCATTTCATAAATACCAAGTTCGGCGGTCGAACCGAATCGGTTTTTGAGCGCTCGAAGAATGCGGTACACATAATTTCGGTCACCTTCGAACTGTAGGACAGTATCGACCATATGCTCCAAAATCTTGGGTCCTGCGATGGAACCATCTTTGGTAATATGGCCAATCAATATAACGGGAGTGTTGGTCTCCTTCGCGAATTTTATCAATTCCGCTGTGCACTCCCGAATTTGTGAAATACTTCCCGCCGCCGATTCAATATAATCGGAATGCAAGGTCTGAATGGAATCAATAACTACAATATCAGGCTCGGTGGCCTCGATCTGTTGAAAGATATTCTGTGTTTTTGTCTCCGTGAGGATAAAACAGTTTTCACTGTTCGGATGAATACGATCCGCCCTCATTTTTATTTGCTTTTGACTCTCCTCCCCAGAAACATAAAGTGTCTTGTAAGGAAGCTTTAACGCAATCTGTAGCAACAACGTACTTTTTCCGATACCGGGTTCGCCGCCCAATAACACCAATGATCCTGGAACCAGACCACCTCCCAAGACCCGATTGAATTCAAGGTCGTATGCGTTGAGCCGCAATTCTTTTTCGGTGCTTATTTCTTGGATTCGTAAAGGTTTGGCAATTTTTTTGCTGGTATTCGACGGAGTTTTCCAACCTGATTTTTCCTCTTTTTGAATGACCTCTTCGACTACGGTGTTCCATTCCTTACACGCTGAACACTGCCCCACCCATTTCGCATATTGGGTACCGCAGTTTTGACAGAAAAAAGCTGTTTTGGTTTTGGCCATTCCTAATTTATACAGGTCAGGCGATAAAGATAAAACTTTGTTGGGGATGTGGTGCCTCAAAGTCGGGAGACTTTGCGGAGCGATTTATGAGTTGAGAAGTTTATATAAGAGAATTGTCCCCTTGAGGGGACCTTAGGGGTGTTCGTTACGTGATGTAGAAAGTTTCTTTGCTTGCTCGGTACGCCACGAGTCAGAGACTAGCAGGAGCGTGGGGCGGTATAATTAATCACATGTACTGTTATAATAATCGACTATTCTTCTCATATCATATTTAGTGAATTCGTGATTAGAAATTTTCTCAACCAAATTCGGACAATCCTTAAAATACTCCGTAGTGGTCTCCTTAAAATTTTTGGAAATTAGTTTTAAAGAGCTTAAATAGGTTGCCGTGTCTTCGTCATTCTTTTTAACGTAAATATCTTTTTTGGCAGAGGAAGAGACATTTTGAAAGCCTCCTTCGCCTGGACCGTTACCACCTATCCTTGTGCTAGAATTTTGACCTCTGATTAGATAATATAAACTCACTTTTCCTGTTTGAAGTTGCTTAAGCACCTTTGGTTCTTTTTTATTGGAAAGTTTCATATAAACATAGGTAACAGCTTCAGGTTCTTCATAGATTTTTAAACTGTCCAGACCCGCGAAGTGATAAAGAACAGGGGTACTCCTTTTATCTAATTGAAATTTCACAAATGATTTATTGTGAATTTTTCCTAACCCTTCTTTTACTGTTCCATCTTTAAAGAATAATACAGCTTTTTTGTTTTGAGCATTGGAAATGAAAACTGTTAGGAAAGTTAATATGAGCGGCGAGTATATAAGGAGTTTATTCATTCAGAGGAAAATTAAAATGGGGTTAAGTTTTTTAGAATTTGGTGCTTGGAATTTGGAATTTTACAGCCAGTAGGTCTCGACTGCGCTCGACCGGACAGGCCTTATAAACCGCTCCGCAAAGTCTCCCGACTTTGATGGCACGACACTCATTAGTTAAAACCCAAAATCCGCCTTCAAGGCATCGATTTTTTCGAGTGCCATTTCTTTGGTCAAGAAATCGATTTCGTCCATACCGAACGATTTTTCGAAGGTTTTCAAAGCCTTTTTGGGCTCCCCTATCTGTTCATAGTATTCACCCTCGAAGTAGAAGCCCAACATCGTGCCTGGGAATTCCCTTTTGCACAAATCTGACAAGGGTTTTAACGATTCGGTATCCTCTTTTTTGCGAATGCCCGCGTAGATTGCCATCACATCATTGAGGTCAACGCCCTTTTGAAAACCAAAGAGGTCCTCAATACCTTTGTATTTATTTTCCAAATAAGCAAAAACCGGTTCTTCCGATGTTAAGATCTGCGTCTTATATTCTTTCGGACTTATCGGTTTGAACATTCCGAAGATATTGTCAAAGGCCTTTCCGATGCCGTATGTGGCGATAGAAATATGGTCGGCGGTAGGGTATTCGTCTAAATAATAGTGCAACGATTCTTTGTTGATGGCCTTGATGGATTTGTCCATGGCCATGATTTTTGGGGTATTGTTGTTTTGCTCTCCCTCCAAAATGACTTGATAGAAAATTTGTTTGTCGAACTTACTTAAACGTTCAGGGACACGGGTTTCCATCTCAGGAGCTAAGTCCGGAGAAATATTGATATAAGCATTGAACAACGAATTATCCTTGAACAACCAATAGTTCATAAAGTTGGCGGTAATATCGTAGCCCACGATCATTTTAAACGGTGCGGTGCTGTAGTTTAAATCTAAGTACGGAATGATTTCCATTCCCAAGAACTCAAAAAACTTTTTTCCTTTTTCAGATGGGAGTCCGGTTTCCTTGTCCCATGCGCAATCGTCCAAACGAATACTGTTCTTGCTCTGGTGTACCCCAACAACAATGCTTTGTGGCATGCCATGAAACTGGCTATAGAATTTGGCATTGGCGACGACCTGATCAAAAAGATAATCGCCATCGAGAACCACAATAAGCGGGTATTTTTTCTCCTTGTCATAATCTTCGGGAAAGTAATAGCTAACATCCCTGCGCTCCTGTAGTTTGAACGATTCAAAAATTTCTTTGGTGACCTGTGCGTTCAATGCGAAGCAAAGGCTGAATGCGAGGAGGGTAAAAATCCGTTTCATGGTACTGTTTTTGACGATACGAGAAACTATTTGGAAACATGTTGATTATTTTCTTATGCCTCTTTTTGCGCCCTACTTCGTTAAAATTTTTAACCATAGCTTGGGCTATGCTTAAAAATTTTGCCTCGTTAGGCATCAAAAATAACCTATAAAAAATCTAATCACACATTTCCAAATAGTTTCTGAGCTATCGGTTTCTGTTCCATAACGGTAATACCAGAAAGGATATTGCACCAAAAACAACGATCATCAAGGTTTGCGATATCCACATGATCCACCCAAATGCATCACCTGATACCGCACTAATGCCGAAAATGGCCAAGGCCTTACTTACGGCAATGGGGTAAAGACCGATTCCGCCATTGGTGGTGGCCATGGCAAAAGCCCCGGCTACAAAGGCCACCATCAATTGGCTCAATGAAAGTTCCATAGTCTCGGGCACGGTAAATTTAATGACCCAGAGCATACCGATATAACAGCCCCAAATGAATAAGGTGTGGAATACGAATGCCCATTTATGCTTCATTTTAAAAATACTCAGAACGCCGTCTATTAGCCCTTTTATAAACCCCTTGATCTTTACCGCAAATCTATGGTTAGATTTTTTGATGAACATCATGAAAATTGTAAGACCCAAAAGTCCGATACCAAGTAGCAAAAGTATCTTGCTTATGGGGAGACCCATGTCGTGCAAATAGCCTAAGATGATGTCTGTATGAAGAAAGAAGGTAGTTACGATAATTGTCAAAAGCATAATGACGTCGACGACCCTTTCGGTAATAATGGTTCCGAACCCTTTTTCAAACGGGACATCCTCGTAAGTGGCCAATGCCGTTGCTCTTAGAAATTCGCCTGCCCTTGGAGGAATCAAGTTGGCAAAATAAGACAACAAAATAATAAGAATATTATTACTGAGCTTGGGTTTATATCCCAAAGGTTCCAATAAATAATTCCAGCGAATGGCGCGAGATACATGTGCTAAAACACCCAGAAGAATCGAAATACTCACCCAAAACAGATCGGCTTGTTTTATATAGTACAATATTTGTTTTCGGTCTGTCGTAGTGGTGGTACTAAACCAGTACCAAACTAAAAAACTCCCAATGCAATTGGAAGTATGGTCTTTAAGGCCTTTTTAAGTCGGTCGTTCAAAATTTAGTTCAAGAGGTTGTTCTCTTCGTTCGGGAATACCAATGAAGGGTTGAATGTTTTGGCCTCCTCGATATCCATTCTGGCATACGATATCAAAATAAGAACGTCACCCACAGCAACGCGCCTTGAGGCAGCACCGTTCAAGGTTATTTCGCCGCTTCCGCGGGGTCCGGGAATGGCATAGGTTTCCAAACGTTCGCCATTGTTGTTGTTGACAATCTGTACTTTTTCACCTTGTACAAGGTTCGCGGCATCCATCAAGTCTTCATCAATGGTTATACTTCCTATATAATTAAGATCGGCACCCGTCACTTTGACACGGTGGATCTTTGATTTTACAACTTCGATTTGCATGGGGCAAAGGTAGTATTTTTTGCCAATCGCCATACGCTACGCACCTTTCGTAAAACGCGAATAGCCTACGGTGATTCGCCTGTTAGTTAAGGGCAATGTTATCGATAAGCCTGACATCGTCGGCATATACGGCAACGAACGCCCGATATTTTCTATTTTTCAGTTTTCTAAGGGTCGGGGTCAACGTTTCGATATCGGTTATTTCAATATACTCCAACCTGAGATCTTCACGTTTTTCAAATTGTTTTCTGACCCATTCCTTGACATAAGTAGCACTTTCTGTGCCAAATCGTTTTTTGGCAGCTTTCAGGGTTTTATATATAAATCCGGCTTCTTTTCTAAGGTTTTTAGAGAGCCTTTCATTACGTGAGCTTAGGGCGAGTCCGTTAGCTTCCCTGACAATTGGGCAGCCAATAATGTCGACTGGAATACGATGCTTTTCCACCAATTTCTTGATAATCTGTAATTGTTGAAAATCCTTTTCCCCGAAATAGGCGCGGTCGGGCCCGACCAATCGCAATAAGGTCTCAACTATAGTGCCGACACCATCGAAATGATCTTCCCTAAAAGCACCTTCCATAACTTTATCAAGACCATCGAAATGATAGGTTTTGGAAGAAACATCCTTCGCATAAATTTCTTCGATGGAAGGAGCAAATACGACAATATCGTTTGAAACCTGATCAAGCAGGGCAATATCGGCTTTCAAGGTTTTCGGGTATTTTTTAAGGTCTTCGGCGTTGTTGAACTGGGTAGGGTTGACGAAAATGGTAACCAACACCTTGTCGTTCTCTGATAGTGCCTTTCTTACCAAGGCCATATGCCCTTGATGTAGTGCGCCCATGGTGGGCACAAGTCCTAACCCATATCCTTTTTGAAATGAAGATAGTGTCGATTTTAACGCTTTTCGGGTTTTTAATACCTGCATTATTTTCAGTTAAGGCCAGCAAACTTACTATAATTACGGCTAATCTGCATAATTTTTGTAATTTTGCAATTCCGTTTGCGCGGTTAACAAAATATAGCTTTTATGAATGGTAAAAAGATATTGTTTGTATCTTCAGAATTAGTACCCTACCTACCAGAAAACGAAGTTTCCTTAATGTCATACGAAACCCCGAGAATGGTCAACAGCAATGGTGGCCAGATCAGGATATTCATGCCAAGGTACGGAAACATCAATGAGCGCAGGCACCAGCTTCATGAGGTTATACGCTTATCGGGAATGAACCTTGTTATCAACGATATGGACATGCCCTTAATTATTAAAGTGGCCTCCATACCAAGGGAACGTATTCAGGTTTATTTTATCGACAACGATGAGTATTTTAAGAGAAAGGCGACTTTTTCAGATGTTGATGGAAATCTTTTCCCCGATAATGATCAGCGTGCCATATTTTTTGCGAAAGGGGTGGTAGAGACGGTGAAAAAGCTTAATTGGACTCCTGATATTATTCATGTTCATGGTTGGATGGCCTCATTATTGCCCTTATACTTGAAGAAATATTACGCCGATGAACCTTTGTTCGCAGACAGTAAGATTGTCATTTCTGTGTATGGTAGCTCCTTTGAAGGAGAATTGGATAATACGATGATCGATAAAATAGCTTTTGATGGTATTGATAAAGACACTATAGCCCCATTGGGCCAACCTAGCTATAATAATTTGTTAAAAGTAGCGGTAGATCACTCCGATGCAATTATTTTAGCCTCGGAAGAGATTCCCGAAGATTTACAAAAACATATTTCCAACCTTGAAAAACCTGTGTTGCCATACGTTTCTCTACAAGAATTTGAGGAAGCCTATGCAAATTTTTATAACACTCAAGTTTTAAAATAATCTAAATGACTTTTTTAAATAGATTCAAACTTTCTGCCTTGGCAGGAATTTTACTCGTGTTGGTATTGATTTCATGCGAAAAAGACCCGACCATTATTGGCGCGGGCGTTATTGGAGGAGAGCCTTTTACAACTGGTACAGAGTCTTTTGATGTTTTTGCCTTTAACAAAAAAATAGAGGCCGTTCGAACAAATAGGTTGCCGGTCTATCAATTGGGCGCATTTAATGATCCTATTTATGGAAGAACAGAGGCGCGAATCACCGCACAATTACTTTTTCCGACCGGCACTGCCAACCCGACTTTCGGAAATTTTTCCCAGGCCACCGAAGACAATGCAGAAAACGATGCGAGCAACACCACCGTTAAAGAGAATGAGACCGTAGTCAGTGTTTTGTTGCACATTCCTTATTTGACAAGCGATGCCAGTCTTCGCGATAGTGATAATGATGGTGTTGATGACGAATTCGAAAGAACAGCTGAGGACGTCAACAACGCAAATAGCGATTATGATCTTGATGGGTTGACCGATATACAGGAGAAGACCAGTGGCACCGACCCTTTTAACGAAGATACCGATGGTGATGGCATTAAGGATGGCGAAGACCCTGATACCATAAAAAATACCTTTCCAAAGAAATTTGATCTCGACAGTATTTACGGGCCAAATATTATGGACGACCTAGAAGACTCCTTCAAGGTCAAAGTGGAACGATCCACCTATTTCTTGCGTGACCTAGATCCAAGTGCCAATTTCGAAGAGGCGCAGGCATATTACTCGAACCAATCTTTTTCTCCAACATTTGTTTCGGAAGTATTGAATGATGGTGATGGCGAAGTGATTATCAGTAACCAAGAAACGGTATTCTTAATCGAAGAAGATGATCCGGATACCGCGGTCGACGAAACAGGTCAGGTAAAAAAACGTTTTGAACCAGGAATTCTAGTTCCACTGAGCAATATTTTCTTTCAACAGAATATATTGGATAAAGAGGGTAGTAGCGAATTATTGAGTCAGGCGAATTTCAATGATTTTCTTAGAGGCATTCATTTGTCTTTGGAAGCTATGGAAGATACCATGGTCTTATTGAATTTGGCGCAGGCCACAATTACCATTACTTATACCTATGATAGTGCGAATACCGATGGTGTTGCGCCAGCTACGCCAGCAGAAAGTGAATTTATCTTTTCTTTATTGCGATTTCAGAATGGTTTTTACACGGGTAATGCGGTGAATACCTTTGTGAACGACAATTTTCCGTCGGATATCGCCGACAAGATGGATACCAATGAAAATGCCGATAAAATATTTTTAAAAGGAGGCGCGGGATCCTACGCAGAAATCAAACTTTTTGGTGAAGATGATGTACAGGCCAATGCTGTAATCGACCAGATCAAGGCAAATAATTGGATCATAAACGAAGCGAATTTGGTGTTCTATGTAGATAGTTCTAGTCTTCCGGCAGAAACCGTTCAACCTCCTAGGTTATACGTATATAATGCGGAAACCGCCGAATTTCTGTTTGATGCAGCTACCGACGCGACACCATCAGGCACACCTTCCCTTCGTCTGTTTCCTCAATACGATGGTCTATTGCAGAGCGATACCGATGGTCAAAAATATAGGGTTAGGATTACCAATCATCTTAATGATATTATTTTGCGCGATGAAGCGAACGCAACCTTGGGGGTGATGATTACCCCTGATATCAATCTTGTAGGTTCGATGATGGCTACATTGGCCGATCCTGAAGAGAATGAAAAAGACCTTCCCTTGGCTTCTACTATAAGCCCGTTGGGCACCATATTGTTCGGAAGCAATACCGCTTCCGCCAAAAAGCTAAAACTGGAGATTTCGTATACAAAGTCGAATTAAATCCATTTTTTCTTGTAGTTCAAAAGGTATATGGAAAGGTCTTCCGAAGATTTTACAAAAGTATTTTCAAATTGGCATACCACTTGCAGAAATTCTACGTTTTATATCCAAGTTTAAGAGGGTTGGCTTTGATAGTTTTACTTTTACCTTCCATGAGCCAACCAAAAAAGAAATAATAGCATATGTGTGGAATAGTAGGTTATATTGGGCATCGCGATGCCTATCCCATAATTATAAAAGGATTACAGCGTCTTGAATATCGGGGCTATGACAGCGCCGGTGTAGCACTGTACGATGGTAGTCAAATTAATCTTTCCAAGACCAAGGGCAAAGTAGAAGATTTGATAGGCAAATCGGAGAAGAGCATTTCCTTAAAAGGTACGTTGGGTATCGGGCACACGCGTTGGGCGACCCATGGTGTTCCAAACGATGTAAATTCGCATCCGCATTATTCGAATTCTGGGGATTTGGTAATCATTCACAACGGAATTATTGAAAACTACGAGTCCATAAAGAAAGAGTTGACCAAAAGAGGGTATATTTTCCATTCTGATACAGATACGGAAGTATTGGTAAATCTAATCGAGGAGGTCAAAAAAACTGAAGACGTCAAACTGGGCAAGGCTGTCCAGATTGCGCTGAATCAAGTCGTCGGAGCATATGCCATTGCCGTTTTTGATAAACAAAAACCTGACGAGATAGTGGTTGCAAAATTAGGTAGTCCCTTGGCTATCGGAGTTGGTGAAAATGAATTTTTCATTGCCTCCGATGCCTCACCTTTTATAGAATTCACGAACAATGCCATATATCTTGAAGATGAAGAAATGGCCATCGTGAGATTGGGCAAGGAAATCAAATTGCGTAAGATCAAAGATGACGCCATAGCCTATCCGAATATCTTGGAGCTTAAGATGAATCTGGAAGAAATTGAAAAAGGGGGTTATGATCATTTCATGCTCAAGGAAATTTATGAGCAACCGCGTGCGATTTTAGATACCTATCGTGGCCGTCTATTGGCCGACCAGGGCATCATTCGTATGGCGGGCATCGATCAGCATTTGGAGAAATTCATGAACGCACAGCGCATTATTATTGTTGCTTGCGGAACCTCATGGCACGCCGGATTGGTAGCCGAATATATTTTTGAAGATTTGGCGCGCATACCGGTCGAAGTCGAATATGCTTCTGAGTTTCGTTATCGAAACCCGGTCATCACCGATAAAGATGTATTGATTGCCATTTCGCAATCTGGTGAAACAGCCGATACCTTGGCTGCTATAAAATTGGCCAAAGAAAAAGGGGCTTTCGTTTTTGGAGTATGCAATGTCGTAGGTTCGTCAATTGCGCGTGAAACCGATGCAGGTGCCTACACCCATGCCGGGCCAGAAATCGGCGTTGCCTCTACAAAGGCATTTACTACTCAAATTACGGTATTGACCCTTGTGGCTTTAAAGTTGGCGAAGGAGAAAGGTGTTTTCTCCGATTCGAAATTCCATGAATTCTTGACCGAATTGGAGACCATTCCCGCAAAAGTAGAAAAGGCTTTGTTGACCAATCCGTTGGTCGAGATCATAGCCGAAGTCTATAAAGACTCTACCAACTGTCTCTATTTAGGAAGGGGCTATAATTTTCCGGTGGCCTTGGAAGGTGCATTGAAGCTAAAGGAAATCAGTTACATTCATGCAGAGGGCTATCCTGCGGCCGAAATGAAACACGGTCCGATTGCCTTGATTGATGAACAAATGCCTGTATTTGTAATTGCCACAAAGAAAGGGCATTACGAAAAGGTTGTCAGTAACATTCAAGAGATCAAATCTAGAAAAGGAAAGATTATCGCCATTGTCACCGAAGGCGATGAGCAGGTTACGGATCTTGCCGACCATGTTATTGAAGTTCCGGAAACGTTCGAAAGTCTTACACCTTTGTTAACAACGATTCCCTTACAGTTATTATCCTATCATATTGCGGTAATGAGGGGTTGTAATGTTGACCAACCCCGAAATTTAGCGAAGTCTGTTACCGTGGAATAATCCAACGAAATAAAATTTGTAAAAGGCCCCTGAAATCCAATTTCAGGGGCCTTTTTTATGGAATCAAGAATTTTCGCCCCTACAATTTCTTAAAAATATACTATGCATGCATAATTTTTTTCATTTTATGATATTCGAAATGAAAAAAAGGTATCTTGCCAGTGACTTGGTAACTAATTTAACTCAAACATAACATGCGAACAGTATTTTTAATCCCTCTGCTGTTGCTGGGGGTATTTGCATTTGCGCAAACGACGGTGACCGGATCCGTTGTAGATCAGAACAATGAAGCTGTCCCCGGTGCCAACATTGTAATTGACGGCAAGGCGATAGGCACGGTTTCCGATTTTGATGGGAATTTCGTTCTTGAAACTTCTGAAACACCACCCTTTACTTTATTGATTACAAGTTTAGGCTATTCGGATACTTCTGAAGAAATCACCTCTAATAACCAAACGGTGAATATCGTGCTTTCAGAAGCCGAAACATTCTTGGATGAGGTGGTCATTTCGGCCTCGAGAACTCCCGAACGTATTTTCGAATCTCCGGTTACGGTGGAGCGCTTCGGACTTCAAGAAATAAAGAACACCTCCTCGGCGTCATTTTATGGAGGTTTGGAGAACTTAAAAGGAGTGGATGTCAATACGAATAGTTTGACATTTCAATCCGTTAACACCAGAGGTTTTGCAACTTTTGCGAATACCAGGTTTATGCAACTGGTCGACGGAATGGATAACTCCACTCCGGCTTTGAACTTCCCTATAGGAAACTTGGTCGGTATGGTTGAAACAGATGTGCAAAGTGTAGAATTGCTTCCAGGGGCTTCTTCGGCACTTTATGGTGCCAACGCCTTTAACGGTATTCTCTTTATGCGCAGTAAAAGTCCCTTCGACTATCAGGGCATAAGCGTTTCCATAAAACAAGGTATCACTTCGCAAGAAGCTGCGGGCGACAATTCCTATACTGATTTTGGTATCAGGGCCGCCCATAAGTTTAGCGATAAATTCGCTGTCAAAGTGAATTTTGGCTACCTAAAAGGAACGGATTGGGCCGCAAACAATATAGAAGGCTTGGATGAAAACAATTTTGGAATACTTGGTAGCACAAGAGCTAATGATATAGACTATAATGGTATCAACGTATATGGTGATGAAGTGTCAAATAATATCAATGATGTCGCCGTGTTGCTGGAAGGTGCAGGAATATTGCCCGCAGGGGCCAATGCTTTGGTGCCTTCTGTAATCGTTAGTAGAACGGGATACGATGAACGAGAATTGACCAATTATAATGCAGAAAGTATAAAAGCGGATTGGGGATTATACTACAGGCCAATTGAAGACAATAGTCTAGAATTGTCATATGTAGGTAAAGTAGGTACCGGTTCCACGATTTACCAGGGAACTAACCGTTATAATATCAATGGATTTTTTCAAGAACAGCATAAACTAGAAATTAAGAATGATAATTTCTTTCTAAGAGGCTACCTAGTTGGTGATAAAGCAGGCGATTCTTATGACATGGTTGCTACCGCAATCAATATAAACAGGGTCTGGAAAGATGACAGAACTTGGTTTGGTGAGTACGCCGGCACATATGTACAGGCTACTTTAGGTGGGGCCACGGACGCTCAAGCACATGCTGCTGCCAGAGCTCAAGCAGAATCAGGTCGTTTTTTACCTGGAACACCTGAGTTTCAGAGTGCCTTTAACCAAGTGATCAAAGACCCAGATCTTCTTTCAGGCTCTCAGTTTAGGGATGCTTCTAAATATTATCATGCCGATGCAAATTATAACTTCAGCCATCTAATCGATTTTGCCGAAATCCAGGTTGGAGGCTCTTTTAGACAATATAGCCTGAACTCTTTTGGAACTATTTATACCGATTTTGATGGCCCTATCGATTATAACGAATTTGGTGTTTACACCCAGATCCAAAAGAAAATTGAACTAGCTGGGGAGAAAAGCTTAAAATTAACGGGTTCTGTGCGCTACGATAAATCCGAATTTTTTGACGGATTCTTTTCACCCAGAGCTTCTGCTGGGTTTACCCTTAATCGGGATCACAACATAAGAGCGTCAGTTCAAACAGGTTTTAGAAACCCTACCACACAAGACCTTTTTATCGGTTTGTTTACAGGAAGGGATATTTTAATCGGATCGGCACCCGATAACTTGGATCGATATTCCAGGCCCTACGATGTAAGTGCGCGAGGTCAGTTATTAGGTCAGCCAGCGTCTCTTGTGCAATTGGGCAGAGCGGCTTACGAGAATTCTTACTCGCTTAGTTCTTTTAATGAATTAAGGGAAACCGGAAACCCGGCATCGCTACAGATTGCAAACCCTAATATTGTTAAACCTGAACAAGTGACTTCTTATGAGGTCGGATATCGGGGTAAAATCGATAAACTGGTCATAGATTTTAGTGCGTATTACAATAATTATAAAGATTTTATTTCTCAAGAAGTTGTAGTGGCGCCCTTGTATGGGGTAGTAGGTGATAATTCCCTATCTGTTCAAGCGATATCCAATGGTGATTTCAGAAGGTATGGTGCCTACACCAATTCAGATGTTGATATCAGTTCTTATGGTGCTTCAATTGGGTTGACGGCGAAAGTTCTTGGTAATTTTGATTTGGGCGGAAGCTATACGTTCACCAAGCAAGATTTTGACCAAGCGGCTAATCCTGATTTTATGTCGAACTTCAATACCCCTGAGCATAAATTCAAGGCCTCTTTTGGTAATGAAGCATTGTTCAAGAATTTTGGCTTCAACGTAAATTATCGTTTTAGCGATGATTACTTTTGGGAGGCTACCTTTGGTCAAGGGGTAGTGCCGGAATTCCATGTCCTTGATGCCCAGCTTAATTTGACCATTCCCAGTTTAAAATCTACCCTAAAAGTCGGTGGCACCAATCTTTTAGGAGACGAATACTTTACCGCATTCGGAACAGGCTTTATTGGATCGATGTACTACGTAGGTCTGACAATCAATAATTTATAATCTTTTTGAAAATGAAAATTATGAAAATGAAATATATAGCGTTGCTAGCCGTATTTATCGGATTTACGGCATGTAATGATCCGGAAGATGTGATTCCGGAAAGAATGATGGTCGAAATGGAGGAACCGATTCGCTTGACTTCGGGCTCTGCCGATTTTTCAACCTATGTTGCTTTGGGCAATTCATTGACCGCGGGCTTTACAGATAACGCCTTGTTCGTGGCCGGGCAACAAAATTCATTTCCGAATATGTTGTCGACCAAATTTGCCATAGCAGGTGGAGGCGCTTTTTCGATTCCGTTCACGAATGATAATATCGGCGGACTACTAGCTGGGGGAACCCAATTACCGGGTTTCAATCCCAGATTGGTGTTTGGCGGCGCGGGTCCGGTTCCTTTGTCCGATGTAATAGGGCCGGTTGCGCCTACTACGGACATTGCATTGAATAATCCAGCGGGTCCTTTCAATAATATGGGAGTGCCCGGGGCGAAAAGCTTTCATTTGCTCGCACCTGGGTATGGCAATCTGGGGAACGTCTCCTTGGGTCTGGCCAATCCGTATTTTGTAAGAATGACGGGTTCGACACCAGATGCAAGTGTTTTGGAATTGGCTATGGCGCAATCACCGACCTTCTTTACATTGTGGATCGGCAATAATGACGTCCTAGGATATGCACTTTCAGGCGGAGATGGAACAAACCCAATAACCCCGGGCGATGGCCCACCAGGAGTTGGTTTTGACCAGACCTATGGCGCATTGATTGCGACTTTGGCAGGTGGTGGCGCAAAAGGTGCCGTGGCCAATATTCCGTATGTTACCTCGATTCCTCATTTCACCACAGTGCCTCATAACCCGTTGGATCCTACTAACCCATCTTTTGGGCCATTGATTCCAACATTGAATGGAATTTTCGGTCAATTGAATCAGGTTTACGACTTTTTGGGCGTACCAGAACGTGCCATAGAGTTTTCATCCACTGCTGCAAGTGAAGTTGTAATAAGGGATGAGACCTTGACCGATCTCTCGGCACAAATTGCCGGAGTATTAGGCGCGAGTCCGGCATTCCCGGCCTTTGTGCAATCTTTTGGATTACCTGTCGAGGCGGCACCGCTTGTTGCGGGTTTATTGGGCAGTACGTATGGGCAAACAAGAGAGGCGACTGAAGATGATTTATTTGTTCTGCCAAGTTCATCTGTTATTGGCACGGTCAATACAGACGCTGTAGCGGCCTTAATAGCACAAGGACTGTCCCAAGAACTTGCCGGGCAGTTTTCCGTGGAGGGTATTACCTTTCCGTTGGTCGATAAATGGGTCTTGCTGCCTACTGAGCAGGCCGAAATCAAAACGGCCATTGATAGTTTTAATGCAACCATCGCAACTGCCGCCTCTGGTGCCGGACTCGCTTTTGTTGATGCGAATACACTACTGCAGCAGTTGGCAGCCGGTGGTGTTACCGATGGAGATTTTACTTTGACGGCCAATTTGGTAACAGGTGGTGGATTTTCCTTAGATGGAGTACACCCTACGGCTAGAGGCTATGCTTTGATCGCCAATCAATTCATGAAGGCTATCGATGCGACCTATGGATCTAATTTCGAGTTGTCAGGGTCTTTATTGAATATTGGTGATTCCCCTACGAATTATTCTCCCGCTTTGCAATAAAAGGAATAGACATATAATAAAAAATGCCCTTTTTATAAGGGCATTTTTTATGTCAAAAAAGAAGTGAAAGTAGTTTTCAAATCAAACCGAAAACAATATCTTTGCACCCTGAAAAACAAAGGTTCGCTAGCGCGATTTCCGAAATAAAATAGTCCTAATTACATAAATACGTTCGTAATGTCAAAAGTTACAGGTAAAGTTTCCCAAATCATTGGCCCGGTGGTCGATGTGGAGTTTCAGTCAGGTGACGATCTTCCAAAGATTTATGATTCCTTGGAAATCATTAACAAAGATGGCTCCATATTGGTACTGGAAGTACAATCACATACCGGTGAGAATACGGTTAGAACTATTTCTATGGATTCTACCGATGGATTGAGCAGGGGAACTGAAGTAACCGCTACAGGTGCCGCGATACAAATGCCGATTGGAGATGATGTGTACGGTCGTTTGTTCAACGTAATCGGAGATGCCATCGATGGATTGGGCGATTTACCAAAAGCGGGCAAAGACGGACTCCCTATTCACCGGGAAGCTCCAAAATTCGAAGACCTTACCACGGCAACCGAAGTTTTGTTTACAGGAATAAAAGTTATTGATTTGATCGAGCCTTATGCTAAAGGGGGTAAGATTGGATTGTTCGGTGGTGCTGGTGTTGGCAAGACCGTATTGATTCAAGAATTGATCAACAACATCGCAAAAGGCCACGGTGGACTTTCAGTTTTTGCCGGGGTTGGTGAAAGAACGAGAGAAGGAAACGATTTGCTTCGCGAGATGTTGGAATCTGGAATTATAAAGTACGGCGATGATTTCTTGCACTCCATGGAAGATGGTGGCTGGGATTTATCCAAAGTAGATAAAAAAGCAATGAAAGAATCGAAAGCGACGTTCGTTTTCGGTCAGATGAACGAACCTCCTGGAGCACGTGCGAGAGTTGCACTTTCAGGTTTGACCATTGCAGAGTATTTCCGTGATGGGGCAGGTGAAGGACAAGGAAAGGATGTACTTTTCTTTGTGGACAATATTTTCCGTTTTACGCAAGCAGGTTCAGAGGTATCTGCATTATTGGGTCGTATGCCATCGGCGGTAGGATATCAGCCTACATTGGCCACTGAAATGGGCGCTATGCAAGAACGTATTACTTCAACAAAAAGAGGTTCGATTACCTCGGTACAGGCGGTCTACGTACCTGCGGATGACCTTACGGATCCAGCACCGGCAACGACCTTTGCCCACTTGGATGCGACTACGGTACTTTCACGTAAGATTGCGGAATTGGGTATTTACCCTGCGGTGGATCCATTGGACTCCACTTCACGAATTTTGACGCCTGAGATTTTAGGAAAAGAACATTACGATTGTGCACAACGTGTAAAAGAGTTATTGCAGCGTTATAAAGAACTACAGGATATCATTGCAATCCTGGGGATGGAAGAATTGTCCGAAGAAGATAAATTGGCTGTGGGCCGTGCCCGACGTGTTCAGCGTTTCCTTTCACAGCCATTTCATGTGGCGGAGCAGTTTACGGGTATTCCAGGAGTTTTGGTAGATATCAAGGAAACTATAAAAGGCTTTAACATGATTATGGATGGAGAATTAGATCGTCTTCCAGAATCGGCCTTTAACTTGAAAGGAACTATCGAAGAAGCTATCGAAGCTGGAGAGAAAATGCTAGCGGAAGCATAACCGAGCGGAGCTCGGAAAATTCTAATAAAAAAATTCCAAATTCCAATAAGAAGTTTTGGAATTTGGTGCTTGAAATTTGGAATTTGTTTTTTGGAAGTCATACGCATTGTTAACTCCAGAAAACAAGTTCCGTAACTACCAAAAAGTATGTATCTAGAAATCGTATCCCCAGAAGCCACATTATTTTCAGGAGAAGTCACTTCGGTCAGTGTACCGGGTATCAACGGAGAGTTTCAAATGTTGAACAATCACGCACCCATTGTTTCCTTATTACAAGAGGGTAAGGTACGGGTCGATGGCGATATGGATATCGAGGAGGACTACGCATCAAAATTTTCAAAAGACCCCGATGGAAGAACGGTACTCCATATCAGTAGCGGCACTATCGAGATGAAAGATAATAAAGTGATTGTATTGGCGGATTAGAGATTGAAGTCAAAAAGAGTTTAAAACCATACAATTCGTATGGTTTTTTTCGTTTTAAGGGTGATGCATACCAAGAATATTATCATTTCAGAAGGTAATAGACCGTTATGGCAACGTATAATTGCGGCTATACATTACACGGCGATTTTAAGTTTGCTATTTTTTTCTTTGCCAATTTTGAGTTTACCTCTGAGACCAAAAAACTAAAAGGCAGTCTAAGTTTACTCGAAGCGGCTTTAGTTTTACTTCCGAGTGCTCTTGCCTTTTCAGTTGTAAAGGATGTTTTTTTCGATTTAACTCAAAATAAGTATAAGGAACAATACTGTGTCGGCCCGATTAAATGGGGTAAATGGAAAAACTTACCCAAAATTGATTACGTTTCAGTATTTAAACAACCAAAAGAGGACGGTGAATATATTTTTGAAACCAACCTTTGGTATCAAAAAAACAGACATTTCAAAATTTATGAAAATTCCGATTTGGCTTCTGTTTTTGAAATGGGAGTATCGGTGGCTAAATTGTTGCACGTAGATTTACTGGATGCTACCGAACCGAATAACTACAAATGGAAAAGGGTTGAAGATATGGTTCCAAAATAATCAATTTTAGATGATGTCCATCGAAATGGAGACCTGCTAGTCCAGCGGTACGTTTATGGCCAATAAATTTGAAACTATTGAAGCCATTTATTTCTTTGGGCCAAGATTTTTTCCGTCGGATTTTGTTCTGTTTTTTCGACTAAATCAATAGAATACGAAGGGTCGGCTTCCAAGGTAACAACTATGGTTTTTGGCACACCGTATCGTATATAATAGATTTTCAAATTAGCTCCGACCTTGAACTGTTTTATAAATTCGTTAAATCGCATCCCGTCGGGGTATGGTGTGTCATTAATAGCCGTAATAATATCCCCAGAGGTCAGTCCCGCTTTGTACGCAGGACTTCCTATTTTAGGATAGTCGTTGATTTCTCCATTGCCATCACCATCCAACTCCGCGTTGACCCCAAAATATGGGACATCCAAATCCTGGTTCAGAACAACGCCTACAGATTCAAAAAGCGTTTTGTAATCGGGCATTTCGCTTTTGTAGATATACAAATTGAAAAAAGCATCGCCGAAGGCCTTTCCCGCATATTTGTTCAACGTCTTATGTGAGTCTTGAATGGTGTATGGTAACTCCTTCTTTCCATAAGTCTGCCATACCAATTTCATATAATCATCCAAATTAAGATTCTTCTGGCGTAGTGAAAGGTCCAGCGCCAGACCCAAAACACTTCCATAGGAATAATACGATATAAAGGTATTGCCCCGATTCACCGGATCTACCGAGGTCGCCGCATCTACAAATGGTGCTTGATAGCTCATCTCGATGGGGTTGAAAAATTCCCTCCCGGGGGAGTTCCAAACGTAATTAAAGGTTCCGGCAAGTCCTTCCACATAGTTTTCTTGAGAAATGAGTCCTGCTCTACACAAGATCAAATTGGTGTAATAACTGGTAAAGCCCTCCGCAAACCATAACGCCCCGCTCATATTCGCCTTGGAAAAATCAAAAGGTTCCAAACTTTTTGGGCGGATGCGTTCCACGTTCCAGGCATGAAAAAATTCGTGCGAAACCGTTCCGATATTTCGGTCCATTCCTCCGTCGGCCAGACTACGGGTACTGGTCAATATGGTTGAATTTCGATGCTCCATACCGTCACCCGACGCATTGGGAATATAGCACGCCAAAAAAGTGTAGGTGCCATAATCGAAATCGGGGAGTTCGCCATAGACCTCTTTTTCTTCCAGTATGGTTTTCTTGACTTTTTCAAAATAGGCATCCGCTTCTTCATCGGTACCATTATGGTGAAGGGCCATCTGTATTTGCTGTCCGTTAACTTCGTATTTCCTTAAGGTAAAGTCACTGATTTCGGTAGGGCTATCCATAAAGTATTGCAGATTTGGCGCACTGTAGGTAGTACCTGAAACCAAAGGTAACTGGGTGGCGACCTTCCAATTCAAATCTTTGCGAACCATAAAATCAACGGTAATTTCTTTCTCTGCCAATTCAGGCGCATACATAAAGGTCGCAGGAATATTCAAATGGGCATGGGTCTCGTCAACTTGAGCATAAGTACCATCGCCGCGATCTGCGAAAAGGGTATAGGTGATTTTGACCGTACCATCGTGGCTGTTCAATTGCCAGGAATAAGGGTCTTTGCGATTTATTCTTAGCTTATTTCCCTTACTGTCGGTCGCTTTAAAACCATACACATTCTTAGCAAATTCATGGATCGCATATCTTCCTGGTGATGATCGAGCCATTCGAACAGTGAGTGTGTCCGAAGAAATATTGGAAAAAACAGCATTAATCTTTGCCTCGTGGTGTACGGCATTCTCAAACGATATCTCGTAGCTCGTCTGGGCGAATGCTGTAATGCAAAAAAGAAGTGAAAACGAAATCAAAATTCTATTTTTCATAATCTTGGTTTGTTGAACTGGGCTAAATATAACAATTAATCAAAGCATTCGTTATTAGGTTTCGGTAGATGTCCATAACATTTAAGAATGATCAACTTGCTTTTTTTCGCAACCTTTTTCAGCAATTAACATCTATTTATCAAACCCCACAGAATGAAGCCCTTCTGCCTATTGCTTATTTGTTTCTTCGGATGTTATTTGAGCTGCTTCTCCCAAGAGGCCGATGAACCTCGAATATTCAAAAATCAAATTTCGAACAATACGAGTTACTTGTTTTTAGGCACTGTAAACCTGAACTATGAACGTATCTTGGGCAATCGTTTTGCGATAGGTCTAGGCGGTTCGAATTACGGAAACGCACATAAGAGAGTGGGTTTTGAGACAAGAAACTCCTACGAGTACGTGACCAACTATGAAATCACTCCGTATGGGCGTCTGTATTTTAATGGTACACAACGAAAAAGTCATTTCTTGGAACTTTTCGCATCGTTCAATGAGAGTGAAGAGTTAGACCAATTCATACGCAATACAAATACTGAAGGTTACGGAGTCTACGCCAAGGGTACCATTATTGAAAATAATATCGGTATGGGTATAGGGTATGGGTATCGATTTTTACTCTGTGAGAACAGGTTACTTCTAGAAGCGCAATTCGGACTACGAACCAATTTTGATGCTTTTTTCATTTTTCCTGATGGGGCGGTGGTCCGGTCGGGAATTCGAGTGGGCTATCGATTTTAAAAAGGTAATGAGATGAAAAGAATTTATATACTTTCAGTTTTATGCTTCAATATTTTGTTAGTGGGGTGTTATTCCGGTTACGATGATAACGGCCGTTATGTTTTCTTAACGATCGAAGATGCTTTGACTATTGAGAACCAAGAAAATTATGTGGTCGGCGATACAATTTTCTTTGAGGTAAAGTTTAGCCGATATTTACAGGAGGAAGGCTTTGATAATCTATTGGATATTTATGAAAGCACCGATGCCGAAGAGTTCAGGTATTCTTTCGGTCTGGGAAAATTTTCGAACTTTTCTGATGATTATGAGAATATCAATATTGCCTCTGACTATCTTTTGGCGGAAAAAGGAACGGTGTATCGTGGGTTTTACAACGAGGCCCAAGCGGTCTTGAATACGGAAAAATCCCAATATGAGTCCAGAATCGGCATTATATTGGCCGAGACAGGTAATTTCAGGTTTGATTTCGGGTATTTGGGCATTTATAGCGAATCAGATTACGATAACGTTAGCATCGAAATTCAAAACAGCATCAATCCAGATACCTTCAAGATGGATTTCAGCGTAACCGAATAAATCACGTTTGAGGGTCTAATGTGCTATCAAGATTTCGAGAAAGATGCTACATTTGGCATATATGGCCGAATTCCCCAAAAAACTGCAAAAAAAACTATCGGAACGAAAAGCGCAAAATGCTTTTAGACGGTTGCCGACACCTCATAATCTAATGGATTTTTCTTCCAATGACTACTTAGGTTTGGCCAAGAATGAGGCCATTTATGCCGATACTTTTCAATTGTTACTAAAAAAAGGAATTTCAGAAAATGGAGCTTCCGGATCCCGATTGCTTACGGGCAATCATTCCCTCTACGCGGAGCTTGAGACCCGACTTTGCGAATTTCATGCCGTGGAAAGTGCTTTGGTCTTTAATTCCGGTTACGATGCCAACCTTGGTTTTTTTAGTGCAGTTCCACAGCGTGGAGATTTCGTTTTTTACGATGAATTGATACATGCCAGTATTCGTGATGGCATCAAAATGGGCAATGCCAAAAGTTATAAATTCAAACACAACGATTTAGAGGATTTAAAATCCAAAATATTACTGTCACTTCAAGCGGAGTCGAGAAGCACTGATTGCGAGGTCTACATCGTAACCGAATCGGTCTTTTCCATGGATGGAGACACTCCCGATTTGAAGGCCATGTCCGACTTCGGTAAAAAAGAAGGCTATCACCTCATTATCGATGAAGCCCATGCCATTGGTGTTTTTGGTAAAAATGGTAGCGGAATTGTACAGCATATGGCAATCCAAGATGCTATTTTTGCAAGAATAGTGACCTTCGGAAAATCCATTGGTGCCCATGGTGCGGCCATTATAGGAAGTAAGGCACTTGTTGATTATCTAATTAATTTTTCGCGAAGTTTTATCTATACCACTGCATTATCGCCACATACCATAGCAACCATCTCATCGGCCTATCGTTATTTGGGGACGCAAGAAGGGGAGAGCACCGAGGGTTGCTACAAAATAATATTTCTCGTTTTAAATTAAAACTAAAAGCCCTGAGCCTAAAACCATTTTTCATAGCCAGTGATTCACCAATTCAGAGCTGTATTATTCCGGGAAACGAAAAAGTGAAATCCATCTCGAATAAATTAAGAGATGATGGTTTTGACGTTAAGGCTATTTTGTCACCTACCGTTCCGGATGGTCAAGAGAGGTTGCGCTTTTGCCTCCATAGCTATAACGATTTTCAGGAAATAGGCCTAGTATTGCAACTTTTGAAGTCGTATCTTTAAGTTGCATGGAACCTAAATTTTTTACGCTCGGCGCCTTTGAATTTGTAGCTGACGTCCAGATTATAAAAGGTAAGTTGGAGTCGGAAGGTATTCCGGTGTTCTTGCGTGATGAAAATACCTTGAATTCGGATCCGCTGATAAGCAGTGCCATCGGCGGAGTAAAGCTTCAAGTCTATGGCCGAGACAAAGAAAAGGCTTTGGAAATCTATAATGAAATACGGGCCTATGCCGTAGACGATGAGGGTAACCCAATAATTTGCCCTAATTGCAAGGCTCGAAAGTCCGAGGCATACTACGAACGAAAAGGCATTTTCAATAAGCTCTTTCCCTTTTTTGAAAAGCGAAAGTACAAGTGCTTACAATGCGGAATGATTACAAACCAACCATAACACAAGCTATACTTTAAAAATAATAGGCAAAGATGAAGCAAATTTTTATTACAGGTATTTCGACCGGAGTCGGTAAGACCATCGCATCCGCTATTATTACTGAAGCTCTGGAAGCCGATTATTGGAAACCCGTTCAGGCCGGTGATTTACAACATACCGATAGCCACAAAATCAAAGAACTAATTTCAAATACCAAATCGGTCGTTCATAAAAGCGCCTACGAACTTGGAACTCCGATGAGTCCACATGCCGCTGCCGAGATTGATGGTGTACACATCGAACGCAACAACATTCAAGCACCTGCAACGAACAACCATCTGGTTATTGAAGGTGCCGGGGGGCTCTTGGTCCCTCTAAATGATGAGGATACCATTCTCGATATTATCATGCCCCAATATAAAGTTGTAGTCGTGTCAAGACATTATCTCGGCAGTATAAACCAAACCCTATTAACGGTTGGGTGGCTCCAAAACAGAGGTTATGACGTCTCTATATTATTTAGCGGCAATGAACATACTACAACGGAAGAAATCATTTCTAAAAAGACCGGAGCCCCAATATTAGGACGCATCGAAGAAGAGGGCGTTTTTGATAAAAAGGTAATAAAGAAATATGCCAATTTGTTACGACCGGTATTGGTTTCACTCTAATCGCTCATAGATTTCGGCACCATCAACGGTCGCAAGAACTTTATAGTGAACCTCTAGATATGAGTCGACATATTGATTTTCTGCTTCCATTTTTTCATGGAAAACCAATCTGTTCTTTCGGGTCACCACAATTTTTGGCCGAATTTCATTCATGATGTGTTCCAACTCATCAACAGCTTTTAACCTAGGGTTTTCAAAATAGGGGAATAGTTCATTTCGGCATATATTGCTCGGATGTGTTGCCGCCTTCGTAGGAGGTGTTGCTCCTAATTTCCAGTAGCCGATATGGTAACCAAAAAAAAGTACATTTTTTGTTTCTAGATTGTTCTTGATTAGATATTCGGGAACGGTTATTCCTTCGCCATTGTAGAAAGTACCCCGCTCTATTTTGTTTTTTGCGATAGCGAAATATTCCAGATAGCTCTCTAGAGGAAGCAACACGAACAAAAAGAAAACATAAGGGGCGTAATCAAGTCTTTGAAAAATTTTGACCTTACTTACGATAATGGCGATAAGTATAATTAAAATAGGATATAATTGAATCAAATAATGGCTATTGATGCGCCCAGCTTTATAAAATGAAAGGAGTACTCCCAAAAGGGACACCAGTAATAGCTGTATTTTAATATTCTTGAAATCAAGATAGTTTTTCTGCCATGCCCAGACGAAAAAAGCCACTAAAACAATAAAGGCCGGCGCAAGGGAAGCTAAATCCCTTCTTGCATCCGCATATTCCAATGCCGCTAACACCACCGATTTCCACCACACCTCTGATATTCCCTGGAAATAATACGGAAGCCAAGTTAAAAGTACGATGCTCAGAATGCCAAGTCCATATACTACAAATCGTAGCAATCCTTTAAAAAAAACATTCTTCTTAAAATATAGAACAGGGATATAAATACCAACAAATAAGACTGCGTAGGCAATGTTCAATTTGGTCATAACCGCCAACCCCATCAAGAGGCCGGCGATTAAATAGTTATGGGCTTTATCTGATTTGATAAAGAAATAGAGTCCGGGCATGAAAAAGGCCATGCATATATGTTCCGACATAACCCCTTGAATACTTCCGAACATACTTTGAAGGATAACACAGAAGATTCCTGCCCAAAACCCAACTTTTTTAGAATATACGTCAGCACCGATCTTGAAGGAAAAAAAAGCCGTACTCGCTACGAGCAAAGCACCAAAAAGCCGAATAGCGAAAAAGCTCTTTCCAAAACTATAGATAATGGCCGCAAAAAACATAAAAGTCATGGGCGGTTTTAAATCCCACAATTCGGTGTACGGCAAATGCCCATCGACCCATGACTGCCCCATCAAGATAAAGGTACTTTCGTCGCGGTCGATATAATCTCGGAAGAAAAAGGGCAATCTGATAAGTAATGAAACGATGGATAGTATCAGGAAAACCATCCAGTTTTTCAACTTAGAATAATCGGGAGTCAGAAAATTTATAAGCCTGTTCAACATAGGTCGTTTTGGGATGATTTTCCCATCTTTGCAAGATAGAGAAATCACACATTCCATGAAGGATACGGTCCTGAAAAATCTAACGGAAAGAGATCAAAAATACCTGTGGCATCCGTTGACCCAACATAAACTGCACCCTGAAATGTTGGGTATCGTAAGGGCCAAAGGGGCGGTTTTGCATGATGAAAACGGAAAGGAGTATATTGACGGAATTGCCTCTTGGTACACGAGTATGTACGGTCATTGTAACGACTTCATCTTGGATAAGGTAGCTGCCCAAATGCGAACATTGGACCAAGTAGTCTTCAGTGGGTTTACCCATGAACCAGCGGTCAAATTATCCGAAGAACTTATCAAGATACTTCCCGACAACCAACAAAAGCTATTTTTTTCAGATAACGGTTCCACTGCAGTGGAAATCGGAATCAAAATGGCCCTGCAATACCATTTTAATCAAGGTGAAAAGCGAAATGTGATGCTCGCCTTTGAGGATGGATTTCACGGTGATACCTTCGGTGCAATGTCCGTTTCGGGCCTGTCAGTCTACAATGGTCCGTTTGAGGATTTTTTTATCGAGGTGGAACGTATTCCTGTGCCAACAAAAGAAAATTTGGATAATCTGTTGACGAAATTATCACGACTAGTGGAGCATAAGAATATAGCTGGATTTGTCTACGAACCTTTGGTACAAGGCGCGGCGGCCATGAAAATGCATGATGCGGACGGACTCAATGAAATTCTGAAATTGCTCAAGAAGCATAATGTCTTGACCATAGCCGATGAGGTCATGACGGGTTTTGGTAAGACGGGGAGGAACTTTGCTTCCGATCATATCGAGACCAAACCGGATATTATCTGCTTATCAAAAGCCCTTACAGCGGGTTTGATGCCTATGGCCATAACCAGTTGTACCCAAAAGGTGTACGATGCTTTTTATAGTGACCACTTGGCAAAAGGACTTTTCCATGGGCATACCTATACTGCAAATCCGTTAGCTTGTACTGCGGCGCTTGCGGGATTGGAATTGCTGCAATCCAAGGAAATTCAAAATAACATTCAGCGCATTACAACATCACATCAACAATTTGATAATGAAATTAAAAATCATAAAAACGTGGGGTCAACCCGACAATGTGGAATCGTCTATGCGTTCGATTTGAATATCAAAATGGAACGCTATGGCAATCTACGTGACAAACTCTTCAAACATTTTATGGACAAGGGGGTTTTTCTACGTCCGTTGGGGAATACGATTTATATTCAGGCACCTTATATCATTTCCGATGAGCAGCTACAAAAGATTTACGATACTATTAAAAGTGTTTTAGAAATCATTTAATAATAAATTAATCTTGATAGAACCCATTTCAATAACCGCATTGTCTTCAATTTCTCCATTGGGCGCTACCTTAGAAGAGATATGGAGTTCGTACCAAAGCCCAAATCATCTTTTTCAAAAAAGAGATTTCGGCCATGGGTTGGAATGGATTGCCCCATTATCCAAATCTTCAAAACAAGAAATAGAAATGTTGAGGTCGTCAGATTCAAAACACAAGAATCTAGACGATAGCGTGTTGTATGCTATCTATGCATCCCGTAAGGCAATTGAAAATGCCGGATGGCAAAATGACAAGAATTTCGGAATCAATATCGGTTCATCACGTGGGGCGACTTCACTTTTTGAAAAATACCACGAAGAGTTTATCCTGAAGAAAAGAGCATCCACATTGTCGTCACCGACCACGACTTTGGGCAATATATCTTCTTGGGTGGCGCATGACCTTCAAACTTTGGGTCCAGAAATATCACATTCCATTACCTGTTCAACGGCTTTGCATGCGCTTTTGAACGGCATGGCATGGATTAAAAGTGGCATGGCCAACAAATTCTTGGTGGGTGGTAGCGAAGCCCCTTTGACACCGTTTACGATTGCCCAGATGAAGGCTATGAAGATTTATTCAAATGGAAAATCGGACTATCCTTGCCGGGCGATGGATTTGGAAAAAATGCACAACACTATGGTCTTGGGTGAAGGCGCGTCGATAGCTTGCTTGGAAAACGGAACCCCTGAAAATACCTTGGCGGTCATCGAGGGAGTAGGGTACGCCACGGAAATATTGGAACATAACATTTCCATTTCAGCCGATGCGAAATGTTTTCAGCGTTCCATGACGATGGCCTTGGGAAAAACCAAGCCTAAAGAGGTCGATGTAATTGTAATGCATGCCCCAGGAACTATAAAAGGCGATGTATCCGAGTTTAAGGCAATAGTAAAAGTGTTCTGTAACAAAAAGCCGTTCTTGACTACCAATAAATGGAAAGTAGGTCACACCTTTGGTGCTTCGGGAATGTTAAGTATCGAATTGGCCATATTGATGTTGCGGTATCAAAAAATTGTTGCCGTGCCCTTTACAGCTTACGGTTCAACGCCGAGTAAAGTTCAAAAAGTCATGGTCAATGCGGTGGGTTTCGGCGGAAATGCCGTGAGTGTTCTACTTACAAAGTAGGGGTCCGATTTTTAAGAAAATATTTCGTAAAAGGTTCTATCTTTCAATACTAAACCAAAATACAAGTCTATGGAAGAATGGTTTTCAGCTTTGACGTTGTTCGAAAAAATTTATTGGGGCGTGGCCTTGATAGCATCGGTAATCTTGACAATTCTCGTCATTCTTACCTTGTTAGGGGGTGATGCCGAAGACATGGACGGAGGTGATGTCGATGCCGATATTGAAGGAGATCATGGGATAGGATTTCAATTTTTGTCCTTCAAGAATTTAATGGGCTTTTTGACTATTTTCGGCTGGTCGGGCATTGCCTGTCTCGATGGTGGACTATCCAAGGGATTGACCGTGATGATTTCGGTCGTCTGTGGGTTGCTGATGATGCTAGCCATGGCTTCCTTTTTTACTATTTGGGAAAACTGCAGAGTAGTGGTACCCTAAAGTTGAAAAATGCATTGAATCAAGTCGGAGAAGTCTATTTGACCATCGGTGCCAATCGCTCTAAAATCGGAAAGGTCAGTGTCACCGTTCAGGGAACCTTACGTGAATTGGAAGCCCTTACCGACGAACAGAAAGACCTTGTTCTCGGTAATGTTGTACGCGTCAAGGATGTCACCGATAACGGAATACTAATTGTTGAACTACTAAATAAATAACCATATGCTTTTACTACCCTTACAATTGGGCGGCAGCGCCTCATTATTGGCCATTGGCTTTGCGATCCTGTTCTTTTTTATCATTATCATATCTTTTATTCGAAGGTATAAGCGTTGTCCTTCGGATCGCATACTTGTGGTGTACGGAAAAGTTGGCGGTGGTAATTCTGCCAAATGTATTCATGGTGGAGCGGCATTTATTTGGCCCGTAGTTCAGGATTATCAGTTTTTGGATTTGACCCCTATTTCAATAGAGGTGAATCTGGTCAATGCTCTGAGTAAACAGAACATTCGTGTCAATGTCCCTTCTCGTTTTACCATTGGGGTCTCAACCGAGCCCGGAATTATGCAAAATGCCGCGGAGCGTCTATTGGGACTTGGCCAGAATGAAATTCAAGAACTGGCCCAAGAAATCATTTTCGGACAGTTACGTTTGGTCGTAGCTTCGATGGATATCGAAGAGATCAATTCAGATAGGGATAAATTTTTGACCAATATTTCTGAAAGTGTTGAATCTGAGTTGAAGAAAGTAGGTCTAAAATTAATCAACGTGAACATTACCGATATCGTTGATGAATCGGGCTATATCGAAGCATTGGGTAAAGAAGCCGCGGCGCATGCGATCAACGCCGCCCGTAAATCGGTGGCCGAAAAGAACAGGGATGGTTCCATTGGTGAGGCAAATGCCCTACAGGATGAGCGTACACAGGTGGCGGCAGCCAATGCCCAAGCAGTAGAGGGTGAGAACATTGCCAAAATCAATGTGGCGAACTCGGATTCATTACGCCGTCAACGCGAAGCGGAAGCCGAACGTACCGCGATAGCTTCCGAAAAGGTCCAAACTGCAAAAGCGCTGGAAGAATCATATGCAGCGGAACAATTGGCTGAAGTTGCGAGGGCAGAACGTGTACGAAGCTCGCAAATGGCCGATATTGTGGTTCCTGCGGAAATTGACAAAAAGAAGGTGGAAATCGATGCCGAGGCCGAAGCTGAAAAAATTCGTCGTCGGGCAAAAGGTGAGGCTGATGCCATCCTATTCAAAGCGCAGGCCGAAGCTCAGGGGTTGTTGGAGGTGTTGACCAAACAGGCACAGGGGCTTGATGAGATCGTCAAAGCAGCCGGAAACAATCCAAAAGATGCAGTGTTGTTGTTGATTGCCGACAAACTCCCCGAGTTGGTCAAAACCCAAGCCGAAGCGATCAAGAACATTAAGATCGATAAGGTTACAGTGTGGGATTCTGGCGCAAAAACCGCGGATGGAAAGGGCTCTACGGCCAACTTTATTTCGGGGATGTACAAATCGGTACCACCCCTTCAAGAGATGTTCAATATGGCGGGGATGCAATTACCCGAATACTTAAAAGGTAAGGATGTCGAAGGGGAAGAAGTGAAAACTGATGTTAAGGAAGCTGCAAAACCTAAAAAAAGTGAGGGAGAGTTATGATGCTTCTTTTTCTAGTAAATCAAAGTCCCAAGGCAACTAGTTTTGGGGCTTTTTTTGGAATTTGGCCCCTGAATAGTAGAATTTAATTTTCATAAAGGCTATTTTTGACTTGGTTATATTCAAACAATGAGCGAAGTAAAACACAACTGGACTAAACAGGAAATTCTTGATATCTATAACAAACCTTTGATGGAGTTGCTCTATGAAGCCGCCACCATTCATAGGTTACACCATGATCCGAATACGGTACAGGTGTCTACTTTGCTTTCCATCAAAACTGGGGGGTGTCCTGAAGATTGTGGGTATTGCCCCCAAGCAGCGCGCTATCATACCGATATCGAGACCAATGACTTGATGACTGTATCCTACGTAAAGGCACAGGCCTTGCGTGCCAAAGCTTCCGGAAGTTCTAGAGTGTGTATGGGTGCGGCATGGCGGAACGTGAAGGATGGACCGGAATTTGACCAAGTGCTCGAAATGGTGCGCACCATCAATAAATTGGATATGGAGGTCTGCTGTACTTTGGGCATGTTGACCGAGAACCAGGCGAAACGATTGGCCGAAGCAGGTCTTTATGCCTACAACCATAATCTGGATACTTCAGAAGATTATTATAAGGATGTCATTTCTACCCGAGCTTTTGAAGACCGATTGGAGACCATAGATAATGTGCGTAAAAGCAATGTTACGGTTTGTAGCGGGGGAATCATCGGAATGGGAGAAAAATTGGAAGACCGCGCCGGAATGTTGGCCGCTTTGGCATCTTTGAATCCACAACCTGAATCGGTGCCTATCAATGCATTGGTGGCAGTAGAAGGTACCCCGATGGAGGATATCGAACCTATTTCCATTTGGGAGATGATACGAATGGTCGCTACCACCCGTATAGTTATGCCAGAGACCCAAGTACGCTTGTCCGCTGGTCGTACCGAAATGAGCCGCGAAGGGCAGGCCATGTGTTTCTTCGCCGGGGCCAATTCCATTTTTGCGGGCGACAAATTATTGACCACGCCGAACCCCGATGTCAATGAGGATATGGAGATGTTCCGATTGTTAGGATTAAATCCCCAGAAGCCCTTTACCAAGATTTCCCAACCCAAAACCGTCGAAGCCGAAGATTCCGAACTACAACCTTTGGGCGAAAAACCAAAATGGACAAGGCCCGGCCATAATATTGAACGTAACGAGGCTGCCAAGCAAAAGGCCAAGACTAGGTAATACCACTACATTAGCTTTATTTTAAGAATTCGTTTCCAGAAGGTTAATTAAATTTGAGGTCTATAAGCAACCCCAATACTTTTGAGACTGCAAGAAATACCGCGTGTACCTACACTCTCTAAAGAGGCGTTTTTGAACGATTACTTCAAACAGCAAAAACCGGTGGTAATCGAACGTGCTATTGAAAATTGGCCTGCCTATTCAAAATGGTCGTTGGACTATATGCGCAAGGTGGCTGGAAAAAAAACGGTGCCACTTTATGATGATCGCCCTGTACATCACAAGGATGGTTTCAACGAACCCCATACAAAAATGAAAATGTCGGACTATATAGACCTTCTCAAAAAAGAGCCTACAAAATATCGTATTTTTCTCTGGAATATTTTCAAGGAGGTTCCCGAACTACAGAACGATTTCGAATATCCCGATGTGGGACTTCGACTGTTGAAAAAGCTACCGATGCTTTTTTTCGGGGGAAGAAACTCGCATACGTTTATGCACTACGATATCGATTTGGCGAATATTTTTCATTTTCATTTTGAGGGAACCAAGGAGTGTATCTTATTTCCCCAATCGGAAACCAAATATCTATACAAGATACCCCATTCGTTGATTACCCATGAAAGCATCGATTTCTCGAATCCGGATTATGAAAAATGGCCGGCTTTGAAAAAAGCAAATGGCTACAGATCCAAATTGAACCATGGTGAGGTATTATATATGCCCGAAGGGTATTGGCATCACATGAAATATTTGACTCCTGGTTTTTCAATGAGCCTGCGCGCCATTGCGAAAAACCCCAAGAATCTGGTAACCGCTTTTTATAATCTTTTGTTCATGCGACATTATGATGGGGTTATGAGAAAGCTCAAAGGCCAGAAATGGATCGAGCAAAAGAACGAGAGGGCGATTCATAATACGAATAAGAACTTTCGAGCTGTCAGGTCGAGCGCAGTCGAGACCTAGCACTATTTCACTAATTCGTTAATTTTATTGTACACTAGCTCACTTTCCCAGCCGCGATACAATAAATAATCTACCAACTTTTTTTCTTCTTTTGAAGATTTTTTTCAGTAAGCGATTGCCATCTTTTTTCGGCCAAAGCGTGAAATGTGTTTATATATGCTGCTTCATCGATTTCCTTTAGGGCCGAGCTAATGTTGTATTTTGAAATGTTGCGATGTTTGAGTTCCGAGACGATACGGTTTCGTCCCCATTTTTTTATGGAGAACTTGCCTCTGGCAAAAGCTTGTGCAAACCGCTGTTCGTTTAGGTAGTTTTCATTAATTAAATGCACCACAATTTGGTCGATTGCCTCAGGAATCATTTGCATTTCGCGTAGCTTGGTCAATACCTCTTTATGGCAACGCTCTTGGTAGGCACAGTAGCCTTCCAGTTTTTTAGTGGCCTCTTCGAACGTATAGGTCTTTGCTTTCTGAAATGTCATTGTTCAAAAATAATCAATACCACAACGAGTCCCACATTTCAATGAATGGGTTCAATTTGTAGATTTCAAATCGGCGGCGGTGTTCGATAAAAGCCCTCTCTGTTTAATTATACGTCCAACTTTCTTGGTAAATATTTCGACCCCTACTTGATTAAGATGGCTTTCATCTTCGTATAAATTTATGTCCTTTAAAAACTCCTTATCCCTTGAAAAATCAATAAAAGGAATACCATTTTTCTGACAAAGTTTACTGCATAGCTCAATGGAGAAATCCCTGTCGTACAAGTAATAAATTGGGGAATATATGACGACCAAGGGGATGTCGTGCTGTTTTGTCAAAGTCAAGAACTCTTCAAACGCATTGATCTTGTTATCATCTATTTCATACGTCAAGGAAGTTCGTACAGAATCTAATTTTTTATTATAAACCCCATGTAGGGGAACATACCCGTCATAGTTGATATTGAAGTCCCGATGTTTGTTAAATTCCAAGTTGCCGACCGCGATGGTCGTCAACATGGAGTTATAAGGATAAATCTGGGAAATCATCTTATATTTTTCAAAAGGAGACCTGAGCAATATGATGTCCCTAAGTTCGGGATGATCTTCGTAATAAGGCAGTAAGTTGGATAATCTATCATAATCATGTTGGTCATAGGCGAAGGTGCCGATAAAGTCTAAAATGATCAGCTTGGGTGTGTAGCGTTTTAATGCCGCTTTTAATAATGCGGTTTGATAAAAAACAAATTGACCGTCTCTGCCCGTGTTATAAGCCGACATGTTAAGCGAATCTTCTAGAATTCTAGGATCGTAATGATGATTGGCTTTAGATGCGCCGAAAATCAAAATATCAGCCTCGGTTTTCTCTATTGAGACCGTTGTTCTATGTTGTAGTCCCGAGTCTTGGGTAAAATAAAAATGTCGTAAGGTTTTGCCCAGGATAAAATCCATGACAAATACAATTGACAATCCAATTAATATAACAATGATGAATCTTTTCATTTTATAGCAAATTTTATCAAAGCCATAGCGATTTCGAACTATAAACTTTGAAGAGCCTTACCTTAAAGATGGTAGTGTACATAAACATTCTTCTAGAATTGAAAGTAAATAAATTGCCCACCGTCGAAAACACCAATGGTCAATATTATTGTCACGACCGAGGCATACACCAAAAATTGGAACCATTTGTGTTGAGCAAGCGGTATTCTAATATTCGTTTCATCAATAAGATCCTTTAGCAACAGCATGAAAATAGCTAAGTTGGAGTATAAAAATATTCCGATATCGGCGATAAAAAGGGATCCGGTAGCCGAAAAAATTCGTTTGATTATTAATATGGCGTCCCCTAAGCTATTTGCCCTGAAGAATATCCATGAGAAACAGATCAGCACAAATACGGTAGTTATTTTCAGCAATGCCTGAAATCGACGTAAGTTGGTATTTTGGATCTTTTTCGAATCAAAACGAAATAGTCTGCCGAGTATTAGGTACAAACCGTTCAGTCCACCCCAGATGACAAAGGTCCAATTTGCACCGTGCCAGAGGCCACTTACCAAAAACGTAACAAACAAGTTGAAATAATGTCTTGCCTTGCCAACCTTGTTTCCGCCAAGAGGAATGTAGACATAATCTTTGAACCAGGTAGATAACGAAATATGCCATCTTTGCCAAAATTCGCCAACGGACCGGGCGAAATAGGGTCTTCGAAAGTTCGTCATCAAATCAAACCCCATGATTTTCGCACAGCCAATGGCAATGTTCGAATATCCTCCAAAATCACAATAAATTTGAAAAGCAAAAAAAATGGTCGCTACGACTAGGGTCGTAGAGCTATGGTTTTCTGCATTATTGTAAATGGAATTCACATAAATAGCCAATCTATCGGCAACCACTATTTTCATAAAATAGCCCCAAATGATAAGTTTTGTGCCTTCGATCGCTTTTTGATAATCGAATGCTATTCGCTTTCGGAACTGAGGCAATAAATTGGTGGCCCGCTCAATGGGACCAGCCACTAGTTGGGGGAAAAAAGACACGAACAAGGCATATCTGCCAAAATGCCTTTCATGGGCTACTTGGCCTCTATAGACATCGATGGTATAGCCAACGGCCTGAAAAGTGTAAAACGAAATTCCTACAGGTAGCAGAAGGTCGAAATCGGGTAGTTTCATCCGTATTCCGAAATAATCCATCACCTCGAATACCGAATTGTTGAAGAAGTCATAATATTTAAAAAGGAAGAGAATTCCGAAATTTAGTATCAAACTGGCAAACAAGAAAATCTTTCTGGTCTTAAGATTCTTTACAGTGTCAAGTTTATATGCCGCCAAATACGTAATTACCGTCGACGTGAATATGAGTAGGGCATAAATGGGCTGCCAGTTCATATAAAAATAATAACTGGCGATTAATAGAAATAGCCATCTAAATTTCGGTGTAATTACATAATATAATATACATACCAACGGAAAGAACAGTAAATAGGTGAAGGAGTTAAAAAGCATGGTCGTTGTTTATGGTCGGTATTTTTTCTACTTCAGTTTCTTTCGCTTTATGTGCGATTTCTAATCCGGCTGTAAATATAGAATACGTGGTGGTCTGGTTGCTAAAAAATGTTGGTCGTTTTTAACAGGATGCAATATGGTGATACCATACCATAATAGCATGATAATTAGTGCTATTGGTTGAAAATTATCGATGAAATACTATGTGCGCCTAAGATAAAAGGTAGATTCAAAAACCAAGGAAGCTCTTGCCGTCATTTTATAGTAAGACTCAGAAAAAACAATCTTACGGTTTTGTGGAGGCTTCTACGTTGATTTTTTTTGTCAAAGTATTCCACAGAAATAGGGAAACAAAAAAAGCGGCCCCAGTTGCTGAAGGCCGCTTTAATAAACTTTTCTATTAAACTCAAAAGACCCCATTTTTCAATGGGGTAGTTCGACCAGCTAATTTTCATTCTGCCAAGACAGATGAAAATTAGGGTCTCACTAATAAATGGTTTTACCGTCCTTATTCTTAAAACGGTACTCGAGATACGTGTAGGCATCCCTAGGTTGTATTCTGATCCATCGTTTATGCTCCAAGAACCACTTGGTACGTATCGACGGGAAACCTTTGGTCAAATAGGCCGCAATAAATGGGTGTAGATTTAGTGTTATTCCATTATCCTTTGCTGGGCCTTTTAAAAGTTTCTCAAGATCGGCATTTATTCTGTCGATCAATAAGATCGGGGCTTCTACCTCTTGGCCATTGCCGTTTGGGTTTACCTCGGTCGTTTTAATGTTCATTTCGGGTCGTACCCGTTGTCTGGTAATCTGTATAAGTCCGAATTTACTCGGCGGCAGAATCTTGTGCTTGGCACGATCGTCTTTCATTTCATCTCGAAGATGGTCAAAAAGTTTCTTACGGTGCTGGGCCTTTACCATATCTATGAAATCGACAACGATAATGCCCCCCATATCTCGGAGGCGCAATTGTCTTGCAATTTCAGAGGCCGCCAAGATGTTTACCTCTAAAGCGGTATCTTCTTGGTTCTTGGCCTTGTTCGAGCGGTTGCCACTATTCACGTCGATAACGTGCAATGCTTCGGTATGCTCGATGATCAGGTAAGCACCTTTACTCATTGAGGCGGTTCGCCCGAATGAGGTCTTGATTTGCCGTTCTATCCCGAATTTCTCAAAAATCGGGACAGGTGAATTATACAGTTTAACCATAGATTCTTTTCCGGGTGCGATTTCTTGCACATAGTCTTGAACCTGAGTACAAAGCGTCTCGTCATCAACATGGATCCCCGTAAAGGAATCATTGAAAACATCCCGTAAGATACTTGAGGCTCTATTGAGCTCTACCAGTACTTTCGAGGGTGTTGGAGCTTTGTACAATTTCTTACACATTGCCGTCCACTTGTCCAGCAAGTTTTCTAGATCTTTATCAAGTTCCGCGACTTTTTTGCCTTCTGCAACTGTTCTGATGATGACCCCGAATCCTGCGGGCTTAATGCTCTTTACGAGCCTTTTGAGCCTATCTTTCTCTGCGTTGCCCCCTATTTTCTGGGAAACCGAAACGCGGTCTGAGAAGGGTACCATGACCAAGTAGCGTCCTGCCAACGACAGTTCTGAGCTTATTCTTGGTCCTTTGGTGGAAATGGGTTCTTTGACGATTTGCACCAACAATGATTGGTTGGCCTTGATGACATCAGTAATAACGCCATGCTTGTCAATATCTTTATCGAAGGGAAAATTTTTAAGGGAGTAGTCTCTCAACTTTCCCGTACTCACTTGTTTTATGAATTTCAACATTGAAGAGAGCTGTGGTCCGAGGTCATGATAGTGCAAAAATGCATCTTTCTCATAACCGACGTTTACAAAGGCTGCATTGAGTCCTGAAACGGGCTTGCGTACCTTGGCTAAAAATATGTCGCCGACCGAAAAGTCGTTGTTGTCTTCTTCTTTGTGCAATTCGGTGAGTTTTCCATCCTTTAACAGGGCAAAATCAACGGCATCTGAACTAGATCGTACGATTAATTCTCTATTCACCTGAATATATTTTTATTCCGCCATTGCGGAATAGATTAAACAATGATTGAAACAGGTTAATTAAACCTATCGAAATTCTCAATGGAATTTCTATGTCAATGAACGTATTGGAATGAAAAAACACGGTAGAGGCGCAAATATTGCGCCTCTACTACGATTTTTTCTTATGACGGTTAGCTCTCCTGCGCTTCTTGCGCTTATGGGTCGCTACCTTATGTCTTTTTCTTTTCTTACCACTCGGCATAAAGTTCTGCTTTAAAGATTACTATTTTATTTGACTTGTACGTTGCTTTTAACACCTTCTACAAAAACCTTTGCCGGTTTAAAGGCCGGAATATTATGTGCAGGAATCTTAATGGTCGTGTTCTTGGAAATATTCCTTCCCGTTTTTTCAGCTCTGGTCTTTATGATAAAACTTCCAAAACCTCTTAGGTAAACGTTGTCACCACTTTCAAGGGAGGTCTTTACCTCTTCCATAAAGGATTCAACTGTTGCTTGTACATCTCCTTTTTCAATTCCCAGTTTATCTGAGATTTTAGATACAATTTCCGCTTTCGTCATCTTGAATATTAGATTTTCTGTATGTTTTTTAGGGTTGCAAATATATAAATTTAATTCATTCTTTTCCTGTAATGGACTAATTTTAAGAACATATTTAAGATCAATGCAAACTGATTTTCAATAGTTTGGGGTTCTGGCTAGGTTTCAAAATATGGGCATATCGAGATATTTACTGATTTTGAAGCGAGGCCATGGTTCTCAAAATATTGGTAATCAGAAAGTAGTGGTTTTAAATTTGTTCTAAGGCGAATTCAATACATAAAGTTTTACTTTTGCGGTCTAGTATATTTTTCAATGTCCTTTTCCCATAAAATCTTACACTGGTATAAAAAAAACAAACGTAATCTGCCTTGGCGGGAAACCAGAGACCCTTATAAGATTTGGCTTTCCGAGATCATCCTTCAACAAACCAGGGTCGCCCAAGGTACGCCATATTACTTGAAATATATTGAGAATTTTCCTACTGTTTACGATTTGGCGAACGCTTCCGAAGAAAAAGTACTCAAGTTATGGCAAGGTTTGGGATACTATTCAAGGGCACGCAATCTACATGCCACGGCAAAAATGGTGGTACAAGACTATAATGGTTTTTTTCCTGATACGTATTCTGAATTGTTGAAACTCAAGGGCGTGGGCGATTACACGGCCAGTGCCATTGCCTCGATTTGTTTTGATGAACCACAACCCGTGGTAGACGGAAACGTATATCGTGTCTTGGCCCGTTATTTCGGAATTGACATGGCAATAAACGGCAACACCGGAATCAAATACTTTAAACACTTGGCGCGTGAGGTGATGGATCGTGCATCTATTCGAGATTATAATCAAGGAATCATGGAATTCGGTGCCATACAATGTCGACCGAAAAATCCGGATTGTACCGTCTGTCCCTTTAATGAAAGTTGTGTCGCCCTTCAAAAAAATCGCGTTGATGAGCTGCCGATAAAGATTAAAAACGGAAAAATAAAAGACAGATTTTTCAATTATCTTGTTCCAGTAGATACCAATGGCAAAACTATTTTGAAACAAAGAAAGGGAAAAGGAATATGGCAAAATCTATGGGAATTCCCATTACTTGAATCAAAGTCAGAAATAACCACTGCCGATGTTTCCCATAGACTGATGGATATAATTACAGTAAAGAAACCAATAAAGATCTATGCATACAACGATGTGACCATTGTTCATAAGCTATCGCATCAACACCTACATACCAAGTTCTGGATCGTTGAAACTGGCGATGAATTGAAAGAGGGAATTCCCTTTTCGAAACTGGATAAATATCCCGTTCCGGTTTTAGTCGCCGATTTCTTAAAAACGTTTAAAAATTCGTATTTTCGTACATTGAAATAATTGATATAACATGAGCGGCACATTGAATAAAGTAATGCTGATAGGGCATTTAGGCGATGAGGTGAAAATGCATTATTTCGAGGGGGAGGATCCATTGGGCGTTTTCCTATCGCGACCAACGAAACGTACACTAACAAACAGACAGGTGAAAAAGTGACCAATACCGATTGGCACAATATCGTAGTGCGAAATAAAGCCGCCGAAATTTGTGAAAAATACCTGAGCAAGGGCGACAAGATATATGTTGAAGGTCGTTTGAAGAACCGACAATGGCAAGGTGAAGATGGTAATATGCGATATACTACAGAAGTGCACGTTCAAGATTTTACTTTTTTGACGACCAAAAAAGAGAGCTTGGCGAATTCGCAAGGAAGCACTCAATCGGAACGACAAAATACACCGGCCGCTCAGAATACTGCTAAAGCCCAAGAGACATCGCCCGCGACTTCAACGGAACACGACGACGACCTGCCATTTTAATTAAACGAAATCACTGACTATTGGACCCTGACCCCCTTAGTTTCCTTTTTAACTTCATGGCTTTGGACGGTACGTTCGCTTTAAAAGTATGCATTCTTCTGATTTTGCTGATGTGTTCGGCGTTGATATCAGGGGCCGAAGTGGCCTTTTTCGGATTGTCGCCAACCGATATCAATGAAATCGAGGAGAAAAAGACATCACGAGGTGATATCATCGTAAAACTTTTAGACCGACCAAAAAAGTTATTGGCCACCATACTTATTGCCAATAATGCCATAAATATCGGTATCGTGCTATTGTTCAGCGTTATAGGCGAAACCTTGTTTTCGGGGATAAACTACACGTTGTTCGGTTTGGTATCGGTACGATTTCTTGTAGAAGTCGTAGTGGCTACTTTCTTGATTTTGATGTTCGGTGAGATACTTCCTAAAGTCTATGCGAACAGAAACCGGATCAGCTTTGCCAATTTTATGGTCTATCCGATGAAAGTACTCGACTTTTTGTTCTCGCCGTTAAGTCTGCCCATGCGCTCAGGCACGATTTTCATGTTCAATAAATTGGGTAAGGAAAAATCGAACTTGAGCGTTGATCATCTTTCCCAGGCCTTGGAACTTACTTCGGATGGCGACACGACGAAGCAAGAGCAGAAAATTTTAGAGGGAATCGTGAGTTTCGGCAATACCGACACCAAACAGGTCATGCGCCCGCGTATCGATATGTTCGCTTTGGATGAAGAAATGAAATTTCCGGAAGTTTTACAGGAAATCAAAAAGAACGGATACTCTAGAATTCCAGTATTTTCAGAGAATATGGATAATGTCAAAGGCGTGCTCTATGTCAAAGATCTTTTGCCCTATATCGATAGAAAGACCTTTAATTGGATGTCGCTCATACGGGAGCCCTATTTTGTGCCGGAAAACAAAAAATTGGATGATCTTTTGTTAGAATTTCAGGATAAGAAGAATCATTTGGCCATAGTCGTCGACGAATATGGTGGCACTTCAGGTTTGGTTACCCTCAACGATATCATCGAGGAAATCGTGGGTGATATCAGCGATGAGTTCGACGATGAAGACCTTGTGTTTTCCAAGTTGGACGATTTCAATTATGTTTTTGAAGGAAAAACAGCGTTGAAAGATTTTTATCGCGTCGTTAAATTGGAAAACGAAGATGCATTCGAAGAGCAAAAAGGAGAATCGGAAACCATAGCAGGTTTCGTTTTAGAAATTGCAGGAAGCTTTCCGAAGAAAGGCGAAAAAGTGGTTTTTAACGACTATCAGTTTTTAGTAGAGAGTCTTGATAAAAAAAGACTGAAACAAATCAAAGTAACACTTCCACATGCGCAATAAGAGAAATCTAATGGTATTCTTCGTAATCATCCTTTTTTTGGATGTAAGGAAGATGTGGTTCCGAAACCCAAGGCCATGCTGCGATTAGAGTTCCCCGAGGCCAAAATGGGCAAAATTGAAACCGACCGGTTTCAGTTTCAGTATAACGAAATAGCACGATTGAAAAGCCAGACTAGCAACTCTCTTGAGCTTGATTACCCATCTATGAAAGGGTCGATCTTTATCAATTACAAGACAGTAGAGCGCAATCTTGAAAAACTACTTTCCGACGCCCAGAAATTCTCGTATGAACATTCGGTAAAAGCTGATGGAATTATGGAACAACCTTTTATAAACGATGAGAACAAAGTATATGGTATGTTTTATGAGGTTACCGGTGATGCTGCCTCACAGGCGCAATTCTATGTGACCGACAGTACCGAACATTTTGTTACCGGTTCGCTTTATTTTTATGCCAAACCGAACTATGATTCTATTTATCCCGCCGCGGAATATCTGCAAAATGACATTCGTAAGATGATGGAAACCCTACGATGGAAAAAATAAATCAGTTCATTGCATTTCGACAATGAAAAAAGTTTTAAAGAAAATGGGAATGTTCATTGGCGGATTCATACTTCTCTTGGCTGTAGCCATTTTTTTGTTTCTTAATCTTAGTCCTGAATTTGGGGCGTCACCTTCAAAGTCGCAATGGGAGGTTTTTAAAAAGTCGGAGAACTATCGAGATGGTGTCTTTATCAACAATGGCGATGTGAAAATGAACATGGGGTTCAATGATATGATGAAAAGCCTAAAGGGATTTTTCGGACCCCAACCTAATTCCATGCCCGGAAAGAATGTGACCGTGCAGTCCATCGATTCGCTGGAGATCGTTCATTATAGAGGTGCGACCCGGCTTATATGGTTCGGTCATTCCGCCTTTCTATTACAAATCGAAGGCAAGCAAATCTTGATCGACCCAATGTTCGGGGCCGTGCCCGCACCAGCATCCTTTTTAGGTTCAAGAAGATTCAGTGCCAATTTACCGATTGAAGTTGAAAAACTTCCCAAAATCGATGCAGTGATTTTATCCCATGATCACTATGACCATTTGGATTATGGGTCGATACAACTATTGAAGGATAAGGTCGGCATGTTCTATGTTCCCTTGGGCGTAGGATCCCATTTAGAGGAATGGGGTATTGAAAGCAATCGTATCGTTGAACTCGACTGGTGGCAGGAAATCGATTTTGAAGGATTAAACCTAAAATGTGCCCCGGCACAACACTTTTCAGGGAGAGGTCTTGCCGATAGGGGGAAAACGCTTTGGAGTTCTTGGGTCATCCAATCCCGAAACGAGAATATCTTTTTCAGTGGTGATAGTGGTTATGGCCCTCATTTCAAGGAAATAGGGGAAAAGTACGGACCCTTCGATTTTGCGATGATGGAATGTGGCCAATACAACGAACTTTGGAAAGAAATACATATGATGCCTGAAGAGACCGCCCAAGCCGGAATCGATGTTCGCGCCGAAACGATTATGCCCATTCACTGGGGAGCCTTTAAACTTGCCATGCACCCATGGACCGAGCCTGTCGAAAGACTTTCAAAAAAAGCTAAGGCGCTACAAATACATATGATAGCACCCAGAATCGGGGAGTCAATCGTTTTGGGGAAAGTACAGTCTTTCGATGTAGATTGGTGGACAGAGTTTAATTAGCATCTAACAAAACTTCGGCCTTTTCAATACTCGAATTAATAGCGTCGCGAACCTCCTTGATTTTCGTCTCTTCTGCATCGAGCAGTTTTTGTTTTTCTTCGGTTAGTGCCTTACCGTTTAGAATTTCGTCTGAATCAAATGTATCGCCAAAATCTTGCATCCATTCCATCATGCCTTTATGGGCTTCTTGAAGGTCTTTCATGGCCGCCTCATATTGCATTCCGGTTTCTGTGGAGTCTATTCTTGGTTTTAACTCACCGACCAATTTCCCGACGGTGCTCATTTTAGGCATGACCTCGTCGTGAATGGCCATGACTTCGTTCATTTGGGAGGTTTCGGATTTTCTTTCTTTCTTTCCTTCTTCTTTGCAGGAAAACATAAAAACCAAAATTAGCGCTAAGAAGGGAATCGTTTTCTTTAGTATCATTTTTTACAGCTGTTATTGGTGACTTATGAATATAAGTCTATCTTCCAAAGATAGAAAATGAACCCGTTAACCTATAGTTAAAATTGATGGGGTCTGGATGGCCAACTGTGTGAAGTCTTATCGGAAATTGAATAATTAGCAACGTAGCACTTGATTCATTCACCGGGCCGTCATAGTCGAATTCAAAATACACTTTGAAACAAAAATTGCATATCTTTTAAAGAACTGTAACAATTTTGTTTGGTAGTAGTCTTTAATGAGGAACAGTAATGATCATTAAATAGAACAATATGAAAAAATTAGTACTTCCCTTAGTGTTATTAACGGTTTTGGGCTTAAACACTCTTGTAGCCCAAGAGAAAACCTATCAAGTTGACCATTTTGATAAGATTATTATCAGTCCTCATATAGCGGTCAACTTGATAGAAGGCGACGAAGAATCGGTACGTATTGACCAATCAGGCGTGTCAGATGATAAAATCAATGTAAAAATGGAAGGCAATACTTTACGTATTTACTTGGACGGGGCGAAGATGGTGACCAAAAATGACAAAGTGAAAGACGAAAAATACAACATGACGAAATCAATATATGAGGGCACGATGGTCAAGGCCACAGTAACCTACAAGAAGTTGAATACGCTTTCGGTAAGAGGTGAAGAACGCATCAACCTAAAAAGTAAAATAGCCCAAAAAGAGTTTACACTTCGTATTTATGGAGAATCACAAGTTTATCTTTCAGATGTTGATCTAGAGAAGATAAAAACGACTATTTATGGCGAGAGCTATCTTGAAATCGAAAACGGAAATATTGATAACCAACGCTATATCGCTTATGGCGAAAGCAGAGTAAATTCTATGTCAATCAACAACACCTCAACCAAAATAACGGCCTACGGTCAGAGCGATTTTCGCGTCAATGTTTCGGATAGGTTGAAAGTAACCTGTTATGGGGAAACACATATCACGTATGAGGGTGATCCCGATGTAGATCGAGGAATCGTTATCGGTGAGGCTACCATCCGAAAAATCGGATAAAAGAAACGTGATATAAAATAAAAACCCGCTCTAGGCGGGTTTTTATTTAAATGGTTTTATATAGTCTATTCAAAATCCGCTTCGGTGACTCCCTCGTTTATTTTGACTTCGCTCACGATAAATTCAAAATTTTGAGGACCTACGGTCTGTGCTATTGAATGGGGGAACAGTACGCCACCCACTTCTCTATAGTCTCCAAAATTAGTTGTGCTCGTCATTTTTTGACCACCCATGTCAAGATTTTGCACTTCTTGAACTTTTAGTCCGGATTCCATATCAAAGAAGGCCGATTTTTCATCGGAAATCTTCAGTCTATAGGCCTTTTTGCCATCTACGGTCTCGACCCCTTCTAGGGCCACATTCTTTTCTAGATAGCTCATTTCAGGAAACATCGCTGCCTCTTCTTTTATTTTTTGCAATTCTGCGCCTTCCATATCTTTTCGCTGACCTTGCATGACCATATAGCCCGAATCGCCGTTCAAGACTTGCTTGCTCATAGAATTTCCTGCTACTTTTACATCTTGCATAAACTGGTCTTTGGCCGTTTTTTTCATTTCAAGGTTCAGCTTCATGCCTTGCGTTTCGGCTTCAGCGACCATGGAGAAAGATCCAATGGACGCCAGCTTATCCTTACCGCCAATGGCCTCGATATATTTGTTCAAAACATCATTTGCACTCACCCCTTCGGGTACTGCCGCCCCAGCATCGGGCTTTTCGGTTACCGTAGCATATTTATCATAATATTTTACAGGAATCGACTTGCCATTATAGGTAACCTTTTCAAGATTTTCAAGTACCTCGCTTCCTTTTCCCGTAACCACGACACGGGCATTACCGACCGACATATATTTTTGCGCCGCTTTTTGAACATCTTCTGCGGTTATCGCGTTGATGCGTTCCAAATAGGTTTTGTAGAAGTCTTTGGGCAACCCTTGGGTCTCGATGTTAAGGGCGTAATCGGCAATGGTACTTGGGTCTTCAAGAGCCAGTACGAAGTTGCCAATATATTTGGCCTTGGCATTTTGAAGCTCCTTTTCGGTAACGGGTTGTTTGATGATATTGTCCACCTCTGTTAAAAGTTGCACAACGGAACTATCGGTAACGGCATTGCGAACACTTGAATACGCCTGAAATCTTGCCGGCACGTATTTATTGTTGCCCAAACTTGAATAAGCACCATAGGTATAGGCTTTGTCTTCCCTAAGATTTAGAAAAAGTCTTGCTTGTGCGCCACCTCCCAAAATACGATTGGCCATTAGGGCATGAAGGTAATCGGGATCTTTCATGGTGAGATTGACAAGGTTCTGAACAACTACTTCCGACTGCACGGCATTGGGCACGTCCACAAAATTTATTTGGGTGTATTGTACATCGGAAGGTTTTGAAAATGAGAATGAAGGGGGTACAGCCTTGGTCCAAGGCGTAAAATGTTCTTCGACCAATTTTTGGACTTCATCGAAATTTACGTCACCGACAACCACCAAATATGCATTTGCCGGAACGAAATAGTCGGTATAGAATTGTTTGACATCACCAAGGGTCACTTTATTTACCGATTCTTCGGTCGTAAATTCACCATACGGATGATCTTTGCCATAGGCCAAAGCACTCTGAACACGGGCAGAGATGGCCTCAACGTCTTTTTCTTGGGCCTTAAGCCCTGTTAACAGTTTCTCTTTTTCTTTTTCGAATTCTTCCTGCGTAAAGTTCGGATTGATGGCTGCATCCGCCATGAGTTCTATAATCCTTGGGAAATATTTTGAAAGCGAACTCGCAAAAGCACTTTGAGATCCAAAATTGATTCTAGCCCCCAAAAAATCGACCTCCTCATTGAAATCATCCTTTGAAATATTCTTTGAGCCTTTTCCGATAAGACTAGCGGTCAAACTTGAGACTCCGGCCTTATCGCCCTCAAGTACTGGTGGGTTGTCAATACGCAATTGCATGGATACCCTTGGTAATTTATGGTTTTCTACCACAAGAACCTTTAGTCCGTTCCTTAGCTCAAAACGCTGCGGTTCTTCCAGGTTGATTTCTGGTGCCGGTCCGGGTTTTGGCATTTGACTTCTATCGATTTGAGCCTGTGCGCTTAGGGCAGTAAAGGCTAACAATAGTGAGATATATAATTTTTTCATGTTGTTTTCCATTTTAGTTTGCTGCAGCTTCTTCGGGTAGGTATTCGATGATAGCCCTCTGATTGGGTTTTAGATATTTGTTCGCGACTTCTTTGATTTCTTCGCGGGTGACCGAACGGTAGATCTCGATTTCTTTGTTGATCAGTTCGGTATCTTCGTAAAGCAAATAATTTCGGGCTAAGGAATTGGCAATCCCCTGAACACTTGAATTCGAATTCACAAACTGGTTCTCGAACTTGTTCTGTAATTTTTGATAATCATTTTCAGAAATCATTTCGTCACGAACTTTGGCAATTTCTTCTTCCATCTCGGTAAAAAGCGTGTTTAGATCTGTTTCTCCGACCGGAAGCGCGAAAACAAGGTACATGCCGTAATCTTCTTGGCCTACGTTAAAAGCGCCGACCTGCAACGCCTGTTTCTGTTCGTCTACCATTTTTTTGTAGAGCTTCGAGCTTCTGCCGTCACTCAAATAGGTGGAGATCATATCGAGTACATAGGCATCCCTTTCCTTAAAACCGGGAGTTCGATACGAGATGACCGCTGCCGGAATTTGAATATTCGGGTCATAGGCCTTGCTCCGAATCTCTTCGGTAATCGGAGTCTCTCCGGGATAGTTTCGAACCACATCGGCACCCTTCGGAATTGGCCCAAAATAATCCTTTACCATTTTTTTTGTGGCATTAACGTCGATGTCACCCGCCACCACTAATACCGCGTTGTTGGGCACGTAGTATTTCTTGTTGTATGCAATGACATCTTCCAAGGTTCCTGCATCGAGATCTTTCATATAGCCGATGTTAGGGTCTTTATAGGGATGGGCTTTAAAAGATTCTCCGCTACCTTGAACAACAGTTGTCCATAAGGGGAGTTGTCGTAGCGCAATCTTTTTTCCTCTTTGACAACCTCTTTTTGAGTATCGATTCCCTTTTGGTCGATAACCGGATGCAGCATTCTTTCCGATTCCATCCAAAGGCCCAATTCCAGATTATTGGATGGGAATACTTCATAATAATAGGTTCGGTCTTGAGAGGTATTGGCATTGTTCTGTCCGCCGTTTGCGGCAACAATCTCAAACCATTTGCCACGACCGATATTTTTGGTGCCTTCAAAGAGAAGGTGTTCGAAAAAATGGGCAAATCCCGTTCTTCCCTCGGTGCGGTCTTTTCCTCCTACATGGTACATCACAGCTGTTGTGACCACGGGGGCGGTGTTGTCTTTGTGAAGAATAACATGAAGCCCGTTGTCAAGGTTGTATTCTTCATAGGGCACTTCTTGGGCCCAGGTCAAGGTCGCCGAAATCAGCAACATCGACGCAATGAGTATTCGTTTTTTCATTTTGCTAGTGTTTATTAGGAAATTCAGATTGTATTATGGGTCAATGTAAGAAAACATTTGTTACAAGAATATGGAATTTTAACAAGTTGGCCTTCCAACTACGGTTGGTTTAACAAGAATTTATGGTGGTTTTTATATATTTTATGTAATTTGTAAGAAAGGAAAATCTTTCCCTTTTTAAGGGAAGTTGAATCTAAAAATCAGATATGTTCAAAGAGTATGCATTGCCAATCCGATTCGGTATTGCCACAAGTGGCTGCCTTATTGCCTATTTTTTGATTTTATCACTTCTCAATCTGCATACTAACGTTTTCTATAGCCTTTTTAACGGAATCATAACAGGTTTCGGAATCTATGAGGCCATTAAGTTTTACAAGCATAGGGATCAAGAGGGCTTCAATTATGGGAAGGGTTTTATGGCTGGTCTGGTCACCGGAGGGGTCGCAACGCTTATATTCACGCTGTTTTTTGCCCTATATTCCACCGAACTCAATGCCGGTTTTTTGGAAGAACTTTCCTCTCAATGGGCCGAAGACTACCGAAGTTTTGAGGGTATCGTCTTCGCGACGGTCGCCATAATGGGCTTGGCAACAACTTTGGTCTTGACCCTGACTTTTATGCAGCTTTTTAAAAACAGTAATAATCTTAAAAAGAAATCGGCCTAAAAACCCCTGATTCACTTGTACATTAATGATTAAGCAGTGAATACTCCTTCCAAATAAACCTTCGGGTTTTTGACCCTTTCTTTTTCCCTTTGCCGGCGTTAAAATTTTGAACCGTAGCTATACTTCGGCTTCGCTCAGTACAGGCTTCTATGCTTAACCCCGAAGCCTCGGGGTTGCCTTGGCAAAGAAAAAAATAAATTTCTCAAAATTCCCGAAAATTTATTTAGAAGGAGTATATTTGCATCCGCTTATTGAAAAAGATAGGCGATAAATTAAATTAATATACACGCTATGTATGCAATTGTAGAGATGGCAGGGCAGCAATTTAAAGTTGCGAAAGACCAAAAAGTGTATGTTCACCGTTTGCAGACAGAAGAAGGTAAAAAGGTAACTTTTGACAATGTACTTCTTTTGGCCGATGGCACGAACATCACCGTAGGCGCCCCAGCTATAGACGGTGCGGCCGTAGAGGCCAAAGTCGTGAAGCACCTAAAAGGTGACAAAGTAATCGTCTTTAAAAAGAAAAGGCGTAAAGGGTATCGTAAGAAAAACGGACACCGACAATCATTGACCGAAATCGTAGTGGAGAGCATTATTGCCAAAGGCGCTAAAAAGGCAGCTCCCGCTAAGGAAGAAAAACCAAAAGCAGCTCCGAAGGCAAAAGCCGAGGCCAAGCCTGCAGCTAAAAAAGCCGAACCTAAAAAAGAGGCGGCTCCAAAAGCTGCCGCGAAGCCCAAAGCTGCACCAAAGAAGGCCGCATCCAAAGCTGATGACCTGAAGAAAATTGAAGGTATCGGGCCAAAGACGCTTCTACCTTAATCGATGCAGGAATTGCAACATTTGCTGACTTGGCAAAAGCCAAACCAGCAAAAATTTCAGAAATCATCGCTGACGTTCGTGGCAACCACGTAACCGATACTTGGCCAGCACAAGCTAAATTGGCTGCAGAGGGCAAGTGGGACGAGTTACAGAAATGGCAAGACGAATTAGACGGTGGTAAAGCTTAAAAGTAAAATAAATTGACCCTTCGACTTCGTTCAGGGTCCGACTAAAATTTATATCATGGCACATAAAAAAGGTGTAGGTAGTTCCAAAAACGGAAGGGAATCAGAATCGAAACGCTTGGGCGTTAAGATTTTCGGAGGCCAGGCCGCTACTGCCGGTAACATTATCGTAAGACAACGTGGTACAAGACACAATCCGGGTGAAAACGTCTATGCGGGTAAAGATCATACCCTGCATGCACGTGTTGACGGACTCGTGAAATTCGAAAAGAAAGCGGGCGGAAAGTCATATGTTCACATTGAGCCGTTTGAGGCTTAAAAAGCGTTGCTAAATACAGATATAAAACCCTTTCGGTAACGAAAGGGTTTTTTTGTGATATGAAACATACTTTCCTAGTCCAAAATTCGTTACTTTTTCGTAAGTATATGGTGGAAGGGTTTTCTACAAGTCCTTTCACGATGGAATTCGATGCTGACCTTTAACATATAAGCTATGGGAAAACTTACCTCACTGTTTCTCATTGTCATCCTTTTCGGTTGTGCAAAAGATTCGGATTTGCTGCCCGATCCAGTTTTTGTGCAAAAAGTTGTGGAAATTGAAATTCGGGAGCCGGGGGCACCTCTAGTGAAAATGAAGTTTCGCAGCCAGCATCATCAATGCTACAACAACTAGCCGAGGCAGGTCAAGAAATGGTTTCGATTTTCTGTGAGGGGTCGACCCAAAGTCTTTCTAAACAAGATATAGATTATAATACCTTGGTGCATCGCAACTATTCACTTGACGGTTCGGTTGCTTTGGATTCAAATTCCGAATTCACCTCCAACTTAGATAAACACCTCAATATCATTAGGGAAGCAGGGCTACAAGTTACCCTCTTATTCAATTATAGGGTAGCGACCGAGCTAGATAATCATATCGAAAATTCATATGACCACAGCCTAAAAGAAGAGATTCTTGCACATATTATACAATTGTACCCAACACTTTGGGAAAATTCTGATGTTATTTCTTGTGTTGAGATACAGTTTGTTGGAAGTTGAAAATAAACTGTATCATTGTTGAGATGATTTTTTAAATCGTCCTATTGCAGGTAAAATAAATCCTCAAAAAAATAAGTCCAATAAAAAACCCTCACATTTCTGCAAGGGTTTCTTCTTTTTGCAATTTCTAACGTCTGCACTTCGACTGCACTCAGTGTGACAGACTAATACCTATAATACTCAGGCTTATAAGGCCCTTCAACTGTTACGCCGATATAGTCCGCTTGCTCTTTACGCAATTCGGTAAGCTCGGCTCCCAAACGAGATAAGTGGAGTTTGGCCACTTTTTCATCCAAATGCTTGGGCAACATATATACGTCGTTCTTGTAGTTGTCACTATTTTTCCAAAGTTCGATCTGTGCCAAGGTCTGGTTCGTGAACGAGTTGCTCATTACAAAACTTGGGTGACCTGTGGCGCAGCCTAAATTGACCAATCGGCCTTCGGCCAACACGATGATATCTTTTCCGTCAATGGTATACTTGTCTACCTGAGGCTTGATTTCATCTTTGGTATTGCCATAAGTTTTGTTCAACCAAGCCATATCGATCTCATTGTCGAAATGCCCGATGTTACAAACGATGACCTTATCCTTCATCGCTCTAAAAGTAGATTCTTGAATAATGTCTTTGTTTCCGGTGGTGGTAATTACGATATCGGCGTTACCCACCACGGTTTCCATTTTTTTGACCTCGAATCCGTCCATACAGGCCTGTAAGGCACAGATTGGGTCGATTTCGGTAACGGTTACGATAGCCCCGGCTCCTTTGAAAGAAGCTGCGGTACCTTTGCCTACGTCTCCATATCCGGCAACGACAACTTTCTTTCCGGCCAACATGGTATCGGTAGCTCGACGGATTGCATCCACAGCACTCTCACGACATCCGTATTTATTATCGAATTTTGATTTTGTAACCGAGTCGTTCACGTTTATCGCTGGCATAGGCAATGTTCCGTTCTTTACACGCTCATATAATCTGTGAACACCGGTAGTGGTTTCTTCGGAAAGTCCTTTAATGGCACCTGCCAATTCTGGATAATCGTCAAGCACCATATTGGTAAGGTCGCCACCATCGTCCAAAATCATATTCAAGGGCTCACGATCTTCACCAAAAAACAAAGTCTGCTCGATACACCAGTTGAATTCTTCTTCGTTCATTCCTTTCCAAGCGTAAACAGGAATACCCGCAGCGGCAATTGCTGCGGCGGCATGGTCTTGCGTAGAAAAGATGTTACAAGAACTCCAAGTTACCTCGGCACCCAATGCTACCAAAGTCTCGATAAGTACTGCTGTCTGAATGGTCATATGAAGGCATCCGGCAATACGAGCTCCTTTCAACGGTTGCTCATTGTTGTATTCTTCACGAAGTGCCATTAGTCCGGGCATTTCTGCTTCGGCCAAATTGATTTCTTTTCTTCCCCAATCGGCCAGGGAAATATCTTTCACTTTATACGGTACGTAAGTAGCGGTTTTGGTACTCATAGTCCTTTTTTATTTTTACTTTCGTTAATGGCAGGTTATCTGCCTTTTGCGGTTGCAAAGTTACAAATATCCTAAATAATACCATGCCTCTTTACACGACTATAACAGTCAATTCGTCGATTTTAGTATATGTCTGGAAGATTGAGGAATCAGAAACCCAACTTGTAGAAGGAATTCGGCTGACCGAAAATTGTCAAAGACGAATGCAGGGCATGAGATCGGAACTCCATCGCAGGGGTTTTTTAAGTATCCGTCATTTGATGGCCGAAGCAGGTTACGAAGATGCCGATATGTATTACGATCAGTCAGGTAAACCACATTTGAACGATGGCAAACATATTTCGATAACGCATTCCAATCATTTCACCGGAATTATCGTAAGCGACGAAAAAGAAGTTGGCATCGATATCGAAAAACAGCGCGACAAGATTTTGCGCATCGCACATAAGTTTACGCCAATCGAAGAATATAAAACGATTGCCAACACCGATGCCCTGATCCGAAAGTTGACCATCGTCTGGGGCTGTAAAGAATCGCTCTATAAGATTTATGCACAGGAAGGACTCAGTTTTCTCCATCATATCGATATAGCCGATTTTTCGTTGTCGGACGGAAAAACAACAGGCGAGATTCTATATAAAGGAACGACATCCCAATACGACATAGACTTTTTGGAATTCGAGGGGTTTACCTGTGTGTATGCCCTTCGCTTAGTTGACAGTTGATGGGTAGGTTTATAGTATTTTTACCATCAACCATCAACCATCAACCATCAACCATCAACCATCAACCATCAACCATCAACCATCAACCATAAAAAAATGAACATCTCCGTAGAACTTACATTTTCTCCTTTGCAGGATGACTTTGAAGACCACATCATCAATTTTATCAAAAAGCTCAGGGCTTCGGGGCTTACCATTTTAGAGGATCCGTTAAGTACCCAAGTGTATGGCGAGTACGACACGGTAATGAAAACTTTGAATTCAGAAATCAAGACCGCCTTTTAATTAATGGACAAGGGGCTATTATATTTGAAAATCGTAAAAACCGACCGTAGCGACTATGAGCCCCATTTTTGATTTTTTGTTCGGGCAATATTCCGAATACGAAACCTTTGATATCGTTTTAGAAATCGTGGCTGTTATTTTCGGCCTACTCTCAGTATGGTTCTCAAAACAGAACAATATTCTGGTCTTTCCAACTGGCATGGTCAACACCTCGATTTTTGTTTATTTATTATTGAAATGGGGTCTTCTTGGTGACATGCTAATTAATGCTTATTATTTTATCATGAGCATATTCGGTTGGTATGTTTGGACAAGAAAAGTCAATGCAAATCAGGTAACACCGATATCTGTCACAACTAAAAAAGAACATCGAATTTCAGCCATTATTTTTATGGCCACTATGTTATTTGTGTATATAGTCTATAACATTTTTGATAAGTGGACAAGCTGGACGGCCTATGCAGATACGCTGACCACCGCTATTTTCTTTGTGGGTATGTGGCTTATGGCTAAAAGAAAATTAGAAAATTGGATTTATTGGATTATTGGTAATATTATTACGGTGCCATTATATTTCTATAAAGGTCTTACCTTTTCAAGTCTGCAGTACCTTATATTTACAGTCATCGCCATATATGGCTATCGCGCATGGAAGAAAAGTTTAGACAGCAGCCCACAAACATCGTAAAAGTCGTTTTATTCGGTCCTGAATCTACAGGAAAAACTACGCTGTCGGAACAACTGGCGAGACATTATAATACGGTATGGGTGCCTGAATATGCCCGAGAATATCTTCAGGACAAATGGAACAACGAACGCAAGACCTGTGAACCTAAAGATTTGTTGCCCATTGCCGAAGGTCAAATGCGACTGGAAAACGATTTGGCCAAAAAAGCAACGAATATTCTGGTTTGCGATACAGACTTGTTGGAAACCAAAGTTTATTCGGAAGCTTATTACGTCGGGCATTGTGATCCCGTTCTTGAGAAATACGCAATAAAAAATCAATATGACCTTTACTTCTTGACCTACATCGACGTGCCTTGGGAGTTGGATGATTTACGCGACAAACCTCTGGAACGAGAGCGAATGTTCAACTATTTTAAAGATACTTTAGAGAAGTACGACCGGAATTATGTTATTTTAAAGGGAAATAAAAAAAGACGTTTGGCAATGGCCATTGCACATATCGATAAACTATTGGAGAAATGAGTCAAATAACAAGCAACGACCAAAGGCAATTATCGGAGAAGGGCATATCAAAAGAGAAAGTGCTCGATCAAATCGAGATTTTTAAAGAAGGGATACCCTTTGTGCGATTGGAAAAAGCGGGGGTGGTCGATGGGGGAATATTAAAATTTACTGACGACGAGGAACAAACCCTTATTGAAAAATTTGAAAGTGACAGAAGTCGTTTATCGCTTTTGAAATTTGTACCTGCTTCGGGGGCGGCTTCCAGAATGTTTAAGGCCCTGTTCAATTTTTGGATTCCTATGACTTTAAGAAGGAAACCTTGGAAGAATATCTACAACGCACGAATGATGGCGATATTAAAAAGTTCTCTAACGGACTGACCGAACTTCCTTTTTACAAGATTGTACAGAACCGTATTGAGGAAAAGGCCATGTCAAAAGGAGAGGAAGTTTATTTATTCGTGAGGGAACTTTTGTCAGAAGAAGGTCTAAACTATGGATTTTATCCAAAAGGCCTACTGCCTTTTCACAACTACGGCGATTATGTGGCGACTCCTTTTGAAGAACATTTAAAAGAGGCTGCGTTATATAGTAAAACGGATGATACGGCAAAGTTACACTTTACTATTTCCGAACAACATGGCGAAATGTTCAATACCTTGTTTTCAGGAATGGAGGAGCGTGTTTCGCACGAGACGGGCACCTCGTTCAATGTGGGTTATTCCTATCAAAAGCCGGCCACCGACACCATTGCGGTCGATATGGAAAATAAACCGTTCAGAAACCAAGATGGTTCCCTGCTCTTTCGACCGGGAGGGCATGGTGCCCTAATTGAAAACCTGAACGAACAGGATGCCGACATTATTTTTATAAAGAACATTGACAATGTCGTTTTCAAAAATAATGTGAATGAAGTGGCCAACAGTAAAAAAGTATTGGGAGGTCTTCTTCTCAGATTGCAACAGAAAGTTTTCGCATACGCAGCACTTTTGGAAAAAGGGAAAGTTTCAGAGGGAATGATGACGGAAATCAAAGGTTTTTTGGAGCGCGAATTAAATTCAAGGTTTCTTGATAACTATTATAGTTTCAACCAAGAAGAACAGATCAAGGTCTTAAAGGACAAAATCAATCGACCAATCCGGATCTGCGGTATGGTCCGGAATGAAGGCGAGCCCGGTGGAGGGCCTTTTTGGATAGTCGACGCCCATGGCCATATCTCTTTGCAGATCGTAGAATCAGCCCAAGTCGATATGCAAGATATAGAACAGGTTCGGTTACTTAAGAATTCCACCCATTTCAATCCTGTTGATTTGGTCTGTGGAGTCAAGAACTATAAAGGGGAGAAATTCAATCTGTTGGAATACGTTGATCATAGGCAAGGTTTCATTACGGAAAAGACCAAAGACGGTAGGGCGTTAAAAGCCCTTGAGCTTCCAGGATTATGGAATGGCGGTATGGCATTCTGGAATACTATTTTCGTAGAGGTTCCGCTAGTAACTTTTAATCCGGTCAAGACCGTAAACGACTTATTGAAACCTTCCCATCAGCCGAGTTGATTTTTCATAGATCGAAATACGCAAAAAAGTGTGTAGGTTTTACACACTTTTTCATGTGTATTACCCAGCAATATACAATCCTATATAATAGCGAAAAATATATAATTAACTAATTTTCAGTTATTTATGCTTTATTTTTAACTGAATAGTCCATTGGCACTATTTTCCCGTATATGACTGTGATTATCAAAACAAATAATTATAAACTTTATTTAAAACACAGAAAATGAAAAAAGTAATGTTAGTAGCAGTTTTGTCTTTAGGAACAATGACTGCATTCGCACAAGAAGAAGTACAAGCTGTAGCAACTGAAGCTACTGAAACAGTTGTTGAGGCTACAGAAGAAGCAACTGAGGTTGTAACTGAAGAAGCTACCGAAGCTGTCGCTGAAGAGGCTGTTGAGGCTACTGAAGCTGTTGAAGCAACTGAAGAAGCTGTTGTTGAAGAGGCTGCTGTTGAAGCAACTGAAGAGGTAGAAGCTCAAGATGCTTTTACTGAAGTAGCTGTTGAAGAAGTTCCTGAAGCAATCACTACTGCTTTGGAAGCTGCTCACCCAGGTGCAACTATCTCTAAAGCTTACGTTAACGAAGCTGCTCAGTACAAATTAGAAGTTGCTAAAGAAGACGGTGAGACTGCCGAACTTTACGCAGACGCTGAAGGTAACTGGATCGAAATGTAAGCCGAAGGCTTATTAAGAAGAGACTAAGAGAAATTTAGTTTTTGAATCTAAAACACCTCGACTTCCCCCGAAGTCGAGGTGTTTTGTTTTATATGAGTTTTAGGTCCTATGATATCATGGTCAAGATATCAATGTAGATTTTAAACTCTCGTTGTGTAGAATCTACACAGATTACGGCATCGGTACTCATAATTACACACTCCGAATCCTCGTATTATTTTATAACTATCTGATAATTATATAGTTACATAAAAAATTTTTTTGGTACTATTATTTCAATGTATCAATAGAGTTTAATTAATAATTAAAAAAAGAAAATCATGAAAAAATTAGTTTTTGTATTAGCATTGTCTTTGGGAAGTTTAACTGCATTCGCGCAAGATGCTGAAGAAGTTCAAACTGAAGTTGCCGACGCTACTGAAGTTGTGGCTGCTCAGGACGATTTCTCTGAAATCGCTGCAGAAGAATTACCAGAAGCTGTAACTGCTGCCGTTGCGCAGAACTACCCAACAGCTAAAATCGACAAGGCTTACGTTAACGAATCAAAGCAATATAAGTTGGAAGTATCTCTAGAAGATGGTACTGCCGGTACTTTGTATGCTGACGAGAACGGAAACTGGATTGAAATGTAATAACTTGAGTTATTTGTTTTGTATCAAGTTGGTTTGGTCAGAAAGGGGTTGCGAAAGCAGCCCCTTTCTATTTTAATGAGACCCGTTTCGAGTCAAATCGGATTGACTCGAAAACGATGGTCGAATTAACCCTGAGCGCAGTCGAAGGGTTTACCCATTTTCCAAGACTTCAACTTACGATTGTATTTGAACTAACCCCGACTTTTCGTCGGGGTCTCACATGTCAGGAACCTAACACAATAAAAAGCCCCTTTTTTTCTTCAAATCAAAGCCCGATCTTTTCGTCAGGGTTCCCTTTTTTCAATATAATACTGTTGTAAGCTTAATAAAAGCGGGGTTTCTTCATCGATTTTATGAAAATTTTAGGGGGCGAATAGCTTTCTTATGGTATTTTTACGTAGATACTTAGCCTAATCGAATGTTTCGATTCGATTTAGGGCTTTTTAAAATACGTTCGAGTACAGAGAAAGTTTTATGCCAAACCTCTTGATTATTGAAGATGATGCCGCTTTTTGTCAAATGCTCCAAAGGTTTTTGACAAAGAGAGGGTATAAGGTAGAAACAAGTTTTAGCGCCCCCGATGCGAAGACGAAGTTCAATAGTACCGCTTTTGATCTTGTATTGACGGACTTGCGCTTGCCTGATTATGATGGCATCCAATTGTTGTCAGAGATAAAGAAAAAAACCCTACGACGCCTGTCATTGTGATGACAGGCTACGCAGAGGTAGGTACCGCGGTAAACGCTATGAAAAAGGGGCCTACGACTACATATCGAAACCCTTTACGCCCGACGACATTGTTACGATTATCGAAAAGGCACTTCAGTCGGTTTCCGAAGTTGTCTTACCTGATGTTTCTACTAAAAAGGAGAGCGATTCCCTGAAGATGTCCACCGGTCAAGAACGGTCAGGTGGAACTATCGTTACGGGGGTCAGTGATGCTTCAAAAAAATTGGAGGAATACATACAACTGGTCGCTCCGACCGATATGTCAGTTTTGATTACTGGGGAAAGTGGTACTGGAAAAGAGGTAACTGCAAAGGCGATTCACGATAATAGCAATCGTAGGGATTTCAATTTTGTCGCGGTGGATTGCGGTGCAATTCCCAAAGAATTGGCCGCCAGCGAGTTTTTTGGTCATATAAAGGGAAGTTTTACCGGGGCGGTAGAAGACAAGGTCGGAAATTTTGAAGCTGCCAACGGCGGGACGTTATTTTTGGATGAGGTAGGAAACCTATCTTACGAGAATCAGATACAGCTATTGAGAGCTTTGCAGGAAAGAAAGATAAAAAGGGTGGGGAGTACCAAGGAGGTCAATGTAGACGTCAGGATCATTACGGCGACCAATGAAGATTTGAACGAGGCCGTTGAAAAAGGCACGTTTCGCGAAGACCTATATCATCGATTGAACGAGTTTTCGATTCAAATTCCATCCCTAGAAGAACGTTTTGAAGACCTAATGTTATTCGCAGATCATTTTCTCACGAAATCGAATGTGAATTTGAACAAAGATGTTCACGGATTTAGCACAGAAGTTTGGGACGCCTTTCGGCAATATCACTGGCCCGGAAATTTACGGGAACTTCAGAACGTAGTAAAACGGGCTGTTTTGTTGACCGTGGGCGATGAAGTCCAAATTTCTGCCTTGCCAAAAGAAGTCTTAGGGGCAAACGGAAAGGCTGAGGCACCAGAGCATATTTCGAAATCTGAATTCGAGAAAGACCAGATAATAAAAGCGCTTCAGAAGACCAATTACAACAAATCGAAAGCGGCAAAATTATTACAGGTTACCAGAAAAACGCTTTATAATCGTATCAACCATTATAACTTGGACTTGTAGCCAAGCGTTCGTTCAATGCGGATACCAGTTCTGATACTCCCAATTTTACTTTTTGAAACGCGTCTAGCAACTGTCCCCGGTTCATAATCTTCCAGTTGGCGATTTCCAATTTTTCTAGAATAGGTACCGTAGAATTTACTTTTAGTTGTCGGAACATGGGCAGCATACGGTGAGCTACTTTGTTGATCTGTGCGTAATCGGCAGTGTTTACAGCCTCTGATAGCAAATCTAAATTAGTATTGGTATCGCTCAAAAAAGTTTGTAAAACCTCATATACGGCGTCTTCGTTATCTCCCAAGAAGGAGTATATTATTTCGAGACTGTATATATGTGATGCCGTTTCTTTGTCCTTTTTGACAACAACTTTTTTCGGTGCTTTTTTAGTTTTGATGCCCAACATATTGAGCATTCCTATAAGTTCTCCTTTTGAAAAAGGCTTTTGAAGAACTTGGGCGAATCCCAATGCGGTGTACGCTTCGGTATCGAGGTCTCGTCTTCCGGTCATGGCTATGATCGGTTGATTTGTATAATGATCGTATTTGCCCGATTTCAATATTTTCAGTACTTCGAATCCTGTGACTTGTGGCATTTGGATATCTGTCAAGACGATATCATAAGCTAAGTGCGAATCTTCTTTAATGGCCAAAAAATTGGAGAAGGTATGTGCCGTAATCCCCATGCTTTCGGCAAGCTCGCTTAGCATACCCAAAAGTGCAGTATCGTCATCGATAATCAACATTTTCAATTTAGGAACCAAATATTCCGTTTTTTCTTTCGCAGCGATCGCTTTGTTCGTTATTTCTAATGGAATCTGCAATGTAAAGGTGCTGCCGTGATCTTCTTTACTTTCCAAATGCAATGATCCGTTCAGCAATTCGGCCAATTTTTTCGAAATGGTCAGGCCAAGACCATAGCCACCGAACTTTTTCTCGGTAGAGCGATCGGCCTGGGTAAATTCTTTAAAAATTAGGTCTTGTTTTTCTTGAGGAATACCGATTCCAGTATCGATGACACTTAACTTAAGGATAAATTTTTTTGAAAAACTACCTCCGATCGTTTCTGCTTTTACGATAATGGAACCTTCTTCTGTAAATTTGAAGGCATTGCCCAAAAGATTGGTCAGAATTTGACGAATACGAAAAGGGTCGCCTGCCACCGTTTTTTCAAGTTCTGGATCGATTTCCAATTGCAGTTTTAGATTTTTGTTCCGATATAGGGCTTCGACATTTTCGGCCGTTTCCTGAATAAGATTGGCCGCAATAAAAGGTACTTTTTCGATATTTAACTTCCCTGCCTCCAACTTTGAAAAATCCAAGAGATCATTGACCAAGTTTCCAACGTATTCCGATGCTGATTTTACATTTTTTAGGTAACGCGATTGTTTGTCGGTAATGCTGGTATTTTCCATCAGTTCGGTATAGCCGGTAATCGTGTTCAATGGCGTTCTCAGGTCATGGCTCACGGTCGAGATGAGCTGTTCTCTACTTTTTAACAAGGATTCGGAATATTTCTTCTCTTTTTCAAGTTTTTGTCGGTAAACCTGTACTTTCCAAAAATCACGGTTTATCAAAAGGGTGAAAATCGCAACGATAATAAACCCTAAAAGTGCGGTGATGCCTGCCAAGCGCATCGTTCTTCGCATGGCCAATTGCCTGTTTTGGTTGTCCTCGTACGTGTTGAACATGATTTCCTGCTCAAAAGCGGCAATGATATTTTGTAACTGCCGCGAAAGTTCAAGATCATTTCTGTTGACCTCCAATTCTTTCTGCGCGAGAGACTGCTGCGAACGGAAATCCTTGAGCTTGGCTCTTTCCAACATGACCCTGGAGGCTGTTAAGATTGAATCGACATATTCCGCATCCGCCGTACCATCTGGATTTTTTGGCGCATTTTCACTTAATATATTGGCATATTCTGTAAGTATTTTTTGAGCACTTGGAGATAACTTATCAAAATCGGCGTACATGCTCTCAGCCGAAAACTTTCCAAAGGATTCCTTTATCTTATCGAATTCCTTCAAGGCCTTATCCAAAGAATTATCAGTTATTTTCCGCTTTTTTAATTTGCGAAGCTCGCTGTTGTTTTCAACTTTCTGTCCCAATAAAATTTGAAGACTATCCAAGAGCCCTCTTTGATGTTCGCCTTGGGAAAGCATTTTCAGCGAATCAATAGAGGTTCGAATGGAATCTATTTTTTGGGCATAGGAAAGAAAATTATTATCCGCATTACTGTTCAACGCCAATTTAGAAAGGCTTTCAGCTTTATAGAGCTCCGTTACCAGAGCACCGGTTTTCAGAAGTTTTACATCGGTTTCCTCAGCGGTATCATTCGACATGAATACCTGAATTTCGGTATAGATAAAGTAGCCCGAGACCAAGGCCAAAGCACACAGCACGAGATAACTCAGCATGATCTTTACCGTAAACCTATTTTTAGATTTGTCGTTCATAAGTAGCTGTCGCTAAAAGACTTGATATAGATACGGATAATTGCCCAATATCGATTATAACGAACCGTTAAATATTTGTAGGCAAAGCCTATGTAAAATGAAAACTGCGACTTACATTTGTACCATCTCAAAGGGGTGCTAAGTCTTGAAACAAGTTCGAGATAAAGCTGAGATTATACCCAATGAACCTGGGCGGGTAATGCCGCTAAGGGATGCGCTAGTCGCTGTTTGGAATTTCTATCGTTCTTACATTGAACAAAATCAAATATTAACTTAGAATAATAGCCCCTTTTATTCGCACTAAATATTTAGTACGGATGAAAACTATTGTTACAACTTTTGCTCTATTCGGGCTGGTAATGGGCCTCATGGCCCAAGAGAAGTTTAAAGTATCAGGGATAATTTCGGATGAATTTGACGAGCCATTACCTGGTGCGAGCATTGCTATTGCGGGATATGAGAATTTCACCCCAGCCGATTTTAATGGATATTATGAGATTTTTTTAGAGAAAGGCGAGTATACTTTCTCATTTAGTTATATTGATTTAGTCCACGAAATTATAAGCTTATACTTGAATGGTGACGTTGTTATAAATGTCCAGCTTGGGAAAAAAATTGAAGTCCTCGAAGAAGTCTTCGTCTCCGCAATCAGGGTATCAAAAGAATCTCCTGTGACATTCTCTAATCTTAAAAAAGAGGAAATCGCCCCTCGAAATCTAGGTCAGGATATTCCTATTCTTATGAATTTTTTGCCCTCGGTCGTTACAACTTCAGATGCTGGAGCTGGAGTAGGGTATACCGGAATTCGCGTACGCGGCAGTGATGCTACAAGGGTCAACGTAACAATCAACGGCATACCGTACAATGATTCAGAATCACACGGTACGTTTTGGGTCAATATGCCCGATTTTGCTTCTTCGACCGAGAGTTTGCAGTTACAGCGTGGTGTGGGTACTTCTACGAATGGTGCCGGGGCCTTTGGTGCCAGCCTGAATCTTTTGACAGAAGGAATTTCCGAAGAGGCCTTTGGTCAACTATCGAGTTCCTATGGCAGTTTTAATACGTTACGGAACAATCTCAAATTCAGCACAGGTCTGCTCAATGACCGCGTTGAAATATCGGGTAGGCTTTCGCGGATTACTTCCGATGGATATGTCGATAGGGCATCTTCTGAACTGGATTCCTATTTTTTACAGGGAGCGTATAAAGATGATAATACACTCATAAAAACACTTCTTTTTGGGGGCCATGAAATCACCTACCAGTCATGGTTCGGAATTGATGCTGCAACTTTGGCTTCTTACAGAACCTATAACCCAGCGGGTATTCAATTTGATGACAACGGTAATTTTGAGGGATTTTATGGCAATCAGGTGGACAATTACAAACAAAACCATGCCCAGCTACTTTGGAACCAAAAACTGTCTGACACTTGGAGTACCAATATCGCAATTCACTATACAAAAGGAAAAGGGTTTTTTGAAGAATATGTAGATGATTGGTATACTACCAATGTGCTATTTTCTGATGACTCACAATTGAATTTTATAGGCCGGGAAAATTTTATGCTGAACGGAAATGCGATAACCTCGACCGACTATATTAGAAGGCGTTGGCTTGACAATGATTTCTACGGCACCGTTTTTTCCACATCGTACGCAAGTGAAAAGCTAGATGTTATTTTAGGCGGGGGTTATAACAAATATGTAGGTGACCACTTTGGCGAGGTCGTCTGGGCAAGATTTTCCAACAATAGTGTATATAAAGAGCGTTATTACGATGACACGTCCGAAAAAACTGATTTCAACATGTTTTCCAAAGCAAATTATACCCTCAATGAAAAATGGAAACTTTTCGGGGACCTACAATACCGAACCGTCGGCTATCAGGCCAACGGTGTCGATACGGGTTTGGTCGATGATACGTTTAATTTTTTTAATCCCAAAGTAGGAATAACCTATGATTTTGACCGAAACAACAATTTCTATTTCAGTTTTGCCGTTGCGAATAGGGAGCCGAACAGAAATGATTATGAAAACGGAAGCCCCAAACCTGAACGATTGAACGATTTTGAATTGGGCTGGCGCTATGTTTCCGAAAAGGTTCAGGTCAGTACGAACGGGTATTATATGAGCTACAAAGACCAGTTGGTCTTGACCGGAGAACTGAACGATGTCGGCGCGCCCTTACGGGCAAATGTAGGCGATAGCTATCGTGCCGGACTTGAAATCGATGTGAACCTCAAATTGGGAACCCGGTTTGCCATAAGTCCGAATATTGCCTTGAGCACCAATAAAAACAGAGATTTCGTTTTTCAAAGGGATGGGATACTCCAAAATCTGGGAAATACCAATATCGCTTTTTCCCCGAATGTTATTTTCGGGAATCGACTGACCTATAGTCCCAAAGAGAATTTACAGATTTCGGCATTGACGAAATATGTGGGCAAGCAGTATATGGGAAATATCGACTCGGAAGCTTCCGTTCTGGATGCCTATTCACAAACGGATCTGAATATTCAATATGTAATTGAAACTGATGCCTTTATAAAGAGTATTACATTTTCCGGTCTGGTCAATAATGTTCTTGATGCCAAATATGTTTCCAACGGGTATTTTTTCACCTTTGATGATGATTTTTCAAATCCGGGTACGATTACTACTGTTGAAGGAGCGGGGTATTATCCGCAGGCGGGAATTAATTTTTTGATGGGGGCGACGGTACGGTTTTAAGTACTCTATGTGACCTAATTCGAAATCACCACCACATTGCCGTTGGCGGTTGCCCGATACTCTAATAGATCATAATACCGCTTGCCATCATCGGGCCTGTTCAAGAACTGCCCGGTAAAAAGACTGTATTCATAATCGTCACAGGCGCAGATGGCATTCTGGCCCTCAAGTATCATGGTAGAACAATCATTGGGCGCATGATTGGGGCAGCTGGCCTCAAAGACCCTGAATTGGTCAAAGCCTGTATTCATCACAAAAGCACCTCGGGTACCGACCGTTTGATTGGATATATAAACAGGACTTCCGGGGTTGGTCAACGGGCTGTAAAGGGGTAGGCTGAGATTGATATCAAAACGAAATCCTAGTTCTTGTAAATAGGGATTTCGATTCGTAACCTCCTTACTACAAGAAATCATAAAAATTACGAGAAGTAGATACGAAATGCGCTTCATTGACGATGTCTTTTGAGAATATCTAGGACAAAATTGGGCAAAAAATATGTATATTTGCGTTAAATCCTCTCTAAAAAAACCGAGTTTACGCGGTTCATATAGGGGATTTTCTTATTGAAGTGGTTCAATCTTTTTGTTTGGAACCGAAAATTTCGGCTTTTGTGCCCTAATGAAGGCTTTTTTTCGTAGCATAGCCAATAGCTACGGTACTCAAAAAGGGTAAAACCCGCCTGAACGGACGGGCAGGTTAGCGTGCAAAATGTGAAATTTGCAGGTAAAAGAAAAAGATTGAACCACTTCATATAAAACGAGGAAGTTATGAGTAACGTATCCTATTATACCGCAGAGGGGCTAAAAAAATTAAAAGACGAGCTGAACCAACTACGGGATGTCGAGCGCCCGAAGGCTTCCCAGGCCATTGCCGAGGCACGTGATAAGGGTGATCTTTCGGAAAATGCCGAATACGATGCCGCAAAAGAGGCACAGGGGTTGTTGGAACTTAAAATTTCCAAAATGGAAGAAGTTATGGCGAATGCCCGGTTGATAGATGAATCGCAACTGGATACTTCGAAGGCGTTAATACTGTCTACGGTGAAATTAAAGAACCAGAACAACGGTATGGAAATGAAGTATACCTTGGTCGCAGAGAGTGAGGCGGATCTGAAAACAGGAAAAATTTCGGTTAGTTCGCCGATTGGCAAAGGCCTTCTAGGAAAAAAAGTAGGCGATGTTGCTGAGATTACCGTCCCCAACGGAACCCTGAAATTTAAGATTTTAGAGATAACCAGATCATAATCGGTACTACGATGGCCTCGATATTTACGAAAATCATCAACGGAGAAATTCCCTGTTACAAAATAGCGGAAGATGAAAATTTCTTCGCTTTTTTGGATATCAACCCCAACGCGAAAGGGCATACATTGTGCGTTCCTAAAAGTGAAGTCGACAAAATTCTAGACCTTGATGAATCCACTTATATGGGTCTTATGGCTTTTTCAAGAAAAATCGGCAAGGCCCTTGAAGATGCTGTCGATTGTAAAAGAGTCGGAATGACGGTCATCGGGCTTGAAGTTCCTCATGTGCATGTGCATCTTATACCTTTGAACAGTATGCAGGATGCCACTTTTCAACACAAGGTTGCCATGGCTCCTGAAGAATTTGAAGACATCGCAAAATCGATTCGTTCTAAAATTGAATAACTCCTACTAGAAATAGGTAGACCCCGGCACCGACTAGAACGATCAGCAACAAAATCAGGATATAAAAGAGTTTGGTAAACCCAATCGAAGCCTTTTCGGGTTTCACCATTTTTTGATAGTATTCGAAAATACGTTCGATATCGTCGGTCCATTTGACCGGGTAGATATCTGAACCGCATTTATTGCACTTTACCTTATGGGTCACCTCACCGGTCACCCGATGAAAAAGTTTTCCGTATAGGTGTTTTTGATAAAAAGTCAATTTGAGGTCTTGATTAAAACACTCAGGACAATTGTTGGTCAGGTCGGCTTCCTTAATGACCTCTAGTTTCTCTTGTGCCATTATTTAGGTATTTGCTTCAACGAAATTTGCATGATTGTACCCGCTTTACTAGACGAATGTACTTTAATTTTTCCTTTATGATATTCCTCAACGATTCTTTTAACAAGGGATAGCCCGAGACCCCAACCTCTTTTTTTCGATGTAACTCCCGGATTGAAAATGGTCTGATAATCACTTTTGGGTATGCCATGGCCTGTATCGGTGACCTGTATGTTCACGTTCTTTCCTTCAGGAATAATCTCGATACGGATACTCCCTTTTCCTCTCATGGCATCTATTCCATTTTTTACTAGATTCTCTATTGTCCAGTGATAGAGTGATGGATTGAGCATGACGTGAATGGGTTCTTCTTGCGATTCAAAAGAAAAGTCGATAAGTTTAGAACTCCGTAATTTAAGATACTCATAGGCTTCCTTGGTTTGCGCAACAAGGTCGTGTTCATCGAGTTTGGGCAAGGAGCCAATCTTAGAAAAACGTTCCGTAATGGTCTCTAATCTTGTTATGTCCTTTTCGATTTCCTTTGTTATATCCGGATTGATGTTTTCTGCTTTCAATAATTCGTTCCAACCCAACAATGAAGATAATGGGGTGCCGATCTGGTGCGCGGTCTCTTTCGCCATACCGGCCCAAAGTTTGTTCTGTTCTGATGCCTTATTGGTCTTGAAGAAAAAGAAGATTACCGCCCCAAAAAGAAAAATGATGAGCAACAGGGCAAGCGGATAATATTTCAGCTTGTTCAACACTTCTGAATTGCCGTAGTAAAGTGTTTGAAGATGATCGCCATTGTCATCTATTGAAATAGGTGTGTTTTCATTTTGAAATTGCTTGATTTTCTTTTGTAGATAGATTGAATCGGTACGTTTTTCTTCGGGGATGTTATTCGTTTTTATTGACCCATCTTTTGATACCAAGATCATCGGGGTCGAGGTATTGTTCTGAAATACTTTTAGTGTCAGGTTACCTAATTCTGCTGTTTCAGAAGATTGCAATAGTTCCAATTGGGCCGTGGCCCATATTTCCATTTTATGTCGTTCCTCTTCCTTGAACTTTTTAAAGAAGCTGTTGGTGTTCCAAAGGATCAAACTCACGATAACAAAAGATGCTATCAATAAAATGATGTTCGAAGTTTTGTTTTTAGGATTGAATTGCATCCATTTGGTTTCTTGGTTTAAAGATAATGAACTCGTCTTGACTTTTTGTTTGGAACCATGAATTATACATTTTGTACCCTAATTTCTACTTTTTCGATGCAGCATAATTGGCTACCTTTACTAGACCATGAAAGAAATGATTTCTATACTTCCAGAAGAGGTTTCCACAGGAAAATTACATAGCTATCTTTTGGGTGCCGTCGGGCCAAGACCTATCGCTTTTGCAAGTACCGTTGATGAAAAGGGAAGACCCAATCTTTCCCCTTTCAGTTTTTTCAACGTCTTTAGTGCCAACCCGCCTATTTTGATTTTTTTCACCTGCCAGGCGTGTTCGTGACAACACCACAAAACACACCTTGCAAAATGTGCTTTTAACAAAGGAAGTGGTCATCAATATCGTGAACTATGATATGGTGCAACAAATATCTTTGGCGAGTACCGAATATGGCGAAGGAGAAAACGAATTCGTAAAAGCGGGATTAACCATGTTGAAATCCGATGTGGTCAAACCCTTTCGGGTTGCCGAATCTCCCGTACAATTCGAATGCAAGGTTACGAAAGTCGAGGCCTTGGGCAAGGAAGGAGGTGCCGGTAACCTGGTTTTCTCCGAGGTCGTTAAAATTCACATCGATTCTTCTATTTTAGATGCAAACGGAGGCATCGACCAACATAAAATCGATCAGGTTGCCCGTATGGGAGGCAATTGGTATAGCAGGGCCAATGAAGGACTCTTTGAAGTGCCAAAACCATTATTGACCTTAGGTATAGGTGTAGATAACATTCCCGACCATATTCGAACGAGCAAGGTGCTGACCGGCAACGATTTAGGTATGTTGGGCAATATTGAAAAAATTCCGACTCAAAGCGAAATCAAAGAATTCATTGATAATCATGAAGATTTACGGGCCATTGTCAATTCTGGGGAACAAGCATCTTTAGCATTGAAGGCAAAGGAATATTTAGAGCAAAACGACGTACTTTCAGCATGGAAGGTGCTACTAGCGAAATGAAAAGAATACAACTATTCGAGTTTGAAGATTTTCCATGGTTCCCGACTTGGTTGCGAACCTGCATGACCAATTTAATTATGATCTTGCATCGAATGATGGGGGTCAGCGAAGTATTGGCGGAATTAATCGGTGGTATTCTTAAGGAGAATAAGCTGACCAAAATCGTTGATTTAGGATCCGGTTCAGGTGGTGCGATGCCCGAAGTTCTGAATATCATCCATCGAACATCGGGTCTTGAACATATTGAATTGGTCATGACGGATCTTTACCCTAATCCAGAGGTGGCCAAAAAGTACAATCAAGACGAGAATGATAAGATTAGCTATCAAGAAACTCCGGTAGATGCTACTGAACTTACCAATGTGCCAAACGGTCTCAAAACGATGATGAACAGTTTTCATCATATGCCACCAAAAGCAGCACGGAAAATACTGGAATCCGCCCAAAAAAATGCCCAACCCTTATTGATTTATGAAATGGCCGAAAATAAAATGTCCCTTCTTTTATGGTGGGTGTTGCTCCCTATTTCTCTAGCGATCTTGATGATTATGGTACTTTTTATGACTCCTTTTGTAAAACCTATTACGTGGCGGCAATTGGTTTTCACCTATCTGATTCCCATAATCCCGATTTGTTATGCTTGGGACGGTCAGGCAAGCATGCCCAGAATGTATGCCATGAAAGACATTGACGTGCTGCTTGAAGGTCTGGATTCGGATAATTATACCTGGGAAAAAGGGTATGCCACGAAGAACGGCAAGAAAAAGGGCACCTTTCTGCTAGGCTTGCCAAAGGGTTAGTTATTCTTAATAACTTCCTGATTTTATATTAGGTGGATAGTTGGAATCATCCTATTTTTAAAAACTTATTTTTTAGGAACCATATAATTCATAGTCATGGAAGTACAAGGAAAGATTAAAATGATCGGGGAGACCCAAACTTTTGGGAATAACGGATTTAGAAAGCGTGAAGTGGTCGTGACCACTGAAGAACAATATCCACAACATATCATGGTCGAATTCGTTCAAGACAAAACGGACCTTTTGAACAATTATACCGTAGGGCAGCCTGTCAAAATCAGTATCAATCTGAGAGGAAGGGAATGGACAAACCCGCAAGGCGAAGTAAAATATTTCAACTCCATTCAAGGATGGCGCATCGAAAACCTACAGCCAGAAAGTGTAAGCGGTGATATGCCACCGGTACCGCCCGTTGAAGCTTTTGAACCGGCTGATAATCTCAATGAAGAAGAGCACGACGATTTGCCGTTTTAGAAACGACGATTTTTATAGGAGAATCAATATCCAATCAGGTCTATACTGCCGATATGTAGTATAGACCTTTTGCTTTTAAGATAGCATGGTCTAACTTTATACTAAAAATTGACCCTTTGCAAAAAGATAGCTACAAAAGCCCGTTGTTTTTTTTGACCTCTGAGCTGTGTTTTCCGCCTGTGGAGAAAGCCAATACCGAAGGACTATTGGCGGTTGGCGGTGATTTATCACCTGAACGACTGCTTTTGGCGTACCAAAGCGGAATTTTCCCATGGTTCAATGAAGACGCACTGATTCTCTGGTGGAGCCCAAACCCTAGAATGGTACTTTTTCCAAAGAAAATCAAGATTTCAAAAAGTATGTGGAAAGTGTTGCGGTCGAATCAATTTCGATTGACCAAGAACAGCTGTTTTGAAAAAGTAATCGAACAATGCGCCGCGATGCCAAGACTCGGGCAAGATGGCACTTGGATAACTCCAGAGATGAAGAAAGCCTATATTAGTCTTCACGAAAAAGGGTATGCAAAATCATACGAGGTCTGGGAAAATGATCAATTGGTCGGTGGACTATATGGTTTGGACCTTGGTCATGTATTTTGTGGGGAGAGCATGTTCAGCAAAGTCAGCAATGCTTCCAAATTTGCGTTCATTCAATTGGCACAAGAGTTAAAGAACAAGAATTATGACCTAATCGATTGTCAGATTTACACCGATCATTTGGCCAGCCTAGGTGCGGAAGAAATGCCAAGAGCGAATTTTATCGAAATATTAAAGAGAAAAAACCAGACTGGTCAATAGAAATAGTATGTTTTCGGTTTTGGGGTAGAGTTTTCTTCCTGCAAATTATACAATAAATCAAACGGGCAAAAAGGGTAAATTAACCTCTAATAGAGCACATGGTCATAGTTCGGGGGAAGGGATTTCCGTAGCTTCTCAAAATCACCTTCTGAGTTAAAAAGAATTTCGAATTGTTCATAGGCCTTGTCTTTTTTGCCGGAAACGATAAACCCGTATTTTATATAGGGCAACATCAAATTCTGAAAGGCATTTTTTATGGTGGTCTCGACATCGTATTCCCCTACCGGATATTGCTGATACATTCTTCTGATACGGTATTTGACGAAATTATCCCTTAGATAAGTATTCATCTTGTTGAACGCGTCATTAGGAATGTCAATAGGCTTAATTAATATCTCGATATCTTCCAAAGTGCCATCTTCGGTAAACTCGACGCTATATTTTAATCGGTCCTTTTTGAACTTCGCTTCGTAACTTATTTTCGTGCTGTCCGTCTCTTTGTAGAAGCGAATGCGTCGAGCATCATCCAATTTTTCTTGAATATAGGTTAGGGCCTTTTCTGGAAACTGAGACTTTTTAATACGGTACTCACGCTCATATTTATTCTGGGCCGAAGCGAAAACCCCACAGAAGATAAAAACCGTTGTGAATAAAAGTTTAGATGTCATTTTCAAATTGAAATAATTTCTTATACGCATTAAACCTCATGGTAGCGAAAACATTCCACTTCATGATCATTGACCATACCGGTGGCCTGCATATGGGCATAGACGACAGTACTACCCACAAATTTAAATCCTCTTTTTTTGAGATCTTTGCTCAAGGCATCTGAAATTTCAGTGTTTGCTGGGGCTTCTTTATAGTGTTCGACTTTATTTTTGATAGGTTTTCCGTTTACAAATCCCCAGATGTAATCGCTGAAACTGCCGAACTCTTTTTGTACTTGCATAAACGCTACGGCATTGGAAACTGTTGCATGCACTTTTAATTTATTTCGTACTACGCCTTCATCTTGCAGCAAAGACTCGATTTTGGCCTCATTGTACTTAGCAATTTTTTTATAGTCGAATCGGTCAAAAGCCTTCCTAAAATTTTCACGTTTTTTTAGAATAGTGATCCAACTCAATCCAGCTTGAAAGGTTTCCAATATCAAGAACTCGAAAATAGTAGCGTCATCCTTTACGGGTACGCCCCACTCCAGATCGTGGTAGGCCTCATAAAGGGCATCGCCAAGACACCAACCGCATTTGTGTTTTTGCATCGTGTTCGTTTGAACAATAAAGATATGGCTATTGTTGCAATTTCAATTCAGGGTATTGACAAATGGGCGTAAGAAGAGTGTAATACGAAAGTCAGCTTAGATCTTTGCTGTGATCATCCTTAATTCTTCTGTCTGTCCATCGTCCATATATACAATGGGTACCGCATAAAGTATGGGCATCTTATCAGGATATTTTTTGTATAGTATTTCGTTTATGGTCTTAAACAGAAGGGCCTTTGTTTTTCCTATGATAAGATATATTTTTTTCTGTTTGGTTTTTTCACTCCCTTTGACTTTCAAGAGGATCATTTTCTCAGAAACCAAGGCGTCGGCTAACAATTTTTTATCCATCAATAGTTCGATAATCTCATTGGCCTGAATTTGGTTTTTAACGGTAATGTGTACAAGAACCATCATGCGGTTTTTAATTGGATTCCTTCTTTTTCAATGAAAGGACAAAATTAATAGTATCCGTATCAGCATAAATTCCATAACCACTTGTCAAATAGCCCTTACTGCCATCGGCGCATTCGATCAAGAATAGAATGGATCCATCGCCGGGATCGTTCATGGCCTCATGTCGGCAATATTCGACCAAGAAACACTCGTTATGGTCATATTTTTTTGAAGAGTTTCTACAATGTATCCTCCCATCCCTAAAATAGAACTCTATCAGAAAACCCTCTTTTCGAGCTGCTTCGATATCTTGGGTCATGGTGTTGCTTTGTGATAAAATCATTATTTCGGTACTTTCATTTTAAAAAAAACACCGGTCTCGGGGCTCCTATACTCCTAGCGAATTCAATACAGGCGGACCGGTGTTTTGAGAACAAAATAAACACTAACCACTATTCATTGCCGACAAACGAGTCTCCCCTTTGTTAGCTGGTCATTTTCAATTCTCCTTTGGCCAACGCTTTTTCAATATCTGTGGTTACGGTGGTCCAAAACCGGAAAAAGTTGCGTCCATCTTTTCTTTTGAGTACGACTTCGGTCGTTCCGTTTTCGGTTTGAACTTCTTCAACAATGACCTTTCGACCTTCCAGATTATTGAAATCGGCGATCGCCCCTCTTTTGATAATGATATTCTTTCTTGGAAAGTCAATATGCTTATATCCTGATGCAGATACCGGGCCGAGGGTCAATACCGTGCCTTTTTTAACAAAATCGCTGCTTTCTTGAGCCATTAAGGTTACTGTCATAAAAATGCTTACGATGAAGATTACTGCTTTTTTCATTACTGTAAAATTTAAGATTTATATGAATTATTTATTGGTTTCGTGTTAATCTATCTGTTCATTTTCTATGGCCATACCACTATTTTCTGGATGCGCTATGGGAATAAGCTTGGCACTTACTGTCGGAAATAGATCAAAAAAATCGCGACCATCTTCCCTTCGCAGTACTACGTTTTGAATTCCTTCGGAACCCATGTCCAAACTATCCACGATGAGCTTGCTCCAAAAAGATTGAAGTAGTTGTTCATACCGTCCCAGTCGTTCAATCCGCCCATAATTATGGTCGCATTCCCGTTGGGAAGCTTTAATTGACTGTTCATGGTGCCATCGTTATTTTCTACATATTGGTAATCGTTCAAGCGCAACTGGAACAATTCCTGTGCATCCGTCGAAAAGCAAATACTTGCGAATACCATAAATAGCAATGTATTTTTCATGTCATTATTATTAAATCATAAATATTCGAAGTTGATATTGTAAATATAGTAATCTTGAACAATATCATTAGGGTTGCTATCGTTAAATATTAGTTAAACTATTATTATTCGATAGTAATACTATTATATTTGTGTCATTAAACAAAATATGATAACATGGAGCAGTTGTTGCAATCGGTCAAAATAGGGATTAACGAAAAGATTTATGTCAAGGATCCCCAGTCCTCTGATCTAGGAAAACGTATCATCGAAGAGAGTATCTTAATGATCAATACCATGGGTTTCGAGAGTTTCACTTTTAAGAAGTTGGGGCTTAAGATAGGAAGCAACGAGAGTTCGATCTACCGCTATTTTGAGAACAAACACAAACTATTGCTCTACCTTACTTCGTGGTATTGGGGTTGGCTCGAATATCAGCTGGTGTTTTCTACCAACAGTATGGCCGACCCAATCGAGAAACTCAAAAAGGCGATTGAGATCGTGACAAAACCTACCGAAGAAGATTCGGCCTTTTCTCATATCAACGAGGTACTTTTGAATAAAATAATCATCAACGAATACTCCAAGTCATATTTGACCAAAGAGGTCGATACGGAGAACAAAGAAGGTTATTTTGTAATCTATAAGAGATTGGTCAACCGTTTAAGCGCTATGATCAAGTTCGTTGATACAAAGTATGGCTATCCGTCAAGTCTAGCGAGTACAGTTCTTGAAGGGTCCCTACATCAGCATTTTCTCAAAGACCATTTTACCTCGTTGACCGATTGCCGTGAGAACGGGGATCCGACAGAATATTTTACACAGTTGGTCTTCAATTCACTAAATACCGAACCGAATGGCTAAAAATGTTTTGACCGCTTGGCAGCGGTTAATAGGTCTGTTGAAACTCGATAAAAGGGATGTTCTACAGACCTTTTACTATGCGATATTCGCTGGGCTCGTCAATCTTTCGTTGCCCTTGGGCATTCAGGCAATCATCAACCTTATACAAGGGGCGCAGATCAGTACCTCATGGATTATTCTGGTGGTATTGGTCACGGGTGGGGTGGCTTTTGGTGGAATCTTACAGTTGATGCAGATACGCATCATCGAGAACGTACAGCAGAAGATATTCACACGGGCTTCGTTCGAGTTTACCTACCGTTTTCCGAAAATAAAGATGAGCGAGCTGCGCGATTATTATCCGCCCGAGTTGGCGAACCGTTTCTTCGATACGCTGAATGTACAGAAAGGACTTTCGAAACTCTTGTTGGATTTTCCGGCTTCGCTTTTGCAGATTATTTTCGGCCTGTTGCTGCTATCGTTCTACCATCCTTTCTTTATTATTTATGGGATTTTGTTATTGCTATTGATTTATGTAGTCTTCAAGTTCACGGTACAAAAGGGGATGGATACCAGTCTTGATGAATCAAAACAAAAATATAAAGTGGCCCATTGGATACAGGAAGTTGCACGGTCATTAATTAGTTTTAAGCTGTCGGGAAAAACAAGTCTAGCGGTCAACAAGAACGATATGTTGGTGACCGATTATTTGGCCGCGCGTGAAGGCCACTTCCGAATACTGGTAATTCAGTTTATACAAATGATAGGCTTCAAGGTTTTGGTAACTGCCGGATTATTATTGATCGGAGGATTACTGGTCTTGAACCAAGAAATGAACATCGGGCAGTTCGTTGCCGCTGAAATCATCATTCTTTTGGTCATCAGTTCGGTCGAGAAACTTATCCGTGGTTTGGAGACCTTCTACGACCTATTGACATCCCTAGAAAAACTGGGGCAGGTAGTAGACAAAGATTTAGAGGATCAAGCAGGTGAAACTCCCTTGACAGCGACCGGAGATTTGACCGTAGAATTGGACAATGTTACGTTCAATGTAAACGGAAAAGGGAACATTCTAGAAGATATTTCATTTAAAATCCTACCAAAAAGCACACAGTTGATCGTTGGCACTAATAGCTCGGGCAAATCTACCTTATTGCGATTGATAGCCGGAATAATCGAGCCAAGTGATGGAAGTGTTTATGTTAACAATGTTTCCATGAAGGGCATAAATGCCAATCATTACCGCTCATTCTTAGGGCAATCGTTGACGGAGGAAACCCCTTTCGAAGGCACTATTTTGGAAAATATCACCTTCGGCGATACTTCAATTTCACAAAAAGACCTGTATTGGGCATTGGAGAATGTCGGACTATTGCAATTTGTAAAGCAACAGCCAAAAGGGTTGAATACTATATTATATCCTGAAGGGCAACAAATTCCGTATACCGTCGCCAAAAAAATTGTTTTGGCACGAAGTATCGTCAGAAAACCCAAATTACTGATATTGAAGGATGCATTAAACCAGTTCGATGAGATAGAGGCCTTGCGAATCATGGAGTTTTTGACCGATAAGAGCAACCCATGGGCACTGGTCATAGTAAGTCAAGATCCGAAATGGATAGGCCGATGCGGAAGGATCATAACCATGGAAAACGGTAAAATCGTTTCGATAAATTAAAAGTTATGCTGAACATTTCTAATAATCCGTTAAATAAGACCGTACACTTGACCGGATTCAAATCGACCGATAAGGTATTCCATCAAAGGCATTACAAGCATTTTAATCGCTTTTTGCTAGGCTCTGCCATATTCGGATTCATCGTACTCTTTTTACCATGGACACAGAACATCCGCGGCAAAGGATTTTTGACCACATTAACGCCAGATCAGCGGCCACAGACTATACAATCGCCTATTCCGGGTCGTATTGAGAAGTGGTATGTGAAAGAAGGCGATTTCGTTCAAAAAGGAGATACTATCTTATTTATTTCAGAGGTCAAGAACGAGTATTTCGACCCGCAGCTGGTCGAGCGCACCGGAAAGCAGATCAAGGCGAAAGAGATGTCGGTCGAATCCTATCAGGGTAAGGTAAAAGCCTTAAACAACCAGATTGGTGCATTGGCCAATGAGCGTAGATTGAAGTTAGAGCAAGCCAAAAATAAACTTATGCAATCGCGCCTGAAAGTACAGAGTGACAGCATTGATCTGGAGGCAGCAAAGACCAATATAACTATTGCCGACCGACAGTTCAACCGTACCACTCAATTGGAACAGGAAGGTCTTAAAGCTGTAACCGACGTAGAAGAAAAACGCTTAAAGTTACAAGAAACACAGGCAAAACTGATATCACAAGAAAACAAACTCCTGGCTGCCAGAAACGAGGTGCTCAACGCCGAAATGGAAATCAATCGCGTGCAGGCGGAGTACACCGATAAAATTTCAAAGGCCCAGAGCGATATGTACACTGCGCAATCGAGCCAGTTCGATTCGGAGGCGCAGGTAACCAAACTCGAAAACGAGTATACTAATTACGAGATGCGCAATGATATGTATTACATACGTGCCCCCCAGAGCGGATATATTAACAAGGCTTTACAGGGCGGAATCGGCGAGACTTTTAAGGAAGGCGATCAATTAGTGGGAATCATGCCTGCCATTTATGACATGGCGGTGGAGACTTTTGTCGAGCCTTTGGATCTTCCGCTGGTGCATATTGGCGAGAAAGTTCGTATTCAATTCGATGGCTGGCCTGCCATTGTTTTTTCAGGATGGCCCAATGCCTCTTATGGAACCTTTGGAGGAAAAGTCGTAGCCGTAGAAACTTTTATTAGCGATAACGGAAAATACCGGGTGCTATTGGCACCAGATTCCGATGAACAACCTTGGCCTGCAGCTATCCGTGTCGGCTCTGGTGCGAATACAATCGCCCTTTTGGAAGATGTTCCGATTTGGTACGAGCTTTGGCGCCAGTTGAACGGTTTCCCCCCGAATTATTATCAACCTGCAAAAGAAACTGCGCAAGCTAAAAAGTGATGCGAAAGTACTTCATCTACATATTCATTTTAACTGTTTTTGGTCTAAATGCGCAGGAGCCCGATGCCCTTGTCCTTAATTTTAAGGAGTATCTGGGCTATGTGAAAAAGTACCATCCTATCGCGAAGCAGGCGGAACTGAACATCGATATGGGGCAGGCCAATTTGATGCGTTCCCGTGGTGGTTTCGACCCAAAAATAGAAGTCGATTATGACCGGAAGGAGTTCAAGGGGTCTGAATACTATGATCGTCTGAACGCTACTTTCAAAATACCGACATGGTTCGGTGTTGAGCTAAAAGGAAATTTTGAGCAGAACGATGGCGATTTCTTGAACCCGGCTGAAAGTGTTCCCACGGACGGATTATACAGCGCAGGAGTATCTATGTCCGTTGGGCAAGGTTTCTGGATCAACGAGCGTATGGCAACTTTGAAGCAGGCGAAGTTTTTTAGGGAGCAGACCAAGGTGGACCGCGATTTACAGGTCAACCAAATTCTCTTTGAAGCGGCCTTGGCGTATTTCGATTGGTTGCAGGCCTATCAAGACAGTCAGATTTTTAATAATTTCTTGACCAATGCGCAAGTGCGTTTTGAGGGGGTAAAAACCAGTGCTTTGGCTGGCGAGGTTGCCGCTATCGACACCGTCGAGGCTAAGATTGCGGTACAAGATCGTGCTCTGAATCTTGAGCAGGCGAAAGTAAAGCTGATGAACAAATCGCTGGAACTATCTAATTTTCTGTGGCTGAACGATAATGTACCTGTAGAATTGCAACCGAACGTAGTACCTGAGATCAATTTAGAAGGTGAGGTTGATACTACCTTGGAAATCATGGGAAAACCTTTGGATAGCTTTACCATCGAAAACCATCCTAAGCTAAAATCGTTGGGTTACAAAATTGACGGACTCGCAGTCGATAAACGCTTAAAAGCCAATAAATTATTACCCAAAATAGATTTGGAATACAATTTCTTGACGGAAGCCCCTGAATTCATCAATTCTTTCGAGACCCAAGAGTACAAAGGCGGACTCGCATTTCGATTACCTTTGTTCTTGCGAAAGGAAAGGGGAGATTTAAAGCTGGCAAAAATCAAATTGCAAGACGCCGAGTACGAATTGGATAATGCCGAAATTCAGCTCAGGAACAAAATCGTCGCCATTTACCGCGAACTGGAATCGTTCGAGACACAGAATATCCTAATCGATGAAATCGTGGAGAACTACACCACCTTGGTATCTGCCGAAGAGCGAAAGTTCAGTTTTGGCGAGAGTTCATTGTTCTTGATCAACTCCCGTGAAAGTAAACTTATCGATGCCGAACTGAAGAAGAACCAAGTGCAGAACAAGTTCTTTACCACCAAGGCGAAACTGTTCAATAGTTTGGCGGTCAATCCTGAGAACTTGTAAGGTTTGTGTGACTAGGTCTACCAATGTGACTTATCTCAGCTTTTTGCGAGATAATGAGTTTTAGTTTTATCCCAAATAGAATAAAGATGCAAACAGTGAATCCTGAAACTACGGAAAGAATGACACAAGAACTCATCAAAGAGAGCTTGCCAAATGCAATTTCGTATAATGAGTACCGAGAATTGGTAGCTCAATTGGCCCAAGAAGGAAAATCTACTGGCCCAGAACATACGGAAGCCCTTACGAACTATACCCAATTGAACGATAAGCGAATGAAGCGTTGGGACAAGACGTTGAAATTCACTCCTGAAGCTTTGGATAAAATTGCCCAATTTGACCAAAAAACTACTTGGTTGGTACTGACCGAAAGTTGGTGTGGCGATGCCTCTCCTTCATTACCTGTCATGCACAAAATAGCGGAACTGAATCCGAACATTACGTTGAAAATTCTTCTTCGAGACGATAACGGTGCTTTAATGAACCGATTTTTGACCAAAGGTGCCATGTCCATTCCGAAATTAATTGCAATCGATGATTCAAGCGAAGAAGTTGTCGGCGATTGGGGCCCACGTTCAAAGAACGCTACGAAATTGGTCGAAGACTTCAAGGCGGAACACGGAACTTTGACTGCAGAATTCAAACAAGATCTTCAGGTCTGGTACAATAAGGATAAGGGGCAAAGCGTGCTAGATGATCTAACGCGCCTTTTGTTGAAATAAATAGGTGATGGTTCCTTTTTGGGAAGCTTTATCCGCAGAACTGAATTTGGCCTTTAGCGCATAGGTAATGGCATTATCGACCAAACAGCCGTTCGAAGTCCCCGAACTTTTAGAATTAAAATCCGCAGCAATGACATTGCCATTGGCATCGACCGTAATGTTTATGACCACTTTGCCACCTTCGATACACGTGTAAATTGGAGGTGGTAATCTATAATTATTGCGATTTACCAAGGAGTAGGAAACAGAGGTTCGTCGTTTTGCCAGGTTATTGGTGAACTCCTCTTTTTGGGCTTCCTTTTCGCCTAACATTTGTTTCTTTTCTTCCCTTTTTTTGGCAAGTTCTTTGACTCTGGCTGCATATTCTGAATCGGCAATAAGGTCATCTGGATCTCCCTCTTCGCTTTCAGCGGCCTTTTCCTCCATGAGCTCTTCCAACGTTTTTAGAGGTTCTGGATTACCGTAACTCGGCTTTGCCGTTTCGTTGAAAGCCATGTGGCTTTTGATTGGGTTTGCTTTTTCGAGTTCCTCGCGAAGTTTTTCCACTTCTTTATCCAATTGTTCGAGATCCTCTTCTTCGAGCATCATTTCCACTACATATTCGTCCTCTTTTTCACCTTGTCCCAAATGGATATTGTACAATGCCAATACCATTATCGCCAACGAAAAGAAGGTAATCAAGAACGATAAATGCTTTCGGTTCAGGTTCATAGTGCTATAACCACAATTTCAAAAAAATATTTGAATTATTCGTTAAACGGAATATTACCCCTTTGCTATTGTTGTGAATCGCTATTTTTATCGAGTAAACTCGTACTGAAAGCAATAGGGTCAACGGCTATATCTACGTTAAAATCTCCTATTTTGGTTCTTCGCAATCGGGATAAATATCCGCCACTTTCTAAAACTTGCCCCAAATCGTGTGCCAAAGATCGAATATAGGTGCCTTTACTACACATCACCCTAAATTCCACTTCTGGCAGTTTAACTTGAATAATTTCGAATTCAAAAATAGTAATCTTTCTTTTTTGATTTCTACCTCTTTTCCGGCGCGGGCATATTCGTAGAGTCTTTTACCATCTTTTTTCAATGCGGAAAAGACAGGGGGCCTTTGGTCGATTTCTCCAATAAAACTTTTTGCGGCCTCTTGGATACTCGTCTCGTCAATATGTTTTATAGGAAAGGTATGATTCACTTCGGTCTCCAGATCATAAGAAGGGGTCGTGGCTCCTAACGCAATCGTGCCCGTATATTCCTTGACTTGGCCTTGAAGTTCGGGAATTTTCTTCGTGAACTTTCCCGTGCAGATAAGCAGGAGTCCGGTGGCCAGTGGGTCCAATGTGCCTGCGTGACCAATTTTTATTTTTTTAGGGAAAATTTCTTGCGGATGGCCCATTTCAATTTATTCACCGCTTGAAAAGAAGACCAACCTAGGGGTTTGTCAATTAGGAGTAGTTGGCCGTTTAGGAAGTCTTCTTTGGTTCTGGTATCCATTCGAAAATTTTAAAGACTTTTTCATGATCTACGAAGCGGCCCAAAAGCTATATCCGATGGCAATCAAACCGACAATCAGACAGTATACCGCGAAATAGGTCAATTTACTTTTCTTGACTAGTTGAATCATCCAAGTACATGCGGCCAGTCCGGCAATAAAGGCAGCGATAAAACCTGCCCCCATAGCAACGTTGTTTTCGCCATCAAAGTTCAGTTCTCCGCTCATAAGATCTTTGCCAATTTTTCCAAAAATCAGCGGAACGACCATCAAAAATGAAAATCGCGCAGCCTTGGTTTTGTCCACCCCCAAAAGCACCGATGTTGAAATCGTGGCACCACTTCGAGATATTCCCGGCAACATGGCTATTGCCTGCGAAACACCCACGATAAAGGCGTTCTTAAAACTTACTTTTTTATCGGTATCCTTTGCCTTATCCGCAAAATAGAGAAGTACCGCGGTAATCAGCAACATGAATCCTACGAATCTGATATCCCCCCCGAAAAATGCTTCCAGTTGCTCTTCAAAAAATAATCCGACCACAACGGCGGGTAACATCGAAACAATAATTTTTAGTGAAAACTGGGTTTCTTCGTTCCATTTGAAACTTAAGAGTCCACGTATGATTTCCCAGACATCCTTCCGAAAAACGACCAAGGTGCTCAAGGCGGTCGCAAAGTGTAGGACTACGGTAAAAAGTAGACTTTCTTCGGGAACGGAATTATCCCCTAAAATAGCCTTGCCTAATTCTAGATGTCCACTGGATGATACCGGAAGAAATTCCGTCAACCCCTGTACAATGCCCAAGATAATGGCGTCTAATGTATCCAATTAATCCTTCTTCTTATGCGGATTCAACAAAATGGCATAGACCTCTATACCAAGACCGATCAGCACCAAAGTAGGCGCGAGGCGAATTCTTCGAAAGTTGTAGATATCCTCATTAAAAATATTGGGGTCATCGCTACCTCCGCCGCTCATCAAAATAAAGCCTAAAACAATAAAGGCAATTCCGATAAACATGAACATATAGTTCTTCTTCTGGAAGATAAATTCTTGGGTCACCATCTGATCATTATTTTTTCTTTCCTTTTTGCCCATAGTGCAAATTTAATAATATAATTCGTCCGTTCTCAAATTTAAGAAGCGTTGTGTCGCAAAATAGGTGCTGACCAATGAAATTAGGGCGCCTAGCACAAATACACCTACAAAAAGAATGATGAGCATTGATGTGTCTTTAAATAACTGAAGCTCGGGGAAGGTATCGTTTATATAATAGAGCGTACCTGCCAAGGCCAGCATGGCAATTAGGGCACCGAGCATACCCAGTTTAATATTCGTCCAGATAAATGGCCTTCTAATAAAGGTCTTCGTGGCACCCACCATTTGCATCGTCTTGATGATAAATCGTTTTGAATAAATGGATAATCGAATCGAACTATTGATCAACAACACCGCGATAAAGGTAAATATGGCGCTGGCGACCAAGATCCAAAAACTTATCTTTTTGACGTTTTCGGTCAACAGACCGACCAAAGGCTTGTCATAGCTAATCTCGTCAACATAATCTTTTTTTGAAAGTTCCGCAGCAATTTCTTCTATCTTCTCTTCTGAGACAAAATCGGCGTTCAATTGTACGTCGATGGAATTTTTTAGCGGATTATACCCAAGAAATTCCAAAAAATTCTCCCCGATTTCTTCGCTGTGCTTTTCGGCGGCCTCTTCCTTAGAGACATAGGTAGCCAACTTTGTGTATTCGGCCATAGCCAGACTTTTTTGCAGTTGGTCGATTTCGACCTCCTTGGCCGTATCCTTTAAGAAAAGGGAAATGGTGATCTGTTCCTTAAAGTGGTCGGCCATTTTTTTGGTATTGAGAACCAAAAGCCCTAGAATACCTAACAAGAAAAGTACCAATCCGATGCTCAGCACTACCGAGAAATAGGAAGATATCAGCTTGCGTTTTTGGTAACGTTCAAAAGATTTGCTCATGGGACAGTATCAGCTATGCGGATGTAAATTTAGGAAAGTAAATCGAATAAACTTATTTTTGTCGCGCTTGCGAATAAGACCCCAAAGGCGTTCCAGACCTTTGGGGTCTGCACATCAAACAATCTATGAGTTACGATTTCAACGGAATTGAGGAAAAGTGGCAAAATTATTGGGCCAAAAACGAAACGTTCAGGGCGGAAAATGATTCCGACAAACCCAAGTTTTACGTGCTTGATATGTTTCCCTATCCCTCTGGTGCCGGATTGCACGTCGGTCACCCTTTAGGGTATATCGCAAGTGATATTTATGCACGTTATAAGAGGCACAAGGGTTTCAATGTCTTACATCCGCAAGGATATGATTCTTTCGGGCTACCCGCCGAACAATATGCGATACAGACCGGACAGCATCCGGCGATAACTACGGAAGAAAATATCAAGACCTATCGCCGGCAATTGGATCAACTCGGCTTTTCATTCGATTGGAGCCGTGAAGTACGTACTTCCGACCCGAAATATTACAAGTGGACGCAATGGATCTTTATCCAACTTTTTAATTCTTGGTATAAAAACATTTCAGACAAAGCGGAAGCCATCGAAGATTTGATTTCCATTTTTGAAAAGGAAGGGAACACGAACGTAAATGCGGTCTGCGATGATGATACTCCTGAATTTTCAGCAGCGGATTGGGGTGCATTTTCTTCCAAGCAACAACAAGAAATCCTATTAAAATACCGATTGACCTATCTCGCGGAGGCCGACGTCAATTGGTGTCCCGCACTGGGTACGGTCTTGGCGAATGATGAAATCGTAAACGGAGTATCGGAACGCGGCGGCCACCCGGTCATCCGGAAAAAGATGACGCAATGGATGATGCGCATTTCAGCTTATGCCCAACGCCTGCTCGACGGTTTGGACAAGATCGATTGGCCCCAGCCATTGAAAGATTCGCAGACGAATTGGATAGGACGATCGGAAGGTGCGGAGGTGGAGTTTCGGGTGCTTACTCAGACGGACCTCCCCCTAGCCCCCTCCCAAGGAGGAGGGACTGCTCCGAAATATGTGACAAGCGATTCCGATATTTATGGAATCTTGTTGGAGAGGGCTAAGGAAATGCGAAAAAATCCAACTCCTGCCGAAAAGAAATTATGGCAAGCCCTGCGTAAAAGAAGTTTGAATTCCAAATTTAGAAGGCAACATCCGATTTCGGAGTATATCGTCGATTTTGTATGTCTTGAAAAAGAACTGATTATCGAAGTTGACGGCGAAATCCATGAACATCAACTGGACAAGGATTCCGAACGACAATTGATTCTAGAACAGAAAAAAGGGTATAAGGTAATCCGCTTTTCGAATGAAGAAGTGCTCCATGATATTGAAAAGGTAATTTCTAAAATAGAGGCGAAATTAAATTCCCCCTCCTTGGGAGGGGGCCAGGGGGAGGTCCGTAAGAGTGAGCACAAAATATCAGTCTTCACAACCCGCCCTGACACCATCTTCGGTGCCAGTTTTATGACCTTGGCGCCCGAACACGAATTGGTTTCAGAAATAACTACTCCAGAACAAAAGACTCAGGTCGAGGCGTACGTAGAAGCCTCTGCCAAACGCTCCGAGCGCGACCGAATGGCCGATGTGAAAACCATTACAGGTGCCTTTACCGGCGCCTATGCCGAACACCCATTCACAAAAGAACCGATTCCGATTTGGATTGGGGATTATGTGTTGGCGGGTTACGGAACAGGTGCTGTGATGTCGGTGCCTTGCGGCGACCAGCGCGACTATGATTTTGCGAAACATTTCAATATTCCCATCCCGAATATTTTCGAGGGCGTCGATATTTCTGAGGAAGCGTTTGAGGATAAACAGAATACGGTCATTGCGAATTCCGATTTCCTGAACGGACTTCCGTACAAAAAAGCGGTTCGTAAGGCCATCGACGAACTTGAAAAAATAGGGCAAGGAAAAGGTAAAATCAATTATCGCTTACGCGATGCTGTTTTCAGTCGACAACGCTATTGGGGCGAACCCTTTCCGGTATATTATGATGCTGACGGAATGCCACAAATGATTGCCGAAGAACATTTACCGATCAAACTCCCCGAGGTTGAAAAATACTTACCTACCGAAACGGGCGAACCACCTTTGGGCAATGCCACGGAATGGGCCTGGGATACTGAAAAGTTGATGGTTGTTAGTTGTTCGTTGATAGATAATAAAGTGGTGTCCCCCTTGAGTTAAACACCATGCCCGGTTGGGCCGGTAGTTCACAATACTTCAACCGCTACATGGATCCGCATAACGATGAAGAAATCTTTTCGCAAGAGGCCATCAACTATTGGCAAGATGTTGACCTTTATATCGGCGGTAGCGAACACGCCACAGGGCATTTGCTCTACAGCCGTTTCTGGCAAAAGTTTATGTTCGACAAAGGCTTGGTACCCAAAGATGAGTTTGCCAAAAAATTGATCAATCAGGGCATGATTACGGGGACTAGTGCTTTTGTTTTCCGAATAGTACCAACAATTAATATTAGAAATGGAAACTCCACGACAATAACAAATTTGTTCGAAGAAGCTTTTTTTGTTTCCGAAAAATTCATTTCGCTTTTTAGAAATAAGAAGAATTATCTTGGACTAAAAGCCTCAGAAGTAAATGAACTAATTAAGTCCAAAATTCTTTACCTCAACAAAAAATATTTAGACATAATTTATAAGAACGAAGATAAGATCAACGCTAGAGGAAATTTTATCAGTTTCTCTATTTTTCCAATTCATGCCGATGTCAGCCTTGTTAATACTTCGAATGAACTTGATATTGAAGGTTTTCTAAAATGGAGGCCAGAATATTCGGATACGGAATTTATCAAAGAAAAAGATGCTTTTAAAGTTCATTCTGAAGTCGAAAAAATGTCCAAATCCAAATACAACGTCGTCAACCCTGATGATATTGTTAAAGAATATGGTGCTGATAGCCTTCGCATGTACGAAATGTTCTTGGGCCCTTTGGAGCAATCAAAACCTTGGAATACGGCCGGTATCACAGGTGTTCACAGTTTCCTAAAAAAACTCTGGAAACTTTATCATTCTGGTTCTAATGGTAGTTTTTATATAAGCGACACCCCCTCCTCGGGAGGGGGCCAGGGGAGGTCCGTCCGAGTGAGCCATCCCCTGAAAACCTGAAAACCCTTCACAAAACCATCAAAAAAGTCGAAGAAGATATCGAGAATTTTAGTTTCAACACCTCGGTCTCCACTTTTATGATCTGTGTGAACGAACTGACGGCTCAAAAATGTCACAGTCGAGCGATTTTGGAGCCGTTGGCCATTTTGGTCTCACCGTACGCGCCACATATCGCCGAAGAACTTTGGGAGAAATTGGGGCATTCCGGTTCTATTTCAGAAATTCCCTTCCCGAAATTCGAGGCGAAATATTTGGTGGAAAGCAGCAAGGAGTATCCGATTTCCTTTAATGGTAAAATGCGCTTTACGATGGAACTTCCTTTAGATTTATCCAAAGAAGAAATAGAGTCCGCCGTGATGGCCAACGAAAAGACCCAGCAACAATTGCAGGGGCGTGAGCCTAAAAAGGTTATCGTTGTTCCTGGGAAGATCGTGAATATTGTCGGTTGATATCATTGCGAGGAGCCAACAATAGGTTTAATTTTTACGAAATGGCTAAGGCGACGAAGCAATCTGTTGAAACATTTTGAAATGCTTCAACAGATTGCCGCGCTACGCTCGCAATAACAACCAACCATGGAAAACACAGAAATTCTCGGCCTAGTCGCCGCCACAATAACTACATCAGGCTTCATCCCTCAAGTCCTTAAAATCTGGAAAGATAAATCGACCAAGGATATTTCATTGAACATGTATTTGTTATTGTCCCTCGGGCTATTGCTTTGGCTTATCTACGGGTTTGCCATTGAAAGCCTTCCGGTCATTTTAGCCAATGGTATTACTTTGATTTTGGTCTTGAGTGTTGTTGCACTAAAATTAAAATATAAATAAATTTTGAGCATAACCCCCCAAAAAAATGGGGGTAATAGTCTTTAAATAGGATTATTTTGACCTAGACACCCCTATTTTTATCGATTATATTTTCATATTTGTTTTAATTGTCACAATTTTGACAACATAAACAAAAATCTATAACAATATGATAATCGGTGTCCCAAAAGAAATCAAAAACAATGAAAGTCGAGTCGGTATGACCCCTGCGGGAGTCTATGAATTAGTAAAGAACAAACATACTGTGTATGTGCAATCCAAAGCAGGAGAAGGCAGTGGATTTTTTGACGACGACTACAGAAAAGTAGGAGCCGTCATATTGGACACTATCGGTCAGGTGTATGCGATCAGTGAGATGATCGTAAAGGTCAAAGAGCCGATTGCGGAAGAATATCCTTTAGTACAGAAAAATCAGGTTGTTTTTACCTATTTCCATTTTGCGTCGAGCGAACCGCTGACAAAAGCGATGATCGAAAGCGAGTCCATATGTATCGCTTACGAAACCGTAGAGGATGAAGAAGGCACTTTGCCACTTTTGACCCCAATGTCCGAGGTCGCCGGACGCATGGCAATACAGCAGGGCGCAAAGTATTTGGAGAAACCCGTAAAAGGTCGTGGCGTTTTGTTGGGGGGAGTTCCCGGAGTGGCTCCTGGAAAGGTTTTAGTGCTTGGCGCCGGTGTTGTCGGTATTCAAGCTGCTAAAATGGCAGCGGGCCTTGGCGCCCATGTTACGATTTTGGACATTAATATGAAGCGCTTGCGTTATGTCAACGATGTGATGCCGCCGCATGTGGTTACCGAATTTTCGAACGAATTTAACATTAGAAAGCACATCAAAAACCACGATTTGATTATCGGTGGGGTTTTGTTGAAAGGGGCAAAAGCACCCAATCTGATTACACGCGATATGTTAAAAGAGATGCGTCCGGGTACGGTTATCGTTGATGTGGCCGTGGATCAAGGGGGTTGTGTTGAAACGACAAGACCCACCACACATGAAGATCCAATTTATATTATTGATGACGTCGTACATTACTCCGTTGCCAATATGCCCGGGGCGGTACCCTATACTTCGACAATGGCGTTGACCAATGTTACGCTGCCCTATGTACTGAAATTGGCCAATAAGGGGTGGAAAGAAGCCTGCGCATTCGACCTATCACTTCAAAAAGGGTTGAACATTGTAGAGGGAGCAGTCGTTTACAAGGAAATCAGCGAGGCCTTCGGTTGGGAAACCGCGATGGTATAAAAGTACATTTTGTCAGTAAATCGAACCTTGTCTAAAATGGCGGGGTTTTTGCTTTTTAAGCTTTGTCATTCCTGTGAAGACGGGAATCTTTATTATCTTTAATTAAACTAAAAAAGGATTTACTATGGGAATGGGATATTGGATATTAATCGGCGGCATAGGCCTGATAAGCATGTTGGTAAGCGGCAAGCTAAAAAGCAAGTTTGCTAAATACTCGAAAGTACATTTGCAAAATGGCATGAGCGGTGCCGAAATCGCGGAAAAAATGCTGGCGGACCATGGTATTCGTGACGTAAAAGTAGTTTCCACGCCGGGAATGTTGTCCGATCATTATAATCCAAAAAATAAAACAGTGAACTTAAGTGAAGGTGTCTACAATCAGCGAAATGCTGCTGCTGCTGCTGTAGCGGCACATGAATGTGGGCATGCCGTGCAACATGCGCAGGCCTATGAATGGTTGACCATGCGCTCAAAATTGGTGCCGGTGGTTAGCGTGACCTCGGGTATTTCGATGTGGGTCGTTTTCGGGGGACTGATGCTAGGTGCCGCTGCAGGGGTGGGCCTTGGCTATTGGATTGCCGTTATTGGTCTCGGAATGATGGCATTTGCAACCTTGTTCAGTTTTGTGACCTTACCTGTAGAGTATGACGCGAGCAATCGTGCCTTAGCTTGGTTAAAGGCAAAGAACATGGTGACCCAACAAGAATACAAAGGTTCTGAAGATGCGCTGAAGTGGGCCGCGCGCACCTATTTAGTAGCTGCAATCGGTTCGTTAGCTACTTTGATTTATTTTGGATTGCAGGTTTTCGGCGGAAGGGATTAACAGTAAAAATATTCTATTATATAGAACCTGTCCAATTATAATTGGACAGGTTTTTTTATCTTTTGTAACCAAAAGAAGAAGATGATAGAGAATATTGAAATACGGTTGGCGGTCATTGAAGATTTACCGGCTTTGGTCACGGTAGGAGATAATCTTTTCGACCATCCTGTAAAACCCCACCGCGCGACGGAATTCCTTGAGGATGGTAGACATCATCTTGTGTTGGCATTCTATGGAAGCGAGGTTGTAGGAATGGCTTCCGGATTTCACTATGTGCATCCTGATAAGGATCCAGAGCTATTTATCAATGAAGTTGGGGTAGTCGAAAGTTTTCAAAACCAAGGAATTGGTCGGAAATTGGTCAAATATCTTTGGGAATATGCTAAAAAGTTAGGATGTGTTTACGCATGGGTCGGCACCGAAAAATCAAATATAACAGCTCAAAAGTGTTATCTAGCCGCCGGAGCGGAGCTAGACGAGGAACCTTTCTTGCTATTTGAGTTTAATAATGAAGATGGATAGCCTAGATAGTTATCTGTCTATCGATTTGTTGTGCCAAAGAGATAAAAGTCTCCGTTCGTGAAACCCCTTCGATTTGTTGAATTTCTTTATTGAGTACCTGCATAAGGTGTTCATTATCCCTGCAAAGAACTTTAATGAGGATGGACCAATTGCCGGTGGTATAATGGCATTCCAAAACTTCGGGAATTTTCTCTAACTGTTTTACCGCTACCGGATTGCTCATTGCCTTATCGAGATAAATACCGATATAGGCCATGGTCGTATAACCCATAATCTTGGGGTTGATAACGAATTTTGAGCCCGCTAGAAGTTTAGAAGCTTCTAATTTTCTGAGCCTTTGGTGAATGGCAGCACCGGAGATGCCGATACTTCTTGCGATTTCGAGTACTGGCTTTCGGGCATCTTCCATCAAGAACCTTAGGATTTTCTTGTCGATACCGTCTATCTTGATTTTATCGTTAGCCAATTTCATAATTTACATTTCATTTTGATGGTTAAAATAGAAAGTTAATTATAAAAGATAACGTATGGAAAATGCAAATTAGTATTGAAGAAGGATTTTTCCAACTATTTATCCGCCACGGAATCAGGATTGTAACCTAAGTAAGGCACCTCATATTCCTTGAAAACAATACCTAAGCTTTCAAGTTCTTTAAGTATGGGCTCGTAGACCTCTTTCGAAATAGGAATTTGTACCCCCGGGTTTTTGATTTTTTCATTTAAAATCAACAGTGTAGCAATGGCAACAGGGAGTCCAACGGTCTTCGCCATTGCGGTATGCGTTCGGTTTCGCCCGATGACCACCATATTGGCATCGACCTGATGATTTTCCCCATTTAATTCATAGCCGAATTTGTGGTACATAACGATCATATCCTTATCGTCATCGCTCAGTGTCCAACTATCCTCAAGAATATACTGTAGCATTTGTGCAGGGGTGGCATTTTTTAATGGAATGGTCTTTTCTGAAGTGAAAATATTAAGCTCGACCAGCTTTTCCCACATGATATCGTCTTGCTCGATTTTTAAATAATGTCTCAATTTTAGTTCCACGGAGTCGGTCGGCGAGTAGGGCAGGAATAAATTGACGAATTCCCGATAGGTCATGCCTTCGGAATTTTCAATGGTATAGGTATCGTCGGTCATACCAAGCTGTACGAACATGTTCCATGCCTTTGAGAATCCGACACGGCGCATGGTGCCTCGGTACAAGGTAAGAACATCTTGCAGTCCGTAGGCTTCTCGATAGTTTAATGAATCTCGATTGGCATAGCCCTCAAAACGGCCATAACCCTCGATATTGAAGAACTCTGTGCGTCGAAACAGTTTGTGGTAGGGAATATATTTATAGGTGCCCTCTTGAAAAAACTTTGCGGCACCGCCTTGACCAGCAAGAACAACGTTTCTGGGGTTCCATGTGAATTTATAGTTCCAAAGATTGGTATCGCTTTCTGGGGCGACAAGCCCTCCGGTAAACGACTCGAACAATAACATTTTCCCGCCCTTGGCACGAATACGGTCTATAATCTGCATGGCGCTCATATGGTCGATTCCGGGGTCCAATCCGATTTCGTTCATAAAGATGAGTCCTTTTGATTTTGCCGCATCGTCCAGTGCCTTGATTTCTTCACTGATATAGGATGCGGTAACGAGATGCTTTTCGAATGCAATACAGTCTTTGGCAACCTCGATATGAAATCGGGCCGGAAGCATGGAGACCACGATATCGACATTTTGAATCGCTTTTTTGCGTTCCTCTTCCTTAAAAATATCAAGCTGTAGTACGGTACACGAAGTATGCGATTTGATGTTTTCCGGAATGGCTTCGGGATTAATATCCCCAATCGTCAAGTGTAGTTTTTCGGTTTCGGCCTTTTCCAGAAAATAATCCAACAAATAGGAAGTTGATTTTCCGGCACCTAGAACGAGTATTTTTCGCATTCTTTGTTATTATTTACTTTTGATATAACGATTGACTAAGGTATCAAATTGTTACATTTATAAAAAAAGGAGCGCATTAAGTTATGAACAGAACAATTTTTCTGATAGGTATTTTATTAGGTGTCCTTGCCATTATTCTAGGTGCTTTTGGGGCTCATGGATTAGAAAAACTTGTCGATTCCGATGCCATTGCCACATTTGAGACCGGGGTACGCTATCAAATGTACCATGCCCTTTTCCTGCTGGTCTTGGCCAATCTAAAATTCGTATCTGAACAGTACAAAAAAGCCATTTTTTACTTGACGATTTTCGGCGTAGTGTTATTTTCTTTTTCCATCTATTTTCTCGCGACCAATAGTCTGACTGGTTTCGATTTTAAAAGCATCGGATTTATTACTCCAATTGGCGGTGTACTCCTTGTGTTAAGTTGGACACTGTTGGGCTACCGTAGTTTTAAGTCTTTTGACTAATAAATCCTCAAAATCAGTAGGCTTAAATTAAATTTATAATAATTTTGCATACTTAAAAACGCTTTTGAATGAACAATTCGAAAAAAACGAACAAAACAATCTCGCTTAAATCGTACGGAATTGAACACGATAATGTGCAATATCAGTTGTCACCTTCAAAATTGCATGCGATTACACTGGAAAAAAATATGGGCGAAGAAGCATCCTCTGGAGCATTGGCAGTGAACACGGGAGAATTCACCGGAAGATCACCGATGGACCGTTTTATCGTAAAGGATGAAAACACTGAAGATAAAGTGTGGTGGGGCAACATCAATATTCCGTTCAATCCCGAAAAGTTCGATGCGCTCTATGATAAGGTCATCTCCTATTTGAACCAAAAAGAATTGTACGTTCGCGATTGTTATGCCTGTGCCGATGCCAATTACCGTATGAATATTAGGGTAATCAATGAATATCCTTGGTCGAATATGTTCGCTTATAATATGTTCATCCGTCCAACAAATGAAGAGCTTAAAAATTTTGACCCTGAATGGACTGTGGTCAACGCACCTGGTTTTATGGCCGATGCGAAGATTGACGGCACACGCCAACACAATTTCGCTATCTTGAATTTCAAGAAAAAGATTGCACTTATTGGAGGAACGGGATATACCGGGGAAATTAAAAAAGGAATATTTTCCGCCTTGAATTTTATTCTTCCGGTCTACAAGAAAACCTTGCCTATGCATTGTTCGGCGAATGTTGGAAAAGATGGAAGCACAGCCATATTTTTTGGATTGTCGGGAACTGGAAAAACTACCCTGTCCACGGATGCTTCCAGAAAATTGATAGGCGACGATGAACACGGTTGGAACAACGAGAACGCCGTTTTTAACTTTGAGGGCGGATGCTATGCAAAGGTCATCAACCTATCCGAAGAAAATGAGCCCGAGATTTTCGCGGCCATTAAAAAGGGAGCATTGCTTGAAAATGTAATTATGGATGGCCATAGGGAGGTAGATTTTGCCGACACCTCCATTACCCAGAATACAAGGGTAAGCTATCCAATCTATCATATAGATAATGTGCAACGGCCTTCTATCGGAAAGAACCCAAAAAATATATTCTTTTTAACTGCGGATGCCTTTGGTGTTTTGCCCCCTATTTCAAAATTGACACCGAGTCAGGCCGCATACCATTTTATTTCTGGTTATACGGCCAAGGTAGCCGGTACGGAAGCTGGTGTGATAGAGCCCGTACCTTCTTTCTCGGCCTGTTTTGGAGCACCCTTTATGCCTTTGCACCCGGCGAAATATGCAGAAATGTTAAGCAAGAAAATGCAGGATGCGGGTGTCAACGTTTGGCTTGTAAATACAGGCTGGACGGGGGGCCATATGGCGTTGGAACCCGTATGAAACTTAAATATACCCGGGCCATGATCAATGCGGTACTAAACGGCGACCTCGGACTTTATTCCTATGACAACTACCATATTCATTCGGTATTTGGAGTTGCACAGCCTAGGGAATGCCCTGGTGTTCCGACCGATGTGCTTAGTCCACGTACTACCTGGAATAATGATGAGGCCTATTATAAAACGGCATTTAAACTATCAAATGCCTTTAGGGAGAACTTTAAAAAGTTCGAAGCCTTTGCCAGTGAAGAAATACGCCGAGGCGGGCCGCAGCGTTATGCGTACTAAAAAAAACCCTCCGAAAGGAAGGTTTTTTGTTTAATCTTTTATGATATTATTTTTTGTTGGCCTCGATAATATACTTCTGGAGCGCCATAGTCATGGAAGGTGTCTCCGGGGTCGGAGCCTGAATATCGATACGTAGTCCTGCATCGGTGGCGGCTTTTACTGTAGAATTTCCGAAAACTGCGATACGGGTATCGTTCTGCTCAAAATCCGGAAAATTCTTCAAAAGTGACTCAATGCCCGAAGGACTGAAGAAAACAAGCACATCGTAGTAAACATTGCGAAGATCTCGACAGGTCACTGATTACCGTTTTATAGAAAATACCGCGTGTCCAGTCGATTCCGATTTTGTTCAAGGTTTCGGGTACAATACTTTTAAGGGAATCGGAAGAGGGCAAAAGAAATTTCTCGTCCTTATACTTTTTAAATAGAGCGGCTAGGTCGGCAAAGTTCATTTTACCTACGTAAATCTTACGTTTTCTATAAACCACGTATTTCTGAAGGTAATAGGCCACGGCTTCCGACTGACAAAAATATTTCATGGAGTCGGGTACCTTGAAGCGCATTTCTTCCGCAATTCTGAAATAGTGGTCTACCGCATTTCTGCTAGTAAGAATTATCGCTGTGTAATTGTTGAGGTCTATTTTTTGTTGACGTACCGATTTCGCGTCAACTCCCTCTACGTGGATAAAAGGACGAAAATCAACCTTGACCTTGGCCTTATCAATAAGTTTTGAATAAGGGGAATTCTCCATTTTCGGTTCCGGTTGTGATACTAAAATCGTCTTAACCTTCATATACCCAACTGTTTAAGATAGCTGCCTATTATAATAAGCGGTGAAATTTCAAGTGCGCAAAGGTACAAAATAAAATAGAAAAAGTTGTTGGTGATGAATTTTTGATGATTCCGCAACACGTTGACCCAACCAATTCCGTTTACCAAAAGAATCAGGAAAAAAGCTACATAAATCACAAGTTTCGAGTCTTTCAAGACATAGGCAAGCATGATATTGGCCAATAGCATAATGAGCCCACTATGGTTCAGGTATGATAGCTTCTTAAAAATAATTTCACTTATGTCACGGTTCGCCCCGAAAATGAATCCGTTGCTAAGTTGCAGAAAGACCTTTACGAGTAGAAATGCTATCAAACCGCCTAAAATGATTGGAAACATTACGATATTCGAGTCGTTCAAAGGCTCTCCGAAAACTGTCCAAATAAAATAAATGAAAAGCGAAAAGTTGACAATCTGAAAAATACTGAAGAAACTATGAAACCAATTCGCCAATTTCTCCTTTTTGTTGTACATAAAGATGTACTTATTATTGAAAGGCAGAATGATGAAGTTTAAAAAGCGATTATAGAAAAGACCTTTGGCAACAACTATGAACAAAAGACTACCGAAGATTAGAATCGTAATCCAATCGATACTTTCTATGGTTCGAAGGGTTGGTTCCATTATTCTATTTTGATGTTTGCACCATTAAGTCCATAGGGCAATCCGTTTTCAGATATTCCTAACCTGAAATATTTTGGGTCTTCCATTTCAGGTTTTGGAAGTTTAAACGTAAAAAGTGTTGTATCATTTGATTTTAACGCCAAAATATTTGATTCGGGCCGTATTTCGGCTATACGTTGAATATCACGTAATTCTTTATGTGCATTGAGAAAAGCCGCCCCGAATTTTATCCTCTCAAGTGCAATATCGCTATCGTAAGGATTAAAAATTTTAAGATTTAGTGTTTTTCCATAAGGATTTTCAACCTCCTCTTTTTCCAAAATACAGGTTAGCTTTCGATACGACTCAAAATTTTCTATGAACTTGGCATAGAATATTTCTCCATTGGTTCGTGAATACGACAATTTGCGTTCGAAAATGTTCTGTGAAACATATAGTACTTTTTTATGCTGAACCGTAAACTCCGAACTGTCTATCGAGTATTGGTTTTTGCGATAGTGCACATTGTTCAATGAAATGGCGGGTTTTCCTGAATAGAATTCGTACATCGGTGCAAACCGATACGAGTTTTCAAAGACTACAGGATTATTTTCTGCAAGTGCCTCGACCTTAGCTACCCAATGTTTATTCCCATGGGTTTCATAATAAATTGGAAACAGGTGTTCGTAAATTAGGCCGATTCGTAAAAAAAATAATACGGCAATGGTGGCGATACCGGTCCTAAAAACCCATTTTCGAGTACTTTCTTCCTTTAGCATATAATTGAATACCAAGACCACCAACGGAATTGAAATCACAATAATCCATTGTGCCTGAACCCGTCGGTTAAAACTTGAGATAAAAAAGAAAATTAGCACTCCATAGGCCAAATAGAGCAATGCCTTGGTAAAAAGGTCGAAAGCCATTGTCTTGAACAATGATTTGTAGATCCATGGGAAGGTCAAACCGAAAATGGCGACGAGATTTAATAAAAAGCTCAAGGTATATTTGCTAAAATCATAGGCGGCATTCGGCCGTTCATATAAATGATATCTGAACGACACAAAATCGTGCTCATAAAGCCAGAGAAAATGTGGCGTATAGCAAAGTAGGGCCATTATCGCTGCTAACCACGCATATTTGTTGATCAAGAGTTTCAAGTTCGACAACAAAACAAACAATATGACCAATACCGCGTGGTACTTACTATACATCAAAGCGGCCATTACCACGCCCAAGAGAAGTGCCGTAACGAAAGAAGGCGTTTTGATGAACTTTTTGTAGATCAGAAGAAAAAGGGCGGTAAAGAACAATAAGGGGGTATCTGGCAAGGTCAAGAAGCCATAGGCATTGAGCAAGGTCATCGAGAAGGTCAAAATAAAAAAATGAACGACGTATTCCTTATTTTTCTCCGCATCTATCATGGCCCAAAGAACCATATAAGTACCAGCCGATATAATACAACTCATAAACCGGACCCCCAATTCACCATCAAAAAAGAAACTGCTTATCTTGATGAGCAACGCTACCATTGGCGGGTGGTCGAAATAACCCCATGCCAAATCTTTGGCATAATACCAGTAATAGGCTTCATCAAAAATCAGTTCCGTAAAATGGGCCTGGAGCAAATTGACAAAGAATACTATACCTAATAAGTAAAGAAAAGACTTAGGGAGTTTCTGTAGCATTAAGTTGATATCTATATCCCTATTATTGTCCGGGCACTGTTTAAAGTGCCAAGATTCATTAGGTGGATGTAAGTTCAAAATTACAAATTATGATGGTTACTGCGTATTCTAAAAAAACGATAAAACCGATTATGTCATTTTCGGACAGCGTTTAAAACACTATTTTTGTCCGTATACCAAAAAGTCAATGCCGAATCGCCTAGTCATTATTCCCACCTTCAACGAGATAGAGAATATCGAGGCTATCATAAAAGCGGTTTTTGATCTATCGACCGATTTTGATGTGTTGATTGTCGATGATAACTCACCAGATGGTACGTCTGCCGCGGTGGTTCGTTTGCAGAACGAGTTTCCGCATCGACTTTTTTTAGAGACGCGAAAAGAAAAATCGGGCTTGGGTACGGCCTATATTCATGGTTTCAAATGGGCCATTGCCCGAAAGTACGATTACATTTTTGAGATGGATGCCGATTTCTCTCACAACCCGACCGACCTGCCCCGACTTTATAGGGCCTGTCTGAACGGTGCCGATGTGGTCATTGGATCCCGTTATAAAAAAGGGGTCAATGTGGTAAACTGGCCTTTGTATAGGGTGCTACTGTCATATGGGGCGTCGTTATACGTAAAAATGATAACCGGTATGCGGGTTCATGACCCCACGGCGGGGTTCGTATGTTACAAAAGGGAAGTATTGGAGAACATCAAACTAGATTCCATTCGTTTTGTAGGCTATGCCTTTCAGATAGAGATGAAGTTCAGGGCCTATCTTCGCAACTATAAGATCGAAGAAGTTTCGATAATTTTTCGGGATCGGGTGAAAGGAAAATCTAAAATGAGTTCATCGATTATCAATGAGGCCATTTTTGGGGTGTTAAAAATGAAATTACGCAGTATGTTTAATAAAGAGCGGTTTTAGCTATGGGGAAAACGTTATTAAAAAATGCCGTTATCGTAAATGAAAACCGAATTTTCGAAGGTGACTTGCTGTTGGAAAACGAGGTTATTGTAAGGATGGATAAAGACATCAGCGACCCAAATGCTACCCTTATTGATGTTTCCGGAAATCATGTTCTGCCCGGTATCATCGATGATCAAGTCCATTTTAGGGAACCCGGCCTTACGCATAAGGGCACTATTGCCACAGAGAGCAGGGCCGCCATAGCAGGGGGTATTACCACCTATATGGAACAACCCAATACCAATCCGCAGACCACTACTATAGAAAAACTGGAAGCGAAATTCAGTTTGGCAAAAAGTGCATCGTACGCCAACTATTCATTTTTGTTCGGAGGTACAAATGACAATCTTGAAGAACTAAAACGCCTGGATAAAAATGCCTGTTCTGGGATTAAACTTTTTTTAGGATCCTCAACGGGGAACATGTTGGTCGATGATGAGGCGGTGCTCGAAAAGATTTTTGAGAGTACCGAGATGGTCATTTCCGCGCATTGCGAAGACGAAGGAACCATTAGAAGAAATTTGGCCCATTACAAAGAGCAATATGGTGATGACATTCCGGTTAAATATCATCCGTTGATACGTAGCGAAGAGGCTTGTTACCTTTCCTCTTCGAAAGCGATAGCTTTAGCAAAAAAACAAGCGCACGACTGCATGTCTTTCATCTCTCCACAGGAAAAGAAACCGAACTTTTCCGAAATGACATTCCTTTAGAACAGAAAAAAATTACTGCCGAGGTGTGCATTCACCATCTTTGGTTTTCCGATATCGATTATGATACCAAGGGAACTTTAATTAAATGGAACCCGGCAGTGAAAACGGCCGAAGACCGTTCAAAATTATGGGAAGCGTTGCTAGACGATCGTATCGATGTGGTGGCCACAGATCACGCACCCCATTTACTCAATGAAAAAGACAACGTATATACCAAGGCTCCGTCGGGTGGACCTTTGGTACAACATGCGCTTCCGGCCATGTTGGAAAAGTATCATGACGGAACAATATCCTTGGAAAAAATCGTGGAGAAAATGTGCCACAACCCGGCCAAATTATTCCAAATAAAAAAACGTGGTTTCATACGCGAAGGCCATTTTGCCGACTTGGCCGTAGTCGATTTGAACAATACATGGAACGTATCCAAAGAAAATATCGCATACAAATGTGGATGGTCTCCTTTTGAGGGATACGCTTTTAAATCCAAAATTTCGCACACTTTTGTCAATGGTCATTTGGCGTATGAAAATGGTAAATTCTCCGAAACACGCAACGCCGAGCGTTTAACTTTTGATAGATGATGATACGAAAACTGCTGTTCATTCTTATATCGATCATGATTGCTTCATGTGGAGAAAAACTGATGGAAGCTCCTGAAAACATTATACCCAAAGAAAAGATGATCGAAGTGTTGTCCGATATGGCTATAGCCAATTCCGCAAAGAATTCAAATGTTACCATAATTCGGGATAACGAAATAGACCCTACGGCCTTTGTGTTCAAAAAACATGGAATAGATAGTGTTTCGTTTGTGGCCAGCGACAGATATTATGCATCGCTTCCTTCTGAATACGAGTCAATTTATACGGCTGTCGAATTGCGATTGACGGAAAAGAAGCAAGAACTTGAAGACGCAAAAGCAGTCAGTGATAGTCTTCTTCGCATTGAGATGGAAGCGAAAAGGAAACTGAAGGACTCAACCAAGGTCAAGACAAAGGTCAGGATGGGGGACTCTCTTCCTTAAATTTTTCGCAACAAAGTTGAATTGTAGGTTCTAGGGGCGAAAATGTAAAGTTCAGTGCCTTTTTGATCTTTGAATTATCGTAGGCATCTCTTTGATACAATGAGGTAATCGTATTTTTGGTAATGCTTCGGCCTTTATCGGTAAATAGATCGAAAATCCAATCAAAAAACCTTCCTATTTGCAATTGCCAGTATTTTAATTCCTTATTTGGTATTCGCTTTCCAAGAGGCTTTGCAATCATGTCAAGTGTTTTTTTGAATTTCAGGTTTTCTGCAACGACAATATAACGCTCGTTCTTTAGGGTCGAATCCATTAAGTCGGTCATAATCGTTACTACATCGTGGACGGTCACAAAACCTGTGCCGCCAGGCGGGTAGTATGAATACCCTTTTTGGGCGGTCGTAAAAAAAGCCCCGCTGCCTGTGCCCCAAAAACCAGGCCCCAATATCACTCCCGGATTAATGATTACGGTTTCCAGTCCCTCTTGAGATCCGCGCCAAACTTCCATTTCAGCCCTGTATTTGGTTAGGGCGTACACGTTGACATCTTGATCGGTCCATTCGGTTTCTTCATTGGCCGATGAACCATCCAAGCTTCTACCAATAGTACCTATCGTACTGACATAACACAATTTTTCAATGTTTTTTGAAATGCAGAGATTTACGATATTGGCCGTGCCTTCGATGTTTGTCTTTTTTAAAATGTTGTAATCACCGGGATTAAAAGAAATCAGGGCGGCACAATGAAATACCTTATTGACACCCTCAAAAGCAGTTTCCAAATCGGGAATATTGTTCAGGTCCGCTTTAACCCAATCGATTTTTTCGAACAGTTCGAGGGGTTCGAAGTGTAGTAGCCGAAGATTTTTTTTACATGTTCAAGATTGCTTCTCTCCCGGAATAGGGATCTTACCGAAATATTTTTCTGTAGCAAACGCATGAGTAAATGCGTGCCTACCAAACCCGTGCCCCCAGTGACCAAAACCATGTGATAAATGTAGGGATTGTATGTGAATTAATGTTCCTATGGGTTTATTTAGATGATGTATTTCTATGGCTGGAACGCTACTTTTTTTCATTTTCTCAAAGGAAGAAGGTGCCCTATTTCCTTTATATTTGCAGCTGATTGTAACTCTAAGGGAAAAGATGGCCACAAATTTTGTAGAAGAATTAAAATGGAGAGGAATGTTGCACGACGCAATGCCCGGAACCGAAGAACATCTCATGACCGGAATGCAGTCAGCTTATTTGGGAATCGATCCCACTGCGGACTCCTTACATATCGGTCATTTGGTCGCCGTGATGATGTTGCGACATTTTCAATTAGCAGGCCATAAACCGTTTATATTGGTAGGCGGTGCAACGGGAATGATTGGGGATCCTAGCGGTAAATCGGCAGAGCGCAACCTGCTCGATGAAACCACATTACGTCACAATCAAGAGGCCTTAAAAGAACAGCTTTCACGATTTTTGGATTTTGGGAACGAATTGGCAAACGTCGCAGTTCTGGTCAACAATTATGATTGGATGAAAGATTTTTCATTTCTTGATTTCATAAGGGATGTTGGAAAGCACATTACGGTCAACTATATGATGGCCAAAGATTCCGTAAAAAAACGCTTATCTGCAGAAGCGAAAGAGGGGATGTCGTTTACCGAGTTTACGTATCAATTGGTGCAAGGCTATGACTTTCTTTATTTGTACCAGAACCATAATTGTACTTTACAAATTGGTGGTAGCGACCAATGGGGAAATATTACCACAGGCACCGAACTGATTCGCCGAATCGGGGGTGGAAAGGGTTATGCTTTAACATGCCCTCTGATTACAAAGGCCGACGGCACAAAGTTCGGGAAGACCGAGAGTGGTAATGTCTGGCTGGATGCCAATCTCACCTCACCGTACAAATTCTATCAATATTGGTTGAACACTTCGGATGAGGATGCCGAAAAATACATTAAGATTTTCACCTTTTTGACAAAACAGGAAATCGAAAGTTTAATACAAGAGCATCAAACGGCCCCTCATCTTCGAACACTTCAAAAACGTTTGGCAGAGGAAATTACCGTCATGGTGCATTCGCAAGCCGATTTGGACAATGCGCTGCGCGCGAGTAACATTCTTTTCGGAAAGTCAACTTCCGCAGATCTAAAAGGATTGGATGAAAAGACTTTTCTCGATGTTTTCGATGGCGTACCACAATCCGAAATCTCAAAGTCTGTTTTGGAAAAGGGTTTGGATATGATAGGTGCTCTCGCCGATAAAACAGGTTTTTTAGGCTCGAACAGCGAAGCGAGGCGAGAACTGAAACAGAATTCCATTTCAGTGAACAAAGAGAAAGTCAATGAAGATTACCTGATTTCCAAATCAGATTTGATAAACGAAAAATTTGTACTTCTGCAACGGGGAAAAAAGAACTACTTCGTTCTGGTTGTAAGGTGATATAAAATTATGGAGGTCTATAAACATAGAATACTGGTTGAACTTGAGCGGTTTTATGGCGACCTACTGATTAATATAGAAGATTATTCGGCTATCAAAGATCATCTAAGTGCCTTGGCCTCTAGAATGTGGGCAGGGGTTCAAGCCGAAAACAAAGCCGTTTTAAGTGAAATCAGCAACTATCACTGGTCACATTTGGGCAAGAGCACGACCATATTGGCCTCCTTCGGTTTGACCGAAGAAGATTGCAAACAGACCATCGCGAATGAATACGGATTTCGAAGGTGGACCGAAGTGATGCATATGGACAACGCCTATAACCTCGAGTTCGAATATACGGTAAACGATATGCTCGCAGGTAATATGGAAATAGTCAAAAATAGGATTTCGAAGAACAAGGGCTTGGTCAATAAGAAATCGTACTATGGCCACCGCGCTACATTATTGCACTATGCGGCAAGTAATGGGGTTGAACTCTGGCGGCAAAAAGTACCGTTGAACCTTCCTGAAATTGTAGCGTATTTAATTGAAATGGGGATCAATAAAAAAGCAAAGATGAAGGTTTATGGAGTTGAGTACACTGCGGGTGAGCTATTGCTATCTAGTGCGCATCCTTATGACGCCGGGTTAATTGATGTATTGCGACCGTTGTTCTGAATCACTTTTCTTGCTCATTGCGCAACCTTATTATCTTTTTTGAATCTTTAGGTAAAGTACTAAACTATGGGAAAGTCGGTCTACATCATTTCACTTCTTGTCATGATTCTGTTGAATTTAATATCCTGTGAAAGTACAGCATGCTGTATTCAGCCCCAAATTGAATTACAAGGGAGGTTTACACATCAGATTCTGGATTGTGATAACCAAGAAAACCCGGAAATTAATTGTATCGAATGGTTGGAGTTTTTGAATAGTTCAGAGGTGGATATCTTATATGGCGGCGGTGATATTGTTTACCGATTTACCTACAGTCAAGGGCAAGATTTTATTTCCATGGAAGGCCCGCCGACCTCTAGTTTTAAGCCAATTTTTATCATAAGGGACTCTGCTACATTGGTAAGAGAAGATAATGGCGATATTTGGCGTAAAGAATGATATGTTGACCTAGAGCACCATCAAATTACAACCCCGAACATCGGAATGGTCGAAACGGCCCAATACTTCAAAACTTCCATCTTCATACATTTTTCCTAGATCTTGCGTGGCAATAAACGAACATGAGTTGATGTTGGCAAGGTCTATAATGTTCATGCCACCCGTTTTACCGGTCGGGGTATATGATAATGGATCTTCGGTATCGCGAATCAGTATTTTCATCCATGGCGGGCATTCGAAAATTCCGTTACCTTTTGAATAGGCTTGCGATAGAAGCTCGGTCATACCGTACTCGGAATGAATTTTGCCTACCCCGAACCCCTGTTTTAATTGTTGATGAAGTTCGTTCCGTATCAGTTCTTTTCGCCGTCCTTTCATGCCTCCGGTTTCCATGATGATCGTGTGCTTTAAATGGAATTTGGTTTTTTCGATTAGGTCCAATAAAGCAAAAGAAACACCTACTAAGAGCACTTTCTTTCCCGAGGCATCCAAGCGCATCAAAGTAGTTATTAAAGCATCCATCTCGTCCAGATAAAAACCACTTTCAACATGTCCACTTTGTTCGATTAGATCATCCATCATATAAATTAAAGATGAACCTTCGCGTTCCAAATAGGAGGGGAGTAGTCCTAAAATGCAGTAGTCGGCGATAGGTCCGTAGAAATTTTCAAAACAGGTTCGGTAGCTTCTTTTGTAGACTTCAACGTCTTTTACAAAATGTTTACTAGTGTTATTTCCGGTGGTACCGCTGCTGCTGAAAACAATCTGGTGCTTGGCGTCTTCTGTCACTATCTTTTTTGATTTGAAAAATTCAATGGGCAGAAACGGAATCTCCTCAAGGGAGACCACTGAATTACTGGTTCTGCCCAACTGATCACAAAAGGATCGATACAGCGAATTGTTTTTGTACTGATAATCAAAGACTTCCAAGGCAAGTACACGGAATTCGTTTTTAGTGCGTATCGAAAAAATACTATTGACATTCATTATGTCAAAGTTAGGCATTGGCGACGATAGGTATGGGCAAAAAAAGACCCCTTTAAAAATAAAGGGTCAATAGTTTTAGTATGACGGCGTTATTATTTCACAACCAGTTTTCGTGTTATTGTCTTTTTACCTTCGGCAACTTGTAGTACGTAAACGCCCGGTACCAAACGTGAAATGTTGAGGGTCTTGTCCGAAATTCTATCGGTAAGTACAACTTCTCCAAAAACATCGTATACCACAATATTTTTAATTCCGTTCTCTTTGCTGGTCATGTAGACCACTTCATCATATGCCGGATTGGGGTATAATTTGAACTCGGATATCTCATCGCTTCTTTGGTTCTGAAAATCCATAGGTTCTTGCGCCGAAAGGGCAAAGGAAAACACCATAAACAGTGCAGTGTAGATTATTCGCATAGGTATTGATTTGGGATCAACGGTATAAAGATAGTGAAAGGGATTACTTACACCTTAAAAATGTTGTGAAATTCGACCAAATGTATGTAAAAGGAAATTCGAAAGACAGTTCGTCGATATTTGATGTAAATCATCGAAAGAAAATTTCACGGTAAAGGCAGAATGAGGGCCAAGCTACTTGATAATGAGCTTTCTGGTAGCGACCTTGTCTTTTTCAAAGACACGAAGTACATATACACCCGCATCTAAATCGGAAACATTCAGTTCTGACCCAAGAATGGTCGTTTCTAGCACTTGGGTCCCCAAAACATCAAAAATCAACACCTTTTTGGGTGCATCAGCTGCAGTTTGAATATATACTTTACCCGTAGTGACAGGGTTTGGATAGAGCTTAAACCCGTCAATATCGCTATTGGGCTTCGAATCTTGTCCGTAGCTGGCTGCGATAAAAAGAAAGAAAATGACGAGGTAAAGGTGCTTCATATGGTATTGTCAACAAAAAACATACCACGAATATAATAATTCTTGTTTCTATATGCCCCAGCCGTCCAAGTAATATGGCAATTATTCGATGAAATGCACAATTTTTTGCAAAACTCTGTATTATTGATTCATATCGATCCAATTATTCGGTTTCGATCAGGTTATCTAAACGTTACCATATTAAATCAATGTTAAGCGGGTTCGGTCTATTAGTATTATCTTTACATTTGAAGATAATCAACTTAGGTTTTTCATGAAAAAGAGCGATATTCGGATACTTTTGGTAGACGATGAACCGGACATTTTAGAAATTGTCAAGTATAATTTATCTTCAGAGGGTTATGAGGTTTTCACGGCCAAAAATGGTGCTGAAGGCGTTGCCAAAGCAAAGAAAAAAAGCCGCATTTGATTATACTTGATGTGATGATGCCCGAAATGGATGGAATCGAAGCCTGTGAAATAATTCGAAATACTCCTGGTCTTGAAAATACAATTATAACATTTCTCACCGCAAGGGGAGAAGACTATTCACAAGTCGCAGGTTTTGATGCCGGGGCCGACGACTATATTACGAAACCTATAAAACCAAAAGTTTTGGTGAGTAAGGTAAAGGCTTTGTTAAGAAGATTGAAAGATGAGGCCAATCAGCAAGAAGATATCGTAACGGTAGGCAACATCGTCATTAATCGAGAAGAGTACAAGATCGTCAACAACGGTAAAGAAATCGTACTTCCACGAAAGGAATTTGAATTGCTGGCACTGCTGACCTCAAAACCTAGCAAGGTTTTCAAACGTGAGGTAATTTTAGACAAAGTTTGGGGTAACGAGGTGGTTGTGGGTGGCCGTACCATCGATGTGCATATTCGTAAACTAAGAGAGAAAATCGGCGAAGATCACTTCAAGACCGTAAAGGGCGTTGGCTATAAGTTCGTTCTGTAATGGCTTCTCGCTTGAAGAAATCATACAAGTTCGCTTTACGCTCTTCCCTTTTTATTACCCTTATCCTTTTAATATTCATGCTTGTCTTGGTCTTTTACGGCGACCAGATTGAAGCGTATTGGCTACCTATAGTATTATTCAGCATGATCGTCTTCGTTGTCACTTTTGCAGTGATACAGATCAGGGTCGAAAAATTTATTTATAAGAGAATAAAAAATATATGACGATGTGGCCCTTTTAGAGTCCACTTCTTTGACATCGGGCCCGATTACCACCGATATGCGTACCCTTACCGAGGAAATAGAAAAATTCGCCAAAGACAAAAAAATAGAAATAGACACACTTAAGATCCGCGAAGAATACCGTAAGGATTTTCTAGGTAATGTGTCCCATGAATTGAAAACACCGCTCTTTACCGTACAAGGCTATATAGAAACTTTGTTGGATGGTGCCATTGATGATAAAGGCATCCGGAAGAAATATTTACAGCGGGCCGCCAAGGGCGTTGATAGACTGATTTACATCATAAAGGATCTCGACCTGATCACAAAGCTCGAAGTAGGGGATTTGAATCTTGAAAAAGAAGTTTTTGATATTGTAGAACTTATCGAAAGTGTGTTCGAACTGTTGGAGATGAAAGCCACCAAGAAAAAAATCACACTGACTTTTGACATTAATTATGATGAACCCATTTATGTGCAGGCTGATAAGGAGAAGATTCAGCAGGTCGTTACCAACTTATTGGTCAACTCGATCAAATATGGCCATAAGGACGGTACGACCGAGGTCAGCGTCGAAAACCTTATAAAAAACAAGGTGATAGTTCGGGTGACCGATAATGGCGAGGGTATACCGAAAGTACACATTCCGAGGCTTTTCGAACGTTTCTATAGGGTCGACAAAAGTGGAAGCAGAAGCGAGGGCGGCTCTGGTCTGGGGCTTGCTATCGTAAAGCATATTATGGAGGCCCACAACGAAAAAATCTACGTCGAAAGCGAAATTGGTGTGGGTTCCGAGTTTTCTTTTACACTTGAGAAAGCTAAAAAATCAGTTTCTTGATGAAGTTCTGAACATGTTGTATTTCCTTAGCTTTGCGAGGCTCTAAAATTTCTTTTTATGGGAAGCAAGAATAAGTTAAAACGATTCAAAGAGAACGAGACTTTTCAAAATGTGGTTCAACCGAATCGGATCGACATTGAATCTGGTGCTCTCGTACTCAAAGGAAATTGGAAAAAACACTTTGGCAATGAAAGTCCTATTGTACTCGAATTGGGATGCGGAAAGGAGAGTACACCGTCGGACTCGCTAGACAGAATCCTGATAAAAACTTCATTGGAATAGATATTAAAGGAGCACGATTATGGCGTGGCGCCAAAACAGCTTTGGAAGAAAATCTTCTTAATGTTGCGTTTCTAAGAACGCAAATCGAACTTATCGATCAGCTTTTTGATGCAAACGAGGTTTCTGAAATCTGGATAACCTTTCCAGATCCCCAAATTAAATACAAGCGTACCAAACATCGCATGACGAACGCCGATTTCTTGAAAAAATACCGTAAGGTTCTCAAACCTGACGGACTCGTACATCTAAAGACCGACAGCGAATTTATGCACGGTTATACACTAGGGCTTCTTCACGGACTGGGCCTTGAGATAATTTATGCAAATCACGATGTATATAAAAATGAGGGAAGTCCGCAAGAAGTCATTGGAATACAAACATTCTACGAAAATCAGTACCTTGAAAGGGGAAAACCCATTACCTATATCCAATTCAGGATAAACTGATTTATGGAACACCTACTGATTCTTTTTTTGCCACTTTTTCTGCAGCATTTATGGCTACGGTACCACCTGGCCTGTTGAACATGAACGCTGCCAAGACCAGTGTGGATAAGGGCAAGCTAAATGGCGTGATTTTTAGTCTAGGAGTTTCCTCCATGATTATGATACAGGCCACCATAGCAGTTTATATCTCGAAGTTCTTGTACAAAAACCCCGAGGTCATCGATTGGCTGCTAAAATTCGCTTTGTTGGTATTCGCTTTTTTTGCGGTCTATTTTTTTATTGCGGCAAGAAGAAATAAAATCAAGCCTCCCAGAAAGGTACAGGTGAGCAAAAGAAACAGTTTCTATAAAGGCTTTCTGCTGGCAGCAGTAAATTTATTGACCATCCCCTACTACAGTGGCCTTAATGCCATGTGGAATGCTTCAGGTTGGATCAAGTTCGATATAACCGATATATTGACTTTTGTCTTGGCCGCTGGTTTCGGTACTTTTTCGGTCCTCTACCTCTATGTGTTCTATTTCAATAAATTGGAGACCAAAACGAATCGTTTTTCAAAAAACAGTAATTATATTTTAAGTGCTTTGATGTTGTTACTTTTAATGATTACCATTATTCGAATATTTTATACATGACTAATCCTGATAATAAAAATTTTTTTGAAAAAGTGTACGAGGTGGCAAAACAAATTCCTTATGGAAGGGTTACTTCCTATGGTGCCATCGCCACATATTTAGGTACTGCCCGAAGTGCGAGAATGGTGGGTTGGGCTATGAACGGAGCCGGAGGTATGGAAGATGTACCTGCGCATCGTGTCGTCAATAAAATAGGGCTACTGACAGGAAAGCACCATTTCGATGGAACAAATCTCATGCAACAATTACTGGAAAGTGAAGGAATCAAGGTTGTCGACAACCAAATCATTGATTTCGAAAAGCATTTTTGGGATCCCTTCAAAGAATTGGGGTAGCTAGGCCTAGCTGACTTGTGCCATTTTTTGCATCTAAAAGCTGACAGGTCTGAGCATTGAAAATTTAATCAAAACTCAATGTAAAGACAGTACGGTCATTTGAGCTTACCTGAATGTTTCCGCCATGCAGATGCATAATCTGTTTTGAAAGACTAAGGCCAATACCCGTTCCGGTATCTTTTGTGGTGAAGAAAGGCACAAAAATCTCATCGATAAGTTCAGGCGGAATTCCAGGACCATTGTCTATGACCTGAACGTATTTTTTATCTTGGTTGGTGAGTCCGGCTACAATTTTTACTTTACCATTTTCCAAACCTCGTAACGATTGAAGCGCATTTTTGCTGAGGTTGATCAAGATTTGCGAAATCTGTTTTTCATCGATGTACAGTTCAAGATCTTCAGGGTTTGAAACAACTTCAAAGGTAATTTGGCCATGGTCATTTTCCTGATTCATTAAAATTTTTACTTTTTCTAAAAGACGTTTGGCGTTTACAAGGCTTTTGTCGGGTTTCGGGAGGCTTAGAAAGCTTCGGTACGATTGTACGAATTCCATCAGGTCACCACCTTGTCCTTTAATGACTTCAAGGCCTTTGACCGTATTTTGTATATGGTCTTCATTGAAATCTTCTAAAGACATCAATCCGCGGTCTGTTTTGTAGTATTTCAATATCGATTCTGAAATGGAGGTAATCGGTGTAATGGTATTCATGATTTCGTGTGTCAAAACGCGTATCAATTTCACCCACGAATCGGTCTCTTTTTCGTCAAGTTCTTTATGGATGTCTTGTACGACGACCAATAAAAGCTCCTTATTTTCAAAGGTTATTGAAGTAGATTTCAGTGCCAATTGCTTCTTCTCCCTCTCATTGGAAAGTTGTACCAGTTTTCGTTCAAAAGGTTTGAGTTCTTCGAACAGTTCGTACAGTTTTTGGTCGACCTGCGATAATTGTTTAATATGGTTCAGCGGGGTATAATCGAACAGTTTTTCGATAGTACGGTTGGCAAAGAGAATGTGGCCTTTTTCGTTGATGGTCAAAATTCCGATATCAGCCTGTTTGATGATTTCTTGGTAATACTGCTCTTGCGCCTGTTTTTTAAGATGGATTTCCTGAATCATCTCATTAAGCATGTTGAGACTATGGTTAAGCTCTTCCAATGATTTTACACTCAACTTTTCAGGAAAGCGCAAGGTAAAATCTTCATTTTTGATGGCATCGAAGAAATAAGCAATTTTTCGGTTGGTCTGATTTACATAGTGGATTAGAAATGAAGTCAGCACTATCATGAACAATAAGGCAAGCCCGGCCAAAATATATTGTTCCCTAAAGAAAAAATAACCGACGGCAAGCCCTGCAAGCGAAATAAATATGATACGAAGTATCAATTGTAAATAAATATGTCGGCTTACCATAGGCAAAAAAGTTCAAGTTCAAGTTCAAAAGTTATGAGTTTTTAAACATAATTTTGATTACTCATTACTCATTACTCATTATTTATTACTGTTCACTGCCAACCGCAACCGCCAACTTAGCAATCATTTCCCAATTTTCTTCATCTTATTATAAAGTGTTTGTCTTGAGATACCCAATTGCTCGGCCGCTGCGCTATAGTTGCCCTCGTTTTGGTTGAGGGCATTCGTAATCATCAAAAGTTCCATTTCTTCCAAGGTTTCCGGGCCGGAATCTACCGAAATGGATGTTTTGACGTTTAATAAGAAATCTTCGGGTTTTAATATGTTTTCTTCCGAAAGTATGACGGCACGCTCAATGGTATGCAAAAGTTCACGTACATTACCCGGCCACGGATAGGTCATTAACTTTTCTTGGGCCGCCTGATTGATTCGTAGACCTGGTTTTCCATATTTCGAGATGTATTTGTTCAGGTAGAAATCAGCCAATACCAAAATGTCGTTATCTCTTTCACGAAGCGGTGGCACCTCGATGGAAATCGTATTGATGCGATATAGCAGATCTTCACGAAAAAGACCGTCGGCCACCATTTTATCCAGATTCTCGTTGGTAGCACAAATCAAACGAATATCAACTGGAATCCGTTTGTTCGAACCTACTCGCACAATGGTCTTATTCTGTATGGCGGATAATAATTTTGCTTGCGTCTGAAGCGATAAATTACCGATTTCATCTAAAAATAAGGTACCCCCATTGGCCGCTTCGAATTTACCGGCGCGGTCTTCCTTGGCATCGGTAAATGAACCTTTTAAGTGACCAAAAAGTTCGCTTTCAAAAAGATGTTCTGAAATGGAGCCCATATCAACGGCAATAAATACTTCATTTTTCCGAGCGGAAAGTCCGTGTAATTCACGTGCTATCAATTCTTTTCCTGTTCCATTTTCCCCTGTGACCAAAACGTTGACATCTGTCTTGGCCACTTTCCCGACCAGTTTTAGAACCGAGTTGAGGGCTTTCGAATTACCGATAATATAATTCTTGTTCTGATTGATATGTTGTTTTAGGTTGTCTTCTTTCTGTTTGAGTTTGTTTATTTCCTTGCGCGATTTTCGTAATTCGTTAGCTGATTTAACCGTAGCGAGTAGTTTGTCATTGTTCCAAGGTTTCAATACAAAATCGGTGGCACCTTCCTTCAATGCTTTTACGGCCAGATCAACAGCTCCGTAGGCCGTCATCATAATGACCGAAATCTGCGGCGCTTTTTTTGGATTTCCCGCAGCCAGAAAAGTCCTTCGTTACCCGTATTTACTCCAGCGGAAAAATTCATATCCAACAACACGATATCGAAATCCACTAAATCGGGAAAAGAAGAAATTTGATTCGGATTCGAAATGGTCTTGACCGTCTTGTATTCGAACTGCAACAAAATCTCAAGTGCGCTCAGAACACTCTTATTATCATCAACGACCAATATTTTTGCATCCAGCATGGTAAAAAGGTATTATGGTAAACTCTCTTACCAAAAAACATTCCGTTTAAGGTCGTCAAGACGTACAAGAAGGTTCTTGACCGAATACACGGGCGATATAACGTTTTTTAAAACTACGATTTGAAATCGATACTACTAAAGAAGTGTAAAAAAATTTGACAGCTATTGTACAACTATTTTACACCTGTACAACGAGGTCAACGAAAAATAAATTTCAATCACTTGATAAACAGCAATTTATATTCTTGGCATAAGAGTAGTATCTAGTTTGGCACATCAATTAAATTATGACTTTAAGATTTTTAATACCATTTGTATTTTTCCTGTTGCTAGGTGCAAATACTCTTGCCCAGGAAAAGTGGACGCTTGACGAGTGCATCGCCCATGCCTTGGAGCACAATCTTCAGCTGAACAATTTTGAATATACCGCGGATGCTGGCAGGGAGGACTACCGACAGTCGATTCGTAATCTTTTACCAGTAGTCAATGCTAGTTCGAACTACACTGTAAATTCTGGTAGAGCGGAGGATCCAAATACGGGAACCTTTGTCGTGCAAGATTTTTTCTTCAACAATTATTCGTTACAGTCGAATATCGACTTGTTTCAGGGTTTTCAAAAAATCAATGCCATCAAGGCCTCTAAATTTCTATACAAAGCGGCAAAAGAAGAGAGCCTACAGCAGAAATATTTGTTGGCTTTTCGTGTCATGCAAGCTTTTAATGATATTCGGTTTTCTGAAGGGTTGGTCGCCATTGCCAATGAGCAATTGGGCGTTTCCAAAACCAATTACCAATTGGTCGAGAAACAGATTGAACTTGGTCTGATGGCTGGCGCAGATTTGTACGAAGCAAAATCCGCATTACTAGCGGATGAACTCAATCTGACCCAAAGCGAAAACCAACTGGCCGCAGCAAAGTTGGCCTTAATTCAAGAAATGAACCTAGAAAATACTTCCGAGATAGAGATCATACCCAACATCGCCCAGGTGACGGAAACTGAAACAGCGCCAAAGATGCAATCGGACTCTGTCTATTCGAAAGCGCGTGAATTTTTACCTTTAGTTAAGGCGCAAGAACTTCGCGCTCAAGCTGCAAAAAAACAGGTGGGCATAGCCAGAGGAAATCTCTATCCTTCATTATCGCTTTTTGCCGGTGTAAGTACTGGTTATTTTGAAACCTTTCGGGATAGTTTAGACAATACCCTACCCTTTCGCGAACAATTCAGGGATAATACCTCGCAGTTCTACGGATTGAGCCTGAATGTTCCCATCAGCAACGGTTGGTCAGCTCGCTCAAGGGTAAAACAAGCTAAAATCGAAAAACTTAGACAAGAGAATAATCTTGAGCTGCAAGAACAGGTACTCTTTCAAACTATTCAACAATTGGTACAAGAATACAACTCATTATTGGTAGAGTTGGAGCAAAGTGGGCAAAATATGGAAGCCCAACGTATGGCTTTCACCATTGCCCAAAAGCGTTATGAGAAAGGAATGGTCAATGGTATTGAATTGTTTACGGCAAAAAATCTTTTTGCAAGTGCGCAAAATGAAAATCTACAGGTTCGATTGCGTTCCGAAGTCAATAAGACCACATTAGACTTTTACAGTGGGCTGCCGATTTTTAATATTAACTGATACAAATGAATGGATTTCCGCCTTCGCGGAAATGACAAAAAAAGAATTATAAAAAATGGATATACAATTAGAAAAGAAAAAAGGACTACGTCCAAAACACTTTGGCTATATCGCCCTTGGGCTGCTATTGTTGTTCGCTGCCTATCAATTGATTTTTGCGACATCGGTCTCCACATTTCGTACCGAAAAGGATAAGCTTTCCATAGCCGATGTAACCCAGGGCAAGTTCGATGACTATATCACCATCAACGGTAATGTGGCTCCCATCGCTACGATTTATATGGATGCCTACGAAGGCGGTCGCGTAGAAGAAAAATTAATTGAAGAGGGTGCGATGGTCAAGAAAGGCGATATCATTCTAAAGCTGGACAATATTAATCTCTACGAACAAATCTTACAGAGCGAAAGTGGTCTGGCATTAAAACAGAACGATTTGCGTCAGACCAGATTGACTTTTGATTCGAGACAGGTAGAAGGTAGAAGATCGTTGGCCACCGCCAGCACCGAACTTCAAAGATTAAAAAGGAATTTCGAGCAGAATAAAGCCCTATTCGAAGAAGAATTGATTTCGAAGGAAGTGTATCAACTGTCAAAGGAAAATTATGAACTATCACAAAAACAATATGAAATCGTAAAAGTACAGACGGAGAACGATAACGAATTGCGTGAAACTTCGCTACCGGTTTTGGAAACCGATCTAAATCGAATGCAAAAAACATTGGGCATGGTGTACCAACGCCTTGACCATCTGAACGTGCGCGCTCCGGCAGACGGGCAATTAGGGTTCTTGGATGCCGAGATCGGTCAAAACATTACCCAAGGGCAGCGCATCGGGCAGATCAACGTATTGACCGATTATAAGATCGAGGCCAGTATCGACGAGCATTATATAGATAGGGTACAGCGTGATTTGGTTGCGACCTTGGACCGTAACGGCAATGAGTTTCCGTTACGTCTTAGAAAAGTCTACCCAGAGGTGCGCAACGGAAAATTCAAGGTCGACTTGGTTTTCACGGCGGAAAAGCCTGAAACTATTCGAACCGGGCAGAGCTATAATATCAAATTACAATTGGGTGAATCTAGCGATGCACTTTTATTACCTAAAGGAAGTTTCTTTCAAAGCACCGGCGGCCAATGGATCTTTGTTGTCGGTCCGGATGGAGATGAGGCGTTGAAACGAAATATCCGAATCGGAAAACAAAACTCTAGATATTACGAAGTTTTGGAAGGTCTGCAAGCGGGTGAAAAAGTGATCACTAGTAACTACGATAGCTTCGGGGAAGCCGAAAAGATTGTGTTAAAATAGCATATAACCGTCACTAAATAAGAATACGTAAGTCTTTAATTATAACAACTAAAATCAATCGAAAAATGATACAAATTCAAAACTTAAAAAAGAGCTTTAGAACCGAGGAAGTAGAAACTTTGGCACTGAACAATGTAAATCTAAAAGTTGAAGATGGCGAATTCACTGCTATAATGGGGCCTTCAGGTTGTGGTAAATCGACCCTTCTGAACATAATCGGTATGTTGGACAACCCCACAGAAGGCAGTTACCAATTTGCAGGACATGAAGTAGCCGGACTCAAAGAACGTCAACGCACGGAACTACGGAAAGGAAATTTGGGCTTTGTTTTTCAGAGCTTTAACCTCATCGATGAGTTAACCGTATTCGAGAATGTCGAATTGCCCCTTATCTACCTCAAAATGAAAAAGAGCGAACGCAGGGAAAAAGTGATGAAAGTCTTGGAGCGTATGAAAATAGCCCACAGGGAAAAACATTTTCCGCATCAGCTTTCGGGAGGCCAACAACAAAGGGTGGCAATTTCAAGAGCCGTAGTTACAAATCCGAAATTGATTCTCGCGGATGAGCCAACAGGTAACCTTGACTCCAAAAACGGCACCGAGGTAATGAACCTGTTAACAGAATTGAACCAAGAAGGCACCACTATTGTGATGGTAACACACTCGGACCACGATTCGCATTATGCACATCGAGTGGTCAATCTTTTTGATGGGCAAATTGTTACCGAAAGCCATAATAGAAAGATCGGGGCAATGATATAAGTAGTGTCTAGACCTGTTCGGTTTTAAAAACCCGACAGGTCTTTACGGGAAAGTTTGTTCATCAATCAAAATCAATCATCATGTACAAGAATTATTTAAAAATTGCTTGGAGAAGTCTTAAAAAACAACCCTTTTTTACTTTTCTGAATACCTTCGGGCTAGCTATCGGTATTGCTGGAGGTTTACTTATTTCATTATATATTCATGACGAACTAAGTTACGACACCATGTTTGCCGATGCCGAACGTATACATCGCATTCATGCAGATATTAAATTCGGAGGGGATGGTCGAAAGTTTGCGGTAACCCCAGCCCCTATGGCTGAAACTGTACAAAACGATTTCTCCGAGGTTGAATTGGCCATGCGATTTCGTACACAGGGAAGTATATTGCTTCGTAAAACAGGTACAGAAGCAAACATTAAGGAATTGCAGACTACTTTCGTCGATTCAACTTTCTTTAAAATGTTCGGGTTAGCGTTATTATCCGGGGATATTAAAACGGCCCTAAAATCACCCAACACATTGATTTTGACCAAATCTGCTGCTGAAAAACATTTTAACAGCAATGACGCAATCGGTCAAACCTTAATTTTAGATAATGATGACTCGTATACAGTAACTGGGGTAATAGCTGACTTTCCTCAAAATTCATTTTTAAGAGACCATACAGTTTTTATGGCGATGTCTGGATACGAAGATTCGCGCATTGTGAATTGGGGAAGTAATAATTATCAAACGTATATCAAGCTGATTCCATCGGCGAATATCGAAGACATACAACAACCGTTAAGAGGTTTTTTAGGCAAGTATGTTGTTCCTGGGGTACAGCAGTTTATGCCGGGTATTACGGAAGAACAATTTAAAGCGGCGGGCAATTATTTGATATATAGCACGATGCCCATGACCGACATTCATCTAAAGTCTGATAGGGTAGCCGAAATAAGTGGTAACAATGATATTCAAAGTATTTATATACTTTCATTTATTGCCATATTTCTTTTGGTTTTAGCATGTGTAAATTTTATGAACCTTTCGACGGCACATTCCCTGAAAAGGGCGAAGGAAGTCGGTATTCGTAAAACCTTGGGGTCAAATAGGGGCGAGCTCATAAGACAGTTTTTAATCGAATCGGGCTTGGTTTCTTTTGGGTCGTTATTACTAGCAATTATTTTGGCGATTATACTCCTTCCCTTATTCAATGATCTAGCTGACAAAGATATTTCTATGCCTTATGCAAATCCATTTTTCTGGTTGATTTTAGTTGGATCTGGTATTTTACTAGGACTATTTTCTGGTAGTTACCCTGCTTTCTTTATGTCTAAATTCATTCCCGTTAAGGTCCTAAAAGGCACGGGTAACAACAGCCTTGGAGGAAGTAAAGTTCGAAATGGATTGGTAATTTTCCAATTCGCTATTTCGGTGTTCTTAATTATAAGCACACTGGTGGTATATCAACAATTAGATTACATTCAAAATAAAGACCTTGGTTTTTCAAAAGATCAGGTTTTGATAGTCAACGATGCTTTTTCCCTTGGCAATCAAGCCGAATCTTTCAAAGAAGAGGTAAAAAAATTAAGTTACGTTGAAAATGCCACCTTGAGCAGTTATTTCCCAACACCATCATCTAGATCTGATTCTACTTTTGCACCAGAAGAAGGACTAACCGACCAAGAAAATGCTGTTAGTATGCAACGATGGGGAGTTGATTTTGATTATGTGTCGACAATGGACTTTGAGATTATTGCGGGGAGGGAGTTCGATCGCAATTTCAAGAGTGATTCTACCAGTATCATTGTGAATGAATCTGCTGTATCAGTCATGGGAATTTCGCCACAGGAGGCAATAGGTAAGCGCTATACCCCAGATATGGGAGATGAGAATCCCGAGTATTATACCATTATCGGCGTTGTTAAAGATTTTCATTTTTCACCTTTTAGGGCAGAAATAGAATCTTTAAGCCTTCACCTGACCGATAGAGCATACGCGCTGGCGGTTAAATTGGAATCTGGAGATTTTTCAAAAGCATTGGCTGGCATTGAGGGTATTTGGAATAAAGTAGCGCCTGGTCAACCATTTGATTATTATTTTATGGAGGACTCATTTAATGACACATATCAGTCAGAACAGCGATTGGGTCGCATATTTTTCATCTTTACTGCGCTTTCCATTTTAATTGCTTGTTTAGGTCTTTTCGGGTTGGCTGCCTTTAACGCTGAAAAACGTACCAAAGAGATAGGCATAAGAAAGGTGCTCGGAGCAAGCGTAAGTCAGATTTCATACAAACTTTCAATAGACTTTCTAAAACTGGTGGGCATTGCCATTCTTGTTTCACTGCCCTTAGGTTGGTTTGCGATGAACAAATGGCTCGAAGACTTTTCGTACCGCATTGAAATAGGGGTCTGGGTGTTTGTTTTGGCCTCTTTTTTGGCCGTGGTCATCTCGATTATTACTGTGAGTTATCAGAGTATTAAAGCCGCGATTGTAAATCCCGTAAAAAGCCTGCGTACCGAATGAAATAGAAAAATCATCCTCGATCAAAAACAACAATCATGTTTAAAAACTATATAAAAATCGCTTGGCGAAACCTCCTTAAAAATCGAGGTTATTCATTGATAAACATATCAGGACTCGCTGTTGGTGTATGTTGTTTTATCCTAATAGCGCTGTATGTCAAAAATGAATTCAGTTATGATCGGTTTCATTCAAACACTGATAGGATCTATAGGGTATGGCAAGATGAAAATTATGGGCCTAAAGAGGAATTCGTAAATACGACGACTCCTGTCTCGATGATGAATGTGTTAAAAAGCAATTACCCAGAAATTGAAGATGGTAGCCGGGTTTATCGTTTTAATGCCCTTGTAAAAAGGAATGAATCCGAATTCAATGAAGAGGTCAGGGCTGTCGACCCTGCCTTTTTTCAACTATTTGATTTTGAGCTTCTAGAGGGCAATGCCTCCGCTCCATTTTCAAGCACAAATTCGATTATCCTTTCAGAAGCTTCTGCAAAAAAATATTTTGGTGAAGAGAATCCAATTGGCAAATCACTTTCTGTGGAGTTTGATGAAGAAGTTAGATTCTTTGAGGTTTCGGCGATTGCGGCCAATCCTCCTCAAGAATCGAGTATTCAATTCGAAATGCTGGTTTCTCTTGAAAATGAAGCCTTGTTTTTTAGTGAAAGGGCGAGAGAGAGTTGGTTCAATGTCGTAGTTGAATCGTACCTGCTGCTAAAACCCAATCAGTCCGCCGCACGATTAGAAGATAAATTCCCAACAATCATAAAACAATATTTGGGTGATAATTATGAAGAAGGCACGTTTTTTATTCATCTACAACCCATATCAGAAATACATCTTGATCATTCTTTGCCCCCAGGTCTTGAACCCATTTCAAACCCGAAATATGCCTATGTAATGGGCACAATTGGATTTTTAATATTGTTATTGGCCTGTATCAACTTTGTGACCTTGTCCGTCGGCCGTTCTTTTTCAAGGGCGACCGAAGTAGGGGTAAGAAAAGCATTGGGGGCTTTCCGTAAGCAAATTGTTCACCAGTTTTGGGGTGAGGCTTTATTGATTACGATTATGGCAGTCTTGGTTGGTGTATTTCTGGCCTTTTTGTTTCAAGACACCTTCAACTCCCTTACAGGTAAATTTCTTTACATCAATTTTGACTTAAGCTTTTGGTTGATCACACTTGGTTTGATTGTATTTATTGCGCTGATAGCAGGAATCTATCCTTCCATAGTACTTTCGAAATACAATCCTATCGAGGTTCTAAGAAGTAGAATGGTGAAAGGTGCTTCAATGGGACTTTTCGGAAAAAGTTTGGTTGTAACACAATTCGTGGCTTCTATTGTTATGCTTATTGGCACCTTGATGATCGGAAGGCAAATAGATTTTTTGGTCAACAAAGATCTCGGGTATCAAAGAGACGCTATAGTTGTTGTACCAACGAATATGTCAGGAGATGAGGCCGATACTTTTGCCCAATTGTATGTTGCTGAACTTAAAAAACAACCTATGGTAGCCGATGCTTCGCGGTCGATGCTCAGTTTTGCCCAGAACGGTTGGATTAATGCTGGTTTTACCGATGGGAAAAATACATACCGCGAATTTGTTGTTAACAGTGTGGATCCAGGGTTTCTTAAAACACACAATATTCAAATTACCGAAGGAAGGGATTTTCTTTTAGGGAATGCCAGCGACGCTCAAAACGGAGTATTGGTAAACGAAACATTTGTGAAGCGATTTGGTCTTCAAAATCCGATTGGTAAATCTTTCGATAAGTTTGACATTACAATTCTTGGGGTGATGAAAGACTTTAATTTCGAGTCTTTGAGCAATAGTATTGAGCCCCTACTGTTGACTATAAATCTAGATCCGATTTTTAAGCACGTGGAAAATGCTGAATTACAACACACGACACAGCCAAGGGTTTCAGTGCGGCTTGAGGCACAAAATATGACCTTTACTATTGCGACATTGAAGAACATCTGGGAAAAAACCAATCCTGGGCAAGAATTTGAATATTCCTTTTTGGATGAAGCTTTGTCCGCACAATATCAAAATGAATTGAGGTCAAAGAGTGTTGTCAACATTGCTTCGATTCTTTCCATATTCATATCATGCATGGGATTATTCGGATTGGCCACCTTGACCGTAGCCAGAAGGAAGTCCGAAATAGGTATTCGAAAAGTTATGGGCGCGAATATAACCGACATTGTACGGATGATTTCGAAAGACTTTGTCAAATTGGTTTTAATCGCCACATTGATTGCATTTCCAATCGCTTGGTGGGCAATGGATAAGTGGTTGCAAGGTTTTGCCTATAATGTTGGTATCAATTGGTGGACCTTTGTTTTGGTTGGAATTATTGTTGTCGGAATCACCCTGATTACCGTAAGTTTTCAATCTATCAAGGCCGCACTGACCAACCCGGTAAAAAGTTTACGTACAGAGTGAAACTTTTTGACATTTGTCGAGTCTTTAATTAAGAACGGTCTAAAAGCAACATCAATCAAAACTCATCAATCATGTTCAAAAACTATCTAAAAATCGCTTGGCGAAATCTGACCAAGAACAAATTGCAAACAGGTATAAACTTGCTTGGGCTTACTGTGGGTATAGCAAGTTGCCTCTGTATTTTAGTATATGTACTGGCCCAAATGGGTTATGACACCCATTATACTGATGCAGATTCAATTTATCGCGTTCAAACTAAAATAAAGCATTTAAGCGGCAATAGCCCAGAGACCAATACTCCAGCTGCCAGCCCTCCTATCGCCTTTGCCTTAAAAGAGGATTTTCCAGAAGTTGAAGAAGTTTGCCGCATTGTTTATATGGAACAATTCGAATCACCTATTCGGTTGTCCGAGTCTACCGAAAGCCATTATGCCAAAAGAGGTTATGTTGCAGATTCTACTTTCTTCAAAGTATTTGATTACCCATTGTTAGAAGGTTCGGCAAGTACTGCTTTAGATTCGCCAAATTCTATCGTGCTTTCTTCTACTTTGGCGAAAAAACTCTTCGGAAGCCAAAATGCACTGAATAAAAGCGTAGTTATTGGCGCTGGTGAGCAGGCTAGTGATAAAACGGTTACGGCGGTTTTTAAAGATGATTTTGGTAAGACCCATCTCAACCCCAATTATCTTATTAGTATGAACACCCCAGGTGTTGGTCAATTTGTGATGAACAATCAGAACTATGCCACCCAAAACTTTGTTTACAGCTATGTGAAACTGACTGCCGGCACAAGTGCTGTCGGTTTGGAAAAAAATTTCCTGAATTTTTACAGAGACGGGGCGCCAAAGATTTAAAGCAAACGGGGTTCGAAAAGACCTTGTTTTTAAAACCTATAACGGATATACACTTATATTCCAAAGGAATAGCTCCACAACTGGATAAGGTTTCAGAAATCGGTTTTTTGTATACCCTACTTATTCTGGCGGGCATTATATTGGCAGTCGCTTGTATAAATTTCATCAATTTGCGAACAGCTTTTGCCAATAAAAGAGCTAAGGAAATAGGAGTTAGAAAAGTGGTCGGCGCTAACAAAAGCTCGCTTATCTATCAATTTTTGGGAGAGTCCCTGTTACTAACCTTTTTTGCCACGCTTATCAGTATTCCCTTGGGCATAGTGTTGCTTCCTTTTATCAATGAACTTGGACAAAGCGATTTGGGCATTTTCGATATTTTCAACACTAAGATTATAGTATTGTTATTTGCATTGTCATTAATTACCGGACTTTTGGCAGGAGTCTACCCGGCATTGATACTTTCGGCCATTAAACCTATTAATGCATTAAAAGGAGGGCTTGCACAAGTGGCATCCGGAGGAGCAGGATTCAGAAGGGCTTTGGTCATTTTTCAATTTATCGTATCCACCTCTCTAATTGTGGCCGTAATCATTATAGTTCAACAAGTGCGTTTTGGGCAAAACAAAGATTTGGGCTACCAGCAAGAAAATCTACTGGCCATACGCTTGGGTACCTATGAAACTTTTAGCCGATTTGATGCTATTAAAGATCAGTTTGCTTCGGTTTCGGGGGTGAAAGATATTGCTGGGGCCAACAGCTATCCTTCACAGCGGATTTTTGGAGATTTCGGAGGACATTTACCAGGTGAAGATCCTACCAAGCTGACACTGATACATTACAGTGGAATGAGTCCCGGATATATGAATACAGTAGGTATGAAGCTGATTGCAGGCAGGGATTTTAGACCCAATGACAGTACACAGACCATAGTGAACAAAGTGGTATTGCAGTCACTTGGTATTCCTATGGAAGAGGCACTTTCATCAAAAGTCGCGAGCACCTATGAGGGTGAAACTGAATTGTTCGATATTATTGGGGTTGTTGATGACTATCACTTTGCCCCGTTAACTGAAAGCATTGCCCCGATCGCACTTTTTAATGAGGACAGTCCGGGCTGGATCGTTATGCGAACCGAAACAACCGACTTCAAAACCTTATTAGCCAATCTAGAAGCAAAATGGAACGGCTTCACAACAGAAACTCCTTTTGAATACACTTTTGTTGACCAGCAAGTGGAAAAATTATTTCAGGAAGAACAGCGCCTTGGCACAATTTCAATCGTGTTTACCATATTGGCCATTCTTATTAGTTGTTTGGGCCTTTTCGGATTGGTTTCCTATGTGGCGGAGCAAAAGAAAAAAGAAATAGGCATACGAAAAGTATTGGGTGCAAGTATTAGTTCTGTTTTACGATTATTGACCAAAGATTTCATAAAACTGGTGTTGATAGCTTTCATAGTCGCTTTTCCCTTGGCGTATTATTTTATGAATAGATGGTTGGAAAGTTTTACGTATAAAATTGATATACAGTGGTGGGTGTTTGCATTGGCAGGCATTTGTGCTCTGACAATTACGCTATTGACGGTAGGTTTTCAATCGTTTAAATCAGCAATGGCAAATCCTGTAAAAAGTTTACGCACAGAGTGAAACTTTTTGACATTTGTCGAGTCTTTATATAAGAATGGTTTAAAAGTAACATCAATCAAAATCATCAATCATGTTTAAAAACTATCTGAAAATCGCCTGGCGAAACCTGAAGAAGAACAAGGGTTATTCAGCTATCAATATCGGCGGCCTTGCTCTCGGTATGGCCGTAACCCTTCTTATCGGATTATGGGTCGTAGACGAATTGTCGCATAACAGTTACTTCGAAAACCAGGAAAAGATTGCGCAGGTCTATCAATCACAGACCTTTAATGGAAATACGGGCACAGGTCCCGCAATTCCTAGACCTTTGGAAAAAGCGCTGCGCGATGGGTATGGTGATAATTTCGAACATTTGGTCATGTCATCGTGGACTAGTGATCTTTATCTGAAATACAATGAAACCAATCTTTCCCGAACGGGCAATTATATGCAAAGGGAAGCCCCGGAACTTTTGGAGCTACAAATTCTTAAGGGAGAAAAAGACGGCCTTAGGGAGGTCAATTCCATTATGCTTTCTGAATCAACCGCTGAAGCATTATTTGGTATGCAAGACCCTATCGGAAAAGTCGTCAAGGTCAGTAACCAGTATGATTTGATGGTTACCTCGGTTTATAAAGATATCCCCGTCAACAATACCTTTAACGATACGAAATATATTATTCCCTGGGACCAATATCTTGCTTCAAGGGAATGGGTCAAGAATGCCGAAGACCAATGGGGCAACAACTCGTTTCAAATGTTCGTGAAACTTGAGGCCAATGCGAGTATGGAAAAAGTCAGCCAAACCATTCGAAATGTCAAAAAAGACTTGAATGAAGATACAGCAGAGTTCAACCCGCAAATTTTTCTTTTTCCCATGGAAGAATGGTATTTACATGGCAATTTTGAAAATGGTAAACAGGTGGGCGGAAGAATAAAATATGTCTGGCTCTTCGGAATCATCGGGGCTTTCGTATTGCTTTTGGCCTGTATCAACTTTATGAACCTGAGTACGGCAAGATCTGAAAAACGCGCTAAGGAGGTTGGTATCAGAAAGTCGATCGGTTCCCAAAGAAGGCAATTGATCAATCAATTTTTGAGTGAATCTTTCTTAGTGGTTGCCTTTGCTTTTATCCTAGCGGTTTTGATTGTGTTACTGTCCTTGAACGGATTTAACGAACTATCTAGAAAGGAGATTTCCTTCCCTTGGGGCAGCGGGGTTTTTTGGTTGATTTCGTTGGCTTTCATTCTGTTCACGGCCCTAGTGGCGGGTAGTTATCCTGCCCTATATCTATCCTCGTTTAGACCCGTTGATGTTTTAAAAGGAACCTTCAAAGCAGGTAAGTATGCCGGCCTGCCCAGAAAAATATTGGTGGTGCTTCAATTTACGGTATCCGTGGCCTTTATCATCGGTACCGTAATCGTGATGCAGCAGATCAACCACGCGAAGAACAGACCGGTCGGGTATGACAAAGAGGGCTTGATACAAGTGCCTACGTTCAGTCAAGATTTCAATGGTAAGTACGATTTGATGAGAAGTGAGTTCATTGGATCTGGCGCAGTGGTTGAAATGTCATCTTCCAGTAGTCCTACTACACGAATCTGGTCCAATAGAGGTGGGTATACCTGGGAAGGAAAACCTGAAGGTTTTCAAGAAGATTTAGCGTGGACGGAGGTTTCTCCCGAATATGCGAAGTCACTGGATTTGAAAATCGTTGAGGGAAGGGATTTTTCGAGGGATTTCGCCTCCGACTCTTTAGCCATTCTCATCAACGAGACAGCGAAGGCATATCTGGGCATGGAAAACCCCATTGGAAAATTTTTGAAAGATGACGATGAAGAAGATCCCAACCCGCCGTTAAAGATTATTGGTGTTGTGGAAGACATGATTGCACAATCGCCTTATGAGCCTGTAAAACAGGGGCTGTATGTTTTTGATAGATTTGATAACTCTAGTTACTACAATCTTAGATTGAACCCGAATCAAAGTGCAAGTCAAAACGTCGCAATTGTTGAAAGGGTTTTTAAGGAACATTTTCCTGATATACCATTTGAATATGATTTTGTGGACAGTGAGTACGGTGAAAAATTCGCGGCCGAGGAGCGCATCGGAACCTTGTCAGGAATTTTCACGGCATTGGCCATCTTGATCAGTTGCCTTGGCCTTTTTGGGTTGACTTCTTTTGTAGCCGAACAACGCACCAAAGAAATCGGGGTCAGAAAAGTTTTAGGGGCGTCCGTTTTCAACGTGTGGAATATGCTCTCCAAAGACTTTTTGAAGCTGGTCGTTATTTCATGTTTTATAGCCATTCCTATTTCATACTACGTTATGAATGGTTGGCTACAAGACTACCCCTATCGGGTCATTTTGGAGTGGTGGATTTTTGTTCTGGCCGTTGTCGGTGCACTGGCAATAACTTTGTTGACCGTCAGCTTTCAAGCAATCAAGGCTGCCAACGCGAATCCTGTGAATAGTTTACGAACGGAATAGCGTTCTCTTTTATTCACCCCTACCAAATACGGGGGTTTGAGTTTCTTATGCAAGACCCTTTTAAGGATTGCTTGGACTATGTAAATATATTGTACAAATTCTGTCCAAATATTTTACACTTAGGCATGTCTTTTTCTTCTAATTTGATTCTAAATAATTGAATTTCAGCACAATGTGAACATGGCATGAAAATCGATTCCCTTTCTATGAGGCCGTTTAACGAACTAGCCAGGAATCATTGAAAAACGAGAACCATGTTAAAAAACTATCTAAAAATCGCATTACGAAGCATGGCTCGCCATAGGTTGTTTACGGCCATAAATGTTGTTGGTCTGGCCGTCAGTATTTCGGTAGGCTTGTTGATGATTACTTTTATTTCCGACTTATTGTCTTATGATAATTTTCATGAGAGCAAAGACAGAATTTATCGAGTAACTACATCGAACCAAGATGCCAATGGTTTTGTAATGAACCTTGCTTCCACTTCGGTAAAAGCAGGTTACGAAATTAGGGAATCGGTTCCGGGAGTGGATGACGTGACCATAATACGAAGAGGGTTCGGAGGTGATGCGGAAATCGGGAATAGTAAAATACCCATGGAAGCATTATGGGCGGACAATTCATTTTTGAACGTCTTTACATTTCCCTTAACGCAAGGTAACTCCAAGACTGCTTTACAAGAACCCTTTTCAATAGTGTTGACCGAGAAAACTTCCGAAAAACTATTTGGAGATTCAAATGCGCTTGGGGAAACAATCAAATTCGACAGTCTCACCTATAAAGTAACGGGCATAATGAAGGACATTCCCAAACTATCGCATCTCGATTTCGGGGCGTTAGTTTCCTTTTCTACCGTTGAGCTCCAAAAACCCACCCATGATGGCGATTTTATGGGCTGGGGTACGTTTTACGACAATTATACGTATTTGCTACTTCCGGAGGAACATAATATTTCATCAGTGCAGACAAGTATCGATGAACTCAGTAAATCACAGAATATTGGCCTTACGGGCCAAAAAATAGATTTGTCCCTTCAGCCATTGAATGAAATCTCGATAGGCAGCTCACAAGTCAATGAAATAGGCCCTAGTCTAGACCCTATTGCTATTTGGGTACTTGTAACTTTGACCTGCATCGTTCTATTGTCGGCATGTTTTAATTATACGAATCTATCCATTGCCAGAGCTCTGAAACGTGCAAAGGAAGTTGGAATTCGAAAAGTGGTAGGTGCTGGTAAAAGGCAAGTAATACTTCAGTTCGTAACCGAATCGGTGGTCATATCGTTGATATCGCTGGGGTTCGCGTTGTTATTATTTTTGTTTTTAAGGGAAGAGTTTGTAGGCATCCACGAATATATAAATCGCCTTGTGGTTCTTGACCTATCATTTGTTACCATTTTATGGTTTATTGCGCTTGCTATTTTTATCGGTATTATCGCCGGTATATTTCCAGCACTGTTTTTTTCACGAATTCAGGCACTTCAGGTCTTAAAGGGCATTACTTCGCTAAAGCTATTTCATCGCGTGAGCCTACGCAAATCTTTAATAGTTGTTCAGTATGTGTTTTCACTCATTTTTATAACCACAACGATTATTGGTTATACACAATATAAAAGTTTTATCGCGTACGATCTAGGTTTTTCCACAGAGAACATCTTGAACATAAGGTTGCAAGGCAATAAAGCCGACCTGTTGGTAGAAGAACTTTCTAAAATACCAGCAGTAAAAGAAATTTCGCAATCACGTATCGTTACCAGCCTTGGCAATATAAATGGAACTCAACTAAAATACAAGGATCAAAATGACTCCATAAGCGTACAACAAAACGTTGTAGATGCCAACTATTTACCCTTGCACGGACACGTATTTCTTGCAGGAGAAAATTTTAGAAACAAAAATATTGACACACAGGAAAATGAGGTAATCGTAAACGAAAAGTTGTTAAAGCAATATAATATAGGAAATGGTGATGTCAACAAAGCAATAGATGAAATGGTAACTATTGATGGAAAGAAGTTAACTATAATCGGGGTGTTAAAGGATTTTCATTACGAACGGCCAGAACAAGCTATTCAACCATTGGTCGTGCGCTATTCAACAAATCCGGATAATTATATCAATGCAAAAATCAGTACTACGGATTGGCCTGGCACTTTCACCAGCATCGAGAAAATCTGGAAAGAACTCGACAATAATGTTCATGAATTGGATGCAAAATTCTATGATGACCAGATTGAACAGGCCTATAGCGGGTTTTCGATGATAATCAAGGTAATCGGCTTCCTATCGTTCTTGGCTATCTGTATCTCATCCTTAGGATTGTTCGGGATGGTAGTTTTTACGACCGAAACAAAGCTTCGGGAAATCAGTATTCGCAAAGTACTTGGTGCAGGCGAAGGAAATCTTGTCTATCAATTGAGCAAAAATTTCTTGGCTTTATTGGTTTTGTCCGCCTGTATTGCCCTCCCGGCGACCTACTTGCTTTTCGACAAGGTTGTTCTGAACAATTTCGTGTACCATGAAGGTATTGGTATATCTGAGTTATTGGCAGGTTTTTTAGGAGTCTTGCTAATTTCCTTTCTTATGATTGGATCTCAAACATTTAAGGCGGCACGTACAGATCCTGCTAAAATCTTGAGAACTGAATGAAAATAATCATCAAAAAACGAGAATCATGTTCAAAAATCATCTAAAAATCGCTTGGCGAAGCCTTAAAAAACAACCCTTCTTTACCTTCCTCAATACCTTCGGGCTTGCTGTAGGTATGGCAGGAGGTTTGCTCATTTCATTGTATATCTACGATGAATTCAATTTTGACACCATGTTCGCTGATGCTGACAGAATTCATCGCATAAATGTGGATATCAAGTTTGGTGGCAATGAGAGTAAATCGGCACAACTATCGGCGCCCATGGCTGCGACTATGGAAAAGGATTTTGCCCAAATAGAGACCACCACTCGATTTCGGGATCTGGGGAGTACACTTATTAGAAAAAGTGGAACGGAGGCAAATATAAAAGAACCTCAGGTTACCTTCGTCGATTCTACGTTCTTAGACATGTTCGGTCTAGAACTCTTGGTGGGAGATATAAAGACCGCTCTAAAAGAACCGAACACTTTGGTAATGACCCGAACGGCCGCCGAAAAACATTTTGGAATAAAAAAGGCGCTGGGCCAACAACTGTTGTTGAACAATACCGATACCTATACCGTAACGGGAGTGATGGAAGATATGCCCAAGAGTTCCTTTCTTAGGAATCATAGCGTATTTCTAGCAATGGCAGGTGATGAAGAGGCACAGAATGACGAATGGACGAGCCATAATTTCTTTACGTTCATTAAACTTATTCCCAGTGCCGATATTGCCGATTTTCAAGCTCCCCTACAATCCATGTTGGGAACTTATATTATTCCCTACGCCCAGCGTTTTTTACCCGGCATTACGGAAGAACAATTGAGAGCCTCAGGTAATTATCTGAACTACAGTACGATTCCGTTAAAAGACATCCACCTCTATTCTAATAAAGATTATGAGTTAAGTGCAAACAGCAGCATTCAAAACGTGTATATTCTTTCGTTCATCGGGTTGTTCCTGATTTTGTTGGCAAGCGTCAATTTTATGAACCTGTCGACCGCCCATTCCCTGAAAAGGGCAAAAGAGGTGGGAATAAGAAAAACATTAGGCTCCAATAAATCAGGATTGATACGGCAGTTTTTAACGGAGTCGGGTTTGATTTCCCTCATTTCATTGGGGTTTGCAATAGTTCTGGCGACGATTGCCACACCTTATTTCAATGATCTTTCGGGAAAAGCCATTTCCATACCGTTTACGAATCCGTTTTTCTGGGCAGTATTATTCGTGGCTGCAGCGGTTCTAAGTGTCTTATCGGGTTCTTATCCAGCTTTTTTTATGTCCCGATTTGTGCCCGTAAAAGTGCTCAAGGGAGGTGTTGGTAGTAGTGCAGGCGGGGGTAACATAAGAAACTTTTTGGTTGTTTTTCAATTCGCTATTTCCGTGTTCTTAATTGTTAGCACGCTAGTGGTCTATCAACAATTGAGTTTCATACAGAACAAAGAATTGGGTTTTGGCAAAGATCAAGTTGTACTCATTGAGGACGTATTTACCATGGGGGATCAGGTAGCTTCTTTTAAAGGACAAGTGGAACAATTGGGTCAGGTGAAAAATGTATCGCTAAGCAGTTTTCTGCCCACGCCTTCATCAAGAAGCAATACATCTTTTTTTCAGGAAGGAGAAGCGAGCCAAGAAAATTCCATCAACATGCAAATATGGAACGTAGACCATGATTATATATCCACTTTAGATATGGAAATGGTTGCCGGTCGCTTTTTTGACAGACAATTTGGCGCTGATTCCACGGCGATAGTTTTAAACGAATCGGCTGTTACTGTCTATGGTTTGCAGCCCGAAGAAATATTAGGGAAGCGACTTACCCGCAACTTTGGAGAACAAGACCCCTTGTATTATAAGATTATCGGGGTTGTCAAAAATTTTCATTTTGAATCTCTCCGAGAAGACATAGGGGCGTTGAGTATTACCTTGGGGAATTCTACGGGTTTAATGGCGGTAAGATTGGAAGCAGGAGATTTTTCGAATGCAATCGCCGACATCGAAGGGGTATGGAACAAAATGGCACCCGGACAACCTTTCAGTTATAATTTTATGGAAGATTCGTTCAACACTACCTATGAGGCCGAACAGCGATTGGGTAAAATATTTATGGTATTTACCTTGCTGTCCATATTGATTGCCTGCCTCGGTCTTTTCGGTCTAGCAGCTTTCAATGCCCAAAAACGTACCAAGGAAATCGGGGTTAGAAAAGTACTGGGCGCAAGTGTAGGCCAAATATCATATCGACTTACGATCGACTTTTTAAAACTAGTGGGCATCGCCATACTCATTTCGTTGCCCATTGGTTGGTTTGTCATGAATAAATGGCTCGAAGACTTCTCATTCCGTATTGAAATTGGATGGGGCGTATTTGCCTTAGCGACCTTTTTGGCCGTAGTGGTAGCCGTTGTTACCGTAAGCTACCAAAGTATTAAGGCTGCTATCGTAAACCCCGTAAAAAGTTTGCGTACCGAATAAAACTTCTCTCCTAATAAGGAGGGACTGAGGAAGGTGTAAGCATAAAAATATCATCATCAAAAAACGAGAACCATGTTCAAAAACTATCTGAAAATCGCTTGGCGGAATCTAGTAAAAAGTAAAGTATATTCTGCAATCAATATCGGTGGGCTGGCCCTGGGCATTGCCGCATGTGTGCTGATATTGCAGTATGTGGCCTTCGAATTTAGTTATGAAGATTTTCACACCGATAAAGAACAAATATATCGCGTAAAGCAAGATCGTTATAACAACGGAGTGTTAACTACCGAATGGGCTGCGGGGGCTTTTGCCGTTGGCAACAAGTTCAAAGAAGCCATACCTGAAATAGAGGACTATGTCAAAGTCTTTTCGACCGGCGATGTAGTAATTGATAAAGGAGAAGAAACCTTAAAAATTGACGAGGTATATTATTCGAGCACTTCTTTTTTCAATATCTTTTCTTATCCACTACTATCAGGAGACAAAACCACAGTTTTTCAAGAGCCTAATACCGCCGCAATTTCTGAGACCACGGCGCGTAAAATATATGGTTCGACCGATGTCATTGGGAAATCCATAAAATTTAATGCCAACTCAGAATATCGTATAACAGGTGTATTTAAAGACATGCCGATCAACACTCAATTAAAGCCCAATATTCTTTTATCATATATTACTTTTCGGGAACGGATTCTCGCTGAAAATAATCAAGACCCTGAAGCCGATTCTGATACTTGGTGGTTTTCAGATGGATGTCTTACCTATTTAAAACTTAAGCAAGGTGTAGATCCAACCAAAGTTGAATCTAAATTTATACCCGTGGTCGAGGAGTTGGCCGGAGAGGAATTTAAAAGTTCTAACAGTGCTGCGGTTTACACATTACAACCACTTTCTGATATACATTTATATTCGAATTATATGTTCGAGCCAAGTCCCAATGGAGATGGCAAAACGGTTTATCTGTTATTGGGTATTGCCTTTTTTATTGTCGTAATCGCTTGGGTCAATTATATCAATCTTGCAACCGCAAGGGCCATTGGTAGAGCAAAGGAAGTCGGCATTAGAAAAACGGTGGGTTCGCAACGCAAACAACTTATCTTTCAATTTTTTGTTGAATCGTTTTTATTCAATGGCTTGGCATTAGTGCTTGCCTTAGGTCTTACGGCGGTTTCTATTCCGTTTTTCAATGAAATCTCCGGGCAAGAACTATCAGCTGGCTTTCTCTTGAATAGTAATTTTTGGATTGGGTTGATTTCACTCTTTGCCATTGGAGTTGTGCTTTCGGGATCTTATCCAGCGTTTGTACTGTCGAGATTTAAACCTGTTGAAGTACTCAAAGGGAAAATGGTCAGTACTCAGCAAGGGGCCCTTTTGCGAAAATCCTTGGTTATCTTTCAATTTGCGGCCTCCCTATTTTTATTGATAGGTACATTGACCGTTTATCAGCAGATACAGTTTATGCGGAAACAATCCCTTGGGCTCAATATCGATAAGACATTGGTAGTGGTACCTCCCGTTGTAGCAGATTCGACCTATTTGAGTCAAATGACCTCGTTCAAAGCAAGCCTGTTGCAATACCCGGCAATAAAGAGCGTTGCGGCGGCGACCACTGTTCCAGGACAACCTGTAAGCTGGAATGCAGGGGGTATCAAACTGGTTTCAGAAGATGAAACAGCAGGAAAACAGTATCGTGTTATTGGAGTAGATTATGACTATGTAGACCAATTCGGTTTAAATATGATTGCCGGACGGGCATTTTCAGAAGAGTTCGGCACTGATCCTGAAGCCGTGATTTTTAACCGGGCAGGAATCACACAATTAGGGTTCAATAATCCGGAGGAGGCAATTGGCAAACAGATTGATTTTTGGGGAAATCAATATACGGTCATTGGGGTATCGGAAAACTTCAACCAAGAATCTCTTCGCTTGCCTTATGAACCCTTGGTTCTTCGATTGATACCTGATGTTCGGGGATATTTCACCATAAGACAAAGTTCAGAAGATGTAGCACAAACGATAGCCCAAGTACAGCAAGAGTGGGACAAGTTTTTTCCAGGCAACACCTACGAATACTTTTTTCTTGATGATCATTTCAATGACCAGTATCAAGCCGACCAGAGGTTCGGAAAGGTATTCGGTCTCTTTACTGGCTTAGCCATTTTGGTGGCTTGCTTAGGATTGTTCGGCTTGGCTTCTTTTACCACTTTACAACGTACTAGAGAAATAGGAATTCGGAAGGTGTTAGGAGCATCGGTACCGGGAATATTAAAATTGTTGTATAAGGAGTTTGCCGTGCTATTGGTGTTGGCATTTTTAATCTCGATTCCCATTGCATGGTTTGCAATACACAATTGGTTGCAAGGCTATGCCTTTCGAATCGATGTGCATTGGGCTTTTTTCGTACTCCCATTTTTGGCTATTGTATTAATCGCTCTGCTAACGGTAAGTTTTCAATCCGTTAAGTCGGCGTTGGCCAACCCTGTAAAAAGTTTGCGTACCGAATGAAATAGAAAAATCATCAACTTGTGCTGAGCATAGCCGAAGCATCAAAAAACGAGAATCATGTTCAAAAACTATCTAAAAATCGCTTGGCGCAATATTCTAAAGAACAAGGGAATATTTTTGATAAACATTGTTGGACTTGCACTGGGCATTGCCTCTTGTTTGATTATCATGCTTTTTGTAGTCGATGAACTTAGCTATGATCGCTATAACGAAAAAGCTGACGAGATTGTCAATGTGGTTTTTAGGGCAAAGATCAATGGGGAAGAAATAAAGGAAGGTGCGGTAATGGCACCCGTAGGGCGTACTTTAAAACAAGAATTCCCTGAAGTGCTTGACGCGACCCGCATCCGAAATATCGGAACGCCCAAGATTATTGTTGAGAATCAGTCTTTTGGTGAAGACCGCTTTGCCTTTGTAGACGCCAACTTTTTTAATGTCTTCACGCTTCCGATTATTGATGGTGATTCCAGATCGCCACTTCAAGAGCCGAATACCGCGGTAATTACAAAAACCCAAGCTGAAAAACTATTTGGTGCTGTGAATCCGATAGGGAAATTGTTTTACCTAGATAATGAAGAACAACCTTTCAGAGTTACCGGGATCATAAACGAAGTCCCCAAAAATTCACATTTCCATTTTGACATTTTTGCGTCCATAGAGGGACTTGAAGAGGCTAAAAGCGATTCTTGGTTCAAGGGTGATTTCTTTACCTATCTACTTTTGAAAAAGGGATATGATTTTAAAAGCCTAGAAGCTAAGCTACCCTACATCTTGGAGAAATATATGGGATCCAAAATGCAGGAAGAAATGGGCGTGCCCTTTGAAGAGTTTACCAAGGAAAATCAATTGGGGTTTCGAATTTTCCCGCTTACCGATATTCATTTATATTCCGATAATTCTTCCTACAGCCAATTGGAGCAAGGGGGAGACATTAAGTATGTCTATATTTTCAGCGCGGTCGCGCTTTTTATGTTATTGATTGCCTGTATTAATTTCATGAACCTTTCTACGGCAACGGCGGCCAAAAGGGCCAAGGAAGTCGGTATAAGAAAGGTTTTGGGATCCAACAAAAAACAGCTACGTTATCAGTTTTTGTCCGAATCATTTATTGCCACTTGTTTGGCGATGTTGCTGGCGGCAATTTTAGTTGTGGTATCACTTCCATTCTATAATGAGCTTTCGGGCAAAGAATTGCAAATCGATTATTTGTTACGACCTTCGGTGTTGTTGGCGTTGCTGTTGCTTACTTTTCTGATCAGCCTTTTGGCGGGCGGATATCCGGCTTTCTTTTTATCATCCTTCAAGCCCATAAGCGCCTTGAAAAATAAATTTTTGGGAGGCAATACAAATAAAGGGGTTCGTAGTGGCTTGGTGGTATTTCAATTTGTGATTTCCGCAGGGTTGATATTAGCGACCTTGATCGTCAACCAGCAGATGCAGTATATCCAAAATAAGGATATCGGCTATGAAAGAGATCAATTGCTTGTAATTCGAGAGGCATATCTACTAGGCAGCGACCAAGAGGTTTTTAAAAATGAATTGCTTAAAAACCCCAAAGTGGAATCTATTTCGCAATCGGCTTTCGCCCCTGCCGGTTTTTCCGATAATAATCAGACAATGATTTCTAAAGATGGTCAATTCGTTAGAAGAATGCCCGTGTATAACATCGACGAGAATTACATACCGACTATGGGCATGCAGTTGGTTGCTGGAAGGAATTTTTCAAAAGAGTTCGGTGCCGATTCCACAAATGTGATTATCAACGAAACGGCTGTAAGAGTATTAGGCCTTGGTGAAAACCCCTTGGGTAAAGTGATAACTGAAAGTGGAGGTACGAGAACGGTGATAGGGGTAATCAAAGACTTTCACTTCAAATCGTTACATCAACCGATAGATCCTTTGTTTATGATGTACGCTCCTTATGGTGGACTCATCATAAAAGCAAAATCGGCCGATATGTCTGGACTAATTGCAGATGCTAATACACTATGGAACGGTTTCAATACCATGGAAGCTTTTAGTTACACATTGCTAGATGAGTCATATCGTCAGACCTATGTAACCGAACAAAAAATGGGGGCATTGTTAAACATTTTTGCCCTGCTCACCATTTTGGTGGCATGTCTAGGGCTTTTTGGCTTGGTTACTTTTACCGCCGAACAACGTTTTAAGGAAATCGGTATCCGAAAGGTTTTGGGATCATCTGTACCTGAGATCATGGCCATGCTTTCCAAGGATTTTTTAAAACTGGTATTCATATCCTTCTTTATTGCCTTTCCATTAGGTTATTATTTAATGGACAAATGGCTTCAGGATTTTGCATATCGCATCGATATGCAGTGGTGGATATTTGTCTTAGCCGCCGTGGTCACCTTAGTGATTGCTTTTGGAACCATAGGTTGGAAGAGTTTTAGGGCGGCGACCATGAACCCGGTAAAGGCGCTGAGGGATGAGTAGTAAAAATCAATCAAAAATCATGTTTAATAATCATCTAAAAATAGCTTGGAGAAGTATCAAAAAAGAAAAGCTTTTTACTTTTATTAAAATTGGAGGTTTTGCAGTAGGTATTGCCGCTTGCTTGTTGATTGCCCTGTTTATTTGGGACGAACTAAGCTACGATAAGCAGTATGCCAAAAGTGACCGTATCTATAGGGTTGTACTGCAGGCTGAAATAGATGGGGAGATCAAAAAAGCACACATTTCCCATTGCCCTTTGCAGAAACTATGGAGGCAGATTATCCCGAAGTAAAAAAGGCCGGTAAGATATACGGTTCGGCACTTTCCTCAGGGGGCAAAAGGGCGTTCCGTCTTACCGGAGAGACTCAAAATAATTTTGAAGAGGGGTTCCTATATGGAGACCAAAAATTGTTCGAAATTTTGGAAATTAACTTGGAGCAAGGAAACTCCGAAGAAGCTCTTACCCGACCGGGGAGTATTGTTATCTCAGAATCTAGGTCCGCGAAATATTTTCCCAACGGGAATGCTCTGGGAGAAACTTTGGTATTGGACGATAATCCCTCTAGACCTTATACGGTTACAGGGGTAATGACCGATTTCCCGGATAATTCCCATTTGGATTTCGACTTTTTGTTGCCCATTGAGGACACCAATATGAGCTGGACATCCCAGAACTATTTTACCTATGTCCTGCTCGACGAAAGAAGCGACATTGACGAATTACAGAAAAAAATGGCTTCCATAATAGAAAATTATGTTATCCCCGCCCAAATACAAAGGGGCCGTGATGCTGCTTTTATAGATGTCCTAAAAACAATAGAATACAGATTACAGCCTATTGGTGATATCCATTTGAAATCCGATATTGAAATGGCCGATGGATTGGAGCATGGTGATATTCGATTTGTATGGCTTTTTGCTGCAATTGCCGGATTTATTTTGTTATTGGCGGGTATCAATTTTATCAACCTGTCCACGGCAAAATCTGCGAACCGCGCAAAAGAGGTAGGACTGCGTAAAACGGTCGGGGCGTTCAAGAGCAATCTAGTTGCCCAGTTTTTGACCGAGTCGGTACTGTACAGCCTTATCTCCTTTGTACTCGGAGCAATATTGGCTTGGGGGTTACTCCCGACATTCAATTCCATTGCGGCAAAAACGATTGCAATGCCATGGACGTCTTGGTGGTTCCTGCCCATTCTGCTGGTTTCGGGCTTGATTATCGGGGTTATAGCAGGATTATACCCAGCATTTTATCTTTCGGCTTTTAGACCAGTGAATGTTTTAAAAGGAAGCATTGGTAAAGGTGCTAAGAGTGGTAGGCTAAGAAGTGGGTTGGTGGTTTTTCAGTTCTCCACATCTGTAGTTTTGATTATCGGCACACTGATTATCTACAAACAGATGGACTTTATTCTAAAAAAAGAATTGGGGTATGATAAAGAACAAGTAGTAATATTGGAGGGTACAAATGTCTTGGGAAACAAAGCCGAAAGCTTTAAGAATCAATTAGTAGAACTCCCCCAAGTACAACAGGTTTCCTTGGGGGATTATCTGCCCATTAAAGGTTCCAAGCGCAATCAAACAACATTTAAAAAAGTGAGCGAAGGAAGTGAAAATCCTGGTGTTTTGAGCCAAACTTGGCGTGTAGACTATGACTATGTCAAAACCTTGGGAATAAAAGTAAAGGAAGGCAGGGACTTCTCCAAACAGTTTGCTTCCGACTCGATCAACTCCATTATCATCAACCAAAAAATGGCACATGACCTAAATCTTGAAAAACCTTTGGGAAAACAGCTCGATAATAACAACCAACATTGGACAATAGTAGGCGTTGTCGAAAACTTTCATTTTGCATCGTTGAAAGAAGATATTAGCCCTGTAGCTTTGACCATAGGTAACGATTTAGGAACTGTTGCGGTAAAAATAAGTTCGGGAAATGTAAATGAAGCTCTGGCGTCCATCACTTCTATCTGGAATCGTAATGTATCCAACCAAGCTATAAGCTATAGTTTTTTGGATCAAAGATTTGTACAAATGCATGAAGATGTACAGCGCATGGGTAAAATATTCAACAGCTTTGCGTTATTCGCCATTCTTGTAGCCTGCTTGGGCCTATTTGCTTTATCTGCTTTTATGGTCGAACAGCGCAAAAAAGAGATCAGCATCCGTATTGTTTTAGGTGCACCTTTCCGAAGCATTTACAAACTTCTGACCCTGGATTTTATGAAGCTGATATTTGTTTCAATTGCTATTTCCGTTCCGATTGGCTGGTGTCTAATGAATCGTTGGCTGGAGGATTTTGCTTATCGAATCGACATTGGATGGGAAGTGTTCTTAGGGGCTGGGGGAATTGCCCTGTTCATTGCATTGTTAACTATCAGTTATCGGTCTATCGGTGCTGCATTGATGCAACCCCTAAAAAGTTTACGAACTGAATAAAATATAATCAAATCAAAAACGAGAACCATGTTCAAAAACTATCTGAAAATTGCTTGGCGAAACCTTTGGAAAAACAAAGGGTATAGCTCACTCAATATTTTTGGATTGGCCATTGCTATTACTTGTGCCAGTCTGATATTGCTATGGGTAGAAGATGAGGTAAGCTTTGATAGTGTCTTCACAAAAAAGGAAAACGTGTATGTTGTGTTAGCCAATAGTGAATTTGATGGGGAATGGCGCACATTTGGGGATACACCTGGACCCCTGGCACAAGACTTGAAAGATGAAATGCCCGAAATCGTTAAGACGGCAAGAACATCTGACGGGAACATGCTGTTTACTATCGGAGATAATTCCGTGAATAGGAGTGGTACTTATGTAGATGCGGACTTTCTCGACATTTTGAGTCTTCAATTTGTGGAGGGAAATATTGAGAGTGCGCTCGACCGACCGGATGCCATTGTGCTGACACAAAAGACCGCTTCGGACTTGTTTGGCAAAAACACAACTGCCTTAAACAAAACTCTTCGAGTAAATAACAATAACAATTACGTAGTAACAGGTGTTGTTAAAGACTTACCGGATAACACGACCTTAGGATTTGGGTGGTTAGCACCCTTCGAGCGCTTTAATGAAGGAGAAGACAATGAATGGATGAAAGAATATGGCAATAATTTTGCCTATACTTTTGTTGAACTTGCCCTTGGTTCGAATTATAAGGCCGTGGATACCAAGTTACGCGAGTTACTTCCGGAAAAAATGGAAGATCCTGATTCCTATTTTTTTCTGCACCCCATGAAAGATTGGCACCTGCGTAACAATTTTGAAAATGGAGAAAAAGTAGGCGGACAAATTGTTTTCGTTCGCTTAATGGCCATAATTGCGCTTATCATTTTGCTGATCGCCTGTATCAATTTTATGAACCTAGCTACGGCACGAAGCGAAAAAAGGGCAAAGGAAGTTGGCCTTCGCAAAGTGCTGGGGTCAGGTAAAAAAATGTTGATTTCGCAATTCATGGCAGAGGCCTTGATAACAGCAGCTTTGGCTACAGTTGTAAGTGTTTTCTTTTTGTCGATGTTGTTGCCTCAGTTCAATATCCTCATTGAAAAACAGCTCGAACTCCGGCTTTTTGATGCCAGACATTTATTGTCCCTTCTAAGTATAAGTTTGATTTGTGGTCTTCTGGCAGGTTGGTATCCTGCTTTTTATCTTTCCTCTTTTAAGCCAGCAGAAGCGCTCAAAGGAGTCAAGTCCAAACAGGGCAATTCGGGCATAATCCGAAAGGGGCTTGTCGTTGCCCAATTCGCGGTTTCCATTGTATTCATAATAAGTACGATCATAGTGTATCAACAAATACAACATGTGAAAAGCCGAGATTTAGGATTTGCGAAAGAGAATCTAATCAAAATACCTGTCAAAGGGGATATGCTTAAAAATTTCGATCCTATAAAGAACGAGATAATCGCTTCGGGTATGGTCGAGAATGTAGCTCTTCTCAATACCCACATTCTAGCTGATGGATACAATGGAACGAATCTAGAATGGCAGGGAGGAACGGATACAAAAGATGTGCTAATTTCATTTAGATATATCAGTTCCGATTTTTTTAAGACTGCAGGGATGGAAATTATCGAAGGCCGTGGTTTTAGCGAAGATGCCTCCAAGGATAGCACGAACACTTTGATTTCCCAGTCCTTCGCAAAGTTAATGGGAGAAGGAAGTGCCTTGGGCAAAACAGTAATTCGCTATGGTAAAACCTATACGGTTTTAGGTGTGGTCAAAGACTATTTATATGGCGACATGTATGGTACAAGTGATCCGGTTATGTTCTTTAACGATCCATCATGGGCTCAATACTTGTACATAAAAACAAAGTCAGGTACCGCGATGACCACAGCCCTTACGGTTATGGAAAAAGTGATAAAAACCCACAACCCAGCATTTCCATTTGAATATGAGTTTGTTGACGATTCGTTTAATTCTAGGTTCAAAAGCGAAAAGATGATGGGTAGCCTTTCCCAGATATTTGCCATACTCGCCATAGTCATTTCTTGTTTGGGATTATTTGGCCTTTCAGCCTACACTGCAGAACAACGTCGAAAGGAAATTGGGGTTCGCAAGGTATTGGGAAGTAGTGTAATGGGCATCGTAAAACTCTTGTCAAAAGACTTTTTGAGTTTAGTATTGATAGCCCTTCTTGTTGCTGGTCCTTTAGCCTGGTGGGCCATGAAAAACTGGTTGGAGGGCTTTAACTATCGCATTGAAATCAATCCTTGGGTATTTGCATTTGCAGGTCTCATCGCTATTGGAATTGCGCTACTGACAGTAAGTTTTCAAGCAGTGAAAGCTGCTTTGGCCAACCCTGTAAAAAGTTTGCGAACGGAGTAAAGCATCAATTAAAACGAAAAATAATGTTCAAAAACCACATAAAGATTGCTTGGAGAAGCCTAAAAAAACAACCCTTTTTTACTTTTCTCAACACTTTTGGACTCGCCATCGGCATGGCCGGAGGCCTGCTTATTTCACTATACATCTACGACGAGCTGAGTTTTGACAAAATGTTCGCAGATGCCGACCGTATTTACAGAATCGATACGGACATTAAATTCGGCGGAGCTGAAATAGCGGCCTCTGAAGCTGCCCCACCTATGGCGGCCGCGATGCAACGGGATTTTTCTCAAGTAGAAATGACCATTAGATTTCGGGATAGAGGTAGCGCCTTGATCAGAAAAACAGGAACAAAGAACAATACCAAAGAACTCCGTGTCACGTTTGTAGACTCAACCTTTTTTGATATGTTCGGTATCGATTTGATAGTTGGCGATCCGAAAACAGCCTTAACGGAACCCAACACACTGGTTTTGACGAAAACCGCTGCCGAAAAACATTTTGGCATTAGAAATGCCATTGGCCAAAGCCTTCTTTTGAATAATACCGACACCTACACCGTAACGGGGGTTATCGAGAATCTACCCAAAAATTCTTTTAAGGGATCATAGCGTGTTTATGGCCATGGCCGGAACTGCCGATTCCGGTGAAAATGAATGGGGCAGCATGAACTATTATACCTTTGTCAAACTGATTCCCAGCGTAAATAGCACTGATTTTAAAGAACCCTTGCAAAGTATGCTCGAAAAGTACATGCTTCCATGGGCACAAGAGACCTTTCCGGGAATGACTGCTGAAGCTTTTGCGGCATCGGGGAATTACCTGCGGTATCATACGATGCCCTTGATCGACATCCATTTATACTCCGCCCGGCAATCCGAAATGAGTGCCAATAGCAGCATTCAAAATGTCTATATTCTTTCATTTATCGGACTCTTCCTTCTGGTATTGGCGAGCGTGAATTTTATGAACCTTTCCACCGCCCATTCGTTAAAAAGGGCAAAAGAAGTGGGAGTTCGAAAAACGCTGGGATCCAACAAACGGGATTTGGTACGGCAATTCTTGACCGAATCGGGACTGATTTCATTTATTTCCTTGATTTTGGCCCTGATTATCGCTATTGTAGCGCTTCCTTTTTTAATGAACTTTCCGGCAAGTCCGTTTCCATTCCTTATACAAATCCGTTTTTCTGGTTGATTCTATTGTCGGCGACGCTTGCATTGGGGCTTTTTTCAGGAAGTTACCCCGCATTTTTTATGTCCCGGTTCATGCCTGTAAGCGTTCTTAAAGGAAGTGGGCAAAGTAATGTGGGAGGAAGAAAAATCCGAAACTCCCTGGTCGTTTTCCAATTTGCTATTTCTGTTTTTTTGATTGTGAGTACGCTGGTCGTTTTTCAACAATTGAAATTTATTCAAGGCAAAGACCTTGGCTTTACCAAGGATCAAGTTGTTCTCATCAATGACGCTTTTGCCGCCGGAAGCCAGATACAGACCTTTAAGGAAGAGGTAACCAAATTGGGCCAGGTGGAAAGTGCAACATTAAGTAGTTTTTTACCGACGCCTTCCAACCGTTCCAATGGTCCATTTTTTAGGGAAGGCGCGTTTGAACAAGAAAATGCCATTCAGATGCAGACTTGGGAGGTTGACAACGACTATATCCCTACCTTGAATATGGAGCTTGTAGCGGGCCGTAATTTTGACCGGAAATTTGTTGCCGATTCAACGGCTATGGTTATAAATGAAGCAATGTTGCCTATATTGGGGGTGAGTGCGGAAGAAGCCTTGGGCATGCGACTTTCGCAAGACCCTGAACTTGACGAAAAGGTATTCTATACCGTCATCGGCGTCGTCAAGAATTTTCATTTTGAATCGTTGCGGGAAAATATTGGTGCCCTCGGTCTTTTTATAGATGGTACTTCGTCCAGCACATTAGCAGTAAAACTTAAAGCAGGGGATTTTTCAAATACCCTTGCAGGCATCGAATCGATTTGGCATAAAATTGCCCCTGGCCAACCCTTCAGCTATCGCTTTATGGATGAATCGTTCAACACCACCTATGAAGCAGAGCAAAAACTCGGCAGCATTTTTATGGTATTTACATTTCTATCGATTTTGATTGCCTGTCTAGGTCTATTTGGTTTGGCCGCATTCAACGCCCAAAAGCGCACCAAAGAAATCGGCATACGAAAAGTACTCGGGGCTAGTGTCAGCCAAATCACCTATCGCTTGACGACCGACTTTTTAAAAATGGTAGGTATCGCAATTATTATTTCGCTGCCCATTGGTTGGTTCGCCATGAACAAATGGCTTGAAGATTTCTCGTATCGCATCGACATCCCTTGGTGGGTGTTCGCTTTAGCGGCGGTATTGGCGATCGGTATCGCTATAATTACGGTAAGCTATCAGAGCATCAAGGCGGCGGTGGTGAACCCGGTAAAAAGCTTGCGTACCGAATGACCGATTCAAGCCTCTGGGGTATGTAAATATATTGTACATCCATTGTCAAAAATTTAGACACTCAAAGGATACTTTTTCAAGGAGTTTTGTTGTAAGTCATTGACAATGAAATGATTGAATGTATGGCATGAAAATCGTCTCTTTTTATCACGTGAAAGGGGTAAGAGATACTTAAAATAGAATAACATGCTGAAAAACCACATTAAAATCGCCTGGCGAAACCTGAAAACGGACCGTATGTTTTCAGTGCTCAACATTTTAGGCTTATCCATTGGGCTGACCATCGCCATTCTTTTGTTCGCTTTCATAAATTTCGAACTTGGTTTTGATGATCAATACACTAAAAAGAACGATATCTATCGCGTATTGGTCAATACCGATGATGATATGTTCAATAGCGAGGTATGGGCGACCGCTCCGGCCGCCTTGGCCCCAGCTTTGAAAAACGATGCGCCAGATGTAAAATATGCTGCTCGCATGCTTCAACATGGTTTTGGTCAATCAGCTTTTATCAACGTCGATAACTCCAATTTCACTGAAAACAGACTCTTTTGGTGCGACCCTGAACTCTTTACCATTTTCGGTATAGAAATGGTCAAGGGCGATGCTGAAAAAACCCTACAACGACCGAATACCGTCGCTGTTTCTGAAAGTACCGCCAAAAAGTATTTTGGGGATGCCGATCCCATGGGCAAGAGCATCATGGTCGATAACAGGCATGAATTGGAAGTAACCGCGGTCTATAAAGATTTCCCGTCCAACAGTACTTTAGATGCAAACCTTATCGCTTCGTTCACTACGAGGGGTTTTGCCAAAGAACCGAGTTGGGGCAATTCAAGTTTCGAGACCTATTTGTTACTGAACGAAAATGCAACGATGGCATCCACCGAAAAACAGTTGCAACAGGTGTTGGACAAAAATGTGGATAAGGAAGGTCAATGGTTTTCCCTATCGGTACAACCTTTGGAAAGAGTTCATCTGTATTCCGCGAACTATTTTAATAGTTACACATCTCGAATCGGGGATATCAAAGAAATTCGAAACCTATCGTTTCTTGCCGTCCTGATACTGCTGATCGCCTGTGTGAACTATATGAACCTTATGACCGCCCGTTCTCAAAAAAGAGCAAAAGATGTGGGTATCAATAAGACGTTGGGAGCTACGGTATCGAATCTGATTGGGCGATTTTATGCCGAAACCGGTTTTATTACCCTGATCGCATTGGGTATCGGAATGTTGATGGCCGTTGTGTTAATGCCCATTTTCAATGCACTTACACTAAGCGACCTGCAATTGGAATCGTTATTCAGTTTTGAATTCATAATCGGTCTACTGTTGTTTTGGGCATTGACGACTTTGGTTTCCGGATCGTATCCCGCATTTTATCTTTCCGGTTTTTCGCCGAATACCATTTTAAAGAACAAAGCCACCAGTGGTGGCAATGGAGTTGTACGAAAAGGCCTTGTGGTGTTACAGTTTGCCGCATCGGTCATTTTGATCGTTGGGGTATTGGTGGTATACCAACAAATACGATATATGCAGGATAAAAATCTGGGCTATAATCCTGAAAATGTAATCGCTATCGCCACGGGGGGTATCAATAACGACGCCAACGAAGAAGCCCTGCTACAAGAATTCAAAGCTTTGACCACGGTATCTGAAGTAGGTATGGCCCAAGGCTTCCCGGGATTGGATGTCAGCGGACGTTCCATTTTTAAAGATGAGAATGATGAACAAGGGCTTAACATTCAGACCAATGTTTCCGATGGCAGTATTACCAATGTACTTAAATTGAAATTGTTGGCCGGAAAACCGTTGCCCGCTTTCAAACAAGAGGGAGATACCTTGGTCGACGTGGTACTCAATAAAAAGGCCATTGATTATCTGGGCTTGAGTGCTGATGAGGCCATTGGTAAAAAAGTGAATATGTGGTTGGGCAACAATGCCTACATCAGAGGTGTAGTCGACGATTTTAATTTTGAATCGCTGCACCGGCCGATCGGGGCCTACGCGTTTCACAATAGCGATCGAGAACCGAAATCATATCTTTTAGTGCGCTTGAATAGTGGCGCACTCTCGAATACGCTGGGCGAATTGGAAAGTATTTTTCAAAAAGTTGTACCCGATTCCGCTTTTGAATACACCTTTTTGGACAAAAAAATGGAGACGCTGTACGCACGGGAACAGAAGGCCGCCACTATCGGACTCATTTTCTGTGGCCTCGCCATTTTCGTTGCCTGCCTTGGATTATTCGGACTTGCCGCCTTTATGGCAGAACAGCGTAAAAAGGAAATCGGCGTACGAAAAGTGTTGGGCGCTACCGTTTTGGGTATTACCCAAATGTTGTCTAAAGACTTTTTGAAATTGGTTGGGCTGGCCTTGATCATCGCCTTCCCTTTAGCTTATTTTCTAATGCAGAACTGGCTTGAGGCCTTTGCCTATCGTATTGAGATAGGGTGGCCCGTCTTTGTCATCGCAGGTTTCTCCGCGCTGGCGATAGCTCTCTTTACGGTCAGTTTTCAAGCCATAAAAGCGGCTTTGGCGAACCCGGTTAAAAGTTTACGTACGGAATGATGAATTGAAACAATCTGTCCCCTCGAGCGCAGTCGAGAGGTCAGTAGTTCTCGACTGCGCCTGTCTGCCGACGAAGGCAGGCTCGAACGGACAGAAAAAAATAAAACCATGCTAAAAAACTATCTAAAAATAGCATTCCGAAATATCTGGAAAAACAAGGCGTTTTCCTTGATAAACATTATTGGCCTTTCGATAGGCCTAAGTTCTGCCTTTGTCATCGGCGCGATGATTTATTTTGACATGACCTTCGATAAGTTTCATTCCGATGGAGATCGGATTTATCGGGTTACAACTGCTTTTTCGTCTCCGCAAGGTGAGTTTTATAATCCTGGCGTGCCGGTTCCTTTGGCTCAAGCACTAAAAGAGAAAGTGACCGGAGTTAAAACGGTAAGTCCGATATATACGAATGCACCGTATCGTGTAGAGAACAGGGCTACGGAAAAAGTGTTCAGAGATTCCAAAAATGCTATCTATACCAGTGATGCATATTTTCAATTGTTTCGATATGATTGGTTGGCCGGTGATGCCAAAAGCGCCCTTTCAAGACCGAACGAAGTGGTTTTAACTAAAAACAGGGCGGAAATCTATTTTCCGAACCTATCCGCCAATGAGGTTATAGGCAAGACCTTGATATATAATGATACGCTATCAATAAGTGTTGCGGGTGTTGTAAGGAATTTTGAAAAGAGAAGTGACCTTGTTTTTGAGGAATTCATTTCGGTAAAGACACTCGGCAAGGAGGGACTTAAGAATAATTTGGGCGATGATGGTTGGAATAGTACCAACAGTAGCTCACAATTGTTTGTCAAGTTGGATGAAAAAGCTGATAAAACCTCCATTAAAGAACAACTAGCAGCAGTGGTCAAAGAACATGAAGATGGCGAAATGGTAGCATTCGGACAAACCCGGGAATTTTATTTACAACCTTTGACCGATATACATTTTAATCCTAAATACGGCACCTTTGATTACAGTAGGGACCAAGCGAGTAAATCCGTTCTGATGAGTCTGGCCTTTGTTGCCTTGTTTTTGTTGCTTTTAGGCTGTATCAACTTTATAAATCTGAATACGGCACAAGCGACCCAACGCGCGAAGGAAATCGGCATCAGAAAAACACTTGGTAGTTCTAGGAAACAATTGATTTACCAATTTTTGGGTGAGACCTTGATTTTAACCTTGACCGCTGCGACTATATCGCTTTTCCTTTCTTCTTGGTTACTACGATTGTTTGTGGATTTTATGCCCAAAGGGGTCGATTTTGAACTCTTCAAAAATCCCGCGCTGATTTTTGGGACTCTTGTTCTATTATTGGTATTGACTTTATTGTCAGGTTTTTATCCGGCCCTGGTGCTTTCACGTTTCAAACCTGTATCTGTATTAAAGAATCAAATTTTACCGAACCGTGACAAAGGTTCCCTTCGCAAGTATTTGACTGTTTTTCAATTTACCATAGCCCAGATTTTTATCATAGCTACGCTATTGGTTGGCAAGCAAATTCATTTTCTGATGACCAAAGATATGGGCTTTAAAACCGATGTCATCGCCTATGTAAGAACACCTTACAATGACCGTTCGATGGATAAAAAACTTCGGTTTATGAATGAAGTAAAGGCAATTCCACATATTAAGGAAACTACTTTAGGGGGCAATCCACCGGCCTCTAGAAGTTGGAACTCAATGGGGGTTGCATACAAAGATGGAGAAAAAGAGGTTCGATCTGATCTCCAGTTGCTCTTTGGAGATTCTGATTATTTGAAATTATATAAGTTGAAACTACTGGCTGGTCGTATGCCATTGAATGATACGATTCGTGAATACGTAATCAATAGAACATTTATGCGCCAACTAGGTTTCAAAACGCCACAAGAGGCGGTCGGCAAGATTTTAGGGGAAGGGAAGGATGCCTACCCGATTGTGGGCGTTATAGAAGATTTTTATCAACGTTCGTTGCGAACGGGCATTGAACCTATGGCATTGGTCGGTGACTGGAACCGAAATGAATATGCCCAGTTCAATACACTTCATCTTTCGTTTGACACTGACAGTTCTGGTCAATGGACACAAAATATAGCGAAAGTTGAAGCAGCTTGGGATAAAGTGTATCCCGACTTCGATTTTGACCCAAAATTTATGGACGACACCATAGAACGGTTTTATGAACAAGAAAGTAAAACCGCTGTCCTATTAAAATGGGCAACGGGTTTGGCCATTCTGATCAGCTGTCTCGGGCTTTTGGGCTTGGTCATCCATACCACCGAACGTCGCACCAGGGAAATTGGTATCCGTAAAGTATTGGGCGCCTCATTAGCGCAATTGAACCTTTTGCTTTGTAAAGAATTCTTGATTTTGGTCGGCATAGCCTTTATCATCGCCGCCCCCATCGCATGGTACGGACTCAATAATTGGCTACAAGATTTTGCCTATAAAACCGAATTGAGTTGGTGGGTGTTTGTGGTGAGTGGTGTAGCGATGTTGGTTATTTCTTTGATTATCATGAGTATTCGAACGATTGCCAAAGCAAATGCAAACCCGGTAAAAAGTTTGCGAACGGAGTGAGTGATTAAATATCTCGAAAATGAACGCCTTAAAATCATACTTAAGACACCTTTCAAAAAACAAACTCTACACTGTAGTTACGGTGTTGGGTTTCGCCATTTCGCTAACGTTCATTTTACTGTTGAGCGTTTATATCAGCAATGAAACATCCGTTGATAGTTTTCATGCAAACAAGGATAGGATTTACCGAATTGAAAATGAGTCGGTCGACTTTTCGCCGCCTATAGCGGTAGACCTTAAAAACAGCATTCCTGAAATCGAGGATTTTACGAGAACTTTGGAAGGCGATGGCAGGGTACATTTCGCTGACGGACAAAAATTAAAAATCAGTTATTTAGGTGTTGATGCATCATTCTTCGAGATATTTTCCTTTCCACTTTTAAAAGGGAAACCCGAAGAAGTACTGAAAACCGCCAACGGTATTGTATTGTCAAGATCCATGGCCATTAAATTGTTCGGTACGATCGAGGCGGTCGGTAAATCGGTTTTCATGAACACCGACCATAAGTATTTGGTAACCGGTGTTATGGAAGACTTCCCGGAAAACACACATTTTGTTCCACAAGATGCTTTGTTCAATATGAAGGCCTTCAAAGAACTATGGGGCTTTGAAAATATTATGGAAGAATATGGTTTTGCCTCTCTTTCCATTTATTTACTTGCTAAAGAAAATACCGACCTTCCGTCAAAGGCTTCTTCGATATTGGATAAATTCAAAAAAGACTACTGGATTTATCAAGAAGGATGGGCCAATATAGTCGAGTTTACCCCGCTAAAAGACCTCTATTTCAGTGAAAAAATAGGGAATGGTACCAAAAGCAATAGTAAAACGCTGATTACCGTATTATCCGTAATTGTACTCCTCATTTTGTTGCTTGCCATTGGCAACTATGTCAACCTGACTATTGCGCAGGCTACCTTTCGCGGCAAGGAAGTCGCCATCAAAAAACTGCTTGGCGGTTCAAAAAAACAATTGTTCCTTCAGTTTATTCGAGAATCAATTTGGCTTTGTATGGCGGCAGTTATATTGGCACTGGTGTTGGCAAAACTTATAGAACCGATATTCGATTCGTTGTTGAGTACACAACTAAATCTAATTGAAAAAATAACTTTTGCAAACATACTGGTATTGATCGGGCTTTTGGATTGATCGGTATGCTTTCCGGTATTTTGCCAGCCTTGAAGATTGCTGCTTTCAAACCTATAGAGGTGGTCAAAGGTACTTTTCGTACCAAAGTAAAAAGTGTTTATGGAAAAGCCTTTATCACCTTTCAATATACTGTCGCCATTGCCCTCTTGGCCTGTAGCTGGATAATTCTGAAACAGACCGATTTTCTACGGAATAAAGATCTAGGTTTTCAAAAGGACAATATCGTCCATCTGGAATATTTGGGAAACAAAGAACAAAAAGGGTTGATTAAAAATTCTCTTTTGAAAATTCCGGAAGTAGAAGATGTTTCGTTGACATGGCAAAGTCCCCTGAGCGGTGGAAGCAACCAAACTTTTGAAAGTAGCGGTAGATCCATAAGTTTTCAGGAGTTTGTTGTGGACTCCTCCTTTTTCAATGTATTTAATATCAAAATGAAGCCTACTGAGGTGGCCTATTCAGAATATGGAATGTACCTCAATGAAGCTGCCATTAAGGAACTGGAGCTAGGTGTTGACCCTGTCTCCTTTAAGATGGAGGAAGAGGAAAAATCCATTTTGGGTGTTGTCGATGATTTTAATTTTAAAGAGTTACGTGATAAAATAGGCCCCTTAATGATCCGTCAGGAACATGCAGATTCAAACGTTGACGATATATTCATTAAAGTTAATGGATCCGATATTTTCGGTACGGCCGACAAAATCAAAGCTGTTTACAAAACATTGATCGACGATACCGAATTTGAACTCACGTTTGTGGATGATACCATCAATCAATGGTATGAAAAAGATGAACGTACCGGAAAGGTCATTGGGTATTTTACACTTTTATCTTTCATCATTTCCGCAATGGGCATTTTGGCAATGTCTACTTTTTATATGCAGCAACGCAAGAAAGAAATAAGCATACGAAAGGTCAACGGCGCAACGATCAGGCAAATCCTTTCTCTTTTGAACAGAGACTTTGTAAAGTGGGTCGGTCTCGCATTTATCATCGCCGTACCCATTTCGTGGTACGCCATGAACAAATGGCTCGAAGGTTTTGCCTATAAAACCACTATGAGCTGGTGGATATTCGCCCTGGCCGGAATCACCGCACTGGGTATAGCATTGCTCACGGTAAGCTGGCAGAGTTTTAGGGCTGCGGTAGCGAACCCGGTGGAGGCGTTGAGGGATGAGTAAATATTTGGCTTCCCTCCTAGAAAGGGGTGGACTGGGGGAGGTGTAAAAAGTTGAATGAAAAATGAAGTATTGAATTAAAACGAGAATACATGTACAAACTATTCCTAAAAATCGCCACAAGGTATCTACTAAAAAACAAGCTATACTCTTTTATCAATATCGCTGGACTTTCCATTGGCATAGCATCATTTGTATTAATAATGCTTTACGTGAATTATGAAAAGAGCTATGATACGTTTGAGGGGTCGCAGAATGTATTTCGTGTTTACATGGATTATACCGAGGACGGCGTGTTCGTTCCCGGAGATGCGCAAACCTATAATTTAAGTGGGCCGACACTTAAGGAAGCGTTTCCGGAGATTAAGGAATATGCGAGATTTTATCATATTACGGATATCATTTTTAAACCTGAAAATGCCTTCATCGAAGGTGAGAAAGGTGCCTTGGCGGACCCATCCGTTTTTGAGGTCTTAAAGTACCAACTGGTCAAAGGAGATATAAATACTGTTTTAAAAGAACCGTTTACCATTTTATTGACCGAATCATTGGCTAGAAAAATTTTTGGAGACCAAGACCCCATGGGGAAGTCTTTGCCCGTTAATTATGGTGGAAATACCTTGTTTACTGTTAATGGGATATTAAGGGATACCCCAAAGAACACCCACATAAAAAATGACTTTTTGATTTCCTTCAATACTTTTCTCACTTGGGACGACTACGGAGAGCCGAAAGAGTTTAACTGGAATGGCAACACTTTCTTTACCTATATTCAAATTGATGAAAACGCTGATGCCGATATCCTGAAGAAAAAAATCATGGATTTCAAAGTGGAAGCATTGCCTTTTGAAAGGCATAACATAGAACCTTTGGAAGACATTCATCTGTATTCCGACAAACCCTATGAAGTAGAGGCCAATGGCAGTGGAAGCAGGGTTGGTTTTCTAATGGCGATTGCCTTTATTATCATAGTGCTTTCTTGGCTGAACTATATAAACCTTTCGACCACTAAGTCTTTAGAGCGTGCCAAGGAAACAGGAATCCGTAAGGTCGCAGGGGCGCAGCGGCCACAAATCATAGTACAGTCCCTTTTAGAGTCATTACTCTTGAATTTGATAGCCATAACAGTAGCGATGTTTCTAGTGTTAATACTACTGCCGATCTTCAATAATTATGTGAGGAAAGAATTGGCCTTGGATTTTTCCAGTTTCGGAAACGTTTTATTCCTCTTGAGCTTTATTCTGCTTGGTACGCTGCTATCTGGAATTTACCCTGCTATCGTTTTGAGCAATTACACCCCTGCGAAGGCCTTAAAAGGTAAAATCAGCACTTCGCCTTCCGGACTGAATATTAGAAAGGCACTCATCATAGGCCAATTTTTGGCAACCATCATTTTATTGATAGGTACGATCGTGGTTACCAAGCAAATTAATTTCTTGCAAGAGCAGCCTATCGGAGCAGAACTAAATCAAGTATTGGCATTAAGCGGAAACGAAACAGGAAATGCATCGGATTCTCTAATATGGAAAGATTTTAAAACGCTAAAAAACGAGTTGCGGAATCTTCCTTTTATAAGCAGTACGGAACTGGCACAAACCTATCCGGGCGATGCCTACCACAACTTAGGTTCTAATGTTGGAATTACTTTTCCCGATGGCAGGAGGGACGATTCCAGAATATGGTATAATTATGCTACCGGCCCAGAATATTTTCAAGTGATGGGTATGGAATTCGTTGCAGGAGGGCCTTTTCTAGAAAATACGAAAGGTCAAGCTAACAGTATCGTAATTAATGAGCAGCTTGCGAAGCACATGGGCATCGTCAATATGGAGGGGGTAGTAGGGAAAACCGTAAAATTTTTTGGAGAGGATTGGCTCATTGCAGGAGTACTGAAAAATTATCATCATTTTGGCCTCAAGACGGCTATAGAGCCTATTATTGTGCGTTACGCAAACTCTCGAAGAAATCTATTGGTAAAACTGGACAAAAGTGCTTTGTCTACCAAAGGCTTGAATGCGGCAATTGCTCAAATCGAAGGCAAATGGAAAGAAATACTTCCTGAATTTACGTTCAATTATACCTTTCTAGACCAAAAGTTCGAAGCACAGTATAAAGAGGATAAGGCTTTCGGAATAGCTTTTCAAGTATTTACAATCCTTGCAATATTAATTGCCTCGATGGGTCTGTTCGGCCTTACCTCGTACACCATCCTCCAAAGAAAAAAAGAAATCGGAATCCGAAAAGTCAACGGTGCAACGATTGGGCAAGTTTTGACCTTGTTAAACAAAGATTTTGTCAAATGGGTCGGTCTGGCATTCATCATCGCCGTACCCATTTCATGGTACGCCATGAGTAAATGGCTCGAAGGTTTTGCCTATAAAACCACCATGAGTTGGTGGATATTCGCATTGGCGGGAATTTCGGCTCTGGTAATCGCCTTGTTGACCGTAAGCTGGCAAAGTTTTAGGGCGGCCGTTGCAAACCCGGTGGAGGCCTTACGGGATGAGTAAAAAAAGCTCCTCCCTTCAGACCTGTGCTGAGCGCAGCCGAAGTGCGAAGGGAGGTGGAATTCCGCAAAGCGGGAAGACGGAGGGTTTGAAAGCCCAAGCCATAGGGTTAATGTACCTTAACCAAATAGTATATGAGCAAGTTCGCGGGTCAAACTCCCCATTCAGCAAAGCTGAATTTCCCCTCTTCGTCTGAATAGGGGAGCCAAAAGAGAAGAGAATTAGAAAAGAACATCAACTAAAAACCGAGAGAAATGAAAAAAGCAACAGCACTTAGTTTAGTACTATTATTTAGCATTACGGTTATACACGCCCAACGCAAAATCAAGGGCAATGGCAACGTAGTAACCATTGAAAGAACCACAGGCGATTATGATGCGTTACGTGTAGGCGGCTTTTATGAAGTCGAACTGGTGGAAGGTAACGAAGGCAATATTGTTATCAAGGGAGAAGAGAACCTTTTGGAGTATATCGAGACCGAAGTAAAAGGCGGTGTATTGACCATCAAATCGAGAGACAAGATGAACATGAGCCCATCGCGTGGTGAGGATGTCTACATAACCATTCCCGTTGAAAAAATTGATGCGGTGCGACTTTCCGGTGCGGGCCAATTGAATAGTACGAAAACGCTAGAGGCGAATAATTTTAAAGTCCAAACCTCAGGATCACGAAAGGCTGAATTGAACCTTAATGCAAAATCGATTACGGTTATCACTTCCGGTTCAAGTGATGTTAAACTAAGCGGTTCCGCCGAACATATCGATGTGACCTCCTCGGGTTCTTCTAATGTAAATGCCTTTGACCTGAATGTAGATAAAGTGGAGGTGCGTTCTTCGGGTTCATCCGATGTCAATGTATCTCCCAAAGAAACCCTTACCACTAGGGTGTCAGGTTCTGGTGATGTTCGATATCGGGGTAATCCTAATAAAATAAACAACAAGATCTCAGGATCTGGGGAAGTATCTAAAGATTAGAAATCATGTTAAAACAAAGGCTCATTTTATTCTTTAGAAGGATTAAAAAATCAAAACTCACCTTTTTGATCAACTCGATTGGCCTGATAAGCGGCCTTACTTGTGTGCTATTGGTTTATCTATGGACAAGCGATGAATTGAAAGTTGATAAATTCCATGAGAACAGGGATCGTCTTGTTCAAACCATGTTAAAACATGATTCAGGGGATCAGATTAATGTTCTTTCCAATAATTCTACTTTATTGGCTCCTGTTCTAAAAGAGAACTTCCCTGAAATCGATAAAGCGGTTCGAACTGTGAACGGCGTACAGAAAAGTACGTTGACCTATGGCAACAACGCCATCAATGGTCGTGGATTATATGCCGACGCAGGGTTCTTTGATGTATTTAGTTTTCCAATACTTTATGGCGCCAAAGACGATGTGCTTTCCGGTATGACCGGGATACTAATTTCCGAAAAATTGGCAAAAAAATTGTTTGGTTCGGCCGAAAAAGGTTTGGGTCAATCCATTACGTTAAATACGACCGAGAAATATCAGGTATCGGGCGTTTTTGAAAATATTCCTGTAGAATCTACCATGCAGTTCGACTTTGTACTGCCCTTTGATTTGCTTTTTGAACATTACCCGTTCTTTTATGAAGATTGGAGTTTCTCTTTTGCCAGCACCTTTTTGTTGTTAAAGCATGGAACGAATATCTCGGCCTTCAACAAAAAAATCAAGAATGTTCTGGAAATACATGAAGGAGATGAAACAACAACACTGTTTTCAACACCTTATTCCGAAAGGTATTTGTATGGCACTTATGAAAACGGTTTACAGGTCGGCGGGCGAATCGATTATGTGAAATTGTTCGCGATCATCGGGTTCTTTATATTGGTAATTGCCTGCATCAATTTTATGAATCTTTCAACGGCACACGCCTCGTTGCGAATGAAAGAAGTTGGGGTAAGAAAAGCACTCGGCATTAAACGAAAATCACTTGTGACGCAGTTCTTGGGGGAATCTACCCTACTAGTGGCCTTTTCATTTTTGGTTGCCGTAGTACTGACCATTTTACTGCTCCCGGCTTTCAATCAAATTACCGGAAAAGAGATGGAGTTTCACTTGAATACCGAAATCATATCGTTTTCGCTACTGATAGTGATTATTACAGGTTTTGTGGCAGGTATTTATCCCGCATTTTATATTTCGAAATTCAAGACTATCAATGCGCTATCTGGAAAGCTCAAGACGGGCTTTGGCGAATTCATGATAAGAAAAGGGCTGGTCGTGTTTCAATTTGCGCTATCGGTAATTTTCATTGTAGGGGTACTTGTGGTCTATCAACAAGTCGACCTGATGCAAAATAAGAGTCAGGGTTTTGACAGGGAAAATGTCATCTATTTTACCATGGACGGTAAATTAAAGACCAATGCCAAAACGTTTATTTCCGAAGTAAAAAATATTACTGGGGTAAAGGAAGTTTCACGGGCCTCGTCAGGAATTTTTGGTGGGAACGGAAATACCTCAGATCTCTATTGGAGCGGAAAGGAAGAGGGCGTTGAACTGGGCATGCGATATTTGGTGTCGGATTATGATTTGATGGAAGTATTGAATATGGAAATGGCCGAGGGCAGAACATTTTCAAGGGAGTTTGGATCCGATAGTACAAAAATAATATTTAACGAGGCTGCAATAGAGGTAATGGGCCTAGAGAATCCAGTTGGGTCCATAGTACGATTGTGGGGCGAAGAGCGCGAAATAGCCGGAGTTGTCAAAAACTTTCACCTGAATTCACTTCGAGACCCATTGGCACCCACATTTATGTTCTTGCAACCAGATCGGCTTCATACCGTAATGGTCAAACTTGAAAATGAAAACCTGAAGGAAACCTTGGGCGAGGTTGGCAAATTCTACGAAAGTTATAATCCCGGTTTTCCGTTTGAATATAAATTTTTGGATGAAGACTTTCAGCTATTGTATGCTGCAGAAAATAGGGTAGCAACCTTGTCAAAATATTTTGCGGGCCTGGCAATAATAATTTCTTGTCTAGGCCTCTTCGGGCTGGCCATTTTTACTGCGGAGCGGAGAAAAAAAGAAATAAGCATACGAAAAGTATTGGGTCAAAATGCCAGACAGGTCATGATGATGCTTACCAGTGAGTTCGTAAAATTGGTGCTGGTTTCCATTTTCATCGGACTACCGATTGCTTATTTACTTACAAATAATTGGCTTTCTGGTTTTGCGTATAAGATATCCCTAAACTTTTGGTATTTCGCTGGTACTGGTTTAATAGCACTTTTGGTTGCTATGTTGACCGTGGGGAGTCAGGCGATAAGGGCAGCGAATAGAAACCCTGTAAATGCTCTAAGGGACGAATAAAATATGTGATTAATGAAAAACTAGAAATCATGTTAAAACACAACATCTTACTTTTCTTCAGGAACATCAAAAAGCATAAAAGCACTTTTTTGATAAATACTATCGGCATGTCTACAGGGCTGGCATGTGCCTTGTTCATAACGATTTGGGTGATGGACGAGATGAGCGTCAACACTTTCCATGAAAAAGGAGATCGATTGGTACAGATTTTAGAAAATTTACCGACTCCTAATGGTATCGAAACCGATGATGTGACCCAAGGCCCGTTGGCAGAGGCCCTTGCCAATGAATTTCCCGAAGTGGAACAGACTGTCTCGGTTGTGGACGATTCTTGGTTCGAAGGAGAGAAATTTCTACTTTCAGATGGCGGGGATACCTTTTTCAGTGCGACCAATCAATTTGCCAGTAAAAACTTTTTTCCGTTTTTTCGTATCCCTTACTCTATGGAAGTCCTGATCAGGTTTTAGCGAATACCAATGGGGTGGTTATTTCCGAAGAAATGGCAAAAAAACTATTTCAGACTACGGATGCTATGGGTAAAACGGTGGAATGGATTCATGATGAATATGGAGGCACGTATACTGTTTCAGGTGTTTTCAAAACGCTTCCGAAAAATTCCACAGCACAATTCGATGCTATTTTCAATATGGAAATCTTTTTGGCCGAAAATGACGATTTGACGGAATGGAACAATAGCGATTTGATGACCTATGCCGTTTTAAAATCTGGAGTTTCGTTAACATCCTTTAATACTAAAATCAAGATTTTTTTACAGACCAAGGATAAAAATGTTCCCGAAACCCTGTTAGCCCAAGTCTATTCTGAACGTTATTTATACGGAAACTATGAAAATGGAGTGGTCTCCGGGGGAAGAATACAATACCTGAGGTTATTTTCGATAATTGCGTTGTTGATTTTGATTATCGCCTGTGTCAATTTTGTAAATATGGCAACAGCGAAAGCATCCACTAGAATCAAGGAAATCGGCGTAAAGAAATCGGTAGGGGCACAAAGAAAAAGCCTCATGTCACAATTTACTTTAGAATCTATCGTGACCGCTTGTATCGCTATGGGCGTGGCCCTATTGATCGTTGCGCTATTATTGCCTCAATTCAATGTGATTTCAGGTAAGGAGCTGACCTTAAACTTTACTCCTGAACTACTTTCAGGATTACTTTTAATTACATTGTTTACTGGGATTTTCGCTGGTGTTTATCCCGCAATATACCTTTCGGGCCTCTCTGTTCTCAATGGCTTAAAAGGGCGATTATCTAAAAAAAGTGGAGGACATTTTATTCGAAAAAGTCTGGTCGTATTTCAATTCGTTACTTCGGTAGTTCTAATTGCATCGGTCTTTATCGTGTACAAACAGATGGACTATATTCAGCATAAAAATCTAGGTTTCAATAAAGAACATGTTATTTGGTTTTCTTCGGGAGTCTTGGAGTCAAATATGAACAAATCGGATGATGACGGCGGAATGACCGATGAACAGATAGAGAGCTTTTTGCAGATCTTAAAAAATACACCAGGCGTTGTCAATGCATCGAATTTCAAACATACCATGATGGCCGATTTCGGCACCACCACAGGAGTGAATTGGCCCGGAAAAAATCAGGAACAAAATGCGCAGTTTGCCCAAATATCCGGAGGTTACGATTTTATCGAAACTACACAGATGCAACTCAAGGAAGGAAGATTGTTTTCCAGAGAATTTAAGGCCGATAGCGCAAAAATTATTTTCAACGAAGCGGCGATCAAACAGATGGACATGAAGAATCCCATCGGAAAAGTAATATCGCTATGGGGCGAGGATAAGGAAATCATCGGGGTGGTCAAAGATTTTAATATCGACAAAATGTACAACAAAGTGATGCCCGTTTTTATGCAGTTAGATAACAATAATTGGGCTTCCAACTTTATGGTCAGAATGGAGCCGGGTAGCGAGACGGCAACAATAGAACGCGTAAAAGAGGCGTATGGAAATTATTTCATAAAAGGGATGCCTTTCGATTTTCATTTTTTGGATGAAAGTTACCAAGCATTATATGAATCTGAAAGGCGGGTGGCGATCCTATCAAAATATTTTGCCGGGCTTGCCATTATAATTTCCTGTCTAGGCCTATTCGGACTTGCGATTTTCACCACCCAACGACGAAAAAAGGAAATCAGCATACGAAAGGTATTGGGTCAAAGTGCTACGCAGGTAACTGTTATGCTCTCCAGTGAATTTGCAAAATTGGTTTTGATATCGATTTTGATTGCCCTGCCAATAGCCTATTTGTTAGCCAACAATTGGCTATCGGGCTTTGCCTATCGCATTCCGTTACAGCTGTGGTATTTTGTAGGTGCCGGACTCGTGGCCTTGGTCGTTGCGATGTTGACCGTGGGTAGTCAGGCGATACGAGCGGCGAATAAGAATCCTGTAAATGCCTTAAGGGATGAGTAATCTTAAAATTTAAAAGACGAGAAAGATCACGAATTAAGATACGATGTTGAATATGGACCTAAGGCAGCCTCCCTCCTTGGGAGGGATTGAGGGAGGTCCGTCTAGAGAATAAAAAAGAACAATTATAAACAGATTCCCGTCGAAGTTTATCCTGAGCGGAGACGAAGGACAGGACTGAAAATAAAAATACCCAGCTATGCTAAAAAACTATCTAAAAATCGGGTGGCGAAATCTTTGGAAGAACAAAACAAGTTCATTCATCAACATATTTGGGCTAACATTGGGTATCAGTGTTTGTGTCGCAATTCTCATTTTTGTACAATATGAATCTTCTTTTGATGCGTATCATGGCAAGTCTGCCGAAACGTTTAGAGTAGTTCAGCATACGAACTTCCCCAATGAGACGCTATATTGGAACACGACGGCCTACCCATTGGCGGAAGCATTGCGTAATGATTTTCCTGAAATTGATTTGGTAACGCAAATATCAGGTCCTGTAAGCAGAGTGTTTAAGGTTCAAGATGATGTTGGTAACGAAAATCTTTTTGAAGAGCCCCAAGTTCTGTTCGTTGACCCGTACTATCCAAAAACATTTGATGTAAAATGGCTAGCAGGAGATAAAAATACGGCCTTGAACGAGATGAATTCGGTTGTATTGACCGAAATATTGGCACAAAAATATTTTGGTATTAGTAAAGGAGCATATCAAAGCATTTTGGGAAAAACGGTTTTATTGCAAAGTAAAGACCCCCTTACGATTACCGGAGTCGTGGAGAACCCGCCCGGAAATTCGGATCATCAATACAAGATGTTGGTGCCTTATGAATTTTTTAAAGTGAACAACACGTATTTTTCATCCAATTGGTCAGGCAATTATCAAGGTACTACGTTTGTGGTTTTAAACCACCCCCAAGCAGGTAAGAAGCTTGAAGCGAAAATCGATAACTGGAAGAAAAAATACTTGAACACACAAGACGATAAGCGTATTTCTTACCAATTACAGCCTTTGAAAGAAATCCATAATGAAACCCTGTACGGACCAAGTCCGGGGGTTACATAATACCAAAAAATATTTTGTCTCTCGCTGCGGCCGTGGGCCTATTCATCTTACTGATTGCGGTTGTGAATTTCGTCAATCTGGTTACGGCACGATCACGTTCAAGATTAAAGGAAGTAGGTGTCAGAAAGGTAATGGGCAGCAACCGTTTTCAATTGATGTTACGGTTCATTTATGAGAATGGACTACTAATTTTGCTATCATCCGTACTATCTGTATTTGTTGTAAAAACTTTTGTTCAGCTTTTGAACAATAATTTGACCGTTCTTGATCTTCAGTTGGAATTTAAATGGGTACACATCTTTTTCATTTTCGTGGCCGCTTGCATAACTATTCTATTGGCTACCGTCTATCCTGCAATGGTGCTTTCGGCCTTTAAACCTGTTCAGGCCCTAAAGAATAAGGTCGAGGTGCAGAAAGGTACAAAATTCAGTACACGGAAATCATTGGTCACCTTCCAATTTGTGATGGTGCAACTCTTCGTCATTGCTGCCATCATTCTAGCGTTTCAGATGGACCATATAAAAAATAGTTCGTTAGGCTTTGAAAGGGAAGCGGTCGTTATAACGGAAGCGCCCGACCAAGAAAAGTTGGAAGTGTACCGGAACAAGCTTTTGACCGATGGAGGAATTTCCAAAGTATCCTTCGGCTCCGGCCCTCCAATGGCAGTCAACGGACTTCAATTGGGAACCACTCACCGATTGCCTGAACAGTTGGAAGAGGAATCCTTGGATACGGAAATGAAAATCGGAGATGTCAATTACTTGGATTTTTATAATCTGGAATTATTGGCAGGCCGTAACTTTTTGACCAACAAAGAAGAATTTGACGAATTCATCGTCAACGAGACATTTTTGAAATCTTACGGATGGAAGCCTGAGGAAGCTATTGGTGAAAAAATTCAGATCAACGAAGGCCAAGCTATCATTGTAGGCGTCGTAAAAGACTTTCATAACAATTCGTTACAGTATGAAATATCCCCATGTATCATTTTAAACTGGACCTATTTTCAAAATAATGCTTTCATAAAATTGGCCGATGCCAAGTATACTTCCTTGGCCAACATCGAAAAAAACTGGAAAGAAACCTTTGGCAATAGCATCTATAAACTCCAATTTTTGGACGATGCCATCGAAAGGGAGTATACCGTTGAAAATATGATTTTCATTGGTTTTGGTATTTTTTCGGTACTAGCCATTATAATAGGATGTTTGGGTCTTTTTGGATTGATGTCTTTTGTAGTCGCTCAAAAAAAGAAAGGAAATAGGAATACGAAAAGTGTTGGGCGCTTCACTTTTGGAGAATTTTTCCTTTTTCGTGAAGGAATATATCGGGCTGGTCGCTTTGGCATTTTTAATATCGTCTCCGATAGTGTATTATTTTATGAATCAATGGTTGCAAGGTTTTACGTATCGAATTGAACTTTCCGTATGGATGTTTTTAATGGGAGGTATTGTTACGTTCTTGATCGCGATGCTAACTTGTAGCTTTCAATCGATAAAAGCGGCAAGGGAAAATCCGATTTTTGCGCTTAGGGAAGAATGTATGCTTAATTAAAGAGAAATAATCAAACAGATTCCCGCTTGGGGAATGAAAAATAAAATGCTTAAACCATGCTAAAAAACTATCTAAAAATCGGGTGGAGAAATTTAATGAAAGACAAGACCTTTACCTTGTTAAATGTTATCGGTCTTTCGGTGGCCTTCGGTGTAGCTATATTATTATCGATGTCCGCTTTTTTTGAAATGTCGTATGACAATTTTCATGAAAATGGAGACCGAATCTACCAAGTATATTCAACCCAGCAAACAGCAAAGGGACCAGAAGCGGGAACAACCAAGCCGGCCCCATTTGCAGCTGCCCTACAGACCGAAGTGCCCGGGGTGGAAAAAATCACCCGTTTTCTTGAGCAAGAGGCTTTGACGACGTATGGCGAGAAAGAAATAAACCTTGATGCGGTATGGGTCGACAGTGATTTTTTTGATATGTTCTCTTTTCCAGTATTAAAAGGAAATAAGAACAATCCGTTGGAAGAGAAGTTGTCGGTGGTCGTTACTGAGGAAACTGCGAACAAACTTTTCGGCAGTGCCGAGGCCGTAGGTCAAACCGTCAATATTCTTATCGACGGAAAAGAAGAACCTCTTACAGTTGCCGCTGTAGTAGGAAATCATGATACTCAAAACAGCCTGGATTTCGAAATGGCGATTCGCTTTGAAAACCATGCGGGCTATGCCGAAAATATAGAAGCTTGGAATTCTTCATATCTTCAGGTTTTTGCGCAATTGCAAATCGGGGTTTCTGTCCAACAGTTTGAACAAAATACACGTTCTTTTGTTGACTTACACTACAAAGAGGGTATTGAAGACCTAAAACGTGACGGGGCTAGGGCGGACGCTGATGGTCGATATCTCCAAATAAAATTATTACCCATCAAAGACGTTCATTTTGCAAGTTTCAGAAATGGCTACGCTGAGGTGATTAGAATCGTTCCCTATCTAATATTGGGGGTCGCCTTTCTAATTTTGTTCATTGCTTGTGTAAACTTCATCAATATGAGTATTGCGAAAAGTGCGCAACGTCTTAGGGAAATAGGTATGCGAAAGACCTTAGGTGCACAGAAAAAGCATTTATTTTTTCAATTTTGGAGTGAAAGCCTCTTTGTGTTTTTAGCGTCGGTCGGAATCGGAATTCTTCTTAGTTCCTTATTGATCGATAATTTTAAAACAATGTTCCGTACCAATATTTCTTTGGATATGTTGACCTCACCTACCGCCGTTATAGTATTTTTAATTGCCGCATTTTTGATAACGCTGGTCGTGGGAGGCTATCCTGCATTGTTGTTAAGCCGTTTGGGGACTATTCAATCTTTAAAAGGAAAGCTGGAAAGCTCAGGAAGCAATCGTGTTCGCAATGTTTTGATGGTCTTTCAATTCGGGATTGCTATTTTGCTCATTAGTGGGACCTTGGTACTTTGGGGACAAGTAGATTATATGCGGAATAAAGATTTGGGATTCGATAAAGAACAAGTAATTTCCTTTCCCATAGATGGTAAAAAGAACCCTTATCAAGCGGTTCAGTTGCTGCGAGAAGAACTTACAGGGAATCCTGATATATTGGGTGTAACCGCTTCCGACAATAATCTGGGAAGGGGAAAAGATGGAAGCCAGTCCACGAGTATTTGGGGTTTCGATTACAAAGGTAGGGGTGTCCGTACCCATGGCTTAGTGGTCGATTACGATTACCTGGAGACTTTAGGTCTTGAACTTGTGCAAGGCCGGTCATTTAATAAGAATTACGCGGGTGACACCGAAAGCATAATCATCAATGAAAGTATGGCCAAGGAACTTGGCGAATCAGATCCCTTGACAGCCTTCCTTCCAATGAACGATAGCCTTCACTATCCAGTGATAGGTGTAGTAAAAGATTATAATTTTCAGGATATTTCAAAAGCCATAGAACCCCTAACTTTTTTCTTGGATAGGGATATGGGCCTGTCTTATGCATTCGTGAAGGTGGCACCAGTTAATATGGCGCGTTCTTTTGATGCCGTAGAAAATGCCTGGAAAAAAATAGAGCCTAATGCCGAATTTTTAGGATCATTTTTAGACGAGAATATCGATAATACCTTCCGAAAGGAAAAAACCATGGCAACCATGATAACTAGCGGTTCGATCATCGCGATAGCCCTGAGCTGTATAGGGTTGTTTGCCATGTCACTATTGATCGTGGCCCAACGCACTAAAGAAATCGGGGTGCGGAAAGTTTTGGGGGCGAGCGTTTCTTCGATTACCGTATTGTTGACCAAAGATTTTCTGAAATTGGTCTTGATCTCATTTCTGATCGCTACACCGATTGCTTGGTATTTTTTGAGACAATTCCTTGATATTTATGCCTATAGAATAGATCTAGGCCCATGGTTCTTTGCTGCCGCTGGTTTATTGGCAATGACCATAGCAATTTTAACCGTTGGGAGTAGAACTGTCAAAGCCGCCATGCAGAACCCGGTAAAGAGTTTGCGGACGGAGTAATAGTGAAATTAATATGCTAAAAAACTATCTAAAAGTAGCCTTGCGAAACATTTACAAGCACCGCATGTTTTCGCTTATCAATATTTTCGGGCTATCGATAAGCATGGCGACTTGTTTGCTGATCATACTGTTGGTATACGGGCAAAAAAAGGTCGATGATTTTCATGAAAAACAAGACCGGATCGTTCGTGTTTTAAGTATGGATGATGCGAGTTCGTGGGCCTCGACGCCTTTGCCACTCGCTTCGGCTTTGGTGCAAGAATATCCACATGTGGTTGAAGATGCCGTTCGGGTAAAATCCAGTTTTGTGGGTGGGGATGTGGTATATGGGGATCGTCGAATTCCGTTGGCAGGCCGTTATGTAGATGAAAATTTCTTCAAACTGTTCGACTTCCCATTGATTGGGGGAAACATTGAAAATGTGCTGGAAGCTCCTTTTTCCATAGTGCTCACAAAGGAATCCGCAGAAAAATTATTCGGGAGTGAAAACCCCATTGGCAAATCGGTAAAATTGAACGATATCGGATTGAATACGCTTGATATCGATTTGCTTCCGACCGAGAATGAGGAAACCCTACTTGGAGATTTTACGGTAACAGGTGTTGTCGATACCGCCTTGCCTTCACACATACAATTTGAATTTTTGGTTTCTATGGCGACGGTACCAGCTTTGATAAAACAGGGTAAAAGCGAAGCGGTTTTTGATGATTGGAACAGCTATTTTGATAGTTATCTCTATATACTGTTGAAAGAAGGTAAGACCGAAAAGGATCTGGCTCCTATACTTGCCGATATTTCAAAAGAAAGATATGCAGCCAATGAAGATATCAACATTTCTTTTGCAACTGAGCAACTCTCTGAAATAACGCCAGGGGCCATTCATCAGAATCCAATCAGTTTGAGAATGCCCATTGAGGCAATTTATTTTCTTTCGTTTTTGGGGTTGGTCGTGCTGTTTTCCGCCTGCTTTAATTATGTAAACCTTTCATTTGCACGATCTCTGACCCGCTCTAAAGAAATAGGTGTCAGAAAAACGATGGGCGCAGCACGATACCAAGTTTTTATTCAGTTTATCATTGAGTCCATTCTCATTTCACTGATATCTTTGGTGCTTGCCATTGGCATGCTTCAAATTTTGAGTGCCGTCTTTTTAGATCTTTGGATAAATCAGTTTCTGATCTTGGACCTAACTCCAGACGTTGTACTTTTCTTGCTGTTTGTAGGTTTCAGTATTTTGGTGGGATGTTTGGCCGGATTACTTCCCGCCTCATTTCTTTCCTCGTTCACACCTATTATAACCTTGCGAAATTCATCTGGGATAAAGCTTGGCAAAGGCAAACGTCTTTCACTAAAAAAGGGCTTGGTCCTCGCACAATTTTGTGCTTCCCTATTTTTTATCATTACAACACTTTTGATTTTCTCTCAATTGAATTACTTGCTCGATAAAGAATATGGTTTTGATGAAGGCCATATCATCAACGTGAAACTTCAGGGCATGGAATATGAGACTTTGGCCAATGAGTTCAAACAAAATCCGGCTGTTCAGAATATATCGGCCAGTACATTTATTCCCGGTACGGGAGGGTATAGTGGAAATACGCAGGTCAGTACTTCAAAAATGTCAAAGTCGGAATTAACGGCCAGCATCATAGGTGTCGACCAGAATTTTATTCCGAATTTAAAGCTGCAATTGTTGGCGGGCGATAACTTTCCGAGGTCCGTCCCAAAAAGTGAAGAAACTATGGTCGTTGTCAATGAAGCGGTTGCCAGATTATTGGGCTATGAAGAACCAAAAAATATTGTGGGAGAAACTATTTTAATTGGCGAGGATAAAAAAGCATTGCAAGTAATTGGCCTGACCGAAAACTTCATATTCGATTTGTTGACGGAGGCAGATAAAGACGAACCCCTGCTAATGCGCTATCTTCCTGCTGAATTTGCCTATATGAACGTGCGCTTTCATTCTGCATCGAATGTCAATGCGTTACTTTCGTTCATGGAAGAGAGATGGAAAAAGTTGGACAAAGTACATTCCTTTAAATACGACATTTATGAAGATGAACTGAAAGCGACCAATTCGATATTTACGGATATTATTTATATTCTAGGGTTTATCTCGTTTTTGGCCATTACAATTGCTTCACTCGGACTTTTAGGTGTGGCGGCCTTCACGGCTGAATCAAAGAAAAAGGAAATTGGAATTCGAAAAGTACACGGTGCAAAAATCCGGAATATTGCATTGTCACTATCCAATGGATATCTATGGTTATTTGTATTCGCCATTTTGATTACTGTCCCAGTGGCATATTTTGCGAATACGATTTGGCTGGAAGAATTTTCATATCATGTTGATTTTAGTATTTGGATAATACTAATAGGAATAGGGATTATGTTCATAATTGGCTCAAGTACGGTCTTATCACAAACCTTTCGGGCGGCCATAGCCAATCCTGTGGAGAGCCTATGGGATGAATAACAACACTAATTATAAAAAAACAAAACATGTTATTACAATTAAACAACATTTTCAAATGGGTACAACAAGGCGGGCAACGGGTCTTCCTTTTAAAGGACATCAATCTTGAAGTCGAAGAAGGAGAATTTATTTCCGTAATGGGACCGTCTGGTTCAGGAAAATCGACCTTGCTCAATGTCATCGGCATGCTCGATAATTTTGATGAAGGGGAATACAGTTTTTTGGACGAACCCGTACACCAATTAAAAGAAAAACATCGAGCCAATCTTTACAAACAATATATAGGTTTCGTTTTTCAAGCATACCACTTGATAGATGAACTGACAGTTTATGAAAACTTAGAGATGCCCCTTTTGTATAAAAAGATGAGCGGTTCTGAGCGAAAGGCTATGGTCGCCGATATGTTGGATCGTTTTAGTATTGTTGGGAAAAAGGATCTATTTCCGACACAATTGAGTGGTGGTCAACAACAATTGGTAGGCGTTGCCCGTGCCTTGATCGGCAAACCTAAGCTGATTCTGGCCGATGAGCCGACAGGAAACCTAAACTCCAAGCAAGGAGATGAAATCATGGAATTGTTCAAGCAATTGAACGATGAAGGCGTAACCATAATTCAAGTGACCCATTCAGAGACCAACGCCAAGTACGGCAAACGTATCATTAATTTGTTGGATGGGCGAATGGTTTAAACACACATGTAAAGGTTCGAAATATCCTAAAATCCCCTAATTTTTAAAAAATTAGGGGATTTTGGCAAATGGACAATTCCGACCAACTATTTCAAGTGATAACACTTAATACCCCTCCGGATGAAGCTCATCAAACGCGGTCGCTTCCTGAAACGCTTTAGCCAATAATAAAATACTCGCTTCGTCGTAGAGATTGCCAACCAATGTCATACTGGTAGGGTGCTTTTCGTCATCCAAACCTGTTGGCACCGAAATAACAGGGTGTCCCGTAAGGTTGGTAATCAACAACTGCTTATTGCCGAAAGTCGGGGAAATAATCACATCAAAGTCTTTTATCACATCGTGCATTTGTTCGATGAGTACTTGTCGATGCCTGTTGGCCTGAATATATTCGACCGCGGGAATAAAACGGGATTGCCGTAACGAATTGGCCCGTGATTTTTGGTCTTGCTCAACCATGGAATCAACAGCTCCCGACCGCACCAAATCATCAAAAAAAGCACCTGCCTCGGCACGAAGAATAATGTCGAAACTTTTAAACGGGATCGCAGTAGGAAGTTCTATTTCCGTGAGGTCGACCCCGATGTTCTTAAAAGTCTCGACCGCCTTTTTCAGATTCTCCTTGTGTTCGGTAGTATCCTTTTCAATATCTTCCTTCAGATAGGCGACGCGCAGCGATTTGAAATCTTTTTTCGGGTCGAAGCCAAAGTCGAGGTTTGTAGTAGTTTGGTCTTTTGGGTCTTCCCCTAAAATGATGCTATACACGATGGCACAATCCTCCACCGTCCGGGCCATAGGGCCTACTTTGTCCATCGACCAGCTCAAAGGCATAACGCCATGCCGACTGACCCTCCCGTAGGTTGGGCGCAATCCGGTAATACCGTTTTTAGTGCTCGGGGAAGTAATCGAACCCAAGGTTTCCGTTCCCAATGCAAAAGGTACAAGCCCTGCCGAAGTCGCCGACCCAGATCCCGCTGATGAACCACTCGCTCCTTCTTCCACATCCCACGGGTTTTTGGTTTTTCCTCCGAACCAGACATCGCCTCTTGCCAAAGATCCCGAGACCAATTTCGCAATAAGAACGCCTCCTGCTGTTTGCAATTTTTCAACGACCGTTGCCGTTACCGCAAGTTCTTGATTTTTATAAGGTTCTGCTCCCCAAGTTGTTTTATAACCCTCAACTGCCATCAGATCCTTTACGCCGTAGGGTATTCCGTGCAAGATGCCCCGGTACTTGCCATTGGCCAATTCTTGATCCATTTTTTTGGCCTGTTTCAATGCCAATTCTTCTGTGATGGTAATGGTCGATTGCAACACCGAATCATATTTTTTGATACGTTCAATGAAAAATTCGGTCAGTTCCAAAGAAGTGATTTTTTTATTTTTTATCAAGGATGCCAATTGGGTAATGGTATAAAAGGCAAGTGCGGAAGTTTGTTTCGGTAACTCCACATCCGAAGGGACTTCCCAAACGGGAAAATCGTCCTGGATCCGAGGAACAAAATTTCTGGGCAACGGATCAAACCGTACCGCTGGAAAAACTTCGTTATCCAAAGGATATTTTCGCAACGAATCGAAACCCGCTCGATTTTCCTGTAAATACGGATATAGGGTATCCATATTATTTTTGGAAAACTCAATACCGATCAATTTTTCGGCACCTTTTACATCTTCTTTTGAGAAACTGTTTTTTTCTTTTTTACAGGCTCCTGTCAAAAAAATGACAATACTAAAAAGTAAAAGAGCCCATATTTTCCTTTTGGGACTATGCATTGATCTCAAGTTTTGATTGGTTAGGCCGAATGTACGTTTTTGTGATTGTTCCATCAAAGTTTTCTCTATCATGCCATATTCATTTTCAATGCAATAGCTTCCCCGTCTCAGGGCGAAGTCCTATCTTTGTTGTTTAGAATGAGTATACATAATGAAGCTAGAAAAAAAGGAAGTTTTAAGGGCATTAGAACATATTACCGTCCCCGGCGAAGGCCAGAACATGGTCGAAAGTGGGGCTGTTAAAAATGTAATGATTTTCGGCGATGAAGTCGAAATCGATATTACGATCAACAATCCAAGTCTTCAGGCCCGTAAAAAGACCGAGGTGGAAATCTTGAAGATTATCCATCGGGAAGTGTATGAAAAGGCAAAGATCAAGATAAACATCAAAGTGGATGCGCCTGCAAAGGCCAAAGTCAATGAAATCAAAGGGAAACCCATCCCGGGAATCCAAAATATCATTGCCGTAGCTTCTGGCAAAGGAGGTGTTGGAAAATCCACTGTAACGGCGAATCTAGCGGTTACCTTGGCGAAAATGGGCTTTAAAGTTGGACTTTTGGATGCCGATATCTACGGCCCCTCGATGCCCATTATGTTCGATGTGGCCAACGAAAAACCTTTGGCGGTCAATGTCAACGGAAAGTCGAAAATGAAACCCGTCGAGAGTTACGGAGTCAAAATGCTCTCGATCGGATTTTTTACCCAGCCCAATCAGGCGGTTATCTGGAGAGGTCCCATGGCCTCCAAAGCTTTGAACCAGATGATTTTCGATGCCCATTGGGGCGAACTCGATTTTATGTTGTTGGATTTACCTCCAGGAACAGGCGATATTCATTTGAGCATTATGCAGGCGATGCCCGTTACGGGAGCGGTCATCGTAAGTACACCGCAAGAAGTGGCCTTGGCCGATGCCAAAAAAGGGGTAGCGATGTTTCAACAAGAATCCATAAATGTGCCCGTTTTGGGCATTGTTGAGAATATGGCGTATTTTACTCCAGCCGAACTTCCGGAGAACAAATATTATATCTTTGGTAAAGAAGGGGCCAAGCATTTGGCCGAAGATTTAAAAGTTCCCTTTTTAGGAGAAATTCCGTTAGTTCAAAGCATCCGTGAAGCCGGAGATATCGGAAGGCCCGCTGCCATGCAAACGGCTACTCCTGTTGAAACCGCTTTTGAAGAGCTGACCAAAAACGTAGTTCAAGAAGTTGTACGACGTAACAAAGACCTACCGCCTACTGAGGCTATCAAAATAACAACAATGGCAGGATGCGCTGCCGTTAAAAAGAAGTAGTTATGGTAACAATGACTTCCGAAGAACTAAGATTGAACGTAGAAAAGGCCTTGGACGAAATCCGACCTTTTCTGCAAAGTGATGGGGGCGATATTTCGCTCGTTTCCATTGATAATGAAAATTCTGTCAAGGTCAAGTTAGAAGGTGCTTGTGTCGGATGTACCGTCAACCAAATGACCCTAAAGAGTGGGGTGGAAATGACAATTAAAAAATACGCCCCGCAAATCGAAGAAGTCGTGAACATAGGGTAGACCTATCTGATAAAAGTCATAAATTTTGATTTTTTGTTGTAATAGCTTTGCCTAGATTTCAAACCGATATTTTAATGATTAAAACAGATATACTGATCATAGGTGCGGGCCCAACGGGGCTTTTTGCCGTTTTTGAGGCCGGACTCCTGCAATTGAAATGCCATTTGATAGATGCACTGCCGCAAGCTGGTGGCCAATGTTCCGAGATATATCCCAAAAAGCCCATTTATGATATTCCTGGTTTTCCCGAAGTTTTGGCGGGCGAATTGGTCGATAACTTAATGGAACAAATCAAACCCTTTCAACCCGGATTTACTTTGGGCGAACGTGCCGAAACCATCGAGAAATTGGAAGATGGTTCGTTTATCGTGACCACCAACAAAGGCACAAAACACAATGCCCCCATTGTTGCCATCGCAGGCGGATTGGGAAGTTTTGAGCCGCGTAAACCCTTGCTCGTGAGTATTGTTGATTTTGAGGATAATGGCGTGAACTATTTCATCAAAGACCCCGAAGTATATCGCGATAAGAAAGTGGTCATTGCCGGAGGCGGGGATTCCGCTTTGGACTGGAGTATCTTTTTGGCGGATGTAGCTGCTGAGGTTACTTTGGTACACCGTAGAAATGAATTTCGTGGCGCTTTGGATTCCGTGGAAAAAGTACAACACTTAAAGAACGAAGGAAAAATCAATCTGATTACTCCCGCTGAAATAGTTGCATTAAAAGGGAAGGACAAACTGGAAGCAGTCCTCATCCGAAAAACAACGAGTGCAGTAGAAGATATCACTTTGGAAGTCGATAATTTCATTCCCCTCTTCGGACTTTCCCCAAAACTCGGCCCAATTGCCGATTGGGGACTCGAAATAGAAAAAAATGCCATCAAAGTCGATAATACCTTAGATTATCAAACCAATATTCCCGGTATTTATGCCATCGGCGATGTCAACACTTATCCTGGAAAATTGAAGTTGATCTTATGTGGTTTCCACGAAGCAACGCTCATGTGCCAAAGTGCCTATCAGCGTATTTTCCCGGACAAAAAATACGTTTTGAAATATACGACAGTAGGTGGGATCAATGGTTTTGATGGCAGTAAAAAAGAAGCACCGAAGGCGGTGGTAAAGGCTATTGATTAAAGGAAAAAGGAACTAGGGGCAAGTGTAATGTATGGCTGTAAAAAAATTTGAAGAATTGCTTGTTTGGCAAAAATCACAAGACTTTGCGGTATCCATTTACAAAGATTTTTCTACCCTAAAAGATTATTCCTTTAAAGATCAAATTACCCGTGCCTCGGTTTCTATCTCGAATAATATTGCCGAAGGTTTTGATAGAAGAACAAATCCCGATTTTATAAGATTTTTGTATATCGCCATCAGTTCAAATAGTGAAGTGAGGTCAATGTTATATTTGTCTGAAAGATTGGGGTACCTTTCCTCGGTTTAAATAAAAGAACTAATCGAAAGATCGAATGAAATTTCTAGGATGCTTTATGGACTAATAAAATCAATGAACTAATACTAGTTCCCTAACCACTAACTCCTAACCACTAGTTTAATGGATATCAAAATAAAAATAACCGACCGCGTAGGTGTTACTCACGAAGTGGATGCCCCGACCGACATGAACATGAACCTCATGGAAGTGGTTCGCTCCTATGAACTTGCTCCCGAAGGAACAATCGGTGTCTGTGGTGGTATGGCTATGTGTGCCTCATGTCAGTGTTATGTAAAATCAGAACACGAACTCCCTGAAAAGTCGGATGAAGAAGAAGCGATGTTATCGGAAGCTTTTTATGTCGAGGACAATAGTCGCTTAGGCTGCCAAATTAGAATGACCGAAGATTTGGATGGTTTGGAAGTGGAATTGGCGCCAGAGAGTTGAACTTAGCTGTCATTGCGAGAAGCCGATAAAAAGTTCAAACTTTGCAAGAAGGGTTGTGGCGACGAAGCAATCCGTTGAATCATGGAGCAGGCGTCAACAGATTGCCACGTCTCATTAACCCCCGATTTCTTTAACATTCCGTCTTGCTCCTCGTAATGACATTTAAGCAATAAAACTTCGTACCTCATACTTCTAACCTCGTACCTCCTTTATATCCTTGCCTGATACGTAAACAGATTATAGTACCTGCCTTCCTTCGCAATTAAATCATCATGAGTGCCTTGCTCGGCAATTCGTCCGTTTTCGATGACCAAAATTTGGTCGGCTTTTCGAATGGTACTTAATCGATGCGCGATTACAAACGTTGTTCGTCCTTCGGTCAGAGCAGCGAGACTTTTTTGTATGAGAGCCTCACTTTCGGTATCCAAGTTAGAGGTCGCTTCGTCCAAGATTAGGATTTTTGGGTCGGCAAGTACTGCGCGGGCAATAGCGATCCGTTGCCGTTGCCCTCCGGAAAGTTTTACGCCACGTTCTCCTATTAATGTATCCAAACCTTTCTCGAATCTATCTGTGAATTCATCAACATAAGCAGCTTTGACTGCGGCTTTTAATTCTTCTTCAGAAGCGTTTGGTCTGGGGAATAAAATGTTTTCGCGAATGGTACCCTCGAACAAAAATTCATCCTGCAAAACGACACCTAGATTTCTCCGGTAACTATTGAGGTTGACTTTGGAAACGTCTTTTCCGTCAATGGAAATCTTTCCTGATTGCGGATTTAAAAAAGTAGCCGCTAAGCCTGCAACGGTCGATTTTCCGGATCCTGAGCTTCCTACCAAGGCGATAACATCCCCTGAATTGGCAGTAAAACTAATGTTATGCAATACTTCTTTATCCTCTTCATAGGCAAAGGAAACATCATCAAAAATGATATCCCCTGTAATATCCTCTAAAACAATCGTCCGGTTTTCTTCATCGGATTCGGGAACCATGTTCATGAGCTCTTCGGTACGATCTAGTCCGGCCAAGGCTTCTGTCAACTGACTTCCAATATTGCTCATCTGTACAATGGGGGCGACCATCAATCCCAATAAAAAGGTAAAGGTCAAGAACTCGCCGATGGTAAGCTCATCCATCATAATTTTATAGCCGCCGATACCCATGATTCCCGTTGTGGCGATGCCCAATAGAAATGTCGAGGAGCTGGTCATGGCCGCCGTGGCCGTAAGACTTTTTTTGACGTTTTGAAAAAGACGTTCAACACCCTCTTCGAAAACCTTATTTTCCTGGGCCTCCGCATTAAAACCTTTTATCACACGAACGCCGCCCAAGGTTTCGGTCAATCTTCCGGTAACTTCTGCGTTTATTTTTCCCCGATTCCTGAAAATTGGGCGAATGATTTTAAAGGCTTTCAATGCAATAAAAGCGAATATGGCCAAGGGCACCAATGTAAAGAGCGTCATCGTCCAGCTGATGTTCAACAACAATATCAAGGAGACGATGGCCGTAATGCTGCCACCCACAAGTTGTACTAATCCGGTTCCTATGAGATTTCGAACTCCTTCCACGTCGGTCATAATTCTTGAAACCAAAGCACCCGACTTGGCATTGTCGAAAAATCTAATCGGTAGCGAGAGCACTTTTTTCTGCACTTGGGCGCGTAGCTCTGAAATCATGTATTGTGCCTGCACGCTTAGAATCTTCGTCAATAAAAATGAGGTTACCGCTTGCACTGTTATGGCGAGAACAACCGCTCCGACCAATAATTTCAAGAAGTCAATGTCTTTGTTCGGTATAATGTCGTCCATTAAATATTTCAGGGAAAGGGGAGCCACAAAACTGGCCGCCTTGCTGATGACGATTAAAACCAACCCAATAAATACAAGATTGCGTCTAGGCCAAATAATGGTCTTGAACGCGGTAAGGATACTAACTTTTTTATCGGACATTTTTGGGTTTGTAATTAGAGGGTGCAAGTTACCTTAAAAATCGCGGTTTCGTATCGTGGTTATTTTTCAATCCAGATTTTGTAATATTTGAAACCTTGTGACGTTTTTCCTATGATGTTCAAACGCATTCTTCCCATATTTTTCTTCTTGATAACCCTAAGCGGGCTCGCCCAGGAAGGGTATCCCGCGCTAAAGGAGTTCGCAACCGATCAGGCGAACATCTTTACCTCATCGGAGTTGGATCATCTCAAAACAAAATTGACCGATTTCGAACAGCGCAACACCTTTCAAATGGTCGTTTTGACCATCGATAGTCTGGGTTTCGAAACAATCGAACAATTTGCCTATGGAACGTTCAATAAAAATGGCATCGGGCAAGCGGATACCGACAATGGCCTGCTCATCGTTTTTGCAAAAAGCAATCGTAAGGTACGGATCGAGACAGGTTTGGGTACGGAGGCCTATATTACCGATGCGATTGCCTCTCGAATTATACGGAATACCATGATTCCCGAATTTAAGGAAGAACGCTATTTTGAAGGATTGGACAAAGCCACTGACCGACTTATTTTCCTTTTGGAAAGTCCGGACGCACTCGAGGAACTCAAACAAGAAATGGCCGCTGAAGATTCTAAACAACAATTGATAATGATGCTGGTTGTCGGGCTTTTTCTATTTGTTTTTATTGCCGCTGGTGGATTCCTGTTCTATAAAGTGTACAGAAACCTTATCGAAATTTTTCGTGGGATGATGATTGGCAAACTTGGGGTGCTGCAAGGCTTTTTTATGGTTATTATTTCATCATTTTCAATAGTTTTTTCGTTGGTTTTTGTTTTAGTGCCCTTGGGCCTTTTTTTGGGAATAAACCAGGTGGTCGACCCAGCCTTGCAGGATGAGCATTTTGGGCTGAAAACTGGATATATTGTGCTGGTAGCAATCAGTATTTATGGCTTTGCGATATTAATAGCTGCCCTGAAAATAGTTTTCAAGGGAAAGGAAGATTTTAAGTTATCACTCTCCAAGAACGACAAGACCTATATCAGAAAAACCTTTTCCTCTTCGGGCTCTCATTCCTTTGGATCAGGTTCAAGCGGTGGAAGTTCCGGTGGCTTCTCCGGGGGTGGTGGTAGTTCTGGAGGTGGCGGCGCCAGTGGAAGTTGGTAGTCTATTCTCACAATACACTTCATGTCCTTTAGGCATGAAAATAATTAGTATTTGTTGAGCCTTTCCGTTATTTTCACATCAAGAATTGAAAATATGGAACGAACATACAATATGCTTCGAGCATTAGTAATTATCCTATTGGTCTGTGCTTGTAAATCGGAGATCAAACCTGAAACAGGTCAGGGAAGTTTAGCAGAAAAAGCCGAAAGCGTAACCATTATCCGCGACGATTTTGGAGTGCCGCACATCTACGGAAAAACCGATGCCGATGCTGTTTTCGGATTACTTTATGCACAATGTGAAGATGATTTCGACCGTGTCGAGCAAAACTATATCTGGGCCACGGGTAGATTGGCCGAGGTTGAGGGCGAAGAAGCTTTGTATAGTGATTTGCGAGCAAAACTGTTCATGACCGAAGCCGAGGCCAAAGCGAATTACGAGAAAAGTCCCGATTGGTTGAAGAAATTGTGTGACGCTTTCGCAGATGGGGTCAATTATTATTTAGAAACGCATCCTGAAGTTGAACCAAAACTGATTACCCATTTCGAACCTTGGATGCCCATGTATTTTAGTGAAGGTTCCATCGGGGGCGATATCGAACGTGTCTATACCCGAAAAATAAAAGCGTTTTACGACACAAAAACCGATATCCCTGAAAGTGTGGAACTTCAGATTAAAAAGAAGGAAGAAATGGCCGAACCGCAGGGTTCGAACGGAATCGCGATTTCTGGAAAACTCACGCAATCGGGCAATGCGATGTTGCTGATCAATCCGCATACTTCATTTTATTTTAGGGGCGAGGTGCACGTAGTATCAGAAGAAGGCTTGAATGCCTACGGCGCCGTTACTTGGGGACAATTTTTTGTGTATCAGGGATTTAATGAAAAGACAGGATGGATGCATACCTCAACCTATACCGATGTGATGGACGAGTTCAAGGAAACCATCGTGAATATGGAAGGAAAGCTATATTACCGCTATGGCGAGGAACTGCGCCACGTAGAAACTTCCGAAATCCTTTTAAAATATAAGGATGGTGATATATTAAAAGAAAAGACCTTTCCGGCCTACCATACCCATCATGGCCCCATTACACGTATGGCAGATGATCAATGGACGGCCACGGCGATGATGTGGGAACCTGTGAAAGCCTTGGAACAATCGTATTTCAGAACCAAAAAAGAGGGGTATAAAGGATTTCGGGAAATGATGGATATTCGTACCAACTCTTCAAATAATACTGTCTATGCTGATGCCGAAGGTAATATCGCCTACTTTCATGGAAATTTTGTTCCCAAACGCGATGTATCTTTCGACTATTCAAAACCAGTTGATGGCAGCAACCCAAAAACCGATTGGCAAGGCTTGCATACCGTCGATGAGAATATTCTGGTCTTGAACCCTGAAAACGGATGGATTCAAAATTGCAATTCCACACCCTTTACGTCTGCACTTGAATTCAGTCCGAAAAAGGAGGATTACCCCTCTTATATGTCCAGAGATCAAGAGAATTTTCGGGGCGTTCACGCCATCGAACTATTGAAAGATAGAAAAGGATATACCCTCGATAGCTTGATACAATTGGCACATGATCCTTTATTGCCCGCTTTCAAGCCCTTGATTCCGGGATTGGTCAAAGAATATTATAAGCATCACGACAGAAATCCTAAACTTCAAGGCCCTATGGATGTATTGGCCGATTGGGATTTTAAGACTTCTAAAGAATCTGTAGCCATGACCTTGGCCCATTTCTACGGAACGGCCATGGGCACTGAGGCGAAAAGACCCGAAGACTCAAGCGATATGGAGGCGATGACCTATTTTGGGAATAACCCGGAAGAAGGATTGAAAATTTTCGAAAAAGTTATTGACCAATTAACCGCTGATTTCGGCACTTGGGAAATGCCCTGGGGAGAGGTCAACCGATACCAACGCTTGACCGGAGATATTCGGCAACCCTTCGACGATAGCAAGCCAAGCATTCCCATAGGTTTTGCTTCAGGGCGTTGGGGTGCCTTGGCGGCCTACGGAGCACGTTATGATAATGGCACCAAAAAATTGTACGGTACGCGAGGAAACAGTTTTGTGGCCGCAGTGGAGTTTGGAGAAAAGGTCAAAGCAAAGAGTATTCTAGCGGGCGGACAAAGTGGAGACCCAAATTCCCCACACTTTGATGATCAGATTCAACGGTACGCCGATGTCAACTGGAAAGATGTTGCGTTCTATAAAGAGGATGTTTTAAAACGCGCGAAAGAAACCTATATTCCCGGTGAAAGAAAATGATTAATGCGTCATTTCAGTATTTTCCGGTGGATTTTTTCCCTAGCAAACCCAAATGAATCCATCCTTCAAATTCGTTGGAAACTATTGGAATTGCATTTGCCCTGTCCATTGCTATGATAGAAAATCTCATTTTCATTTTGATATTTCCATCGATGCAGGGAGCGAGAAAAGAAAAATAATCATTCGATTTGATAACTCTCGAAGTCATATAACTATTACCGCACCAAGGTGAAAAATCTTTTTTAATTGGCTCAACAAAAACCCATTCATTTTCAAAGAATGCTTGCCTATAAATAAGAATTTCATGGTCAACATTAACTAGTTTATAATCGTACTTCGTCTGGTTAATCAAAAATACTTCGAATCCTTCTTTAACACCTTTGCGCCTTAAGATACTCCATTTTGGCAATTCTTTATATGAATTTGCTAGTACCATTAATTGCAATGAATCATTCTTTAATCGGGCCTTGCTATATGTGCGATCTTCAAAAAGGTTCCATCCGAATTAATTTCTTCAAAATCATTCAGCTTGGAATATAGTCGAAAATCGAGGCATTCTAAATCTTGGGATATAACAAATGATAGAGGGACAAAAAGAACAAACAGAAATGTGTAGCGCATTGAATTCTATTTGTAAGAAGACGATAAGACAGTAAGTTTGTTACAAAAAGGAGAGTTACTCTTTAGTAATGATAAGCGTTGCCGTTGACCCTTCTGACAATAACCATTTATTGGAATAGATAACTTGTCCTTGGTCGTCATAAACATCTACTTGTGCGGTATTGGGAGAGGATGTTCCTTCATTTAGGGCTACGAAATCCAATTTGTTGAAACCTTCTTTTAAGTCAACATTGATTCCCTTAAAACCTCCTGTCAATAGCAGGTTCGGCTCGATCATGACATCGTTCAGGTAAATCTTGACCCGGTCGCCATCAACATATTCATGGTCACGGCACACAATGCCGACAAACTTGCCATTGTTCTTGATGTCGCCCATGTACATATCGCCAAAGCGCTGGTTGCCACCGCCATCTTTTTCCGAACTTCTTACTTTCGGGTCGATTTTCATCCCGGTTCCCGCCTGTACGAGTTCTCGCTCGGGTAACATTTTGATGGGCTTTTTCGGATTCATGTCCAGATTGACCTCCGGTTTATCATCGAGGACAGACGGAATCTTCAGCGCAGTACCTTTATCGGTTTTTCCTTCTTCGTCCAATTTATTGGCGGCCTCTATTTTTAAGGGTTGTTGGGTAGGGATATCGGTCTGCCCTAACCCCTTCTGGGAGAGTAGTACACAAGCAACTACGAAGAGCAAATAGTTTTTGGCCATAGCATCCAAAATAAACACGATAAAGATAGCAATTACCTTGCCACAGGGACTTAAAGGGCTGTTAAATTCGATGTTATTCCCGTTAAACGGATAGCTTTTTGACGATAGCATTGGCAATCAATCGATGACCGGTAGCATTCGGATGAATGGGGTCTTCGTCATAACAAGACATTTGTCTTTGAAGTAACGGGGTATGGATATCGATTTTCTTAAGCACGGATGGGTGGTTTATTTGCAAAATAATCTCCTTGAATATTTGAAGCACTTCTTCATCGTATTTAGGATACGGATTTAAATAACCATAATAATCGATATGCGCGGTATCGTCAAAAATCTGCGCTTCCAAGGCAAGGGGTGGTGGTGTCAAAAGAATCGTACCAATTTCCCGTTGTCGCATTTTCTCAAGAAAAGTGTAAACTCCCGTTTTGAATCCGTCAAAAAGTTTCTGTGAGGGTTCGCCGTAAATACCGCAATTGATTCCGTAGCAAAATAAAGCGACGTCAATGGGTTCCTTATCCAATTCGTTATCCAATCGCTCAAAAAGATAGGGTCTTGGTCCGGGGTGGATTTCTTCGGTCAGACCCGTTACGGTTTCACTGCTTTGGCCATAATTCAGAAATCGCAGGCCCATTTCAGGTTCTAATTTGGCATATGTTTCTTGAAGCATGGATACATAACCGTTCTTGGCTGCCGTAATACTATCCCCGAAACAACCTATGACCTGATTCTTTGTAAACCTGAAATTTCGAGTTCGATGACAACCTACCAACGTACTTGCGAGTACGGCGAGGGTCGACGTAACAATAAATTCTTTTCTATTCATGAGAACTAAAACTTGTATATAAAGGTAAGTACATAGGTGTCTTTGCCTGCGGAAAAACCCAAATCTAGATGTTCTTTCTGATAGGGTTTTGTAAATAGATAGGTGCTACCGATACCCACTGCTGCTCCTGCAAGTACGTCCCAGCCATCATGATAACCGTCAGGGGCTTCGGTGCGACTTATACCGACCAAGGTAGCCAATACATAGGCAGGCGCACCATATTTCCATCCGTATCGTCTTTGTATGAAAGAGGCCCCCGAAAAGGCGGATGAAGTATGCCCCGAAGGGAATGAGTCAAAATGGTTACGATCTTCAGGTCTTGCTTTTTTGGTCAGGTATTTTAAAGAGTAAGTAACGGCTAATGTAGTACCATATGAAAAGGCCAACTTTTTGGTGCCCTTGTAATCTTTCTTGACCAAGGTCATAATGCCAGCGGTAATAGGCAAGGCCAATTGCAAGACATCTCCGATATCTTCCAAGACATATTCCCATCGTTCATGGGTGCCATCCTGGCCATCTACTTTTTGCCCAAATGACGATGAAGCCCAAAGTAGCAGAAAAATTACAACAAGTAGTGTGGATTTTTTCATCAAATAAGCACGTCTTAGTATTAAAACGGTATTTCTGCCCAATTCTGATATCAGAAGTGCATCAAGGGACGAATCCCATCAACCGTTATATCGTTATTTTTTGATTTCGCGCGGCGACTTTCCATGTGCCGATTATTTTCCCATGCCTCACGACCTGTAAATATTCATATTTCGCGACTGTTGGACAAATGTGAACCGGAAGGGCGTAGCATACATCCCCAACTTTATACTCCTGATTATTTTCACATTCCACAACGAAGTGTTCCTCACTTTGACCTATTTGTTTTATGCCCTCTATGCCAAAAAATTGAACCCTTGGGAACGGCATTTCGGGCGCTAACGATTTGTGCCCCAAATCAAGGCAAAGGATATTTTTGGCAGGCTTACTAATAATTCGGGTCATTAAAACTGCAGCAGGAAGAAAATCCATTTTAGGAAAGAGGTTGCCATAACCTGCATCCCAAAGTAAGGTGGTACCAGGACTTGCTTCTACATTTTTTCGTTCCGCGTGAAAAGGAAACGAAGGGGAGCCCCCGGCCACAATCGATTTTACCTTGATACCTATTTCGCCAAGTTTATCCTTAAGTTCCAGAACCTTTTGAAAGGCGGTATCACAATCTTTTTTTCGTTCCTCTGGATTTGGATTTCGAAGATGGCCGTCATACACGTGCAAGCCCATGGCCGTTATATTAGACTCGCTTTCCATGGACCGGTATAGGTTGACAGCCTTTTCATCAGGAAGTATTCCTGTGCGGTTCATGCCATTATTGATATCCATCCATAAAGAGATTTTTATATCATGCGTTTTGGCTTTTTTGGTAAATGCCTGAAGTGTAGCATCGTTGTCTACAAGGGCCGAGAATTTTGATTCTGGATACGTTTGCATCAATGACAAAAATCGGCTAATATTGGCACCGACAGGCTGCATGGCAAGCAACACATCGGGTGCGTCGCACATCGCCAGCAGCTCAGCTTCGGCAATGGTCGCACACTTGAATTTTTCTATACCCGCATCCAATTGCATTTTGATGATTTCAGCTGTCTTGTGCGTTTTGATATGAGGGCGCAGATTGGAAGTACCGCCCGTCATACGAATCATCATACGAATGTTATGTTCGATTCGCTCGGGATATACCAAAAGCGAAGGGGAAATAACGTTTTCGGTATCGGTCAGCTCATACCATTGCTGTTCTTTCATCTGTTCAAATTTTATTGTTTTCAAAGGTCAGATGTAATTCGCCATTGAAAATCTCGGTTGGTATCAAGAATTGTTATGGCTCATTTCATAGGACGTCTTTAATGTAGTTCGAACATCGCTTCTATCTCAACGGGAATATTGCCTGGCAGTATCATTCCCACGGCACTACGCACACCCACACCATTTTCTGCACCGAATATCTCCGCCATTAGTTCACTAAAGCCATTGATGACCAAAGGCTGTTGCCCAAATTCAGGAGTGGAATTCACCATACCCAATGTTTTGACCAGTCGCTTGATCTTGTCGACGCTACCAAAATGAGTCTCAATGGTCGAAAGCATGGTCAATGCGACCTTTCTTGCACCCAGCTTGGCCTGGTCCAAATCTAAATCATCGCCTGCGCGACCGACCATCAAAGTACCGTCTGTGTTCATGGGGCCTTGACCTGAAACATATAAAAAATTATCGACGACCAAAATCGGTTTGTACAACCCTGCTGGGGGAGGTGCTGGAGGTAAAATGAGTCCCAATGCTTTGATTCTTTCCGAAGGAGATTCCATAATTTATGTTTTAATAAGTACTAAATATACCATATAACCAGCTAAATATACCCTATTCTTTTCTATCTTGTTCGTATGAAAACGCTAGAAAATGAGAAAAAGAGACTTCCTTAAACGAGTAGGGCAGGCGGCTATGATTTCTCCTTTTCTGCCCATAGGATTGAATGCGCAGAACGAGGCCGAAATAAAACCCTATCCAAAGAATGATGAAGCATTCTGGAAAAGAATCCGTGCGGATTATGCGTTAAAACCTGAATACATCAATCTTGAAAACGGCTACTATAATTTTGCACCAAAACCTACTTTGGACAGGTTTATAGAACATGTAAAAATGGTCAATTATGAAGCTTCCTATTATATGCGCACCGTACAATGGGACAATAAAAAAAGTGTTGCTGATCGTTTGGCCCAATTGGTGAACTGTGACCCTGAAGAACTTATCATTACTCGAAATACAACGGAATCATTGGATTTAGTTTCAGGTGGCTTTCCATGGAAAGAAGGCGATGAGGCCATATTTGCCCGACAGGATTATGGGGCTATGCAGGAGCATTTTAAATTGATGGCAAAACGTTATGGTATCGTAAACAAGATTGTATCCGTTCCTAATCACCCAAAATCGGATGAGGAAATCGTTTCTCTTTACGAGGAGCAGATTACCCCAAAGACGAAGCTTATTATGGTCTGTCACATGATTAACATAACGGGGCATATCCTTCCTGTTCGAAAAATCTGTGATATGGCGCATAAGTATGGGGTCGAGGTTATGGTCGATGGGGCACATTGTGTCGGACATATCAATGTAGATATCAAAGCACTCAATTGCGATTATTATGGCTCAAGTTTGCACAAATGGTTGAGTACACCTTTGGGATCAGGACTTCTCTTTGTCAAAAAAGACAAGATTTCAAAAATATGGCCCCTTTTGGCCGAACATGATAGAGAACCCGACGATATAAGTAGATTGAACCATACCGGAACCCATCCGGTACATACAGATTTGGCTATTAACGATGCCATGGATTATCTTGAAATGATCGGTATGGAAAGAAAGGAAAAAAGAATGCGTTATCTTCAACGGTATTGGAGCAATCAGTTACGAGATATCGAAAATGTTATCGTCAACACGCCGATCGAGGAGCATAAAAGTTGTGGTATCGCCAATGTCGGGGTGTCGCATATGAAACCGGCCGATGTCGCAAAAACCTTGATGGACGAATTCAAAATATTTACGGTAGCTATAGATCACGCTAATGTGCAAGGCTGCCGCATTACGCCAAACGTTTATACAACGACCGAAGAACTGGATATATTTGTCGATTCGATTAAGACAATTGCGGCCCGGGGTTAGAACAACAGCCTAACATTAATCTCTTTGGGTTAAATTACCCGAGGCGTACCTCGTTTGTCTTTTTTTGGAATTTGGAATTTGATTTTTTTGGAATTTTAATACCTCGTGGGCTTGCCCCGAGGTAGTTTATTGTAAAGTCAAATCATCGACTTTCTCGTCAGGCGTTTTGAGATATGGTTTCGATTTCCTTTTTTCCATTTCAACCAACTGGGTTTCTTTGAATTTTGAAGGATCTTCCCCATAATTAACGCGCCATATCTTCCCTTTTTTGGATTCGGATATGTACAAGGATCCATCAGGTCCTTCTGCAAGCCCCATAGGTCTATACTTTGCATCTTGCACAATTTTTAGGGTATCGATACCTGTGAATCCGTCAGCGAAAACTTCCCATTCGCCCTTAGGTTTTCCATTTTCAAAAGGAATAAAAGCAACAATATATCCCGCTTGGGAGTACGGGGCACGATTGGTAGATCCGTGGAATGCGATAAAAGCTCCTTTCTTATAACGTTCCGGAAATTGATTTCCCCTATAAAACAATAGGTCATTGGGCGCCCAATGCGCAGGAAAGCCCATGAGGGGTTTTTTGTATTCCTTGGCTTCCTTCTTGCCATCGCCACCGTATTCGGGAGCCAGCATTTTTTTATTCTTGAAATGGTCATAATAGGTGAATGGCCAACCGAAATCGTCACCTTTCTCTATTTTCATAAATTCCTCTGAGGGCAACACCGCCTGTTCCCACTTGCTGTAGAAATGCGGGGCATGGTTATGAAGGTAATCACGCCCATGTTGCACCGCATATAATTTATCATCCTCACTGTTCCAAGCGATGCCGACGACGCTTCGAATTCCTGTGGCGAACAGTTCGCCATCCGCTTGAAATTGGCCCAGTTTGTTTTCATCGAATTTCCAGATGCTACCGAGTTCTTCCCGAAGGGGACAAGGCGATAATCCCTTTACATTGCCCGGCTGCGAATTTTGGTCCTCGCAGGCGTTTGTCGGGGCACTAAAAGTAACGTACATATTCCCTTTAGTGTCAAAGGCCAAACATTTGGCATTGTGCCATCGTTTCGGGTATTGGTCGGTCAGTATGATCTCGGGACTACCTTCGGGCAGTAGCTCGCCCGGTGTAAGTTTTTGGCGATAAATAACTTGTTCGGAGCTAAAATAAAAATAGCCATTATGGATGCGCATTTCCGTGCCGAAATTGCCATCGTTGGGGTAATCTCCCCAGCTTTCGAAAATATCGGCCCGCCCGTCACCTGTGGTATCCCGAAGGGCCATATTGCCATTTCTGCCCGTTTCGGTACGCAGTTTTACATAGATATCGCCATTGTCACGTATCGCTAAATGCCTCGAGGGACCGATGCCATCGGTCACCACAATCGCGCCGAAGCCATCGGGCAACAATAGGCCACCATTGATTTCTTCCGCTTTCGCAGGCTCTTGCTTTTCGGTTATTTCGGGTTCGGTCGATGCAGGGGATGTTTTATCCTCATTCTTGCAACTCCATAAGAATATGCCTAGAAAAAAGCCGACCAGTAGTTTTGAATACATTTGTTTGGTTGTGAAGTGCAACACAAAAGAAATATCGTTTTTGTGTACAAGACCTTGTTTTAGTTTAAAAACCAAAGTAACAAAAGAAAAATGAACCAAAAGAAAATCGCCCGAATTTTTGGCAGGTGGCAACGTTCCGTGTATGGTGCTGTAGCGTTTTGCAGGGTGCTATGCATTATACACATTGTGCCTGTTGCACAAGTTAGCGAAAAAAGTTTTTGATGATCATTGTGCTTTGGAGGTTGGATTGTAACTTTAAGTATGCAAGGCAAGAAGGATTATCAAGAAAAATTGTTCGCCCATTTTCAATTGAGCGACCGTGTTCCCAAGCACAATTTTTACCGGCGTTTGAAAGAGGTGTTGGATCTGGACTTTTTGTACCCATTGACCAAGGGCTACTATGGGGAGAGCGGCCAGAAGAGCATCGACCCGGTGGTGTTCTTCAAGCTTTGTTTGGTGGGGTATCTGGAAAATATCATCAGTGACCGGAACTTGATCGTCCATAGCGGTATGCGCTTGGACATCGTTTATTTTCTGGGCTATGATATCGATGAGGAGCTACCTTGGCATTCCACGATCGGCCGTACGCGCCAGTTGTTCCCGGAGGAAGTTTTCGAGGAAGTTTTTACCAAGATACTGACCATGTGCGTTGACAAGGGCATGGTCAGCGGGCATACCCAGGCCATTGACAGTGCCCCGGTCAAGGCCAATGCGAGTATGGACAGTCTTGAGCTCAAGGTCCCCGAAGAAGATCTGGAGGCCCATCTGCACAGTATCCGCCATATCAGTGCCATGGATAAAAAAAACGCCGATAAGAAGATCGAGCAACAACAAGGCCCCCGAAGAGCAACAAAGTATCACGGCCAGCAAGAAGGAACTACAGGCCATAAAGAGCAGGAACAAGAAGTGGGCAAAGGATCAGGACCAGCGGCCCGGAGCGGGGAACAAGGGCTCGAAATATACTTCGAACAAGACGCACTATAGTCCCACCGACCCCGATGCGCGGATCAGTGTTAAACCCGGTAAGGCCAGGAAGTTGAACTACCTCTCGCAGTTGACCGTGGACACGGCCCACCATGTGATCACGGATATCAGGGCCTACCATGCCGACGGGAAGGACAACCAGCAATTGCCCGATATCGTAAAAAGGGTACAAAGAAGGTTGTGGAAAGAGGGACTGGTCTTTGAAAATTGTGTGGCCGATACGGGCTATAGCAGCGGCGAGAACTATGCCTTTCTGGAAGGGCGCGGGCTACGAAGCTTCATACCGCCCCACGGCACCTACAAGGGCGGACCTACGGGTTTCGTTTATAATGAAGAACAGGATCATTATCTGTGTCCACAAGGCAAGGTAATTCCCTTTACCAAGGTATTTCTGGATGCCCGTACCGGGACGAAGAAGAAAGAATATCGAGCGAGAAAGCACGTATGTATCGATTGTCCCATAAGAAGTAGCTGTCTGGGCAAAAGCGCCCAGGAGAAGAAGTTCAGTGTCACCTTTTACCGTGAAGAATATGAAAGGAACATCGCAAGGGTCGAAAGCCCACTGGGCAGGTACATGAAGGGCAAGAGGCAGAGTACGGTAGAGCCGGTATTCGGCACCCTGACCCAGTTCATAGGCCTGCGCAAGATAAATACCATCGGTCTGAAACAGGCCAACAAGGTGATGCATCTGGCGGCGATCGCCTACAACCTCAAAAAATACCTGAAGTTCGACCAAAAACGTTCCAAGAGCGGGGCGGGGCAGCTTGCTTTGGCCGTATTCCTAAAAAGCGTCCTTGAGACCGTATTGGCAGCTTTTAAAAAGTCTTCAGGGTCGAATTCGATTCTTGATATGTCATGAAAAAGCCTCCTACGGAGGCTTATATCCATTCAATATTTACGAATTATTGGCTTGTGCAACGGTTACCATTGTTAGCAAACGTTTTTATTTATCAATTGGTATTTTTTTACAATCTTCCCAACGATAAGATTTTTTCATTCCGTTTTCCAAATAGGTCATAGTTGTTCCATCATAAGGACAAAATTCAAAGGGTATTGTCTTTCCGTCTTTCCAGATAACAGCTTCTTGACTATAGGTTTCAGGATTAAATTTCATTTGTATTATGTTGTCAGGTGTTGATTCATCGAATATAACAGGGTTTTCACCATCAAAAACTGTGAATCCATTTTCTGAAACAAATAAATACTCAATGTTTTTTCCAGGTGTTTCTTGCCAGTAAACAATTTCTTTGAATTTTTTGCTCTCATTTGTGAAGGGCATTCCTGTTGTCAGTTCCTTTCTCGCAACTATTCCATTTGGCTTGTAATATTTTATAACAATAGTATCTGTTTCTTCGGAAAAAGTAAATGAATGATGAAGCTTATTTTGATAACCATATTTTTTCCAAGTTCCAATCGGTTTTCTGTTTTTAAAAGCTCCTGTTTGTCTAACATTGCCATTATCATCATAAACCTTAAATTCAGAATCTGTTAATGAAGCCTTGAACTTAATATGTGATTCATCATATTTATTTCGCATCACTTTAATGGAATCAGGAAGTTCTTTGTCAACTTGATTTGCCATCATAAGTTTTAACATTATGTCATTATAATTCCCTTTTTTTGGTAGTCGCTGTATTAGTCCAAAATCAGCCTCATTCAATTCACTTTCATTCTTTGTGTTGAAAAGTCCTATTTTGGCTAAATAATTTGTCGAATCTAATTCGATTGCTTTTGTGAATTTTGATTTGGCTTCAGTCCTATTTCCATCAAAGTAAGATTTCCATCCTTCGATTTCAGTCAGATGACTTTTTTCCAAATCCTGATTTTGTCCATAGGAAAATTGAATTAAAATCAGAAGTAATATTGTCAATCGAAATTTCATTTTTCAAAATTGGTGGTAACGGATTTGTATATTATTTGTTGCGTGGTTAAGCACGTAATTTAGCAAATAAAAACCGAATAGAAAATCCGCGAGGATTTTCGTAAGTAGGCTAGAACCAGCAATAAATTATATACGGTGTGCCTGTTGCACAAGTTAGCGAAAAAAGTTGTTGATGATCATTGTGCTTTGGAGGTTGGATCGTAACTTTAAGTATGCAAGGCAAGAAAGATTATCAAGAAAAGCTGTTCGCCCAATTCCAGCTTAGCGAACGGATCCCGAAGAACAATTTTTATCGGGGTTTAAGAGGTGCCATCGATCTGGATTTCCTCTATCCCCTTACCAAGGATTACTATGGGCAGAGCGGCCAGAAGAGCATTGACCCTGTTGTATTTTTCAAGTTGTGTTTGGTTGGTTATCTGGAGAACCTGATCAGCGACCGCAAGCTGATCGACCATTGTTCGCTGCGTTTGGATATTCTATATTTCATTGGTTATGATATTGACGAGGAGCTGCCATGGCACAGTACTATAAGCAGGACACGGAATCTTTTCCTGAAGCCCTGTTCGAAGAAGTCTTCACAGGAGTTTTGAGTCTGTGTGTTGAAAAGGGTATGGTCAGCGGTCATACGCAAGCTATCGATAGTGCACCTGTCAAAGCGAATGCCAGTATGGATACCTTGGAACTAAAAGTGCCGGAAGAAGATCTGGAAGAACATCTTCGAAGGGTCCGGGCGATCAGTTCAATGGATAAAGAAACACCCCATCGTAAGAGTAAAGGCGACAGGTCGGATAAAGGTCAACGCGGTATAACTGCAAGCAAGAAGGAACTTGATGCGATAAAGGGCCGTAACAAGAAATGGGCGAAGGATCAGGACCAAAGACCAGGGGCGGGCAACAAGGGTAGTAAGTACACCAGTAACAAGACGCATTATAGTCCGACCGACCCTGACGCCCGTATCAGCGTAAAGCCGGGCAAGGCCCGGAAGCTGAACTATCTCTCACAATTGAGCGTGGACACCGCACACCATGTAATCACCGATATCAGGGCTTACCACGCTGATGGCAAAGACAATCGGCAGCTTCCCGATATCGTAAGGAGATTAAAGAAGCGATTGTGGAAGCAAGGTCTGGTTTGGAAAAACTGTGTAGCCGATACCGGGTATAGCAGCGGAGAGAACTATGCCTTTCTCGAAGCGAAGGGGCTAAAGAGTTTCATTCCGCCCCACGGCACCTATAAGGGCGGCCCAGATGGTTTTGTATACGTTGAAGAACAGGATTTTTATCTATGTCCTCAAGGCAAGGTCGTTCCTTTCAAGAAAGTATTTTTGGACAGCCGCACCAAGACAAAAAAGAAGTCTTACCGTGCATCGAGCAAGATCTGCAAGGGCTGTCCGCTACGGTCTACATGTTTGGGAAAGGTGAACGAGAAACAGTTCTCGGTCACCTATTATCGAGAAGAATACGAGCGTAACATCGAACGGGTCAATAGCAAAGAGGGCAGGTACATGAAGAGCAAACGTCAGAGCACGGTAGAACCGGTATTCGGTACCTTGACCCAGTTCATGGGCATGCGCAGGATAAATACCATTGGAATCAAGCAGGCCAACAAGGTGATGCACCTCTCGGCAATTGCCTATAACCTGAAGAAATACCTGAAATTCATCGAAAAACGCTCAAAAAGTGGGGCGGGACAGCTTGCTTTCGGAGACTTGTTGAAAAGTGTTGTCCAAGACCTGTTTTCAGCTTTGCAAAGGCATCGAAAATTGACGTTTCAATACTAATTTGACAATAAAAAAGGCTCTTAAAGAGGCTTATATCGATTCCTTTTCTCACAGATTAGAGGCTTGTGCCACGGTTACCGTTGTTGTACATAGGCTTTTAAAATGCCGTCTTTATTCAGTTTCTCCAAAGACCACATTCGTCAATTCCATGATTCCAGTTCTATCGTAATACAAAAACACATTGCTTATTTTCATGTCATCATTAAACATTATTACAGCATGCTGTCTTACAGTTGTAGATTGTTCTTTAAGTGTAATTGTCATATCTGTATATGCAAGTACTCCTGAACCCACCGCCTTATAGTAGTTTGTCGGTTTATTTGCTTTAATAGGTAAAAGCGTGTTTTTTGCAAAGGTCATTTTTCCTCCTGTCGTCTTTTCCCAATTTTTCCAAAATTCAATGACCTTGTCTTTTCCCTTGATTGAATTACGTGTATCGGCACCGCCATCTGGCCAATACCATGTAATGTCGTCAGCCATGATGGCTCCTAAGGCATCATAGTCAAAGTTTGAGAAGTGGTCATACATCTTCAGGACAATATCGGCATATTCTTGAGAGGCGGACTCTAATACAGGTGGTTCTACTTCTACTACTTCGGCATTTTCTTTTTTGGTTTCGCCGCAACTTGCTACAAGAAGCGCACAAAAAATCAATCCTGCTTTCAGGATGTTGAGATTGAATAGTGTTTTCATTTTATTGGTTTTAGTTGATTAATAACTAGTTAAAGATACTAAAAATAATCTGTGTATTTCTGTTTTCAGCTTATGTACAACTAGGTTATATGTACAGGTTTTATGCTTTTAGCACCCCAAATTCGGTGGCTATGCGCAGGTTAATTGGTTTATTCTCCCAACTCGGTAATCTTCTTTTCATACAATTTTTTACTTTCGACCACGGCCAGGTTCAGTTCTTGCATGATACCGTCGACACGCCCTTCGATACTCTTCATTTGGTCGTTGATGTTATCAAAGGAGTTCAAGGCGGCGGCAACTTCCAATGCCTTCACGACTTCAACGGCATCGCCATGTAACAAACGCAGCTTGTCGATGGCCTGTGACGTATTGGTCAACGTGCCGTTATATTTGGTACGGGCCTTTTCGATGGCTTTCAAAAGTGTCTTTTTGCTTTTTTCGTCGCTCAGACTATTGGTCTGGGTTTCCATGGCGGTGAACAGATTCGAGGCATGTTTCTTAAGGTCTTCATATTCTTGGTTAAGGTTTTCGACCCGTTTGTTCACTTTTTCCCAATCGCCATAGACTTTGGCGAATTCCTTATCCTCGTTTTTGGTGTCTTCCAAAGCCTTTTTCAGGGCATTTAAGGTTTCAAGGCCTTTATTGACATTTTTATTGGCGGTCACTTTCTTTTTTTCGAAGGATGATACGGTCGATTTGAATTTGTCCTTCAGGCGGATAAGGTCTTCCGGGCTTTTGTCTTTCCAGCAAGATGCCAGAATGAATAGCGAAAGCGAAGCGAGATAAATTTTCTTGAACATGGTTTGTGTTTAGGCCCTAAAGATATTTCAATTTGACCGATTGCACAAAGCCAGTACCTGTAACTGACAAATATCATATTTTATTAAAGAAGAATAAAATAGTTTTAGAAAATCGTTTGTAGACAACAAAGAATAACCAACTTAACTTTTTCTATATGATATCTATTAAAAATGAAAAACACTTGATGAATAGTTTAGTGATTCTTCGCCTTTTTATTGGCTGGCACTTTTTGTATGAAGGGATCATTAAGCTATACGACCCCGATTGGACTTCTTTTGGATACCTTGCTTCTGCGCAAGGACCTTTTCGATCTATCTTTTTATGGATGACCAATGAACCTTTGATCGGCATTGCCGATTGGATGAACATAATCGTCTTGATCTTTGTGGGCCTTTCGTTGATCTTGGGCATTTTCGAAAAGTGGGGCGCCTTGGCGGCCATTGTTCTTCTTGCCCTGTATTATTTAGCCCATCCGTCATTTCCATGGGTTACTCAGTTAAATGTGGAGGGAAGTTATTGGTTCATTAACAAGAACCTTATTGAGCTGATTGCGTGTGTTGTAATCTATCAAATTCCGACTGGCCAATATTTCGGAATCAAGCGATTGTTTGCCAAAAGTGAAGAACTAACCAAAACAGAAACATTATGAGCTGGACAAGAAGAGATGCACTAAAAGGATTAGGCGGAATACCAATTCTTGGTGCCGTGTGGTGGGCAGGCGCCTCAAGTACCGTTTCAAAGAAAAATGAACGTTCGGCGATTCTCGAACAACTGAACTTAAAGCCATCATTGCCACCTGCAGTACAAGGTATAGGCGGTGAGCCTGTTAGGGTAGGTATTATAGGTTTTGGTATCCGAGGCGAACAACTCTGTCGGGCATTGGGTTTCGCTACCAATGAATGGAAGGCCGATATGAAAGCTGCCACCGAAGAAGATCCGAAACATTCTGCCTTGAAAGATTTTATGGGCCAAGAAAAGTTGAACCTGAAGTTGACCGGTGTATGTGATATTTTTGATTATCGTGCCAACAAGGCCCTGAAATCGTTCAATTCTGATGACAATAAGATGGTGCGCTACCGTACCCATCAAGAAATGATTCGTAGTGGTAACGTTGATGCCGTGGTCATTGCCACACCAGATCATTGGCATGCCCCAATGGCAATTGACGCTCTTGAAAATAATATTCATGTGTATATTGAAAAGCCCATGACACATACCGTAGAAGAAACCTATCGGTTGCGCGAAGCCGCACTCAATTCCAGTGCGGTGCTGCAGGTTGGGCATCAGCATAGACAGACCCTGAGTTTCCTTACTGCCAAGGATATTGTTCAAAAAGGTACAATCGGCCATGTGTCGTTGATACAGACCAATACCAACCGTAATGATGATAACGGTGCGTGGATGTATGATATTCATCCTGATGCGAGCACACAGACCATTGATTGGGAAATGTTTTTGGGGACTGCCCCTAAAATTCCCTTCAACAAGAACCATTTTTTTAGGTGGCGTAAATGGTGGGCTTATGGATCTGGGCTTTCTGGAGACCTATTATCCCATGATTACGATCGTTTGAACTGTGTTCTCAATATGGGAATACCAAATTCGGTAATGGCCTCTGGCGGAATTTATACCCATAAAGATGGACGCAATGTGCCCGATGTGCTGCAAGTAAACATGGAGTTCCCCAATTTTAGTACCGGCAGCAGTCAAATAAAAGGAAAAGAGAAGGGAATGACCTTTGTTTATAGTGCGACCTTGGGTAACGGCTATAACCGCCCGACCGTTCTCATGGGTCATGACGGCACCATGGAACTGGGCAATCGATTGACTGTTTGGCCCGATGGACGGTCTACCCGATATGCCGATATGGTCGAAGAGGAAAAAATGAACCCGGGCGTACCCATTTATCAATACAATCCTGGGGCCAATATTCCTGATGCGGTCGCCTCGGCAACATCGCAGTATTTTGCCGATAAAGGATTAATGTGGACCTATATTAACGGAGCTCGGGTCGATTCAACTTTCTTACATATGAGGGAATGGTTGAGCAGTGTACGAAATGGAGGAAATGTGAGTTGCGGAATCAAAGAAGGTTTTGAAGAGGCCATATCTTCTCATATGGCCGGACTATCATATAAATTGGGTAGACGAATCGATTGGGATCCCTCAGAAGAAAAACTCGTGCCTATCGAAGGTATCGATTTTGATGAAGCATTGCTTTCGAACACGGTCGTAACATAATGTATTCAGATTTATTATCTTGAAAAAACAGGCCCAGGAGCCTGTTTTTTTGATTGTAGTTAATCGAGTGGCCAGTGTTTATGTGCTTTGGACCATTTCGATATTATTTTGTGCCCCTACGCAAAAAAAAACCGATCATGAACTAGAACTGACAAATATCATATTTTTTTGTTTTCAAACATCTTATTTTCAATGTGTTATTCACCAATACATGACATTTATTATGGAACCTAAGAAAAATCCCAAAGCCGATTTGAATAAAGATAGTGGCCTGTTTTTCGTGATAGGTCTAACAATGGTCTTGCTTGTTACTTGGCTGGCATTGGAACATAAGACTTATCCGAAGGAAAATTTAATAGTCGAAGCTATGATGGTATCCGATGATATGAAGGAAGAAGTTCCAATTACGGAAGCCATTAAGACCCCTCCGCCACCGCCACCGCCATCAGCACCCGAGGTTATAGAGATTGTAGAAGATGAGGCCGAGATTGAGGAGACAATAATAGAAAGTACCGAGATTAGCCAGGAAACGGTGGTACAAGAAGTGTCAGTAGACGATGTTGCCGTTGAAGAAATTGAAGAAGAGATTTCGGTACCATTTGCGGTTATTGAAAACGTACCAATATTTCCCGGGTGTGAGAGCGCCACCAACAATGATGAACGTAAGGCATGTTTTCAGAAAAAAATGCAAGAGCATGTCATCAAGCAGTTCAAGTATCCTGATATGGCACTTGAACTTGGTATTCAAGGAAAAGTTTACGTACAGTTCGCCATAGACTCCAAGGGATATATCACCAATATTAGAACTCGTGGGCCGGATCAGAACCTAGAAAAAGAGGCAGGCCGTATTATTGCCGCTCTTCCTAAAATGACTCCCGGAACACAAAGAGGCAGGGCCGTAAAGGTGCCCTATAGTATACCGGTCACTTTTAGGTTGCAATAGGTCTAAAAAGGTAGGTTTTATATTATTTCCTAAGACTGTTTTCATCGAGGAAATAGTAAAAACTAATTCTTCGGCTCTTTGTAATCGATGAGTTTTTGAGGGCCTTCCAATAAAATACGCACTACGCGCAGTATGCCATCATCCGTGGTGGCAATTTGCCACTTGATCAATGAGATTTTTCCGTTTTCTATCTCGATACCAGTAATACTTCTCGGATGTACGCAACTACCATCGTTAAAAAAAGGAATATCGCCCGGTTCAGGAAATCGGGGCCGATGGGTATGGCCGACAATTGTGATAAGGAGATTATTCATTAGAATCCATTTTTTGATACGTTTTTCTATCTTTATAAGTTCCTTATAGTTCTTCGCAGGACTTGTCGGATCTGCAATACCCCATACTTGAAGCGGTTTCCAAAGTACCCGCACTAAAAATCGACTCCACCGCCAAAAGGTATAGTTCCACCAATCTGCTTGATGGCCGTGAGTCAGAAAAATTTCTTGTTGCGTTTCGCTGTGCTTAAGAATAATGGCTTCATGATATGAAATTCCCTCAAAAAGCTCTTTGTCAGTATTGTCAATAGGCTCGAAATAACTCGATAAATGCGCTTTTACATAATCGGGATCCTTGTAGACCATGTCATGATTACCCCATATCATATGTAATCTATTCCCTAAGTGGAATTGGCGTAAAAGTCCGTAAACATTTTTATGCGCTTCGAAAATAGATTCGAAATGTATGTTTTCCCAAAGTTCATCGCCATCACCCAATTCGCAGTATTGAAACCCTTCGTTAAAATAAAATTTCAAGGCATGAAAATAGATATTTCGGTTGTTCGCAAAATCGTCGGCAAAGCTATTGTCGCCACGATGGCAATCACTGAATAAAATGAATTTCGAGCTATCATCAAAAGGTACCGTTTTGGCATTTTCGTAGGCTCGCGACAACCTGAAGTTCGATGACATTTTCAATTTTTTATAAATATCCAAAAAAGCGTGCAATCCATTGTTCTTTTCTTTAACAAAAAAACTAGTTTTCGTTTTGTAATTTTATCGGGAAAATGGAGACCAATTAGGCCATGATGAAAGGTAAGGACAAAGTAATGCCCCTAAGACATCTTATCAGTTTCGACAAATTGTTGAGGCATTATGATGATATGGCCGAAAGCGAAAACCAGTACTTGGCGGAAAGGGCAAAATATATTCTCAATATTCAAAAAAAGTATCCCGAACTAAGGGAAGGTTTTGAAGATGTCGAGTTGCTCGATGAATACAAAGATGTAATTGCCTTGATTTTGCAGGATAGTTTTGCCGAAGTCTTGACCAAAAATGAGATAAAGGCCGCTTCTTTGCCCTATTACGATATTGTTTTCAACTCTTCGGAACGGTTCAAAAATATCATTAAGAATGCCGGGCCTGATTTCAAACCTGTCATTAGAAATCAAGAGGAGGGTATCGATTACATTATGGGATGTATAGTCATCCTAAATTTCCATTACGGTTTCAGGCTTGATTTCAGCCGTCCTTTTTTTTATGATATTCCCGATGCTAAAGGAATAATGCATCATTATCGAATTCTGTACAATGCCGATTTTTTGGAGATTATCCCCACTGATAAATCAAAGAAAATCAGGCAAGAAGATGTCGATGAGCTTTTGGAAAATCCGAATAAAATTGATTTGTGGATGGAAAAAATCCCTCCCGAAAGTTTTATTTCAAAAGGATTCGTCATTTCAAATATGTTCGACGTTACGGCCGAACACTCGATTTCAGAAATAAAATCAGAACTTATTGCCAGCAATAAAAGGGGTAGCGATGATTTCATGGTCGGGCTACAGCAAACCTTTCGATCCTTTTTCAGGTTACAAGATATTCAAGTAGGCTTTGTTACCTACAATCCTAAAGACGACCAGTTCGAACCGGTTTATGGTAAGGGAATACATAGTTTCATTCTAAACGGACTGGATGTGAAAATATGCAACGAGGCGCTTTGTCAAAATTCGTACAAGAAATTGTTGGACGAAAACGCCTATTTTACGATTGGCGACGTAGACAAATACTATAAAATGTCCAAAGGCATGCCTCCTTATAAAGGTCTTAAGGAGCAGGGTATAAAGAGTGCCATTTTTGCCCCTATTGCTTCTGAGGGAAAATTGTTAGGGGTTCTAGAGATAGTTTCAAGAACAAAGGGCGTTCTAAACGGCATCAATGCAAAAAAATTGGATGATGTTATGCCCTATATCGTAGCGGCAGTGCTAAGATCAAAAATTGAAGAAGAAAACCTCATCGATGCAGTTATACAGAATGAATGTACTTCGGTTCACACTTCAGTGTATTGGAGGTTTGAGGAAGAAGCTAAACGATTCATCAAAGATAGTCTTCAAGGTCATCAACCAACATTTAAAGAAATTGTCTTTAAGGATGTTATACCCTTATATGGGCAGATAGACGTGAAAAATTCTTCCCAGGCCCGAAACAAGGCCATTCAAACTGATTTGATGATCCAGCTTTCTGAAATCAATGTGGTTCTGGAGCATGCTTTGGCAGAAAACCGATTGCCTATTTATGAAGAGTTGATATTCAGAGTAAACAACCATATCGACGATATTAAGGAGGTATTGCATACGAACAGTGAGCAGTCAATTTTCAATTTCGTGGCGGATGAGATTACTCCGGTTTTTAAGCACTTGAAAAAGGGTACTGCCGATTTGAAAGGAGCCGTACTTGAATATGAGTCGAAAATTGACATGGGTACCGATTCGTACTATGACCATCGCAGAAATTATGACGAAAGTGTCATGATGATCAATCAAGAGCTGGTTTCTATTTTGGACAAGAAACAAGAAAATGCTCAAACCATGTTTCCCCACTATTTTGAACGCTACAAAACAGACGGTATTGAGCACAATCTGTATATAGGAAATTCAATCGTAGTTGATGATAGTTACGACCCTATTTATCTGAGCAACCTTAGGTTATGGCAGCTTCAAGTAATGTGCGAAATGGAAAATGCTCATTATCAACTAAAGACCGGATTGCCCCTTCCGCTCGATGTGGCCTCTTTGATTTTGGTGTACAATACCTCACTTTCAATACGTTTCCGAATGGACGAGAAGCGTTTCGATGTCGACGGCACTTACAATGCTCGCTATGAGATTATCAAAAAGCGAATCGATAAATCGTTCATCAAGGGCTCACAAGAACGCCTTACCCACCCCGGCAAAATGGTCGTGGTATATTCTCAAAAATCTGATGAACTTGAATATTTGAGATATATCAAGTTTTTGAAGTCGAAAGGATATTTTACTGATAATATCGAAATTGTAGAACTTCAGGGATTACAGGGAGTCTCTGGCCTAAAGGCGATTCGGGCAGAAATCTTATACAAAACCGAACAGAAGTCGGAGAAAACCTATACCTATGAAGATTTATTAAAAGAGCTACAAGACTAAGTGGGTAGCTCAATAATACGTTCCGGGCCGAAATATTTCAATGCGACGAAAAAAGCGATAGTTGACAGAATGATGCCAATCATAAATATGGTGTAGGTCCAGCGTAGCAACTTGTACTTTTTGTCTAGAACTACCCCAAGAAAATAGAGATCCTTGGTCAGACTTTTATAAACATAGGTCTGGTCTTTTATCATTTCTTGAATAGCCCATTCATAGTCGAGTAATTTCATCTTATGAAAATTACCAAAGAAAAGTAGATTCACCTTTTTGTCCTTCACATCTTCTTTGGTAAATTCTCCACTGGTGACATTGGGCCTTGTAGCCAATACCGACATGACCATAGAGACAATACTAAAAAGCACGAAAATACCGGTCGGATAAATGAGATAGTCGTTACTCGGATTATCCAATTTCGGAATCAGGTTCGTCAATAGCATCGATATGATTATAGCATTTACCGAAAGCAGAATATTCGCTTTCGTATCGGCAATATCACTTAACTTAAGGTGATTGCGCATCGTGACCCGAAACATGGTCTGTATACCTCGCTCCGGACTTTGATTTTTAAGTTTAACCTTGAGTTCTTCCTTTCTTCGTGTCTTTTTTTGTTTTTTGAGATTTTTGACGAGCTTTTTAAGATTTTTATCTTTTCCCTCCTGCCAATTTTTCTTTGCAAAGTCGGTGTAAAAACGATGTTCTGTCTGAAACATCTTGATATTTGAGGTTCTCCATTCTTTGGCCGACATATCGGCAATGCCCAGAAGTGAAAGTTCTTGTCGTAACATTTCGGAAGTATCTGCGTAGCTGTTCTGACCGAAATGTGATGAATCTGCGTCGCGAATAATTTCTTCCTTCAGGTTTTTGGGCTCATGTTCTCTTTTAGTCGCCATGATTAGGGCGCAGACTTCTTCTATCGCCTTTTCTTCATACCCTTCTTTTTTTAAAAATTCTTTCGCTATTTCACAACTATTCGCCTCGTGGTTTTCGGTACCTCTCGTATAACCGACATCATGAAGCCATGCCGCTAAGGTGATAATGTCATTTTCTTTGGCGCTAAGGTCATGCGCATCAAGTAATTCTTTAGTACTTTTAACGACTCTTTGGGTGTGCCTGAGATTGTGATAGAGATAATTGCTATCAAGTTCGTTCACGAGCAAGTCGGTTACAAATTCTTCGGTTTTTGATAGCAAATCTGACATAGTCTATTTTATTTGTTAAGTCTCCCAAATTACAAAATTTTGATTTTGAAAGGTATTCATATAAATAAACATTTTGCGCTTATCGCAGTCCTTCTTTTTTTACGGGTTGTGCCACCTATAAAACCAAATATGCTGGTGAACAAGGTAAAAATGATGTGGATACCGATAAAAAAATCTCACATACGTTTTATTTGATTGGGGATGCGGGCCTTTCGCCCATGGGTGGAATGAATCCTGCATTAAAGATATTCAAGAAAAGATTAGATCATGCCAATGAGAATAGTACCGCTATTTTTTTGGGAGATAACATTTACCCTTCAGGACTTCCAGATCCCAAAGATTCTACCATTGTGTATAGAACCGCAAAGAGCCATCTCGATGCTCAACTAAATACGTTGGAGAATTTTAAAGGGCATCCCTTTTTCATCCCCGGAAATCATGATTGGTATACCGAAGGTTTGAAAGGTCTTAAACGAGAACAGGAGTATATTCAAAAGGCTCTTGACAGCAAAAAGGCTTTTTCCCCCGAAAATGGATGTCCTATTGAAACCATCGAAGTAAACGATAAAATTGTAATTATCGCCCTGGATACGGAATGGTTTCTGACCAATTGGAACAAACGCCCCGATATCAATGATAAATGTGAAATTAAGAGCCGCGAAAAGTTCTTTGAAGAACTTGAGGGTGAAATAAAGAAGAACGAAGATAAGACTACCATAATTGCCATGCACCACCCCATGTTTACTTATGGTCCGCATGGGGGTCAATACCCTTCAAAGAGACATCTATATCCTAAGGGAAAAATTGGCCCAATGCCCATATTGGGCACATTTATAAATGTGCTCCGAAGAACGGCAGGCGCTTCCATCGAAGATGCACAGAACAAAAGATATAGAGAACTTAAACAGCGTTTAACGACCTTGGCGCAGTATTCCGATAAGGTCATATTGACTTCAGGGCATGAACATACCCTTCAATATATCGTTGAAAATAGTACGCCCCAAATCGTAAGCGGTTCTGGTGCTAAAAAAGGGGCGACCAGGCTTTTAAACGGCAGTCGGTTTTCCACCGGAAAAAGAGGATATGCAACCTTGGAAGTGTATACCGACGGATCATCACAAGTTCGATTTTACGGTGTCAACGATGACGAAAAAGAAGAGTTCTTATTTACAAGCGAGGTATTACCTCCTGAACGTGGCATTAATGAAGAAAAATATGAAGATTCTTTCCCTACTGAAGTTTCGGCTTCAATTTATGCTTCTGAAGAAATAGATAAGAGCGGTTTTTTCAAAAAGCTCTGGGGTGAGCGATATCGAAAGTATTATGGTACTGAAATAAAGGCCCCAACGGTAAACCTTGATACCCTGTTCGGAGGTTTGAAACCTGTCAGAAAGGGAGGCGGCCATCAATCAAAATCGTTACGCCTGAGGCATAAGAGCGGTAAGGAATATGTGATGCGGGCATTACGAAAGGTATCAGAACTGTACCTGCAGGCGATGGTGTTCCAAGACCAATACCTAATTGATGACCTTCAGGACAGCTATTTACAAGAGTTCTTGTTGGATTTTTATACGGGTGCACATCCCTACGCTCCATTTACCGTGGGCAGACTCTCAGATGCTATTGGCATTTATCATACCAATCCGGTATTGTTTTATGTGCCAAAACAACCTGCATTGGAAGATTTCAATACCGACTTTGGCAATGCCCTATATATGATAGAAGAGCATGCGGGCGATGGCCACGGCGATCTTGCCAGTTTCGGGCTTAGCAATGAGCTTAAAAGTACCGATGCCATGCTAGATAATTTACGGTATGATGAGAAATACGAAGTAGATTCAAAAATGTATCTGCGTGCACGCCTTTTTGATATGGTCTTGGGCGATTGGGACCGTCATGTCGACCAATGGCGCTGGGCAGAGTTTAAAAAGAAAAATTCTTCTAAAGTTATCTATCGGCCAGTACCCCGAGACCGTGATCAAGTATTTTCGAATATGGGAGATGGACTATTTATGAACGTAGCAACCCGATTGATTCCCGGTTTACGTATTATGGAGGGGTTTCATGAAAATATCAGAAATGTTGAGGGCTTCAATTCTTCGCCGAAAACCTACGTGCTTGATGTAGCTCTTTTTAATGAGACAAAAAGAGAAGACTGGTCAGAGCAAGCAAAGTTCATTCAAGAGAACCTTACGCTAGAAGTTATTAATGAGGCTTTTGAGGCATTTCCACCGGAAGTTCGTGATGAGACCATTGATCAAATTAAGAAAATACTCCTGGCCCGTATCGCCACTATCGACCAGACGGCCGATGAGTACTATCGAATCATTAAAAAATATTCCGTTGTATCGGGCACCGATAAAGATGATTGGTTCGAAATTGAGAACAAAGACCATTCCGTAGAGGTAAGTGCGTATCGCATCATTGATGGTGAACGAAAGAAAAAGTTCTTTCATAGAAAGTTCAAGGAAGATGTTACAAAAGAAGTATGGGTCTATGGTCTCGACGATGACGACCGATTTTTTGTTAAGGGAAAAAAGAAAAATAAAATTAAGGTTAGGCTAATTGGTGGCCAGAACAATGATGTTTATGAAGTGGATGGCAATGGTAACACTTATGTTTATGATTATAAAACCAAGAAAAACACTCTTAAGAATATAAAAAATGCTAAGGTCCGCCTAACGGATAATTACGAAGTTAACACCTATAACCCGTTACGATTTAGAAGTAGTACCAATCAGCTACTTCCAAAAATAGGCTTCAACCCCGATGATGGATTAAGCCTTGGAATCAGCAATACATATACGTTTAATGGATTTCGGCAGAATCCGTTTACGCAACAACATACCTTTGGGGCTTCCTATTATTTTGCTACAAGTGGGTTCGATATATCGTATAAGGGTGAGTTCGCAAATATTGGTGAGAAGGCCAATCTAGAAATTGCTTCCCGCTTTACCAGTCCCAATTACGCCATCAATTTTTTCGGTTTCGACAATAATTCGCAAAACCCTGATGATGATCTTGGATTGGACTATAATAGGGTTCGTCTACAGACGTTGCGGTTTTCACCTTCATTGGTATGGCGGGGTCAGTTGGGAAGTAAAATACGTACGGGAATCTCGTATGAGGCCATCGAAGTGGAAGAGACCGAAAATCGCTTCATCAATACTTTTTACGTCGCGAACAATGAAGATAGTAGTAAAAGTTTTGTTGGACTGGATGGGCAATATACCTATGAAAATACAGATAATGCCGCCTTTCCTACCATGGGGATGGCGACTTCCCTTCATGTAGGGTATAAAACGGAGGTAACCAATTCTGGAGGAAGCTTTGGCTATATCATACCCTCACTATCTTTTGATTACAAGCTTGTTCCGAATGGAAAGTTGGTTTTGGCCACAAAATGGAAAGCACACTTTAATGTTGGGGATGGGTATGAATTTTATCAGTCCGCCAGTATCGGTGGCACGGATGGCCTCCGAGGTTTTCGGAACCAACGCTTCACAGGAAAAAAATCATATTATCAGAATACCGATCTAAGGTTGAGTTTCGGAAGGGGAAGAACCGGCATCTTACCGGCAACTTTCGGAATTTACGGAGGTTTTGACTACGGTCGGGTGTGGCAAGCGGATGATTTTTCAAAACGATGGCATACCTCGTACGGTGGAGGTTTCTTTATGAACATGGCAGATATACTCTCGGCACGCATTGCATTATTCCAAAGTGCCGACGGCCCCCGTTTTTCGTTCGGACTCGGTTTTGGTTTTTGACAAATTCCTATTTGTCACCGTCACTTAGGTAAATCTTTTTAAAATTTAAAAGAATAGAGATTCCGTCCTTCATTACCCGTTTCCTCATCGGAAAGCAATAAGGTAGAATCGTTCTTGAAGCAGACCGATTCCAGTTGGGTACGTACACCAAAATCAATTTCTTCAATGGTCGCCTTCGAAAAATCTTCAAAAGTAAAGTCCGACACCACCCATAATTTTCCATAGCCCATAAGCACAATAGTTTTTCCATTGGGCGAAATATCTGCAGAAGTAATTTGACAAGTGTCCCAATCGGTACATGTTTTGATTTTTCCTATTAACCTAGCTTCGTATTCTCCCTTTTCACTTGGTACACTGTAAATAAAGGCCTCCCCGTTAAATGGATTGGACCGGTTCTTCGTGAAAATGTAAAGCTGTTGATCGTAATAAAAAAAGGCTTCTGCATCGAAATTCATTTTTGCCCGGTTAGGAGGGAAATCCTCTTGTTCGGGATATCTAAATTCTATTTGCTCTGCGTCAATCTTATCGCCACCTTCAATGTTAGGATTCGGCAACTTGTAGATCACGAGGTTTTTCCGGTCGTTGTCATTGTTTCCAAAATCCCCGATATAGAGATTATCATTATCATCTGTGGTCAAGTCTTCCCAATCGTGATTTTTGGCATTTTTAACTTCAAATTGTTTTTTGATGTTTCCATCAAAATCGACTTGGTAGATATTGTCATTGTTGCCATTATCTTCTATAAACCATGCAAGTTCGCTATCGAAATAGGCAATTCCTGAATTCTCCTTTAATTCATGTGGAAGCTTGGTAATGAATTCCAGTTGACCGAAACTGGAGCAACCGGATAGACAAAAAACCAATAAAAGAAATCGCATTTTTTGCATGCACTACCTATTATCGGCCAAATCTTTATCCTTGGTCATTTTAAGGTTGTTGATTACGAATTTACCTAAGTCCCTACCCTGTTTAACGCCTACCTCTACGGCCTTGCGATAATGTATGCCACCGTACATTCTACTGATAGCGGCTTCATCGGCAGCTACTGTAAATGAAGTGAAACTGCGAATGGGAAGTCCGTAGGCAACTTCGGTATCATCATCAAAAGAGAAGTTTTCACCGAAAATATCGGTCAACGCTGTGGCAGCCGCACCTGAAACGACAGAATGACCACTGGTGTACTCAGGAAATGGCGGAGTCTGTAGCACGGGCTGCCAGTTTTCGTCGATATGTTGGTTAATGAGTGTCTCTGGCCGGACTAAATTACTACGGTATTTTTCGTCCCAACAACTTATAAAAGCGTCAGCGATGGCAATTGATGTTTTGGTATAGGTATAAACTGTTTTGGCAAAATCGCTGTCGGTTTTTTTGGCAGCGATTTTCGCGATACCGATCCAATGCGCACCCGGACTTATCTTTTTCGTCGCGAACATCAAGTGGCCACGTGTTACCGAGACATAGGGATTACAGTCCCAGAACTGGGCAATTTTCACTTCTTCCGATTCATCTCCGTTCTCCGTAATCTTATTGCTAATGTCATATACTTCTTTTAACTCTTTGTAAAAATCAGAACCTTCTTCCATTGAAAATGGAGGCGGAGGCTCGGGCTTGAATTGGCCCGCCGAGTCGATGACAAAAGGTCTTATTTTGTTCCAGTGGGGTTCGATACCTTCCATATAGGCGGGCGGTGTAGGTTGCCATCGGGTAATATCGTCCGTGTCCACCGTAAATTTAGGCATGGTACGGGTCTGGTTATAATTGTCTTTACTCATCCATTCCCCAATATAATCGGCCACTTTCAGTCCATAGGTTTTAGAGTCATTGAACACTTGTGCATTTTTAGACTCCCAACCTTGATACAGGCTATCCCTTAAAGCCTCCATTCGGTCTTCTGAAAAGATCAATCGTTTGCTAAGTTCCATATGGGCTACCAACGCAGCAAGATCGTAATTGATGTTTTGAGTACTGTCGGGCCTTGGTATGGCTCCCAATTGCTCAACCTGACCTTCAAGTGAGAGATATTGATCATTATTTAAAGATATTATCTCATAGGCCGCTATATTCGGATACGCGAAAATGCGGCTAGCCACAGGAGGAGAGAAAATATCATGGATCATGATCTCGGTCACCTTGTCAACAGATGCATGCAGTTCGTCCGGGGTTATGGTAATCGCTTCATTCTTATCTTCAGTGACACATGCGTTGAACAGCGAAAACGTGGCAATCAATAAAAGAATCTTCCTCATCGGTTCTCGATATTTAAAATTGGCAAAATAGGCTTTTGGCCAAAAAATTAGTGCCTGCAAATTTACGCTATTTTCTGCATTTTTCAAGACAGCGCCATATAAATGGCAGTCCGTTGGGTATATATTAACAAATATTGTAGTCGTGAAAGTGATGCTGAAATAGATTTCTTTAGAAACATTCGATCAAAAATCTATTCCCTGTTCTCATTTTATCAAATAAACCAATATATTAGGGGAAATAATCAAACCAGATTAAAAATGTTGGGAATCCTCTCTTTCGTCGGCTTTACATTAATGGTAGCCATAATATCCTATTTTGCTACAAGAAAAACCGATGAAAACTCTTCCGATGGATATTTTTTAGGGGAAGAAGTCTTACCGCTGGGGTTATAGCCGGATCTCTATTATTGACTAACCTCTCCACGGAACAAATCGTCGGATTAAACGGGAGTGCCTATAAGGATGGACTGTCAGTGATGGCATGGGAAACCCTTGCGGCAATCGCCATGGTTGTCACCGCAGTTTTTTTGTTGCCCAGATACTTAAAGGGAGGGTTGACCACTATTCCCCAATTCTTGGCAAAAAGGTTCGATGTTGCGACGAAAACAATTACTTCGGGGCTCTTCCTAACAGGTTATGTCGTTGTACTTTTACCGGTCATATTGTATTCGGGTTCGGTGGCCATTAGTGGCATGTTTAATGTGCCCGAACTTTTGGATGTTTCCGATAAGACTGCATTGGTCATTTGTATCTGGGGAATTGGGATTATTGGTTCAATTTATGCTGTATTCGGGGGCCTAAAAGCCGTTGCGGTTTCAGACAGTATTAATGCCATAGGTTTGTTGACCGGCGGATTTTTAATACCCATTTTCGGATTGATGGCCATTGGTGATGGCAGTGTTTTAGAGGGTCTTGATGCTTTGATGTCCACCAATCCTGAAAGATTCGATTCTACAGGGGAGACAGGTCAAGAGGTTCCTTTCGCTACCATTTTTACAGGAATGATGTTAGTGCAGCTTTTCTATTGGGGCACCAACCAACAGATTATTCAAAGGGCTTTGGCAGCAAAAAACTTGGCAGAAGGCCAAAAAGGATTGTTACTAGCTTCATTCTTGAAAATATTGGGCCCATTGATTTTGGTACTACCTGGAATGATAGCGTATCATTATTTCGAAGGAGGACTTGCGACTAGCGACCTTGCGTACCCCGAATTGGTTAGGGCCGTATTGCCAAAACCATTGGTGGGCTTTTTCGCAGCGGTATTGTTCGGAGCCATTTTGAGTTCTTTCAACAGTGTTCTCAATAGCTCGGTTACCTTGTTCGGAATCGACATATACAAACAGCACATCAATCAAGAGGCATCTGAACGTACGGTGGTCAAATATGGTAAAATCTTCGGTGTCTGTTTGGCTTTGGCCGCCATGTTCATAGCGCCAATGATTGCCAATGCCGGAAGCTTATTCAATTATTTGCAAGAAATTAATGGTATTTATAGCATACCTATTTTAACAATTATAGTGGTTGGGTACATGACTAAAAGAGTGCCTGCCATTGCGGCCAAAATCGGAATTATATCGGGTTCCATCCTTTATATCATCAGTCAGTTCTGGCTACAGCCTAAATATGTCAATGGTGCCTTGGAAGAAGCAAAAGCGACAGGGATAACCGATGAGGCAGCCTTAAAATTGATCGAAGCCGATGCCTATCCGCATTATTTGCACGTAATGGCAATTCTATTTTTGATGAACATCGGAATTATGCTGCTTATCGGTAAATTTGCGCCTAGGGAAACTCCATACGTGCAAGAGTATACAAAGCAGGTTTCTATTGAACCCTACAAATATGTGAAACAAGTGGGCATTGCCGTAGTTGTTATCGTAATCGGTATTTATATCTATTTTGCGAAGTGACCTAATCACAAATACGTCAGTTCGAGCGGAGTCTAGAACTTCACGAAAGCATCTCGCCTGCGCTCGATGTGACTAGATATACTGATTGATAATATTCTCGAAAAGTTCTTGTTTTCCGCTCTGAAGTTCCAATTCCCCGTTCTCTTTTGCGATTTCGTACAGGTCTTTGAAATCCAGTTTTTCGTTCTCAAAATCCTTGCCCTTTCCTGAATCAAAGGAACCGTAACGTTTTTTACGAAGTTCGGAATAGGATGAAGAAGAAATAATTTTATCTGCAGTAATCAAGGCTCGTGCGAATGTATCGGCCCCACCGATATGCGCGTGAAAGACATCGTCCATATCCGTTGAATTTCTTCTGATCTTCGCGTCGAAATTAATTCCACCACCTTGAAGTCCACCTGCTTCCAAGAAAACCAACATGGCTTCAGTTACTTCGGTTATGTTATTGGGGAATTGATCCGTGTCCCATCCGTTTTGGTAATCGCCACGGTTGGCATCGACACTTCCCAACATGCCATGTGCCGCGGCAATGGCCAATTCGTGTTGTATCGTATGGTTGGCCAAAGTGGCATGATTGACCTCAATATTCAATTTGAAATCGTCTTGAAGTCCATATTGATGTAAAAACCCTACCACGGTAGCACAGTCAAAATCGTATTGATGTTTCATGGGTTCCATAGGTTTCGGTTCGATAAAGAAAGTACCTTTGAAACCTTGTCCACGTGCATAATCACGTGCCATACCCAAGAATCGTCCCATATGATCCAACTCGCGTTTCATGTCGGTATTTAGAAGTGACATATACCCTTCGCGACCACCCCAGAAAACATAGTTCTCACCATCAAGTTCCATAGTGGCATCCAAGGCCAACTTTATTTGTCCACCAGCTCGTGCCAAAACATCAAAATCAGGATTGGTCGATGCTCCATTCATATACCGCGGATTTGAAAAGCAATTGGCAGTTCCCCATAATAATTTAACTCCGGATTCTGCTTTTTTACCTTTGATATAATCGACAATGGTCGCTAATCTTTTTTCCGATTCGGCGAATGTCGACGCTTCTTGTATCAAATCGAAATCATGGAAACAGAAATAATCAAAACCCATTTTGGTAATGAATTCGAATGCCGCATCGGCCTTGGCCTTGGCCACTTCAACAGCATCAGAAGGTTGGTCCCATGGAAAATTTTGGGTACCAGGTCCGAACGGGTCGGCGCCTTGCCCACAGAAGGTATGCCAATAAGCGATGGCAAATTTAAAATGATCGCGCATCGTCTTCCCGGCAACCACCTGATCCGGATTATAATATTTAAATGCTAACGGGTTATCGGAATCTTTGCCTTCAAATTTGATTTTCCCGATTCCCTTAAAGTATTCCTTGTCTCCTATGAGTGCCATATTAGTTGTTTTTTAATAATTGTTGCAATTCGTTTTTCCATTTACGGTACGCTTTCTCATAAGCGCTTTTCTCTTCGGATGGCTGAAACCCCATCACATAATCGTTTCCCATAATTTGTTTCCCGAAGCTATCGAAATCACCTTTGTGCAGTTCGCAGGCGCGTGCTGCACCTATTGCTCCGGTGGTATTGTATATTTCTATTTCTTGCCCGATAAGTGTTGCGATGGTGTTGGAAAAAATATCCGAACGAAAGAGATTGTCATTTCCGGCGCGTATCACGCTTGCTTCAATGTCATCTGATTTTAAAATTTCCATTCCGTAAACAAAAGAAAAGGCAATGCCCTCCAAAGCTGCTCTGCATAAATGTGCTTTGTTGTGGTTGTTTAGATTGATATTTGACATTTGCGTACCCAAAGTCTTGTTGTTGAGCATGCGTTCCGCTCCATTTCCAAAGGGGTGAATGGTCACTCCGTCGGACCCAATGGGTACAGTTGCGGCAAGGTCATTCATTTCTTGATATGAATCGACGTCTAGGTTGTTCAACAACCAGCGATATTGGATTCCTGCACCATTAATGCACAAAAGTTTACCGATTCGGGCACTTTCATTTTTATAATTTACGTGCGCAAAATTATTGACCCGGGTACTTTCCTTACTAGAAAGACTTTCCGTTACGGCATAAACAACCCCGGAAGTTCCACCGGTCGCAGCGACTTCCCCTGGATTAAAAACATTGAGGGAAAGTGCATTGTTCGGTTGATCGCCTGCACGGTATAAAATGGGTGTGCCCTCAGCAAGACTAGATGCTTGGGCACCTTCTTTCGATACTTTGCCTTGTACCGAAAAAGTATCCACAACTTCTGGAACCAGTTTTTCGTCGATGCTATAGTAATCCAGCAACCACTTGGCGATGCGATTGTTTTTAAAATCCCAAAAAATGCCTTCTGAAAGATTACCGATAGTGGAGCAGATTTTACCACTTAATTTGTATGCGATGTAATCGCCCGGCAACATGAATTTATTGATTTTGGCATAAATTTGAGGCTCATTTTCCTGCACCCACTTCAATTTCGAAGCGGTAAAATTACCGGGAGAGTTCAACAATTGTTCGGCACATTTTTCATTGCCAAGATGGTCAAAAGCCTTTTGCCCGATTTCGACCGCACGGCTATCGCACCAAATGATGGATTGTCGTAGCGGATTTCCTCCGCATCAACAATAACAAGGCCGTGCATTTGATAGGAAATTCCGATTCCGGTAACCTCTTTGGCCTCAATATTATTTTCCGATAACAACCTTTTCGTGGCGTTGCAAATATGTTTCCACCAATCATCGGGGTGTTGCTCGGCCCATCCGTTCTCCAAGGCCAACATTTCCATTTCCACTTTCGGTTCGCTTACGACAGCAACACTTTTGCCTGTTGCAGTTTCTACAAGCGCAGCTTTTAGGGAAGAACTTCCGATATCGTACCCTATGGAATACATATTTTTTTGATAAAAATTTTAAAGAGAAGCCAAGTTATCGTTTTTGTTTTGATGTAGCAAATGACATTTTGATTTTGGAATTATAAAAGAACAGTACTTTAATTCTTACTGTATTCGGAAAGCACAACCATTGATATATACTACTATAATTGGATTATGAACGACTTATCATTGCTCGAAACCACTAAATAAGACCCATCCGGTAACTTAACAATCCTCCTAGCATTCAAGGCGTTAGGCAAAGGAAGATTTTCCTCATCTATGATTTGACTGCCTTTTATTGATAATATGCCACCCGAATTCGCAGTACTTTGCCCCAATTCGGTGGTATAGCCTGAAAAATTACCAACATAGGCTATTTTGTTGTTAGCGATGATTTCAAAATCCTCGACGGTACTCATTTGGGCTACTTTCGGTAAGGGAATGGCCTCAGTCTTTTCGCCCAGATTCATATAAGCCATCGAACGAAGTTCATAAATCGATTTGGTTTCTAGAATTTCTTCTTTCGCTTTTCCGGTCAAATCTTCAATGGAATTGATTTTGGAAAAATCGGTATAGCTCAAGAATTTTTTCTTAAGCGATGGTATTTGAGCGGTCAGTTTGTCCTTTGAGGCGAAGGGGACATTTTTTCCGAAGAAATCGTAAAAAATAATCGGGTCGACTTGTTTGTTATCGTCGAAATCGTCGAGATAAAGTTTTACTGGATACTCTTCCGAAGCCTTCATTTTAAAATTTAGGCCAGCATTACCCGCTAGTATATCGGGTTGGCCATTACCATCGAAATCCCCAATTTCGATAGTGTTCCACATACCATTTGTTTTTGAAAGTCCGAATTTCTCGGTCTCGTTCAAGAATGTGGCATCCCCTTGATTGATCAGCACCGTAATTGGCATCCAGTCCCCCACGATGATAAGATCTAAAAGACCATCATTATTGACATCTTCCCATTGGCTATCGGTAACCATGCCAATAGCCTCTTGCTGGCCAATGATGTATTTGCCTGTTCCATCATTTCTGAGAATATAGCTCATGGGTGAGATGCCATATCCACCGGGCATTGATCGGTTGCCGATAAAAAGGTCGTCATAGCCGTCACCATTAAAATCGGCTGCGGAAACACTACCTCCATTGGATTTTAAAAGCGGAATTTCCAACCGTTTAAAATTTCCTTTTCCATCATTGACATAAATGCGATCTTCCAAATGTGGGTCTCCTTCTATTTTGTCGTTTCCCCCACTCATTACGTAAAGATCAAGGTCGCCGTCGTTTTCAATATCAAAGGCGGTGGCGTCTACATCCTCATAAATGATATCTTTGCGAAGTACACTATTTTTGTCTTCGATATAAGAACCGTTAGATTGTTGAAAAAATAGGGCAGGGGACTGGTATTTGGCGCCACCTATAAAAATATCCTCAAGCTGATCTCCGTTAAAATCCGCTTGTACCAAGGCAGGCCCTTCCGTAGATAGTTTTTCGGGAATCAGGCTTTCAGGATCGTAGTCAAAAAATTGATTTTCCATATGGATAAATGGAAAGTAATCGTACATAGCGTTAGTCTCATTTCCTTTTTGATTGATCGTCAGTAAATCGTTTTTACGAACAATGGTATGTTGCCGGTCAATGGCCAAATCTTTCTCGACCTGTGCTTTACCGTCAGGCCAAATAATTTTTACGGAATCGATTTTGCTAGCGGCTCCCAAGCCAAAATGCAAACGTAGTGTTGATGAGGATTGAAACCCCTTAACGGCAACAAGCTCTTTAACAAAAGATTTTCCGTTAGTGTACAAATATAGTTTTGAGCCGTGGGGGTTTTTATGCTCTTCGTTGCTTTCTAGCAAAAAGGAAGCATGATGATTATTCCCAGTATTGGCACTTTCATTTTCAAGCAAAGTAGCTTTTTCATTGATATTGTTTACCACTACATCTAAATCGCCATCATTGTCTAGATCGGCATAGGCTGCACCGTTCGAATAGGAAGGTGTTAAACCCGATGTTTCAGAAAGCTTTTCAAATTCCAAGTTGCCGTTATTTCGAAAGATTACATTCGGAATATTGACCGTCGGCATTTTCTCGATCAGCTTTTTCTCTATTTCGTTTTGTTCGTTCGTATCGTATTTCGCATAGTCGATAGTACTGATATAGTTAATATAATCGAGATCATTCGGTCGCTTGTAGATACCATTGGTAATGAAAATATCGTTTAAACCGTCATTGTCAAAATCTTGGATTAACGGCGACCAGCTCCAATCTGTTGCATGGGTCTTGGTCAAGAGGGCGATGTCTGAAAATTTCCCGTTTTCGCCCCCAAGCTGAAATGAATTTCGCGCATATTGGTCTTCAAAACCGAAGGATTTCTTTATCTGGCTGATCTTGTCGGAATCTTCCCCTGCCGACTTTAAAAATATCTCCGCGTTGAAGGGCATCATATCCAAAGAAAAAATATCCGGATGGAGGTCATTGTTAATATCGGCGATATCGACTCCCATGGTAAAACGGGTCGTGTGGTTTAGATAATCTGCAATAGATTCTTTAAATGTTTTATCCCCTTGGTTTATATACAAATAATCATTTTCGTGGAAATCATTTCCTACATAGATATCCAAAAAGCCATCGCCATTAATATCGGAAACGGTAAGGGCCAAACCATACCCCAAGGCACTGCTGTAAATGCCCGAGGCCACCGTAACATCGGTAAATTTCGCTAATCCCTCATTCAATTTATTTTCATAGAAATGGTCACCCGCAAGCGAATCTTGGATTTTACGTAAATCAGTATTGCCATAACTTCTAGGTGTATGAATGGAATGGTTTAGCAGATACATATCCATATCGCCATCAACATCATAATCGAAAAACGCCGCTTGGGTCGATAGACCTGAAAAATCAAGTCCATACGTTTTTGAAGATTCTACAAATTTAGAGTCGCCTTTATTGATATATAGTAAATTATGTGCTTTTAAACTTTTATAATCTCCTACTTTGGAAACATAGATATCCAATAGGCCATCGTTATTGATATCTGCCATAGTCACCCCGCTTGACCAGGTATCGTCTTCTGAAAGGCCCGCTTCCGAAGTAATATCCTTGAATTTGAGGTTTCCCAAATTGAGATAGAGTTTGTCGGATGTTTGGTTTCCCGTAAAATATATATCCTCTAGACCGTCATTGTTGATATCGCCTATGGCCACGCCACCTCCGTTGTAGTAATACAGATATTCGATGATGTTGAGGTCGTCATCATGATGAAGGGCATTAGAAAAAGTGATGCCACTACTATCCGACGGCACGCTATTAAAATAGATGGCTGCTTTTTCTACAATAGCTTCCTTCTTTGTCTCGGTACATCCGATAATTGTAAGTAAAGTGAGTATAGTAGGGCCAAGAAGTTTTCTCATTATTCTAAAATTTAAACATGGCCAGCGAATCGCTATTGCGCGCAACTAGAAGTTTTTCTCCGGTGATCATAAAATCCCGTATTTCACCGCTTACTTTAAAGCCATCACCGTCGTTATAGGGCTTAAACTGGAGATTTCCTATGTTTTCCAAATAGGTTCCATAAGAGGCGTCGTAACGACCTACTTCGGGTTTTGCACCATATAGATTACCACCTAATACGATATCTTGGTCGCCATCAGCATCAAAGTCATGTGTAGCGATGGCATAAATAGGAGCGAACTGTGCCTGAAGTGGCAATTCTTGTACCTTGAAGTTCAGCCCACCCTCATTGACCAAAATAACCGAAGCAAGAAGATTCGCCTCTAATCTATTTGCCCCGCTCAGTTCTTCGGGAGTAAAAATATCGCTAATACTGGCATTTTTAAACGATTTATAATCAGGAAACCGTTTGGTCAACATTTTCATCTGTTCGGTCAGATTGTGCCGAAGGGCATAAGGATAGTCTTTTCCATCTTTAGAGCGAAAGGTCAAAATAGGATCTATGAATCCGTTACCATCGAAATCTTTTGAAAACAGGGTTATCGGATAGTTTTCGGTAGCTTTAAATCGACTGTTCAGACCATGGTTGCCCAAAACGAAGTCGATATCACCATCGCCATCCAAGTCTGCTTTTTCTATGGTATTCCACCAACCTTTTAGATTGGAAAGTTGATTGTCGGCGTTTCTTGAAAAAGAACCATTTTCGTTTGTAAAAACCGCTACGCCCATGAATTCTCCGACCAACATCAAGTCATCATCCCCGTCGTCATCTAAGTCCTGAAAAAGGGCATCGGTTATCATTCCGATTCCTTTCAATACTTTGGCCTTCTCTTCCGTGATTTCGGTAAAATTACCTTTGCCATCATTTTGCAGGATAAAGCCTGAGCAAGGCGTTCCATAATTTAGGGGGACGATGCGCTCGCCCACGAAAAGGTCTTGATCCCCGTCACCATCAATATCAGAGGCCACTACCGTAGAAGTACTGTGTACCGATGTTTTGCTCGGAAGTTTTTGTTCGGATAGTTTGAAATTGCCCTTACCATCATTAAAGTACAATCGATCTTGAAAACTTTGGGAATATCTTGAAAACTCTACGCCACCGCTACAGACATATAGATCTTGGTCTCCGTCTCCATCGGCGTCGAAAAAGAGACTTCCGGCATCTTCGGCATCTTTGGTCGTCTCAAAATCGGGAATATTTTTTTCGACGAATCTGTTGTTTTGTGCTAAAAATAAGGTTCCGGAATTTCCTTTGGAACCTCCTATGTAAAAATCTTTTTGGCCATCGTTGTTTACATCGCCTTCCGAAATTTTCGGACCTTCGGTACTGCACATATGGTGCAAAAGGCGATCGCGATCAAAATCTACGAAACGATTCTCCTGGTGTACATATTCAATTCGGGAATCCACTTTTTCAAAAAGGGAGGTATTGTTCGTATGGGTTTCGCCTTCGATGATTCGGGCCTCTTTTTCATAAAGGGTCAAGGTTTGATCGACCTTTACATTTTCAAGCTCAGTGATTTTTCCAGAAGGCCATGTGACCGATATGGATACCGGTTCTTCGGAAGGCAATCCGATATTGGGCCGAACGTCCATACTCGACTGAAAACCTCGGACCGGTTGATTTTCTATGGAAATGCCCATGGGGGAAATCTCGATTTTTGAACCAAGTGCGTTCTTGTTTTTTTCTTCTCCTATCAGATTGAATTTGAGATAGTGCCCCTGACCGGATTCCATGGTAGTGTTTTGATAGATGAAAGAGGGCATATTAAGATTGTTGACCACAAGATCCAAATCACCATCATTGTCAAGATCCCCGTAGGCCGAGCCGTTGGAAAAGCTTTCTTGTAAGAGTCCTGATTGCTTATAATTTTCGAAATTCAATCCGCCCAGGTTTTTGTAAGCATGGTTTTTTTGGGGATTTGAAGGAATAATATCAATCAATTTAGAATAATCGATAGTCTTATCGGTCATGATGGACCGCATCACTTCTTCGTTGGAAACGTAACGCAAATAGTCTTGGTCAGTAAGGTCACGATAAACGCCATTGGCAATGAACAAGTCTTTAAGGCCGTCGTTATCCATATCAAAAATTAGTGCCCCCCAGCTCCAATCGGAAGCTTCCACGCCGCTCAACCTGCCTATTTCACTAAAAGAATTATCGGTATTGTTGAGCTGAAATGTATTTCGGGTAAATTGATGATAGTAATCGCTATTCACTTTTAGTTGGTAGGTATTCCAATCTTCAAAAGTAGTTACTGATTTTAGGCGTTCGTAATCGGAAGGCAGCATTTCTGTCACGAAAATATCATTGTACCCATCATTGTTGATATCGGCCATATCGGCACCCATTGAAGCACCACTGATCGCGGTTATCTGGTTTTCCAATTGCTCCGAAAATGTACCGTCTTGATTATTGATGTACAGGTAATCACGTTCGAAAAAGTCGTTGGACACATAGATATCTTCCCAACCATCATTGTTCACATCACCGACAGTAACGCCGAGGCCAAAACCGACGACGCTTCCGTATATTCCAGCTTTTTTGCTGACATCGATGAATTTTCCATCCACGTTTTCCATCAATTTATCTCCGCCCAATAAATCCCGTTTGGGGCGTTCATTGCGTCTAAGGTCAAAACTACCGATGGCCTGATAGGAGTTATTTAGAATATAGGCATCAAGATCCCCATCCTTATCATAATCAAAAAAGGAGGCATGCGTAGAAAACCCTTTGTCATCTAAATTATATTCTGCCGCTTTTTCGGAAAACGTGCCATCTTGGTTGTTTATAAAAAGTTCATTCTGTTTGTTCTCTCCGTTGAGGTCTCCGGAATTACAAACATAAATATCCAAATAGCTATCGGCATTGATATCGACCATGGCAACTCCTGTAGACCATGGTCTTGAACCGCCGACCTTTGCTTTTTCCGTGATATCTTCGAATTTGAAATTGCCTTTGTTCAAATACAATTTGTTCTGCTGCTGGTTTGAGATAAAATAAATATCCGGTAGGCTATCATTGTTGATATCGCCTATGGCAACTCCACCTCCGTTATAATAATTACGATATTTATATACGTTGAAAGCGTTGTCGAACGAAAGATCGTTGGTAAAACCAATATCGGTCTCGGTAGAGTCCAATAGTTCAAAAACAGTCCGACGCTCCGTAGATTCGGAATTTTCTGGTTTGGAAGTACAGTTTGCCAAGAGCAATACCATAAAGAGACCTACCCAGAAACGGAATAGCTTGAACGAATATTTCTTATTTTTCGAGTACATCCCTCAAATCGTCTATTTTAGCTTTCACGAATTGTTCATCGTCCAAAGGTTTGATGATCATACGTCTATTGCCATCAACTTTGACCAACATTTCCTTGTTATCTTTTTCCACCGTGATAAATTGATTTCCGGGATACCATTTTTCCAAAGAATCCTTTACGGCGAATCGAAGTTTGTCCGATTGTAAGGCCTTATTCCAAGGAGCCCAAAATTCATAGTAAAACTGCAAATCCATACCGTTCATGATGTTTTTTTCATCAAAACTTCCGTAGAATAACATAATCATCGATGATTTCAGGTCAGTACTATCCTTAATGGGGAGTTTGTATTTTACGGATTGGTTCTGCGGCCCTTGGGAAATCAGCCCTTTACTGTTAAGTTTCCAGCATTGGTCGAAAAATTCTTTTTTGGTCTGGCCGAACTTCATGCCAAATACAAGGGAATCATGAACAATACCCTTGGCCATTTCGTTTTTGACCAACTCGGAATATTCAGACCCGGCACAACCAAACATAAAAACCAAAACCGGAACTAGTGCCAGTTTATTGGTCTTTAGAAATTTTATAGAAAACCGTTTTGTCATTATTTCTTGCTACTAGTATTATTTTTTGGCCCTTATAATCAACACATTTGATACCTCGAATTTGCCCTTCAATACCAAGGTTTTTTACACTTTGAACGTCATCTTTCAAATGTGGCCCAAAGATAGCCCATCCCTTTGAAGCATCATACCTTCCGAACTGTGGTTTCACCGAATGTTGGTTTCCCCCGAACAATAGGTCAAGGTTTCCGTCGGCATCAATATCGTTCGCCACAATTTCATAGACGGGTGCGTATTGAATTTCATGGGGTAGTCCCTGTCTTACAAATTTTCCTTCTTTATTATAAAACACAGAGCTTTCCAAGATTTTAATGTTCAATACCGAGGCTTTTTCCAACACTTGCGTTGAAAAAATCGATTGCATATCCGCTTGTGCATAATCTTTATAATAGAGGAGTTTTTTCTTGAGAGCGGGAATTTGCGAAATCAATTCGTCCTTATCAACAATCGGATAGTATTTGCTGTCTTTTTTCTTGCAAATAATCTGTTCTTGAAATCCATTACCATCGAAATCGGAAATATACATTCGCATATCGGGTTCGAAGAAGTTGTTCAGTCCAAGATTGCCCGCGATTAGATCTTCGTCACCATCACCGTCGACATCGGAAACTTCTAAGGCTGTCCAAAGTCCTGAAGTATCTCCGAGGCCAAAATTTTCGCTTTTGTCGGTCAATTCTCCTGCGGTATTGATGAATATTTTGATACCCATCCATTCGCCAACAAGTATGAGGTCATGCCAGCCATCATTATTGATATCGGCCCAATGGGCATCCGTTATCATTCCAATATTTACCAATGCTACATTCTTTATGGGCGCAAAATTGCCTTTACCATCGTTTTCCAATAAAAAACCTGACCCTGGTTGACCATACAGATTGGGTTTGTATCGCTCGCCTACAAAAAGGTCTAGGTCTCCGTCTTGGTCATAGTCTTCGGCCTTAACTACTGATGAACTTATCGGTGCTGACATGCCCAGTGTACTTTTGACTTTGCTAAAGTTACCGTCATCATTTTCATAAAATGAATCGTTCAAGGCGGTCGAGTAGGGGGAAAAGGCCTTACCGCCATGACAGACATATAAATCTAAATCACCGTCGTTATCGCCATCGAAAAATAAAGCATCGGTATCTTCTGAACCGATATCACCATAGAATGGAGCAGTAATTTCTGAATAACTTTCCCCAGAGGAGATAAATAAAGCACCAGATTGATTTTTTGCCCCGCCGATAAAAAAATCGGGTACCCCATCGTTGTTTATGTCACCCGAAGCCAACGCCGGACCTTCATTGCTGAACATCTGCGGCAAAAGGCGTTCATTGTTAAAATCGATGTATTCGTTCTCATCATGTCCAAAATCAAATAATGAGGAAATCGGTTCCGCAACGGAAGATTTTGTAAGTGCTGATTCTGATACGGATTGTGGTATGGAACCCAGTTTTTGTACGATGTGGACTTGATTGGTTGCCAAGTTGGTTTTATATGATGTTGTACCATCCGGCCATGTAATCCACAGCGTATCTATCGTTTGGGTTTTTCCAACCCCGAAATGAATTCCGTTGGCCACACTACTTTGAAATCCTCGGGAAGCAAAGTTTTCGCCATACGCTACATAATCCCCATATTTTATTTTGGCCTTCACGCCAATAGCATTCGTATTTTTACCTTGTTGGATAAATTTCAAGGTAGTACCCCGATGCGTCAAGGTGTCCGTTTTGTTCTCATAGATGAACGAGGGCATATTGACATTGTTGACTACCAGATCTAGGTCACCATCATTATCCAGGTCCCCGTAGGCGCTACCATTACTAAAACTTGGCTCATTCAAACCCCAGTCTTCGGTGTCGTTCTCAAAATCGAAAGCACCAAGATTTTTAAAAGCTGCATTTGGCACAGGTTGGGAAGGCATTGCATCGATGAGCCCTGTAATCGCATTTTTTTGATTGTTTTTAATTCTGTTGCGCACTGTTTCCTCATCGGCATCATAAGTAAGATAATCTCGGTCGAGCAAATCTTTATAGATACCGTTGCTTATAAAGATATCGCGTAGGCCATCATTGTCCATATCGAATAACAGGGCGCCCCAACTCCATTCGGTCGCCGCCACATTGGTTTGTCTTCCGACTTCTAGAAAGCTTCCACCGCCCATATTTCGCTGTAGTGTATTTCTCGGGAATTGATTAAAATAGCCTTGTTTGATAGCAAGTTGTTGCTTGTCCCAAGACTCGAACAGGGTCTTGGTTTTTTTCTTTCTTCACTGGTGGGAAGCATTTCGGTCACTACCAGATCGGTCAATTGGTCATTGTCAAGATCGGCCAAGTCGGCCCCCATGGAGCCCATCGAAATAGACCCAAAATAGTCTTCTAGTTTTTCCTCAAATTTTCCGTTCGTATCGTTTATGTAAAGGTAATCTCGTTCGAAAAAGTCGTTTGAAATAAAAATATCCGTCCAATCGTCATTGTTGAAGTCCCCTAGCGTAATACCAAGTCCGAATCCTATTTTACTGGAATAGATACCTGCTTCTTCCGTGATATCGGTAAAGACTTCTCCATCGTTTCTAAAGAACTTATTCCCGTTACCGCTGGCATCCGGAATTTTGCGCTGGTCTTTTATTAAATCAAAACCCCCAATAGATCGTAATGAATTGTTCAATACATAGGCATCCAAGTCGCCGTCTCTGTCATAATCGAAAAAAGCGGCATGTACCGATAAGCCTTCCACATCTAGGCCATATTGCTTTGAAGATTCCGTAAAGGAAACATTGCCTTTCGCATCGGGGCCATTATTGATAAAAAGCTCGTTATGGCGATTGCTACCTTCCGGTTTTCCTGATTTGCAGACATAAAGGTCAAGATATCCATCTCCGTTTATATCCGCAAAAGTAGCGCCGGTAGACCATACGTTGGGGCAGGCAACTCCGGTCTGTTCGGTTACATCCTCGAATTTCCAATTCCCCTTGTTCAAGAAAAGTTTATTATCGACCATATTGCCGGTAAAATAAACATCTTCAAGACCATCATTGTTGACGTCACCAATCGCTACGCCACCGCCGTTATAAAAATTCCGGTAGACGTATGGGTTGAAGGCTTCGTCATAGCTAAGATTATTCTCAAAGGATATGCCAATAGAAGAATCCCTCAAAGCAAAAAGCGGATTAACTTCTTTAGAAATATCTTCTTTTTTACTGCAAGAAACATGAAGCATAATTATAAAGATCCAGAAATACTTCATCAATTATGAATGGATAAAAAAAGGGTTGTTCTTTTCGGAACAACCCTTGCAATTTAATAAACCTTCTAAATTAATAGCCAGGGTTTTGTGTTAAAGAACCTCCTGAGGCATCGATTTGCCCTTGAGGAATCGGAAACAATCTTTTGTTCGGATCTGAATCGGTTTTTTCCCACCATTGGTCTTCGTAGGTTCCGAAACGGATTTGATCGGTTCTTCTACTTGACTCTTGGAACATTTCTTTACCCCTTTCAGCTAAGAAAGAAGCAGCATCCATAGTGGTCAACGGCGCAGCACCTACCCTTGCTCGAAGTACATTAACTTCAGGTAAGGCAAGGCTCCAATCTCCCGCGGCACGTGAAGCGGCCTCGGCGTGCATCAAATGCACATCGCCCAAACGAACGATTGGGTAATCGTTGTTCATATTCTGTCGTTGGAAGACGGCAAAACCAAATTTACCCATACGTACTCCACCATCTCTTTTCGCGTTCGGCTCCAATTCATTGACGGGTGGTTTGTAATCGATAACAAGGTCATCATCATCCGCGGCATAGTCTAACAATGGGTTTCCACCAAAATCGGTCTGTGGGCCTTGTAAAAAGTTCATTTGTCTGCGTCCGTCATCGGTGCCATGGCTGTTATAAAACTCTTCTAGAACAACAAAACCGTTCCATGGTTGTGCATCAAGACCCCAAGTCAACTGACTTGGTCCGTGCAATGTCATCATATTGAAGTTCATACCACCATTGGCCGTGTTGTTTTCGTCAAAATCGACCGCCCAAATGATTTCAGGATTGCCCTCGTTATTCGGTGCAAAAATGGCCGAATAACCTTCTAAATTTTCAGGATCGGAAGGCACCTCTGGTCTTTTGGCTAAATTGGGCACCGTGCAACCTGCGCCGCACAATTGATACGGACTGTTATCCAAGATATATGACGTTGCCCATTCTGCTTCCTGCCATCGGGGCGTACCTGTATACGCTTCAGCATTAAGATACAATTTGGCAATAATGGCCAAAGCTGCATATTGGTTGATACGGTAGTTATTGACTTCTGTAGTTAGCGGGCTACCCGAAAGATCCAAACTTGCGGTAATCGCGGGAACGCCCAGAGCGCCTAAAAGTTCAGCTTCTACAAAATCGAAAACCGCTTGACGATCTGATTGTGGCGCGTCTGCCCCCGGCGCGGTAATCAATTTTACCCTTCCAAAACCATCCAATAACCTCCAATATAAATAGGCACGCAATGCCCTGACTTGTGCCGTTTGATTTGCATCAAGGCTACCTGCCAATGAAGTGTTACATTCTCCGATACCTGTATACGATTGATTCCAAAGTTCATTGATACGGTCATGGGTAGATCCGTAGGTATGACGATGTAATTGAATCCAAATACCTCCATCGAACCAGTCACCCCCTTTTTGGGTTACGGCAACTGCATCACTGGTCACGGTCTGGGTCGCAAAGAACCCTGTGTTACTGGCAGTTCCTGATTTTAATCGGTCAAGGGAGCCAAAAGAGCACCGCCTCCGCCTCCGCCTGCACCCACAGAGATGCCATCATTTGAAAATTGCTGATCCTCCACAAAAGAATCCTCCAATTCGTCCTCTAAGTCCGTACACGAAAATGCTATGAGCACGGTACTGAGAAGTGTTAATCTAATTAATCGTTTCATAGTTTTTTTTTTAAAAGTTAATATTTAGACCCAAGGTAAATGTGCGTTGGGTAAAATAGTTATTTCTTCGGTCGATACCGGGTGCAAGAGCGTTAGCACCGTTTCCACGAATATTGGTGTTGGCACTAGCATTTGCTCCAAAATCTTGTAAAGCTGGTTCAGGATCCGTACCTGAGTACCCGGTAATGGTGAACAGATTCTGCCCCGTTAACGACAAGCGAACATCTTTCACAAAACTTCCATTGATATCAAAATTATATCCTACGGACAAGTTTTCCAATCGTACAAAATCCGCTTTCTCGACATAGTACGAACTGAATTGCGCCGTTTTAATATCAGGTCTTGCAAATTTGGTATTAATATAGTTATACGATGCCTGAGAACCAATAATGGGTTCGTAGAACGCACGGAACGTGTTTACCAAACTATGACCGAAAACGCCTCTGAAGAACACATTGGCATCCCAATTGCCGAAAGTCAACTGGTTCGTCCAGCCTAATTCAAAATCAGGGAAACCGGTACCCAATACTTCAAAATCAGCTTCTTCCAATAGGGCGCTTCCCTGGTCGGTTACCAGTTGGCCGTCGCCATTAATATCCTGTAGTAATGGCGTTCCTGCCGCATCGACTTCACCGGTAAAGACAGGTCCCCAAATTTGGCCGACTTCCTCACCTTCACGTACCAAAATCACATTGGTATTGTTTTGGCCCGGTGAACCAAGGTTGGCTATGACCTGATCTCCTTGTGGGTTTTCTTCCAAGGTCGTTTTGTACGTAGAGAAGACCAAGCCCGTATTGTAGTTTAGGTTTTCAGTTTTGACCGCATCATAATTTACGGTAAGTTCGACACCATTGGTTTTGATTCTACCTGCGTTCTCATAGCGCTGGCTAATACCTCCAAAAAGTGCCGCATCTACGTTGACCAGACTAATAAAATCTTTTATATTACGGTTGTAGATATCCAAAGTTGCGGAAAGTCGATTTGTAGCGTACTCTAGTCCAAAGTTAAGTTCTCCTTTCTCTTCCCATTTCAAGTCTGGGTTTGGTGCCCTGTTCCCCTGACCTGTACTGGAACCATCCGAACCACTTGATCCGGGATTCACGGTAAATACAGTTTCAAATAAACCTACCTCTGGCGGAATCGCTCCTGTAACACCATAGCCAATTCTAGCTTTTAACAAATTTACATTTTCCAATTGCAAGTATTTGTTGAGGTCGGCACCTACAGCTACTGCAGGGAAAAGACCCCATTGATTGCCTTCACCAAAACGGCTAGAACCCTCACGTCTAAGAGAAGCATTGAAATAAATGGCATCATCGAAAGTTGCATTTACCCTACCAAAGAAAGCGACAATACGATCTCCATCGGCTCTGTCGCTATTTGCTTGTATACGACCTGCCTCTCTAAGATCCTGTGCACTTTCAATATTGTTTCTCCAGTCGAAATTTAGTCCTGGAGGGAAATCCCTAACTGAAAGAAATAATTATTGAAATCGTTTTCCTGAAAGGAATAACCACCGGTCAGCGTAAAGCTGCCCAGATCACCTAAGGTGTTGGTGTAGGTTGCAAAAGTCTCCAACAGAAGAAATTTTTGTTCCTGATTGTAGAAACTTGCAAGACCACGTGCCGTGGGGCTAACAGCATTTCCCCTGAACAATAAGGTAGTTGGATAGAATTGAGAGCGATCCGTTTTAATGTTCTGTTCCGCAAAGTTGACGTTCATCGCGAAATTATCGGTGAACCGGTAGTTCAGATTGATGTTATAACTCAGCGTACTCGCGGTCTGATCGTTCTGGGCCTGTCGAGCTATAGATGCGGGGTTGAAGCTGTCAAAAAGTCCTAATGTTTCAAAGAACCCTCCATATTGAGATGTGGCAAAAGGAAAAGGCGCATCGTTACCAAATACAGGTGCAGTAGGATTATAAGTAACCGCATAGCGCAGTGCCTCGGTATAGCCTAATTTACTTTCCCTAGAGGTCAGCGCTGTATTGAAATCAATTTTCAACTTGTCATCGAACAAACGGCCCGAAAGGTTGGTACGTGCGTTGAACTGGTCGAAACCAGAGTTATATAGAATACCATCGGCACGTCTAAAGTTGGTTGAAACACGATAGGTAACATCGCCCGTACCCCCAACGGCAGCTATATTATGTACTTGAGAATAACCCGTCTGGGTAACTTCGTCGATCCAATCCGTATCACTACCCAAATCGTTACCACCAGCCGTTAGAAATTCGCTACCGGTCATAATATCGATTTGATTGGCAATACTAGAAGTAGCAAATTGGCCGGCATAACTTAGCTGTAATGGTTGACCTGTTTTACCAGACTTGGTAGTTACCAATATTACACCACTCGAACCTCGAGTACCATAAATCGCTGCAGCGGAACCGTCTTTTAAGACGGTAATGTTGGCAATATCATTGGGATCCACATTATTCAATGACCCACCTAAAACTCCGTCGATAACGACCAAGGGTTCTTGATTACCACCGATAGTCGATAAACCTCGCAAGCGAATCGTTGCATTGCTGTTAGGGTCACCCCCTTTGTTGACAATAGTCATACCCGCTACTTTACCTTGTAGCAATTGGGTTGGATCGTTAACGGTGCCCTGGTTGAAATCTTCTTCACCCACACTGGTTACCGCGGTAGTAATCTCCTTTTTCTGTTGGCTACCGTAACCCACAACGACCACTTCTTCCAATGCCTGGGCATCTTCTTCAAGGGTTACGTCGATAGTAGTTTGGCCGCCAAGGGGTATTTCCTGTCCTTTGAAACCAATGTAACTGAACAAGAGAACGGCATCCGCATCACTGACCGTCAGTGTGTAGTTACCATCAAAATCTGTTTGTGTACCGTTCGTTGTTCCCTTTTCTACCACACTGGCACCCGGTAGGGGGCCGTTGGCGTCGGAAACGGTTCCGGCCACTTCTTGGGCCTGTATGAAACCGAAGCATAAAAATGCCCCTAGCATCAGCAAGCTTTTTAGCAGTGTAATCTTCATAAAGAGTTAGTTTTAATTTGAGTTAAACAATTTGTAAAAATGAAATTATGTAAATTTTATGTTAAACCATGGTAAATCGGAGATAAAGAAACCACTACAACGGTTTCGTGTTGATAACTTTCAGGAATAACAGATTGATAAAGTGTTGCGCCTCCAATTATCTGATTCATAATATATAGCGGCAGAAGATTGGGAAAACGTAATTTTTTGATAAATATAGCATTTTTTGACGGTCTTAAAAATTTTAACATATTGATGCTTATCTTGCAGCATGTTAAAATAAGGCAGAAGATTCCTCCCTTGAATTTTTAATACTTAATTTTCCTTATTGTATATCACGGTATTTCAATCGAAGTAAGCATTGAGAAAGAAAATCACATTAAAAGATATTGCCCGCGAACTTGAGGTTTCTATTTCTACCGTTTCGAAAGCGCTGAAGAATAGTGACGAAATAGGAAGGGACACCAAGGAAAAAGTGCAGGCCTTTGCCAAACTCTACAATTATAAGCCCAACAACATTGCAATCAGCCTTAAAAACAAGCAGACCAAGAATATCGGGGTTATCATACCTGAAATAGTCCATCATTTTTTTATGACCGTATTTCGAGGAATCGAGAAATATGCCAATACCCAAGGGTACAATGTGATTGTTTGTGTTTCGGACGAATCGTTTGATAAAGAGGTTCTCAACATGGAGTTATTGGCCAATGGAAGCGTCGATGGCTTTATCATGTCGCTATCGGGTGAAACGGAGCAGAAAAACGACTTTCGACATATTCACGAAGTTATGGATCAGGGTATACCTCTGGTTCTTTTTGATAGGGTTACCGACGAAGTCGATTGTGACAAAGTTGTTTTGAACGATTTGGAAATAGCATATCAAGCCGTTTTAAAACTAATTGCTCAGGGAAGAAAACGTATTGCATTGATTACTACTGAAAACTATTTTAACGTGAGTGTCAAAAGGGCTGAAGGATATCGAAAAGCCTTAGAAAATAACGGAATCAAAGTGAATGAAAACCTGATTCTTACATTGCCCTATAAAGAAATCGATGAAACGCCAATTCATAATTTTTTCGACCAAAACGAGGTGGACGCGGCTTTGTGCGTAAATGAGTTGTTTGCGGTAATATGTATGGGAGTTGTCCAGGAAAAGGGACTTCGAGTGCCCCAAGATATTGCCTTTATCGGTTTTACAGATGGCATACTCTCCAAATATTCCAGACCCACTTTGACCACGGTTGCTCAGCATGGAGACCGTATGGGGGAAGTTGCCGCTAAAATGCTCATCGAAAAGGTCGAGAATGAATACGATGTGAATCAAACATATCGTACGGAGGTCACAGAGGCCACCATCATTGAACGGCAATCTACCATAAACTAATTTCACACCCCTAGCAAAACATGAAAAAAACCGGAGTTATATTCGATTTGGACGGCGTCATCGTCGACACCGCGAAATATCATTATTTGGCCTGGAAAAACTTGGCCGATGAACTGGGTATCGAATTTACAGAGCAGGATAACGAACGGTTTAAGGGCGTAAGCCGGAAGCGGTGTCTCGAAATTTTGCTTGAAATGGGAAGTATTGAGGCTTCTCAAGAACAAATCGATACATGGCTCAAAGAAAAAAATGAGGATTATCTATCATATATAACTAAAATGGACGAGTCTGAGATTTTGCCCGATGTGCCTAAGGTCTTGAAATATCTTAGGGAAAATAAAATACCAATGGCACTTGGTTCGGCCAGTAAAAATGCAAGACCAATTTTGGAGAAGGTGAACTTATTATCGTATTTTGAAACTTTGGTTGACGGTAACAGCGTAACAAAGGCAAAGCCCGACCCCGAAGTATTTCTCATTGCCGCAGAAAATCTAGGTGTGCCCCCAGAAAACTGTGTGGTTTTCGAAGATGCACTGGCCGGTATCGAGGCGGCAAACAACGCGGGAATGACCAGCATTGGAATCGGAGAACCTTCGGTACTTACTGAAGCAAAATTTAATTTTATCGATTTTACCGAAATTAATCTGGATTTTTTAGATAAATTGATTAGCCAAGAGTAGCAGAACAGCGAACAACTTTTATCATAATTACCTAAAACATGAACCAAGACTACATTCTATCCGACCCATGGTCCATCATCGAAGAGGGCTTCGACAAAGAAATGGTAAAATCTTCCGAAAGTCTTTTCAGTATCGGCAATGGCGCTATGGGCCAACGTGCCAACTTTGAAGAACATTATTCCGGACCGACATTTCAGGGAAGTTATATAGCAGGAGTATACTATCCCGATAAAACTAGAGTAGGTTGGTGGAAGAACGGTTATCCCGAATATTTCGCCAAGGTGCTGAACGCTCCCAATTGGATCGGAATTGATATTTCCATAGATGGTGAACCGCTGGATTTGAACACCTGTAAAAAGGTTTCGGGTTTTTGCCGTGAACTGAATATGAAAGAAGGGTTGTACCAAAGAAAGTTTAAGGCGGTAACTTCCAACGACATAAAACTAGAGGTTATTATAACACGGTTTCTAAGTCTGGATATTGATGAGGTTGGGGCCATTAACTACGCGATTACAGTGCTTGACGCCGAGGTCGAGATCAGCTTCAATCCGTATTTGGATAGTAGTATAAAAAATCATGATACCAACTGGGACGATAAATTCTGGAACACCACAAATGTAATATCCGAGCGCAGTCAGGCTTTTATCGAAGCCCATACGATGAAGACCAATTTTGCAACCTGCACCTTTATGGAATCACAGCTGTTTCTTGATGGCAAACAGATTTCCAAAAAACCATCCTCGACGAAAAAAGAAATGTGGGTAGGGCATGAATACACCCAAAAAGTAAAAAAAGGGGAGACCCTTTCACTTCATAAATTTGGCGGATATACGGTTTCCAGGAATCATAAGGCTTCCGAGTTGGTCGATGCCGCTAAAAAAGCATTGAATAAAGCGACTGACTTAGGTTTCGATGCGCTTTTGGAAAAACAAAAAGCATCGTGGGCCAAGATTTGGGAAATGAGCGATATAACCATCGACGGTGATATTAAGGCACAACAGGGTATCCGCTTTAATATCTTCCACTTGAATCAAACCTATTTAGGAAGGGATTCTCGTCTGAACATTGGCCCAAAAGGCTTTACAGGAGAGAAATATGGTGGAAGCACCTATTGGGATACTGAAGCCTATTGTATTCCCTTTTATATGGCTACCAAAGACCAAAAGGTTGCCCGAAATCTTTTAAAATACCGTTTTAACCATCTTGAAAAGGCCATCGAAAATGCCAAAAAGCTTGGTTTTTCAAACGGTGCCGCCTTGTACCCCATGGTGACCATGAACGGTGAGGAATGTCATAATGAATGGGAGATTACTTTTGAGGAAATCCATCGAAACGGGGCTATCGCGTTCGCGATTTATAATTATTATCGTTTTACGGGCGATTATACCTATATCCCCGAAATGGGGCTTGAAGTGCTGATCGGAATTTCAAAATTCTGGCACCAACGCGCCACTTTTTCCGAGCAAAAGAAGAAGTATGTAATTCTCGGGGTAACTGGTCCCAATGAGTATGAGAACAATGTCAACAACAATTGGTATACAAACTATTTGGCCAAATGGTGTATCAATTACACCTTGGAGCAGTTACAAAAAGTGAAGGATGGCTATCGCGATGATTATGACCGTGTCATTGGTTTGACAAAGTTGACCGAAAAAGAGATGGATGGGTGGAAAAGAGTGGCGAAGAATATGTATTTCCCACGTTCCGAAGAGCATGATATCTTTCTGCAGCAAGACGGGTTTTTGGACAAGGAATTGATTACCGTCGCCGACCTTCCAAAATCACAGCGCCCGATCAACCAAAAATGGAGTTGGGACCGTATTTTGAGATCACCGTACATAAAACAAGCAGACACACTTCAAGGGTTTTACCTCTTCGAATCCGATTTTACCTTGGGTGACTTGGAACGACATTTTGATTTCTATGAACCATTTACAGTTCACGAATCATCATTGTCGCCCTGTGTTCATAGTATTCAAGCGGCCAAATTGAACCGCATGGAGCAGGCCTATCAATTTTACCTTCGAACCTCACGGTTGGATTTGGATGACTATAATAAAGAAGTGGAAGAAGGATTGCACATCACCTCAATGGCCGGTACCTGGATGAGTATTGTAGAAGGTTTTGCCGGAATGCGTGTCGTTGATGATAAATTATCTTTCACACCCAGAATTCCTAAGCAATGGAAAGGCTATTCATTTAAGATCAATTTCAGGAAGCGAATTTTAAAAATCACCGTAACCAAGACCGAAACCCAATTTGAATTGGACGGAAAGGAAGATGTTTCTATTAGGGTCAACGGAAGGCGAGCAGCCATAACCCCCGGGGAGGTAACGGAGGTAAAAAATTGATATCTGAGTTCTTTGGAGGGATAAAAAAACTCCTCCCTTCAGAAGAAGGGAGGTGGATTCGCTTTAGCGAAGACGGAGGGTTTGACCCGTAAGTAACTAACATATCGTTACTCAGTTTATCTCATACCTGATTTTTATGTGAATATGGGTACGTGAGCAAGTTTGCGGGTCAAACTCCCCATTCAGCAAAGCTGAATTTCCCCTCTTTTTCTAAAGAGGGGAGCCTTTAAAAAGATAAAGTGTACATGAAAAGGTCTCCGTTGCATACTAGAAAAGAACTTGCCGTGTTTCGCAAAGAATTAAGGTCCCATTTAACACCTGCAGAAGCATTTCTTTGGAAGCAATTAAAAGCTAGAAAATTCCAGAGCAAAAGATTTACAAAGCAACACAGTATTGGCAACTATATAGTAGATTTTTATTGTGCCTCTGAAAAATTGATTATTGAATTGGACGGAGATGGACATCAAAACCCGAATGCAGAGGAATACGACGCAAAAAGGACATGTTATTTTGAAAGAATGGGCTACAAGGTCATCAGATTTGAAAACAAAATGGTTTTTGAGAATGTGAGTGCAGTCCTGATGGAAATAAAAGAGAATTTTAGTGCAAACTAGCTATGAAAAGGTTTCCCCCTTTTCCTTAAGAGGGAAGCTTGATAAATAATAAATTAGCCAAAAAAATGATAAAGACCAGCTTGGCGTTCATTATACTGATTCTCACATTTGGCTGTCAATCAAAAAAAGAACCTTCTACCCCTATGGATACTGATTCAAAAATCAAAAAAAACAAGTCATCTACCAAGTTTTTACCCGTCTTTTCGGAAATACCAGTGCCAATAATAAACCTTGGGGCACTTTAGAAGAAAATGGTGTCGGCAAGTTTTCCGATTTTACCGAAAAGGCACTTCAAGAAATTAAGAATTTAGGCGTTACCCACATTTGGTATACCGGGGTGCCACATCATGCTTTGGTAACCGATTATTCAGATTATGATATTACCAACGATGACCCAGATGTTGTCAAGGGTCGGGCAGGTTCGCCTTATGCGGTGAAGGATTATTATAACGTGAATCCTGATTTGGCCGAGGATCCGTTCAAACGATTGGAAGAGTTCAAAGCATTGATTGACAGAACGCATAAGGCAGGCCTGAAATTACTGATTGATATCGTCCCGAACCACGTTGCTCGAAATTATGAAGGTAAATCGACACCCAAGGGTTCCGAGCCGTTTGGAGCGAACGACGATACTACCGTTGAATATAAAAGGGATAATGATTTTTATTATGTTCCCGATAGCGAATTTCAAGTACCGGAATGGCAAAATGGATACCAGCCCTTGGGCGGAGAGCCGCTCCCTTTGGCAGATGGAAGATTTAAAGAAGTTCCCGCGAAATGGACGGGCAATGGCTCGCGTTCGCCCCACCCCGATATGAACGATTGGTACGAAACGGTAAAAATAAATTATGGGGTGCGGCCCGATGGTTCTTATGATTTCGATGTGCTTCCAGAAGGTTCCGATACGCTGGATTATAAAAAGCATTTTGCATTTTGGTCCGATAAAGATGTACCTGGTTCTTGGAAAAAATTTAAGGATATCGCTCTGTATTGGCTTGAAATGGGAGTCGACGGTTTCCGGTTCGATATGGCCGAAATGGTTCCCGTAGAATTTTGGAGCTATATGAACTCCCATATCAAAATGAATAACCCGGATGCTTTTCTTTTGGCAGAGGTCTATAACCCGGGATTGTATAGAGATTATATCCATAAAGGAAAAATGGACTATCTCTACGACAAGGTGGAACTGTACGATAGTCTAAAACACATCATGCAAGGTCATGGTTGGACGGATCATATTCCTAAAGTGCAGGAAGGTCTTCAAGATATAGAACATCAAATGTTACATTTTTTGGAAAATCATGACGAGCAACGAATCGCAAGTCCTGATTTTGCCGGGGATGCCCAAAAAGGAAAACCGGCCATGGTGGTTTCTGCGACCTTGAGCACCTCGCCTACCATGATTTATTTCGGGCAAGAAGTTGGAGAGCCCGCCGAAGAACAGGCGGGATTCGGAAGTCCGACCCGAACATCAATTTTCGATTATATAGGTGTTCCAACATACCAACGTTGGGTGAATGATAGGAAATTTGACGGAGGACAATTATCCAAAGAAGAAAAAGACCTTCGTGATTTTTACAAGCGTCTTTTGAATGTTACGATAAACAGTAGTGCCTTGATGGGCGAGTATAGTGATATTCATTATTATAATAGGGAGAATACCGAAAACTATGACCACAGGGTTTTGTCATTTGTGCGTTGGTCGAAGAATGAAAAACTAGTTGTAATCTCCAATTTTGATTCTGATAAGACCTATTCATTTCAACTCAAAATTCCAAAAGAGATTATTGATGAATGGAAACTGGGTCCGGGAAAGTATGAATTGAAAGATATGCTCTATGAATCTATGAACACATTGGAAGTTGACAACGGAATAGGAAAGATCGAGATTCGTTTAAATCCGCTGGAATCTTTTATTTTTGCGGTAAAATAGACCTAATGAACTCTTTTAGAATGAAAATGCGATTTATTCTTGTCACTTTTGCACTACTAATAGTATCAAGCTGTACAATGAACGGACCACTGGTAATCGGCCATCGAGGCGCTATGGGGCATGAGACAGAGAATACCTTGGCATCCATCCAAAAGGCCATGGATTTAGGTGTCGATATGATAGAAATCGATGTTTTTAAGATCAAGAGTGGAGAAATAGTAGTCTTTCATGACGAGCGACTTGAGCGTATTTCAAATGCCGGAGGCAATATCGAGGAGTACAATATTACCGATCTTAAAAAGGTAATGTTGGATGGGAATCACAGAATTCCAATGTTGCAGGATGTTCTGAAACTTATCGATAATAAAGTACGTCTTAACATAGAATTAAAAGGAGCGAATACCGCAGATCGCGTAAATTTCATTACCGAGTATTATATCAAAGATAAAGGGTGGACGTTGGAAAACTTCTTGATTTCAAGTTTTAATTGGGATGAGCTCAAGGCAATGCGCGAATTGAACGAAGATATGCCCATTGCCATCTTAACAGAAGGTGACCCTTTAGAGGCTCTTCCGATTGCGAAGGAACTCAATGCAGAAGCCATTAATCCAAGTTATAATAAACTTGATCAAGTAATCGCTGACACCATCAAGAAATCCGGATTTAAAATCTATACATGGACGGTCAATGATTCTAAAGATATTGATGCGATGAAAAAATTAAAGGTAGATGGTATCATCACCAACTTTCCTGAACGTGTCAAATAATGTTCGACGTTCTTATCATTGGCGGAGGTGCGGCAGGTTTTTATGCAGCGATACATATTGCCGAAGCTAAGCCTAAATTGAAAATAGCTATCCTTGAGCGAGGCAAGGAAGTACTTTCGAAAGTTAAAGTTTCCGGTGGCGGACGATGCAATGTAACCCATGCCGAGTTCGACCCGGCCGAATTGGTCAAAAATTATCCTAGGGGAGAAAAAGAACTCCTAGGTCCTTTTCATACCTATTGCACCGGCGATACCGTAGCTTTTTTTGAAGAACGTGGTGTTCCTTTGAAAATAGAAGAAGATGGGCGTATGTTTCCAACATCGAACAGCTCTGGTACAATCATCGATTTGTTTTTAAAGCAAGCTGAACAGTTGGGAATAAAGATATTGAAGCATAGCTCGGTGATTGATTTTGAGCCCATTGTTTCCGAAAAAAAAGCGAAGGTCATTGAAGGCTGGAAAGTGACGTCCATCAAAAGTGACTACACTTCTAAAAAATTGTTGATTGCCTCTGGTAGCAGTTCGAAAATTTGGAAAATTCTCGAAAGGTTGGGCCATACCATCGAACCGGCCGTTCCATCACTTTTTACATTTAATATTGGTGATGAGCGTATAGCGGGTATCCAGGGACTGAGTACCCATGCAAAGGTTCAAATATTGGCCAAAAAAATCTTTAACCCCAAGATTACCATAAAACTGCGGAGCGAGGTGGCTGCCGAATCGCTGCTCGAATCAGAGGGTCCGATTTTGGTGACCCACTGGGGACTAAGTGGACCGGCGATTCTAAAACTATCTGCTTGGGGTGCCAAATTGTTGGGCGATTTCAAGTATAAATTCACTATACGGGTGAATTGGGTTCCGCAATTTCATGAAGGTGCTGTACTTCCCTATTTGATGGAAATAAAAGATGTTGAAGCCAAGAAAACCGTTTTGAGAACAAAAGCCCTGGATATTCCGAGACGTCTATGGACAAATTTGGTAAGGGCTTCAGATATCGATAGCGACTTGAAATGGGCCGATGTTACAAAAGTTCAGCTTCAAAACTTATCTGAACAACTTACCCAAGGCGAGTTTCGGGTAGATGGAAAAAGTACTTTTAAGGAAGAATTCGTAACGGCCGGTGGGGTCGATTTAAAGGAAATCAATTTTAAGACGATGCAAAGCAAGGTATTGCCCGGTCTTTATTTTGCAGGAGAGGTGATCAATGTAGATGCCATTACGGGCGGTTTCAATTTTCAAAATGCATGGACTACAGGGTTTATAGCGGCCAAGGGAATTGTTCAAGAAAATAGTTTTAAGTTTCTGTTGTTTCTTGTTTCAAGTTCATAATTTGAAACCTGAAACCTGAAACCTGAAACCTGAAACCTGAAACCTGAAAACCATATGAAAACATATATCGCCCTTCTTCGAGGTATAAACGTGAGCGGCCATAAGAAAATAAAAATGGCCGATTTGCGGACCATGCTCGAAGAACTTGACTTTAAAAAGGTCGAGACTTATATTCAAAGCGGTAATATTGTCTTTGGCAGCAGTGAAAAATTTTTGCATGTCTTAGAGCAGATGATTCAGAAAGAAATACTAAAGACCTTTGATTTTGATGTGCCGGTTTTGGTAAGAACGTACGACGAGCTAAAGTCTATTTTTGAGAAAAATCCGTTTACAGACCAAGTCGATATCGAAAAAAAACAGGTTTATTTTGCAATTTTAAAAGAAACTCCCGCACCTGATTTGATGGCAGCATTTAAAAAAGAGAAATTCGACCACGAGGAATTTTTGGCTACGGGTAACTGTATATACCTGAACTGCCTAAAAGGAGCTGCTGAAGCAAAACTCAGTAACAATCTTATCGAGCGAAAACTAAAAGTTTCTGCCACTACCCGAAACTACCGGACTATGCTCAAATTATTGGAAATGGCCGGATAAAAGTATCCAGTTGGCAGTAAACAGTAATTTTTAGCATCCAGCATCCAGCATCCAGCATCCAGCATCCAGCATCCAGCATCCAGCATCCAGCATCCAGCATTCCTAATTCAACTCCCATATCTTATAATTAAGCACGGTCGCAAAGCATATCCATAGAAGATAGGGCACCAAAAGGTATGCCGCGAGCTTGCTTACTACGCTGAACCAACGAATGGTCAGAATGACCAAAACAAGAAGGGTTCCTATGATGAGTAGCGCCCAAAAAGGTTCCTTTAATCCGAAGAAAACAATGCTCCAAGAAGCGTTGAGCAATAGTTGAAAACCATAATGGTACAATGCGGTCTTGACCCATAAATGATAAAAACCTTTCGCCCAAACAATACCGGCCGCGACCCCTATCATAACATACAGTACCGTCCACACCGGTGCAAAAAGCCAGTTTGGCGGATTAAAACTGGGTTTATTCAGACCCAGATACCAATCGTTGACCGAGCTTTGGGTGGCGAAACTTGACAAGAATCCGATAAGTATGCAAATACCTACTGATATGGCGATATAGGTCAGTTTTTTTTTCAAGATGATTGGAGTATTTGTCCTAAAATAGTCAAATAATTTGATAGTGAAATCAACAAATGAATATTCTCTTTATATAGATTCCCGCCTTAGCGGGAATGGCATTGGATGATTAAAAAACTATCTTTGCACAAACTGCGGTTCATGACGGAAAAAGACTTTATTCCCTCGACATATTCCAATGAAATCAATGAGGGCATTGTGGCATGGAAGGCTCCCAGCAATATCGCACTTGTCAAATATTGGGGAAAGAAAGAAAACCAGATTCCCGCCAACCCTTCGGTCAGTTTTACGTTGGATGCCTGTGCCACGAAGACCATTTTGAGCTTTAAGAAAAAAGAGACCCGTACCGATTCATTTTCTTTTGATTTTTGGTTCGAAGGAAAATCAAAGGATGATTTTAAGCCCAAAATTGCGACCTTTTTCGATAGGGTAGAAAAGTATTTGCCCTTTTTGAAATCGTATGATTTGAAAATCGAATCATCCAACTCGTTTCCGCATAGTAGTGGCATTGCCTCCTCGGCATCCGCTATGAGTGCCTTGGCCCTATGTCTAATGGATGTCGAAAAACAACTGAATCCTAAAATGAGCGAAGATTTTTTCAACCGAAAAGCTTCTTTTCTGGCACGATTGGGGTCGGGTAGTGCAGCGAGAAGTATCGAGGGCAGCTTGGTGCAATGGGGCGACCATGAAGAAACCGCTGGAAGTTCTGATTTATACGGAATTAAATATCCCTATAAAGTGCATTCCGTTTTTAAGAAATTTCACGACACAATTCTTTTGGTGGACAAAGGTCAAAAGCAAGTAAGCAGTACTTTGGGGCATGATTTGATGCACGACCACCCTTTCGCCGAAAGACGGTTCGACCAAGCGCATAAAAATCTGACCAAATTAAAATCGATTTTCGCCTCGGGAAACCTTGAGGATTTTATTAAAATTGTTGAAAGTGAGGCGCTAACGTTACACGCCATGATGCTGACAAGCCATCCTTATTTTATTCTCATGAAGCCGAATACTCTTGAAATCATCAATAAAATATGGGCTTTTAGGGAACATTCGAAAACACATGTCTGCTTCACTTTAGATGCTGGGGCCAACGTTCACGTGCTTTACCCCGAAAGCGAAAGGGATGAGGTATACCAATTTATTCAAGATGAGTTGGTTGCACATTGCCAAAACGGACAGTATATTTGCGATAGAATTGGATTTGGTGCAAAAAAAATGTAACTTTTTAATCAATTTCTACGTATATACGACGTTAACTAGAATGTCCCAGATCAAATAATTATGAAAGGACCCCTATTTTATTCAAAAATCCTTCTTTTCGGAGAATACGGAATTATCAAAGATTCCAAAGGTTTATCGATTCCCTATAATTTTTTTAAGGGTGCGCTGAAGACCGATGATATCGGTTCTGAAACCGCGAAAAAGTCGAACAGTGGCTTACGCGAGTTCGTGAGCTATTTGGAGATGATACAAAAGAATAGTCCTGAGTTGGTTTCTTTTGATTTTAAAGCATTGAAAAAAGATGTTGATTCGGGGATGTATTTTGACAGTTCCATTCCACAAGGTTATGGAGTAGGAAGTAGTGGCGCTTTGGTTGCGGCTATCTATGACAAATATGCTTTAGATAAAATAACGGTACTTGAAAACCTTACGCGCGAAAAGCTATTAAAACTAAAAGCGATTTTCGGAAAAATGGAATCCTTTTTCCACGGAAAATCATCGGGTTTGGATCCTTTGAACAGCTACTTGAGCCTTCCTATCTTAATCAATTCTAAAGACAATATTGAATCGACAAGTATTCCTTCACAAAATACCGAAGGCAAGGGAGCGGTTTTCTTATTGGATAGTGGCTCGACCGGTGAGACAGCACCGATGGTACAGCTATTTATGGAAAAAATGAAGCATGAAGGTTTCCGAAATATGTTGAAGAACCAGTTTATAAAACATACCGATGCCTGTGTCGAAGATTTTGTAAACGGAAACGTGAAATCACTTTTTGGCAACCTAAAACAATTGTCACATGTGGTGCTCGACAATTTTAAGCCCATGATTCCTGAAAAATTCCACCAGCTTTGGCAACAGGGTATCGATACGAACGAATACTACCTAAAACTGTGCGGTTCTGGCGGAGGAGGTTATATTCTAGGGTTTACCCAAGATATCGATAAGGCTAAAAAGACATTGAAAGATTATAAACTAGAGGTGGTCTATAATTTCTAGTACAATTCTCAGAAAACATGTTGAGCAGAAAAAACAAGCTCTTGCTTCTAAAGTTGTTGAGCCTTTTTTCCGTGGTGCGTGGTTATAATATTTTAATGATTGCCTTGGCCCAGTATCTGGCCTCGATTTATATACTTTCTCCCGACTTGCCCTTACGAAAGGTCGTTTTCGATCTTAATCTTTTTATTATTGTTTTGGCTTCGGCGTTGGTCATTGCCAGTGGATATATTATCAATAATTTTTACGATGCTGAAAAAGACCTGATAAACAAACCTCGCAAAAGCATGCTTGACCGATTGGTCAGCCAACGTTTTAAATTGACCACGTATTTCGTGCTGAACTTTTTAGCGGTTTTTGCGGCAAGCTATGTGTCCTTTAGGGCCGTACTTTTCTTTTCGGCATACATCTTCGGTATTTGGTTCTATTCCCATAAGCTGAAACGCGTACCCTTCTTGGGCAATTTTGTATCCGCGACTTTGGCCATTTCTCCTTTCTTTGCTGTGTTCGTATATTATAAAAATTTCGAGACGGTCATCTTCGTACATGCGATTTTTCTGTTTTTGCTGATATTGGTCCGTGAAATGATCAAGGACCTTGAAAATTTGACAGGCGACATGGCCCAGAATTATAGAACTATCCCTATTATTTATGGGGCTCGTACCTCAAAGATCGGTATTACCCTGTTGATTCTCTTGACCTTGCTCCCTTCGTTGTTATTGATTGTCAATTTTGATGTGGGGCACATGTATCTTTATTTTATAGGATGTAATGTTCTATTATTGATTTCCCTTGTTTTACTTTGGAGGTCAACATCTAAAAAGGACTACGTACTATTGCATAATATTTTGAAATTTATCATCATCGTCGGGGTATTCAGTATTTTGTTGATCGACGTAGATTTGATACTAAATCGATTCCGACAATGGAACATCATTTAAAAGTTGCACTTGCCCAAATCGCTCCCGTTTGGTTGGATAAAACTGCCACAACTAAAAAAATTGAGAATACCATTCGAGAAGCTGCAAAAGAAAAAACCGAATTGATCGTATTTGGGGAAGCCCTTTTGCCTGGATATCCATTTTGGTTGGCTTTGACCGACGGCGCAAAATGGGATTTAAAGATCAACAAGGAAATTCACGCGCACTATGTTAGAAATTCCATTCAGATAGAGGCCGGAGAGCTTGACTCGATTTGCGAACTAGCCAAGGAACATAAGATTGCGATTTATTTAGGAATAATGGAGCGTGCCAAGAATCGGGGCGGCCACAGTCTCTATGCCTCATTGGTTTATGTTGATGAAAAGGGAGAGATAAAATCCGTTCACAGAAAACTACAGCCAACCTATGATGAACGACTGACATGGGCGCCCGGCGATGGAAACGGATTGCAAGTACATCCACTGAAACAGTTTACCGTAGGCGGACTCAATTGTTGGGAGAATTGGATGCCGCTACCTCGAACGGCACTATACGGTCAAGGTGAAAATCTACATATAGCGGTCTGGCCCGGAAGCGAGCATAACACAAAAGACATTACCCGTTTTATTGCCAGAGAGTCACGAAGCTATGTGATTTCGGTTTCCTCGTTGATGAAGAAAGAAGATTTTCCGAAAAGCACGCCACACCTGGATAAGATTCTCGAACAAGCACCTGATGTTCTAGCTAATGGAGGTTCCTGTATCGCAGGTCCTGACGGGGAGTGGATCATAGAACCAGTATTATACAAAGAAGAACTGATTTATAAGACTTTAGACTTCAATCTTGTATACGAGGAAAGACAGAATTTTGACCCTGTGGGGCATTATTCCAGACCTGATGTGACCAAGTTACTCGTGAATCGAGAGCGGCAAACTACCGTGGAGTTTGAAGATTAAGGGTATCTTTGCAAAAACAAAGGGTTATGAGCAGGCAGGATTCAAGTCGTGATGGTAAGAAATCAGGAAGACAAGGCGGTACCTATCGCAAAAAGAGCTACGCCCGAGGCAACGCACCCATAAAAAAAAGAACGGAAAATCAGCAGACTTCCAATCCTGAATTGATTCGTCTGAACAAATATGTGGCCAATTCAGGAGTCTGTTCACGCCGGGACGCCGATATCTACATTGCTGCAGGAAATGTGACCGTAAACGGCAAGCCCATCACCGAAATGGGTTATAAGGTAAAGTTGACCGACGAGATCAAGTTCGACGGGCGTTTGCTGAACCCTGTCAAAAAAGAATATGTACTGCTCAACAAACCAAAGGACTTTGCTACAACCGTTCGTGATGAAAAAGGGCGTAGAAATGTCTCCGGTCTGATTTCAAATGCCTCGAAAACTCCGCTGCTTCCCATAGATAAAATGGACAAGGACGCTACTGGTTTGTTGTTGTTCACCAACGATGGCGATTTGACCAAACGGTTGAAAAGTCCGAAAAACGGACTTCGAAAAATCTATCATGTCGAGTTGAACAAAGATTTACGAAGTGCCGACCTAAAAAAAATCCAGGAAGGGATTACCTTGGATGAGAAACCGGTACGTATTCAGGAAATCAGTTTCCTCAATGATGCCCCGAAACGTGAGGTAGGGATAGAAATTTACAGTACCAAGCACAAAATTATAGAACGCCTGTTTGAGTATTTGGAATATGAAGTGGTCAAAATCGACCGTGTTGTTTATGCGGGGCTAACCAAGAAAGACCTTCCCCGTGGGCATTGGCGGTATTTGACCGAACAAGAGATTATTAATTTGGGGATGATTAAATAGTCTTATTCATCTTCTCTCTAATCTCTTCCAAACACAAATTTCCCAAACTGCCTTCGTGGGAGTGAGAAATATCTCGCTTCGGTTCAAATGTACCTTCTTGAATTTCTTGTCCCATTTTTTTGTAGGCATCCCGAAAGGGCATTCCAGATAAAACCCGTTCGTTTAGCGTATCGACACTGAAGAGGTAATCGTATTTGGGGTCATCCAAAATATTTTTGTTAACACGGATTTCCTTCAGGGAAAACGTCAAAATTTCCAAACAGGCCCTCATATCCTGAATCGAGGGAACGATTATTTCCTTGACCAATTGGAGATCACGATGATAGCCGGAAGGTAGATTGTTAATGACCAAAGTCAATTGATTGGGTACGGCTTGTAGCTTGTTGCATTTTGCCCTTACCAGTTCAAACACATCGGGATTCTTTTTATGGGGCATAATACTCGACCCGGTCGTCAGTTCATCAGGAAAGGAGATAAAATCAAAATTCTGGCTCATGTACAGGCAGATATCCATGGCCAGTTTTGATAGCGTAGCGGCGATACTTGCCATTCCGAATGCGGTGGCATTTTCCACTTTCCCGCGCCCCATTTGAGCGGCGACCACGTTGTATTTTAGGGTCTCGAATTCCATTTCTTTAGTGGTAAAGCTTCTGTCTATCGGAAAAGAACTTCCATAGCCCGCAGCACTCCCAAGGGGATTTTGATCCGCTACTTTATAGGCCGCATTAATAAAAATAAGGTCATCGATCAGACTTTCGGCATAGGCCGAGAACCACAATCCGAAGGAGGAAGGCATGGCAATCTGCAAATGGGTATAGCCGGGTAATAAAATGTCCATGTGTTTTTCCGCTAAATCCAATAGCAAATTGAACAAGGTTTTGGTTGCTGATTTTATTTCCGTCAGTTCATCCTTTAAATACAGATGCATTGCCACCAAAACCTGATCGTTTCTTGATCGTGCTGTATGGATTTTCTTTCCTGTATCACCCAACTTTTCCGTGAGTAAATATTCGATTTTGGAGTGCATGTCCTCAAAAGAATCTTCTATAGTGAAGGTGCCTTTTTCGATGGATTTTGCAATGTTATCCAATTCGTTGACCAAGCTCGAAGTTTCATCTTCCGTCAACAAACCGATCTTGCCCAACATGTTTGCATGGGCTTTCGAGGCAATGACATCGTATTTTGCCAAGTGCAGATCGAGCTCACGATCATTGCCGACCGTAAAATGGTCTATTTTTTTGTCGGTGCTAAAGCCTTTGTCCCAGAGTCGCATAAATCAATATTTTAGTTTTCATTCCCAAGCCTGTGCTGAACTCGTTTCAGTAAAGGCGGGAATCTGTTTAATGTTGGTTGTCATTGCGAGCAAAGCGCGGCAATCTGTTTAAGGTCCGTACTATCTCTTATGGCTTGCGCTTTCAACCCCTCCGTCTTCTTCTCCGCCAGCTGTCGGATTGAATCCACCTCCCCTCGTCTGAGGGGAGGAGCCTTTAATTCATTCTTATTTCAAAAAACCCTTTAGAATTTTAATATACAAATCAACCCCTTCCTCGATTTCGTGCACATAAATATACTCATCAGCTGAATGTGAGCGGGTACTGTCTCCAGGCCCTAATTTCAAAGATTGACAGGTCAAAGCCGCCTGATCCGAAAGGGTGGGAGAGCCATAGGTTTTTCTGCCCAAAGCAATACCCGATTGCACCAAGGGATGCTCTTTTGCGATTGCCGACGAATTCAACCGCAACGATCGTTCTTTCAATTCGCAGGGTGCTTCCCTTTTAAAATTTCAGCGATTTCGGCATTGGTATATTTATCGTTGACCCGCACATCGATAACCAAATCGACCTGTGCGGGAACCACGTTATGCTGACTTCCTGCATTGATTTGGGTTACGGTCAGTTTTACCTCGCCCAAGACCTCGGACACTTTATCGAACTTATAATTTTTAAACCACTCCAATACTTCTATCATGTTGTAAATGGAATTATCCTCGTTCGGATGTGCGGCATGTGAAGGGGTGCCTTTCACCTTGGCATCAAAGACAATCAGCCCTTTTTCGGCAATGGCCAAATCCAATAAAGTAGGTTCGCCGACGATGGCGACATCGATTTTTGGAAGTTTTGGCAACAATCCATGCAGGCTATTGGGGCCGGCACTTTCCTCTTCCATCGAAGCGACCATCAAGATGTTGTGGTTTAGATTTGCGTCCGCATAAAAATGAACAAAAGTCGCCAACAAGGAAACTAAGGCACCACCCGCATCGTTACTCCCCAACCCATACAATTTTCTATCTTCAATATGCGGATGAAAAGGATCTCTCGTATAAGCGGAATTCGGTTTCACCGTGTCGTGATGGGAGTTCAACAATAAGGTCGGCTTGCTTTCATCAAAATGTTTATTGACGGCAAATACATTGTTCAGTTCCCGTTTAAATGGAATGTTGAAAGAGGTTAACCATTCGCCTATCGCATCCGCGGTCTTATCTTCCTCCGATGAAAATGATTGTATCGAGATCAGTTTTTTCAGTAATTCGAGTGCCTTTTCCGTAAGCATTTTTTGATTCATCTTCATAAGGTTATTGTAGTGAATAGTTCGGATTTTCCATCCAGCATCGAAATATCACCGATGCACACCTTATCTACGTTTTTATTCAACGCATGGAAGCAATTTTCCATTTTTGGAAGCATTCCGTCGGCGATGATTTTTTCGTCAAGCAATTTTTTATAGGACTCCGAATCAATGTGCTTCACTACGGATTCATCATCATTTATATCCATGAGAACTCCTTTCCTTTCAAAACAGTAATACAAGGTTGTTTCATAGTTTTCGCTCATACCAATTGCCAATTCAGAGGCAATGGTATCTGCATTGGTATTCAACAATTGCCCTTTTCCATCATGGGTCAAAGCACAGAATACCGGAACCAAGCCAGAATTTAAAAGCGATGAAATCGTTTCTGAATTTATGCCATCCACATCGCCGGCAAATCCATAATCAATGTCTTTTACAAATCGTTTATGTGCTTGGATCGTATTGCCATCAACTCCGCTGAGACCAATGGCGTTGCACTTATTTGCCTGCAATTCGGCCACGATATTTTTGTTGGTCAATCCGGCATAAACCATAACTACAACTTCCAAACTTTCAGCATCCGTAATTCTTCGGCCTCCAACCATTTTGGGAACAATACCCATTTTTTTCAAGATCTCTGTCGCTTTTTTTCCGCCACCATGGACCAGAATTTTAGCTCCGTCAATCTTCGAAAACAGGAGTAGAAATTTGGACAGTTCTGTTTTGTTCTCGATAACGTTTCCGCCAATTTTGACTATGGCTAATTTTTCTGTCATGCTACACGTTTAATATTCCTCCGTCAATAGTCATGGCCGTTCCCGTTATCCAAGAAGCATCTTTCGAAACAAGAAAAAGTGCCAATTTTGCTATCTCTTGAGGTGTACCCAATCGCTTCATTAAGGTCGCCTTCCCCGCATTTTCTACGGCTCTTTCAGGATTTTTAAAAGCTTTTGCCGAATCCCATAACAATGGAGTATCGACAGGTCCTGGACATATTGCGTTGATTCTGATTTTTGGTCCGTATTCCACAGCCATTTGCTTCATCAATGCAATAGAAGCTGCTTTTGAAGCGCAATATGCAGGGTGGTTCGGAAAGCTTTTATAGGCCGCGATGGAGGCATTGATTAAAATAGTCGCCCCTTCCGCTTGTTCCAAATGAGGTATGGCATATTTTGAAACATAAAAAATGGAACTTAGATTGGTATTCAAGGTTTTCTGCCATTCGGCAATGGGTAAATCCACAACATTTCCCAACCCTAAAATTCCCGCATTAATTGATACTATGTCTAGCCTTCCAAAGTTTTCAATCGCTTTATTGACAAGTTTTTCATTATAGCTTGGATCACTAACATCCCCTGCCATGAAAATAGCATTTTCTAATTTTTCGGTTAGGGCATTTCCCTTTTCTTCATTTCTTCCCGATAGCATCAATTTTGCCCCTTCCTCATTAAATGACTCCGCGATGGCTTTGCCCATACCGCTGGTCGCCCCGGTAATGATACAAACCTTATCCCTTAGTTTTTGTGCCATATCGCTATTCTTGATGATTCTCCAAAAATTTCTTTAAAACCAATTGTGCGGAATAAATTCTATTATTGGCCTGTTCAATGACCAACGATTGTTCGCTGTCTAAAACCGAATCTTCAACAACCACGTTTCTCCGAACCGGAAGGCAATGCATAAATTTGGCTTGACCCATTTTTTCCTTGGTGAACATCCAATCGGTATCTTGATTTACAACTTTTCCGTAATCCGAATAACTGCTCCAATTCTTCACATATACAAAATCCGCATTCTCACAAGCTTTTTTCTGGTCATATTCGATTTTTATATTTTTTGTGATTTCCGAATTCAACTCGTAGCCTTTTGGATGGGTTATCACGAATTCGGAATCTTGCAATTGCATCATTTCCACAAAGGAATTGGCCACAGCATGTGGCAAGGCCTTCGGATGTGGTGCCCATGAAAGTACTACTTTCGGTTTTGATTTGGTATTGTGTTCCGCTAGGGTAATTGCATCCGCCAATGCCTGCAAGGGATGACCGACCGAGCTTTCCATATTTACAATGGGTACTGAGGCATATTTTTTAAATCCCATCAGAACTTCTTCCGCCTCATCTTTTGCCTTATCCTTTAATCCTGCAAAAGCACGAATGGCAATGATATCGCAATACTGAGAAACTACCTTGGCAGCTTCCTTAATATGCTCTGCCTTTCCCTGGTCCATAATTGTTCCATCATCAAATTCCAAGGCCCACCCTTCATTGCCGAAATTCATGACCATGACCTCCATGCCCAAGTTCATTGCGGCTTTTTGTGTGCTTAATCGCGTGCGAAGGCTGTTATTGAAAAACAGCAGGCAAATGGTTTTTCCTGCGCCTAGGGCTTTGAATTGGGTCGGGTTTTCTTTCAACGTTCTCGCTTCGGATACCCAATCGGGGAGAGAGTTGATGTCTTTTACAGATAGGTAATGTTTCATACTATTTTCTTATGGCTCCCCTCTTCAGATGAAGAGGAGAATGAATCCGACTTTGGCGGAGAAAGGGAGTTCCAAAGCCCCAACCCTCGCTAGTTTTCTCGAACTGCGGTACAATTCCAATGGCTCGCGTTTTCAAACCCTCCGTCTTTTGGCTAAACCCAAAATCCACCTCCCTTTGTCTAAAGGGAGGAGCGTTTAATTATTTTGCTTTTTCAATTCTTGTTTCAACTTTTCAAAAAATATATCCAAATGCTTTTCCGTGATGTTCAAAGCAGGCAAAATTCGAAGTACATATTTATCCTTGGCACCTCCCGTGAAAAGATGTTGGTCATAAATAAGTCTTTTTCGAAGTTCGGCCACCTCAAAATCAAATTCGAGACCCAACATGAGTCCACGGCCTTTCACACGTCTTACTTGTTTAATTTCGGCAGCCAATCCTCTAAAGCACCCCTCAAGTTTTGCCGCATTTTCAATCAACCTTTCATTCTTCAAAACTTCCAGAACCGCCAAGGTAGCTACACAGGCCAAATGGTTGCCGCCAAAAGTAGTGCCCAATAACCCATAAGACGCTTTGATATTTGCATGTATTAGGATGCCACCTACGGGAAACCCGTTGCCCATACCTTTGGCAATACTGACAATATCTGGCTTTATATCGTGATGTTGAAAACCGAAGAATTTTCCCGTACGGCCAAAACCGGATTGTACTTCGTCGGCTATCAGTACTACATCATTTTCTCTACATAGTTTCGCAACTTTTTGGTAGAATACCGTATTGGGTTCGTCCAAACCGCCCACACCTTGAATGGCCTCAAGAATTACAGCGCAAACATCTCCCTTTGTGATTTCCGATTGGAATGAATCTAAATCGTCGAATTCAAGGAAAGTAACTTTTTGTTGTTTGTTCAGCGGAGCGTTTATTTTTTCGTTATCCGTGGTCGCCACGGCTGCCGATGTTCTACCATGGAAACTATTTTTGAACGCAATGACGCGGGATTTTCCGGTATGGAAGGACGCTAATTTAAGCGCATTTTCATTGGCTTCGGCACCTGAATTGCATAAAAACAGATTGTAATCACCGCATCCCGAAAGCGTACCAAGCTTGGTCGCCAATTCTTGCTGTAAGGGATTTTGTACGGCATTGCTGTAAAACCCAATTTTATCCAATTGATCTTTTAGTCTTTTTACATAATGTGGGTGGGAGTGCCCAATTGAAATTACGGCATGCCCGCCGTAAAAATCAAGATATTCTTGGCCCTTGTCATCAGTGACTACAATTCCCTTTGCGGAAACCGGGGTTACATTGTAAAGGGGATATACGTCGAATAAGTTCATAATTTTTTCACTTTTGCTCCCCTCCTCAACGGAGGAGGGGAAATTTAGCTTCGCTAAATGGGGAAGGTTGACCCGCAAACTTGCTCAGGCTCGATTCCAGTATGGTATTTTACCAAGGTTTGGGCTTTCAACCCCTCCGTCCTTTTCGCTTCGCTTAAGTCCACCTCCCCTCGTCTGAGGGGAGGAGCCCACTTTTTTTTGTATTTTAATCTTCGTACCTCGTACTTCTAACTTCGTACCTTTTTTTATCCTTTTTAAACTCGGTTATCTTATCAAAACTAGCTACAATACCTTGAATCAGCGATGAACTTAACCCTTGGTGCTCCATTTCGTTCAGTCCCTGTATAGTGCAACCCATGGGCGTCGTCACCCTATCGATTTCTTCCTCAGGATGGTTGCCCGACTCGATAAGCAGGCTAGCGGCGCCATTGCAAGTGTGCATGGCCAATTCTTGTGCCTCCTTGGAGTCAAACCCCAATTGTATCGCGCCTTGGGTCGTTGCACGGATGAGGCGCATCCAAAAGGCAATGCCGCTGGCGCAGATGACCGTGGCGGCCTGCATCTGACTTTCAGGAATTTCCATCGAATGTCCCATGCGGTTAAAAATGGCCTTGGCCAGATCGATACGTTTTGTTCCTGGTCCGTTGGCACAAATACAGGTCATTGATTTTCCTACAGAAATGGCCGTATTGGGCATACTTCGAATGATGAATTTGTCATCGCCCAAAATGCTTTCCATCTTGGCAATACTGAATCCCGTAATGGTCGAGATGACGACATGCTTTTCGGTAAGAAGGTCTTTGACATCCTCCAAAATTTGTGCAAAATGCCCTGGCTGAACGGCAAAGATCAGGATATCGGAATTTTTGACGGCCTCCAAATTGTCCGAGGTTACCGTGACATTTCCGTATTTTTCCAAATCCTTTATGCTGTTCGTATTGCGTTTGGTCAGATACATGGTCGTGGCACCGTTGGTATGGAGCACCCCTTTTGCTATGGACAGTCCTAAGTTTCCAGTTCCTATGATGGCTATTTTCATGAATTAGCTATTTTTTTCATTCCCGTGAACCTGCCTGCCGGCAGGCAGGTTCACGGGAATCTTTTTAATGTTGGTTGTATGTTTATTGTGGCTTGGGCTTTCAACCCCTCCGTCCTCCACGCTTCGCGGGAGTCCACCTCCCCTCGTCTGAGGGGAGGAGCCGTTTTATTTTATATTTACCCTACGTACCTCGCACTTCTTTCTTCGTATTTTAAAAAACTCCTGCTTTCAGATTCAACCCCTCTTTTTCATTAAACCCAAACATCAAATTCATGTTCTGCACTGCTTGTCCCGAGGCTCCTTTTAAAAGATTATCGGTTGCGGAAGTAATCAACAAAATGTCATCATGTTTGTGTACATGGATATGACATTGATTTGTGTTCACTACTTGTTTCAGATGGATGGGTGCTGATGCTAAATGGGTAAAAGCGGCATCCGAATAAAAGTCTTTGTATTGTTGGATTGCTTCCTCCCGGCTTCCATCGAACTTTGTGTACGACGTAGACAAAATACCTCGAGTGAAGTTTCCTCTATTAGGAAGGAAAAAAAGTTTTCCCGCATCTTTCTGCAACGAATGTAAACTCTCATTGATCTCCCCCAAATGCTGGTGCGTAAAGGGCTTGTACCAGCTCACATTATTGTTCCGCCAACTGAAATGGGAAGTTTCCGAAGGACTCACACCGGCCCCGGTACTGCCGGTAACTGCATTGATATGGACATCCTGACCCAACAATCCGGCTTGGGCCAAGGGCAGAAGTCCCAATTGAATGGTAGTAGCGAAACATCCCGGATTTGCGATGTATTTTGCATCTTTTATTTTTGATTTATTTAATTCAGGCAATCCGTAAACAAATTTCTTTCCTTCGAAAACCGCATCTTTTTGTAAACGGAAATCATTGCTGAGGTCGATAATTTTCGTGTTTTTGGAAAAAGCGTTTCCTTTTAAAAATTTTGAGGAATTGCCATGTCCCAAACACAGGAAAACAACATCTACATTTAGGTTTACATCTCCCGTGAATTCCATATTGGTGGTGCCCAAAAGATCGGGATGCGCCGTTGATACTTTTTTACCTGCTCGGGTCGTGCTATACACAAAGTCGATTTCCACTTCGGGATGGTGCAGTAGAATTCGAATCAATTCCCCGCCTGTGTAGCCCGAACCGCCAATGATGCCTGCTTTAATCATGATTTTGATTTACGTGGTTCGCAATTTTCCCAGGATTGGATAGAATTTTAATAAACCCTTTCGCGTCATCGGCCGTCCAACCCTTGTTCATTTCGCCATAACTTCCAAAGGATGCGTTCATTAGATCATGTTTCGACGAAACACCGTTCAATCGAAACTGGAACGGGTACAATCCCACAAAAACATCCCCTGAAACATTCTTTTGGGTATCGGTCAAAAAGGCCTCGATATTTCGCATGACTTCGTCGAGGTAATTGCCTTCGTGGAGCAACATTCCGTAGAAATTGCCCAACTGTTCTTTTTGGAATTGTTGCCATTTGCTCAAGGTATGTTTTTCAAGCAAATGGTGTGCTTTGATAATAATAAGGGATGCTGGAGCTTCAAATCCTACACGGCCTTTTATCCCGATTATGGTATCGCCTACATGGATATCACGTCCAATCGCATATTTGGAAGCCATAGCTTCAAGTTTTTCGATATTCGAAACAGGATTGTCTTTTTCGCCGTTTATTGCGACGAGCTCTCCTTTTTCAAAAGTCAATTTGACCTCTGACGGTTCTTTTTCCTGTAACTGGCTTGGATAGGCCGAATCGGGTAGGGGTTTTTCGGAGGTCAAGGTCTCTTCGCCACCAACTGAAGTTCCCCAAAGTCCTTTGTTGATGGAATACTTGGCTTTTTCCCAAGGGTAATCAACACCGTTTTGTTTGAGGTATTCGATTTCTGTTTCCCTAGCCAATTTATTGTCCCGTATTGGGGTAATGATTTCTATCTCAGGAGCTATGATTTGAAAGATCATATCGAAACGTACTTGATCGTTTCCGGCACCGGTACTTCCATGCGCGATATACTCCGCACCGATTTTTTTGGCATGGTTAACTATCTCGATGGCTTGCACGATCCGCTCGGCACTGACCGATAGGGGATAGGTATTGTTCTTCAGAACATTCCCGAAAATGAGGTATTTAACCACTTTTTCATAAAAGGTCTGTACTGCGTCAATCGAGGTATAGGTAGTTGCACCTAATTGCAATGCCTTTTCTTTGATATCGGCGATTTCTTCCTTAGAGAATCCGCCTGTATTCACGCTTACGGCATGCACTTCAAAACCTTTTTCCTTGGATAAGTATTTGGCGCAATACGAAGTATCCAATCCGCCGCTGTATGCTAGTACTAGTTTCATATTTTTTAGTAAAGAATAGAGAACAGGGAAAATAGAGAATAGACTCTTTTTTCTCTTCTCTCTTGTCTATTTTCTTTTTTTCAGGAACAAACTTTCCTTAATGCTCTTTAATCTTTTGAAGGCTTTACCATTGATTTTCTCTTTTCTTGACGTTTCTTCCTTAGCTTTTGCGTCCGGGTCGTGCAACATACCGGTACATAGGCACATTCTTTGTTCGGTACGAGTCAGGATATCGAAATTTTTGCAGGTCTGGCAACCCTTCCAGAATTCAGGGTCGTCGGTCAGTTCTGAAAAAGTAACTGGTTTGTAACCTAGCTCATAATTTATTTTCATTACCGCCAAACCGGTGGTGATACCAAATATCTTGGCATTCGGGAATTTTTCCCGGCTCAAATCAAAAATCCTCTGTTTGATTTTTTTTGCCAACCCTTGTCCTCTATAATCGGGGTGTACGATGAGTCCTGAATTGGCTACAAAACCTTTGTTTCCCCAGACTTCGATATAACAGAAGCCTGCGAATTTATCTCCGTCCAAGGCGATGACCGCATTGCCGTTTTCCAGCTTCTTGTGAATGTACTCAGGGGTTCGTTTCGCAATACCCGTGCCTCTGACTTTTGCAGACTCGGCTATGGTGTCGCAAATAATCGGGGCGTATTTAAAATGGGCTTCGTTCGCAATAACAATTTCCATTGCCACTTGATTTAAGGATAAAATTGAAAATGATTTGTTGAATATGCGGAAATGGACTCACCTATTTCCATAATTGGAGTGCACCCTTACGGGCGACGGCGAACGGGTACCAAAGAACGGACCGGAAAAGACTTCCAGTTATTAGTTTCAAGATATAATTCGTTCTTCATAATGGTTCAAATGTACAAATTAATTTGAACTGGCATAATTTGAACCATCTTTTTTACGAAATAACACTTTTTTGCCACCGACCGTGATAATTTCATAAATGAGAAATCCATATAAGAGAATATACTCAATGGCCAAGAGCCAAAGATTTTCTTTATAATCTGAGAGCGAATAGGCGAAATAACTTAAAATTACTACCCCCGACCATAACAATGCGTACCGATATTCTGTAAATATGGCAAGCAACACCAAGAATATGATGTACCAAGGATGTACAGTTGCCGAGAGAAAATAGTAGAGGGTCAAGACCCATAACATATTCGTAATAACATTTTGTAGTTTTTCATTCTTACCGAAGAAGGTCAAGAACAGAGTGGTGGCGATGACTAAATATGGAGTGATCTTCCCGTAGGTTTTAATGAGTTCCCAGGGTTTGGCTCCGTCAAGTACCGCAATTTTTTTAATGAGGTTATAGAGTCCCGCATTGAACTCAAAATTGGAGAACCATAGCCCTACGGTTTCCGAATAATTCGAAATAAACTCCGGGGCGAAAAATGGAATCAAGAGTAAAATTGAGGTTGTTGCAACGATCAGATAAAAGAATACACTTTTCTTAAGACCCAAATACATCAGAAACAAGGGTAAGAACATTAACGGGACTAATTTTACGGATATCGAAAAAGCACAGATGACCGCCGCGAACATCCATTTGTTAACTGAAAGCAAGTATAATGCCCAAACGAAAAAGAACAACATGACGCCTTCAAAATGAAGGTTTCCGGTAAGTTCGATGATGATCAAAGGATTCAAAAAGTACCAGAAAATAAGATGTGGCGAGCGGTTCAGGGTCTTGAGTAGTTTTCTCCCGAAATAGACGATGCCGATATCTGCCAAGATAATGGTACAGCGCATTGCAATCACGGAGCCTAGAATGCTTTTACCACCTAGTAGAGTCGCAAGGGCAAAGGTGAATTGATTTAATGGAGGATAATTGCTGAAATGTCGAGCACTCAAACTTCCCATACCCTCGTAGAGCACTTGCGCGTTAGCTACTAAAAGATCTTTCTGTTGTATCAAATCATCCGGTAGAAATAAATAGGGATTGATTCCATTTCGTACGAGTTCCCCATCCCAAATAAAACGATAGAAATCTTGTGAGAGATTAGGCTCCGCAAATAGGAATGTTAATCGAAATAGAATTCCGACAGCCAAAAGAAACTTGAAATTCCATTTTTCGAACTGGATTAATTTGAAGCAAAGAAAGAAGATAGCGGCAAATAGAGCTATTAGCTTTATAAAGTCAGTTCGCTCAAGGTGGTAGGCAAAGGTGTAGTAAAATGCCAAACAAATCACCATTAAAATAAGGGAAACCTTATGAAGCTTTAGGAATGTGATAATTCGGTTGGGCATTTAAATCTTGTTTTCTCAAACGAATTGAAAAAATAAGAAATTTAAATGGGATACCTGCTTCTAATTTTTGGGAGTATTTAAATATTATCTCTTAGGAACTTCTCTAAACCTATAAGAAACCCTCATTTTAGATAGGAAAACAAAAGTTTCCCGAAACTAGCGATTTCGGCTAAACCATGTTACAGCACTTTTTCTCTAAATAAATTTTCTTCGTTCGAAATATCATAATTATGAAGAACATAAGAAGATTTAAACTATCTAAAAAGTATTTTAAAAAAGTAACAACAATAGTTTTGTTGGCTAAAAACCTTATTTCCATTTTGACATGGATAAGTGTTTTTAGGAAAATAGAAAATTACTTTTTGCCTGTTTGAGTTTATAAATCTTATCTAAGCCCTAGCCGTCAAAGACTTGGTAAATACAAAACCAAACCCTAGAAACAGCATAAAGTGAAATGGAAAGAGCCCGAAGTCATCTAATGGTATCGCGCTATACATGCCAAAAAGGAAATATACCACAAGAGCCGCCTCAAGAATCATATTCGGCGATAGTTTTTTGGTCAGGTATTTGTTGCCTTTCCAGCTATCGGTCAAATTGTTGAGGTTGAATTTAGGTGTGCGCACGAATTCACTGCGTTTGCCCATATGCCCTTCGAGAACGGCAATGGAGTTGTGCAGCGAGAACCCAAGAGCAACTGCGAAAAAGGTAAAGAAGAGTTTAATATAATCCACAAAATTATCGAAGCTACTGCCCTGAATACTCTTATAGGTAAACCAATAGCATACAAAAAGAATGATTGTACTTACGATAAAGAAGTTCAACGCATTGAACAAGCCATCGAACTGTGGATAGATATTCTTGATATACATAGCGGGAATACTCAACAAAGCTACCAGAAATACACACAAGAACATCGAACTGTTCAAGAGGTGCATCACGCCATGGAATTTCGTTTTGAACGAAATGTTCTTGGCACTGACAACGCTCCAGACCGACTTTCTAAAGTTTTCGGCCCCACCTTTGTTCCAGCGGAACTGTTGGGAACGTGCGGCACTAATTACGACTGGAAGTTCGGCAGGAGTTTCTACATCTTCCAGATATTTGAATTTCCAGTTTTTCAATTGTGCACGATAGCTCAGATCAAGATCTTCGGTCAAGGTATCGCCTTCCCAGTTTCCGGCATCGATAATACATTCTTTTCGCCAAATACCAGCGGTACCGTTAAAATTGATGAAATGGCCTTTCGAATTTCGTCCGACTTGTTCCAAGGTAAAATGCGCATCCAAAGCGAAGGCTTGGATTCTGGTCAATACGGAATAGTCTCTGTTGATATGGCCCCAACGGGTCTGTACAACACCGATTTCCTCATCCTTGAAATAAATTACCGTTTTTTTCAACCAATCGGAATCAGGTAAGAAATCAGCATCAAAAATGGCAATGAACTCGCCCTTAGCAATTTTTAGACCCTCCTTTAAAGCTCCAGCCTTAAAACCTTGACGATTTTCTCGACGGATATGTACGATGTCGAGTCCGGTTTCCTGTAACTCTTTTATACTTTCAGCGGTTTTGAGAACGGAATCATCCGTGGAATCATCCAAAACCTGAATCTCAAGTTTACTCTTGGGGTATTCGATTTTCGCAATGTTTTCCAACAAGCGATCCATTACATACTCCTCATTATAGACCGGAAGCTGGATCGTCACATAAGGAATCTCCCTGGGATCCAAAAGATTGAATTTCGGAGCCGTTTGGTTTCTTCTTTTATAACCCAAATAATTGACCAAAAGGTTCAATTGGGCAAGGCTGTATAAAAAGATCAACAACAGCGAAATACCGTAGACTACAAGGATAATATATGTAATTACCATTCCGATTTTATTTTAAACTATATTTAAAAATCCAACCTAGGATTTTTACGCCTGCAAAGATACTACCTTTTACGGTTCCCGACACCTTTGAAACGCCAATTCTTTTCTTGTAACGCACTGGTACTTCGGTATATGTCAGTTTTTTCTTCAAAGCCTTCAATTGCATTTCGACCGTCCAACCATAGGTCTTGTCCTCCATCTGCAATTCTAGCAACTTATCATACTTTATAGCCCTAAACGGACCAAGGTCGGTATATGTTGCCCCAAAAAACAATTTCATAAGACTCGTCGCCAACCAATTACCGAAAATTTGTTGGGGCGTCATGCTGCCGTCTTCCCTTAATCGCTTTACTCGGGCCCCGATTACAAAGTCAATGTTGTCTTTCAATATCGGTTTTACGACCTTCGTTAGCTCTTCGGGATAATCGCTATAGTCTCCGTCAATAAATACGATAATATCGGGTGGTTCGGATTGTTGCGCGATGTAATTCATTCCACAAAGGCAAGCATATCCGTATCCCTTTCTAGGCTCTGAAAGGACTGTTGCCCCCGCACTTACGGCATTCTTAGAGGTACTGTCGCTAGAATTATTGTTAACAACTATTATTTCGGAAACGACATCGGGCAACCCATTCACTACATTGGCTATGGAATCAGCTTCGTTAAACGCAGGAATAATGACCTTGATATTAGGATTAATTTCAAATGCAGCCGTCATTATTTCAAATCGGACAGGTTATTTTCTCTTCTGAAACTTCGATAATCATACCAATCCTTTAGTTTTTTGCCATTTTTATATTTGGATGCGGAGGCGATATCGCCATAGTCATATTGCAAACAATATCCATTTTTGACACCATTTGAAAGTTGACACTTGTAGTCGAGCTTACCATGGCTATCATAAAATAACCACCAGCTTGCTTTTTTGCCATTTCGGTAATGTCCTTCTTTGCTGGGGATTCCATTTTCGGAATAAAAATACCAATATTTTACCCTTTGATTGTTTTGGTAATGTCCCTTTTCGGAAACCTTCCCTTTTTTGTGATAGAATTTCCAATATCCGGTTCTGATGCCATTTTTAATCCAACCTTCGGCCTTCGGCTTCCCGGTTTCGTAATATTCTTTGTGGTACGAACCCATCTCTCCGGGAGTATTTCCCAGAAGAAGAAATGAGAGCACAAAGAAAATTTTAGATAACATGATACTCGTTTATTTTGCTTTTGTCGAGAAAACGCAGGATAACTAACTCAGTAATTTTTATTCGATCTACGGTTGCTTTTTATTGACGAGTTCCATCAAATCAACGTCATTTCCCAATAATATTTCAGTGGGATTGATTCGACCAACCGGTGGGCCGTTTTCCAATTTAAGTACGCCACGAGGACAAACGGCCGAGCAAATACCGCAGCCTACACAACTCGAACGAACGATATTTTCGCCCTTTTGGGCGTAAGCTCGAACATCGATGCCCTGCTCACAATAGGTGGAGCAATTTCCACAGGAAATACATTGACCACCGTTTGTAGTTATTCTGAAGCGAGATTTAAATCGTTGCACAAAACCCAAGTAGGCGGCCAACGGACACCCAAATCTGCACCACATGCGATTACCGAAAATAGGATAGAACCCTGTACCAATGACCCCGGCGAATACAGAGCCTACGGCCAGGCTGTAGGTATTTTGAACACTTTGCGTCTTTATACCGAGTACCGTGCCCGACTCGGCAAAGAAACTATATAGGGTCATGCCCGTCATGACTACGGCAAATACCAAGACCCCATGAATCAGCCATCTTTCTATCTTCCACGCGAACAACGACTTGTCGGAATGCTGTCGGTAAGGATCCCCCAAAGTTTCGGCGAGACCGCCACAACCGCAGACCCAAGAGCAGTACCATCTTTTTCCAAAGAAATAGACCATGACCGGAACGATGACCAAAGTCAAAACGATGCCCCAAACCAAAATAAAGAGTCCGATACCACCGCTGTTCAAAAGCTCCTTTAAATTCCATTGAAAAAAGAAATCGTAATCTAATGGAAAGGCATTCTTAAAATCATAATAGGGCATTTGAAGACGTACCATGATTTCAGGAATTAAAAACGCGAACACAATTTGAAAGAACAATACGGAAGTGGTGCGCACCATTTGGTAGACATTTTGACGATACTTGATGTACATGCGAACCGCCATTACGGTCATGACTACACAATACATAAAACCGTATACAAACCAGTGTCCTGCAGGGTTTCCACTTAGACTTTCACTTATGGGGTCTACGAGATACGTCCAATTTACCGCAAATTCCGGACGGAAATACAGAACAAGATAAAAACCGACCAAAAAGATAAACACCAACCAAGCAATCCAACCGCGGTTCGTGGCATTTTCATGATAGATGCCGTCATTTTTTATGCCCTTTTTACCCAAAAGAATAACATTGGGCAGAATGAACATTAGTGCCCCGATTATCCCAAGTCCGAATGTCAAAAACCACATTAGGCCTTTGTTTTCAGCAATGAATCCGCTCCCAGATTCTTTGCCGATAAGGGCCGCCATGTCATGGGTTTTGGTGTAGATGACTTTTTTGTGCTCTTTATTTTTTCTATGGGTAGCATTGGCCGATTCAAGGGCTTCGGTGACCTCAGATGAAAGACCTAGCATACCATTGAATTCTTTACCTACTACTTTATTCCGCATCGATTGAATGAAGAGGTCACTTTTGAAACCCTTATCCGATACCATGTTATCAAAGGTGGAAGCATCCAACGAGTAAGTTCCGATTAGGGGAAGTGCTGTAAAAATTCCCAATCCGATTAAGAAAATTGCAAGACCTATATTTTTTATTGTTTTCATTAATCTAAACTTTTTCAAAAATTCGTTTCCAGTTTTTTTTCTTGGGTGAAATATGGGTGTCAAATTCTGAATTGAATTTTGAGATGATTTCAGATTCATATTGGGCATAAAATTCCGGGTCGAAATTTGCATCCTTTAGATATTCCATGACATAATCGACACTTCTTTCTTCGGTCAGCCAACGGTCAAAAATTTCATGGCGCATTCTGATTCCGAAGGTATTAATGCCCAAGAACTTTCTGTTCTCCTTATCAAAGGCGAAGGTTATACAGATATATTCTTTTGGATGTCGCCAATGAAAATGTTGCTCGTTTTCCTTCATTCCCCTTTCGCTGAAAACCCAGCCATAGGTCTGGTATTCGATATCAAGAAACTTGGCGGAGTTGAACCAATGTCCGGGATTGTACTCGCGTTTTTTGCCGCAAATGGTCTGCGCCAAAGCTTCGCCCATCATGCGCCCCGTATACCAAACAGCCTCGATCGGCCTTCGATTTCCTATGGCCTCATGTTGTTCTGCGCAATCGCCAATGGCATACACATCTTCGATATTGGTCTCTAGATAACGATTGACCTTTACCCCGCGACCCAGTTCAATTCCTGAATCTTTGAGAAAATCAATGTTCGGGGTTACCCCTGCCGTCAATCCGACCACATCGCATTCGATTGTATCGCCCTTATCGGTTGCCACCGCTCTGGCCTTTCCGTTTTCATCCGATATAATTTCGACAAGATTTGTTGCCAACCGTAAATCGATATGATGTTCAAGAATATGTTCGTTGATCATTTCTGATTCTCCTTTCGGTAGTACGCCGTTCCAAAAACTACTTTCTCGAACCAAAAAGGTTACGGGAATGTCACGACTTCGTAACATTTCGGCCAATTCGATGCCTATCAACCCGCCCCCAACAATAACCGCGCGCTTGCAGACTTCTTTATTTGGGGCATTGGCTTCTAGTTGGTCCAGATCTTGTTTGGAATACAGTCCCTGTACACCATCAAGATCCTGACCCGACCAGCCGAATTTATTCGGTTTAGATCCGGTCGCTATTATCAGTTTGTCAAATGTAATTGATGCCCCATCTTCGAGAATGATTTTTTTGTTTCCATGTTCGACCTTCGAAACATAACCTTTGACCAAATCGATACGGTTTTTTTTCCAAAACCAGTTTTCATAAGGTTGGGTATGTTCAAATTTCATGTGACCCATATACACATACATCAAGGCGGTACGTGAAAAAAAATAGTCGGTTTCAGTCGAAACGATAGTAATTTTTTTATCGGAATTTTTTCGAATGTGGCGGGCTGCCGTAACTCCGGCGATGCCATTTCCGATAATAATGATATGATCCATAGCGTGAATTGGTAAATGAAAGTTATGTCGTTTCTAAAAGTAAGAACTTAAATAGGATTGCTTAATTTAGAAAGAATTTAAATATTAAAATATCTTGTAAGGTTTTAATTTATTCTTCGAACCTGTATATCTCCGATTTTTAAAAACTTAAATTAATCTTAAATTTTTATGCTTTTTGTAGGGTCACTGGATTCTTCTCGACATAGGTTTCAATTTTAACATAGTACCATCATTATGAAAAAAAATACCACAATACTAGTACTCTTATTAGGAACCTTTTTTGGGTTCGCACAAACGACCGCCGACTTTTATAAAAAGTCAGATGCTTTTTTCAATACCTATGTAAAGAATGGAAAGGTGGCTTATGAAGCGATTAAAAGTAATCCTCAGGCCCTTGAGGAATTGGTCAATATAGCTAAAGGAATAACCGTTGCTAAGGAGAATGCCGATGAATATCAGGCGTTTTGGATCAACGGATATAATCTTTGGGTAATCAAGGAAATTGTTGAGAACTATCCTGTAAAGTCCCCAAGAGATGTCGGAGGATTTTTCGACAAAACCAAACATGACATTGGCGGAACCAGTATTACATTAAATGATATCGAGAACAAACTTCTTCGGGCCAATTTTCCCTCTGAACCACGTTTTCATTTTGTGTTGGTCTGTGGTGGATTGGGTTGCCCTCCCATCATAAATCAGGCCTATATGCCATCAACGCTGGATGTCCAATTGGAAAAGCAGACCAAGTTGGCCCTGAACGATTCCAACTTTATTCAGGTCAATAAGAACAAGGTAAAAATATCGCAGATTTTTGAATGGTATAAGGGAGACTTTACCCAAGATGGAAAAGACGTTGTCGACTTTATCAATACCTACAAAACTGAAAAACTGCCTGAGAAAGCTAAGGTTTCCTACTATCCCTACGATTGGACCTTGAACGAATCGAAATAAAAAAAGCCTCAATTTTTTAAAAACAACTAGTATGATTTCACTAAGAAGAAACCTATTTCTTGCGGGATTGCTTTTGTCATCGGCTTACGTATTTTCTCAAGACGATGCCGAACCCCAAGACCAACCCCAACAACAAAGTAATATTCAACAATATACCCCATCGAAATTGATAGGTAAGGGTCAGATAGATTTGAAGTGGTTCAACAATCTCTACACGCAGACCAAAAGTACTTTCTCGGAAGGTGTTGAACCAAGAGAAACTTTTTTCACTTCGACTTTAGAGGCATATACCGGGGTCGGTGAGAACAAAAGATGGAATATCGGTGCCATATTGGAATTCCGTTCGAATGTCATTGCTGACCGAAAAGCTTTGGATGTATTTAGTTTTGACGGTGAATCGGGGACAGCTCGTTCAGGATTGACTTCCATTGCACCCTCTATTAAATTTGTACCCTTCGCTTCGGTGAGTAACTTCAGCATACAGAGTTCGTTTTTTATTCCCTTGGTAGATCAAGAGACTGAAGATGGAATTATTGACCAAGCCACGGGGCAAACGACTCGAAGGGCCGTATTCTTGGATCAAGATGGTTTTATTTGGCAGAACCGATTTTTCTATGACCATACTTTTTCAGGCGGTAAGTGGCAATTATTTACAGAATTAAATTCTGAGTTCAGTTTCGGTAATGGTTCCGTTCGTGATACTAATGGAAACACCGTTGATGGTAGTTTTGCCAATAATAGTTTGAATCTCACACCAGGTATCTTTTTAAGTTATTTTCCAAGTTCAAAGTTTACCATTTTGGGTTTGGTACAGCATTCGCAGCGTGTTGACTTTGGAAATAATTTTGCCCAGGACTTTACGGCTGCTGGCGGAGGCATGAAATATCAATTGACCGATGCCCTGAATTTGGAGTTGCTCTACACCAATTTTGTAAGAGGAAGCAATACGGGTCTCGGTCAGACCTTCAATCTTGGGTTACGTGCCATTTTTTAGAGGAATCACCTTAGTTTGGGGATTCTTACTTGTGCGCAGTCCCCCTCTAATTCCCCATAAGGGGAGGATAAAAATCTTAATCAAGTACTGAAATGAATTCCCTCCCCATTGGGGAGGGTTAGGAGGGGATTAAAAAAAGCCTATTTTTGAAGTTCTTAATTGCTAATGAATGAGGACTTTAGGCTTTATAGTGCTTTGCTTTCTACAAATTTCCTGTTCTGGGCAGGTCAAGGAAAAAATCAACGGTATCAGTTTTGTGGCTTCTAGGGAAGAAGTCGCCCAAGAGCATATAAACGAGGTTTTGAGAGTCAATGCGAACCATGCCGCGGTAATGCCGTTTGGATTTATTAGGGATATCACTTCCCCCCAAATTATTCATAATACAGATCGGCAATGGTTCGGAGAAACCAAAAAGGGTGCTATGCAATACATCGAAATGTTGCATAAAAATGGTGTCAACGTCATGGTCAAGCCCCAAATATGGATATGGAAGGGCGAATTTACCGGAACTTTGGAAATGCAATCGGAAGCCGATTGGAAGCTCCTGGAAAGTTCATACGAAGATTTTATTATGACCTATGCCGAAATGGCCGAAGAGGCAAAAGCCGAATTATTTTGTATCGGTACAGAATTAGAGAAATTCGCTACGAAGAGACCTGACTTCTGGCACCGACTCATACCAAAGATCAGAAACGTATATAAGGGAAAACTGACCTATGCGGCCAATTGGGATGAATATCCAAGAGTTCCTTTTTGGGAAGACTTGGATTATATCGGTATCGACGCCTACTTTCCTTTATGTGAAGATGAAACGCCCACTTTGGAAAATTTGAAAACGGGCTGGCAAAAGTGGAAAATCCCTATGGCCGAATTATCGTCACAGAAAAAAAAGCCCATACTTTTTACCGAATGGGGCTACCGCAGTATGGATTTTACCGCTCACAAGCCATGGTTGGTCGATCGACATGAAGAAAAGGTAAATCTTGCGGCCCAGGCCAACGCCACTAAGGCAATTTTCGAAGAGTTTTGGAAAGAGAATTGGTTCGCCGGGGGCTATGTTTGGAAATGGTTCATCCGTCATAAAGAGGTAGGCGGGGATAGCGACAATCGGTTTACGCCACAAAATAAACCCGCGCAGGAAATTATCGCTGAATACTACAAATCCAATTCGAAATGAAAGGTCTTTTCTTTTTGATGACAATAGTCTTGTTCACAGGGTGCTCAACCGACAAGGTGCAACTTGAAGGAACCCTTGAGAGTGTTTTGGAAAGTACCGAAATCGTCGTCGAGAATGTAATCGCCTGTGCAGCCAGCAACGAAAATGACAGCCAGGTAAGCGTATTTTTTTATCCAAGGGATGGTGCTTCGAATTTCAAATATTTCGAAACGGAGAGTGCCGAGGTCGATGAGAACGATTTTTCATCGTATTCTGAATTAGAGATTCCATCCAAAGACATTTTTAATGGGTATCTGAAAAAATTTGAAGTGGCGGTTTCCGAAGAAAAATGGGTCATTGTCACCTTTGAGGAAGATGGAAAGACGCACCTGTCGAACCCCATACGGTTAAAACAGATTACCAAACCAACGGAGTATCTTCCCCAGAACATTACGGTCGATGCTTCCTCAGAAAACCCCGATTTTTCATGGGTCGATGGTACCTATGATGATACAAAGATTTATTTTCAAGTGATTTCCGACCCGCAACAGAATCTCATTTCCGGTACGTATACCTTTGACAGAATGTTCAGGTTTTATGAGTTGGACAATGTTGTTTTGAATATCACCAGGGGAACTCCTCCCGCACTTAAAATGAATCTTTCGTATGCATTTACGCTAATGGGCGTTAGTGAAGACAATTGGGTGAACCAGTTCTCCGTAATATCCTTCGATTTGTAAGGTGTAGACCTATTGAATATTGACGCCCGTGATTTCTTTGTTATAGGTATGCCTTACCTTTGAGCTCTGAACTATTTGACAGTAGATGAGGTCATACGCCATACTTTTCTTCTTTTTGCTATCGCTCACTGGCTACTCACAAGATCATTTGATTGCGGATATCAAGATTCAAGGTACCAAAAAGACCAAACCTGTCTTTCTGAAAAGATTGGTGAAAATGCAAGCCGGAATGCTACTGGACTCCACTTTGATGCAGGAAGACATGGAGCGCTTAAAACGTCTGCCCTCTATTTCACATGCCTATTTTCAGGTTTTTTCCTCAAATGATGGCAGGCATAATGTTTTCTATAACGTTGAGGAGAATTTTACCATAATTCCCTTTGCCAACCTTTTTTCTTCGAGCAATGATGACTTTGCTTTTCGTATCGGGCTTCAGGAGTTTAATTTCTTAGGACGTAACATAACATTAGGAGGATTTTATCAGCACGATGTATTTAACTCGTACGGAGCTAATTTTCGTGCCCCTTATTTATTTGGAAATCGATTCGGTCTAGAAGTAAATTATAAGGATCTTACCACCCTAGAACCTGTTTTTTTTGATAATACGGCCGCCGACTACCGCTATAATAACAAAGGATTCGAGGTTCTTGGACTTTACGAACTCAATTTTAAAAATCGGGTGGAGCTTGGCTTTAGTCTTTTTACCGAAGACTATAATTATATTTCAGGGGCTACGAATCCAGCGGTTCCTCAAAATCTAATGGTCGATAAACATTTGTTCAAGTTCATTTATCAATATGATAATGTAGCATACCATTATCAGTATTTAAAAGGATTTCGAAGTAGCTTGAATCTTCAGTTTGTGGGAAGCACCGATGAGAACCTACCCGAATTCGTGATAGGCTTCAATGACTTCATTTATTTCAAACATATCGGTCAACGTGGCAATTGGGCCAATCGCCTTCGGTTGGGCCTCGCAAGCAATATGAAAACCCCGTTTGCACCGTTTACCGTTGATAATAATCTAAACATTAGGGGAGTCGGCAACACTATTGATCGCGGTACTGGAGCCATCGTGCTGAACACCGAATACAGACATACCTTGATCGATAAGAATTGGTTCGTATTGCAAAGCAATATTTTCATCGATGGTGGTTCATGGCGAAATCCGGGAGGTGACTTTGGCGATTTTGCCGATGACCAGAATATTCGAATTTATCCCGGGGTAGGATTGAGGTTCATTCACAAGAAAATTTTTAACGCTATTTTCAGGATTGACTATGGCTATGGTATTACAAAAGATGCTTCACGTGGTATTGTTTTCGGGATCGGGCAGTATTTTTAATCCATTGTTTTCAATTATGAAAGTCCGCCTTAATGTTGAAGAAATGGTTAACTAAATATCTCCATCGGCTTTTCATTTTTCATTTGCTTGTGTAATTTTGTACCAACAACGTACTGTAAGGCATCGTTTTTGAACTTGTTTAGGAAAAGACTGTAATGACATTGATTACGCTTCGTAAAACTTCATGTGTTTTTTTGATTCTGGGCATTCTGGTAATGTCGAGCATTTCCGCCCAAGATTCGTTGATAACCGTTACCGCCCAAAAAGGAGACGGAATACTCTCTTTATTGCGGAAACAGGGCGTGAATCCGTACGAGCGGTATGACGACTTTATCGCCATGAACATGGATAACCTTCGCGATAGTGTACACCTTTATGCAGGGCGAACCTACAAAATACCCCCAATTACAATCGATAGTGTAACGGTGGTCGATTCCATCGAAAAGCAAGCTGCCGAAATAAAAAAAATCGAAGGAAAATCTTTTTCCATTTTTGGAGAGGGAAAAGAGACTGTTCTTCCCAAAAGCGAAACGCTAAAGGGCGCGGTTTATTATTTGGTCTCGGGGCACGGAGGCCCGGATCCCGGTGCCATGGCCACCTATGCCGGGAAAAAAATTGCTGAAGACGAGTACGCCTATGATATTACGCTACGTTTAGCCAAAGAACTTTTGGCCCATGGTGCAGTGGTCTATATTATCATTCGTGATGAAAATGACGGCATTCGAGACGAACGAATTTTGGATATTGACCATGATGAGGTAGCCTATCCTGACAAGGTAATTCCCTTAAATCAGGTCGCTCGATTGCGACAGCGCGTCGATATCGTAAATGAGTTGCATCGCAAACATCGTGGACAATTCCAGCGATTGATCGTAACCCATGTCGATAGCCGCAGTAAAGGCCAGAACATCGATGTGTTCTTCTACCATCATGAGAAGAGCAAGAACGGAAAAAAATTGGCGCAAAGTATTCACAAGACTTTTCAGAAGAAGTACAAAAAATATCAGCCCAACAGAACCTACACAGGTACTTTTGAAGATAGAACCTCACTCTATCTGGTAAAAAAGACGCATCCTGCGATGACCTTTATCGAGATTGGGAACATCAGAAACAAGAAAGACCAAAGAAGAATTTTGGATCCCGAGAACCGACAAGCCCTTGCCAAATGGATCTCGGAGGGCGTTCTTTTGGATTTTGAGGGAGGAGAGATCGGCCCGATTCGCTAGTATGCGATTTTCTTTCGGTAATAATCATATAACTTTTCAGGTCCGGCACCCAAGTAGTTTTTTAGGTGAATCATTCCAAAATGAAATTGCAATTTGATTTCGCCCTTTTCTTTATACCTACGGGCCGAGGTGATGACATGTCTCGGCAAGATTTTGAAATTTGCATAGTCATATAGCCTATCCGTAAATTCATTATCCTCGTAAATAATGTAGCTTTCATTGAAGCCTCCTGTTTTTTTAAATAGTCTTTTTGTGATAAATAGTGATTGATCGCCGCCGCGACAAACTTTGAAATTTAACTTGGTGAACCACGCAAAAAATGCCAAGAACTTACTTTTACTATCAAATTTCATACGAAAACAACCTGCTTCATGACCGTTTTGAACGGCATTGCAAATCAACTCATCAAAGTCTTTAGCCGGAAGTGTATCAACATGAAGAAAGTAAAGTATTTCCCCTTGGGCGGCATTCGCACCAAGATTCATTTGTTTTGCACGACCCTTAGTTGCTTCAATGACATCAGCTCCCATTCGGCGGGCAATAGCCACGGTAGTGTCTGAACTACCTCCATCAACTACTAAAATTTCTTTGATTGAGCCTGTACCGCTTTGGTCTTTAAGGAATGTTAGCACCTTGGCAATATCGTTTTCCTCGTTCAGAACGGGTATTATAATACTTATTCGTGGAAGCCCTATATCCATTCAACTAATTTTAGCAACATCCACCACCGTTATAGTGCCAAGTACTTTCGCTAATGTGAATTTCGTCACTCGAATTTGCGAGTGCAGCAGCCGTTTTATCGCAAACTGCCAACGGTTGGTTCTGCATCAGAACATGACCCATATGGTCATCGAAAAATTCGGCATCTCCGTAATAAATTGCCGTTTTTCCGGTAAAGATACAGGGGCCATCTACCGGCATGGGGTCTTTTATCGCCGCTATTTCGATAGATTCTATAAAAATCAGCTCGTCTGTCGGGTAGTGGTTCGGTGATAGTACACGGTACGATTTTCGCGCTCGGATCTCTATCGTTCCGAAACCTGCGTCGGTCAAGACCTTTACATAATCTTTTATAGGGATGCTGCCACTGAGACAAAGTGCCCGCAAGCGATCGTCATTGCGAAGCGTCACGTTCATAGGCTGTTCACAGGTAGGGTCGCTCATCACCAATCGGCCATGAAGTTTAAGCACACGGTACATTTCGGCCACGGCCTTTTTGAGGTCGTCCAACTTAAAAATATTGAACAAACAATTTTGAGCGGCCACATCGATACTTTCATCTTCGACCGGAAGATGGAGTGCATCACCCTTGACCAAATTTACGAATTCACTTTTGAACCAGTCGTTTTCGTCTTCGGCGATCTTGAAATTCTTTCGGGAGGCTTCCAACATTTCATCAACCACATCGACCCCTGTAACGCCTCTTTTTTGACGCGAAAAATAAGCGAACTGCAAGAGTTCCATACCTCCTCCAACACCAACATAAAGTATTTTAGGATTGTTGATAAGGTCTTGGGCCGAAACCGTGCTTCCGCAGCCATAGTTCATTTCCTGCATAATTTTCGGAATCGAGAGTCCCGGAAACTGCCAAATCGGATTGGTCGTACAGCACAACCCGACATCGGGTGTAATGGCTGCTTCTTTGTACAGGTCATTCGTTGCTTCTAAATAGCTCATGTATGTGGGTTAATCGTTACTAGTTAGTAAGTTATGATTCTTGTAGTTTCTCTAGGTCTAAAATCGCTGGGTGCTCGGCGCGCGAAGCACGGTGTTTTGCTTTTTAGCATCCAGCCTAAATCTCTTTTATCAACTCCGTAAAAAGTTTTATCATCTTAGGTTCCGTTTTGCCAGCAATTTCGATAATCTCCTGAATATTAACAGGTTGGAGATTATCAGGGTCGCATTCGTCGGTCAAGACCGAAACAGCTACGATGGGTAGTCGTAAATGATTGGCAACAATTACTTCGGGTACGGTACTCATTCCGACCGCATCGGCACCGAGTATCTTTAACATACGATATTCGGCCTTGGTCTCTAATTGCGGGCCAACGACAGAGGCATAAACTCCACTTCTTAATGTGATACCTTCACGTTCTGCAATACTTTTCAATTGTTTACACATTTTAGTGTCGTAGGGTTCAAGCATATCTACAAATCGATCTCCGAATTCAGCCACATTTCCAAATGCCAATGGTGATCCACCTTGTAAATTGATATGATCTTCAATCAACATCATATCGCCTTTTTGGTAATCAAGATTTATGGCTCCGGCCGCATTCGAAATGAAAAGACGTTGAATTCCCAAGAGATGCATGACGCGTATGGAGTAGGTGATATCCAAAAAATCATATCCCTCGTACAAATGAAAACGACCTTCCATAACCACGACCTTTTTACCAGCAATAGTGCCATAGATCAACTTTCCGGTATGGAATTCGACCGTGGCCAACGGAAAGAAAGGAATATGGTTGTAATGCGCCTCGATCGGATTCTCGATTTCATGTACCAATTTGCCTAGTCCCGTACCCAAGACAATTCCGATTTCGGGTTGGTCGAAACCCTTGTTCTGTAGATAGGCAACTGATTCTTCAAGCTGTTTTTTGGTAATTCTCATATGTTCTTTAGAAAAGGTTTGAATGCCGGAATATCCTTAATATCCTCATATACATCGACATCGTTTCTTTTGTCGAGCAAGTGAAGATTATAATCTTTTAAATCGGTCAGCGTATCTTGGAAAACGGAATCAGTGCCCCAATCTTTGTTTTTGAAGATTCTTGGTTCAAAGACCTTCATTCCTAAAAGATAGTACCCCCCGTCGATGGCCGGTCCGATTACAAAATCAGATGAATCAAGTGCCAAAAATGCCTGCTCAAGATTCGTTTGGTCCAAATCGAACATATCACTTCCAATAATACAGATTTTTTCAAATCCGGAAGCAAATCCTTCCTGAAAGGCATTTGCCATGCGTTCGCCCAAATCGTTTCCGACCTGTTGTCTTTTATCGTATATGACATTGTCCCAAATATCATTCTCTCGAACACGCTCTGAGTAATGCACTTGTTTCGCGACAGTTAAATTTGAGGTTATCTTGACCGTATGGGCCAATAGAAATTTATAGATTTTAAGGGCGGTTTCGTCGCCAACGGTAGCTGCCAATCGGGTCTTGCATTTACCCAATTCAGGGTTGCGTGTAAAGATTAGGAGTAGGTTTTTGGAGTCTACCAGACCGTAATGAACGGTTTTACGGTTTTTATTGGTTTTGTGAGGAAGTATGATGCCCATTAGGAAATTTTTGAAGCTAGCAATCTATTATTCTACCATTTCGGCCGGCCCGTAGACTTTCTGGCCTATGGTCAATAATTTCCCCCAATGCTTACTAAAGGCATGCACATTTTCAGTTTCTATTCCGTCAGCGTTATATACCGGGTAGCCCCGATTTTTCCATTCGAATATACCTCCATAGAGATTTTTCACGTTGGTATAGCCTGCTTTTTGGAGTTTCTCGCCAATATTTTCAGAGCGAACCCCGATGGAACAATACACTACAATCTGTTTATTTTTTTTGGGAACTTTTTTTAGAAGGGTATCGATTTCAAAAGTTTTATGCCCGACCCAGAGGGCATCTTCAAGATGGCTGACCTCGAATTCTTCTTTTTCCCGGGCATCAAGTAAAAGAACTATATCATTGCCCGAAAGCTCTTCGACCTGAATATAGGGAACACTTTCTTTATTGAATTTTTTAAGGTCTTGTCCAGCTTTTTTTGGGCATCGACCGATGGTGAAAAAACAAAGATTAGCGCAAGTGTTAAAAGAAATCGCATAATGACGGTTCAATTATGTCACAAAGATACTATTTTAGGGGTACTTGAAATTACCTATGTACAACGTTTAGCGTAAAAAATGAAATTAAAGAAAACCTTAATGCCAATTGTCTGTATACTATTCGCTTCTATGGCCTGCAAAGAAAAACAACCTGAAAAAATTGAAGATGTAGCGGAAGAAGTTAGAACGGAATACTATACCGAACCCTACCGTCCACAATTTCATTTTTCTCCCGAAGAAAATTGGATGAACGATCCGAATGGATTAGTGTATAATGATGGGGTGTATCATCTGTTTTTCCAGTACTATCCTGAAGATATTGTTTGGGGGCCCATGCATTGGGGGCATGCAATAAGCTCCGATATGATTCATTGGGCGCATAAACCCATCGCACTTTTCCCAGATGAGCACGGTTTGATTTTTTCGGGAAGTGCAGTTCTTGACGAAGCAAATACTTCAGGGTTCGGAAAAGAGGGTAATTCACCTTTGGTGGCCATTTTCACCTATCATCTTATGGAAGGCGAAAAAGCGGGGCGTACCGATTTTCAGACCCAAGGCATTGCCTACAGTCTGGACAATGGGGATACATGGACGAAATATGAAGGTAACCCCGTAATCGGAAATGATGGTATAAAAGATTTTAGAGACCCCAAGGTTTTTTGGAACGATAAAGAAAACGTATGGACGATGCTCTTGGTAGCGGGTGACCATCTTCAAATCTGGAATTCCCCTGATTTGAAAGAATGGGAAAAGGTGAGCGAATTCGGAAAAGATCAAGGAGCGCATGGTGGGGTTTGGGAATGTCCCGATTTATTCAAATTAAAGGTTGAGGGTTCCGAGGAGGAGAAATGGGTGCTTTTGATCAGCATCAATCCTGGAGCACCAAATGGAGGTAGCGGCACGCAATATTTTATCGGAGACTTTGATGGAACGACATTTACTTCCGACCAGAAGGATAATCGCTGGATCGATTGGGGTACCGATAATTATGCCGGGGTAACCTATAATAATGTTCCCGGCGGAGACCGAATTTTTATAGGATGGATGAGCAATTGGACCTATGCCCGGGATACACCTACCGAAAAATGGCGAAGCGCAACGACCTTGCCCAGAAAATTAGCTTTGCAGAAGATAAACGGTAGGTATGAACTTATCAACTATCCTTTGTCCAATCTGGATAAGATTATTACAGCAGGGTCGAAAGAGACTGTAACCATCGAGGGTGGAGCCAATGTGGAAAAGACCTTCGAAAATTTCAACCAATCTGAAACAAAGTTCTTAACTAGCTCGAAAGACTTTCAAATCACCTTTAAAAATAAAAACGACGAGCAATTGATATTGACTTCGAATGGTGAAAAACAACTATTGAGGCTGGATCGAAGTCGATCGGGCAAGACCGATTTTCAAGAGGACTTTGGCACTACAATGCAGATGCCCGTAACCAATCTACCGAATGGGGAATATGAAGTTCGTATTCTAATAGATCGATCATCCATCGAAGTTTTTGTCAATAAGGGGCAGTACGTGATGACGGCACAGATATTTCCTAATGAACAGTATAACACGATGGAAATAAAGAATACCTCTCAAAAGTCTTTCGAATTAAAAGATTTCGGAATCAATCTTGTCAAGCGCATATGGTAGAGATTATGGGTGATTTTAAATCACTTCAATAGGTGTTCTCCGACATTTCTCGCGCCAAAACCTCTAAATCAATGCCAATGACTTCTTTGTTGACCCGCAGCACTTCGGTGCGTAAACCAACGGGCAGCTTAGAAAACCCATCTTTCGCTCCCAAAATCATTCCAGCTACCGCGGCCACTGTGTCATTGTCCCTGCCGTAGTTCACGATAAATTGTAGTGTCTTTTCAAAATCGCCTTTGCCGAATTGAAGCGCCGTGACCAAAATCTGCCATATTTCCCCAGAATGAAAGGCGATGGCCTTCTTGTCTTTTTCCAGAAATTGGTTGACCATTTCCTGCCGCATCCAATCTTTTTGATTTCCGGGATATCCATTGGGTATCCTAAAAAGTATCGAATCTTGTCGGGTCAATGTATCCTTTAAAACCAATTGTTCAACGGAGAGTGTATTTTTAATAGAAGCATCCGCTACCGAATAGGCAATACGCCCTACCAAACGACTATTTTGATAGCCTTGTGGGTCGATAAATGTAGCTGTGTTCAAAATCGAATCCATATTCTGGGTTCGCAAGGCCATGTGGGTCATAGCGGCAACGAGGGCCGAGATATCCTTTGCATATCCCAAATCAAAAATGGCATGTTCGTAGGCGGTGTTGTAGGCATTTTCAGGAGTCTCGGCAACCAAACCGAACATGGGCGTGTACAATTGACCGGCACAAGACATTTCGCCACCATAAAAACGGTTTTGTGCGGATTGGTATTCAGACGTTCCTTTTTTATAGGCCATGGCGACCCGCGCCCATTCTTTGATCCAATCGAGTTTTTCGATTTTATCGTCGACGGCATCGGTGTCGATCAAAATATCCTTATCTCCCAAAGTCTTGGCTACCGATTCATAATAGCCGACGATGAAGTCCGCAAAATTTTCAGGACTCCTCTTTTCTTCGGATTGATTGAAGTATTTTACCATGAGGTACTTCCAACGGGTATCATCGGTAGTGGCCCCTGCCAAAAGATTGTGTGCCCAGGTACCTTCTGGGGACTGTTCGCGTACGGCCGGGGTAAGACCTGTAATGTATCCGTATTTCAATTGAATATCTTTTCTGTGCCACATTTCGGTAGAGGCACCCATCGCATCGCCGATGGCCGAACCTACCAAGGCACCGAGAACTTTGTCGTAGTATGCTTCTTTGCTCAATTGAAGTGTGTCTGAAACAAAGGCGGTTTTTATGGGTGAGGGAATCGTAACGTCGGATTTCGATTTTTTGCACGCCAGAACCGAGAGAAAGGAAAGAAGGCCAAATAAAATCAATCTTTTAGTCATGCCATAATCATTTTATAAGCCTTTTTCAAAAGCGATTTTCTTTCTTTGATGGTACGTTCCATTGGCAATTGTGCCAAACCTATTAGGCGCCTAATGATTTCTATGCCAGCGATTTGAGCAACCAATTTTTCATCGACCTCTCCATTGTATTGCGCCAAGATGCGTTTCAAATACTTTTTCTTGCCTGAAGCCATGATGAGGTGCGCCACCATAACACCGAGATCAAATTCAGCGAATCCGACAAAACCGAACTCTGGGTCGATGACATATAGATTATTGGTTTCGGTCATCCAACTGCCGGGGTAATAATCTCCGTGCAGAAGGGTAGTACCTTTCGAAAGATAACGGTCACCTATTTTTTTAACGATTTTTTTCAAAGCGTTATCCTTTTTATAGGAAAGGGACAGTTCTTGTAGACCGGGTTGAATTTCATCCAAAGAAAAACCATTATCCTCCATGAAGGGAAGTACAAAAATGTGTTGATGGTTAAGTTTTCGCATTTCAATATTATCGGGAAAATCTTGCGGAACTTTTGTTCGATGTATCAACCCAAGAATAAATATCAACTTTTGCAGTTCCTTTTTATCGATGGTTCGCTTCTGGTAGAGACTGGTCATGTCCTCACAATTTCCCAAATCTTCAAGGAGTAGTAGATGGTCTTCCATATCGTATCCCAATATTTTGGGAATATGTGCACTCAGGGCACTATTTTGAATGGCCTCATAGAACTCATGTTCCACCGCTATTCGATCTAAAGGGGCCTTAATCTGTTGATATTTCTGAACAAAAGGGCGAGACTGTTTCAAAATAAGCGAACGCTGGTTCGTTATTGCCCGCAGTACCACGTTCATATTGCCCTCCCCTGGTTTTTCTATGCCTAGTATTTCTTCATTTTTTGATAACAACCAATCGTTTTGATGCATATATTCTTGCAATTCAGAAATTGGAATATCGAGGTCTATGTGTTTCATCTTCAGGCTACTCTTTTAAAATAATTTGCCAAAAGTCAGAAACCATTTCTTCAGCGGATAAGCTCGTATATATACGTATGGGTCGTTGTTCGTTTTCTTTCGGTGTCATAAAAGTACTTTTTTCCGCCAATTCTGGGTGTATAAGGGCTTCGATTATTGCCAAATCCCACATGATCCATCTTTACTTGAATGAACCTTTCCAAGAATTTCGCACCTTCCATCGATTCGCATGTTTTGGAAAGCACCGTTTGCCAATCTCCGGCGACTTTGGTAAAGCTCTTCTTGAAATAATGAGCATTGGGCTGTTCAAGACGATTTTAGAGTTTTGGGGTTTCTCCAATACAATATTTGTCGATGGTCTTACTATGCTGGATGTATAGGTAATGCAAACGTAAATCTAAACAAAAAACCCCGCATTTGCGGGGTTTCTGTGGTGCCTCCAGGAATCGAACCAGGGACACATGGATTTTCAGTCCATTGCTCTACCAACTGAGCTAAGGCACCAATTTTTCAATATTTTTTTGTAGCCCCAAGTAAGTGGCTCGCATCCTCTGCAAGCTTTGCCGAAGGCGGGTGCAAATATAATTTCAAATTTAGGATAAACAAACAAAATCGGTAAAAAAGGCTTTTGTTTTTTTCCATTTATTGATCTTTGTAAAATGAATCTAATTATAGATGCAGGTAATAGCCTTGTGAAGTTTGCCATCTTCGAAAAGAGAACCCTTCTTTTTGATGACTCGGCTAACAATCAACAGTTTGTGGATCATATAAAGGATATGTTCAAAAAGTATCCCAAAATAAAGTATGCCATTGTCTCGTCGGTGGGCCATGTTGATGAGAAGGATATTGCCGTACTTTCCGTTTTTTGCAAGGTGCACATATTGAGCCATGCCTCGAAAACACCTTTCAAAAACTCGTATGCCACGCCTCAAACTTTAGGGGTCGATAGAATAGCCTTGGCCACGGCCGCATTTTATCATAACCCCAACGGAAATACATTGGTTTTGGATGCCGGAACGTGCCTCACTTACGATATGGTCAACGATTATGGTGAGTATTTGGGCGGGGCGATATCCCCGGGTTTGATGATGCGTTATAAAGCCCTGCACGAACATACCTCCAAACTGCCACTTTTAAGTCCAGGACAGCTCCTCGACTTTATTGGCAACTCTACTGAAAGTAGTATACATAGCGGCGTTTTGAACGGTATTTCTGCCGAAATAGACGGAGTTATCGACCAGTATCGCAACCGATTTGCACATTTAACAGTTATTTTAACAGGTGGCGATAGCCAATTTTTGTCTAAACGATTAAAAAATACCATCTTTGCCAATTCCAAATTTCTCCTTGAGGGGCTAAACTATTTGCTGGAATACAACAAAATCTAGATGGTAAAAAAATTGGTTTTGCTATACTGTGCTTCGTCACTTTAGGCATATGTGCACAAGACGGTACCATTTCTCCTTATTCTTATTTCGGTATTGGCGATATGCGTAATTTGGGCACGGTCGAAAATCAAATGATGGGCGGTATCGGTATGTTCGCGGATAGCATCCACATTAATTTTAAAAACCCTGCTGCGTACAGTAAATTAGGCGTGCAGGCGGGAGAAGATTTCGGGATAACTACATATGCAGCTGGTGTGTCACATAAGATGATACGGCTCAAAAGCTTTACCGAGCAACAGAATACCTCAATCACCAACCTTGACTATTTGGCACTCGCCTTCACGCTTCGCAAAGGATGGGGCCTCGGTTTTGGAATTATGCCATTTTCTTCGGTTGGCTACAGTTTATTTTCGGAGAATACCAATAGCACTGGCGCCGAGGTTACTAATTCATATACCGGTGAGGGCGGACTGAACCGTGTATATATGTCTACAGGATACCAAATTTTTAAGGATGTAAGTATCGGGGTGACCGCTAATTTTAATTTTGGAAAATTTGATTATAGAAGGATACAGAGTGTCGAAGGTGTACAGTTCGGTACGTTAGATGATAGATCTTCCCGTGTTAATGGTTTGGATTTTAACTATGCCCTGAGCTATACACCTACTTTTAAGGATAAGTACAACCTTGTGGCTTCGGTACGAATCAATACACAGGCGAACCTAGTGTCCGAAAACACGCAACAAGTAGGTTCTTTCTCGTTGGTCAACGGTCAAAATATTGAAGTGCTCGATGTAGACCTTGCCGCCCAAGATTTGCGAAATACCGAATTGAAGATACCGACCACTACTACATTGGGGCTGGGCTATGGGGAGGAACGCAAGTGGTTTGTCGGTGCGGAGTACAGTTTTCAAGGATTAAGCTCCTTTTCTAACGATTTTCTTGGTGTCGATAACCTGGAATACAAAGATGCCAGCAGTTTGGCATTGGGAGGATTTTTTATACCCGAAGCTACATCCTTCACGAGCTATTTAAAAAGGGTCACCTATAGGGCAGGCGTTCGTTTGGACAAGACGGGAATGATCGTTAACAACACAGAGATAAATAACTTTGGCATAACTTTTGGTCTTGGGTTACCGTTGAGTAGAAGTTTTTCCAATTTAAACCTCGGGTTCGAATTCGGCAGAAGAGGTACTACTTCGGCCGATTTGTTGGAAGAAAGTTACTTCAAAGTCAATGTTGGCATGTCATTGAACGATCAATGGTTTAGAAAACGAAAAATAAATTAATAAAAATTTAGTACATTAACCACAATAAACAAAACAGTATGAAAACGAAACTTTACTTCACGGCAGTGATGCTTCTTGGTTGTATGATGGCCGGTAACGCCCAGGCGCAAAACCCTGAATGTATGACCAACCTCTCTATTTTTTCAGAGCATGCGAAGGTAAAAAACTATGATGCGGCGTACGCGCCTTGGAAAATGGTCTATGATAACTGTCCAGACGCGAACTGGGCCATTTATGCATATGGTGAACGTATTTTAAAGGATAAGATAGAAAAATCTTCCGGTGGCGATAAGGACGCACTTGTCAATGAATTATTTGGCGTATGGGACAATAGTTTGAAGTATTTCCCTAAAAAAGCAAAAAAAGCCGACGTTATTATCGATAAGGTATTGTTGAAATACGACAATAAAATGATCAATGACGATGATATCTATGCACAACTCAGTCAAGCCTTTACCGAAGACAGGGCTAATTTCAAAAACCCCAAGGCTCTTTATTTGTATTTCTCAAGCCTGGTAGATTTACATAAGGCGGGCAAAAAAGATTTACAAGAGGTATTCGATGTTTATGATGAGGTTACCGAAAAAATCGAGGATGAAAATGACAAATTGACCGACAATATTGCTAAGTTACTACCTAAGGAAGAGGCGAACACCTTGACGTCGAAAGAGAAGAAACAACTGAGTTCGTATAACAGCTATTCTGAAAATTACGGTAAGATAGCCGGAAGTATTGATTCCAAATTAGGTGCTCTAGCAGACTGTACTAACTTGATACCGCTTTACGAAAAGAGCTTTGAAGAGAAAAAAGGTGATATTACCTGGGTTAAGAGAGCTGTAGGAAGAATGTTCAGTAAAGAATGTACCGATGAACCCTTGTTCAGTAAAATGGTGGAGATCCAAGCAAGCCTTGATCCTTCTGCAGATGTTTACGTCTACCTCGGAACTCTTAAAATGAAAAATGGTGATTCGAAAGGGGCATTGGCCGATTTTGACAAAGCACTGAGTTTGGAGACCGATGGTAAGAAAAAGTCCAATATCGCCTACAAGGTTGCTGTTATCAACAAACGAAAAGGCAGTAAGTCAACGGCGAGAAAATATGCCCAAGCGGCAATTGATTCTAACCCTGCGAACGGTCGTGCCTACTTATTGATTGCTAATTTGTACGCAACAAGTGCCAACGATTGTGGTAGTACGCCTTTTGAAAAGCGTGCGATGTATTGGAAAGCTGCAGATATGGCCAGAAAGGCGGGTAGGGTAGATCCCTCGTTAAGTTCATCCGCAAGTCAGTCTGCTGCAAGTTATGCGGCCAAGGCCCCAACTAAAGAAATGATATTTTCGGCTGGCATGGCCGGTAAAACGGTTTCTTTCAGTTGTTGGGTAGGTGGTAGCGTAAAAGTGCCGAATCTATAAGATGATAATCCGTTTGAGAAATAGATTTATAGGCATTGCCGTGGTGTTTTCCATGGCAATGCTTTTTTTTGCATGTACCGATAATTATAAGCGGGTAGGTGAAGAAGCTCAAAAAGAGATGTATCCTCGGGGGATAGCCGAGAACTCCGAACTGACCTATAGTGAATTGAACGAGCCTCTAGAGGGTGTTGAAGCAAAGGCAGCAAATAATATTGCGGTTTTAAGAAGTCCGATTGCGTATAATTATGAAAATCTACTCTTTCCATATCGACTATTCCCTGAGGGTCTGGAAGTTGATTTCTTTGATGAAAACGGAGAAAAGAATAAAGTCAGGGCAGATTATGGTATTATCTACTCTGCCACAAATTTAATAGATTTACAGGGCAACGTGGTTTTGGAGACTCCCGATGGCAAAAAATTGGAAACTCCTCAGTTATATTATGATCAGGATAATCAATGGATCTTCACCCAAGAAGTCTTTAAATTCACCAACCCTGAAGATGGCACCATCATGGATGGCGAAGGAATGGATTTCAATAGAGAACTAAGTTTTTTAAATGCGCATAAGACATACGGTTTAATGACGATAAAAGAAAAAGAATAGTATGGGAAAATTCTTTAAATATACGATATATGTGAATCTCATTATTGCTATATTATCCACTATAATGGCGTTTAATCTTTGGGATACCGATAGAAATAGGGCCTATATTTTTATCTTCTTGGCGGTCATCACCGGATTTATGTTCTTTTTCAGAAGGTTTTATTTCAAAAAGTTCGAACAACGAAAACGCGATAACCAAAACTGACCGTGGAGACATCGATATTGATCATTGTGGGGTCGCTATTGTTCTCTGCCTTTTTCTCGGGCATGGAGATCGCCTTTATTTCGGCCAATAAAATCCATATCGAAATTGTAAAGAAACAAGATGGGTTTTTGGCCAAAGTGCTTACGCGACTGACCAAAAAGCCATCGAAGTTTATCGCGACGATGCTCATTGGCAATAATATCGCACTGGTCATCTACGGGTTCTTTATGGGGGAATTATTGATGAACTGGTTTACCAGTATGGGTCCGTCTTCAAATGCTTTTTTGAATGGACTTTTGACCGATTTCAGCCTGCTTTCGCAAACCATTATTTCTACGCTGATTATCCTGTTTACGGCCGAATTTTTACCAAAAGTGCTATTTCAGATTTATTCGAACAGTCTTTTGAAGATTTTGGCGTTTCCTGCCTATCTGTTCTATATTCTGTTTTCATTCATATCCGACTTCGTTATCAAGGTTTCCGATTTTATATTGAAAAACTTCTTCGGTACTGCGGGTGACGAGGTACAACTTGCCTTTAGTAAGGTAGAATTGGGCGATTACATTACAGAACAAATGGAAACGGTAGCGGAAGAAGACGAGGTCGATTCCGAAATTCAAATTTTTCAGAATGCCCTTGAGTTTGCGGCCGTCAAGGCCCGTGAAGTTATGGTTCCCCGAACCGAGATTACGGCCGTAGAACTACATGAGACCCCAAAAAACCTCGCCAAGCTTTTTACGGAAACCGGGTATTCGAAAATATTGGTGTACAAAGACACTATTGACAATGTTGTAGGCTATGTACATTCTTACGAACTTTTTAAAAAACCTAAAACCATCAAGAGTATTTTGCTGCCGGTCGAGTTTGTGCCTGAAACGATGCTGATTCACGATGTTTTGAACGTGCTTACCAAGAAACGAAAAAGTATCGCCGTGGTATTGGATGAATATGGGGGCACTTCAGGTCTTATGACGGTCGAAGATATTGTTGAAGAGCTTTTCGGTGAAATAGAAGATGAGCATGATACGACCGACCTGATAGAAGAGCAGATGACCGGGACAACCTATAAATTTTCCGCTAGACTTGAGGTCGACTATCTCAATGAACAATATAAGCTAGAGCTTCCGGAAGATGACGAATACGAAACCTTGGGGGGCTCATCGTCAACGAAATTGGGGAAATACCCGAAAAAGACTCCGAAATAAAAATTGACGGTTTCCTTATCACCATTTTAGAGGTTTCAAGTACAAAAATAGACTTGGTCACCTTGCAGGTACTAGAAAAAGACTAAGCCCCTGAACGACTTCTATTTGAATGGTTTTACTTTTAATATTTCAAAAGAAAATGGTAATTTCGCCAACTGATTTTAAACAAACCATATAATGGCAATTTTAGAGAATATAAGGAAACGTACGACCATTTTGATATTGATTATTGGTCTTGCCTTGTTCGCGTTCGTAATATCGGGCGTTTTTACCAACAGTAGTATGACAGGTCAAAAGGTCGGTACTTCGGTAGCCGAAATTAATGGCGAGGAAATTTCCATCGATGCGTTTAGACAAAAAGTCGAATTGGCTTCTCGTAGACAAGGGCCAACAACCTCTTCGATGCAAGTGATCAACCAGGTGTGGGATCAAGAAGTGCGTAATACCATATTAAGTGAGCAGTTCGAAGATTTGGGTATCGACATCGAACGGGATCAGATTATGGACTATATCAAGAACATTCCTTCATATTCTCAAAGTCCTCAATTTCAAAATGAGAGTGGAGTTTTTGATGAGAACAAGTTCAGGGAGTTTATTGCGGATATGAAAGTAAACAATCCGGCGCAATATGATCTATGGCTGCAAGATGAAGAGTCCATTATACAGAATGCGAAACAACAGACCTATTTCAATTTGATCAAGGCTGGAGTTGTAGCAACGCTGAAAGAAGGAGAACTGGACTATAATTTGGCGAACACCAAAATGGATATCCAATATGTTCGGGTCCCTTATTCTTCAATTCCGGATAGTACCATCAATGTCACCAAAAGTGAAATCTCGGAATACATCAATGCCCATAAAGAAGATTTCAAACAAGATGCCGCGCGCGACATTCAATTTGTCTATTTTGAAGAGAAGCCATCTTTGGCAGATGAAAACGCCGTCAAAGAAGAAGTATCAAAATTGTTGGACGATACAGTTGAGTACAATGCACAGACCGATAAAACGGATACCATTTTGGGCATGAGAAATACAAAAAACATTGCTGCGTTTCTCGACCGTCGTTCAGATACCAAATACGATACTATTTATAGGGCCAAAAATGATTTACCGGCCAGTTTCGCGGATACTTTGGCAGCTTTAAAGGAAGGGGAACTTTTCGGCCCGTATCGTGACGGAGATTTTTTCAAAATCTCAAAGATGATCGACCGAAAGCTGAACGGAAGTGTAAAGGCCAGCCATATCTTGATTACCTATGAGGGAGCGATGAGGGCCAACCCTGATGTCAAAAGAACTAAAGAAGAAGCCGAGGTACGGGCCAAAGAACTCTTGATCGAGGCCAAGAAAAAGGATGCCGTTTTCGTTGAATTGGCACGTGACAACTCCGATGGTCCATCTGCACCGAATGGTGGTGACCTAGGCTATTTTCAAGAAGGCATCATGACACCAAAATTCAATGATTTTGCTTTCGATAATCCTATTGGTACAATAGGTTTGGTAGAGACCGAATTTGGTTTCCATATTGTAAAGGTAGACGATAAGCAAGATATCATGCAGATTGCCACATTGACCCGTGAAATCGAACCCTCTGAAGAAACAATAAATTCGCTGTTTACCGACGCCACTAAATTTGAAATGGAATCCATAGATTCTGACAAGTCATTTACGGCCTTGGCCCAAGAAAATGAATATTCAGTGCTGCCTGTCAATAAAATCAAAGCTATGGACGAAAACCTACCAGGTCTTGGTGCACAGCGTAATATCGTGCAGTGGGCCTTTAATCCTGAAACGGAAGTGGGAGACATCAAGCGCTTCAATATCAATAACGGATATGCTATTGCCCAAGTTACGGCAAGCTATAAGGAGGGCCTGATGGCACCAGAAGATGCTTCGGCGACCGTACTTCCTAAAATCAGAAAAGAAAGAAAGGCCGCACAGCTGATTTCGGCCAATAACGGTAAGAGCATGGATGCCTTTGCGGCGGACAACAATGTAAGTAAAAGTACGGCAACGGCCTTGACCGTAAAGTCACCCACTATTCCCGGTGCGGGTAGTGAGCCTGTGGTCATTGGTACGGCCTACGCCATGGCCGAAGGCGAAACTTCTAACCTAATTGAAGGTGAAACAGGAGTCTACATGATTACACTGACCAAAAAAGAAGAGGCGCCGAAACTAGAAAACTATAGCACTTTTGCAAATTCTTTACAATCTGCGAATGCGGCCAAAGTGAATACGGCGGTGTATGAAGCTTTAAAAGAAGCTTCTGAAATTGAGGATAGGAGAGCTACATTCTACTAGTTGAAAAAAATTAGGCCAACACCATTTCGGAATAGGGTATGATCGTTTCATACCCTTTTTTCATGAAATAATCGGTAGTGTTTTCGTTGCCGGTGGCCAAAACAAAATCTCCGCCCCAAGCACCGAGACTTTTTACTTTTCCAAAATAATCGGAAAATAGTCTTTCTTGAACCGTGGGAATGCCCAATACTTCTGATAGGGTTTTTTCGTGTAGGGCAAGTAGACGATTGAAATCGTCAAGGGCGGTGCTTGAGACCATTTCTTGCGTAATTTCGGTAATCTGTTCGATTAGGGCGTTTTTGTCAATCTTCCTTTGTCGATAGGCGGCAATCCCCTCTCTACTGTTCTGTTTTTTGTTGAGGTATATGAAATATAGTCGATCCTTAAAATGCGGATTGAACACAATCTCTTCCACAGCGGGTCTTTTGTTTTTCAGTTTGTAAAGAATGGCGTGGTCGTGCTGCGCACAGGCAATGTCATACCCGCTTCCTCCAAAAGTTGCTGCAAGTAATTCAAAAGCGTTTACATCGGCCCATTCAGCAATAGTATTTATCAAGGTCGATGAAGAACCCAAACCCCAATCTTTCGGAAATGTAAGCTCGGTCTCAATTTCGTAACCTTGGGTACTATGCAAGAAATCAGTATTCAAACGTTGTGCCTCTGATAGTATTTTTAGCAACATTTTCGAGGTATCGGGATGAGAACTTTCGACTTCCTCAAGGGGCTCTGTTTTGTAAATCCCTTCGAACCAGATTTTCCCTTTGTGATCCAGACTTTTCCAAAAGAGATTTTGGCTTGTTTTTTTCGTCACCCTCAAATACTGTCCGAATTTGGTAGGAACCGCCCATCCTTGTGCACCATCCAAAATCGCATATTCACCTGACACTAATAGTTTTCCGTTGCTGTAGAATTCTTGGGTCATTACCGATTTCTTAGTTGTTCGAAAGCTTCGACAACGGCATTATGGGTGGCCGCATTTTTTTTGAAGTGCTCGATCAGCTTCTTCTTCTCATCGTCATTGGCACCTAATTGGTTTAAAATGTTCAAGAGATGCATTTTCATATGGCCTTCCTGAATTCCGGTGGTGACCAAAGAACGTACTGCAGCAAAGTTTTGCGCTAACCCGGCAACCGCGACAATTTGCATTAGTTCTTCCGCCGAGGGGTTTCCTAAAATTTCCAAGGCCAACTTTACCAAAGGGTGAAGGCTGGTGAGCCCGCCAACAGTTCCCAAGGCTAGTGGAATTTCCATCCAAAATCTAAACTGCCCATTTTCGACCGAGGCATGGGTCAAACTTGAATAGGAACCGTTTCTCGCTGCATAGGCATGTACACCGGCCTCTACGGCCCTAAAATCGTTTCCGGTGGCGAGTACAACGGCGTCGATTCCGTTCATGATGCCTTTATTATGTGTGACCGCCCGATGCGGTTCTACCATGGCAATGTTTACCGCCCTGACCATCTTTTCGGCAAATTTTTCAGCGGAAATAGAATTTCCGACATTCAACTCCGCGATAGGACAACTCACTTCGGCCCTGACCAAACAGTTGGGAACGTAGTTGCTCAAGATGCTCATAACAATTTCGAAATCTTTCTCCTTATCGGTAAAGGCATTGAAATGTTGCGCTTCCTCTTTGAAAGTCTTGGCAAACTGTTCTAGACAAGAATTGATAAAATTGGCCCCCATGGCATCCGAGGTTTCAAAGGTGCAATGTAATTGATAGTAGTTCTCGAGCTTGTTCGTTTGATCGCGAAGTTCGATATTCGAAATGCCACCGCCCCTTTTTTGCATGTTCTTGGTGAGGGAAGAAGTACTGGATAATAGTTTACGATGTACTTCCACAAAAAAGTCCTTCAGTTTTTGTGCCTCACCATAGTACATAAAATGCACTTGTCCAATTTTTTCGGTACCTAGTACGGTCGTTTTAAATCCCCCACGTTCCAACCAAAATTTTGCAGCTTTACTTGCTGCGGCCACTACTGAACTTTCCTCAATGGCCATGGGTATGGCATATAATTCGTCATTGACCAAGAAATTGGGGGCAATCCCAAAAGGCAGATAATAGTTGCTGATCGTGTTTTCTATAAACTCGTCGTGCAATTTTTGCAACGCGTCATCGGAACTCCAATATCGTTTTAGGGTTTCTTTAGAAGTTTCGGGGTTTTTGGTATAATGGGTCGCTATCCAATCTATTTTTTCGGTTTTGGTCAGTTTGGAAAATCCCTCGATAGGCTTGATCATATAACTTTGGATTTCGGTATAAATATACTCATAATGAGATTAAGGATTGTGGTGATGAGTCCATCGAGAACCAGCTCATTTTAAGGCAAAAGGCTATTTTTTTCGCAAAATTATCACTAAACTTGAAAGTTTTAATTCAATTTTTAAGAAACTAATGCAAAAAACATTTTTACTCCTGTTCTTGGCCGCTTTTTCCTTGACCTATGTGGCCGCCCAGCAAAAACAAATTACCGTAGAAGAAATTTATCAGGGTGCTTTCAGAACTGAGGGCCTAGATGCGCTTCGATCGCTAAAAAATGGTAAACAGTATACCATTTTAAACGTTGACCGATCCTCCCAGACCAGTACTATCGACACCTATGACTATAAAACTTTGGAGAAGGTCGCTACTATAGTTTCATCAGACGATTTGACCGATGTGCCTTATTTTTCATCATATGAGTTTAGTTCGGATGAAACCAAGATTTTATTGGCCAGTGAGATCGAATCAATTTTCAGACGTTCGACACTTGGTATATTTCATGTGTACGACATCGCCTCAAAAGCATTGACCAGAATAGCGGATACCAAAATTCAGGAACCTTCACTTTCTCCTGATGGAAAACAAGTAGCCTATGTTTATGAAAACAACCTATATATTTTCGATATTGCCAATAAATCTACAAAACAACTAACCACCGACGGGGTAAAAAATAAGATTATCAATGGGGTTACCGATTGGGTATATGAAGAGGAGTTTTCTTTTGTAAGGGCTTTTGAATGGAATTCAGACGGAACAAAAATTGCCTTTTTACGCTTCGATGAAACCAATGTCCCAGAATTTTCAATGGATGTCTACGGTGACGAACTATATCAAAAACCTTATGTTTTCAAATACCCCAAGGCGGGTGAAGACAATGCAATCGTCACGTTGCATATGTACGATTTAGCCTCTGGCACAATTTCGGATGTCGATTTGGGAGAAGCTTATTATATTCCTCGAATCAAATGGATGAACGACCCACGCAGTCTCAGCGTTCAGACCATAAACCGCCATCAGAACGATTTGAAATTGCAGCGCGTGAATACAATGGATAATAGTGTTACCCTATTATTACAGGAAAAAGACCCGGCCTATGTCGATATTCACGATAACCTTACCTTTCTAGCGGACGATAGTTTTATCTGGTCGAGCGAAAAAGATGGTTGGAACCATATCTACCTTCATAATGAAGATGGAAAATTGATGAACCAGATTACCAAAGGCCCATGGGAAGTTACCGCGTACTATGGTTATGACCAGAACGAAGACAAGATCTATTATCAATCTACCGAAAATGGTTCGATAAATCGAGGCGTGTACAGTGTCGATAGCAATGGAAAAAACAGAAAAGCCCTGACCGCCGAGGAAGGCACCAACAATGCAGATTTTAGTGCCGATTTTACCTATTTCATAAATACTTTCTCTAGCTCTGATACCCCACCTACCTATACCTTGCACAAGGCTTTGACCGGTAAAAAATTGAAGGATATTAAAGATAATGAGTCACTTTTGGAGACTTTGAAGAGTTATGAAATTGTCCCTAAAGAGTTTTCTACGATTTCAATAAATGGCAATGATCTGAATATGTACATGATGAAGCCAAAAGATTTTGACGAGAGTAAAAAGTACCCATTGTTTATGACCCAATATAGTGGTCCAGGTTCACAAAGTGTTTCGAACCGGTGGATGGGTGCTAACGACTATTGGCATCAAATGCTGGTCGCAGATGGCTATGTCGTAGTGTGTGTCGATGGACGCGGAACTGGTCTCAAGGGACGTGATTTTAAAAAAGTAACCTATTTGAATTTGGTAAAATATGAGACCGAAGACCAGATTGCCGCGGCCAAAAAAGTTGAGCGAACTCCCTTATATCGATGAAGACCGTACCGGAATTTGGGGCTGGAGCTTTGGCGGTCACATGGCTACCAACTGTATTTTAAAAGGTAATGATGTATTTGAAATGGGCATTGCCGTGGCACCGGTAACGAGCTGGCGATTTTATGATACTATTTATACGGAACGTTTCATGCGAACCCCGGCCGAAAACCCCGGTGGATATGATGACAATTCACCTTTCAATTACCCAGAACTCCTAAAGGGAGAATATCTTTTAGTGCACGGTTCGGGCGATGACAATGTGCATGTGCAGAATAGTATGCGCATGATAGAGGCACTCGTGCAAGCCAACAAACAATTTGATTGGGCGATTTATCCCGATAAAAATCATGGGATATATGGAGGTAATACGAGAATACACCTATTCACCAAATTGACCAACTTTGTAAAAGAAAACTTATAAAACCAATCTAATAATTTATGGAAGCTAAAAACGAATTTGCCGATCAACAACAAATGTTCGGTCATCCCAAGGGACTTTTCTATTTGTTTTTTGCCGAACTCTGGGAGCGTTTTAGCTTCTATGGCATGAGGGCGTTGTTGACGCTTTACATGGTTCAAGTAATCTTTGAGGCTCTCGCGGAACGTGACTATGCTACAGCGGCTGTTTATGCTTCATATGGTTCTTTGGTGTATGCTTCGACGGTAATCGGAGGCCAGATTTCAGATAAGATTTTAGGAATGCGTAATTCCATTTTCTTGGGTGGAATCTTAATGGCGATAGGCCATTTTGTATTGGCCATTGAAAACAATATAGCTTTCTTTTTGGCACTCGCCTTTATCATTGTCGGGAATGGGTTCTTTAAGCCAAATATTTCCACTTTCGTCGGGACCCTTTATCCATATGGCGACCCTAAAAAGGATTCTGGTTTTACCATTTTCTATATGGGAATCAATATCGGTGGCTGGGTGGCCCCATTATTATGTGGTTGGCTGGCTTATGAATACGGATGGCATTATGGTTTTGGACTTGCCGGTATCGGCATGCTAACAGGCCTTTTGTTCTTTTGGAGCGGGATTAGAAAAAATGTCTTTGGGGATAGAGGGTTACCTCCTAATGAACAGGTCATGGATAAAAAAGTATTAGGCATACGACAAGGTACGCTAGTACCGTTGTTGGCAGTTCTATCCGCTCCGCTAATTGCATTTTTACTTTCATCTTACAAGGCATTGGGCGATGAAGGAAGTTTTTTTGAAGACCAAAACATAGTCAACATAATTTTCAAATTGATTGGTATTTCTATACTTATTTATTTGGGGAGTATTATGGTCAAGGCGACGGTCGACGAACGTAAAAAACTCATCGTTGCTGTCTTGATTACATTTTTCATGACTATTTTTTGGGGCTTTCATGAGCTTTCGGGAAGCGTTATTACCCTTTTCGCGGCCCGAAACGTTGAATTGACTTTAATGTCTGCGGCACAGACCAATTCACTAAACTCCATGTTCATTATTATTTTGGCCATTCCTATATCAATGATGTGGACATACCTGAGCAAGAATGGAAAAAATCCAAGAACACCCTATAAATTCGGTTTGGGATTGTTGTTCGCAGGCATTAGTTTTTACGTTTTATCTATCAGTGGTGCGAGTGCCAATGAAAATGGCTTGGTGCCATTCGCATATCTATTGTTGATGTATTTCTTGCTTTCTGTGGGCGAACTCTTTATGTCACCTGTCGGTCTTTCAAAAATCACCGATCTTTCGCCCAAACGGATCGTCGCCTTTATGATGGGGGTTTGGTTTTTGTCATCTGCTTTTGCCTTTCAAGTTGTCGGGTTTATCGGGAAACAATTGGCCATAGAAAGCACGGATAAGAATATTGGGGGTTTTGAAACCCTAGCGGTGTATACCGATGGATTCATGTTGATTGCCAAATACTCTATCGGTGCGGGTATATTGGTGCTTTTGGCCTCTCCTCTGATTAAGAAATTGATGGGTAACGTGCATTAATTATTGAATTCAAAATAATACGCTCCCTTTTCACCTGTATAGTGAAAAGGGAGTTTTCTTTTGGTACAGGTTTTCTGCCATCTTTGAATATAGCTTTTGTAATTGCTGCCATCTGCAATAATCTTTTTGGGTTTTATGGAATCGATAAGTCGTTCCAGATTAATTTTTGGGGATTCGGTCAGTAACACGTGTGCCGGATTTAGTCTGCCTTTCGGATATATTCCCATACGATCGATAATAAGAAGTTTTTCGTTTCCAATGCTATAACTGTTCTTCAAATCGTGATTTTCGATGTAAGCAATCCGTTCGGCTATTTTATAATCGTTAGCCAATCGTTCGGTACGTTGTTTTGCATTGCTATTGACAACAAGATTACGCCCCGATTGATGCAACAAAATCGAATTCCGGTTTTGATGGGCCACAATAAGGTGCTCTTCTGCTTGGGTTCGGAAAGTCGAGTATAACATCCACGATTGAAAAAGAAGGATTCCGAATAATAAAGACGCTGTTCTTTTAAAGGTAGGTTTTGTAAAGACCAAAATCAGACTGAATAGAATCAAGTAGGCCAAAAATAATTGAACCCTGTCAAAGGGAATATTCTGAAAAACAAAAGCTTCCTGTTGCGCGACCCAGCCTATCACATCGTTCATCAATTCGATTACAAAATTATATCCTCTGGCAAGAAACTCCGGAAGTAAATTGGCCAGGGCGAGTAGAATGACCAAAACACCCATCCCCAAAATCAATCCTAAAACCGGAATAATCAATAGGTTCGAAATAAAAAACAGCCCCGGAAATTGATGAAAGTAAAAGAGACTGATGGGCAGCACACCCAACTGGGCCGCAATGCTGACCGATAAAAGTTGCCAGAAATAGCGAACGATCTTATTCTTGGGGAACCATAATTTCTGTAAAAGGGGATATATCCATACGATGGCGAACACTGCGGCATAGCTCATCTGAAATCCCACCTGAAACAACAACTTCGGATCGAATAGCAAAAGAATAAAGAACATCGACAAGGCCAGAATATTGAATGTATTGCTCGGTCGATTTAAGTAGAGCGCATAGGCGACAAAAGAGAACATAGTTACAGCCCTAATTATCGAGGCGAACAAGCCGGCCAATATTGCAAAGCCCCACAAAAGAACGACGATTACGATGAGTTTTATGGTTTTTCCCTTGGGAAGAGATTCCAGGGGTCGAAGTAAAAATTGTAAGAGCAACAACAATATTCCGATATGAAGTCCTGAAACGGCCAAAATATGAACTGCTCCTGCATTTTTATAGTTGTTATAGGTCGTTTCTGAAATGTCATGCCGTTGTCCCAAGAGCAAGGCTTGAATGATGCCCAATTCTTCCTCTCCGAAGTTTGTCTTTTTAAGTTGGTTGATTATTCTGTTTCTAAGGGATGCTGCAATTCCGAAAACAGTTTTAGAAGCATTTTCCTGAACTGCGAAATGCTCTTTTTGTACCCGTAATTGATGTGTTATCCCCAAACTTTCCAAGTACTCTTTATAATCGAATTGATGCGGATTCAAAGGGGCGTTTATTTCTTGAGCTTGAGCATAAATTAATAATTCGTCATCGACCATTAGATGTCCGCCCACACTATCGACGGGAAGGTTCAAAAGCATTTTACCGGAACTTTTTTTACCATTCAATGTTCGAACCAAGGCTACGTAACGATTTGAGTATTCCGTAGGTTTCATGACCTCTCTAACCTTTAATCTCCAAACATTTCGTTTTCCAAGGTTTTGGTGAGAGTAGTGTGAAGCATAGTTTGCCGATTGAGATAGTGAAACGGAAAAAATACCAATGTTGAACGTTGCAATAACTACCAGTACACCAAATAAAATAGATTTTTTACTATCTATATTGAAGTACATTATCGCCAATGATCCAATGGAAAGAATTGTCAGAATTACGGAAGGATATATGCCAATTTTATAATAATGACCCAAAAGTATTCCCACTACTAAGCAAAAGGTAAGCTTAATGGGTATAAATTTAAGAAGTTGCATTGGGTTCGGCTTATCCCCTAAAATAGGCAAAAACTATAGAACTCTGGTGGCTTTTACAAAAGCATAGTTCCAATAACCCTCACGTAACGAAGATACGATGACACCTCTCGAAGTCGAGGCGTGAATGAATTTTATTTCGTCTCCTTCTACCGCTACGACCATACCGACATGATTGATTCGTTTTTTGCGTTTGCTCGTCCTAAAAAAAGTAGATCGCCTTTTTCAACATTATTGACCCTGATTTGACGGCCTTCTTCCGCCATTTGATATGAAACCCTAGGTAGTTGTATGTCATGTTCACCGAACGAAACATATAAAAGACCTGAACAGTCCATACCTTTTTTGGTAGTACCGCCAAATTTATATCGAACACCCGAATAGGTAAGAGCGGTACTTATGATATTGTCCGCTTTGGATGATGCTCTACTTGTTTTCTTTTTCTCCTCAGAAATATTGCCGGTTGACCCAATCTTTTTAGTGGCATCAACAGAAACCTTTCTTTCTTTGCCATAAGTCGTTCTTTTTTTGACCGTACCACAGCTGAGAAAAAAAATTAAGGGAATATAGTATAAAAACTTTCGCATTGACTAGAGCGTAATTTGAATGCTTAGACCTCAAAATTACATAAATATTTAAAATTGTTTTTTTCAAGGCCGTATCGCTACTGAATACCATCGATGATGAGGCAGGCGGTTTTTTCACTAGCTCCAGGGCCTCCTAATTTCTGGGCCAATTCGGAGTATGCGTCTAATTGCGCTCTACGATTTGGCCCCTCAAGAATTTTGGAAAGCTCTTTTTTAGATTTTTTGTGGTTAGTTCATCCTGAAGTAATTCTTTCACCACCTCTTTGCCCATAATGAGGTTCACCAGTGAGATATAATCGAGCGTTATGATACGTTTCGCAATTTGGTACGATATCCAATTGGCGCGATAGCAGACTACTTGCGGTACTCTGTAGAGTGCCGTCTCTAAAGTCGCGGTGCCACTGGTAACCAATGCGGCATGGGCACAACTCAACAGATCATACGTTTTGTTGGATACAAAACCTACATTCGGATTGTCTAAAAACGGAGTATAGAAATCGCGCTCCAAACTTGGCGCACCTGCAATTACGAACTCATATTCGGGAAAATCACCAAATATCGAAAGCATCACATGCAGCATCTTTTCTACTTCCTGTTTCCGGCTGCCAGGTAGAAGTGCGATGATGGGCTTCTCGGAATCAAGGTAATTTTCTGACTGGAAAATTTCCGTATCAATTTCGGGTCTGTCTTCTATGGCGTCGATTAAAGGATGGCCCACAAAATGTACCGGAAAACCATGCTTCTTTTCATAAAATTCTTTTTCAAAAGGAAGTATGACGTACATAGCGTCGATATCTCTTTTGATATTTTTGATGCGACCTTCACGGGAGGCCCATATCTGCGGAGAGATATAGTAGTTCGTTTTAAAATTGTGTTCCTTGGCCCATTTTGCGATGCGAAGGTTAAAACCCGAATAGTCGATAAAAATAATAACGTCAGGATCGAATTGGAAAATATCTTCTTTGCACAACTTAATATTCCTTGAAATAGTGGTTATATTTTGCAACACTTCAAGAAACCCCATAAAGGCCATTTCTTTATAGTGTTTTGCCAAAATGCCACCGGCCTTTTCCATCAGATCACCACCCCAGCAACGTATGTCAGCACCTTCATCTTTGGCTTTTAGGGCCTTGATGAGGTTCGATCCGTGAAGATCGCCCGAAGCTTCGCCGGCGATAATGTAATATTTCATTTCAAGTTCAAGTTCAAGTTCAAATAATGGATTTTAAATTTACTTTTTGTTCTTGATTATTGTCGCGATTATTTTTACAAGCTGTTCTACTTCGTCAAGTAGGATCGTACACTTCGACGGGTCGCCATAATCGAGTTTTTTAGTATTTTCAAATTGACCCTTGATTCTTTCAGTTCCTTTGAGGAAATGGTGGATTTGTTTATATAGTCCCTATCTGAATTTGTGCCTTGTGCTTCCCCGAAATTTAAGGCAGAACTACCACCTGATCTCAGCAATTGATTGGAATAATAGATTCCAATTGGATCGTTCGGTAAGCCGGTGCAAAACAAGGCGGCACTTGCGGCAAAATCCACTAGTCTATCTTCTAAATCAAACTTCTTGTCCATAATGGATTCTTTTGTGCTTGTGCTTGTACTTGTACTTGCGCTTGAACTTTAAAATACCTTATAGTATAAAATGATTAAAGCCGTTAGTAATGTAGCGACTAAAACTCCTCTCGCCCGCTCATCTCGCCTGATTCTTAGAAATCCAAAAAAGCGACCAGATTCAGAATTGCCCCTAGGGCCAATAGACTGCCTACATGACCTTGGGTTACCGCTGCATCAAAGGTTTCGACAATTCCAAAATCGGAAAATAGCAATATGTATAACAGTGTTCCGATAGTATTGGCGATAATGCCCACGGCGAAGCCAATTACCAATTCTTTTTTATTCATGTAACTTCCAGTTGTTTAAACTTTGAATGGCATGATGGGCCGTGAGATCGAATTGTGTCGGAACTACGGATACATAACCGTTGGCCAATGCCCATTCATCGGTATCCTCTCCTCGGTCAAGTAATTCGAATTCCCCGGTCAGCCAATAATAGTCCTTTCCCATAGGGTTGGTCCTATGGTCGAATTTTTCTTTCCAGTTAGCGCGTGCCTGTCGACAGATCTTAATTCCTTTTAGTTCCTCTTTTCCCAACTTGGGAATATTCACATTGAGTACTACTCCTTTGGGTATGCCATTATCAAGTGCTTCCTTGACTATTTTTTTGATGGCTGTCTCGGCAGGTCGAAAATCGGCTTCCCAAGAATAATCACAAAGCGAAAAACCGATTGCGGGAATACCTTCGATACCTGATTCGATCGCAGCGCTCATCGTACCTGAATAAATAACGTTTATCGATGAATTGGAACCATGGTTGATTCCGCTTACACAAATATCCGGTCTTCTTTTCAAAAGCACCTGAAGTCCTAATTTCACACAATCCGCAGGTGTGCCGCTACAGCTATATTCTTCTTTGGCACCATTCTCTAAATCGACCTTCATTTTTTTCGAATACAGGGCATTATCAAGCGTAATGGCGTGTCCCATACCTGATTGCGGACTATCGGGCGCCACAACTACTACATCGCCTAAGGCCGCCATATAGCGTATTAAAGCCCTTAACCCAGGTGCTGTTATTCCGTCATCATTGGTAACAAGAATCAAGGGTTTCGACATCTGGTATACTTTAAAGCCCAAAAATACGTTTAAAAAAAGATATCGCCCGTGCCGCGATTAACAAAAAATTAATGCTTTACCCCTATAACTGGCATGGTTTTTTCAGTATCTTAGGGAAATAAACCATATTGGGCGCTCCATTTGAAATCATGAATGTGAATAGCGAATTTTTACTAAAAAAATTAAGGAATGAAAAGGAATCTGGCCTATGCATTAGTCGTAATGCTTATTGCGGTAGCATCATGCAGTTTTACCAACAAATCTTTTGAGAATGACGACAAGGACAAGTTGTTGTTAGATCTAATTACCTACGTACTTGAAAAAGGGCACTACGAGCCCAAAGACATCAACGATGATTTTTCGGTGAATGTTTTCGAAGACTTTATAGATATCATAGATCCTACCAAGCGCTATTTCTTGGATAGTGATATCAAAGAATTCGAACAATATAAATATCAAATAGACGATCAGATAAAGAACACAGACATTACCTTCTTTAATCTGGTACACGAGCGGTTGGTCGAGCGAATGGGCGATGCCAAGGCAATCTATAAAGAAGTACTTCAAAAACCATTCGACTATGCACTGAACGAATCGATAGATATTGATTACGATAAGGTGCCGTTCGCATCTTCAAAAGAAGATTTGAAAGAACGATGGAGAAAACAATTGAAGTATGCGACTTTGGGCAATTATGACTCAAAGCTGACATTGGCCAAGCCCGATTCAAAAATTAGCGTTGCGGTCGAAGGCGAAGAAATTAAAATTGAAGAATCAGAGGTTGAAGGTTTGCAGGCGGATGAAATGCCGGAAGAACCGTTGACTCCTGAAGAAGCCGAAAAGGAGGCTCGAGAATATACCGAAAAAACCTTGGACGAGTTTTTTGATTTCGTCGATGACCTACAGCGCAAAGATTGGTTCGAACAGTACATCAATACTATCGTAGACGAATTTGATCCCCATACGTTTTATTTTGGCCCAGAAGATAAAGAGAAGTTCGATATGAACATGTCGGGCAAGTTTGAAGGAATAGGAGCTCGGTTAACGAAAAAGGCCGATGGAGCGAGAATCGTCGAGATTATTTCTGGTGGTCCCGTATGGCGAGATCAACGATTGGAAGTAGGAGACGAGATTATCAAGGTAGGTCAGAAAGGTGAGGAACCCATTGATATCGTAGGTATGCGGTTGGATGATGCTATCAAGTTTATCAAAGGCCCAGAAGGCACCGTGGTGAACCTTACAGTAAGAAAGGTCGACGGTTCAATAGAAAGAATTTCCTTGACCAGGGATGTGGTCGAATTGGAAGAATCATATGCCAAATCAGCGAATATTATCAAAGGAGACCAAAAGTTCGGTCTTATAAATTTACCTAAATTCTATGTTGATTTTGAAGATTATTCTGAGCGAAATTGTGCTACCGATGTGGCCAAAGAAATTGAAAGGTTAAAGCAGGCCGGTGCAGAGGGGTTGATTTTAGACCTGCGCGACAATGGTGGTGGATCTTTGAAAACCGTCGTAGAAATGGCAGGATTGTTCATCAAAGATGGTCCTGTGGTTCAGGTTCGTTCCAATGGCCAGAAAAAAGATGTCTATGATGATAAGGATGAACGAATTCAATGGGATGGTCCCTTGGTTATTCTTGTAAACGAGCTATCGGCTTCGGCCTCCGAAATTTTGGCTGCTGCCATGCAAGACTATAAAAGGGCGATTGTAATCGGAAGCAAGCAAACTTTTGGGAAGGGAACCGTACAGAACGTGATTCCTTTGGATAATATCGTGAGAAGCAATGAGCACGGAGATTTGGGCGCTATCAAATTGACTACACAGAAGTTCTATCGTATCAATGGTGGTTCCACACAATTGGAGGGTGTAAAAAGTGATGTTGTGGTACCGGACCGATATAGTTATATCGACCTTGGGGAACGAGATCAAGAAAATCCGTTGAAATGGGACGAAATAGAACCCGCGAATTACGAGCCTTGGGATGGTTATATCGATTACGAACAGACCATCGCGAACAGTAAGAAACGCATGGCGACAAACGCGCAGATCAAATTGATCGAAGAAAATGCCCAATGGTTAAAACAAGAACAAGACGAAACCGAGATTTCGTTGAACTACGAGGTATACAAGAACGAGGACAAAAAGGATAAGGAAAAGTCGAAGTATTTCAAGACACTTTCAGACTACGATTCAAAGTTGACTTTCAGGTCTTTAAAATATGAGGAAGCATTGTTCACCAAAGATTCCGTTTTAAGGAAAAAAGAAATCGATGGCACCAAAATCTGGCCAAAGACGTTTATGTCGAGGAGGCTGTCAACGTGTTACAAGACCTTAAAATGAACAATATCAAGAATGGTAAATTGGCCAGTGTGAAAGGTTAATCATTAAAGATTAAGAATATAAAAATGCCTTGCAAATTATTTGCAAGGCATTTTTGTTACTGGAAAGTACTATGATTTGGTCTTCATCCTATTAGTTCATTGCGGAAAAGATCAATCTATTATGGTACTTTGAAATGAAGTAATAGTGGCTTATTTCGTGTAGTTCACTTTGCAGGTAGTACAAACATGAGTGTCTTTGTTTATGGCGATACCATCGATATGCTTCACGACAAATTCTTTGATCCAATTATTATATCTGTCCGATTCGGGAATAATAGTATTGGCTTTTAGGTGTTTGTAGAATTCACCTTCCCATTCTTGTTTGCCCCAGCAGTTCGGGCATACACCTTCAGGAGCGGATTCGGTCGGACGGTTCTCTGCTTTTGCCTTAAAAAAAGCTTCACATTCTCTACTAGACTCATATCAAATAGGGGTAAAGGATTTTATATTATTTCGGTATCAATAATGACTTCACTTTGTAATGTTCTATGCACCGGGCATTTCGAAGCGATTTCTTTCAAACGGGTTTTTTGCTTTTCGTCCAAATTACCGACAAATTTCAGCTTCTTGTCAATATGGTCCAAATATCCAGGTTTTTCAATATCTAATTCGAGTTCATCGGAATGTTTTTTTGAATGGGATAGATATACGAATACTTCCTGCAAGTCCCATTTTTTTCGTTCAGCGTATAGTTTCAAGGTCATCGCCGTACAAGCTGCGAGACCGGCATTGAGATATTCATAAGGCGAAGGGCCGAAATCGTCCCCATCAACAGACTTTGGTTCGTCTGCGGTCATCGTATGTTTTTTAGTCTGTATTTGGGTCGTGAAATTATCTTCCAAGAGATTTAAGTGTCCGACCAGCTGTTCCCCATGGGTATCCAGCATTTCATTATCCTGTTCCGGAAAGTAACGTTGAACCCAAGCCCCGATAACATTGCCGACATATCTACTATCGAGAACATCAGTAAGTAGATGATCCGCTTGGTTTAGGCTTATAAAGCTTTTGGATGTTTGGCACTATGATAAAGGCGTTGCGCGTTGTCGATACCCACGATAGTATCAATGGGGGAATGTAAAATTAAAATCGGTTTTCGCAGGTTCTCGGTAATCAAGGGAAGGTTTGTCTTGTCGAAATCTTCCACAAATTCTTTATTGATCTTGAAAGGCCTCCCCCAATATTTACTTCGATATCTCCCTTGGATTCGATTTCTTCCAATTGATGCGAAAAGTGTTGGGTAACATGATCCACAGTGGCCGGCGCACCGATGGTCGCCACCGCTTTGATATTTTCAAGTTTGGAAGCCGCTACAATTACGGCGGCACCGCCAAGAGAATGGCCGACAAGAAATGACGGAACGATATAGTGCTCTTGCAAGTAGTTGTTTACCGCCAAAATGTCATCTACATTACCCGAAAAATGGCTTTCAGCAAATTCGCCCTCACTTTTTCCAAGTCCTGTGAAATCAAAGCGGACCACTCCAAAACCGAATGATGTCAGTGCCCGCGTAATATTCTTCACCGCATTTAAGGTACTGTTACATGAAAAACAATGGGCGAAAATTGCAAATTTATCAGGATTTTGATTTGCGGGCAGTTCCAAGTAGGCCTGAAGTTTGTGTCCTTTTTGATTTATTATCTGAAGTTTGCTGTTTTTCATTTTTATGGATTTAATGCTACGGCATCTTGTCGTCTTATCTTATTTGCATCAATTCGATTAGAAAATCTTTGCAATAGCAGCTGAATTTTAGGTTCGATATAATTTTGACAAAACGGTTTTTGCGGATTGTTAAAATAGTAGTTGGCGAACTGCTTTTCGGAGGATTTGAAATCTACAAGAGGAAGCACTTCAGTTATGATCTTGTGCTCAAATCCTTCTTGAAGCTCATTTATAATTTTTTCAACGTCAAGAGCTTGATCTTTTGAAAAGGTATAGACAGCGGAACGATATTTTGAGCGCATGCCATGCTCAGAAGTACTGCTGTGCGTGTGAAGATGAATTTCGATGATAGCTGCCAAACCAATGACCTCTTTATCAAAATGAACGATAACGGCTTCCGAGAAACTAGTGTTCGAACCACTTGAAGAAATAAACCCTTGCTCAACCTTCGAGACTCCTTTTAGAGATTGGTATACCGCTTCCGTACACCAATGACAACCTCCTCCCACAGCAATTTTGTGCAACTTAGATTTTGTACTTTGCATTATTTGGTAGATTTATATCCTTTCAAAAAATCGATTACTTTTTCTTCGGGCATTTCACAAGGCTTTAAACTTTCTGCGGTTTCGGTAAGATAATAGTTCAAGCTGATAAAATCGTTTCCACCCAATTCTTCGGCAAACAGTTTGATGCTTTTTCCCGAATTAAAATCGGTTCGGGTAACACCATATTTTTTGTTCCGGTATAGTACCTTCGAATATCCTATCGGTAAAATTCGAATCTTTTCTAAAAGCATTTTCAAGCGATAAAGTATTGAGGAGCGCACATCTCGCTCCTCAATATCTATAGTAAAGTAATATGCACTAAGACATCTTAGACAGGAATATCCAAGAGCATATCGGCATGCATCTTTCGAAGTTTGGCCAATTTGGGCGTAATTACCGCACTGCAATACCCTTGTGAGGTATTGTTACGATAATAGTCTTGATGGTAGTCCTCGGCCTCATAAAAAGTTTCCAATGGACTTACCTCGGTAACAATAGGACTGTCATAATATTCGCCAACTTCTTTTATTACGGTTTCGGCCGTTTCTTTTTGTGCTTCATTGTGATAATAAATGACGGATCGATATTGCGACCCCACATCTGCCCCTTGACGGTTCATTGTAGTCGGATCGTGGCTTGTCATAAATACAACAAGCAAGTCTTTATAGGAAATAATGCTAGGGTCGAACGTAACTTGAACCACTTCCGCATGACCGGTCAGGCCTGAACAGACTTCTCGGTAGGTAGGTCTGCCCGGCGCTTTACCTCCGGTATAACCTGATACTACTTTTTCGACTCCTTTCAGTTGTTGCAAGACCGCTTCGACACACCAAAAGCAGCCTCCTCCAACAGTGGCGATTTCTAAATTTTTGTTATTCATTGTTTATCCTTTCTTTCTGAAGTTGCATAGATTCTGAATTGATACAATACCGAAGTCCGCTAGGTTCTGGCCCGTCGGGAAATACATGTCCCAAATGTGCATCACAAGTGTTGCACATGACCTCTACCCGCACCATTCCAAATGCCGTATCTTTTTCATATTTGATGGCGTTCTCTTTTATAGGTTGGGTGAAGCTGGGCCAACCCGTGCCCGACTCGAATTTTATGGTCGAATCGAACAAAGGGGTGTCGCAACAGATACAATTGTGTTTTCCGGCTTCGTTAATGCCACAGAGTGCTCCGCTGTGCGGAGCTTCGGTTCCTTTTTTACGGGTAATCCTGAATTGTTCAGGGGTCAAGATCTCGTGCCATTCGGCTTCTGTTTTTTCTACCCTACGGTCGGGTTCAGGGTTTCCGTTGACACTAAAGTGAATGACATCTTTCCATGTAAGCATAGTTTGTTCCTTTCTTTTTAAAAGATAATGTTCAAATAAAAAATCCTCCTTTACAATTTAGAAAAGTAAAAGGAGAAATACATGATATTGGTCGTAAGAAGTTACCTGAACTTACAAAATCTATCCCTGAACGGAATTTATTTGCTATAAATTTGTGCCATGTTAAGAAGCAGAAGAAATCGAACTATTTATACCGCTTTATTGTTGTTAAGTGTTATCGGATTTTGGCTTTTCGAGAATTTTTACACGCCCGGCACCTATTCGGTCGGAGTCTCGGAAGCGGATAGAGCCACAATTCCTGATATATTTTTGCCAAGTTCGACCACGGGAACCGTTGTAGATCATCAACATTTTAAATTGTCTTATAATGAACCTTTCGAACAGGCCGAATGGGTTGCCTATATACTCAAACGAGAGCATCTGACCTATGACGACAGAAAACGCCCTTATTTTATAGAAGACCCAAAGGTGCCGACGAAATCTGCCGATTGGCGCAATTACAAAGGTTCGGGATATGATCGTGGCCATCTATGCCCGGCGGGAGACCGAAGATTTTCAGAGCAGGCCTATAATGAGACTTTTTATACCAGCAATATAAGTCCGCAAGACAAAGATTTCAACGCCGGAGTTTGGAACCGTTTGGAAATGCAAGTGCGACAATGGGCCAAAAAGCATAACGAACTTTTTGTGGTGACTGGCGGGGTTTTAGAAAATGGGTTGGAAGAAATAGGACAAGAAGACGTAGACGTGCCTAGATTTTACTACAAAATCGTGGCCCGGGAAAATTCGGGTAATTTAAAAATAACTGCTTTTTTATTGGAAGGAAAGGAAAGTACCAAGGCCCTCTCCGAATTTGTTGTGTCCGTCGATGAAATCGAAAGACGCACTGGAATCGACTTTTTTGAAAAGCTACCGGATGACGTAGAGGCCGATTTGGAAAGCAAAGTAAATGTAGATGGTTGGGACTACTAAATCTAATCTCTAATTCAAAACTTCGTTCCTCCTAAATTCTTTAGAACCCTTCCTTTAACCTATTGGAATCTAGCCTCAAAAAAATAAAAAGGAGTGCGGTAAACCCCAGCATACTTGAGCCGCCGTAGCTGAAATAGGGTAGCGGAATACCGATTGTGGGCAGTATACCGATGACCATACCTATATTGATAAAATAGTGTATCAGCAAAATAGAGATTACACCATAGCCAAACATTCTTGCAAAATCGGTTTTTTGACGTTCGGCGAGATACACCAAACGTAACAATAAAAAAGTAAAAAGAAGCACAACCGTCGTTGTACCGAGAAAGCCCCATTCCTCTCCTATGGTCGTAAATATATAATCCGAATGTTGTTCTGGTACAAAATCTCCTTTGGTGCGCGTACCTTCCAAGAAACCTTTTCCGAAGAACCCTCCCGATTCAATGGCCTTTTCCGATTGATAGGTATTGTAACCGATTGTTTTCCGGATTTTCTCGAGCTTGTCAGGGTCTTTTTCTAGTCGTAGCCAGAGACTGAACCGGTCTCGGTGGCGTTGTTCGAATACATTGTTAAATACAAAATTGACCGACAACGAGAAAAGAACAGTTATTATGGCCACACTCACAATCGGTAAAATACCGACTTTGAAGGTTTTCTTTTTTAAGAAAAGAAAAAGCACCAAAAGCAATACCAAACCTATGCTTACCCATACGGTACCATACATCAATGTGGTTACAAATACTAGAATGGCCAAAAGGACGATACCCAGATAATATATGGGCAAACCTTCCCTAAATATTACAAATACAAGGGCGAAGAACACCAGTGCACTACCAGGGTCAGGCTGCGGGATAATTAAAATGGCCGGTATCAGCACAATTAAAAAAGCGTAAAGTTGATCTTTGCCACGCTTGATATCGGTTTGAATATCACTAAGATACTTGGCCAAGGCAAGGGCGGTTGCCGTTTTTGCAAGTTCCGAAGGTTGAAGGTTGAAAAAACCCAAGTCGTACCAAGAAGTGGCCCCGGCAATCGTTTTACCGAAGACGAACAGGCCTAAAAGCAATACGAGGGAGATGATGTAGAATACGCTGGAGAAGCGTTCATAAAAGTTCGCCTCAAGGGCCAATATAATTATAATAGAAACGAAACTAGCGCCGATAAAGAATAGTTGTTTACCGTGCAAGGTGCTAAAATCGAATAAAGAGACATCAGATTCAGTAAAGGTGCTCGAATAGATACTTACCCAACCAATGGCCACTAAGGCGACATAAAAAAAATGGATAGCCAATCCAGGCGTTTCAGAATGCTTTTACCTGACATACTCGTTCTTCTTTAGCGCTCTACCGTATCTAAAGCGGTATCAACCGTTTCGGGTTTTTTGGCATGTTGGCTCCAATCATATTCGTTTATCTTGAACGGTTGTCCGCTATAGGGTTTTGCATATTCCGATTCCAATGTTCTTTCGAGCATGCGTTTTTCGAGATCTTTTCTTGTGATTTCCCCTTTAAGATATTTCTCGATCATCAAAGAAGCAATATGCCCGGCGTATCTGGCACCATAATATCCATTTTGAATGTATACGGCAATGGCGATTTTTGGATTATCGACCGGGGCAAAAGCTACGAAAACCGAGTTGTCGGTCAATTGTGTCTTGACACTATCGATTTTAATAAAATTTTCAACGGTACCTGTTTTGCCTGCAATCTCAATATCGGGAATCTGTATATATTGAGCGGTTCCTTTTCGATATACATCGGCCATGCCTTGAACTACTGGCTCAAAGTGTCTTTTATCAATAGTGGTTTGTTTGGGCTCCACGAAATCGGGAATACTAATTTCTTTTCCATCGATTTTTTTGAGGATATGTGGGGTAAAAAAATGCCCTCGATTGGCAATCGCAGCGGTCATATTGGCCAATTGTAATGGAGTAACGTTGACCTCTCCTTGTCCAATAGCGTTTGAATATGTGGTAGTGGCCGACCATCTCTTGTCTCCTATACCATACCATTTGTTATAAAGATCTGTGCTCGGAACACTACCTGGCCTTCCGGTGTGTAAATCGGATCCCAAATACCCGCCCAAACCAAAACTTCGCACATGTTTTTCCCAAGCATCCATCGCCTCACTATTCGATGGAAATTGTTCAAAAATCTTTTTATAAGTACCCACGAAATAGGCATTACACGATTTATAGATACCGTCATTCAATCTTCTCGTACCTCCACCGCAATGACAACCTTTTTTATTCCTTCCTATATAAAAGCCATGATAGCAAGTAAATGTGGTAGAAGGGGTGATTGCACCTTCTTGCAATGCGATTAAGGCGTTAATGGCCTTGAATGGCGAACCTGGGCTTTTTTCAAAGGAAATAGATCGATCAAACGTAGGTTTCGAAATAGAGTCGTAATGTAATTTACTATAGTTCGCGGATCTTTTTCTTCCCACTAAAAGCGACGGGTCATACGTTGGCCCTGATATCATAGATAAGATTTCACCTGAAGAAGGTTCGATGGCTACGACACCGCCCCATTTACCATGCATCAATCGTTCTCCATATTCTTGCAATGCCTTATCGATAGTAATATTGATTTCAATACCTTGTTCTGGCAAGGTGTCCCAAGTACCATCCTTAAACGGACCGATATCTCTGTTAAATCGATCTTTCTGAATATACTGTACTCCTTTACGCCCTCTCAAAATATCTTCGTACACTTTTTCGACACCCGTACCCCCGGTCAACTCACCTTGAACATAGTAGGGGTTTTTAGCTAGATCACGTTCGTTGACCTCTCTGATATACCCTAAAACATTGGCGGCACTATTGGTATCATAGTAACGTAGCGAACGCTTTTGAATATAAAAGCCTTCATAATGACGCATTTTTTCCTGTAAACGGGCGTAATCTTCTTTAGAGAGTTGATGTACAAGTACAGAAGGTAGCCTTGGAGAATATATTCGTGCCTTTCGCAAAATCTCTACGAACCTATCTTTTTCCAGTCCTAATAAACCGCAAAATTCTAGAGTATCCAGAGGTTTTACCTCGCGCGGAATTACCATAACATCGTAAGCAGGTTGATTACCGACCAGCAACTCACCGTCGCGGTCATAGATATAACCTCGCTCCGGGTAATCATAAATCGCCTTTATCGCAGGATCTTCAAGAACCTGATCAGGCGAAAAACTAAATATCTGCAAATAAGAAAGCCTACCGATAAAGGTTATACCGATAATAATGATAATGGACGAGAGTAGAATTTTTTTCATTCCTTTCTTGTGCTAAAAAGTGAACCGAACAATAGGCATAGTACCAAGGTGGCCAAACCTATGGAAACGACTTTTTTCAAAATTAGCAGTATGTTCGCCAAACTGAAAATCTCCAAGGTAAAGAACACCAAGTGGTGCACTATTATTAATAACGCTAAAAAAGTAAATTGTTGTACCCTTGTGGCATTACCTAGCTTAAAACTTTGAAACTCATAATTGACCCCAAATACGAATCGCATGATAGCGGGTCGAAAATATGCTATTGTTGCCGTAGAAGCTGCATGAATCGCCAGAGTATCCGAAAAAAAATCGATGGCAATACCCAATAAAAAACTTAGGCCGATAAATGCGGCCCTGTTCTCTTTGATAGGATACCAATACAAGAACATGATGTAGACCATAGGGTTGATGAACCCGAAGAAATTCAATCTATTGAACACCAATACCTGAACCAGCACCAGTAGTGCAAAACGAACGATATTAATAAAATAGTTATTACTAATCATTGTTTTGGGTCTCCGTTTCGAGTTCGATTATTTCGGCTCTATCATTGTTGTTGACAATATAGATATGTTTTAGGTTCGTCATATCGTTAAAAAGCGCTACGTCTATAGTATACAGACTCTGCGAGTTATTCAAGTCAAATTTTAGAATCGTTCCTATGGGGATGTTTTCGGGGAAAATACTACTCATTCCGCCGGTCACAATGGTATCACCTACGGTCAGATTCGCCATACGCGGAATATCGGTCAATTGTACAACGTTGTAGTTCTTGGTATCCCAGACCAATGAGCCGAACTGATTCGAGTTCTTGATTTTTGCATTGATGTTGGAATTCTCGTTCAGAATACTTTGAACCGTAGCGAAGTTACCTGACGTATTTTCGACAATTCCCAAAATACCTTTATCGGTAATGACTCCCATGTCGGGTTTTACGCTGTCACTCCGACCTTTGTTTATGGTTATGTAATTTCTTGGATTGGCGTAGCTATTCTTAATGATCTTACCCGTTGTTATGGTATAGGTACGCTGAATAGAATCGAGCTGTAAAGTATCAGGAAGCTTAAAATTAAAAAGCTGGTCGCGTAACCTATGATTTTCTTCGACCAATTTTTTGTTTTTTTCAGCAAGGTCGAAATACGAAAAGAAATTATTAGAGGTTTCATAAATATTGCCAGAAATCCAATTACTTGAATTAAAAAACCGAGATTGATGATATGAATGCGATTGTATGGTAAAGCCAAGGGAGACCATCAACAAGAAGATATATAGAAGAAAATTCTTATATCGAATGATAAAGTTGATAATCTGCTGCATGCACTATTCAGTTTTGTGGAACCCTTTTCGAATTTGTGCTCGGTAAACGATTTTGATTGGGGTCGATTTTGTCTGCAGTTCTACTTTATTAGGATGCTCTTATACCGCTCCAAGTTTTTCAATGCGATGCCCGTGCCACGAACAACAGCGCGAAGAGGATCCTCGGCAATATAAACGGGCAAATCGGTTTTTTGCGAGAGCCTCCTATCCAAACCTCGTAGCATAGATCCGCCACCGGCCAAGTAGATACCGGTATTATAGATATCGGCTGCAAGCTCTGGAGGTGTTTGAGATAGGGTTTCCATAACGGCATCCTCGACACGTAAAATAGATTTGTCCAAGGCCTTGGCAATTTCACGATACGATATCTGCACTTGTTTGGGTTTACCGGTCAACAGATCCCTGCCTTGAACCGATTTTTCATCCGGGGGCGACTGCAAATCCTCGGTTGCCGAACCAATATCTATTTTAATATTCTCTGCGGTACTTTCACCGACATAGAGGTTATGCTGGGTACGCATATAATAGATTATATCGTTTGTAAAGACGTCGCCTGCAATCTTTACCGATTTGTCACAAACGATACCGCCCAAAGCGATAACTGCAATTTCTGTGGTACCCCCACCGATATCGACGATCATATTTCCTTTTGGCTGCATAATATCAAGACCGATACCGATGGCCGCCGCCATGGGTTCGTGGATCAAATACACTTCTTTTCCGTTTACACGCTCGGCGGATTCCTTAACAGCTCGCATCTCGACCTCCGTAATCCCTGATGGAATACAAATGACCATGCGCAGTGCAGGTGGAAACCATTTTTTCTTTAATGCAGGAATGTTCTTGATGAACATATTTATCATCTTTTCCGAAGCATCAAAATCGGCAATTACCCCATCTTTCAAGGGTCTAATGGTCTTGATGTTTTCGTGGGTCTTGCCCTGCATCATGTTGGCCTCTTTGCCAACGGCAATGATTTTGCCAGTGATGCGATCTCTGGCAACAATGGACGGACTGTCTACAACGACTTTGTCCATATGGATAATGAGGGTGTTCGCTGTACCTAAGTCGATAGCGATTTCCTCGGTCAAGAAATCAAAAAAGCCCATTTTTAATTCGTTTGGTTATGTTACATGTATGCGTGGGGTGCATTTTATCGACAAAAGTAGTAAATTAAGCCGCTCTATACTGTTTAATGTTGTGAATTTGCATCTTCTTGTCGCCAAACCTGACTTTATTGAAGTGTACAAACCGCAAAGTGAAAAGAGCTGTATGTCTCAATGCTTGAAATGACGTGTGCCGGTCATCACCATGGCTACTCCGTTTTCGTTGCAATAATCAATACTCAACTGGTCTTTTATCGATCCACCCGGTTGTATAACGCTTGAAATACCATTTTTATGCGCAATTTCAACGCAATCTGGAAAAGGGAAAAAAGCATCGCTTGCCATGACGGAGCCTTCTAGGTCAAACTTGAACGATTTTGCCTTGTGAATCGCTTGATTCAGGGCATCTACACGTGATGTTTGCCCTGTGCCACTTGCACATAGTTGTTTGTTCTTCGCTAAAACTATGGTATTCGATTTGGTGTGTTTACATAATTTAGAGGCAAAGATCAAATCTTCAAGCTCTCTTTTGGTGGGTTCCTTTTCGGTCACATACTGCAATTCTGCAACCGTGTCGGTCTTAAAATCCTTGTCTTGCACCAAAACACCGTTCAAACAGGTTCTAACAATCGTACTCGGTAATTCGATTTCATGTTGAACGAGAATGATCCGATTTTTTTTGCCTTTTAAGACTTCAAGTGCTTCATCGGAATAGCTCGGAGCTATCACCACTTCGCAGAAAAGGTTATGAATTTCCTCCGCTGTGGGTTTGTCGATTTCAACATTGCTAATGAGAATTCCACCAAAAGCTGAAATAGGGTCACCTGCCAAGGCGTCGACATAGGCCTGATGTATGGTTTTTCGAGTTGCCAATCCACATGCATTGTTGTGTTTTAAAATCGCAAAAGTCGGATCTTCTTTTTGAATTCGTTCATCAAAAGCACAGCGGCATCGACATCTAACAAGTTATTGTAAGAAAGTTCCTTGCCGTGCAGTTTGGTGAACATAGCTTCAAAATCACCAAAGAAGAATCCTTTTTGATGCGGGTTTTCACCGTAGCGCAACACTTGGCCTTTTGTTTCGCTTATCTTTAGTACCGCTTGTTGATGGTCTTTATTGAAATAGTTGAAAATAGCGGTGTCATAATGCGAGGAAACATTGAATGCCTTGGATGCAAATCGTTTGCGGTCTTCTAGCGTGGTATTACCATTGTTGTTCGAAATGATTTCCAATAAATCACCATAATCTTCCATGGACGAGACACAAAGTACATCCTTATAATTTTTGGCTGCAGCACGGATTAAAGAAATTCCGCCAATATCTATTTTTTCGATAATATCTTGTTCAGATGCGCCACTGGCCACCGTTTTTTCAAAAGGATAAAGATCGACGATGACAATATCCAACTGCGGAATTTCGAATTCTTCAAGCTGTGCCACATCACTTTCATTGTCCTGCCGGTTCAAAATGCCCCCGAACACTTTCGGATGCAAGGTCTTAACCCTACCCCCCAATATGGATGGATAGCTCGTTACTTCCTCAACGGGTACCACGTCTACACCTAAATCATTTATAAATTTTTCAGTGCCACCGGTAGAATAGATGGTAATTCCAAGTTCTTTGAATTTTCTTACGATAGGCTCTAATCCATCTTTATGAAAGACCGAAATTAATGCAGAAGTGGCTTTTTTGGCGCTCATTTTTTACGTGCTTGTGGGTTTCTTGTCTAAGCATGCAAAAGTAATTTTTTTGGAAGGAAAAAGCTCGTTAGGTTATCAACAATAGCGTTAAAGTTTTGAACGGAAATTAGAAAGGCACTAAGTACGGAAGGACAAATATTCTTTGGTGAGACCGTCTAAAAAGTCTTTCGTACTGTCATTTCGAGCGGAGTCGAGAACTTTACAAACCTAAGGTTCAGGTAATCTCCCCAGATTTCGGGACGCTCGATGTTACAGAAAAGGGAAAACAAGACTTTGTCGACTGCCTCATATGTATTAAACTATTGTTTTAGCCACCTCCAAATTCACAAATTCCAAAAACCGCTCATCCTCTTCAGTGAAGGGATTGGCAGTATTCGAATCGATATCGATTTGCCCTATATTCTCTCCATTGACGAACAAGGGAACCACAATTTCAGCCTTTACTGTAATGCTGCAAGCTATGTAATTGTCTTGAGCCTTGACATCGGGCACTACAAAGTTTTGGTTGCTGACTGCTACCTGTCCACATATTCCTTTTCCAAACGGAATAATTGTATGGTCGGTCGGTTCTCCGGCATAGGGGCCAAGTTTTAGTTCTTCCTTATTCCCGTTCCTGAAATAAAAGCCTACCCAATCGTAATGCGGAACGTTTTCTTGTAAAAGATCGCATATACGTTGTATGCGTGCTTCTGCAGTATTTTCAAAAGTATTCAATATTTCGCTGATCTGTGATTTCAAGTCGTCGAACATGCCTGCTAATTTTGATCAAAAATATACTTTTTTCCCATAAAAAAAGTGGCACCCATATTCGGGTGCCACTTAAAAATATTCAAAATATACTTTGTTTAAGGCTGTATCTTAACGTCGAACTCGATAAAATCGGCGTTGCCAAAACCAGGTTGGATATCCGTGATTTTAATAAGTCCTTTTTTGCCGTAGTTATCCACAAATTCGACAACATCATCAACACTAAGATTGGTGATTTTCTGAGCATCGGATTGGGTTACGGAATTCAAATCTCCGGATAAGGAAATACCATCAAAAGCGGCAGCATCCAAAGTAGACATTGCAAAAAACGCTTCGTTCAAGGTTTCGGTATCTGCATCTTCCTCATCATCACCAGGTTCAAGGCCTTCCACAGGAAAGCCAAATGATTCATCATAAGCGGCTGTCGAGGCGAACGACGCATTGTCGTCGGCAGACACGCCTGAAGCACCATAATAATATCCGAAATCCCAAAACGCCCTGAATTCAGGACCGACATTGATTTTATAAACAGTCTCATTCAGCAGGGAAAAGAACGTTTCTGTATTTCCGTTCACATCTGGAGCAAATAATTTGACCCCGGTAAATTCCCTTACCGCTGCCGCGGGATTAGTTCCGGTACCAACGGTAACCGTAATGGTTCCAACACCTAACGCCAATCGCTTGGCCGGGTCCCTAAAATCCCCTTTTCCTCTTGTGGTCCAAAAACTGTAGACGATAGACCCGTTGTCAATATCGGGTACTGGAAGTTCGAACGTAAAGTCGATTTCTTTTTTGGTCGCGCCATCCAAATCAATAGATCCATCGGCATTCAATACTTTATTGAGGTCATCACTGTTCAGATTGAAATTGTTGAAAGGCATATCACCTTGCCCAGAGACATTTTGGGTGATATACATTCTGCGTTGGGTGGTATTCGTTGAAGTGAATATTACCCGCCCCGGTACCGAGGTTCCGACTTCTCCGCTAGCTTCTGCTGTAACCTTATTGCCTGATGGATCACCTTCGTTATATACGATGGTTGCAACTTCGGGGGTTTCGTCACCACCTTCATCACCACCTTGGTCACCTCCGGGAAGGGGAGTGTCGAAAATAGTTCCATCGTCGGAACCACAACTTGAAACAAATAGTGCCATTATAAGGATGACAAATCCTGAGGTAACTTTTAAATTCAATTTTTTCTTCATGATCGGTTAATGTTTAAAATAGTTAATTAGAATTTTAGAATCTTTTTGGTGATTCTACTTGTAATAACTGATTACATCGTGTTTGAGTATTTAAAACCCCGATTTTTTTTATCGTTTTCAAATACCGCACATAATATTTAACGAATAAGTTGCATTTCGTGGGTCAAAGATAGCTGAAAAACACCTCTATAAGAATTGAGGCCGGCAATCCATACTTAGGCTGCCAATTTTTCGTTAAAGCTATTGTTCTTAAATCGGTACAAACGAATATTTCGTATTTTTGCAAAGCAAATGAAAGCATCCTTTCACAAAATAGCATCCGCCACAATGGCGCTAATAGTGTTATTTTCCACCATGTCCTTCTCGGTGGATATGCATTATTGTGGTGATCATTTGGTAGATTTCAGTCTTTTCGATAATGTGGATACCTGCATGATGAAAGCCGAAATGTCCAAATCTTCCAGCGAATGTGCCGTGATGGAAATGGACATGGACTGCTGTACCGACGTGGAAGTTGTATTGGAAGGACAGGACGATCTGAAGATTTCGTTCGACCAACTAACTTTTGATCAACAAGTCTTTGTCGCTTCTTTCGTTTATGCCTATATCAATCGATTTGAAGGGCTTGACCAGAACGATGTTCCCTTTAAAGATTATTCCCCTCCTCCACTAATACGGGATATCCAGATTCTAGATCAGACATTTCTCATTTGATTTTTGAACATTAGAAAATAAGCCCAACCAACGGCAACCGCTGTTTTTGGGCTAAACCTGTTGTTTGTGTGGTTTTCGCTGCACGGTTTCTAATTGTTTAATAATCAATCCCTATGCTTAACAAAGGCATTAAATTTCTTATCGAAAATAAGTTAGTCGCTGTACTTATGCTCCTTCTCCTTGTGGGTTGGGGCACCGTCAACGCTCCCTTCAATTGGGACACGGGCTTTTTGCCCAGCGATCCCGTCGCCGTGGATGCGATTCCCGATATTGGAGAGAACCAACAAATCGTTTTTACCAAATGGGGCGGTCGTTCCCCACAGGATATAGAAGACCAGATTTCCTATCCATTGACAACTTCTTTATTGGGTATTCCGGGAGTCCGAACGATACGTAGTTCCTCAATGTTCGGGTTTTCCAGCATCTATATCATTTTTGACGAGGATGTGGAATTCTATTGGAGCCGTAGCCGGATCCTTGAAAAACTCAACTCGCTTCCTAGTAATTTGCTGCCCGATGGTGTTAATCCAGCTTTAGGACCGGATGCTACCGGATTGGGTCAAATTTTCTGGTACACTTTGGAAGGCAGGGACAAAGAAGGGAACGTTACCGGAGGCTGGGATCTACAGGAATTGCGAAGCATACAGGACTACTATGTAAAATATGCCCTGTCCGCGGCAAGCGGGGTTTCCGAGGTCGCCTCTATCGGAGGTTATGTACAGGAATATCAAATCGATGTGGATCCTGAATTGATGAAGCAGTATAACATTGGTCTGCATCATGTCGTCAATGCGGTAAAAAGCAGCAACCGGGATATTGGCGCACAGACCTTGGAAATCAATCAGGCCGAATACTTGGTAAGAGGTCTTGGCTATGTAGAATCCTTGGAGGATATCAAAAATGCCGTGGTCACTACGGAGGATTATACTTCCATCCGTGTGAAGGATATTGCGAACGTTTCACTCGGCCCAGCGGTCCGGCGTGGTATTCTCGATAAGGAAGGAGCGGAAGTCGTAGGTGGCGTTGTGGTCGCTCGATATGGGGCGAATCCGTTGGAGGTCATCAACAATGTAAAGGATAAGATCAAGGAACTGAGTTCAGGATTGCCATCCAAGGAATTGAGCGATGGTAGAACATCACAATTAACAATTGTACCCTTCTACGACCGAACCGAGTTGATTCAGGAAACCTTGGGTACGCTCAACGAGGCCTTGACCTTGGAAATACTGATAACCATACTGGTCATCGTCATCATGATATTCAACCTTCGGGCTTCCATACTTATTTCAGGTTTATTGCCCGTAGCGGTACTGATGGTCTTTATCGCCATGAAACTTTTTGGGGTGGATGCCAATATTGTTGCACTCTCCGGTATCGCAATCGCTATCGGAACCATGGTCGATGTGGGGGTCATCCTCTCCGAGAACATCATACGACATTTGGATGAGGACGGGGAGAAACTCCCCATAAATACCGTAGTCTATAATGCCACAACGGAAGTCTCCGGTGCCATCGTAACGGCGGTCATGACCACGATTATTAGCTTCATCCCCGTATTCACGATGATCGGGGCGGAAGGGAAGCTATTCCGACCGTTGGCGTTTACTAAAACTTTTGCGTTGACCGCATCGATTATAGTTGCTCTTTTTTTGATACCACCTTTTGCGGCTTTCCTCTTTCGAAAGAAACGAAGCAAGAGCGTTATGGGCTATGTATTCAGTATGTTACTGATACTTATAGGGCTTATTGCTGTAGTCTATGGTTATTGGTTGGGTCTGGTCTTGATGGCTTTCGGCACAATAAAACCTTTAAAGAACGCGGAAGTGGCCGGACGACTGTTCAATGGATTTTCACTTTCCGACAAGCAGGCTAACCTTTTGAACATTATTATTTCCGTTAGCGCAATCGTATTTCTTTTGGCAAACTATTGGAGGCCTCTCGGTTTAGGCAGGAGCATTTTCATGAATCTGGTTTTTGTGGGATTCATATGTTTCGGATTATTGGGTGTATTTGTCACTTTCCAAAAATATTATACAAGTATCCTACGTTGGGCGTTGCGAAACAAAGTACTGTTCCTTTCCCTTCCAACGGCCATCGTTGTATTCGGGGTACTTATCATGCAAAATACGGGCAAGGAGTTTATGCCCTCTTTGAACGAAGGTTCGTTTCTGTTGATGCCGACTTCCCTTCCCCATGCCGGAGTGGAAGAAAACAAACGTGTGCTGCAACAGTTGGATATGGCCGTGGCCAGCATTCCTGAAATCCAGACCGTAGTCGGGAAGGCGGGACGAACGGAATCTGCGCTCGACCCCGCGCCAATGTCCATGTACGAGAACATGATCCAGTACAAGTCCGAATACATGCTGAACATAGATGGAAAACGACAGCGTTTCAAGGTCAACAAAGATGGGCTTTTTGCGCTAAAGGATGGAGATTTCTTGCTAAACCCGAATACGGTACTTGACGAAAAAACATCCGAGTATAAGGAATCGGATATTGAAGCCTTTTCGGAAATCGGCTTTGAGAATCTGGTTCCAGATTCTGATGGGGAATACTACCGCAACTGGCGACCGGAGATACAGTCTCCCGATGACATTTGGAACGAAATCGTTCGGGTAACGAGATTGCCGGGAGTTACTTCCGCACCAAAATTACAGCCTATCGAAACCCGATTGGTAATGCTGCAAACAGGAATGCGCGCACCGATGGGCATTAAGGTCAAGGGTCAGGATTTGCGACAAATCGAAGCTTTTGGCATCCAATTGGAAAATATCCTTAAAGAAGCCGAGGGTGTTAAAGACGAAGCGGTATTTGCTGATAGGATCGTTGGGAAACCCTATCTGTTGATTGATATCGATCGGGAAGCGTTGGCCAGATACGGTATCCAAATTGAAGACGTGCAACGGGTCTTGGAAGTCGCCGTCGGCGGCATGTCCTTGACCCAGACCGTAGAAGGTCGAGAACGCTATGGGGTTCGGGTAAGATATCCAAGGGAACTTCGGGAGAATCCCGCGGACATCAAGAACATCTATGTTCCCGTTGCGAAAGGCAGTCCTGTTCCCCTGAGTGAACTGGTCGATATCCGATACGAAAAAGGGCCACAGGTCATCAAAAGTGAGGATACATTTTTATTGGGCTATGTACTGTTCGATAAGTTGGATGGTTTCGCCGAAGTAAATGTGGTGGAGAACGCCCAAGCCCTTATCCAACAAAAAATCGATAATGGCGAATTGATAGTCCCCAAAGGCATCAACTATCAATTTACAGGAACCTATGAAAATCAATTACGGGCCGAAAAAACTTTGTCCGTAGTCGTACCTCTGGCCTTGTTCATCATTTTCCTGATCCTGTATTTTCAGTTCCGTTCCGTTGCCACCTCGTTCATGGTATTTACAGGAATCGCGGTTGCCTTTGCAGGAGGGTTCTTGATGATATGGTTTTACGGACAGGATTGGTTCCTCAACTTTAATTTCTTTGGGGAGAACCTTCGCGAGCTATTCCAGATGCATACCATTAATCTAAGTGTGGCCGTTTGGGTAGGTTTTATTGCCCTTTTCGGAATCGCAACGGATGATGGGGTGGTTATGGCCACCTACCTGACCCAGACTTTTGACAGGAACAAACCGAACACCTTGGAAGCGGTTCGAGCTTCGGTCGTCGAAGCAGGGGAAAAACGGATACGGCCTTGTTTGATGACCACGGCAACAACTATTCTAGCATTGTTGCCCGTGCTGACTTCAACGGGAAGGGGTAGCGATATCATGATTCCCATGGCGATACCCTCTTTTGGGGGAATGTTGATCGCTCTGATAACCCTATTGGTAGTTCCGGTATTGTACAGTTGGAAAAGCGAATGGCAACTAAAAAAGACGAAACGCATGAAAAGAATAATGATACTATTGTTAGGGATGATAATGGTCTCGGCTGCAAATGCCCAAACCTTGGATTCCTACATTCAAGAGGCGGAAAACAACAATCCCGAGATACAGGCTTTCGAGCTGAGATACAACATTTCAAAGGAAAAAATTGAGGAAGCCGATGCCTTACCGAACACAGAACTGAGTGCCGGAGTTTTCGTTAGTGAACCCGAAACAAGGACAGGCGCACAAAAAGCCCGGTTTTCCGTCAAGCAGATGCTACCTTGGTTCGGCACCATTACCGCTCGGGAGAACTATGCCAGCTCGTTGGCCCAAGTGGATTATCTAGATATCGCGATCACTAAACGAAAATTACACCTGTCGGTGTTCCAATCCTATTACCAGCTTTTTGCGATCAAGGAAAAACAAAAGGTTTTGGATGAAAATATCCAGCTCCTAAAAACCTATGAAAGATTGGCATTGACTTCCGTAGAAGTGGGTAAAGCCTCGGCGGTGGATGTCCTTCGCCTCCAGATTCGTCAAAATGAACTGGAAGAAAATAGGTTGGTCTTGGAACATGAATATCACGCAGAACGGACAAAGTTCAATAATCTGCTGAACAGGGAGGGTTCCATCGCTATCGAGCTTGTCGATTCCTTGCCGATATACGAACCAACTGAAATTGAACAGTCCGTATTGGAAGTGCATCCCGAATTGGAAAAATACGATAGGCTCTACGAATCCGTAACGCAATCGGAACTCCTGAACCAAAAAGAAGCGAATCCCAATCTCGGTTTTGGATTGGATTATATTCCCGTGGCAGATAGGGCTGGAATGAATTTAAGTGACAACGGCAAGGACATTGTGATGCCTATGGTCTCTCTGTCCATTCCAATTTTCAACAACAAATACAAATCGAAAACCGTACAGAACGAGTTGCGGCAAGAGGAAATCAATGCCCAAAAAGCGAACCGCAGAAATCTTTTGGAAACTGTTTTAAGCGATGCTATCAATAGTCGTGAGGCTGCAAGGATCAAATACGATACGCAGTTAAAGAATCTCGAACGGGCAAACGATGCGGAGGAAATCCTTATTAAGAATTATGAAACGGGCACCATTGATTTTAATGATGTGTTGGACATTCAGGAATTACAACTGAAGTTCCAGATGAACGGAATAGAAGCTGTCAAAAATTATTATGAACAAATGAGCATCATCAACTATGTAACGAATCAATAAAAAACGGAATACAATTAACTGATAATCAATTTCTAATATAAAAACTAAAAACTAAAAACTAAAAAATGAAACATAACCTAACATTCACAATTGCAACGATTATGTTGATTGCTATGGCCTCATGCGGGGACACAAAGAATAAACAGGATGCCAAAATCAGTACCCCTGAAGAAATCGAGACCAAAAAGGAGAATACCCCCGAAATCACCGATGCTTCCTTTTCGGCTGGAATGACCGGGAAAGTATTCTATAATTATCAGCAGATTCGAATGGCATTGGTCAACTCCGATGCCGACGAAGTGAACGTCGCTGCCGAGAACTTGGCTGAAAGTTTTACGGAAGAAAGGGCGGAAATGAAATCGATGGCCATGGCCGAAGCCTATGAAATTGAGCAACAACGCGAACTATTTTCCCAGTTGACAGTAAAGGTGGAACCCTTGTTTAAGGAATCCATTTCCGAAGGCGCAATCTACAAGCAGTTTTGCCCAATGGCGTTTGATGGAAAAGGCGGGTACTGGATTTCCAATGTGGAGGAAATCCGGAATCCATACTACGACGAGAAGATGCTGAAATGTGGAAAAGTCACCGAAACCATAAAAAAATAAAAATGAAACACACCTATCACATAAACGGAATGACCTGCAACGGTTGTCGAAACCATGTAGAACAAACGCTCTCAAAAGTGGAAGGTGTGACCGTGGTTTCGGTCGATTTGGAAAAAGCGGAAGCCGCCATTGAGATGGAAAACCATATTCCCCTGGAAAAGTTCCAAGCGGCTTTGAAAAATGATGGAGCCCAGTATAGTATCCATACACAGGGAGAGCATCAACATACCGCAGAAAAGCAAACCAAAAAGCCCAAAGACACGGGAACGTTTTATTGCCCGATGCATTGCGAAGGCGATAAGACCTATGACAAACCTGGGGATTGTCCTGTCTGCGGAATGGATTTGGTCGAGGAACAAAATGTCGAGTCCCTATCTTCTACGCAATATACTTGCCCAATGCATCCTGAAATCATTAGGGACGAACCGGGAAGCTGCCCAATTTGTGGCATGGATCTCGTGCCAATGGAACCCGACCTTTCCGCGGAGGAGAAGACCTATAAAAAGTTGCTCAAAAAATTGTGGATTGCCGCTGCTTTTACCTTGCCAATTTTCTTGATTGCGATGAGCGAAATGATACCGAACAATCCACTTTACGATTGGATGGAGCAAAAAAACTGGAACTGGATTCAATTTGCGCTTTCCATCCCAGTAGTTTTCTATGCCACTTGGATGTTCTTTGAACGGGCCTATCGCTCCATCAAAACATGGAACCTCAATATGTTCACATTGATCGGGATTGGTGCAGGTGTTGCATGGCTTTTTAGCGTATTCGGAATGCTTTTGCCTGATTTCTTCCCTGAACAATTTAAAACGGAATCGGGTAGTGTACATGTCTATTTTGAAGCGGCCACGGTCATCTTGACCTTGGTATTATTGGGACAGGTGTTGGAAGCCCGTGCACATAGTAAAACTAATTCCGCTGTTAAGGAGTTGTTGAAACTTGCCCCGAATAAAGCCATTCTTGTCAAGGATGGAAAGGAGGAAGAAATCAGTATCGATGAAATCGAATTGGGCGATATCCTCCGGGTCAAGCCAGGAGATAAAATTCCAGTAGATGGGGCGATTACTGAAGGAAATACTTCATTGGACGAATCCATGATTACCGGCGAACCCATTCCTGTAAATAAATCGGAAGGAGATAAAGTCAGTAGCGGAACCATCAATGGCAACCAATCCTTTTTGATGAAAGCGGAAAAAATAGGTTCCGATACCTTGCTCTCTCAGATAATCCAGATGGTCAACGATGCCAGTAGAAGTCGGGCGCCCATTCAAAATTTGGCGGATAAGGTTTCCGGTTATTTTGTTCCCGTAGTGGTGCTGATCTCAATTATCACATTTGCAGTTTGGGCCATTTGGGGGCCAGAACCTGCCTACGTCTATGCACTGGTCAATGCGATAGCCGTTTTGATTATCGCTTGTCCGTGTGCTTTAGGTCTTGCCACTCCCATGTCCGTTATGGTAGGCGTTGGTAAAGGAGCACAAAATGGGGTGCTAATCAAAAGTGCTGAAGCCTTGGAAAAAATGGACAAGGTGGATACGCTTATCGTCGACAAGACCGGAACCATTACGGAAGGGAAACCGACTGTGGAAACGATTGGTACATCGCGCGGTGCCTATTCCGAAGCGGAAGTTTTGCAATATATTGTATCCTTGAACCAATTGAGTGAACATCCATTAGCCGAGGCGACAGTGGCCTATGGAAAACAAGAAGGAACTGAATCGTTAAAAGCCGAAGGCTTCAGTGCCGTTACAGGCAAGGGCGTGGAAGGCATTGTTAATGGTAAGAAAGTGGCACTCGGAAATTTTAAAATGATGGAGCGTGCCAAAGCGGCCGTACCCTCGAACCTGAAAAGTGAGGCCCAAGCCTTTCAAAAGCAGGGCAAAACGGTTTCCTATTTGGCAATCGACGGCGAAACGGTCGGCTTTGTAGTCATCGGCGACAAAATCAAGGATACCAGTAAGCAGGCCATCAATTCCCTTCAACAAAAAGGTATCAATGTCATTATGCTTACGGGAGACAATTACGATACGGCACAAGCCGTGGCCAGCGAACTGAAACTAGCGGATTTCAAAGCGGGAATGCTTCCCGAAGATAAACTTAAGGAAGTAGAGAAACTTCAGGAAAACGGCAAGGTAGTAGCCATGGCGGGAGATGGTATCAACGATGCCCCTGCATTGGCAAAAAGTGATGTGGGTATAGCCATGGGCACCGGAACGGATGTCGCTATAGAAAGTGCTGCCATTACTTTGGTCAAAGGCGACTTACACGGAATTGTCAAGGCACGGAACCTTAGCAACAAGGTCATGAAGAACATCAAACAGAACCTGTTTTTTGCCTTAGTCTACAATACCCTTGGCGTACCGATAGCAGCGGGAGTAATCTATCCCTTTTTCGGGATATTGCTTTCCCCGATGATAGCTGCTGCGGCAATGAGTTTCAGTTCGGTTTCCGTGATAGCGAATGCTTTAAGATTACGAACAAAGAAAATTGATTAAAAATAGAAATAGTATGAAAAAGAATGTTCTTTACATCGGATTGGCCGTTATCGGAGGTTTGTTGGCCGGATACTTAATTTTTGGTAACAACACGAGTGTGGACATGGCCGAAGAACACGACCATGACCAAGAAATGGAATCAGGCGAAATGTGGACGTGTTCCATGCACCCTCAGATTATGCAACCCGAACCCGGGGACTGTCCCATTTGTGGAATGGATTTGATTCCTGCCGAATCCAACGCAGACGGACTGGCAATAGATCAGTTTAAAATGACCAAAAATGCCATGGCGTTGGCCGATATTAGGACAACAACTGTCGGTTCAGGTACTTCAGGAGACAACACCCTAAAACTTTCAGGAACTATAGAAGAAAATGAAAAGGCAGTTGCGACACAAGCCTCTTATTTTGCCGGGCGCATAGAAAAACTCTTTGTGAATTTTGAGGGAGAGGAAGTCAGAAGCGGTCAACAATTGGCGACCATCTATTCTCCCGAATTGGTTTCTGCACAACAGGAATTGATTACGGCGGCAAGTTTAAAGGAATCCCAACCTGCGTTGTACAAAGCTGTTCGCAATAAACTCAAACTTTGGAAGCTATCGGAAAATCAAATTGACCAGATTGAAAAGTCAGGTCAGGCTCGGGAAAATTTTCCCGTATATGCTAATGTATCCGGTACTGTTTCTGAGATTATGGTAGAAGCTGGCGACTATGTTAAACAGGGTTCGCCCTTGTTCAAGATTGCCAATCTAAATACGGTGTGGGCGGTTTTCGATGCCTATGAAAATCAGGTCTCCTTGCTAAAGGAAGGTCAAAAGATTGATATTACCACTAGGGCTTATTCCGATAAAAAACTCGATGCCAAGATCTCTTTTATTGATCCCGTGCTGAATGCTGACACTAGAACAGTAGAAGTTAGGGCGGTTTTACAAAACCCAAATGGTCAATTAAAACCTGGAATGTTCGTGGCCGGTACATTGGCACTTCCCTCGGAAATGAAAGATTATACCATAATAGTTCCTGAAAGTGCTGTCCTTTGGACAGGGGAGCGTTCCGTAATTTATGTAAAGCCGGATCCCAACGATTCCACTTTTGAAATGCGGGAAATCACTTTGGGCGATGCCATCAACGGAGGGTATATCGTGCTGTCCGGTTTGGGAAATGGGGATGAAATTGTGACCAATGGTACGTTCACCGTCGACGCGGCGGCGCAACTAAAAGGGAAAAAATCCATGATGAACGAAGCTGGTGGCAAGACATTGACGGGTCATGAAGGGCATGCCAAAGGTGATAAATAGGACCGGCCTGCACAATAAACATGTTTAGTTAGAGTATCATCCCTAATTATTGACAAAGATGTAATTTTGAATAGTGACAATTAAATGAAGCTAAACTTTTATATTTTAGTTCTTATTCTTCCGATATTCTTGTATTCACAAGAAAAAGTCGAAGGCATGGTCATGGAGGCCAATCCAGAAAACAAACACATCGGACTTCCCGGAGCCAACGTGTACTGGATGAATTCCCAGATCGGTACGATAACGAACGAAGAAGGATTGTTCGGCATTCCCTATTCGAAGGACTACGACAAATTGATTATCAGTTATGTCGGTTTTGAATCCGATACTTTGACGATCAAAGAGCCGAAAATGGTTCACCACTCGTTAAAACCTTCGAACGAACTGAATGAAGTGGTCGTTGAAAAAAGAGGGATGCAGTTCAGAAAGCCTATTTCAGCACCCAGAATGTCATTACAGTGAATAGTGCCGAATTGCTAAAGGCGGCCTGCTGTAATCTTTCGGAGAGCTTCGAGACCAATCCCGCCATCGACGTTAATTTTAATGATGCACTTACCGGCACCAAACAGATTCAGATGTTGGGTTTGACGAGTCCGTATTTGTTGATTACGCAAGAGAACATACCCATGGTTCGTGGTGCTTCGCAGGCCTACGGATTGACCTTTACGCCCGGCACTTGGGTCGAAAGCATTCAGATTACAAAAGGTGCAGGTAGTGTTGTGAACGGGTACGAAAGTATATCAGGACAGATAAACACCGAATTGGTAAAACCGTTGACCGACAATACTGTTTTTATAAATGGATATGCGAACCAAAACGGCAGGCTAGAACTCAATACACATTTAAATCATGTTTTGAGCGATACCTGGAGTTCGGGACTTTATATTCATGGAAACAGACGAGATCAAAAAGAAGATGGTAACGGCGATGGATTTTTAGATGCGCCATTGGCCGATCAGATCAATGTTCTGAACCGTTGGCAGTATCAAAATCTCGAAACGGGGTGGGTAAGTTTTATCAACTTCAGGTTTCTGAACGATGAGAAACAGGTCGGGCAAGTTGATTTTGATCCAAATCTAGATAAGTTTACTACAGATGCTTGGGGAAGCGAAATAGACACAAGAAGGTTCGATACCTCCATAAAACTGGGTTATGTTTTTCCAGAGCTGCCTTTTCAGAGTTTTGGTTTTCAAGCTTCGTATAGCATCCACAAACAAGATTCGTATTATGGTTTTAGACGATATGATATCGACCATGAAAGTGTGTATTCGAATCTTATCTTCAATAGCATCATCGGCGATACCCGAAATAAGTTCAAAACAGGGGTCACTTTTGCCTACGATGGTTATGCCGAGTTGGTCAATAATCAAAACTTTGCCAGGCAAGATGCCTCGGCAGGGGCGTTTTTTGAATACAGCTATGAGAATCTTGAAAAATTAAGCCTAACCGCGGGCCTTAGAGTAGATACCCATAACAGACTGGGCACTTTTATTACCCCAAGATTCCATATTCGATATACCCCGTGGGAAATGGGAAGCCTGCGAGGGTCTTTCGGAAGAGGTAGGAGGGCGGCCAATATATTTGCCGAGAACCAGCAGCTGTTCGCTTCGTCGCGAAGCATCCAAATTTTGGACACCGAAGGAAGCATTTACGGTCTTGACCCAGAAGATGCATGGAATTACGGCCTAAGCTTTTTACAGGGATTCACCTTTCTGGACCGCCCTGGAAACATTACCTTGGATTTCTACAAGACCGATTTTATCAACCAGGTCGTAGTTGATTGGGAAAACCCAAGGGCAATTTCCTTTTATAATTTGGAGGGAAAGAGTTATGCCAATAGTTTTCAGTTGGAAGTAAATCATCAAATATTGAAGAATCTCGAGCTCCGTACGGCTTATAAGTATTATGATGTAACCACTGATTACCGTTCGGGAAGTTTACAAAAACCCTTGCAGGCGCAGCATCGTTTCTTTGCCAATTTAGGTTACGAAACCGAGATTGGCGACAAAGGTTCGCAGTGGCGATTCGACTATACGCTGCATACCTTAGGGAAACAACGTTTGCCGAATACCGAAGTAAATCCGCCACAATATCGGCTAGGTGAGTATTCAGATCCGTATAGCCTTATGAATTCGCAGGTTACTAAGGTCTTTTCAGAGAAATTTGAGATTTATGTCGGTGGCGAAAATTTGACTAATTTTAAGCAACCGAATCCGGTTTTGGGGGTCGATGATCCCTTTGGCGCAAATTTTGATACCGGTATAGTATATGCCCCGATTATGGGCCGTATGTTTTATGCAGGGTTTCGATATAAATTGTGAAATAAATAGATTATAGAAAAGATATAATATGAAAAAAATTTTCTTAACATTAGCGTTGGTGATGTTTTCGTTTTCCATTTTTGCCCAAGAAAAGAACAAGAAATTGACCATGGAGGTCGATGGTAAATGCGAAATGTGCAAAAACCGAATCGAAAAGGCGGTACTTGGTATAAAGGGCGTTAAATATGCGCTTTGGGATATTCCTTCCCATCAATTGTCCTTGATTATCGATGAGCGTAAGACCGATCCCATGAAGATCAAAACAGCTCTGGTCGAGGTCGGCCATGATACCAAAGAACTGAAAGCGACCGAAGAAGCCTATGCAAAGGTACACCCCTGTTGCAAGTATCGGGAAGATGATACAAATGATAGTGATACACACTAAAAAACAGAAAACTGCGTTCTTGTGAAAACAAGTGATATGTTTTGCATTGTGGGCATATCCTTTTGGGGCAAAAACATACTATAAATTTGTTGAAAAGTGAGTTTATAAAATCTTTCCCTAAAAATTTAAACACAAGAAAAAAAACTCAATTTAATTGAAATTCTAAACATTTCAATCATGGCAACAGCAAAGAAAGCAGCCCCTAAGGCCGCCGCCAAAAAAAAAGCCGCTCCTAAAAAGGCAGTAGCTAAAAAGGCGCCAACAAAAAAGAAGTAATTCTTTATGGGTTTATAAGATAGACCTTTGAGTTGAATAAGCATACCACCTGTTATTTAGCAGGTGGTTTTCTATTTTTAGGGGATACCCAAAAATGGAGTGCTTTAGTACCAATGGACATTTATTCAAGATAGTGTAAGGATTCGTTCTGCTTCAATACTAACCTATAAGAAGCGATGTATCACAATGTGTTTTCGACCCATGCTGTCTATTTTGATATTAACCACCTTGCAACCGCTGTTTTCCCAAACATGCTGTTCGGGCGGAGTGCCTTTATCCAACAATCTGGGATTGCCCAATGAGGGAAAGGGGGCTTTTTTAGTTGGGATTAACTACGATTACAACAATCTCAATACACTGAATGCTGGCTCCAATGTATTGGATGACGATTCTCGCTTACGTATTACCAATTCCATTTTAACGAATTTGGGATATGCGATCACGGACAGAATTTCACTAGAGGCACTTTTTACTTGGGTGAACCAAACAAGGACCATTTCACAATTCGGAAACGAAAATTTTGCGGAGACTTCCGGTATCGGAGATGCCGTATTATTGGTAAAATATGCTATCCCGGAAATTTTGGGAAAACAAACGGTATTCAATATTGGGCTTGGTACAAAAGTACCTTTGGGCAAGTCGGACCTCACCACTGAAGAAGGATTTCAACTTACAGCAGACCTCCAGCCGGGTAGTGGCGCTTGGGATGTTTTGGGGTGGTCATCCTTCTCGAAAGGCCTTAACTTTAGACCTTCCGCTACCATTTCAGGTAGTTTCACCTATCGATTTACCGGAAAGAATACGGCATACCTTAATAACATGGCTGCCTATGAATTTGGTAATGTAGCACAGGCCAGTCTTGGATATACCGATCAATTTTTGTTATTCAATACCATTTTTAATCCAGGACTGGTCTTTAAATATCGAAAAGCCTTCGAAGATAAGATAGACGATTCCAATGTGCCGAACACAGGCGGACAATGGGTTTTTGCCAGACCGGAACTTACCATTTTAGTAACCCCTGACCTAAGATTGTACGCCCGTGTCGAACTCCCTTTGTATAATTATGTCGATGGAACGCAATTGACACCTACAGTACGGTCAACAGTTGGAATGTCATATACCTTTAAAAAGAAAATATCGAACGTCATAAATTAAATTGCTATGAACAAGATTTTACTATTGACTAGCTGCTTGATGCTGTTTTCGTGCAGTACTTCAAGTACCCAAGAAACGACACAAACGCCCGATGAAGTTGAGATCGAGAATACTTCACAAGAGTGGAGCATTCCAATATCCGAAGTTTTGGATGGTGGTCCGGGGAGGGATGGAATTCCCGCGCTTGAAAATCCTCCTTTTTTAGCCGCCGAAAATGTGTATCCCATATTGTTCGACGAAGATTTGGTCTTGGGGTATAAGAACGGAAACGATACCAGGGCCTACCCTCATATTATATTGGATTGGCACGAAATCATAAATGATAACATTGGGGATGTTTCTTTGGCCATCACGTATTGCCCTTTAACAGGAACAGGTATTGGTTGGAATAGGGTCATTGATGGAAATGAAACTACGTTTGGTGTCTCCGGACTTTTATACCAGACGAATCTAGTGCCTTTTGATCGTGCCACAAAAAGCAACTGGTCGCAAATTCTGAACGAATCGGTAAACGGAAGTCTTAGCGGAGAAAAAGCGGATTTAATTCAACTGGTAGAAACCGATTGGGCCACGTGGCGCGCCATGTTCCCTACTACTAAAGTTGTTAGCTTGGAAACTGATTTTGATCGAACCTATGGGGTGTATCCGTATTCAAGTTATAAGACCAACAATGATTTCTTTTTGTTCCCTACACCAAAGGATAATCGCTTGCCGTTAAAAGAGCGGGTTCACGCAATCATCGATAATGACAAAGCAAAAGCATATCGTTTCAGCAATTTTGACGATAATAATGTGTTTAAGGATACTTTTAATGGAAAAGACTATTTGATTGTCGGAAACTCAAAAGTCATCGTTTCTTTTAAACTGGATACGACTCAGAATACATCTAATTTTGAATTTATTTATAATGGTTCGGGCGAGGCCTTTGTGCAAGATGACAATGGTAACCAATGGAACATTTTTGGAGAGCTAGTTGTAGGCTCGGGCAATGCGTTGAAAGCATCTTCTTCTTTTATGGGTTATTGGTTTTCAATACCCGCATTTTATGAAACTGAAGTTTATGGTGAATAAATTAAAGTTTCCCCATATAGAAAACGCCCCAACAGTTATATCGGGGCGTTTTTGCTTCTACTTATTTGTTTATAGTGGCTTGTTACCTACATCATTCCAGGCATACCTCCACCACCGTGGGCGTGACCGCCACCGGCTGGTGCTTCCTCTTTAATGTCGGTCAATGCACATTCGGTAGTCAAAATCATTCCCGCAACCGAAGCGGCATTTTCCAATGCGATTCGAGTTACTTTTTTAGGATCGATAATACCTGCCTTAAGCATGTCAACATATTTTTCTGATTTAGCATCGTAACCAAAATCTCCTTTGCCTTCCAAAATCTTGGCTACCACAACAGAACCTTCTCCACCAGCATTGCTTACTATTGTTCTAATCGGTGATTCAATAGCCCTTGCAACGATTTGTACACCAGTTTCCTCATCCTCGTTTTCTGTTGTTACTTTAGAAAGTACCGATTTGGCCCTGAGCAATGCAACTCCTCCACCTGCTACAATGCCTTCTTCGACAGCAGCTCTTGTGGAATGTAGAGCATCGTCAACGCGATCTTTCTTTTCCTTCATTTCAACTTCAGAAGCAGCACCTACATATAGTACGGCAACGCCACCTGCCAATTTGGCCAGACGCTCTTGAAGTTTTTCCTTGTCATAATCTGAAGTGGTAGTCTCTATTTGAGATTTGATTTGATTGACACGAGTTTTGATATCTTTTTGTACTCCACCTCCATTAACAATGGTAGTATTGTCCTTGTCGATCGATACTTTTTCGCAAGTACCTAACATATCTAAAGTTGTATTTTCCAAAGAGAATCCTCTTTCTTCGGCAATGACCGTACCTTTGGTCAAGATGGCGATATCTTCTAACATCGCTTTTCTTCGATCACCAAAACCTGGGGCTTTTACGGCCGCGATTTTCAATGAACCTCTCAATTTGTTCACCACTAACGTGGCCAAGGCTTCACCGTCAACATCCTCGGCAATGATTAGCAAAGGCTTTCCTGATTGTGCTACTGGCTCCAAAACAGGAAGCAAATCTTTCATTGAAGAGATTTTCTTATCGAACAACAAAATGTACGGGTTCTCCAAGACGGCTGTCATCTTTTCAGAATCAGTCACGAAATATGGAGAAAGATAGCCTCTGTCGAACTGCATTCCCTCTACAACGTCAACATAGGTGTCTGTTCCTTTGGCTTCTTCAACAGTTATAACACCTTCTTTACCTACTTTCTCAAACGCTTGGGCGATAAGTTCACCTATAGTTTCATCGTTGTTTGATGAAATAGCGGCAACTTGTTTGATTTTTTCAGAGGAATCCCCGACTTTTTTGGCTTGTTTTGCCAAGTCGGCAACAATAGCTTCTACGGCTTTGTCAATACCTCTTTTTAAATCCATTGGGTTTGCACCGGCGGCAACGTTTTTCAAACCTTCCTTAACGATGGATTGTGCCAAAACCGTGGCTGTGGTCGTACCGTCACCGGCAAGATCGTTGGTCTTGGAAGCAACTTCCTTGACCATTTGGGCGCCCATATTCTCAAGGGCATCGGCCAATTCTATTTCTTTTGCAACGGTGACCCCATCTTTGGTCACTTGGGGTGCGCCGAATGATTTACTGATTATCACGTTACGGCCTTTAGGCCCCAAAGTAACTTTAACTGCATTGGCCAAGGCATCTACACCTCTTCTTAGGCCATCGCGGGCATCAATGTCAAATTTTATATCTTTTGCCATAATGAAATTTTATTTTAAAATTTTAAGCTCCAATTTTCAAATCCCAAATTCCAATTCTTGTATAATGGAATTTGAGTCTTGTTTTTTTGGAATTTGGATTTTGTTTTTTGGAATTTACGTCGGTTATATGATCGCGATGATATATTTCTCTTGCATCATCAGGTAGTCTTTGCCTTCCCATTTCAATTCGGTACCTCCGAATTTTTCATAGATGACTTTATCGCCTACTTTAACGGAAACTTTTTCATCTTTTGTGCCTGGTCCAACGGCAACGACTTTACCTTTTTGCGGTTTTTCTTTTGCAGTATCAGGAATGTAGATGCCGGAAGCGGTTTTGGTCTCGGCCGCCATGGGCTCAATAAGAACTCTATCCGCCAATGGTTTAATGTTAACTTTAGCCATATTGTTTAGTTTTTAATTGTTTTGAAAATTCTTGTATGCATGGACATAAATTGTGCCATTGCCCAGAAACTGACATTTTGTAAAATGAAAATGCCAGCTTGTCATTTGGGCTGGCATTTTTTATAGTATTTGTCCGATTTTTAAAGACTATCCGTTGGATCTGTTTGATCGTTGGTCGGTGCTGGAACTTCTTCGGGTACACTTTCGGGAACCGTTTCCGGTACTACCGTCTCAATATCGTCACCTTGTAATAGTTTGGAATCGGCATCGCCGAAATTACCTTTAAGGGCAATGTTCGAGGCCAATATCAGAACGACCAATAAAATGGCCAGAGTCCAAGTACTTTTATCAAGAAAATCACCTGTTTTTTTTACACCACCCACAATTTGGCTACCACCGCCGCCAAAAGAAGACGACAATCCGCCACCTTTCGGGTTTTGAACCATGATGACCAGTACCAATAGAAAGCACACTATGATGATAAGAATCAAGAATATTGAAAATGTACTCATTACTCTTCTGAATTTTCTTTTTGAATTTTTTCTACCGCTCGAATTCGGTCTGCAAAGAAACCACTTTTTTCCGGATATTTCAAACTTAAAATTTTATAAGCTTGGACTGCTTTTTTGTACTTTTTTTGTTCTAGATAGACCTTTGCCAAAGTCTCCGTCATCAATTCGTTTTTATCGAATTCCAGCGAACTTTTAATATCTACCTTTGCCGTATTCTCTTGGGGTTCGATTTTTGGGTTTTCATCCAAGAACTTGTCGATAAGCTTGAATTTTTTCTTTTTCAGAACATCCTCTTCTAATCCTGCGGCCGAGCTTTCCGAAGGCGTTCGAGCCACTTTATTTTCCTTTTCAGGGTCTCTATCTATCCTTTTTAAGGAAGTCAACTGTAGCCATTGGCCAAAAGAATGTTTTTCATTTTTTGTAAATGCCAAGGGCTTTCCTAGTTCTAAAGTTGCTTCTGCCTTTTCTTTTTCCTCGGCTATTTTTTTGTCGATCAAGGAGTCTTTTGATTTAAAAAGCTCGGGATCGAGTATGTAGTCGGCAACTTCTTTTGATTGGGGGAGTACCTTGTCATCCGTTGACTTAACGAGTTGCGTAGGTTCTTCCGCTACTTGTTCACTGTTAGCATGTTCATTCTCATTTTGAATTGCTTCTGCAATGCCGTTTTGAAGAAATTCCTTTGAAGTGATAAAATCGAAAAGTACATCTCTATCGGTTGTATAGGCTGCAGTCAGTTTTAGGGCATTATTGTATTTGAAGCTATTGCCATTTTTCAAACCTTTAAGGTGCAAGGCACGTGCGGCTTGAAAATAGGGATATTCATTTAGAACGTCTTCCAACTGTTGTGTTTGCTCGTTGGAGCTTACCTTTTCAGGATGTTGCAAAAGATATGTAAAGTCTTGTACGTTCATGTTTTTTGCTGGATGCTTTCTTTTATATTGATTTTTTGTGTATTCGAACTTTCGTATTTCGCACCTCTAACCTCGTATTTAAAATTACCAATCGGCCAATGAGGCGTTAAAGATATCTTGTGTGATACGTTCAAATATTACTTCGTGGGCTTCATCTTTTACCGAAGACAGTTGCGTAGCCGCAGGATAGTCATAAAAAAAGAAAAGCGCTGATCAAAATCTTTGGATCCATCGTCGATAGTATTATTGAAAAACCGAACTTTTACAGCTATGGACAAACGATTCTGAGCGGCTGTCTGCTGGGCCGTAGCACTCATAGGGGAGATACGGTATTCGACAATTTCACCTTCATAGACCAAATCGCCACCCTGATTGACCAAGGTGAGATTCGATTGGTCTTGAATTCTGTTTTGCAGTGCCTGTGTAAAATCTCTGTCCATTCCAGGTTCAAAAGTAGAGCCCGGACTTTGGGTCGCATAGTTCTGAAAATAGTCGACCCGAAAAGTTTTCGCAAGTCCGGGATCACCACCGGTAAAGTTATAGGCACCACAACTTGAAAGGGTCGCTAAAACCAAAAGAATGAAAAGAATATTAACGTGTTTTCTCAAAAATTCCAACTTAGATTAATTTTCCAAATTCCAAATTCCAAATGAGGACTGCCAACTGCCACTGTCAACTGCTTACTGAATTAAAGATCGTATTGTTTAATCTTACGATACAAAGTTCGTTCCGAGATTCCTAATTCGGCCGCCGCGGCCTTTCGTTTTCCGCGATTTCGTTCCAATGATTTTTTGATGAGTTCGATTTCCTTCTCGTGTAAAGATAGGGTTTCTTCTTCTTCGATTTCTTCGGCAAAATGGTATTTATCCTCTTGTGAAACATGACGAACAGGTGCTTCTGAATGGGTCGATGGAAGTTGCAATACTTCCATTGAAGAGGCATCTTCAAAAGTATCGTCGTCGACATCTTGCCCGTTGCCCCCATATATTTTTTGAATCAAACCTTCGTTTTCTTCCTGCACTTTTTCAGAATCATTATTCTTTAAAAGTTCCAAAGTCAACTTTTTCAGATCGTTGAGGTCACCTTTCATATCGAAAAGTACTTTGTACAAAATTTCGCGCTCTGTGCTAAAATCGCCTTCTTTTTTTCACCTCCGATGACGGCCGGCAAATTAGAACTACTCGCATTAGGCAAGTAGCCATTTAAGGTTGCGGCAGAAATACTACGACTTTCTTCCAGCACGGAAATCTGCTCGGCAATGTTCCTAAGTTGGCGAATGTTTCCGGGCCAGCGATATCGTAATAACAACTGTATGGCATCATCTTCCAGTCGAATCGTTGGCATTTTGTATTTCTGACCGAAATCTGAGGCAAACTTTCTGAACAGTAAATGAATATCATCTTTTCGTTCGCGAAGTGGCGGAATATTAATTTCCACGGTGCTCAACCGATAATAAAGGTCTTCCCTAAATTTTTCCTTTTTAATGGCCTCGAACATATTGATATTAGTGGCGGCCACGATGCGTACATCGGTTTTCTGAACTTGTGACGATCCAACTTTTAAAAACTCTCCATTTTCGAGCACCCGCAACAATCGAACTTGAGTGGTCAGGGGCAGTTCACCAACCTCATCCAAAAAAATGGTGCCTCCATCGGCTACTTCAAAGTAACCACTCCGGGTCTGGGTCGCACCGGTAAAAGCTCCTTTTTCGTGGCCAAAAAGTTCACTGTCGATAGTGCCTTCAGGAATCGCCCCACAGTTTACCGCAATATATTTTGCATGTTTACGGTGCGAAAGCGAATGTATGATTTTCGGGAGTGCCTCTTTACCGACCCCACTTTCACCCGTCACCAAAACGGAAATATCGGTCGGGGCCACTTGAATCGATTTTTCGATGGCGCGGTTGAGCTTGACATCGTTACCGATGATCTCAAAACGTTGTTTTATGGCTTGTATACTTTCCATTTATTTTAGTTCAATTCCATATTTTCATGAAATTTTAAACTCAGTTATTTTTGCTGTAACCAACGGCCTCTCCGATCAAGGTTGCCGAAGTACAGCTATCCATACGTACCATAACAAAATCACCGATTTTGTAGTTTTCTTTTGGGAAGACCGCAACGGTGTTCTGAGAATTCCGGCCCATGAAATGAGCACCCGATTTTTTTGACGTTCCTTCGATAAGTACTTCTTGCACTTGTCCCAAATGTTGTTCGGTACGTTCTTGGCAATGTTCGCGTTGCAGGGCGATAATCTCTGCTAATCTTCTTTTTTAGTTTCAAACGGAACGTCGTCCTCCAATTTTCTTGCCGCCATTGTGCCCGGTCTTACTGAATAGGCAAACATGAATCCGTAATCGTATTTTACATATTCCATTAAGGATAAGGTGTCTTGATGGTCTTCCTCTGTCTCCGTAGGAAATCCAGTAATCATATCCTGCGAAATGGCACAATCGGGAATTATTTTTTTAATATTATTGATAAGTTCAAAATATTCCTCCCGCGTATGCAGACGGTTCATTTCTTTCAGAATACGGTTGCTTCCGCTTTGTACGGGCAGATGAATATAGTTGCAAATATTCTCGTATTTGGCCATTGTATGAATTACATCTAAGGTCATATCCTGCGGATTGCTGGTCGAGAAACGAATACGCATTTTAGGTTGTGCCAAGGCGACCATTTCCAATAAGTTCGAAAAATCTACCGCCGTCGCTTTTTGCATTTCCGAGGCTTTGTCGAAATCTTTTTTCAATCCGCCGCCATACCAAAGGTAGCTATCGACATTTTGGCCAAGTAGGGTAATCTCTTTGAATCCCTTTTCCCAAAGATCGTTGACCTCTTCTATTATGGATTGTGGATCGCGACTACGTTCGCGTCCTCTAGTAAAGGGCACCACACAAAACGTACACATGTTATCGCAACCTCGGGTAATCGAAACAAAGGCAGTGACTCCATTCGAATTCAAACGTACAGGGGCTATATCGCCATAGGTTTCTTCTTTCGAAAGAATTACATTCACGGCATTTCGACCCTCATCGATTTCTTGTAACAGATTGGGAAGGTCTTTGTAGGCATCCGGTCCTACGACCATATCCACGATTTTTTCCTCCTCGAGTAACTTGCTTTTCAAGCGCTCTGCCATGCAGCCCAAGACACCCACTTTCATATGCGGACGTTTTTCTTTAACCGCATTGAATTTTTCAAGACGCTTGCGAACGGTCAGTTCCGCTTTTTCGCGAATCGAGCAGGTATTGACCAAGACGAGATCGGCTTCCTCCAAAATATCGGTGGTATTGAATCCTTCCCCTGCCAAAATCGAGGCAACGATTTCACTATCGGAAAAATTCATCTGGCACCCATAGCTTTCTATATACAGCTTGCGCGTGTTCTTCTCGCTATTTTGGATGGTCAGCGTCGTGCCCTGAACCGATTCGTCAATGATTTTATCCATTAATCGCCATTTTGAATGGGGTTGCAAAGATAACATTATATTCAAAATCGTGACATTATGACAGTATATTTTAGTACTATTTTAGGGTTTGCGACGTTATTCATACCTTTAATTTCCTAAATCCAACGTTATGAATTTCGATGCCGTTACCGAGAGAATACGAAGTAGTACCCATTTGGATTTCGGTTCTATTTTCAATAGAGCTATCGAATTGTTCAAAAAAGTATGGTTACAAGGGTTTGTGACCCTGTTGTTAACTTTTGTGGTCATACTGCCCTTTTATGTATTGTTCTATATTCCATTTATAGCCGCCGGAATTACCGATCCAGAAATGATGCGGACCGAAGAGTTGCCGCCGGAGGTATTCATTCCAATGCTCATCTTGGGACCTATACTTATGATTGCCGCAATGACCATCTCAATAGCCTTAAATGCTGCTTTTCTAAGAATTTGCAGACAAAAAGATTTGAATGAAAATAGTAGGGAAGATTATTTTTTCTATCTGAAGAAAGGATATCTTGGTAAAAGTATGACACTGGCTCTGCTTGTTTTCGGAATAAGTATCTTGGGTATGTTGGCCTGTGGAGTTGGCCTTATCTACGTTATGGTTCCGATTTCCATCATACCAGCTTTTTTGGCTTTTGATGAAGAACTATCGCCCATGGAAATCGTCAAGGCAGGCTTTGCTCTGGGCAACAAGAACTGGCTGGTTATTTTCGGCCTGGTATTCTTAATGGGAATTCTGGCGGAACTTGGAATACTACTATGTTGTGTCGGAATTTTGTTTACGGCGATGCTGTCCAAAATCCCTGCTTACTTCATATATAAGGATAGTATCGGTATTTCTTTTAATGCCTAAGGATACGTTCATCGAATTTTCAGCGTTTGGGCGCAACTTTTTTGGCAAGACCGCATCTATGGGATACAAACCGATAAATAACATTCTTATGAAAAAGATGAATCAATGGCCGCTACTCTTGTTGGCGTGCTTTTTTTTATGGTATCCTGTGGAGACGATATGGATGACCTACCTGGAAAAGAATACCGTATTGCAATACCCTTGACTGCTGATTTAATACAGTTTAAGGAAGATGCCGTAGAAGTAACCGAACCTATACCCATTACAGAATCGGGTAAGATATATGCCTATAAGAACTATATTTTAGTGAATGACGTCAACCAGGGTTTTCACATTATCGACAATAGTGATCCCACTTCGCCCCAAAATATAAAGTTTATACGTTTGGAAGGTAATTATGATATTTCTATCAAAGACGATCGTTTGTTCGCTGATAGCTATGGTGATCTTGTAGTTTTGGATATTTCGGATGTCAATGACATCAAGACAATTACCCGTATGGAGAACGCAATCTATCAAGAGTATTGGTGCACCGTAGGATGGGATGTTGCATGGCCAGAGGCCGATTTGTTCGATTACGGTTCTTTTGATGCGACGACCGAAGCGATTGTAGGATGGGAAGTAACTACCCAAAGATTATCGGATGAAGAGTTTCAAAAAAGGTTTGGAGGTCCTTTTGTGAACGAAGATGCTTCCTTTAATGGTTTATCTACAGGTGGGGGGCGCCGAGTAGTGCCGAATCAACAACTGGCCAAGGTGGTTCTTTGGCACGTTTCAAAATTGTTGGCGATTACTTATATGCAGTAGAGTGGGCCAGTATCAGCGTTTTCGATATCTCGGATCTTGAAAAGCCCAAAGTTTTGGAAGATGTCTATACCAATGGTACTGTCGAGACCATTTTTAATCAGGGTGATATTCTTTTTATCGGCGGTACACAGGGCATGTATATATATGATATATCCTCGCCCGACAAACCTGAATTTGTCAGCGAATTTGTGCACGGCCGGGCCTGCGACCCAGTTGTGGTCGATGGGGATTACGCCTATATAACCTTGCGCTCGGGAAATACGTGTGGAAATACCGAAAGCGGACTATATGTTGTGGATGTTTCAAATTTGAATGATCCCCAACTCGAAGTCATATATCCGATGGATGAGCCTTACGGACTTGGTATTCAAGGCCATAAACTTTTTGTCTGTGATGGTAATTCCGGACTTAAGGTATATGATAAAACCGATGCGCCCAATATTACCCCGCTCAGCGTTTTTCCGGAGATATTTGCGTATGACGTTATTCCGTTGGCAAATTCATTGCTGATGATCGGCGATAAAGTGTTGTACCAATATGAATATATCGATAATGATATTCGGTTGTTGAGTACTTTACAGTTGAACTAAATATGGATTACTGTCACATCGAGCGGAGTCGAGATGCCTTTCGTAAAGGTTCTCGACTCCGCTCTAACTGACAGATTCTATATATTAAAGCAGCTACTCCGACGAAATCATTTGAATCTTATTCTCCGATACCCGATCGTTGATTTTAGAAATATGTTCTTTCATTAATTGGTTCAAAGCGTTGATTTCCGCGTCAAGTTCTTTGGTTACTTCGATAAAAAATTCCAAAGATTGCCCCGTTGGCGGATAATCGCCCCGTTGGGAATCGGCCATCAAAAATGCCAAACGGTTATTGATTCGAATACCATAGTTCAAAGGGTCTTGTCGGCTTTGGTTTTTGGTCATATGAATGTTGTTCTCGATAACCTCTAGTTGCGTCTCGAAATCAGAAATCAATTTTTTCATTTCTTCGTTTTCCTTTGTCTTCTCCTTTAGATAGTCCAAATCTTTTTTGACCGACCGAATATCTGTTATGGCATTGTTGGCTCTTGAAACCTGTTCGCGTACTTTTATCAAAAAGTCGAATTGTTTTTGGTAATCTTCATCGGTATTGGGCAATCTAGGGTCTTTGACAATAGTGAAGACCTGCTCGGAAACATTTCCGTTATAATTCATTTTAACTTTATAATCTCCAGGAACGGCCTTTGGTCCTGCGTTGGGCGAAGAGTAAAGTACCATACCTTTAAAACTCTTGAACCCGGGATAACGCATATTCCAGATGAGGCGATTACCTCCTGATTTCATTTCCAAAGGTTTGGGTGCCGAAGGGTCCAGCTTATCTTCTTTGGCAACGTTGGAAAACCGTTGTATCAAGATGCCATCCATTTCCAAAATCTCAAGACTGACCGTATCCGTTTCCTTTTTGTTCTTGACATAATAATTGATAATCGCCCCATCGGGATGGTTTTCGCCGACGAGTCTTGTGTCTGGTTCTTCCCAACCACCCGATTGTTGCGTGCGATACGCTTTATCGGGTTTGTAGAGATGAAATTCGCTCATAACCATTTCCGAAGAAAGTTGATGCAAGGGAGTGAGGTCATCGATCATCCAAAAACTTCTTCCGTGGGTCGCGGCGATCAAATCATTGTCCCGAACCTCGAGATCGCGTATTGCCGTGATGGGCAAGTTCAATTGAAAGGGTGCCCAACTGGCGCCATCATCAAAAGAAACATATATGCCCCATTCGGTACCGGCGTACAAAAGTCCTTCCCGTACTTTGTCGGAACATATGGCTCTAGTATAGTGATTGTCTTTTATCCCTGAAGTAATCACTTTCCAGGTTTTTCCATAGTCGGAAGTTTTGTACAAATACGGGGTATAGTCCCCGAACTTATACGAGGTGGCCGCGACGTAAGCCGTCCCTTTTTGAAACGGACTTGGATCGATGCAATTTATCATATTCAATTTCGGACTCATATTCGAGGGAGGTGTAATGTTCTCCCAATTCGCTCCGTTATCTCGGGTAATATGAATCAATCCGTCATCACTGCCTACCCAAATGACTCCTTGTTCCAAGGGCGATTCGTTGATGGCAAAAAGATTGGAATAGAATTCGGCCCCGGTATTGTCTTGCGTAATCGGTCCGCCGGAAGATTCGATGGTCTCAGGTAGTCCACGCGTCAAATCGGGAGAAATGGTTTCCCATGTTTGGCCTTCGTTTGTGGTCACATGTAGAAAATTGGAACCTGCATAGAGTTTGTTCGGGTCATGGATACTGAATTTTACGGGAAAGTTCCAGTTAAAACGGTATTTCATCACTTCGGCCCCCGAACCTGCAGGGTTGTCGGGCCATACATTGACCGATCTGGTTTGGTTTACCGAGTGGTCTTCGCGCATCATATAACCTTTAAAAGTGCCTCCATAAACAATATCGTTGTTCTTTGGGTCTGGTGCCAAATGTGCACTTTCGCCACCGGCGGTTTCTTCCCAATCACTTTCATCGATGGTCGAACCTGAAGATCGATTGAAAATGCGAATGGTGCTGTTGTCTTGTTGAGCGCCATAAATGCGATACGGAAATGTATTATCGGTAGTTACCCTATAAAACTGTGCCGTAGGCTGATTGTAATAGGTAGACCAATTGTTTCCGCCATCGTTCGATACTTGCGCCCCGCCGTCATCAGCGATGACCATGCGATTATTGTTGTTCGGGTCGATCCAAAGATCGTGGTGGTCGCCATGGGGTGCGTTCTTTAAAGTGAAAGTCTTGCCGCCATCGGTAGAAACCCCATAACTTACGTTCATCACATAGATTTTATCGACATTTTGGGTATCGGCGTAAATGCGCGTATAGTACCAGGCCCTTTGGCGCAAGGCCCGGTTTTCGTTGATTTTTTCCCAGGTCTTTCCGGCATCGTCGGAACGGTACATGCCACCGTCCTCAGCTTCGATCAATGCCCAAACCCTGTTGGAGTCTACTGGGGAAACGGTAATGCCTACAATGCCCCAAGGCCCTTTGGGCAAACCTTCACGATCTGAAATTCTAATCCACGAATCCCCGCCATCGGTACTTTTGTATAGATTGCTATCGGGCCCGCCGCTGTCCATGCGGTAGCCGTTTCGTTTCATTTCCCATGTGGCGGCATAGATTATTCTCGGGTTGTTCGGGTCTAGGATGAGATCGCCCGCTCCGGCCTTATCACTTTCATAAAGGATTTTCTCCCAATTTTGGCCACCGTCCTTTGAACGATATACACCACGGATCTCATTGGGTTTCCAAAGATTACCGATGGCGGCGACATACACTATATCAGGATTCGTAGGATGTATTCGAATTCTTGAAATATGCTCTGAACCTTCGAGGCCAATAAATTTCCAGGTTTCTCCGGCATCGTAACTTTTCCAGATTCCGTTACCTGAGGAAACATTCCCCCGCAGCGTCTGTTCGCCTTCCCCGACATAAATGATATTAGGGTCCGATTCCGATACAGCGACCGCACCAATGGAGCCCCCGAAATAGCCGTCTGAAATACATTCCCAAGTGCTTCCGGCATCGGTGGTTTTCCAGACACCTCCACCTGCCGTACCCATATAATAGAGGTTCGGGTTGTCGGCGATACCCGATACGGTTCCCGCTCTTCCGCCTCTAAAAGGACCTACCAAGCGCCATTTCATTCCGCCATAAAGCGATTCATCAAAGATCGTGATAGTTGCTTTTTTATTTTTTTTACGCTGGGCGGTCAGTTCTTGACTTGCGAACACAACTAAAAATATCAAAATGTAAGGGAGGGTTTTTTTCATGTCGTTGGATTATATTGATTCCTAAAAATAACAATATTCTACACGTGCCTCGAACGAATTCATTGATTTTTTTGCGAGGAACCAAATGTGGAAAATAGATTCTAAACTTGAAGCATATCGTTATACATATATATAGGGTATGGCACCAAATTAAAAAATTCAACTACTTTTGTCCTTCAAAAACCATTGAATGGCCAAGAATTTAGTGATAGTAGAGTCGCCTGCAAAGGCAAAGACGATTGAAAAATTTTTAGGAAAAGACTATAAAGTAGAGTCGAGTTTTGGGCACATTGCCGATCTTCCTTCCAAAGAATTAGGGGTCGATGTAGACAACAACTTTGAGCCGAAATATATCGTTGACAACGATAAAAAAGCGTTGGTCAAAAAATTGAAGGATTTGGCAAAAAAAGCGGAAACTATTTGGCTCGCCAGTGATGAAGACCGTGAGGGAGAAGCTATTTCGTGGCATTTGGCGGAAACTTTGGGCTTAGACAAAAAGAAAACCAAGCGCATCGTTTTTAACTCGATTACAAAATCGGCGATACAGAAGGCCATTGAAAATCCGCGTGAAATCAACTACAATCTGGTCAATGCCCAACAAGCACGAAGAGTATTAGATCGCTTAGTCGGATATCAACTTTCTCCCGTATTATGGAAGAAAATAAAACCGGGATTATCGGCTGGCAGGGTACAATCTGTTGCGGTGCGTTTGATCGTCGAACGAGAAAGGGACATAGAAGCTTTTACGCCCGAAGCTTCCTTTAAGGTATCGGCGGAATTCAAAACCCAGGACGGAAGTGTCTTTACGGCCAAATTATATAAAACATTCGCTACAAAGGCCGAAGCGGAATCATTTTTAAAACAAAATATCGGAGCGGATTTTTCGGTAGCGGACCTAGATAAAAAACCGGCCAAGAAATCGCCATCGGCTCCTTTCACTACTTCGACCTTGCAGCAGGAAGCATCACGAAAACTCTATTTTTCGGTGGGCAGAACGATGCAAGTTGCGCAACGTTTGTACGAGGCAGGATTGATTACCTACATGAGAACCGATAGTGTAAACCTGTCCGGTGAGGCGATAAATGCAGCTATGGAAGCGATTATTTCCAACTATGGGGAAACTTATAGCAACGTTCGAAACTTCAAGGGTAAATCAAAAGGTGCCCAAGAAGCCCACGAGGCCATACGCCCTACCGATATAACGAACCAGTCACCATCTTTGGAACGTGACCAATCCAAGTTATACGAGTTGATTTGGAAACGGACCATTGCATCGCAAATGAGCGATGCACAATTGGAACGTACCAATGTGAAAATTAAGACCGACACGCATTCTGATGAATTCAGTGCGAACGGTGAAGTCATCAAATTCGATGGTTTTCTAAAAGTATATATGGAAGGTCTTGACGATGAGGATGCCGCGGAGGAGCAAGAAGGAATGCTTCCGGCCATGAAAGTAGGTAATTCTCTTGAGAACAATTATATATCGGCAACCGAGCGTTTTTCAAGGCCACCTTATCGCTTCACTGAAGCATCTTTGGTGAAGAAACTAGAAGAGTTAGGTATCGGAAGACCTTCTACCTACGCACCTACCATATCGACTATACTGAATCGTGGTTATGTTGAAAAAGGAACTGTTGAAGGCACCGAACGAAAATATGCCCAACTCATACTTGAATCTGGACAAATCAAGGAAAAGGGTCTTTCCGAAATGGTTGGATCCGATAAAGGAAAAATGGTGCCTACCGATATCGGAATGATCGTAAATGACTTTTTGGTCAGCCATTTTGCGAACATATTGGATTACAATTTTACGGCCAAGGTCGAAGAAGATTTTGATGAAATTGCAGAGGGCAATGAAGATTGGCGAAAAGTGATGAAAGACTTCTATACGGACTTTCGCCCCAATGTTCTAGATGTGGAGGAAAATGCCGATCGCGCTAGTGGAGAGCGTGTATTGGGCGAAGATCCAAAAACGGGCCGGCAGGTTTCGGTGCGGTTGGGCAGGTTTGGACCAATGGTGCAGATAGGTACCGTTGAAGAGGAAGAAAAACCATTGTTCGCAAGTTTATTACCGGATCAATCTTTGAATAACATTACCTATGAGGAGGCAATGGAATTGTTCAAACTCCCAAGGGATTTAGGGGCGTATAAAGGAGAGGAAGTAGCTGCCAACGTAGGTCGCTTCGGTCCTTACGTGCGCTTTGGGAAAAAATTTGTTTCCCTTCCAAAAGGCGAGAGTGCCATGGAAGTTACTTTGGAACGCGCCATCGAATTGATCAAGGAGAAAGAAGAGGCGGATGCTCCAATAGCCACGTATGAGGATAAAGATGTAATCAAAGGAGTAGGCCGTTTCGGACCTTTCATCAAATGGGATGGAATGTTCATCAATGTCAACAAAAAGTACGATTTTGATAATCTTTCCCAGTCGGATATCGAAGAACTAATCGAGGCCAAAAAACAAAAGGAAATCGATAAAGTCGTACAAAATTGGCCGGAAGAGGGTATTCGTATCGAAAAAGCCAGATGGGGTAGACATAATATTTTAAAGGGCAAGAACAAGGTCGAATTGGCCAAATCCGTCGATGCGTCAAAAATGACGTTGGAAGAAGCCAAGGCGTTGATTGAAAAGAAGGCTCCGAAAAAGAAGGCTAAGGCTAAAAAAAGTGAACAGTGGTCGGTAACCAGTAGGCAGTGGCAGTTCGAGACAAATACTGCATGTGCCTCTAAACTATAAAAGTGACAAAAAAGGTTAGGAGTTTATGGGTTTTGTAGTTTAGAATTAAACATTTGAAACCCGAAACCCGAAACCCGAAACCCGAAACCCGAAACCCGAAACCCGAAACCCGAAACCCGAAACCCGAAACCCGAAACCCGAAACCCGAAAATGGCTTACGATTTCTTAATTCCAGTTGAAGATAAGGTGCTGGCTCACTGCGAATTGTTGCCTTCTCAGGCCCTCGGAAGACATATTCATATACATACCGTTAAAGACGGTCTTCCTGTTTTGGCTTTGGCTTCCATAGCAATTCTTGGGGTCAAGGAATCTCGAAATGCCTTTGAAAAAAAACCGGAAAAATTAGATGTCTCTGCAATCCGATTACAACTGTATAAGTTGATGATGGGTAATTGGAATTCGAACATCGTTGACATGGGTGATATTGAAGAAGGTGAATCCGTAGAAGATACCTACTTTGTCGTCAAGGAAATCGTTGCGGGACTTTTAGAAGAAGACATTATACCAATAATAATAGGTGCTACCCAAGATATTACCTATCCGACATATAGGGCTTTCGATGGTATTGTCGACATGATCAACTTGGTAGCTATTGATAGCCGTTTCGATTTCGGGATGGACGATGAATTAATATCGTCACATTCGTATATGAGCAAGATTATTACCGATAAACCGAACAATCTTTTCAACTTCTCAAATATAGGCTATCAGAGTTACTTCAATGCCCAGGAAGAGCTGGATCTTATGGAACGTCTCTTTTTTGACTCCTATAGATTGGGAGATGTTGCCGCGGATATCACTTTGGCCGAACCTGCATTGCGTAATGCCCACCTCGTGAGTTTGGACCTGAGGGCAGTAGGGGCCAGCGAAATTGGCTTATCAAATAATTTTTCCCCGAACGGATTTACCGGCCGTGAAATATGTGCGATCTCAAGATATGCAGGTCTAAGTGAAAATGTTCGCGTTTTTGGGTTATATGAAATGGAAAATACGAATCAATCATGCCAACTGATGGCCCAGCTGATCTGGTACTTCATAGAAGGCTTTAATTTCAGAATTTTTGAGTCGCCGCTTACGGACAGTGACAACTTCACTAAGTATATGGTACCCACCGAAAATGAGCATTTGGTCTATTATAAGAGTCATTTCACCGATCGGTGGTGGGTAGAGGTGCCTTCGATTCTTTCTTCGCATACTAAAACAAATTCACCGGCGTTATTACCATGCACTGAAAAGGACTATTTGGACGCATGCGACCAGAACATTCCAGACCGGTGGTTCAAGGCCTATAAGAAAGGCTTTAACTGATCAAAAATTTTTTTAAGGGATAATAACGTCCAATACAATATTTTACTCAAATCGAAGTTTTAGAGAGTAGAAATGCTAATTGTGTTTGCAGTTATAACCATAATCGAAATTTAACCTAAAGTATGAAGAAGCTATTGTTATCATCTATAGCGTTTGTTTTTTTGCTCACGAGTTGTGGGTCTAAAACAAAGGGAGAACTAGTCGGGGCCCAAGGAAAAAAGTGGTATCCTGAAAAGCCTTATGGTATGGAATTGATCCCCGTGGATCTTTTATCATGGGTAAAGCAGAAGAAGATATGGCACAGGTTCTCAACGCCCCTACCAAGACCGTTACCGTGCGTTCATTTTATATGGACGATACCGAGATTACAAACAGCGAATATCGTCAGTTCGTAGAATGGGTACAAGATTCGATTGCCAGAACCAATTTGGCCAGACTTGCCGATGAGTTGGGCCTCGGGCCAGAAGATGGTGGCATCGGCGAATATGCATATCAAGATGCCGATACAACAAAATTGTCCGTTTACGATAAGTATATGTTGGACAATTATGTAGGTATGGGTGACGATTACAATGAGGGACGATCTCTTAACAGGGATGAAGATCTTGTTTGGGATGTTTCGGAATATCCTGATGAATATTATACCGAGGTGATGGATTCATTGTACATTCCTGAAGAGGAATCGTATAACGGCCAACGTACCATCGACGTTACGAAATTGAAATACAAATATAGCTGGATGGATATCGAAGCTGCTGCAAGATCTAAAACTGGCAGAAGAAAAGATTTCATCCGTCAAGAAGAATTGGAAATCTATCCCGACACTACAGTTTGGATCCGTGATTTTGAGTACTCGTACAACGAACCTATGCACAACGATTATTTTTGGCATGATGCTTATAGCGAATATCCTGTTGTCGGTATTTCTTGGAAACAAGCAAAGGCTTTCTGTAACTGGAGAACCAAGTTCAAGAATGACGATCAGAAAAGTAGAGGAAAGCAGTTTGTAAACCAATTTAGACTTCCTACGGAGGCTGAGTGGGAGTATGCTGCCAGAGGTGGTATCGAAGGTGGAACCTATCCATGGGGTGGTCCTTATGTAATAAGCGACACGGGTTGTTATATGGCAAACTTTAAACCACAGCGTGGAGATTACGCAGCAGATATGGCACTCTATACCGTAGAGGCCAAATCATATGAGCCAAATGATTTCAACTTGTACAATATGGCAGGTAATGTTTCGGAATGGACGAACTCTAGTTATGATCCAAGTTCGTACGACTATGTATCTACGATGAACCCGAACGGTGGCGACGGCAGTAACTCCAGAAAGGTGATACGTGGTGGTTCATGGAAAGATGTTGCCTACTTCTTGCAAGTAAGTACTAGGGATTATGAATATGCTGATTCTGCCCGTAGTTATGTAGGGTTCCGTACCGTGCAAGATTATATGGGAGAAGAAGATTCAACACAATAGAATATTAAGAATATAGTTAAATAGTAAATACACCCTCCGGTTACTGCCGGAAAAAACAATCAAATTTTAACCAAATACTTATTATTAATTAAACTTAAATTAAATCTTTTATTATGGCACAGTCAAAATCAACAAAAAAACTTTTCAACATGGCCTATGGCCTTGGGGCATCGGTAGTAATTATTGGTGCGTTATTTAAAATCCTTCACTGGGAATTTGGCCCTCTTAACGGCGGAATCTTACTTGCGATAGGTCTTATTACAGAAGCACTAATTTTTGCAATCAGTGCATTCGAACCTGTAGATGACGAATACGATTGGTCTTTGGTATATCCAGAACTGGGCGGTGGTGCATCTCAAGGTAGAAACAACGAAGCTCTTGAAATGAAAGAAGCAGAAGCTTCATTGTCAGCTAAGTTGGACAACCTATTGAAAGAAGCAGGTGTCGATGCCAGCTTGATGGAAAGTCTTGGAGATAGCATCAGAAACTTCGAAGGCGCTGCCAAAGGTATTGCCCCAACAGTAGATGCTATGGAATCTACCAGAAAATATTCTGATGAAATGGTTCAGGCTGCAGCGCAGATGGAATCTTTGAACAGCTTATATAAAGTTCAGTTAGAAAGTGCTAGCAAGCAAGCTTCCGTTAACGAAGAAGTGGTACAAAATGCTTCTGCCCTTAAGGATCAGATGGCTTCATTGTCTACCAACCTTTCTTCTTTGAACGGAGTTTACGGAGGAATGCTATCCGCAATGAACAGAAACTAATTAGATTTAGTTATATACCCCAAATCAAATATTAATTAAAAACTAATTAGAAATATGGCTTCAGGAAAAGCAACGCCACGTCAGAAGATGATCAACTTAATGTATTTGATCTTCATCGCGATGTTGGCCTTAAATATGAGCAAGGAAGTTCTCGCCGCATTCGGTATTATGAATGAGAGGATGGAAGCTTCCAATGCAAAGACGACAGAAAGTAACCTAGCTTTCTTAAGCGGTCTTGAAACAAAGGCATCAGAGGATTCAGCTAAATACGAAAAACTCTATAAAGATGCTCAGCAAATAAAGACATTATCTCAGGAGTATTATGATTATCTGGAAGGTTTAAAAACCGGAATGATGGAGGGTACTGAAGATCCTAAGGATTATGCGGTAATGGACAAGTCCGATTATTTGGATCAAACGTTCTTTCAAGGCGATAACCTTGCCGAAGGTGGTAAGGAGTTTATGAAACGTATAAACGATTATCGAACGCAGGTTGCCGCTATAGTCCCTCAAGGGATTAAAGCTTCTGTCAACGCTCGTTTTGAAACGGGTGACGCTAACGGAAAAGTCGAAAAGCGTGATGGAACAAAGCAAGATTGGATCAACTATCATTATGAGAGTTTCCCTCAGGTAGCCTCTTTGGCTAAATTGTCAGCACTTCAAGCAGATGTTAAGGCTACAGAAGAAGATGCTTTAAAATCGATGTTAGCTGGTGAATTGACAGAACAGGTTTCGCTGAAGAATTTTGCTACTTCACTTCTTGCAAGTAAATCTGCTTTCTACACTGGAGAAAAGTATGACGGTAAGATTATTATTAGTAAAACCGACAATTCTTCTACACCGGTTAGAGCGGAGTTAACTTTAGACGGTAGAAAACTATCGGAGGGAAGTGACTATAAATTAGAGTCGGGCGGTGTTAAACTTCTAATCGGTTCTGGTAATGCCGGAGACCATGAAGTTGCAGGTACTATCTATTTTAAACAAGACGGGGAAGAAATTCCAGTTGAAGTAAAAAATAGTTTCGCAACTATTTCTAAGCCAAATGCCGCGTTGATCGCTGCTGATAAAATGAATGTTGTGTATCGTGGTGTAGCGAATCCAATGTCGATTTCGATTCCTGGTATTCCTAATAACAAGGTTCGTGCTTCTGCACCTGGTCTTAAACAGAGCAGTGGTAGCAAGTATGTCATGAACCCTGGTACAGGTAGAACGGTTACGATCACAGCTTCGGGTACCTTGCCAGATGGTCAAACAGTATCTTCTAAATCCGAGTTTAGGATTAAAGATATTCCAAGACCTGCAGGTTCGGTAAGTAAGCAGACAGGTAGTGCAAAATTGCCTAGGTCTAACATGGAGATTGCTACTATCGGTGCAATGTTGGAAGATTTCGATTTTGATTTGAACCTTGCCGTAAGCGGATTTAAATTCAAAGTGCCAGGTCAGCCTACCGTAAGTGTAAGCGGTAACAAGTTGAACGCAAATGCGAAATCTGCTTTGAAAAGAGCTAGTAGAGGTGATGCTGTTCAGATATTCGATATCGAAGCATATATTACCAATAACAAAAGTTACAAGTTGAAGAAAGTATCTCCTGTAGTTGTGGAGATTACAAACTAGTATAATGGATAACCGGGCGGCCCAATGGTCGCTCGGTAATTTTAAATTGAATTAAGATGAATTGGAAAAATGTTTTATTGATTGGAGCAGTTACTTTATTACCTGTTTCAATGATGGCCCAAGCGAACATATTGAACGCCAAAAAGCCGCAGGAAATCGGTATAAAGACCGAGGCCCAAAAGGCAATGGACAATGATGCGCCGCTTGAGTATGGTTATGTCGATGATCGTGATATCCTTTGGTCTAAGACTGTTTGGGAAGTTATCGATCTTGATGAAAGGGTCAACTTTCCTTTGTATTATCCGACTGACACCATAGATATTGGTGCCGATCGACGGTCATTGTATGATGTTCTAGTAAAGAATGTTAGAAACGGAAAGCTTGAGGTTTATGCTGACTCGTATTTTACCGATAAGAGAAACTTCAATGATCTCACCGCTACCTTGCAAAAAGTAGATACGACCGATTATGGGTATGAGCAGATAAATGCTGGTGAACAACTTTCTCAAGAATATGTTATTCGAAGAGATTTAAGTGCTGCCGATGTTGAGGAGTACCGTATCAAAGGTATGTGGTATTTTGATAAGCGTCAAGGTGAATTGAAGTATCGGTTATTAGGTATTGCCCCTGTGGCACCAGATGTCAACTTTATTGATGACGAATCGATGGATCCAGCAGATGCCAAAGTTGAGTTGTTCTGGGTATGGTACCCTGATGCAAGACAGATTTTGCACGAAGCCAAGGTATTCAACCAGCGTAATTCGGCGCAGCCTATATCGTTTGATATGTTGTTGAACGCACGAAGGTTCGGAGCGGTCATCTACAAGGAAGACAATGTACATGGCGACCGAGAAGTGAACGATTACGTTGCAGACAACGCATTATTTCAATTGCTAGAGTCCAAAAGAATAAAAGAGGCCATTAGGGATAGGGAACAAGATATGTGGTCTTATTAAGAAAGAATTAATTCCAATTCAATAGTATAAAAAGCCTCGACGAAAACGTCGAGGCTTTTTTATTCGTCATTGCGAGCCTGCCTGTCAGTAGACAGGCGAAGCGAAGCAATCTGTCGAAGGTTAGAAAATGGATTCTACAATTTCCGACCTCAACTTACTGTTGAAAAACTCACAATGACCAGCGATTTTCTACCTTTACCTTATGATTGATTACCTAATCGTAGGGCTGGGATTGGCCGGAGTGTCGTTCAGTGAAACTTTGCAACAAAATCAAAAAACATTCAAAGTTGTCAGTGATGAGTCACAGAATTCTTCTTTGGTAGCTGGCGGTCTCTATAACCCCGTTATTTTAAAAAGATTCACACTGGCATGGAAGGCAAAAGAGCAGCTCGATTTGGCACTACCTTTTTACAACGGTTTGGAGAAAAAGTTGAGCGTTCAACTGAATTATAAGCTGCCAGTCTTACGACGTTTTGTTTCGGTGGAAGAACAAAATTTGTGGTTCGAAGCATCGGATAAAACAGATTTGGGAGAGTTTCTGTCGACGGACATCCACCAAAATACGAATCCGAACATAGATGCACCCTTTGGCTATGGAGAAGTATTGGGAACAGGAAAGATTGACACTAAAAAGCTGATACAGGCATATAAAGAACACTTGGTTGGACAAAACTGTTTACTACCCGAAACTTTTGATTTTAAAGCGTTGCGATGTGAAACGAACTTTTTGGAATACAAATCGATCAAGGCCAAAAATATTGTTTTCGCCGAAGGTTTCGGCATAAAGAATAACCCATATTTCAAGTATTTGCCCGTACATGGTAATAAAGGTGAATATGTATTTATAAAAGCTCAGAATTTAAAAGAGAAAGATGCTATCAAAGCTTCGATTTTCTGTATTCCCGAAGGAGATGATATGTATCGTATTGGCGCAAACTATGACCGAAATGGCCTCTCCAATAAACCCACTGGGAAAGCCAAAACAGAACTTTTGGCCGCTTTGGACCGTTTTATAAAATGCGACTATGAAGTTATGGATCACATTGCTGGTATCCGTCCTACGGTAGTTGATAGAAGACCCTTGATCGGCCAACATCCGAAGCATAAGAATTTATACCTTCTTAATGGGTTTGGGTCGCGAGGCGTGCTGATTGCGCCCTATGCCGCCCAACAACTATATCACCTTATCGAGAATGGTATGGCCGTAGACCAACAATTGGACATTTCACGATTTATTAAAAAGTATTATGAGGACTAACTTTGACGGCCTTTGCATCATAATGGATAAAGAAATTTATCCAGATATTTCGCGAGACGCGAATGATAAAGGGCAAGAAAATCACCAAAGTGCCCACAATGGCAATAAAGGTGTTTTTCAACGACATCCTTATAAATAAAAAGGAGATGACAAAAGCGGCAACGGCAAACGCAACTCCAACACCGTAACTTACATACATGGCACCATAGAAGAATGATGGTTCCATTTTATATTTTGTACCACAATGAGAACAACGCTCGTGCATTTTAAAGAGATTGCCCAAATGATAGGGGTTATTATCCTCATACATGCTTTCTTTATGACATTTTGGGCAACTTCCTGTTAAAATACTGTAGAGTTTGTTTCCTTTTTTTAACATTTGCAAAACTTTGCACAAAGGTATGTAATAGCGGTATTTTTGACCGTAACAAAAGTCACATTAATATATTTTTAGTTTCTAAAATTTCATGTATATGGTTTTTGAACCATAAAAATGAAACAATAGAGAACATAAACAAAATTTCCATGTTGAACGTCCATAATCTTTCGGTTTCCTTCGGAGGCGAATATCTCTTTGAAGAAATCTCTTTTCGTTTGAACGGGGGAGACCGAGTGGGTCTTATCGGTAAGAACGGTGCCGGCAAATCGACACTTTTGAAACTGTTGTCGAAAGACATGACTTTTGATTCGGGTACTATTGCCATTGAGAAAGATGTGAAGATTGGTTTTTTGAGACAGGATATAGACTTCGAACAGGGCAGAACCGTTTTAGAAGAGGCCTATCAAGCCTTTGAGGAAATCAAGGCGCTAGAGCAACGCCTAGAGTATATCAACCAACAGCTGGCCGAACGTACGGATTATGAAAGTGAGGGCTATCATCAACTTATGGTCGACCTGAACGATGTCTCGCATCGGTATGAGATAGTCGGGGGATATAATTATCAAGGGGAGACCGAAAAAATTCTTCAGGGCCTAGGGTTCGTACGGGAAGACTTCACAAAAAAAACGGATACTTTTTCGGGCGGATGGCGTATGCGCATCGAATTAGCCAAACTCTTACTTCAAAGTAACGATGTACTTCTATTGGATGAACCCACCAACCATTTGGATATCGAATCCATTATTTGGCTTGAACAATTTTTAAGGAACCATACCGGTGCTGTGGTCATTGTATCGCACGATAAAATGTTCTTGGACAATGTAACGAACAGGACCATTGAGATTTCATTGGGGCGAATTTACGATTATAACAAACCCTATTCTAAGTACTTGGTATTGCGTCACGACATGAAGCAACAACAGCTAAATGCCCAAAAAAATCAGGAAAAGGAAATTCAACAGGCCGAACGTCTTATCGAAAAGTTCAGGGCAAAAAGCACAAAGGCCTCCATGGCGCAATCGTTGATCAAGAAACTGGACAAAATAGAGCGTATCGAGGTAGATGAAGATGACAATAGCGTGATGAACGTGCGCTTTCCTATCTCGATAACCCTGGAAAAGTAGTAACCGAGATTGAAAATTTATCTAAAAGCTATGGCGACAACCATGTACTTGCGGGTATCAACTTGCTTATTGAACGTGATAGCAAGACGGCTTTTGTAGGTCAGAACGGGCAGGGCAAGTCTACACTGGCAAAAATCATGGTGGGAGAATTGGATTATAAAGGTCATTTAAAACTAGGGCACAACGTGCAGATAGGATATTTTGCTCAAAATCAGGCAGAGTATCTTGATGGTTCAAAAACAGTTTTGGATACCATGATCGATGCCGCAAATGAAAAGAATAGAAGTAAGGTGCGAGATATTTTGGGATCTTTCCTATTCAGGGGCGATGAAGTTGAAAAATACGTCAAAGTGCTTTCGGGTGGAGAACGCAATCGTTTGGCTTTGGCTAAAATGTTGCTCCAACCTTTCAATGTGCTGGTCATGGACGAACCAACGAACCATTTGGATATTAAGTCAAAAAGCGTTCTCAAACAGGCCTTACAGAATTTTGAGGGTACCCTAATATTGGTTTCGCATGACCGAGATTTTCTACAAGGATTGACCAACAAGGTCTATGAATTCAAGGATAGAAAAATCAAGGAATATCTAGGGGATATCAATTTTTACTTGGAGCAAAAAAAGGTCGAAGACTTCAGGGCCATAGAAAAAAAGCAGAGTAAACCCAAGAATACGGATAAGGAAGCAAAAAAAGACAAGGGAATCTCGTTCCAAGATCAGAAATTGCTGAAATCTTTAAAAAACAAATTGAGCTCGGTCGAAAATAAGATTTCGGCCTTGGAGAAAGAAATTGCCGAAATTGATCATGACTTGCTGATGAATTATGATGAGACCATAGCCAATCCACAATTTTTCGAGAAATATCAGGATAAGAAAAAAGCGTTGGAAAAGCATATGAAAAGTTGGGAAAGCATTACCTTGGATTTAGAAAAAATGGAGTCTTAAAGTCAATATGTACAAGTTGTTTTTCCTACACCACAAAAAACAGGGCTTTCACAACAAATATGGACGTTTCGTCGATATTTTTAGATTTTAATCTATAATTTAGCGTTATTTGTAGGTAAAATCTTAACAAATCTTACAATATTTGGATTGGCCAAATCTTGATATAATTCAAAATGACATTTATTTATGAGAAATCTACTAGCTATTGTCGTACTTCTTTTTACTTGTACGGTCGTCTTCGCCAAAGTTCCTAGAGCGGAGAGAAAGGCACTCATTGATCTTCATGCGAGCACCAATGGAGAACATTGGGTAAAAAAGTGGGATTTAAAGGCACCGGTCTCAGATTGGTACGGCGTAACAGTCGAGAATGACCACGTCGTTGAGATCAATTTGTTCAGAAATAACCTTATGGGAACTTTACCAAAAAGCATCGGAGATCTTAAGAAGCTCACCAAACTAAATCTGGCGTTCAATAATATCACGGGTGAACTTCCTGATGGAATTGTTCTGTTGGGCAATCTCAAAGTGCTCAAATTGGAAATGAACAAGATTAAAGGAGAACTTCCCGAAAGTATCGGAGCCCTTGAAAACCTTGAAGAACTTACCGCATTCAATAATTTTCTTTCTGGCAACATTCCCGAAGGTATAGGAAATCTAACGCAACTTAAAACATTGAACTTATCAAGTAATGCGTTATCGGGTGAGATACCCGGTTCGTTGGGCGACCTTGTTCACTTAGAAAGTTTGGGGCTGTTCGAAAATGCTTTACAAGGCTTTATCCCCAGAGAGATTGGCAATTTGACCAAAATGAAAGAATTGGTACTGGCCAACAACCAGCTTACAGGAGCCATTCCGGAAGAGTTCGGTCAATTGGCAAGTTTGCAAGTATTTCAAATTCAGAACAACAAAATAAATTCGTTCGAAAATTTGCAGCTCATGGAAGCACGTCAGTTTTTGGTCTTCGACTACGATGACGGCAATATAAAGACCGACTTTAAAGATCTCAATATCAACAATTCAAGAATGGCCGATACCAAATTCGAGGATGATATTGAAAATGATTGAACTTTAGCAACCTTGATCCAATAAAAAGGGGCGTCTATAGACGCCCCTTTTTATGTTCCTTTAAATTTCTACTAAAAAATATCAGAAATAGCAAATTAAAACGTTAGAATTCAACGAATATGGTTGAAATAAACATTTTATCGGGGCTTTTTACAAAATTTCCACAACAATTGTTGAAACCATTTCACTTCGTCCTAATTCTAAAACGTTTAACTATGAAACAAAAACTACTTTTTGCACCAGTATTAATGCTACTGTTTATGCACGTTCTGGTACGTGCCCAGATTCCTGAGAGTGAAAAATCGGCTTTGCTGGATCTCTACCATGCCACCAAGGGTGCCTCTTGGACTACCCCATGGGACATAAAATCATCCGTAGATACTTGGTACGGTATAGAAATTAATGAAGGCCATGTTACAGGTATTGTTCTTTACGAAAATAATCTGGAAGGCAAGATTCCTACAAGCGTAAAAGAACTTAAAAATTTACATATACTTGATTTGGCCCTCAACAAGTTGGAAGGTGAAATACCTGAGGAGTTGACCGAACTGAACAAAATAGAAGCGGTCAAATTGGAAATGAACCTATTGGATGGAAAGCTTCCTTTCGAATTGGGCAACATGTCAAATTTGAAGACACTTACGCTTTTCGATAATCAGATTGAAGGCGATATCCCTAGAAGTATCGGTGCTGCCAAAAACCTTGAGATATTGGATCTTTCAAGTAACTCATTGACCGGAAATTTACCGACATCAATAGAAAGACTTTCCAAGTTGACCAATTTGGATATTTCCAACAATAGGTTGGGGGTAAGATAGCTTTAAGCTTTGAACGTCTAAAGGGCCTTTCGGAGCTTGATCTGTCTTCCAATGCTTTTGAAGGTACTGTTCCCAATGGTATTGCGGTTTTGACAGAACTTCAATTTTTAAGTCTTCAAAGGAATAAGTTTGATTCTTTCGAGCCACTTCACGACATGAACAGCAAAGGCTTGATCACTTTTTATAGCGACGATGTTCTATTAAATGGAAAATATAGCGGGTTGCCCGGAATGGATACTCGAACCGCCGAGACCAAATTCGAAGATGTGAACAATGATCAATAGCCATATCTTTAAAAGTAGTAAAGAAAGGGGATGCACATTGCATCCCCTTTCTTGTATGTGTTTGCCCATTAACATTTAAGATATATTTAACTCCACTCGCTTAAACCAATAGTTAGTTTTGCAATCTAATCGCAAGCCATCTATCCCATCCTATGAATAAAAGAAAAATAATATTATCGATTTTGGGCGTCTTATTGATCATAGGTGCCTTTTTCGGTATGAAAGCCATTGCCGACAGTAAAAAATCATTTAGACCCAAAGCAGAAAAAGTAGTCAAGACTGTTTTTACGCAAGTCGTCATGAACGGTACGATACCTATTGTGGTGCCGGCAAATGGTAACCTTCGAGCCAAAAATAGAGTAGAACTTTATGCTGAGGTGCAAGGGGTTTTTAAAGGTGGCAACAAACTCTTCAGAGCAGGGGAGGAATATCGAAAAGGAGAAACCATCATTCGAATAGATGCGGCCGAGTATGCGGCAAGTGTACAATCGGCAAAAAGCGATCTTTATAATCAGTTGACTTCGATAATGCCCGATCTTCGCCTTGATTACCCTGAGATATTTTCCAAATGGGAAAGCTACCTTAATGGCTTTGATATGAACACGAATACTCCCGAGCTTCCTGAAATGACTTCGAAAAAGGAGAAATTCTTTATTAGTGGGCGTGGCATACTTACCAGCTTCTATAATATCAAGAACCTTGAACAACGATTGTCAAAGTATCGCATCTCTGCTCCTTTCAACGGTATTCTTACCGAAACCCTTGTCACTGAAGGAACATTGATTAGAGCAGGCCAAAAATTGGGCGAGTTCATTAATACGGATATCTACGAACTTGAAGTGGCGATTAGTAAGACGTACAGTGACCTTCTAAAAATTGGAGAGGAAGTGGCACTCACCAACCTGAACGATTCAAAAACATACAAGGGAAAAGTAGCCAGAATCAACGGAAGGGTAGATCAGGCATCCCAAACCATAAAGGCATATATTCAGGTCAACGACAAGACGCTTCGCGAGGGTATGTACCTCGAAGCGCAACTTGATGCAAAAGAAGAAAAGGACGCCATCGAAATTGATAGGAACCTGCTGCTCGAGAACAATCAGATTTTCGTAGTGCGCGATTCGGTTCTCGACCTTATAAACGTAAAACCGGTGTACTTTACCGACAAGAAGGTAGTGATCAAAGAGGTTCCGGATGGCACTACGATTATGGCAAAACCATTGATAGGCGCCTATACCGGTATGGCGGTGAAGATTTTTGAGAATGATACCGCTAACATCAACGGATAATGAGAAAGTTAATCGCTTACTTTATAAAGTACCATGTCGCAGTTGATGTGATCGTTTTGGCATGTTTCGTTTTTGGGATTGTCGGTGCACTTTCATTGAAATCTTCCTTTTTTCCGCTTACCGAATCAAAAAATGTTTTTATCACAGTAACCTACCCAGGAGCGTCCCCACAGGAAGTGGAGGAAGGTATCGTACTCAAAATAGAGGATAATCTAAAAGGTTTGGAAGGCGTGGATCGCGTTACCTCGACCTCTAGAGAGAATAGCGGTAGTATCAATGTTGAGATCGAAAAAGGACGCGATATCGATTTTATGTTGTTGGAGGTCAAGAATGCTGTCGATCGAGTGCCTACCTTTCCTGGAGGAATGGAGCCTTTGATCGTTTCAAAATTGGATGCCGTACGACCTACCATAAGTTTTGCAGTGAGCGGTGATAACATTCCGTTGGCCACCTTGAAAAAAATAGGCCGTGAGATAGAGAACGATATTAGGGCGATCGAAGGAATTTCGCAGATAGAGATCGAAGGCTACCCACAGGAGGAAATCGAGATTGCCGTAGATGAAAATAGCTTGTTGGCCTACGATATCTCATTTACCGAGGTGGCCCTGGCCGTTGGAAATGCGAATATTCTGGTTACCGGGGGAAATATCAAGACCGATGCTGAGGAATATCTTATTCGGGCGAACAATCGCTCATATTATGGTGATGAACTTTCCAATATCATAGTACGTGCAGATGCATCGGGTCAAGCTGTACGCTTAAAAGATGTGGCCATTATTCGAGATCGTTTCTCAGAGACACCCAATGCTTCTTATTTCAACGGAAATTTATCGGTAAATGCGACCATTACCAGTACCAATACCGAAGATCTTATCGGCTCCGCCGAAAAAGTAAAAGCGTATATCGAAGATTTCAACGAAAAGTACGACAACGTTCAATTGGATGTCGTCAGGGACCTTTCCACTACCTTGACCCAGCGTACTAAACTGCTTACTGAAAATGCGATTATGGGGATGATACTCGTGCTCATTTTCCTGTCGTTGTTCTTGAATACACGATTGGCATTCTGGGTGGCGTTCGGACTCCCGATTTCATTTTTGGGTATGTTCGTCTTTGCCGGGTTCTTCAATGTGACCATCAACGTACTTTCCCTATTCGGGATGATTATCGTAATCGGTATTTTGGTGGATGACGGTATTGTAATAGCCGAAAATATCTACCAACACTACGAGAAGGGAAAATCGCCGATTCAGGCTGCAATAGATGGTACGATGGAAGTTATACCGCCTATTGTTTCTGCAATAATTACAACCCTTTTGGCTTTTTCCATTTTTCTCTTTCTCGATGGACGGATCGGTGATTTCTTTGGAGAAGTATCGGTCATCGTTATATTGACTTTGGTAGTCTCTTTGATCGAGGCCCTGATTATATTGCCCGCGCATTTAGCCCATTCCAAGGCATTGCAAGCCGTTGATAAAAAGCCAAAAACGGGCATTGGTAGGGCTTTTGCAAAACTTAGGGGCATCAATCAGGCAGGAGACCGTTTTATGGGATGGATGCGAGACAATCTTTATAGTCCGGCCCTAAAGTTCTCGTTAGCGAACAAATTATTGGTCTTCGGTATGTTCGTGGCAGCATTGTTGCTCACTTTTGGCTCGGTCGGTGGAGGTATTATCCGCACTGCTTTTTTCCCTAGAATTGCAAGCGATGCGGTGCAGATAGAGTTATTAATGCCGAATGGCACCAATGAAAAGGTTACCGATTCGATTATCAGTCTTATCGAGGAAAAATCTGAAATCGTCAACCAAGAACTCACCGAACAATATTTAAAGGGTACGGATAAGGTTCTTTTTGAAAATGTGATCAGACAACTCGGTCCTGGATCCTCATCGGCTACCCTAAGAATTAATCTTCTTCCTGGTGAAGAACGACCCGATGCCATTCGGGCCGATTTGATAACCAACAGGTTGCGAGAATTGGTGGGCCCCGTCATCGGCGTAGAGAGCCTTATTTATGGTTCGGGTGGAAATTTTGGGGGTGACCCTGTTTCCGTGTCCCTATTAGGAAATAATATACAAGAGTTAAAGGCGGCAAAAGCGGAATTAAAAACCGCCTTAGAGAATAACACGGCTTTGAAAGATGTGGCCGATAATGATCCGGATGGCATCAAGGAAATCCGTTTAGAACTTAAAGAGAATGCTTATTTATTAGGTCTGGACTTGAGAACGGTCATGAATCAGGTCCGTGCCGGGTTCTTTGGAGCGCAGGCTCAACGTTTTCAAAGGGGGCAAGATGAAATAAGGGTCTGGGTGCGCTACGATAGGGACAATCGTTCATCTATTTCCGATTTGGATGAAATGCGAATTGTGACCAATACCGGTAGTCGTGTACCCTTGAAAGAAATTGCAAGTTACAGTATCGAACGTGGCGATGTCGCCATCAACCGTCTCGAGGGTCGTCGAGAAATTCAAATTTCGGCGGATTTGAAAGACGACAAGGCTACGAGTCCGGTCGATATAATGAACGAGATCAAGACCGAGATCATGCCTGAGATCCAGTCGAAATACCCCACCGTGACAGCATCCTATGAAGGGCAAAATAGGGAAAGGAACAAACTTTTTGATTCCCTGAATTTCGTTGGGCTATCCGTTTTGGCATTGATCTATATGACAATAGCGTTTACGTTTAGAAGCTTTAGTCAACCGTTGATGCTGCTCTTGTTAGTTCCTTTCAGTCTAACCGCAGTTGCTTGGGGGCATTGGTTGCATGATTTTCCAATCAACATTTTATCCATGTTGGGCATTATCGCACTTATCGGAATTATGGTAAACGATGGGCTCGTGCTTATTGGGAGATTTAATAATAACCTAAGGGAAGGAATGACCTTTGACGATGCTATCTATGAAGCTGGGCGTTCTCGTTTTCGCGCAATTTTTCTTACTTCGATTACAACTATAGCGGGGTTGGCACCTTTAATGCTCGAAACCAGTCGACAGGCACAATTTTTGATTCCCATGGCAATTTCCATTGCCTACGGAATTGGCTTTGCCACCGTGCTTACGCTGTTGATGCTACCGCTCTTTTTATCGTTTAGCAATAATTTAAAAGTGGGTACAAAATGGTTGGCTACAGGTAATGATATTTCCAAAGAAGAAGTTGAGCGAGCCATTAAGGAACAAAAGGAAGAAAAACATATGAGCGAATTGCAGACGCATTCCGTAAATGGTTCAGGAAATGGCCAGCTTACGCCATCAAGACATAGCGACGAACCTTCACTTGAACCTGAAAGCAAAGAAATATAATGAAACAATGTAGCTTGCTAATCCTACTGTTGACGCTAGGATGTGGTGTGATTTATGCTCAAGAAAAATTACTTTCGAAAGATGAGTTGGTAAAGCTTGCTTTGGAGAATAATTTTGGAATTAAAATAGCTAAAAATCAGGTCAGGATTGCGGATAACAATCAAAGTATTTTAAATTCCGGGTTTTTACCTGCGTTAGCCGCAAATGCGGGAGGTTCGTATGACGAGAATAATCAGGAAGCTACTTTTCAAGATGGAACAGTTAGAGCAATTGATGGAGCTGAAACTACACGCTATAATGCGTCTTTGAACCTGAATTATACCTTGTTCGATGGATTAGGAAGGTGGTATGATTATAAACGATTAAATGAAGAGTATAATCTGTCAGAACTTCAGGCACGAGAGACAATTGAAACTACCATCGTGCAATTGTTTACTGTTTATTTTGAGGTTGCACGACTCTCTGAAAATATTGAGGTACTCAAAGAGACCTTTGCGAATACCACTAATCGTCTGCAAAGAGCAGAATATAGTTTTGAATATGGTCAGACAAATAAATTAGATGTTCTAAATGCTCAAGTAGATTTAGTAAATGACAGCATCAATTTAATGAACGAAAGACAGACTTTCAGGAATACGCAGCGTGATTTAAATCTTTTAATGAATAGAGATTTAAAAGTAAATTTCGAAGTTGACACAACAATTGTTTTTACAAACCCTTTGATATTAGAGGAGTTTTTAGAGAATGGCGAAAGCAACAATATTCGCATGTTACAAGCTGAGAAAAACATCTTGGTAAACGATTATGTTTTGAAGGCGGGTAAGTCAGTATTACTGCCGACTATTGGTTTGACCGGTTCTTACGGATGGAATGAAGGGAATTTTCCTGCCACAAATTTTTTATCATCAAGTACATCAACTGGTTTTTCTACCGGTTTAAACCTTACTTGGAATCTTTTTGATGGCGGTTCTGGAATTACCCAAATTAAGAATGCAAAAATAGCATTGGATAATCAAGAAACGTTAATGGAGCAAATCAATCAAGAAGTAAAGCGTGATATAGCAAATGCAAAGGGTGATTATGAAAATCGGCTTTATATATATCGATTGCAAGAGCGCAATGTAACTACAGCGACCAATAATTACGAACGCTCAAATGAACAATATAAATTGGGAAGAATTACCTCTGTAGAATTGCGACAAGCCCAGTTAAATCTGTTAAACGCTGAAACAAGTAAAAACTTTGCAAAGTATAATGCCAAACTTGCAGAACTACAATTACTGCAGCTTACAGGTCAGTTGTTGAATGTGGATTTTTAAGGATGGCTATTAAAAAACAGAACATAGAGAAAAGAATATAGAAGTTGCCTATTTATTAAAAGCGTGTGGACAATTTCAGGTGAGTCGCCGGTTACACCAATCTTTGTTCTTTTATCTTTGCCCTTTATTCTTGTCATGTACGAACACTTCTTTCAATGCCCCTATTGTTGGGAAGAAATATCGATGCTGTTGGATTCTTCCCAATCGAATCAGACCTATATAGAAGATTGTGAAGTATGTTGCAATCCTATTCAAGTGACTCCGCGATTTCAGGAAAACGATCTCGTATGTTTTGAAGCATTAAGTATAGAGCAATAGGCGTAATTAATCCATCACCTTGATTTTTCCTCCGAAAACCTTATCGCTTTTTACATCTTTCGGATTGCCATAAATATAGATGGATCCTCCGGCCCGCACTTTGGCCTTGACCTGCCCTGAGGCCTTCACATCGGCCCGCCCTCCCGCGCTAACGGTCACGATGGCATTTTCGGTATGAAGTTCTTTGTTGTAAATTTTGCCTCCCGTATTTACTGTGACTTCTTGCGTTTTGGCATTTCCGGTAAGGGTGACCTCGCCTCCCGATACCGATCTTGCGTACAGATCCTCAACATCGATCTTTAAATCGATTTGACCGCCTTCTTGGCTTTTTATTTCCACTCGCTCTCCTGTAAACGTTTCCTCTGAATTGATTTTGGCATTTTCGTTGGTATCGAGTAGCGTTAGAGGCTCTGTGTAATATAAAGTGGCTTTCGCTTCGTCGCCATCCATGAAATTATCGAATTCCATTCGAATTTTGAGTAAGCCGTCTTTGTTTGAAATATTTACTTCGTCCTTATCGTCGCCAGTAATGACCATCTTATTTTCCGAACTTTTCACTAAGGTCACGATGATGCGGTCATATACTTTAAGTTCGGTGAATTTTTCCAATTGTTTGTTCGTGCCGGTTTGGGCAACGGCCGTCAGCGATGTGAAGGTAGCCAAGAGCAACAAGATCGTATTTTTCATAAAGTGTGTTTTGTTATTATGGAAGGTCTTACCAATAAGCGTTCCACAAGTAATGATTCATTTAAGATATGGATGTGTTTTCCAAATTTAACATTATTCATTAAAATTAAGGTTTAAAACGATTTTGATTTAATTAGCTGCCGAAATTGATTAAATTGTGATTTGTAAACTACCTAGGGGCAGGCCCACGTGGTATTTAAAGGAAAGAAATTTTGGTGTCGAGACAAGCCTAGGGGGAATTTAAATCTCGATTATCGTGTAAAACTAACTTAAAACGGAATTCTTGAAAAAATCGATTTATCCCCTTAAGGGAACTTATACTATTTTGAAATGTATTGCATTGGGAGTCTTTTTTCTGGGTACCGCGTGCAAATCTACCCAAGTCGTGGCGGAAGAGTCGCCGGTCGAGTCGACCGAAAAAGAGGTAGAGGTTTATACAGAAAAAATACCTGAAACCGATATTTCTATGGATTTGGTCAAAATACCGGCTGGAAGTTTTTCCATGGGTAGTCCAGATTCGGAAGCGAACCGTAAACCGGATGAGGGACCTCAGCGTACGGTCGAATTGGATGCCTTTTGGATGGGTAAATATGAAGTAACCTGGGATGTTTTCGAACTGTTCTTCAAACAGAATAAAGTACTCTTTGAGAGTTTGGAAGCTGAAAAACTAGAGGCAATCGACGCCATTACAAGACCGAGTCCCCCCTATGAGGATCCTTCATATGGTATGGGCAAGGACAACTACCCGGCGGTAAGTATGAGCACCTATTCTGCCCTGTTATTTTGTAAATGGTTGAGCAATCTCACGGGGCGATTTTATCGATTGCCGACCGAGGCCGAATGGGAATATGCCGCTCGGGCCGGTACGAAAACAGCCTACTCTTTTGGCGACAATCTAAACGAGGTCGATAAATATGCGGTGTATTATAAAAACGCTGGTAACAAATATGCTCAAGTAGGTACCAAAATACCTAACAAATGGGGCTTGTATGATATGCATGGCAACGTGGCCGAATGGACCCTGGACGAATACAAAGAAGATGCTTACGCTACCTTGGAAGCTAAAAATCCTTGGGCCATGCCAACGGTGATACATCCTAGGGTGTACCGGGGCGGTTCATGGGACGATGATGCCGATAAAATGCGTTCCGCGGCAAGAACGGCATCAAGTTTGAAGCAGCAAAAAAAGAGACCCCCAGATTCCTAAAAGTTTTTGGTGGTTCACCGATTCGAATTATGTTGGCTTTCGTTTGTTGAGTCCGGTGGAACAACCAAGTCCTGAAGAGCAAAAGAAATTTTGGCAAAAAGTACTCGATGAATAAGTATTGTAAAAATGAAAATTAAGAATATGGGACAAAAAATGAAATGGGTTTGTACAATGTTGCTCTTGATAGGGCTTTCGTCTACAATGGCGCAAGAAACGTATGCGCTTACTGTTGATAGTAAGTTGACCATCGATGGAACCTCTACTATCCACGATTGGACCGTTACTGCAAATTCGATGCAGGGCGTCGTAAAAACGGAAGGTACTTCACCAATAGAAATCGATTTTCAAGTCGACGTGGCAGATATTATAAGTGAACGCGGTGCTACCATGGATAATAAGATGCACAATGCGCTAAAAAAAGAAGAACACCCCAAGGTACTTTTTGTTTTGAAAGAAATTAAGGGTCAAGATACAGTTTCTGGTACATTGACCATAGCGGGTAATTCCAAAGATGTCGATATTGAAAGTAAGATTTCCAGCTCTGGGGATATTTTGAAGATCTCGGGAGAAAAGAAAATTGTCTTAAAAGATTTTGATATCGAACCGCCGACCGCAATGTTCGGACAGATAATTGTGGGTGACGATGTAACGGTCAAGTTTAATCTCGTTTTTAAAAGTGACCAATAATCAAAGTGCGGTCCAAGGCAATTTGGGTAAGCCCTTTTTGATTGTTTTTCTCCTTCTTACAATACGCATGAGTGCCCAGACCCGTTTTGAATACGGGCATCAGCAAATGGGAACACAAATACGTTTGGTGTTTTATGCTCAGGATAAGGTGGCGGCTGATTCAATTTCCCAAAAAGTCTTTCAAAGAATTGATGTGCTCAACACGATTTTAAGCGATTATATATCCGATAGCGAACTCAACAGACTCTGTGACCAGGTAGATTCAGATGTTACCGTCAGCCCTGACTTATATTCATTACTGGAAACTTCCATGGAGATTTCTAAAAAAACGGACGGAGCCTTTGATATTACGATCGGTCCTTTGATTCGCTTATGGAGAAATGCTAGGAAGACGGAAATACTCCCTAAAAAACCGGAAATCAAAGATGCCCTACAGTTCGTAGGATATCAAAATTTGGTTTTCCCAAAGCAAAATACCGTCCGACTGAAAGAAAAGAATATGCAGTTGGATGTAGGTGGAATCGGCAAAGGTTTTGCAGCGGATCATGCCTTGAAGATTCTTGAATCCAACGGTATTACATCGGCGCTTATCGATATGGGCGGCGATATTCGGGTTAGTGATTCTCCTCCCCAAAAAAGCCATTGGACGCTGGTATTTTATTATTATGATGAGCAAGAGCAGCAGGTTTTCCAGAAATTAAAACTTAAAAATCAGGCTGTCGCGACCTCCGGCGATTTATACCAATTCGTTGAGATAAACGGAGTACGATATTCTCATATCATCAACCCCAATACAGGTATGGCCCTTCAAAACGGTATTCAGGTAACCACGATTGCACCCACGGGAACGTTGGCCGACGGATATGCTTCGGCCTTTAGTGTTCTTGGAATTCAAAAAACAAAGGAGAAAATTGAGCAAATTGAAAATATCGAGGTTTTTGTGACCGAGCGATCAGAGGAAAAATATCAACAATGGAACAGTGGTTCCTTTGCTAATTTTACTTTGGAACAATAACAAATGGTCTTTAAAAAACAACAAATGGGCTAAGTCCTTAATCGCTTTTTTCGGTTGATAGGAAATCATTAACTTTAAAGGGTACAGTTGATGGAATCGCAATGAAACAGAAAATCGGAATTATTGGTATTCTTGTGGGCCTTATTGGGTTGCTCTACGCATTCAAAAGCGGAGCTTTTTCTTCACCAAAAGATGCCTATGTCGATATGAAACTTCCAGATCAGGTCGACTATAATTTTCATATAAAGCCCATACTTTCCGATAATTGCTATACCTGTCATGGCCCAGATGCCAATAAGCGCAAGGCTGGACTTCGTTTGGATCTCGCCAAGAATGCCTATTCCGAGCTGCCCGAAAGTCCGGGTGAGTTTCCAATTGTGGTGGGTAAACCAAACAAAAGTGCTATTTATGAGCATATTATTTCAGAAAACCCTGATGATCTGATGCCTCCCCCAGATTCTAAATTGGCCTTAAATTCCTATGAAAAAAACTAATCAAAAAATGGATCGAGCAAGGAGGAAAATTTGAAAAACATTGGGCATTTCTGGCTCCTGAGAAAAAAGAGCTGCCTGTAATCGCAGATAACGAATGGGTGCAGAATGAAATTGATGGATTTGTTCTTGCCAAATTGGAGGAAAATAACCTAAAACCTTCCCCCAAAGCTAATACCGAAACCTTGATTCGAAGAATCAGTTTAGATTTGACGGGTCTTCCCCCAGAGCGTGAAATTGTCCAAAGATTGGTTGCCAATCCGTCTGAGAAAGTTTTGGAAAAGGTCATTGATGAATTTCTTTCTACTCCTGCCTATGGCGAACGAATGACCCAAGCATGGCTCGATTTGGCACGTTATGCCGATTCGCATGGTTATCAAGACGATAGTTATCGCAGTATGTGGCCCTGGCGTGATTGGGTGATACACGCGTTCAATGAAAACTTGCCGTATGATGAATTTTTGACCTGGCAATTGGCCGGAGATCTTTTGCCCGGTGCCTCGAAGGAACAAATACTGGCGACCGGGTTTAATCGCAACCACCCCATTACCCAAGAAGGTGGAGTTATTCAAGAAGAATATCGCACCAATTATGTGTTGGATCGAACCAACACTTTGGGCAAGGGAATTTTAGGAATTACCTTGGAGTGCGCCCGCTGTCACGACCATAAGTACGATCCTATATCACAGAAAGACTATTTTGGTATTTTTTCTTTTTCAATCAAGTCGCTGAGAAGGGCCTACAAATGGATGCCGTACAAGCTGCTAACGAAAAGTTTTTTGCGGATCCGCCTTTTATTCAGATTTCTGATAAGGAGACCGAAGATGTTTTATCTTTCGTTAATCTTGAACAAGGAAGTAATGTCAAGGTTATGGTCATGAACGATTCGGCGCCCCGTGATACTTTTGTTCTAAACCGTGGGGAGTATGATCAGCCCACCGACACCGTTTATGCCGGTACCCCGGCATCCATCTATGATTTTCCGGATGGTCTTCACAAAAATCGTCTTGGCTTGGCAAAATGGGTAACCGACACCAAAAATCCTTTAACAGCACGCGTTTTTGTGAATCGAATATGGGGAATGGTTTTTGGCAGAGGGCTCGTCGAAACTGCCGAAGATTTTGGCGTACAAGGAAGTTTACCGACCCACCCCGAACTTTTGGATTGGCTGGCGGTCGATTTTATGGAACATGATTGGGATATCAAATATCTTTTGAGAAAGATAATGCTCTCGGCAACGTATCAACAAAGTTCCGAACTAACCCCGGAACTCAAAATAGCGGACTCAGAGAATAAATTATTGGCCCGGGCACCTCGCTTTCGAATGAGTGGTGAAATGATCCGGGATTATATTTTGGCTTCAAGTGGCCTTTTGAATAGAGAGATAGGCGGACCAAGCGTAAAACCTTACCAACCCGCAGGATTGTGGGAAGAAACCAATGCCGGAGGCAACCGTGGCACCTTGACGAAATACATTCCCGATGAGGGTGATAAACTATATCGCCGTTCGCTGTATACGTTTTGGAAACGTACCCTGCCACCCGCGAGTATGACTATTTTTGACGCCCCGACCCGCGATTTTTGTGAAGTCAGAAGGCAGAAAACAAACACTCCCTTACAGGCCTTGGCCCTTCAGAACGATGTTCAGGTTTTAGAGGCCGCAAGGGTCTTATCGCAGCAAATTGTGGCAGAAAAGGATAGCCCAAAGGACATGGTCAACGATGTATTTAAGTCCATTTTGGTTCGAAGCCCTAGTATAGATGAACTTGAACTGTTGGAATCGTATTACAGCAACGCATGGGAGGAATTCAATCAAAATAAGGAGAACGCCGAGAAATTGATTGCCCAGGGAAGCTATCTACAAAATGAATCAGATCCGGTCAAGACAGCAGCTTTGATGTTGACCGCTCAGGTGATTTATAACCTTGATGAAACTATAACCAAAGAATAAGATGATGGAAGAGGATAAAATAAAATCAGAGAATCCATTAAAAGTCAATCGAAGACATTTTTTTTCGCAATTGAGTGTTGGTATCGGTTCGCTGGCCTTGGGTTCATTGCTGATTCCTGACCTTTTTAAAAATAGTGCTGGGCAAATCGCACAACCGACTTTAGGAATTCCCCATTTTGCGCCTAAGGCAAAAAGGGTCATTTATTTGTTTCAGGCGGGAGCTCCATCACAGTTCGAGACCTTTGACTATAAACCTATTCTTCGTGAGCGTATGGGTCAAGACCTGCCGGAAAGTATCAGAAAAGGGCAGCGTTTGACCAATATGACCGCTAACCAGGACAAATTTCCCCTAATGCCACCTAAAGTTGGTTTTCAGCAACACGGTGAAAGTAGAACTTGGATCAGCGATTTTTTTCCACATATTGCCAAGATTGCCGATGAGATTACCGTAGTGCGAAGTATGCATACCGAGGCGATCAACCATGACCCGGCAATCACATTTTTTCAAACGGGAAGTCAAATTTCCGGAAGACCCAGTATGGGATCTTGGTTAAGCTATGGTCTAGGAAGTGAAAATAAGAACCTGCCTTCTTTCGTGGTATTGACCTCTCGGGGCAAAGGCAATAGTCAAGGGCTATACTCCAAATTATGGTCGAGTGGGTTTTTGGATTCCAAACATCAAGGGGTTTTGTTGCGATCGGGCAAAGACCCGGTACTTTACCTAAACGATCCCGAAGGTATTTCACGTTCCGATAAAAGACATTTATTGGATCAGGTTTCATCGTTGAATAAATTGCATCATGTCGAAACCGGTGATGACGAAATCGAATCTAGGATTGCCCAGTATGAAATGGCCTATCGCATGCAGATGTCCGTACCCGATGTGATGGACGTTTCCAAAGAACCGGAATCGATTATTAAATTGTACGGAGAGGATTGTCAAGTGCCCGGCACGTATGCGGCAAATGCCCTTCAGGCCCGTAGATTGGCGGAAAACGGGGTGCGCTTTATTCAGTTATATCATCAAGGATGGGATCAGCACGGTAATTTACATGACGAAATGGAAGGCCAGGCCAAAGATGTCGATCAAGCTTCCGCGGCCCTTGTCATGGATTTAAAGCAACGCGGAATGTTGGAGGACACCTTGGTCATATGGGGCGGTGAATTCGGTCGTGGCAATTACTGTCAAGGTAAGTTCGACCCCAATAATTATGGGCGTGACCATCACCCTAGGGCTTTTAGTATTTGGATGGCCGGTGGCGGTATCAAACCTGGACTCAATTATGGCCAGACTGACGAGTTCGGATATAATGTGGTTGAAAATCCGGTGCATATCAACGATTTCCACGCCACGTTAATGCATACACTTGGCTTAGATCACGAACAACTTACCTATAAATATCAGGGACGCCGATTTCGATTGACCGATGTGGCAGGAAATGTTATTAAGGATTTGTTAGCATAAAACATGACCTATACCAAAAAAACCGATGGGCCGACTATGCAGTATTTGGCCTTTCCATCTTCCTGATTTTTTGCTTGATTTTCGAATCGTACATCGAATTGCCCGCGCTTGTGGCCTGGGTCGGTCGTTGGCATCCACTGATATTACATTTTCCTATCGTGCTTCTTTTAATCGGTATATTTTTAGGATTGACAGGAAAGAAAGTCCCTAAAAAATTATTGACCTTAGCAGTTCTCACAGCTTTAATTACCGCTATTTCTGGATTTTTTCTTGGAAGGGAATCTGAGACCAAGGGCAATCTACTTTTTTGGCATCAATGGTTAGGAGGAGGTTTGGCACTATTTGCCGCACTTTGGTATGGGTTGGAAGGCCTGCAACTTAAAAAGCCCATCTATTCTAAAATACTTCAAATCGTTTTGCTGGTGCTCATACTATTTACGGGCCATTATGGGGGTATGGTGACCCATGGCGAAGATTTTTTGGCACTTCCTGTAAATAAAAAAGAAGAGAAAATACCTGAAAACCCATTGATATATGCCCACGTGGTAGACCGAATCTTGGAAAATAATTGTGTATCATGTCACAATGCTAATAAACAAAAGGGGCAGCTTTTGATGACAAGTTTGGATAACCTATTAAAGGGAGGTGAAGTCGGCAATACCATCATTCCCAGTGATGCTGAGAATAGTGAACTGATACGAAGACTACACCTCCCTTTGGAAGACGAAGAACATATGCCGCCCGAAGGAAAAAAGCCGTTGGACGAACGCGAAATCAAAATCTTGGAACGATGGATAGCCTTGGGGGCCTCCGATACGTTGCGATTAAATCAATTGGAAGATAGTGAACCTTTGGTCGCTTTGGTGAAAGGGCTCATGGAGCCGGATCCCATGGAGAAATGGAAGAATTTACCGAAAGTGGCAGATAGTACGCTACAGAATTTGGCATCGGACTATTTGACCATTAACCGGATTGCCATTAATTCAGATGCTTTAAGCGCGGCTGCTTTTCTTCCTCCGGAATATGATCCGCAATATATTCTGAATTTGAAACGTGTAGCACAGAACATTGTAGAATTGGATTTGAGCGGTTTGCCATTGGGGCCTCAAGAAATGGGTTTGGTGGCCCAATGCACCAATCTTGAATGGTTGGAATTGGATCGCACACCAATTACGGATGTAGAGATTGATACCTTGAAGAACCTTTCAAAACTGAGACTGTTAAAGGTATACGACACGAAAATAGGGGACAAGGGTGTTGGGGTGCTCAAAGAGCTTCAAAGCCTAAAAAGTCTTTATCTGTGGAAAACCAATACTTCACAAAACGTTTTGGATGATTTGAAATCGACCAGAACCAATCTGATAGTAGATGATGGGATTGATGATGAAGTAAAAGAATTTTTTATAAAATCTGATTCTTTGGTTGAAGAACAATAGAAAACCCATTAGAAATTTGGTGTCACAATAGCGGACTAAAAAATTTGGCCAACCCTTCCATTAACTTTTGCCCGACCGAGCGGTTCTTGAACGACTCATAATCCAAACACTTACAAGTTTCGCGGACCTTATCGAATTCTTCTTGGATCTGTTTTGTTAAACCGATGTCATACAAGAGCGCATTGGTCTCAAAGTTATGCTCAAAGCTTCGATAATCGAAATTACCGGAACCAATGGAGGCAATCTCACCATCGATCAATATCATTTTACTATGCGAAAAATCAGGCCGCAAATAAATCTTCACACCTACTTCTAGAAGAGGTTCTAGGCGTGAGAACATACTGAATTTGGCCATACGGGAATCCGATTTTTCAGGAATTATAAGTCGAACTTCGGTACCACTTAATGCGGCAATCTTTATGGCCTGGAGTACCGCGGTGCCAGGAATAAAATAGGGGTTGGCGATGCAGATTCTTTTTTCTGCCAAACCTATCATACTGATATATTGCTGCATGATGGCCGGCTGTTTTGAATCGGGACCGGCTGCTACAATTTGTACTTTATGGTTTCCTGCCGGATTTATTTGTGGAATGTACTTTTCGGTCAATAAAAGTTCTTCTTTACTGGCGAAATGATAATCTTTTATAAAGATTCGATGTAAACTATTGACTACGGGGCCTTCCAATTTCACATGAAGGTCCTCCCAAACCCCAAGGTCTGAAATAGGCTTGATGTATTTGTCGGAAACATTTACCCCGCCCGTAAAACCAACTTTTCCGTCGATGATCAAAATTTTTCTGTGATTTCGATAATTCAGCGTGAACAAAAGATTGCCGAAACGAATAGGCATCATGGGAAAGGCTTTCACGCCTATATCCTTAAAGCGTTTAATAGTTTTTCCACGAAACGAAAAACTACCGAATGAATCATAGATAAGCCGTACTTCAACTCCTTCTGCCAGTTTGCGCTTGAATATTTCACGAAACCGTGCAGTTAATTCTCCTTCCGAAAAAATATAATATTGTAAATGGATGAATTTTTCGACTTTCTCCAAAGCCTCGAAAATACTTTCAAAAGTTTCCTTTCCACCATTAAGAACAGTTGCCCGATTGCCATCGTAAGGAGCTAATAGTGTATTGTTGCGAATAAGTTCGGCCAGTTTTCTTTCCTTCATGGATTCAAATTCGACCTTGGTTTTTTGGCTTTGAAGTTCTTTATAGGTTTCGTCATAAAGCTTTCTTTTTTCGGTTTGCCGTAACCTGAAAAATTTGAACTTTCTACGATTCACTCCAAATAAGTAATACAGTAATGGTCCGGCAAACGGAAGCAAAAGAATCGCCAATAACCAACTTAACGACTTTGTTGGTCTGCTGCCGTGTAGTATTATGCTGATAAGACTCCACAGCGTCACCCCTAAATATAAAACCCATAAAAAGGTGCTCATCGCCAGTAGCTGTTTATTCAAGTACCAATATAGTCAATCGATTTAAGGATTTGAAGAAAGATATGGTTAGAGGTAGAAATGAAGGGGATTGGGCAAAAGTGTTCGATAAGGCGTTCTTCTATGTAAACAAAAAATCCAACACTTTGAGTGATGGACTTTACGTTTTAAGTGATCGCGACAGGATTCGAACCTGTGACCGTCTGCTTAGAAGGCAGATGCTCTATCCAGCTGAGCTACGCGACCGTTTTTTAAATGTGGGTGCAAATGTATTAAAAATTATAGTTTCCGAAAGGGGAAAAACTATGAAATTGTGGAAGCATTTGATTCATTTCAATCCTTTGGAATACATCAGTCATCCATAAGAATTTCCAATATCTGGATGGCGGCATCCGGAATTTTGGAGCCAGGTCCGAATATTGCGGCCGTACCATTGTCGAACAAGAATTTGTAATCTTGCTTGGGAATCACACCACCAACAATGACCATGATGTCTTCCCTTCCATATTTTTTAAGTTCTTTGATAACTTCCGGCACTAGGGTTTTATGTCCGCCGGCAAGTGAGGAAACACCGAGTATATGAACATCGTTTTCAACAGCCTGTTTTGCCGCTTCGGCGGGAGTTTGAAACAAGGGGCCAATATCGACGTCAAAACCTAGGTCGGCGTACCCGGTTGCTACAACCTTGGCTCCGCGGTCGTGACCATCTTGTCCCATTTTAGCGATCATAATGCGAGGTCTACGACCATCTTGTTCGGCAAATTGATCCGCTAATTGTCTAGCTTTTTTAAAACTTTTGTCGTTCTTTATTTCTTTTGAGTACACCCCTGAAATAGATTGAATGTTTGCTGTATGCCTTCCGAAGGCATTTTCCAAAGCTTTACTGATTTCCCCTAACGTTGCCCTTTCGCGAGCCGCCTTTACGGCTAAAGCTAGTAAATTTTTAGTTGGATCCGTTTCGTTTTGGTTGGATTTCACTTTTTGCATCGCTGCAGCTTCTAATTGCTGTAGAGCGTTTTCCGAACTACGTTGATTACGTTTATTTCGTACCGTTTCCAGACGTTTTATTTGTTGCCGTCGCACTTCTTGGTTATCGACCTCCAAGATTTGTAAGGCATCTTCTTCTTCCAATTGAAATTTATTAACGCCGACGATGACATCTCGACCACTGTCGATTCGCGCTTGTTTTTTTGCTGCGGCTTCTTCAATGCGCATTTTGGGAATGCCTGCCTCTATGGCCTTTGTCATACCACCGAGCGTCTCGACCTCTTCGATAAGCTTCCACGCCTTTTGGGCCAGTTCATGGGTAAGACGATCTACATAAAAACTTCCGGCCCATGGGTCTACGGTTTTGGTGACTTTAATTTCATGCTGTAAGAAAAGCTGTGTGTTTCTAGCGATTCGGGCCGAAAAGTCAGTAGGTAGTGCGATAGCTTCATCCAAAGCATTTGTATGAAGGCTTTGGGTACCCCCGAAAACGGCCGACATGGCCTCGATCGTAGTTCTGGCCACATTGTTGAAAGGGTCTTGTTCGGTAAGGCTCCACCCACTGGTCTGGGAATGGGTTCGCAGCATCAACGATTTTTCGTTCTTAGGGTCGAACTGTTTGACCAATTTGGCCCATAACATCCTTCCCGCACGAAGTTTGGCAATTTCCATAAAATGGTTCATACCTATGCCCCAAAAAAAGGATAGCCTAGGAGCAAAACTGTCAATATCCATTCCTGCTTTTAGTCCTGTTCTAATATATTCCAGACCATCGGCGAGCGTATAGGCGAGTTCGATATCCGCAGTGGCGCCGGCCTCGTGCATGTGGTAACCCGAGATACTGATACTATTGAATTTGGGCATATTTTTACTGGTATACTCGAAAATATCGGAAACGATTTGCATGGATGGTCCGGGCGGATATATATAGGTGTTACGCACCATAAATTCCTTTAAAATATCGTTCTGTATGGTTCCGGCCAATTTCTCCGGCGGTACACCTTGCTCTTCGGCCGCGACGATATAGAAGGCCATAATGGGCAAAACGGCTCCGTTCATGGTCATGGAAACGGACATTTCATCCAGAGGAATTCCCTCAAAAAGAATTTTCATATCCTCGACCGAATCAATGGCTACCCCGGCTTTTCCCACATCACCGGTGACGCGCTCATGGTCGCTGTCGTAACCTCGGTGTGTGGGTAGATCAAAGGCCACAGAAAGCCCTTTTTGACCTGCGGCCAGATTTCTTCTGTAAAAAGCGTTGCTTTCTTCAGCGGTAGAAAATCCGGCATATTGCCGTATCGTCCAAGGTCGGCGAACGTACATGGTTGAGTATGGCCCTCTGAGAAAGGGAGGAAAACCTGCCACAAAGTTGAGGTGTTCTAATTTCTCGATATCATTTTGACCAAATATTTTTTTTAGTGCAATACCCTCGGCGGTTTCAAAGGAACCGGACTCCAATTCTGGATTCTGAATCCTGAATTCTGAATTCTTTATGGAAATATGCTGTAAATCCTTTCTACTCATCGCTCAACCGTTCTTGTTCCAATACCTCGGCCAATCTTTTTTCAAGAATGGGCTCGATTAGGGTTTTACGTTTATCGATTTTCACAAAAGGGTAGAGTTCCGTTGCGCCCTTCATGCCATCATCAGCATTTTGGTAGGCGTTGGTGCCTACTAGTATTTCCTTTTTTTGGTCAAATAGGAGTTGTTCCTTTTGGGCACTTTCCTTTATTTTTTTCTGAATCGTATGTTCTTTTAATTGCTTTAAAAAACCACCTCCACTTTCAATACTTTTGAAAAGATCCAGTGCCTTTTCGGCTAATTGAGATGTCAAGGTCTCTATATAATATGCACCATCTGCAGGATTGCCCACTTTGTCAAAATAACTTTCATTTTTCATGATCAACAATTGGTTTCGCGCAATCCGTTCCCCAAATTCATTGTCTTTATGGTAGATGGCATCGTATCGTAGATTGTTTATGGTATCGGCGCCTCCTAAAATAGCGGACATGCATTCGGATGTGGTGCGGAGCATGTTGACATTATAATCGTACAAGGTCTTATTCCGTTTTGACGGGGTGGCAAGAATATGACAATCGTTCGATATGCGATATTCCCCCGCCAGTGTTCGCCATAAAATGCGCAACGCTCTAAGTTTGGCGATTTCAAAAAAGTAGTTGGGACCTATGGAAACCTTAAACACCGGACTTTGCAATTTCTCGAACAAACCATGGTTCAAATATTCATTGGCGTGTGCCATGGCATAGGCCAATTGTTGCACGATATTCGCCCCGGCATTCTGATAAAGGGCCACATCAATGCTCAAAACTGTAGTAGCCTTTGAAGGCTCAAATTGGGAAACGATCGCTTCTGAAATCGTATGGTCTTTCTTCAAATCAAAAAACCAATTTCCGGTTCGGGCTAGATTGCCGATAATATCCATATGTAAATGGATTTCGGTCTTGGAAATTTTGGTCAACTCCAAAAGTTGCTTGGCAAATTCCTCCGAAAGAAATTGAAGGTTAAAGTGTAAAGGAACGGATGCTAAATCGATTCCAAAAAGTAGATTTTCGATATTAATATTTTCCGAAGGAATATTGAAAATTAAACTTTCAGCCCCTCTCTGTAGTACATCGAGTGCTTTTTGATTTGCCTTTTCAGGATTTCCTACGAAGATTTCATGTCCTATTTTCCAAACCTTGGAAACTACTTTTTTGGGAAGCGCTACATTATCAAGGTCATCGTTATGATAAAAGGGTTTTATCTTAATGCCTTCGAGAGATTCCCATACCAACGTTTCATTATAATCCGCACCTTTTAGCTCATACTGTATTTTTTGCTTCCAAGCCTTGGAAGAGACTTCGTCAAATTCGTCAAACAGATTTTGAGTCATACGTAAAGGTAGCCAACTTTCTTTTTCAATTATCCTTGGTTAAAAAAAGTAGCACTTAGTATTATCTTCTGATTAATTCGTTTAAGAAAAAACTTTTAAAACTAAAATTATGAAAATCACAGAAAAAACAAGCACAATCATTCGAAATGAGTATTTATTTAATCTAGGTATTTTGGCTCTTCTTATTTCTGCACTGCCGGTTTCTAAATTATTTACAACTATTTGTTTTGGTACGTATGTCGACGTATTTTATTTCTTTCCGATATTTTCAAGTCTTGTATTCTTATTATTCGTAATTGGCCAATCTTTTTGGTTAATGTCACTGCTATATTTGGGCTTCTCTCAGATTCCGGTAAGCAGTTGGAAAGAAAGGGAAAATCTCGAAAAGAAAATAGTGGAAAATAGGTGCTTTCAGGGTAGGGCGATTTACTTTTTTATGTGCTATTTGGTTAGTACAATAGTAGCCTGTGGCTTGGCCTTCCATTTAGATGGCCTGACCGAATTGATGAAATAGTGAAATAGATTTTTAATGCCGCTATCAAAAATCCTCTACCATTGTTTTCATAAAAGAAAAAACCTTCCAGTTTTCTGGAAGGTTTTTTAGTAGTAGCGGGGACTGGACTCGAACCAGCGACCTTCGGGTTATGAGTCGCAATAATACTGGTTTTATATGGTTTCATATGTATTGATATAATTGATAATCAAATACTTATATTTTATGTTAAAACAGGTAAAACCATAAAAAACCCCAAAATGTTTTAGGTATGTTTTAGGTAAAATGTGTAGGTTGCCGTATATTTAGAGGAAATATTTTAGCGAAATGGCCTCGATAAAGATAGTACTTTGGAAACATGATAAAAAAAAGGACGGCACTTTTCCATTGGCCATTCGAATTACTCAAAATAGAAAAACTAGATATATTTTCACCGGCAAATATATTTTGGAGAAGGATTGGGACAAAAATTTGAGTAAGGTTAAAAAATCTCACCCTAATTCTGCAAGGCTGAACAATTTTCTGTTAAAAAAGTTGACCGAGGTCGATAGTATCGCTCTGGAAGCCGAAGGCTCAAAAGAATTCATTTCCAGTAAACAAATTAAGAATAAGGCAAAGCATAAAGGCCGAACAGTTTCCTTCTTCCAATTTGGGGCCGAGAGGGTCATGAGCAGATTTCAGTCAGGCAAATTTTCCACTTGTAAGGGGGAGCTTTCCATGTTGTTTAACGTCCGTGAGTTTTTGAAGTGGAACCGATTTGAGGAACGGCAACAAGTCATCGACGGAATTAAGGAGCGACGAAGAAATCGAGTAGGGCAGTCCCGAAAGTTTGGATATAATTTCTTGGACCATGTAAAGAGCGAATTTGATAAAGAAACCTCACTTTACTTTGAAGATATTAACGAAGCCTTTTTGAGCAATTTCAAGGTGTTCTGCATCTCTTATTTGGAACATAAGACCAGAACCGTTACCAATCACCTCATTTATATTCGCACGCTGTTCAATGCGGCCATAAAGGAAGGTATCGTTGAAGCCAAACACTATCCTTTTGCGGGAGAAAAAGAGCGCATACGAATAAAACCAACACAAAAAATCGGTTTAACGAGGGAAGAGATTGAACGCATTGAAAATGTGGAATTGGAGGAAGACAGCCCGGTATGGCATACCCGAAATGTATGGCTGTTCTCTTTCTATTTTGCAGGAATCCGTATATCAGATGTGCTGCAAATGAAATGGTCAGATTTGATGGATGGCCGTCTTTATTATACCATGAACAAGAATGAAAAGCCATTGAGCCTGAAAATTCCAGAGCAGGCAGAAGGGATATTAGCTTGTTATCGACCGTCCCGCCAGTCACAGGATGATTATATTTTTCCCTATTTGAAAAAAGCAAATCCCAATAGCAAGCGGGACATATTTGTAAAGACTCGCAATGGAATCGCCGTACTTAACAAATACCTTAAGCAACTGGCCGAAAAAAGTGGGATTACCAAAAACTTATCCAACCATATTGCCCGCCATTCCTTTGGCAATATAGCAGGGGATGCCATTTCTCCCTTAATGCTTCAAAAACTCTATCGCCACAGTGATTTAAAGACAACAATCATGTATCAGGCAAATTTTATCCATAAAGATGCCGATGATGCATTAGATGCTGTTTTGAATTCTTAAAAAGGTTACTGAAATTTTATAAAAATAAGGGAGATTTACAGGTTGGGTTATTAATATTTCCTAAATTAGCACTAATTAATAATTTTAACACAGCACTAATTAATAATTAATGCACAGCTTTTAGTAATAATATAAGCACAGCATCGATTAATAAATGATGTACGGTATCCGAAGTAGACCGCACTTTAAAATTGGGGAATATTATATTTCTAAAGATAAATTAAAAAAATGGCGACACCTGGAGAAAAGTTAGCGGAATCATTGGAAAGACTCAAAGCACTTCAAGATTCCGGCCTCGTTGCTATAAAGGCTGATAATCTGTCTAGGGTACATAAAGAAAGATTGATTAAAAACGGATTTATAAAGGAAGTAGTTAAAGGATGGTACATCGGCACACCGCATGACGAACAACAAGGCGACAGTACTTCTTGGTTTACCTCTTTCTGGGACTTTTCCGCAAGATATTTACAAGATCGTTACGGAGAGGATTACTGTATTTCAGCGGAGCAATCCTTGATGTTCCATGCCGGAAACAATGTTGTGCCGGGGCAATTGATTATAAGGTCTACGAAAGGCAACAATTCAGTTACAAATTTATTGTTCGGCACTTCGATATTCGTTATGAAATCGCCCTTGCCAGATGTAGCTGAAATTGAAACCCGTAACGGAATACGAATTGTTAGTCTGGCTTCTTCCATAGTGCATAGTACTCCGTCAATATTCACGAAACAATCCATTGATTCAAGAACCGCACTTATGATGATACGTGACGCATCCGAACTGTTACCAATTTTACTGGAAGGAGGACACTCCACTATTGCAGGAAGACTGGTCGGCGCGTATCGAAATCTGGGACAAGATAAAATTGCAGACGAGATTTCAAAAACAATGACAGCTGCCGGATATGATGTCAGGGAAACGGATCCGTTCAAAGAACCGTCTCCGATAAAATTGGACCCAAGAGAACGATCTCCGTATGTAAATAGAATAAAATTGATGTGGCAAGAAATGAGGGAAGTTGTAATTGCAGCCTTTCCGAAAGCTCCGGGCATTCCGAAGGACTTGAAATCGTACATGGAAAAAATCGATGAAATCTATGTAACCGATGCCTATCATTCGTTATCCATTGAAAAATATAAGGTAACTCCGGAACTGATAGAGCGCGTTCGAAGTGGAAAATGGAATCCGGAAGATAATGAAGCGGACTTGAAACAAAAAGATGCCATGGCCGCTAGGGGGTACTGGTTGGCATTCAACGCGGTCAAGAAAAGTATTCAGCGAATTTTCGAAGGAGAGAATCCAGGGAAGGTCACAGATGAAGACCACGGCGATTGGTATAGGGAATTATTTGGCCCAAGCATTACCACGGGAATGTTAAAACCTTCGGATTTAGCAGGGTACCGAAATGCTCAGGTCTATATTGGCCGGTCTAAACATACCCCGATCAATGTGCACGGTGTACGGGATGTAATGCCCTTACTCTTTGAGTTGCTGGCATCTGAAAAAGAAGCTAGCGTACGTGCGGTATTGGGTCACTTTTTCTTTGTGTACATACATCCCTATATGGATGGTAATGGTCGCATGGGGCGTTTCTTGTTGAATACGATGCTCGTATCCGGAGGGTATCCTTGGACAGTAATCCCAATAGAAGAAAGAGATACCTACATGAACTCCCTTGAAAGTGCGAGTGTTGAAAATGATATCGAACCTTTCACCAAATTTATGGCCTACCTCGTAGATGCTGGCTTACAGGGAAAGCCGATAGCAAAGAAATTAGTATAAGCGTATTTGTCTAAGAAACTAAAATGCCATTCCGGTCAAGTCTCAAGCGGAACTATTTCATCTCCCAATAATTGGTCGATTTTGAAAACACATAGGTGTTCTTTCGGCAATGGACAAAACCACTATGTTTTGAGGTATCACATTTTGTGATACCTAATGCAAGACTAGTACTAAGATCACAATAGTTCACTATTTATTTACAATTTTCATTGCTAAGCGCGATTATCGTGCAATCTTCTTTTCATCTATTATCATGTGTTTTCAGATTTGGAAAGACTAGAAATCATTTGCTATATTGACATCTATGAACGTTATCTGCATCGAAGAAAAAGCTTTTGATAACCTATTGGATAGGATGTTCAAGTATGTCCAATCCCAAATGGACATGAATACTTCCGATAAATGGATCGACAAAAAAGAGGCCAAGCGGTTATTGCGAATAAAATCGGATACCACCCTTCAAAAAATGCGTGATGAAGGCCAAATAAGGTATTCGCAGCCCCAAAGGAAGCACATTCTTTACGACCGCGATTCTATTAACGAATATCTTGAGGCGCATGCCAAAGAACCTTTTACCGATTATTAATTTCTTCTCATCATAACAAAAACGCGAGAACCTAAGACCATATCCTTTCCCAGTGATATTACACTAAAGAATAAACCCTAAATCTTAGGGTCTAGCGCCCAAGGTGTGAGAGTTCGAGTCTCTCCGCCTGTACAAAGGAAAAGTCGACTTTTTGGAGTCGGCTTTTTTATTGATGATTAATGTCATTCATTTTTGAATACCGGATTTTTACTTTTAAGCGGATTTTTTATAGAAATTCCAATACCTTGTTTAATGCTATCTATAATACAAATCATTTTCAAATGACCATCCACCACTTTGGCGAAGGAAATTCGCTTTTAAATCAGTTCATTTCTGAAATCAGGGATGCCAATATCCAAAAAGACGCTATGCGGTTTCGCCGGAATATCGGGCGTATCGGTGAAATCTTGAGCTACGAAATGAGTAAATCTCTGAATTATCAAAGCAAAGTGGTACAAACACCTTTCGGTACTAAAGAAATGTCGTTGCTCAATGACAAATGGTACTATGTTCCGTTTTACGTGCCGAACTTCCCTTACACCAGGGAATGTTGAATTATTTTGACGGTGCAGAAAACGCCTTTATTTCAGCCTATCGACATCATCGCGGCGATGAAGATGCCTTTGAAGTTATTGTGAAATATTTTGCCGCTCCTTCTTTGGAGGGCAAAACCTTGGTGTTGACAGACCCCATGTTAGCGACCGGAAAAACGCTCGAAAACGTGCTGAAGGCACTAAAAGAGCATGGTACGCCAAACCAAATACATATCATGTCGGTCATCGGTTCTAAGAGCGGTATCGAGCATGTGAAAAATGTTTTTCCAAAAAACACACATTTATGGATTGCCGCTATTGACACGGAACTGAACAGTAAGGGCTATATTCTTCCCGGAATTGGCGATGCCGGTGATCTGGCTTTTGGGGAGAAGTTGTAGTCAGATCAAATTTTACCTTCTTTTGACTCTCTTCTGGATACTAATTATTTAGAACCATGAATAAAGACCGGTAAAGTCAATATATCATTAGAGTTATCCTGCAAGTTGTAGTAAAACTTCTTCCGTATGCCAATACGATACTGATGCAGGTCATTTCCCAAAAAGATTTTCCCATTTATCTTCATAACAGTAAAAATCTAATTCTAATAAAAGGGAAAATCTATAATGACTCAAGCAAAAATGAATCTCACTCATTTCATCATTACTGTTCTTTGTGTCGGAATATTCACTTCCTGCCAACCACCCGTGGTCTTTGGCGAGCCTCAACCAGCGGATACAAAACCCTTATCGACCATTCCCCGGGAATATCATGGCATCTATTGGTGTAAAGTAGATAGTGCCTCCTTGTTCATTGATGACCGGACATTTATAAAACGGAAGGAGTTTCTGATAAAACTTACCAAAGCAGAAATTGATTCAAGCAATGACCTAGAGCTTCAAAATGGAAGACTATATGTCAATGATTTGGGAAGTTCTTTTCCAATTGAGGAAAAAGGCGATACAATCATTTCAAAAGTTGTTATGCGAGATACGATTTTTTCAATTGCGAAGGAACAAATTCTAAAACCCTTTAAAGGGCATCTGATATTGAATACCAAATTAGATGAAAATGCATGGGCCGTTTTGGTAGCTTCCCATAAAGGTGCCGGAATACTTTCGCTCGCACGGGCGGAAATCCCTGAAAATTTCGCTCAATTGGATTCCGTCACTCCTATAAAAATGTTATCGGAGCGCGATTCAGAAAGTACGCAGATTTATATTACACCAACTGCCGAGCAGTTTGGACGCATCTTAGATCGTGGTTTACTGTTCGATACCTCCTGTTCCGAATTCGAACGGATCATCCCCATTGAGGAACATTTCTATTAGGCTGATTTCTGAAATACCGCTTTTTGAGTATTGTGGACTGACCCAAATCATTTTACGGTTGCTTTACCCGCTATACCTTCGGGTCATATTTAAACAATTGTTTAATCTAAAAAATATAAAAATATGTCACTTGTAAAATTTAAAAGAAGAAGACCTTTTGGAAACCTGATTACCCAAGATTTTTTTGACATGGATGATTTTTTCGATAGCCGAAGATGGGTCAGGAATATGGTGCCCAGCACTTTTTGGAACGGTAAAAACGGCGAACCTGCCCTGAACATCAAAGAAAACGATGATAATTTCGAAATTGAGCTCGCCGCCCCGGGCTTCGCCAAAAAAGATTTCGAGGTAACCATCGACGACGGATGCCTTAACATCAAGGCCGAAAAAGAATATTCCGAAGAGGAAAAGGAAGACAACTACACACGTCGCGAGTTTAGCTACAATTCTTTTGAGCGTTCGCTACAGTTGCCAGAAAGCGTAAAGCAGGAGGAAATCAAGGCCAAGTACAACGACGGCATCTTGAGTTTTAAACTGGCCAAAAAAGAAGAGGCCAAAAAATTGCCTCCAAAAAAAGTACAGATTGCTTAAACATTTTTCAGGTAAAGAATGCCCTTTGGCTAAAACCTAATCGCGTCCATATAAATAGGTTGGTTTGAGGGCATTGCATTTTCCTGAAAAGCCCTGCCAAATATGCTATTTATACAAATTCAGGGTATAATTGTACGACGATATCATTCACCACTTTATTTACTCCCGGAGCCTTATATGCAGCTTTTGCCGCTATTTCTTTCTCCTTATGGGAATGTACCCTACTTTTCAATTGCACCGTACGCCCATCAACCTGTACCCGTATACCTTTGGCTTCAAGATTGGCAGAACGTTCAAAGGTCTTCTGAATTCTGTTCTTGACTTCGAACGGCTTTAGGTTTTGCTTCGAAGTTATCCTAAAAAAAGGTTTCAAAGATTACGGCTATTTGCAATTATTTGAAATTTGACAAGGATAGAAATATCAACTTTTTTCTACATTAATCAACCTATGAACTAATAATAGCATTTTGTGAACGATTATCTAAATATCTCCATTCAAGCGGCGATTGAGGCCGGAAAAGTAATACTGAAAATTTATGAAGATGAGTTTAAAGTAGATATGAAAGAGGATAAATCGGCTTTGACCGAAGCCGATATAGCATCTAATGATGTAATCAACACCTATTTGGAAACCACAAAAATCCCCATTATTGGAGAAGAAATTAAGAACATGCCATTTTCGGTACGAAAGCAATGGAAAACCTGTTGGATCGTAGATCCCTTGGATGGCACAAAGGAATTTATCAAAAGAAATGGCGAATTTACAGTGAATATAGCCATGGTAGAAGATGGCATTCCAGTTTTTGGGGGTTATTTATGTCCCAGTTTCAAGAGAACTCTACTACGCCGATGTTGTAATAGGTAAAGCATATAAAACCCTATTGGATAATGAACATGAATCGAATAGGCCATTTTTCAAAGATCATGATCTTATTTCCCCAACTCCCGATTCTGAAGATTTACTTAGGGTCGTTGTAAGCAAATCACATATGAATGATCTAACGCGGAGTTTCATCGAAGAGCAAAAAGGTAATTATAAGAAAATAGACATCGTTACCAAGGGAAGTTCATTGAAGTTCTGTCTTGTTGCCGAAGGTAAAGCAGATATTTATCCAAGACTTGCACCGACAATGGAATGGGACACAGCTGCAGGACATGCCATTTGTAAGGCCGTAGGTCTTTTGGTCATCTCAACAGAAACCAATGAAGAATTGGTATATAATAAACGTGATTTGTTGAATAGTTATTTTGTGGTACATAAGTAAATAATAGTACAATATCTATATAACCTACGGATGGGTTTGAAATTGAAATATACACCGGTTCAAGGCTGGGAAATCCGCCAGCTAAACCATTAGTTCAAGAATCAGTTCCCCTACTAAAGGCGCAACATCAATAATCTCAACTTTCTGTTCTACGATTTCCTTTTCCAGCCGAGTAGGAGGAATACTGTTGGTAATGACAACTTTGTCCAATGCTAGATCTTTTAGTGTTTCATTCGCCCCTGCTGAAAAAACACCATGCGTCACAGTTGCAAATACTTTATTTGATCCAGCTTGTTTACAGGCCTTTGCCGCTCGTAACAGGGTAGTACCCGAACTGATGAGGTCATCTATTATGATTACGGTTTTGGCATGAACATCACCAAAAATCATCTCGGTGCCCCCTACGATTCCCTCGCTCCTGGTTTTGTGCATTACTGCGACTGGAATCGGTTTTTCCATTTCATTTTCTAGTGTTTGGGCAAATGCCATGGCACGTTTTATCCCTCCACTATCCGGCGATAAGACCACCGTTTCTTGATTTTTTAGTAGTGGAGCGAAATGCGACGCAAAAGAAACCTTGGCCTCCAAATGTATTGTAGGAATGCGGAACGCATTTTCAAAGGCCTGTACGTTATGCACATCCAAGGTCACTAACTTGTTTGTACCCATAGTTTCAAGTAAGCGGGCGACATATTGGGTTGTAATCGGGTCATGGCTCTTGGTCTTCCTGTCTTTTCGGGAATAGCACAAATAAGGAGCGATTACCGTCACCTCTGATGCTCCTGCATCTTTTAATGAACCAATAAAGAACAACAGCCGGCAGAGTTTGTCATTGACCGTAAGTTCGGGTTCACCATAAAGACTGTATATAATGTACACACTCTTGTTACGTACATTGACCAAGGAACGTATCTTATGTTCCCCTTCGGGGAAATCTCGTTCCTCATGGTCACTCAAGGTCAAGCCTATCGCTTCCGCAGCCTTTTGGCCAAACTCCTTACTGGAATCCAAGGCGAATATCAAGTTGTTGGCAGTGCCCATCATTTTTTCTAAGGGAGAAAGATTCCTATAAAAGTCCACAAAACGCTGTCGTACCACAATGATATCTGTCAGTCGGTCGGGATGACCTACATCATTGTAGCGGTTATGTCCACATGATACTTTTGATACCATAATCGTAGGGCTTTGTCCTGCTCTAGATGATAAAAAGTTTTCAATCTAAAAAAATATCCGATGAGAAAGTCTATCATAATAGGTGTGAAGCAGATGGGTGTGGTATTGCTTGCATTTACCATTACGGCGGTATTCCATTCCTGTAAAAGAGCTGCCGAAAAGACTAGTGAAAAAATCATAGAAAAGTCAATGGGCGATGATGCCAATATTGACATCGATGATGAGAAAATGGTCATCGAGACCGATGAGGGAACGTTTACTACCGATGCTACCATCCATAGTTGGCCCAAGGAGCTTCCTTCCGACGTTCCCGAATTTAAGGAGGGCAAAGTAATTAGCGTCACGACTCATGAAATGGACGATAACAAAAACTGGGTGGTCATCTTTGAAGATGTGCCCCAAACTGCTTTACAGAAATACAAAGAAGAACTGGAGACCGAAGGCTTTAAGATTAATTATACTACTACAGCTGGAACCGGAGGCCACCTCACCGCTGAAAAAGGAAAATTGACGGTAGTTGTAATGGTGGGAGAAGGAAATGCTACGGTTACTGTAGGTTCCGACCAATAAATTAAGAATTAAAATAGAATGATCAACATTAAAAACAATTCAAAATGGCTTCAATAATACATTTCGATATTTCGGCGGACGACGTTCTAAGGGCGAAAAATTTTTACGAAAAACTATTTGGATGGAAAATCAAAAAATTTCCTACCGGTCCTTCGGAGTACTACCTTATTGAGACTCTTGCAAAGACTGGAAAAAAAGGTATTGGCGGCGGTATCGCCAAAAGGGAAAAGGCCTATCAACAAATCACCAATTTTATAGAGGTGGATTCCATCGATGAGGCTATCGCCAAAGTAAGGGAACTCGGCGGGGAAATCGTTGAGCCCAAGTCGGCCATCCCCAACATCGGGTTTATCGCTGGATGTAAGGATACTGAAGGCAACATGTTCGGCATCATGGAGGTTAAGAAAGAATAACTTCATTGAAGAAACCATCGCATTTAATGGATATCTTCTGACTGTACGACAAACACTGGCATCTTTACAAGTATCAAGGACAAATGAAGGGAGCCGCATTGGTCAAACAAAAAAAGTGAATAGTAGAGGACTTAAAAATGGTTTCTTTGAAAATGGTCCCAACCAAAATGAAAAACTCCAAATATCACTACCGAATAAAAAGGATGATAACTGGATGTATCAGATTTTAAATAGGGAATGTGCGCAGTTTGGAACTAAGGCCCGATGGGAATCGGATGGTGCATTGTCCATAATTTAAGACTGAGTTGTGGTCGACGAGAATCTCTTTATTCTTCAATTTTCTACTTGATATGACCTTAGTAAGAGTGTAAATTATTTTGACTGTTGTTGTTCTACGGATTTAATGTAGGTAATCAAAGCTTCGAGTGTCGTCATTTTACCATAATCCTCTTCAGGGGTTTTGATCCCCAGTTCCTCATCGAGACCGATGATGAATTGCAAAAAATCAAAGGAGTCGATACCGAGCGTATCCCTTATATTGCTGTTCATTTCCAATGTTTCGGAGTCTTCATCCGGTGCTATTTTTGCCAGCAGTTGAAAAATAACGGTTTTTATTTCCCCTTCTCTCATAGCATTTCAGGATTTTGAAGATGGTCTTTCATTGCAGTTAAAAATTGGCGCCCTAGATAACCGTCAATCGCCCTATGGTCAGCGGCCAAGGTAATATGAATAACGGGACGGGAACTGAGCGAGCCATTTTCGGCCCATGCCTCGTCGATTATCGAACCGCATCCTACTATGGCAACTTGTGGGGGATAAATTACCCCAAAAACAGTGGCTACATTTCCTTCCCCGATATTGGTCAGAGTAATGGTCGATTCGCTTAGTTCTGAACTCCGTAATTTCAATGCTTTGGCGCGCGGGATCAAATCGTTGAGTACCGTCATTAATTCGGTCAATGTTTTTTCTTTGGCACCATGTATCGCCGGAATAACCACACCGCCTTTCCTCAGGGAAACGGCAAACCCAATGTTTATCGCTTCCTTCAAATGCAGACCGTTTTCCCAATAAGCATTGACTTCCGGCACCTTCTCAAGGGCCTTTGCCATAGCTTTTATCAACAGAACAACATATAGCAATCTATCCTTTACCTCCCTTTTCCTATTGGTCTCTTGTAACCACGCCAATGCTTTGGACATGTCGATTTTCGTTTCCATATAAAAGTGAGGAATCTCCCGGTTCGATTTGCTCATGGCCGAGGCAATGGCAGAGCGTACGCCATGGAGCATTGTATCTTTCTTGTTTTCGTGTATCGCTTTCTGCGCTTGCGGCGTCTTTTTCAAGGCATCGGCCTCCTCAACATCCTTTTTTGTGATGCTCCCTTCTGGTCCTGTTCCTTTTAAGGTTGATATGTCAATTCCGTTTTCCTCTGCCATTTTCCTTGCCAAGGGAGAAATTTTTACTCGATCCGATGATTGCTTTACCTTCTCTTTTGGCGGTGTGATGACCGCTTCTCTTTCAACTTCCACCAATTTTTTCTTTTTCCCAGCTGTTTCGGTTTTCTCCTCGCTCGATTCGGAATCTCCTTCTGGAATAATCAGTGCCATTAGGGTACCAACAGGGACTTTTTCCCCTTCCTTGATTATCAGTTCCTCAATGATTCCTTCATCGAAGACCTCTATTTCAATCAATCCCTTTTGGGTATCCACATCTGCCACGATATCTCCGCGTTGTACTTTATCGCCGGGCTTAACCCGCCATTCTACAAGCGTTCCATCTTCCATATCAGCACCTAAACTGGGCATATTAAACTCGATCATGCTGCATCATTTTTAAAATCGTGTCGACGATATCTTGCTGTTGGGGAATCGAAGCATCCTCCATGTGTTTGGCGTACGGAATGGGCACCTCTATGCCGCAAAGGCGCTGTATGGGCATGTCCAATTCATAAAAGGAATGTTCCATTATTCGTGAGATGATTTCGGATGATATACTGACTGATCGCCAGGCTTCTTCCACTACCAAAACCCGATGGGTTTTAGCTACGGAATCCATAATCGTCTCATTATCGATAGGATTGAGCACACGAAGATCCAATACTTCCACATCAATTCCTGATGAGGCCAATTCTTTGGCCGCCGCCAATGCTTTGTATACCCCGGGGCCATAGGTTATGATCGATAGGTCTTTTCCTGCTCTCCGTATTTTGGCCTTGTCAATATCCACCGGACCCGAGTTCAATGGAATTTCCGATTGGGTATTGAGTAGTGAGGTATATTCGAAAATGATGACGGGATCAGAGCTCTCAAGGGCGGTCGCGAGCATTCCCCTGGCATCTTCATGTGTTCCGGCAGAAATTACTTTTAATCCGGGAACATGTGCATAAAAAGGTTCCCAACTATGCGAATGCTGGGCCGCAAGTTGGTTGCCTATTCCGGAATTCATTCGGATTACCACAGGTACGTTGATCTGCCCCCGGACATATGTAACAGCGTAGCGGCATTGTTTATAATCTGATCCAGTGCGAGTAAACTAAAGTTAACCGTCATAACTTCAACGATTGGGCGCATTCCACCTAGGGAAGCTCCTATACCTGCGCCTACAAAACCAGATTCCGATAAGGGAACGTCCATAATTCGGTCTTCCCCAAATTCCTCAAGAAAGCCTTTGCTTACCGCGAAGGCTCCCCCATAACGTCCTACATCCTCGCCCATCAAAAAAACCTTTTCATCATTGATCAAGGCTTCGCGAAGCCCCTGTTTTAGTGCTTCCCTGTAGGTCATCCTTAAGGTTTGTGTATTCTCCATGGCTACTTGCTGTAAACGAATTTTGTTAGATCTTCTAGGGGTTCAAAGGTTCCCGCTTCCGCGAAGTCAACGGCTTTTTGTACCTCGGCTTTTACCTTTTTCTCAATGTTATCGATAGCGGTCTGGGCAACCAGGCCTTTTTTTAATAGGTCATTCGCCAATTCAGGAATAGGATCGCGTTCTTTCCATACTTCAACTTCCGCTTTTTCCCGGTACAGTTCGGCATCGAACATCGAGTGCGCCCTGAAACGATAGGTATTGCAAACCAAGAAATAGGGTTTTCCTGTTGACCTAATATAAGCTACAGCCTTCTTGGCGGCTTGCCGTACTTCCAACACGTCCATTCCGTTAACAGCAGCTGATTCCACACCGTATGCAGCTCCTTTTTTTCGACTTCGGGGACCGAATGAGAAAAACGGAGTGCCGTCCCCATGCCGTATAGATTGTTTTCACAAAGGAAAAGTACTGGCACCTTCCACAAGGCCGCCAAGTTCATCGATTCATGGAATTCCCCCTCGGCAATTGCCCCCTCTCCAAAAAAACAACAGGTTAAACTGGGCTGGTTTTGTTTTTTGGATGCCAATGCCATACCTACTGCCAGCGGTAGATGCCCCCCGACAATTGCATTTCCGCCATAAAACTTTTTATTCGTATCGAACAAGTGCATGGAACCACCACGCCCCTTGCTGCATCCTTCCATTTTGCCGTACATTTCTGCCATGATACTTCCTGGATCTACTCCCCTAGCCAATGCATGACCATGTTCGCGGTAGGTACTCAAGATATTGTCCTCCTCCGTCAACGACTCCATGACACCAACGGCCACGGCTTCTTCCCCGATATATAGGTGCAGAAAGCCCCGGATTTTTTCTTTGGTATATAACTCGGCCGACTTCTCTTCGAACCTTCTGATCAAGATCATCTTGTACAAAAGCTCAAGACCTTTTTTCTTGTCAATTATCGGACCTGCGTGAATTTCTTTTTCTTCCATCTTATTCCAATGTTGAGGTGTCCCCTTCCGGTAATCCCAATTCGCGTGCTTTCAAAAGCCGTCTCAAGATCTTACCGCTTTTGGTTTTTGGTAGACTGTCGATAAATTCAATTTCCTTGGGTGCTATCGCGGGACCCAGTTTTTTTCTAGAAAATCCTTTGATATCCAACTTGGTCGCCTCGTCCGCTTCGAATCCGGGTTCCAAAACCACAAAGGCCTTAACCAATTCACCGATCATAGCATCCGGTTTTCCTATAATAGCCGCTTCGGCCACGGCAGGATGTTCCATCAATGCACTTTCCACCTCGAAAGGCCCGACCATATGACCAGAGGTTTTGATGATATCATCGGCCCTGCCCACGAACCAGTAGTAGCCTTCGGCATCCTTTTTGGCCAGGTCGCCTGTGATATACCATTCCCCTTTAAAGCACTTTTTATAACGTTCCTCTTCGTCCAGATAGGCTCGGAACATCGATGGCCATCCGGCTTTTAGCAAAAGATGGCCCTGTTCCAAGGGTTTTGTCAAGAGCTGTACTTTTTCTCCTTCAATAGATCCAATGGAAGCTTCGATTCCCGGTAGCGGTTTCCCCATAGATCCCGGCCGAACTTCCATCGAGGCATAGTTGCTGATCATGATGCCACCAGTCTCGGTCTGCCACCAGTTATCACATATGGGCATTCCAAATGTCTTTTTACCCCAAACCACTTCTTCTGCCTGAAGGGGTTCCCCAACACTATGAATCAGGCGTAAGTTGGATAGATCATAGCTATCGAGTGGCTTAAGTTCCAGCCGCATTAATCTCCGGATGGCCGTTGGGGCCGTATACCAAACATTCACTCGATGTTCTTCAAGAATGGAATACCACCGAGTGGCATCGAACTCTTCTTCATCAACAATGTTGGTAACCCCATTGACCAAGGGCGCAATAATGCCATAGGACGTACCGGTTACCCATCCGGGATCGGCCGTGCACCAGAACACATCCCCGGGATGAAGATCAAGCACGTATTTACCAGTAACATAATGAGTAAGGACCGCGCGGTGGACATGCAAGGCACCTTTAGGCATGCCCGTTGTACCGCTTGTAAAATGTAGCAGTGCGGGGTCCTCCGGCTGTGTATCCTTAATGGAATAATGATCGGTAACTTCGCGCATCAATAGTGATAAGGACTTTACCTTATCGTCTACATGCTGATCCACATCCACCAATAGAATAGTGCGAAGCAGCGGAAGCCGCTCCAACAATGGTTTTATCTTTTTCTCGTAAAGTTTTGTCGTCGAGACCAATACCTTGGCTTTGCCTTTGCTCAGACGCTGGAAAGCAGGCTCGGGGCCAAAAACGGAAAACATCGGGCAAAATATGGCCCTGGCTTTGAGTGTTCCCAAGGCCGCGACATATAACAAAGGAATTCTCCCCAAAAGGGTAAACACACCATCTCCTTTTTTTATCTCCAATTTTTCCAGCACATTGGCGAATCGTGAGGTACGTAATTTTAAATCGGCATAGGTAATGTCTTCAACTGAACGGTCATTTCGCATCCATTTTAAAGCAACGGTATCCCTTCTATTACTATTGGCATGCCTGTCGACCGCTTCATGGGCGATATTGATTCCACCTTCTGGAAGTCCGTCTAAACTTTCATATTCCTTTTCCCAACTAAACTTACTATAGAAAGAATCGTAATCTGGCATATTTGAAATTGTCCGGTTTACTTTGTGTAGATTATCTTTCATGACAGATCTTGGGTATGGATAGTAGTTTTGAACGCTCTTATTTTTTAATTAAAATGTAAAATGGACTCCGTGTTCAATTCTTAGATTTTGTAATCACTAGTTTCTAAAATTGGCCATAACCCGGCAATTTCGAAATGACCCTGGTCAGTTTAGTGTGTGATTCGTGAACTTGATTCTAGACAATTTATCTATATACCAATAAAGGACTGACGCATATCATTTTTATCCAGTTGGTTTAACCCTAGTTTTATGCCAAAATGTTTTAAAATGGCCATCAAATAGGTCGTCACTAATCATTTAAATTCAAATATCATGTCGACCAAAGAATTATATAAGTATAAGCAAGAAAACGACTTTGAACAGTTTTATAAAAAAATTGAAACTCTTGTCCCCGAATTAAAAAAATTCATGACCGGAAGTCTAAAAGCCGCGGAAAACCAGGGTATGCTGGACAGGGGATTTCATGATGCAGATGAAATGCTGGATGAAGTCTATTTAGAAGCTTTTAAGGCTTTTTCATCTGAAACAGTTGTGACGAAACTGAGACGATCACTCTTTAAAAAGGCCATAAATAAAATAGAGGAGAAAAAGGCACAGGAAGTTCCAGATGAGGTCAATACTCATGCCTTATTAAAAGAAGAATTGAAAACCTTGAGCGAAGATTTCACCACAGATGGGGATGGAGATCGCATACTGTATGATGAATTGGACGATATTTCATATCGGCAAAAACAGGGATGGTCACTGGAGATTCGGTTGGATGAACCGCTGGAACGGCAACTGGTCCAAAAGCTGGGCCTACATGAAGCTGCCTTGCTTTCCGATGAAAAAAGACGTTTACTGGGGCAACTTTACTCAACTATACCTGCAAGAAGTAAGACCGTTGTGGAGCTACTTGTCTTTGGACATCAGGATACTTTGGAGATTTCCGAAATATTGGAAGTCCCCGAAAATGTTATTAATAGGATCATATTTAAGGTAAAAGAACGGTTTAGATTATTATAGTCGAAACAGATTTTGGAGCCCAAGAAGAAATATACAATCAATCTGGCCAACACTTTTTACTTTGTTTTTAGCGTTACCGCACTTATCTAGATTTTGATAGTAGCTAAGATCACTAGTGTTCCCTTGCTATTTAGTTTTTTTGCCTTGATGTTAAAGCCCATAGTTGGTTTCTTTGAACGTAAGCTACGTTATAGGATATTGGCCATATTAACATCCTATCTTTTGGCACCCTTGAGTTATCTTATGTAAGATGGACTTGCCCGAAAAAGAGATGTTTTTCTTGAACGGTTTGATAACGAAAAGTACCGTTTTTTTCATCTTTTTTTGAAGAATGGCGGGAATGATTAGAATTTCGTCTTTGATAAACTCAAGCGGGTTTTTTAACAGGCAACCTTACTTTCCTATACAACGCCACATCCAAACCAATAAACCAGCTTATAAATAATATGAACGTAATCTTTTGTATGACGGGAAGTGATTTAATGAATAGTCCGGTCTCATAGATATAATAATTGATCAGAAAGACCAAAATGCAGAGTACGCCCAATAGAAATAGGTTTTTATGGTACGCTTTAAAAAGCTCTACCGAGCAAGTTATAAAGGCGATCACACCAAAAATACCTGCAATTCGTACAACTTCATCATGGTTGCCAAAAGCAAGTAAAAATATTGTTAGAAGTGAAAGGAGCCCCGAGATTTTCATAACTTTTTGATTGAGATTTTTTGTCTCGAATAATCTGGGCAAATAGGACCATAACCAAAACAAACCTGTGCAAAGTAAGCCTAATGCTGCTATCGCATAAAATCGCCCCGAATTAACTTCATCATTGATTGCATAAACGTCCAACAAATCACACAAATAATTGTGCCAGAAACTAAATCCATCCTGATCTGGCAATATCCAAGAACCGCCTGGATAATTCACGGCAGCCATGATATACAAAATAACAAACAAGCCCATTCCGCCCAAGGGCAGCAACAACATATTTGGTTTTGTATTTTTGGGTATAAAAGCAGCTTTTATTTTTTCCATTTTTTTAATTACTTCAGGAGTGTTCATTTGGAGGCTTGTGTAATCTCCTGCTAACACTCCGCAGTATTGTTGAAATTACATTTTTGCAATACCTGTCGGGTTCTGCTTTTATTTCTATAGATAGTAATGCCTTTTAATCCGTATTCCCAAGCTTTTTTATAGATTTCCGAAATCTCTTTTACAGTAGTCTTTTCTGGCAAGTTGATGGTTTTTGATACCGCATTGTCGGTATATTTTTGAAACGCTCTTTGGTGCAACAAATGATACTCCCAAGGAATCTCTAAACTGGTTTCGAACAGCTTCTTGATTTCTTTTGGGATCGATGGCATGTGCTGTATGCTTCCAGATTGCAAAACTTCCGCTTTTACTTTTTCGTTCCACAATCCAAGCCTTTTCATTTTTTCCAAGAAAACGGAATTTATTTCGGTTTGGGTTTTGTCTTGCAAAACCCCGACTCGTCTATAGGCCAGTGCATATAAAGGTTCAATGGAGTAAGAGGTGTCCGCAATGACGGAGATCGTACCTGTGGGGGCGATACTGTTACAGGTAGCGTTCCGCATAGGTTTATGAGGAGCATAGCTGCTTTCTTTCCAGGAAGGAAAAACACTCCGTTCCTGAGCAAGGTCCCTTGAGGATTCGTGACTTTTGGTTTTGATGAATTCCATCAATTGTTCGCCCAGGTTCACAGCTTCTTCAGATGCATAAGGGATTCCAAGTGATAACAATAATTCTGCCCAACCCATCACACCCAATCCCACTTTACGATTAGTTGTACTTATTTTTTTTATTTGTGGCAGTAAATAATGGTTAACGGTGATTACGTTGTCCAGAAACCGCATTGCAATTTGAATATTGGTTTCGAGTTTTGGCCAGTCAATTTTAGTTTTTGCTCCTTCCTTGATTAATACTCTGGTAAGGTTCAAGGATCCCAAATTGCAGCTTTCGAAATCGAGCAATGGCACCTCTCCACAAGGATTGGTGCATTGGAGGTAGCCCTGTTTCGAAATAGGGTTATTTTTATTGATGGAGTCCAAAAAAACGAGTCCCGGATCTCCGGTCTTCCAAGCTTCTTTCACGATGGAGTTCCAGATGTATGCCGCCTTTACTATTTTTTGAACTTTACCCGTTCTGGGGTTTATTAATTTCCAATCTTCTTGTTTTTCGAGGGCATGCATGAAGTCTCGTGTGATACCTACGGAGATATTAAAATTCTGTAGGGTGTTTCCATTTGTCTTTGCAATGATGAATTCCAGAATATCTGGATGGTCAACATGGAAAATTCCCATATTGGCCCCTCGGCGTTTACCCCCTTGTTTTACATATTCTGTCGCGGCATCGTAGAGCTTCATAAAAGCAATGGGACCTGAGGATTTCCCACCAGACGAGCTGACTTGGTCGTCCTTCGGACGAAGTTTTGAGAAATCAAAACCTGTTCCTCCCCCGCTCTGATGGATTAAGGCCGCATTTTTGAGGGTCGTGAAAATCTCATCCAAACTATCTTCAATAGGCAGTACAAAACAGGCACTCAACTGTCCGTTCGGGAGGCCTGCATTCATTAAGGTCGGGGAATTAGGTAGAAATTGTAGGGAAGCCATTAATTCATAAAATCGGGTTTCCCAAATGTTCCGGTTCACCTCTTCGGCACTGGCGATGTACTTGGCTACTCTTTTAAAAAGCTGATCTGGAGATTCACTAACCTCGCCATTTGCATCCCTATGCAAATAACGAGCTTTTAGAATCTGTAGTGCGTTGTCAGTCAACATCTTGTTTTTATTATTAAATCCGATCTTGACCGGTAGAATTTGCTCTATCATTTTCGACCCTACTATTCTAATAGTATTTCGAAACTACCTTTGTCTATTTCAGAAATTGCTTTTCCTTCGGCCATAGAGAAGACCTCCGTAAAGGGCTTGCCAAGATTTTATAAACTGGAAATCAACTGCTCCCGCTCCAATTGCTTGACGATTCGGGCTACGTAATCATCAACGGTCGAGGTGATGTTTACTGGGTCTGTTATATCAAAAGTGCCAACCCAGACTAACGATTTGTCCTCATCGCCTTTGATGTTATAGATAGAAGTCTCTATATGAAAAACCTTATAATCTTCATAATAGTCGGGAGTGTAGTAAACATCCTGAAATCTGAAAAAATAAGGTCCGAACCGATACCACCAATTATACCCGAAAGTGTAATACCCTGACCTACGTATCGTTTTATCATCGATACCTACAACCGCAGTAATCACAACGGCATCAAATCCTTCTTGCAAAAGTTTTTCCTTCATGGACTCTATTTCTTCCTCGCTTCTTTTTGAAGTCGTGAAAGATTGATCTATGGCCACACTACTTTCATAAGCATTGATTCCGCGATTTATGAACTGCTCTTTGAGTTCTTCCTCAAAAATCTTTCGTGCCGTAAGGTTTTCGGTCATGCCCATGACCAAAAGCTTTTGGGGACTGAACACAGCTATTTCCCTGTTTTTCCAGCTATCCACAAATCGTGTCGAGGAACATGCCATCAATGTAAATATTACGAGTACAAACGCTATTTTTTTCATGATGTAACTATTTAAAGGATAAAAGTATAGTTCAGATGTCTTGACGACAATGACATGCATCATCTGTTGAGCGACAAATTTAAGGGACAAATTAAAATTTCCGAAGTGCTGCCTTTGGGATGGTTGCCTTCAAAATCTATTGTATGGAACTTTCGGATTTATTATAAACAGAAACAGGAGGCCCGAGGTCTCCTGTTTCCTTTGAAGTGTTCGTTTTATTCTTTACTGTCAATCTATCCTTGAGTCATCTTATTGCTAAAATGATATAGGGGCGATCTCGGCGAAAAAATAATCCAAACCCTTTCTGGCCTTTATCCCCTTGCGATGATATTGGCCTTTCCATATGTATTTTTAAAAAGGACGCGAATACCGGAATATCCCAGTCCTTTTTTCTGGTATCGCTTTGCTTTAATTTTTGAATGCACATCAAGCTGGAATGCACTAGCTGGGCATAAACTTGAATTTCAAGATTAAAGAACTCGTTGCGATACCATTTTATGGCCGCTAAGGCATTGCTGCTTAGAAGCCTTTATCATTTGTATATATTTTCAAAGAAAAAAACAGGAAGCCGAAACTTCCTGTTTTCCATAAAGAAATGGAATTCATTTTTACCGTTCATCAATCTTTTAAACCACCTTATTGCTAAAATGAACTAACTGATCGACTTGGGCACCAACAGCATCCTTTCCTTTACTATGACCGCTACCGTCTTGCGACCGTACCGACCAATACCTTACTATTTTTTAAAAGAAACCGGAACGCCGAAACGTTCCGGTCTCTTAGAAGACGTTATTCAACCCGATTGCCACTTATACTGATCATTACTGAGATTTATCGCTAAATCCGTTCACGATTCAAATGGTATAAAAGGGTATCTGTAACCTCTTCTTTATCTTGGCCTTATCTCTCTTGAAGATCAAAAAAGCCTTATGCTATTGTTTTCAAAGAACTATATGTTTTTTAAACATGATGCCAAAATAGATAGTTGGATTCACTTTCAAAATGACCTAGATCAGTTTAAGCGTTTTTTTGCCCTTTTAACATTTTTATTTTTTATCCAATCATACAAATCATCCACATCATTTTTATTGCATAGCTGTGTACCAGGGCGTATGGTAGCTGCGGCACCGCAGGCCACACCGTATAGTAACATTTCACTTAAGGATTTGCCTTGAACTAGGCTTAGTACCATTCCTGCCACCATACTATCCCCGGCACCTATAGTGCTTTTTTGGTATACCGTCGGGGCAGAAATATGCTCCATTTTATTTTTTGTGGCGAGTAGGGCCCCTCTTGCACCCAATGAAATCACTAACACTTGGCATGAGTAATTTTTTAAAAACCTTTTTGCCGAAAATTCCAACTCTGAGGCCGAGATTGATTCTACACCACTTAAGATGCTGAGCTCTGCCAAATTTGGTTTCATCATGAAAATATTGGCCTTCATGCTGGGTAACAATGCTTTTCCGGAAGTGTCCAACACTAGTTTCGCTTCCTTTTCATCCGTTATTTTCGAGACCATTACATAAAAATCAGGAGGAACTCCCGGAGGCAATTTACCGCTGGCTACCAAATAATCATCTTTGGTTAGAAGTTCTTCCAGTAGCTTCAGTACCTGTTCCCATTCTTTTTTCTCCACGCGGGGTCCTGGTACTCTGAACTGGTAGTGTAAGTTGGTAACGGTATCTGTTACGGAAAGATTATCCCGGGTGCGACCTCTGACCGAAATCACCTTTTGTGATATGCCTTCATTTGATACCAATTGTTCTAGATGATTGCCTGTAGACCCGCCCGCCAAATAAATGCATAGTGATTTCGCACCCAAATTCTTTAGAGCGCGTGATACATTGATACCTCCGCCGCCGGCATAATATATCGGCGAAGCACACCTTAATTTGGTATTGGGCCTGATGCCCGCCACAGAGGTTTCTTTTTCAAGAACAGGGTTCATGGTAAGTGTGATTATTTTTTGCATAGGTTAGTTTTGGTAAAACACATTTCGCATCGCCATTTTACCTTTTAGGAATTCTTGCCGATACTTTCATTACCTCCCCTTCCCTTATAATTTTGGCCGAAATGGAATCCCCTTCTTTCAGCCTCTGCACATATCCCCAGGCTTTAATAAGATTTTCTTCATTGGTCAAAGAAATGTTTTCCATCATGAGCAAGATATCGCCTCCGGCCAATAGTTCATCACCCTCAATACTCATACGATAGAACCCCCCTCGCAACCCTAATTTATCGCCTAACGAAAGGGGGGCTACTTTCTCTACCAATAAACCACCACTTTGAGGTAGATTGAATATTTCTGCCAAAGGTGCTGAAACAAAATGAGCCTCTATTCCTACCCAGATAGGATGCCCTTCACATAACAATTCTTGGGCAATGTTTGAAGTAGCGGCAAACGATATGCCCTGAAATCCCTCGGAATGGCTAAGGATAAAACTTGCTATCCCGATTACTTCGCCATTCATATTAAATAAGGGTCCGCCAGAACTACCTTCGTTAACTGACGCATCGGTTTGGATAAACTCGGTGGTCATGAACCCGCTGGACACATCTTTTCTGGAATACTTTCCACTAACATATCCTACCGAAAGGGAATGTCCCAAACCAAAAGGCGAACCGATGACAAAGACCTGGTCGCCAATTTTGACTTTATCGGAATCGGCCATTGTAACTACCGATAGCGGAGTACTTTTTTGTTCAGTGAGTCTAATAAGGGCTACATCGGCCATGGGATAGGAGTACAACACTTTGGCAGGTACTTCCTCACCGTCCGAAAAGACTACCCGGATCAATGCCGCGGTCTGTACTATATGTGAGGCCGTCATAATATCGCCTTCTTCGGAAACCACGAAACCGGAACCGATGCCTTCGAGCGATACCATTGTCTTCAATTGACCCTTACCGAATATTTCCGGTTGCCAGGTCTTGATCAATACTACCGATGTATTGGCCTTTTCATACAATTTGCTGATACTTTGGGCAAAACTGAACGTCATCCACAAAAAGGCGAATACTACTGGGATCTTTTTCATTATTTCTTTGCGACAATGGTTTAATGATCAATTAATTTTCGGCGCTCGTCATAGGGGGTTCCAACAACTCAAAAAATTGATCGAGCTTCGGTAGGATTACGATTTCAGTTCTGCGGTTTTTTGCCCTTCCTTCCACGGATTCGTTGGTAGTCTTGGGCAAGTATTCCGAACGGCCGCCAGCGGTCATCCTTTGGGGCTGTACCCCGAATTTATTTTGCATCAACCTGACTATTGATGTGGCCCGTTTTACACTCAAATCCCAATTATCCACCATGCATTCATTGGCGATGGGTACATTATCTGTATGGCCTTCCACAAGAATGTCCAATTCTTTATGATCGTTCACGATTTTTGCGATCTTCCCAATGACTTCTTCGGCACGATTACTGATCTGATAGCTTCCTGAACGGAACAACATCTTATCAGAAATGGAAACATAGACTACCCCTTTTTTTACTTCAATGTTAATGTCCTCATCGTCAAAGTCGTCCAAAGAACGTTTTAAGTTCATGACCAAGACCAAGTTGATGGAGTCTTTGCGTTGCATAGATGTCGTAAGATCCTTGATGTACTTATTCTGTTCGTTCAATGCCTCCAAGGATTGTTTAATGCTCTCCGCACCAGATTTACTGACCACTGAAAGATCGATAATCGCGCCAACAGATCAGTGTTCGTACTTTTAAAGTACTCCATTTGTTGCTCCAACGATTTGGCCCTGTTTTTCTCGTTGGCCAGACTGTTTTCCAGCAAAGTGACCTCGTTCCGACTATTGTTCAAGCTGTTTTCACAAAGATTTGCCCTGTCCTGCAGAGCAGTATATTTTTTTTGACTGACACATGAGGTCAATAACAGGATAAAGCTAACACCAACTAGTTTTGTTGTATTCATTTTTTGTTATTTTATTTTACACCTTATATAAGTGCAAGGTAAATCCCTGTGCTTAACTTTAAAATGATATACATCATGCATGGTGTCACATCCAGTATTCCGCCGACCGGAAGGTAAATCCAACTCAAGTACTGCCAATATTCTCGATACTATATTGCTTAATATAATTAGCTTAAGGAATTACATCCTTTAAGCTTTCATTCTATATAATATGGTTGGGGGGTAAGAAAAAACTAGGTTGATAAGAAGAGAATAATTAGAACAAACTGTAAAACAGATGTTCATGATACATTCAGAAATAGCGACATGAAGGCCATTTAATCCATGAGATTTTAAAACATAAAAGGTTATTAAATTATTAAGCTTAAGAATTTTCCTTCATTTAAGATAAATTTCCTTATCTTTTTATTCCCTAAATTTCACGCTAACCCATTTTTCTTATGCCTCGAATTTTGATAATAGAAGATAATAATACTATTCGGGAAAATACAGCAGAACTATTGGAGTTGGAAGGCTATATCGCTTTGACCGCTTCGAACGGAAAGAAAGGTTTGGAAGTTATTAAACTACATCCACCAGACGTGATATTATGTGATCTGCGTATGCCAGAAATGGATGGCTTTGCTGTACTTGGGTATCTTGGGAAACACCGAGATTTGAAAAGAATACCGTTCATATTCTTTACCGCCAAAACTGAAAAATCAGAAGTCAAGATTGGAATGGATGCTGGCGCAGACGGTTACCTGACCAAACCCTTTGATTTGCCGGATCTTTTAAACGCTATTGAAAAGTGTCTTCCCAAGAAAGATCCCTTATAGACCATCACTTCCTATTAAGGAAATAGTTTTGCTTTCTAAATCTTTGACCATATTTTTTATTACTAATACTTCCTCACTGATTCAAATCATTTTAAGTTTCCTATCTAATAGGTACATTGACCAAAAATAGGTTGGCCATGAATACTGCTGAAATAAATCCATTACCAAAAGAGAGCTTTGAATCTTTGATGGAAAAGCGCGCGCTCCATTGTGTTTCCATCTACCTTCCTATGGATAAAAAAGGAAAGGAACAAAATCTGCACTTGGCGCAGGCCCTACTCAAACAATGCATTAATCAAGTAAAGAACGAGTTGTCCGAGTACCAAATGCATGACAGCGAAATAGCCGATTATCTCAGACCGTTGGAGCAACTACTCGACAAGGTCGATCTTTGGCGAAATCCTTCTGATGGACTCGCCATTTTTTAGATCCTGAAGATGGGATGCAATATTTTAAAGTCCCGATTTCTTTTGAGGCCAGTACCTATGTGTCGGGCCACTTTTATCTAAAACCTTTGCTGCCCCTCTATCAAAATGATGGATTCTATTATCTTTTGGAGCTGAGCCAAGACTATGTAAAACTTTATGAGGCATCCAGGTACAATTTTAAAGATTTATATGTGGAAGACTTTGCACCTGATCGCTTGGAAGAAGCGGTGGGTTTTGACCATAAGCCAAAAATGTTACAGTTTAGAAGCGGTCAAAATGTGCATGGCGCAGGTTCTTTTCACGGCCATGGCGAAGGTAAGGATGATAATAAAAAAGAACTTTTGACCTTCTTCAGGGCAGTTGACAAAGGTGTGAAAAAGGCTATTACTCATAAAAATGTGCCATTGGTATTAGCTTGTGTAGACCATTTAGTTGAAGTCTATAAGGAGGCGAGTACGTATCCTGAACTTTACCATGAAAATGTAGGGGGCGATCCAGAATTTAAAGTGAAAACAAGTTTGCACCAAGCATCTTGGGATTTGATGGAAAGCTATTTCACAAAGTCCCAAACTGAGAAGGCACTACAATTTACCGAGTTGTATCATACCCAAAAGACCTCCTATGAAATCGATGACATTCTCCACGCCGCCTTGAACGGAAGGGTTGATACCCTCTTCATCGCTGACGGAGACGATATCTTTGGTAGGTATGAAATGGAAAACAATGAAGTTATAATTGATTATAAACATGAGTTGAACAATACCTCATTGACCAACTTGGCCGCCATGGAAACCTTTAGACAAGGAGGTAAGGTTTATTCTTTGCCCTCAAATGAAATGCCGGTAAAAGAAAGTTCCATGAACGCTATTTTTAGGTATTGATGGTCTACTGAGGAATTCATTCGAAATTGAACAATTGGATGATGCCAAGATTGACACAGGTCATTGCCATAAGGCGCAATCTCTTTTAAATTTAGTGAGGTAAATTCATAAGAAATTTGGATCAAAATAAAATGATTATGCACTTAGAAATTGAACAACGCAAGAAACGGAAAAGGAGGCCTGTTGAAAGAGCACTGCAAACTTCGAATACACAAATAAAAGTCGAGGGAAGCTCGCTGCAGCATCTTTTTAAAAATAGCCTCAGGGGTTTGGGCCATCTGTTGAGTCCCGGATCATGTAGCTCTGTTACGCATTATAATTGCATTATGATAGTTCGTATATCGGCGGATAATCCTGCTACTTTGCTGGTCGACTTTTTGACCAAGGTATTGGAATTCACTCATAGACACCAGGCCATTTTTTGTATTATGGACGTGGAAGAAATTACAGAAAAGAAATTTGTCGGACAAATTTTCGGTACTTGTTGGTTCAAGAATTTTGATGCAGCAATAAAATCTATTGATGGATTAAAATGCTCGGTCAAAAGAAACGAGGACTTCTCTTATACAAGTTCTATTGTCTTCGAATGTGGGATTTAAAAAATCCGATTTCTACTTCATAACAGAAACCAACGGCACTTGCAATACAGATTAATGCATTGTTTTTAACACTTCTCGGACTGACCCAAGTCATTGTGATGGGCGGGGCAATATTCTAGTTTTGAAGCGATGAATTATTATGTCATCAAGAATTCACTCAAATAGTAATTTAAATCTATAATCATGAAAAGAATATTATTAGGTCTATTAGCCTTGGGCTTGACCATCCCGGTCAGTGCCCAAATCATAAAAACAGAAGAACTGTCTGAGGTTGTAGTTTATGCGACCAACTATAAGTATTTGCATAGCTTGAGCCCGGAAGAACCTGTAGCGTTACCTGTAAAATTATTGGAACGAAAAGTGGCGGCCTATGACGTGAAAAGCTCGGAATATTATCAGGATGACTACGATCTGTATCATATTACCTTTTACATTCCTGAAGGTAAAATACTTGCCGCTTATGATAAGGACGGTAAAATTCTAAGGACGGCGGAAAAGTTCAAGGACATAAATTTACCCCTAGTGTCATACAAGCGATAGCAAATAGATTTCCAAACTGGGCTATTTCCAAAGATGTTTATTTGGTCAACTATCATGAAGATAAAGGCGTAACCAAGAAGTACAAAATCAAATTGGAAAACGGGGATAAGATATTAAGGATAAAAACCGATGAAAAAGGCAATTTTCTTTGATTGAAGGCGGTATAGCCTTGCCTAATTTTCAAGACAGTCACTTAATCATTAAAACAAGTAATCATGTCAGTATTAAAAGTTGTAGAGTTATTGGGAAATTCCAAGGAAAGTTTTGAGGATGCTGTTCAGCAAGTTATTACTGAGGCTTCCAAGACCATTAAGGATATCAAATCGGTCTACGTGCAAGACATGCAGGTAACCGTAGTGGACAATAAGATTTCGGAGTACAGGGTAAATGCCAAAGTGACTTTTGAAATCTTGGAAAAGTAAGGCGCTTTGCCCATTTTTTGGTTAGTAAGGTATGGCATTATGCAAGAGGTAACATAAACTTTCGCATGATGCATTATCCGCATTTAAGGTGGAATCACTCATGAATATTGCTTTGGTTGACATAGGTCATTGCCAATTGCCAAATTTGTTGGGATATTAAGAAAGATTAAAACAAGATGATTATGTTACAGACAGAAATATTCGACAAAAATGTTGAAGCATACGAGAAATGGTATGAAGAGTATCCCGAGGTCTATCAATCGGAGATAGCGGCCATAAGGGAACAGTTACAGAAATTGCCCGAAAACTTACGAGGTATCGAAGTGGGGCTGGGTACGGGAAGGTTTGCCCTTCCTTTGGGGATTAAGGAAGGTGTAGAACCTTCGGAGGCCATGTCCAAAAAGGCAATTGACAGAGGAATCGAGGTTATTGATGGGGTTGCGGAAAGTCTTCCCTATGGTGATCTGCAATTCGATTTTGTGCTTTTTGTGACCGTATGTCACTTGGCCAATATTAAGCATGCCCTGGTAGAGGCACATAGGGTATTAAAACACAAGGGTGCCGTCCTCATCGGTTTTTTGGATAAGGATCAAAGCGTAGCAAAACAATATTGGGAAAAACGCCACCGCAGCACCTTCTTCGCCAAGGCAACTTTCTATTCCGTTGACCGAATTGAGAAATTACTAGAAGAATGCGGATTCAAGAATTTAGAATTCAATCAGACCTTGTTTGGCGCTTTGGACGAAATCAAAGAAGTACAACTACCCAAATCAGGTGTTGGTAAAGGCTCTTTTGTGGTTGTGAAAGCAACGAAAAAATGACCATTGAATACCTTCCCCATACGGCAGATATCCGGATGAAAATTGGGGGTTCCAGTGTAGAGGAATTGTTTCAGGCAGGTGTAATAGGTATGGGCAATATTTTAAAGGAAGGTTTTTGCGATAAAAACAAATCATCCAATATTAAGTCCAAAATAGAAATCGTGGCATTGGACCAGACCTGCCTACTCATCGATTTATTATCAGAAGTACTCAGTACTTCATATTCGGAAAAATCAATTTTTTGCAAAGTACTTTTTACAAAATTTACCCGAACAAAAGCAGTAGTGGAGATTTACGGTACAAGAGTAGAGGGCTTTAATGAGGAAATCAAGGCGGTAACCTACCATGAGGCCAACGTGCATAAGGATAACCATGGGAATTGGGAAACCTTGGTAATTTTTGATATATGAAATATGAAAATCAAAAAAGAAGATATCCATAAAATCGAGGACTTTTTATGGGAGATTCCCAAAACGTTCCACCCCAAAATGCGGGTACCCGCCAGGGTTCTGGCATCCGAACCTTTGCTCGATGCCATTATGGAAGATCGATCTTTGGTACAATTGGTCAATGTGGCCTCTTTGCCGGGTATCCAGGGAGCTTCCCTTGTAATGCCCGATGTTCATGAAGGTTATGGTTTTCCTATTGGTGGGGTTGCCGCTACTCTATACCCGGATGGGGCCATTTCCCCCGGTGGTATTGGATATGACATCAACTGTGGGGTGCGATTATTGACTTCTGACCAAAAAATAACGGATATCAAAGATAAAGTGGAAGCTTTATCCAAAGAATTGTACGCCCAAATTCCCTCTGGAATGGGGAAAGGAGGACAAATCAAACTTTCTTCCCAAGAAATGGACGAAGTGCTACTAAGGGGTGCGGAGTGGGCCGTAGAAAATGGTTATGGGATTAAAGATGACCTTGCTTTTATAGAAAGTAATGGGAAGTTGGAAAATGCGGATCCCTTATTGGTCTCCGAGATGGCAAAGAAAAGGGGTACAGATCAATTGGGCACCATAGGTTCAGGAAACCATTTTGTAGAGGTCGATTACGTGGAGGAAATCTATGAGGATGATATTGCCAAGGCATATGGCCTTTACAAAGGCCAAGTTGTCGTACTGATCCATACGGGGTCTAGAGGATTGGGGCATCAGGTCGCTACGGACTATATCCGTCAAATCATGTCGGCAATGCCGGATTACAATATCGAAGTGCCCGATAGGGAGTTGGCCTGTGTGCCTTTCAACTCCAAAGAAGGACAAAACTATTATAAGGCCATGTGCGCTGCGGCCAACTATGCCTGGTGTAACCGGGAAGTGATCTCTTGGGAGGCGCGAACCGCATGGGCGAACATTTTTGGGCCGACCGTTGAACCCTTGAAGCTGATGTACGATGTGGCACACAATATTGCCAAGGTCGAGACACATTTAGCCGATGGGAAAGAAGTACAAATGATCGTACACCGCAAAGGAGCTACAAGGGCCTTTGGCCCTGGATTCGAAGAACTGCCGGAGAATTACAAAGCCGTTGGGCAACCTGTGATCATTCCCGGAAGCATGGGCACCTGTTCCTATGTCATGGCCGGTGCCGCCAAAAGCCACGAAATTACTTTTGGTTCATGTTGCCACGGTGCCGGAAGGCGATTATCCCGTACCGCGGCCAAGAAGCAGGTAAACGCACCTGTGTTGAAAGAGAAACTTAGGGAAAAAGGTATTTTTGTGGAAGCGGGTTCGTTCAAAGGAATAGCGGAAGAAGCACCTATTGCGTACAAAGACGTCAATTTGGTGGTAGATACCGTGAACGATTCTGGCATTGCCAAGAAAATAGCAAAATTGAGGCCCGTAGCTGTAGTCAAAGGCTAGACTTGCTTGCTGCATTGCTTTCCTCCAATAATCGTATCGCTTCCTGATCGGAAACCTGATAAAATTCTTCGTAAAATTGTCCCACTGCCCGAAAATTGTATGGAGTTTGTAAACAAACCACTTCATCCACAAGAGGTGAATCTTTAAGTTTGGCCATAGTTGAAGGAGGGGCAACTGGTACCGCCACCACAATTTTGGAAGGTTTTTGCATGTCCACTAATTCCACGGTGACCAAGATGGTATTGCCTGTTGCAATTCCGTCATCAACGATGACAACAATCTTATCTTTTAGATCTTTGGGAGATCTGTTTTTATAGTATTGATCCTGCCGTTCCTTTAACTTTTTTCGAATACGGTTCGTTTCTTTCATGATATACCTTTTATCGACCCTACCGGCATCACTCAGTACTATATTTTCCATGCTTACCGCTCCAATTGCGTATTCCTTGTTAAATGGAGACCCGATTTTCTTGGATAGGGCTACATCCAAGGGTGCATCCAGTGCCTTGGCTACAATGGAACCCAAAGGCAATCCGCCCCTTGGTATTGCCAAAACCACAACATTTTCATCCTTGAATTTCATTAGTTTATCTGCCAGTTGCGTTCCTGCATCGATTCTGTCCTCAAACATTGTTTTCTATTTTTTGGGGTAACAAATGGGTCACGAACCAATCGGCCGATAGTCTGGCTACTTCTTCCAGTTTACCCTGTTCTTCGAAAAGATGGGTCGCGTGGGGAACGATTTCCAATTTTCGCTCACATTTCAATTTGTCATATGCTTTTTGGTTCAATTCGATTACCACATCGTCCCACCCGCCAACGATAAAAAGTGTGGGTGCCGTTACCTTGTGCAGTTCGGAAAGGGCTAAATCAGGCCTTCCGCCCCTAGAGATTACGGCCTTAATTTCATCCCCAAAAAACGCTGCGGCACGTAATGCCGAGGCCGCTCCTGTACTGGCACCAAAATAGCCGATGGGAAGACGCTTGATCTCTTTTTGATTTTGCATCCATTGGGTTACATCGATTAGGCGCATTGAGAGCAAATCGATATTAAATCTATTTTCATAAATGCGGTCTTCATCTACGGTCAACAGATCAAATAGCAAAGTGGCCAAGCCCCTTTGTTGCAACATTTGCGCTACATACTTATTTCTAGGGCTTAGACGACTACTGCCACTGCCATGAGAAAAGACAACCAGCCCAAAGGCATTTTCTGGGATAATTAGGTCGCCCTTTAGGACAAGTCCGTCTAATTGGATGGCTAATGACTCATTTATCGATGCTGACATAACGTTTGTTTTAACTTTCTATGATGTAATTTTCTTCCTGTTGAAACCGAACAACGGAAATTGGCCTTTACCATTAATACCTTTAGCAAGATTACCGAGCCATAGGTCTTCTATAGTACTCCCCGTAAAAATAGAAGGGTACACGTACTGGTAAAATGATATTGGTCATTCAGGGTATTTTTTATATGACTTCGGTCATTTCGAAAGCCTAGTCGACATATTACTTTTGGTCAAGCAACTTTTTAGATTCTTTTGCCATGGATAATATAACAAAAGACCCGGATCCGGATTTCCTAAAAGACGGCCCATGGGACGAATTGTACGTTCTGACGCAACACGGGAAATCGGGGCGGGTCTTCAAATAGACTTGGGAAGCAACTGGAACCTTCGCCCGAAAATGGGCTATCGTTCCCTTTCTAGGAAGCCCGAAATTGGAAATACTTCGACAGATGTTGACTTGAACTATATAGGCTTTGGAATCGGAATCGCTAAGCTATTCTAAAAAATGTTGGCAATCTGAATATGGATAAAACACTTCATATACTGGCAGTGATACTTCTGATCTTCTTAGGTGTAACTTCAATTTTAGGAGGCTTGGGATTAATGGGAGACCCCACCGGAGCAGCCATCGGTATTCCAGCAAAACTGTTGGAATCCACCATATTCGATAATTATTTGTTGCCCGGGATTATCCTATTTCTTTCCAATGGCATATCAAGCCTTGTCATTGCCTTTTTTGTAGTGAAAAAGGCATCGAAGTACTCTGTATTAATAGTCTTGCAGGGTATTGTGCTTTTAGGCTGGCTTGCCGTTGAACTCCTTATAAATCTGGGCTTCTTTTATGCCCCCCTTCACATTACCTATTATTTAGTGGGTATTGCGCTTATTGTGCTCGGGACTTGGCTTGGGGTAGTTAATCCTAAACAACAGATCGACATGCGATGAGAATAGTTCTGACCTTATTTTTGTTTTTTCATGGCCTGCTACATTTTCTTGGTTTTGTCAGGGCCTTCGCCATTGGAAGTATGGCCGAGTTTACCAAAGAGTTTTCAAAACCCGTTGGGCTGTTATGGCTGTTGACGGGCTTGCTATTTGTGCTTTCGGCGCTTATGATACTTTTCAGAAAAGAAGGCTGGCATTGGTTCGTCTTTATGGCGGCCATCGTATCACAGTTTTTGATTTTGACAGTCTGGGCGGATGCCAAATATGGTACGATCGCCAACGTAATGCTACTGATTGTGGCGATTGTCGGTCTCGGAACGGAACGCTTTGAAAATGGATATAAAAAGGATGTGGTTTCAGCTATGGAATCCGCGACTTTATTTGACGAACGAATTACTGAAAACGACCTAAGTCATCTTCCCTTTCCCGTTCAAAACAATCTACGATACGTGGGGGTTTTAGGCAAACCTAGAGTGTATAATTTCAAAATTCGTTTTGAAGGTGCAATGCGCGATAAAGGGAAGGATTGGTTTCAATTTACCTCGGAACAGTACAATTTTATTGCGTCTCCCGCCCGTTTGTTCTTTATGAAAGCGAAGGTCAAGGGTTTGCCTACGGCGGGCTATCATGCCTATAAAAGGCGGCATGTCGGCATGCTCATAAAGCTCCTATCCCTTTTTCCCGTAGTCAACATTGATAGTCAAGAGCTTTTCGCGACGGAGACCGTTACCTTTTTTAATGATCTCTGTCTGTTCGCTCCTGCCGCTCTAATCGACGACCGGATTGTCTGGGAAGCGATTGACGACATTTCGGCCAAGGCAACTTTTACCACAAACGGCACGAGTATTTCCGCCATCCTACATTTCAATCAAAAAGGCCAACTGGTCAACTTCGTTTCTGAAGACCGTATCTCAGTTTCGGAGATGACAACCTTTCCGTTTTCAACTCCCATTAAAAATTATAAAAACGTCAACGGCTACAAATTGCCAACTTATGGGGAAGCCATTTGGCATTATCCCGATGGGGAATTTATATATGGAAGATTTAACTTGAAAAGCGTAGAATATAATGTAACCGAATTGCAATGAACATTGGCACCTACAAAATCGGATTTTGCTCTGGATTGATAGCGTTCGGTGCAAATGCATTGTTTGTAATTACCCAAACATTGCAGCTTGTTGGAATTTTGAAGTATCCCTACGATGAAATTTTTATCTATGGGTTTTCCCTCTGTATCGTCATTCCTTTTATTCTTGAAATATTGGCACTCCATTACGTAACACCAGAAGATAAAAAATTCTGGAGCCATGCGGCACTGATTTTTACGGTTATCTATGCCATATTCGTTACGGCGAACTACGTGGTGCAATTAGCAACCGTAATCCCCATGACACTTCAAGGAACAGCCGACGGAATCGAAGTCCTGAGACAGACCCCACACTCAATGTTTTGGGATTTTGATGCGATAGGATATATCTGTATGGGGTTGGCATCGGTTTTTGTATTGCCATTATTTAAAAAGCAAGGATTTGAAAAATGGGTGCGAATCGCATTTTTGGCAAATGTTTTGGTAACTCCCTTAATTGCATTTGTTTATTTCTATCCCGAGTTTTCAGAAACGATACTGCTTTTGGCCATTCCTTGGACGATTACGGCTCCTTTGATGATGTTGTTCCTTGCTTTGTGGTTTAAGAAAAATGTACAAAACCAATGAATCCCATCATACAAAATAGCATCGTTTTTCTGTTATCCATCACGCTGTTGATGACCTATCTGCTTTATTTCAGGTTGCGCCAACCCACTTCGTTTGCGCTTTGGCTGGTCAAGGTATTTGTTTCCGCACTTTCCCCTTTACTTTTCCTTTTTGCGCTACTTACTGCACTGTTAGGATTTGCCGTGCACTCCGTGCTCCTAATCGTTTTGGGATTTTTGAATGCCTTACTATATGGGATCCACATCGGTAAAATAACTCGACCACCGAAACGCGCTACAAGTTTTGGGCAAGCGTTTGGTCCGGGGTGGGAAAGTAGTATTCCACCAGAACATAAAACCAGCTTTCTTCCCAAACGTTACGTGTTTAAATTGCCCAAGTCCCCAGACCATATTTTTGACCAGAACATTTCTTTTTATACCATTCCAGATACGGATCGTCGACTCTTGTGCGATATCTGGCAACCGCCCAAAAAAGTACAACATTCCGGATTGGCTTTTATTTATCTACATGACAGTGCATGGACTATTTGGGACAAAGATCGCGGCACAAGGACTTTTTTCAGGCATCTGGCCAAACAGGGGCATGTGATAATGGATGTGGCGTACCGGCTTTTTCCCGAAACCGATTTTATGGGCATGGTTCACGACGCCAAACATGCTATCGCTTGGATGAGAGCTAATGCCGAGGTTTATAGCGTGAATCCTAATAGAATTGTAATAGGTGGTGGTTCTGCTGGAGGACATATTGCGTTGCTTGCCGCATATACCCATGAAAATTGGAAGTTTATGCCCAATGATTTGGAAGGTTTTGATACAAGTGTACAAGGCGTGGTTTCATGGTACGGTCCCAGTGATCTAGAGGCTACGTATTATCATGCAGGTCAGCATTTGATTAAGCCTAGAACTATAAACGATGCGAAAAAAGACGAATCTGCCAGCATGCCAAAATGGCTACAGAAGAGCATGGGCGAGAACTACCACCGTCTTGGATTTGATAAAAAGGAGGAGCCAGGAATTTTGTGCCCATACTTGGAGGAAACCCCACTGAAAGACCGGAAGCCTATTCCCTGTTTTCGCCTATCACCTACGTTCACAAGGGCTGTCCGCCTACTTTACTTTTGAATGGGAAACATGATATACTTGTCTCGGCGAAAGCAATACGCCAACTGCATGCCCGTTTAACTGAAAATGATGTTCCCGTGGTAATGCATATCGTACCACAGACCGACCATGCGTTTGACTTAATTCTGCCAAAAATATCACCCTCGGCACATAATGCTATCTATTATGTGGAACGGTTTCTAGCGATACGAGCAAATTAAGTAGGCTAGCGTATTGAATGATATTCAAAACAGGCTCTAAGGGTGGTTAATTAAAACTATGATTATGAAAGCAATGATCCTAAAAAAGATAATATCGTTGAAAGAAAACAAACACCCTCTTGAATTGGTCGATATTGCCATTCCAGAACCGCTGGACAACGAAGTATTGATTAAAATTTCGGTCTGTGGGGTCTGCCATACCGAACTGGATGAAATCGAGGGAAGAACTCCGCCGACCAAACTACCTATGGTTTTAGGACATCAGGTAGTGGGCACCGTGGTAAAACTGGGCTTTGGTGCTTCGAAATATAAAATTGGGGAAAGGATAGGGGTAGCTTGGATATTTTCCACATGTGGGCAATGCAAGTTTTGTTCACAAGGCCACGAGAATCTCTGCGACCAATTTATGGCTACTGGAAGAGACAGAAATGGAGGCTATGCCGAATACATGACCGCTCCGGAAAAATATGCTCATCTTATCCCAGATTTCTTTACCGATGTAGAAGCCGCACCTTTGCTTTGTGCGGGAGCAATCGGTTATCGATCTATTCAGTTGACCGAACTACGAGATGGACAAAAGTTGGGACTTACAGGTTTTGGAGCCTCGGCACATTTGGTGTTAAAAATGGTACAATTTCGCTATCCCACTACTCCCGTTTATGTGTTCGCCAGAAAAGAAGAGGAGCGGAAATTCGCCAAAGAGTTGGGTGCCGTATGGGCGGGAGATACAGCGGATATCACCCCCGAAAAACTAGATGCTATTATAGACACCACCCCGGCTTGGGCACCGATTGTCGAAGCACTGAAGAACTTGGAAAAGGGTGGTAGATTGGTCATCAATGCCATTAGGAAAGAGGATGCCGATAAAAATTATCTTCAAAACCTTTCTTATCCAGAGCATCTATGGCTTGAGAAGGAAATTAAGTCGGTCGCGAACGTAACCAGTAAAGATGTAGTCGATTTTTTGCAACTGGCCTCTCAGGCATCCATACGACCTGAAGTCCAGCTATATACCTTGGAGGAAGCGAATAAGGCCTTGTTAGAACTAAAAGAGCAAAAATTAGGGGAGCAAAGGTATTACAGATGGGATAAAAAATAGTAAAACTGATAAGCATCATTGATAAGATTTATCAACAGAATTAACTTTCCCCTAAATTATCAAACACTTGAAGATGTTAGGCGAACAAAACACGCAGGAAGAATTACTGACTGCCTTTCACCGAGATGCACAATGGTGGAAATCGATTATCGGATTTATTGAAACCGATACTCAATTTATCGATCGACTATTGAATTCCAATGCCTTTAAAGAAAACATGCCCAATCTTTTTGAGCGGTTACAACAATTCAAGCATGAAATAGCCACCAAAACACGTGAAACAAGAAACTTCAAGAAAGAGATCGAAAATTATGAAAACAAATTAAAGGGAATTTTGGAATGTGAAGATATTTCTTGTGATACCTATTATTTAGAAAACCATCAGGACCTAAAAGATCGTTTCGAAAAGTTCTATGAGAATTTCAACGATTACAAAACAAGTGTATTCAACTATACGGGAGGTATTCTTAAGGCTGTGCTTATTAAATAGAGAGTAGTCATAACAATGTTATTATGAACAAACGTAAATTTTTAAAGCAGACCGCATTGGTATCCGCAGGGGTTTCCATTGCGCCTTCCGTATTGTTAACGGCTTGCAAATCAAAACCTAAAAAAGAAGAAAACATGAAAACAGCAACAGTTTCTACAAATACTTTTGAACTAACTGAAATTCCGTATGGATATGATGCATTTCCAGAAGTCATCGATGTCAGGACTATGGAAATACACCATACCAAACACCATCAGGGCTACACTGATAAACTTAATGCAGCTTTGAAAGAAGTCAATATTTCAGGAAAGACGATTGAGGAAATCTTAAGTATGGACGACCTTCCTACCGCGATACGTAATAATGGCGGTGGGTTTTTTAACCATTCGTTATATTGGGATATATTAACGCCCGGCGGAAAAATGAGCGAAAGTTTTAAGGCCAAGATTGTAGAAGATTTTGGGTCACAGGAAGCTTTTATGAACCAATTATCCGATGCTGCGGCAAATCGTTTTGGTTCAGGCTGGGCTTGGGTCGTGCAAGTTGATGATAAAAAATTGCATATTTTTTCCACTCCTAATCAAGATAACCCTTTGATGAAAGTAGCCGAGCTGCAAGGCACTCCCATTTTGGGAATCGATGTTTGGGAGCACGCTTATTATCTTAAATATCAGAACAAAAGAGTGGAGTATCTTCAAAATATCCTGAAGATCATTAATTGGGGAAAGGTGGAAGATAGGATGGTCTGAGTTTTTTGTTTCGCCATGTTCCTGCGGAAGTTCAAAAATCTTCCTTTTCAAGACTTCCCCAGCGAACCACTGCGCTGGTTAGCACTCGGGGTCTTTCCCTTCCAGATTTTCGAACCCCCTCGAAACCGCGCGAAAGCACAAGCGGCGGAAAAGCCGCTTGCCCTTTCCTCTCCCCACCCATAAAAAAATTGAAAATTTCCGTATTTCTTTCCATTTTTTCAACGCCATATTAGACCAGATAAACCTCCAATCTGTACCCATATAATCTCATATGGTTCTATATGTTTTTACGACATAAAAAACTGATAATTAGATTATTATAATTAAATTTGATGTGTTATATTTATCCACGAAGGTGGATAGCAAGTGATGTTTCGCGCACCGCGAAACCGCCTACTTCTACGAAGTGAAAATCGATAAAATCGAGATATAAAATGGCAATCAACAAAGGCGGTAGAAAACGTTTGGGGGACAGGAAAAGGATGCATGCCATAACGCTAAGGTTCAACGGTACGGAACTGGAAAAAGTCAAGTCCATATTGCAATCCTACAATCTTGATTTCGGGAAAAGGGGAACGGTCGGCCCTTACCTCAGAAAGCTGATCCTGAATAAAAAAACCACGAAGGAAAAACGAATTCCCGATGGCCTTTCCAACCTCAGTTACCAGATCAATAAGATAGGCACCAACATCAACCAGCTCGTCAAGGTGGCAAATTATAAGAACATGCGAAGCCCGAATTCGAACCTCATAAGGGAAGTGCAAAAGGCCAGCGAACTCATGCTCGAACTGATAGAAACCATAAACGCCAAAAGCCAAGAATGATAGCTAGGATCCTTTATCGGCAAAATGTTCAGGGCGTATTGAACTATGTATCGGGCAAATCCCAAAGTACCATACTCGGCTTTCAAAATACCTATTCCGATAAAGATACCGATATGAAGTTTTTCGGGAGGGTACTCTACCATCTGGGCAATCGCCACGACTCCGAAAAAAGGTATGCGCATATCTCATTGAACCTTCCCCGTGGCGAGCACCTGAACGACACCGACTTTTTCGAACTTTCCAAAAATTATATGAACCATATGGGCTATGGTGAACAGCCCTATGTGGTCATAAGACATCATGATACCAAGCATGAACATGTGCATATCGTCTCGTCCACCATAAAGGAAGACTGCTTGCAGATCAACCTTTCCAATGATATCAGAAGGAGTATTGCTATCCAGAAATACCTTGAAAAAGAGTTCGGACTTTCCCCATCTCCCGATACGAAACAGACCAAGGAACTACCGAAATACGAATTGCCAGAATTCCGCAACCGGGACATCAACGGGGTCAGGTTCTATATACAGGACATCGTGAACATCGCTTTGCAAAAGTACAAGGTGCGCAGTTTTACAGAACTGGCCGGATACCTCAAAGACCACCACATCGAGCTGAGGACTATAGAGCGAAACGGTAGGATAGCAGTTTCCTATGGTGTTGCCATAAAAGATGGCTACAAGTCAAGGTTCATCAACGGCTACACCGTCCATCCCCAATTAAGCGGCCCAAAATTGCAGAAGGTCTTCGAGCAGAACCAAAGCTCGAAACTGTTACCGATGGTCAAAAAACGGCTGGAAAAACAAATACAGACCACTTACGGACTATTCAAGACGATAGACCCCGAACATCTGTCCAACATTCTGCATTCCTATCAAAAACTCGATTGCAAAATTGAATGTGATGAAGAAGACAAGTCCGTTGATTTTACCATTTATGACAAATCGGGATATGTCTTCAGAGCCGAAGAAATAGCTCCTACTATCGGAATCCGCCAAAACCTTCAACTCTTTAAGACCGGACACACCCAGATGAACGGGGAAAGCAAGCAGCTAAAACTGGAACTTCAAAAGTGCATCAAGGAAGCCTATGAAGAGACCTATCAAAATTCGGGAAGAAAACTACTTTTCTCCGAACATATCGATAGGCTAAGTGTAAAACCATTGGTCAAGGAAATAACAAGATCGGAACGTTTTCTATTTCTAAAAAAGTACCTACATATCGATAACAGAAGAATGGGCAATATGCTACAGGAACAATTCGGTATTGCAAAGGACAAGCTTTACATTGCGGAGTCGGTTAAGGAAGAACGGCAATTAATAGGGAAGGCCGAACTTATACGACAGGCAAGCGAGAAACGATTATTCGATACACCGAGACAAAGGGGAATCCTCTTCGAGCTTGTTAGAAGCCTCGGCACCGATTACGGTAGGGGCATGCTCCGATTTTCGAATTCCCGTCGACATCAGGTCAAATTGAACTTGGGCCAAATACCGTTGCCGAAGGAAATCGACTTTTACGCTTCCCCAAGCTTTATCAGGGAAAACGAAAAAATATTGGAAGGACTTCTAAACGACAAAACCGAAAAAGAAATCCGCCCAAGCCCGACGGCAATATTCCTGCCGCTGATGTTCCCGAACGTTTACGCGGCCATGACACAAAAATATAGGCGACGGTTCGAGCAGTTGAGCTTGAAGTCCTACCACAAACATGCAGAACGCACACAGGTATCTTTCGAGAAATCCCCGAAGGACTATATAAAGTTCTTTAATGAAAAAGGATTCAAATTTGAAAAGAAGGAAGGAAAGCTGTTCATCGGTTCTATATATTCCAAGTATCCGGGAAGCGTTCCGATCGCACCAAAAACACAGGCCTATTTCGAATCATCGCCCGACTTGAATACGATTTTGGACGGGCAAACAAAAATCTTGGCGAACATCGAAACATCCGGACGGAACAATCTGAAAAGTCTTTGGGCGGGTCATTTGGTGGACACCGGGCAATACAGGAAGGCGGCCTATCTCTTCGTATTGGATGGGGTAAGACCGAATCTCCCATTACAAATAGTGGAACATTATATGCAGAACGGGTTGAAGGAAGCCCTAGTTACCGTTTCCCAAAAGCAAGTGAACAGGAAACAGGCGCGTCTACTTCGAAAGGGAGTTTACGCCCTTGGCAATATGTTGGGAAGCAACAGTTATATAGAGGAAGAAATGTTTAACGGCTTTAAGGATGAATTGACCGATTACTCAAAATATAAGGGTAGGGGGCTTTGGATGTAAATCTGATAATATTTTCTAGAGTCTATCCTTAGCACCAAAAAGTTCGTTTTATGGGACAAGTAGTTGAAGTGGATAATCTAAATGCTCCCAATTAGCCAGAAAGTATAAGTGTCAAAATCTTGATTGGGAATTTCTTTTTCTCACCAACATTACCCCAACTTCTTTATCTCAATTAAGAGATCGCTAACCGCATGATAATTTCCTATATTGGTAGGCTAATGAAAACTTGGCACATACATATTACTGGAAGAGTGCAAGGGGTAGGGTTTCGGCCTTATGTATACCGATTAGCTGCCAAACAAAAACTAAATGGGATTGTTTACAACGACCTGGATGGTCTTCATATTCAATTTGTGGCCAAAGAAGAAACTGCAATTCCTTTTTATAAGTCTGTACTTAAGGGTGCACCTAGCTTGGCAAAAATTACGGGACATACCATTTTCAAAGTCAAAGACCAAAGTTTTCAAGATTTTCAAATTCTACAAAATCAGGAAGTCAAAACTGCTGCATTGATGCTTCCTCCCGATTTTGCGATGTGCGAAAACTGTAGAACAGAGATTCAATCAAGCGATAACCGTCGGGCACTATACCCTTTCACTACCTGCACCCAATGTGGGCCACGCTTTTCATTGATTAACAATCTGCCATTCGAAAGGGAATTCACCGCAATGAACGAATTCAAAATGTGCACAACTTGTAATGAAGAGTATACAAACCCGGAAAATCACAGATACCATTCCCAAACCAATTCTTGCTCTGATTGTGGTGTCCGATTAAGTCTGGCAAACACTTTGGGGGAAGAATTTGAAAGCAATTCAGACTTGGCTATTAAAAAAGTTGTGGCTTTATGGGAGAAAGGAAAAATTGTTGCGATCAAAGGCATAGGAGGATACCTATTGACCTGTGATGCTACCAGTTCCAACGCGGTAAATACACTCAGAAAAAGGAAACACAGGCCATCAAAGCCATTTGCTTGTATGTACCCCAATGTCGAATTGGTACAACGAGAATTTCAAACACACGTTTCTGAGCTTGAAATGTTATCGGGGGAAGTAGCTCCAATTGTATTATTACGGTTAAAAAAGAAACGAGCCAGCATTGCGGTAAATGAAGTAGTGCCTGGTCTAGACCAAATAGGGGTAATGTTACCTTACACTCCATTATATGAACTCCTATTACAGGCATATGGAAAACCAATAGTTGCAACAAGTGGAAACCTAAGTAATGCTTCTATTGTGTTTGAAGATAGAAAGGTATTTTCCGAACTAGCCGGAATTTGGGATTATGTGCTAACCAATGACCGTGAGATTATAACATCCCAAGATGATAGCGTAGTTCGTTTTAGTCCCTTGAAAAAAACAAATACTTATTCGCAGGTCCCGTGGTTTGGCGCCCAACTATTTCGGACCGGTTTCAAATAAAAAAGCAGCTGTACTATTAGCAATGGGGGCATCTCAAAAAAGTGCTTTCGGTTTGCTTAGCCAAGACTTGTTTTATTTAAGTCAATACCTTGGTGATTTGGCATATTTTGAAAGTGCCGAAAACTATAAAAGAACTATTGCACATTTCATAAATCTGTTGAATTGTCGACCTGAAATCATTTTAGTCGATAAGCATCCTAACTATTTTTCAACCGAATATGGAAAACAGTTAGCCGCTACATATGGTGCAAAACTCGTTTACATACAACATCACTTGGCCCATTTCGCCGGAGTTTTATCAGAACATTCATTGCTGACAAAACCGGAAAAGGTCTTGGGAGTCATATGGGATGGCACTGGTTATGGTACTGATGGGAATAGCTGGGGCGGTGAGTTTTTAAAGTTTGAAAATGCAGCGTTCAGTAGACTTGCACACCTTTCATACGCGCCTTCCATCTTAGGTGATAAAATGGCCCTTGAACCCCGTATTTCGGCACTAGCACATTCTTGGCAGAATTCCGATGCCCTAGGTATGCTTAAAGACAAGTTTAATGCCCAAGAATGGGAATTGTATCAAAAACTATTAAATACTGACCCACCTTTAAAAACATCGAGTATGGGTCGTTTATTCGATGCTATTGCCTGCCTGTTGGGTGTTATGGATACACAAACCTATGAGGGAGAAGCGGCCCTTCAACTTGAAACACTAGCTCAAACCTACGTTAATAAAAATGAAGATATTACAGATTCGAATTATATTTCTCAAATATCGTATCTTGAAGAAATATCAACCACAACTATTCTAGAAGGAGTGGTTTGCGATTTGCACAAAGGAATTGACAAAAATAAAATTGCATTTAAGTTCCATTATTCTTTAGTGAAGATGGTTGAGGCAGTTGCTTTTGCAAACAACATGGAAAAAATAGCCTTTAGTGGCGGTGTTTTTCAGAACGGACTATTGGTAGATTTGATGATGATTCACCTAAAGGCTAATTTTCAACTCTATTTTCATCAAGAAGTATCGTCCAATGACGAAAACATCGCTTTGGGCCAATTAGCATATTATCAAACTATTGAAGGATGAAATTTCTAAGCGAATACCGTGATGCCGATTTGGCAAAAAAATATTTAGATGGAATACATGCCACCGTTACACAACCATGGAATATCATGGAAGTATGTGGTGGACAGACCCATAGTCTGGTTAAAAACGGAATTATGGATTTGTTGCCCAAAGAAGTCCAAATGATTCACGGACCGGGATGTCCGGTTTGTGTTACTCCGCTGCATTTAATTGACAAGGCCATCCATCTAGCCGAGGAAGAACACGTTATTCTTTGTTCTTTTGGAGATATGTTACGAGTACCCGGATCAGAAAAGAGTTTGTTACAGGCGAAAGCCGCAGGTGCAGACATTCGCATTTTATACTCTCCTTTGGAAGCCGTTCAAATTGCAAGTGATAATCCCAGCAAAGAAGTGGTCTTTTTTGCAGTTGGTTTTGAGACCACGGCACCTGCGAATGCACTTTCAATTGACAAGGCGCATGATATGGGTCTTACCAACTTTTCCATTTTAGCTTCTCAGGTACTGGTGCCACCAGCCATGGAAGCGGTAATTGAAGACGAAGAAAGTAAGATAGATGCGTTTTTAGCTGCAGGTCATGTATGTACAATTATGGGTATGGATGACTACTATCCTTTAGTGACCAAATATAAAATTCCGATGGTAGTCACGGGTTTTGAACCCGTAGACCTTTTACAGGGCGTACTACTTACCGTTCAACAATTGGAAAAAGGAGAAGCAGTTCTTCAAAATCAATATAGTCGTGTTGTTAAACCCAAAGGCAATCTCAAAGCACAGGAACTCATTCATAAAATTTTTAAGGTTTCCGATAGGGAGTGGCGGGGTATTGGAAATATTCCTAAGAGTGGTTTCGAATTAAGACCTGAATATGCATCTTTCGATGCCAATTTAAAGTTCAATATTCATATCGAAAAAGTTGAAGAACCCAAAGAATGTATTGCAGGTTTGGTTTTAAAAGGAATTAAAAAACCTATGCAGTGCTCACAGTTCGGCAAAAAATGTACTCCTCAAAATCCGATGGGAGCTCCTATGGTCAGTTCAGAAGGAGCCTGTGCCGCATATTATCACTTCAGTGGAGCGGCAGAAACCCTTGCCTAATATTATCCGATACAATTCATGTCAGAAAAAAACTTGAAAATGAAACTGCAATGTCCGATGCCTGAATTGGACTTCGATATAATAACTCTTGGTCATGGTAGTGGTGGTCTTTTAACTAATAAATTACTTGATTCTGGCGTTTTTCATCTTTTCGACAACGAACATTTACGACAGCGCCATGATGGGGCTGTATTACAATTAAAAGGTAAAACAGCGTTTACTACAGATAGTTTTGTCATCTCTCCTATTTTTTTCCCTGATAGTAATATTGGCGAGTTAGCAGTGAACGGCACTGTGAATGATTTGGCCATGTGCGGGGCCATCCCTAAATACCTTTCTTTAAGTTTTATCCTGGAAGAAGGTTTAAAAATGACCGAGTTCTGGGATATACTGGTGGCTATTAAATCGGCTGCGGAGCAAGCTGGTGTACAAATAGTGACCGGAGATACCAAGGTGGTTGAAAAAGGAAAAGGTGATAAAATATTCATAAACACTAGTGGCGTTGGGCAAATACATGCACGCGCTCAAATTTCAACCCAAAATGTAAAACCTGGCGATAAAATTATTGTAAGTGATTCAATCGCTACCCATGGGGTGGCCATCATGTCGGTACGCGAGGGCTTAGAATTTGAAACCGCTGTAAAAAGTGATACCAGAGGTTTAAATTATATAGTTGCCGAACTACTCGATGAATTCGGAGAAGATATCCATTTACTAAAAGACCCGACCCGAGGTGGTGTGGCAACAGTATTAAATGAAATTGCAAGGGATAGAAATCTAGGCGTAGAAATCTTGCAAAAAAAGCTCCCGTTACAAAATGAAGTAAGTGCGCTCTGTGAAATCCTTGGTTTGGATCCACTTTATGTAGCCAATGAGGGAATCTTCATTGCGGTGGTCACTGATAAAATCTCCGAAGAGGTTGTCAAAAAGCTTCAATCTATGGAATTTGGAAAACATGCTGCCATCATAGGGGAAGTGACAGAAACCCATCCAAAACAAGTAGTTCTCACAAGTTCTATAGGCGGTAAACGCATTGTAAATATGTTAGTTGGGGAGCAGCTGCCTCGTATCTGTTAAATCCCGTATTAGTTTTTTTCCTATTTTGTTCTGCCTAACTAACACGAAAACACATGAAAAACTACTTTATTACCCTCATTTTTGTATTTGTACACACTTTATTTTATGGGCAAGAACAAGCTCAGGATACGATACAAATAGACCCCGTTGAAGTCACTGCAACAAGGTCTTCCTCTCCCCTTAAGAATCTACCCGTCAATGTGGCCCTAATCGAACAACGCGCAATCCTTGAAAACCAACCGCCTTCGGCAACGGAAATTTTGAAATACGTACCCGGCGTAGTAATTCAGAATGATGGTGGCATTACCAGCACACCGATAATTAGAGGGTTATCGAGAGAAAGAGCGCCTATATTGATTGACGGCAATTCCTTTGTAGGTGGTCGTATAAGAAGTTACGCCTTGATAGATCCTTGGCAAGTCGAACGTGTTGAAGTAATCAAGGGTCCGGCCTCAGCCTTTTGGGGGAGTGATGCTGTAAGCGGACTTGTTAATGTGATTACCCGAAAGGCGGAAAATGGCTATGGTAAAGACTTTCAAGTAGGTGCAAGTTTATATGGCGGTTACCAATCTGTGAATTCCTATTCGCGCGGCAGGCTCGAGGTCGAGGGCCGTGGTAAGGGCTTTGATTTTTTAATTGGTGGCGGTCTGCGCGATGCGGATAATACAGATACACCCGGAGGTGAGGTACCTAACAGTCAATTCAAATCAAACTACTTCGATTGGAACATTGGATATTCTCCAGCGGAAAAGCATCGATTTGAATTTAGTGGTAAATTTTTTAAAAATGACGATGTCGGTTTTCCCGGAGGGCTTGGGGCACCCGGACCACCGGTACTTGTACGACTATTTTCACCCGATGAACAGACGGATTATAATTTTAACTATAGCGGAAAAGAGTTTTCAGGGATTATCGAAGAAGTTGGATTTAGCGCCTACTTCAAACAGCAACGTTTACATATAGAACAGGTGACGAATGTGTTTTTTCCAGAGACCATGAACATTAATCGAAGAATTGATGCCAATTTGGATGTAGATGTCGATTTTGGTGGCTTTAAAGCCTTTACCGCACTTCGTTTAGCGGAAAACTCCAAGTTGACTATCGGCGCAGATTACCTGAGGGAGCATCGTTTTGGAACTAAAAGGGAATTGGTAGTGGATATTTTTAATCCAATGGGGGTACAGGTAAATCAAGTAGCTCCGCCACCGGGTCAAATTCAACCCGATAGTTATGCTACCTCCATTGGAGTTTTTGCCGTAGAAGAATGGAAGGTCAGTGATGCATTTGATTTGTTAATCGCCTTGCGGTATGACAATGTAAAGAACGAAATTGAACGTGAGCCGTTTTTTATTCCTGAGATAGCAGACTTATATAATGACGATAACATTTCGGATAATAATAGTGCTCTCACAGGAAACATTGGTGCCAAAATCCATGCCTCTGAAAAATCAGATTTCTCTATCAATTTAGCGAATTCCTTTAGAGGCCCTGACTTATTTTCTAAGTACAATTTTGCCGACGGCGTAATACCTAATCCTGATCTTGGACCAGAAAAAGGAGTGTTTTACGAATTGGGTTATGCGTTCGATAGTGACAAGTTCGACCTTAATCTAAATTTTTACCAAAACTTCGTAAACGATCTGTACGTGCCGGTAAGCGTCGATTTCCAGGGTACGCCTAATATCCAAAATCAAGCTGTGGGAGAAGCACGGTTAACCGGCTTTGAGTATCAATTGAGCTACTCCATCGGGAAATTGTCCAATATCTTCTGGAGTGGATCCTACATCAGAGGTAAAAATGAGATTACAGATGATGATTTGGCTTTTATGCCAGCCGACCAAAATATAATAGGTTTTCAAATTCGAAATTATAGCGATACCTTTTTCGGACGTGTGGAGAGTATTATTACCTCCAAACAGTCTCGGCCTGCTCCGACTGAAAGAGAGACAGATGCCTATTCTTTATTTAATATAAGCGCAGGGGTTAATCTACATAAGGCCTTCCCGAAATTTCCGTATTCAAAGTTTGTGCTATCTGTGGACAACTTGACCGACAAAGAATATCAAAGTCATGTATTCAGAGGTACGCCGGGAAATCAAACGCGCTTTTTTGCGCCTGGTCGCAGTATTAACGCGCAGCTAATAGTTCGACTGGGAGTTGCCGGAAAGCATTAGACAAATTCAATGAGCGGTACGAAGCAAAAAATATTAAACGCTGCTATCAAACTCTTTAATGAAAAGGGATTGGTCAATATTCGCCTGCAACAAATCGCCGACGAATCGGGTATTAGCGTGGGAAATCTTGCGTACCATTATTACAGCAAAAAAGCTATAATTCAAGCTATAGACGCAGAATTGGGAAATGAACTGGAGTTGTTATTATCCGTTGACCAAAATTTTCCATCCCTCATTGACTTTGACAATCATTTGGGACGCTATTTTTTTGTGCTCAATCAGTATTCCTTTTATTTCTTGGATCTCCTTGAAATGGAAAGGGCCTACCCAAAAATGCACGCAAAACGTGTGACATATTTGGAGAAAATGATTGTACAAATAGAAGAATGGTTGCGGTTGAATTCGGAAAAAGGCATCATAAAACCTGAACAATTAGATAGGCAATACCTACATACTGCAGAATCAATTTGGATGATTATTACATTTTGGCTTACGCAACGTCAGGTGCGTGGTAAAAGTGAAATTGGTGAGGGGCATTTTAAAGAATTTATTTGGAATCAATTGGTTCCTTTGCTTACCGAAGCCGGGTGGATGGAATTTGAAGCTGTGATACTGCCTCAATTAAAATTTTATTTGGATGAATCTATCTCGCTTGATTTCCGTAAATTAACCTGATATTAAATCCATATTCATGTGTTTGGCTGTACCCGGAAAAATTATAGGTTTTGAGGATAAAATAGAAAGTGTTTTCAGAATAGGCAAAGTATCCTTCGATGGTATTGTAAAAAAAATCAATCTAGGCCTCGTTCCAGAGGCCGTGGAAGGCGACTATGTGCTGGTTCATGTTGGTGTAGCCATGAGTGTAGTGGATGAGGCAGAAGCAAAACGTACTATGGATTTTCTACTGGGAACCGATGAACTTGATGATATACGGCCAGACGACCAATAATAGTACCAAACTCAAATTGTAATGAAGATAGCAATAGCAGGTAAAGGTGGAGTGGGTAAAACCACTATTAGTGGAACGCTTTGCCGTATTTTCGGAGCCAAAGGTGATACTGTACTTGCTATCGATGGCGACCCCAACCCCAACCTCTCTATTGTTCTGGGTATTGACAAATCTGATGTGGGACCGCCTAATTTAAGCACCGATATTATTGAAAGAGTGGAGACCGAAGATGGGAAATGGAAATTTCAGGTCAAAATGCCCTTTCAAGAAGTTTTGGATACGTATGGGCAAAAGGTGACAGATAATGTGACCTTGCTAAAGGTAGGGAAACCTGAAAAGGCTGGAACTGGATGTATGTGTGGTTCACATACCGTTGTTCGCGAATTGGTAAATGCGGCCTTAACCTCTGAACAAGGCCAAATTATGGTTTTGGATACAGAGGCATCGCTAGAACATATGAAACGGGGAACCTCTAAATATGTTGATAAAATATATACGGTGGTCGAACCCTATTACAGATCCTTAGAGGCGGCATCGCGATTTGCTGAAATGGCGGAACAATTGGGTATTGGTCAAGTTGAGGCCATTGCCAATAAGGTACGCACGAAAGAAGATGAAATGGCCATACGCGAGTACTGCGCTAAAATCAACCTTCCGATTGCGGCATTCGTTCCGTTTGACGAACAGGTCATGGCTGCAGACCTGAAAGGGATGTCCGTTATCGATTTTGACCCTGAGGCCAAAGTAGTAAAAGCCTTAGAAAAATTATGCGATTCTATTCTAGCCGGGTAGCTAAACCTAGTCTATCGATTTGCAGCAATTGACGAAGAATTTCTTCTATTGAAAAATCCGTCAGGTAATTCGCTGTCCAAGTTCACGTCTGAATACACATATTCGTCCATGACCTTGCCATTGGGCCAATACCTTGTCCATCGATGGCTAAAAGTTATGCCATCAACGTTTTTGTGATCTGTCCAATAAATTTCTTCGGGGCGGGTTTCCCCTTTATCAGACTTGTTATAATATTCAACTTTGTGAATCAATTTATCCTGAGGGTCTACATAAAACCGCCAGCTATCCTTTCCCACTTTGGGGTCATAAGAAATATCAAGCAAAGTCGGTTCTTTACCAGAACCTCCCAGCAAATTCAACTCCGCAATATTGAATCCCGTTGATGCCAAACTCGCATTCACTCCCCTATCTTTTAGTTTAAACGGCATTGAAAACCGAAAGAATGCCATCGAAGAAGCACATTGAGGGTCACAAAATTTAGAATCGCACATCATTCCTTCATCCTTGGCTGCAACCATTGGGTCTACCGTTTGATTGTCTTTGGTTGCCCAAAATCCTTCGTCATCCTTTCCAACCACCACTTCACTATTATCATTTCCAACAGACTTAACCTGCAACTTTAGGCCTTCCTTTCCTCTTTTGAAATAAAAAGTCTCTTCGGTAGACTTTAATAATTCACCAGTATCATCGTACAAATTATGGGTACGTGTAAACTGCCCATGTTCAATGCTATTCCAGGTATCAAGACCACCGGCTGCATCAACGATATCATCAACAAATTCAGCACCCGTGGGCTCCCTTAAAAAATTTTCCCATGCATATGATCCACCAGCAATTAAAGCAAGTAAAAGTGCTCCTGCAGATACTAATTGTATGCGTTTTATGGTAATGGGTTTTACCAAGTCTTTTACATGCATGTTAAACCACCAAGGGATTTTTTCCTCGGATTGTTTCTGAACCTTTTTGGGGCTTTGATTTGGCTTAATGTCCTGATTCATAATATGCTATTTGTCTTATAAAGTTACAAAAATCCTACTTAAAAAGAAATAATTTTATATACCTGTCACAATTCAAAATTTGCCAGTTTTTTAGTGCTCAGCCAGCTTTGCAACTGGCCGATCGCTCGAGGTATCGCATTTTCAACCACAGTGGTCATTCCGATAGCAAAGTCATTGTGTTCTGCAGCCTCACAACCCAAGATATATACTTCATTGGGCAAGACTTTCAATGCCTTGGCCAACATCAAGGCTCTGATAGGGTTGGTATAGTGCATGTCGGCAAGAAACGTTCTTTTTCAAAAACGGGCATTTCCTCAATATCGGACACTTTTTCCATTTCCCGAAAATAAATATGGCCTGCCTCTTCGCCCCACGCCACGGCATCTACTAATACCAAAATATCATACTCTGCGTGTAACTCTTGTACTAAATGAATACCTCCGATACCCACTTCCATTACCATAATATGGCCTAAATGAGAAACAACATCCCGAAATTTTTTGGCGAATTCAATACCGAAGGCATCATCCTGCTTTAATTCATTACCAACTCCGGCAATTAGGATTTTTTTCAGCACAGTAGCCCAATAGTTTAGTTGTTTACTTTAAACAATTCTTCCGGCAATTCTACATCAAATTGAATATCGGAATTGCTATATATAGTTTTAAGGTAGGTAGTTTCCATGTTTTCATTCGAACCATAACTTTTTCTTTCCTTGGTAACAGCTATGCCATCAACCTCTACAAAGGTTTCATAATCGGTATAGGAGAATCCCTTACCATGGTCTAAAAAATTAGCCTCAAATTGATAGTTATCCATGTTTAAAAAATAATGCCAGGTATGCATTCCTCCTGAACTTCCAGCACCCTTTTCATAAGTAACTTTAAGCTTATGTACTTTTCTATTATTGGATAGGGTATCAATACCTTCATAGTTTAGTATGGTTCCGGGGGCCTTTAATTTAAATGGCATACTTACCATATACTGAGAACCGAATGAAGAATTCCAAGCGGTATTTACAGAGGCTTCGTCATCCTGAATTTTTCCGTTGACCAATTTCCAGGCTTGCCCTCCGTTATTGATTATTTCGTGTTTGATTCCATCTTGCTCCCAACTGATATTTGCCTTGAAGGAAGGTTTTAACCGATACTTATGCGCTTGTGCTACGGTTCGAAGTAAAGTACCTGTGGAATCATAACTTTGAATGTTTTTTGTATAGGACAAGGTTTTTTTAGCGGCCCAATTGCTCATGCCTCCGGAGTGATTTATGGCTTCATCTACCAATTTCTCCGCCTCGCTCAAGTCTTGATTGGCAGCCTCAATTTGTACTGCTGTACTATCCTTTTTAGAATCATCTTTGCATCCCATACCCAGCAAAACAGTCAGCAAAATAAGCAGAAAACTAGGTCTTTTTTTGAATATTAGGGAGGTTGGTGCTTTCAAAATCATAAAGCTCTAAAAGTGTATTTATTGTATAGTCTTGTTTTAGGGTATCTTTTAAATCAGGGTAGCTACTTTCAATAGCTTGAAGCATTCTTGAAAGAGGCTCGCGATGCATTAAGTCATAATACTTGAGTATTTCCGAAATAAATTCCTTTGTTTGCTCATCTTCAATAGTCGCTGATTGTTTGACCAATTCTTGCATATACTGCATGATTTCCTTGAACTCTACATTGTTAAAAAGTATAGGTTTCATATTAGTGGGAGCCGCTAGCACAGTTATGAACACAGTTTTCAAGCTTTACCCCGTCAGAACCGTAACAAAATTCGCAATCAGGACCGCATTCTCCATGCCCAGCTTTTTGCATACCTTGAAATGCCTCGGCAAACTGCCGACCTCCTTCTTTTTTGCCAGATTCAGATAATTTGTAATAGATGACACCTTCTTTCTTATCACCGACAAGCAAACCTGCATCAGTTATTTTTTGAAGATGATATTCTAAATTTTGATAAGAAGTATTTAAAAAGGGAAGCATTTGAGGCAGACTTACCTCTGACCCCATACCTTCACCGTGCATCCAGTATAATACCTGCAGAATCTCATCCTTCCAAAAAAGGGAACGTAATGGGCTGTCTTCTATTTTATCATTCATATTCTTACTCTTCGAATAGTGTGTCCCCTTGCAGCTTTTTAGTTTCCATCAAAACCGCTCCATCCTGGGTCAGCTCTTCTAAAATACGTAAAATTTCAGGAATCTTATCTTTTACCTCCTCAGTGAGGTGCTCACCGGCCTGCTCTTCTCCCGGTTCAACATCAACCAAAAATACTTCCTTGGGCCAAATTTTGAAGAACTCACCTATCACAAGGAGGTTTTCAACCGAAATCACACCAGTCGCCGCATCACCAACACAAGCTTGAATTTGTTTTTCGTCAGGCAGTTTTCCCAACCATTGATAAACGGAGATATCACCAATTTTCCGCTCTGCTCTCTCTATAGCCACTAAAAAAATAACGCGGTCAAACGGAATCTTAAGTGTTTGAAAATATTGAACAATGGCAATAGGACCCCAGTTCATTTCTTCAATGGTCACTTTGTCATTCCAAGCCTCCGCATTTAGTTGCGGAAGCAAAATAGGGCCTACAGAATGATTACGTAATAGGTGATAACCAACCGTACCTATTAGGATATTATTCAATACCACATGCACAGGTTGTTACCTCTCTTGTTACCATATGATCAGAATCCTTGGCCATGATATGTGTGGTACAAGGCATACAAGGATCAAAACTACGGATAGCTCTTAAAATGTCGATGCCCTTATAGTCTTCTGGTTTATCGAATTTTTCAAGAATGGGTGTATTTAGTACCGCCTCTTCATAAGGGCCCATTTCACCCCAAGGAGTTCTTGGTGCTGCATTAAGTGTGGACGGGGTAATAATTTGATAATTTTCAATAACACCATTCTCCACAATGAGATGGTGTGTTAGGAAACCTCTGCCGGCACCCCATGCTCCAAAACCGATATGTGTTCCTTTTTTAGGAATCTCGTATGGCACACTTACTTTTGTTTCTCCGTTTTTGATAAGATCCATTGCAAGCAGCCAATTCTCCATAGCGACCATGGCCGAATAGGGTATACAATACGCTCTTGCTCTGTTACGTTCAAAGGCATTCCAATGTTCCGGAATTTTCCATTCTAAGGTTTTTTCTGGGAGAAAATGTTTGGGCACATGAATTTTCATACTGGTTCCCGTATTTTCCAAAAATTGACTTGCAGGGGCTTTTTGCGCTTTTGCGGTCATATACATTCTGGTATACGCACCAGCCTCCATCGGCATTCTGTCCCACGTAGGGGCAGTATCCCAGCTATAACGGTCTTTCCAGCTTTGCTTTCCGGGTTTCGGAATGGTCTCCTTGTTCCAGGGATGGTTTGGGCTTAAAGGCATCCCATTGGGATCTTCTTTAAAACGATGTCCGTCCCATTTTTCGTAATAGGAATGTTCTACAAATTCTTCTAAACCTGCATTCAATTCGGTAAGCTTCGTGGTAACCACCTCGCCATCTACCAAAACTCCCGGTGTAGACCATCGTGCTTCGCCCCATTTATCACAATTTTCAAAAGAAGCGTCATAATGGTCTGGCCTATCCCAAACCCCCGTATCCATCATGGTCGCCGGTCGAATACCGCACTTTGCATATTCTGGGTTGCTTTCCAAAAAGAAATCAAAAACATCATCCCAGATTCCTGTTACTTTTTGGCTATAATCGAAAAACTTAATCAATCTACTGTAGACTTCATTAAGAACAGAAGCAGTCACAGTGACCGAAAGTCCGCCTGGCACGACAGACTGAGGATGGGGATATTTACCCCCGATAAAAACGTATGCTTCTCTAGCTACACGGGTCATTGACAATGCCTCGAGATATAATTTACCTTTTAGGGGGTTCAAATCTTTCATGATATCCAAAACGGTTTCATAATCATGAACATCTTTATGCTTTGCTTTAGTAGCTGCCGCCTTATCTATGAGTTCAGGATTGGTCTCACGAACCAATTCTTCTGAATAGTCAGGACCGGCCAACAAGAAAAGGTGCAATGGATGATCGTAGAGGTATTCAATGGCCAATAGAATATTACGCATAACAATGCCCAATGGTGGTGGCTTGATGTCTAAGGCCATTTCAATGGCCAAGGCCGCGGTTGTAGCGTGTACGCCACCACAAACTCCGCAAGCTCTACTACTAATATAAGCTGCATCCCTAGGGTCTCTACCCTTTAGAATCACTTCATAGCCACGAAACAGCGTAGCCATTGAGTTTGTAGACAATACCTTCCTTTTTTCCAAGTCAACTACGCTGTGAAAAGCGAGCGCACCGGCAACACGGGTTACTGGGTCATAATCTATATTTCTGATAAATCCGTTGCGTTCCAACAAGCCTTTTAAAACTTCCTGCTCCTCACCTAAATCGACTACTTTATGCTCATAGGGATCTTTGAGACCTTCTTTTAAATAGGCGTTTCCATCTTCATCAAATGCAATCGGTAAATTTTTAAAGCACATAGGCGATATTATTATTTAAATTATTTTAATCAGACTAGTTTTAAAACTTTTGCTATAGCGACTAGATGCGAATCTACGGAGGATAATCCACTGTGGAGTTGTTGTAGTGCACCATTAATGACTCCTACCTTCTCTCCCAATGGTCCGGTATCATCTTGTATTTTTTTCAACCCTCCGGCCAGACCTTCTAGGTGGGTTCCGGCTCTTCGTAGCGCAACTATAATCAATATAAGATATATAACCAATACCAACACCAAAAGGGTAACGATAATAAGTGTAGCTACAAATAGTGTTGTTGTATTCATTGAATTTCTAATTTATTTTTTCCGCTCTGGCCGCCAAGGTTGTTTTTAAGGTGTCCGAATGTTCATTTATAGACCCTGCAACTCCCAAAATGCCCGACGCGACACCAATAGTATCATCCAAAGCTTTAACATGTTCCGTATTGTTTGCAATTCCAATTCCAGCTTCCTTCATTTCTTTAAAATAACGTTCGATGGACCTTGCCGCCTGCCATGTCTTGTGCAACAAATGGATTAGGTATGGTAATACAAGTACCGTAACTATTAATAATATCAACCATAAAATGTTTACAGTTTCCATACTACACTTTTTGTTTTACCGCGGCGTTTATAGATGCCTCTAATTCATCGTCAACCACTTTTAGTCCCCCTGCTACTTCCGTCAGGGCTCCATTCAACTTGGTAACTTGAGTAGGAAGATGCCCTGTTTCAGTTTCAATTGCCCTAAGACCTAGCCTCAATTTAGCCAAATAACTAGAACCACTACCTCCGATGCTGGTTAGTAGTTTGATAATTCCTCTTAGATAATGCACCAAAACATACACCAAAAGAAGTACCGCCAGAATTGTAATGACCATTAACAATACACTCATAGGACATTATTTTTAGAGGATTGCAAGATACAATAAGGACAGCCCGGACAACCTTCAATATGTTGCGTAATGGCCTTTGAACCTCCCACAATAGCTACTGCTGCTTTTAGGATTTTGCCCGCCACTTGGTTCGTTTTAGTTAAAAACAAAGGAATATGAATCGTGTTGTTTGCTGTAAGTTTTCCTTGAGTCCAAATATCTGCAGCGGTATCGTCGATCTTAACGGCGGTTTTCTTTACTAAATTGAGAAGAAATGCCACTACGCCAATGACTACAAGGCCAATGACCAATGATATTATCCATAATTGAATTCCCGTGCTCATACTTTTATTTCCTTATTATTCCAAAGCTTCAGCTACCAATGTAGCATGTGCTTCAATTGCTTCCGCTTCATTTTGAATATCAACAGCTACCTTATTGGTAGTTTCCAATTCCCAAATGCTTGAAGTATTATTTTTTATTTGAGTGACAATTTCCAATGCCGCTCCGGCCAATCTTAAGATTCGTTTTGCCGCTAAGAATACTAAAATCAAAAGTACTGCGGCAATCACGACAATTAAGGAGACCAATCCTAGTCCGATTAACCATTCGTTAAAAAGTGTTTCATTCTCCATTGAAGTGATTATTTTTTAGAACCAGGTTTTGGGCTATCACTAAATTGCATTTTTTCATAGGTATAATGCATTACTTTCTTTAATAGATTGGGTTCCTTAACATGGCCCCAACCCGAAGGAACCTTCCCATTCTTATTCCACCTATCTGTTCGATTATGAAAAGTCATCGTCATTTCCCGGAGATTGCGGATTACTGTACCGGTTACTCTAGAAATATTAGATGAAACCATTGTACCCGGTGCCGTTTTATAAAATGGCGCGAAGCTATCAGGAAAACCTGGCATCGTACATCCGATACAAGGTGCACCAACATTCATGCATCCACCCGCATTGTTAATAGCGCCCCTTTTATTAATGTTACATTGTACAACAGGGCCCCAACAACCAATTTCAACAAGGCATTCCTTATCCCCATGTTCATCTGCAAAATTACCTTCTTCGTAAAATCCCGCCCTAGTACATCCTCTATGTACAGTTTCATCAAACAGCCAAGACGGCCGGCCTAATTCATCAAACTCGGGTAACGGAGTCAATCCATTCAAAAACATTAATACTGCTACTATAGTCTCGGTAATATTATCCCCCTGTGGTGCGCAGCCCGGTATATTGACAACTGGCAATCCTAAGACACTTCTATAGTCCTCGCCCAGTAAGTCCATCACGCTAGCCGCGTTGGTGGGATTATTGGCCGCTGCCGGAACACCGCCCCAGGTTGCACAGGTACCTACCGCTATTACCGCAGCAGCATGTTCTGACATTCTGGTAACCCAACTGGAGGAAGGAATAGGTTGAGGATCTCCATTTTCATCTTCATCCGCGCCAAGCCCTGACCAATAGCCCCCGGTTTCGGCCGCCAAACTTTCGTCCATTATGGAGCCTTCGCACAACACCACAAATGGAGCGCCTAGCTCCCCTTTAGCAGCTAGTCTGAAAGGTTTTATAAATTCTTCACCTGCATTAACTGCTAACACCGGATGGTGTAGAATTACTTTTGCCGCCCCTGGAATAGTTCCATTTAATAGGTTTTCCACAGATGGACTGCTGGCGCCAACAGTTGCGATAGAACACCCATCACAGCTGCCGCCAGCAATCCAAAAAGCGTGCACCTCGTCAAAAACATTGGATATTGGGCCTTGAAATTGTTTAGCTAGATCCTGTGTCATATCTCCATAAAATTAGGATAAACACTTCTAAATTCTCAATGAAATGACGTATTTATTATAGAAAATATTTTCTAATTCTTTTTTCGTTTTGCTTGAATTTGGATATTATAGGCTCAGTTTGATGTCACACTGAAAAGCAATATAAAGGCATATTTAAGACTAATAAAAAGGAATGCCTTATAGGAAAGTATTGTGAAAAAAAATAGACACATCATAATTCATGAGGTTCATAGCTCTAATCTTTTTTAGTGTTCTCGTTAATTAATCTTTTACGGGACTAAAATTATCCAAAAAATCAACTTGAGCTTTGCTATAGAATCTAACACCCTACGGGTGCTTTTGTGGTTAGGGAGAGGAAAAGTATGGTGTGCCGAGCAAAGGTACGGTTGCGCCCTACAAAGTTTCTTCTTAACGCTTACCTGTCGGGACGCTAAAGAAACTCAGCAGGATCCACGCGCAGGTAAGTCATGGTAAGATTTGGGGGGAATGTGCAAGGAGAGAGCGGGTTCGTTTATCAACCAAGTATATTTAATAGGCGCTTAACCCGATTTTTGTTTTACCTATGTTTTACCCAATCAATAAAAAAAGGCTCCCAATATCTTGAAAGCCCTTTGTTTGCTAGTAGCGGGGACTGGACTCGAACCAGCGACCTTCGGGTTATGAGCCCGACGAGCTACCTACTGCTCTACCCCGCGATATGGGTTTTATCTCACTTGTTTTGCAACTTCGGGGCATAAAACCCGACGAGAAAGTCGAAAACGTTATTTACGTTAACGGGCGACAAATATACAACGGTTTCTTGTCATTATCAAAACTTGTGAAGAGAATCTTTTTTCAAGCAGCTACCTAAAAAATTCATAAAATCCATACCTTCGAATGTATGGATGCGATCAACGATTTTCTTTCAAAAGCCATTCCGTTTACCGAATGGCCTATGTTTTTGTTATTGATAGTTGGCGGACTATTTCTTGTTTTTTACTCCAAGTTTTTGCCCTATCGCTTTTTTGGCCACGCCATTGCGATTACCGCTGGCAAGTATGATGATAAAAATGCCAAAGGAGACGTTAGTTCGTTTCAAGCGCTTTCGGCCGCGGTTGCGGCTACAGTAGGTCTGGGAAATATTTCTGGCGTTGCGATAGCCATTCATTATGGTGGCCCTGGAGTGGTTTTCTGGATATGGATGACCGCATTAATAGGTATGTGTATTAAATTTTATTCCTGTAGCCTTTCGATAATGTACCGTGGTGTTGATTCCGAAGGGAAATTGCAAGGCGGGCCAATGTACTACATCACAAAAGGACTAGGGGAGAAGTGGCGGCCTTTGGCTATGTTCTTTGCAGTGTGCGGACTATTTGGTTTCCTCGGAGTATTTACGGCAAATCAATTCACGGAAACCTTTATGAGTGTTGTTGAGCCATCAAATACGATTTTTGAGATGAGCGAATTTAATTGGAAGTTGACCGTTGGAATTGTTTTGGCCGTCATCACTTCCTTTGTGATTTTTGGTGGTTTGACCAAAATCGCCAAGGTGGCTTCTGCGATTGTACCCTTTATGGTTTTGGTATATCTGGTTGCGGTAATCGCGGTGATGGTGCTGAACGCGGCGCAAATACTTCCTTCCTTAAAAATGATCATTTCCGAGGCTTGGAATTTTGATACCATCGTAACGGGAGGTTTTTGGGGTTTGGTCATCATTGGGGTACGGAGGGCCATGTTTTCTAACGAAGCCGGTTTGGGTAGCGCGCCGATGTACCACGGGCAGTCGAAGACGGATAATCCCATAAAAGAAGGCTTGGTGGCGAGTTTGGGCCCCTTTATAGACACCATTTTGGTATGCACCATGACTGCCGTCGTCATTATTTTGAGCGGTGCTTATTTGGAAGATTCTAATGGAATTGTAATGACGCTTTCCGCTTTTGAGAGCACCCTCTTCGGATATGGAGATGATTTATTGATGATCATAGTGACGGCTTTCGCTTTATCTACTTTATTTACTTATTCTTATTACGGTGTCAAAAGTTTATCTTTTTTAACGAACGCTAAAATCGGTAAGTTATACAATGTATACTTTATAATTACGATTGTTTTTGCAGCAGTAGCTTCTGTAGAGCTGGTAACTTACCTCATCGATTTATCCTATGCATTAATGGTGATACCGAATATGATTGCCGTTCTCCTATTGGCGCCCAAGGTAAATGTAGCGGCAAAGGAGTATTTTTCAAATTTGAAGAAATCAAATTGATGACATTTTCTTTTCTATTCGATAGTAAAGAAAACGACATCATGAAAAAAGAGATTTAAGGCTTGTTGGTATTCTGGTAATTTCTTTGCTAGGTTCTTGCAGTAAGGATGAAAGTCCGGGTCAGACGGAGAATAATTTACAAGCGGTTCAAGCACAGTTTTGTAACAACTTTCAAGGCCCCGCTGCGGCCTATTGGAATATGGCCAATGGAATTTTCTTACCTCTCCCAGAATTTCCAATAATTAAAAATTCTGGTGGGCGAGTAACCCATAATTTACAACCCTTATTAAGTTTGGAATATCCGCAAGGGTACACTGGTTCTCAAATTACCGATTCTCAAACCGCAACACTAGGATTGGATATTCTAAGAAATGACAACGCCGTTTTTTTTAGATGGATTCCAAATTCATCAGTTTTCGGTTTGTCCGATTTTGATGCCATTATGGCGAGGGAAATCAATACTATGTTTTCTGTGTATGGCCATAGTCAAGGGTTTGAGGTAATCTGTTCCAGAAATGAAAGTCAACAGTTTGAAAGTCTCTTGGTAAATTTCAATGCAAGGCTATTACGGTTCGGTGATTTCACAGGTTTGGTTTGGGTGCGTTCTGTTTTGGTGCCTGGTCTAGGCTCTGTTAATTCTGCAATTCAAATATCGGCTGCACCAACAGCGGAATTCGATGCTAGAACCCTAGATACTTTTTTGCCTTTCAATTTTCAATTGCATGTAAGACCTGATGGAGGTGGATTTATCGATGAAGATGGGGATGGTTCACCTGCTCATTTAGACCCAGATGATAATGATCCCAATGTAAGGGGATAAAACAAAATTTGATTTAGTTAGTAGTTAGAAAAGGTCTTCACTTAATGAAGGCTTTTTCTTTTGAAAAGAACAAAAACAAGTAGTACTATTAACGCAAGCCCAATACTTATCCAATGCCATAGGTTCGACCCTGAAAGTTCTATGGGTGAAGTATCACCCATTAAAACCAGTCCGGCCCAATATTGAGGGTGCAACGTTCTTCCTTTTGCAGTGGCCAAATAATCCAGTTTGGCTTGCCGTAATGCTACATCCTTTGGTAATCCTTGTTCAAGGTAAGTATAAAAATAATCCAATATTTGGGTACTCGATCGCTCATCAATTTGCCATAAACTGGTTAAAATGCTTTCACTGCCAGCATAGTTGAAAGCATGCGCCAGTGATATCATACCCTCACCTGGTTGGTACGTTGGTTTACCCGTTTCACAAGCCGTCAAAATGGCCAAATTTGAGCTCAAGTCTTGATTGTAAATTTCGTAGGTGTAAAGGTAGTTGTCATTCAAGTTGAGCGAATCGGAAACGTTTTTGGCGAAAACCAATCTAGATAACTCCGGACTAATGTTATTCGATTCGGCATGGGTGCCTATGTGAATGATTTTGTGTTCCCTGGCGGTTTTAGAAAATAATTGTTTCGAAGCTTTCTCATTTAAAAAGGATTGACCACGGAATCTTTTCGTGAATTTATTTACCAGTTCTGAACTGAAAGGCTGAGGCAAAAGTCTTAAGTAAGTTTTGTCCAAATCAATGGAATCGGAAATCGCAATCTGATAATCATCCTTCATTTTTTTATTGAATTCTGGCGCAAATGCGATAAAGTCCTCATTGTAATCAATGGTCTTTCTTTTTTTATCAAGTAGTAAAAGACTGTAATTATAAGAAATGGAAAATTTTGACAACAAACTTTTCTGGCTGAGTTCTTCAAATGAGGTTATATTTTCCTGGGTCAACAATTCAAAGTTAAGATTGAACAATTCCTTATCGGGAAAGATGATGACCTTCTCTGTGCTGATGGATGAAGCGATCGGTTTCCAAAGTTGTTCATAAAGTTTATTGGCGGAGTTTGATAGGTTTGAAACATCTGTTTGATAGTCAGATAATTTCCTGATATGAAATTCAATGTCATTCGATTTTAAAGGTATTAATTTTTCAAGCGAAGAATTTACCACATAGGCATGTAATGTATCATCAATAAAAAAATAACGGACCAAAGTTGTATTCTTAGGAATCTGTTTTTTTAAATCGGACAAGGGTACCGCTATTGTTGCATAGCGCATTTTGTAGTATTTCGGATTAGAGACTTTTAAAGAATCGAGAAAGAGATTCCATTCGTCCACATTTTTCAAGTAAGTAGTGGCATCTTCAATTTCAGAATTAACTTTTTGCTTTAGTTCCTTTTCACGCAGAGCGGTTTCTTCCGCAAGCTTGAATGTAGATCCATTCTCCTTAAGATCTAACCGCGACCGAATGCGGCTATAAATAGACGACTCATGAAAACTTAATACATTTTTCAAATCTGATGGGCTTCTTGTACGATTGTAGAGCTCAAGATTAATTCTTTTCCCAAAATCAAAAACCTGCTCATGGTCTTGTATAAGCTCGCTAATGTTATTTTGAGTAAAGATGGATGATTTTCTGTCTTCCAGTATTTGAACGGCTTCTTGTAATGAGACGGCTATTTTCTTAAGTGATTCTACATCATTCGTAGTGTTCAAATGATAGATGGCTTTTGCGTTCATTGCAATCATTTCGGCTCGGTAGGCATTGGTGGCTGGGTTATTCACATCTAAATCCTCCTTTAGAAATTTATTCGTAGATGATTGCAGGTGCTCGTAATTTCTAAGAATATTAGCGACCCTCGCTTGAGCAATCACGACCGAATTTTTCAGTCTCCCGTTCTCCCCAGTTGCGGCGAAGGCATCTTCTAAAATGGAATTGGCCTTTTCGTTTTTCTCAAGATGTGCATAACAAAGTGCAAGGTTCATCATTGCAAAAAGGCGGTCACTACTATAGGTGCCTTCCTGAGCCATTCCATGAAATTCATTTCCGAGTTCATAATATTTCATGGCCTCTGAGTAGTTTTTCTTTCCGTAAAAAGCGCCTCCCAAAATGGTATAAAGATTTGCTTTCAATAACGGATTCTCCCCTTGCATAAGCGCTAACGACGTTTCAGCCTCCCCACATATTTCAATGGCCCTGTCAAAATCCTTGTTTGCAATTTTTGCCTCTGCTAATAAGGTGACAGCAGAGAAATTTTCTAATAGTTGCGGTTCAAAGTTGGCTTTCGCATGGTTGTAAGCCAACTCCGCAATTCTATTGGCTTTTTCATAATCACCAACTTGTTCGTATAGAGAAACCAGATTGCGATAGGCAAGTGATAGATTACGTTGCGATCGATATCTTAAAGGATGTTTTTTCTCCGATTTCAAGAAACGATTGTTCAAAAAAACGCACTCTTTTGCAAGTTCTAACGCTTCGTCATACTGGTTTTGGGCTTGTTTCAAAAGCACTATATTAGCTTTTATTGCAGCTGGAAAATAAAGTTGGTTTCCACTGTTTTTCTCCATAACATCAATTTTGGTAAGCGCCTTATTATAGAAATAAAGTGCACTATCTGGTTTTGATGTTAGGTACATGAGCGCACCCATATAGTTTAGAATACGGGGAGAGAGTTTAAATTCTTGTCCAACATTTGCTTTTAGAACTGCATGTGCTTTTCTCATATTCTCTTCAAAAGTATTGATGTTGCCGGATCGCAGTCCGTATTCTCCTAAATAGAAAAAAATGTCAGCTTCACTTTCGGTATCATTTAGAGATAACGCAATTTTTTTGGCCGTGCTTGCTACTTCATAGGCTTTGCCAGCGTTTCCTTTTTCGTTGTAAAGTTTTGATATTCCTAGATGGGCGTGGAACAGTACACTTGAAGCACTTGAAGCTCGAGTGATTTCTTGAAATAATTTTGTAGCCTGCGGAAACAGTTTTTCAGAGTTCGTAGTTATTTCGATTTTCCCAAGCCAATACACCAATCTTGATAGGGTCTCATAATCTTCTTGCGGTTTAGCATGCGCAATTTTTTCAATAACCAGTTCTTCTGCCTTTTGAATACTGTCTTGTGTGATAAGACGTTCAATGACCATTTCAAATTCGGCTTCTTTTTCTTGGGAACTGCCCTTTATGGGGTACACAACTATTAAGAGTAAAAACCAAATTTTGTGGATTCCGCTCATTTTTGTGATGCTGTTAATTTTTGATGAAGTTCCGCGGCTTTTTGCAGCTCACTTGAGTTAAGTGCCTCTACTGCTTTCTGTTGTTTCCCTGATTTCAAATATATTAAACCGACGTAATAGTGTGCTTCATTCCTAAAACTTGACGACTTTGCTTGAATTGCTTTTTCTAAAAATGAAACTGCTCTAGTGGGTTCTTCAATTGCCAAATATGCTGACCCCAAAAAATAGTTCAACGTATCATTTTCAGGTTTTGAGACCAATAACTTTTCCCATTTGGCAATGGCAATGTCATAATTCCCTTGTTTGTAGTCAACCATTGCCTCATAAAAGGCATAATTATCGTTAGCTCCCATGACGGTTGGTAATCCCGGATCGGGGCTATAATATTCATTGAAAAGTTTTTCATTGGAGTTTTGGCTATTGAAAAACCAAAAGCCACCGATTGCCAATAAAATCGTAACTGAAGCGGCAATACGATAGTTGAATCGAAACTTTGAGATGTTTAACGTTTTTGTTGGAGTTTCCTCTTTCTGTTCAATAACGCTACTATGAAAATCTTCCAGTTTTTCGCATAGCGCTGCTTCCTCAACTGTTTCAAAAAGAGCTTTGAATTCCTCAAATGATTTACTTAGGTCATCATTATCGGCAAGGCGCGCTTTAAATGATAGCTGTTCGGCAATAGGCATTTCACCCATGAGATAGCGCTCAAAAAGCTCTTGTTGTTCTTGTGATATGTATTTGGGGTTCTTATCCATTGTTTTTGATTTCTAAACTCAATGTTCTCAATTTCTCCATACAGCGGTACTTTTTATTTCGTGCTGATGCGGAGGCAATATTCAACTCTTTTGAAATGACATCCATTGATTTTCGCTCAAAATAAAAGAGTTGTAAAACTGTTTTGCACTCACTTCCCAATCTGTCCAAAGCTTGTCTGAGGGCCATTCTTTTACGTTGATCTTCTTTTTCAAAGTTTTCAACAATCTCATCCTCCGATGGATTTTCAATCTGAATAGACGTGTTATGCGAAATTGTTTTTTTATAGTTCGCAGATCGTAAATGATCCATCCATTTGTTTTTTGCGATCCGAAATAGATATCCCTCTACATTGACATTTTCGTCATCATCTAATCTCCCATCTTTGATGTTTCTCCAAGTGCTTACAAAAGCTTCTTGAAAAATATCTTTTGCCTGGGCATCATCACCATTGTTTTTTAAGACTAACGACCTTACTTTCGGAAATACCAATTCATAGAGGCACTGAAGTACTTGTTGGTTGTTGGTCTTTACGCCGGCGACGAGCTCTTTTTGAGAAAACGGTTTGTGGTTGGTAATGGGTTTGGTCTGCATTACAAGGCTTTTAAGGCACCTGCAATTTAGCGTTTTTAACAATCGCACGAAAGATAGCCGGTTAAAAGGTCTTTATTTTAGGACATGTCGACGTTGTTTCTCATGGTTGAATTTTTATTTCAAAAGCAAAAGTCATTTTGGGCTCCCTTGGGTTTCTTGATCATAAAACTATTCTAAAGTTATGGTTAGTATTGCTTGGCCTTTTATACCTTCTATAACACTCCTTGCCGCCCCATAAGTAGGTTGAGCAGAATTAATGCTATTTTGAAAGCCGTCTATTGGCCAGAAAAAGTTTCTCCATTTACTGTTCTGAGAAATGTCTCATTATCTGCCTGCCATGAACGAGATGTTATTTGAGAAGGTTGGGAAACACCTTGGTATTTATAGTCTAGCACCTCAATTTTATAACTGACCGCATCAGGATTGGGGAAAACCCTGAAGGTATTGAAATGAGACATTCTTGTTCCTCCATTGTTTTCAACATCACCTTCTATAACAAAAAACTGACTATCGATAATTGTAACTAATTCCTTAGGTTCGTTATTGACGCAGATAGCGCCTTCGGCTTCATCTATTTGCTGATAAGCTTCACTGCTTCCTTTAGGTTTTCCATATATAATCGCAGTAAAGGTATCAATGCCCTTTTTGACCTTGGTATCAAAACTTTGATAAGACATTGCATTTGTATTGTACGTTGTGGCGACGCTATTCCCATCTAAAAAGTTGCCGTAGGTCCCGCTAGTAGTCCAAACCACTTTGTAGTCGGTTTCATTATTTGGGATGGTAGTCGCACCATTATTATGGATCAACCGTAGAACGGCCCCAGAGTTACCCTTGATGCAGATTCCATTGGGTTTAATGATGAACTTGTCTTTTAAAATGCAGACTTGTATTTCGTCAGAACCTACTTCTGATCTTCCATTGGCATTTTTTACAAAAGCTTTTACTGTCACCGTTTCAATGTTATTGCCATCTGAAAGCTCTGAGTTTAAAGCTGTACTTGAAAAGGTGACTGTTTCCTTTGTGGAGGTAATGTTTGCGCCGTTCGTTTGAAAATCATTGACATTGCCGCCAAATTGTGTCGTTGTGGACCATTCATATTCCAATTCGTCCCCTTCTTCAAGTTCTGTAGTAACCCGAGCGGTAATATCAACATAACCACGCAGTTGCATACACCCATTTTTGGCACTGAGTTTTACCTTGCCTTCAGAAACAGAAACGTCCCATGTTTCCATTGGTCTGGAATCACCGATTCTTTTATTGACACAAGTTGTGCTACTTGACTTTATGTTTTTATCAATAACGGATATGATATATTTCTCTCTGGGATACCCCGTTTCGATCAGTTCGTTGCCTTGCACAAAAGTTTCTGGACTATTTCCAGTCTTGGAAAGCACTCCATACACTCCTTTTAGTAGTTCTCTAAGATCATCGGATTGACGAATGTCACCATACAGTGCAGGTAGAAATTCTTCAAGCGCTTCTTGATAATTATTATCTAAAACATCGGATGTAACATCAGGATTTGCTTCTAAAAACGGTAAAACCGCATTCACCAATTCTTGCTCTTTAGCATCTCCAAATTCAGGAAGCAGGTCTTTATTTCCTCCAATATCCAATAACGTGGGCAAGAAATAGTCTAAAACGAAAGATTCCTTGTTGAGCTCATCAATTTTGGCCTGTTCGGCATTCGTTGGTGTTCTACCAAGATTTGCTTTTCCACCTGGACCGACAACTACCACTTCGTATTCAGCAGATGATTGTGATTCTAAGAGATTTAGGTCTATGGGTTCCGTGACTGTGTTGCTAAATTGGTTGGCTTGATTGCATTGCACATATTTGTTATTGGAGCCATCTGTGAATATCGCTTTGGCAGGTTCAAGTGCTACTTCTATATCTGCCATATCGTTTCCTTCAATAGAGGAATTCAAAACGGTTTCGTTGCCATCTTCATCCTTGAAAGATTTTTTGTATACGAAGGCATGGCCACGCCTTGGATACCAATTTGTGATTTTCATAGAAGAATCATCAACATCAGATAATTGTATGCCACTTCTTAGGTCTTTTGAGTCAACAGCGACCCGTGCGGCCAAATCCGAATATTCAATAGTTGAAAGTTCAGCAATTTTGGCATCAATTACAGCGAGATAACTTCCTTTTTCATACATATAGGGGTCTTCAACAAAAAGAGCCTCAATTGAATTTTTCAATTCTTGAAAACCGTTTATTCCTTGTACTCCTTGTAAATAACCCTTTTTAAACTCACTGGGTTGCAAATAAGAGCCAAGACCAAAGTACAACATAACCTCAGTTGTTGTAGCAACGGAAATTTCCTTTCTATCATCGCTGATGAAACCTGAAAGAAGTAATTTATCACTGGCATCAAAAAGATAGGCAAGCTCAAAACTTCCAGGATTAAAGGGAACACTTCCTACCCCATTTTCTTTTACCTCTCCTGGGCTGGCTAAGGTAACGATTGTGGTGGTGGATAAGTCCAAGTTCGAGTCTGCTGGCAAGTTCACTTGAACATCTACCATTTGCACCTGGCCCTCGGTAGGAGGATCCTGTTCATCAGGCTTCTCAGGATCGCTGGGATCCTGCTGTTGAACGATATCTTTTGGTTTTGGGGATTCTTCATCCTTGCTGCAACTTATTATCAAGATGACAGCAGTAAATATAAGGGTCAAGATTAGTCGTACCTTTTTCATTTGGTCTTTTTTATAGTTTATGTATCTATGAATCGTATCCTTTTTAGTATGTCATCAATTTCTTAATAGTCTTCCCATACTTTGCTCCATTCTGTGTTGTTCAAAGAGTTGTTGGCATTCGGGTCAAAGAATAGGTCATCACTGTATATTGCGTTGCCATTATTGTCCATCCAAGTTTCTTTGGCACCCGATTCTATTTGATAGCTGTTTCCGTTTCCTGGATTATAAACTGTTTCTTCGCCATGTATCATGTTGACAAAGTTTTGTTGGCTGGTAGAACTCTCGCTTCCAAAATTGTTGTTCATGAAAGAGGCATGGCTCGCATCCATACTTGCTGATATACCGGCCATTTTTTGCTGGTGTGCATTAAAACTTGCTTGTCTTTGTGCCATTCGCTGTTGGTGGGCAATGGCTGACTGTTGCATCCGTGCTTGCGATGCTTGGGCTTGCCGTCTATTATCCTCTTGTCGTTTGGTAGTAAGTTGCGCCATGTAGTTATCCCATTCAGTAGTCGGTTCACTTTCTAGATTGGCCTTTACGAAATCTGCTACATTGGTTTCAAAATCAATTTCATTTGAGATAAGCACATCGGTGGAGTACATCCATACCATCATGGTTTGCCCGTTGGCGGTGGGCTGCGATAATTTTCCATAGTTGAGAATCACTAGCGCCTTTTGACCATTATTACCGTGCCAAATGGTACCGTTTATACTTATTTCCATTGGCCCTGTAGTGTTCTTGCGAGCTTCTTTGAGTGCCTTTTGTTCCAATTCAGGAAACTCCCTTGAGTTGCTGAATGAGAATCCTTTACTTTGTAGTTTCGGAGCGACTTCACCCTGTACCAATTGCTGTGGCGTCATTAGGCTTTTTACATTTTTTAGACCGGAATTGCGCATCATTTGCTCAAACTGCGGATTTGTGCTTGCATAATGCATTTTCAGCGGCGTATTGAAAGCTTGCATGCCAGCTTGATCTTTGATTTGATATCGGAAAGCCGGAATGACGGGGTCTATTTTGTATTCTGCTTTTGTAATGACTTCCCAATCTGAAGGATATTTTGCTGTCGATACGAGCAGCCCTGATTTAGAATCTTTGAATTCATATGTTTTTTCAGAATCCCCGAAAAAGGAAAAAGAAGAGCTAGAAGTTGTATCTGTAGTTTTTTTGCTGTCGGTGCCGCAGGCATTTAATATGATTGCCATAGCAAATAACAGTATGAATTTGAACGTTTTCATGGATATGCTTTTATGGTTTACAATAGGATATCGTACTAAAGAAAAAATGTCATCAAGAAAATTTATTGATGACATTTTTAAGGGTTAAAAATCTTACTAAGCCTTTTAAAATTGATCTAAATCAGTTTGCCAACTGATGGAACCATCTTTGACCATATTATAAACCAACGTATTCAAGTCATTGTCGAAATCGGCTACATCGGTACGTCGATAATTTAGCAACACTACGGCACTTACCCCGTTGCCGTTCATATAGAACCAAGTGCGAGTGCCTGGAAGACTTCCTGTAAAAAACAACAAATCTTGAGCTTCCCATGTTCCTAGGCCTCTACCTAAATGAGATATTTCAGATGGCGCTGCCATCAGACTTTGAGAACTTGAACTAACGATATCCGTACGGTTTGGCCTTCCATCGACGGCACACATGAAACGCAACATATCCGGAGCACTGATTACTACACCTCCATCGCCGTCCCTACGCGAAGCGATGGTGTATATCCATTGCATGTCTTGTTGTGTACCGTAGTACTCAACTTCGTTTTCCGCCCTATCTTCTTGCCGGAAGGTGGTTGTTTTCAAAGAAGAAATACCAGTTGGTGCGACCATACTTTTCAAATAATCTTCATAGGATTGACCTGATACTTTTTCTATGATTCTTGCCAGAAACCAATAGCCGGTATTACTGTATTCAAAGCTCGTACCAGGGGCATTTGGCAAATTCCAATTATTAAGTATGTACTCAATAAATCCATTAGTATCTAATTGTGGTTCATGGCCAATCGGATCACCAGATACGTTTCCCCAACCGCCCGAACCATGAACAAGTAGATGATCGACGGTTATTTCAAGCTCATTGGCACTTAGTACTGCAGTGCCAAAATCATCTCCTAAGACACCGTTAGGGCCGAAAACCTTGTCAGAAAGCTCCAATTTGTCTTCATCTATTAATTTCATTATTGCTGTTGCGGTGAATGGTTTTGATAGACTTGCTACCCGAAAAACGTCATCGGCTTGGGTGTCAGTGTTGTTCTCCAAATTTGATTGGCCATAACCTTTGGTGTAGACCATCTTCTCGTCAACACTCACTGCAATTGCTGCACCGGGCACATCATATTTCTGCATGAATGCCAAGACCGCGTCATCTATAGTAGAGATATCGCTTTGGGTGATTGGTTCCGGGTCTGGGTCGGGAGTGGGGTCTGGAGTAGGATCAGGAATTGGATTTTCAATAGGGTCTGAAATAGGTTCTGGCGTCGTGCTGGGTTCATCTTTGCTACAGGAAAGGAAGAAAATCGTTAGTAGTACTAGACCTAGTTTAAGGCTTGTTGCTTTCATTATTATTTTTTTAAGGTTCTAAATAGATATCGAAAGTTTTTCATAATGTCATCAAATTAAATTCCTGATGACATTTTGAATACGGTTCGATATAGAGATTAAAGGCATCACTTGTTCGGGGGAAAAGTGATGCAGGACAGAGACCGGTACTCACCGGTCTTTGTTATTTAATAACGATACGATGTTAATCGTACCTTTGTGTAAAAATCAAGATAATGGCTGTGCATAAATCAGGCTTTGTAAACATTATAGGAAACCCCAATGTGGGCAAATCTACTTTGATGAATGCCTTTGTGGGTGAGAAACTTTCCATAATAACCTCAAAGGCACAGACCACAAGACATCGCATTCTAGGTATCGTTAGTGGGGATGGATTTCAAATGATACTTTCCGACACGCCTGGAATTATAAAGCCTGCATACGAACTTCAGGAAAGTATGATGGGCTTCGTAAAATCTGCCTTTGAGGATGCCGATGTACTCCTCTATATGGTCGAAATCGGTGAAAAAGCCTTAAAAGACGAAAAATTCTTCGAAATTATTAAGAACAGCAAAGTTCCGGTTTTACTACTATTGAACAAAGTCGATACCGCGACTCAAGAATTGTTGGAAGAACAGGTTCAATATTGGCAAGAACAGTTACCTTCGGTAGAGTTGCATCCTATTTCAGCACTGACGAACTTCAATATCAAGAATGTATTCGAACGTATTATCGAACTGCTTCCAGTAGGTCCGGCCTATTACCCCAAAGATCAGATTACCGATAAACCTGAACGTTTTTTTGTGAACGAGACCATCCGTGAAAAAATTCTTATCCATTATAAAAAAGAAATTCCCTATTCCGTAGAAATCGAAACGGAAGAGTTTTTTGAAGATGAAGACATCATCCGTATGCGTTCGGTCATCATGGTCGAGCGTGATTCCCAGAAAGGAATTATTATTGGTCACAAGGGTAGCGCATTAAAAAGGGTAGGGGTCGAAGCGCGAAAAGACTTGGAAAAATTCTTTGGCAAACAGGTGCATATTGAACTGTATGTTAAAGTGAATAAAAATTGGCGCAGTGATGCCAGACAGTTGAAACGGTTCGGTTACAACTAGAATTAATTCTGAACTTATTTATCCAAGGTTTCCATCATAAATCCATATAATTCCCGCATCTGGGGTTTCCCCTTATGTCTGCCCGCCCTTCCAAACGCATATAAGGCGAACCAGAGCACTACCATGGCCACCATCAGCCCTACTTGAAGTCCGTAAGGGCGGTCGAGTGACGCACTTGAATAAGCCCAGACTCCGAGCACGATAAAGATAGTCGCCACCCCGAAATGGAGGAACATAAAAAATGTCCATAAAGTAGGGTTCGGACCGAAAAGCCCATACAACTTGCTGTTCTTTTCGTCAGTTTCGTTGATTTCAAGATGTAATTGGGGCGACCAGAAATGCAGCTGTTCCGCATTGAACTTGATAAAGACATGATCATCCATCCTTTTTACGGTAAAAGGATTTTTTCGATGGGTTTCAAAAGCTTCCAGCGCAGCTTCCTTGGGTTCTGGGAGATCCAATTGAAAACGGGGTCTAAGAACGATATCGTTGGAAAGCGGTTTCATGTCCTGTCATTTTTCCAAAGTAAAAGATACCATTATTTGCTCGATTATTAATAGTATTTTTGCAGCAAATTTGAGAGGTATGAGTGCTATAGTAGCCATTGTGGGGAGGCCTAATGTCGGAAAATCTACTTTTTTTAACCGATTGATCCAAAGAAGGGAAGCCATTGTAGATGCCATTAGCGGTGTAACCCGTGATCGTCATTATGGAATGAGCGACTGGAACGGTAAAAACTTTTCTTTAATCGATACGGGCGGTTACGTGAAAGGTAGCGACGATATATTTGAACAAGAGATAGACAAACAAGTAGAACTGGCCATAGATGAAGCAGATGCCATTATTTTCATGGTCGATGTAGAAGCTGGTGTAACGGGAATGGACGAAGATGTGGCAAAGCTTTTGCGTAGGGTCAACAAACCTGTATTCTTGGCCGTAAACAAAGTTGATAACGCACAGCGAGCTGCAGATGCCGTTGAATTCTACGCTTTGGGATTAGGGGAATATTACAACCTGTCGAGTATCAATGGTAGTGGTACCGGAGAATTGTTGGATGCCTTGGTAGAAATGCTTCCTGAAGATGAGAAAGTAGAAGATGAACTTCCTCGTTTCGCTGTGGTCGGTAGGCCCAATGCGGGAAAATCCTCCTTCATAAATGCTTTGATAGGGGAAGAGCGGTACATCGTTACCGATATCGCCGGAACCACCCGAGATAGCATTGATACCAAATACAACAGATTCGGATTTGAATTCAATTTGGTGGACACGGCCGGAATACGAAGAAAGGCCAAGGTAAAAGAAGATCTTGAGTTTTATTCAGTCATGCGCTCCGTTCGGGCCATTGAACACTGCGATGTAGTGCTTTTGGTACTCGATGCCGAACGTGGATTTGATGGCCAAGTAGCCAATATTTTTTGGCTTGCACATCGCAACAATAAGGGTATCGTAATCTTGGTAAATAAATGGGATTTGGTCGAGGATAAAGAGACCAATACCATGAAACAGTACACCAAAAAAATAAAAGAGGCCATCGAACCCTTTACCGATGTGCCGATTCTCTTTATTTCAGTACTGACTAAGCAACGCATTTTTAAGGCCATTGAGACGGCGGTTATGGTATATGAAAACAGAAGTAAAAAAATCGTGACCCGAAAGTTCAACGATGTGATGTTGCCGCTAATCGAAAGTTATTCACCGCCTGCTTACAAGGGCAAGCATGTCAAAATTAAATTTTGTACACAACTACCGACGCCCTATCCGCAATTTGCCTTTTTCTGTAATCTGCCGCAATATGTTCGGGAACCCTATAAAAGGTATCTCGAAAACCAAATTCGCGAAAACTTTGATTTTACGGGGGTTCCCATAACCATTTTTATGAGAAAGAAGTGACATAAGTATTTCCTATACTTTTTCAATTACAATCTATTGGTTTTTTTGGCGTTCTTTTTGAATGACTTCAATAGCAAAATCTTTGTAATGAAAAAAGCCATAATTCTGTTTTTTCTTACCTGCGCCGTAGCTTTCGCGCAAGAGCCACGGTACATTCATGGCAATTATGAGTTCGAGCCAGGTTCGACCGAATACCTATTTGGCGATAACGTAAAACTAAGAACGGCACCAAGTACTGATTCAGAAGTTCTTGAATTTCTCGAGATTGCACGCCCTATCAAGATTTTGGGGAAAACGGAGGTGAAACAACCTTTTGAGGGTTATGATGCCTATTGGTACAAGGTAAAGAAGGTTATGTCTTAGGAGGATTGATTGCCTTTGCCCGTCAAGAAATAATGGATGAAACTTATTTAATCTCCCTTAAGAAAGAAGGTGAAGAGGTATACTTAAAAACCCGATTGGTTAGGGCCGATGCGCCGTATCTTGAGGTTGCTACCAAATTGAGCAATGCCGCTTCTGGTGTATTTTCCATCAAAGCCCATGACAATAGAGGTTTGGCCGATGTGGTCAATATGTTGCATGTTGATTTGTTAAGTGAAGCTTGCGGAGTGGAAGGTGGGTGAATATATCTTTTCAACGACGGCACCCATTTTTTTAAAGCCTTCGAATATTCCCAAATTTCCGATGCGGGGGTCTATTGGTACCAAGAGGAGTATCTATTTCCTGCGGATCAGAACGGAGTACCCGAAAAAATCGTCTATAAGGAAGAAATCGGAAGCTATCAAGACGAAGAAACGAATTGGATAGAAACCAAAAAGGTCACACGTGAACTGGAATGGAAAAACGGAAAATTGACCCCCGATATTAGTTCAGAAAGTAAATAACCTTTTCTGGATTAAGATTGAGGGTTGTTGAGCATATTTCATCGAATTCCTAGGCCTTGATCTCAAAGAATGGATTTTTTCCATTACCCCCGACCAACCAATTTCTCAATACGCACTTCGTAAATCATACCTCGTACTTAAAAATCACCATCCTCCGGAAGCACCGCCACCACCAAAGCCACCGCCTCCGAAGCCACCACCAAATCCACCGCCACCACCGAAACCACCACCACCGCCAAATCCGCCACTTGAACCACCGCTACGGCCCATGTTGCTTAAAATGATGATGTCCCAGATATCAAGTCCTGAAGAACGTTTCCCACCGTTTCGGCCGCCCCCTCTTCGATTTCTGCTTGAAAGAATAATCAGAATAATTATAAAAATCAGAATAGGTAGAAATGCACCAAAAGGAAAACCGCCGCCTCCACCATCAAAAGTTCTCTCCTCTTTGAACTCTCCTCGTAACACTTGAAAGATTGCGTCAGAACCTTCATTCAGCCCTGCATAATAATCATCTTGCTTGAAGCGTGGAATAATAACATTTTCTATAATTCTGCGCGACATAGCATCGGTCAGGTTTCCTTCGACGCCGTAGCCAGTGTTGATGGCTATTTTTCGGTCGTCTTTTGCCAGCAACACCAAAATACCATTATCTTTTCCTTCTTGTCCGATTCCCCATTTTTGCCCCCATTGGGCACCTAAATAGGTAATTTCTTCACCCTCTGTAGAACTGATAATCGCAATTACGATTTGTGTGGAGGTGCTATCGGAGTACCGGATCAATTTCTGCTCCAAGGCTTTTTCCTGCCCTTCAGGTAGCAAATCAATGTAATCATAAACACTGGTCTGCAGCGACGGTTTCTCAGGAATTTGGAATTGAGCCAGAGAAAAGGTGCACCAAAAAAGTAAGATTAATAGTGTACTACCCCTTCGATACCTCATTGCTAAGTTCATTTGTGTCGTTGTTTTGCCAAGGAAAATGAGCTTGAAGTTCTTTGCCCGTTTGTAAGACACCGTCAATGATACCTTGTTTGAAATTACCTTTTTTAAATTGCTCTTGAATGGTATTTTTTGTGGTGTCCCAAAAGCCATCGGGTACGACCCTGTCAATGCCCTTATCACCACAAATAGCGAACTTACGGTCGTTGACCGCTACATAGATCAATACCCCGTTTTCTTCTTTAGTATTGTCCATCTTTAGCTTGTGAAAAACCTCTTTGGCACGCTCCATAGGGTCTAATCGTGTATGTGCTTCGATGTGGACCCGTATTTCGCCAGAAGAGTTTTTTTCGGCCTTAAGAATGGCAATAACGATTTCCTGCTCCTCTTCGGCCGTTAAAAAATCTTCTACCCTAGACATATAATCATTCAAATTCAAAATTCACATCAGGAGCATTCTCCGAACCGGCATCCGCTTTGTAACGAGCCATTTCTTCGAAACCAAAAAGTCCGGCCAAGAGTTTACCGGGAAATTTTGTGGTATGAACATCGTAAATATTAACTTTCTCATTGAATCGATCACGGGCCACGTTGATGCGGTTTTCTGTACCTTCCAATTGTGATTGAAGTTCTAAAAAGTTTTGATTCGCCTTAAGTTCGGGGTAGCGTTCCACGACCACCATCAGTTTGCTCAAAGCTCCGGTAAGGCCACTTTGTGCTTCTTGAAAGGCGGCCATGTTCTGGGGTGTTAAATTGTCAGCATCTATGGTCGTCGAAGTAGCTTTGGCACGCGCCTCGATAACATCGGTAAGGGTTCCCCTTTCAAAATCTGCTGCCCCCTGCACGGTTTTTACTAGGTTACCGATCAAATCGTTTCGACGTTGGTATGAACTCTCAACGTTTGACCAAGCAGTTTTGGCATTGGCCTCATATTCGACGGCGGTATTATTAAATCCAACTGCCCATTGATAAAGTCCGAAAGCGATGACGCCAAGAACTATCAATACAATTAATCCTTTTTTCATAATTAGTGTTTTTTGTCACTCCCGCGAAAGCGGAAATCTTTAGTGGTTTAAAGTTGTTGATATAATATAAGTATTAGAAATCGACCGTGTGTTACACTTTCGCATCGACAAATTTTCAAATCAAGCCTTTGAGGTTAAGAACAAAATCAAAATACATTATTCGTACTCCCTAGAGTTGTTCTTTAATTTTGATCAATTCTGTTTTTACGCGCTCCAACTTCTGAATAATGTCAAAATTAGATAATGTCTTTTGCTTATTTTCCTTAAGATGTATTTTGGCACCTTCGAGTGTAAAGCCACGTTCTTTGACCAAATGATATATCAATTGAAGGTTTTTGATATCCTCAGGGGTAAATTTTCGGTTTCCCTTGGCATTTTTTTTTGGCTTCAACGCATCGAATTCCTTTTCCCAAAAACGAATCAATGACGTGTTCACGTCAAAAGCTTTGGCAACTTCGCCAATACCATAATATCGTTTTTCGGGGAGGTCTACTTGCATTAGTCTAGTGATTGATTTTCTTGGTTGGCGAATTTCAGCATATTCTCAAATTCTTCGGGTGTCAAACTACCATAATAGAAATTTATGGGATCAATCCGGTCTTTGTCTTTCCAGACTTCATAATGAAGATGCGGAGCTTCAGACCTTCCGGTGCTTCCTACAAACCCAATTAGATCTCCACGTTTTACCTTTTGCCCCTTTTTTACGTTGTATTGGCTCAAATGCCCATAAAGGCTAAGATATCCATATCCATGATCAATACGTATGTGCTTACCGTAACCTGATGAATTATTGTCTGCACGGGTGACCTTTCCATCCCCAGAGGCATATATTGGCGTGCCTTTTGGTGCTGTAAAATCCATGCCCCAGTGCATTTTTCTCGCCTTGGTGAATGGGTCGGAACGCCACCCATAGCCCGATGCCATACGGGTCAAATCTTCATTGTTCAGTGGCTGAATTGCCGGAATGGCCAGTAATAATTTCTCTTTTTCTTCGGCCAATATTGTAATCTCATCCAACGATTTGGATTGGATCGCCATTTGTTTTTTTATGATATCCAAGCGTTTTGTAGTGGCAATGACCATCTCTGAATTGTTAAAGCCTTCTAAGGCCCTATAGCGATTGACACCACCAAATCCGGCCCGTCGTTGTTCTTCGGGAATCGGGTTCGCCTCAAAATAAAGCCTGTAAATATTGTTATCGCGTTCTTCAATATTGGCAAGAACGTCTTCGATCTGTTCCATTTTCTTGTTCAGAATTTCAAATTGAAGTTCGTAGTTCTTGGCCTCTCGCGCAAGGGAAAGTTCCCTTGGCGTATTGATGAGGTTTGTATTCAATAATAGTATCAATGAAAAAAGCCCAAAAAGAAATGATCCCAAAACAAATAGTGCGATATTTCGATATCGCCTCGATTTTTTCGGTTCTATCTTACGGTACGACAGCGTGTCCGGATCGTAATAATACTTTACTTTAGACATGAAGGTATTTTATCCTATTTTTGTGCATTGTTTTAACAAAACAAACAAATATAAAAATTGTTTCGTTTAAAAAGTTAAAATTCACAAAACCTTACCATTTTCTATGAACTCCAAGGAAATCAGGACACACTTTTTAAATTTTTTTAAGGAGAAAAACCATAAGATCGTGCCTTCCGCACCCATGGTCATCAAAGACGATCCTACCCTGATGTTCACGAATGCTGGAATGAACCAGTTCAAGGAGTTTTTTTTAGGGAATTCCGTTTCGAAGCACACAAGAATAGCCGATACGCAAAAATGCCTGCGCGTAAGTGGAAAACACAATGACCTTGAAGAAGTCGGTAAGGATACCTATCATCATACGATGTTCGAAATGTTGGGTAACTGGAGTTTCGGGGATTATTTTAAAAAGGAAGCAATAGAATGGGCTTGGGAGTTCTTAACGGAGGTCTGCAAAATAGATAAGAAAAGCCTGTACGTCTCGGTTTTTGAAGGTAGCGATGATGAAGATAATTTAGAAATGGACCAAGAGGCCTTCAATCTTTGGAAGGCCATCGTGCCGGAAGACCGCATTATTCTTGGGAACAAGAAAGACAATTTCTGGGAGATGGGCGATCAAGGGCCATGTGGGCCATGTTCAGAAATTCATGTGGACATCCGCTCTACGGATGAGAAGGCAAAAGTTTCGGGTGCTTCATTGGTCAATCAAGACCATCCGCTGGTCGTTGAAATCTGGAACCTTGTTTTCATGCAGTATAACCGCAAAGCGAACGGGAATTTGGAAAACCTTCCCGCGAAACATGTGGATACAGGTATGGGTTTTGAGCGGCTCTGTATGGTATTGCAAGGGGTCAAATCGAATTATGACACCGATGTCTTTACACCCATAATTCGTGAAATAGAGACCATAACAAATTCTAAGTATGGTAAAGAAGAGGAAACCGATATTGCTATTCGGGTCATTGCCGATCATATACGTGCGGTTTCGTTTTCCATCGCTGACGGACAACTTCCAAGCAATACGGGTGCAGGTTATGTCATTCGCCGAATTTTAAGGAGGGCGATTCGTTATGGCTTCACCTTTTTAAATACGAAACAGCCTTTTATGTATCGGTTGGTAAACGTATTGACCGAAACCATGGGCAAAGCATTTCCTGAACTCAAAGAACAACGTCAACTCATTGAGAACGTTATTAAAGAGGAGGAACATTCTTTTCTCAATACGTTGGAGCATGGCCTGGTTTTATTGGATACCATTATCAAAAAAAACAAGGGAGATGCGGTTGATGGCCGAAAGGCGTTCGAGCTATACGATACCTATGGTTTCCCAATAGATTTGACCGCACTTATTTTGAGCGAAAAAGGGCTTTCTCTTGATGAAGAAGAATTCAATAGTGCTATGCAAGAGCAGAAAGACCGTTCGCGTTCGGCTTCGGAAATTTCGAAAGAAGATTGGGTCGTGCTTATTGATAATGCAGAGCAGGAATTTGTGGGATATGATGTTCTTGAAGCCAACGTAAAATTGGTAAAATACCGAAAAATAATCTCGAAAAAGAAGGGGAGCAATATCAGTTAGTATTCAATATGACCCCTTTTTATCCCGAAGGAGGGGGCCAAGTTGGCGATAAAGGCTATCTGGAAGTACCGAACGGTGATGTGGTCTATATTGTGGATACTAAAAAAGAAAATAACGAAATCGTTCATTTCGCCAAGAACTTACCAAAGCGTTTGAACGAAACTCTAAAAGCCGCTGTCGATGAAAAGCAGCGTCGCAGAACAGAGGCCAATCATACCGCAACACATTTGTTGCATCAGGCATTGCGGGAGATTTTAGGAAGCCATGTGGAGCAAAAAGGTTCCGCGGTACATTCAAAATATTTACGTTTTGACTTTTCACATTATTCAAAGTTAACGACGGACGAACTCAGGGCTGTAGAGAATTTTGTAAATTCAAGAATCGAAGGACAATTATCCTTTCAAGAAAATCGGAACATACCGATACAGGATGCTTTGAAAGAAGGAGCAATGGCCCTCTTTGGTGAAAAATATGGAGATACGGTACGCACCGTGCGTTTCGGCCAATCGATTGAATTATGTGGGGGAACCCATGTCAAGAATACGGCGGATATCTGGCATTTCAAGATTGTATCGGAAGGGGCCGTAGCAGCTGGTATACGTAGGATAGAGGCCATTACCTCAGATGCTGTTAAGGATTTTTATTCTGAGAACAACCGAACGCTTTACGAAATCAAGGACTTGCTCAACAATTTCCAAGAACCCGTAAAAGCTGTTGAGTCACTTCAAGCGGAAAATGCTCGATTGAAAAAAGAAGTAGAAAGTCTGTTAAAGGATAAGGCGAAAAACCTAAAAGTAGATTTGCTGAACGAATTGGAAGAAATCAATGGTGTTCAATTTCTAGCCAAAAAAGTGGACTTGGATGCTGCCAGCCTCAAAGACCTCTCTTTTGAAATGGGAAATAATAGGGACAACCTATTCCTGCTTTTCGGAACGGAACAAAATGGAAAAGCTTTGCTCTCTTGCTATATCTCAAAAAATCTAGTTTCAGAAAAAAATCTAAATGCAGGAACTATTGTTCGTGAATTGGGAAAATATATTCAAGGCGGCGGTGGCGGGCAACCTTTCTTTGCCACAGCAGGGGGCAAGAATCCTGATGGTTTGATTAAGGCTTTAGAGCAGGCCGAAGGGTATTTAAAGTAAAATTGTTTTCTTCTTTATTCCACGAGTGGAATTCATTCCCCTCCTTGAAAAAGACAGGGGTAAAAAAGTATCTTTATGAAACTCCAAACCCCAATTCCGCTAACCAAAGCAAAAAATCAGATTGATTACAGCAGTCAACTAGTGTTGTTTGGCTCTTGTTTTTCGGATAATATTGGAGCGAAATTTGAACACTTTAAATTCAGGTCACTACAGAACCCGTTTGGAATCTTATTCCACCCCAAGTCTATTGAAAATCTGATTTCAAGAGCTGTACAAAAAGATACATATACCGAATCGGATATATTTTTTCACAACGAGCGGTGGCATTGTTTTGATGCTCACTCCGATTTGAGTGATGTCTCAAAAAAAGTTCTGCTTCAAAAATTAAACGACGGCTTGGAGCGAACACATCGACAAGTAAAGGAATCTACGCACGCCATTATTACCTTGGGCACGGCATGGGTTTATCGTCATGTTGAACAGAATAGCGTAGTTTCAAATTGTCACAAAATACCAAACAATGAGTTCAATAAAGAACTATTAAGTGCAATTAAAATTACAGAAATCATTAAAAAGGTAGATAATGAATTACAATCCGTAAATAGTGATTTAAATATAATTTTTACTATCTCCCCGGTTCGCCACGTAAAGGATGGTTTCATTGAGAACCAACGGAGTAAGGCACATTTGGTTACAGCAATTCATCAGTTTCTGTCACTTCGAGCGGAGTCGAGAAGCCTTTTTTACTTCCCTTCCTATGAAATTATGATGGACGAACTTCGCGATTATCGCTTTTACGAAGGCGATATGATTCATCCCAACCAAATTGCGATAGATTATGTCTGGGAAAAATTCAAAGAAGTATGGATTTCTGAAAAAGCTTTTTCAACAATGGATGAAGTTGATGCAATTCAAAAAGGTTTATGGCACCGCCCCTTTAATCCAAGTTCGGTGGGGCATCAAGATTTTTTGAAATCGCTAGAGGAGAAAATTACGTATCTTCAACAGAAGTATCCGTTTATTAACTTCTAAATGTCAGTTCGAGCGCAGTCGAGAACTTAAAAAAGACCAATTAATTTCTATTAAGCCCATGAGAAAAGTTTTGGCAGGCGCATTGATAACCTTGGCAGCAGTTTTGGTCTTCCGGTCTTGTAGCGAGGATAAAAAAGGAGAAATCCATCCTTCAGGAAAACTCGATGCTGATCCAGCAAGAAATTGAAAATGTCTCCAAATTGATCGTAACCGAAGGCCACTTCGCCGAAGTCTATAATTACAAAGATTCCCAACAATTATTCGGGCCATTGATAACAGCAGATAAAAAAGGCCTTGGTGGTGGTCAATGCCGAAGTTATGGTCGCCTATGATTTAAGCAAAATCGATTTTGAGCTCGATGAGGCGAATAAGACACTGCGCATCAAGAGCATTCCCGAACCGGAAATCAAAATTAATCCTGATTTTGAATATTATGATGTGACGGCGGATTATCTTAACCAGTTTAATGCAGCGGACTACAATAAAATAAAAAGGAACGTCAACGTTTCGCTGATGAAAAAATTGAGGCTTCCACTTTAAAAAGTAATGCCCAAAATCGATTGATCAGCGAACTACAAAAATTCTATATCCTGACAAATTCAATGGAATGGACATTGGAATACCAGGGGCAACCCATAGCAGGAAGTCTTTCCGAACAGTTGTTCAAGGATTGATGTTAAACTTTCCGAAAAGCGGGACTTGTTTTGGAGGTTTGTTTTTACCTTGAAAACAAATCAAAAATCATGGACAACACGAAACAATCGAACAACAGAAGAGACTTTTTAAGAACAACAGGAATTTTAGGTGCCGGGCTACTCGTACCCAATATCAATTTGGCTTCCAGTGGAACTTTTCCACTGAACGACAACATTCACGAATTCGGTAAACGCGAGGGTTATACGGATCAAATCAGCATTTTGGTGTCCATGATGGATTGGATGCGTATGATAGTAATGCGCGATTCAAAAGGCCTATCCCAAAAAGAACTTGATTTTTTACTGGATGATAATTCAAATTCCATCGGTGCCATGTTGATGCATTTGGCCGCGACGGAACGCTACTATCAATTGAGCACTTTTACAGGCGTGCCAAAAGAGAAAATGAATTTCGGGGTCGAAGATGCCCTTTGGAGTGCGGCCAGTAGCCTTGGCGATACCGGTCGAAAAACATTTAAGGGCAGACCACTTTCTTTTTATACTGACAAGCTGAACGAAGTTCGCGAGTTCTCGAAAACGGAACTAAAGAATCGTGACGATACTTGGTTGCTGGAGTCAAGCAAAGGCTTTGGAAACCAACCTACCAACAATTATTGCAGGTGGTTTCATGTTGTCGAACACGAATCGAACCATAACGGCCAAGTACGATATATAAAGAGCAGGGTTTCGTAGGCTTATTCCACAAATTCCTTGGCCCACTTGATATACTGCTCCCAATCATAATCGGTCACATCGTGGACTCCGGTTCGAATATGATAGGCCACGGTGTTTTGAATAGGGGTATTGACTTTGGGCATTTCAGTGGATTCGATTCCCTGTTTGCCGAATAAATGGTATACCGGGGTCGCGTAATGTGCGGAGAGAAATTCGCCTTTTGGATCGGCCCACTCATCTTCTTCGGCGCTCGCCACGTATAAAGGTCTCGGTGCAACAAGTGCCAATAATTGATGTTGGTCTACCGGAAGCGCTTCCTCATTTTCATTGTATTTTTTGAAATTCGTATTGAACCAATGTGGAAAACTATTGTTTATACGGCCCACCGTCTCCCCGAACTTGCGTTTGGAAAGTGCTGCACCTCCGCACCCTGAATCATTACTGATGACACCAGCAAAACGGGTATCGGTAGCACCTGCCCATAAGGCGGCTTTTCCCAACCGAGAATGTCCAAAGGCCACAACTTTGGTTGCATCCACATTAGGGTCTGTTTCAAGATAATCGAATGCCTTACTGAGGGCGAAAGACCACGCGGCAATACTTCCCCATTCATTGGCCTCTGGGTTTTGGTGCCCTTCCTTATAAAAGAGGCGATGCAATCCATCGCTAAGATCATTTTTATCGGGGTCTACTTCCCCATAATAGATAGTCGCCAATCCGAATCCGGCCTTAATGATTCCATTAATGTCCCAGCGATGTGCCCGTCCACCCCTTGTTTTTTCGGTAGCTTGATGGTTTACGATACCGAGATTGTCATTTTTCATATTCCAAGCCTTGGTGATTTTGACTTTTGGGTCAGAGGTAACCGTTTGATTTCCATGAAAATTATATCCCAAAAAAACAGGGACATTATCCTTACCTGAAGGGGTATAGAGCAAAATATTGAACTGAAGTGTCTTTTTGTTTTTGGTTAGCGTAACCGCTATTTGTTTTCTGTGTGCAATTCCGTCTAGGGCATTTGCATCTTCTTCGATAATTTCAAAAGAAAAGGCATCCAGCTCGCCCGGTACTTTGCCAAAAACTTCATTTTCAAAAAAAGCCAATACCTCGGGTCTACGCTTTTCCGTCCAAGCTTTTGCATCTTTTATTTTAGTGCCATCGAATGCCATGAGCGGATCAGGCACCAAAAATTCAGGAACCTTGCTCTCATCGTAATTGGGTTCAACTTGTGAAAAGGCCATAGGCGATATAATGATGAAGAAAATGTAAAATAATGATTTCATTGATAGGGTTTACAAAGCCCAAATAGGGTAGTTGACAGTTGTTTCTAAACTACGAAACTTTTTGAGACCAAAGACACACCATCATCGATAAGATGCCCTACCTTCGGATTGTCGAGTTTAACCGTTTCCAGATGCGCCAAGATTTCCTTTGAAAAGACCATATCTCCGTTTGTTTTTGCCAATTCGTAAAGCTCGACCGACAGTAACCAGTCCCTTGGGTACTCCTTTTTGACTTCCTCAAAAACCTTATGACGTGAGATTGTTGTATTGGTACCTTCCCTAAATTCCCGGACCTGGGCATATAATTGTTCCAATTTAGAACGTACAGTATCCTTTGCCTGTTTTATCGTGGTACTACTTATTTCATGGGTCACCAGATCAAAGCTGTTGAGGTCGGCAGGACCGTTAAAGGCTGAGACAATGTGTTCACCGATGGCCATATTATAAAGTTCATCATGCGATTCAAAAAGTACTTGTTCACCATGTACTACTTTACAATCTTTCATGGTTACCAAAATAATTTCTCCTTTGAGGTTTCGTGTTCCGGTAATAATATGCCCTGTGACTTTTATGCCTCCCTCAAATTCTAAGGAGACCCGTTCTCCCTCATAAATGTTGTAAGCTTTTAAATCTCGCGGACTCATATCCTCTATAGCAAGATTGATGCCCTTTAGTTTGCCTATGGGACTACCAAACCCAGTGGCGTGTCTTTTGATACTATGCCCAACCAGTTCTTTTTCACGATAGGCGAGAGCAGTGGGACCAGCAGCCTGAAAGAAAACAGGCTTGCCTTCATGGGCGATCATACGCTGAAAATTTCCTGAAATCTGGAGGCCGGTACTAAGTTCGATAGTGCCCAGTTCTTTTGACGCAATCAACTTTTTTAGACCTGATAAGCCACCTTTTCGCAAGGCCATCGTATTGGCGAACTCTTCCAATACTTGACTTAGAAAGGCAAAATCAGGAGTTACGAAAAGCTGGGGCTGCGGTTTGGTAATATCGAAAGCGGTGTGTGCCGCTTCAATGGAGTATGGTATTTTTTTCACCTTATCGGTCATGCACCATGCACTTTCGCCAATCGAGGATAAAAGTCCTGCGCCATAGATTTTAGGATTTTTGACCGTTCCTATCAAACCGTATTCCACAGTCCACCAGTGTAGGTTTCGAATCAGGGCAATTTCACTGGGTTCACCCATATTTTGTTGCAATTCTTCAATATGTTTTTCGGCCTTGTCGATTTCTTTTTGTGGTGTTCCCGAAGCTTCCTTGATGATGGATAGATGTCTAACGGCCTCATAGAGTTCAAAATCTTTGGCGTTTGAAATGGCCTTGCAGCCTATCTCGCCAAAACGTCTTAAATATTCTGCATATTCGGGGTTGGCGATTATGGGCGCATGCCCCGCACCTTCATGAATGATATCTGGGGCCGGTGTATATTCGATATGGTCCAACTGGCGAATGTCGGAAGCAATGACCAACACATTGTACGCTTGAAACTCCATAAATGCGGATGGCGGAATAAATCCATCCACGGCGACAGCTGCCCAACCGATTTCTTTTAAAATACGATTCATGCCGTACATATTCGGAATGTGGTCGATGGAAATTCCGGTTTTTTTAAGTCCATCTAAGTATGAACGATGGGCCACTTTACTTAAATAATCTACATTTTTCCGCATCACGTAGCGCCAGACGGCCTGATCGATCGCCGAATAATCATTATAGTTTTGTGGCTTGATATATTGCTTCAAATGTTTGGGAAGCTTATCTAAAATGGCGTTGCTTTCGTAGGACATTGGGGTACTCTTTTTACAAGGATAAAGGTACAAAAAAACCGTCCGCTTAAAACTTATGTTGTTAAGCGGACGGTCGAAATAGTATGGGGGAAGCTAATATTATCTTCCCGCCACCGCATTGGGCGGATATGCCTGTAAGATTTCAGAAACGAATTCTTTTATACGCTCTTCCTTCTTTTCGATTTTGCTTATATTGTTAAGGTTACCGACCCCTTTACCTTGCCAGACAAGCTCTCGGCTTTTCGAGTCGATAAGGTCTATATAGAGCGAGCCTTCTGTACGGGTACTGACGTTGTTGCCGCCCCAACCTGGGCCCCATCCGCCCCACATCCATGGACTCCAGCCCCAGCCCCAGCCCCAAGCGCCGCCCCAGCCCCAGTTGTTGTTGTAAATATCGACCTGTTCTTTTTCTTTGGTAAAGATACTGATGAGAATATCGGGGTTATCTGATTTTACAAAGCCACGGGCACTTAATTCCGTATCAATAGCTTTTAGGATTCGTTTTTTATCCAAGTCCGAAACTTGGGCTTTGTCGATTCCCGTTTTGTAGAAAGCGTACGATTTATATTCATTGAAATTTACCTCTTTGTCATAATCGGAAAGTACGCGAACTGAAGCACATGAGCTTAAAAAAAGCAGAACCAACATGAGTAGTGCAAAAATTTTTATCTTTTTCATAATGTATAGTTTTTTGGGATTATCGGTTTGTTTCCTGCTAGTTGAAATGCTCAAAAATCATGCCGAAACGTAAAATAGTTATTGCGAATTCGTCTTTGGGTTATATCCGTAGGGACAATGTCTACAGCCGCTTTCACAGCAATATCCTCTTTTTTAAGTGATACTGTTCTGTAAAAACCTTAAAACCTTCTTCCGACACATAATAATCTCCTTCTTCAAGCGGAATATACTCCTTCATACTACATGGATCTTCTTCTAAATCCTTTATAAAAATAATCCATTCCTGTTAATAAAAGGATTTCAATTATCTTAAAAGGATTCATTTTAAAGGGATGAACTCCAATTTTAACGATTTGGTACAATTGTTGGCAACATATTATTGTTAGTATTCTACGGGCGATTTTAACAATTATCTTTGAATATCCCCGTTTAAAGACTGATTTATGATTCTAGTATTTAAACATTTCTTCTATAAAAATTATGTCGGCCTTTCGCTCTGGCCTTTCATTATACTTAAAAATGATGCCTTAAAAGAAGATACTGTTCTTATCAATCATGAGAAAATTCATCTTAAGCAGCAACAAGAGTTGTTGATTTTGCCTTTTTACGTGTTCTATATTACGGAATGGTTATTACGTTCATTATTTTATTTGAACAGTTATAAAGCTTACCAGAACATCAGTTTCGAAAGGGAAGCCTATCATAATGAGCGAAATTTGAATTACCCGTCTGAGCGAACCACTTTCGCTTTTATAAAGTACCTTTGACGTTAAATTCTTGCCAGGGTGCCGATTGAAAATCAAAACGTAACACTCCCCATTCTCGCGAAAAAACAAATCTCCCTAGCTATCAAGAGGGAAGATTTGAGACATCCCCAAATTTCTGGAAACAAGTATCGTAAGCTCAAATATAATCTTGAGGAAGCCAAGGCTAAGAAAGAACATTCTTTATTGACCTTCGGAGGCGCTTTTTCCAACCATATCGTGGCCACGGCCTATGCCGGAAAATTACACGGGTTTAAAACCATCGGGATTATCCGTGGTGATGAACTGTCGGATAACTGGAAAGCAAACCCTACGTTGTTAAGGGCCGCCAAAAATGGTATGCAGTTCAAGTTTGTTTCTCGGGATGACTACCGGAACAAAGAAAACCATGATTTTTTAAATAGGTTGAAAGCGGAATTCGGAAATTTTTATCACCTTCCCGAAGGTGGTACGAATACGCTTGCCGTCAAGGGCTGTGAAGAAATTCTGGAGTATGGCGATGCCGATTTCGATATCATTTGTTGCTCCGTTGGCACCGGTGGAACATTGGCTGGAATCATCAATTCGGCCAAGCCTTCCCAAGAGGTTTTGGGCTTCCCCGCGCTCAAGGGAGAATTTTTAATGGAAGATATTCGTAAATTTGCTGTTAGGGAAAATTGGGGATTGCAATTGGACTATCATTTTGGAGGTTATGCTAAGGTTACTTCGGCGCTTATCCATTTCATTAATGACTTCCATGATAAGACCCATATTCCCTTGGATGCTATCTATACCGGCAAAATGATTTTTGGAATTATGGATCTGATAAAGAACAATCATTTTCAGCCAAAAACCAAAATTCTGGCCATCCATACAGGAGGGCTGCAAGGTATTGAAGGCATGAACCTTAGATTGAAAATGAAAAACCTACCAGAGATTCACGTATGATGAAAAAAATGCTCATGGCCATTTTGCTGGGCTCGTTTCTAATAGGCTGTAAAGTAAGGCAAAGTGTTTCGTTGGCCAAACATGATAAATATACGCCTAAGCCGGTGGTAAAGAAATCATCGAGTGCTACTTATGATGATGATGGCCTTTATACCCTTCCGGAAGATACCGGAGAGTTTATCAATTTTGAAGTGTCTTCCATCGATGAATATATCGATACATTTTCAGAAATCGCCCAAATGGAAATGAAGGCTTACGGTATTCCGGCCAGTATAACACTTGCACAAGGCTTACTCGAGAGTGGTTTCGGAAAAGGTGAACTGGCAAGGAAGACCAACAACCATTTCGGAATAAAATGCCATACCGGGTGGGAAGGAGATTTCGATTATCATGACGATGACGAAAAGGGTGAGTGTTTTAGAAAATACAATCACCCGATGTATTCGTTTCGCGATCACAGCATCTTTTTGACAAATAGGGGCAGGTATGCCTTTCTTTTCGATTTGCACAATGATGACTACAAAGGTTGGGCGAAAGGACTTCGTAAGGCGGGTTATGCTACCGACAAGCGATATCCTCAAAAATTGATTGCTCTTATCGAGCGACATGAGCTCTATAGATTCGATAATAAAATCAAAAAACAGGGTTACGGCCAAGTGGCCGCGACGACTGAAATTGCTGAAAACACGAACCGAACTCCCCAAAACCAAACCCATGTAGTAAAGTATGGGGATACACTCTATTCGATTTCACGTGCCTATTCTGTGTCACTGGATGACCTGAAACGTTGGAACTATCTGTACGACAGTGATATATCGGTCGGTCAAAAATTGGTGGTCAAGACCAAAAAATTTAACTAATTCCATGATGTATCAACGTAGTAGTGCCTTGTTCGCCGAGGCGAAAAAATATATCCCCGGAGGCGTCAATTCCCCTGTCAGGGCTTTTAAGGCGGTAGGAGGCGACCCCATATTCGTCAAAGAAGCCAAAGGTGCTTATCTATACGATGAAGATGGCAATAGGTTGATCGATTATATCGCCTCATGGGGTCCATTGATTCTAGGTCATGCATACGAACCTGTTATCAGTGCGGTCATTGATAAGGCACTAAAGGGTACTTCTTTTGGAATGCCCACCGAAATCGAGACCGAACTAGCCAAATTAGCGGTGTCGATGGTGCCAAATATCGATAAGATTCGTTTTGTGAACAGCGGTACCGAGGCCTGTATGAGTGCTGTACGATTGGCAAGGGGTTTTTCGGGAAGAGATAAAATTATCAAATTCGCCGGCTGCTATCACGGTCATTCGGATTCTTTTTTGATTCAGGCGGGTAGTGGGGCGGTCACTTTTGGAAGCCCGAATAGTCCGGGAGTGACACAAGGCACGGCCAAGGATACTTTGTTGGCCGATTACAACAATCTTGATCATGTTCAAGCTTTGGTGGAAGCCAATAAGGACGAGATTGCCGCGATAATTATTGAACCTGTGGCTGGCAATATGGGCTGTATCGTACCCCAAAAAGGTTTTATGGAGGGTCTTCGGGCACTCTGCGACCACCATGGAATCCTGCTCATCTTTGATGAGGTGATGACCGGTTTTCGATTGGGAAAAGGTGGTGCCCAGGAAGCTTTGGGCATCGATGCCGACATTCTTTGTTTCGGAAAGGTCATTGGTGGTGGACTTCCCGTAGGTGCTTTTGCTGCCCGTTCAGAAATCATGTCCCATTTGGCACCTGAAGGCTCGGTATACCAAGCGGGAACATTAAGTGGAAACCCTTTGGCCATGGCCGCAGGACTTGCCATGCTGACCGAACTCAACGATCGCCCTGAGATTTTTGAAAGTTTGGCCGACAAAACAGAGCATCTACACAAGGGTCTTGAAAGTGTATTGAAGCGCAAGGGGGTTCCCTATCAAATTAACCGCTTTGGCTCAATGATATCGGTACATTTTACCGACGAACCCGTAGTTGATTTTAAATCTTCTGCCAAGGGAAACAATGATACTTTCAAAACCTATTTTCATGGGATGCTCGAAAAGGGCATTTATTTACCGCCTAGCGCCTTTGAAAGTTATTTTTTGAACGACGCCTTGAGCTATGCGGATTTGGATGAAACGATCGAAGCTCTTGATAGACTACAATTATAAGCCCCGAATTTCTAAGTGGCAGAAGTAAATATACTGAGAATGGCTTGCCACCTAAGCCCCCAAGAAAGGAAGCTGCTTTATCTTATGATAGGTCAAGGCTAATGTAATACAGTGTTTTAGCTCCCTTTTAGGAACCTTGCTCCCTAGTTTAAAGACGATTGCCCGATTTCCTTCAAATTCGAAAATATCCTTATAAATGGTTTTGAATGTAGGTACGAGTTTCGAGGTGCATTTGAAATACATGGCATATTGTTCAGGACTTTTTTCCTTCCAATCCGTTCGTAGTGTGCTGCCATGTTTAGTGAGATAACTGGGTTCGCCCCATTTTAGGGTCTCCTCAAGTGTTTGAAGTCCTTCGATTTCGGAAGCCGCCTCTAAAACCAACTCCCTTAGGAAAAGCATCTTCGACTTTACGGTTTTTGGATATGTATCAAAGATATCCTTGACTTTTGGGTTGCTCTTAAGTTCCATTTGTTTTTTTCAAATAGGTTCAAACTGATTTATGGAAATGAACGATGAAGTTCTAACATAGAATTAAACAAATCAAGCTTAAAGCATAAAAAAAACCGCTCACACTACATGAACGGCTTTCTTTCATCAATCAATCAATCAAACCAACTATTTTCTATCGGCTTTTTTATCACCTCTTTTATGATTTTTGCCTTTTCCTTTTCGGTGTTTGCCATTGCGGTGCCCCATTTTCTCCCATTTGTCATATTGCTCGTCCGACAGTATTTTTTTTATTTCCGCTTTTTGGGCGATCATTTGGTCCAGTCGAGCATTCTGCATCGCGTAGCGCTCTTCGGAAGTAGGCTTTTGGGCTTCTCCCGCCTCTTTTTTTGCCTTTCGTTCTTCCATTTTGGCTTTGCGAGCCTTGGCGTTTTCAAGATTCAAGGCTTGGATCTGTGATTGTTGGGCTTCCGATAGGTCCAATGCCAAGGTCATTTTCTTGGTTTGTAAAGTTGCCATTTGTTCAGAGTTCAAGTCTTTCATACCACCCCTATTCGATTTTCCTTCTTTTTGTGCCATTCCGAATACGCCTATCAAGAGTGCTATGGCTAAAATTGCTTTTTTCATGTTTTTGCTATTTAATGATTTATACCTATGACTCGATGCGATGATAATGGTTTAATCCATCGACTGGATTTGGGTTTTTTTTAACGGTACGACCAACTGGCACGAAAAAAGGCCATGATGGGGAATCATGGCCTTTAGATAGGTATAGTAGGTAGTTCTTAATGAATATCGTTTTGTAGTTGTTCTATGTGCGTTTGTTCTACGTCGGCTTTGGCAAGTTCGTTCGAATCGGCTACATGCTTTTGCGATACGTTTACATTATAGTAGGTTATCGCTGCAAGGATAAAACTTGCGAAATACAGAACACTTTTTGCTTTATATGACATGACGTTTGGTTTTTAATTCTTGGACTAAATTAGAGATTACCCTAACTCAAAAAAGTCGATTGTTGCGAAACGAGTACTTTGTGATGTCAAAAGTGCTAAAGTTGTTGAATAGCGTTTTTTTTCATCCGATTTTGCTGCATTTTACCGAGATGCGAGGAAAATCAAGGTAAAATGAGGTTGTCAAATACTTTGGCTGATTCAGCATTTTTTGGTTAGCTCAGTGGTAATTTTCAAAATTTTTTACTTTTTGTGTAACATTTTTGTTTTTCAACAGTCTTTTATATAGAAATTCATTTTTCAATTAGCGAATTAGTCGAGATAAAGCTGTTCCGCGCTGCGGGATGGCTTTATTTTTTGGCTATTCTGCTGTCACCGGGCCGTGACACACCGAAGAACATCTTATATGATGAACCTGTCTATGGGCCGATAGGCTACCCTTTCCATTTGTCGGGCCCTATTCTATGCTATGGTTAAAGATTAGGTCAGGGCTTAATTTTTTTTGATTTTTTATCTACGAAGCGTAAAAGCATCGATAAACGGTTCACCTAGAATATGGAAAATGTCCATTTTTGAAAAAATTCGTTGAATTGCACGATGTAAAAATTCATCGTTTTTCTTCTTACTACATTAAGAAAAATAGGCGCTGATTGTAAAGTTGGCAATTTTAGCAAATATATTTTGCGAAATATTCATTCTAATCTTTTACAGGAATTCCCCCACAAATGAATGCCACAATAACGGCACTATTTTGCGTTATAGTAGCTCATACATAACCTAATTACTATGATTAAAAAAATGGAAATTATATCGTGCACGGCTATCGGACTTCTTTATGTCTTTGGGGCCTTTGCCAATAGCAATACACCGAAGGAAGAAGAATTTGATATCAACTCTATTCAAATGATGGAAGAAGAAATCGAAATCGACCTAGGTTTTGACGCAGCCAAATATCTTCCGGAAGATTTTAATCCGTATGCCTACCCGCAAGATGTCGAAGGATTTAACTATATCGATGAAAATGATTTTTTTGAACTAGGATTTGATCCGGAAAAACATCTACCAGAGGGTTTTGATCCGTATATTAAAGTAGCGAAGTAATCTATTTCGTATTTGAGTTAGTCTAGATAAAACCTCCATTTTGAATGGGGGTTTTGTTTTTAAAAAAATATCGGAATCACAAATTGAAACATCAGAATGAGCAGGCCTACGGCGATGAAATTTAAAATAACCCCTACACGCGCCATTTCACTCACCTTGATATAACCACTGGCAAAGACAATGGCATTGGGCGGTGTGGCCATTGGAAGCATAAAGGCACAACTACTTGCCATGGTCACGGGAATGAGAAGATAAAGAATCGGAATCTCCAAGCCGATAGCGATACCCGCCACCACGGGAGCTAAAACTGCTATTAGAGCCACGTTACTCATCAATTCGGTCATAAAAAGCATCAAGGTTATCAAGAGAATCGCGGTCAATAGGACACTGATTTCACTATTGGCAATAGCCAAAGAAACCATATCGACTATGCCACTGACCGACATCCCCTTTGCCAGGGCCAAGCCGCCACCGAACAGAATCAAGATGCCCCAGGCCAGTCTTTGGGTGTCCTTCCAGTGAATAATAAAATCTCCTTTTTTAAGATTATACGGAATGGAAAACATCGCAATGGCTGCACCAATACTAATAATGGTATCGTTTAGTTTTAAATCGGGAAATATCCCGTTGATGGCGGTTCGGAAAATCCATAGAAAAACGGTAACTCCGAAGATCGCAAGTACCATTTTTTCCTTTCCGCTCATTGGCCCCAACTTCTGCAGTTCTACATTAATAACATCTTTTGATGCTGTAAACTTCAATTGTTTGTTGGGAAACATCCACTTGACCAAGACCAAATAACTGATCCAAATCATCGTGGCCGAAAAGGGAACTCCAATTACCATCCATTTTAAAAAGGAAATTTCGATGTTATATTCGTTTTCCAAAAGTCCGATCATCACCGAATTGGGAGGGGTGCCGATTACGGTTGCAATTCCCCCGGCATTTGCGGAAAAGGCAATACCCAACATAACGCTCAAAGCAAAATTCTTATCGTCTTTTGTGAATCCATCTTCATCATTGACCAATAAATTGATGACCGACATCGCAATGGGCAACATGAGTACGGTCGTTGCTGTATTGCTGATCCACATGCTTAAAGCGGCAGTCGCAATCATAAAGCCCAGCACCACTTTATTCGGACTCGTACCGGTAATTTTAATAATGGTCAAGGCGATCCGTCGATGCAGATTCACTTTTTCTAAGGCAAGCGCGAGCACAAAACCTCCGAAAAAGAGAAAAATAATCGGACTCCCATAATTAGCGCCAACATCACCGATTTCCATGATTTTTAGGATGGGAAACAACAAGAGCGGCAATAAAGCGGTAACCGAAATCGATACCGCTTCGGTAATCCACCAAACGATCATCCAAACCGCAACGGCGATAACGGCATCACCTTTCTCGGAGACCATTTCAAAGGGCAGGTTTAGGATGATAAAGAATAGGATGGGTCCTAAAAAAAGACCCCATTTGCTGCTTTGGTTCATATAGCTTGATTATGGGCTCTAAGCTATGTTTTTTAATATTGGAATAATAATTAAAATTCCGACCTTTATGTTGTTGAATATCCTAGTTCTTCGGACGGATTTTCTTTTCTGAAACCGACATGACGATACTTTTTCGATTTGTCTCGGTGTTGGCGAGATTCTTGTTTCGTCTTTCTGAAATTCCGACCGCCTCGTAGATTATTTGCTCAATACTATCTTTTTGAAAATCTTCCGTCGATCTTACTTTGAGATGTCTTATAAGTTTTCCACTGCCTTCCAGCTTTAAATCGCGTTTCGATAGTTCCGATCCGCGATTAAATCCAAGATTTATGTGCTTCGCATAGACTGCAATATGGCAAAATGCGTCCTTCAATTGGTCGGACTTGGAATAAGCCATGGCGACGGCGTTATAATTGTCCCAAATCAGTTCGTTGGTCTCAGGAACGAGTTTTAGAATATACTTTCGTAATTCAAAAACCAATTGTTGAATCGATTCATCATAAGGTCGAAGAAATTTAAGTAGCTCTAGTTTAGCTTTCATTTCGTTTTTTTAAGATTTTAATAAATAATAGAATCCGATGGAATGATGGGCAACTCATAACTACCATAATCGATTATAATCTGCCCCTCGTTCAGGGTCTGAACTCCTTTTGAATCTACTTTGGTTTTATAGAGATATACGCTTTGCAAACTTTTAAAATTTTCGAGCGATTGTAAATGGGATTGCTCAAATTGGGAATCCGTAAGGTTGATGGATTTTAAATGCTCCAAAGATTTCAGGGATTCGATATTTTTTCCGGTAACGGAAGTATTATCCAATTTTAATATCGTCAAGTTTGGTAACATTGCCAATTTTTCAAAAATGGCATCGGTCACTTGGGTTCCGCCCAGATCCAATCTTGCGATTTGTTGGCCTACAGGAAGCAAAGACTCAAAATCGCTATCAGAGAATGCTGGTTTATTGATGCAGGAAACACTCAGAAAATTCGAAGATTTGCTAATGAGGTCAATATGTACTCCTGTTTCTTCGATTATTTTGATACTATCTTGAGAAGCTGCTGTAATTTCAAAATCAGGATAGTCAAAATCATGTTTCTTCGGGAAGAAAGAAAGGAACAAGTCTTTTTTCAAGCCTATTTCCTGAATCGTACCCTTGAACGGATGTCCTGCATCAATCCAAGCGCCAATCAATTTAATTTCTTCTTTTGAAGGCTGGGTCTTTCCCTCGGGCGGCATATGGTCGTCATCTTCCATAGGCAGGTTCATGCGGGAAAACAGCTCACTCTCAGAAGCATTATTAGCAATGATCACCTCGCCGTTCTCTCCCCCTTTAATTATACCCTCCTCGGAATGCAACAGTAACTCGCCCTTTATTTTCTTTGGGTTATGGCAACTTACACACTTGTTGTTCAGAATGGCTTTGATAACATCTTCATAGAGTTCTGCATCCTCCCAATTTTCATCATTGAGGGCGATTTCTTTTTCTTCGAATGTCTGAAAACCGAGTGCGGATTTTATCGAATTGGGCAAAGGCTCCACAAGATAGTCCTCGCCATGGGTGATATTTCCTCCTTGATGTCCTGTGAACGAAATCAATATTAGAAATAGTCCGGACAGCCCCGTGATAGGAACTTTTTCTAGGAGATTGGTAGCCTTTATTCCTTTGAGCTTTGCATACATCACAAAGGCAAACAAGGCAGTTGCGATGCCCGACCATAAATGGAATTTGACTGTATCGAAGGCATAGCCTTCTCCCAAATATTGTAGATACCCGGTAATGCAGGCTAAAACCGCGCTGACTCCAGCCCAGAGATAGACCAATGGGATTACCTTACCATATTCCATTCTTTTTCGGTCGTACCATTGAAGTAATAGCCCGAGAACTATAAAGCCTATCGGCAAGTGAACGATAAGTGGGTGTAACCTGCCCAAGAGTTGTTTTAGAACATCCATAAAATTTGCACTTTAATCAATGTTCATTTTTTCTTTTAGGGCCTTCATGATGAAGACGTTCGCTTTCCATTGGTCGGCCACCGGTACTCGGGTGAATGGTAATGTGGGCATATAATCGGCCGGACCGAATTCTGTGGTAATCGTAAAAGTCGGATCGGTCTCCCATTTCTGGCGTATGACCTTTTCCCAAATATCCAAATGTCGTTCCAATGCTTTTTTCCATTCCGGAGCTTCGGGGTCGTTTACTTGGGGACCTTCTGCATGGCCTACCCGGGCATGGATGTGGTTCGATCGGTCGATCACATCTTGTAGCTCGGCATCTTGATTTTGTAAAAGCGATTCGTGTACGACCATCCAATGGCTGATATCCAAGGTCAATTTTAAATCGGGAATGGCCGAAATGTATTTTTTGGTATCGGGTAGGTTATAACTAAATCGTCCGCGATGGGTCTCATGATAGATGGGGATGTTATTTTCCCTGGCGATTTTATTCGCCGCATCGATAAAGGCCTTGTTCTGCTCAAAAGTGAAAAAATCGCTTCCCGTGTGACAGTTAATTGCAACGGGTCCGAACTCCGCTAACCTCATCAGGTTTTCGGTATATCGGACCAAACTTGTTTCAAAAGGTAGCGACCTATCCGTTCCTGCTAGAAAAATTACTTTTAGATTGTATTGCTCAAGGGCTCTTTTCAAATCTATCATGCTCTGCATTTCCGTAGGAAACCAAACTTCGATACCATCATAGCCCGCTTCTTTGGTTCGTTCACAAAAGGCGAACCAAGAATCAGTTCTTCCCCAATCGGTCTGGAAGAATTGGAGTTGTTTTTTTTCTTGGGAAAAGCCAATAAGATTAAAAGATAGTAGGGTCAGGAGTAGTGCTAATCTCATGTATTTGTTTTATGCCAGTATCTCTTTAATGATTTCTCCTTCAACATCGGTCAGTCTAAAGTTTCGGCCTTGAAATTCATAGGTGAATTGTTCGTGGTCAAAACCGAGAAGATGTAAAATAGTGGCATGCACATCATGCACCGAAACTCTTCCCTCGATTCCAGAAAAACCGATGTCATCGGTCTTTCCGTGGGAAGCTCCCTTTTTAATTCCGCCACCGGCCATCCACATGGTAAAGGCGTCACCGTGATGATCCCGCCCCAAAAATTCCATTTTTTTATTGCCCCGGTTTTCTTGCATCGGAGTTCTACCGAATTCGCCGCCCCAAACGATTAAGGTTTCGTCGAGCAGTCCTCGTTGTTTTAGATCCAAGATCAATGCAGCAATGGGACGGTCAATTTCACGGCATTTGTTTCGGAGTCCCAAATCAACCGAACCTTCACGAATGTTACCATGGGTATCCCAGCCCCAGTCAAAAAGCTGTACGAAACGAACGCCATCTTCGACCAGTTTTCTAGCCAAAAGGCAATTGTTCGCAAAGGATTCTTTTCCTGCTTCGACCCCGTACATTTCTTTGATGTTTTCGGGTTCGTTGTTGATGTTCATCACTTCCGGCACGGCAATTTGCATCCGATAGGCCATTTCATATTGATTGATACGGGCCAAAATTTCTGGATCGGCATATTTGGCGTATTCTTCCTTATTGATTGTATTGATAGCGTCAATGGTACTTTTTTTAAGATCTCGTGTTACGCCATCAGGGTCTTCAATATAGAGTACCGGGTCACCTTTTGAACGACATTGCACCCCTTGATAGACCGAGGGTAGAAATCCGCTGCCCCAGACACTTTTTCCGGCATCGGGAGCATTACCTCCTGAAGTCAAAACCACAAACCCTGGCAAGTTCTGATTTTCAGAACCGAGACCGTATGTGGCCCATGATCCGATACTAGGTCGTCCTAAACGGGCGCTACCTGTATGCATAAACAATTGGGCCGGACCATGATTGAATTGGTCCGTATTCACCGCCTTTAGGAAAGCCACTTCATCGATTACTTTTTTGAAATGCGGCAAGAAGTTCGATACCCAATTGCCCGATTCGCCCTCTTGGGCAAATTCTGCCTGCGGCCCCAATAATTTTGGTGTGCCCTTGATAAACGCGAATTTTTTTCCTTCCAATAAAGATTGCGGACAGTCTTGACCATCGAGCTTATGGAGTGCCGGTTTGTAATCGAACATTTCAAGTTGCGAAGGGGCGCCCGCCATGTGTAAATAAATAACCGATTTCACTTTTGGACTAAAAGGAGGTGCTAAGGTGGCCAATGGATTTAGATCGCGCTCCGAAAAGGCCACTTGCGATTTTTTGACCGGTTTGCCTAAAGGGTCGCACCCCATAAAAATAGAGCTCAATGCGAGTCCGCCAATACCTTGTGCACAGTTCTTTATAAAATGCCTTCGGGTCTTTGCTTGGGCTTCCCGGGCTAGTTGCTCCTTTAGCAATCTTTTTATGATATCTTCCATTAGGCTTTCGTTAAAAATTCATCCAGATTCATAATGGCGTTGGTAACTACTGTCATGGCACTCAATTGCGGCGTCGGATTTTTGTCAAAATGAAGAAAGAGTTCAGCCGCTTCCGGATTATTGGAAAACTCGTTCAATGAGGTTTCATAGAGGTCTTTCAGCGTTTGTAATGATGTCGGCTCAATCTCGGAAAGTGTTGCTCTCTTGTAGGCGACGGCAATGCTCGCATCAACATCCTTAGGAATCATTGTATTTTTTGCCAATTGGTAGGAAGCCTCAAGATAAACGGGGTCGTTCAAGGTCACCAAGGCCTGTAAGGGCGTATTGGTGGGTGTTCTACGGATCATACAGACTTCACGACTACCGGCATCGAAGGTCAAAAACGAAGGATACGGACTTGTGCGTTTCAGATACGTATACACTCCCCGTCGATATCGGTCTTCCCCTTTGCTCTCCATCCATTTTGCTCCATTGTAAACGGTTTCCCAAACCCCTTCGGGTTGTGGTGGCATTACACCAGGTCCGTACATTTTATTGCTTAACAATCCCGATACGGCCAAGGCTTGGTCACGAATCTGTTCGGCACCTAAACGTATTCTCGGTCCTCGGGCGTACAATTCATTATCGGGGTCTATTTGATACATTTCGGGGCTACTTTCCGAGCTTTGTCGATAGGTGCCCGACATGACAATTTCTTTGATGAGCGATTTCACGCTCCAGTTATACTCGTTCATAAAGCGTAAGGCAAGCCAATCCAACAAAGCTGGATGGGTGGGTGGTTCAGATTGCGAACCGATATCCTCGATGGTCGATACCAGACCCCGACCGAATATCTGATGCCACACGCGATTGACCAAGGTTCGTGCGGTCAACGGATTTTTCTTATCGACGATCCATTTTGAAAATCCCAATCGGTCTTTGGGCCAATCAGGGTTACATTCGTTTAGGCTTTCAGGAGTGGCAGGTTGAACCGTATCCGTTTTGACCATAAAACTGCCACGATCAAAAACCTGCGTGGTACGCTTCATATAATCAGGATTCTCCGAAAGAATGGGTACCGTTGGTGTATCGGCATTCAGTGCTTCTATAAATGTGGAATTGATATTCGCCCAGCCAGGCTGTTCTTTTCCAGGCATATCCTCCAAAAAGCCTATCCAGTACAAATTAAGAATGTTGACTTCTTTGGCAATCGCATTGTTCTGTGTCTCGATATAGATATCAGTTTTCTTGTCGATTTTTCGAATCGGAAATTGTGAGGTAGTATTCTTCTTTGCTTTATTGATGACAAACTCCCCTAAAATCGGTCCATTAGAATCTTTTTCGCGAATCGTCATTTTTGTGCCATCGTAATGCGATCGGTAGTTTAGGTACACAAGGCTTGCGTTATTGGTATAGGCATTTTCAATGATCAAATTTCCATCGTCCCAAAAAACAACCGAAGCGTGGTCATCATAGACACTACTTTTAAATTCCTTAAAAAAATGTGATTTATAGACCGGTTCGGTAAACTGTAGGAAGTTTTTATAGGTGGTGTGTTGCTTTTCATTGCCATGTTTGGCAACCCAATCCAATACTTTATCTACTCCTTTTTGTTGCTCGGGCGTGTAAAATTTCAGCACGGGGGATTCACTGGGCGTATCCTCATCACGGGTATTGTTGAAAAAGGCCATTAATTTGTAATATTCCTCATGTTTAAACGGATCGTACGGATGACTATGGCATTGTACACAGCCCATGGCAGTACTTTGCCATACTTCAAAAGTGGTGTTCACCCTATCGATAACGGTAGCCACCCGATACTCTTCATCATCAGTGCCGCCCTCATCGTTGTTCATGGTATTTCTATGGAAGGCCGTAGCAATCAGTTGATCGGTCGAAGGTTGTGGCAAAAGGTCGCCCGCCAATTGTTCAATGGTGAATTGATCATAGGGCGATCTTTGTTAAAACTCTTGATAACCCAATCGCGATATTGCCAAATCTCGCGCGCCATATCTTTTTCGTACCCCTTAGAATCAGCATATCGAGCGAGGTCGAGCCACCAAGTGGCCCATTTCTCACCATAGGTTTCTTGTGCCAATAAGGTATCGACCAAAGATTCATAGGTAAGGTCGCCCTTTTCAAAACTTTGTAATAATTCTTGGTCGGGGGGCAATCCCGTTAGGTCAAGGGCAACCCTTCGAGCAATAATATTTTTATCAGCGGGAAGGTTCGGCTCGATCTTTTTCACTTTCCAATCGCGCCAATACAAAATTGTCAATGTTATTTTTTAGGAATTCGGAAGCACTTTCAGGGGCAAAACCTGCTTCAGCGGTCATAACTGGAACTTCAATCTCTTCCGGAAGCGAATAGGCCCAGTGCTCGCCCCATTCTGCTCCCTGGTCGATCCAACGGGTCAACAAATCTATTTCCTCGTCGGACAATTTTGGTTTCTCATAGGGCATGCGAAGTTCTGGGTCGTCCTCATGGAGTCTTCGTATTAATTCGCTGCCTGAGGCATCACCCGAAATAATCGCAGGTTTGCCCGATTCGGTTTCGGCAAAGGCCTCATCCTCGAAGAGTAAACTGAAGCCACCGTTCTTTTTAACCCCGCCGTGACAGGTAATGCATTTATTGTTGAGAATGGGTTTTATTTGGGTGCTGAAATCAACGGGGTCGGTATCTTGGCAGGACTGCGTAAAAAGAAGCACAGCGAACATTGCGAACAAAAAGATGCTATTTTGAGTGAACTTCTGCATTATCAATGGTATTGACCCATAAAGATAACAATTATTTCAGGAGATTCCTTAGGCCTCGGAATGACAAAGTCCCATGAAATGTCATTCGGAACTACGAGGAATCTTTTCTTGATAGGCTAGGGTTTCCTTTTTCAACGGAATGATAATTTTCCTATTGTTTCAACACCAATTCGATAATCTGATTGGATTCTGTTCCGATGGAAATAATATTGTCTTCCTTAACTTCGAACTCCGAAGTACATTCAAAAATAGTATCGCCAAAGGGGTTTTTCAGTTTCAAATTTCCGCCTTTTTCTGAATGAACGGATACTTTTTTGACCGTACCATTTTCCTTTATCGCGGAAATCAAAAATGCTCCTTCAGCCCGTAATTTGTTAAACGAAACGGTTTCCCAATTCGAAGGTATCGCGGGAAAAATATGGATGATTCCCGTATGACTTTGCAACAACATTTCTTGTAAACCGGCGGCGAAGGCAAAATTTCCTTCCAAAGTAAATGGACGATAGGTGAAATTGGAATACCCTTTTCCAGATTGGTCCCCATTCACATGAAAGCTGTTTGGTAGGCAAAAGCTAGTTGCAAAAATTTTCAATGCTTCTTTAGCGCCCGTTCCATCGAATGCACGGGCTTTCATATTCGCCAGCCAACTAAATGAATATCCGACATATTGGGAAGAGCCCAAACTATCTAATGTGGCTATTGTATTTTCTATTGTTTTTATATCTTTTTCCCCTTTTGAGAAATCGACGACACCTAATGGATGATACCCAATTTGGTGTGAAAAATGACGATGTGATTCTTCATAATCGACGTTGGGAGCAATCATAAGACCTGTTTTTTCATCGATAGCCAACAAGGGCCATTCAGACAATATTTTCTTCCATTTTTCGGCCTCTGCGTTTTTGTCGAGTGCCGTCGCGAGTTCGGCCGCCTTTTCATACGTCCAGCGAATCAGGGCCAGGTCAAAATTGGTGGTTTCGCCGAACCATGCTTGCTTACTGTTGTTATGGATTTCGGGACTCGAACTTATGGGTAGTTTTCGCCTCCCTTTTTCATCCTTTTGGGAAATGGCATCCAAAAATATTGCGACATCTTTTATCCATGGATATGCTTTTTCCTCTAAAAAACCCCTATCCATCGAATATCGCCAATGCAGGTAAAAATGATGTCCCAGCCAAGCCGATACCGTGGGCCCGAAGGAGTATTGGATCCATCCGCCCATGGGTTGTCCTTCAAGAGTAGTCACTCCGGGCACGATCAGACCTTTAGCCTCATAATACTCCGAAGTATATTTTTCAAAGGTTTCCCGATATTTCCATAACCAATTGATAAAACCCATTTCCTCGGTTAGGTGGTTTCCCGAATAGGCGGGCCAATAACTGAGTTGGGTGTTGAGGTCGTGATGAAAGTCGCCTTTCCATGGTGGTAGTTTTCCGTTGTCGGCCGTCCAGACCGCTTGTAATGAAATCGGAGGGCCAGATGCACGGGCCACTGAACCAAATTTATACTGTTCCAAGAACCACTGCTTTTCTAAAATGGTATCCGGAATTTTCAATGAAGATTTCGACCAAAATTCATTCCACCATTTCGAATGTGATTTGAATGCCTCTGAAAGCCCCTTTTGCCTATGTTTTTTGACAAGGTTCATGGCGCTGGGCTTCTTTTCCCATTCAGGGAATTCGGAACTTATGCTCCAACTGCCGGTTAAGGATTGGGCATCAACAGTATGTTCAGCATGGACTTGATACTTAAAACCGCCCCAGCCCTCTTGAAGGTAGGTGGTAGAAGTATCATTTTTTAATATTTTCCCTTCGGGATATTCAAGCCTTCGCAAATCTTGTCCGGTCACAGGACTATCTTCTAAACTTTCTCCAGGAGTGGTATAAGCCGGAGGAATCAATTCATAACCTAATGATTCCGGAAGACCTTCAAACTGATACCAACCGACTGGCTGAGTAGCGTGTACAAATGCCAATAATCTGATTCCGTTTTTCCATTTTATTTCACAAACGCCATTTTTGATATACAAATGAACGGAAGCTACTTCCCCAAAAGCAGTAATATCAAATTCCAAAGCTGCACCGGGAATTTTCGAAGGAGCAGGACTCTTATCGTAGGGAACATCGAAGCGATCCTGTACTTCTTTGTAGGTGTCGTTTTTCCACTGTTCATATACCCAACTATATTTCCATTCTGGGGTTTTGAGGTTTTCCATAGGGCGTAGATCCCAAAGATCAGCCCTGTCCAACGAAAAACGCAGGTTGCCTTCTTTCTCCCAAATAAGGATGCCGACCATACCGTTACCTAGGGGAATACCTTCGTCCCAAGTATTGGCAAGTTTTTCAAAATGAAGGTCATGGGGAGATTCTTGAGGTTCGATCGGCGATTGCCCGAATGAATTATAAGTAAAAACAAAGATTAAAAGAGTGAGAATTTTTTTCAGGAAGTCCATGTCCTAAACTAAGGACAACTTATTAAAACACCAAAAACATATTCAACTGAGAAAATGTTGCTAGGCTGTTACTTCCACGAATAGACCGTCATCCGTCTTATTGACCTTGGCCAAATTGTTTTTAGTCAATTCTTTAATGGATTTGTCCCACTGTTTGTTGGAAAGACCCGACTGTTCTTTCAAGTCGATCAATGCAAGTTTCTGGACTTTTTTTAAGGATTCAAAAACCATTTTTGCTTCTTCGCTGAGTTCGACTTGTTTACTTTCAGGTCGCATCTGCGGAAAGAACAAAACCTCTTGAATCGAAGAATTATTGGTCATTAGCATGACTAAGCGGTCAATACCAATACCGATTCCGGAAGTAGGGGGCATTCCATATTCTAAGGCACGTAAAAAATCTTGATCGATGAACATGGCTTCGTCGTCCCCTTTTTCGGAGAGTTTCAATTGCTCTTCAAAGCGCTCGCGTTGGTCGATAGGGTCGTTCAGCTCGGAGTAAGCGTTGGCGATTTCCTTGCCATTGACCATCAGTTCAAATCGCTCGGTCAATGCTGGGTTTTCTCGATGCTCTTTGGTCAGGGGACTCATCTCTTTTGGGTAATCTGTGATAAAGGTCGGCTGAATGTAATGATGTTCACATTTCTCCCCAAAGATCTCATCGATCAGTTTGCCCACGCCCATAGTGTCGTCAACATCTATGTGTAGTTTTTTGGCGGTTTCGCGCAATTCATTTTCATCCATTTTGGCTACATTAAAGCCTGTATGGATTTTTATGGCCTCCAGAATCGGAACACGAGGGTATGGTGCCTTGAACTCGATCTCGTTTTTACCCACGGTGACTTTGGTGCTTCCCGTGGCCTCGATGGCGACCCGTTCTAAAAGCTGTTCGGTGGTATCCATCATCCAATTGTAGTCCTTATAGGCTACATACAATTCCATCACGGTGAACTCAGGGTTGTGAGTTCGGTCCATTCCCTCGTTGCGGAAATCCTTTGAGAATTCATAAACTCCGTCAAATCCACCTACGATCAAACGCTTTAAATAAAGTTCGTTGGCGATACGTAAATACAGCGGAATGTTCAACGCATTATGATGGGTCAAAAAGGGTCGTGCCGCAGCACCACCGGGAATGGGTTGTAGAATTGGCGTCTCTACTTCCAAATAGCCCCGCTCGTTATAAAACTGACGGATAGTATTGGTGATCTTGGTGCGCTTGACAAAGGTTTCCTTGACTTTCGGATTAACCACGAGATCCACATACCGCTGTCGGTAGCGCTGTTCGGGGTCATTGAATTCGTCAAAAACATTTCCTTCAGCATCCTTTTTAGGTAGGGGTAACGGGCGCAGGGCCTTGCTCAACATGCTGAACTTTTTGACCATTACGGTTTTTTCGCCGACCTGGGTCGTAAACAGTTCGCCCTCGATGCCGATAATATCCCCGATATCGAGTAATTTTTTATAGACTTCATTATAGAGAGTCTTATCATCGTCCGGACAAATTTCATCACGATTGAAATAGACCTGTATGCGACCGGTGCTATCTTGCAACTCGGCAAAGGAAGCTTTACCCTGAATCCTTCGGGACATCAATCTTCCAGAAATAACGACTTTTTTTCCTTCGGAATAGCCCTCCTTGATGCTTTTGGATGTTGCGTCAACGGGGTATAAAGCCGCAGGATATGGGTCAATGCCCATTTCCCTCAACTTTGATAATTTTTCCCTTCTAATAACCTCTTGTTCCGAAAGTTGCATACATGTGCTGATTAAGGCAGCAAATATAAGTAGTCTAGCCTAATCTATCAATTTGATCAGGGTAATAATACTTTTGCTTTTGATGTAACAAATGACTAAATAATACGACCCATATAATACATCAATCAAAATCAAATATTACAATGAGTTTTATAAGAGTTCTCCTGGCCATAATTTTTCCGCCCCTATCGGTAATCGGTAAAGGTTGCGGATCATTTTTAATCGTTTTATTGCTGACTTTCTGTGGATGGGTTCCTGGGGTTATCGCGGCACTGGTTATTTTGAACAATCCGAATTGAGTCCCCACCCTAACCCTCTCCGAGGGGAGGGAATACCTTTTGGCTTTTAAATAAGCCCCTTGACAATTTCGTATCTTTGCACCAATGAACAAGAAGGTACATGTACAGGATCTAGGACGGAAGGACTACAAGGAAACTTGGGACTACCAAGAGCTTCTTTTTCAACAAACCGTTGACCTTAAAATAAAAAATAGAAGGGAAGCAACCCAACTCGAAACGCCCAATCATTTTTTATTAGTTGAGCACCCCCATGTATATACTTTAGGAAAAAGTGGGGATTTTTCCAATCTTTTGGTAAGTGAAGAAGAATTGGCCGAAAAAGGCGCCAAATTCTACAAAATTAACAGGGGTGGCGATATTACCTATCACGGCCCGGGGCAGATTGTCGGCTACCCCATTCTGGATCTTGATAATTTCTTTACCGATATTCATAAATATTTGCGACTTCTGGAAGAAATGGTCATTTTGACCTTGGCCGAATACGGGTTGAAAGGAGAACGCTCGAAAGGCGAAACTGGGGTTTGGTTGGATGGCGGCACTCCGTTTTCGAGAAAAATATGTGCTTTGGGTGTTCGTGCTTCCCGTTGGGTTACCATGCATGGTTTTGCGCTGAACGTGAATTCTGATTTGGGATATTTTGATTTGATGATTCCCTGTGGAATAAAGGATAAGGCCGTTACTTCGTTAAATGTAGAGTTGGGCAAGAAGGAAGTCGACATGGATGAGGTAAAACAAAAACTTGTAAAACATTTCGAGCTTCTTTTTGAAGCTGAAATAATTAAAGAAAAAAGCGAGGCCTAGGCCTCGCTTTTTGTGAATCATTGTAATGTAAGTTCTACAATGCAATCTTCATAGATACTCCAAACATTAGGGTTGGGGCTATAATCCATAACAAGCTTACCCGTACCACCACCAAAAATTAATAGCCTGTCGTCGAAGGGCAATGCTGTATGATTAACCAAGTGTGGAGCTTTGATTTTATGAATTGTAGAACCGGATTTTCCTTTCGGACTATATTCTGTCCAAGTCTGCATGTCCGATGAATACCATATTCGATTTAAAATATCATAATGACTTTGAGTACCTCCAATATGCCAGACCAGTCCTTTATATTCAGTGACGGAACCACCTTCAGTACCCCTAAGGCGGTCTTGATGGGCGTATCGGGTCGGTACAATTGGCCGTGATTCGAATTGCAAGTTATGCCAATCACTACCATTGGTTGTTCTAAAAATCATTTTTCGCTCGCGGCCACCATTTATAATGGCGATAATATTTAAGGTATTATTGAAGACTATAGCTTCAAAATCATGGACATCAAAGGAACCTATAGTACCCAGGGCATCCGCTGTATCTAGATCCCAACGCCTACCATCTTTGCTCGAATACACTGTGACTTCCGTATTCGGGTACGACCTTTTGACCACGAATAGTTTATTTCGAAACGTGGTTACCCTTCCTCCGACTCTATTGCCAAGGGTAAAAGGGGCAACAAAGCTTTCTGTTACCCAATCGATACCGTTGGCAGAGCTCCAAATATCCCTTAAGTATTGATCTGCACCATTAACGCCTCCGATCATCCATAGACGATTGTTGTGTACTACCAATGATGCGTATTTTCTTCCACTAAAAGGATTAGTCTTTCGAAGTTTCCACTTTTGACCTTCGTTGCTTGACCATATTTCAGCAGTACCTGCACTGTTGCCGGAAGCTTTGGCGGTATTGAGTGCCAAAGTCCATATTTGCCCTTGAAAATTGACCGTGGCTCTACTCTCCGTTCGGGGATAGTTTAAAACCTTGCCTTCATTCCGAAGATAGAAACAATTTTCTCTTTCAAAGGTGGGGAGGTTTTCTAGATTTCCTTTAAAACCGGTCTTTTGCAATCGGGGCTCCGTTGGGTGGAATTCCAGTTCCTCTTTGTGGCAAGATGACAATGTTACAATGAGGATTGCTAGAAATAGTATTTTGTATGTTTTCATAATCATGGATTTTAGGATTGTTGCCTGCTTCTTTTTATGCACATAACATTCGAAGGTTAACACCAGGACATAAAAAAACCGAGGTGTGGGCCTCGGTTAAGCTTTTATTCAGAAAATAGTTTTAGTACTCTAATCCGAAGTAATCCATTACCGCATAGTAATCATTTATATTGACACCGTTTTTTTTAAGTTCGGTAAGAACGTCGGTTTCTGTCGACTTTCCAGATATGACATTATTAGATTCAATATGTATTATACGTACGTCTACGACATCAGGCAAATCTTCATCCGCTAAGCCTTTAGCATCCCAACCATTAGTTGTTTCGGCCATTAAGAGGGAGTTTCTGCTAGGGAAAATTCCAATTTCAGACCAAAATAATCTGCTCCCTTATTAACGGAGGTCATAAATGGTAATGGTTTGCGTTCTTGTTGAGCTCCGTGCGTATCACCGGAGTATTCGATCAAACCATAAAGTAATACAGTGCCACCTCCTTGATTGAAGGAATATAAATCAATGTTGCCGATGCTTTCAGGAAGTATTTCAAACGCTCTGTAAACGTTGCCGCCACCGTAGTGGAGATTGCGCATCCAGTCACTTTTATTTACGATTAGTTCAAAAGCTTTGACGTTTGCATTTCCGTTTTCCCCTTGAATTCCCTGTTCGCCTTTCGCCCCGACGGACCCAATTGGCCCTTCTGGTCCTTCTTTGACACAAGATGTAATAGAAAGCGCTAATACCAGTAAGCTAAAGTGTATAAGTTTCAGTATATTTTTCATTTTGATTTATTTAAAGATTAGACTTCTCCTAAGATTTTGGTGTAATGCTGATACTCACGCCAATAGGCGTATCCTTGATTTTATAACTTCCGTTGATCAGAATGCCATTGGTTACATAGTAGACTGATACATTTTCAAGAATAAAGGTGTGTAGACCCATTTCTGGGCTTCTCCAAGTAATCTTGATTCCGTTTTGATCCACAAGTTCAGGTGCCGAACGATTCGGATATACCAATACCTCAAAATGGTTGCTGGCCGAAAAACCTGAATCAGATCTTTTTATGCGATTATCTGCCCTCCAATAGCCTGTACTGCCCACTTCCCAATAGGTATATTGATTCAGGGAGTATCCCACAATGGGAAATACATGACCGGTATTCATTATCGCGGTCGTTGAAACGTTCATGTGGTAGCTTCTTTTTTTAGATTTGAAATCGTCCAATATGATGTCCAAATTGAGGCTTCCCCTTGATGGGAGCGATGCTTTTGAGGTCAACGAGGTTTTTTGAACGGATCCTTCCGTTGAATTTAATTCCGGTTGATTTTGAAGACCCTCTTTTTCTGAAACTTCCCCTTCTTTTGAACAGGAAACTAGGGTTAGGGAGCATGCTACGATTAGGTATGCAAGTATTATTTTTGAAGTTTTCATAGTTTGAAATTTTATAATTAATTATTGTGTGTGATTGCTCAATAGATATGATTTAATCATTGGAAAGAATGTTGGCTTTCAATGACCGAATGCGAATATTGTGGTTAACCGACCATACCTCTTTTGATTGTGGCAAATGAATCAGCTTTACCTGTATCTGATTTTCGTTTTCATCGGAATTGGGAGAAGTAACCAACAACAGATATTCTTTATGAAAAATAAGTTTTGTGGTATAGTAGTCTTCTGACATGGGCATTTCAAAACTAGTTTCCAGCGCTCCGTTTTCATTTTTAATTTTAGACAAGGTCATGGTTTTAGTTCCGGTTTCTTGCCCTACATAGGTGTATTCAGCGTAGTTATGAATTCCTAAAATATTCGGTTCGGGCAAAGCTGTTTTCCAATTCAACAAACCTGAATTCTTATCAAGGGAATACAGATGCTTATCCCTGGAATAAAAAATATATTGATTTTGAAAAATAGATCCTCTTCTAGGGTTTTCTGCTCCTGTATCATAGTTCCATACTATGTTCAAAGCACGGTCCATGGCAAAAACCCTATCACTCCATGAGTTCGCGATAATCAAGTCACTGTCGAAGACGAAACCGCCAATTCTATCATTGAGTGTTTTTTCTGCCTCAACATCTCCTACCGATTTGTTCCTATATTGAAAGACTACGGGTGCATTGCCGTTAGGGTATTGAACCGTTACCAATCGGTTTTTATAAATATGCGGTATTGTTCTATGACCCACATTCAGCGACCAAAAGCTATTTCCGTTGTCAAGGTCTAGGGCTTCGAGAAAGTACTCGCTGGCGTAGGTGTTGGTATCCAATATCCGATAGGAAATGAACGCCTTGTTTTCATAGAAGACGATATTGTCCGCTTCTAGTTCGATTGATTTGTCAACTTCTTCAGTATATGTTTTTGTCCATACAATGATACCGTTGCTACTTATTTTTTCGAAAGTATTCGACTCGAATTGGTAATGATTTCCCTCATGTACTATGCTGCCGAAGTTCCTAGCGACGACACTTTCTTCGAGAAGGCTACCGTCGTCTAACGAAATTTTCAATTGCTTCTCTAGATTGGCCAAGGTTATGACTCCTTCAGGGGCAGCGACCTCTTCGACTTCTTCATAGATTTGAACACCATTGTCATCATTTTTACAACCTACAACTATAACTAGTACAGCAAATAGGCGTAGAATGTGGATTTTTAAATAATTTAAATGACCTTTATTTTTCATGACACTTGTTTTAGTATTTACACTTTAATGCTCTTTTTGGAACAAGGTTAACATGTAGAAAAGAAAAAACCGAGGTTTATGGCCTCGGTCCTTTCTATTATTGGTTTTTTTAAAGTTCTAATAGGGCAATCCAAAATAATTCATCACCTGGTAGTAATCACTTACATCTACACCATTGTCTTTCAACATTTTGAGTGCGTCATTGCCCGTGCTTTTACCTGATGAGCTAGGACGTATGTTGACAAGGCGCAAGGTGTCTAAATCACCAGCTGCAATTGCAAATGGAATTCCGTCTCTAAGGAATGTCATTTTAAATAGATAATTGCTACCGTTATCAATAAACGATGTGGCTATATCAATTAAACTAAAACCATTAGTGGTAATACGTTGATTTGGAATTTGATACCATTCGCTACCTACATTCAAATAGGCCAACACAGTCCCCTCTTCAACTATATTGGCCGATAGTGGATTCGCACTAAGTTCAAATGAGGTTCCGCTTGCGGCACTTACGTCAAAAGTAAGATAGTCTATGTTCGCGCTACCGTCTTGGCCGTCTGTCCCATTGGTACCATTTGTACCATTGATTCCGTCTTGTCCAGCTGGCCCTGCTTCGCCCGGTTCACCTTGAATGCCTTGCATACCCGGCGACCCTTGAGGGCCTTCTGGTCCAATAGGTCCCTCTTTGTCACAAGAAGTAGTGGCAATGGAAAGTGCCGCCATTAAGCACATCATAATTTTCGTTGTCGTTTTCATAATTTGAAATTTTGAGATTATCATTATTTTCCTTTTTATGGGCGCTGATCGAAAAGGTTAACATAAAGGCATAAAAAAACCGAGGGTTTGGCCTCGGTTTTGATCGTGTTGGTTTTTAGATCACTCTACTCAAGTGCTATTTTTCGTATGACATTATTTTGGGTCACAAATAGATTAAAATTGTCATCCACTATTAAGGTTCTGGGGAATGCTATCGTCGCATTCTGTCCTTCGCCGTCATCAAAGCCATAAGATCCACTTCCTGCCACGGTGCTTACCATTCCCTTAGGGTCGATTTTTCGTATCCTCATATTTGAATAGTCCGCTACATAAATGTTGTTCAATTTATCGACGGCCAGGCCCCATGGGCGATAAAATTGTGCTTCGTCACCCATACCGTCTGAGTAGCCCTCAGTGCTTCCGGCAATTGTGGAAACATGACCATCTGGACTTACTTTGCGTATTTTGTTATTTCCGGCATCCGCTACAATTATGTTTCCCGAATTATCCATCGTCATCCCGGAAATAAATTTGAAACTAGCATCCGTTCCCTGTCCGTCAAGAAATCCGGTTTCCCACCCTGCGAATGTTGTTACCAAACCTTCTGGGGTAATTTTTCGAATTCTAGTATGGGCGTAATCAGCACTGCCCTCAGCGACAAATACGTTGCCTGAACTGTCGACGGTAATGACATCGGGCAGAAAAAATCTGGCTTCGATCCCTTGTCCGTCTGCAAATCCTTGCCAACTGCCTGCTAAGGTGCTTACGGTACCATCGGGTGATATTTTTCGTATTCTATTATTGGAAGTATCCGCTACGTACATATTCCCGGATGCATCGATAGCGACATCACTTATCCACTTGAATTTTGCACTGTGAAGGGGGCCATCTTCATATCCTTCAAAAGCCCCGGCGAATGTGGTCACGAGACCATCTAAAGTTATTTTTCTGATGGTATTTTCTACAGGTTGGGCGACATAGAGATTTCCATCAACATCCCTTGTTATACCACCAAAACCTGAGAAAAGGGCATCTGTGCCTTGACCATCGGTATTGCCCGATGCATCTTTGTTTCCGGCCAAAGTACTAACATGCGCTTCTGAAAATTCGTAGGTAAAGTCCGGCCCTGTCAATTCCTTGCCATCAACCATAACTTTTACGGGCCCCGTAAGCGCTAGAGAAGGCACTTTTGTTTTAATTTCAGTTTCCGTTACCGACTCGACCATAGCCTTCACATCATTGAAAAATACTTTAACCTTGGCCTTATCAGTACCAAAGTCAATGCCCTTGATAGTCACAGTTGTATTTTTTGGACCGCTTTCTGGGCTGATAGAATTCAACATCGGTACAGGGTTTGGAGTCGGAAGGTTTTCTTCAATGGGCACTACTATTTCCGGTCCATCATCTTTATGGCAACCTAGGGTCAATAATGTAATTAAAACTACGGAATGGATTAATTTATGTGTTTTCATAATAATTTTGTTTACAGATTTCCTTTTTATGGTCAGATTTTCCTAAGGTTAACATGGGGGTATAAAAAAAACCGAGTTTTTGGCTCCGAGCATAAGACATCAGATTACAAGTCGTACTAAACGTAAATACCTTGAAGGATTGAGATTTATATTTAACGGTTCAATGTGCCATAACAAGATTCTGGTCTTGACTATCACTCAAAAACTTTGCTTGTAAAGCCCATATAGCCTCGGTTTGATCCATTTCGTAAGATTTTCTCAATTGGTCTCTTCTCTTTTTGCTTTTGCGAGCACCTACAAAAAGGGGAATCGAAGTACCCACTCCTGCCGCGCCAACTCCGAAGCATAGTAAGCCCGCAAAAGTTTGAAGACCGCCAGCGCTGGCATTTCTTTCGCCGTGATAATTTCTTCCTCTCATTATCAGAGCCCCCCCGACCAGGCCACCTACACCGACCGTTAACAAAGAAGCGCCAACGGTATTTTTTGCTCTACGTTTAAAATCATGGTGCAAAACCTGATGAAGATCTTTGGTCGCTTGCTCGTTGAACGAATACTCGGCTTTATATTTAATACCGAGGTTTTCGAGTTTTCGAACATGCCGTTCTTTGAATTCTTGCGAATGCGTTAGCATGCTGCTAGTAAGAAATAAGAGACCGATAATATGGTTTTGCGTTTTCATAATTTATTTATTAAAGTGAATTAATTATCAGGGTCGGTTTGACTCTTTTCCATTGCGTTTTCCAACATTTTGCCGACCATGATTTTCAATGAATCTTTTTTGGTAGGGTCAAGACTTAGGTCATACACTTTGTAATGCTCGCGTTGCGTTACTTTTTGTTCTTCGGGCAAATCCATTTTTTCGATTAGCTCGCCATAGTTTTCGGCCTGGCTCAATGGATTGTCTTCACCTGCACCGGCCAGCTCGAAAACCGAGCCGTACATTTTCACCTGTTCGTCGAGCAAGTTCATTTGTTTGCTGCTATCTTTCTCCCCCGTTGTTTTTAGAGTTTCTTTCTCTGACGATTCTTTTGTTGTCTGACCCTGACAGGCGGTAATACATCCTACAAGGCAAATGATCAGTAATGTTGTTATTGCTTTCATAATTATCCTTTTTAATTGTTACTTCTTTATGGTTGGATAGATAAAAGGTTAACATCAAAGGGTATTTTTTAGAAATCATGATTTTTAGAAGAAAGAGATAGGGCCCTTTAATGAAAAAGCTGTGCCCAATTTGATGGGCACAGTCTCTTATACTAAATGACCATGTAGATATCAGATTGAAAATTTTTGAGTTTTTAATATTGAAAGCTTATAAAAGCGATTAATCGGCATGGATACTTCGAATCGACCCTATCATTCGTATTGCTGACCCTTCATCTTGATATCCACCGAACAACCATATTTCACCGTTGTAACTGAGCGCTGCATGATTAGCAAGACCCTCGGTGGATGGAAGGGCTCCGGAATACTCGATCCATTCGACCATATCATCTGAATACCAAAAGTCAAGTACGAAATCTGAGGGCGAAACATTGCTACCGCCAACTACCCATACCCGCCCCTCGTGTACGGTCACCGTATGTGCAAAACGTGCGGAAAAAATAGTGCCAGATGGTGTTACCTGCGACCATTCGGTTCCATCATTACTGGCCCAAATCTCATTGAAGGATATTGAGGTATAGTTACCTCCAATTACATAAATGATATTATTGAAAACCACTGTTCTAAAATTCTCCCTACTTGAAAAGGCCATGGAATTTTCTTCCTCCCATTCAATTCCATCTACCGATGACCACACCTTTATATAGCCTCCTGAGGCATCGCCGATGAGGAACAACTTTCCGTTAAAAACAATGGTGTTGTGATAGGCGGCACTACCAAAGGCAGGTGTATCGGTTGCCAATACCCATGTAGATCCGTCTTCTGAATACCAGACATTTGAAAGGTGGCGACCTGAATTGTTAACTCCACCGATCAGCCACATTTTATTATCGAATACGGTCAGGGTATGGGCACTTCGTTCATCAAAAAGCCCACTGGTGACAGAGTACCAATGCTCGCCATTATCACTGGCCCATACAGCGTTCAATGAGGTGCCTGCCGAATGTTCATTTTTGCCTCCAATCGACCAGATTTTTCCATTGAATTCTACCATAGCGTTCTCTGCAAACTTTCCCATTTGATCCTCTTGGCTACGAACCGTGAACGTAAGGTTTACAAAATCTTCTGGAAGCAAATCTTCTTGTGGTAAAGGACTCGGAATGGGATTTTCGATTAAGCCCTGTGCCCCGAAATCGAAGAGATTTTCTTTTTCGCAGGCACTTAGGCCAATGAGTATGAACATGGGTAATAGTACTTTTATCGTTTTCATGACTTCCTTATTTTATTGTTTCCTTTTTATGGAGGAGATGCTAATAGGTTAACAGGAAACTCATTTTATTTCTTGAAAAAGGATAAGGAAACGGCTTTCAAAGGAAACCTGACAAAAGTTATTTGTAATCGAATTACTACAAACACTTGATTCCGTTTGATTTATCGCGGAATTGACCGATATAGGCGTACAAAAAATGTTAAATTAGCTGTAACCACATGTTAACCTTTTTGTTAGAACGGCATTAAATGGAAAATGCACAGGTAGAATTTACACTCGAAGAATTAAGACAAGGTTCTGAGAACGTCCTAAGAAGAGTGTACGAAGAGAACAGGGGAAAGTTCTTGAACTTCGCTAGGCGATATAACCTCACCGATGAAGAAAACGTTGATATTTACCAAGATGCCTATGTTATTTTTTACGACAATGTTATGAGCGGAAAGATAGAGCGCTTTACAAGTAGTATTTCCACCTATCTTTTCGGAATTGGAAAATATTTGATTTTCGATCAGATGAGAAAAAACAAAAAGAAGGTAAGTGGCAATTATGACCTTTCAATGGTCGGAGAAGCCGATGAGTTGGTCAGTACTCTAGAAATAGAGAAGCCGGCGTTAACTGCCGAGCAACAATTGTTGCAGAAGTATTTCACGACTCTCGGTAAAAAATGTCAAGAACTATTGACACTTTTTTACTATCGTGGCTACACGATCAAAGAAATCATGGAAGCCGAGAACTACAACAACGAGAATGTGGTGAAAGCGGCAAAATCGCGTTGTATGAAGACATTAAGGGAACGGATAAAAGAAAATATATAGTGTGATGGAAAAGGAGCAGTTACTATATCTATATTTCTCAAAGGAGCTCACTGCCGAGCAGAAGCAGCGGTTCGACGAGCTGTTGGTAACCGATCCAGATTTTAAGAAACAGTTCGATTTCGAAAGCGATATACAAAATGCAATCCGAGACAAAGAGACTAAAGATTTAAAGCAAAGGTTGGTCGGTTTCGAGAAGGATATTTCGCAATCGGCCCCGGTAAGAAGATTGAAGCCCAACTACCAAAAATGGTCCATTGCAGCTTCAATTACCTTGTTAGCAGCTTTAGGATGGATTGTTTATAATAGCCTCTCTGGACCCAATTATAATGATCTGTACGAATCGAACTTTCAAGAATATCCGAATACGGTTTACACGATTACAAGGAGCGATACTGTTCAATCTTTGGAAAGGGATGCTTTTGCAGCCTATGAATCGGGTGATTATGAATTGGCCGCCAAAATTTTTCTTTCTTCGGAAGATAAGGGAAGCATAGAACATAGTAATTTCTATCTGGCCCAAACCTACTTGAATCTTGACAAAAACAGGGACGCTATTGCCCTTTTTAACAAAGTCATTGAAACGGATGACGAGTTCAAGGCGGAAGCAAATTGGTACCTGGCATTGGCCTACCTAAAAGAGGAAGACAAGAAAAATGCCATTGCCGTTCTCGAGCATCATATTGAAAACTACGATTATAACAGGTCAAAAGCGGAGGAACTCTTAAAAGAGCTAGACTAGCTTTTTCTTTTCTTCAAAAAGTAAAGTCCGAGTAAAATTGATAAGCCTACAATTCCTAAAATAAGCCATGACCATATATTTGAAGATATTAGGGGTGATGTATTTCCCGAAATAACAAATCCTGACCAATAATATGGGTGGGCGAGTGCATTCTGACTGTTGTCTTTTATGAATGTTTTTTTTGCCTTTTGCAATGCCTGATCTTTTGTTTTTCCCTCCGCTAGATTTTTATAGAACGAATCCATCAGCTGGGTCGAGGAGGCATCATTGACTTTCCAGAGGGTACTGGCGATGCTTGCGGCCCCACTGTAGAAAAATCCTCGGGCCAAACTTAGAAACCCTTCACCTCGCTTCAATTCGCCTATACCAGTTTCACATGCGCTGAGAGTTACTAGGTCCACGTCTGTTCTTAGGTTGTACAAGTCAGCGACGAACAAAATACTTTCATCAATAGGTTGGTCGACTTGCGCAAATGCTAAATAGGAGTATTCCGGCGTGCTGTCATCAAAGATGGCATGTGTCGCCAAATGTAAAATAGTAAAACCCTTAGCCTCTGACCTGAAGCGATCGAGGGATGCCTCTTTATCTACAAAAGAACGACCATCGAAAGACTTCGATATTTGTGCGACTTCCTTTTTGTTATGGGGCAAAGGCAGTAATTTAGAACGATCTAAGCTGACCTCCGTCTTGCCATCAAAGCTCGGGGCAAACGCAAGCATTTGAGATTCACTGGCGGGTTCTCGCTCATTTAATTGTTTTAATAATGTGGCAGAATTGGCATAACTTATAGCATAATTTTCGACCAGATAGGTCAATCCGTTCGAATCCGTATTTAAAGCAGAAAAAGGAAGATAACTAAGAAGCCCGTCGGTAATCAGTGTCAATTTTGAGGTTTCGGGTGAAGAAAGCAAAGGCGCTATTAATATACCATAGAGTTCGTATGTTAAATTTGACAAGTCGCTTATGTCCGATTTCGAATCTGAAAGCATTTCATGTACTTCTTTGATTTTATTTTCGAGTGCCTTGTCGAGAGGTATTTTAATCAAATTTTTTGACTGTTGGCTTATGGAGAGGGCGTAGATAGCTTGATTTCCATAGAAGTAACTTATCATCAACTCGTCTGGGTCAAGTTCTTTGGAAAAAGAATTCGGGTCGGTTACGTTCGCACCGTACCTCAAGCTATAGTAGTCGGGATAATTTGCGGACACAAATTTCATAAGGCCGGCTTGCTGCTCCTTTAAAAGAAAGATGTCACTTTTAAGCTTCTCCTTTTCATTTGTATTTTTTATTAACTCTTTTTCCAATGAGGTAATTTCCGAACGTAGTAGGCGCTCTTTTTCCAACAACGAATCTGGTACTTGAGCAAATCGCTCGGCTTTGGCCGACATAAGGGCTTCTAACAACAATACAGACTTGCTCTTTTCCATAAAGAAGAAAGCCCTATCTAAATGTTCGTCGTTGCCCCTTTTTTAAAACTAGAATAGTTAGCTTCTAGGGCCGATTCGAATAAAGGAAAGGTCTTTTCAATAAGATCGATTTTATCGGAACTATACTGATAGTCAGCTTTAAGGCTATCTAACATGCTAACTGCCAAAAATGCCGAAGTACCGACCTCATTGAATTTTTCTAAACTAAGCAATGTGCCTGTTTTTAAGGCCATTAAATCTAGATAGGCAGTGCCAAATTTACTGGATGGTAATTCAAGTCCTTTATCGGCAGCTTTGAGGGCGTTTTGAAAATCCCTTGCAAGAATTAGTATTTTTCCTTTTTCCAAATATAGATTGGCCAACCTTTCATTATTCAGTTCCCCGGTCTGATCGAGATAGGTGTCAAGGGCTAGATCGATCTCACTAAGGGCACTTTTGACGTTATTGTTTTGCAACTCAAACCTGGCCTTTGTTCGGTGATATAGTTGCTTAAAAGTTGGGCTTCTGTCTAAATGGTTTGCCATTACTGCAAGATAATGGCGCGCACTATCCTTTTTGGAAAGTAATAAATAGTTTTCGGCCAAATGATGGGTAACACTAATGATTCTATTCGGATTATTGTTTTGTTCCAGGGCATCTTTAAGGGTAGTTCGTAAATATGAGTTGGCCTGTTCATAATCGCCTTGATCGGTTAGAACTTCTGCCAAAAGAGCATAGTTGATGTATAGATTATTTAGATTTTCAGGTGTTACCGTCTTTACTAAGTTTATGGTTTGTTCGTAGTAATCTTTTGCCAGATTGAACTTATCTTCCAAGTGGTAGGTCTTGGCCAAAAAGCTCATCGAATTGGATAATAAAAGAAAATGATCTGGTGTAAGTGATTCGGGCGGTTGATTCTGATACGAGTTCTTTATGTGGTTGAAGTACGACTTTGCCCTACCTTTGTTGCCTAACTTAAAGTAAAAGTTACCCTTATCGGCCCGAATCGAATTACGATATAAAAGTGAATCTTCAAGGTTTTGCCAAAAACTGGATTTGGGGTCAGAAATCTTATCGATCTTAGATAAGTTTTCCCTAATGGTGCTCAGGTCATAGAAATAGCCCAAATGACGGTTAGAGGTAATTAGGATATCGAGCAGGGTCAGAGTGTCTTTTTCGGCCCACGCCAAATTCTCGATTTTTTTAAAATAGTATTGCCCAGAGTCTTTCTGAACCCCGTAATGTGCATATCCCTTCCCCAGAAGTATGTCGATCTGATTTTCATACTCAGCATCTTGACCATACGTGGTGGCAGAAAAGCAAAGAAGGGATATGACGATAATACGTAGTACCATACAGGGCAACTTGGATTTTTCGGTAGGTGAATTAGTATGTCGGTTTTACTTCAACAATTCCTCTAAGTTACCCGTAAGATACTCAAACACTTCGTTTTTTATTTAACGGTATAGTTTCTTTCTTCGACCCCATCGGAATTAAAGACTTGAACTTGAATGGCTGAAACGGGACTATTTTGATCACCGATCATAAGATTACTGTAATTGATTTGACCCTCGGCACCAGGCAGCGGGCTCAATTCATCGATGGTGCCGCCACCAACTACATCTCCACCTTCATTGAAAAACAGAATCCGAATTTTTTCGACCCCGGTACCGGCTAATACGTATTCCAATCCTGAGAAGTCACAGTTGTTCGGTATTGGGCATGGCGGCGGTGGCGGTGGAATGCGGATGCCCACTTGTTCCAATGAAAAGATACTTTTCAAATCATCTTCAAGACCGTCTCGCCTCTCGGCTGCAGCGGCAAGATCCTTTTCGGTATTTTCATCCCCAAGATCGTTGGCAATTTTATCTTTCAAAACTTGGATCTCAATGTTTAAAGCCTCTATTTCCCCATCAATATAAACTTGATATAGATGACCTTCATAGAGGTAATTTTTTTCGGTAAACTCGATTTCTTTGGGTCCACTGCCGTGGTAGTCTTTGATACATGAGGATAGTCCTATTAGTGAGACCATCAGAATCATAATTTTTGCTTTCATAATATTGGGTTTAATTAATTATTTAATAGTGTTTGTCCTGCTCCAGACTAACGTTTAGATTTAAAGAAGGGTACCATAAATAGAGTTCAATTTATATGTATGTGAGCTATTGAATTGAGCGTTAAAAAATCCATTTTTCATATGTATTGATCTCTATTTTTTAAATGTGGTTTTTTTAATGACCTTATTGTTCTTCATGATTTTCAATACATAGGTGCCATCTTTTAGCTGGTCGATATTTAGGTAAATTTGATTTTCGGGGAAACTGTCAAGCGAACCTTCCATTTTACTTTTTTTAGCCGTCATCATCATTTATCTTGACATAGAGACGAACCATGGTCTATCTCTTTACAATGCGAATGTAACGGACTAGTTTAGGAAGTACTATGAAATATGTAACAAGAACTATGAGCCATGTAACACACTCGGAAAGACCTTTAAAAACAACGTTTTCGACAGCAATTATTTATTCATTGCAAAGTCGGAAGGGGTACAATTGTAAGTTTCCTTAAAACATTTACTGAAATAGGCATGATCGTTGAAACCAACACTATAGCCAACTTCAGAAATGCTCACATCTGATTTTTTCAGTATCTGGGCCGCCAATTTCAAACGTTGCGATCGAATAAATTCTGATGTAGAAAGACCGGTCAACGCCTTTAATTTTCGGTGCAATTGCATACGGCTCATATGAACGGCGGCACTGAAGTTTTCAACACTGAAAGAAGGATCTATGAGTTTTTCATCCAAAACGCTCTGTAACTTTTCTAAGAACCGTTCGTCGGTCGACGTAATGGCAATATCCCTAGGTTTTAAAATGACCTCTTGGCTGTATCGAGATCGTAGTTCTCTTCTAAGGTCGATCAAAGAAGTCACCTTTGATTTTAGTATTTTTTGATTGAAGGGTTTGGTAATATAATCATCGGCTCCCACTTCGATGCCTGAAAGCTCATTTTCGTCGCCTGCCTTCGCGGTTAATAAAATAATTGGAATATGACTGGTACGTTCATCTTCTTTCAATTGTTTTGTCAATTGAATACCATCTTTAATGGGCATCATAATGTCGGAGATAATCAAATCAGGTATTTTTTCGATGGCCTTTACGACACCTTCTTCACCATTCGATGCTGAAATAATTTGGTATGCTTTTCGAAAGGTATCGGCCAATAGGTTACGTACATCCACATTATCTTCGACAATCAATAGAATCGGTAGATTTTCATCTATTGTTGGCTCAACTTCACTAAAAGAATCATTTATAACGGGTTGAAGCACTTTTTCCGTATAAGCGGAATCTTTCTTGAAAATGACATTCTTAAACTTATTCTTGTCGATACAAAGTTGAACGCTAAATATGGTGTTTTGATTTTTATTGCTGGTTACGGTAACTGCTCCCTTGTGCAATTCGGCAAGTTCTTTTACGAGTGAAAGTCCAATTCCAGTACCATCGTTTTGTTCGTCGGTTTGGTAGAAGCGGTCAAAAAGAGTCTTGATTTGGTCTTTGGTAAGACCTTCTCCGGTATTCTCTATTTTGAAATCTAAAATACCACTTATGATCTTTGCGAAAATACGTACGCCTCCATTTTCGGGGGTATACTTGACCGCATTTCCCAAAAGATTGACCGTTATTTTTTCAAGGGCGTCAGCGTCGAACCAGACTTCTCTGTCTTTGTTTTCTATTTGGATTTCGAAGTCGATATTTTTTTGCTTTGCCAGATATGAAAACGATTCTGCCCACGCGGCTATCAAATGCGTGGCTTTGCCTTTTTCCAATTGTATTTTACGGTTACCGCTATCGATTTTTGAAAGCTCCAACAATTGGTCGACCAGCGATAATAGTCTGCCCGTATTTCTTTCGGCCATTTCAAAATGACTGCGCCTTTCTTTCGGTAGATCGGATCTGCAAGAGTTTCTTGAATGGGCGAAGATATTAGGGTCAAGGGTGTTCTGAATTCGTGAGAGATGTTGGTGAAGAAGTTGTTTTTTAGTCGATCTATTTCCAATAGCTTTTGGTTAGTTTTTTGGCGGTTTCTGTATAAAATAAAAAAGAAAAGAAGGCCCAAAGATGTTACCCCAATACCGGCCAATAGAAAATTCTGCTGGTTCTTTTTTTGTTGCTGGGCCAGTTCGTTCTGGGCTTTTAAAAGTCTTATCTTTTTGTCTCTTTGAGCCGTTTGATATTTTCCTTCGATTTCTCGAATTTTTTCAGCACTTTGAATACGGTCAAGGGAATCTTTTATTGCATAACCTACTTCATTTAGTTCATTTGCCCTCTTGTAGTTGCCCATTTGAAAATAGGTCTTGGCCATTACAAAGGCCAAATCTTTCTCGATTACACCGTTCTTAATGCTCTTGTTCGATAAGGAGGCTTTCTGAGACCAAGAAAGGGCGTTACGTGGATTTTCTCTAAGTAGTGAAAGTTTCGCTAATTCAATGGCATTGATCGCTCCTTCAAGTTTAAATTCTGACTGTTCATAAAATTCAAAAGATTCAGTGAATAAAGCTTCGGCACTTTCAAACTGTTTTTTTTCTAACTTGATTTTGGCTAGGTTAGTAGCGATTTCCGACGCCGTTGTTAGATCTTTGATCTTTTGAAAAATTCATGTGATTTTGTCAATATACTATCTGCCTTATCAAGCTCTCCCTTTGTAAAAAAAGTTTTCCCAATTCCACATTGTTGCTGCTCATGTAGAATTCAGCCGCGGCAACAGGTAATTTTTTAAATTGATCATTGGCCTTCTTATAATATGATTCCGCCAGGGTCACATCATCAAACTTTAAATGTATGCCTCCTAAATTCTGATAGGCTGCAGCAATTACATCTGGGCGTAAGGGCCTCAGAAAATGCATCGAATCTACCTTGAGGAAATTTTCCTGAGCTTTTTCAATTAAATCTTGACGTGAGTAGATGGTTCCTAAGGCAGTATAGGTGTCTGCCTTTGTCATATATTCGATATCACTTTCAGACTTTATGTTTTCGAGCGCTTTTTTACAGGCACTTTCTGCATCCTCATATTTTGCCAGCAGGTACAGATTTCTACATAGACCATTATAGGCTATTGCAGCACCAATATTGTAGTTCTCTTGCTCAGCTCGTTTTGCCGAACTTTCAAAATAAACAAGGGCCGAGTCGATTTTTTGGGTTCTTTTGTAGTACTGCGCCAGTAGATATTCGGTGTCGGCCAACCCTCTTTGATAATTACTGGTTTTCACAACTTCAAAACTCTTCTTGATGTAAAAAAGAGCACTATCAGGTTTCGGGTTGATATGCAGAATTACCTTTTTTTAAACTCAGAAATTGTTACTGAGTCTTTGAAGTGATTGCTTTGCGCATGTACGCCTTGAAAACAGAACAGTAAAAATAAAAGGATAATACGCCGCATAGGGTCAAATTTCTACTTCAGAAAAATACTCTGCATGAGTAACTACAAGATAACCAAATAAAACTTTGATAGTATCATGTTGGCTTTTTTCAGTGTGCAGAAGATTAAATATACCAATGGGTAAGTGCTTAAAAAACCGAGGTGCAGGCCTCGGTCTATGCTTTTACGAAAATATGAAGTCATTTACTGAACTTGGTCAGTTCGGTGCGACTCATAAGATTACCGTTCTTTTTGTACGTTTCTTGTTTTACCATGCCCACGCCTTCGGCCAGCCATAATTTTGAATCCATTTCTTGGGTGGCCCCCATGGTTTTCGAACTTGTGGTTTCAGTAATTAGAAAACAATCGAAAGTGCCGGCCGCAGTGGTTACACTTTCCTTTTTTTCTACTTTTCTATTGGTCTGGTTCACGTCGATATTCATCTTGATACCGCTCATGTTCATCGCCACAGAGACATTGGCGTCTGCAAGGTCTTGACCGACGCTGAGGTCGTTCGGTAATTCAATGTCGGTTCCGGTAATATCCATCTCAAGACCCATTTCGGTGTACTGTTGCATCATTTGTGAAGGAAACAACGATTGATAATCGATACTGACCACATCTCCCTCGCAGGTAATCTTATAATTGGTAGTAAAGATTTCCTTTCCTTTTTTATCAATAAATTTTAAATCGAAGGTAGCTTTGGTAGCTGTACCTTCTTGCGTGACCTCTGATATGGTATAGCGGGTCACCCCTTCTGACTTTCCTTTTTTATCTGTGTTCGTATACTCGAACGAAGTACCTTCGACCATCGGATAATATTTACTGCAATTATCTTGCGCCACTATATTTGGAATAACTAATATGCCCAAAAGAAAACTTAGTACTAATTTTTTCATCTTAATCGTATGTTTAAAAATTATTGTTTAATGAATTCTACTCTTCTGTTCTGTGCTTTTCCGTCCGTGGTGCCATTGTCGCCGACGGGTTCAGATTCTCCCTTGCCCTCGGTACTCAATCGGTCAGAAGAAACACCATACACTGAGACTAATGCATTTTTGACTGCTTCTGCACGGTTTTTGGAAAGTGTCATATTTGAGGCATCTTCGCCATCGGAGTCCGTGTGACCGACGATTTTCAATTTCATATTATTTTCTTGCTGTAAAACCTGATGGATTTGACGTATGATTCCCATGGATTGTGCTTGAATATTGGCCGAGCCCGAATCAAATAGGATTCCGTTTGTGGAAACTTTACCATCTGAAATCAACGTTCTGCGTAGGTCCAAACCACCTTCTGCTACCTTCACATTGCGAATGAACAGCCGTTCCTTTCCATCTTTAAAGCCATGTAGCTGAAATTTTATTGTTGAAATTGCACCCTCTGCAGGAACTGCTTTTGGAATATCGACATATTTCTTTTCGTTGACCCAAAGGCGAAATCGCTGTTTGTTGACGGCAATAGAAATGTGCGGTTGAGCAAGAACGGCTTCTCGAATGTCTGCTTTGACAACATTGTTTATACCTCCACCGCCATACTTTATGTGGTTCTTAACCCGAATTCCCACAGGGGTATATTGTGCAAAAGGAAGATTTGCATGTACGTAGTAATCGCCCCATCGAAATTTGTCATCAGAACTAATCCCGACCTCTAGCCATGCACTGCTTGAGGTTTTTGCATCGATGCCTGAACTCAAAATGTCGAATTCAAGAGTGTATTCTTCCGGCAAGTCTACGTAGGGTATGTAAAAGGTCGTATAGCCAGGTAGAATTTCAAACCATTTGTCTTTCGAGTCATTGAGGGTCACTACTTCGCCACTACCATTCGTATTCCATTTACTGGGAAAATCTCCCACAAAATCATTGGCGAAATCATCGAAGAACAGCAATTTGTCGCCGGGCACAAAATCGAACTTACTATATACGGTAATTGATTTCGGCCCACTAGGTTCCGAAGAAGTATTTGGGTCAGATGAACCTTCTATAGTTGGACTATGGCTACCTGATTCCGAATCAGTAGAGGGTTCACCATTTGGTACGGGGCTCTTTTTTTCCTTTTCTCCTTTTGATCCGGGCTCTAGGATGCTATCAAGTACTTCTTCCGTTTTTTCGGTGGTCTCTTTTTCAACACGACGTTCGACCGCGCGTTCCGCAGCTTTTTCTGCTCGCTTCCCTAATTTTTTTAGAAGCTGACTGTTCGCTTGGGGTACAAATGCGAAGATAAAAATTAGGGGAAGGCTGATTCTTAATAGTCGAGCAATTTTTTTCATGATAGTGTTTTTACGCCTTAAAGATAAAGAAATTGGCGTTTTGGTTATTGAGAACGTAGCACAAAAAAGATACCGTTTTCTTTATTGTTTAGCCTTTTAATGTATAAATCATTCAAGGGTTAACGACTAAAGCACATAACAATACATTTTCAATTACTTTTCTTTGATTCTTGCAAAATACTAAAGTAGGTTGGAGCTATTTAGGATTCTTGTGCCAGTGGACTCTAATTTTGTATGAAGTGCACTAATTTGAATCAAATCAGTTAATTGTGTAGAGGACAATAGAATTATCTTGATTCTTAACTGTAAGTTCTAGTTTTTGGTCGTTGTCAACATCATCTAGGTCGATAATCGACGTTCCGAAAATAGGAAAATTAGGAATCGGTTTGGCTTGACTATCGAAAAGATATACCTGCTGATTTTGAATGTCGGTCACGCTAACGTAAATCTTATCATTTAGATAGAAAATTTTTGGGTTTGTGTATACGCCAAGATCTAATTCTATCGTTTTTCCTTTGATACTTAGCGTATTGTCGTTCATATGTGCCAACGTATTACTGGTGGCGTCAAAACCATGATCTTGATTGAGATTGAAGGCGGTCTTGGTTATTTTGCCCTGACTATCGATTTGATATAAAGTGCCTTCCTTATCGGTCAAGGTAAATTTATTCTTATGAATATAGACCTCATTTTCAGAGAAATCGATTTTTTCGCTCACTTTGGTTCGAACATCGCCTACGCGATTGAGCAATCGCAGGCTTCCATTTTCCAATTTGAAGGCCAAATAGTCTTTGTTGCCAACTACTAGATGCTTGGGTGCATCAAGAATGGGGCTATCGGCACGTGTGTATTTGAATCCTTTTACAATTTTTGCATTGCGGTCGTACATGAAAACTTTCTCACCTTGCGTTATTACAAATCGATAGTCTTTTTTTCCTTCATAGTCGAATACCGCCAAAGGATTGAGATTACCACCTTCATACGAAATTGTAAATGGTTTCACTTCTTTTCCATTTCTATCTAGTATCAAAAACTCGCTGTTCGTTGTGAAGGCCAACTGTAATCGGCCGTTCTTGTAAAGATCTACTTGATGTATTTTGCCTTGTACGGGCCCTTTCAATTGTTTCTTCCAAAGAATTTTTCCATTGTTTGAAATGAGATAGAGGTTGTTCGTAACATCTTGAACTATAATTTCTTTTTTCTTGGTATTATGGTTGGTTATGAATTGTGGATTGGTGGCGGGTTCTGCATCCAAAGAAACAGTGAAAAGAGGTTTAATGATTTTTAGGGCTTTTTCCGTTGACATCTTTTGGGCAGAAAGATTGATATGGAAAAAATCTCCGTTTGCAACCATCTGACCGGCGAAGGCATAGCCATTAAACTTAGAATCTTTCAGATTTACATGTATATCTTCAATGAAATTATCTTTTACGAGTTGCTCAACATGATTTGCATTCGATATCCATAATATCGACGCGGATGACCCTACATTTTTGCTGGCAAAGCCATAAACCGGATTCTTGCCGAAGGTATTTCCATTTTTATAATTGGAAATTATCGTTTGTACGGTCTCTTTGTTCTCCGTAAAAACGAAGACATTCTCAAGAACGGTACTATAGTTGGCAACGAAATTTTGTACGAGAGGGTCAAAGTTAGCGTTCAGAAAATTGGTGTTACCAAGTTCTCTTACGCTATTGCCTTGGTAATTAGAAGTGCTTTTTTGGTGGAGGGCCAAAAAATCCAATAAACCTTCAGACCCATAGGTTTTGATGAACACGGCCTTTTTTCCGTTTACACGTACGATACCGATTTCTTCCACCGTATTAAAGATCGAATCGTTTTTGGGCACTTTGCTAAGAAAGTGTTTTTGATTTTTTTAAATACACGTTGGTCATTAAAGGTATAAGTCAATAACGACTCTGATTCCAAAGGGGCAAAAAAGGGAGTTGCGTTGGGAAGAGGCTCGGTATCCTTAAAAAGGTTCAGGTATTTGGTAGTCGAGTCGTTCGACACGGCTAGACCGCTTAGGGCCAAAAAGTCGGTTCTAATTTCTGTATCGAAATAGACCCAGTCGGAGAATTTTGAAATGGATATATGTAAAGAATCGGAAGTTATTTGGGAAAGCAGGTATTCATTCTCCTTAAGGTTTAAAAACAAGTTTGCCGGTTTATTTTTATCGGCAATAGCATACAGACGTTTGAAAAGAACGGAGGTGTCTCCTTCGGTCTGCTGTAAATTATCATCCAACAATTCTGCCGAGGTGCTAATGAATAACCTATTGTCTACAACACTACTGTAAATGGCTTTGTCATTTACGATATACTTATCGAATGTTTGGTTGTCAAACGAGATAAGTTCGGCATATTTGTTTCTTAGACTGTCAACATGGAACATATTCGACAACGTATCAGAAATAAAGAGTACTTCGACACTATCTCTTTCAGATTTTGAGAATACCAACATACCGTTAGATTCTCTATCTAGTTGTTCTAAAAAAGCGATTTTATCAATGATGGCCTTATATGACTCCAGATTTTCCAATCGGGAAATAAATTCGTTGTTTTCGAGACTGTCGATAAGAGAAGCGAGATTGTTGATCTGTATTGCAGCCAAAGCATTATGCGGAACATAGTCCGACAAAGGAATATTTTTTTTATCCTCCCTTCCACAACTCAAAATCAATATCGTGAGCAGAATAAGAAAGCCTCTAAGCCTCATGGTGGGTACTTTGTTGCAAATTTATGACATAAAGCACTTTATATGTATGCACAGTGAAACAAAACTTTTTGAAAAATATTCGATTCACTGAAATCTATTGATTCTAAAAAGTGTCCTATAAATCAAGGCTGGTTTGCATTGGCAGTTGCCTGAAACTTTTTCGATGATGTTCGGTGAGGCCATATTTTCGAATGGCATCCCGATGTTCTTTGGTCGGGTATCCTTTGTTTTTTTTCCAGTTGTACATGGGATATTTCTCGTGCAACTCCTCCATATAGAAGTCTCGGTAGGTCTTGGCCAAAACTGAAGCCGCGGCGATGCTCATATATTTACTGTCCCCATTTATGATACATTCAAAAGGAGTGTTTCCGTAAGGTTTAAAGCGATTGCCATCAACAATGATAAATTTCGGATCGACTTCCAATTTTTCAATAGCCTTGTGCATGGCCAATATGGATGCATTCAAAATGTTTATCTCATCAATTTTTTGAGGAAGAATATGGGCCACGGCGAAACAGACCGAAGAATTTTCTATAATAGGTCGAAGCGCTTCCCTCTTCTTTTCCGAAAGCAACTTGGAATCATTTAGCGTTGTGTTTTCAAAGGTTTTTGGCAAAATTAAGGCCGCAGCCGTTACTGGGCCCGCCAAACATCCACGACCTGCCTCATCCGTTCCGATTTCATCGGTATAGCTATGAAAGCTTTTGAGCAAAATTGAAGTAATAAGTTTTGGCGAATATAAATTAAATCTGGTCGAAATCGAAAGAGGTGGTTGCTTATCCTTCCAACACACTTGAGAAAACTTTCACATTTAGTTAGGAACAAAAAAATTAACTTTGTTCGTCTAACGAATATTCATGAGATATTTCCTCGTATTGCTTTTTGTTCTGATGAGTGCCTCGCTAATTGCCCAAGAGGAAGCCCCGATCAAGGGAAAACAAAAAGACACGACCCAGTTTTCAAAAAAGAGAAACCCCAACAACAAGCCATTACCCGAAGAGGAAATAACGATTAAAGATTACAAGATAATCTCACATGCCAGAGATACCACCTATTTAGATACTACCTTGACCATTCAAAAAGAATATAGGTATAATTACTTGCGTCGCGATGATTTCGAATTGATGCCCTTCGCTAACGTGGGACAGCCCTACAATAAGTTGGGCGTTAACTTCGAGCGTGTGGATTTCTATCCAAAATTGGGAGCGAAAGCAAAGCATTTCAATTATTTGGAGAAAGAACAGATCGACTACTACAATGTAGCGACCCCAATGTCGGACCTTTTTTTAAGACCACTTTTGAAGAGGGCCAATTGTTGGATGCACTGTTAACTTTCAACACGTCAAGAAGATTTAATTACTCCATCGCCTACAAGGGTTTCCGTTCTTTGGGAAAATATCAGATCAATCAGGCCCAATCAGGTAATTTCAGAACGACCTTGAACTATGTGACAAAAAACGGTCGATATATGCTCAGGGCCCATATAGCTGCCCAAGATATTGAAACTGAAGAAAACGGGGGCTTGGCCAACAAAGAACTTCAGTTCGAATCGGAAGAATCGAACTTTAGGGACCGGTCTCGTATCGACGTGCGATTCGGTGATGCCGAGAATAAGTTATTGGGGAAACGGTACTATATGGACCATAGCTACAAATTGATTCGAAAGAACAAAGATTCTTCAAGGGTCGAGAAGACTTCACTATCGATAGGTCATCAATTCGATTACGAAACAAAGTATTACTTGTTTACGCAAACCGCCCCGAACGTTTACTTCGGCGACGCATTGGTTACTACGATAAACGATAGAATGAATTTGAAAACCATGTTTAATAAGTTCAGCGCCGAATTCTACAATGCCACGTTGGGTAGGCTTGAAGGAAATATCAGTCTTTACAACTACAACTATTTTACCAATAGCATTCTAATTACCGATACACAAACCATTCAGAATCAGCTTAAAGGTGAAGAAGTTGCCATAGGTGCGGAATATTCAAAAACAATTGCAGGTTTTAGGTTAGAGGGAAGAGTTAAATATAACATTTCTGGAAGCCTGACCGGGAGCCTTCTCGACGCAGCGGCCAGTTATCGTTTCAATGAAAAGAACAAAGTCAGGGTCACCCTCCATTCATCGAACAGCATGCCCGATTTTAATTTTTTGATGTACCAAAGTGATTACACGAATTATAATTGGCAGAACACCAATACTTTCGAAAAGGAAAATGTGAATAGCCTACAATTTGATTTTGAATCCCATACTTGGGGCAATGTCATGGCCAAGTATTCCAGATTGGGCAACTACGCTTATTTTGCGGCCGACCCGACCATTACTGTTGAAGAGGGCCTAGACAATACCATTATCAGGCCTTTTCAAGAAAGCAAAAGTGTAAACCACTTAAAGGTCAAGTACGATAAAGAATTTAGATTGGGCAAGTTTGCACTTAACAATACTGTAATGTATCAAACAGTGGCACAGTCAAGTGACGTATTGAATGTTCCCCAATTAGTTACTCGAAATACGCTTTACTTTTCTTCGGATGTATTCAAAAAAGCCATGTATCTTCAAACAGGTATCACCTTGAAGTATTTTAGCTCTTATAACATGGATGGGTATAATCCCGCCCTAGGGGAATTTTATACTCAGAACAATGAAAAGTTGGGAGGATATCCTTTACTTGATTTTTTTATTAACGCGAAGGTCCAACAGACTCGTATTTATTTGAAGGCCGAACACTTTAATTCCTTCTTTAGCCAACCGAATTTTTATGCTGCACCAGATTATCCTTATCGCGACTTCGTCGTCCGTTTTGGTCTCGTATGGAATTTCTTCTCATAGGCGGTTAAATAACTTTTGGCGTTTGTGGCTTGTATGTGAATAAGAAAGATAGATTATCGAATGATACTTCACATTCGTGGCCTTCTTGTCTGATTGTATCTATTCCCGTAGGGTAGTCACTTTGTCCGTGATCCTCTTCAGGGGAGGTGTTAGGGGTCTTTTGAACTCCCTTTTTCTATTAAAACTGAATTACAAAAGGTTACCATATAAGTTTGCAGTAGAAATACTTTACGTTAATGGACTGAAGCAAAAGTGAAGTACATAAATAAATAGATGAATTCTAATTTTGTGGAGTTTTTGTTGGCATCTTAAACATTGATATTCAAATAGTTAAAACTTTTTTTGTTAACCTTGTCAAAAAAATAGGATTAGGTATTGTGTAAGCGAAAAAACCATCTTATATTTGCACCCGCTTTGGGCGTATAGGATTTGATGTTGTTGGAGGAAAAGCGTTATTAAGGGGGCTTACGGGCTTTCTTTTTTTTGGATAGTTCATTGACATACTGTGAAGACAAACGACCCCCGCCCAAGGGCGGGGAAGGAACCATATTGAGATTTAATAGGATTGAGATACGGGGCCGGGAGATTGTTTTTCGTCGGGCGCGTAAGATTATTTACAGATTAACGATGAAGAGTTTGATCCTGGCTCAGGATGAACGCTAGCGGCAGGCCTAACACATGCAAGTCGAGGGGCAGCGGGAGGAAGCTTGCTTTCTTGCCGGCGACCGGCGCACGGGTGCGCACCGCGTATGGAACCTGCCCTTTACAGGGGAATAGCCCAGAGAAATTTGGATTAATGCCCCGTGGTACCTTTAGATAGCATTATCATAAGGTTAAAGGCTTCGGCCGGTAAAGGATGGCCATGCGTCCCATTAGCTTGATGGTAAGGTAACGGCTTACCATGGCTACGATGGGTAGGGGCCCTGAGAGGGGGATCCCCCACACTGGTACTGAGACACGGACCAGACTCCTACGGGAGGCAGCAGTGAGGAATATTGGACAATGGAGGAGACTCTGATCCAGCCATGCCGCGTGCAGGAAGAATGCCCTATGGGTAGTAAACTGCTTTTATACGGGAAGAAAGAGGGGCACGTGTGCCCTGTTGACGGTACCGTAAGAATAAGGACCGGCTAACTCCGTGCCAGCAGCCGCGGTAATACGGAGGGTCCGAGCGTTATCCGGAATTATTGGGTTTAAAGGGTCCGTAGGCGGGCCGATAAGTCAGGGGTGAAAGTCTGCGGCTCAACCGTAGAAATGCCTTTGATACTGTCGGTCTTGAGTCATGGTGAAGTTGGCGGAATATGTAGTGTAGCGGTGAAATGCATAGATATTACATAGAACACCGATTGCGAAGGCAGCTGACTAACCATGAACTGACGCTGATGGACGAAAGCGTGGGGAGCGAACAGGATTAGATACCCTGGTAGTCCACGCCGTAAACGATGGATACTAGCTGTCCGCTGCCTTGAGCAGTGGGCGGCCAAGCGAAAGTGATAAGTATCCCACCTGGGGAGTACGTTCGCAAGAATGAAACTCAAAGGAATTGACGGGGGCCCGCACAAGCGGTGGAGCATGTGGTTTAATTCGATGATACGCGAGGAACCTTACCAGGGCTTAAATGCATATTGACAGGGGTAGAGATACCTTTTCCTTCGGGCAATTTGCAAGGTGCTGCATGGTTGTCGTCAGCTCGTGCCGTGAGGTGTCAGGTTAAGTCCTATAACGAGCGCAACCCCTACCGTTAGTTGCCAGCATGTCATGATGGGGACTCTAACGGGACTGCCGGTGCAAACCGCGAGGAAGGTGGGGACGACGTCAAATCATCACGGCCCTTACGTCCTGGGCCACACACGTGCTACAATGGCCGGTACAGAGAGCAGCCATGTCGCAAGGCAGAGCGAATCTACAAAACCGGTCACAGTTCGGATCGGGGTCTGCAACCCGACCCCGTGAAGCTGGAATCGCTAGTAATCGGATATCAGCCATGATCCGGTGAATACGTTCCCGGGCCTTGTACACACCGCCCGTCAAGCCATGGAAGCCGGGAGTGCCTGAAGTCCGTCACCGCAAGGAGCGGCCTAGGGCAAGATCGGTAACTAGGGCTAAGTCGTAACAAGGTAGCCGTACCGGAAGGTGCGGCTGGAACACCTCCTTTCTAGAGCAGAACCTTCGTGGCCCTTGGGCCGCGACAGGAAAGCGCGCCGCCCCTCGAGGGGCCTTCGACCGCGCCCCGTGCCTCTTTCTATTTTTTATGACAGGTTCCGATTGAAAAGGTCTTCATGGTATTATGGTATAAAGGAACGGTCGCGCGAAAGTGTGATCCGGGACAGTCCCGTAGCTCAGCTGGTTAGAGCGCTACACTGATAATGTAGAGGTCGGCAGTTCGAGTCTGCCCGGGACTACATTTTCAAGTTAAGAGTTCAGAGTATTTGGGTTCGGAGTTGAAAAAAGTTCTTTAAGATAAGTATTGGAAATTCTGGGAGTTGAGAAGACCCTAAGTTTTTGGAATTTGGGATTTCATTTTTATTTTGGAATTTCCGTTTTGAAAAGACGGGGGATTAGCTCAGCTGGCTAGAGCGCCTGCCTTGCACGCAGGAGGTCATCGGTTCGACTCCGATATTCTCCACCAGGCAATGCCCGGGGATAATTTATTTGTCTTCATGTATTGTATGTGGGTTCGATGGGATTTGATTGCCTGTCGTGGCCCGCGACAAAGTTCATTGACATATTGGGACAGGGTACGTATATATTTAGGTATATGTGTACTTTGAAGAGAAGAAAAACACGAATTTTTTAAGTAAAGAGTACGAATTGGAATACAAAGTAAGAAGGTACAGCGACAAGCTGGAAAAGGGCGTATGGGGAATGCCTAGGCTCTCAGAGGCGACGAAGGACGCGATAAGCTGCGAAAAGCTGCGGGGATCGGCACACACGAAATGATCCGCAGGTATCCGAATGGGGCAACCCGGCATGTTGAAGACATGTCACCTCGCAAGAGGAGCAAACCCGGTGAACTGAAACATCTAAGTAGCCGGAGGAGGAGAAAACAAAAGTGATTCCGATAGTAGCGGCGAGCGAAATCGGATTAGCCCAAACCGTTGTTGTTTCGGCAATAACGGGGTTGTAGGACCACGATGTTCGAGGAGTTATGAACTAGAACGCTTTGGAAAGAGCGGCCATAGACGGTGATAGCCCGGTATAGGCAAAGACCTTTTAGATAGTGGTATCCTGAGTAGTGCGGGGCACGTGAAACCCTGTATGAATCCGGCGGGACCATCCGCCAAGGCTAAATACTCCTGAGAGACCGATAGTGAACCAGTACCGTGAGGGAAAGGTGAAAAGAACCGTGAATAACGGAGTGAAATAGATCCTGAAACCATACGCCTACAAGCGGTCGGAGCGGTGCTTGCACCGTGACGGCGTGCCTTTTGCATAATGAGCCTACGAGTTACTTTTACCGGCAAGGTTAAGCCCTTCAGGGGCGGAGCCGTAGCGAAAGCGAGTCTTAACAGGGCGCCACAGTCGGTAGTAGTAGACGCGAAACCGTGCGATCTACCCATGGGCAGGTTGAAGCTGTGGTAACACACAGTGGAGGACCGAACCCGTTGACGTTGAAAAGTCTTGGGATGACCTGTGGGTAGGGGTGAAAGGCCAATCAAGCTCGGAAATAGCTCGTACTCCCCGAAATGCATTTAGGTGCAGCGTGTAGATAGTTTCATAGAGGTAGAGCTACTGATTGGATGCGGGGGCTTCACCGCCTACCAATTCCTGACAAACTCCGAATGCTATGAAACGTTTCTGCGCAGTGAGGGCATGGGTGCTAAGGTCCATGTCCGAGAGGGAAAGAACCCGGACCATCGGCTA